>CAVYXA010000001.1:0-1797266 GCA_963772365.1 uncultured Verrucomicrobiae bacterium
GGTGAGGTACTGCCGGGAGAGGTCGCGCCACGCCGCGATGCGCTCGTCGGTGCCGGCGTCGATCGCCCGCCCGAGTGCCTCGTGTCCCTCGGGGTCGGTGGCCCAGACGCTCATCACCTCGGTGTCGGTCATCATCACCTCGTAGAGCCCGACCGGCACATGGCCGTAGTCGCGGGCCACCGGCTCCCAGCTCTCACGCATGGCTGCGAGGTACGCCGGCGCCGCACCGGGCGTGCACCGCGAGAGCTCGTGCACGAACACCGATCCGCTGACCCCGTCACGCTGCAGGTCCGCGATCGTCGGGCACCCGGGCGCCGCGCCGAGCAGCCGATCGAAGCCCCCGGAGCGCACCTCCAGCGCGGTCTTCCACCACTCGTTCAGCTCGGGGTTCTCGGTCCGGCTGAGATTGGTGCTCTCCATCAGCCGGCGCCATCCCGTGCGCCCCTCGATGCACTCCCAGATGTTGACGACCTGTGGCCAACGCCCGGTCGAGCCCATCACGTAGAAGGTGCCGAGGAGCTCCAGACCCTTCCCGGCCGCGGTACCGGTGTTGAAGCCGACCGTGTGCTCCATGTAGCGCATGGCGCCTTCGCCGACGATGTCGACGTACTCGTGCAGGTACATGTTCCGGTCGCTCATCGCGGCGGACACTACCGGACCGGCTCTGCCGGTCATGCCAGGATGCGCCCCGATGGAGACGGTCGGGCATCTGCTGCGAGACGCCTCGCCCGAGCTGGCGCCGGCTCGAGGTTCCGATCCCCGGTGCGCTGCGTACGCGTTGGACCTTCCGGTGCCAGCCCGCGACGGGCCCGTCTCGGTCGGCTGGACCGACCACGAGGGCGCACCGCGATGCTCGGCCGGTCCGGGCGTGCTGCGCGACCGCGCGGTCGACGGGCTCCGCGCGCGTTCGCCGCGGCCGCGAACGTCGGCGTTGCGAACACCTGGGGCGCCAAGGGCGTCTTCAACTGGGACGGCCCGCACCACATGGGGACCTGCGGACTGCAGGCGCGACGACTTCAAGCTCCTCGGCTTCGCCGGGCTCGACCTGCTCTGGGCCGTCGGGCTCGACCCGGCGGAGTCGCCGCCCGACCGTACGAGCTCGGCGCGCCGGTCGTGCCGATCGCAGCCCGCCGACCTCGCACCGTTCGCGACGCAGCGTCGCGCGATCGTCGTACCCGATCGACGCCGCCGCCGCTGTTCGAGCGGCTCGCCGCGGTCGCCCAGCCCGGGTACGTCGACGACCGCGTTCCCGCGCCATCCGGCCCGCGCGGTCATGGACATCAAGCAGCGCATGGCGCCCGGAGCGTCGTCACCGCCCAGCCCGGGCCCGGCCGGGCTCTGGGTCGCGCGGACCTTCCCCACCGACGCGCCGGGCACCGTCGTCGTCCCCGCGGTCGACGGCGCCGGGCATCGGTGTCGCGGTCGCGCTCGCCGCCGGCCGCGCCGGGCCGACCCGCGACCGCGGTCGCGGTCGGCCCGGTCGACGACACGACTCGCGGCGGTCCTCGAGCTCGCCGACCGCGCTCGACGCGCCCGTCACGGTCGAGGTCTGGGCCGACGACGTCGACTCGTCGCTGACCGTGCTGCTCGTCGACGCGGCCGGTCCCGTCGTAGCGTGGACGACCATGACGAGCGACCGCACGTCGCGGTCGTCACCGGCGCGTCCATCGGGATCGGGCGGGCGCATCGCCGTCGCGCTCGGCGGGCTCGGGCTGGCGGTCGCGCTCGGCGCCCGCCGGCACCGACGAGCTCGACGAGACCGCCGAGCTCGTGCATCGAGGCCGGCGGCGAAGCGTTCCCGATCGGTCGCTCGACGTCACCGACGCCGCCTCGGTCGACGCGTTCTTCACGCGCCGCCGAGGACGCGCTCGGTTCGGTCGACGCGCTCGTCAACAACGCCGGCGTCGCGGTCCCGGGCCCGTTCTGGGAGCTCGATCCCGAGCAGCTCGAGCGCGAGGTGCGCACGAACCTGCTCGGGCCGATGCTGTGCACCCGGCGGGTCCTCCGGCCCGATGATCGACCGGCGGCCGCGGCGACGTCGTGTTCGTCTCCTCCGACGCCGCCCACGCCCGCGGCCGCGGGATGCTCGGGTACAGCGCGAGCAAGGCCGGGGTCGAGGTCGTCGGCCCGGGTCGCTGGCCATGGAGCTCGGAGGGACCGGGGTGCGCGCCACGACCGGTCCGGGTCGGCCCGACCCTGACCGACTTCGCGTGCGGGCTGGACCGCCGGGCAGATCGACGCAGCTCGATGACCTACTGGCCGCCGCTTCGGGATCCAGCGCCACTTCAACACGCTGCGAGCCCGCCGACATCGCCCGGGCCGTCGTGTACACGGTGACGTCGCCGCCGGGCGTCCACGTCGACCTCATCGAGGTGCAGCCCGAGGCCCCGCACGACCGTAGACGCCGTTCGAAACTCGCGCCGGTCGCGGTACGCTGCGCGCGCATGCAGCTTGACGACCTGATCATCGTGAGCGTCGACGACCACGTCGTGGAACCGCCCGACATGTTCGAGCGCCACCTGCCCGCGAAGTACGCGGACATCGCGCCGCAAGCTGATCCGCAAGGACGACGGCACCGACGTCTGGTCGTTCCAGGGCTTCGAGGTCCCCAACATCGGGCTCAACGCGGTCGCCGGGCCGGCCGAAGGAGGAGTACGGGATCGACCCGACCTCCTTCGAGGAGATCCGCGACGGTTGCTTCGACGTCGAGAAGCGCGTGCTCGACATGAACGCGAACGGCGTGCTCGGCTCGCTCAACTTCCCGAGCCTGCCCGGCTTCGCGGGCCGCCTCTTCGGCGCGCTCGAGGACAAGGACACCGCCGATCGTCCTCGCGCAGGCGTACAACGACTGGCACATCGACGAGTGGTGCGGGTACGCGCCCGAGCGCTTCATCCCGCTCGCGATCCCGATGATCTGGGACCCGGAGGCGTGCGCGGCCGAGGTCCGGCGGGTGGCGAAGAAGGGTTGCCACGCGATCACGTTCCCGGAGAACCCCGAGCCGCTCGGCCTGCCGAGCCTGCACTCCGATCACTGGGACCCGGTCTGGCAGGCGTGCTCGGACGACGGGACGATCGTCTGCATGCACATCGGCTCGTCGTGCAAGCTCGTGATGACCGCGGTCGACGCGCCGATCGACGTGATGATCGTGCTCCAGCCGATGAACATCGTGCAGTGCGCGGCCGACCTCATCCACTCGCCGGTGTTCAAGAAGTTCCCCGACCTCACCGTCGCGCTGTCCGAGGGTGGCATCGGGTGGATCCCCTACTTCCTCGAGCGCCTCGACCACTCGTACCGCGTGCACAAGGCGTGGACCGGCGCGGACTTCGGCTCGAAGATGCCGAGCGAGGTGTTCATGGAGCACGTCGTGCTCTGCTACATCTCCGACGCCGTCGGCGTGAAGCTCGCGCGCGACATCGGCGTGGACCGCATCACCGTCGAGGTCGACTACCCGCACTCCGACACGAACTGGCCGTACGCGCCCGAGCGGATGATGGAGGAGTTCGACGCGACCGACCTCACCGACGCGGAGATCAACGCGATCACGCACGAGAACGCGATGGGCTTCTTCCGGTACGACCCGTTCTCGATCCGGCCGCGCGAGCGGTGCACGGTCGGCGCGCTGCGCTCCGAGGCCGTCGGGTGGGACGTCGAGCCGCGTCGCCGCGGTCGTCGAGCACGAGGAGCGCACCGGTCCGGTGACGGTCACCGACCTCACCGTCACCGCGTAGACCACCGCTCGCAGTCAGACCGTGGCATCCGCATAGGGTCGGCGTACTGCGCTTCGTCCGCGCCGCCGCGATGGTCCCGAGCCGTGCGAATCCTCGCGGCGTGCTCCCTCGGCGGTGCCGGTCACCTCCGCCCACTGCAGCCTTTCCTCGACGCCGCGGAACGGCGCCGTGCCGAGACCCTGGTCATCGGACCGCCGTCGATGCAGGCGATGGTCGAGGCGGCCGGATACCGCTTCGTCACCGGCGGCGAGCCCGACGAGTCGGAGATCGCGCCGATCCGGGAACGCCTCCCCTCGCGCCACCCGGCGAGGCGTCGGTGCTCGGCAACCGGGAGCTCTTCGGCCGCCTTGCGGCCACCGCGATGCTTCCGGGGACGGAGCGCACGTTCGCCGGCTGGAAGCCCGACTTCGTGCTGCGCGACCCGTGCGAGTACGCGTCCGGCCGTCGTCGCCGGACGGCTGGGCATTCCCAGCGCGGAGGTGGCGATCTCCATGGCCGAGGCCGAGATGGGTTCAATCGACGTCGGTGGCACCCGTGCTCGAGGCGCATCGCGCCGGCCTGGCCGACGAGCTGCGCGGTTCGGCGTACCTGACGCGCTTCCCGGCCGCGCTCGACCCATCGCCGTTCCCGCACACCTTCCGGTTCTCCGGAGCCGGACCCGACTGCTACCACCGCACTTCCGGACTGGTGGAGCGGGTCCGACGCGCCACTCGTGTACCTGACCTTCGGCACGGTGCTCGGCCACATGACACTGGCATCCGACATCTACCGCCTGGCGTTGCGCGCGGTCGACGGGCCTGCCGGTCCGGGTGCTGCTGACCACCGGTCGCCAGCTCGACCGTTCCGCCTCGGCTCCATCCCGGCCAACATGCACGTCGAGCCGTGGATCGACCAGCGCGCGGTGCTCGCCTCGACCGATCTCGTGGTCTGTCACGGAGGATCCGGGACCGTCTTCGGCGCGCGTCGCCGCGGGCGTGCCCACCGTCATCGTGCCCGGTGTTCGCGGATCAGTTCGAGAACGGCCGACGGGTCGCCAGGAGTGGGGCGGGTCTCACCGTGGAGGCCGCATCCGTGAGCTCCGACGGGACTCGAACCGTGATCGGGGAGGACGATGCGCCCGCGGATCGAGACGGCGATCACGACGGCGCTCGCCTCGACGTCTCTTCGCACCGAGGCTCGTCGCATTGCGAACGAGATGGCCGCGGACCCGAACGTCGACGACCTGCTCGAGCGCTCCTGACCGGAGCTATCCCGGCGGGATCGCGCCGGCGACGGCGGGGTCCGGGGCCGGCAGGCCCTGCTGCTCGTATCATGGGCCGGGCGAGCTTCGCCTTCACGAGCGCGGCGGTCACGACGTAGGGCTTCAGCGCGGCGGCGAGCTGGGCGTCGGTGTGCAGGCCCTCGGGACCGGCGTCCGCGCAGAGCTTCCGGGCCGCACCGAGCGATGCGTCGTAGAGGTTCTGCGGATCGGTGACCGTCGCCGTTGCCGTCCGACGCCCAGCGCCTCCACGTGCCCGGAGTGAACTGCATCACGCCGACCGCGCGGTCCCAGACGGGTCGGTGTCGAGAAGCCGTGGTCGCTGTCGGCCACCGGCTGCGTGTCGTGGGTGCCGTCGAGCGGGATGCCGACGATCGGCGGGAAGACGTCACCGTGGACGTCGGCCCGCGCGCCGCCGTGGGTGCCGTGGCCGGACTCGCCGTCCGCGATCCCGGCGAGCAGCCACCACTCGATCCCGCACGTCGGTGCAGCACCGCGAGGATGTTCGGCGCGGAGGTACGCGTCGAGCGCGGCAACCGGGATGCCGCGGACCGCGACCTTGCGGGCCGGGAGATCGCTCGCGGCCTGGCGCCAGACGTGCGTGCACGATGCGGTCGGCCTTCGGGAGCTCCGCCGCGAGGACGGCGAGCCGCTGCTCGACCCTCAGGCCTCGACCGTGGCGCTCTCCCGCCTTCGTCGCTTCCGCCGCGCTGGCGGCCGCTCCTCGGAGATCGCCCGCAGCGACGTCCCGGCCTGGCCGGCGAGCTTCATGCGGCGGCCGAGGTCGAGCAGTTCGTTCGACGGGAGGACCGCGAGCAGCTCGTCGCTCGCACCCTTGTAGGCCGCGGCGGCAACCCGGTCGACCAGCGCCTGGGTGCGCTCCAACGTCGCCTCGGCCTCCTGTTGCGCCACGGTGAGCTCAACGTCCGCTCGGCCAGCCTCGTTGCCGCTCGCGCAACGTCCGCTGCTCGGACTCGAGCGCGGCGAGGCGGTCTGGGCGGCGGCGAGCTCCGCCGACGGGTCGACCCCGGCACCCGGCAGGAGCGCAGCCCGAGCAGCCGCGGGTCGATGCCGGGCATGACCGAACCGGCGTCGGGCGGGACCACCGGGCCGGTGCCGCGGCCGTGGGCCGACGGCGCCGCCCGGCGGCCCCGATCCGGGACGCCAGGCCGAACGACGCCGCCAGGACGGCGACGAGCACGAGGATCACGCCGCAACGGGGCGTGCGCGCCCGGCGTCGAGCCGTGATCGACCGCTCCCGCACGTCCATGACCCGCACGCTCTCCGCCTCCACCTACCGGAAACCCGCCGGCGCGGCCGTCCATTCTGACCGATCCCGAGGGGTGCGAAATCCGCGAACCGGGCGCCCGCCCCCGTTAGGGTCGGAACCGTGGTCCGCTTCGATCCCTTCAGCTACGAGCACCACGAGGACCCCTATCCGACCTACCGGCGGCTCCGGGACGAGGCGCCCGCCTACCTCGACCCCGACCACGGCTTCTGGGCGCTGTCGCGCCACGACGACGTCCGGGCCGCCATCGACGACTGGGCGACCTTTTCGTCCACCGGGGGCATCACGCTTGAGCGCCGGACCGAGAACGTCGAGCCGATGCTCATCGAGATGGACCCGCCCCGCCACACCGAGCTGCGGGCCCTGGTCAGCCGGGCGTTCACCCCGAGGCGGGTCGCCGACCTCGAGGCGCCGATCCGGACCTGGCCGACGAGCTCTCCGCCGGGTTCGTCCGCGGCGCCCGGGTCGACGTCATCGAGGACTTCGCGGCGAAGCTCCCGATGGCCGTGATCTCGGTGATGCTCGGGGTCCCCCGCGAGGATCAGGACGAGCTCCGGTCGTGGTCCGACGCGATGCTGCACCGCGAGGAGGGGAGCGCGGAGCTGACCCCGGCCGGCATCGACGGCGCGACCCGACTGTACGGCTACTTCAACGACGTGATCACCAACCGTCGTCGAACCCGAGTGAAGATCTGGTGGGCGCGCTCGTCGCGGCCCAGGAGGGCGACCGGATGCTCTCCGCCGCCGAGGTGCTCGGGCTTCTGCTTCCTGCTGCTCATCGCGGGCAACGAGACCACGACCAAGCTCCTCGGCAACGCGGTCTACTGGCTTGCGCGCATTCCCGGACCAGCGCGCCCGGGTGCTCGCGGACCCGACCTGATCCCGGCCGCGGTCGAGGAGACGCTGCGCTTCGACACGTCGACCCAGGCGCTCGCCCGCGTGCTGACCCGCGACGTCGAGCTGCACGGCGTGACGCTGCCGCGCGGGGCGCAAGGGCCTGCTGCTGTTCGGCTCCGGCGAACCGCGACGAGCGCCGCTGGGACGAGCCCGACCGCTTCGACGTCGACCGCAACCCGGCGGGCCATCTCGCGTTCGGCCACGGCATCCACCACTGCCTCGGCGCGCCGCTCGCCCGGCTCGAGACGCGGGTCGCGCTCGAGGTGCTGCTGCCCGCTGCTCGGCGAGTACGCGGTCGACGTCGACCGGCTGCGGAGCGCGTGCACTCGGGCAACGTCCGCGGCTTCGCCCGGCTCCCGATCGAGGCTGCCCGGCATGACCAGGAAGCACCACGTCCGGATCGGCAAGGACCCGGAGCGGCTGAACCGCGCGTTCTGGGACGACGACGCCGACGACTACCAGGCCGAGCACGGGTCCCAGCTCGACGTCGACGACGATGGGCTGGGGCGTCTGGGACCTCCCCGAGTCCGAGCTGCAGCGTGCTCGGCGACGTCACCGGCCTCGACGTGCTCGAGTACGGCTGCGGCGCGGCGCAGTGGGCGATCAAGCTCGCCCGCGCCGGGCGCGCGCGTCACCGGCCTCGACCAGTCACGCGGCCAGCTCCGGCACGCGGCCGAGAAGGTCGCCGCCGCGGGCGTCGCGGTGCAGCTCGTCTGTGCGAGCGCGACCGCGGTCCCGCTCCGCGACGCGTCGTTCGACGTCGTCTTCTGCGACCACGGCGCGATGAGCTTCTGCGACCCGTATCGCACCGTCCCCGAGGTCGCGCGGCTGCTCCGGCCCGGCGGGCTGCTTCGCGTTCAACATCTCGACGCTGCTGCGGAACCTCTGCTTCCCGCCGGGCGACCCCGATGCGCCGATCACCCGGAAGCTCCACGGCAAGTGGTTCGGCGCCCGCGCGTTCGACTGGGGCGACGGCACGATCGACTACCAGATCCCGCACGGCGAGTGGATCCGCCTGTTCCGCGACCACGGTCTCGTCGTCGAGGACCTGCTCGAGCTGCGCCCGCCGAAGCACGCCACGAGCACCTACGGCGACTACGTCGACCACAGCTGGGCCCGCCGCTGGCCGGCCGAGGAGATCTGGAGGGTGCGGAAGCGTGATCGGGGTCGCCGAGACCGCGCTGCTCGTACCGGTGCGCGAGGCCGAGCCGCTCGTGCGCCACCACCGGCACGCGCTCGATCCGGTCGCGCCGCTCGGCGTCCCCGCCCACATCACCGTCCTGTACCCGTTCATCCCGCCCGACGCGTCGACCAGACGTGTGCGACGCAGATCGCCGAAGTGCTGCGAAGGGTTCGCGCGCGTTCGACTTCGCGCTGCGCGACGTGCGCAGCTTCCCCGACGGCGTCCTCTACCTCGCGCCCGAGCCGACCGAGCCCTTCGTCGCGATCACCGCACGCCCTCGCCGCGCGCTGGCCCGACACCCGCCGTACGGCGGCGCGTATCGACGGACGTCGTCCCCCACCTGACCGTGGCCATGGCCAACGGCGTCCGCCGCATCGCTCGGATCGCCGACGAGCTGACCGGCGGGCTGCCGATGCCGACGCCGGGCCGACGACGGTCTGGTTGATGGAGGGCCAGCCCGGAGGGCCGGCTGGGCGATCCGGGCCGTGTTCCCGCTCAGCGCCGCTCGAACGTGAAGCCCGACCGCCTCGCGGTCCCAGGTCGCGTCGGTCACGCCGTCGTCGCGCAGCTCGTACTTGAGGACCCGACCGACCGGGTTGCGGGGCAGGTCGTCGCGGAACTCGATGTAGCGCGGCACCGCGAAGTACGGGCACCTGGTCGACCGACCACCGGCACAGCTCCTCCTCGGTCACGGTCGCGCCCTCCTGCAGCACGGCGGTGACCTTCACGTCGTCCTCGCCCTGCTCGCTCGCGCACCGCGTGGACGGCGACGTCCTTGATCGCCGGGTGCGCGACGAAGGTGCGCTCCATCTCGAAGCTGGAGATGTTCTCGCCCCGCCGGCGCAGGTAGTCCTTCTTGCGGTCGACGAAGTACAGGAACCCGTCGTCGTCGACCCGGCCGAGGTCGCCGGTGTGGAACCAGAGGTTGCGCAGCACGTCGACCGTCGCCTCGGGCCGGCGCCAGTAGCCGGCGAACATCAGGTTCGGGCCGGTCGGCCGGCACGACGATCTCGCCGATCTCGCCGACCGGGACCTCGCGGTCCTCGTCGTCGACGAGCCGGACCTCGAACTCGACGTCGTTGAGCCGGCCCGCCGCGCCGGGCTTGTTCGGCTCCCCCGCCGGGAGCAGCGAGATCAGCGACGCCTCGGTGAGCCCGTAGCCCGGCGCTGAACGTCGCGCAGCCGAACCGCTCGCGCCAGATGCGGTCGGTGTCGGGCGGCATCGGCGCGGCCGCGCACAGGCGGAGCCGGTGGCTCGCCTGTCTCGGGGACGTCCGTCGGCGTTCGCGACGAGGATCGCGAGCGACCCGAGCATCGACAGCATCGTCGCGTCGGTGCGCTTCACCTCGGCCCAGAAGCGGCTCACCGAGAACTTGCGGACGATCGCCGCGCTCCCGCCGGTGAGCAGCGTGCCGACGACGCAGACCGAGATCGCGTTGAAGTGGAAGAGCGGCAAGCGGCGTGAGCACGATGTCGTCCGGACGGCGCTGCCAGGCCCGGGCGATCTGCTCGGCGAGCGCGACCACGTAGTGGTGCGGGAGCATGCAACCCTTCGACGGGCCGGTCGTGCCCGCGGTGTAGATGAAGCAGGCCAGATCCGACGGCCGCGACCCGGCGGCGGGCGGGGCGTCGTCGGATCCGGCCGCGAGCGAGCGCCGCCCAGTCCTCGGCCGGCGAGCCGCGATGATCGACGCCGTCGGTCGGCCCGACCACGACGACGGCCTGCAGCTCCGGGCAGGTCCGTCTCGCGTACCGGTCGGTCCGAGCTCGGCGATCCGGGCGGCCAGGCTCGCCCTGGACGACCACGACCCGAGCGCCGGAGTCGGCGAGGACGTGGCGCAGGAACTCGCCCTTGTAGGCGGTGTTGATCGGGCACCTGGATCGCGCCGAGCTTCAGCGCGGCGAAGAAGCTGATGACCTGCTCGGGCGAGTTCTCGAGCAGCGTGGCGACCCGGTCGCCCCGCCCGACGCCCAGCGCGGCGAGCCCGGTGCGCGACGCGGTTCGCCGCTCGTCCATCTCCCGGGCGGTCAGCGCCACGCCGTCGAAGTCGAGGTACGGGCCGTCGGGATCGGCGGCGAGGCGCAGCGCCAGCGCGTCGAGAACAGTCGTGTCGCGGGCCGGACCGGTCATGACCTGACACTACCGTCACGTCCTCGCGCAGCTCAGTGCCGAACGCCCCCCACGGGCACTTGTAACACTCGAAATCGTGGCCGGCCACGCCGGTGGACTGGCACACTGCGGGCGTGACGACCGTGAGGTACTCGGCGGGGCAGGCCGAGCTGGTGCGCGTCCCGTACGTCGACGTCCTCGTGGACGCCGACGTGGTGAGCCTGACGCCGGAGCAGGTCGGCGCCAACGGGTGGGCGGCACCGACGTGGTCGGACGGCGAGCAGGTGCGGGTGGGCGCGGCGGTGTGGGTCATCGAGTCGGACGGCCGGCGGATCGCCGTCGACCCCGCGCAGGCGGCCGACGACATCCTCCGCTCCGGGCCGGACGCGTCCGTGCACCAGGAAGCGTTTGCGAGCGTGCTCGAGGTGGCCGGCTACCCGCGAGTCCATCGACACCGTCATCGCGACGCACATCGACGGCATCGGGATGATGGCGTGGCGCGACGACGACCGGTGGAGCCCGTTCTTCCCGAACGCCGAGCTGCTGATCTCGCGCCGCGAGCACGACGCGATCGCCGGCAACGGTCCGTACGAGCCTTCCGGGACCGGGGCGTACCTGGCACTGCACTCGCAGGGCGTGGTGACGACCGTCGACGACGAGCACGCAGTGACCCCGGACGTCACGCTCCGGTGGACGGGCGCGCACTCGCCGGGCCACATGGTCGTGGACATCGGATCTGGTCACGACCCGGCAACGATGCTCGGGCACCTTGCACTCAGCCCGCTGCACTTCGTCGTCGAGAGCGCGAGCCGGCTGCATGGAGATCCCGCGGTAGCCACCGCGGTCCTGCACACCCTCAACGACGGTCGTTTGCTCATCGGCCCGCTGTGGCCGGCGCCCGGCGCGGTCCGCTGGACGAATGGTTCGGTGGAGACCGCGTAGTCCGCACACGACGTCCGGCTTGCACGACACGGTGCGAGACTCCGGCGCATGCAGGGCAGGGTCAGGCGCGGGACGACCGGCGTGCTGGCAGTCGTCGTCGGATTGATGGCCGCCTGCGGGAGCGGCGACGATGCCGCGCTTCAGCCGATCACCGAGGTCGGCACGGTGTCGGTCCCCCACCGTCCGCTCGTCGTGTCGAAGCTCCCGCCGGGTTGGTCCGTCGCCGAAGTGACGGTCGAGACGCCCGATCGGATGCCGACGATGATGCAGACGCTGTACCTTGCGCCCGGTTCCACGGCCGATCACGGTCCGGCGCTCGCAATTGGTGTGCATGGCAACGAGTACGGCTACACGCTCTGCGACGGAGGCCGCGTAGCCGGCCTCCGTCTGACAGGCGCGGGGATGTTGCACGCGCGACTGCAGAAGACCGGCGATCTGGTCAACGTCACCGGACCGATCGACGACTCCGAAGACGGAGACTACGGCTTCGTCATCGGGCGGGGCCTGACCGAGCAACAGGTGCTCACCGCGGCGCGAGCTGCGACGTTCGTGCCCGGCCGGCCTGCCGCCGTGCCGACGCACGCGCTGCCTTCCGAGCTCTTCGAGCTCGCGTCGGCCCCGGTCGTTCCCAACCAGGAGTTCGGCGAGGTCATCCGGTTGACGAATGCCGACGGCACGCAGTCGGTGACGATCGCGGCCTACGACGGCAGCGCGGCGGCCGACCAGGTGACGGACTTCTGGAACGCGACCGTGGCCACCAAGCCCTGCGGGGAGGGCAACGCACCGCAGCGAAATGGCCGGCTCGGCCCAACGAGCTACCGAATCACGGGACGGACGACGCCGACGGTCACCGCCGCGATCGAGTCCCACCTGGTCGCCACCGATCCGGACGGGCTCGAGGCGTTCCGGGAGAAGACTGCTGACGTCCCCGCGGCCGCGCTGCTCGACGGTTGCGGCACGCCGGGTGACCGCGTGATCGTCGAAGGCCGGCAGGACACGGTGCGTTGGCTGCTGGCGATGCCGGAACAACCCGGTGGTTCGGCGATGAGCTGCCAGACGTTCGTCGTCGATGGC
This sequence comes from uncultured Verrucomicrobiae bacterium, assembly GCA_963772365.1. Taxonomy (GTDB): domain Bacteria; phylum Verrucomicrobiota; class Verrucomicrobiia; order Chthoniobacterales; family UBA10450; genus CAVYXA01. The sequence continues at coordinate 12,481 of CAVYXA010000001.1, forward strand.
CATCAGGAAGGGATGATGGCCGGCGGTGGTGGTCCGGCGTTCGCCGCTCCGGGGAGTCACGGCATCACGGTGCTCGGCGGGGGCAGCGCGGGACTGACCGTCGGAACCGCGAACGTGGTCGGCGGCACCGTGCCGAAGGCATCCACGCGGGTGTCGATCTCGGACGGCGCGGGGCGATCGACCGACGCGGTGATCGTCGATGGGGGCGACGATCCGGCCGTCCGCTACTTCGGCGGCATGATCCTGCCCTCGTCGATCGGCAACGAGAGCCTGCACATCACGATCGTCGCCTACGACCGGGCCAGCACCGAGATCGCCCGTTACTCCAACGGTTGAGAGCGACGCGAGCGCAACGGCTTCGGTGCTGCGAGCACGGAGAACACCCACGCGGTGACCACGATGAACAGCGCGAATGAACCGAAGAACAGCGCGAGCGCCGCGAAGCCCGTGACGGCACCGAAGAAGTGGTTGACCAGCTTCCAGAAGACGGTGAGCGTCGTCCACCCCACGCACAACGCCACGACGTAGAGGCCAATCCGGCGCATGACCATCACTGGAGGGTAGCCCCGGATCACGCACTACGAGATTCCGTGAGAGGGGGTGTCGATCCGGGCGGTGACGTTCGTCGCGGGGGTACCAGCCGGGACCGCCGGCTCGAACGACAGGAGCAGCACCATGAGCAAGTACGTGCTCGCCTACAAGGGCCCCGGGATGGCCGACACTCCCGAGGCGCAGGAAGCCGCCATGCAGGCCTGGGGCGCATGGTTCGGATCGCTGGGATCGGCCGTCCTCGACGGTGGGAACCCGTTCGGCCCGTCCACCGCGGTGCAGTCCGACGGGTCGACCGGCACGCCGACCGCCGGGCTGACCGGATACTCGATCATCGAGGCGGACACCCTCGAGCTCGCCGCGAAGCTGGCCGGGGCGTGCCCGGTGCTCGCGTCCGGCGGCACCGTCGAGGTGTACGAAGCGCTGCCGATGTAGCACCTCCGCCGGGCCGGACGGCGTCCCGCGGGACGCCGTCCCATGCCCGGCGGTTCCGCGGAACCCCGTCCACAGGCTCTGGGTTGTCCACAGGGTCCGACGCGATCTGTCACCCGGAGACGCCCGGCGCGGCATCGTATGAGCGATGGCGGCCGGGGATGAGATCGTGCCGTGGCACGAGATGGAGGAGCTCTACGGCAAGCACGCCGACGAGCTGACGCGGTTCGCGACCGGATTGGTCGGGCCGTCGGACGCGGGCGACGTGGTCTCCGAGGCCGTGCTCCGCTGCATGGCGTCGAGCCGGTGGACCGAGGTGCGCGACGCGCGCCCCTACCTCTACCGGGCGGTGCTGAACCAGGCCCGCCAGTCGCATCGGGGCGCGCTGCGCCAGGCGGCCCGGGACGCGCGTGCCGTCCCGCCCCCGAGCGCCGAGCCACCGGACGTGCGGCCGGAAGTCCTCGAAGCGGTCGCCCGACTCAGCCTGCGCCAACGCGCGGTGATCGTCCTCACGTACTGGGAGGACCTCGATCCATCTCAGGTCGCGGGTCGGCTCCAGATCAGCGACGGCTCCGTACGCCGCCACCTCGCCCGTGCCCGGGCCCGACTTCGGGAGGAGCTCGCGTGAGCGACCTCGACACCCAGATCCGATCCGCGGTGACCGAGCTGGTCGAAGCCGCGCCGCCTCCCCCGCCCCTGCCGACAATCGCTCCAACATCGAGCCGTCCGCCGCGGCGCCGGCCCGTCGTCCTTGCCCTCGCGCTCGGCGTCGCACTCGTGGTGCTCGTGACGGGTGCCATCGTGCTGTCCGACGACTCGGATGACGCGTGAGTCGTCACCGGACGGACGCCACCGGCTGCGGTCATCCAATGCGGGACCATCGTCGGAGGGAGCACCGCCCCCGCGCCCGATCGCACCGTCGTTCTCCGCCGCGTCGCGTTGACGACGCGACGCACGCTGCAAGTCAGCCAGTCGGCCGAGACCGATCCCCGGGCGGCCCTGTTCGCGAAGGACGGGCTCCTGGTGAAGGAGAAGGTTCCGGTCGAGCTCATCGTCCCGCGCGCCTGGCGTGACCGACTCAGCATCGGATGGGGCAGCTCCGGACGCACCAGCCACCTGAGAGTCAAGCGCTGCACCAGGCGTCTGGAATCCCTTCCTTCGACATTCGGAGCGCCGACACCCACCGCCACTCTCAGGCGCGCACCTGCAGGCAAGGCGATCGCCCGATGGAACGCGTGGGCCGGGGGCTACTACGTCTCGAAGGCGGCGTGCGTCCCGCTGATCGTCAAGGCCGGCGGCCGGACGCGTCGAGTGCACATCAGCGTCGGCAAGCAGTGTCCCCGTCCACTTCGTTGACGTCGGGCGGCACAATGTCGCGATGGATCGAGACGGGGTCATGCAGTGGGTCGAGCGCTACGAACAGGCGTGGCGCGACCGAGACGCCGATGCCGTCCCCCGGCTGTTCACCGACGACGCGCGGTACCTGCAGTCCCCGTACGAACCACCGCACGTCGGGCTCGACGCGATCACCGCGTTCTGGCGGGAGGAGGACGACGACGGCGAGGTCTTCACCATGACGGCCGAGCCGGTCGCGGTCGACGGTCACCACGCCGTCGTTCGCGCCGAGGTGCGCTACGGCGATCCGCTGCGCCAGGAGTACCGGGACCTCTGGGTCCTCCACTTCGCCGACGACGGCCGGGTCGAGCACTTCGAGGAGTGGGCCTACTGGCCCGACAAGCCGTTCTCCGAGAGTCAGTAGGTGGCGGCGAGGGTGTCGGCGTGGTGGTCGATGGAGCCGAAGTGGGTGTCGAGGACCCAGGCCCGCTTGAGGTAGAGGTGCACGTCGACCTCCCAGGTGAAGCCCATCCCGCCGAACACCTGTGTCGCCGACTTCCCGTTCATGATCGCGGCTTCGTTCGCGAGGAGCTTGGCGCCACTCAACGACCGGGTGAGGTCGCCGGTGGCCGGGTCGTCGAGGACGCACGCGGCGGCGTAGGTCGCGGCGCGCGCGACCTCGGCCCGCACGACCATGTCCGCGGAGAGGTGCTTCACCGCCTGGAACGATCCGATCGGCCGGTTGAACTGCTCCCGCTCCTTCGCGTACGCGACCGCGAGATCGACGAGCGCGTCGGCCATGCCCACACAGAATGCGGCGGTGAGCAGCGCGCCCTGGTTCCGCAGCGCCGCCAGCGCGCCGGCGTCACCCACTTCGATGAGTGCACCCAGCGAGTCCACCTCGGTGACCGGCGTCAACGGATCGAGCGGCCAGTCCGCCGGCTTCCCCGACACCGACGACGGGTCGACGGTCGAGACCGAGGCGCCATCGAGCACGAGCAGGGCATCCAGTGCGTCGAGGTGCTCGACGTACTGCGTCCCGCCCACGGTGAGGTCGAGGCCGCCGGTGATCTCGTCCCGCCCGAAGGTCCAGACCAAGGGCCCGGGGACGACCGCGCGACCGAGCTCCTCGTAGACGATCGCCGCGTCGGTCCAGCCGAACCCGTCGGCCCGCAGCGAGAACACTCCCGCTTCCTTGAGGTCGTCGTAGCTCGACCGGTCGAACCCCTCGCGCACGCGGCTCATCGGGAACTTGCCCTCGAGCAGGCTGCGGATCCCGTCGCGGAGGGCGACCTGGTCCTCCGAGAGGTCGAAGTTCACTTCGGCTCCTTCGGCAGTCCGAGCACGCGCTCTCCCAGGATGTTGCGCTGGATCTGCGACGTCCCGGCCGCGATCGTCAGCGCGAGCGTGCGCAGGCGCTCCTCGACGAACTCGCCCTTGCCGTCGACCACGAGACCGTCGCGCTCGAGCACGCGGAGCGACAGCTCACCGAGCCGCTGCCGGGTCTCCGAGTACGCGAGCTTCATCATGAACGACCCGCGCCCGGGGGTGCCGCGCGAGGACTGCGTGACGTTGCGCTTGGTCAACGCCCACTGGGCATCGAGCTCGGCCGCGACGTGACCGAGCTCCCGCCGGTGCGCGGGATCCTGGACGAGTGGGGCAAGGTCTTCGACGAGGCGCATCGCATCGACGAGCTCGCTGACGAACGCGGTGCCGCGCTCGAACGAGAGCGTGACGTTCGTGACCCGCCACCCGTCGTTCTCCGCCCCGACCCGGCAGGACACCGGCACCCGCACCTCGTCCAGGAACAGCTCGGCGAACTCGGACGACCCGAGCACGGTCTTCAGCGGTCGGACCTCGATGCCGGGCAGGTCCATCGGGAGCATGAGCCAGCTGATCCCCGCGTGCTTCTTCACGTCGGGATCGGTGCGGACGAGCAGCTCACCGAAGTCGCCGACCTGGCCGAACGAGCACCAGATCTTCTGACCCGTGACGACGTAGTCGTCGCCGTCGCGCACCGCGCGTGTCCGCAGTGACGCGAGGTCGGAGCCCGCACCGGGCTCGGAGAAGCCCTGGCACCACACCTCGTCGCCCCGCAGGATCTTGGGCAGGTGCTCGCGCTTCTGCTCGTCCGTGCCCTCGGCCACGATCGTCGGTCCCGCGTGCAACAGCCCGACGAAGTTCACCCCGACGTACGGCGCCCGGGCCCGGGTGGTCTCCTCGAGGAAGATCAGCTGCTGGCTCGACGGGAGATCCCGGCCGCCGTACTCCTCCGGCCAGTTCAGCCCGGCGTAGCCGCCGTCGAACAGGCGTCGCTGCCAGTCGGTGTCCCAGCCCTTGCGGGCATCCCAGTCGTCGCGCGCCGGCTGCGGCGCGAGCTTCGGAAGCTCGGCGGCGAGCCACTCGCGGAGCGCGGCGCGGAAGGCTTCGTCGGCTTCTGAGTTTCGGAGATCCATGCGGTGGCGGAGTCTATGGGGCGACCTGACGCCCCATCAGATTCAGCCGGACTCACCATGGAGACGGTCGGCGAACCGGGTGCCGTCGAGCAGCTCGATGACCTGACCGTCCGGGTCGGTGACGAAGATCGCGGTCTCGAGACGGGTCTCCTCGAGGACGGCGCCGCCGTGCGCGACCACTGCGGCGCACGCGGTGTCGATGTCCTCGACACCGAACGAGAGATGGGTCAGACCCGGCTCGAGAACGGACCGTTCCCGCGCCGGGAGCGGTTCCGGGTCGCTGAAGGAGAGCAGCTCGAGCACGAGGCCGTCCCGCTTGAGGTAGATCGCGTGGAGGCCGACAGGGTCGGGGAGGCGCAGGAGCTTCGCCGATTGCGAGCCGCTCACATCGAGATCCAGGACCTCCACGAATTCGAGGACGCTGACGTAGAACTCGCGGCTCGTCGCCAGGTCGCGAACGCACTGGCCGACGTGACTGAAGATCACCACGTCGCCGATCTTCTCAGATCCCACCGGTCGGCAGGTCTTCCAGCAGCGACGCCCGCAACGAGGCGACCGACTCCGGCGCGAACCCGTTGGCGAGCAGGTAGCCCTCGATGGAGCCGTGCTCCCCCACCAGCCGGTCGATGACCGCGCGCATCGCGACGGCATCCACCGCCCACCGCTGCTGAGCGACTTCGGCGACCGCGCCCGCCTCCGCTCGCGCCCGGGCCTGGTGGCGTTCGAGCAGGACCGGCATGCGGTCGTGGGTCAGTGCGTAGTCGGCCGCGATGACGTCGGGTGCGACGCCGAGCAGACCGAGCACGAGCATGGCGACGAGCCCGGTGCGGTCCTTGCCCGCCGCGCAGTGGAAGACGAGCGGTTGCGTGTCACCCGCCGCGATCAGGTCCAGGACCGCGACGAAGCGGTGACCGAAGCGGTTGAGCATGAGCAGGTAGAGGTCGTCGAGTGGGATCACCTCCCCGTTCGCCCACTCGCTGGCATCCCTGCCCTCGTGCTCCCGGCGCGTCTCGTCGACGATCGGGACGTGCGACACCGCGACCGGGAGCTGCTCGAGCTTCTCGAGCGGGCCGTGGGTGAACTTGCTGCACCTCGGGTCCCGCGCGCAGATCGATGACGGTCCGCAGCCCGAGGACCTCCGTCACGTGCACGACGTCGGCGTCGCTCATGAACGAGAGCGAGTCGCTGCGGAACACCCGACCGGTACGCACGAGCTTGCCGTGCTCGGTCTCGTAGCCACCGAGGTCCCGGAAGTTCGCGGGACCGTCGAGCGGGATGAGTCGATCGGCCACCGTCAGAGGTCGAGACCGAGCATGCGGATCGCGTTGCCCCGGCAGATCTTGTCGACGACGTCCTGCGGGAGGTCGGCCATCATCTCGCCCGCGAGCTTCTTGGTGTGCGGCCAGGTCGAGTCGGTGTGCGGGTAGTCGGTCTCGAACGTCGTGTTGTCGACGCCGACGCGTGCCAGGGACTCGAGCCCGTGCACGTCGCGGAAGAAGCAGCCGAACACCTGGCGGTAGTAGTAGGTCGACGGCGGTTCGGGGACGATGTCCTTCACGCCACCCCACGCCCGGTGCTCGCGCCACACGTCGTCGGCGCGCTCGAGGATGTACGGGATCCACCCGATCTGGCCCTCGGAGTACGCGAGCTTCAGCTCCGGGTACCGCACGAGCACGCCGGAGAACAGGAAGTCCGCGAGGCTCGCCATCGCGTTGCCGAAGCTCAGCGTGGCGGCAACGGCGACCGGAGCGTCGACCGACGTGGCCGGCATCTTCGAGCTCGAGCCGATGTGCATGCAGACGACGGTCTGCGTCTCCTGGCACGCGACGAAGAACGGGTCCCAGTAGCCGGTGTGGATGCTCGGCAGGCCGAGGTGCGGCGGGATCTCGCTGAAGCACACGGCTCGCACACCGCGCGCCGCGTTGCGCCGGACCTCCGCCGCGGCGAGCTCGGCGTCCCAGAGCGGGATGAGCGTGAGCGGGACGAGCCGGCCGCCGCTGTCGCCGCACCACTCCTCGACCATCCAGTCGTTGTACGCGTAGACGCACGCTTCCGCGAGCTCGCGGTCCTTGGCCTCGAGGAACGTCTGGCCGCAGAAGCGCGGGAACGTCGGGAACGACAGCGACGCCTCGACCCAGTTGATGTCCATGTCGTCGAGCCGGGCCTTGGGGTCGTAGCAGCCCGGGCGCATCTCGTCGTAGGTGATCGGCGACATCGTCATGTCGTCACGGTCGAAGCCGACCGAGGCGACGTGGCGCTTGTTGATGTAGACGAGGTCCTCGTAGACCCAGCAGTCGGCCTTCGGGCCGCGTCGTCGAAGGTCTGCTCGTAGGTGCCGCCGCCGATGTGGCGCATGCCGGCGATGCCGCGCCGCTCGACCTTCGGGCCGGCGGTCCCGGCACCGGGCCGGGAGCCAGGTCTGCCAGAGGTGGGCCGGCTCGACGACGTGGTCGTCGACGCTCACGATCCGCGGGATCTCGATCGGCGTCCGGTGCCCTGTTCCGCAGTTGCGGTCACCCGATGCCTCCGGCCCGACGAATCTGACGACCCGTCAGATTACCGCTCGGTCGTCGGCGTCACGCCGGGCAGCGGAGCCCGGCGGCCGGGGCGTGCGACGTCCGGACGAGGTACGGCGCGTGATGACCCGGTCCAGGCAGGGGTTCGCCGTCGAGGCTCGACGTGTGGGTGGTGCCCTCGACCGTGACGAGCCGCGCCGACCGAGCTCGGCGGGCCAGGCCTCCGGCCCAGGCGATCGGGGTCGCCGGGATCGCCCGTCGTGCCCGACGACCACGATCGGCGGCGCGCTCGGCGCCGAGCACGGCGGTCGGCGTCCGGGTCACCGGCGGGACCGGCCAGTAGGCGCAGGGGAAGCTGAGGCCGACGTTCGAGGCGCCGAAGATCGGGGCCTGCCTGGCCGCCGCGGGCCTGCAGCGCTCGGCACGTCGACACCGTCGAGCGTCGGGACCGTCGGCGCACGAGATCGCGAGGAACGCGGGCCACTCCGGCGAGTAGGTCGCCGTCCGACTCGCGCCGGACGTAGTCGTCGAAGCAGTCGAGAGCAGCTGGGCCGGGTCGCCCTTGCTCCGGCTGTCGCGAGCGCCTGGGCCAGGATCGCGGTAGCCGCCCGCGCCGGCGTAGAGCGGCGCCGCGAGCGCGATGTCGAGCTGCGTCGGCCCGAGCACCCGGCCGTCGTCGCTGTGTGCATCGGCTTCCCGTCGACCTTGCGCCCGCAGCGCGTCGAGCGCGGCCGCGGGATCGCCGCGCGTGATGGAACGCGCAGCTCGATGCGTTGCGCGCAGTCGGCAAGGAACGCGTCGAGCGACGCTTCGAACCCCTTCGCCTGCTGCATCGACACATCGTCGATCGGGGACCGCAGGGTCGACCGCGCCGTCGAGCACGCAGCGCGCGGACCTTGTCCGGGTACGCCTGCGCGTACGAGCGCGCCGAGGTAGGTGCCGTAGGAGAAGCCGGCGTACGTCAGCTTCTCGTCGCCGAGCGCAGCGCGGATCGCGCTCCATGTCGTGCACGGTGTCGATCGAGGCGATGTGCGCGAGCAGGTCGCCGCTCCGCCGGTCGCACGCCTCCGCGAAGCGGTTGGACGCGTCTTCCAGGGCCCGGAGCTCGGCCGTGTCGTCGGGCGCGGTGTCGACGTCGAAGAGGTAGTCGAGCTGGTCGCCGCAGTCGACGGGCGAGCTGCTCCGGCCCGTGCCGCGGGGATCCCAGCCGACGACGTCGAAGCGGTCGCGTGATCGACGTCCGGGAGCTGGTCGGCGACGTCCTGCACGAAGTCGATGCCCGGCGCGCCCGGCCCGCCGGGGTTGACGAGCAGCGAGCCGATGCGCTTGCTCGGGCTCTTGGCCGGGACCCGGGCCAGCGCCAGGTCGATCTGCTCGCCGTCCGGGTGCCGCGGGGTCGAGCGGGACCGGCGAGCGTGGCGCACTGCCCCTCGTCGCAGTCGTGCCAGTCGAGCGCGTGCCGCGCCGGCCTTCCGGTGCGTCGACGACGTGCTGACGCGCGCTGGCCGTGACTCGGCGGCTCGCGAGCTGCCGCTGCCGGAGCACGCCGCGAGCGCGACGAGGCCGCGACCACGCAGGAGCGCGACCGAGCGCGCCGGAGGGGCATGCGCCGCCACGCTCGCCACACCGATGCCGGCGCTGGAGACCGCGGGCAGGCAACGCGGCGGCCGGAGTACGGTGACGCGATGGTCCAGGACCTGTTGGTCGGCGGACGGACCCGCGCCGCGCTCGACGGTGGTGACTTCAGCGTGCGCGAGCCCGGCACCGGCGCCGAGCTCGCCACGGTCGCGCGGGCCGGCACCGCCGACGTCGACGCCGCGGTCGAGCACCGCGCTCGCGGCGTTCGAGTCGGGCGTCTGGTCCAGCGTGTCCGCGACCGATCGCGGCCGGGTGCTCGCTGCGGGTCGCGACGCTGCTCCGGGAGCGGGCCGAGACGTTCGCGGTCGCCGAGGCGCGCAACGCGGGGAAGCCGATCGGCGACGCCCGCTGGGAGGTCGAGGCCGCGGCCGGGACCTTCGAGTACTTCGCCGGCGCCGCGAACAAGCACTTCGGCGAGGTCGTGCCGGTGCCGGACGCCGGGACTCGACGTCGTGCTGCGCGAGCCGGTCGGCGTCTGCGCGCTGATCGTGCCGTGGAACTTCCCGCTGCTCATCACGTGGTGGAAGACCGCGCCCGCGCTCGCGTGCGGCAACCCGGTGATCATCAAGCCGGCGTCGCTCACGCCGGTGACCGCGCTGATGCTCGGCGAGCTGCTCGTCGAGGCCGGCGTGCCCGAGGGGTGCGTGTCGGTGCTGCCCGGTCCCGGCGGGGTCGTCGGCGACGCGCTGGTCGGCGACCCCCGGGTGAACAAGATCTCGTTCACCGGTGAGACCACGACCGGCGCGTCGATCCTGCGCGCGTCGTCCGACAACATCACCCGGGTGTCGCTCGAGCTCGGCGGGAAGTCGGCGTGCGTCGTGTTCGCCGACGGCGACTGGGAGACGCGCGGTCGACGACACCGCGATGGCCGTCTTCGGCAACGCGGGCCAGGACTGCTGCGCCCGCAGCCGGATCGTGGTCGAGCAGTCGATCTACGACGACTTCGTCGCCGCGTTCGCCCGCCGGACCGAGCGGATCAAGGTCGGCGCGCCGCTCGACGAGGCGACCGAGATGGGCCCGATGATCTCCCCCGCGCAGCGCCAGGTGTCGCTCGACTACCTCGCGATCGGTGCCGACGAAGGCGCGGAGCGGGTGACCGGCGGCGAGATCCCGACCGGCGCCGCGTTCGGCGACGGCTCGTACCTCACGCCCGCGGTGCTGGCGGACGTCGACAACGAGATGCGCGTCGCCCGCGAGGAGATCTTCGGGCCGGTCGCCTCGATCATCCCGTTCCGCGACGAGGCCGACGCGATCCGCATCGCGAACGACGGCGACTACGGGCTCTCGGGCTCGCTCTGGACCCGGGACCTCGGCCGGGCGATCCGCGTCGGCAAGGCGATCCGCACCGGCGTGCTGTCGGTGAACTCGAACCGCAGCGTGCGCACCGAGGCCCCGTTCGGCGGCTACAAGCGCAGCGGGCTCGGCCGCGAGCTCGGCATGCACGCCATGGAGCACTACACCGAGGTCAAGAACCTCTTCCTCAGCTCCGAGTAACCCCCGCCCCCTTTTGGCGTCAGGTGGACCCGGATCGGGTCCGAGGTGACGCCAAAACCTGGGGTGCGGGCGTCAGCTGCCGATGACGTTGGGGCGGGGGTGGCCTTCGGCCTCGCAGCAGCGCGAAGTAGGTGTCGCGGACGAGGCCGGCGTCGATGACCGTCTCGACGTTGCCGTCGGCGTCGAGGTTCAGGTTGGCGCCGTAGATCGCGAACCAGACGTCGGTCACGCCGTCGTTCTCGGCCGGGACCATCAGCGTGTGGATCGAGCCCGCCGGCTCGTAGAGGTACGACCCGGGCAGGTTGACCTCGGGGTACTCCAGCGTACTTCCAGCTCCCGGCGAGCGTGAACGCGAACACCTCGCCGGTGTGCTTGTGCGTCGGGACGATCACGCCGGGCTCGAACTTGGTCCGGATCACCCAGAGCCCGGCCTCGACGTCGACCTGGAGGAGCTGGAGGTGGGTGCCGTCGCCGAGGTCGACGAACGGCAGCTCACTCTCGCCACGGTGGAGCGCCTGGGGGATCTCGAGTGTCGTCATGCACCTATGAAACCACGATCATGCGTCCCGGGCCATGAGCGCACGGGCCTCGCGCGGGCGTGGCCGGACCGTAGGTGCGGTGCCCGCTCGCCGACGTGAGCCGCACCTGCGGCCAGCTCCTCCCGGGTGAACGTGCACTTCGTCGTGACCGGCTTCACGTCGTAGACCGGCAGCGCGTTGCGACCGAGGATCTTCGCCTTCAGGTCGTCGGTGAGCGCCGGGTAGCCGTAGCTGCTCCTGCAGCTCCGGCGCGATCTGGAACGCCCGGAACGCCTGGATCTGGTCCTGCGGGGAGCCGTACCAGATCGAGTCGGTCCCCCACAGCACGTTGTCCTCACCGACGTACTTGAGCAGCTTGCCCAGGACGTGCGCCGCCTGATCGGGCGTCGGCATCAGCCGGTACCAGGTGGTGCCGAGCTCGGCGTAGACGTTCTGGTTCGGTCCGATGCCCGCCTGCAGCATCGAGGTGATCAACCGGTTGACGCCCTTCATCGCGGTCGCCGGCCGGTACGGACCCTCGAACCGCCGATGTCGAAGCCCGAGTGGTACACGAGGAACGCGACGTCCGGATGGCTGCCGCGCCGCGGGACCGATGTCGACCGGCGAGGCGTAGCTGCCCGCTCACCAGCCCCTTGTGCACGCAGATGCGCGGGATCCCGAGCTCGACGGCCTTGCGGATGAAGGCCTCGCCCACCTGCGCGGCCCGGCATCGTGGTCGTCGAGCGAACCAGGGCGGACCGCGGCTCGTGCGTGTACACCTTCCACGCGGCCAGCGGGTACGTCCGCGGCCAACTGCTCCATCGCGGCGAGCCACTCCGGCGAGCGGGAACGAGCGTCGGGTGCGCCTCGCCCTGCATGAGCAGCCGGTCGTCGTGGCACACCGCGTGCGAGATCCGGCGCGCCTTGTCGCGCACCTGGATCGACTCGGCGCTGTGCTCGGGCCGGATCGGCAGCGACGACAGCGATCGCCATCGACGTGTCGCTCTTGATGAAGATCTCCTCGAGGAAGTGGTCCACGGAGAAGCAGTCGTGCGGATCGGCCTCACCGCAGCGGGCCTGCGGGAAGTCCGCACCGAAGAACGCCGTCGTCCCGGCTCTGGGGGTCGAGCGAGTAGTCGAGCAGGTGGTTCTGGACGTCGAAGATGAGCTCGGAGCCGCCGAGCGCGTCGTTCGCGACCGTCGGGTCGGTCGTCGCGTCCTTCGGGATCTTGTAGGCGCCACCCGGACTTCGTCTTGCCCGATGCTCTTCGCGGCCTCGTCGTCTGCAGCCCTGCGAGCACGAGCAGCGTGGTCGGCGGCGCCGCACGCGGAGAGCAGGAAGCGCCGGCGGCTCATCCCGAGCCGGCGGGCGTTGTCCTCACACTCGATCCGGGCCCGCGCGGATCGTCTCGCGGACGACTCGGCGACAGCGGCGTCGGGTACGTACTCGTCGTTCGAGCAGGGCCCGAACTTGATCGGGAGACCCGGGATCGTCCTCGTCCCAGCGCACCTGCGCTCGCCCCGTTCCCCGGTCGCGCCCAGCCTAGGAGCGCAGCAGCCGTCCGGCGAGCGCGCCGGTGTGCTCGCCGTCCTCCATGAACACCTGCGCCGTTGACGAGCGTCGTCGTGTAGCCCGTCGCCCGCTGGACGTAGCGGCCGGCGCCCTGCGGGAAGTCGTGCACGTACTCGGGCTGCGGGAGCCGCATGCCCGTCGAGGTCGATGACGTTCACGTCGGCGAACGCGCCCGGCGCGCAGCACGCCGCGGTCGTCACGCCGAACAGGTCCGCGGTGTCGGAGGTGAGCCGGCGGATCGCCTCGCCGATGTCGGCCAGGCCCCGGTCGCGGATCCAGTAGGTGAGGAAGAACGTCGGCTGGCTCGAGTCCATGATCATCCCGACGTGCGCGCCGGCGTCGGCGAGGCCCAGCACCGAGTCGCGGGTGGCGCAGCATCGTCTCGACCGCGCCGAGGTCGTCGTTGAGGAACGGCCAGTTCACGAGGACGTTGCCGTCGCGCTCGTCGACCAGCTGGAGGAACGCCTCGGCCGGGCTCACGTCGCGACGCTTCGCCTCCGCGTCCGAGCGTGTCGTCGGGGCCGAGGTCGTAGCGGGCGTCGCCCTCGGGCAGCACGTACAGCTCGTCCATCGGGATCGTCGGCAGCGCCCTCGGCCGCGGCGATCGAGCTCGGCCCGGCGCTCCGGGTCGCGCATGATCGCGAGCTGTCTCGGCGAGCGGCAGGTCGCGCAGCGCCCGCCACGCCGGCGCGCCGTCGAACGGCGTGCGGCACGCCGGCCCGAAGAGGATGCCGATGCCCCGCGCGGTCGTCTGCGGGCGGAGGTCCGCGCCGAGCCCGTTCTGCTGCTCGACGGTCTCGAGCGCGTCGGTGTGGATCGCTCGGGACCTTCTTCGTCTGGCTCAGCCCGAACGTCGCCGGGCGGCCGGTGCGGCGGCTGATCTCGCCGAGCAGCGCGACCTCGGGCTGCGTGCGCCGCTCGCCGTCGCTGTCGCGCTCGCCGAGCGCGGCCGCGGCCTCGAACACGCCGCGCTGACGGTCGCCCATCACCTGCGCGATCGCGAGCAGCTCGTGCGGGTCGGCGTGCGTGCCGGGAACGACGCGGCCGTCGGGCACCCGGTGCAGCGCGGTGCGCGAGGTCGAGAACCCGAGCGCGCCCGCGTCGATCGCCTCGGCGACGAGCTCGCACATCGCCTCGACGTCGGCCTCGGAGCTTGCGGGCGTCTCGTCGATCGCCCGCTCGCCCATCGCGTGGATGCGCACCGCGCAGTGCCCGACCATGCCGCCGACGTTCATGCCCTTGGGCATGCGGTCGACCGCGTCGAGGTACTCGCCGTAGGACTCCCAGTCCCAGCCGAGGCCCTCCATGATCGAGTCGGCGGGGATGTCCTCGACCGACTCCATCATCTCGGCGAGGTACTGCCGGTCCTCGGGCTTGCACGGCGCGAACGTCACGCCGCAGTTGCCGAGCACCACCGACGTGACGCCGTGCCAGCACGACGACGAGCCGATCGGGTCCCACGCGAGCTGCGCGTCGAGGTGGGTGTGGATGTCGACGAAGCCGGGGGTGACGAGCTGGCCGTCGGCGTCGATCTCCCGCGTGCCCGCGCCCGTCGACCTCGCCGACGGCGGTGATGCGGTCGCCGTCGATCGCGACGTCCGCGTCGACCGGCTCGGCGCCGGTGCCGTCGACGACGCTGCCCGTTGCGGATGACGAGATCGTGAGCCATTGCCGTTCCCCCTGGGTCAGGCGGTCACGGTAACCACGGTCCGATGGTCACGCGAAGGCGGCACCCAGGGCCCGCAGGAACGGCTCGACGTCGTCCCGGCTGCGCAGGAAGCGGCCGAGCGCGACCGAAACGGTCGTGATGCCACGCGCCGCGAGGTCCGTCGACCGGCGCCGAGGGTCGCGTCGAGATCGACGCGCCCGTCGTCGTCGGTCCGCACCGCGAGGCCCTGCCGGACCCGAGCGTCTCCGGATCGCGGCCGGCGTCGCGCGAACGCGGTGCGCAGCTTGTCGATCGTCGCGGTGACCTCGTCGAGCGGGATCGCGAGCGGGAGCCAGCCGTCGCCCAGCTCGGCGACGCGGCGGACGGTGCGTCGTTCGCCGGGCCCGGAGAACCAGATCGGCACCCGCGACTGGACCGGGCGGGGCTCGCACCAGAGATCGGTGAACGAGACCGAGTCCGAGGTGAACGAGACCGGCGGCTCCTCCTCCCACAGCGCCCGGCAGGCCCGGACCAGCGTCCTCCATCCGTGCGGTGCGGCCCGACGAACGGAAGCCCGGGATCGGTGAACTCCTCGCGCTGCCAGCCGGTCCCGATCCCGAGGTCGACCCGGCCGCGCGAGAGGACGTCGAGGGTCGCGACCGTCTTGGCCACGAGCAGCGCCGGGCGCACCGGCCCGATGAGGACGCCGGTGCCGAGCCGGACCCGGGTCGTCGACCGCGGCGAACGCGGCCGAGGACGCGTCAGCGGCTCCGGCCACGGCTCCTCGGCGGGTACGGGAACTTCGGCGGCGAACGGGTAGCGGTCGGTGCGCGGGCCCGATCGCGAGGTGGTCGGTCATCACGAGCTGGTCGATCCCGGCGTCGTCGGCGACGCGCGCGACGTCGACGAGCGCCGCGAGGTCGTCGCCGAAGAGCCGCGACAACCCCGAGATCGTCACCGAGATCTGCATCGGTTCCGGCTCTCGCCCGCCCTCTAGGTTTCGCCCCTCGACGCGCGGTCAGGACACCTGCTCGGCCGGACCGCTCGGATCCTAGGGAGGAGCGGCAGATGGGTCGGCTCGACGGGAAGGTCGCGCTCATCACCGGCGCGGGCAACGGCATGGGGCGCTGCGCCGCGGAGCTGTTCGCGGGCGAGGGCGCACGGATCGTCGTCGCCGACTTCGACGAGGCGCTCGGCGCCGCAGCCGTCGCCGCGATCGCAGGGCGCCGGCGGTGAGGCCGCGTTCGTCAAGGTCGACGTGGCGGACAGCGACCAGGTCGAAGGCGATGGTCCGCTTCGCGATGGAGCGCTTCGGCGGGCTGCACGTGCTCTACAACAACGCCGGGATCTTCCCGGCCGACGACGGCGGCGGTCACCGAGACGCCCGAGTCGACGTGGGACGCGGTGATGGACGTCAACCTCAAGGGCGTCTGGCTCGGCTGCAAGCACGGCATCCCGGCGATGCTCGAGTCCGGCGGCGGCTCGATCATCAACGTCGCGTCGTTCGTCGCGATCGTCGGCGCGGCCACCGCGCAGATCGCGTACACGACGAGCAAGGGCGGCGGTGCTCTCGATGACCCGCGAGATCGCGGTCGAGTACGCCCGCCAGGGCATCCGGGCGAACGCGCTCTGCCCCGGCCCGATCGCCACGCCGCTGCTCGAAGAGCTGATGAGCGACCCGCCGCGGCGCCAGCGGCGGCTGGTGCACATCCCGATGGGTCGCCTCGGGCAGGCCGAGGAGCTGGCCAACGCCGCGCTGTTCCTCGCGTCCGACGAGTCGTCGTTCATGACCGGCGCGTCGCTCGTCGTCGACGGCGGCATCACCGCCGCCTACACACGCCCGAGTGACGACGGACGGTCGGCGTGAGTCGGATGGGGCGAATCACCTGACGACCCCGATGACGAGCGGCATGCTCGACCCGAGGACTCGAGAGCTGATCCGCAACGGCGAGCATCGACACCGTGCTCGTCGTGTTCCCCGACCTGCAGGGCCGGCTCATGGGCAAGCGGGTCACCGGCCACTTCTTCCTCGACCACGTGCTCGGGCGAGGGGCATCGAGGCCTGCAACTACCTGCTCGCCGTCGACGTCGACATGACGCCGCTGCCCGGCTACCGAGTTCGCGAACTGGGAGCAGGGCTACGGCGACTTCCGCGTGCGTGCCCGACCTGTCGACGCTGCGTCTGGTGCCGTGGCTGGAGAAGACCGCGCTCGTGCTCTGCGACCTCGTCGACGAGGAGACGGGCGAGCCGGTCGAGGTGTCGCCCCGCCGCATCCTGCGCGCCAGATCGAGCGGGCCGCCGGCGCTCGGCTACCAGGTGAAGTCGCGCGTCCGAGCTGGAGTTCTTCCTCTTCAAGGAGACCTACGAGGAGGCGCAGGCGAAGGCGGTTCCCGGACCTCACGCCGCACTCCGACTTGATCGAGGACTACCACATCCTCCAGACGACCCGCGACGAGTACCTCATCCGCCAGATCCGCAACGGCATGGACGACGGCGGGCGTGCCCGGTCGAGTTCTCGAAGGGCGAGGCCGGGCGGGGCCAGCACGAGATCAACCTCGCGCTACGCCGACGCGCTCGAGATGGCCGACCGCCACGCGATCTACAAGAACGGGGCCAAGGAGATCGCGGGCCTCAACGGCCGGTCGCTCACGTTCATGGCGAAGTACTCGATGGACGAGGTCGGCTCGTCGTGCCACATCCACTCGAGCGTGTGGGACACGCGACGGCACCGCAGTCGCTGATGTGGAGGACGGACGGGCCCGACCACATGTCGCCCGGTGTTCCGCGGCTGGCTCGGCGGCCTCGTCGCACTGCGCCCGCGAGCTCGCGTGGCTGTTCGCGCCGACCGTCAACTCGTACAAGCGCTACCAGCCCGAGTCGTGGGCGCCGACCGCGGTCGCCTGGGGTCGCGACAACCGCACGTGCGGGTTCCGGGTCGTCGGCCACGGCGCGGGCTTCCGCGTCGAGCGCCGCATCCCCGGCGCCGACGTGCAACCCGTACCTCGCGTTCGCCGGCGACGATCGCGGCCGGGCTCCACGGCATCGAGCACGAGCTCGACCCGCCGCCGATTCGAGGGCAACGCGTACGAGTGCGCCGACGTCCCGCACGTCCCGTCGACGCTCGTCGAGGCGATCGACCTGTTCGAGAGCAGCGAGGTCGCGGACGCGGCCTTCGGCGCCGACGTGCACCACCACCTCCTCAACACCGCCCGGCAGGAGTGGGCCGTGTTCAACCAGGTCGTCACCGACTGGGAGCTCCGCCGCAGCTTCGAGCAGCTCTGACCATGATGGATGGGCGGTCGCGTGGCTGATTTCTCCGAGCTCGAGACCGAGCGACTCCGCCTCCGCCAGTGGTGCGACGACGACTTCGAGGCCTACGCGGCGCTGTGCGCGGATCCGGACGTCATGCGATTTCTGCACGGACCGATGACGCCGGCCGCCGCGGCGGACCAGATGGCCGCGTTCCGCCGGCACTGGGTCGACGAGGGGTTCGGCCTCTGGTGCGCGACCCTGAAACCCGCCGACGAGTGCATCGGGTTCATCGGCCTCGCCGATCGCCTCGATTCCTGCCCGAGGTGCTGCCGTGCGTCGAGATCGGTTGGCGGCTCGCCCGTCCCGCGTGGGGACGAGGACTGGCGACGGAGGGCGCCCGCGCGCAACTGTCGACGTCGCGTTCGGCCCACTCGGGCTCGACCGGCTGGTCAGCATCACGGTGCCGGAGAACCGCAGCTCCCGGAACGTGATGCAGAAGCTCGGCATGACGCTCGAACGCACGACCACGCACCCGAAGCACGGCATCGACGTCGTCGTGTACGAGATGGATGCGCCGTGACGGAGCGGGTCACCGAGCCCGAGCTGATGGTCGACGACGACCAGGTCCAGGCGTACGCCGACGCCGACTTCGCCGAGTCCCACCAGGCGGCGGTCACGCGGTTCGGTGAGGCATTCCGCGGCTTCGAGCCGCGCCGCATCCTCGATGTCGCGTGCGGTCCGGCCGACATCACGATCCGGTTCGCCCGCGCGTATCCGGCGCCGAGATCATCGGGCTCGAGGGCTCTCCCGCGATGCTCGCCCTCGGCGTCCAGCGCGTCGCAGCCGAAGGCGTTGACGCGGAGATCATGTTCACGCATCGGGTTCTGCCCGATGACGACCTCGGAGCGCTCGGTGCATTCGACGCGGTGGTGAGCACGAACTCGCTGCACCACTTCCACGATCCCGCCGCGTCTCTGGAGCTCGATGCGCACGGCTGCGGCGACCGACGTGTGCCTGTTCGTCCAGGACCTGATGCGACCGCAGTCGCCCGACGCGGCCCGAGCCCTCGTCGATCGGTACGCACCCGGAGAACCCGACGTGCTGCGCCGCGACTTCTACAACTCGCTGCTCGCCGCGTTCACCCCCGACGAAGTGCGCGCCCAGCTCGCGGCCGCCGGCCTCGACGCGCTCGTCGTCGAACCCGTCACCGACCGCCACATGACCATCGCCGGCCACGCCCCCTGACGGGCCTCCTTTCGGCGTGACTTGCACCCCCTCCAAGGGGTGTAACTCACGCCGAATCGAGCGCCGACTCGCTCAGGCGGGCAAGGCGAGCTTGGCGCGGGCCCAGGCCCGCAGCCGTGACCACCTCGGGGGCACCACGGGAGCTGCCTCGGCGTGGAGACCCTGGCCATGAGCCAGTGCGGTGACCAGGACGTCAATGACCGCGGGAGCATCAGCGACTGGCAGCTGAAAGGTTGCGGTGCACACGTTCTCGTGCCAGATGCTGAGGACCACGAGCGAGTGCTCGGAGTGTTGCGTGACCTGGAGCTGGCGCGACGGACCCCTCTCGTCCAGGAGCCAGACGTGTGCTCGCGACGCCCTGCCGGGATCCGCCATCTCGAGAGTTTGTCTCCGGCCCGCCACCTTGTCGACATCTCCGGCCACTCTCCTGACCACCCCGACTCGTCGTCGCTCAGCGGTGGGAGAACCTTCAGTCGCAGCTGCGTGGCGTCCAGCCCGCCGAGCTCGCCGTTCCTTCGGTCGCGATCGAGACGCAGTCACCGACGCTGAAAGGGGCGCCGGGCTCGCTTGGGGCGATCGCGGTGCAGAACCTCCCGCCATTGCCGGTGGCGCACACCATCTGGCTTGGAGCTATGCCGGGTTGGCGCATCGATACTGAGACAACCTTCGCGTTGACTGAACCCGAGCCGGCTCCTCGCTCCGTTGCCAGCAGAACGACGACCGCAATCAGTGCACCGACAAGGAACGCCCCGATCGGCATCACCACTCGGACCATCGATCGCCGCTCGGTCACGATCCCAGCGTAGGTGGCCGGGCCGGCCACTTCACTGGCCTCATTCTTGAACCGTGGCCTGACCGAGTGACCCTCCGGCGCGGACGCGAGACAGCCATCTTCGCGGCCTCGTCCGGCGCGGAACCTCAGGGACCCTCGTCGACAGAATCTCCATTCCCACTTCCCGAAGTGACGTGGATCACGGCTTCCTCATTCGTGTCACGGTGCCCAGGCATGGCGCAGTAGATCGTGTAGTCCCTTCCGGCTTCGAGTCTTACCTCGGCGTGACTCGGAGACTCCTCCGTCGCGAAGAGCCTGACGTCCACGAGCGCCGGATCATCGAAAGCGAGAACGTGGGAGCCTCCTGCGCTCGTGAAATCGATCTCGTTCAAGCCGGGCGCTGTCGTGTACGTCTTCGCTTGGAACCTGAGCTCCGGCAACGCCTCGATGCTCAGGTGCGCCACGGGCACCTGAGCTTCCCGACTCGCAATCGGAGCTCGTTCGTCTCCACGCAACGCGAAGACGAGACCAGCCAGGCCAACGAACACCACAACGAGTGCCGCGGCCGCGACAAGATGACGGGAACGCCTTGGGTGGTCGTCGACGTCCATGATCGTGGTGCTCGGATCGAAAGGCTCGACGATGTCGGACACCTCCATCGCCTTGACACGGAGCGTCTCGACAAGGAGTGGTTCGATCTCGGTCTCGGTCAGTTTCATCGCGTGAGTTCCCTCCGAAGGTCAGCGAGTCCACGGTGGACGCGTGCCCCGCGGTTCCGATGCGACAGCCCATGAGTTCGGCAATCTCTTCGTGACTCATGTCCTCGTAGTAGCGGAGGACGAGTGCAGCTCGACGGTTCGGCTTCAAGGTCGAGAGCACATCCCAGACGAGATCGATCTCGGCGGTGCCGGTGCGGTCCCGCAGCTTGAGAGCGTCGAGCCCGGCCGCTTCGACGGCCGCGTGACGACGCCACGACAGGCAGAGACGCACGACCGTCGTCCGCAAGAAGCCGCCCGGATTCGCGACGTCGTCGAAGTGTTGGAAGAGGCGCACAAAGGCCTCTTGGCTGATCTCTTCGGCGATCGTGTGCGATCCGACGATGAGGAAGGCAGTGCGAACCACCCGTGTCCTCGACTCTGAATAGACGTCGTCGAAGGTCATGGGGGCCGCTTGGGAGTCGGTCGGAGTCAACCCGGTCACGCACGTATTGACGCACAGGTCTCTCGGAACGTTCCCGATTGCTCCTGCTCCGGCTCCTTGCACCGCTCGACGAGGAATGAGTTCGCCACAGGCGACCCTCGCCCGATTGACGGGTTGGGACAACAGCAACCATCCTGCCGGGATGGCGATCGCGAACCACGGTGACGTCGAGCTCTTCTTCGAGACGTTCGGCGCCGCCACCGACCCGATGCTGCTGCTGATCAACGGGCTCGGTTCGCAGTGCATCAACTACGACGAGCGATGGTGCGAGAAGTTCGCGGCGCAGGGCTACCGAGTGATCAGGTTCGACAACCGTGACACCGGCTTGTCGTCAAAGCTCGACGGGCGCACGTACTCGCTGCGGGACATGGCCGGCGACGCCGTCGCGGTGCTCGACGCGGTGAACGCAACACGTGCCCACGTCCTGGGCGTGTCGATGGGCGGGATGATCGTCGCAACGGCTCGCGATCGATCATGGCAATCGGCTGCTCACGCTCACGTCCGTGATGTCGACGACGGGCGAAGCCGAGTACGGGAAGAGCTCGCCGGAAGCCCTCGCGGTGTTGATGGCTCCGCCCGCCCGCACTCGCGACGAGTACGTCGAGAACCAGGTCGCCGCGCGACGGGTCTACGGCTCGAAGCCGGAGTGGTTCGACGAGCGGTACCTGCGAGCCCGTTCCGCGCGGGCGTTCGACCGTTGCTACTGCCCCGCCGGCGTCGGCCGTCAGATGCAGGCGATCATGAGCGACGGCGATCGAGCCGACGGCCTTGCGAGCGTTGACCATCCCGACTCTTGTCATCCACGGTGATCGCGACACGCTGATCGATCCGAGCGGAGGCCGCCGCACCGCCGAGCTGGTTCCCGGCGCGCGCTACGTCGAGATCGAAGGCATGGGCCACGACTACCCGGTCTGAGGTCTGGGACCGTTGGGTCGGAACGTGGGCCGACTTCGTTCGATCGGTCCCAGGAGAAACACCTAGCGCCCCCAACTGACCCCTTTCGGCGTGACTTGCACCCCCTCGAGGGGGTGTAACTCACGCCGAAACGTGATCTTGGCCGGGCTACTTGGCGGCGGTGGGGGCGACGAGGCCGCCGATGCCGTGGGTGACCGGGAGCGGGGTCGCGACGAGGAGGCACTCGTAGACGCCGTCGGACCGCGCAGTCGGCGGCGAGCTCGTCGAGCTGCCCACTGCTGACCCTGGGGCAGCCCCATGTCGCGCAGATCGATCATGTGCACCGGGAAGAGGAACGGGTTGGCACCCGTCCCGGGATACGGCTCGAACGTGTGCGTGTCGGTGGCGATCGCGGCGACGTCGTTGTCGTGCAACCACTCGAGCGACTCCACGCCGACGCCGGGCGAGATGTCGGCGTAGCGGTGGCGGTCGCCCGACCGCGAGCCAGTGCAGCTGGCCGGTCCGCACGAGCACGACGTCGCCCGGCTCGACGGTCAGGCCCGCGTCGCGCACGCACGCGCTCGAGGTCATCGCCGGTGATGGAGTACGGCTCGTCGAACCAGTCGACGCCCTTCAGCCGGGCGACGTCGCACACGAGTCCCGCGCGTCACGATCGGGCCGAACGTCTCGATGCCGAGCTTGGTCGCGCCGTGCTCCATCGTGATCACGGTGCTCGGGGTGTCGTTGTAGAGCAGGTCGTCGTAGCCGGCGTGCGCGAGCGCGTCCCAGTGCGTCGCCGACTGC
This sequence comes from uncultured Verrucomicrobiae bacterium, assembly GCA_963772365.1. Taxonomy (GTDB): domain Bacteria; phylum Verrucomicrobiota; class Verrucomicrobiia; order Chthoniobacterales; family UBA10450; genus CAVYXA01. The sequence goes on from CAVYXA010000001.1 coordinate 34,808, forward strand.
AGGCCGGTCTCGATCTTGTCGTCGCTCGTCTGGAAGTCGCCGGATCGCCGGTGAACGCGAACGACGCGACGGTCATCGTCGTGGTTCGGGTTCTCGCGGCCCATGACCCGCCCGGTCTGCGGCCCGTCGGCGTGCATCGGGATCGACAGCGAGAACGACGCACCCCGCCGCACCGCGCCGCACCCGCGGCTGCACCGCGGCGGCGTCGATCAGGTTCAGCGTCCCCCGCTGGTCGTCGGGCTCCCCACCGCCCCCAGTTCGAGACCCGGGCGGCGAGCGCCTTCGAGCTCGTCGGTCAGCGGCACGGCGCCTCCTCACGACGGTCCGCGTACTGCTTGCGCAGCTCGTGCTTGAGGACCTTGCCGGTGGGGTTGCGCGGGAGCACGTCGACGATCTCGAGCTGCTCGGGGATCTTCTGCATCATCAGGCCCGGCGTCCTTGCAGGAACTCGAACAGCTCGGCCAGCGTCGGCGGGTCGCCGGGTCCGCCGGCACGACGACCGCGCACGCCCGCTCGCCCGAGCGTCGGGTCGGGCAGGCCGATCACCGCGACGTCGGCGACCTTCGGGTGCGTGAACAGGAGGTCCTCGACCTCCTTGGCCGAGATGTTCTCGCCCTTGCGGATGATGATGTCCTTCAGCCGGCCGGTGATCGACGACGTGCCCGTCGCTCGTCGAGCGATGCCGAGGTCGCCGGTGCGGAAGTAGCCCTCCTCGTCGAACGCCTCGGCGTCGAGCGACGCGTCGAGGTAGCCCGTGCATCAGCTGCGGGCCCTTGGCGCGGATCTCGCCCTCCTCGCCCGGCACCGGCGACCGTGCCGTCGAGCTTCACGACCTTGAGCTCGACGCCGGGCACGCGGCCGCCCTCGGTGTCGGCGAGCTCCTCGTCGGTGTCGTGGACGCCGCGCCATCGTGAGGATCGGGCGCCTCGGTGAGGCCGTAGCCCGACACGATGCCGACGCCGCCGAGCTCCTCCTTCATCTCGTAGTGCAGCTGCGGCGGCTTCGGCGCGCGCCGCCACCGAGGAAGCGCGCGGACGTCCGGGAACAGCGGCTCGTCCGGGCTGCGTCGCGCTGCGCGGCGAGGTACGCCAGGTGGAACGCCGTGCCCGCACCGGCGAGCGTGACGCGCTCGCGCTGCGAGCACCGGGATCGTCGTCGCCGGGACGAACCCCTCGACGAGCACGTGCACGTAGCCGCCGCATCAGCAGCCGCGAACAGCCAGCCGATCCCGCCGATGTGCGTGAACGGGAACACGAGCGCGTTGCGGTCGTCCGGCGTCATCGTCGAGCGCCGACCATGCCGTTCGCCGCCGCCTTGATGGTCGTGTCGGTGTGCCGCGCGCCCTTCGGATCGGCGGTCGTGCCCGACGTGTAGAAGAACCAGCGCACGGGCCGTCGGTCGTCACTCCGGGTCGACGGCTCGGCGGGCGCGGCGGCGAGCGTCGACGGGTCGCCCTCGGGCAGGCTCCTGGTCGCAGACGAGCACCTCGAGGCCGGGCGTGCCGGCCGCGATCGCGCGCGCCATCGCCTCGTAGTCGAAGCCGCGCCACACCGCCGGGCACGATGAGCAGCTTCGCGCCGGTCTGCTTCGGTGATGAAGCCGACCTCGCGCTCGCGGTAGATCGGCAGCATCGGGTTCTGCATCGCGCCGAGGCGCGCCAGCGCGCCGACGAGCACCATCGACTCGAGCCACGTCGGCAGCTGCCACGACACGTCGTGCCCTCGCCGATCCCGAGCTGCGGCAAGCCGGCCGCGGCGCGCTCGGCCGCGTCGCGGTACTCGGCGAAGGTGAGCGTGCGCCCGTTCTCGTCGATCGCCGAACACGCGCGTCGGGCGTCGCCGCGGCCCGCTGCTCGATCAGGTCCCAGAGCGAGGTCCAGCTCGGTGAGTCCACGCTCGTCGCTCACTGTCGGGAAGCCTCCCCCGTAGGTGACCGCCGCCGTCGATGGAGACGATCGAGCCGATCATGTAGCGCGCCGTCGTCGGACGCGACGTAGCGCGATGCAGCCCGCGACCTCCTCGGGCTCGGAGACGCCGATCGGCGACATGACCGGGCGCAGCACGTCGAAGTCGCGCCCTCGGGCAGGCGGAAGCCCTTGGTGAGCGGCGTGCGCATCCCGCCGGGCGCGACGCAGTTCACCCGCACACCCGCGGTCCAGGAACTCGACCGCCAGCGCCCGGGTCAGGTTGACGACGCCGCCCTTCGACGCGCAGTACGCGGCGCTGAAGGGCTGGCCCATGAGCCCGGCGTTCGACGCGATGTTGACGATCGTGCCGCCGCCGTCGAGCAGGTGCGGGAGCGTGTACCGGCACATCAGGAACGTGCCGGTGAGGTTCACGTTGATGATCGCGTTGACCAGCGGTTCGGGTCCTCCTCCTCGGTGCGGGCGAAGCCGCCGATGCCGGCGGAGTTCACGAGCACCTGCGGGCCGGCCGAGGTCCGACGGCGACGGCGGCGACCGCCGGCCTCGACCGAGCCGGGGTCGCTGACGTCGACGGCGTAGGCCCGCGGCTTGGCCCCGCCGTCGCCGAGCTCGGCGGCCACCGTCTCGGCGGCGTCGGCCGCCGAGGTCGAGCACCGCGACCTTGGCGCCCTCGCTCGGCGAAGCAGCTGCGCGGTCGCCCGGCCCGAGGCCGGAACCGCCACCGGTGACGATCGCGACTCGATCGGTGAAACGCGCCATGTGCTTTGGCCCCCAAAGGTCTTGTGTGCTGATGGGCGGACCGTCGTGGCCCGGGCTGCGGAATCTAACGAAGCCGGCCCCGAGCCGCACACGCAAGGCGACCTCCGCAAAACTCAGGGGTTCAGCGCGCCCCGGGACGTGCCGATCGGATGGGGCGCACAGCGACCACCGCATCGGGGCTGCGGTCGAGGGAGATCGCATCGACATGAGCATCGCCGGGTGGGACACACGCGGGGACCGGCCGCGATCGGCGCGCTGGCTGCGGCACCCTCTTCGTGTGCGGCTCGACCCTGTCGCTCGTGTCGCTCGCCCTGCCCCACTGGCACCAGCAGGACACCGAGGCGACGGCGATCTGCGCGCTCCTCGGCTATCCGATGGCGCTGCTCCTCTTCCGGTTCGGCGCGCGCCTGCCCCGGATCGCGTTCCACGTGCTGCTCGCGATCGGCACGCTGATCATCACCGCGCGGCGTGTACTTCGGGCACAACGGGGGCGGGTCGCTCACCGCGTCCGTCTTCTACATCTGGGTCGCGCTCTACGCCTTCAACTTCTTCTCCCGCCCCGTCGCGGCGCTGCACCTCGTCTGGGTCGGCCTCTGCTACGGGACCATGCTCGCGATCCAGGACGTCGAGGGCGGCCCCGCGCTCTGGTCGCTCGTCGTCGGCACCGCGGTGGCGTCCGGCCTGGTCGTCGCGTCGCTCGTCGAGGAGGTGCGGACGGTCGCCCGCCGCGACGGGCTCACCGGCCTCTGGAACCGTCGCGCCCTCGAGGAGGATCTCGAGCGGCTGCTCGCGCACCGCCACCCGCGAGGACTTCGGCGTCGTGTTCGCGATCCTCGACATCGATCACTTCAAGCGCTGCAACGACAGCGTCGGCCACCACGGAGCGGACGACGTCCTCATGCGCCTGGCCCAGGCCTGGAGCGCCGAGCTGCGGCCGTCGGACTCGCTGGCCCGGTTCGGTGGCGACGAGTTCGCGATCGTCTTCCCCCGCAGCACCCAGACCGAGGCGGTCGCGGTGCTCGAACGCCTCCGTGCCGCGGTACCGAGTCCGATCACGTTCTCCGCCGGGGTCAGCGCCTGGCGCCCGGGCGAGCCCGCGGACGTCTTCGAAGGGCGCGCCGACGCGCTCCTGTACCAGGCCAAGCGCGAGGGCCGGAACCGGATCGTCGCGTCGACGTTCGCACCGGACCCCGTCTGACGTCGCCGACCCACGCGGCTCCGGGACCGTTCGGACCCGGCCGGTAATGTCCGCGGTCGTGAGTGCCGCGAACGACCGCCGACCTGCTGCGGGTCGCGGCGCGTCGAGCACCCCGACCGCGAGGCCTACGTCCACGGCGAGAAGCGCGTCACCTACGCCTGGCTCGACCGGGCCGCCGACGGGTTCGCCGCCACGCTGCTCGACCTCGGCGTGCGGCCCGGCGACGTCGTCTGCCTGATGCTCGGGTCCTCGATCAAGTTCGCCGCCTGCTACCTCGGCGCGCTGCGGGCCGGCGCCATCACCTCCGCGATCAACCTGCGGCTCGGCGTCAACGAGCAGGCGAGCATCCTCGACCGCACCCGACCCGCGTCGTGACCGTCCTCGGCGACGGCGCCGAGATCCCCGCCGGTGCCGACGCCGGGCAAGGTGCTCCACGTCTCCGAGCTCGGCACCGCGCTCGGCCGGGCGCCGCTCCCGCGACGGCTCTCCCGCGATCGCCGCCGACCGACCCCGCGTGCATCGTGTGGACGAGCGGCACCACCGGCGCGCCGAAGGGCGCGGTCTACGACCACGATCCGCATGGCCGCGATCTCGCGGAACATGGGCCAGCTCACCGAGCCGGGCGACCGCCGGCTCGTCGTCCTCCCCTTCGCCCACGTCGGCTACATGACCCGCATGTGGGACGAGCTCGCGAACGGCACCACGATCGTGCTCGCCGGCGAGCCGTGGTCGGCGGCCGAGACGCTGCGCCTCATCCGCGAGGAGCACATCACGATGGGCACGGGCGTGCCGACGCAGTGGGAGCTGGTGCTCGCCCACCCCGACTCGCGCAGCACCGACTTCTCCCGGCTGCGGGTCTGCGGCATCGGCGGCGCGGCGATCTCGCCCGACCTCGTCCGCCGCATGCGCGAGGTGCTGGGCTGCCCGGTGATCAGCCGCTACACGAGCACCGAGGCCGGCGTCACCACCAGCACGGTCGATCGGCGACCCCGACGAGGTCGTCGCGACGACGGTCGGGCCGCGCCGTGCCCGAGGTCGAGCTGCGCATCGTCGACCCGGCTCCGGCGACCCGCGTCCCCGCCGGTGAGGTCGGCGAGATCGTCTGCCGGTCCCCCGCGATGATGCGCGGCTACTGGCGCGACCCCGAGCTCACCGCGACCGTCATCGACGCCGACGGCTGGCTGCACACCGGCGACCTCGGCACGGTCGACGAGGACGGCAACCTGCGCATCGTCGGCCGGCTCAAGGAGATGTACATCCGCGGCGGGTACAACGTGTACCCCGCCGAGGTGGAGGCGGTGCTGGCCGAGCACCCGGCGATCGCCCAGGTCGCCGTGGTCGGGCTCCCGGATCCGGTGCTCGGCGAGGTCGGCGGCGTCTTCGCCGTCGCGGCCGACCCGGCGCACCCGCCGGAGCTCGCCGACCTGCGCGACTGGTGCCAGGCCCGGATCGCGGACTACAAGGCACCCGACCGGCTGGTCGTCGTCGACGACGCTGCCGGTGACCGCGATGCACAAGATCGACAAGGCGCGCCCTGCGCGCCATCTACGACACGACGGAGGAAACGTGAGCCCGAGCGAAGCGACAGTCGAGAAGCCGAAGCCGAACATCCAGGAGGTCGGCACCGGGCGACACCCGGGACAAGCCGATCAAGCTCGGTGGCGCGCTGGTGACGATGGTCGAGCCGCACAAGGGCCACGAGGTCGCGTACAACCGCTGGTACGAGCGCGACCACTTCTACGCCGGGCTGCAAGATCGGCGCGTGGAACCTCGCGGGCACGCGCTTCGTCGCGACCCGCGAGTGCAAGGCGAAGCGCTACCCGGCCGACTCGCCGATCTGCCCCGACCCGACGTCGGGCTCCTACCTCGCCGTCTACTGGATCCTCGCCGGGCAAGTTCGGCGAGTGGATCCAGTGGGGCACCAACCAGGTCAACTGGCTGCACGCAGAACGGCCGCATGTTCCCGCACCGCGACCACATCCACACGCTCATGTACAAGTACCGCGGCGAGGTCCACGCCGACGCCGACGGCGTGCCGGCCGAGCTCGCGCTCGACCGCCGCTACCCCGGGCTCGTGCTCGTCATCGGCGAGCTGGCGGACGGCGTCAAGGACACCCAGATCACCGAGTGGGTGCGTCCCGGCCGCTGCCGCCGCGGACCAGGTCGTGACCTTCACGCCGATCCCGCTGCTCGGCAACGCGCCGTCGGATGTGCCCCGGGACGAGGCCGCCGACCGCTTCTGCCACCTGTACTTCGTCGACGGCGACCCGGTCGAGATCTGGGACGAGCAGCTTCGCCGAGCCTCGGCGACGACCTCGCGGCCACCGGCCTCGGCACGGTCGTGTTCGCGTCGCCGTTCCTCGGCACGATCGCCGGCACCGACACCTACACCGACCAGCTCTGGTAGCCCCGGACCATCTCCCGCGTGTGTTGCGTTCGGTTCCCTGAGGGACCCAAACGCAACAGACGGAGGGAGGGTCGGTAGCCTCACTGCCGTGCTCACCGCCAAAGGCCTATGACGGACTCCCCTGACGCTGCGGACCCCGGGCGCCTCGAGCAGGAGATCGACGTCCGCTTCAGCTACGCCAACGAGCGCACGTTCCTCGCGTGGAACCGCACCGCGCTCGCGCTGATCGCCACCGGTGTCGCCGCGACCCAGCTGCTCCCGAAGTTCGACGTGACGTTCGGGCGCCGCTTGCTCGGTCTTCCACTCATCGCCCTCGGTGCGGTCCTCGCGCTGACGAGCTACTCGCACTGGCAGGCCAACGAGCGGGCGATGCGGCGCGGTCAGCCACTGGTCCCGTCGCGGATGCCACTCGTGCTCTCGATCGGCGTCGGGGCCATCGCGATCGTCGCGGTGATCCTCGCGTTGTTCGAAGGTTCGTAGTGGGCCGGGTCTTCGAACCGGACGAGCCCCTGGCCGGTGAGCGCACCGACCTGGCGTGGACCCGTTCCGGGATCGCGGTCGCGGTGTGCATCGGGGTCCTGGTCCGGCGGATCTGGCCGCTCCACCGGACCGATCACCTCTTGGTGGTCGCCCTCATCGCACTCGGTGCCCTCGCCTGGGCGGTCGCGCTGCTACTGGCCCGGCGCATCTCCCGCACGACGCACGCCGGGCGCGACGTGATGGATGCGCACACGCTGCGCCTGCTCAGCGGAGGGACGTTCGTGCTCGCACTGGGTGCATTCGTGCTCGGGTCACTGCCGCCGTAGGTCGCTACTCGGCGACGAACGAGCCTGCGCCGACGATGCGGACCGCGCGACCGACCCAGTCGACCTCGGTCATGGACGTCGCGATCGCCTGCTCACCCGACCGGGCAACGGTTCTGCCACCGTCGACGTTCAGGATCGCGACCCGCGCGTGCCGGCTCACCACCGTCGAACACGACCGTGTGGGCGGCGACGGTCGCCGCACCGGTCGCATCCGGAAGCAGCTCGCGGACTCCGGTGCGCTCGATCGCGGTCTTCGTGACGTCGACGCTGCTGAAGCCCGCGGCCGGTGGCGACGCGGACCACAGCGATGCTCCGGGCTTCGTGATCATCCCGCTCACCGACGTGCTCAGGCCGACCTCGCCCGGAGACTCGCGCAGGCGGCGGACCAGCGGCACCATCGCCTGGACCGCGGAGTGGTTCAGCGGGCCACCGCCGAAGGTCATGCCACCCGAGACCGTGAGCGGCGCGTCGATCGGCAGCCCGAGTGCCCGCGCCTGCACCTGCACCGCGGCCGGAAAACAGCTGTAGAGGTCCACGATCGACGGCACGATCGCACCGGGCCCGGTCAGGCCGAGTGCTTCGACGACCGCCTCGAACGCGGGCCAGCGGTGCATCTCCGCCCGGCGCGGCAGCCAGACCATCTGGTTCGACTCGGCCGCCGCGTGCGCGAACACCTGTCGGTCCGACGCGACGCCGAGGTCGGCGGCGCGCTCGGCCGAGGTCACGATGATCGCCGCCGCCTGGTCGACGTTCCACTGCGAGCAGAGCAGCTTCGTGTACGGCATCGCGATCGACGCGGTTCCCCGGGCCGGGCGTACCGATCTCGTCTGCGGTCAACCCCCGCCGGTCCCACGCGTCGGGGTTGCCCGCCGCGACCGCAGCAAAGCGTGCCCACAGCTCGGCCACGTGCCGGCGCTGCTCGACCGGCGTGCGCCCTTCGTCGTGCGCGATCGCACTCTCGATCGAGGCGTACTGGTGCGCCGGCACCGCGAGCTCCCGCTCGATCTCCGTCCGCGAGAGGATCTCGCCGACCGGAGAGAGCACGTCGTCGGGGTCGCGCTCGCGACGGGTCCGGGTCCGTCAGCTCCAAGCCGACCTTCGCGGCGAGCAGCGATCGGTGCTTCGCTTCGGTGCCGCAGACGAGCACGACGTCCGCATCGCCATTCGCCACCGCTCCCGCCGCGCGGGTGAGCAGGGTCTGCTGGAGCACGCCGATGTCCGCGACGACGCTGCGCGGGTCGGAAGCGCCAAAGCGCTCGGCCACGACCCGTCCCGGGTCGCGGTACCCCCAGATCCCCCGCGGTACGAGGACGAGGTCGACCGCGCGCAGCACTCCCGCGACGCCCGCGTCCTCGCCCGCGCGCTGCGCCGCGACTGCCATGAGCTCGAGCGCGTCGAGCGCGTCGGCGACGTCCGAGGCGTGTTGGGTGACCGCACCGACCCCGACGACGACCGGCGCGCGCTGCGTCGATCGCCATGCGCTACGCCGCGGGTCGGATCCGCGGCATCACCTCGGACGCGAAGAGCTCGAGACTGGCCCACGACAGGTCAGGGGGCAGACCGCCGGCGAGCGGGTTGAACGTCAGCGCCCCCATCGCCGAGACCTTGCCCGCGGCTTCCACCACCTGGTCGGGCGTGCCGACGAGGTACTGGGGACTGCGCTTCAGGTCGTCGAGCGTCTCGGCGTCGACCATCGGCGTCGAGTGCTGGCCACCAGTCTGGAAGCCGGCGTACGTCTGCGCCTCGTACATGACGTACGGCGCGATCTCCTCCCACGCCCGTTCCGGGTCGTCGCTGACGTGCACGAACGTCGGGCCCGATGGTGTCATCACGAAGCCACCCTCGAACCCGGTCTTCGCGGCTTCGTCGGCGTACCACTCGCTCAGCCTCGGATCCTCGTTCATCGGCATCATCGGCAGCTGCAGCCGCGCCGCGCGCCGTGCCGCGGCCTCCACCCCGCCACCGATGAGCAACGTCGGATGTGGCTGGCTGTACGGCTTCGGCGTCACCTTGATCGTGCGCCCCTGCCACTCGAACGGCTCACCGGTCCAGGCCTGGAGGATGACGCCGACGTACTCCTCGAGGAGCTTGCCCCGCTGCTTCAGGTCGGCCCCGCACATCTCGAACTCCTCGGGGCGGTATCCCGCGCCCGCGACCGTCCAGACGCGGCCCTTCGTCGCCTGGTCGAGCACCGCGATCTGCTCGGCGATCCGGACCGGGTCGTGCAAGGGGACGATCGACGCGCTGAGCAGCAGCGGGATGCGCTCGGTCATGCCCGCGATCACGCCCGCGATGGTCAGCGGCGCCGGCAGCCAGCCGTCGTCCAGACCGTGGTGCTCGGAGACGACCGCGAAGTCCCAACCCTGCTGGTCGGCCCAGCGGAACTGCTCCAGGGCAGCGGTGTAGATCTCGGCGGTGGAGGCCGGTCCCCAGTCGGGAGCCCGGAAGTCGTGGCGCATCACGATCATCGGCATGGCGGAGCTCCTTCTGCGGGAGGCGGTGCGGGTCAGCGGGTGAGGGCGGGACCGACTTCGTCGCCGAAGCGGGCCATCTGGTCGCACAGCTCGTCGATCGAGCGCGTGGCGAAGCGGAGCTGCAGGTGCGAGATGCCGAGCGCGCCGTACTCGTTCAGCTTGTCGGCGAGGTACGCCGGTGAACCGCTGCGGGTGTACGGCGGGAGATCCCAGTCCGCATCGCCGACGTAGAGGTACTCGGTGATCATCCCGACCTCGACCGGCTCGCCCGGGCGCACCTTGTCGCGGTGCTCCTCGAGGTAGGCGATCGACTCGGGCATGAGCTTCTTCGGGGTGCCCTGCGGGATCCAGCCGTCTCCGCGCTCGGCGACGCGCCGCAGGGCCGGCTTGGACGAGCCGCCGATCCAGACGGGGGGCCGCGGCTGCTGCGCGGGCCGCGGCCGGAGGCCGACGTCACCGACGAACTCGTTGGTCCACGCGTCGAGGATCCCGTCGATCGCCTCGTTCGTGAGCCGGCCGCGGTCTGCGAAGGAGACACCGAGCGCGTCGAACTCCCCTTCGACGTGACCCGCGCCGACGCCGAGGATCACCCGCCCACCCGAGAGGTGATCGAGCGTGCCGAAGGCCTTCGCCGTCTCGAGCGGGTGGCGGTACGCGGCGACGTAGACGTTCGTCATGAGCCGCGTCTGCGTGGTCTGACCGGCGATCCACCCGAGTGTCGCGACGGGGTTGAACCACGTCGTCGACATCGACTTCGGCCTTCTCGCGCGGGATCGCGACGTGGTCGCAGATCGCGACGTAGAAGAACCCGGCGCCGTCCGCAGTGACCGCGGCGCGCCGCAGGTCGTCGACGGTCGCGTCCTTCTCCCACGGCATCGACGTGTTGATGCTCAGCGCCTGGACCGGCAGCTGGATGCCGTAGACCAGCTTCCCGGCAGGGATGACCGAGACCGTGCTGACGCTCATGCGGCTCCCACCTGCGCTTCTCGCTGCCGGGTCGTCGAGTGGACCGGATCCGGGTCGAACGCGGGGATGACCTCGCGCCCGAACGTCTCGATGGACTCCTGCGCGACCTCGAGCGGCAACGTGTTGTTGAGGATGCCGAAGATCAGCTGGTCCGCGCCGGCATCGCGCCACCGCTCCACCGATCGGGCGACGTCCTCCGGCGTGCCGACGCTGCGCCGACCCTCGTCGACGGATGCGCGCAGCTCGTCGAGGCTCGGCTCGGCGACGCTGAAGCTCTCGCGGTCGATGTCGACCGGGAGCGGGATCGAGTCGAGCCACCGCACGACGAGCGACTGGTACTTCGCCGCGCCCATGTTCAGGAACTGGTCGCAGCGCGCGATCGCGGTCGTTGAGGCAGAGCAGCATGCTCACGCACGCGACGTTGTCGTTGACGTACGCGCCGACCGGCTCGGTGCAGCTGCTGACCGCGTTCTTGTAGGACTCGATGAGAGGCGCGAGGTCCTCGGGGTCGCCCATCGTGAAGCACAGCGCGCCCATGCCCGAGCCGCCCGGCCTTCTCGAAGGTCGACGGGCTCCCGCACGCGAGCCACAGCGGGGGGTGCGGCACGGTCCACGGACGCGGCAGCACCGGTTCTCGACGGCATCGAGAAGCCGCGACCGTCGTGCTCGTACGGCGCTTCGCGCAGGATCCGGACGACCTCCGGGAGCGCCTCGTCGAAGAGGTCGCGGGTCGTCTCCGGGTCCGGGATGCCGAAGCCCTGGTACTCGGTGCTGGACGATCCGCGCCCGGTGCCGAACTCGAAGCGACCGTTGCTCAGGTGGTCGAGCATCGAGACGCGCTCGGCCACGCGCGCCGGGTGGTTCACCGGCGGCGTCAGGTTGAAGATGCCCGACCCGAGGTGCACGCGCTCGGTCTGGCCGGCGACGTAGCCCATGAGCACCTCGCTCGCGGAGACGTGCGAGTACTCCTGCAGGAAGTGGTGCTCGGTGAACCAGGAGTACTTGAAGTCGTTCCGGTCACCGGTGACCGCGACGGCGGCCTCGTCCAGCAGCCGCCGGTGCTCGAGGCGGCGTTGCTGGTCGGCCGTCGGCTGGTCGGGCACGTGACCCGAGTGGAAGATCCCGAATTCCATGACGGTGCGCGCCGCTCAGCCCGGCCAGACGACGGACTGCAGCTCGGTGTACGCGTGCAGCCCGAACGAGCCGCCGTCGCGACCGATGCCGCTGTGCTTCGTGCCACCGAACGGCGTCTCCTGGTTGCGCTGCACGGTGTTGATCCCCACGTTGCCGGCCCGCAGCCGCCGCGACACCCGCATCGCGCGGCCGGTGTCCTTGCTGAACACGTAGTCGTAGAGGCCGAACTCGGTGTCGTTGGCGATCGCGATCGCCTCCTCCTCCTCGTCGAAGGGAACCACGACGATCACCGGACCGAAGATCTCCTCCTTGACGACCTTCATGTCGGTCCGGCAGTTCGCGATCAGCGTCGGCTCGAGGTACCAGCCCTTCTCCAGGTGCGACGGGACGGTTGCCGCCGGCGACGACCTCGCCGCCCTGCTCCCGGCCCGACGCGACGTAGCCCTCGACCCGGTGCAGGTGCGCCTCGGTGATGAGCGGACCCATCACCGTGTCCTGCTCGAGCGGGTCCCCGACCTTGAGCATCCCGGCCATCTTGGCCAGACCCCCGACGACCTGGTCGTAGACCGAGCGGTGCACGATGGCCCGGGTCGGGGCGGTGCAGATCTGCCCCGAGTGGAACGTCCACACGGAACCGATCATCCCGATCGTGGACTTCAGGTCCGCGTCGTCGAACACGATCGCGCCACCCTTGCCGCCGAGCTCGAGCAGCTGCCGCTTGAGGCCGCGGCCCGCGGTCTCACCGATCTGCATGCCGACGTTGGTCGAGCCCGTGAAGCTCACCATGTCGATGTCCGGCGACTCGACGAGGGCCTGACCCGAGACCGGGGTCGAACCGGTGACGATGTTCACGACGCCGGGCGGGAAGCCGACGTCCTCGAGCAGCTTGACGATCTCGATGACGGCGAGCGGGTCCTGGCCCGCGGGGCGCACGACGACGGTGTTGCCCATCGCGAGCGCGGGGCCGAGCTTGCCGACCATGTTGACGATCGGGAAGTTGTACGACGTGATGCACGCGACCGCTCCGACGGGCGCCCGCCGGGCGAGCGCACCCATGAGACCGCCGGGCGCGAGCGGTGTTCCCTGCACCTCCTGGGGCGCGAGCGGGATGACGCGCGGACTCCATCGCGCCCGCGGCGTAGCGCTCGAAGCGCGCGGCGGCGGTCGGGACCTGCATGGACTTCGCGACCATCGTCGTCGCGCCGGTCTCCTCGATCACGAGCGGTACGAAGTCCGGGACGCGCTTCTTCAGCTCGTCGGCCGCGGCCTGCAGGAGCGCGCGCGCGCTCGGCGGGCTTCGTCTGCGACCACGACGGGGAACGCTTCCTGGGCCGCCGCGGCTGCAGCGCGCGGCCTGGTCGGCCGACGCCTCGGGCGCGTCGGCGACGACTGCTTCGGTCGCCGGGTTCACGATCGGATAGGCGCCGTCGCCACCCGGCACCCACTCGCCGCCGATCAGCAGCTGGTAGGTGTCGTCACCGGACAGGGTCGTTCTCAAGGTCGCTCCCCCTCGGGGCCACTGGACGGCTGCATCGGGCCCGCCCGCCAAGACTAGAACAGGTTCTCTTTTGGGATCCACCGACGGAGGGCGGCGCCAGGAGCGACCGTCGACCTGTGGCTGGCCCAGAATGGCGTGATGGAGCTCGGACGCGTCGGGATCTGGACCGGCAGCCTCGACGCCCAGCCGATCGGGCGCGTGCCCGAGATCGCGGCCGAGCTCGAGGAGCTCGGGTACGACGCGCTGTGGCTCCCGGAGATGGCGGGGCGCGACCCCTTCGTGAACGCCGCGCTCATCCTCGCCCGCACCGAGCGGATCATCGTCGCGACGGGCATCGCCACGATCTACGGCCGCGACCCGGTCGCCATGGCATCGGTCTGGAAGACGCTCACCGACGCGTTCCCGGACCGCTTCCTGCTCGGGCTCGGCGTGAGCCACCAGGTCGCGGTCGAGGGCATCCGGAAGCACGAGTACGGCCCGCCGCTCACCGCCATGCGCGAGTACCTCGACGGGATGGACGCGGCGCCCTACTTCGCCACACCACCCGCGGCCGAACCCGTCCGCGCGCTGGCCGCCCTCGGCCCGAAGATGCTCGCGCTCGCGGCGGACCGCGCGGTCGGTGCACATCCGTACTTCGTCCCGGTCGCGCACACCGCGATCGCCCGAGAGGTGATGGGACCGGATGCCTGGCTGATGCCCGAGCAGATGGCCGTGCTCGAGACCGACGCGACCAGCGCGCGCGAGACTCGCCCGGCTCGCGATGGCGATCTACCTCACCCTGCCGAACTACGTGAACAACCTTCGCCGCCTCGGCTGGACCGACGAAGACCTCACGGATGGTGGCAGCGACCGTCTGGTCGACGCGATCGTGGTGTGGGGCGACGAAGCCGCGGTGCGCGCCCGGGTCGACGAGCACTACGCCGCCGGAGCCGACCATGTCTGCGTGCAGGTGCTCACCGGAAGCTCGCGCCGAGCTGCCGATGGCCGCGTGGCGTCGATTGGCCCCGGCATTGTTCGGGTAGCCCGTCGCGACGGCACTAGCCGTGGATCTCCACGACCGGGAGAGACTGATGAGCAAGGACCGCTGGGCCGAGATCCTCGGGTACCTCGCGGATGCCGCCGACGACGTCGGGCTCGACCCGGACATCCACCGGCGCCTCGAGAGCCCGAGTCGCGTGCTCGAGGTGTCCGTGCCGGTCCGGATGGACGACGGGTCGCTCGAGGTCTTCACCGGTTGGCGCGTGCACCACGACACGACCCGCGGGCCGGGCAAGGGCGGGATCCGCTTCCACCCCAAGGTCGACGCGCGCGAGGTGACGGCACTGGCGGCGGAGATGACGTTCAAGACCGCGGTCATGAACCTTCCGTTCGGTGGCGCGAAGGGCGGCGTCCGGTGTGATCCCACGACGATGTCGCTCGGGGAGCTCGAACGGCTCACCCGCCGGTACACGTGGGAGATCATGCCCCTGCTCGGGCCGGACAAGGACGTCCCCGCCCCCGACGTGAACACCGACGGGCGGGTCATGGCCTGGCTGATGGACACGATCTCGATGGCGCACGGCGAGGCGATCACCGCGTCGGTGACGGGCAAGCCGCTCGCGATCGGCGGCACCGCCCAGCACGCCGGTGGGACGGCGGCCGGCGTCGTGATGTGCGCGCGCGATGTCTTCGAAGAGCTGGGCCTCCCGCTCGTCGGCCGGCGCGCGGTCATCCAGGGGTTCGGCAAGGTCGGTGGTCCGCTCGCGTTCCTGCTGCACTCGGCGGGCATGCGGATCGTGGCCGTCAGCGACGTGCACGGCGCGGTCTCGAACCAGGGTGGGCTCGACATCGCGGAGCTGTCGGACTTCGCGACCGAGCACGGGACGGTCGCGGGCTATCCCGGCGGCGAGCCGCTCGACGCGGCCGACATCTTCGCGATCGAGTGCGAGCTGGCGGTCCCCGCCGCGCTCGAGGGCGCGATCGACGCGGCGGTCGCACGGCGCTGCAGCATGCAGGTGATCGTCGAGGCCGCCAACGGCCCGATCACCTCCGAGGCCGATGCGATCCTGCACGAGCGCGGGGTCGTCGTCGTCCCCGACATCCTCGCCGAACGCGGGCGGTGTCACCTCGTCGTACTTCGAGTGGGCGCAGAACCGGCAGGGCATCGCCTGGCTCGACGGCGTTGCCGCGGAGCGCCTGCACCACTCGATGCATGACGCGTTCGCCCGGGTCTGGGCGTTCTCCCAGACCCACAAGCTCTCCTTGCGCCGGGCTGCGTACGCCATCGCCGTCGAACGGGTCGGCGAGGCAATGGCCGTCCGCGGCCTCTTTCCCTGATCGCCTACGGCGCGCGCGGCCTGGATCCGTCGCCGCCGTGCGGGCTTCGCGATCGATCTCGGCACGGAGCGCGTCGGCGTCATAGGAACCGTGATGGCGGCGGCCGTTGATGAAGAACGTCGGGGTGCCCGCCGCGCCGCTCATCTCCGCGCTCTCGACGTCACGCGTCGACCCGCAGCGCGTACTCGGCGCGGCATCGAGCTCGCCGTTCGAAGCGGTCGGGATCGAGCCCGATCTCGTTCGGCGTAGTCGACGCAGGTCGGCGTGACCCAGCGCGTCGCTGCCGGCGAACAGCCGGTCGTGCATCTCCCAGAACTTCCCGGCGCTCCCGCGACTTCGGCGGCCTCGGCCGCGATCTCCGCGTGCTCGTGGACATCGTCGAGCGGCAGGTGGCGGAACACGTAGCGCAGGTCGGCGCCGTAGGCCGCGCACGAGCTCGCGCACGATCGGGCTCGGCCTGCCCGCAGTACGGGCACTCGAAGTCGGCGTACTCGACCAGCGTGACCGGCGCGTCTTCGCCGCCGCGCACGTGGTCACGCTCCGGATCGACCGGGTCGGAGAGGTCGACGATCAGACGGCGCGAGGCCCCTGCGCCAGCGAGCCTGCTCCGGCAGGCGCGGGATGATCACCTTGAAGACCAGGACCAGCTCAGCAGCGGTCGCGACGATCGACGCGCCGAGGATCCCGAGCTTCGCTTCCTCGAGCCGCTGGCCGGTCGAAGGACGAGGTCCGCGATGAGCAACGCGACCGTGAAGCCGATCCCCGCGACGGTCGCCGCACCGACGAGCGGCGGCCAGGCCACCGTCAAGGGGAAGCCGACCGAGCCAGCGGCGGCTCCCGAGCCACGTCGCGGCCGTGATCCCGACGAGCTTCCCGACGACGAGCCCGACGATGATCCCGATCGTGATCGGCGACGACGCGGCCGCGCTCGAGCACCTCGCGATCGAGGGCGATGCCCGCGTTCGCCAGCGCGAAGACGCGGCACGATGACGTAGGCTCGTCCACGGGTCGATGAGGTGCTGGAGCCGCTCGTTCGGTGAGACCGCCTGGCGCAGCACGGCGCCGGTCGATCGCGCGGACTGCCGGCGTCGGCTGCTCGCGGAAGCTGCCGCCAGAGACGTTGACCCGCTCCAGGTCGGCTCGCGCCGGCGGGTGGGCGGTGGCGAGGAGCCCGAGCGCGACGCCGGCGATCGTCGGGTGCACTCCCGACTCGACCATCGCGACCCAGATGCCGAGGGCGATGGTGAAGTACGCCGACGCCGTTGTGGATGCCGGCCCGACGCATCGCGATGACGACGGCGAAGAGTGCGAGGGCGACCGCGAGCGAGGCGAACGAGACCTCGTCGGTGTACGCGAGGGCGATGACCAGCAGCGCCACGATGTCGTCGACGATCACCAGCGTCAGCAGGAACACGCGGATGCCGGGGCGGGCAGTCGGCGACCGACGAGCGCGAGGACGCCGAGCGCGAACGCGGTGTCCGTGCCCATCACGATGCCCCAGCCCTTCGCGCCGGGGTCACCGGCGTTAAAGGCGAGGTAGATCAACGCCGGCACGACCATGCCGCCGATCGCCGCGACGACGGGCGTCGCGAGCCGCCGCCGCTCCCGCAGCTCGCCCATGTCGAACTCACGGCGGATCTCGAGTCCGACGACGAAGAAGAAGAACGTCATCAGGCCGTCGTTGACCCAGTGCAGGAGGTCGAGCGACAGCTCGTGGTCGCCGAGCGGTGACCGACAGCTGCGTGTGCCAGAGCTCTTCGTAGCTCGCGCTCCACGCCGAGTTCGCCCACACGAGCGCGGCGACGGTCGCGCGCGAGCAGGACGATCGCGCTCGCGTTCGGGAGTCGCGACGAACGTCCGGAACGGTGCCGCCGCCCGGGCGCGGAGCGTCTGCGTGGCGACGTCGCTCACGGGGTCGAGGCTACCGGCGCCGCCGTTCGTCAGGCCCAGGCGGCGAGCACGGCTTCGGTCGTCGTCAGGGTGGCGACGAGCGCCAGCGTGTTCGCGACCACTGCTTCGGCGTACTCGGCCGGAACGCCGGCCACCGCGTCCGTCGGCATCACGAATTGGTAACCGCGGTTCACCGCGTCGAACGCGAAGTTGGTCATGCCGATGTTCAGTGAGACGCCGACGCCCACGATCGTCGTGACGTCCAGGTTGCGCAGCATGGAGTCGAGCTGCGTCCCGGTCATCGGGTCCGAGTCCGTGGTGGCGCGGCAGCACGACATCCCCCGGATCGACCCCGATCGGCTCCGGCACCTGCACCGCCTCGCTCCCCGGCGAGAGCGGGACCGGCGACTTGCGCACCCCGAGGAACAGCCGGGCGTTCCGGTTGGCGCCCTTCAGGTCGTCGCGGGTCTCCGCGGTGCAGTGGAACACCGGCACACCGATCGACCGTGCCGCCGCCGCCAACGCGGCGCAATGCGGGATCAGGCCGACGGCCGCCGCCGCGTCCGCGAGTGCGCGGGCAGCGCGGAGGGCTTCCCCACGACCCCGTTCTGCACCTCCTGGAGCACGAGCGCGGTGTGATCGGGGGCGACGAGCGCGCGGAGATCGAGTCGGCATCGGCTCAGGCCTCGTCCTCGACGAACTGCGAGCGGCTCGCCATCGAGCAGCACCTGCTTCACGACCTTGCCCGATGCGTTGCGCGGCAGCGGCTCGGACCGGATGTCCCAGTGGGCCGGGACCTTGAAGTACGCGAGGGACTCGGAGCACCAGGCGGCCAGCTCCTCGGATCGGTGAGCGTCGCGCCGGACGCCGGCACGACGACGGCGCGCACCTCCTGGCCGAGCTCCTCGTGATCGACCGGAACGACCGCCACCTCGGCGACGCCGGGGTGCTCCTCGAGCCGGTTCTCGATCTCGACCGGATAGATGTTCTCGCCGCCGCGGATGATCAGGTCGCGCCTCCGGGACGCGAGGTACAGCCGGCCGCCCTCGATCCGGCCGATGTCGCCGGTGCGCAGCCAGTGGCCCGGGCCGATCACCTCGGCGGTCGCCTCGGGGCGGCGCCAGTAGCCGGGCATGACCATCGGGCCGCGCAGGTGGATCTCGCCCTCCTCGCCTTCGGGCAACGGCGTGCCGAGCGGGTCGCGGATCTCGAGCTGGACCGTGGGCAGCGGACGGCCCGCCGACTCGGGGAACCGGTTGAGCTCGTCGCCGCTGTTCAGCGGTCGCGAGTGCGGCGCACTCGGTCTGGCCGTAGCCGACTCCCATCGACTGCCCGAGGTTCGGGAGCGCCTGCTTCGCCCGCCTTTGCAGCGCGGGCGAGAACGTCGAGCCGCCGCCTCCGCCGCTGCGCAGCGACGTGAGGTCGAACCGGTCGATCGCGGGATGGGTGACGACGCGGTGCAGCATCGTCGCGGTGTACGACCAGTGCGTGATCCGCTCGTCCTGGATGAGCTGCATCACCGTCGACCGGATCGAAGCGTCCCGACGGTCCAGATCGAACGCACGCCGCCGACGAGGTAGGCGACCGCGGTCATGTGCAGCCCGGACACGTGGAACAGCGGGGACGTGACGAGCTGGCACGCCGGCGATCGCGTCCGGGTCCGCGGGGTTGAGGATCGCCATGCCGCGCGCCGTGGAAGAACGAGAGGCCGAGCGCGGCGATGACGTTGCGGTGCGTGTTGATCGCGCCCTTCGGGCGGCCGGTCGTGCCGCTCGTGTAGAGGATGACCGCGGGGTCGTCCTCCGCGATCGGCTCGTCGGGCAGCGACGCGTCGAGGTCGTGGTTCCACAGCGCATCGAAGTCGTCTTCGATCACGATCGTCGGGACGCCCGGGTCCGCGCCCTCGAGGCGGGCCAGGCGCTTCCGGTCCGCGACCAGCACCTTGGGATCCGAGTCCTCGATCCCGTAGCGGATCTCGGCGTCCGACCCACCAGCCGTTGAGCCCGACCGCGATCGCGCCGAGGCTGATCGTCGCCCAGAACGTGACGATCCACTCGGGGCAGTTCGCGGCGAGGATCGCGACCCGGTCGCCGGGACCGACGCCGTAGCGGTCCCGCAGACGCCGCCGCGACGGACGCGACCGCCCGCTCGTGCTCCGCGAAGGTGATGACCCGGCGGTGCTCGCCGTCCGTGAAGATGAGGTACTCCCGGTCCCCGAAGCCGGTCGACGCGACGACGGCCTCACGGAGGTTGGGCAGCCGGCCCTTGAACACCGACATGCGCTCGCCGAGCACGTCGTCGTCGCACGACCTCGAAGAAGCCGCCGGGAGCCACGAGCTCGGCCTCGATGTTCGCCAGTGCCTCGGGCACGCCCGTCGCCGGTTTCACCGGCGGGCGAGGCTACCGGTCGGGCGCCGCGTGCCTCCGAGAGTGGCCTCGTGGTCACGAGCTGTCGTCATGACGAATGGCACGCGTGCGAATGCGTCGGTGCATTCCGGTGTTTTCCCGAGAAAGTCGGCTTCGCGCTAGGAGACCGCGGGCCGGACGGGCCAGAATGGTGGAGCCCCCGGGAGCAGGGCCGCGGGCCTCCCTGCCCGGTCCGCCGGCTCGCCCCGGGGGCATCTTCGCTCCCGACGCTCGTCGGCCCGCGTGCACGCCACCGCCCCAAGGGAGAGTCGGTGCGCCGACTTCGGCTCGCCGCGAGTGAACTTCTCGGCCCCTCCCGCCGATGCAGGGGTGTGACCGGCCGCATCTCCCCGAGCGCCGTGCTCACCACGGGCCTCTGCCTGGCCAGCGCCGCGTTCGTGCTCTGGGCGGTGCAGGTCGACCGCGTTGCAGCCGGGCCCGCTGCACGACGAGGCGCAGCGAGGTGCTGTCGGAGGCGCCCGTCGCAGCAGCGCGATGACGGACGCGCCTCGCGAAGGCGCTCGTCACCGTGCCCCCGGCGGCGTCGACCCCGGCGCGCTCAACGCGGCTCGGTCGACCGCGGTCGATGCGAGCAGCCGGAGTTCGTCGCCGCGTTCGCCGATGCGCTCGATCGGATCCAGGCCCACGTCGTCGACGGCACCCAGGGCCGATCACGCTCGACCCGGCACTGCGTGACCCAGGCAGTGCAGGCAGCCGCAGCGGTGACCCCTGCTCGCACGCCCGGCTCGCGGCCATGCCACCGCTCGCCTGCAGATACCGGACGACGAGGTCCCGGACCTCGCGCAGTGGGCCGACCTCTGGACAGGTCGGTGCTGCGCGGCCTCGCGTTCTTCGGCACTCCTGCTCGCTGACCTACAGCGATGCTCCGCATCGAGCATCGGGTCTGGGCGCTCGGGCGCATCGGCCGATGGGCGATCGTCGTCGGCATCGGGATGCTCGCCCTGTTCTGGCTTGCTGCCGCGCGCGCTCTGGTGCGGCCGCTCGGCGGTTGGATCGCGTCGGCGGTGCGTGTCGTCGCAGTCGGGCGAGTGCTCGTCCCGATCTCGCTCGTGCTGGTCGCCGCCGGCGCGCTCGCGGTCATCGGCGCGCACCGCTGGGACGCCCGGAACGACCGCCGCCTGCTCTCCGTGATCCCGGCGCGTCCGCCCGTCGCACCCGAACCCGGCCGCGGGACCCTGGGAGAGCCCGGTCTGAGTCCCGCGCGCCGCCCTACGCGACAGGCCCTCGGTCGCCGCCTCGGCCACCTCGGTGAAGCGGTCCCAGACCATCGCCGCCCACTGCGGGTCGTCGGGTGCGAACGCGGCGCGGAGCGCGGCCTTGATCGGACCTGCTTCCGGCCCGCGTGGGTCGGCGTGCGCGTGCAGCCACGCGTCGGCCCGCAGCGCGTTCGAGACCTCGACGATGTCGACGGTCCCCCACTCGATCGCGACGCCCGTGATCTCGGGGCTCGTCGACCCACACGTCGAGCGCGTCGAGCACGTCGCCGCTCACGTCGGCCGACACCGACGTCCCCTCGCTCGGGCACCGTGTAGTCGCCGTACCAGTCGTCGAGCCGGTCCGTCCCGCCGCGTCCGGGTGGCTGGCGATGAGCTCGCCGACGCCGAACGGGCCGAGCCCGGTGTGCAGATCGAGGATCGCGGTGCGCTCCGCACCGGCGAGCGTGCTGCGCGGCGATCGACTCGAGCGTGCGCTGCGACCACACCGGGCGCGCCCCGCCGTAGAAGATCCCGGTCGGGTGCCGGTACTGGCCCGTGCGACACCGCGTCCTGCAGCCCGTCGAAGCCGTGCTCGGCCGGCGAACTCGAGCAGCTCGGTCGCGGTCGCCTGCTGGGTTGCCTCGTCCCAGGTCCGGCGGCACGAGCGCGTCGGCCAGCTGTGTCGTAGCCCGGGTTCTCCGGAATGGCCGCGCCGAAGTCGATGCAGTTGCGGTTGAGATCGACGTTGTCCTCGTTCACGCGCCGGATCCACGCGAACCCGTACGGGTTGATCGCGTGGATGAGCACGACCGCGAGGTCGTCGGGGACCGACGCACCCTCGGTCGAGCCACGTCGGTCTGGCACAACGAGCCGGCAAAGCCCTCGACGCCGTGCGTTCCCGAGATGACGAGCAGCCGGGTCGGCAGCGTCCGGGCGGCCGATCGACCGCGACGTCGGTCGCGAGCGACTCACCGCCGGGACCGGTCAGCGGATGGTCGTGGCTGCGTGAGCTGCGCGCGCCCGCGGCACGCGCCGCGTCGAGGAACCGGCCGCGCGCCTCGGTGTAGTCCTCGCGAGCGCATCCGGTCTGCCGGTGGTCGACTGGTCGCCGTCGGTCAGACGCGGGCGGCGACGGTGGCGGTGTCGCGGCCGGAGCGGAGGATCGTGCCCGGGGTCGCGCCGGTCGACCGGTTGTCGGTGACCGTCTCGACGCCGTTGACGAAGACGTGCTCGACGCCCTCGGCGTCGGACGTCAGCCGGGCCGCGCCGCCGGGCAGGTCGGCGACGAGCGTGGCGGCTTCCGGCACCGATCGTCTCGGGGTCGAAGATCGCGACGTCCGCGTGGCACGCCCGTCGGCGAGCCGGCCACGGTCGCGGAGCCCGAAGAGCTGGGCGGGCTGATCGGTGATCATGCGCACCGCCTCCTCGAGCGGGACGAGCTTGCGCCCGCGGATCATGTCGCCGAGGAACCGGGTCGTGTACGGCGCGCCGCACATGCGGTCGAGGTGCGCGCCGGCGTCCGACCCGCCGATCATCGCCCGCGGGTCTTCCCACACCTGCTTGCGCAGCTCCCACGACGCGGCGTCGCCGTCCGGCGCGATCGGCCAGAGGATCGTGCGCAGGTCGTCGTTGATCACGATGTCGAGCAGCGTGTCGAACGGCTCGGTCCCGCGCTCGGCCGCGAGCTCCTTGACGGTCCGGCCCTTCAGGCCCTCGTTCGCCGTCGGAGTAGGTGTCGCCGAGGACGTAGTTCGTCCAGTCCGCGAGGCGGCGGAACACCCCGGCCTCTTCGCTCTGCGCCCGCTCGTTCATCCACTCGCGGGTCGCGGGGTCCTGGAGCTTCTCGATCCGCTCCGGCACCGGGAGGCTCATGACCTCCTTCCAGCCCGGGAGCATGAACAGCGCGCAGTAGGTGCGGAAGCTCATGTTCATCGGGACGATCACCGGCATGCTGAGCGCGACGAGCCGACCGCCGGCCTCGGCCGCGATGCGTCGACGCCTGCGAGCTGGCGGGTGACCCGCTCGGGCACCCGCGAGTCGACCGTCAGCACGTTCCAGTTGAGCGGGCGCTGCCCCGCGACGGACATGCTGGGTGAAGCAGCTCGATCTCCTCGTCGCTGAACTGGTCGAGGCAGCCGTCGACGATCGCCTCGAGCGTCGTGCCTTCGTGGTCGCTCACCGCGCCGCAGAGCGCGAGCACCTCGTCGTGGCTCGCCCACCGCGACGCGACCGGCTTCCCGTCGCCGTCGGAGTGGGTGTACGAGAGCGTGGTCGAGAAGCCGAGCCCACCGGCCTCGATCGCCGTGTGCAGCTCCGCGACCATCGCCGCGACCTCGGCCTCGGTCGCCTCGCGCTCGACCGCTTCCTTGCCCATGACGTAGCGGCGGATCGCGCAGTGCCCGACGAGGAAGCCCGCGTTCACGCCGACGTTGCCCTCGAGCCGGCCGAGGTACTCGCGCGAAGCGTCTCCCAGTTCCACGGCACGCCGTGCTCGAGCGCGGCGAGGGGCATGCCCTCGACCTGCGCCATCATCCGCCGCAGGTAGTCCGCGTCCTCGCGTCGTGCACCGGCGCGAGCGTGAAGCCGCAGTTGCCGCCGATGACGCTCGTGACGCCGTGGACGTTGCTCGGCGACGCCGCCGGGTCCCAGAAGAGCTGCGCGTCGTAGTGGGTGTGCGGGTCGACGAAGCCCGGGGTGACGACGAGCCCGTCGGCGTCGATCGTCCGCGCCGCGTCGCTCGTCGACCTCCCCGACCGCGACGATCCGGCCGTCCCGGATCCCGACGTCGCCGCGCGTGCCGGCGCGCCGGTGCCGTCCACGATCGTCCCGCCGCGGATCACGATGTCGAGCATGGCGTCGTCCCTCTCCTGGCCGCTGGCGCGCCGAATCTGACGGGTCGTCAGATTACCCGTGCCTTGCAAGGCGGTCCCGACCCCCTTCGTTCCCGCGGCGGCTGAAGTGGTGCGTGCGGCCCGCATCGACGTAGCCCAGGCGCTGGTACCAACCACGCGGCCATTCGTCCAGTCCCGCGGTGAGGAACGACAGGTCGCAACCGGCCTGGGCGGCCCGCCTCAGTGCGTCACGGACCAGGGCGTCGCCGTAGCCCCGATGCCGGAAGTCCTCGTGGGTCACCAGGTTCTCGAATTGGGCGATGCGGCCCGCACGATCGACGGAGAGATCGGCGTGGGCAGCGATCTCGTCGCCGTCGTACACCGCGAGCAGCGTCAGCTCCGCGCCGTAGGCCTGGAGCGCAGTCCGGTCTGCGAGCTGACGGAGCTCCTCATCGGTGGCGTCCGGAAGCGTCACCCGCCAGTCCCGGATGATCGCCGGTCGGAGCTCCTCGAGCGACAGGGCCCGCACCTCGTGTGCCACGGGCTCGACCTCCGGACCCGAGGAGATCATCGTCACGACGATCTCGTGCTCGTAGCCCGCGGCGACGAAGTGCTTCATCAGGGCTTGGCCCAAGATGTCGTCGACGCACACGTACCGGTGCTGCAGACCCGCGCCGCCGAGCACCTCGTCCGCGGCTGCGAGCACGTCCGCACTTGATGCTTCCGCAGTGACGACGATCCGGTTGTGCCACTGCGAGAGCGGGAACTCGCGTTGCAGTACGGCAAACCCCCAGGCGAGGTCCACGACATCGGTGGCCTGCGCCCGGGCGAAGCGATGGTCGAACGCCGTGATCCGCTCGATGTCGGAGATGCCCACCGGCGAAGGATGCCAGAGGCCCGCCTCGGAGACGTTGCGTCAGGGCGGCCACACCTCAGTGAGGACGAAGGATCCGAGCGACGGGTGATCGTGGAGATCTCGTGGCGGGCGGTCTCTCGCAGCTTCGAAGCACTTCGTGCGGCGTCCGGCGAAGACGTCAGTTCCAGCGGACTAGCCATGGTCGCTTTTCTTAATCTTTTTCCACCGGAAGCTTCCACGAGCGCGCATGAAGTCGATTTTCTCTATCTCGGACTGATTGGCGTCTCGGTCTTTTTCCTGGTGGTGATTTTCGGGCCGATGATCTGGTTTCTGGTGAAATATCGCCGGGGATCGCCGGCCGACCGATCGAACCCCAGCAGTGGATCAAACCTGATCGAAAGCGGCTGGACGCTCGGGCCCATCATTCTTTCGTTAGGTCTGTTTACCTGGGGCGCGGTCGTTTATTTTCACATCGAACGCAGGCCGAAAAACGCGCTCGAGATCCAGGTCGTGGGCAAACAATGGATGTGGAAACTGCAGCACGCCGAGGGCAAGCGCGAGATCGACGAACTCCACATTCCGGTCAATCGCACGATTTCGCTGACGATGACTTCACAAGACGTGATCCATAGCTTCTTTGTGCCGGCCTTTCGGGTGAAGCAGGATGCCGTGCCTGGAAAATACACGAGCGAATGGTTCAAGCCGACTCGCACTGGCGAATACCATCTTTTCTGCGCCGAATATTGCGGGACGCAACATTCGGGAATGATCGGCAAAGTTGTGGTGATGGAACCAAAAGCATACGAGCGCTGGCTGAGGTCGGGTCCGCCGACCGAATCAATCGCGCTGGCCGGAGAGAGACTTTTTCACGATCGCGGGTGCAGCGGATGTCACGCGCCGAACTCGAAGTTTCACGCGCCTCTGCTCGAAGGCCTTTATCGAAAACCGGTGCCGCTTTCGAACGGCACGATTGTCACGGCTGATGATCAATATCTGCGCGATTCGATTTTGCAGCCAGCCAAACAAATCTCGGCTGGTTACGACAATATCATGCCGAGTTTTTCGGGACATTTAACGGAGGAAGAGATCATGCAACTGATCGCTTACTTAAAGGAAATCGGAAACCAGGAGCCGGCTTCGCAATGAGCCTGCGGCTCCAGAGCTAAACATGCAAACCGCGACGGAAATCGACATAAAACTCGAAGGTGAGCTCGGTCGTGACACTTATCTCAGCGAACACTCTGTGCGCTCTTGGTTGCTCACCACGGATCACAAACGGATCGGGATCCTTTATCTCTGCACGATTTTGATTTTCTTTACCATTGCTAGCGTGGCGGCAGCACTGATGCGGATCGAGTTGCTGACCCCAAAGGGCGATCTGGTTACTTCGGAGACGTACAACAAACTTTTCACGATTCACGGCGTCCTGATGGTTTGGTTCTTTCTCATCCCGTCGATCCCGACCGTGCTCGGCAATTTCGCTCTGCCGATGATGATTGGTGCGCGCGATGTCGCGTTTCCGAAACTGAATCTATCGAGCTGGTATATTTTTTGCGCCGGCGGCGCGCTTGCGCTTTGGTCGCTCCTTCGCGGCGGAGTCGATACAGGCTGGACGTTCTATACGCCTTACAGCACGACCTACGCAAATACGCACGTGATCTCGATGGCCGCGGGGGTCTTCGTGGCGGGATTTTCCACGATCATCACCGGAATGAATTTCATGGTGACCACGCATAAAATGCGCGCGCCCGGGCTGACCTGGTTTCGATTGCCGCTCTTTGTCTGGTCGCTTTACGCCACCAGCCTGATCATGGTTCTGGCCACGCCGGTTCTCGCCATCACACTTGGTTTGATCTCGCTGGAGCGGATCTGGGGCATCGGAATTTTCGATCCGAAGCTGGGCGGCGATCCCGTTCTCTTTCAACATCTCTTCTGGTTCTATTCGCACCCGGCGGTTTACATCATGATCCTGCCAGGGATGGGAGTCGTTAGCGAAACGATCACCTGTTTTTCCCGGAAAAGGATTTTTGGTTATCCCTGGATCGCTTGTTCCAGTATGGCCATCGCCGTTCTTGGTTTTCTGGTGTGGGGCCATCACATGTTTGTCTCCAGCCAATCCATTTACGCGGGAATGGTTTTCTCGATCCTCAGCTTTCTGGTCGCGGTGCCTTCCGGGATCAAGGTGTTCAACTGGACCGCGACACTGCGCAAAGGATCGATTCATTTCACCACGCCGATGCTTTATGCTCTCGGCTTCATTGGCCTTTTTGTCATCGGCGGCCTAACGGGTTTATTTCTCGCGGCTCTCGGTGTCGATGTTCACGTGACCGACACCTACTTCGTCGTGGCACATTTTCATTACATCATGGTTGGCGGGATGGTGACGGCTTTCATGGGTGGCCTGCATTACTGGTGGCCTAAAATCAGCGGCCGATTGTATCCCGAGATTTGGGGCAAGCTCGCTGCGCTGGCGACGTTTCTCGGATTCAATCTCACGTTTTTTCCTCAATTCATAATGGGTTACCTCGGCATGCCGCGCCGTTATCACGCTTATCCGCCGGAGTTTCAGGTTTACCATGTTTTATCTACCGCCGGCGCATCGATTCTCGGGGTCGGTTATCTGTTGCCCTTGATTTATTTCCTCTGGTCGATCAAGCGCGGCCGCATCGCGGGGCCGAATCCATGGCGTGCCACCGGTCTGGAATGGCAAACTCAATCGCCCCCGATCAAACACAATTTCGAAGAAACGCCGGTCGTGACCGGACCACCCTACATGTATAACGCCGAAGAAGATGTCGATCTCGATCTCGCCAGTGTCTGAACAAGATCTAGTTGCCGAGCACTTCGACGATCTCGAGCAGCAGCGCAGCGCCGCGCAGCTCGGGATGTGGATTTTTCTGGCGACGGAAGTTTTGTTTTTTGGCGGACTTTTTCTTTCCTACTGCGTCTATCGAAATCTTTATTCCGCGAGCTTTATCGCCGCCAGTCATCATACCAAGGCCCTGATAGGCGGCATCAATACGGGGATTCTGCTCTTTAGCAGCACGCTCATGGCGCTGGCGGTTCGAGCGGCGGAATTGCGGCAACGCAAGAAACTGATCTGGCTTCTGTTGGGCACCGCGTTTTTCGGCATCATCTTCATGGGGCTGAAAGGATATGAGTACCACTCGGATTTTGCAGAACACCTTATGCCCGGAATCAATTTCGAGTGGCACGGCCCGAATCCCGGGCAGGCCGCGATTTTCTTTTGGCTCTACTTTACCATGACAGGACTGCATGCCATCCACGTCACGGTTGGCATTTTCATCATGCTGACGCTGGCTCTGCTCGCGTGGTTTGGGAAATTTACAACCGGTCATCACACGCCGGTGGAGATTGCCGGGCTATACTGGCACTTTGTCGATATCGTCTGGATTTTTCTTTTCCCGCTGCTCTATCTGATTGGACACCGCTAAATGGAAACGACCACTCATCCTCCGAAGCTGTACTGGAAAGTCGGCATCGCGCTCATGTTGCTGCTCGCTCTGACCTGGAGCGTTGGCTATGTCGATCTTGGCCTGTTCAATCTTGTCTTCGCGATGGCTGTTTCCGTTACCAAAGCATTGCTGGTCGTCCTCTTTTATATGCACATCAAAGGCAGCAGCCGTCTCTTGCATCTGGTCGCCTGTGTCGGGGTCATTTGGCTGTTGATAATGATCATTCTAACGTTCAGCGATTATTTTAATCGCGGCTGGGTTCAGTAAACGATCGCGCCTAACGGCAAATCAACGCCACCACACCGCAGATTAGAGCGGCGCCAAAACTCAGCCATACGACGTAGTCGCGGACGTCGCCACTATGCCAACGCCGCAGGATCGATAATGCCCAGACGAGGGGAGTGGTTACAAATTTGGTTGGCAACCGATCGTGGAACAGTGCCGCGAAAGCGATTGTTGCCGCCAGGACCGCCGCGCCTGTGCCGAAACTCAGTCCGGTCAGTGACGGTTCGGCGGATCGAGTCGCGTGGAGCGGGCGTCGAGGGAAAGATCGCGATCATTGAAGCTGTCGAGCAGGATGTCGAGAACGAGGTCCACTTTGCTTTGATTTTAGAAGACGATCCCGGCAAAGACCTCGGTCTTATGCGCCAGCCCGGTCATCGATTCTTCTATTCCGCCGACGAAGTCGAACCGGTCTAATGCGGCATCATCCAGCGGAAAGATTGTACGCGATCTTGTGTGTCGGCTGGTAAAGCTGCATATCGTCCGCGCCGGGCACGATCATCAGGATTACACGACCATAAATCTCGTCTTCGATTTCTCCGCGGAACTTTGCGCCTTTTGCGCGCAACTCTCTCACCGTGGCATCGATGTCGTCGCACATGAGCGAGATCACGTGCTGCCGCGGATGATCATAGGTCTTACCTTCGTAAACGCTATGCGTCGGATGCACGCCCACTTCGCTCGGACCTGAGTTAAAGATCAGCCAGTCATTATCGTCCCATCCCTCCGCCACGAACTTCCAGCCGAGTACATCACGAAAGAATGCCCGCGTCGCCTTCGCGTCGTCGGAATAAATCAAAGTATGAATTGAAGTGATCATGATGCGCTAATTTACATCAGCATCTGCCGTTTGCCTCGCGCAGGGAGCCACTAGGGCTTTAGCGCTTCGATCGTGGCGGAGACGAGATAATCCTCGACTCGCCTGCCAGGAAGCCATTCGCGAATGAATGATCGCGATGCGTCTTTTGGCGCGATCTTGATCTGTTCAAACCCGGCATCGCGCAGCATCGTTTCTAAATCGGTAACCTGCGATGCGCCGGCCATGCACCCGGTGTAAGCAGACCAATCAGTTTTCACTTCGCCCGGTAATGGCGCGGTTGCCACAACGTCCGCTACGGCGAGGCGGCCGCCTAGTTTTAGCACGCGAAAGGCTTCACGAAACACACGCGGTTTTTCCGGTGAAAGATTGATGACGCAGTTCGAGATAATCACATCCACGCTGTTATCCGCGACTGGTAATGCTTCGATCTCGCCGAGACGAAACTCGACGTTGCCAAAGCCATTCTTGCGCGCGTTCTCGCGGGCCTTCGCCAGCATTTCGTGCGTCATGTCCACCCCAATCACGCGCCCGGTCGCGCCGACCGCGCGCGCGGCGAGAAAACAATCGAACCCAGCACCCGAGCCAAGATCGAGAACCACTTGTCCTTCCTGCAAAGAAGCAATTGCAATCGGATTGCCGCAGCCGAGTCCCAAGTTCGCCGCTTCCGGCGCAGCGGCTTTATCTTCGTCCGAGTAGCCGAGCTCAGTCGCTGCTGTCGAACCGCAGCACTCATCGCCGCAGCTGGACGACTCACCACGCGCCGTCGCGCCGTAACGTTTACGGACTTCATCGCGGATCGTTTCAGATGAGGATTCAGTAAGGGACGTCTTCATAATAGTGTTGCCTTATATTCCTCTTCAGGCATATAGTCAACACGTTTGAAGCTCACTAAAATTTATCAGTGCTTCTGTGACCCGACACGCCTGCGGATTCTTCATCTGCTGACGAAAGGCCCGCTTTGCGTTTGCCACTTCCAGGAGATTCTCGGCGAGCCGCAGGTGAAAATTTCCAAGCACCTGGCGTATCTGCGTGTCCGCGAAATGGTCGTCGGCGAGCGCGAGCAAACCTGGATGATCTACTCGCTGC
Organism: uncultured Verrucomicrobiae bacterium; assembly: GCA_963772365.1. Taxonomy (GTDB): domain Bacteria; phylum Verrucomicrobiota; class Verrucomicrobiia; order Chthoniobacterales; family UBA10450; genus CAVYXA01. Next base: position 65,154 of record CAVYXA010000001.1, read on the forward strand.
CAAAACAACGCGCCGCTGAACTGGAAGCGAACCTGAAATGCCTGCACGACTGCGTGCAGACAGAACCGATTTTCAAACGCGATCTCCAGCAACTCGACAAGGTCGTCGCGAAGATCAAAGCGCCGGCAAAAGCATTCGCCCGCACGTGAGTATTCACGCAAACATGAAGAGATACGTCGCAGAAATGATCGGTACGTTTGCGCTCGTTTTCGCGGGCACCGGCGCAATCGTGATCAATGACGTTTCCGGTGGCGTCATCTCGCATATTGGCGTCGCGTTAAGCTTCGGCCTTGTCGTCATGGCCATGATCTATACCTTCGGTGATATCTCCGGCGCGCATCTCAACCCGGCGGTCACACTCGGCTTTGTTGCTGCGGGACGGATGTGCGCGAGCGAAGGTACACGCTATGTCGCCAGCCAGGTCACAGGAGCCGTCGTCGCCAGTACTGTCTTGCGGCTGATGTTTCCTTCGCATCCCACGCTTGGCATGACCTTACCGGCCGGTTCTGCTCTGCAATCGTTCGCGCTCGAGCTTCTGCTTACTGCGATCCTCATGCTGGTTATCCTTAGCATCTCAGTCGGCGCGAAAGAGAAAGGCATCACCGCAGGTATAGCAATCGGCGGCGTTATCGCGCTCGAAGCAATGTTTGCCGGACCGATCTGCGGCGCATCAATGAACCCCGCCCGCTCACTCGCGCCTGCACTCGTGACTGCGAATTTCCATTCACTCTGGATCTACCTTGTTGCGCCGATTGCCGGCGCGTCACTGGCAGTTCCGCTATGCATTTGCGTGCGCGAGGCGGGCTGCTGCGGCACTCTACACCTAACAAGCCAATGAAACAAAAAGTGCTCTTCATCTGCATTCACAACAGCGCCCGCAGCCAAATGGCCGAAGCCTGGCTGAACTATGTCTGCGGAGATTGCTTCGAAGCACAGAGCGCCGGCCTCGAACCCGGAACACTCAATCCGCTCGCCGTTCGAGTGATGACGGAAGTCGGGATCGACATCTCAAAGAAGAAAACTCAATCAGTATTTGATGTGTTTAAGTCAGGCCAGCTCTTTGCATACGTCATCACCGTCTGCGATGAGAGCAGCGCCGAACGCTGCCCGATCTTTCCCGGTCCAAGCCAGCGACTCCACTGGAGCTTCGCCGATCCGTCCGCGGTCACCGGCAGCGAAGAAGAGACGCTGCTGAAAGTCCGCGCGACCCGCGACGAGATTCGCTGCAAAATCGAAGAGTGGTGCGAGCAAGTTTGCCCCGGTGCTTTCCTGCCTGTCTAGCGCCTTCAAAAAACCGCGTCTGGAACTCGTGTGTCGTAGAACACCGTGCGTTTACCGCAAGACTGCATTAGGCGCCGGAAGATCGCGCGAGAAGCGCCGCGTGAAATGCGCTATCCTGCACTCAACAAGTTATGCAAACAGTTGCTCTGAACAACGGCGTTGAAATGCCCGTTCTCGGGTTCGGTGTTTTCCAAATTGCGGACTTGGAAGAGTGTGAACGCAGCGTCGTGGACGCACTGAGCGTCGGCTATAGACTTATTGACACCGCAGCTTCCTATGGCAACAAGGAGGCGGTCGGGAACGCAATCAAGCGCAGCGGCATCGCGCGCGAAGAGATGTTTATCACGACAAAGCTGTGGGTCACCGGTGCGGGCTATGATCGGACGAAAAAAGCTTTCGACCGTTCGATCGAGAAACTGCAGCTCGACTATCTCGATCTCTACCTCATTCACCAGCCTTACGGCGATGTCTACGGCTCGTGGCGTGCGATGGAAGAGTTATATCGCGAGCGCCGGATTCGGGCGATTGGCGTGAGCAACTTTCATCCCGATCGCGTGATGGATTTCATTTTGCACAACGAAGTGCCTCCTGCGGTTGATCAGATCGAGACGCAATCGGCGGCAAATACAACAAGAGCGTTGCCCAGGTGATTCTTCGCTGGCTCACCCAGCGCGGCGTCGTCTCGATCCCGAAATCAGTTCGCAAGGAACGGATGGCAGAAAATTTCGCGATCTTCGATTTCCAGCTGAGTCCTGAGGACATCACAGCAATCGCTTCGCTGGACACGAAGCAGACCGCGTTCTTCGATCATCGCGATCCCGAGATGGTGAATGGATCAGCACTGCGGCTCGTAACACGTAATGTGTGGAGTTGCGCAGCGGCCTGCCGCCCGCCCAAGCTTCTACTTTAGCCTTTCTACTTCCTACTTTTCTTCCGTCTTCCGCCGCGTCGCCGGCGTCACGCCGACGGAGTTTCGGAGTGCGCTCTATAGTTGTCTCGCGACGTAATTACAGTTACCCTCGCTCCGTGAGCCTCACCGAAATCAAGAGCGCCGTGGACGCCCTTTCTCCTGAAGAGCTTGCGGACCTGGCCGCTTTTATTCGCGAGCGGGACCAAGCCGCGTGGGATCGACAGATCGACGCCGACTTTGCCGATGGCGGACGGCTGCAGCGGGTGGCGGAAGAGGTTCGGGCGGACATCCGTGCGGGCCGCTTGCAGGACCTGCCGTGACCGGGCGGACGCACCGTCGGTTCTGGAAGCAGTTCGATTCGCTCCCTCCAGCCATCCAGAAACTCGCACGGGAAAAATACGCGCTCTGGAAGGACGATCCGTATCATGTCTCTTTGCGTTTCGAGGAACGGCGCAACGGAATTTGCGTCGTCCGCATCGGCGAGCATTATCGCGCCGTCGGAGTGCGGGAAGGCGACGTGATCGCGTGGTTCTGGATCGGCACGCACGAGGAATACAACCGCTTCCGCTTCTGATCGACTGCTCCCATTTCAGCTTCTCAGATTGTCAGCGTGTCAACTTTTTCCTTGGACCGGCCTCAGTCCGCTGCAATTCGTCACCCGCGAACTATCACCCGCGCCCCAGCAGATGATGCGGGCTGTAACCCGTCAGGCAGCCAGACATCCCTCGAAATTCAAGGATCAACCTCCAGGATCGCACCTGGCCAGGATTTCAGCTATGCTGCGCGCCCCGTCACCCAAAGAGCTAGCAGGAGGCTGGCAATTGTGCCCATGCTCTTGACTGCGATGTAAAGGATACAGACGGCGAGCGCCTTCCCTGCGCTCTGCGCCCACCTTTGTTCATAAACACGGCGGACCGACAGGAATATGTAGGTGAGCGACCAAATCAGAATGAGCAAAGAGACGATCGTGAAGACGCGTGCAACTTGCATCCCGAAAATCGCGTAGATCGGCCAGAAGATAATTCCCATCAGATAGGTGAACGCCAAAATGTGCAGCGCGAAAATGAGATGCTCTACGTAAAACCGCCGGCGTCTCACATAGAGGAGGGCCAGTCCGGTTGCGAGGGCGACCGGGTAAACGATTTCGCTGAAATAGAGATACTTTTGCCAGCGTGCATTCACTTCGAAGAGCATCTGCTCTTCGGTGGCGTGTCGCTTCTGCGCGATCGCCGTGATTCTCTTATGCCAGCCCGAGTCCCGCGCCATAAAGGAACGGACATCGTAGAGCGCGGCCGGCCGGTAGATCGAATAGAGGAAAATACTTAACGCGAAAGCCGTGACGTAGAGTTTTACCGGCCCGAGGTATGGCTTGACCGCGCCACGGACAAACTCCGTCGTGAGGTAGCCGGGCCGCAGGAAGAGGAGGCGCAGAGTTCTGATCAGCTTCGAGTGTTCGAAGTCGGCGACCTCCTCGAAGGTGCGGTGGAGGAAGCTGGAGATCTTCAGCTGGGAACGGTCCGGCCGGCGTTCCCCGCATTGCGCGCAATAGGCACCGGAGAGCGGTGCTCCACAACTGACGCATCGGTCCACGCCCGAGAGAAGCGCAAAAAGTGAAAAAGAGGAAGGGCAAAGACCTTTCCGCGACCCGCCTGCGCATCACCCGCGGAAGTTTATTTCAGCGTTCAGATTTTGAAAGCCCGGCCGTTCGCTTCGCGATCCGTTACGGCAGCGTTTCCCAGAGATCGGCCTTTCCCCGCTGCAATTCGTCACGCGCGAGCGCATCACGAATTCCTCCTTCTGCCTTCATACTTTCTTCTCGCCCGAGCGCCTTCGCGCAAGTCTTTTGCCGCATCGCCGGCGTCACGCCGACGGAGTTTCGGGGCGTGCTCTAGGCTCGGCAAGAACCGACACCGCCCTAATCTTATTCGGCGCGGCTTCCGCGAAAGGATATCACCTAGAATTTGTACTCGCTGGTTTCCCTGGCTTGTATAAGATCAGCTGCCGTTTCGAAACCGTATGAGCCGTGTGCATCCTCACGGTGCTGCAGTCGATGCCGGCAGCCTTTGCCTCACGCTGAACGACGTCTGAACGGTGATATGTGATAATTACCGGTCCCGAGAAACCTCGGATCGCTTTAAACAGCTTTTCACAACTAACATCATGATAGCTGTATAGCCGGAGACCAGCTCCGCGACCGTTTGCCACATATGGAGGATCCACGAAGGCGACGGCATTTGGGGTATCACTATAAACTCTTAGCGCTTCTAACCCGTCGCCGCATGCGAAAGTGATCTTGCTTCGCAGCGCGTGGACGGCTTCCACTCTCCTAGCGAGCGTCTCTGGGTACCAACGCGATTGAATACCGCGATTCCGCTCACCACGATTTAGCAACCCTGCTCCGGGCGCCATGATGCCACCACGGGAAATCCGGTTCAATAGAAGGCAACGGAAAGCCCGGGAAACTGAATCTCCGCTTCGGCTCTTCAACGTCGCTCGCGCCGTCGCAGTGTCCAACGTGAAGGTTCTAATTCGCTTGGCTAGATGTTTAGCCCCGCCATTAAGGATTACTTCCCAGACTGCTGCGACGTCCGGATCGATCTCGACTAGCGTGACGTTATCTACGAGATCCAATTCGGCGACCGCAAGCCCAACACTGGAGCCGCCCGCGAAGGGTTCGACGAAATGCGACGGCCGATATCCAAGATTACGAATCCATTCAATTATTTTCGGCCGGAGGGCACTCTTTCCTCCGGGATATCGAAAGGGACTAAGCGTTGATGGTCCCCGATTAGGGCCCAACTGTGATTCTCGTTTGGCGCGCTTGGTCAACTTGGCAACCGGTACCCCCAGTGTTCCCTGCAAGAACGGCGTAGATCCTTGAATATCTTTGTAGAAGCAGGTCTAGAATCACCTGCCGAATGCAGCGCCACCCTGCAACGATCAAAGAAAATCCCACCTAATCGGGCGTTATGTTTCCAATACCCTGCTTCAGGTGTCCGGTGCGGAACGAAATACGATCTAATCAGCGGACTTATCGGAGCATCCGAAAGCCAATTGTCCCAGAAGCCTTCTCGTGGTTGAAGTTCAGAGAGCTTAGCGCCGTCCCAGTTCGCTCCGGCGGCGCATTGCCCGAATAACATCAATTGGCTCCCGCGGCGATCCGGAAAAGCTTTCCAAGCCACCAAATCGAGTTTCCCATCCTGAATCCGAACCCCTTTCAATTGCTTGTAGCTCTCACCCTCATTCAATTCTGTCGCAAGCCGGTCTACTTGTGCTCGAAAAACGGCTTTCGCTCCGACGCTTTTCCTGCTCGACGTTCCAAAGAGTAGCGCGTCTCCACCGACATAAACGCGTGCTGCGACGCAGCTGAGATGTTCGAAGAGCAACCAGGGATCGAACTTCGCATTCCTTTTTTTCTTCCAGCCATAGTATGACAGCATGAGGCAAAATAGGTATGGCGCTGGATTCACGGGAAAACTAGCGCGGAGCGATACAACGGTGCCTTTGACCTCAAAAGGGTAGGCGCTCGCTGCCGCCCGCTGACGTAGATGAACTTCGTCAAATACCTGCGCCAAGGTATCTCCCAAGTCGCCCGTCGTTTGGATATTCAGCGCCCTTTCTAGATCGCCTGCGCTAGAGTCGCCGTCGTCGGCCTCAATAGCGGTTAGCTCGAGCCAGTCCGCTAGTCGTGCCACGTCTGTTGTGGAATTGGGAGCACCCGGCATGGAGACGGAAACTTACTTCCTGCGTTCCGCGATCTGTCGCATTTCGCTTAGAATCGCAGTTGTCAACTTATGAATTCCCTCCATTGAGCTCAGCGGCTGCTGATCGCCTTTGTAGCCGGTGGTGACAGTGCCCCTAACCTCCTGCAAAGCATCTTTCGCGTTGATTAAAGATTCTTCGAAGCGTCGGCTGTCGCCGAGGCTGATCGCATAAGAACGCTCCAGACTGATGCCCGATCGAAGGGCGTTCAGAGCCGATCGGTCAGCGATTACGTCGCGTAGCATTGAAAGATGAGGATTCTGCTTTCTAACGATTGGATCCTTGTCTCGTGCCTTGTCCCCAAATAGCCAAACCATCAATTCACCGAGCTGCGGGAAGTGGGATCGCTTCACCGGGTTTTCCACAAGGGAATTCTCTTCCGTAACGCCGAGGAACTTTTGAATATCCGGATAGGCTACAGCCGTGTACAAGTGAGAGAAATGCAGTCGATTCCTGACTCTATTTTCACGATCGAACAGACCTTTGTTTTCTGCCTGCTCAAGTAAGACATAGCCTCTATAAAACCGCTTTACAGTGCTGTGCTGGTCTCCGATTTTCCGCGCAATCGTGTCGAGGTCTATCCCTAGATCTCTACGCACCTGCGCGACGTAGGTAGCTTTGGCTAAGGCGTCCCATTCTTTTGGGCCGTTAACATGCCGGAATCCAAAATATTCCCACAGAGCTTCCCGATCGGGGTAGACAGCAACCGGCAAGTATTGAAGACGTCGACGCTGCGATACTGTCAGCTTGGGAAGATCTGTCGCTTTAACCTTCGCGCGGAGGCCGTCGTCCGTCAGCAAGAGCACCGCGGATAGCCGACGATTGCCCTCGACTACAATGTAATGGGGCTCTTTTTTTGAATATCCTTTGGCTGGAATCGCGAGAAGCGGTTCCTCCGGGAAGAAGCCGTTCTCCGCGATTGAGAGCGCGACTTCACTCACAGCCATTTCTTGCCACATGGCTTTGACGAGGCCTTCAGGTCCCTTCGAAACATCAACATGCGCCAATCGCGGATTATCGGGATCGAGCAGAAGGCGCCCGATCGCGATCGGCTCAATTTTCATTGGCTCCGGAGTGTCAGTCGGCATTTTGGAATCAGTCGGCACAAATACGTTTCCATCATTCGTGGGCAACACGCGAGCACGAATATGCGCGCGGTTTGCGAGACTGGCGAGATCAGCGTTTCGGCGCAAGAACACGACAGCCGCCGCACGATCGCGCGAGCCGCGTAAAGTCGCTGCGCTCCACGCGGCTCATGCAATTATTTGAGCCGAGGTCGGTCGAGGTTAGTGAGGAAAGCGGTGGTCGAAATCTTTGTGCGTTCCGACCCAAATCCAGAGCCACTGGTCTCGATGCCGGAGAGCGACGGCGCGAACATCTCTCGTAACCCGAACCGACCAGGCACGCGGGTCGAAGCGCAGACGCTCGAGCCGTAAACCGGGATGGGCGGGGTTTTGGCTGAATAGCTGATACGCTCGCCGGGTCGCTGCTCGAATTTCGGGTGGTAGCTCCGGTAAAGCTGCCAAAACTCCGGAGCGGCGCGGGAGGTCACGCGCGCTTAATCGAAATCGCTCTCCGCGACTTTGGGATACGATTCTGGCTCGGCCGAAAGATCAACTTCGTAGCGATCAAGCAGCGTGGTGAAGCTCGGGCGTGGCTGGTCATCGCGCAGAATGCGCTCCCATTCGGGATCAACGGTTAGCTCGGGGAAAAGCTGCGGAAGATGCTGGAGAAGTTTCTCACGTTCAGCCTTCCCCAAGGCGCGAATCGCTTCTTCGATCTGCTGCGCTGTGCTCACATGCAGAGCTTACAGACTACAGGCGGACATCGCAATCCGAGAGACCGACCCCGCGGACGTGTCAGACTTTCTCGCAAGAACGCGACAGGCCGCGCAAGATCGCGAGAGCGGGCTGACTCTTCAGCTGCGATTCTTGGTTATGCAAAAGCGTAAACTTGGAAAGAGCGATCTGGAGGTGTCGACGATCGGGCTGGGGTGCATGGGGAGGCTGCAAAGGAAGAAGGCAGAATGATGAATTATGAGGGGGAATTCTCATGCTTTCGATCGCTTCAGGATGGTGACGAGATCGCGGTGAGTTCGTCGCATTCCTTCCGCAGAGGCGCGAGCTTTTCCGCACCGACAACCCCTGAGTCCACGAGCAGTTCAAGCCAATAGGCGCTTTCTTCAATTTCGCGCAGGCAGTCGCCGCATTTCGCGATGAACTCCGCTTTGCTCCGTGCGCGAAAGGCTTCTCGATAATTCGCGCCGATCGAAGTTCCAGATCGAAGCAGTTGCTTGCCCAGCACCTGCGCCTCTGTTGTCTTTGCTAGAGCGGAAAACATTCGCACGATGCGAAGCGCGAAAGCTTTCGTGCGCTCGCGCAAATCCTTTTCTTCCTTCTGCATTCCTCCTTCCTAATTGACCAGCGTCCGCTCGGGAAAGGTTTTCTCACGGGCAAGATGGATGAGAACACGAAGCTGGGGAGCGACGATTTCCGAAGCACGATTCCGCGCTTTCAACCGGAAGCGATGAAGGCGAACCAGGCGATGGTGGATTTGCTGGGCAGGATCGCGGCGGCGAAGAAAGCGACGCCGGCGCAGATCGCGCTCGCGTGGCTCCTCGCGCAGAAGCCGTGGATCGTGCCGATCCCGGGCACGACCAAGCTGCATCGGCTGGAAGAGAACATCGGCGCAGTCGATGTCGGGCTAACGGCGAATGATCCCGCGGAGATCAAGCAGGCGTTGTCGGAGATCGATGTCGAAGGCGAACGTTATCCGGAGCACCTCATGAAGACGGTCGGGTGGTAAGCGGTGCAGCCGGGGAGTCCAAATAGGATCAGCGTCTGAATCTTGCAATTTAGCGCGACAAACTACTCCTTCTATGTCGCCGCCTTCGAGCGCTCAAGCTTTTACTGCAGAACCCGGAGCGGTCGGAGCAGCAAACGCCACGTAAAATCTTCGATCACGTGGCGGACTCATGTAGACTCTGCCATCAGGCAGCATGAATGTCATCGCGGTAGGCACCGGCGCAGCGAGCGAGTATTTTTGATCCGACGCGCACGTGCCTCTGGCTGGTGCACACGACGATTGTGTTACCGCTCAATTTTTCACACGATAGCCCAATGCGGATCGCGAGTGTAGGTCAGGTGGTTTTTGCGGCGACCATGATAGCGCTTGGAATCGCGGGTCTATCCAGAGGCGATTTCACGGCGATATGGTTGCCGGTCCCGAAGGATGTGCCCGCGAGGGAGGCGTTGGGTTACCTCTGCGCCCTCATATCTCTGGCGTCCGGGGTTGGGCTGCTCTGGCAACGCAGCGCCACGATCGCAGCCCGCGTATTATTTCTTTGGTTTTTATTTTGGTTGCTGCTCTTGCGCCTGCCCGGTTTCTCCCGTGGATTCAAAGTCGACGTTTACTGGCCCGCGTGTCAGACCGCGGTGATGCTGGCAGCGGCATGGGTGCTATACACCTGGCTTGCGACTGATTGGGACAAGAAATGGTTCGGTTTCGCCGCCGGCGAGAACGGTCTGCGCATCGCGAGAGCGCTCTACGGGCTCGCCTTGATTCCGTTTGGTCTGGCTCATTTCACCTACTTAAAGCAGACGACGGTGCTCGTGCCCGGATGGCTGCCATGGCATGTGGCGTGGGCGTATTTTACCGGCGCGGCCTTCATCGCGGCGGGCACCGCGATTATCCTCGGCTTATGGGCGCGACTCGCGGCGGCACTGTCGACCTTGCAAATGGGATTGTTCCTGCTGCTGGTGTGGATACCGAAGATCGCGGAAGGTTCAATGACGACATTTCAGTGGGGCGAGGCTGTGGTCACGTGGGCGCTAACGAGTGCCGGCTGGGTCGTGACCGATTCTTATCGCGGTGCACACTGGCTCGTCCTAAAGCCGCGACGGGTCCCGCCCCTTTAGAAGCTGCCGCTTTTGCTATAGAAATCGGGGCGGTCGAAGCAGCAACGCATCGCCTTCCGGTGCGGAGATAGTTAATCTTAGCCGTTTCAGAATTTCATGACCACGGAATCGAGACAAACCAAACCGCAGCTGGTACGCGCGCTGAAACTGCGCGATCTTATCCTGTTTAATCTGGTCGCCGTTTTGGGTCTCAGGCATCTTGGGACAACGGCGAGATTCGGCCCGGGATCGCTGCTGATGTGGTTGATCGCCGCGGTGTTCTTCTTTATTCCACAAGGACTGGCTGTGATCGAGCTGTCGTCGCGGTTTCCGAAAGAGGGCGGCATTTATTTCTGGACGAAACGCGCGTTGGGCGAAGGTCATGGGTTTCTGTGCGGCTGGTGTTACTGGATCAACAATGTCCTCTATTATCCGAACCTGCTGATCTCAGCCGCCGTCATCGCGACCTTCGTCTTCGGGGAAGGCGGGAGCACGCTGAGTGACAATTGGGCCTATGTGTTGCCGGTAACACTCGGCATTCTGTGGATTGCGACAGTGATGAACATCGTCGGCATGGGCACAGGCAAATGGTTGCAAAACGCCGGCGGCATCGGCACGTACATTCCCGGGCTCATTCTGATCTTGCTGGGCGTTTACGGCGTGATGACGGTTCCTTCGGCTAACGAATTCAGTTTGGCGACCTTGAAGCCCAATCTGAACAACCTCCCGGCTTTGAATCTGCTGGCTTCGATCGCGTTCGCATTCGCGGGGCTCGAGTTAGCATCGACAATGGGCGACGAGATCGAAAATCCGCGGCGCAATCTGCCTCGTTCGATCTTCATCTCCGGGCCGTTGATTGCGATAGTCTATATTGTCGGGACGGCCGCGGTGTTGTGGCGCCTGCCGAATAAGAATGTCAGCGTAGTCTCAGGATTTCTGCAGGCGATCAAGGCCGGCGCCGATCACATTTCGCCGGGGCTCGCGTGGATCGCTCCGCTCTGTGCCGCGCTTTACACTATCGGCAATCTCGGCAGTGTGGGCGCCTGGCTGATCGGGCCTGCGCGGATGGCGTTCGTGATCGGGCTGGACCGATATTTTCCGAAAGCATTTGGCGTAGTGCATCCGCGCTGGCATACGCCGTATGTGGCGATTCTCGTTCAGGCGACGCTCGGGACAATATTCTTGTTGGCGTCGGTCCTGGGGAGGGGAACGAACGTTGAGGATGTTTATCTAATCCTGCTCGACACGCAGATTCTGATTTATTTCGTGCCCTACCTTTATCTGTTCATTATCTTTTTAATTCATCGCCGACGCGGCGAGAACGCCAGTGACGTCGTGCTCGCGCCTGGCGGATCGATTGGCGCCTGGCTCGCCGGCTTGAGCGGTGTGATCACGACCTTGTTCGCGATGATTATCGCGACGATTCCTCCGCCCGATCTGGGAGGAAGCGCTCTGGTATTTCGGGTAAAAGTTATTGGCGGGGCACTCGGATTCGTTCTGATCGGCGGATTGATCTATTGGTACGCTCGTTTGCAGGCAAAATTGCGTAGGCAGAGTTGAATTTTGCGGCATAGGCCTGAAAACAATTCAGTATGAAAATCATTAAAGCGGGATCGCAGCCATCCACCAAGGGACCAGCGGATTGGTTTACCGGTACGGTGCGCATCGATCCTTTATTCCAAACCGAAGCACCAGCTCGCGTTGCAGGCGCCAGTGTCACCTTCGAACCCGGCGCACGAACTGCGTGGCATACACATCCTCTCGGCCAGACGCTCATCATCACTGCAGGTTGCGGACGCGCGCAACGAGAGGGCGGACCGATCGAAGAGGTCCGTCCGGGCGATGTCGTCTGGTTTTCCCCTAACGAAAGGCATTGGCACGGCGCGGCACGCAAGATAGCGATGACGCACATCGCGATTCAAGAAGCGCTCGATGGCAAGGTCGTCGATTGGATGGAAAAGGTCACCGACGAACAGTACGAAGGATAGAAACCGTGTGGGCTGGCAGGATATCTAACTCGTCGATCTCTGTCGGCCGGAGGAGTTTCGACTTAAAGCGGATCGAGGCTCTCTTAGTCTCCGGCGCAGCTGATTTCATATTTAACGCATCACAACAATCCAGAGCGCGGTCGTCCTTATTTATTCACCTTAAAGCCGCCTTTTGCCATAAGATCGATGATGTGTTTGCGAACTGGTTTCAGTCCCTTTAGGAATGTCGCTGTGTCGTGATATTCTCGGATGGCATATTGCTGCGCCAGCAATCCTCCGCCGTCGCGTTTGGAATACTTAAAGACGTTAAATTCGACAAATGACTGGTCGGAAGGCCAGGTGATAAAATCGACAATGACTTCTTTGGTTTTTGGATTTTCTACGACTGCGCTCGGTGCCTCAGGGTTCTGCTGCTTCAACATCTGAATGAGATTTGCCACTACGGCCTTCGGATCGTTGAGCTTTGGGTATTCGCGAATCGAGGCCAGCTTGGTCCACGATTTAAAATTTTCTCCGCTGAGAAGGAATTCCTTCACGCTCTCGCTGGCATTCCCGCTCTTCGACGCAAGAATGAGTGTTTGTCCGTCAAAATGAATGGTTTCTCTAGGGACGGCGTTGTCTTCTGATCGGGCAATAGTTCCCGTGCAAAACATTACTGCCAATAACGTAGTTAAGTATTTCATCATGGTTATTTAGCGTCTAATGGAGCCGCATCGGTTTACAAGAATGAGGAAACCGATAGCACTCTAACGTGCGATTTAGTTGCAAGCACGAGCGTTCTTTATGGTCGGGAAACGTTTTGAATCGGTGATTATTGCGGCGGCGTTCCTAGGGCTTTCGACGCTAAGCGTCATTGCACAACAGCCAACCGCTGCGCCAGCGGCCGCGCCGCCGACGTTGACCACGTTTGCGCCGGTGGTGGAGAAGGTAATGCCGAGTGTCGTGACCGTGTTTACCACGCAGCACATTAAGTCCCAGATCGGCCAATATCCGTTCTCGGATCAATTGCTGCGACGATTCTTCGGTTTGCCGACACCGCAGGGACATAGCGGCGGAGGTCAGACACTGCAAGGGCTCGGCTCCGGCGTAATTGTTAGCGCAGATGGATACATTCTGACGGCGAATCACGTAATCGCGAATGCTCAGGAGATCATGGTCGGACTGGGCACGGCTCTGCGGAGATACAAGGCCAAGAAGGTTGGGACCGATCCGGGCACAGACATTGGTCTGCTCAAGATCGACGAGAACAATCTTCCCGCGATTGAATTTGCTGATAGCGATAAGGCCCGCGCGGGCGATGTGGTATTGGCCATCGGCAATCCATTCGGATTGCGGCAAACCGTGACGATGGGAATCATCAGCGCAGTTGGACGTGGCGGCATGGGCATTGTCGATTACGAAAATTTTATTCAGACCGATGCCGCCATTAACATGGGCAACTCCGGCGGAGCGCTAGTGGATACGGAGGGAAGGCTGCTCGGAATCAACACCGCGATTTTCAGCCGGAGCGGTGGGAATCAGGGAATTGGCTTCGCCGTTCCATCGACGCTCGCTCGTCAGATCATGGAGAGCTTGAAGAGGACCGGCCGGGTGGTTCGCGGTTACATTGGTGTTTCGGTGCAAACGCTGACTCCTGATCTCGCAGACGCGATGAAGCTGGGGCAGAACGTGACGGGTGCATTGGTGGGAGAAGTCGTGGCGGATACTCCGGCGAAGAAAGCCGGGCTTAAGACAGGAGATGTGATCACGGCAGTAAACGGCAAGAATATTACCGATGCGCGGGAATTGCGGTTAATGGTCGGTTCGTTGCCGCCGGGCACGAAAGTGAAACTGGATGTGAACCGGGGGGGCGAAAAGAAAACGCTCGAAGTCGAGCTGGCGGAGATGCCGGCGAAAGAAGCCGCAGCACAATCAATGATCTCGCCGCAACAAGGCACGCAACCAGGGGAATTGAGTGCTCTCAATGGAGTCACGGTGGGCGATCTGACTCACGACATTCGCGATTCCCTGAATATCCCGGCAAACGTTGAAGGAGCAGTCATCATGGAGGTCGAGTCCGGCTCAGCCGCTGCGCAGGCCGGATTGCGCGCCGGTGACGTGATCCAGGAAGTCAACAAACAACAAATCACGAGCGCGAATCAGCTCGTTAGCATCGACAAAGGATTGAAGCCGAATCAGAAAATTCTTCTGCGGGTGTGGAGTCATGGTCGGAGCGGTTACGTGGCGTTAAATCCGCAGCCGTAAACCTTGCCGGGGAGCCGTTATGAAAATCATTTTTACCATTCTGGTAGTTCTCTTTATCGAAGCCGTCGCTTGGACCGCTTACGTCTGGAGCGGTGGCTACAACGTAAGCATGTCCAACCACGATAATGCTGTGATCAACTGGTACTTCGACAAAGGCACCACGCGTTCCCTCAAACAGCACGCCAGCGGGATCAAGGTCCCGCCGCTGGATAAGCTCGAAATGCTCCAGACCGGTGCGGCACATTTCCAGGAGATGTGCGCGCAATGCCATGGCGCGCCTGGGAAAGAACCGGATGAAATTGCGAAGGGGCTTTGGCCGAAAGCGCCCGATCTGGGAAAAGCAGCTCCGCATTGGAGCGCTGCTCAACTTTTCTGGATCACAAAACACGGGATTAAGTTCTCCGCCATGCCCGCGTGGGGACCAACGCACAGTGACGACAAAATCTGGGATATCATCGCGTTTTTAAGAAAACTGCCGAATCTTTCCCCGACGGAATATCAGCAGCTTCAGGCTAATGCGCCTCCTGAGCAGGAAGGTTCTGGCGAATAGACTGGCCCATGGGCTGAGTTGTTGCCGCGGCGGATTTTTTTGTCGCGAAAATAAGATGCGCATTCGCCACGCTTGATAAGTCGAGCGTCTTCAGATCATTCCGAAGGAACATTCCATTGCTTCTGAATTGCGAGTGATCTTGCGGGCTTATCGCAGCTGTGGTGAAGAAAACCGAAGAGGTTTCCGGCTGCGATTTCATTGATAGGAGGTCGATATGCAAAAGCAATTAATCGACGAATACAATATCCTCCAGGAACATCGGAGCTGGGCAGAACGTGGGATCGAAGACCGCGACGTGTCGCAGTTGAAATTGATTCTGCAGGAAGCGCGGGATTTTCTGGATCGCTGGCAGGGAAAAAGTGGCGAGCCGCAAATTGAACAGAAGCTGATCGAACTGCGCGAAAACAACCGGCGGGTCGCCGCAGTCTTACAGGGCTGGTTTCTGGAAACGCTATACGATTTAATCGGCAAGCGGATCGACTGGCTCGTTCAGGAGGAGCGATTTCGGTTTAGTGTGGAGTTTATTCAAGTGACTGTGAACGCGCCATCCGATCTGCGACCAGAACTGGAAGACGTCTTTCAGGAAAGCGCAGGACGCGATTTCGATCCCGAACGGCTTTACCGGGAATCCGAAGCCGCCGCGGAATGTACCGAAAAAGAATTCAAGAAAGCTCTGGCTACACTGGAAGTGGATTGGCCAGAGCGCGTGAATGAGCGACTACATCGCCGTCTGAGCGCAACCGATCTGCGACAGCTCGAATCCTGGATGAACGGAATCAAAGAACACGCCACGCACTTGGGTCGAATCTGATTCCGTGAGACGTGCTGCGTGAAATCGTGCGAGATTGTCGATGTTGCGCAGCGATTCTCATCGCTCCGCCGCCGCTGCCGGTCTCAGATAATCGAAATACTGAGTATCGAATGAACGAAGCGCGTCCTCGATGCTTGCGCCGAAACCGGCAATTCCGCTTTTCAAATTTGGCCCGAGCAGCGCGACCCATGTCCGTCCCCGCTTTAGCAGACGCGGCCGCCGCACGGCAGCCGGGCTGCCGGGGTGAGATTCGCAATAACTCTCCAGTGATTGCAACGCCGCGATCTGTTGTGTGGTGCTCATTCGTCCGCAAACCTGCGCTCATCATGGCGTGCTGCGATTCCTGACACAATCGGTCGCGACTCTGATGGGAATGTAAGCGAAAACCGTATAGCGAAATGAAATTGCCCGCTTTGTGGGCCTCTGTTTATGTGCTGTCGCGCGCGAGCTGCCTTGCAAGCGCTTGCTTGCAAAAGCGCAGGTTTCTCGCGAACGTTGTTAGCAGCACTTCTAGGCCGTGACGGGCTCTCTGGTGGTAGCAGCATTCGCCCAGGCAGTGATGATGATAATGATGCCTAGGATGACGTTGTTCCAGAGAGCGACCCCGTTGGCGAACGCCAGCACAAATGGCGAAATAATCAGCCAGATGCCTAAAAGCACGTTCATCCAACTCCAACCCGGTTGTTGAGGCGTGCCGGCACGGATGATTGCCAGAATGCCAACGAGTGCGCCGGTAGCGACGTTATTCCACATCGCCCGCGGGAACTGAGCAAATGCCAGTACAAAGGGTGAAACAATTACCCAAATGCCCAGCACAATGTTAATCCAGCTGGCTCCCCCGGAACTCTGTCGCGGCATGGTGCTTTGTCGAGGTTCCATAGTCCTTTCCTCCTTCCCTAATTGCGCGAGAACGGAAATGTTCCCGCTCATATATACTTCGCACGAGGTGGGCTTTTTCGACCTATTTATTAACATCTGGCGGCTCATTCTTTACGGCCGCGAATGCAGCGCGTTCCACGATCGCTTCTCTCGTAGCGCTTCAGCTGTTACTCGTAACTATTTTCAATCCAAGGACCCCGCGGCACACGTTTATGGAGTACTATGAAGACAACCCATTTTGCATTTATTGCTGCAGTTACCGCTTTATCTCTTTTTCTAATTCAACCCGCCTGCGCGGCAGAGAACAAGGCGGCTTCCAAAGATGCCAACTTCATCAAGAAGGTGGCGGACGCCAACATGACTGAGATCAAGCTGGCGAATCTGGCAAAGGACAACGGACAGAAACAAGAAGTTAAGGACTTTGCCGACCGGATGATCAAGGATCACACTAATGCCGGGGACCAGCTCAAGCCGATCGCGCAGAAGTTAAACGTGGATATTCCCGACACGGTGAGTGCGGAACATCAGCAGACCATTGACAAATTGTCGAAGTTGAAAGGCGACGAGTTCGACAAGGCCTACGCGAGCGCGATGGTGAAAGACCACAAAAAAGTTGTCTCAATGTTTGAGAAAAATAAGGACCAACTCCAAGACAAGGACCTGAAAGAATTTGACGAGCAAACGCTCCCAACTTTAAAGGAACACCTCGAGCTGGCGAAAAAATTGGAGCCGTCGAAGTAAACTTCCAACGACGGAGGATAGGGATTGTAATTGTAGGGCGGGCGCGTCGCCTGCCCGCACTCGGACGGCAGGCGATGCGCCCTGCCCTACAATTCGTTTCCCTGTTTCAGCGCGATCGTGGCGCATCCCCTTTAGGGTGAGGCCGACGGCGAAGGAATCTGGCTTGGTGTTGGTGAGGCCGAAGGTTCAGGGCTGGGTGTCGGCGTAGGTGCAGGTGTGAGCTCGCGTGGCTCGACGCGCGATAAGCTGGATGCCATTTGATCTGCTAATCGCCCTAACAGATCGCTCATTGTCGATGCTGTTGCATCCGCAGTCGCGGCAGCGGCGGCGCTGAACTTGAATTGGCGGTCTAATAGCGCGGTGTTTGTGCCCTGCTTGACCAAGCTCCAACCGCCACTGAGTCTCACGGTTCCGTCAGCCTTGGGTCCAAAATGTGTAATTGTGACGACCAGGGTAGCAGTATCGGGCGGAGCGGGCGATTCAGGGAGAATAACGCGGTCCTTTTCCAGACGGTTCATTAGATCTTGAGCGAGAACGTTGCGGGTCATTTCATCGAGAGCGGCAAGCCAGCGGTCCGTCTCACTGAGCTTGACTGTATTTTCACTGGTCATCCTGACCATTTGTTTTCTGTCGAGAGACGGAGGTAAATGGACGGCGACTAATTGCACCGGAAACGAAATGGAACGCCGGCCGGTTTCACCCGCGGCGCTCAAGGTGTAGAAATGCGTCTTCGGGCTCGAGCCGCAACCGGTCAGGAGTAGGATCGACAAAAGCGCGATTTCCTTTTGCATAATCAATCTCCAGATCTGCCTTTTATCAGGGCTTCGGGGTGTCGATCGAGATAATCAGCCAGCGAACGGATCGAACGAGCGGCTTCCTTCACTTCTTGAAGTGTATCGTTCAATCCGGTCTGAGCAGGCGCACCGCCCAATACTTTGTCCGCGCCTTGAGCGGCTTGATCGAGTTGCGCGGCGGTATTGCGCAAATCCGCCACGAGCTTGTCCACTTTGGGTGACACATCTTTGAGAAGCCCGTGGAGTTCCTCGAGCGAACCATCGAGCTGGACGACCGCGTCCTTCAAATGTCCGGACGAAACGATTTGATCGACATTTTTTGTGATATCCAAAAGGTTTTGCCCGATCTGCTTGAGCGGAATGCTTTTGACCCGATCCAGAATAGTGTCGAGACCGCCGCCCGGCGCGGTGGGAATTTCGGGCATGTTGTTAACAATTTTCAGAGTTGCGTGCGGTGCGCCGGGGATGACTTCGAGTGAGAGTTGATAAGCTCCGATCAATGATGGTTCGCGGGCCAGCCGTGCCCGCAGGCCTTCTTCAATCAACTGGTTCATCACCGCGCGCATCTCATCGGCTGCATTGGGGAGATTCGGATTGTCGATGTGAAGCAGCTTTGGATACAGCGCGAGCGTTATTGGCGTCAGGATCGCGCCGGTTTTCACGTCAAAATGAAACCCGATCTGTTTGATCTCCCCGACGGTGAAACCGCGCACCTTCACGGGATCGCCTTCGGATAAATCGCCGACGGCATCATCAAATGAAACCATAAACAAGACCGGCGTCCCGCGATCGACGGGAAGAGGTTTGTGCGTCACTCCCTGGAAATGCTTGGTCTCTTTGCCAGGGCCGGGCTGCATCTCAAGTTTCGGCCCGCCGAGGATCGAGCCGAGCGACGAGAGATTGCCCAGGCTTACATTTGTGCCCTTGAGCCAAAAGATCGTGCCTGTCTTAAGAAACTTGGAAGCACTATCGTTGATCGTGGCTTTTACGTCCACGCTGTTCCCATCTTTCGCGAGGGAGACGTCGCTCACTTTGCCGACGGTCATACCAAGATACATAATGTCGGTGTCTTTTGGATCGATCCCGTAAACCTTCGGGAAGTTGATCGTGATATCAGTGCCGCCCTGAGTGAGGAACCGAACCAGGAGCCAAATTCCGATCCCCAGCGCAGCAATCGGCACCGCCCAAATCCAGCCCGGCCACCACGTCTTGCGTTTGGGCGCTTCCGAACCAGATGTCCGCTTCTGTTCGGCATTAGCCTCTTTCTTTTCCTGGTCGCCTTGCTGTTGATCTTCGTCGCTCACGATTTTCTCCTCTCGGCCGCATCCCACATCAAGCGCGGGTCGAACGACATTGATGCCAGGAGGGTGAGCACCACCACGAGAATGAATGCGGTCGATCCCCAACCTGCTTTGGAAGACGCGAACGATCCAAAGGTCATCAGCGGTACAAAAACCACGATGATAAAGGGATCGACGTTGGACCATCGCCCGATCTCGTTGATGAAACGGTAAAACTTTGTCTTGGCGACCAGATGTTTGTCCGATTTTCGCCAGACCGAGCCAATGAACCAGGCCATGCCGAAAATCTTCACGGCCGGTATGCTAATGCTGGTGCAAAAAATAATCACGCCTAACGGCCAGAGTCCCGCCTTGAACAATTCGCGCACGCCCTGAAAAATCGTGTAATTCACTGTGCTGCCCATCTGGAGCGTGGTATTCATCGGAAGAATGTTGGCCGGGAAAAAGAGAACGAACGCGGCTGCGGTGAGCGCAGTGGCCCGCATGAGGGCGAATGGTTTTCGCGTGTAGAGACGAGCGCGGCAGCGCGGGCAACGGTTCCCTTCGCAATCGATCGGTTGAATCAAATCGCACACGGTGCAGGAGAGCGTCTCGGTCTCTTCCGAAACATCCACTTCCGGCGCGATAGCCCGCCAGACCGAGCGCCTGTCGATGCATGCGCGAGTGATCATTGCCAGAAAGGCTGCCACCAGAAAAACGTAGCCGCCGGATCCGATCATCACCTTCATGTGCGGCGCATGAATTAACCGGAAATAGCCCACGAACGCGCCTAACAAAAACACATCCGGCATTGCCCAGGTATCGAGCCAGAGCGACCAGCGATAACCTGTTCCGATCCAACGTGACTGATAACCAAATCGGATCGCCCCGAGAACAGCCGATAACAGTCCAAAGCGGAAAAACGGCAACACAACGGCGAAAGCCCAAACCAGCGCCGCCAGAAGAAGCCAACCGTTTCCCCAAAGTACCTTCGCGCCGGTCGAGAGCCGCGACTGATTATGCATTCCGAAAATGTGGACAGCCAGAAAGAGCAGGAGATTGGCGGGGAACAGGAGAAAAAATGTCCCGAGCGCACAGGCCAGCCCGGCCGTGAGACTCCGCCCGCTGGTCCTTTCCAAATAGGCGCCGCAGAGCCGGCATTCGGCGAAATCGCCCGGATGCAAAGATGGCAATTGTTCCATCAAACCGCAATCCGGACAGGCAATCATGGCCGTAATGCTGAGCTGATTAGAGCAGGGCTGGCCTTCATGAAGCTGCTTTGCGTGTGGAGCTTATCGTCATCCATACGCAAACAATTTCGCATGCCGAAGGCAGCCCGAGCGCCACATTGTGAAGGATGATTCTCGGCGGCGAGGTGGAACGGAATCTCCGCGCGCGTTGCTCACTTGTTTTTCAGTTCCATGGACTGGCGGGAGCATCTTCCGCCGGATCAATTTGCTTTTTCCCGACCGAGCCCCCGCCCCGACTTCATGGTGTTCTCCTCGCCATCGGATCTGCACTACCGTTCATGCAATTTTTTCCAACGCTGAGCTGCTTCCAAAACAGCACGACCACGAATTGTCGATCAGACGTTTCGCCGCGAAGAACCGACTTGCTGTGGAATTCTATGATGTCGGGTTAGTCGCGATGTCCCAAAACGCGATCGAGCCGTTTCGAATCGGCGCCGAAAGGGAAAGTAATCGGGTTGTCTCCGAAAATTCGGGATTGGGAAAATTTCCCGAAGTCTATTCTTGCCGCCCCGCTTCGGTGACGCGGATATAGCGGCGGAAAACAATCAATCCAAGCGGCGCGACAGATGCGGCCAGTGCAAAGATTAACCACATGCCGGCCGGCCGACGCGGACCACGCTCCGGAACAAACGCTGCCAGCAGCCAGCCTCCCGTTCCCACCAGAAGTTTACCCACGAGAAATGGCAGATACGCGAGTGAACCATAGGAGGCTTCCTGTCCTTTTGGGGCAATTGCAGCAGCGTATTCGTACACACGTGGAGAATAGAAGGCTTCGCCGATCGAAAATACGGCCAGATAAAGCGCCGACATTATGTAGTACGGATGAATGGCGCCGGACAAGCCAAGGTAGCTGTGGCCGAGCCATTGTCCCGGAGCGCTGTCGGTGGCAGCGCGAAACCAGTCTGTTGGCAACGCCATTATAAAAACACTAGCCGCGCAGATAATGCTGCCGATCACGACCATTCGATACGCTGCAAATTTTTGCGTCAACGCGCCGACGACCGGGACCAGAAATATAATTATGATCGCATTGATGTTTGCCAGTTTTCCCACGGGAGCATAGAGGCCAAGCTCGCGAATTCCGAATTTCGGAAAGACATAATCCATTTGCAGAAAGATAGCTTTGAGAAAGCCGATGAAGAGGAAAAAGGTCAGCAATCGGTAAAAACCCGATTGACCAATCAACCGTCGGAAAAGATCGGCAGTATCAACCGCACTTTTCCGCACCGTTTCACTAACGCCGCTCCAAAACGGTGGGGCGACCGTTGGCACCTTGTCGATCTTAACGCCCTTGTCCCTCCGTTCCGCGCCGCGGCGAAGAAAGTAAATCGTGGGAAACAGGAGGACCTCGAATGCGAGGCTGACCAGGAACAGTTGTTCATAGCTGCTTGGTTGAAATCCGAAAATGCTGAAACGCAGATGCAGTTGTCGGGTGTAATCGAAAATCCAACCGGCAGCGACGTAGCCGACATTCATGATCATGTAGATGATCGAGAATGAGATCGAACGCTGCGCAGTTGTAGAATAACACCGCGTCGCCGCGAGTAGCACTGGAGTTCCCAGTGCTTCGCCTACGGCTAGTGGAAGGACGCCGCAGACGAGGGCGAGAGCCGGGATCGTCGTCGTGATCATCACGCTCCGAGCGACGGTGCAAATCGCCACGCCGAGAAAAAAAGTGCGGCGTAAACCGATCGCATCCGTCAACGAACCGGCGACTAAGGTGAATACAGTCATGGCCGGCGCCCAAACCCAGCCGACGAGCGCGCCTGCCGCCTGGTCGCTGTAGCCGAGGTCTTTCGACAACCACAGCACCATTGTCTTGTTCGTGATCGAGTAAGCGGTGTAGATGAAGAACTTGATCAGGAACGTGAGCCACAGCTCGCGCTGCGCACCCTTGAGCACAGTGAACTTTTGGATGAACGCTCCAAAACCGCGCGGGGCGACCGGCGGAACGTTTTCCTCCGCTGGTACCGCACTTTTCGTGATCTCCGCCACAGGCGTGATCTTCAGCGAAAAGTTCGCCGCCGTCGAATAAGATGACGATTACGAGCTGAAGCGGATCCGCCGAAACAAGAGCGGACAGTTCAAGAAAAAGGTGTAGGTTGGCCGGTCCTTGGCCTCGGATAGACGCACGAAGGCAAAACGAAAGTGGAAGAAGGGCAGGGCGATCGCGGCGACGTGTCGCGTTAGCAGCGTGCGTTCTGTGAAAAGGACGCTCGAATGAATCCGAACTTTCCAGCTTGTCGAATCAGCGGAAAGTAAAAGAGCGGGAATTTTTCAATTCCCGCCCTTCCCTAACAGATGCGTTGCTATCGTCCGCTTTGCTGTTGACCGCCGCCGGGCTGGCCCCCACGCTCCTCGCGCCGTTCCTGTCCACCGCCCTGTTGCCCGCCACCTTGGCCGCCGCCAGCAGGCTTGGTTGGGTCATTTGGTTTGGTTGGATCATTTGGGTTGCGTTGTGTTTCCATTTTAGTCTCTTTCTTTAGGTTAGTTGGGTTAACGGATCGGTCGTGTTCAACCGTTCTCTATCCTAAATCGAACCTGGTGCGGCATGCGGTTTCACAATTCAACGCGCGTCGTGTCCCGATTGCTTTTCGCGCGACTAACTTTTGGTCCGAGACTAATCTTGCGCGTTCACCTGTTCTATCGTTGTGCCAAAGTCTTTCGCCGCGTATTCGCGAAATTTTTCTTCGAGCACAGCCAAGTTTGAGAAAGTCCCGGCATAACTGCGGGCGAACGCGATTTCGAATGCTTGATGATGACCCATCAAATCGAGCAGCAGCAGGAAATCTCGTTTGTCTGTCTTCGCTAGAAATCGCACCAGCCGTTCCGATTCATTGTAGAAAAGCTCGACATCGTCAGAGGGAACCTGGGTCATGGCAACAAGCTTGGGAATAGGAATCATCTCGCCTGGCGCAATCGCCTCCGAATGTGGCTTCGCAATGTAACCGCGAGCCCGCTGATAACTCGCGTGCGCGGCTTTGGAAATGTACTGGGCCAGACCTTCATTCAGCCAAAGGGCGATTCCCTCGGGATAAAACCGGTGCACGACCAAATGCACAATCTCGTGACCAAGGCTGTTGTCGCTAAATCGATAGGCCGGGTTGCGCTGGATAAAAAGGCTGCCCATGGAATGAATGCCGCCTGTCCACGGCTCCAGTTTCCCGAACGCCTGAAATTGTCGCCAATCTTCTGGACGCTCAAAGATGTAGATGTGCGATTTGATGTCGCCCGGCGGCTGGTCGCGTTCCAGTTCTTTGGCAATTACGCGATAATGAAATTCGGCCTCTACCGAAATCGGTGTGGCCACATAGCTGTGGACGAAATGATAGATGAAATGCTCGGTCTCAGCGTGTTTCCATTCGTCCGGATGAATGGCCAGCGCTTTTTCCCCCAGCGGATTCGGGTCGCGCTGGCTCAACTGATCGAAGGCGATTTCCGGAAGTGAGTTTAATTGAGCATCGACCGGATGGATCCATGCTGTCGCCGTCAGCACGCCGATGAATAGGATCTGAGCGACTCGCATCCAGTTGGAGACAGCGATTTCTGTGCGAGCTCTTCGGAAGTGACGATCCATCTTTTGTGTGCGAGTTTTGAACGTGCTGGCCGTGTCGCGCCGAACGTAATTAAGCGCGCTGGCAAACCAAAACGTCGCGAGGCGTTGAATTCGAAAGCGACGCGAGGACACGCCGCAGCCAAAGCGAAGGCGGGTCACATAGCTCTCCGGGGCTGGTGGCTCGGCAGCCTTCGAATTTCCACGCAGCCTCGCGCTCAAGCGGATCAGTCCCCTTGTCGCCCTTCCCGAGCCGTGTTTACATCGACAATGCGATCCCGATGGAAACAGCTGCGTTACCGGTTGGAGCATGCTGCTCTGGTTCTGGCCACGAAGCTGGTTCCATTGCTGCCGCGCAAATGTTGTCTCATCCTGGCTCGCGTTTTCGGATGGCTGATGTCTATCCTGGACCGGCGCAGCTTTCGGGTCGCTGTCAGTAACCTCGAAGCGGCCTTCGGCGACCAGTATACCGAAAGCGAGCGCCGCAAAATCGCGCGCGAATCCTTCCAGCATTTCGCCCGCAGCGCCGTCGATCTCCTCTGGAGTCCGCGTCTGACGCGCCAGAATATTTCGCGATTTGTTGAGCTGGAAAATTTCGAGGAAATCGCACGCAGCACCGGCCCGGAACGCAGCCTGATGATCGCCTGTTTTCACTACAGCAATTTCGAATGGCTTAGTCTGGCCTGCGCCTATTTTGGATTGGAGGGCGCGATCATTACGCAAGAATTCAAAAATTCATCGCTCGAGCCGGTCTTTAGACGAATCCGGGAACGTTCCGGACATAAAATGGTGCCGCGCGAACGTGGCATCATGCAGCTTTACAAGATCGCCCGGCGCAAAGGTCGCATCGCGTTGCTTGTCGATCTTACGGTTCCGCCCCGGCGAGGAGGAGTGGCGATCGAATGCTTTGGCTTAAAGACGAGCGTGACTGCCGCCCATGTCTGGTTGCACGACAAAACAGGTATTCCTCTTGTTCCAGCCCATTGTGAACCGTTGCCCGACGGTCGATATCGGATCGTCTTTCATCCAAAGATTGAGATCGCCCCGGGCCAGGCGCATGAACACGTGGCGCAGCTTTGCTGGAATTCATTCGAACCGTATGTCCGTAACAATCCCGCGCCATGGCTCTGGATGTACAAACATTGGCGGTATCGCCCGGCCAAGGCGACAAGACCGTATCCGTTTTATTCGGGTTTTTCCTGGAAGTTTGAGGCGCTGTTGGGAAATACCAAACCGGCCGCCGGTTGACAAAAGGCCGCGCGCCTCGAATGATTTTGGCGCTATGAGAACCGTTCCCCAGCTTATCACTATCGCCGCCGCGCTTGCTTTGTTCACCGGATGCCAGACCGGTGGCCTCGTTTCCCGAGGCGGACCCTACCACGTGACTGCTCTCCGGCCGCACGATCCATCCGACGTCCGAGTAAAAGTTTCGCTGTCCAAGCAAAATATTTACGTCATGGAAGGCGACCGTTGTTTGATGGCGGTGGCCTGTTCTGTCGGAACTTCCGAGAAACCGACCCCGAAAGGCAATTTCAAAATTTACAGCAAGATTGAGCATAAGCGGTCGGGCTCATACGGATTCAGCGTGCACGGCAACACCGTTGTGCCGACGACCGCCGGCGGTGCGTCCGGTCGTTATGTCGGTTATCCAATGGGTTTCTGGTGCGAATTTGCGCCAGCCTACGGATTTCATCAGGGCTTCGTTCATCCCACGCCGCGGACGCATGGTTGTATTCGGCTCAAGGGCGAAGCCGCGCCGAAATTTTATGCGCTGATGCGGATTGGAACGCCCGTCAATATCGCAACAACTCAGCCCGAAGACGAAACGATCGGCCCGAAGGTGCAACGGGTGGATGACTCCAGACTTCCAGATCCCGATCCGCGCTTTATGATTTCCGACGCGGCGTTCCAAAAGCCGAGCGGCGAATTGCTGGAGCAGTAATCAGCAGGAGGATTATTGCCGCCAAGGCCTGGCCGTGTCATGTTGAGCGGAGCGAAACAATCTCCGGCTTTTCGAGTGCGGTGAGATAAAATGACGCGAGATTCTTCGCTTCGCTCAGAATGACAAACTGAGGAAATTATGAGCACAAACCTGATCTCCAGCGGCACGACGGCGCGCGAGAAAATTAATTTACGCACGCCGGACGTGATGGCGGCCGTGCAGGAACAGGTCGAATCCCATTATCGCAGCGACATCGTCGATAAAATCCGGCGGGCCGGCGGAATTATTTCGGTAGGAAATACCACTGTGCGGCTGGCGAAACAATTCGGCTTTTGCTACGGCGTCGAGCGCGCCATCGATCTCGCCTATGCCGCGCGCAAGGTGTTCAAGGATCGCCGGCTCTTCATTGTCGGCGAAATCATTCACAATCCGGAAGTCAACCAGCAGATCGCCGCGCTCGGTATCAAGAATCTCACTGGAAAAAACAAAGAGGCTGATATCTCCGATCTCGGCCCAGATGATGTCGTCATCGTGCCGGCGTTCGGGACGGAGTTGGCGATCCAGCGACAAATCAAAGATCGCGGCTGCCAGATTGTCGATACTACCTGCGGCGACGTGATGAGCGTCTGGAAACGGGTTCGCAAGTATGCCAGCGAATCGGCTACTTCCATCATTCACGGCAAAGCCGAACACGAAGAGACCAAAGCCACCAGCTCGCGCGCTCTCGGCGACGGCAATGGACATTATCTCGTCGTGCTCACTCTGGCCGAGACCGATTACGTTTGCGATTACATCCGGCACGGCGGGGATAAGCATGCGTTTCTGGAGAAATTCAAAGGCGCCTACTCGGCGGGATTCGATCCCGATATCCACCTCCAAACTGTCGGCGTAGCCAATCAAACCACCATGTTGCGCGGCGAGACCGAGGAAGTGCAGCGAAGAGTCCGGAAAGCAGTTGTCGATCGTGACGGCCCCGAGCTAGCCCAAAAGAATTTCCGATTCTTCGACACCATCTGCGGCGCAACACAGGAACGTCAGGATGCGTTGCGCGAGCTTCTTAACGTGTCGATGGATTTGCTC
Organism: uncultured Verrucomicrobiae bacterium; assembly: GCA_963772365.1. Classification (GTDB taxonomy): domain Bacteria; phylum Verrucomicrobiota; class Verrucomicrobiia; order Chthoniobacterales; family UBA10450; genus CAVYXA01. The sequence continues at coordinate 92,115 of CAVYXA010000001.1, forward strand.
CTGGTCGTCGGCGGTTACAACAGCTCCAACACATCGCATCTGGCCGAGATGGGCGAAGAGAAATTGCCCACCTATTTTGTACTCAATGCCTCACGACTCGTTTCCGCGAACGAGATCAAGCATTACGATCTACACGAGAAACGCGAAGTCGTTTCCCATTTCTGGCTCCCGCCCGGCCCAGCCGTCATTGGCATCACCGCCGGCGCATCCTGCCCGAACAATCTGATTGAAGAAACATTGATCCGCCTCTTCGAGCTACGCGGTATTTCGCGCGACCAACTTGATCTCGCCGCGTAAAATCGCCTACAGCAGTTTATTTGAAGGATATTGGCATAAATCTGCGTTGCCGCGTTGATGTGCGCTGATTATTCTAAATGACATGAACTTGCGCTTGGTAGTGGAGCATGATCCGGAGAGCAAGCGCTGGGCGGCTTTCTTTCCGGAACTGCCTGGGTGCGCTTCGGCAGGTGATACCGAGCAAGAAGCGATCGACAACGCAAAGGAGGCGCTCGAACTCTGGTTTGAACCCACTCCGGCTGCGGTTCCTCCCGGCGCTAAGGTCGTGGAAGTTGCTCTTACGTGAGCGAGCGGTTTCCAGTGCGCAGCGCTCGTGACGTGATTCGGGTGTTGCGCAAGCATGGTTTCGCAATGCTCCGCCAGCGCGGTAGCCATCAGAAATGGCGACATCCCAACGGGCGGCAAGTAATCGTCGCCGTGCACGGCAACAAACCGATTCCGATCGGTACATTAAAAAGTATCATCGAAGGAAGCGGATTAACCGTGGAGCACTTTCGATAGAGGCGGCATGACCGCTGGCGCATCCTGTCCCGAATAACCTGATTGAAGAAACATTGATCCGCCTCTTCGAATTACGCGGCATTTCGCGCGAACAACTCGGACTCGCGGCGTAGGGATCATGCTTCAAAACCAAATTCGCGACGGCGAATTTGGTCTTTCTTTGCGCCTCAGCATTTCTGAAATCGCGATGACTGCGATAACGCTGCGGACGACGAGTATAACGAGAACGTATTCCCGCCTCAGCATTTCTGAAATCGCGATGACTGCGATTTTGCCCTTGGACGGCGCTGGCGAGCACTCTCTGCCGCCTCAGCATTTCTGAAATCGCGATGACTGCGATTGCTGCCGCGCCTGCTACCTGGCCGATACTACTTATCCGCCTCAGCATTTCTGAAATCGCGATGACTGCGATGATACTTCCAAGATCGATAACGATCAATGGCATGTCCGCCTCAGCATTTCTGAAATCGCGATGACTGCGATCCGGCAGCCAAACAGTGGGCTACAACGATTTCGCGCCGCCTCAGCATTTCTGAAATCGCGATGACTGCGATCCACCCTGTCAATAACCGGCAACTTCCCGTGGTGTCGTTAGGCGAATATCGAGCGCACTCTCGAAATGCGATGGCCTATCGCGGTCAAAAGTCATTTGCGAGTCGGAGGACGCAACGAATTTCAGAGGTAATCGCAGCCGCGCGAGCGCTGCCGCAGTAGCGCCACAGCAATCTCGCGCTCGCTAGTCTCGTTTATCGCGATTTCAAAGAGCTGCTTCTCCAATGGCGGAAGAGAAGTGGTCGGTGGCAGAGGCCTTTCGGCTTTGTTTGCCAAGCTAATTAAAGAGCGCGTTAGAACGATTGGCAAATTCGAAATCAACTCCGAAAGCTTTCGCGAGCTAGATCACAGTGACGCGCGTTCTGACTGTGTAAGGTAAACCCATCGCTTCGATGATCAGGCTTGCGTCATTTGAGCTTGGTCCAAGCGAGACGAACAAAACCTGGTCTTCATCATGATTCAAGATTGGGTGAAGAGATGTTTTCAGATTTGCCATCCTCAGATCGTCGAGCGGACATTCGAAAACAGAGTACTGCAAGCGCACGCCAAAGCCTTCGAGGACACGCGCGACCTGTCGCAAACGTTTCGGGTTGCAAATATCGTAACTGACGAGATAGCGGAGCCGGCTCATCGCGTTGTGAAACCGTGGTAAGCGATAGCCTCGCCGCGCACGAAGCGCCAAAGTTGTCGCGCCTGCACTTCGAGCATTCGTCGATAAGCCATCTTGTAGACGAACTGCGGATGACTTACTTCCGCGTCGAGCCGGCGGAACCATGCCTCCCAAAATGCTTTTCGACCTCGCTCGTTTAGAAAAGTGCCGCTGGCGCTGCGAATGAAATCGTCTGCGCCGACTTCGCCGCGATTCACGAGTGAGATGGCGACGCTGTCTGCGATGAGGGGACGAAATTCTTCCATCAAATCCAGCGCGAGCGCGGGCCGGCCGTAGCGCGGCTGATGCATGAAGCCGAGAAACGGATCGAGTCCCACTGCGTCGCAGACGCCGGTGAGTTCTTTGGCCAGCATGGAGTAGCCTAACGAGAGCAACGCGTTCGCGGGATCGCGAGGCGGACGGCGATTGCGTCCACGCCAGTCGAATTTCCACGATTCTTTCAACATCGATTCGAACTGTTCGAAGTAGAGCGCGGCGGCCGTGCCTTCGATGCCGAGCAATTCCGTCATGTCATGGGCCGACTCCGTGGCGTCGCGAAAACCGGCAAGCAATTGCAAGACGCGATCAGGCACATCGCCATTGCGCATGAGCATGGTGCGTTGATTGTGAATTTTCGCGCGCACCACTTCACGCGCGAGTTGCAGACGCACGCCGGGGAGTTCGAAGAGACGATATTGTCCGCGGCGCGCGTCCACGCCACTCACCGGCAAGGCGCGCAACGTCCCGAGAAAACGCCCCGCTGGGCTAAAGTAAGCGACGTCGATTCCGAGCTCGAGGCACGTCTCGATCGCCTGCGCGGTTAATTGAATCGCGCCATAACAGTAAATCGCGCGTAGTTGATGCCCAGGCAGCTTGCGCGCTTCCGCGCCCTTCACCGAGACGACAAACTGATCGCCGCGCTGTCCAATTTGCGCTCCCGGAGTTTGCACCACCAACACTTCGCCGTCGTCGTGCTCCGGGCGCGGCGGCTGTAGAGTATGGGCCTTCTTTCCAGATTCGGCTGCGAATTCGAGCGCTTCGAAAATCTGCTCGCGCACATGATCCTCCGCTGGCGCGCTGAACCCGAAGCGAAGTTGATCATCCGGCTTCGCGGCTTTGCCCGCTCGCGCCCACCACCAGGACTCGTTAGGCAAACAGATCGGATACGCCGAACAATACAGACATCGCGGATCGTTTTTCAGCGGAGGCGGGCACTTGCCACTCGCCGCGACTGCGCGCGTTTGCTCGATGGTAGTTAGAACTTTCGCAAACAACTCTTCACTCAATTCCAGTGGCACACGCCGCTTCTCCGCTGCGTAATAAATTGCGGCGCGCGTGGCGTTGATACCGATCTCGCGCAGCAAGAGCGCATGCGCGGCTACCTGAATGGCATCGGGCTCTTTCGCAACACGCTCGCCGTTGTTATCGCGTCGCGCCGACCCTTTTTTGTAATCGACAATCTCCGCGCCGTCCGGACCGCCCTCGATGAGATCGACGACGCTAATCAATCCCAGCGACGCGCTTTCCAACCGCAAACTTCGCAGCGTCGCGCCTTCAGGAAGATTTTCGCCGAGCGCTTTCAGTTTCTCTTCATCGACACGCGAGGCGCGATCGACATTGCGATGCGCATGCGACCCTTCGATCGTATCGGCGTTCTCCTGAAAAATATTCTCGACCCACTGATAATAAAAAAGCCGCGGGCAATAGATGAAATTATGCAACCGCCGCACCGGCATCGGCGGCTGCGATTCAAGCCCGCCTTGCGTTTGCACCGGCGCATCGATTGACATAGCTAACTATCTTAGCTAATCTCGTCGCTGTGACGCAAGCGACCATTCATCAGGCAAAGACGCACCTCTCCAAACTCATTCGCAAAGCGCTCGACGGCGAAGAAGTGATTATCGCCAACCGCGACAAGCCACTTGTTCGGCTGGAAGCCGTAGCAGGTGGATCAAGCTCCCGCCGCATCGGCGGTCTTAAGCGCTGGGCGAAGCGACGCCCGCTGGAGTTGAATGATCCTAAAGCAAACCGGAGGATCGAGCGCGACTTTGCCCGAACTGACCGGCGCGATCCGCTGTTGTGGAAGTAAGAGCAAATGCTGCTCGATACCCACGCGCTCTTGTGGATGGTGCTGGATGACCCGCGGTTGTCCCGCCGCGCTCGCTCTGAAATCGAGAAAGCTGAGGGCCTTGCTTATTCAATTGCGAGTTTCTGGGAAATTGCGCTCAAGTTGAGCATTCCGAGATATCAAAAGAAGCTGGCCTTGCCCGAAGCATGGCATCAAGACTTGTTAGGGGAGATGCGCGCGATTGGCGCCGAGCGGCTCGAAATTCAACCGCAACACTGTCGCCATTTGCAGGACCTGCCCTGGCATCATAAGGATCCATTCGATCGCATGTTGATCGCCCAGGCACAGGTCGAGCGATTGCCGATCCTAAGTGCCGATCGACGTTTCAAAAAGTATGGAATCAAAATAGTCTGGTAAGATGCGTCAACTGCGCACCGACCCTCGCCGAGGGCTCCTGGCTTTCTTCATCGACACGCAGCGAGGCGCGATCGGGATTGTAATGCGCATGAAATTATGCAACCGCCGCGCCGGCATCGGCGGTTGCTGCTCAAGGCCGCCTTGCGTTTGAACGGGGGCATCGCTCATGCTCGATGTGCGCTTTTAGGAATGAAAACCGATTCGGCGCTCCGGCTTTTCCGGCGGCGGCAGCAAGAGCGGACGCAGTTTTTGATACAAATCGCGCAGCGCGGCGTCGTGCGTGAGCAAAGTTTTATCAATTTCATTCAAGCGCCCTTCCAAAGTCGCGTCGGCCAGCAACTCGCGTCGCATTTTAACAAAGGCGCGCACGACATAAACGCTCATGGCAATGGCCTGCGGGCTGTTCAGAAGCGTCGCGGCCATGATCGCCCCATGCTCGGTGAATACCCTCGGCAACTTGCGACGTCCGCCCCGGCCTTTTGATGTTCCAATTTGGAATATCAAATCGGCAAACTCCTTGCGTGTAAGCATGAACGAAAAGTCGGGAGGAAAGCGGTGCTCGTTTCGATTGATTGCCTTGTTGAAGTTCCCGGTCGTAACCCCGTAAAGCAGCGCCAGATCGCTATCGAGAACAACTGGCTGGTCGCGAACTGTGAAGATGCGTGGAAGGAGGGGATCAGCTTTCAAATTATCCTATCCGATCACGACAAAGTGTCGGCTGCTGCCGCTTTATTCATGCGAGCAGCTAATCTCGCTCGATTGATCTGCATGCAACGAGCCCATTGAAGGCTCTTCAATCCAAGAAAGAGTGCCTTGCTACTGAGCAATTGGATCTGCTCCTCGCCGCGGACGGCATCGGGCACACGCGCGATGTCGTTCTTCGCAAATTCACGCGCGAAGCGCAGCAGCTTCAGGCTCTTTTCGTCAATGGGCTCTTCAACATTCCAAAGCAAGCGCGCGATACCGGCGAAATCGCGGAAGTAATTCGGCTGCCTTGTCTCGCGCGAGACGCTGCCGCTTGGGATTTCATCAAAAATTAATTGCGGCGGCTTGTCGCCATACTTGCGCTTCTCACGCGCGCGCAAATCGATCGGCGCGTCTCCTGCGCCATCAGATGCTTTCGTCTTGCGGCCTTTTCGACCTTTGTAGCGAACTTCTCCGGAAATCCGTTCGGTGCGCAGACGCGGGAAAAATTCCCACATCCGTGGGTCGGCGACGGCACGCAAACCGATGTTGATGGCGGCGTTTAAATCCGCATCGACGATCTTCGCAGCGAGACGGTTTTGCTGCGCTGGAACAGCGGCGATTGGAACAAAGATTTGCCCGCCTTGCTTCGGCAAAAGGAGTGTCAGTTTGGGTGCGGATAAGCCCTCGTGTTTTTTCTGCCACTCCGTTTCGAGAAGTTGTTGTGCGTTGCGCAAATCGATTGCGAGCTGTCGCATTTGCTGCTGTTCTGTTGTTTCTTCCTCTCCATCTTTGATACGCAACCGAAAACACCACGGCATGCGCTCTTCGAATCCCGCCGTCACTTCCTCAGCGCGGAACCCAACAATTCCGCTGCGGGAGCAGAACTGCGAAGAATACGCCGCCGGCACATCGAGCACGGGAATGCCGAATGGCTCACAGAGCTCGCGTACTTTGTCGCGAATCGCGCGGTGGCACCATTTCATCAGCCGTCCGTTTTCCTGCGGCGATCTGCCTTGGGTTGCGCGGTAACGCGAGAGGTCTTCAATCGCCACGAAATCCACCGGCTTATCGCGGAATTTCTCGTAGACGCCATGCTGGTCCCGCTCATGCCAAAGCTGCGCCTTATTCGGCGGCGGCTTCGTCAACCTGACGCCGAGTGCCTGCGCCAGAATCATATGCGCCGATTGATTCACGCGTTGCGTTTTTAACTCGTCGAGTTTATCCACGAGACCGGGACACGGATCGCTGAAATCGCGGCGAATCCATCTTTTCACCTGCGCCTCGATCCATTCGCCTTTTTCCAATTGCTCGAAGGCGAAATATCTGCGCTCCGCCTGATTCAAGGACTGAAAGCGGCGGCGGAGCTCCTCAACTTGCTCGATGCGCATGAGCGAAAGGCCGCGCTGGCCAGCAAGCAATGGTTTGTGTTCTTCGTCTTGAGTCTGTGTCTGTGCCAAGCCGTGCAGTCGTCCTTCCTTTTCGCGGTCTTGCACACGCTCCCAACTCCATCGGCGTTTTCGCAGCGGCAGAACGCGGTCGGCAATATTCAACAGCAGCGTCGGTAGTTCGGAAATCAAACGCGAGTGCTCGTCACGAAGGGCCATCTGCAATTGCGTCCAATTCTTTTCGCCTGCTGTGTCACGAATTGTTTTTGGAATCCACTGTTCGCCCGGCGCTTCGCCATTCGGTTTCTGCGCTGGCGCGTTCCCCTTCTCATCCTCAAATCCGCACGTTTGCCGCAATTCTTTCAGCATTCCGTCCCGTCGCGCACCGTCATTCATGCCCACGCGCCAGCGCGCTATCCTTGCCAGTCGCGATTGCGCGCGGCGAGCGACGACAATCAGCTTGTCGTTTTGCTCAGGGAAAGAGAACTCGCGCAAGATCGCGTCGATTTGAGAGCGCCAGTTTTCCGGAGGCGCTTCATTCGAATGAAGAACAAATTCCCACGCCCATCGATCGCCAAGGAGCGCGCACATCAGGTTCCGGCATTCAGCCGTTTCGCTTTCAGAAGCCGAACGCCCGCGGTCGCCATACAGTTCTTCGCGCCAGGCGAACTCACTCTTTTGGTCACGGGTCGAGCTTCGACCGCGCTCTCCACACCATTGTGTCGCTACCAGGCAACCGAAGTTTTCGCAGCTCGCGCAACGCCACGCGCCATGGTGCTTCCTCACCCGTGGTAATCGCGCGCGAAACGATCGTGTGGTTACTGTTGCCGCTTTCAAACACACCATCCAGCCTTGCCTCCTGCATCGCCCACGAGTCAGCGTGGAGACCAAAATCCACGCTACCGAAGGTGAAACGCTGCACGAGTTGCTCTAGTGCGGGCGGCGGATCTTTCGGTTGCTCGAACGAGTGCAAGAGGTAGAAGAAACGTTGTTCGGAGCCTTTTCCGAAACTACGGAACTGTTTGCTCCAGACGTGCGCCTTACCGATCTGCGCGATTAATTTCTCCGGCTGAATTTCAACAGGAAATGTGAGCTGCGCGCCGTAGCGCTCAATGCCGTCTTTATCTTCGCGCGCTCTGGGTTGAAGTGTGATCCGGCAATTGCCGAAGTCCTGGAGTGGCGGCTCGTGTAGCTTGAGCGCGTCGATCATGGGCGGCAACCACGGTGCAGCATCGAGACTCTCTTCGCCATCGCGCCGGACCTGATCACGACGCAAACGTGGCGCCGAATAGCTGATGCGCGTCATGACAGGTTTCCATTTTGCTCCATCGCGAACCGCAACGCCGGCGGTGAAGGAAAGCGCCCCGGGCTTGTCAGCCGCGCCACGCGCATTCGCACTGAGACTGCGCTCGTGTGTCGATCCCCACTTTCCGCCCGCGGCAGATTTTTTTGGAAAGATAAAATAGCGCGGCGACTTCGTTGGATGCGCGGGCGTGAAATGAATCGGCCGCTCTTTGTCGCGCAGTTCGCGACGGGTCTCAGTGTATTGCGCCCACGCTTCAACTGGATCACCCGCGTGAAACTCCTTACTGCCTTTCTCTTTCCAAATGCCGTGATTCGCGGGTTTCGTCAGCTCCTCGTAGAAATGCGCACTCCCGAAATCCAGCCGGTGCTCGCCCTGCTCTTTCTTTACGATTTCCCATAAGTCATCTTCCGTCGGCTCACTTTTTGCCGCGAGATCGCGCCAGGCATCGCGCACTGCATGCCATCCGCGCAGCGTCCGTTCGCGCAGTGTGTATTCGCGCAAATGATCAGGAAGCTGAACGTCCGCGCGCGCAATCGCCTCAGTAATGAACGGTCGCGCAAGCCAATCATCATCCGGCGAATCAACCTCACCCAAGTGGCCGAGATCGCTGAACAACACCGAGACCAGTCGATCGATCCGCGCATCGTCGCGGAATCCCGGGAGACTCGGCTTCGCGGCCATTCCTTCCTCGGCGCTGCCGGCACGGCCTTCGCTTTCCATTGCCTGCAAATCTTCGCGCAGTGCGGCTGCCTCAGCCTCGCGCCTAATCGTGTCCTGGTAGTAGCGATGCGGCGAAGTAATCGCTGCGACAAATGCTGCATGGTCAAACTCCTTCCATGGCGCTTGTTGTGCCTCGTCATCGTTCTCGAATACAAGACGTGTGAAATATGGAAAGTGAGGTGTGTCGTCGACGCGCGATGCGGCAATGCTGTCCTCGACTGGTTGCTTGTCTTTCGCGTCACATAATGCAGCGCTGGCTGCACGAAAAGCCGCTAACGTCTCGGCGCAAGGAATGTGTCGAAACAACGCTGCCGCTGGATAGACGCCACTCGGCCGACGTCCAGGCGCCGGGATGCACAAGGCATCGCTGGGTTGAGTGATCGAATCGTGAGAGCGACTTTTTCGATCAGGCCCGTGAGCAATCATCTCCAATTGCGCGGAAGCGCCCATGAGCGAAGGGAATTGCTTGCTGACCTCATCCCAATATTTGCGCAGTAACTTGGCTGCCTTAGTGCCGGTGAGTTTTTCTTTAGGCGGAGTTGTTAGAAACAAGCCGAGGTCGATCTCGGCGGCGCGGGATATTGCTTCATCGTCTGGCATCGACCGAAACTCCCGCACGAGACGTTGACGCTTTATTTCTTGAAGCGACGCCATGTCTTTTGGCGTTTTGTCGTGCCTGCCTTTCGGATTGCAGAAAAATCCCAGTCGATCATTTGCGAGCCAACTGAGATCGCTCTTGTCTGCTTCCTCCAAGAGTTGAAGCAGTGCCGCCGCTCGTTGCGTATCGCTCGCGCGGCTTGACGCGAGAACTGTAGATATGCAGCGCGCGAACGCGTCCTTTGACTTTTGCGTCGGATCTATCACTACTCCGACTGCGGGCGCAAGCGTCTTGCACCAACCTTCGAATGATTTCCCTCGACGTTCTGCGGTGACCGCTGTGTTGCTGACTGCATCGCGCCAGGATTTGATCGCTCGGATCATTGCTCGTGCGGTTTGAGCTGCTTCGGCGATTGCTTTAACGCGCGCTGCCTCTGTTTTGTGCTTGGGATTTCTTCGCGCGGAATCCGCCGCCACTTTCAGCGCGATTGCTTCAAACGCCGCATCATCCATTCCACGAGACAACGCCGAGAGCGCAAGCGTGTAATAATTCACTGCGTCCTGAAACAGCTCGTGATGATGCCAAAGGACTTCCAGCGGCAGTTCGCCAGTGACGTTCCCTTTGCGATCAACGGTTTCGACTTTCGCAACGCGCCCTTGGTAAATGCGGTTCATTCTTTAGAGAAGCTACTCGTTGATGCCGGTTAGCAGTCAGCGGAAACAGTAATGTTTGTTTACCAAAGGAGCGGAGATTTGTCTCCGCTTTTTTGTTGGGCGCGCAAACTAATGAGTCTCGGTAGAAGTTCGCGATGACGTGGCCGCGCACGCGGAGGGCGCCCACGTTAGCCTCACACGCAACTTGTGTCTCTCGTGCGAAACTAGTTTGGATATGGCACGGGCAATTTGGAAAGGCGGAATCAGTTTTGGGCTGGTTAATATTCCAATCGCGCTTTATCCGGCGACACGGCGCGAAGAGCTGAAGTTTCGGTTGCTTCGTAAGAGCGATTTGAGTCCGGTGAATTACAAACGGGTGGCGGAAAAGGACGGCAAGGAAGTTCCCTGGAACGAGATCGTCAAAGGTTACGAGTACCAGACGGGAAAATATGTTGTCCTGAAGGAGGAAGATTTTGAGCGGGTCGATATCGAGGCGACCCAGACGGTGGATATTCAGGATTTTGTCGATCTTGACGACATCGATCCGATGTATTTTTACAAACCGTACTATCTGGAGCCGCAAAAGGGCGGCGATAAAGCTTACGCGCTGTTGCGCGATTCGCTGGAGGAAAGCAAAAAGGTCGGGATCGCCAAGGTGGTGATCAAGACCCGGCAATATCTGGCCGGCGTAAAACCGGAGGATGGCGCGCTCGTTTTGGAGCTGATGCATTTCGCCGATGAACTTCGGGACACGAGCACGCTCCACATTCCAAAAAAGACCGAAGTGGGTAAGCGCGAAATGAATATGGCCAAATCGCTCATCGATAACATGAGTGCGAAATGGGACCCGGAAAAATATAAAGACGAATATAAGGAAGCGCTGATGGAAGTGATTGAGGAAAAAGTTGAAGCTGGCGGGAAAGAGATCGAAGAAAAACCGAAGAAAGCGCCGAAGCCGACCAAGGTGATCGATCTGGTGTCGGTCCTACAAAAGAGCGTTGAAGAAAGCGGCGGTGCGAGCCGCACGGGCACAGCGAGCCGCACTGGCAGAAAGAAGGCAACAAAATCTCGAAAACACCCGCAGCGTCACAAAAAGGCGGCGTGATCGGCCCGGGCGGCAGAGCCTTCCGCCCGACCAAGCTAGGTGCGGGAACCGTAGCAGGAGTGGGGAATGAAAACAGTCGAGCAGGAAGAAGAGGAGGAAAACAAAGAAGAGCTCGACGATGTCGATCTTTATTCGCCCGAGGGCGAGAAGCTGGCGCCGGAAGGAAAAACAAAACGCAAGAAGCCGTTTTTTAAACGCAAGCCGGTGATCATCACCGCGGCGGCGCTTTTGATCGCGGCGATAATCTGGATCGCGTGGATCGTGCTCAATTCGTTAACGCACGAAAGCACCGACGACGCTTTCATCGACGCGCACATCGTTTCGGTCGCGCCGAAGATCGCCGGGCGCGTGGCCAGGGTGCTGGTGAGAGATAATCAGCAGGTTAAGAGAGGCGATCTCCTGGTCGAAATTGATCCGCGCGATGCGGAAGCTGCATTGGCACAGAAAAAAGCCGCAGTGGAAATGTCGCGGGCGAAGGAACGGACTGCGCAGCTTTCAGCCGAACAAGCCGAGGCCCACGTGCGGACATTGAAAGCGATCTACGCGTCAGCCGCTGCGAGTGCCGAGGCCACGGCGGCGGATGCAAAAAAGCAAGAATCGGATTTGCAACGGAACCAGGAATTGGTCGCGAAGGGCGCAATTTCCGCGCAGGACTACGAACATTCGCGAACCGATACCACGGCGGCCGAAGCAAACCTCGCTTCGAAAAAGAAACAGTTGAATGCGGCAGCCGCATATCAGGAGGAAGCACAGAAACAGGCGGATTCCTCGGCTGCGCAATACCAGGCTGCTGCGGCCGAAGTGAAACAGTCAGAGGCGGCGTTACAACAACAGCAGCTTCAGGTCTCGTACGCGAACATTACCGCGCCGGAAGCAGGTCGCATCACGAACAAGTCGGTTGCGCCGGGCGATTATGTTCAGGCCGGTCAACTCCTGCTCGCCCTTGTGCCGGAGAATCTCTGGGTCACGGCGAATTTTAAAGAAACCCAGTTGACGAATATGCGAGCCGGGCAACCGGCTACGATCGAGGTGGACGCGTATCCGGATCACGGTCTGGCCGGTCATGTGGACAGCATTCAGGCGGGAAGCGGCGCGCGGTTCAGTTTGTTGCCGCCGGAGAACGCGACCGGCAACTACGTCAAAGTAGTGCAGCGGGTACCGGTGAAAATTGTTTTCGACCATCAAACGAATGTGCAGCGCGTGCTGGGCCCGGGCATGTCGGTCGTGCCGACGGTCAAAGTGAAATCGATTCTTTCCGTGATCGTGCCGGTAGTGCTCGGAACAGTGATTGCGATTGTTCTGGTGGGTTTGGGGACATTGCTATGGCTGGCCAAAACGCAGAGGGAACTGGAGTAAGCGGACAGTGGCGACCAAGTCACAATCCATGGGCCATCGCGATGGCCGTGATGCTCGCTACGTTCATGGAAGTGCTCGACACATCCGTGGCAAACGTGTCGCTCCAGCACATCGCTGGAACTCTCTCGGCGACTACAGACGAAGCGACGTGGGTCCTCACCAGTTACTTGATGGCTAACGCCATTATTCTACCGGCTACAAACTGGTTGGGTCAGCTGTTTGGACGAAAATGTTTTCTGCTCACTTGCATCATTCTTTTTTCGGTCGCGTCAGCGCTCTGCGGAATGGCGACGAGTCTCGGTTTTCTAATCGTTGCGCGAGTTTTGCAAGGAGCCAGCGGCGGCGCGTTGCAGCCGATCTCGCAGGCGATTTTGCTGGAGAGTTTTCCTCCGCAAAAGCGCGGCATGGCAATGGGAGTATTTGCCATGGGCGTCGTGGTCGCGCCGATTCTCGGGCCGACGCTTGGCGGTTGGATCACGCAGAACTATTCCTGGCGCTGGATTTTTTACATTAATCTCCCGATTGGTTTGTTGGCCGTGATCCTGGGTCATGCATTGATCGAAGATCCGCCCTACTTGAAACGAATCTCGGCCGCGAATATCGATTACATAGGATTGGGTCTGCTCAGCGTCTGGCTGGCGACGCTGCAATATATCCTCGACAAAGGACAGGAGCTCGACTGGTTCAGCTCACACACCATCCTCTGGTGCGCGATGATTTCGGCAGCCGCGTTCCTCTGGTTCGTAGTTCACGAATTGACTACGCCGCATCCGATTGTCGATCTTCGCGTCCTGAAAAATCGCAACTTCGCCATCGGTGCTTCGATGATTCTGTTACTGGGCGCGTTACTTTATGGAACGATCGCCGTGCTCCCGCTGTTTATGCAAAATCTTCTCGGTTACACCGCGCTCGATGCGGGGATTGCCATGAGCCCGCGCGGTGTTGGCGCGTTTCTCACCACCGTGATTGTCGGCCGACTCGTTGGGAAAATCAGCAACCGGATTTTGATCGGCGCCGGTTTTCTGCTGCTGGCGTATTCCTCCCTCATGCTTGGTGCCATTAATCTTCAGATCAGTATGTGGAGCATCATCACGCCGATTGTTATCAGCGGGGCGGCGATCGCCATGGTTTTTATTCCGCTGACGACGGTAACGATGGGCACCTTACCTCAGGAGCAAATAGGCAATGCGAGCGGCATCTTTAATTTAATGCGCAACGTGGGAGGCAGCATCGGGATCGCGACGATCACCACAATTGTTGCCCGTGGAACCCAAACAACGCAGGCCCTGCTTTCAGTGCACACGTCGAAATTCAATGCTGTTTTTCAACATCAACTCGCTGCGATTCAGACCAGTCTCGCCCACAAGCTCGGCGATTGGCAGGCGATGAAAGTTGCGCCTCACGTTCTGTTTAATTTACTGCACCAGCAATCGGCTCTCGTCAGTTACGTGAATAACTTTCGATTGCTCGCAATGGTCTGCTTTGTCAGTGCCCGCTCGTTCTGTTATTGAAGCGTGTCCGTCAGCAGGGAGCGCCCATAGCTGCTCATTGATTTGCTTGACAGGCGGCGGCAAGGGAAGCCAGCCTCAGCGCCATGAACTCTTTAAATCGTTTCGCTGATCCGGTGTATTGCATCATGCGTTTGATTATCGGGTTGATGTTCGCCTGTCATGGAGGCCAAAAGCTTATCGGTTTCCCCGGTGGTCACGGCGGTGCGGAAGGTTTGATGCTGGTGGGGGGAATCATCGAGCTCGTGTGTGGACTGCTGATCGCCGTAGGATTGTTGACACGGATTGCGGCGTTCATCGCCAGTGGCGAAATGGCGGTTGCCTACTTCATGGTGCACGCGGCGGGAAAAACACTCGGGCACGCGCCCAGCCCGGCCGAGCAATTCTTCCCCATCCTGAACAAGGGCGAATTGGCCGTGATTCTTTGCTGGGTATTTTTGTTTATGTTCTTCTACGGCGCGGGACGCTGGAGTATCGATGGCTTAATCAAGGGGAATGCGCGACCGGCAGGAGTAAATTAAATTTTCGGTTTCGATGAAGCGCGCTGTTTCAGTCGTCGGTGCCATTCTCATGGCGCAATCGCTGTCGGCGCAGGAATTCAAAGATTTCGGCAAGGGGCGTTTGAACGGTTCGCCGCGACACGGCGAATGGGTCGACATCAAATCGGGCGAGCGCACCATTAAGGCGTTTGTTGTATATCCCGAGCGCAAAGAGAAAACGCCGGCTGTTCTTGTCATTCACGAGATCTTTGGTCTGACCGATTGGGTGCGCAGTTTGTGCGATGAACTGGCGGAGAATGGAGTAATTGCAATTGCGCCCGATTTGCTCAGCGGCCAGAAATTTGAAGATGTCGATGGTGCCCGCAAGGCGATTTCGGCTTTGCCGAAGGAGCAGGTAAAATCCGATCTCGATGCGACGGCGGATTACGCGCTGAAGATTCCCGCTTGCAGTGGAACTTTGGCCGTTTGCGGTTTTTGCTGGGGCGGAGGAGTAACTTTCATGTATGCGAACGAAAATCCAAAGCTCAAGGCGGCTTATTCATTTTACGGAACCGCGCCGGATGAAGCGTCGAAGGTCGCGAACATTTCGTGTCCGGTTTACGGATTTTACGGCGAGAAGGACGAACGCGTGGATGCGACGATCCCAAAAGCGGAAGAGTTAATGAAAGCTGCCGGCAAGAAGTATGAGCCGGTAATTTACGAGGACGCCGGGCATGGTTTCATGCGCTCAGGCGATCCGTCAAATCCCAACGTGCGCGAGACCGACAGAAAAGCGCATGACGAAGCCTGGGCCCGCTGGAAGAAACTGCTCAAGCAATTGCCGTAGCCAGGAACATCAGCCAGGTAGGGCGATTGACCTCAATCGCCCGTCACCGCTAGTGAAACGCGACTTGAAGAGGTTGCCGGTCCGAAAACAACTCGACCATTCAATCCATTTTCAGGCGCGATTTGGCGCCACCTATTTCATCACACTTTGTTGTCAGATGCGTTGCAAAAACCAACTGTGTAACACTCGGGTAGCATCTATTATTTTCGAGACCGCGTGCAGATATCATGCGTCGCGACGATTCCATCTGAAGTTGCTTCTTCTGATGCCCGATCATTTGCATCTCCTTGTCGCCCTGGCCGGTGATAGTGAACTATCGGGTTTGATCCGCGACTTTAAACGAATCACAGCGCGAATGGCGAAAATCGTTTGGCAGCGAAATTTCTTTGATCATCGATTGCGCCACGATGAAAGCGAGATCGAGAAAGCAGAATACATTCGGCGAAACCCCATCCGTGCGGGCTTGATCGACGCAGGGGTCACATGGCCATACATGATTGAGATTGACGAGATTGAAGCGCGAGCGGGTTATTAGTCACCGTCGCGGACGGGCGGTTCGGGTGAACCGCCCCTACCTAAGCCCAAATTGAGTTGTCATGATTCTTTCCCACAAGCACAAGTTCATCTTCATCAAAACGGTGAAGACTGCGGGAACGAGCATCGAGGTTTTTCTCTCTCAGCATTGCGGACCGAATGATGTCCTGACGCCGATTCGTCCGCCGGTGGAAGGACATCAGGCGCAGAATTATGAAGGATACGTGTCTTCGATTGTCGATGTTTTCAGCCAGCCGTTCGGTCCGGTTTCAGATTTGCGGCATCCATTTCGGAAGCGAGAAAAGTTTTACAATCACATGCCCGGTTGGCAGATCGAAAAGCAAGTCGGCCCCGAGATTTGGAACAGCTATTTCAAATTTTGTGTCGACCGAAATCCCTGGGACAAAGTTCTCTCTCATTATCACATGAATGCTGCTCGAGCCGGCGGCGCACTCACGCTCGACGAGTACTTGGCGAAAGGGAAATTGCCGCTGAATTATCCACGATACACCGATCGATCCGGCGAAAGGATCATCGTCGATCAGGTGGTTCGATATGAAAATCTGATGGATCAGCTCGGCGAAATTTTCGCGCGTCTGAATGTTCCTTTTGAAGGCGTGCTCGGGGTAACCGCCAAATCAGAATACCGAAGCGACCGGACACCGTACAGAACGGTGCTCAACGATGAGCAGTGCCGGAAGATCGAGCGCATTTTTGCCCGAGAGATCGAATTGCACGGCTACAGCTTTTGATCGACTCGATTGGGCTTTCCGTTTTCTTTTCGTTCATTTAATTTCGCAGCCATGGATTCGTTTTACCTTATTGGCCTTGCCGTTCTCGCGCTCGTCGTTTTCGTTCTCGCGATCGTTATTTCGCGTTATTTCATGACGTGGTTGCGCGCGAGAATTGCAGGCGCTCCGGTTAGCATAGGCAAGATGATCGGGATGAGTCTGCGAAAAGTGCCGGTTGGGTTGATTGTCGATAATCGGATCACTGCAGTGAAAGCGGGCATCGACGTAGCGAGCGATCCGTTGGAAGCGCATTATCTCGCCGGTGGCGATGTTAGCCATGTAATCTTGGCACTGATCGCAGCCGATAAAGCAGGTATTTCTCTGCCGTTTAATCGGGCGTGCGCGATCGATCTTGCCACAAAAGGCACGGGCAAGACGGTGCTGGAAGCGGTGAGGACCAGCATTAATCCCAAAGTAATTGATGCGCCAAACCCGGCGATGGGAAGAGCGACCATCGATGGAGTCGCGCAGGATGGGATCGGCGTAAAGGTCAAGGCGCGCGTGACCGTGCGCTCGCATCTGGATCGGTTCGTCGGTGGCGCGACTGAGGAAACAATCATCGCCCGCGTAGGCGAGGGGATTGTCAGCGCGATCGGTTCGGCCAGTTCTTACAAGGAAGTTCTGGAAAATCCCGACCGGATCTCAAAAACCGTGCTCGCCAAAGGACTCGACAGCAACACCGCGTTCGAGATTCTCTCGATCGATATTGCCGATGTCGATGTTGGCGATAACATCGGCGCGAAATTGCAGACCGAACAAGCAGATGCGGACAAGCGCGTCGCGCAGGCGAAAGCCGAAGTGCGTCGCGCGGCAGCGGTAGCCGTCGAACAGGAAATGCGAGCCAGGACGCAGGAGATGCGAGCCAAAGTGGTCGAGGCCGAAGCCCTCGTTCCGCAGGCAATGGCCGAAGCGTTTCGCGCCGGCAACCTCGGAATCATGGATTATTACCGAATGAAAAATGTCCAGGCCGACACGACAATGCGCGAATCAATCGCCGGCAGCGATAGGCCGGCCAAGGGCACCTGATTTTTTTGAATTGGTCGTGGTGTTAGCCGGGCGCTTTCTCGAAGACGCCGTGACTGTAACTTTTTTCGTCAAAATAGTTGGTTGCTTGCGCCTGTTCGAGCCACAGGTTCCAATACGCGATCAATTCCTCCTCCGATAAGTTGCGCAAATCGAGATCCTCTTCGCTGAGAAATTCGTCGCCCACGGGTTCCATACAAATCAGTTTACGGCGTAATCGGAAGCAATTCCAACGCGCGCGCTACGACGATCTCATGAGCCGATTTGAGCGCCAGCCGGCTGATTTCCTTTTCGATGCTCGGCCACGCCGCGCCCCAAGCTTGGGCAGCTTCGCGGTAACGCGTGAGCCTCGTTCATTCGCGTGAATGAGGTCTCTGCGCTCAGAATCGAGTGCTTCCTCCAGCCGCGCCAGGCCAGCTGCTGCGGCAACCCGAAGAAGGGGACGACAGGCGGCAAGCTCGTTGGCCAACTCCGGGTTACCTTGCGTCAACTGCAATAGATCGCGAGCGCTTCTGGAAAAAAGCATTTGTTCACGGGGGCTCTCCATCAAACGCGCCAACTCGCCGATAACGGCGTAGTCTTTCTCCCGATTGGTTTTCTTGATCTCGGCAAGGTCGGTAACGCCGAGCACGGGCGTTTTCAATTCACCTTTCCAGAGTCGGTCCAGCGATTCGGCGCCTAATCGCGGTGGCCGTGTCACGAAATCCGTGCGGACGCGCAATTCCGGTGTGCGGAACTCAAAATGCGCGCTCCACCCACCACTGAGCCATCGCACATCTAAAGGCGCGCCAAATCGGTAGCGAGCGCCGCGATTGGTCAAAACGTCCAGAACATGTGCCATGGTCCCGTTCTCCTCGCGCAATATCCAATCGCCATCTTTGCTCATGATCGCGAGCCGGTGCAACACCACAGCCTGACCCGAACTGATAATGGCCCGAAGCCGGCCGGCGTTAAGTTGCTCTGTCAGGTCGAGGTAAATATTGGCCACGCTTGGCGAGAATAAGGCCAGACACCGGGGTGGCAAAATTAATCAGCCGCGGGGGCGCGAAGAATTGAAGGGTTGCAGGGTTGAAGCGAGCAAACCGATCACTGATCTCTGACCTGTGAAATCTGATCTCTAGAACTGCTCGGGGCGGGACTTGAACCCGCATGCCTTTCGGCATACGCCCCTCAAACGTACGTGTCTGCCATTCCACCACCCGAGCGTGTGAACGCGTTTAGCGCGCGAAATCTTCCTTAATCTGCGCGTCCTGGCAAGTCTGTCCTCCTCTTTCTCCTGCTCCTGGTCTTGCTCATGATCGAATTGGCCCCGGCCTTGCTTTTCCATCGGTGAAATCCGCGGCAGACGCGGTAAGTTCGATGACGAGCACGATTACGAACATGAGCGTGAGCAGGAGTAAGAGTAAGAGCGAAGATTGGATCAAAATCGATCTGCACATTCACACTCTCGATGATCCAAAGGACGCTCTCGATTATTCCGCTCATCAATTGCTCGAGCGCGCTCATCAGCTCGGCTTTCAGGTGCTGGCCATCACATTGCACGATGCCGTTTTTGATCGGCCGGAAGTTTTCGCCGATGCGGCGGCGTTGGGAATCCTGCTGATTCCGGCGGCTGAAGTCCGCTTGGAGGGTGCCGACGTTATTGTCCTCAATATTACGAGCGATGAAGTTGCGCGTCTGAAAAGTTTCGACGACCTGCGGCAACTGCGCGCCCGGCGTGGGATGTCGATCTTCACCATCGCACCGCATCCGTTTTATATGTTGGGCGGATCCATCGGCCCCCGCCTTATGAAAGAGATCGACTGCTTCGATGCGATTGAGGTCTGCCATTTTCACAAGGGACTGTTCAATCCGAATCGCCGCGCCGCCAGGGTCGCGGCGCGTTTCGGCAAACCACTCATCGCCACGTCCGATGCCCACCGGCTGCAGGCGTTTGGGCGGCACTACACCAGTATCCCGCGTCCTTCCCACCTAATGACGGAGCATGTCTTTTCGGCACTGCGCAACGGGCCCCTGCGATTGACGACTCCGCCGGCGTCTCTCGCCGATTTCGTGAGCGCGATTTATTTCGTTTTCCT
Organism: uncultured Verrucomicrobiae bacterium; assembly: GCA_963772365.1. Taxonomy (GTDB): domain Bacteria; phylum Verrucomicrobiota; class Verrucomicrobiia; order Chthoniobacterales; family UBA10450; genus CAVYXA01. The sequence continues at coordinate 111,669 of CAVYXA010000001.1, forward strand.
GGCGCATCCACTCCGTCGACACCGGAAAGAAACTGGAGCGAGAACTCGAAAGTGTTCGCTAGCCCGGCCGCAGGCCGTTCTCGCCCGGGGGACAAGTCCGTCCGAACGGCGGACTTGAATCCAAATCGCAAACATGACACATCTGTAGCGTGTCAAAGATCATTGTCTCAATAATATTGGTCGCCGCAGTCGTGTTGACCGGCTGTAAGTCTCCAGAAAGAAAAGAGAAGGAAAAGCAAGCGGCGCTTAGCAAGAAAACCAAGGCGAAGCTGCGGGAAGAGACGAGCGATGTGGATTTTCAAGCGTTTGTCGGGCGGTTACGAAAAGCGGTGGCCACGCGCGACATCGAGATGCTCAAATCGATGATGACGCCGAATTTCGGGTACAAATTAGAGCCGAAAATGGAAGGATTGGAGGCTGGTCCCGAAGGCCCCGGAGTATTTCAATACTGGAACGATCAGGGGCTCTGGACGGAATTAGATGGAATTTTATCAGAAAAGTTTTTGAAGAAGGGCAACTACATGGTCGCGCCGCCCCAATTTGCTGACGAATCGCTCAGTTACGATGGCTATCGCGCAGGCATCACGCGCGTGAACGGAAGCTGGAAATTCGCCTACTTTGTGAACGGCTGACCGGTCACTTGCCAATCGATTCCAGATCGTAAATCGCGCCCCAGCCAGGACCGGATTTGATTGGCGGGGAAATTTTTTCCCACGGCCGTGTGCTCGAGGAATAGTTCGCATCTTCCTCGCGTCCCCAAAAAATGTAGCGAACACCGAAATGCCGGGCGATTTCGCGCCAATCCCGGCCGCCCAGCATCAGATCGCGTAATTGGTTTTGCACTTCAGCGTAATCGGCAAAGCCTTGTGTCCACAGATGCCCGGGATAACCCATCACAAGTTTCCGGCCCTGGAGCAGAAGTGGATGATTGTATGTGGGAAATGCCGCGAAGCGCGCTTCGACTGGGAGTTGTCGAACAGCGTCGCCTACCAAGGCCAGCTCGCTGCGCTTGGCAAATTCAAAACCCGGGGTGCCGGCCGCAAGGCCGCCAAACAGACTAACGAAGCCGGACCCAAATAGTATCGCGCAGGCGGCGACCCTGGGCGCAACGGGCCATTCCAGAATCAGATCGCGCCAGAGAAACGGAAGAATGATGAAATAACCCCAGAACATCAGCTTGAGGTTGTCCCAGGTCCACGGAGCCAGACGGACGAAGTATCCGATCAGAAAAATGACGACTGCCGGGATAAGAAAAGCAACTGTGTCCGGCTTTTCTTTTATCATCCCAGTCTTCCAAACTCGCAATGCAATTATACCGACGAAAGTGAGAACCAGAGGAAACCAGACCCCGAAATTGCCGAACCAAAAGTTGATGAAAGAACCGCGTGCCAGCTCCTCATTGGGTTCGGATCGGATCCAACCCGGCTGCCAGGCCAGAATCGACCCGGCATGAAAGTGATCGGTTGTGAGCCACACAAAAAAAGTGGCGGGGATTAGCGCACAACCAACAAGCATCACCAGATGCCTGCTCATTTTCATGTTGCTCAGGAGATTGATCCATCGGAGAGGCCGCTCGCGGTGTTCCGTGCGCATAAGATCGACAAGAGACGTGGAGCACTCAAAGAGAACAAGACAAAGCGCCACGATGCTAAGCGCCAGGAACGTGTGGAAATGAAATAGCGGCATCGAGGCGTAAAGCGAAAGCTCGACCCAAAATGGCAGCGGACTGTAGTCGCGGGCGGTGACCGCGGCGGGTCTTTCGTTCGCAGATCCGTGGTCTGCGCCCGCCCTCAGGAAAAATCTTTCACGCCAGTTCCAGAGAAGTATCAAACCTGCGGGAATGGCGTAGAGCAGGCCGCGCTGAGTCACGAACATCGTCAGCGGGATACTTTTCCAGGCAATGGTTTTATCGCCCTCATAATCCAGCCACTGGTGCGTCTTCAGAATTTCGAAGCTAGCAATCCCGCCATTGAACAGGAACGCAGCGATTCCAAACGCGCCGCCCCAGCGGAAAAAAGCATAAAACGTCGCGACAGAAGCGAGCAAGCCCACCCAGATGAGACCGCGAATCAGATCGACATCGACGGAGGAAAGCAGCGCGTTAAAGAGATCGATCCCCGCCGGGTAACGCAGTTTGCTGAAGACGTAGATTGGATTGTCGGGCCAGAACGCAACGCCGCTCGCCAGGTTTTTGATGTAAGTGATATGCAACGCCAGATCGCCCAGATTGTAGGGTGATTGGATGCGAAGGTGATCGCCATCGATGTAGAGCAGCCAGCAAAACGAACGCGCAGCGAATATGGCAAAACAGATACCGAGCAACCAGATCCAAATGTTTGTGTAGCGCGGACCGGATGGCTCGACCGATTCCATTGCTTTTTTTCTGAGCCGGTGCTGCGCTCGTTTCGACAGATTCGGCTTGGGCTGTATCTGTTGAACGGAACGGGCCTTTACCGAGTAGCGGTCGCGCGTTGTGAAGTAAGCCGCAATCGCCATCAAACCTCCAGCGATAAGCGCAGCCGCCGCAGTGGGTGGATTCAAACCGTTGCCAACTAAACCGAGCAAGACTGCGAAAATGGTGGAGAGATTTACAAATGTTAAACCGGCAGAAAGCCATTTCATTGCTGCGCGCTTTTGTTAGCCGGATTCTTGCTGTTGAACTCAGGTTCGCGATTCGGAAACAGAGGCTTGAAAATTTTCGCCCGAAAATATGCCTTCGAAGTATCCTGATAAGCGCGAATTTTTAATGTCTCCGTGTAATAGGAGCCTTGGAGTTTCGATTCCACCTGGCTGATCCTGTCTTCTTCGACCAGAAGAAAATCTGCAACCAGCGTGCCTGGCATGTTCTCGTGTTCGTAGTAACCAATCGCTGAAAAATCCCCTAACATCCACGGAAGCGGGTAGGGGCTGGGACGCAAGATCAAGCCTTTCAAGTGGTAGGCAGCGGGGTCTCGGGAGGCCAGCTCAAGTAATGGATCGGTGAACTTGTAGATATCGTTGTAAGTCTGCACATACACATACGGTTCCGTATCCGTCGTACAACGAAAATAATTGAGCCAGATTGCCATCTCTAATGAAAATAAGAGCGCGATCGCAGCCGTGACGCGTTGGACGGCCTGCATCAGACGCTCACTGGTTCTTGCAGACTGGCCGAGCCATAAACCGAGACCACTGCCAGCGAGCGCCGAAACAATGGCGCAGCCGTAAAGGGTTCCGCCCATTTGCCCGCAAAGGCCGCTTGTACTGCCCGCGGTCAGGGTAAGCTTGATCGCTTCATTGAGATAGATCCCCATTGAGCAGGTTTGTGGAGCCGAAGCGGCTTGAATGAAATAACTGATCACGCCGCCGAGGCCGAAACCGAGAACAGCTCCGCCGACCGCGTAAAACGCTTTGCGCGGGATTTTAAGGGCGGCCGTTCCGGCAGCAAAAACAAAGAGGAACGGCCAGGCAATGCTAATAATAATCCACGGCGTCTTGTAATGGATGATGCTGTAAGCCGCTAAAATACCCACGCCATAGATCGCGAAGTAGCGGATGACAAGGTTGTTGAAAAACTGACATGCGAGGCAAAGCGTCAGTCCGATAAAGACCGGCCATTCATAGCGTAGTACCAGTTCCAGCCAGTAAAGCCATGGCTTTTCGTGTCCGTGACCTTCGCTACCCGTGCTGAACCACGGCGCGAATGCCCGATATAACCCCTTCACACCGCTCCAGTGGAAAAATGTTCCGGAATAAAAGAAAACAATCGCACCGACGCCGACCGCGCAGAGCATGATAAGATCGACAGCAGTCCAAGTCTGCCGGACGGGCTTTGAGTCAGGAACAGGATTCAGCGCGTTTGAGATCATCAACATCGGAATAGCGATCAGCGCGCAGCCGATATGGATGATGTAGGTTTCCTTGGTCAGGATCATCCCGGCCACTCCAATGCCCGCGGACCAGAGATAATTTGCTTTTCCGAATTTCCACAGTCCGAGCAGGCCGAGAATGAACATCATCGAGAAGAGAACGAGCCACGCTTCGTGAATCGAATAACGGCCGTAAAAAATAAAGCCCGGGGAAACTGCCATTGCCAGTGCAGCGATGCGGCTCGCGTTCCGTCCTACGAACGGCTCAAATTTTAAACAAAGCCAAACGCAAGCAATGCTTCCGAGCACCACCGGCAGCCGCAAAGCCCAGACGTTGCGCCCAAATAGCGCCTCCGAGAGAAACAAAACATAGAAATGCAATGGTCCGTGATAATTGGTCGGATCGTATTTGTAGTACCCGTCCTTGACCATCTCATCGACAAACCAACCGTTGATGCCCTCATCGAAATGCGGCGGTTTGATCCCGAGCAGAAATAACCGAAGAAAGATGGCGACCGCCAGAATGACCCATGGTACCCAACCCACTTCCACGAGCCGCGCGCGCCAGGTATCGAGTTGATCGCGTAACGTCGGGAAATCCGCCGGCGCGATTTCTTTGGGATTAATCTCAGTCGTTTCTCTCACAACGGGCACAAAGGTTCGCGAAGGGGACAAGACGAGGGGTTGCGGGGTACGCGATTCGCGATTTGCAAGATCGCGCATCCCCCCATGCGCGGCGCTTGACGCGTGCCATCTCGCTGCTATCTGGCGCTGTGCGCATTTTGGTGACCGGTGGCTGCGGATTCATCGGAAGCAACTTTGTTCGATACATTCTGCAACATTACAAACCCGCGTTTGTGACCAACGTCGATGTGCTCACCTACGCCGGGAACCTCGCCAATCTCGCTGGCGTGGTCGAGGAACATGGCGAGCGTTACGAATTTTTCAAAGCCGATATCGCCAACGCTGACGAAATGGACGCGCTCATGACCGAGCACCAGTTCTATTCCATCATAAATTTCGCAGCCGAATCGCATGTCGACCGCAGCATCGATTCGCCGCTTAATTTCATTCACACCAACGTGGTCGGGACTGGCGTCCTGCTCGATTGCGCGCGCCGGCATGGCGTTCAGCGTTTCATTCAGGTTTCCACTGATGAAGTTTACGGATCGCTCGGCAAAACGGGAAAGTTTACCGAGCAAAGTCCGCTCGATCCGAGTTCGCCATACTCAGCGAGCAAAGCGGGGGCGGATCTGCTTGCACTCGGTTATTACAAAACATACGGCCAGGATGTGATCGTCACCCGCTGCTCCAACAACTACGGTCCTTATCAATTTCCCGAAAAACTGATCCCGCTCATGATCATCAAGGCGATCCGGGACGAGCCGCTGCCGGTTTATGGGGATGGCGGGAACGTGCGGGATTGGATTCATGTGAATGACCATTGCGCCGGGATCGTCTCTGCGTTGTTCGAAGGAAAACCGGGCGCGGTTTACAACTTCGGCGGCAACAGTGAGATGGTGAATCTCGATGTCGTGAAAATGATTCTGAAAAAGCTCGGAAAACCGGAAAACCTCATCTCATTTGTCGAAGATCGACTCGGGCACGATCGACGTTACGCCATCGATTCGTCATTCGCCCAGCGGGAATTGAAGTGGAAACCGCGAAAAGATTTCCCGGAAGGTTTGGAAGAAACGATCCAGTGGTACATCGACAATCCATCCTGGTGGCAACCGCTGCTCGAACGCGCGGGCAGATATTAGAGGCCAAATTTGCCGCCGGTTTGCGCTTGTCTGCCAGTCGTGAAGTTGATTAGATTTTCGCTGAACGAGAGGTCGACGCTGGAATCGATACAAACTCCTTCGTTAACCAGGAATGTTTCGCGAAACCATTGCCTTGTTGTTTTTCACCGTCGCTGGTGTGATGTCGATCTGCGCGGTTGCTCCGTCATTGGCACCCAGTTCGGTAAAGGCAGCGCCAGAATCTTTGGATAAGATCGCTCCCTGGGTACTTGAGCATACGGGAGGCGGTAAGGAAGCTGAGTTTTTCGTTGTGCTGGCGGATCAAGCGGATCTCACGGGTGCCGCTGGGTTCCAGTCGAAAAACGAAAAAGGCCGATTTGTCCGACGAGCCCTGTGGAAAACGGCCCGCTCAACTCAAGGGCCGCTTCTGAAATGGCTGAGTGATCGAAACATCGAGCATCGCTCCTATTACATCGTGAATATGATCTGGGTAAAAGGAGGACTGGAGTTGGCGCGCGCGTTATCCGCGCGACCCGACGTCCGGCGGATCGAAGGCAATCCGATGATTCAGAATATTTCCAATTCAATCGCTCCACTTGAGCAAACTATTTTGCGCCGGGGACCCGGAATAGTGTCGCTCGTCGAACCGGGCATTACTTACACCCGCGCACCGGAGGTATGGGCTGTCGGTTACGTTGGGCAGGGGATCGTCGTCGGGGGAGCTGGAACTGGTTACCGGTGGACGCACACGGCGTTAAAAAATCAGTATCGCGGCTGGGACGGCACGAACGCGAACCACAATTACAACTGGCACGACAGCATTCATTCCGGCGGCGGAAGTTGCGGCGCCGATTCTCTCCAGCCGTGCGATGACAACGGCCTTGGCACGCACACATTGGGCACGGCGATCGGTGACGATGGTAGCGGCAATCAGATTGGGATGGCGCCGGATGCAAAATGGATCGGATGCCGCAACATGGATCAGGGAGTTGGCACGCCGGCTACTTACCTGGAATGTCTCGAATTTTTTCTCGCGCCCTATCCGGTAGGCGGAGATCCATCCCAAGGTGATCCGACCAAGGCCCCACATGTAACGGTCAATTCCTGGAGCTGTCCCGCATCGGAAGGTTGTTCCGTGGCAACTTTGCAGTCAGCGCTCGAAGCCCAACGCGCGGCCGGAATCGTTACTGTGGCTGGCGTTGGGGCTGGAGGTCCGGCGTGTTCAACTGTATCGGATCCACCCGCGATTTATGATGCTGTTTATTCCGCCGGAGCGTTAGGTACGGGCACGGATGTCATCACTTCTTTCAGTAGCCGCGGTCCGGTAACGGTCGATGGCAGCATGCGGCTGAAGCCAGATATAACGGCGCCGAGCACGAGTATTCGTTCGACTTATCTAACCAGCGACACTGCGTACGCCACTTTTAGCGGCACCTCCATGGCGGGTGCTCACATTGCGGGTGCGGTCGCGTTGCTCTTGTCCGCCCGGCCGGAGTTGATCGGTGATGTGTCGATGATGCGAAGCGTTTTGAACCAGTCTGCGGTGCATATTTTAAATAGTACATGTGACGGCGGGGGGCCGGGCATTTCGCCTAACAACACCTATGGTTATGGGCGCGTGGACGTGAAATCCGCGGTCGGCTTTCTGCTTACCGCAGCAGTGTCGCGGAAAACCCACGGAGCTGCCGGCGCATTCGATGTCGATCTTCCACTTGCCGCTGATCACGGGGTCGAATGCCGCAGCAGCGAGGGCAATCACACGTTGGTATTTATCTTTACAAATCCGGTAATCGGCGGCGATGTCAGTATTGAAAGCGGCATGGGCAATATTTCCGGGCCGCCTGTGTTCTCCGGCAACACGATGACAGTGAACCTGACTGGCGTCGCTAACCGGCAAACGCTCACCGTCCGGTTGAGCAGCGTCACGGACGATTCAGATCACGTTTTGCCAGATACGCTAGTGAGCATGGAGCTGTTGATTGGCGACACCAACGGCAACGGGATCGTGAACGCAAGCGACATTGCGCAGGCGAAATCTCGGATCGGTCAACCCGTAACCAGTAACAATTTTCGCACGGACATTAACGTTAACGGCACAATCAACGCATCCGATGTGTCGATTGTGAAATCGCAAGTCGGCGCGTCGTTGCCCTGACTGCAGTCGTGTACCGCCGAGCAGGAAAGCTTCCCAGCAGCTGTTGACATTCTGGTCATCGTATGACCATCCTGTGGCCATGGAATCGGTAAGTGTTGCTAAATTGAAAAGTAATCTCAGCCGCTATCTGAACTCGGTAAGAAAAGGCTCCGAGATCATGGTCACTTCTCATCGCCATTCGATTGCCCGCATTGTTCCATCGCTAGGTCGGCGGATAATTTGAAGATCATTCCTGCGCGCAAACCGGTCTCGTCTTTGAAAAAATCAAGGGACTCAACCTGGATGTGGATCTGGTCGCCGACCTTTTAACCGACCGGCGACGTCGATGAACGTTTACCTCGATTCTTCCGTCGTGCTACAACGGTTACAGGGCAAGCAACGCGTGATCGCCGATTGGGGAAATTGGCAGCATGCTTACAGCAGCGAATTACTTCGTGCCGAAGTCTTACGCAGCATCGATCGCAATCGGTTGCGGGGCGCGCTGGAGGATGATGACGTGGCTGAGCTTGTCACGAACGCGCACACCATCTTTGATGCGATCGAGTTCGTCGCTCTAAATGCCGCAATTTTGAGGAGAGCTTCGCAATCGTTTTTAACGCCGCTCGGCACGCTGGACGCACTGCATCTGGCTGCGGCCTTGCACCTGGTCGACATCGCTCGAATCGATCTGGTTCTTCTTACTCATGACAGCGCCTTAGCGATTGCGGCTCGGAGCGCGAACTTTCGGGTCGCGGGTGTCTAACCGGGCATGCTGGTTGTGGCCATCTATTCATGAAAATAGTGGTGATAGGTGCGGGTGGTCGTCTGGGGGCGGCCCTCACGCGCGTGTATCGGGGAAAACATCACGTCATCGGTTTCGATCATCGCGCTGTCGATCTTTGCCATGAACGGCAGATTCGCGAAAAAATCGGTCCGCTCGACTTTGAAGTGCTCATCAACACGGCAGCGCTTACCAATGTCGATTATTGCGAAAGCCATCGGGAGGAAGCATTCGCCATCAACGCGGAAGCTCCGCGCGTGCTGGCCCAGATTTGCCGGGACAAACAAGCGAAGCTGATCCACATCAGCACCGATTACGTTTTCGACGGCGAAAAACGCGAGCCCTACCGCGAGGAGGACGAAGCGCGACCGATCAGTGTTTACGGTGAATCAAAACGGGCCGGCGAGGAAAATGTTCTCAATGTTGAGGAAGCCCATTTAATCGTACGCGTGTCGTGGGTTTTTGGTCCGGACCGGCCGAGCTTTGTCGATGGTGTAATCAAACGGGCATCGGAAAGCGACTATGTCGATGCAATCGCGGACAAATTCGCCACGCCCACGTACACGCTCGATACCGCAGAAATGCTTCCGCAATTCTTTGGCCCTGGAACGAGAGCCAATCCCGAAGCCGCGGTCGGCGGCCGCGCCGATAGTGCCGGTGTGGGTGGGATTATGCATTTCGCGAATGCTGGCGAGTGCAGTTGGCAGGAATATGGTCAATGGGCGCTCGATTGCTGCCGCGACGCAGGATTGCCTCTGAAGGCGACCGCAGTTGGGCCGCTTCAATTGCGCGACATGAAAAATTTCGTTGCGCGGCGCCCGGTTTATTCCGTGCTTTCCACGGCCAAATACCAGGCTATAACCGGTCGCGCACCGCGCACTTGGCGAGAGGCCGTCTCTGATTATATTAAGCGCTCTTATTCAAAAATATGAAAACTCATCGCCTGATTCTCGCATCCACCCTGTCGATCTTCCTGTCCGCAACCGCGCGAGCGGATTTGAAATGGGACCAGACCGCGGTCGAACTCCATCCTTCGATTACCGACAAGCAAGCAATCGGTCATTTTAAATACGAAAACACGGGCAAAGAGCCGGTGCATTTCAAGTCGGTCCACGCCTCCTGCGGCTGCACCACAGCGCAGACCCAGAAAGAAGAAGTGAAGCCCGGCGAGAAAGGCGAGATCACAGCCACATTCAACATTGGCGATCGCACCGGCACACAGGTCAAAACCATCACCGTGCAGACCGATAACCCAGATCCGACAAAAGCGACGACGATGCTTAAGCTCACGGCGGTAATTCCGCAGGCGCTCGAGATCACGCCCACTTTTCTTTTCTGGCAGGACAAAGAGCCCGCGAAAGCGAAGTCAATCATGGTGAAAGCAAACAAGGATTTTCCCGTGAAAGGGATCAAGGCCACCACACCGACCAAGGAGTTTGACGTCAAGGTGAACAAGATTGGGAAAGGTGAATACAAGATTGACGTGACGCCGCAGGACATGTCGCACATGTCGGCCGCAACGATCACGATTCAGCCCGAGGATACGAATAAGATGTATTATGCCAACGTACGGATAATGGGACCACCAATGTCCCCAGCGCCAATGGGGAATGTCGGGGTGCCGACGCCTGCAAGTGCGCCCGTTAAAAACGGGACGCCGCCCATGCCCGCTACCAATTCCGGAGCCAACGGTGCCGCACCGCCGCCGACGCCAGTAAATTCGTCGAATAACTCCGCCCCGCCGACTCCAGTCCAAAATTCGGCCGGTTCGACATCACCCGCGCCGACGCCGCAACAATAAGAAGTCGCATCGCGATCTCGTGAGAGCGCACTGGTTTCGGCAGGCCACCGTGGTCGTTTGTCTTGCCATTCTACCGGCGCTGGCAGAAGCGGTTTATTTTCGCGGCAAGATTTCGTGGCGATCGCCCATAGCCGCTTCGGAAATGGTGAATGTCGATCAGGCCCAAGCCTGGGGACAAAACGCGATTTGGGTCGATGCCCGTCCCAATGATGAATACGAGAGCGATCATGTTCCCGGCGCGATTCTGCTGAACGAAGATCATTGGAACGAATTGTTGCCGCAATTTCTATCGACCTGGTCGCCGGCGAAAAAGGTTGTCGTTTACTGCAGCAGTCTCAGTTGCAACGCCAGTCGCGATGTCGCCCGGCGGTTGCGAAACGAAGTGCAATTGAAAGACAGCGAAGGAAAAAATTGCGTGTTCGTCCTCGATGGCGGCTGGGAAGCGTGGCTCAAGAAGAAGAAATGAGTGATGAGTTCCAAGTGAGTGAAGAGTCGATCCTCACCGGCGCTTCGCGTCCGCCTCTCCCTGGCCAGGGAGAGGATCGAGGTGAGGGGCAATAGTTAACCGCTAAATCATTAAAATGGGAAAGATCCTCTGGCGAATTGTCGATCTTATCATCGGCGGTGTTTTCATTTACGCCGGCGTGATCAAGATGCTCGGTCCGGTTCAGTTCGCCTACGACATCGATAATTACAAAATTCTGCCGTGGACGGCTGGTGTCGGGCTTGCGTTTTATCTGCCGTGGCTGGAAATATTTTGCGGCCTCGCGTTGGTCTTCCGGATTCTCTATCGGGGCGCATTGTCGATCCTGGCCGCGCTCATCACGATCTTCATTGCCACCACCGTTGCCGCAAAAGTTCGCGGACTCGACATCACCTGCGGCTGTTTCGGTCACGCCAGTCAGCACTGGAATTTCCCCGCTCACATGGCGGTGGATCTGGCTCTGCTTGCTATCGTGGTTTTGCTGTTCTGGGCTACCCAGAAGGGTAGAAAAGAATAGAAAGGGGTCAGGTAAAATGAAAACGGCTTCCTTTCTTCTCCAAGCCTACGCTCTGGAACGCTGCTTTCATTCTACCTGACCCCTGTTAGTGACCCATCGCAAACGCTTTCGCATGTCATTGAGAAAGCAGGGCAACGCGGGGAAGCAGCTCTTCCCCGAAGGCGGTCCGAACAGTTCAAATCCAGAGGAGCCGCCTCGCTTTCAGCCTACGTCGGCGCGCGTCCTTCGATTAATCAGCAGCAACTAAGCGCGGCGCGCTCGCCGCTTTGCACGGGCCCAAAGGAGAAGACAGGCGCCGCCACCGAGTAAGACCCACGACTGGGGTTCGGGTACGGCCGAGATATCGAAGCTGCCTCCCGGAAGCCCGGTAAAGCCAGTGAGCGTCGAAGTTGGAAATGTTAAGACCGTCGGGCCGTTAATGAATCGAAGTTCATCATACGCAATCCCTGGAGCCGTGCTGCTGGAAGTCCAATTGATCGCCTGCAAATCCGGGCTCCCGACGAAGAATAAAGCGCCCACGACATAGTTGGTTCCGGCCGGCAAAAAGAGCGGCATCGACAATTGGACCTCGCGAAATACACCGCTGCTATCGAGCGGTGCAACCGTTCCCGCCGGTACCGTCACCGATGCGAGCAGAATGCCGTTTGAATCCCAAAGTCCAACCTCATGGGACTCAGCCAGACCGTTGCCTAAATCATCATAAACCGTCAATCCAGTAACCAAAACTCCGCCCACCGCGGAGACATCGAAAGAGTAGCCGCGCGTGCTGTTGGCCCCGGTCCCGTTCCCGCTCTGGCCTTGAAACGTCAGCGCGGGCAACTCCTGGCCGCGGGCACTGGTCAAAAAGAGGCAGACGGCAAATAACGAAACGGCGAAAAGGCACGCCGACGAGGTGAAACTTCGAACTCTTGTTTTCATGAGGCCGATTCTTTATTTTTCGGGCACGTTGTCAATCAAATTCCTTTCGCGAAATGCGATCCAGTCGCGGGCTGATCGGGATCGTAACGGGGTCGCATCTGTAATATTTTTCAGTTCAACGATCAGTTAGTCGCATATTCGGCGACGCGGCTGGCGCCTAGCGAGAGAGATTTCTTCGTTACCGCTCAGTGATGTCTCCGAGACGTACTTATTCCTTTGTGATTTTTCCGCCCCACGAGAGAATCTTGGCTTTGGTGCCGGCGGCTTCGGCTTGTTTGATGTCGCCCGCGCGATTGTAGAACAACGACAAACTCGTCCACGCGATTTGATCGTTGGGCCGAAGCTCGGTTGCCTTTTTGCCGGCTTCAATCGCTTCGTTAAACCGTCCGAGCTTCATCAATGCCATGCCGAGCGCGTGCCAGCCGTCGAAGAAATCGGGATCGATCTCGACACAGCGCCGGTATTTTCCGACCGCGCTTTCCAGGTCGCCTACAGCCAGATCGCCGTTAGCGTCGTCGAAAATATCATCGCGCGTTTCCAATTGCGAAATCCGAGATTAGCTCTTGCCGGTCGGGGCCGCGGCGGTGACAAGTCCCGCATCCTGCTGGCGGTCGTGCAGCCACTCGTAAAAGACAATTTGCTGTTTGCTGTTTAAATAGCGTTGATCGAACTCCGCTTTTTTTGCTGCGTACTTCGCCGCGTCGGGCGGCTCGCGTTTTTCCAGATAGACGATGAACCCTCCATCCTCCCACGGCGTGTAGTTGCTCACACTGCCGGGCTGGAGAGATGAAGCGATATTTTTGATCATAAATAGATCGGGAGCTTGTTTCGCCTGATCGGCGGCACTCGTATTCGCTTCATCGATCGGCGCGAATGGCGGAATCTTTTCCACTTTTACGCCGGCCTTTTGCGCCGCAGCTTCGAACGATTGACCCGACTTGAGCGCGTCTTGCAATTCGTTCACCACGTCGAGCCCTTTCTTCTTCACGATTTCCTGGCCGCGGGCGCGCTTCAGTGCTTCGACAACTTTTGGTTTCGCCTCTTCCAGGGTCAATGGACGCGAAGCAACGACGTCATCGAGGTGTAGAATATAGAATCCATCAACAACCTGGACCGGATCGCCGTTGGGTGCCGCGCGCGTTAGCTTGAACGCGGCGTCGCTCAGTTCAGGAGAAGCCGCTTTCAATTTCGGATCGGGCGCAGCCATAGTAAATTCGCCGGTCGTTTGCATGGGTAATTGAAATTTCACTGCCACTTGTTTGAAGTCAGCGCCCTTTTCCAGCAAGCCTTGCGAAAAATCGTTGGCCCGGTCGGCCAGTTTTTGCAGCGCGTCGATTCGCGGTTTGCCAGTGAGTTTCTTCTGGTCGCCGGTCAGCGCAAGCTCCACGTAATCGACTTTACGTTTCTCCTCCGTCTTAAATTCCCCTTTATGTTCATCGAAATATTTTTGAACATCTTCGTCGCTAATTTTGATCTCCTTTGCGGCATCGGCTCCTTGGAACCGAATCACGCTGACATGTAGCGTTCCGTAGGCTTCGTCGAAGTTGGTCTTACTGAGCGATTCCGAAAGAGTGACTCCGGTATCCAGAAGCTGCTTGATTTGCTTAAGCGAAAGTTCGTCGCGAACAAGCTCTTCCAGGTCGGCTTCTCCCATCCCGCGCGGCGAAAGAGCGTTCTGGATGAACTCGTCATATTTCTTTAAATCGAATCCCGACGCGCTGCGAAACGCCGGGAGATCGTGCACAGTTTCGACCACCTGCGCTTGCGTAGGCTGAATCCCGAGCCGATCGGCTTCATGGCGCAAAATCATCAGGTTCAGGACGAATTCCGGATACGCTTCGTTCTCCTCTTTTGCACCGACGGTTAAATCCTGCGGCAAATCAGACATTCCGAGGGCCCGAGCCAGATCGAGCAGGCGAGCGTACTTTCGAGCTTCGACAATGGAAATGTTGCGATCGTAGATCCGGGCAAAGGAATCGGAGTGGATCTGGCCGAGATCGCTTTTGACGAAATAGAAAATGAACGGGATCGACAGAATAGCGACCACGATCATGAGCCAGGTCCGATGCTTTCGAAGTAACTTCATCATAATTTGGGAGGCAACAGTAGCGGCAGCGGGGTTGGCTCGCAAATAAGTTGCCTTGGACGGCGTCTACGCTGTCGGCGTCCAAAATTTGAATCGTCGAGTCAGGCGCCGCGATCTCAATTACACCGCGGCTTCGGTCCGATGTCTCTCTCTCTTATGCCCGTGAGAGCATAGCGCAGCGAAGTAAAATAATAATGAAGGGCTTTTGCGGCAAGGACCAGTGACAGGCACGCCCGCCCACGGCGGCAGTCCATTTGAAAGACCAGCGCCGTCCTAGATGCAAAAACGACTAATTGACGTTGCGGCTTGAACCGCTATCCACCTACCGCTTTTCGGGTGATCAAGCTTTTCGCCATTGCGATTCCAAGCAAGCCAACACCGAGGAACATCACAGTCGAGCCGGTCTCGGGAACCCCGGTCGGCTGATCGCCGACGAAAAGGCGAATCGACGAAAGACCGCCGAACCCGTTTGGACCCAATCCCGTTGCCGGGAAGGTATAGTTGCCAGTCATGCCATTGAGGTCGTAGAAGACAATGCCACGACCCTGGCCGGTCTCGACGATTCCTCTCCCCGAGCTTAGGCTCTAGACCGGCCCCGGTAGAGCCTCATCACCGGGGAACCGAATTCAGTAGGCTCGAGGGATAAAATCCACGGGTCGGGCTTGATTACGCCCGGCGGATCGTTGCAAGATCGGCATTTGTGAGAAACCACCTGGAATTCTTGTTCCGGGATTTAAATGCTCGGGCCATGGCCAAGCCCTCGCGCATCATCACTCTGAATCTCGGGTCCCAGAGCATCGAACTGGCGGAGTTCCAAATTCAACCGCGCGGCGGGTTGATCTTGTGTAGCTATCGTTCTCGCGAAGTCTTTGCCGATCCTGCGACGGAAACAGCGCGTCAGACTCATATTGCCGCTGCTGTGCGCGAGATGATGAACGAGTTGGGAATCAAGCGAGGACCTGTGAACTACACCGTCGCAGAGGAATCGGTGTTCACCCGCTTCGTGAAATTGCCAGCGTTGGAGGAGGAAAAGATTGAGCGAATTATTTCATTCGAGGCGCAGCAAAACGTGCCATTCCCGATCGATGAAGTGGTGTGGGATTATCAATTGGTCGGGGCTGGAGTGGATCAACAAATCCAGGTCGTGCTGGTGGCGATCAAGACCGATCTTCTTGAGCAGATTAACGAGTTAGTTGAAGGCGCCGGTTTGCGGACAAGAATTGTCGACCTTGCTCCGATGGCAATCTACAATGCGTTCCGCTACAGCTATAATGATTTCACCGATTGCACGTTGCTCGTCGATATCGGCGCGCGCACGACCAACCTGCTTTTCGTCGAGCCCGGCAAGTTTTTTTCGCGCAGCGTACCCATCGGCGGCGCTTCGATAACGGCCGCGATTGCCAAGGAATTCGGCGAGTCCTTGGCAGCGGCTGAAGCACGCAAGAAGCGGAATGGATTTGTAAGCCCGGGCGGCACGTTTGCGCAAGCGGAAGCCTCAGATGCGGATGTTGAGCGCGTCTTAAACATTGCGCGCACGACCATGGCACGACTCTACGCTGAGGTGATGCGGTCGATCAGTCATTATCGCACGCAGCAACAGGGAAGCCCACCGCAACGGCTGCTGCTTTGTGGCGGGAGCGCGAGTATGCCCCTCGTGCACGAGTTTTTTGAGGAGAAACTACAAGTCCCGGTCGAATCTTTTAATCCGCTCCGGAATATCGCAGTGATGGAACTTGCGCTGCCAGGTGAACTCAGGAGTTCAGCTCATCTGCTGGGTGAACTTGTCGGTCTCGCCCTTCGGTCAGTGGCAAGATGTCCGATGGAGTTAAACTTGAGGCCGGCGAGTGTCGTGCAGCGACATGAGATGGAAAAAAAGCAGCCATTCCTCGTGGCGGCGGCAGTTTGTTTCATCCTTATCTTGCTTGGCTGGACCTTCTACTACCTGCGTGCGACGCAGATAGCGAAGCAATGCGCAGAAAGGATCCAACCTAAAGTTGCCCTGATGCGGGCAGCCGACAAAAGACTCGACAAGCTGCGCAAAGAGACCTCTGCTCTGGATAGGGCCGCGACACCGCTCATCGCCGTCGTCAACGCACGTGGCTATTGGGTGAATCTGCTGGATGATCTCAATTCGCGTCTGCCGCCTGAAGATATCTGGATCACCGAGCTCATTCCGCTATCGGCTGGCAAAGCGGCGGTGGGCGTGGATGAAAAACGGCGCGCCGGAATATCGGCAGCTATCGGCGTGCGCCCCGCAACATCGACAACCAAAGCAGGCACAAGCAAGGCCACGATTGACGCCGTTCTGGTGCGCGGCCTTTACATGTACAACCCGAAGCAGGAACAACTCGTTACCGAGTTTTTCCAGAAACTGACCGGCTCGCCCTATTTTTCCGTCCGCCCGGGCGATCAAGCCCGGGTGATCAAATCCACAATACCAACCAATACCGAGTGGGCGTATCCCTACGAGCTCCATCTCGATTTGCATACACCATTGCCGCTCCCGTGAATTGGTTTCGAAATAATCCCTGGCTCGGCAGATTTTTCGTCGTGTTCGGTCTCGCGACCTTGCTCGCGGTGATGTTTTTGTGGAGCGCGCACAGCGGATTTGTTGAAGCCAACGCCGGACTAACAGAATCGCTGGATGAGTACGGGCGCCTGGAGCGTCTCAACCCGTTCCCCAGCGAAAGCAATTTCGAGAAAATGAAAGTTCACCTCACTAATTACCAGGCCATGCTCGAACAGATGAAAGGCAGATTGAGCAGACTCATGCTGCCGTTACCGAGGATGGCTCCGAATGAATTTCAAGCCCGGCTGCGTGAGGTGACATTGGTTGCGGCGGAACGAGCGCGAGCGAACCGGGTAAAATTACCGGACAATTTTCATCTCGGCTTCGATGAATACGCCGTGCGGCTGCCTGAGAGCGACGCCGCACCGCTGCTTGGGCAGGAGCTTTCCCAAATCGCGTTGCTGATGGACTACCTGATCGGCGCGCGAATCGATGCCTTGACCAGCTTGCGCCGGATGCAGTTGCCCGAAGGAACGGGAGCGCCCGCCGCCACACCGTCACCGACTCAGGGTCAGACCTTAAGCGCGGACGAAAATATCGATCGCAACATTGTCGATCTTACATTCGTGGCCGCCCCGAACGCTGCCCGCAAAGTGTTGAATGAGATCGCCAGCTCGAGCCAGCAGTTTTACATCATCCGCGCCTTGTATGTGCGCAACCAGCAGGATAAAGGACCGCCGCGGGAGGAGATCGCAAAGCCGCAGAGCCACGGATCAGCGCTTCATTTCATCGTGGGCGATGAGCACGTCGAAGTTTCCGCACGCATCGAAATGCTGCGGTTCAGGTTTTAGCGATGGACCGGATCAAAGCATATTACGAACGGATCATCCTGATCGCGGCGGCGCTGTTTTTGTTTCTGAGCTCGCTTTCCATCTGGCGACATGCGGCTTCCTTTGCCAGTGCAATTCGCGCCCGGCAAAACGCTGTCCCGCACCGGGCACCAGGTCCGCCGGGAAAATCGCGCGATTTGACACACGCTTCAGAGGAATTGAATCAGGCCGAGCAATGGGCGTTTCGCGGCCGCTCGGGTTTGTTTGTGCCGGAAAAACATTTCATCGGGTCGGAAGGCGTGCCGGTCACACTCAAGACGTCGGAGGTTCATCCTCCAGTGCCGAACGCGTGGCTCGAAACCTACAATCTTCCGATTGCCGATGCTGATGTTCTGGATCAGGACCAGGATGGGGACGGGTTCAACAATCTTCAGGAATGGCAGGGCCAGACCAACCCGATCGAGAAAAATTCGCATCCTGATTATCTGAGCGATCTGAAGGTGCGCTCAATCCGGGAAGAACCGTTCCAACTGCTTTTCTCGGCCTGGCTTAAAGGCGTGGAAGGCGTCGTTACTTTTCAGATCAATACCATAGACTTTGCGCAACCGACGCAGTTTCTAAAGCTTGGCGATACGGTGGCGGGGACGCGGTTCAAGATCACGAAGTTTACTCCCAATTACACCAAGAACCAATACGGCACGACGATCGACATATCGGAGTTAACGCTCGAGCAGGCCGATACAGGCCAGCAACTCACGTTGGTAAAGGAAAAGGTGGCCATGTCGCCGGAATCGGTAGTGACATTCGTTTACTCCTGGCCGGCCAGCCAACCCGCCCAGGATATCGAGGTCAGAAAAGACCAACAATTTTCATTGAAACCGGAAGAGCGGGTCAAGTATAAGCTTGTGGACGCCCAACCTACCAAGGCCCTTATCGTGAATACACGAACTCCCGATGAGCGGATCGAGATCGGCATTGCCCAATGACCCGATGCGTATGAAAAATAGAACAGGCCAAAAATTGTCGCCGTTACCATTTCGGAATTCGGCATTCGAGATTCGGATTTTCCGGTGCACCATTTCCATCGCTTTGCTGTCGATCTTCTGCCTGACTGCCGCAGCGCAGGATGCCGAGCAAATTGCGCAACAGGAAGTGGCGCGTCGTCAGGCTTCTCTGGTCCAGGGCCAGGCGGCATTGACCCGGGCGAAGGTAGCCATGAGAGAGCGAAACTTCGCTGCTGCTCACGATGAATATCGTAACGCGCTCGCCCTTTTTCCTGATGCCGTCATTTCCGACGGCGCGCATCAGGAAGCGGTAGACGGATTTTGCGAGAGCGGAGTCAAACTGGCCGAGCAGCGCATCGCCGAAGGCCGGCAGGCGGATGCGGAATCAATCCTGCGCGAGGTGATGGATAATCGTTATGCTCCGAGCTGTGGCGGGGCGGCTCAAATGCTGGCCCGAATGGGAAATGTCGGCTCATCAAAAGAGACAGCGGGCAGTTCCAGTTACGTGAGCACAACGACCAACACGATGGGCCCGCGATTTGCCGCCAAGGTCGAAGAGGTTAAGACATTACTGGCCGACGCGCAGCGCTACTACGATGAGGGGCGATACGATCTGGCGTTTAAGAAATACGACCAGGTCCTCGCGCTTGATCCTTACAATACGGCAGCGCGAAAAGGCCAGGAGAAGATCGATCTCACCCGATATCAATACAATCAACAGGCTTACAACGAGACCCGGGCGCGTCAGCTCTGGCAGGTTGAAAAAGGATGGGAAGAACCGGTCAAGCAATACGGCCCGGCGGCAGGTGAAATTTACGGTCATGTCAGCGGAAACATAAGCGACACAGCGCTGATCACGAGCAAACTGAATTCAATCATCATTCCGAAGATCGAGTTTCGTGACGCCAGCATTCGGGAAGCGATCGACTTCGTCCGGCAACAGGCTGCGGCGAATGACGAAACACCGGATGGAAAGAAAGGTGTGAACATTGTGCTTCGACTCGTTCCGCTCGGCCAGGTAGCCCCTCCAGCCGGTCCGACTGAAGCAAGGACTCTACCTTCCACCGGGACTGTAACAGCTTCCGGCGGCCCAACAGAAACGGCACCGCCAATTACGGCTCGAGCTTCTGGAGCAGCGTCAGGCTCTCCGGCCCAAGCCAGGATTACACTGTCGTTAACCGACATCCCACTTGGTGAAGCGCTGCGATACATTGCGAATCAGGCAGGACTTAAGGTTAAAATCGAACCCTACGCGGTCATGATTATTCCGATTAGCGAACAGAGCACCGATCTGATTACGAAGAGATATCGTGTTCCTCCGGAATTCTTCGGTGGGCCACTCGACGTCGGCTATTATCTCTCTAATGGCCTCGGCGGTGGGGAGGGGGAAGATGCAACGGCGAAAGGGGCGCAGGCGGCGCCGGTAGCGACGAACGAAGTAGAAAAAAACGCAGCTACTTTCCAGAACGCGTCGTCACTCGGGGCCGGCACAGCGGCTTCCAGTCGATCAACTTCGGTAGAGACGACGCTGACGACCCGACAGCGCCTCGTGAATGACCGTCAACTTGTCGGCCGCGCTGACGCCAAAACTTTCCTGCAAAGCATGGGCGTTAGCTTCGCGGCGCCTGGTTCTAGTGCGACTTTCTTCCCGCATACTGGGACACTGATCGTCCGCAACACAGTCGACAATCTCGATGTAGTCGACGCTTTGGTCGATCAGGCGAACACTTCCGCGCCTAAACAGGTCGAAATCGAATCCAAGTTTATCGAAATCACTCAGAATAATCTAAAGGAACTTGGCTTCGATTGGTTGCTCGGACCATTCAATATCGGTAATCACAAAGTTTTTGGCGGTGGCGGAACCATCGACAATGCTTCCATCGGAACGTTTCCCTTTGTCGATGCAAATGGGAACGTAGTGGCAGGGCCAGGCACATCAATCGGCCCGAACCCTAATAGAATTGGGAGCGGCGGTGGTCCTGTCACAGCGGGTAATCGCAGCGGCGGTTTTGCCATCAGCGCAAACGCGCTGGATGCCTTGCTCTTTCCTACCGGCAGCGGAGCGGCGCCCGGTATCTTCGGTCTGGCGGGCGTTTTTACCGATCCGCAGTTCCAAGTCGTTATCCGCGCTTTGAATCAGAAAAAAGGTATCGATCTTCTTTCGGCGCCGAAGGTCACGACCAAGAGCGGACAACGAGCCATTATCGAAGTAGTCAGAGAATTTCGTTACCCGACGGACTTCACGCCTCCTCAGGTTCCTTCAATCAGCAGCAGCTCGTCTACGGTGTTGAACGGCGTGGTTCCAGTCGTGGTAACGCCTACTACACCCAGAGACTGGGAAACCCGAAACACGGGTGTGACCTTAGAGGTTGAGCCGGTGATTGCATCGGATGGTTCGACCATCGATCTAAACCTGATCCCACAGGTCACCGAATTCGAAGGTTTCATAAATTACGGTAGCCCGATTAACGCTATTGGTGTGAACACAACAATGAATATGATCACAAGGTCGGCCCCAATCACCCTGACTGAAAACGTGATCAATCAGCCGATTTTTAGCACGCGCAAGGTGACGACGAGTGTCGCGGTCGCCGATGGTCAGACTGTCGTTCTCGGAGGATTGATGCGCGAAGACGTGCAGAAGGTTGAGGATAAGACGCCGATCATCGGTGACATCCCATTAGTGGGGCGGCTTTTCCGCAGCAATATCGATCAACACGTCAAACGAAATCTGATTATCTTCGTGACCGCGAAAAAGGTGACGGCCTACGGTGAAGTTCCGGAAGACCAGGAAGAAGAGTTGATGCCGCCGGTTTTGCCGGAGCAGGCGATGTATAAGAAATAGCTTGCTTTGACGCGAGTTGTCGATGGCGTGTTAAGAGCGACAAGAGATGAAGCTGCTCGGGTTCTCGATCTTATTTTTGGCGTCAGTGAGCCTGGCGGACGACTTCAAAACCAACAGGGGCAAAGAATACAAGGACGCAACTGTTACGCGGGTTGAGCCCGACGGAATAGTAGTGATGACCAGCTCGGGGATTTCCAAGCTGTACTTTGCCGAGCTCCCGCCAGACGTTCAGACGCGCTACAATTATGATCACGCGAAAGCGACCGCCTTCGCCACGCAGCAAAAAGATGACTACGCCAAACAGCAGACCGCGGCCGAGGCTGCTCAAGCCGAACAGGAAGTCGAGAAACAACAGAGACAGAAGCTTGCCGCCGAACAACAAGCGCAGATCGCAGCCCGCCAAGCGAAGCAGAACACAATCGATGCACTAACGTTTCGGTTCCAAAATCTTCAGAGACAAGAAGACGATTTACTGGAAAGGATAGCCGAAGCCGAGCGTGCCGAAAAAGCCGCCAGTCAAATCAGAAAGCGGAACCGCAATTACACGGACCCGTTAGAACTGGACCTGCCCAGGCTTCGATCCCATCTCGACGACGTCCGCGACGACAAAAAGGATGTGAAACGAGAACTCGCGCGCGCAAAGCACTAGAAAAAAAACAGAAGGAAACGAAG
The DNA here is from genome assembly GCA_963772365.1 of uncultured Verrucomicrobiae bacterium. Classification (GTDB taxonomy): domain Bacteria; phylum Verrucomicrobiota; class Verrucomicrobiia; order Chthoniobacterales; family UBA10450; genus CAVYXA01. The sequence goes on from CAVYXA010000001.1 coordinate 133,840, forward strand.
ATAACGACGGTTTGAATTTCAAATCTTTGTTTCCTTCGTTGCCTTTTGTTTAGAGTCTTCTGTCGATGCGCCCCTAATCACGGGTGTCATGTCGAAGGAAGAAAAGGATCAGGCTAAGTATTGACACAATCACTTCCCTTGCGCTCCGGTTTGTCGCGGACTAGCACCGCTCGAAACTAACCGCGAGTGCGTAGGTTAACGAATAACGGTCGGCGTGGGAGTTGGCTTCCTACGCGTCGGGATACGTTTTGATGACTTGGGAGGTGTCGAGGTTACATTGCGATGAGTAATTGTCCCCGTTGGCCGCCTTCGCGGGGGAGTTGGCGTTTTCCGAATGTGCGGAGTCGGTGTCGCTCGAACACCAGGAATATGCGTGCTCGGCGGCGGAGTTGGCGTTTGCCGAGGTGGCGGGGTCTGTGTTCGCCGCGGCGGTGGTGTCGGTGAACGATGCACAACACAGTGCCTGTCCGCCGCGGCGCGCGAATCGTAACATTCGCCACCTCTCTGGCGACAATCGCTCACTGGAACGTGAACGACCTGGCCTTTGATGCAGCACCAACATAAGTCTCCGCAATGCCTGAGCGCTGCTTCTCTGGATTCGAAGCATTGACCGCCTCGCTCTTTGCATGCTGCTACGTCGGTGCGGACGATGCGACCGTCGACGCAACACCAGCAGAGATCTCGGCAATGCCTGAGCGCTTCTTCGCGCGTTCGATAACATTCGCCTTCGCGTTCGCGGCATTGCTCCACCGTCATCTCAATGACGTGTCCATCGACGCAGCACCAACACTTACCCGGAGGAGGAGGGAAGGTCGGTGTCGGCGTCGGTGTGTTTGTCGGTGTGCCTGTCGGCGTCGGAGTGGGCGTAGGGCGATGAATCGGTGGCGGACACGGAAGTGGGAACCGCCAGCAGGGTGGATGCTCCGGCGGACACGGCGGATGATGACCCGGAGGGCCATGCCATTTATAGCAGCCGCACCCTTCTTCCCACCACCAGCCGCCGCCGTCTTGAATCCAAACCCATTGGCAACATTGATAGTGCCACTGCCCGCCGGCGACGGCGAGAGGTGTGAGCCTGAAGGCGTGTTTATCGCCATTCTTGGTGATGCCGTCGCCGATAATCACGCAGGAATCGCTGATGGTGCGGGCGATGGTCAGTTCTTTAAAATCGGTTTGGGATAGATCACACAGCGTGTTGAGATCATACATTTGGTCGTCAACAAAAAGGAACGCGTGATCGGAGTTGTCGGCAGTGGTAGAGGAACCGACAATCATGCCGGCGGCGTTGGTGCCGTTTCCGGCCACGCTGTTGGCAGTGCTGGTGTTGCCACCGAGAGTTCCTAAATCAGTGACGATGAAGATTGGTTCGCCGCTCACACGAAGAAGAGTGCAGATGAGAACAGCGACGGCGGTGAAACAGAGCTTGATTTGTATATTCATGAGAGAGTGGTCGTTGCGGAAAACTCCGGTTTATCGAAAAAAGATTTTGGCGACAAGCCCTAATTCTGTCATTGCGGCGACGAGCGATGAGAGCTCGGTCGTTCCTATGAAACGCAGCGCGCTCCGGAAATTCTCTAATCGACGAACGATGCGCTTCCGCGCGTCTTAGAACATGCAGAAGCATGTCCCTCCAAGGGAACCCAGGATTTGAAATCTCGTAACTGTGTTATGCTTGAAACGACAATGATCCAGATCCTTTCAGGATTCCCGGACACAATTCTGGCTATCTCGGGAGAAGGTGAGGTCACGGTGGATGACTTCCGCTCGGTGGTCTGGCCTGCTCTTGAAGACAAGCTCAAAACGCATAAACAACTCAACCTTTATTATCAGCTCGGGCCGAAGTTTACCGGAATGAGTTTAGGTGGGATGTGGGAGGACGCGAAGCTTGATGTCGCTCATTGGAACATCTGGCGCCGCATCGCGATGATCTCCGATGTCCCGTGGATCGCGAAGGGAATGGGACTGATCGTGCCCCTTTTCCATCATCGCGTCCGCTTTTTCGCTAATGCCGAGGCAGATGCCGCACGCGCCTGGCTGGAGTCAGCCTAACAGATGATCGAGCCGAGCGAAGAATCTCAGCGACCGAGACGCCTTGTCATTTGGATTGGTGTTGCGTTGATCATGGGCCTGGCGGGACTGCCCATCGCCAGCTGGCTCGCTCCAGGTGACTCGATGACGGCGCGCGTTGCGCGCGAACTAATTTGGTTTTTGATGGGAGGCGTCGCGATCGGTTACATCGTGGCGGTCGAGCGCCGTGGGCTGGCTTCGCTCGGCTTTCGGTCCCTCAGCGTAGGGACATTTGGATGGGGATTGGCTGCCAGCATCTGCATGTTGGGAACAGTCATATTCAGCTACGCAGTGCTCTTTCCTTTACTTGGACTCTCCATGAATCGGCAGGCGGTAGCATCGGTGACGCATGTTCCACTTTCGTTGCAAACGCTCACGATGATCCGCGCCGGCGTGGTGGAAGAAATCCTCTTCCGAGGTTACCTGCTCGAACGACTTGCTACAGTGACAGGCCGGAGGTCTGTCGGGGCGACCTTATCTGCCGCCTACTTCATCGTCGTCCATATCGGAAGCTGGGGCTACGCACAGCTGATTGTCGTCACATTCGGCGCAGTCATTCTCACTGCTCTGTATCTTTTCCGGCGTGATCTGATTTGCAACATGTTCGCGCACAGCTTCACCGATTTCATCGGATTCATGCTCGCCCGCTTGCAGGGTGCGTAGCAGTCCGCCGGAATTCTCTTCGTCGGCGGCACAAGGTCGCTGGCTATCCTGGTGCCGGGATACAGTTATGTGCATCAAACAGTAAGCGAGATCGACGGGGACGACTTCGCTCGTCCTTGTTCCGTTCGCCACGCTTATGGCACACTACCAATCTGTCCCAATCGGTGAACCATCGGGAATTCGCGGCGGTTTGGGTAACTCGAGAGATTTCGGGTCGCGCCGGAATTGATCGACTTGCGATAACAACCAGGCGCTTTGCGATTTCTCCGCCGGATCGTTTGTGGTGCGTGCTTTGATTTTTGTCTCGAACTCGTTGATCCGCTCCAAGGCGTAAGCGCTGACTTGCGGTTCGATGTCGTGATTCATCGATAATTGCAACAGATGAATCACGAACTGTTTCTCAAGCGCCCGCGCGATTTCCTGTTGCGCCCCGGTTTGGCGGATGTTGCGCGTTGCGGTGTTCTCGATGGCGTCGAATATCTCAGGCATCGACAGATTTTTTGACGCTGCTGCATTTACCTCGACGACTCGCGCAAGGCGCTCGGGATTTAGGAGAAGATCCAGCTCGGTCGCGATCCATGCTTCAGCCGCAGCAAGCGGATCGAACACCAAACCTGTGTGCGCGCCGAAGTTCTCCCGGTCGCGCAGGGAACCAGGCGGATGCGGGGGAAGAAGCGCAGTGATACGTGAGGGTAATTCCAGAAAGTCGGGCCGCAGGGTTTGTAACACAGCTTGAAGAGCAGCTCGCTGCTGATCCGCCGGGAGAGATTCGTTAGTGGGCTGTCCGTCGCCGCGGGTAGCATACGTGTAATTCACTCCGCCTATTAACTTGGTCGCCGCTTCCGCCTGATATCGATGCATCAAGTAAACCGGCGCAAGCACGTTCTCGAGTGTCGCCATCGGCGCGCCGACCGGAATGTTTTTCTCTCCGAAATGACTTAACGCCAGCGCGCGCACTTTGATCAGCCGGTTCAATTCATCCGTAGCCGAGCTACCGGCGTCCCAAAGATGCGCGTAAGCGTTTGCGCTCCCGGAGGGACGAGCATCGGCGTCGGTCAAATAACGGAAACCTTTGGCGATGTTTTCCTGCAAGATGCTCGCGAGTGCATCTGACTCGCCAGTCTCCGCCGGAAAATCCTGGTAACCGTAAAGAATTGTGCGCTTGTCCCACGCGCCGATCCCGGTGGCATAGGCGTGACTGAGATCGATTTGGCCATTTTTGTCGATCATCACCAGCGGCGGCGGATAATCCATGACCGAAGCGCGATCCTGCGTACTGGCGGCAAAATTATGTTGTAAACCAAGGGTGTGACCGACTTCGTGCGCCGCGAGTTGTCGCAGCCGTGCGAGTGATAACTCGAGCAAGCGCGGATCGGGTTTCGCGCCATTGGCGTAGGCTTCCACCAATCCCTGGGCAATGAGGAAATCCTGCCGGACACGGAGCGAGCCTAACGATACGTGGCCCTTGATGATCTCGCCCGTGCGCGGATCGATAATTGAAATGCCGTAGGACCAGCCGCGAGTCGAGCGGTGGACCCATTCGATAACGTTATAGCGCAGGTCCATTGGGTCCGCTCCCTCCGGCAGAATCTTCACCTGGAAAGCATTCTTGTAACCGGCCGCTTCAAATGCCTGATTCCACCATGATGCGCCTTCCATCAACGCAGACCGGATTGGCTCTGGCGCACCGCGATCGACATAATAAACGATCGGTTCGACCGGCTCACTCATCGTTGCCTTGGGATCCTTTTTTTGCAGTCGATGCCGCATGATAAAGCGCTTGCACAGCGGTTCCTGTATCGGCGTTGCGTAATCGGCGTAGCTCATGGCATAATAGCCGCAGCGCGGATCGAAAACGCGCGGCCGATATTGATCGTCGGGCAGTTCGACGAAAGAATGATGTTCCCGCACTGTCACTACCTCCGGCGTGGGCGTTACAGATTTAATCCAATCGCCGCTCGGTTCGCCGGTAAAGGTGAGCGTTGTTTCAAACTCGGTGTTCTTCGGGAAATTTTTGGTCGACGGGAGATAGATGGCGGAACGGCCGTTATCGATTTTATAATCTCCCTGTTTTTTTTCCTTTAGCTTTGCCGCGACGTGATGCGCATCCTGCAAAAGGAAAGGCGTAGCATCGACAAGGACACGATCTTTCTCTCCAGCCGCGACCTTAAAGTCCCACAACACCGAGCGGGCAAAGGCTTCTTCGACCGAGCGTTGTTCGTCCGAATTCTTTGTAACCGCTCGATACGCGAGATTTTGCTCAACGAGCAGGACCTTTGGCCCAACACGTTCAAATCTCACGACGTGCTCCGGGTTTCGTTGATCGTCGAGGTCGCCGAACTGACCACGATCCAAACCGATGTCGTTTGAGCCAATGCCGGCTGCGAGCGACGCCACGTAGAGGAAGTCCGAATCAAATCGCGAGATTTCGAGCCAAACTTTTCCGTGGCGAGCATCCCAGTAGATGTTGAAGAATCCCGGCATCGATCGCATGCCACGGATCTTTTGTGCAATAGTGGGGAGCGGCTTGCCATCATCGACGTCATTAGAGTTGCTTTTCGGCGCGGCGTCGATCTTTGGCAGGAAGAAAGCTGTGAGAACAACTAAGAAAGTGGGAGCGCGCATCATGGCCGCGAGATTAGCACGTCGGGCATGAAAGGCGCGCGCAAAGTGAGTTTAATTCGGCAAGGCGCTCCAACAATTCCGATCGAGTTTCCGAGACAGCGTGAACAATCCTCACGATGGTCACACCAGAGCTTGAGCCTGACGCTCGACCCGCTATCCTCGAAATCTATGCATCGGGATTATCACCGTTGGTACTCGCAAAGACTCAATCGCGACATGGGCGTTGCGATTTACGGCAATTACGGCGCGCCCATCCTCGCTTTCCCGACGAGCGGCGGCGACGAGTGGGAAATGGAGGGTCAGGGTATGATCAGCGCCCTCAGCGGTTACCTGGAAGACGGGCGAATCCGCATCTTCTGTATCAACAGCGTGAATAATGATTCGTTCCAAAACAAAGGCGCGCATCCTTTTCACCGGAGTTGGATGCAGGCGCAGTACGATTCTTATATTGCGAACGAGGTTTTCCCGTTTATCGATTCTCAGTGCCAGACGCCGGGCATCGGCATCGCCACGTTAGGCGCATCACTCGGTGCCTATCACGCGGCCAATACGCTCTTCAAACATCCCGATCATGTGAAGCGATGTTATGCGCTCTCGGGCGTTTACGACATGAAGAATTCGATGGACGGAATGTACGACGACAACTTTTACTTCAATAACCCGGTCGACTACATGTCGAACCTGAGCGATCCATGGTATTTCCATCACTATGCGAGCTGCGACATCCGACTCGTGACCGGCTGCGGCCCGTGGGAGAACAGCGGTCCGACGTATCGAATGTCGGAAATCCTCAGGGACCGCGGCATTGCACATCATCTGGATGATTGGGGCCCGGAGGGCGGACATGAATGGCCCTATTGGCATCACCAGATGTGGGAGTACGTGCGCCAGCATTATTAAGCTGGCTTTCGGGATGCGCGGCACGTGATTCGGGATTCGGGATTCGAGAATGCTTTTCAATCGCGCCGAATACGCAGAAACGAAGGGAACCGCGGCAGGCCTTTCGCAGTTAATCCGCGGAAACGGTACGTGATGACGGCTCCCATCGGCGGCGGCGATTCCCGCTGCGCTTCGGTAAAGCCGCTCCCGATAGAAAATTCCCTGCCATCATCCGTTCGCACGCGAAGGGCACCGAGCTTACCGGCATATTTTCCCTTCCCCGGTTCGTGGGCGATGACGGTCGCTTCCGCATCATCATAAGGCTTGACCTTGAGTAACGTGGGCGAGCGGCCCGCTTCGTAGGTCGACTCCGGCTGGCGCAACATTAGTCCTTCGCCCCCGAGTTTAACGACCCGATCGCGCTCGGCCAGCAACTGGGTCACACCCTGGCAGCGTTCCTGTGACACGACTCTGGCGAACTTGTTTCCTTCGGGGAATGTGTCGCGCAAGAATTGCATTCGCTGTTCGAAGCCACCTTTAGCCTGCGGGGCATCGAACACCATAAAGTGAACGCGCTTCCAACGATCGTCCGGCGTTTCGGAACGGACGATGCTGACAGTCTCTTCAAATTTTCCATGACCAACCCATAACTCGCCATCGAGAGCGACGTCGCGGGGCAACTCTGCGAGAAAATAATCAGGCGCGTGAATGAGATTTCCCTGTCGCGTCCATAACTTTTGGCCATCCCAGTAACCGCGGAGGCCGTCATATTTTTCGCTCATCCACCAGCCGGTGGGATCAATGGATGGATCCCAAACCTTCGCCAGCAGCAGCCGTGGAGCTTGCTTCTCCGCAGCTTGCGTGGCGGCAGTGAGTTCCTTCTCTTTCGCTGCAACGCTGCACGTCAGGACGATGCTTGCCGTCAATACCAGAAATGTCGCTCTGCATTTGAACGGGATTTTCATGCCTAACAGGCTGGGAAATTCTGAAACGATCGCGGACGCAAAGCGTTCAACCTCCATCGGGTGAGCTTTGTGCCGGGAATGGCGTTTGACCCACAGAAAAATCTCCACTCGTCGGGCCCGATTGCGCAGAGTCCGACTGCGCTGTTGCTCGTTTCGCTGCCCACCGGGCCTTCATCGCTGCCGCCAGTTGGGCACGGCGTTCGGGGGAAATGTTCAGTTTTCTCTTTGCTTTTTTGGCGGCGCGTTCTGGCTGCTTCGATTTCTTTGCTGGCGTCTTCTTAACCGGTTTCATACGGGCTTTACGCGCCCCGGCGGCGGATCGACGCTCTGCTTTCTTTGCCTTTTCCCTCTCCAACGCCTGGAGTTTCCGCTTCATTCTGGCCAACTTCCCCGGGCCTTCCTGCAACCGCGTCTCCAAGCGGCGAATCTTTTTCTTTAATGTTTTCAGCTTCATGCTCTGTCCTCCCCAATTTGGAGTGATTTAGCGATTCAACTGAAAATGAATGACAATGTCACGCGATTCTTGCTGTCTAACGCTGTCAATCCCGTCCAAAAAACAGGATTGGACGCTGCCCGTGCGGCGTTCGACGTTTGCCGCGATGAACAAGGACAATATCCAGCTCACCGCCGTTGAGGATCACGACGGAATCCTAACGATTCGCGGCGGCGGCGCCCGGCGTGATTGGAATGGCATCCATTATAAACAAGGCATGTCGGGTAAAAACGTGGGCACAACCAGATTATCGGCCAATATCGCCACGATTCCGCCAGGCGGCGTCGCGTATGCTCATATCCATGTCGATTTCGAAGTAATCCTGTACATCATTGAAGGAAAAGTGCGCCACGAATTCGGATCGGGGCTGAAACAGAAGATCGAGAACCAGGCCGGCGATTTTATTTATATCAAACCAGGTGTACCTCACGAAGTTTTCAACATGAGCGACACGGAACCGGTCGTGGCCTTCGTTGCGCGATCGTCCGCCGACGAATGGGACAACATCATTTCATACGAGCGAAACACGGCACCCTAACGCGCTCGAGGTGGATCGGCTTCTCCGAAGACGATGCTATGACCAATCGCCGAAGGCGCAATACTCCCATTTGAACTATCGCAAATCGAAAAAGTTTGGCGCCTCCAGCGCCTTTGCTTTACCAACGCGTTGAGACAACGCGTTCCACCTTCCTTCGACGTTCGCTGTTGAGCGTTCGGCGTTTGCTTCTAGCATAATTCCATGCCGAAGCATCTCGTCATCAGCACCAGCGGAAATCCCGATTCGAACAGCCGCCGGATGGGCCGCGCCGCCTTTGCTCGTCTGCAAACACGAAAAGCGGATTGCGATTGGATCGACATCAGCACCATGGACCTTCCATTGTGCGACGCGGATAAATGTTACGGAATGCCCGGCTCAAAAAAGCTCAGCAGCGCAATTGAATCGGCTGATGGGATCCTCGTCGCCGCGCCGGTATATAATTATGACGTCGCTGCGGCGGCCAAGAACATGATCGAGCTCACTGGCAGCGCTTGGAAAGACAAGATTGTAGGGTTCCTTTGCGCAGCCGGCGGCCGGTCGAGTTATATGTCGGTCATGGCTTATGCCAATAGTCTGATGCTCGATTTTCGCTGTGTCATTCTCCCCCGTTTCGTGTTCGCCACCGGCGATGCTTTTGACGGCGATAAGATCGTCGATCAACAGACCGTCTCTCGAATCGAACAAGTAGCCGACGAGCTAATCCGCTTCACCAAGGCATTGCGCGGCTGAGCCTGCCCGTGTGGACATTTCGTTGCCATGTCCAAATGCAAAAAGCGGCTGACACCGCCAGACCGCTTCGGTAGTTGTAATTAGATATGACATTAGTCGTCGGAGCTACGGGCTTTCTTGGCTTGGAGATTTGTCGTCGTCTCGCAGCCGCCGGTAAGCCCTTCCGGGCGATGGCGCGCAAGACGTCCGATCCGGCAAAGAAGGAAGCGCTTCAGAAGCTCGGCGCTGAGATCGTCGAAGGCGACTTGAAAGATCGACAATCACTTGATCGCGCGTGTGATGGCGTTGATGCGGTAATTTCGACGTCAACTTCGATTTCATCAAAACAGGAGGGCGATTCGTTTCAGAGCGTCGATTTGCGAGGACAAAAGGATCTGATCGATGCTGCACATCGCGCAAATGTCAGACGCTTTGTTTTCATTTCCGTGGCGACTGATTTCGGCCTGGATGCGGGGAATCCTTTGGTCGAGGCAAAACGGGCTGTCGAAGATCACCTGCGCCAGAGCGGGATGATTTACACCATTCTTCGGCCCAGCTGCTTCATGGAGATTTGGCTGGGCCCCCATCTCGGGTTCGATCCGAAGAACGGCAAAGTGACCATTTATGGTTCGGGAAAAAACAAGGTCAGCTTCATTTCGCTGTATGATGTCGCTCAATTCGCGGCGGATGCCTTATCGAACCCAGCTGCGGCCAATACCGAGATAAATCTCGGTGGTCCCGAGGCACTGAGTCCTCTGGAAATAGTCAGCATTTTTGAGGAACGGGCCAAACGCTCATTCGAAAAGCAGTTTGTTCCCGAAGAAAATCTCAAGGCCCGAAAAGCCGCAGCCACAAATCCGGTCGAATTAGCATTTGCCTGCCTTACTCAGGCTGTGGCTCGGGGAAACGTCATCGACATGGACGAGACCTCGAGAAAATTCTCCTTTCATCCAAGATCGGTCCAAGAATATGCCGAGACTGTCATTCGCCCGGGGACCTGAGCTTTCGATGCTGCAGGAAGTCTGCGCCGTTACCAGCTCATCGTTCCGCCCGATCGCCCTCCCGGTGCAGGCTGCAAGCTCTGCTCGCCTGGAATTTTTTCTCCGGGAACGGCGTTGTCCGTCGATTCGGAACTGGAGGACGACCCTGCAAAGTCCGATGCACAAGCGTTCAGTAGCAATGCAGCGGCGAACGCAATAATCGCAAGACGTTTGCTCATGGGTCGAAGCTAATCATCCCAATGTTTGATGCAACCTGGCGAGGCCGGTAAGTTGGATTGTGACGCCGAAGATCGACATCAAATCGTTTTCGCTCGATGAACTGAAGGAACGGCTCAGCGAACTGGGCCAACCGCTGTATCGCGCCGACCAGATTACAGACTGGCTTTATCAAAAGCGCGTCGATGCGTTCGACAAGATGACCGATCTGCCGCAGGCGCTGCGGACCCGGCTCTCAGAGAAATTTTCGCTTAACAAGATCGACATCGTCCGTGTACTCGGATCCAAAGACACGACGCGAAAATTCCTGTTTCGGCTGAGCGACGGAAATCTGATCGAATCGGTGTCGATTCCCGCTTCGCCTGCTCTGTACGGCGAAAAATCGGACCGTCACACCATTTGTGTCTCGACCCAGGTCGGCTGCGCTTACGGCTGTAAATTTTGCGCGAGCGGCCTGGAAGGGTTTTCGAGAAATCTGCGACCAAACGAAATTGTCGATCAATTGATCGCGGTCGAGCGCGAAACTGGAGAGAAGATCGACAATGTCGTGTTCATGGGGATGGGTGAGCCGCTGGCGAATTTCGATAATGTGATGCGAGCGATCCGCATCATTAACGCGCCGTGGGGCCTTGGTATCGGCGCCCGTCATATCACGGTTTCAACCAGTGGACTCGCACCGCAAATCAGGAAACTTGCCAATGATCCATTGCAAATCCGCCTCGCCGTTTCGCTCCATGGCGCAACTGATATGGTGCGAAATCAAATCATGCCGATCAATCGGCGTTACAATCTCGAGACACTTCTCGCGGCCTGTGATTATTATGCGTCGCACAAGAAACAGCGGCTCACTTTTGAATACATTTTGATCGCGGATGTAAACGATTCCTCCGACCAAGCCCAGCTGCTCGCGCTTCAGGCCAAGCGCTTATCCGCAAAAGTAAACTTCATTCCGTACAACAATGTTGAAGGGTTGCCCTGGGCTCGGCCCTCGCGAAATCGTCAGGAAAAATTTTTGTCGATCCTCCGCACGGAGGGAGTCGCGGCCACATTGCGCCGCGAGAAAGGTCACGACATTCAAGCGGCCTGTGGCCAGTTGCGGTTGCAAACAAAACGGGAAGAGCTCAGTACTTCGCGCTGAATACATGGATGGATCGGCTTCTCCGAAGACGGTGGAAACGAATCGCCGTAGGCGCAAAATTCACACAACAGCCGCCACCCCAAATCGACAATTTTTGGCGGAAAAGCCGCACTTACTTTACCAACGCGTTTAGGACAACGCGTTCCACCTCGGCGGAGTAAGGCTAATGAAGAAGCACAATTGTTTTTGCGCGCACCAAGAAGCTGGCCTTTAATTTCCTCATGGCCGGCTACGAGGGCGAATCAGAGCGGACTTGGGACGAATTCGAATGGGAGCGATTTCTCCGGGAGCAGGATGAGAAGACGGAGAAATACATGGAGCTGATGGAGCAATACATCGACGATCCGCGCCGGGACGAAATTATCGCCCGCGAGATGGGTTGGTCAGACCTGCTCGATACCGCGGATGATGAGGATGAGATCGAGGCGATGGCCAATGAGGATTGGAAGACGGACGGGGAAGACGATTCGTTAGTCGAAGATGATGCCCCGTCTTCGCTGCAAAGCTTCGAAGATCATAGCCTTTATCGTGCGGCGTTTTCTTTCACAGTCTGGATCGACCAACTTTTTGACGATCATCCTTCGCTCCAGAACGATCCGACGGCGGTGAAACTGGCAACTTATTCCGCCATGGCCAGCGCGAAATTGGCCGCAGCTTTGAGTGACGATGATGCCGATGAAATCGGAATGACGATCGCCTATTTAAAACGGGCGCTGAAAGCGATCACCACGTCGATGGAAAGCGCGGCGCAGTTGTTCGCCCAAAAACGAATCAGCCCCGAGCAGCACGCAATTTTGGAACAGCGGCTTTTCCAGGTGCGCGACGGAATTATTAGCCTCATGGGCGCCTATCGGGGCGAATGGCGTCGGCGTTTCGGCTCGTGCTAGAGGCGATTGAATTATTTGGCCGCTCGCCCGTCCAAGAATGCAAACGGAAGCGACTCTGGCTCAAACTGATGTGTCGGACCTGGAGCTGGTGAAACAATGCCAGGCCGGTCGAACCGAGGCATTCGACGAGCTGGTCAGCCGCCATCGAACCCGAGTTTTCGCCATGATCTACAATATGGTTCATAACGAGCAGGATGCCTGGGATCTGGCTCAGGACAGTTTTGTGAAGGCCTGGAAATCGATAAAACGGTTTCGCGGTCAGGCATCCTTTTTCACTTGGCTTTACCGAATCGTGATGAACGTGACGATCGATTGGCTCCGCAAAAAACAAATCAAAAGCGGAGGAGCCGAGTTTAGCGACGTGATTCAAACGGGCGAGATCGACCCGGCAGCGCGGACGGTGCCGAAATCGGATCCGTTACCGCACCGGCAAATGGAACAACAGGAGATCCGGGCGAGGATCGATAACGCCATTGCCCAGCTTTCGCCGGAACATCGCGCTGTGATTTTGATGAAAGAAACGCAGGACATGCAATATCACGAGATCGCCGAGACGCTGGGCTGCTCGATCGGGACGGTGATGTCGCGCCTGTTTTATGCGCGCAAAAAGCTGCAAAACCTCTTGAGAGATGTTTATGAAAACGTTTGAAGAAAAATGGACAGCCTGGCTCGATGATCAGTTGAGCGGCAAAGAACTAGCGGAGTTCGAAGCGTCGCTGCCGGACAAAGCGGCCGCCGAAGCGGAGAAACGCGAGGCCAGGCAACTCGGCACGCTATTAAAGGAGCAGATCGGTTCTCGCGTGTTGACTAACGAAGAATTTTTCGATCATCAACTTCGAGAACGGATTGAGCGGGAGAAAGCTGCGCCCTCGCGACGGCGAGATGTGGACGTTCCAGGATGGTGGACGATCCGGCGATTATTCTGGGCCGGCGCGACATCGCTCGCCCTATTTCTGATTTGCGCCGTTCTGATTATGCGTGACAACAATCCGCCGGAGCAATCCCAATATCTTACCCAAATTTTGAACGCGCGTGTCGATCCTAACACCAGCCCGCATGCGACTTTGTCGGTTTTTGAAACCAAACAGGATCGGGTGACGGTGATTTGGACCGAGGGATTACAAACACTTCCAGCAGAGTACGCGGCAAAGTAACGGCTGATGAATATCCGGCTTTCACGTCTGGTGCTGATCAGTGCCATTCTGCTTGGCCCCACAGGTGTCTTTGCTGCCGAAAGCGTTTGGAGCGGTCTGGTGATCGCCCAAAACGTATCGCAGCCGGCCCCTATTCCTCCGGAGCTCACCCGGGTCGAACACGCCCTCAGGCGCTTGTTTGGTTACAATCAGTTTCAGGTCATTGGTCAATCGACCAAAACGTTGAAAAGCGGCCAGGAGGAATGGATGGCCAGGAGCAAATATTTTTCACTCCATGTCGATGCTCGAGGCGAGACGGAGTTGGGCTACCTTCTGAACCTGAAACTTTACAAAGAGAAGCAGCTCCTCCTCGAGACAGACACGAAACTCAGCAAGCGAAGTCCACTGGTGATCAAAGGCCCGCAAGTGGGCAGTGGACAACTGCTGCTGATACTCGTCGTTAAGTAACCAACGTTGCGTCCGAGCCGGACGGCAATCAGAGCAGCACCGTCTACAACGGCAAATCCCCAGGAAGACTGCAAGGCTTCGAGCGTACGGCTAACAAGCTTTGCCGCACCATGCTTGGGAACGCCTGGGGCCTGGATCGTGCTAATGAGATGCCTGGATGCCAAAGAAGCCACGGCATAGGGCAATCGCAGATGCTGCCAAAAAAATCGAGATGATCGAGGGACTCCCGCTCGTTATCGAAAGAAAATATCGACGCCTGCTTAGAATGGCCGAGGCGGAATGGCAACGCCGATTTGGGGGCAAGGAAGCAAGTGGCGCGTCGCGGAGCTCTCAGGTTGAGCCGGCCAAGGGCGTGATCAAAAGCCACGATTTGCCCAAGCGTCATTCTCGTCTAAAGCGAGGCTTAGCCCGCAAGGGTAAAAAGCGTGGGCGCCGAATCCGGCCTGATTAGCCCGGACAGGTTTTTCCGAGGTCACCGTTGCGGCGCTATTTGGCGCGGCGACGACATGCAAAATTCGCCGCTTATTGTTTAGTCACTACATGCGCTGGCGACGTCTCTTTTCTGTTTTACTAATCCCATCTACTTTTTCGTCGATCACCATGGCGGAAAAACCATTCGATTTTGAGACGGCACCGGGGAAACTGCCCAAGCAAGTCGTCCCGACAGAATATTCCATCCGGATCGTTCCGAACATCGACAACCTGACATTCGATGGAACGGAAACCGTAAAGCTGAATGTGCGGGCACCGGTTGATCAATTTGTTTTGAACGCGCTCGAGCTCGTTGTGACCAACGCCGCCGTTGATGGAAAATCTCTGCCGAAATCGGCAATCAAGATCGATAAGAAGGACGAGCTGCTAAGAATTGCGTTGCCAGAAAAAATCTCCGCGGGCGAACACTCAGTAGAACTCACGTTTGCCGGCAAAATCAATCAACAGGGTCAGGGACTTTTTTATGCTCGATATCAGGAAGAGGGCACCGGTGCCAACAAAGTCATGCTTGGCACGCAATTCGAAGCGACCGATGCCCGCCGAATGTTCCCGTGTTGGGATGAACCGAGTTTTCGCGCACGTTTTCAGCTTACCGCAGTGGTGCCGCAAAACTGGCTCGCTGTTTCCAACATGCCGGTTGAAAGCGAGCACAAGATTGGTGATCGGAAAGAGGTGCGATTCGCCACCACTCCGCCCATGGCCAGCTACTTGAATGTCTTTGTGGCCGGCGAGTTGGATTTTATCGAAACGAAGGCTGCCGGCACGCAGCTCCGGATCATCACGACGAAAGGCAAATCGGAGTTGGGTCGCTATGCATTGGAAAGCACAGCCAAGATTCTGGATTATTACAACAGTTACTTTGGCGTGCCCTATCCATTGCCGAAGCTCGATCAGATCGCGTTGCCGGGGGGTTTCGGCGGCGCGATGGAAAACTGGGGTGGTATCACCTATTACGAAGCGGTGTTGTTGTTTGATCCGGAGAAATCATCCGAGAACACCAAGCAAAACATCTTCGAAGTGATCGCGCACGAGGTTGCCCACATGTGGTTCGGCGACTTGGTGACCATGGCTTGGTGGGACAACCTCTGGCTGAATGAGGGATTTGCTTCCTGGATGGGATCAAAATGCTCAGCCCATTTCAATCCGCAATGGGAAGTCTGGCTCCGAAGAAATTTGCCGCGCGATCCGGCTCGACGTTCCGGCATCGCCAAGGAACAGGCGATGGAAGGTGACGCAAGATCGACAACTCATCCAATCCAGCAACCGATCAAAACCGAAGCCGAAGCCAACAGTGCGTTTGACGACATTACTTACAAGAAAGGTCAGTCGTTCCTTCGAATGCTGGAGAGTTTTCTCGGCGAAGATGTCTTTCGAAAAGGAATTCGCGAATACATCGCCAATCACAAATTATCCAACACCACGACCTCGGATCTTTGGAATGCACTCTCGGATGCATCCGACAAACCGGTTGGCGAAATTGCGCCGTGTTGGACCGAACAGGCGGGATTTCCGGTGATTAAAGTGCGCCGGGGAAATGATGGAAACGTCTCTCTGACTCAGGAACGCTTTACTGTGCAGTTCAAAAATGCTCCGGAGCTAAGATGGCAAATTCCGCTCACCTACTCCGTGGTCGGAGCCGAAGCGGCGAAGAGCATGTTGATGAAAGATAAGATCGACGAGCTCGAGAATATTCCCGCCGAACGAGCTTTGAAATTGAATGTCGATGGCGCGGGAAATTATCGTGTCCAATATGACGATGCATCGTGGAATCTGTTGCTGGCAGCGCTTGGAAAGCTCGATGTGCAGGACCGGGTCAATCTTTTATCGGACGCATGGGCATTTGTTCAGGCAAATCGCGCGCCTCTCTCGCTCTACTTCGGATTGATCGAAAAAATATCGCCGTCGACGGAGTTAGCCGAACGCGAACAGATCATTCAGGCATTCGATTTTATTAACCGCCTGCTGATCGGATCGCCCGAACGCGAGAAATTCCAACGTTACGCTCGATCGATTTTGCACCCGACCTTCGACACGTTAGGGTGGGAGCCGAAACCGGGCGAACAGGTCAAAGCTGCAACGCTGCGCGCGAGTTTGATCGCTGCGCTGGGGTTTCTTGGAGACCCCGATGTCGTCGCGCGTTGCCTTGATCGGTTCCAAAAATATTTGAAAGATCCGGCCTTACTCGCGCCTGACCTTCGTCCTCCAGTTTTCGCCGTCGTAGGACGTTATGGCGATGAAGCGACGTGGAACAAACTCCACGAGCTTGGATTGAAGACAACAAGCATCGAAGAAAAACAAAACTACTACAACGCGCTCGCCAGCACGACCGACCCAAAGCTGATCAAACAAACCCTCCCGATTTCCCTCACCGATGAATTGCCTACCAGCCGTGCAGCCTTCCTTGTCACCCGGCTGGCTCGTGACAGCGAGCATCCCGATCTCGCGTGGCAATTTGCCAAAGAACACATGAAAGCATTGCTGGCCAAGTCCGACGCGCTCGCCGCGAACACTTATGCGCCGGGCCTCTTTACATTTTTCTCCGATCGAGCGCGCGCCGCCGAACTCCAAAGTTACGCAAAATCTAATCTGCCGCCGGCTAGCGAAAAGGAAGTTGCCAAAGCTGTCGATGAAATCGCGTTTCGCGCTGAATTTCGCGATCGGCTTCGCAAACAAATCGCTGCTGCGAATTAAAAGTAATCGAACTATAAAGTTGGCTCGCTTGGAGGAGTGACCCAAAGCCGCATGGGAATCATCGAGGATTCCACAAACCCGTGTCGGCGGAAAAATTCCTGGGCCACATTTTCTGGGCGATCGGTCAGCAGCGTGATTCGCAGGAAATTTTTCTGCTTCGCGAATTCGATGGCGTAATCCAGCAGCTTGGAACCGAACGCCTTGCCGCGATGCTTTTTGTGAATCACCAGGTCTTCCAGCAAGATTACAAATCCGCCCTCGGCCGTGCTGATGGTGAAAAGCAAATTGATCATGCCAACGATCGCGCCGTCGCAACGCAGCACGAAAACGCGGCCGCGATTTGGTTGTTCGAAAATCAGGCGCAGCCCGCGCAATTGTTTGTCCTTATCCGGCCGGAAATCGCTCTCCTGAGCAAATAGTTCGCCAAGCAACTCGGACAGCTCATCGAGGTCCGCTTCGGTTGCGGGCTCGATCACGACCTTTTCGCTCATTGTCGCACCGATTATCTTCGAAACGGCTTCTCTGGCAATGACGGAATCTGCGGCCTGGCAGCATTGACAATAGTTTGCTCGTCCCTACTGTAACCGGCTCCGCTTCGGAGCGAACTATTTCGCAGTCTCATGAAACGCACTTATCAGCCATCGAAACGCACTCGCAAACAGCAGCACGGTTTCCGCGCACGAATGAAGACAAAGGGCGGCCGGGCTACGCTGGCCCGACGGCGGCAACGCGGTCGCAAACGATTGCTGCCCAAAGGTGTGGAGAGACATTTCGCGCGTCACACCCAAGCCTGATCGGAGCGACTTACACCGTTCGCTCCCGATAGAAGATCCGGTGGCTCATTCAGATTTCGGAAAAATTCCTCCTGATCTTTCTGCACAGGAACTTTCCGCAGCTTGCCTGAGCCGATGAGAATTTTCGTTACCGATTGCAAAGAAAAATCGTTTCCCGAAAGCGCTTCCACAAGATCGACAAGAGCTTTGGCCGGATAAATTGCCGCCAGCGGCTCGGCGCGCCCGTCGATCATTGGCAACACCCCGCGACCTGGTTCGATCCGATCGCAAAGTGATCGGAGATAATTCTCGCGCATGAATGGCATATCCACCGCAAGAACGAGAAGATGTGTCGCCTGGATTCGCGCCAGCAAAGATGCAATCCCGCTCAAAGGCCCTCGCGATGGAGGATCATCCGCCACAAATCGAACATCAGTAGAGCGCCAGACGGGATCAGTCCGCCCGGAAAGAAACAGCTCAGCCGGCTGAAGTTTTCGCAGTAGATTCAATTGGATTTCCCAGAGCGGTTTCCCACGAATAAGAATGGTCGCCTTGTCTCGGCCCATCCGGCGGGATTCGCCACCGACCAACAGTGCCGCGCTAGTTTTCATCCATCGAGGCTTGGAATTCAATGCGATGATAGCATCCTATTCTCTCAGTGAAAACGGACGGCATCGACTCCGAACAAATCATCCGGCGCAAACCGGATGGCTCACTCGAATACCTTCGCGATGATCTAACTGTCGAAGAACCACTCGAAATTCGCGTCGCCGGCAAAACAATCGCCACAACGATGCGAACGCCCGGCCACGATGAAGAGTTGGCGGCCGGCTTTCTCCTTTCCGAGGCGATTGTTCGATGCTGCGATGACGTGGCGAAAATTTCCGAGCCGAACACCAACGCCGTCGACGTGGAGCTTATCACCGGTCTGAAGCGAAAGCTTGGTTCGGTGCAACGATTTGGAGCGATCTCCAGCAGTTGCGGACTTTGCGGAAAAACGAGTATCGACGCGATCCGCCAGAATTTTTCTGCGATAAAATCAGATCTCAGGATCGAAATCGACACGTTACTATCGCTTCCGAAAAAACTTCGCGAGCAACAGGGGGAGTTCGCGCGCACGGGCGGAATTCATGCCGCGGGAATTTTCGAGGCCGAAGGAAAACTCTTTATCGTGCGCGAAGACATCGGCCGTCACAACGCTGTGGATAAAGCTATCGGCCGCGCTTTTCTGGATCGACTGCTTCCCTTGGATCGACATCTACTTCTCGTTAGCGGCCGACTATCCTTCGAGATCGTGCAAAAAGCGCTGGCCGCGGGAATCCCGATCATCGCGGCCGTCTCAGCGCCTTCATCGCTGGCAGTCACTTTCGCCCGCAAAAGCAATCAAACACTCATTGCGTTTCTTCGTCCACCCTCTTTCAACATTTACTCGCATGTCGAGAGGGTAATCATGGAGCCGATCTAGCGCTGCGACGCGAATACCGCTTCAGGATCGCACCCGGAAACCCTGCCAGCCGAAATCCAGCCGAACCGGCTGACGAGCGCGCCTAACAAGAACGATATGGCGGCAAAAGGAATCAAACCAAATCCGCGCAGCACCAAGGCAAAGGGCCCGCTTAGGATTTCTCCGGCGCGGATGAGGCAGCCCGACTTCAATTCATGTAAAGCGCGGTCGGCAGCGCCATGTCTATCGAATTCAAGCCAGATCCAAAGCAGCGTCTCCGTTCCGGCGACGAAAAAGCCAAGAGCATTCAAAGGTGCCATCGGTTGGCCGATCAATTCGAGCAGCGCCGCAGCCGACCCCAACCCTGCAATCCCAAAATGAATTGGAAGAAATACGCGATGCAAAAACCAGGCCGGAATCGCAGTCGCACCAATCAAGACGCCGGTGTATGTGGCAAGCAACATTCCCCAGAAAGCCGAACCGATGATGAATAGAATTGCCAGGACATGGATCGCACCAGCAAGCGCACCCATGAAAAGATGAGCGCTTTCCAGCTCCAGTAAAATGAGTCCCGGCACCGCGCAGCTCCCGAAAAACGTGAGAATCCACGCGCCAACGGACATGGGCGATTGGTATTTGAAAACGCGGAGCATGTTGATGAAGAGGCGCGGCCGACCAAGATCCATGGTCAGCAGAATCGGTGAAAGAATCGCCGCGATGGCGGCAATCCACGCTGCGTTTCGGACAACATCGACATCGTGAAAAATCAGGGCGATCAAAGCGATCACTGCAGCCATCCCGCCAAGTCCACCGACGAAAAAGTAAACCGGAATTTCCCAAGTCCAGACCGGTGGTTTAACGACAGGTTGGCCATAATAACCCGGCTTTTGTGGAATCGGGCCGCCCGCAACATCCACGCCGGAACCTCTGACCACGCCCTTCGCACGTGCTTCCTCGCGTAGTCGATCCAGTCTCTGTTCGCTCATGAAAAATAAAATGCGCAAACCGTAGCGATGAACGCGCCTATTGCGGTTACGATGGCCGACCACCACGACGACTTCAGGTAAATCGTCGGCACTTCGGGTTTTGGCGGAAGCCCATAGGCTTCCGGGACGCCGAGGATCAAAAAGAAAGCGTGTAAACCATGAACAGAAGTTTCTTGCGGATCGTAGATGTGCGCGTCGTCATATCCGTTCTCTTTCAATTGCTGCACTCGATGTGTGGCGTGCGCGCGAAGATCGTCGAGCCGGCCGAACAGAATCGATTCGGTAGGGCAAACTTTGGCACACGCCGGGACCAGGCCGCTCTTTTGTCGATCGTAACAGAACGTGCACTTGAATGCGCCGCCGTGGTTGAGCAACGGTTCTGACCTACCCGCTGTAGTTTTGGGGCGGCGATCGATCACGCCGAAAGGGCAATTGACCACGCAATAACCGCAGCCATTGCAGACGTCATCCTGCACGAGAACCGAGCCAACCTCCGTACGAATAATCGAGCCGGTTGGGCACGCCTCGAGACAGCCGGCTTCTTCGCAATGTTTGCAGACATCAGAGAGAAAGATCCAGCGAAATGGATCTTCGTCGTTGCCTAACGATCCAACGATCTGATTTCCTTTTTGTTGATCCTGCTCGAGGAACAAAACATGTCGCCATGTCGAGGCTCCAAGCCTACCGGTATTATCGTAGGAATTTCCGGACCAGGTGAACCCGTCGTCCGGCACTTCATTCCATTCTTTACACGCCACTTCGCAAGCTTTGCATCCGATGCAAACCGTCGGATCGGTGAAGAAGCCCACCGTTGCGCCATCATCGACAAACGAATGCCGGCGCTGATTGCTGCTCTGAACGCCTTCGCCGATCATGAGGAAGAAGGAATGAGGAAAGCAGGAAAGCAGGAAAAAGAAGCCGATGACTCTAATCGCGAGACCGGCTCGCTCGGTTCCGAGGACGATGCCTGCAAAGCAGTGAGAAAATTCCTCTCTCCGTTTCCTGCTTTCCTGCTTTCCTGCTTCATCAATCTCCTAACCTGACTTTCCATGTTGCCCTTGGCCGGCGGTGAGTTTGCCTCCTTCGGGCGCTCCGGGCGGCGGTTGTTCGGGATGCAAATTCGGCGGCCCGCCCTGTGGTACTTGTTTCGCGAACCACGGATCGAAATCCGGTCCCCGCGGCAATTTTCCGGGGATCAAGTTGCAGAGAAGCGCCTTGGTTTCCATGATCGTTACATTCGGTTCGCCCGAAATGGCCATGAGATCGTTCGCTGCATCGCCTTTGACGGGACCGGCGGTGCCGAAGTGAAACGGGATCGTTTGCCGTTCAATTGTAGCGGTCGCAAACGGCGGGTAACTAACGCCTTTACCTCAATTGCGCCGCGCATCGTGACGAGGCAAACGTCGTCGCCATTATTGACGCCTAACGACCGAGCGAGTTCGGGAGATATTTCGCCGAACATCGCCGGTTGCAGTTCGGCCAGGTGCGGGAGGAACCGGCTCATACCGCCACCAGTGTGATGCTCGGTCAATCGATAGGTTGTCAGGATGTAGGGAAACTTTGCGTCAGCCGGCGGCGCGACGCGGTTCTCTTCCCGGGTGAACCAAAGCAACGCCGGATTTGTATTCCGGTCGTAAAGTGCGTTCTGGACTGGCGATTCGATCGGTTCGTAATGGGTCGGCATCGGACCGTCCTGCAAACCTTTCGGGACATAAAGCCAGCCAAGGCCGTCTTCATGAATGATGAACGGCGCATCGCCTGGTAGCGCATCGAGTCCTCGATCATTCCGGCCACCCTGATAATCGGGCGGCTTTTCCGGTTTGAAATCGGGGACATCACTTCCCGTCCATTTCGATTTCTCTGGATCCCACCAGACCAGTTTCTTGCGTTCGCTCCATGGTTTTCCATCAGGCGCCGCGCTGGCGCGGTTGTAAATGATCCGGCGATCGCTCGGCCAGGCAAAGCCCCAACCGTGGCCGAGGTAATCGTTAGCCTCACGCCGGAGTGGTTTGTTTACTCCATCGCTTCCGTAGCAACCGCAATAAATCCAGCAGCCGCACGCGGTCGAGCCATCGTCTTTTAGCTCCTGATATTTATCGAGCTGCGGGCCATGGTGAGGACGACGTTGTCGATCTTCGCCGAATACGATGCTGCCGCCGTCAGCGCCCGCGGGTACAACATCTGTTTTCCAACCGTTTATCTCCGCGAGAACGGCTTCCATTTCCGGCTCGCCTTCTTTCGTTTCTGGATACCACCAATCGAGCGCGCAAAGCGGTTCGTCGTCAGGATCATTCGAGGCCTCGGCTTTTTTCTTCAGACGCAGCGCGAGCTGATGAATAAACCAGCTTTCACTTCGAGAATCGCCCGGAGGATCGACAGCTTTTTCGCGCCATTGCAAAAGTCGCTGCGTGTTAGTAAACGCGCCTTCCTTTTCTGCGTGTCCGGCGGCGGGAAAAAAGAAAACCTCCGTCTCGATTTCTTCCGTTTTGAGTTCGCCACGCTCGATCTCGGGAGAGTTCAGCCAGAACGTCGCCGGCTCGATCTCGACCATATCGCGCACGACGAACCACTTTAGTTTAGCCAGCGCTTTGCGTTGCAGGCGCGAGTTCGGGGCACCGACCGCCGGATTCTGTCCCATCAAAAACATCCCTTCGACTTTTCCGTCCAGCGTTTCGTAAAGGAAATTGAAAAATGAATGATCGCCCGTGAGCTTCGGGATCCACTGGTAGCCGTAGCCGTTTTCCTTTGTCGATCTCGCGCCGTAATAAGCTTTGAGCAGACTAACGAAATACTTCGGAAAATCGTGCCAAAGCCCGGTCGGATTCGTGTGTGTCTTGAAATAATCTTCGAGCGTGTCTTCGCCTTTCCCGGCGCGCGGCATGGCGATGTAACCGGGAAGGATATCATAGAGCGTCGGAATATCGGTCGATCCCTGGATGGAAGCGTGGCCGCGCAACGCGAGAATACCGCCACCCGGCCGGCCGATATTCCCCAACAAGAGTTGAAGAACCGAAGCCGTGCGGATGATCTGAACCCCTTTCGAGTGCTGTGTCCAGCCGACAGCGTAGCAGATCGCCGCCGTCTTGTCCGGCCCGGATGCTTTCACCAGCGCATCGGCGACTTTTTGGAACAGGCGCGGCGGAATTCCACAAATTTTTTCCACCATTTCGGGCGTGTAGCGCGCGTAATGACGTTTCAGTTTCTGAAAAACACACCGCGGATCCTGTAGGGTGAGGTCGCGATGCGGAAAACTCAAACCTTCGCCTTCGTAGAGCCAGCTCTTGGTTTCGTAGGCGCGCTTGTCCGGGTTCCATCCGGAGAAAAAGCCATCGCGATTATCTTCGGTGTCACGGAACTCCTCGCGCAGAATGCAGGAAGCGTTTGTGTAATGCGCGACGTATTCCCGAAAGAACAGCTCGTTGTTGATAATGTATCGGATGATGGCGCCGAGGAAAACGATGTCAGTCCCGGCTCGCAACGGCACCCAAATATCGGCCAGCGCGCTCGTACGCGAGAATCGAGGATCGACATGAATGATCGTCGCGCCGTTTTCCTTCGCCTTCATGACCCAGCGAAAACCAACCGGATGCGCCTCGGCCATGGACGATCCTTCGATCAAAATGCAATCGGCATTGGCGAGATCTTGTTGCGCAGTCGTAGCTCCGCCCCGGCCGAAGGAGGTGCCCAGACCGGGCACCGTGCTGCTGTGTCATATCCGGGCCTGGTTGGAAACGCACACCATTCCCAGGCCTCCTGTAAATAATTTTTTAATGAGATAATTTTCTTCGTTGTCGAGAGTCGCGCCGCCGAGATGCGTGATTCCCGGCGTTTGATTCACAATTGAGCCTTTCGCTTCCTTAATAAATGTCCGTTTGCGCGATTCCCAGACCCGATCGGCCACCATGTCCATCGCTCGCTCGAGCGAAATCTCTCTCCACTCCGACTCGCGTGGCGCGCGATATTTTACTTTTGTCTCGCGACGTGAATGCGTGAGCAGTTGATACGAAGCTGCGCCTTTCGGGCAGAGGTTCCCCTGGCTGATGGGCGATTCGGGATCGCCCTCGATTGCGATCAGTTTTCCGTTCTTATGATAAATGAGCTGACCGCAGCCGACACCGCAGTAAGGACAAATCGACTTCGCGACCTTTGCATCATCGGTTCGCGCCCGCATCGCCCGCGTTTTCGGCGACATTGCTTCCAAGCCGGTGCCGTCCTTGCGTTCGCGAATCTGACGAACAAGGGGCCACTTCAAAATGAGACCGGTCAGACCAGACATCAGGAAATCTTATCGCACGGGCACAAAACTTTGGTTGCGTACCTCTTCGGCAGTGTAGTGGCCGGCTCTAATTGAGCAATGCCAAACCCGGCGGGTGGCGAGCTACAACTGCGCTTGATTTTCCGATTCAAAACTGGAAGTTCACAATTCAATTTTCGATTTGTGACTTCGGATTTCGGGAATTTAAATTTCGAATTTTAATCAAGCACCGTTAGCTCAATTGGCAGAGCAAGTGACTCTTAATCACTGGGTTGTAGGTTCGATTCCTACACGGTGCAAAAATTGTGCGGATGTCAGCTTTCTGGGCGCAGCACAATTTTCCCAAACGCGCCAGGCTGCATCACGTCTCGATGTGCCTGCGCCGCATCGACTAGCGGAAATTCCTTGCCGATTACAGGACGCAAAGTGCCATTCTCCAATTCTGCCACGAGCGCCGCGTGAATAGTCGCCAACTCTTCCGGCGGCGTATTCGGCAAAATCATCCCGCGAACATCGACATCTCGCTGCATGGTGTCGCGTGGATCGATTTCCACCGGGCCGCGACTGCCGATCACCACGACGCGTCCATTCGTGGCGAGAATCGGAAGATCTTTCCCGAGATTCACGTTCGCGAGTAATTCCACAATCACATCAACACCGCATCCATTGATGGCGTTCATGATTTGGTCGAAATGATCAGCCGCGCGATGATCGAACACTTCATGCGCGCCTTTCACGCTATCGGCGTGAATCCGGTAGAGACTTACATTCGTTCGGGAAATTATGCGCGAAAGCCAGCGTTGCCGTACACACCGGGGAACGACGGCGCAGGCGTGATCGAGAAGGTTGGCGACGGTGTTTCGAAATTTGGCGCCGGCGATCGCGTTTACATAGCGGGATCAACCACCAGATCGTACGCCGAGTTTGCTTTGTGCAAAGTGGACCAGGTGCGATGTAGGACGTAAGATCGGGCAATTTGAGATCGACAATTACACGCCCCTGGTGGAGGCGGCGAAGAAGGATGAATTCACGCACGAGAGAGCGTTGTTGAAATCAATTCTCGACCAGGAAAAGCTAGCCCACGAATTGTTAGGAGCTCTCGCACGCGGCAAAGGTCCGCTTGATAAACTGGTGAAGAAAGTTGTCCTGGAACACGCCGGCGCAGATATCCCATCGACGAAAGCGGCATGACGGAGCGGCACACCAACCAGTGATCACAAAGTAAGGTTTGCGTCGCTGCAGCCCTGCTCCGACGGCCAAGTTCGTCTCTCCAAGCCTGAAGTTTAACGAACCATCAGCCTCGCACGTAATAGCGACCGTGGATCCAATAACGATGCCCATGACGGTGGCGCCAGTAGCCACGACGCCAAACGTGATATCTGCTCCCGACGTAGTAACCAGGTCCGTGTGTGTAGTAAGGCCGGTCGCCCACTGCGATAGACACATAACCAGTCGGGCCAGAGTAGGCGGGCGAACCGTAAGCAACTCCCGTTGCGCCGTATGGTCCATAGCAACCCTCGAGCCCAAGCCCAACTCCCATCAGGAGCGCGACAGAAACCAAGCAAGCGATTTTGTTTTTCTTTGTTTCCCTCATTGCGTCCTCCCTCGATTGAATCTCTTTCTTTACTAGTTCGGATTTCGCAGCGTGTTTACGTGCGTGGAATTACCGCCGAGAAAGTGGAGCGGATCAGAGATTGGCGACTACACAACAAACGGGATGATGCGTTTTGCCTGTCGTTGATACGCGGGATATTGATCGGGGAATTTCTTGAGCATCAGTTGCTCTTCGTCGCTCAGTTTTGTCCAAAAACCAACAAACACGAGAATGCCCCCGATCAATCCCGCCAGATGACCGGATACAAGGATGGTTGCCCAAAACATCATCAGGAGACCGGTGTAAATTGGATGCCGCGCGACGCGGTAGGGGCCGCGCGTAACGAGCTCATGTCCTTCTTTCAGCGTAATCGTACCGCTCCAGTTGCGCCCCAGTGCCAGCCGCGCCCACAAGCAGAAGCTTAGCCCGGCGACGCACAGAAACGCTCCGGCCCAACCGATAGCGGCGGTGTGCGGAATAATGCGAACATTGAGCGGGTAACGGAGCCGATCACCTCGGAAAAGAAGAAGAGCCCCAATCGCGATCGGTATCACGTAACGCAAGCGACTGACCCTGCTCTCGCGGTAAACCGTGTGCTTGGTAAAAATTGCGGCTAGCAGCCAAACCAAAATGAAAACCGTCCAACAAACGTTAATAATGTCGATCTCTACCAAACCCATGCTGGAGCAAACATTATCGCGGATTCCATCGCATTACATCGACATCGTGAATCCTGAAGCGCAGCGTGGCATCTTCATCCTGATCGTGATCGAAAGCTACGGAATTTCATTGCATCGCTCTCTCATGTTGCGTGAAGGCGGTTTTGTCAGACACTTTGATTTATGAAGAGCGATCACATTAATCGGCGGAAATTTGTGAGACTTGGCCTCGCAGGCACTGCGGGATTAGCCGTAAGCCGTAGGTTGTTCGGAATGGAGGGGACCACCAGTATGAATACGACATTTAGAATCGGAAGCGATCTTGTGGTGAACCGGCTCGGGTTTGGCGCGATGCGAATAACAGGCGACGGAATCTGGGGTTGGCCGGACGATCGCGACAACGCGCTCAAAGTCCTGCGCCGGGCGATCGATCTCGGCGTCAATTTGATTGATACGGCTGATGCTTATGGTCCGGAGACAAGCGAGCTTCTCATTGCCGAAGCGCTTCATCCATATCCCAAAGGATTAGTAATAGCGACTAAGGGCGGTCTGACCCGACCCGGTCCGGGACAGTGGTCTCCGAATGGCAAGCCGCAGTATCTAAAACAATGCGTGGAAAAAAGTTTGAAGCGGCTTCGGTTGGAGCGAATCGATTTGTATCAGTTGCATCGGATCGATCCGAAGGTGCCGATGGCTGAGTCGTTAGGGGCACTCAAGGAGATGCAGGACGCAGGCAAGATCCGTCATCTTGGATTGTCTGAGGTGTCGCCAGAAGAGATCGCGGAGGCCCGAAAGATCGTGCCGATCGTGACGGTTCAAAATCAGTACAATATCGCGGACAGGAAATGGGACGATGTCGTTGGGTATTGCGAAAAGGAAGGACTTGGTTTCATGCCGTGGTCGCCCGTGGGCGGGAACCACGGGTTAAAATTAACGGAACTGCAAGCCGCCGCGAAAGCGCACAGTGCGACCGTTTATCAACTGGCGATTGCCTGGTTGTTGCAACGCTCTTCGGTCATGTTGCCAATTCCCGGGACGTCATCCGTTCCGCATCTGGAGGAAAACATGGCCGCGGCGAAACTGAAGTTGAGCGCAGAAGAATGGAAAAAGCTGGCTACGGAGGTTTGACCGCAGCGTCGCCAGAAGGTTTCGCTAATCGACATACTTCTGCGCGATCGGCATGCGGCGGCCCAGACCGAAAGCGCGGCTGGTGACCTTCAACCCCGGCGGTGCTTGCTCGCGCTTGTATTCATTGCGATCGACGCGCCGTTGCACCCAGCGGACCGTTTTCTCGTCAAATCCGTGGGCGATAATGTCCCGCGCACTTAAGTTTTCTTCGATGTAGAGCCGCAGAATTTCGTCCAGGACGTCGTAGGGCGGAAGTGTATCCTGATCGGTTTGATTCGGCTTCAACTCTGCGCTAGGCGGTTTCTCGATTGTCGATCTGGGAATGACTTCACGCTTGGCATTGATCCAGCGCGCCAATTCATAAACCATGGTCTTGGGCACATCGCTGATTAGCGCCAACCCTCCCGCCATGTCGCCATAGATGGTGCAGTAGCCGACGGCGAGCTCGCTTTTGTTCCCGGTGGAAAGCACGAGATGGCCGAACTTGTTCGACAGAGCCATCAACGTCATCGCCCGCAAACGCGGTTGCATGTTTTCTTCGGTCTCATTCTCCGGCATTCCTTTGAAGATTTCCTTGAATTGCGCCTTGAACACTTTGAACGCCTCAGTGATTGGCATCTCAAGAAATTTGATTCCAAGATTTCGGGCAAGCGAGCGCGCGTCGTCGATGCTACCCCGGGACGAGTACTGGCTCGGCATCGAAACACCGGTCACATTTTCTGGGCCCAAAGCATCGGCAGCGATAACCGCCGCGACTGCGGAATCGATTCCACCGCTCAAACCGAGTACGGCCGACTGGAAGTTGCATTTGTGAAAATAATCGCGAACGCCGAGCGACAGCGCGGCAAAAAGAACCTCCGGAATTGTTCCCTCGCGAAATTCCAGTGACGAAACTGTCTCAGTGTCGATGATCGATTCATCCTCAAGGAACCCGGCCAGCTGCGCGATCAGATTGCCGTTCGCATTCACTGCAATGGAATTGCCGTCAAAGATCAGCTGGTCGTTGCCGCCAACGGTGTTGCAATAGAAAATCGGGCATCGATACGTCCGGGCAAGTGATGCGACCATTTCATATCGGATCGCCGGTTTGTGCAGTGTGAATGGCGACGCGCTTAAATTTACGATGATCTCGGCGCCCTGGTCGATGAGACCGCGAACCGGTTCGACGTCATAAAGCGGCCGCGGAAGATAATGTTCTGTCCAGATATCCTCACAAATGGTCACGCCGATCTTCTTTCCAGAAACCTCGAATGCTTCGACGCAGCTGGCCGGCTCGAAATAGCGGTCTTCATCGAAAACGTCGTAAGTAGGCAGGAGTGATTTGGAAGTTTTGCGAATCGGTCTGCCTTTCTCCAAAATGGCGGCGGCATTGTGAAATGGTTTGCCTTTGCCGGGATTTCGATCGACGAAACCGACGAGTAACGGCGTGTGACTGACGCGAGAGTGGAGCTGATTGACGATCTCGAGGTTTTGCGGAACGAACCGAGATTTGAAAACAAGGTCCTGCGGCGGATATCCGGGCACGACCAACTCCGGAGTGAGCACGAGCTCCGCGCCGGCTGCAACCAGCCGCTCGTAGGCGCGCACAATTAATTCAAAATTGCCCCTCAAATCTCCAACGGTGGGATTGAGTTGGGCAAAGCCGATCTTCATTCTGCTCGAGCCAGATTATGCGCAACCGAGCGGTCGGCAATGTCTTTCGGTCCAAACCGGCTTCGAAAAACACTCAGTTAACGATCTGGATCAGGGCTTCTCCGATCCCAGGACCGCGTGGTGCTGATAGCCCTTATTCAGCGCGTCGTCCGCGCCTTCGATGAATGTTTTTGCCCATTCAATGACCGACGCCGCCAGAAATCCGGCAAAGGCACAGATGATGACTTTTTGAATAAAGGTTGAGTGCATCTGTCTTTTTGTGAGCAGGGGTGATGCCACCAGATGGCCTGCTTACCAAAATCCCCATTGCTTGGTTTTCATGATCCAGAGACCGAGCAGCAGATTTGTGATTGCATGAGTCACAACACACGATGAAAGGCTTTTCGTCCGATACGCGGTGATATTGTAGATGGCACCGGTCAGCACTCCGGCCGGCCAATCCGCCATGGAATGGGAAAAACCGAAGACCAGCGCGACGATTGAGAAGGATGGCCACGAAAAAGTCCCGAACGGAACGCGGTCGAAATCTTCGTTAATGAAATATCGCAAAAGAAAGCCGCGCCAGAAGATTTCTTCGACCAATGGGACGACAACAACCAGCCGAAGAAACCGAAATGCGACCGTGACCCAATAGGCCGTCGGATTGGCTGCAAAAATCTCAGGGTTAAATCCCACTGCTCGCGCCTGGAATCCCAAGAATGTCTGAGGCGAAATCCAAAGCGCGAAAACCAGGATTCCGATCACGACAGTAAAAACGGGCGAGCGAACCCCGTGGAAAGAGTATTCGCGCCAAAACCACATTACGATCAGCCCGCAGACGATCGTCTGAACCGGATAGATCCAGTAGGCAGCTGCGCTAAGGAAAAAATAATGACCGGCGCTCGGCAGAATGCTGGACAACCCGAGCAAAAGTACAAACACCACAAAGGGGATTGTGTAGGCGAGGAATTTTCGTTTGTTGGGCATATTATTTGCAGCCCTTTCTTTTGATGATTCCTGAGAGTTCCGGCAAGATTGAATCAGCAAAAAATGAAGCGGACGAGCTTAGTCGACTGTTGGAACTCGAGCTTCAGGAGAAGCGCGCAGCTTGGCAGCGGGCCAGCGGCCGCTATCACGCGATCAAAATGTTTAGCTTTCTTTTTTTGTTCCTGGTCGTCGTTGGTGCGATTGCCGCTTCTTTCATGCTCTTCACGCGCTTGAACGAGCGGCGTGGAGCTCCGTCGAACGCCGAGCCTGTTACGGAGACTCGGTGAGTGATCTGGACGTTGGATCAGCGCTGATAAGTCACACGCCAGATGGTGCCATTGCCATCCTCACTGAAAAGCAGACTGCCATCCCTGGCCACCGTTACCCCCACGGGTCTTCCCCAAACCGTCGAGTCCGGGTTTACGAACCCGGTGACGAAATCCTCGTATTCGCCAAGCACTTTGCCGGTTGAGTGATCGAAAGGGACGCGCGCGATTTTGTAGCCCGTTCGCTTCATCCGGTTCCATGAACCATGGAACGCCGCGAAAATATCGCCGCGATGTTCGGCGGGAAATTGGTCGCCGTTGTAGAAGCACAGGTTCAACGAAGCCGAATGCGCCTGGACCAGCACATCCGGCACGATCACTTTGTCAGCAAGATCGACATGTTCTCCCTTGTGCCTGGGATCGACATGATTTCCGATGTAGAACCAGGGCAACCCATAAAATCCGCCCGGCTTCACGCTGCTGATGTAGTCCGGCGGCAAATCCGCGCCGAGCTCGTCTCGCTCGTTTGTGCTCATCCATAGCTCGTTCGTCCCCGGGCGAAATGTGATTCCGACTGCATTCCGAATTCCCCATGCGTAAACCTTTCGATTGCTGCCGTCCGGATCGAACTCGAAGATTCGAGCACGATTCCCTTCCGCGCGATTATCGGAGTCATTCGAGCGCGAGCCGACAGACACATACATTTTTTTGCCATCAGGTGAGAAAACGATGTCGCGCGTCCAATGTCCGCCGCCGATCAAAAAGCCGCCGCCGCTGGAAAGTTTCGCACCCAATCTTTCGGGTTTGCCTCGCGCTTTCAGATCGCCATTACGATAAGGAAAACGGATTACTCCATTGGTATTCGCTACGTAAAGATACTGCGGATCTTTGCCGGGTGGATAAAAGGCAAGCCCGAATGGTTTGTTTAAATCTTCTTCCGTGAACAATTGGGTGATGTCAGGCTTATCGGAATTTTTGCTGTCTCGCAGGACCTTGATCTGGTTCTCCCGGCTTTCGGTTACGAAAATGTCCCCGTTGGGGGCGGTGAGCAAAAACCGCGGATCATCGAAGCCGCTGGCATACAATTCCACCTGAAATCCGGCCGGCGTGCAAAGTTGCGCTCCCGCCGGGCGATGGACGACGTGCGGCGGATTGATGGCGAGCGCGTTTGACCCGGGCGGAGGCAAATCATTGACTGTGATTTTCCGCAGGACGCCCGGCGCGTCGCTCTTCCAGTCTGCCATCGCGGCTTTTCCTGTCAGGACCTCGCCCGTCCTGCGCAAGGCTAACTGATAAGCTAATCCAAAAAGCGCAGAGGATCGCACCAATTAACGTCGCGGGTCGCGCGTGCATTTGGAGAGTTGACCCTGTTACTCTCGAGCTACCGATCTTGGCGGCTTCGGCATCTGCGCGACGGAAATTGCTTCCTTTCGGGCATTGATCACGAACGTATTGTTGTCGCCGACCTGTGACCACGGCCCGCGCGGCACGTCGCTGAAATCGACAAATTTCCAATCAGTCACGTCCGTGCCGTCCAGACCGAGAAAATCGCGCACTGCCGGCGAGACATCGAGACCCGCGCCTTTGTTAAGATTGGGTTTCGGGCGCTCGTTGCCGAACACGTATTGCCAATGATCGGTGCGGAATGGCCCGGCGTCCTCCCATTGCGCATACGCCACTCGATTCCCTTTTCGAATCGCCACCCAATGTCCTTTGCAGGTCGAGGCACCCGGTCCCTGATACGCTTCCCGGAACCAGGGCACCACGCGAGCTGCTTCGGGCCGATGACCTTCTCGTGCCTTATCGTTATAGGGCAATGCACAGTAAAATGGATTTTGCTGCGGCGTAAAATTGGCCGGCATGTAATTGCTGCGGTGGGCCGGATTCGGATCGTCATAGCCGCCATAGCTCTTCGCCCAATTCTTGTCCCACGAGCTAGAGCGATTCGGAACGGGGTTATTCTCGCTCGGCTTTTCTCCAATCCAGAAAACTGTGGTTACAATATTTTTCTTCCACGGATAACGTTCTCCTCTGGTGCGCGGCGGGGGCGAGAGTTGACGCGGAGCGAAGACCAGCGAATCGATACTCACCACCGAATCGTCGGATATCCTGTCGGATTTTTTACTTAGCTTTACGTTTGCCGTTTCCGTTTTTGCCGGAGTCGAATGGGCGAACAAAGAGGAGATCGAAGAGAGCAGTGCCGCGATCGTGTGAGTAATAGTTCCACGTTTGATTTTCATAACCACTTTCGTTCGGAAACGACTGATGCCGAAGGCGAACGCGCTTCTCTATTGGGTTCGTTCTGGGGATGAGTAATGCGCGTCCATCATCCAGAAATTTTTTCCGCGCACTGGCCTGACTAAAATCTGACAGGCCCGAAAATTGCCTGTTCAATTTATCAACCGAGAAATTTCCCTGGATTCAAAATTCCATCAGGATCGAGAGCACGCTTGAGCGCCACATGGACTTCTCGCGAAACCTCGCTGGCAGCTTGCGGCCACCAGCGTTCTTTGGCCAAGCCGATCCCATGCTCGCCCGTGATGACGCCGCCCCACTCCAGGATGCGCGCGAACAGTTGATCAAGCGCTGCTTGGACCTTTTGTCGCACAGCTGCCTCGCGATTGTATCGGTCCGCCATGATATTGACATGAATATTGCCGTCGCCCGCATGACCGAAACATGCGATCGGAAATCCATGCCTGGCCTGAAGCTGTTCGGCGAACTCCACAAGATCGACAATTCGACTTCGGGGAACGACAACATCCTGGTTTAGTTTTGTCAGGCCTGTAGCCCGCAGCGAATTGCTAAACTCGCGCCGGAGCGCCCACAACTTCTCGCACTCGCTTTCGCTGCTTGCCATTTCCAGCGCATTCGCCTTCTTCGCCGCCAGTAATTCACGAATCGTGATTGCTTCACTGCGCACGCTTTCGACCTGTCCATCAAGATCGACAAGCAAATGTGCGTTCCCGGAAGGGACAATCGATTTGCCAAGATCTTTTCTGGCAGCTTCCAGCGTAAAGCTGTCAGCGATTTCGAGCGATGACGGCAGAAACCCGGCTGCGAAAATTTCATGCACAGCCGCGGCCGCCTCCGACATCGTCGGAAAAGCGGCGGAGATCGTGGCGCGGGCCGGCGCCAATGGCAGCAAGCGAAGCGTAATCTCGGTCACGATTCCAAGCATTCCTTCCGAGCCCACGAAAAGTCCGATCAAATCAAAACCGGTCTTATTTTTGTGAACGCGTCCACCGGTCCGCAAAATCTCGCCATTGGCGAGGACGACCTCAAGGCCGATCACGTAATTGCGCGTCACGCCGTATTTCAGACAGCGCGGCCCACCGGCGTTCGTGGCGACGTTTCCACCGATGGTGCAATTTTTCATGCTGGCCGGATCGGGCGGATAAAACAACTTTTGCGCGCGCGCGGCTGTTTTGAGATCGGCGGTGAACACACCTGGCTCCACGATTGCGACGGCGTCGGCAAAATTTATCTCTTTGATTCGATTCATCCGCGCCATCGAGAGAGCAATTCCGCCGCGGACTGGCACGCAACTGCCGACGTAACCGTAACCGCCGCCGCGCGCAGTGACCGGAATTTTCTCACGCGATGCGAATTCCAGAAGCGTGCATACATTCGCTGTCGATCTTGCAAACACGACTGCGTCAGGCGCGTGCGAAGCGAACCATTTATCGCCGCCGTGCGCAGCGAGTGTTGGTTCATCATCCGCAACGGCTTCGTTGCCGAGCAATTCCCGCAGCCGTTCCGCTAAAGTCATGCTCTTGCTCATGCTCGTAATCGTAATCGATTTTCTTTTATTTCGATCACGAGCAAGAGCACGATTACGACGACGGAATCACATGCCCATGATTTCGTAGCCGCCATCGACGTAAATCACCTGACCGGTGATGGCGGCGGCGCCGTCGCTAGCCAGAAACACACCGGTTTCGCCAAGCTCAGCCGGATCACAACTGCGCTTGAGCGGCGCGCGCTCCTGATAATGTTTCAACATTTGAGTGAATCCGCTGATGCCTCGGGCAGCGAGTGTTTGGACCGGACCAGCCGAAATACAATTCGCCCGGATTTTTTTTGGACCGAGATCGTAGGCCAGATATCGAGTGCTCGCTTCGAGGCTAGCTTTGGCCACGCCCATGACGTTGTAATGCGGCACAACCTTTTCCGAACCGTAATAGGTCATTGCGAGAATCGAACCGCCGTTCGTCATCATCGGCGCAGCCGCGCGCGAGAGCGCAACCAGCGAATACGCGCTGATGTCATGCGCGGTACGGAATGCTTCTCGCGTCGTGCTCACAAAATCGCCTTCCAAAGCTTCCTTCGGAGCGAACGCAATCGAATGCAGCAGAAGATCGACACGGTCGGTTTCGCCCCGCACCTTGTCGAAAAACGACGTGATCTCTGAATCGCTCGAGACATCGCACGGAAACATCGGTGTCTTTTCCCCAAACTCCCCCACGAGTTCTTCGAGATTTTCCTTCAAGCGCTCACCTTGATAATTAAAAATCAGTTTTGCGCCCGCTGCGGCCCAGGCTTTTGCAATCGCCCAGGCGATGCTGCGTTTGTTAGCCACTCCGAAAACAACGCCAATTTTGCCGGCTAGAACTTGTTGCTGCATGGCCAATCACAATACGCAGGATTGATGCACGGCAAATATTCCCTGGGGCGCCCGCGCCGTTGGCGCACGCTATGCCGATTTCAAGATGTGTCTGATTCCGCGAACGGGAATGACCACCCAATCGGGTCGATTGTTGAGCTCGTAGCCGATTTCGTAAACCGCTTTGTCGAGCAGATAGGCCTCCAGCATGATTTGAAGATCGTCGCTGTTTTTTGGAATGAATCCGGCGCCAAGCGTCGCTTTCAAATAGCTTTGCAAAAACATGCTGCTCATGTGCCGATACCAGAGATCAGCCCAGCGCTCGAGAAATGGCACGTCTTCGGAACGCATCGCCGGCTGCCAAAGCGCCGTGTAGGCGGCATATTGAAAAGAACGCATCATCCCCGCCACATCCCGCAGAGCCGATCGCTTCAATTTTCGCTCGCTTAACGGCCGTGCCGGCTCGCCTTCGAAATCGAGAATGATGAAATCCTTCCCAGTGTAAAGAGCCTGACCGAGATGATAATCGCCATGGATCCGAATTTTTGCAGCACCCGTCCTCCGATTAAGCAAAAGTTTTTCACGCTGGTGAATTTCTTCTTCAGCGGCAAACACCTGTTCGGCTTCCTCGCGAAAAGTTTCCGGCAGATCTGAGATCTTTTTTTGCAGGAGATCAAAGTTACGCCGCAACAAGGCACGCATGTTTTGATAGGCGGAGCGCTGAGACATGGTATTGAATGGCTCCGGCGCGAAAGCAACATCGTCGTCCACCGAGGCCAGGGCCAGGTGCAATTCACCGGTCCGCTGTCCAAGCAACGTAGCTTTCTCCGGATAAATGCCTCCGATCAATTCGTCGAGAAGCGCACCCGGTGGCGCGGTTTGATTCTGCAAATCGGCTTTTCGCCCCAGAACGCGATCGTAGTATCGACCAACCGCGTCGAGCGTCAGGCTCCAGGCATCAGATTCGGCCGTAACCGCGCTCTGCATCAAACAGACGACCGTTGGCTCAGATTTCGGGCGACAATATTCGAGTGCACCTTGAAAAGCGGGAACGTTCGGGAAATTTGTCCGCTCGGTGAGAAAACGCGTAATTTCCACGTCGGGATTCAGGCCATCTTCTAGTTTGCGGTAGAGTTTCAGGAAATATTTGTTTTCGAAAAGCATCGACGAATTGCTCTGTTCAGCCCGCAGCACTTGTGATGAAGGAATTGCGGAAGCATCCTCGCCCGAAAGCGCGCTGCTTGGGCTTCCCGTCAAAGTTCCGCGTTGTCCTTTCAAATTCCCGGCGCCAGCGATCGTTCGAAACAATTGGGAGCGGAAGTGCGAATCCCAGATCGCATCATGCAGAATCGTTTCCTCGGACTCCTTAAACCTGGCAATGATTGCGCCGGGTACTGCCTGAGCAATCGTGCGAGCCGCGTCGCCGGTCGAGATTTGGACAGGAAACGCGTAAGTCTCTATCGGCCCGTCCAGGTAATCGATCTGGAGAAACCAGATCTGGGCCGAGTGTGGTTCGCTGGAAATGGGCATGCGTTCGATCACGCGTAGCTCTCGCAAAATGCGTGCTTTGGAGCCAAACCAGCGGCAGGTCTTAATATAATCGGGCAATATTTTCCGTTCGATTGCCGCGAGCTGATTGTTGGATAACAGAGCTGCCAGACTCGGTTCCGCGTCGATGATCGGAACCCGTTTTTTCTGTGCGGCCCGCGCGGCTGCCGCTTGTGCGCGCACCACAAACCAATAACAGGTGTGCGGGCCGAGCATTATTGAATACGGCGCTTTCTTGATTCGCGGGAAGTAATTCTGGCTAAAGACCTCCATCAGTCCCGACCCTGAAAACCGCGAGAGATTGAGCTCGGTCGACTGCGAAAAGCGAGAGAGATTAACAACTACGAGGACCGTTTCGTCTTCGTACCGTCTGAGAAAAGCGATGATCCGTCCGTTTTCTGGATAAAGAAACTCAATCGACCCGCGCGAGAAAGCTTTGAAATTCTTGCGCATCGCGATGATGCGCCGGGTCCACCAGAGTAACGAAGAGAGATTCTTTTGCTGATTCTCCACATTGATCGCCTCGTAATGATATTCCGGATCGATGATGATCGGGAGGTGAAGCTGTTGCGGATTTGCTTTGGAAAATCCGGCGTTGCGGTCTGGACTCCATTGCATGGGAGTGCGACAGCCATTGCGATCCCCCAGGTAAATATTGTCGCCCATCCCAATCTCGTCGCCGTAATAAATGATGGGTGTACCGGGCAACGACAGGAGCATCGTGTTGAGTAGCTCGATCTTGCGCCTGCTATTGCCTATCAGAGGCGCCAGCCGGCGGCGTATGCCGAGATTGATCCGGGCGTGGGGATCGTTCGCGTAAACGCGCCACATGTAATCGCGTTCCTCGTCCGTTACCATTTCGAGCGTCAATTCGTCGTGATTGCGGAGGAACATGGCCCATTGGCAGTTGTCCGGTACCGGCGGCGTTTGATCGAGAATGTCGATGATTGGAAATCGATCCTCCATCTGCAACGACATGAACATCCGCGGCATGAGCGGAAAGTGGAAATTCATGTGTGATTCGTCCCCGTTGCCGAAGTAAACCACGGCGTCCTCGGGCCATTGGTTCGCCTCCGCCAGCAGCATTCGGCCGGGGAATTTTGCATCGACATGCGCTCGCAGCTTTTTCAAGTAGACATGCGTCTCGGGAAGATTTTCGCAACTGGTTCCCTCCCGCTCGTAGAGATAGGGCACGGCATCGAGCCGAAGACCATCCACTCCCATTCCCAGCCAAAAGTCCACCACTCGCTCGACTGCTTCGTGAACTGATCGATTGTCAAAATTCAAATCCGGCTGGTGCGAGTAAAAGCGATGCCAATAATATGCCTTTGCCACCGGATCCCAGGACCAGTTCGAAGTCTCGAAATCTTTAAAAATGATTCGAGCGTCCGCGTATTTTTCTGGCGTATCGCTCCAGACATAGAATTCGCGCTCATTCGAACCCAGCGGCGATTTTCTCGATTTTTGAAACCACGGATTCTGATCGGAAGTATGATTGATCAC
The DNA here is from genome assembly GCA_963772365.1 of uncultured Verrucomicrobiae bacterium. Classification (GTDB taxonomy): domain Bacteria; phylum Verrucomicrobiota; class Verrucomicrobiia; order Chthoniobacterales; family UBA10450; genus CAVYXA01. The sequence continues at coordinate 172,185 of CAVYXA010000001.1, forward strand.
GAGCTCGGTAATCACGCGCAGCCCGCGCCCGTGCGCTGCATCGAGGAAGGCGCGGAAGTCCTCCAACGTGCCATAGCGCGGATTCACATTGAAATAATCGGCAATGTCGTAGCCGTCATCGCGCAGCGGCGAAGGATAGAACGGCAGGAGCCAGATCGCGGTGATCCCGAGCTCCTGAAGATAATCGAGCTTTTCGATCAGACCGCGAAAATCGCCCATCCCATCGCCATCGCTGTCGTGGAATGTTTTGACGTGCAATTCATAAATGACTGCATCTTTGTACCACAACGGATCGAGCGCGGTTTCCGCCACCATGCGACAACCTTTGCCGCACAAATCTCATCATGCAACGCGGCAATCGAAACCAAATACGGCAGCCCCGAAAAAATTCCGGGGCTGCCGCGAAAATCTTTTCCAATCTGATTTAGAAAAAAGTGAGTCGGCTACCTTATTTCGTGGCCAGGTTTGCCTGACTGGCGACACACTTCCAGGAGCCATTTTGCTTCACCCATGTATCGGTGAACAGAAAAGTGCGGTCGAAAGCTTTGCCGTCTTTGCCGGTGCCCTTTTCACGATACTTGCCCACGACAACGGCAACATCATTGCTGTATCTGTGAACATCGAGCTTTTCGTTCTTTCCGTACGTGTAAGTGTCCTTATCTCTTTTCATCTCAGCCAACATGCCGCGACGATTCTGAATTTTACCCCTTGAACTTACGCCGACGAAATCATCGGCCACCATCGCTTCGACCGCGGGCAAGCCCTGCTTTCCGTGAGCCTGGGCCCAGCGGTTTTCGTTATCCTTGAGCGCAGCTTCCACGCTCATTTTCTTTCCAGATGCCATCGCCGTCGGAGAAGCTGTCTTGGTGGTTTTGGTGGATGCGGCGCTCTTGGTCGGTGTTGCTGCGGGAGACGCGGTGGCGGAAGGGGTCGGAGACATCGCGGGGCTGGCTGTGGTTTCCACCTCAGGCGCAGCTGCGGGGGTTTCCGCGGCAGTCGTGGATGGAGTCTCCTCCATTGGTGTAGCGCTGGGTTGCTCTCCTTGTCCAAAGACCGAGGCAAGCCCCAGTGTTATCGCTGCGATGAATGGTGTAAGTGATTTCATTTCAATTTCCTTTCAGGGTTAGCTTTCGAACGCTGGATCGCGCAGCGGCCTTTGCCCCACTCTGGCGGTCACGACTCGAGCTATTTCGGAGTCATTTGGCGTTGTCAAAAGCGAGCGTATTGGGAACGGCGCGAAACGGTCAAGGTTTTATTGCAATCCTTAAAACGCGCGCTCGAGACGCCAGGCAGTTTGGTAAACGCTTGACCGATCGAGGAAGAAAGCCTCAAATCATAAACTAAGATCAGGGGATATGGATCGCTATGCTTATCGTATCGTGTTTTTCCTAGCCATATGGTGGCTGGGAAATAGTGGATTTGGATCGACAGTTCGTGCGGCTTCCACTGATGGCGTCGCTCGCATTACACAACGCTCCGGCATCGTGCAATCGATCAAACCGGCCGGTCGGGCTGGTGCGGCCGCATTGCGCGACACCATCGAAGAGGGATCTGTGTTGCGAACCGGAAAAGATGGACAGGCTGAATTAACTTTTGACGATCAAACTGTCGTTCGGCTTGCGTCCGACACCGTCTTTTCCTTTCGCAATGGGGCTTGCGATCTCAACCTGAGCGAGGGCGCCGTATTGGTGGAATCGCCCAAGAGCGGACTAGCCGCAAAAATTGAGGCCGGAGAAATCTCGGCTGCGATCAGCGGAACGACGTCCGTCTTCGAATATCGCCACGGCGTTTGTAAATTTTTGGTTCTCGAAGGCAAAGGGCGATTGTATCGGCCGCGCCATGTGGGCGATTCGGTCTTGGTCGGCCCGGGTCAGATGGTCTTCGGCAATGCAAAGGATCCCCTGAGTGATCCAGTCGACTTCGATATCGCCCGTTTCATTCGGACCAGTCATCTTATTGTCGATCTTCCGCCTTTGCGGACTCAGGGAGCAATCGCGGCCGCGGCTCGGGCGCAGGATGGTAAGAAATCAAAAAAGACATTAATGGAAACGAACCTTGTCATCCACGGCGGCGGCACTGTCGTTTCACTCGTCAACCCGGACGCACCGAAAGCCTCAAAAGCAGCGAGTCGCCAGTCGAGATCGAAAATAAAAAGATAGCCAAGCAGAAATTATCCGGGCAAAAATTAATGAAGAGAAAAATTTCTATCAAAAGGTCAGATCGAGTCACAACCGCGGTCTTCGCTCTAATCTGCGGAGCGGTGGCTCTAAATAGAATTGTCGATGCTGCGCCCCTCAACTCTGCGCGGGTCTCCCAGGTGATCCAGGATGTGCGCCTGTTAAAGCCAAGCGCGCCGCCGCGTCCCGCCGTCGTAAACGATATGGTTACCCGCGAATCGGCAGTGCGTACCGGAGTTGAATCGCGAGCCGAACTAACGTTTCCCGATTTGACCATTACTCGACTCGGGCAGAACACAATCTTCACCCTGTCCCGAGGCGCTCGCGAGATCCATTTGGATTCGGGTTCCCTTCTTCTGCAAATCCCGCCAAACGCTCCGGAGGCGAGAATCATAAGCCCCGGGGTCACCGCTGGAATTGCTGGCGCTACTGCTCTTTTTGCAGTCGGCCCGCCAAGGAAGTTCATGGTCCTGGAAGGCAACGGATTTCTCTTTCCAACCGGACATCCGGAACGCGCTGTTCATCTCCAAGCCGGAGAAATGGTGATGATGACTGCTGATGGACGCATCACGCCGGTAATGACATTTAACGTCGGGCTCGTCCTCAGCACATCTCATTTGATCACCGATTTTCCCGAGTTGGCTAATCTGACGTTGATTTTGAATATCGTTAACCAGCAGGGAGCAGGCTTTGGCGAGTCGCCCGGGCCGCCTCCATACAGGGACATTATTGAAGTTGCCGATCAACGATTTGCCGCATTGCCAACTCTCACGCCAAGCGCAACACCTACCCCCACGACGACGCCGTCCCCTACGCCGAGCAAGTTTGGCACGCCATTAGTGATCAGTTCGCCCGTGCCCTACATCATTACTTCGGGAACGACGATCACGACCGACCCCTCCATCACCACTAACGGTGTGACTGCCTACGGAACAATTTATCGCGGGCCCACCGCCGACGGGCCATTCACAATGTGGGCCTTTGGATCGACAAGACCTTTCGACACGGCGCTGAATCTTGATAGCGAATTCTTTTCTGACTCAGCCAATCTGCCGATTGCCGTTTTTAAATTTCAAAGCTTGTCGCTGACCGGCAATCCAACGATCGACACAAGCAACGGCGGAGTCACACGCCTCGGCTTGATCGGTGTGAGTGGTATCACGTCTGGGCCGCCCGGCGGCCCGTTAACGTTTAGTGGCCTGGACGGGCTTTATCTCGGGACAGTCAATGGCTCGATCAATCTTAGCTCTGACATTTCTTTTGCGAACCTTGACACGCTGGCGATTTATGCCCGTGGAAGCGGCTCTAGCCTAACGATCAACTCGCCAATTTCAAATATCGCTAATCTCAAGCTTGCTGCCGAGGGATCGCTTCAGCTTACCAACTCCGGGAGCATGAGCGTCGGAAGCTTTGGCTCGACGGCCGGCGGAAATCTGAATGTACAAATCCACGGCTCGCTATCGTTAGACGGTCAATTTCGCCTGGACACTCTGGTCTTGCCGGGAACGAGCGTACCCAATGGGGCCAATGTCACATTAACTGTCGGCAACGATTTTACGAACAGCTCGGCTGACGATATTTCCCAGTTGCGAGTGAAGAACGAAAACGGCCATATCGGAAGGGGCGGAAATATTTCGATGAACGTCGGGGGGGATCTGATGACCGCGGGCGATTTCGAAATGACGGTTCAAAACACCTCCGGTCAGATCGACAACGGCGGCAACATCGCACTGACGACTTCCGGCAGTGTCTCTACCGGCGGAGCGTTTAGTGTTCTCGTTGAGAACTATGATTTCAGTGGCAACGCTGCAGGGCACATCGGTACGGGCGGAAATATTTCCGTCGCGACGGGAGGAGATCTCTCCGCGCAATCGATCATCGCGCTTGTTAATAATCGTAGTGGCGGCCAAATTGATTCGCCGGTTAGCCTTACTTTGAACGTCGGCGGCGCGTTGACGACTTCCGGCGAAAGCACCGATCCATTTGGATTTCCAGAAAGCCTCTCGGTTACTATTTCGACCAGGTTTGACAACATGAGCGGCCCGGCGCTCGCTTCAACCATCGACGGCAATGCGACTTTGACGATTAACGCAGGCACCGCTTCAATTGGCGGCCGGCTCTCCACCATCATCAGCAACACTGGCAGCACTCTCAATGGGAGTGCGCTCATGAATCTTGGCATCACCAACGGCGTGTCCATTGATGGCGAGGCTGACTTAGAGATTTTGAATGACGCCGACATCGCCAGCCCTCTCGGCGGCGTACTCCATGGCAGCGCGACTCTGCAGGTGCTCTCAAATAACTTCACGGCCAACGCGTTATTCGCCCAGATCGATAACCGGGATGGCGCGTTGATCGATTCGAATGCTGCCATTGCTTTTGATTTGACAGGAAGCTTTGCCATACCTGGGACGAACCCCGGCAATTCAGGTTTCGATGCGACCGTGCCGGGCGAGGCGGATATTCTTATTGATAACCAAAAACGTGGTGTCAGCCAGGACAACGCTACAAGCGGCGGCACGATTGGGGGAAGCGCGTTGATTCAGTTGAGCGCCGCCAGCGCTTCCATCGCGGGTCTATTCGACGTTGAGATCGACAATTTCAACAGTGACAGCGGCGTCAGCGGTGGAAGTATCGGAAGCAATGCCGCGATCGACTTCAACATCACTAGCAGCCTCCAGGTTGTAGGCGACGCGGACTTTCAAATCTTGAACGAAAGCCGGGCTACCCGTTCGGCCGGTGGAACAATCGGCGGAGATGCCACGATAGACGTAAGCGCGGCCAGCATTTCTGCGAACTCTTTGCTTACCCAAATCAACAATAGCAATTTCGGCAGCATCGGCGGAAACGCCACGATCGACGTAACTGTCCCTAACATTTCCATTGGTGGGAACCTGTTTAATCAAATTGACAATTCGAATGGCGGCACGATCGGCAATGCCGCAACGATCAACATGAATGTTTCCGCCACTGCCACGGTGACCAATGACGCACAGTTCAATATTTTCGGCAGTAATGGGGCCTCGTCCGCCGCCATCAATTTCAATGGCGGCAACTATAGTGTCGGAGGCATGTTTCGGAGTACCATTTCCGATGACGGTGCAATCGCCTTTAACAATGCCACGGTGCAGGCCGATGTGCTCAAAGCCGGTGTTTTCGGTCCGAATGGCGTGCTCAACGTTGGGGGCGGGATGCTTAGTGGCAACACAGAGTTCAAGCTCTACGCTTCTGGCAGCAACGGTTCCATCAACTTTCTAACTGATGTAACTTTGTCAGGGCAAACGGCTGCGCCGATTATCGCTGCCAATACCGTAACCATCTTCGACGGCGTCGTAGTTACCATCACCGGGCAATCAGGCATGGCCATGGTTTTTGCCAATGTGCCGAACTATTCTGGCTCCGGGGGCAATGGTAGTACTACAGGGACGTTCGGTGGGAATGGAGCCCAGACCCAGTCTCTCTCTTCAGCGCCGCCATTTGATGGCCCGATTCTCGCACCGGAAACCATCGAGCCCAGCGGCGGGGCAACCTCACATCACGGGACTGACACAACATCCGCAGCCGCGCCCCGAAATGCCGAAAGAGCTGATGATTTCAGAGAACCTCGCGCGAGAACGGCTGCTGCCACGATTAACATTAGAAACAGCTCTCAATTGCTGGCACTCCTTGACGATGCGGTTCCACGACCCCGAGGCAAGATCTCAAGTGCAGCGGGACATAAAACCGCCGGGGCAAAAGATTCGAGTAGGATCGACATGGCCGACCGCCTGAAGAACGTTCGCATAAATTTAGACAGCCATCGCAACGGCGAGCACGAAAGGCCCGGCCTTCTGGCCAGGCAATGACATTTCATGCGCTACAAATCGCGCCATTTTTATGCTAAGTGCCGATGCGCTGATAACATTTTTGACTATCTCGGCCGATCCTCGCAGTAAAAGCTTGACCCAGTAGGCGGAAAGCCTCAAAACGTAGCCTTTTCCCGTGGGACCGGGAACTCGGGCTAAAGCGACAGGCGGCTTTTCGCAACGATAACCAATGAAAAGAAAGACTTCCGTCAAAAAATCGGATCGAACCACGATGGCAGTATGCGCCCTTATCTGCGGTGGCGTGGCCCTCGTTCATATTGTCGATGCTGCGCCATTCGAGTCGGCGCGGGTTTCACGAGTGATTCAGGATGTGCGGTTACTGAAACCGAGTGCCCCGCCGCGGCCGGCCGTAGTAAACGACACCGTCACGCAGCAAACGGCGGTGCGAACAGGAGTTGAATCGCGCGTCGAACTAACATTTCCCGACTTAACTATCACACGCCTTGGGCAGAACACGGTGTTTAGTATGGTTCAAGGGTCCCGGGAAGTTCGCTTGGATTCCGGTTCCATTCTGTTGCAGGTGCCGCCAAACAGTCCGGCAGCAAGCATCAAAACCGGGGCAGTGACCGCTTCCATCTCGGGTGGGACTGCTCTGTTTGCGGTGGGGCCACCCGTGAAATTTATGGTGCTGGAAGGAATAGGCACATTCTTTCCGACCGGACATCGGGAGGACGCGGTGACGCTTCATGGCGGTGATATGGTCATGAGGACTGCCGCTGGTCGCATCACCACACCGATGAAGTTTGACGTCTCACTCGTTCTGAAAACCTCCCACCTGATCAGTGATTTTCCCGAGCTCGCCAATGTACCGCTAATTTTGAATGTAGTGAACCTGCAAGGAGGCGTTGGCGAACAGCCCGGCCCGCCGCCATTTAGAGACATTATTGAAGTTGCCGACCAACGATTTGCTGCATCGGAGACTCCCACACCGACTCCAAGTGCGACGCCAACACCAACCGTAACTCCGACTGCAACTCCATCTGCTACGGCAACTCCAACCGCGACGCCGAGTGCCACGCCCACGCCCACCGCTACACCAAGTCCGACCGCCACTCCATCTGCTACGCCAAGCAAATACGGTACTCCATCTGTGATCAGTTCCCCGATTCCCTACACAATCACGTCGGGCACAGTTATAAACACTGACCCAGCCATCACCACCAATGGAGTTACGGACTATGGAAAGATCTATCGCGGCCAACCTGATGGCCCATTCACAACCTGGGCGTTCGGTTCCACATCGCCATTTGATGTCGCCTTAAATATCGACACCGAATTTTTTGCCGATCCAAACCATTTGCCGATTGCGGTATTCAAGTTCCAGAGCCTTTCCTTGAATGGCAATCCTACGATCGACACGACAAATGGCGTCACCCATCTGGGATTGGTGGGCGTAGATGGAATTACTTCCGGATCTCCTGGCGGTACGCTGACGTTCTCGGGGCTGGATGTGCTGCTATTGGCTACGGTGAATGGTCCGATCAATCTGAGCTCCAATGTCTCATTCGCCAATCTTCCGCTGCTCGCCATGTATGCCCGTGGCACCGGCTCCGATCTCACGATTAATTCTCCGCTTTTAAATATTGGCGATCTGCGATTGGCGGCGGAGGGCTCCATCCACCTGATGAGAACTGGCAGCATGAGCACTGGCGCGATTCAGGCTACGGCTGGTCGCAGCATTGGTATGAATATAAGCGGCTCGTTGACGCTAAACGGCGTCGCCAGTTTTGAAACCTTGGTCCTCCCGGGGACAGCGGTATCAGGAGACATGAATCTCAGCCTCGACATCGGCGGCAATTTCGTGAACAACTCGGCAGCCGATTTGACGCGGTTCCGAATCAGCAACGACGGCACTACAATCAATGGAAATGCCTCGATTCAAACTTCGGCCAACAACGTTTCGCTCGGAAATTCGCTTTTCGCCCTAATCGACAATCCGGGCGGACATATCACTGGAAGCGCAGACATCGGTTTTTTATCGCCCAATTTGACAACCGGCGGTGACGCAAGTTTCGACATCCGGAATCCCGCTTCGGGGAGCCCAGGGGGAATTATCGACGGCAACGGCGAAATTCAGGTAACTGCATCGACGATTTCGACGGCCGGCCTTTTCGATGCAGAGATCGATAATTCCGGTCCTGTCGCGCCGATGGGTGCTAGCGCCGGCGGCACGATCCTTGGTATTGCCGCGGTAAACGTATCCGCAACGAATCTTTCCAGCGGAGATTTGTCCGCGGCAATACTGAACCGTGGCGGCGGCACGATCGGCAGCCAGGCGCTAGTGAGTATTGGAGTCACCGATAGCCTGATGAGCAGTAATCTTTACACCCTCATCGATAACCGCGGGGGACAGATTGGTTCCGACGCTCTGATCGATTTCTCCGGCAATGGAACGCTCAGCTCGCAAGGCGGCATGTGGTTCCAGATCTTAAATAACCCGTATCGGGAGGAGCGGGTGGCGTAATAAACGGCATGGCGCTAATTGACATCGGTGCCTCCGGTCTCAACGCGGGCTCGCTTCTGGCGGAGATTGATAACACTTCTGGTCAGATTTCCGGCGCTATGGCCATCTTTTTCAATCTGTCGGGCAATGCCACGATAGACGGCGACGCAACCTTTGCTATTTATGGGAGGGATAGTCTCGGATCCGCAGAACCTGTAAGCGAAGGAGATGGGTTGGCTCCTGTCGCACAGATTGGGATCAACGGCGGTAATTACGATGCGGGCGGGACATTTCTTGCCTCCATCAACCAGGATGGGGCGATCACGTTCGACGGTTCAAGTGTTCACGCAGATGTGCTCAAGGCCGGAGTGTTCGGTTCAAATGGCACCATCACCATCGGCGGCGGCGGTACGCTCTCGGCTGATTCTACCCTGAAGCTGTATGCCCCCGGTGGTAACGGACAGATTAATTTTATTTCGGATGTCACCCTTGGCGGCAGCGGCGCAAAGATTCTTGCCGCGAATTCGGTCACCATCTCCGACGATGTCGTCGTCACAGTCGGCGGACCAGCGCCTGTTGATGTTTATACGAACAATGCCAATTACTCGGGTTTCGGCGGCAACGGAACCACGAGTGGTATTTTTGACGGCCAGGGTGCAAATAATCCCCAGCCGCTGTCCAGTGCGCCTCCATTTAATGATCCACCAGGCGGCGAATCGACAACTGCCGGGGCCCAGAGCACTCATAATGGAAGCATTCCGCGAATTGTCGCTCGACACGGTGGAGATGGCTCGGTTCAAGATGGCGCCGCAAAAGGCGATGCATTGCACGTTCGCAACAGCGACGAATTACTCGCTCTGCTGGATGATGCCGCTCCAAATCATGCCGGGAAAATTGTGGTCCCCCGTGGGAGAAACGCCGCCGGCTCGAAAAATCGGAATGGCCTGAACGAAGTTCGAGTGGAGAAAAGAACGCAACTCGATCGCGATCTTCAACGCCTGCGCGACCGACGACAACCGCACGTTGTCATGGCGCAATAACTTCCATGCGATATCAATCGCCGGTTGATTTTCAGTTAATTTGCGCGCTGCTCCTTGCTCCTTGGATCATTGTGGCGCAGACAAGCTTCGCGCAGACTGTTCAAACCGATCAACGCGAGTTGGTGCGAGGACAGGCGCCGTCGCCCTTTGCTCCCAATGTTCCGCCTGCCGGCACGGAAGCGGGGAATGCGGAGCCGATCGCGAGTGATGTCGATCTGGGCGAACAACAAATCTTAAAACGAGTCGAGGAATATCAACCGTTTACGGCATCGGTCGGCGTGCCGTTTTACTGGACCTCAAATGTGGCTCTCACCTCCAGTGGCGAACAGGATGATTTCGTTGTGGCCCCGGCCGCGGCGGTGTTTTACGAGCCCCGAGTAAATCAAAACCTCTATGAGTTCCTCGGCGTTCGTCAGCAGTTTTTTTATTACGATCGGTTTGATTACTTTAATTTTGGCAGCTTCGACCTCGAAGTCGGCTTTCGATACCTAATCCCACACTGCCATAATCTGGTTTTGCGTTTTGAGTACCGATTTCAATCGGCTCACTGAAAAGGACAGCGCCGAAGCGTTTTATTCGGATCATCTCTTCATCGCCAATGCGGAAATTCCAATTCGCATTGGCCGCGCCCAAGCAGATCACTATTGGGAGTCAACGAAATTATCAGCGCCGCGGCTTGTCCGGAGACCCCGCGTCGCAACGATTACGAAGTGTACGCCGGTTACATTCGCAAATGTAAGTCGCGGGCTTTTAGCGTCAATGTGGCGGGCGCATTGTCCTGCGCGATTATTACCACGAGGATTCGCGTGTCGATGTTAGCGAAATTCTTGCCTTGGGCGCGAACTATCGGGTAACGAGATATTTCACAGCCAGTGCCGTCGCTACTCTTGCCTCAAGCCGATCGAATCACAGCGTATTCGATTACGACGTGGCGAATTTGGGCGGCGTTGTATCCTTTTGCGATGCGATTCTAATCTCGAGGTAGAGATTGGCGGGTGATACAGTAAGGGCGCGTCTTTCAGTCTTTCCGTTGCTCTTCCACGTGGGAGAGACGGACGGACAGCGCCAGTGAGGGCAAAGGACTGGGTTTGGGAGAGGCAGATAGGGCGGGCAATACGCTGGAGCATCCGTGAGCTACTCGCGCCGCTCTCGTCGAGATATCCAGCGCCGAGCGACCAGTAGCGACGCGAGAGTCGCGAATGGTATGGGATCGAACGGCGCAGGGGGAAGATCGACAATTCCATTCCCGTCCATGCGTGCAGGTTGTCCACATAACGCCCATGCCTCGGCGCCGAAATCTTTCCGCAAATGCCTTCCATTCGACGTGGCAGATCACTCTTCGAAATTGGAATACCGTGACCACAACCAATAACGTTAGGCCGTAATTTGCGCGAGTGCGATCGATCGAGGAGCGCGCCGCATCCCAATCCAGGGTGAACGGTGCGGGCGGACGGTGACAATTGTTGCCGTCCGGTGAACAATCCCGCTCCACGAATCCATATCTACCGATGGCAATTGCATCGCCAGCAATAAGGACTCCATCGGAAGGCCTGAAAAAATGAAATGTGACCGGGCGAATGACCGGGAGATTCGGATCGATTCCCAGCCGGTCAGGCCGGGCAGTTCTCCATCCGGCAATTCTCGAACCGTTTCCCAAATCACTCGGGCGCGAGGGAGAAAACGCGACAGAAAAGCGAGAGCACCGCCCACGGTCGGATCGGCGGAGGATAATTCGATTTGCCGGTGAGATAGGGCAATTCCAGCCGATGAGCGTAGATCGTCACGTCCCATTGTTCTGCTAATTCAATGCTGAGCCGGCATGATCCGAGTGACCATGCGTCAAAAAATAGCCTCCGGCCGTGAACCGTCGCCAAAGTGTGCTTCCGCTGCTTCAACAATCTCCATTGCCCGACCAGGAAAACCGGCATCGACCAAGTACCCATTTTCCGCCGGGTCGTCCGAGAAAATAAACATTGGCAAAGCTCACTGGCAGCCAGCCCACTTCCGGAGCGATGTCCGCATTGATCTCGTCCTTTCCGTCGGCCACTGATTTTCATGGGATGAACAAGCTTTGCCCGACCTTCAATTTCTCGGGATCGTCGATGTTTTTTTGTTAGCATCGAGAATCGCTTTCCAGTGAGGCGGCGTCTTGTAAAATTTTCGCGAGATCGATGCCAGCGTGTCTCCCGATCGGCACGATGTAGGTCTGTCCTCCAGCTTTTTTAAAGCCTCCTGGCCGAATCGGACGGCGCCTGATTTTCTGGCACGCCCCGCGACGCGAGTTGAACGTTCTTCCAATTCCTTGCGCAACGCCAGATTCTCGTTTCGCAAGCGCGCGGCCTCGGCACGCGTGAGGACCGAATCGCCCGACAAGTCGTGAGCAACATCACCTCATCGTGTTTCATGAGATGTTTCACCTCGTTTGCATGAGGGCCATCGGGACTAACGACGAGATAACGTTTGAAGTGATGCAGCGCATTGAGCGGATCTTTCATTTTGTCGTCATACACATCCGCCAGCTTATAATGAACTTCCGCGCAATGCGGGCTGTCGTCCAAGCGCCGCTTCATACAGATTGATCGCCCGCAAAAAATCACCCTGCGATGATTTTGCGATTGGCGTCTTTGACGAGTTGCGCATGCCGCGATGTCATCATGCGATTGCATCCAGCGAACAGCCCAGGCAGAATAAAACCCAGAGCGAAGATCGACAACTTGTCAGCGCGGTTCATCTCGGCAATCTGCTCAATTGTGAGACGTTACGCGCATTTCAATTTTTCGCGTGCCTCATAGTCCTTTTTACAACGGGACATCGTCGATGGCCGCCAGTTCACCGTTGGCCAAGACTATCGGATCAAGTTCGTCGATCTCGATGGTAACACGATAGTCACGAATGACGGCCACGTCAGCATCATTGTCCTGACCACTCGCCCGAATTGGCCGAAGACCAGGAGGTGGGAGATCGCGATTCCGGATTTTTATCTGGGTAAACCCGATTATCGGTTGATCGCGGTCGTGGATTTTGGCGAACATAGCGCTCCCGTCCGTGCACTTGCTCAAAGCCGGTGCCCATTTTCGTCTGAACAGCTGCAGCACGACGAGCTCAGCCGCAGATATGATCGATAGAAAATATCTCGCGATCCGCGGTGAGAATATTTTCGCAGTCGCGGATTTTGACGGAACGGCGATCTCTCAATTTGGTTTTGAACTGGCGAGGGCTCTTTTCGGGTCTCTGTGTTCGATGGAAAAGGCGAACTGCGGGCGAAATGGAACGATGTGCCCGGGGCGCAGGAATGAGCTGCAAAAGCTCTCAAATCAGCCTCAATATCTCGGCACGCTGGGATCGATCTTTTCCGACCAAGCGTCGATCCCGCCCTCGAGATTGAAAACATTCCCCAGATCCACGTTCGCGGAGTAATCGCACTGCGGCTGCGCTCCGTTGGCCGCTGTGACAATGGACAATGATCGGTTGATCCTTTTTGAATTCGTCGCGCGGTTGGCCGATCTCCCGAAGCGGGATCAGTTTCGCTCCATCGATCCTCGCGATCTCGTGTTCGAATGCTTCCCGCACATCGATCAACTGGAATGATTCGCCGCATCCATTCTTTCGTTTCAATTCATGAACTGAAATTGCCGGTATCGAATCCTGCTTGCGCGGAATTCCGCAGAAGATTTCGTAATCAATCGGCTCAAAATTGTCGGGCTGTCGCCGCAAACAGGACAGTCCGGATCCCGCCGCAGATTCAATTCGCGGAACTTCATTTTCAAAGCGTCGAAATGCAACAGCCGCCCGACTAGCGGTTCGCCTGCGCCGAGAACCAGTTTGATCGCCTCGATCGCCTGCGATCAAACCGATGATCCCCGGCAATACACCCAGCACGCCCGCTTCCGCGCAATTGGGAACGCTGCCCGGGTCTGGCGGCTCGGGAAAAAGACAGCGATAGCACGGACCGCCCAAGTGCGGCGCGAAAACAGTGGCCTGTCCTTCGAAGCGAAAACGGAGCCATAGACATTTGGCTTGCGGGCGAACACACACACGTCGCTCGACAAATACCGCGTCGGAAAGTTATCGGAACCATCGACACTCACGTCGTATTGCTCGACCAGGCCTGAGAGCGTTCTGGCTGGTGAACCGGCATTCATGCAGTTCGAGATCGATGTTGGGATTGAGATCGTGCAACCGATCGCGGGCCGATTCCAATTTGCTTCGCCCTACGTCTTTTGTTCCGTGAAGGATTTGCCGCTGCAAATTGGTAAGATCGACATCGTCGAAATCGACCAGCCCAATCGTGCCTATGCCCGCTGCTGCCAGATATAGTGCCGCAGGTGAGCCGAGCCCGCCCGCGCCGACGCAGAGAACGCGCGCCGCTTTCAAGCGGCCTTGGCCTTCCGATTCCGACTTCCGGCATGATCAGATGCCGCGAATAACGAATCCGTTCGTCATCCGTCATTGTGAGTTTACCAGGTTCCATTTGATTCCCACGATCCGCTTGTTCTCGAATCGCTTCAACGATTTTGGAAAAATCAGATAACTGGCTGCTTTCGTTTTCTTTAAAGCCAACAATCCCAAATTCCGTTCCACTATCGCTTTTCTGAATCGTCATTACGTGATGATTCCTGATCGCCGGTTGGAGATGTCGATCCTGCGCCGGTTTTTGCCAAAGTGTGTAAGCTTCCGGTTTGCCCGCTTTTTCAACGGCTTCACTGAATCGTGCTGTCTTAACCTTGAGAAGTTTCACTGGTAGGGACCGACCGCCGGGCGGTCCTGGATTCAGGTGTTCGGCGCGCCCGGCGGTCGTGCCCTACCAACAATCGCACTGCAAAAGTCCGCCAGGGAGCTACGGCAAGGAGGATCAAACTACCGTTGCTGCATTCCTGCCCTGGCGGGGTTCGTAAGTCCTCAATCCATAGCCCCTGACGGAAAGAAAGAGTCGCGCAACATCAACATCGTGCAAATGACGACAGAAATTTGGCGCCTCCGGCGCTTTTTTTACCAACGCGTTGCGGAGAACGCGTTGCACCTGCCATCGCAACGGTGGGATCGGCTTCTCCGATATGCCAGTCCGGCTCGGACCGATGCTAATCAATCGGCAAAGTCGCTCTAGCCGTAACGGCAGGTTCGACTTAATTCGCGCCACATCCGTTTCGTGAACAAGTGCGGCTTTCCCCAACTGCCGTTTCCGTTTCGCACGCTTGGAAGAAAGCAGATGCCGGCGCGAAGAATGCGCTCGTAAAACCTTGCCGCCCGCCGTGATCTTGAATCGTTTGGCAACGGCTTTTCTCGTTTTACTGCGGGCAATTGCTTTCGGCATAGGGCGACAAAGATAGCACAGTTAGTGATTTGGCGAATTAAAGATTTCCCGATTAGACGGGGTGATTGAATGTAAGGACGAATGCAGGCAAGAAATCGTTGAATTACTAAATCATTCAGTCGTTAAATGAACACACGACCTCATGTCGTTATCGTGGGTGCTGGATTCGGCGGGCTTGAGGCCGCGAAAAAGCTCGCCTGCGAGGATGTCGATCTAACCATCATCGACCGGACTAATTATCACCTATTCCAGCCATTGCTTTATCAAGTGGCGACCGCTGCCCTATCGCCAGCCGATATCGCCGCGCCGATCCGGGCCGTGCTAAGCAAATGTAAAAATCTCGAGGTCGTTCTGGCTGAGGTCCAATCAGTCGATGTAGAGACGCGAAAATTGAAAATCGCCGATGGCGGCGAAGTCAGTTACGATTTCTTGATCCTTGCCACCGGCGCGCGGCATTCCTATTTCGGTCACAATGAATGGGAAAAAGTCGCACCCGGATTAAAAAGTCTCGAGGACGCGATCGAAATCCGCCGTCGTTTGCTCATGGCATTCGAATATGCAGAGAGAATCAAAGACGAAGCTGCGCGGAAAGCGGCGATGACTTTCGTAATAATTGGCGGCGGACCGACCGGAGTCGAATTAGCTGGCGCCATTGCCGAGATCGCCCGACACACTTTGGCGAAGGATTTTCGTCACATCGATCCATCACAGGCGCGAGTCATACTTGTCGAAGGCGAACCGCTCGTGCTCGCAGCTTATCCGGAAGATTTGCGGATCAGAGCAATGAAACAACTCGCGGATCTTGGCGTCGAAGTGCGGACTGGAATTCACGCTACGAATCTCACCGAGGCCGGTTTGCAGGTGGGTGACGAGTTTATTCCATGCCGGGTGAAAATTTGGGCAGCGGGCAATAACGCGTCATTTCTCGGCAAGACTCTCGGTGTGCCGGTTGACCGCGTCGGTCGGGTCGTAGTGAACGACGACCTGACCATCCCCGGTCATCCTGAAGTGCAGGTCATCGGCGATCTGGCGAATTTTTCACATCAAACCGGGCAACCTCTCCCCGGGGTTTCGCCGGTGGCGATGCAACAAGGTCGTCATGCAGCGCAGAATGTTATGACGATCATCAGAGGCAACCCGCCAGAGCCATTCAGTTATTTCGACAAAGGCAGCATGGCCACCATTGGCCGAAACAAAGCCGTCGCTGATTTGCGGTTCATTCATCTGAGCGGCCTGCTCGCCTGGTTAGCTTGGCTTTTTGTGCACATCATTTTCCTGGTCGGATTTCGGAACCGGCTGGCCGTGCTGTTTCAATGGGCCTGGGCTTATTTTTCCTTCAGCAAAGGAGCCCGCCTGATCACGCGCAATTTTCAGGCCGAACATAGACCGCCGATGTAAGCTTGTCATGTTGAGCGAAGCGAAACATCTCTCGCTTTTGTTTTCGCTTGGCGGACGAAAATGAAGTGAGATTCTTCGCTGCGCTCAGAATGACAATCGATACATTGGTCGGTAAAATCCGTGTCCGAAATCTTCAGCGAACCATTCGGGTAAAGATTGTCGATCTTGGAAAGTTCGCCGATCGCGCGCTGGAACAGTGCCTGAAGTTGCTGCCACCAGGGCCGAGCAGGCTAAAGCAATTGACGGAAGTTTTCGTGCTGCTGATTTCCGACCGCCGAATGGCACGATTGCATCGACAATTCCGCTACGAGCCTGTCCCCACCGATGTGCTGACGTTCGACCACGGCGAAATTTTCATCAGCGTTGAAACAGCGCGGCGAAATGCCCGCCGATTCGGAACCTCGACCATTCAGGAAGTTCGGTTGTACATGGTACATGGCTTGCTTCACCTGCATGGATTCGACGATCGGACCAAATCCGGCGCTCAAAAAATGGAGCAGCAACAGAAAAAGATTCTGCTCGAAATCGGGCGGCTGGAGGGTTTGAACTGAATGCCGCGTATGTTAGCCTTCTCCTGATGACTGGCGAGCGACGGTTGATGGCGCAGCAAGTTGTAGCCGATGCCGGCACCGAAACGATTGAGCAACCCGGCACGATCCAGGAAACGCGCTCGAAGGAAGAGCTCGATTCTCCCTGGCTGGTCGTCGTTCATAACGATCCGGTAAATCTGATGACTTACGTGACGATGGTTTTTCAGCGAGTATTTGGTTATCCCCGGGAAAAAGCCGAGCACCACATGCTGGAAGTGCATAACAACGGCCGCTCGGTTTTGTGGAGTGGAATGCGCGAGCGGGCCGAGCTTTACGTGCAGCAGTTACATGGGTATCTCCTGCTCGCCACTCTGGAGAAGGCGGCTTGATATGGAGATTTGCCGGCGAGACGATAGTATCGAAATATCCGATCTCGATCCCTTCCTGGCCGAGCTACTTCGCCAGATACCGACCAGCGCCGATCCGCAGGGCGTCCCGGCGGCGGAAAAACGTCTCTTTAGTCGTCCGGCCGATTCTGCTGAAAAAGAGGCTTGCAAGGAGTGGAAAATATACGTCGAACCCGAGTTGCGACGCCTTTTTCGATCCGCGACCGAAACAGTAGCAGCGGACTTAAAACAGCTTGGAGGCGATGAAAAGAAATTTACGAATCGCACCCTGCGCATTCCGAAAAAAAATGCCGATGCCTGGTTGAATGCGCTGAATCAGGCGCGCCTCGCTCTGGCGGCGAAATATGAGTTCACCGACGGCGAATTGTGCGATCACTACCGCTCACCGGTCGCGTCCCGACGCGATCTAAGTTTGTTTCAGGTGAATTTCTACGGCTTTATCCAGGAATTTATCTTGCGCAGCGTCTACGGCGACGAGACGGAAACCGAACAATAAACCGCGGTTGTAGCGTCCGCTGTCCTCAGCGGAACTTTAGCCGCCAGTAACGCGGGAGGGATGCGCTCAGGAGAGCGCGCTCTACACATTTCAACTTCTAGCTCTGTTTTCGTTCCCGCACCATGGCTATGAGGCGATCTTTAATCGCAGCCGAGGACTTTGCGGGTTGCAAACTCAGCGCAAATGCCTCATGCAAATTATAGCACTCCGTGATGAGGTTTTCGGCTTTCTTGCCGAATTTCCGGCGGGCCTTTTCAAATTCTCGAGCCTCCGCTGGCTCGAGCGCGCCGATGACATAGAGCCGGGCCTGCTTCTGAAATTCCTCAAAGCTCATCTTTCAGCTCCTTGAGTCCGTCATAAATTTTTTTCAAACCTAGTTCAAGCCGCGTCTTGACTGTTCCTAATGGCGTATTCGTTTTTGCCGCGATTTCGCGCTGGCTCATGCCCTTAAAAAATGCCAGCTCAATGGCCTGCCGCTGGGCGGGCGGGATTCGGCCAATCATCTTTCGCACCAACGTGCGGGTATCGCTGAATTCGATCGCTTCGGCGGTTGTGTTCTGGACCCAGGCGTCGGGTTGTTGTTCGGTCTCAGCCTGCAATCGCTCTTCGGCCCGTTCGTAAGCCTGCTTTTTGCGCAAGCCATCAATCGCCCGGCGCCGGGCCAGAGTGACCATCCAGCCCAGCGGCTTACCTTTTTGCGGCGAAAAATTTTTCGCCTGGTTCCAGATTTCCATGAAAATCTCTTGCAGCAGATCGTCTGCCTCGGCTTCGTTGTGGACCACACGCAGAATCAGCGCTTTTAGAATTCCGTTATAACGATCATAAAGTTGGGAGAGCGCATCTGCGTCCTCTTTCTGAATGCCTAGCATCAAGTCGAGGTCGCTTGGTCCTTCCGTCTCCGGCTTGGAAACAATTGTCGATGATACCGGTGTCGCCGAGTTGCGCCCGGATCTGTTTGGTCCTGGGCGAGCGCGCATCGGGCGACGCTTTCGTAAAGCTTTTCCCGGTGTGACAATTTTCTTTCTTGCCCGAGACCGAGCGGTGGACGGGTGAGGCATCCGCCTCATCTAGTCTGGCGCAGTAATTTCGTCCAACGCTTTCAATCGCTTATAGGGTTCGAAGCAAAGTTACAACTGTCATTCTGAGCAAAGCGAAGAATCTCCATTCATTTCTGGAATACAATGCCCGGAAAAATAGAGGGAGATGTTTCTCCCGCGCCTGCGCGATTAACATGACAGGCCTAAAGAGCTGCCTGAATGTAATATTGATGTTTTGAATTTCCCTCGCGCTTGGATATTGGAGCTTGAGTCTTTTCAAAAATGCCTTCCATCGGAATCACGGGTGGAGTCGCCACCGGAAAATCGAGCTTCGTGAATTGCCTGCGAGAACTGCTTCCCGCAGCAAGATTCTTTAATGCGGATGTGGCAGCGCGTGAAATTGTCGATCTTCCGGAAGTGAAACAGGAGTTGGTTGAACCCTTCGGCCAGGAGATTTTTTCCAGCACGGGCGACTTGAATCGGGAGATGCTTCGGGCCATAATCTTTGCTGACGCAGCGAAAAAACGCGCGCTCGAACAAATTCTCCATCCGCGGATTCGACAGCAATGGAGCGCTTTGGCGGAAACCCATCGTAATTCTCCGGATTTTTTCTTTGCCGATATTCCTCTCCTGTATGAAACCGGTGGCGAAAGCTTGTGCGATCGAGTCGTGGTCGTGGCCTGCTCGCCGAAAATCCAGCTAGCCCGTCTGATCGAAAGAATGTCAATCAAACAACCCGACGCCGAGGAAATGATCCATTGGCAAATGCCTTTGCCCGAAAAAATCCGACGAGCCGATCACGTAGTTTGGAATAATGGAGATCAAACGGGATTGGTGGAACAGGCCCGCCTTCTTCTGAGTTTGTGGCGAACGTAACGACAATGACGGCTCGCAGGCCGTCCGGCGCGCTCTGCGATTGCGCCCTTACCAAATTTTGAAATGGACGAAGAGATAACGAAACAAGAAACAGCTGAAACTGAAGCTCAGCTGGAGTCTGCTGTCGGCGAGACGCAAGCCCCAGAGCCTCTGACTGAGGAATTCACTTCGCAGACAACGGCGAATCAACCGCCGCCGCTTGCAAATCTGGATTTGAACGAACTGCAAAATTTTTCCGACGCCAAACTGAAAGCCCTGGCGCGCGAGTTCGATTTTCATCTGAGCCCGATGCGCTCGGGTCATCAGCAGATTTACGATTTCGTCCGACACGCCCTGAGCCGCGGCACTGCCATCACTGCGACCGGATTTCTGGATGTTGTTGGCGATTCCTTCGGGATGCTGCGCTGGCCGGCTCTGAATTTTCTTCCTGTCGCCGAAGATGTATGTGTGCCGCGCGCGATCATTCAGCAATTCCATCTCCGTTCGGGTCACGCGATTTCCGGAACGCTGCGTCTGCCGCGGGAGCGTGAGAAAGGTCTGGTGCTCGATCAGCTCACCACGATCGAAGGAATTCCGGCCGAGGAATGGAACCCGCCACCGGATTTTGAAAAGCTAACGCCGCAATTTCCGCAGGGAAGAATCATGCTCGAAAACCCGAAGACGAACTCGATCAGTGCTCGGGCGATCGATCTTTTGACGCCGCTCGGGCGCGGCCAGCGCGGGTTGATTGTGGCACCGCCGCGTGTGGGCAAGACGATTTTGCTCAAGGAAATCGCCAAAGCGATCCGGGCGAATTATCCCGACATCGTCCTGATTTTACTGCTGGTGGATGAGCGGCCGGAGGAAGTGACCGATCTCCAACGCGAGATCGACTGCGAAGTATATCATTCGAATTTCGACGAAACCGTCCATCGACATGTGGAAGTCGCCGAGATGGTGTTGGAGCGGGCAAAGCGTCTGGTGGAATTGAAGAAAGACGTCGTCCTTCTGCTCGACAGCATCACTCGATTGTCCCGCGGCTACAATAATGTGCAGTCGAGCAAGGGCCGGATCATGTCAGGCGGCGTGGAGGCAAAAGCTCTGACCAAGCCCAAAAAGTTTTTCGGCTCGGCCCGCAACGCGGAAGAGGGAGGCAGCCTCACCGTTCTGGCCACGGCGTTGATCGAAACCGGCAGCCGAATGGACGAAGTGATCTTCGAGGAATTCAAAGGCACGGGAAACATGGAGCTGCACCTGGATCGGGCGCTTCAGGAAAAACGAATTTATCCCGCGATCCATCCCCTGCTTTCCGCCACGCGCCGCGACGAAATGCTCTATCATCCCGAAGAATGGGAACGCGTCCTGATGCTGCGAAAAGCGATGACAGAAATGCCCCCGCTGGAAGGTATGGAGAAGCTTATTGAGAACCTGCACGCCACAAGGACGAACGCGGAATTGTTGCTCAGCGGATTGAAGTAATGACGGAGCGCATTTCTTCAGCATCAGACGTTCGTCATTCGTCATCTCCGTCCCGGATCATCGACAATCCCGCCCAACTTGGTGAACTGCTCGACAAAATCGCTCCCACTTCTCGCGTCGCCGTCGATACAGAAGCGGACAGCCTGCATTCCTATCGCGAGAAACTTTGCCTGCTTCAGTTGAGTGTCACGGACAACAGCCCACACGATTTCATTGTCGATCCTCTGGCCGATGTCGACCTTGCTCCGTTGCGGGAGACGCTGGAGAAAAAGGAAATTGTCCTGCACGGCGCTGATTTCGATCTGCGAATGTTGCGGCGGGGAATAAATCTCAAAGCCCGCCAGATTTTCGACACCGTGATCGCAGCCCGGCTGCTCGGGATTCGGGAGTTCAGTCTCGCTGGCGTTGGTGAAGCGCTACTTTGGGGTCGAGCTTCCGAAAGGATCGCAAAAAGCAAACTGGGCTCAGCGGCCGCTGCCCAAACGAATGGTGGAATACGCCATCAACGATACTCGTTACTTGCTCCCGTTGGCCGACAAGCTGGAAGTGGAACTGGATCAACATCGGCGACTCGATTGGTTCCGGCAATCATGTGCCCGCGCCATCGAACAAGCAGCCGTGGAACGGATGCGAGGCGAAGATGAAGTGTGGCGGATCCGCGGGGCCGGCGCATTGCGCGGGAAAGCCGGTGCAGTGTTACGCGCATTGTGGAAATGGCGCGAGAAAGAAGCGGAAGCAGCCGATCGGCCCGCGTTTCACATTTTACAGAACCACGAATTGCTTCGCTCGGCCGAGAAATTCACTGCGGGAGCTGTCCCCGATTATCGACATTTCTCGGAGCGACGACGCCGCAGTTTTCGCCAGGCGGCGGAACACGCATCGCAATTACCCCAAAAGGATTGGCCAGTCTGGCAGCGCCGTTCCGGAAACCGTCCCAGCACCGATGCAATCCGGCGCATGGAAGAATTGCGAGAGCGCCGGGACCGGGCGGCGCACGATCTCAAGCTCGAGGCTGCGTTTGTAGCGCCACGCGGGACATTGGAAGCGATCGCAAGTGATTCTGCGCTCACCGAAACATTGCTGGCGCCGTGGCAGCGCGAATTGCTGCAAAACTAGACAGAAGACAACGAAGGAAACAAAGGCTTTCCACATTCTGTTCACCAATGGACTGCGTTATCTTTGCTTCCTTTCCAGCCATCTTTGGTTCGGTGGCTCTTTGAAGCGGATCAAAATCGAAAACAGCGTTTGCTCGAAACTGCGTTCCCGGGCAGAATTCAGCCAGCATCATAATAATGGAAAGATCTTCCTCAAGCAATCGCGCAGCACCTAAGAGGCAAATCGCTTTTTGGAAAGGCTTGCTCCTCGCCTTCAGCGTCGTCCTCGCAACTGCACTCGCCGTTCAAGTCAAAGCGGCCCCCAAAAAGAATTCCGACGCTGAGTCGAAGACTACGCCTACGCCCAGCGCAACCCCGAACTTTAAGCCTGAATCTGTCGCCAGCACAGGCAGCGTGACGGTTGAAGGCAGCGCAATCTCGTATCAGGCCGTGGCCGGCACGATCGTCGTCCATCCCAAAGGCTGGGATGACGCGGCCTCAGCCGCGCACTGGGAGAACAAGGAAAACCAGGAGAACAAAGAGAGCGAGGAACGGGAAGAGAGCGGAGAGCAGCACAAGAACCCGACGGCCGAAGCCTCGATGTTCTACGTCTCTTATACGAAACAGAATGTGGAAGCGAATAAACGGCCCGTTACATTCCTCTTCAACGGCGGACCCGGTTCTTCCACCGTCTGGTTGCACATGGGCGCCTTTGGACCGCGCCGAGTGATCACCGCGGACAATTCGCATACCCCGGCCGCGCCCTATCAAATTGTCAATAACGACTACAGCCTGCTCGACGCCAGCGATCTGGTTTTTGTCGATGCTCCCGGCACCGGATTCAGTCGCATCGCCGGTAAAGACAAGGAAAAAGAGTTTTACGGTGTCGACCCCGACGCGCACGCCTTCGCGGAATTCATCGTGGCGTATCTCACGAAATACGGACGCTGGAATTCGCCCAAGTATCTCTTCGGCGAAAGCTACGGCACGCCGCGGTCCGCTGTGCTGGTGAACCTGCTCGCACACGAATACGACGTCGATTTCAATGGCGTCATCCTGCTCTCCCAGATCCTGAGTTTTGATCTGAGCGTGGACGAACCGGAAACCAATCCCGGAATCGATCTGCCTTACATCGTGGCGCTGCCCACGTATGCCGCCACCGCCTGGTACCATCACAGGTTATCCGGGCCGAATCCTCCCGCTCAGCTTGAACCGTTTCTCAAAGAAGTGGAGCAGTTCGCGATGCAGGAGTACACGCATGCACTCGCGGAAGGAGCGGCTCTGCCGAAAGACCGACGCCAGGCCGTTGCCGAGAAACTGCATGCCTACACCGGTCTGCCTGTCAGCTATATTCTAAAGGCCAACTTGCGCATCGACGGCGGCGAGTTTTCGAAAAATCTCCAGGAAGATACCGACACCACCACTGGCCGGCTCGACACGCGCTTTTCCGGGCCCACCATGGATCCGCTGAGCAAAGAAGCCGATTACGATCCGCAGGCCGCCGCCATCAGTTCCGCTTACGTCTCCGCCTTCAACGACTACGTGAGAAAATCTTTGCACTACGGGCAGGACAAAATCTTTAAACCCGGAATCCAGATCTGGAAGACCTGGAATTACCAACATCAGCCACCGGGGGCGGACCGGCCGTTGCAGCAGGCGACTAACACCATGCCGGATTTAGCCAGCGCCATGAAATACAATCCGGAACTTCGAATCCTTCTGACCGGCGGCTATTTCGACCTGGCCACGCCGTATTACGAAGGTTGGTACGAAATGCACCACCTCCAGATTCCGGAAGCGCTCCAGGATCACATTCAATATCGCTACTATCAGTCGGGCCACATGGTCTACGCTCATCAGGAATCGCTTAAAGCCCTCCACGACGACGCGGCGTCCTTCATCCACTCGACCGATCACCTCGGCAAATAATTCGTCGGCGATCGCGACGGGGTAGGGCGGCGCGCGGCATTCGTTCGGTTCTTTGCTGAAGAATGAAGAGATCGCCTAACGGACTAAAACCAATTCCCGAAAAAGATATGCCGAACTGAGCCCGCGAAACACGCGAGCGAAACTGCGGTGTATCTTTCAATTCTTCGGAATCGGCGAGTGATGTTGTTGACCGACGTGCCTGCGGTAAGGTTTGGGGGATGATCCGCGCACGCTTATCCGAACGCGTCAGTCGCGCACGGGCCATGACGATTTCCGGTAGAGATCGCCTGGAGATAATTTGGATCGATCAAGCACCGCTGCGAGCCAATGCCGTCGCCGAATGCACCGACATGATGGTGCGTCTGGAGCGAGCGCGATTTGGCTGGCAACAGTTTGAACGACAGGACAAGCCCGCGTTCGTCCGGTGGCGGGCCCGTGAGTTTGGCGCGTTGCTTAGCACCGCGCGGGATGTCGAGGATAAGATTCGGGACGCGCAAAACATCATTCATGAAGTGGAGATTGAAATGCGGCAACACATCCAGGATCCGCAGGGCGCCTATCGGCGCGTGCTGTTTCGACGCGAAAATCCGGGGGTTGCCGATGAGCGCGAGACTTTCTCTTATAGATCGCGATCGACACCTCATCTGAGCGAATTCGAGCAGGAAGCTCTGTTTCAAGAATGGGTGAAAACATCTTTTGGCACGAACCCGATCAAGATGGATGACGACGTTTATTCGAGAAGCTTTGAAGTTTTTAAATCGCATATGTTCGTTAGGCCCGAAAGCGCTCCGAGTCGATCTGATCCCCGGCCGGCGGGGGTTCGGCCTTCTGCGGTTGATGAAGAGCCGGCGGGCCCAACTGAACCGGGGACGATTGATCCGCGGGTAAAGGAAATCTATCGGCGGCTCGTGCGTCGATTACATCCCGACTTGCGCGCCGATGGGGATGCGTCGGTTTCTTCGCTTTGGCATGAAGTCCAGGAGGCATATGCGGCTGGTGACGTTGCCCGCATGGAACTTCTACTGGCGCTCAGTGATTTGTCGGATGCGCCCGGCGCTGGCACAACCTTAGCACAGATGCGCTCGCTCCTCGGCGAATTGACACGGTCCGTGCGCGCGTTGGAGTTAAGCCTGGTCGAAGCCGGGCGGGAAGATTCATGGAACTTCGCCCGAATAGGTCCATCGGAGGGTCTGCGGGTGCGCGTGGAGCGGCAATTGAAACATGATCTCGCGCTGCGACAACAGCGCCTGGAGCTGCTCACGAAAACGATTGCCGGATGGGCTGAGCGACCGCAGTTGAGTAGAGAGACATTGAGGACTGGTTGAATTCATCGAATGCTTTCCAACTGTTAGCCGCGAGATGGCGCACCGGGTGTTAGAGCAATCGAAAGACGCGCTGCTTCAGCCTGCGTGAATCCGTTGTATTGAAATTCCTCTCTAGCGTATCTACGCGAAGACGTAATGTCCGGGGATCGCACGCGCCTCGCGTGCTGGCGATGGCGCCCTCGCCATCGCGAACTTTAGAGTCTTATTCCATGCCCGCCTCCAAACCCACCATCTACCTCATCGCCGGCTGCACAGTGCCGGTAAAACCACTTTCGCCAAAGAATTTCTTCCGCATGAAGTGAAATGTCAGCGCTTCTACAACGCGGACGAGATTGCACGCGGCCTGTCGCCGCTTGATCCATCCGCCGGCGCGATCAAAGCCGGCCGTCTGCTTCTGAGCGAAGTGCGCGACTCGATAACTGAACAATGAAACCTTCGCTTTGGAAAGCACGCTTAGTGGCAAGACGTACGTTCGCATCTTCCAGCGCGCATTTTCGTTAGGCGTCGAATTGGAGCTTCATTATCTTTGGCCCTCACAAGTTGAGCAGGCGATCGCCCGCGTGCGCCGCCGCGTTCGCATGGGAGGACACAATGTTCCAACTACGGACGTCCACCGTCGATTCAACCGTAGTTTCAATCACTTGGTTGATGATTATCTTCCCCTCGCGACTCGTTGGGCGATCTGGGACAACCGTGGACTCCCCGCGAAACGACTCGCGACTTCCGCGACCAATGATGTAAATTCAGTTCGCCGAATACTCGGAGTATGAAAAGGAATCAGCGGAGCAATGGCGCGAAAAGGCCGCCGGTCTTTGTTGCCCGCGCGGAACGCGCATTCAGTCGGGTGGCGCGCAAGCTGCGCGCAGAGAATCGAAAGCGCGGAATGTCGCGAGTCGTCTGGCCGAATGGGGGACCATGCGGCTCGTTGAAAGGCACTAGGGCGATGGACGTATTCATGTCCGAGCGGAAGCGCGAACGTGAAGAGAGCCACGAACTGCCGTCGAAAAATTCTAAAAAAATGACGGTGCTCGGTACCGTCGGTCTTTTGCTCGTCACTGGTCACATTGTCGCTCGTCACTGCCTACAGACGCGTGGCGCAGCTTTACGCGGTCGCAACGCTCGAGCAGGCAAAATCGCGAGGCCTCGAATATGTGTCTTCATAAGAGCGCTTGATTTTTTGAATATTTCTGCAAAGCATCTCGTGTCTCACTGAGTCGCGGAAAAGACCCGCAGCATTCGGTGCACCAGGAACCGTTGGTCGAGCATAGTAACAAAAGGAGATTCTGAATGAGCCTGTTTAACGTTACCACGAAGCTTTGGCCAAGCGGCGCAAGTCTCGATACCGGCACGGACGACAACGTCGTCTCGGTGCCGCCGGGATCGGCGTCGTTCGACCGTCATGCGGCGCTGTTTGTAACTTCTCCGGATGGCACGGAGAATTTCGAATTCCTCTTCTGGAATACCGGCAGAAACATCACCAACAAGCGCCATGTGCATTGGGACTTCAGCGCCGGCGGCTGGACCACGTGGACCGCGACCAAGTGGTACGGCGTGCCAGGCAACGGAAACGGCGGACATGAAGTCCGCGTCGATCCCTTCAGCATCGCCAGCAATGGCCCGCTCACAAGCAGCGGCACAGCTATCGATTCCTCCGCCAGCTCGTTTCCGCCCGGCGCTTATCCGGACATGGGCGACGACCATCTCATCGATACCGAAGACGGAGCGGTGGATGTGGCCGCGAAAAGTTCTCTCGCCTCCCAGCAATTCGCCGGCTGGGACCAATTGATCTGGGGCGGCGACGACTCGGATGTTTTCCTTGAATCGGATGCCGGCGCGTCGCAGGGATCGCCTGGGTTTTACCCGATCGGCAGTGGCCCCTTCCATGTCGGGCAGGGCGGCAGCGCGATTCTTCTGGCCCTGTACGGCAACAGCAGCATCGTGAAGTTCTACAAGGAAAACCTGAAGAGCGAGATTGATGTCACCAAGGGTTTCCTGTCGGACTTCCCCAAACTAAAGGATAACGAAGGCGATTTCCGGCAGCGTTACACTGGCGATCCACAGTGGGCGCAGGTCATACGGCTCATTGTGGAACGCTCGGATCAGTTACAGCAACAAGTTACCGAGTTGCGTTCCTTCATCCGCGCCCAGGAGCGGCCGCAGGTAGGGCGTGAAGTATTAATGGGCCGGCCGACACAGGTAGGGCGTGAAGCGGTAAAACAAAGCCGGCCGACACAGTCGCGGAAGCGCAGCAGAAAGCGGTAGCGCGTGCTGGTGGTGGTCGCGAGCCGCCACGACCCCGGTGCGTGCGAGATCGTGCAACGATGGGAGCGCTGGGGCGCAGCGCTCCTGGGCTGTGAGGATTTGTCCGTCCCAGGATGGCGTTACAGCCCATCAAATCGCGCGGCGTCGCGCGCGGTGGTGAGCGGACGGGTCGTCCCCGACAAATCAATTCGCGGTGTGCTGCTCCGGCGACCGCTGATTCTCGAGCAGGAATTGATGCACATCGCTCCCGCGGATCGCGAATTTGTCGCCGCGGAAATGAGCGCCTTTCTGCTGGCCTGGCTGTCGGAATTACCCTGCCCTGTGCTCAATCGTCCCCAGGGCGCGTCGCTCTGCGGCCCAAACTGGCGGCCACAACAATGGGCACACATGGCCGCGAAGGCCGGCTTCCACGTCGATCCCGCCCGCTGCCAGATACCGGCCGACGCAAAGGCCGAAGGCGAAGAGAATTTGCCCGCCGCGCAACCCGTGAAGGCGGTGGTGGTGGGCGACCGTTGCCTGGGAGACGTGAGCGACGCGCAGGCAGCCGCTGCCATAAAACTCGCGGCAGCGGCGGGCGTGGCGTTGCTGGCGGTCTGGCTTGTGCCTTCGAAGCGCAGGAGCCGATTCGTCGCGGCCAATCCAATGCCGGACCTGAACGACTCCTGCGTCGCGGACGCGGTTTGCGATTACCTTTTGAAAAACTGATCTCCAACTCCGATGCGCACGATCCTGCTATGGGGCCTCGCCGCTGATCCTCCGCTGAGTTTGGTGCGCGCCGGCTTGTCTCGCGCGGGCGTTCCTCTCATTTTCCTCGACCAGCAACGCGTGCTGGAATGCAAGCTCGAGTTGGTAGTCGATCGCGAGGTGCAGGGCACGTTGCGGATTTTGCGCAAGGCGATCGACCTCGCCGCGATCGGCGCGGTGTACGTGCGGCCGTACGATGTGCGGCAGATTCAGGCGCTCGAAGGAAAACGCAGTGGCGATACGGCGTTCGATCGCGCACTTGCTTTCGAAGATGCGTTTAGCTCCTGGCTCGAGATGACTCCGGCGCTGGTCGTTAACCGGCCTTCAGCGATGTCTTCAAACAATTCCAAGCCGTACCAGATGGAGTTGATCCGTGCCGCCGGATTCGACGTTCCGCGCACGCTGGTGACGACAGATGTTTCGGCCGTTCTCGAGTTCTGGGAAAAACATCACAGCGTCATTTATAAATCGGTCTCCGGAGTTCGCAGCATCGTCACACGGCTTCGCCCGGAACATCGCGAACGGCTGCCGGATGTCTCTCATTGTCCGACGCAGTTTCAGGAATATATCGAGGGCACGGACATTCGGATCCATGTCGTCGGAGAAGAAGTGTTCGGATGCGAAATCCTGTCGGATGCCGACGACTATCGTTATCCCTTGCTCGCGAATTCGGGCGCGCAGGTGCGAAACTATCCTGTTCCCGCGGCTCTCGCCGACCGTTGCCGCCGCCTCGCCGCCGCGCTCAGTTTGCCTGTGGCCGGGATCGATCTGCGTCGGACTCCTTCCGGGCGCTTCTATTGTTTCGAAGCCAATCCCTCTCCCGGGTTCAGTTTCTATGAAGAGGCAACTGGGCAGCAGATCGGAGAGGCCATTGCCCGGCTTCTGGTCAATGCCGCGCGCGCGGAATCTTGAATTGCGTTACGAATGCCCATCAAATTAGATGGCTAGCACGGCGACGTTCCGTGCATCTTCAACAATTATCCAAATCCCGCCGCCTTCATCGTGGACATAGGAAGATCAATGACCAGGACGATCTCGTAGGCACGAGCGCATCACCGGCTTCGAGCTCGATCATCGGCCAGACGACCACGCCCATCGCCGCGCCTCCTCGGATGGAATTGCGAGAAGAGCGAAGGATGTGATCGTTGCGCGCTTCCTCCAGCGTTGTGCCTTGCGTGTTCGCACCGGGCAATTCCTCCACGAATGCGGCGTAGCCCTCGGGAAACGGGTTCAGATCGCTTTCCAGGAAAATAAAAATGCGCTACAAGTCATTCTGTGAATTCGTTTTTCGCCTTCGTTTCGGAAAAGGCTTTTGGGCAACACGCCCTGAAGATCAGCCCCCGCGATTCTCCGCTGCCAGTAGTTTCGTTAGCTGGTCCACTCCGGAGGTTCCGATTCATTTGCCTTTTGCGCCTGCCGTGCAAGGATTCGGCTATCAGCCAAAGAATGAGGAGGCATCAAATGAACAAAAGAACGGCGGGGACATTAACGCTGATTGCTTCCTTTTGTTTCTGGTTGACCGGATGTAACCCCACTCAGGAGTGCGGAACCTGGGTCTTCACTGGGACCCCGAGCGGAAACTCGTTCCCCTTGAATTCTGCCTTCACCTTCACTCCCGCCGACTGCGGGAAAACCTGCCGGTGCAACACGGATGTCATGATTCAGATGACTTGGGTCTACGACGCAAACGAGAACAAAAATGTGTACGCCTCCGACCAGCCACAAGGGGCCCGTTCCGATGTCAACGGCTGGAGCATCGACCGCGTCCCTGGCGCCGCCCACGGCTATTACGGTTTACAGAACGACGGCACGTTCTCCTCCGGCTGGAACACCACTGGCTCGAACGGGACTGCGAACACGCTCTACGACGAGCCCGGTGGCTGGGGCGCCAACACCTACTTCTATGCGGTGGATGTAGCCGTCTGCTACAAGTCTGACACCTGCGACAACCGTATCCTCGGGTACTACTTCTGGAGCTACATCCTTGACAACAACGACGTCGGGCAGAAGTTCATCACGGCCCCCGCGTGGAAAGACTTCGACACGGAATTTCAGAAGGCGTTGGCCGCCTGGAACGCCTGGGCACCGAGCTCTGGGTCGGAGACCGATGGCACCGACGGTACCATTTCCCACGCCATCGCATTCCCAGCCTTGTCGGACCTATGAACCCGCAAGTATTTTGGAGGCAACGACTGTGAAAAAGTTTGCGACCACTGCCGCATGCGTTCTGCTTTGCCTCTGTATCGCTGGATGCTACAGCAGAGAAAAGGGAAACGAACCCCTGACGCAGGAGCAGAATCGCGCCAAGACCCAGTTGGAATCGCAGATGAAGGCGGTGGCTGAGACTAAGCGGACCTACCAAGCGATGGACAACGCTACGCTTCTGCAGAAGCTCATGGAGCAAAGCAAGTCGCAACAGGAGCCATTCAATTCCCTGGCTTACCGGGAATTGAAGACGAGAACGGATGTTGACTCCAAGTCTCTCGTGGCCTTGGTAAAAGAGAACGACAATGCCACAGGACTTCTCCCTTTGCTCCTGCTGAAGAAGCTGGACAACAAGTCGTATCTGGAAGTGCCCGCAGAAAATCGGGCGAAGATACTTACCGCCGCCTTGCAGGGGTCAAAGTACCTTCAATACCTGGGGATTGCCTCCCTTCTACCTTGAGGATGCATCGCACACCCTGATCGAAGCCGGCATGAGCGCCGTCCCCGCCCTTAAGCGAATGCTATCCGATACCCGCCCCGCTCCCGTCTTTGGCAGTCAGGAGTACATGGTCTACAAACGCTATAACTATCGACTCTGCGACTACGCATTGTTCTTTTTGGAGAGGATTCAAGGTAACGCGGAATTCCAGTTGCCGAAGTCCACAGAGGAGAGGGACGCAGAGATCAAAAAGATGACTGCTGCGTAGAGCTTGGGGGCGAAGGAAGGGGTCGTTCGCACAGTTTTCTCTGTTGCTTGTAACGGCGAAGTGTTACTCGCGGTTGAAGACGTCAACTTCCTGCTTGCTCTCTTCCGGAAAGGTAATGGTCTCGGTCAACGTTTTCCCGTCCAATGAGACCTCCCATGCATCAGTCTCAGTGACTTTGCCTTTCAGTTTGTAGGTAAGCTCCATCTTGTTATCGCCTGTCTTTTTGGCCGAGACCGTCGTGCCATGGGCAACGTTCGGGCCTTTTGGTGCATAGGCTTTCCCATCGGTTTTGAAGTTTGTTTCTTCCTTATACTCGGGGTTCTTCATTGAGTAGCCATCCGTTCCCGAGTTTTCGATTTCCATCGTGCCGGGCGATCCGATCTTGATCTCTGTGCTTTCCCAAGTGCCGACCAATCCAGTGGTGCCGCCAGCGGTCCTCTTGAGTGTGATTACATCGTGAGAAGTAGAACCATCCGGTTTCGTCTCGGTCGTGTCGTAGGTGGAAGTAGCGCCATCCTGTGCCACAGTCCAAGTGGCGTCGGAGGCAGTCTTACCGTGGATTTTACGGATCCACTTAAAGGTGTTCGCGTTCTTTTTGGTGACCTCCCAGATATTGCCAAACCTTGTCGTGTGCGGCTTGCCGTCGAGTGAGACGGTCTCAGCAGTGTCGCCGAACTTGAAGATCATTTTATTCTTGCCGGCATCTTCGACCTTATAGCTAAGGCCGCTAAGCTGCCCTTCTCCGGGTTGAACTTCCATTTACCGGCGAAGGAATCGTCCGCGGCAAGTGACAGCGGCGCAGCGCCGAGGAAAAGGACCGCGATGGCGATAAGTGAGGTAGTGTTTGGTTTCATACAGTGGGTTTTCTTGGTTTATGGGATTAGCGGAAGCGCATGCCGAACCCAGACTCCCTTCGAGCGCGCCACGTCGAAGCTAACGCTCTTCGACACGCGTGTTTTGCCGGTCAGACTGAGTGTCCCTCCTTTGGCGGTCAAGAGAATTTAAGAAACCAGGAGCGAGCTGGGGAAATTCCGAGCTGACGTGGCGTTCCGACCGCGAATGGACGTGATGGAGAGAGAGCTGACGCGGCCGCCTTCGCGCGCGGCTACGGCGAGCCGAGGAGATCGGAAGGTTTATCGCCGCGCTCGAGGGCGAGCTCGGCTTTGAGATTTTGTAAGTTCCGACCGACGCTGGCTACGGCGGTGATTTTGTTATCATCACGAAAAATCACGGAGCTACCTTTCGATTTCAAGTCGCCGGAGAAAGTTGTGCGCTGATCGCCGCGGCCGTGACCGACGTAGTGGATATGGAGATCGAAGTGATTGCTCCAGAAAAAGGGCGGGACGGTGAATGGCTCGTGTGCGCCGAGAATGTTCCGCGCTGCGGTCTGGCCCTGGCGCTGCGCTACCACCCAGTGTTCGACGCGGATTCGTCCCGCCCGCGGGTCTGGCCAGCGGGCGATGTCGCCGGCGGCGAAAATTCCGGGGACATTGGTTTCCAGAAACTCGTTAACTAAAACGCCGTTGTCGGTGGTGATTCCCGCGCTTTCAGCGAGCGCGGTGTTTGGGCGTACGCCGATCCCGACCACGACCAGATCGCAATCCAGTTTCGTTCCGTCATCGAGCTGGACACATCGATCTCGAATTTCTGCCGGCGTACGACCGAGGTGAAGTTTCACCCCGTTCGCCGCGTGGGTTTCACGAACCAGATTGCCCAGGTCTGGACCGAGAACTTTTTCAAGAGGCAATGAACTCTTGCCCACCACGGCTACTTCAAGTTTGCGCTCGCGCAGTGACCAGGCCACTTCCAGCCCGATGAAGCTGGCCCCGATGATCACGGCCCGCTTCGCGGTTTTCGCTTTCTCGATGATTCGGCGGCTATCCGCGAGCGTGCGCAAATAACAGACATGCGGCAAATCGGCGCCCGGAATTTCGAGACGAACAGGAGTAGAACCGGTGGCGAGCAGGAGCGCGGCGTATCCTAACGATCGGCCATCGCCCAGCGTGATCTGTTTCTCTTGCGGATCAATCCGCGTGACGGACGTTCCTGTTACAACCTCGATCTTCTGTTCGCGGTAGAAATCTGCCGGGCGCAACGGAATCCATTCCTCCGGCGCGTTGCCCGCGAGATAATCTTTCGAGAGATTCGGACGATCATACGGCAATGATTCATCCGCGCCGATCATTGTCACAGGTCCGTTGTAACCTTCGCGTCGTAACATTTCCGCCGCGGCGTTGCCGGCCGCGCCTGTTCCGATAATAACCACCTCCGCGGGCGACGATTTCGGTTTTCGCTGCGGTTTTCTTTCGATCTTGCCGGTAACGAAAAACTGCTCGCCGCGTTTGTCGATCCTATAGCAGGCCACATCGTTTAATGCCGGCGCGGCAATCGCTTCTCCGGTTCGCAGGTCGAAATGGGCGTGGTGCCAGGGGCAACGCACTGTGCAATCAACCATGAGACCCTTTGCCAATGGTCCACCGTAGTGGGTGCATGTTGCTCCGATGGCGAAAAGTTCGTTCCCGCGCCTTGCCACAAGAACCGGCTCGCCAAACGCATGGCCCAGCAGCATCTCGCCATCTTTCACGTTATCGATGGCGCAGCCTTTTTCGAAATCGGGACCTTCGAGCTCAGTTTTTTCCTCGGCCATGAGCGTTTCTCTGTTGCAGCGTTACATTTGTGATTCGCATTGCGATAAACATTCGGACCTTACGTCAGCCTCTACACACGCCGGCGATTTATTGAGAAATCAGCAGCAATAGATCAAAATTTTCGGACGTTCGGGGGTCGATGAAAACGGGGTCGTTTCTAAATATTCAAGATTTGGCAGGGCGAATTTGATCCGCTTACGCGCAAGGCTACTCCGAACAACTTCGCGCGAGCGGGCGATGCAGCCGACGACATCTGGGAAAGGATGAAGGATAAAGAAAGATTTAAGAAGGATCATGGTTAAGGTGGGTCGATGCAAAAGATTTCACCATTCTTATGGTTTGATGATCACGCGGAGGAAGCCGCGAAGTTTTACGTCTCTGTTTTCAAGAACTCGAGGATCGACAAGGTCACCCATTACCCGGAGGCAGTGGCGAGCGGGATCGGACGGGCACCGGGCTCGGTGATGACGGTCGAGTTTACTCTCGATGGCGCCGAGTTCGTGGCGCTCAATGCCGGTCCGCAATTCAAGTTTAACGAAGCGGTGTCGTTCGCCGTCACCTGCGATACTCAGGAGGAGCTAGATTATTATTGGGAAACGCTGACCGCCAATGGAGGCGAGCCCGGCAACTGTGGCTGGTTGAAAGACGGGTATGGTTTGTCGTGGCAAGTGCAGCCGCGGTTTCTGATTGATTCGCTGGCCGATCCCGACAAGGCGAAAGCCGAACGCGTCATGAGCGCGATGATGGAAATGAACAAGATCGACATCGCGGCGCTGAAGAAAGCCGCCGCCGGATCATGAGCTGTGAGGGGTCGCTCTAATGGGGTTGAGCTTTTGCGCTGGAACATCCGCGATTGCCTGATCGCGCGCTTTCTTAGATTCGCTTGTAGATGTCTCGCCTGTTCCCAACGTAGTGCAGATAGATTCGGCCCTGCCTCAGATCGAATTCGTAAATCACCCGATAATCACCGACACGAAGTTTGAACTCCGGGCGCCCTTGCAACCGCTTGTGCCGAAAACTTTCCAGCCGCGCGCCCATTTCGTCCACCCTGCGCTGAACAGCTTCGCGAACAGAATCGGGAAGTGAGTCAAATGCTTTGGAGAAAGTCGGCGACCAAATCTGAAGGGCCGCGGCCACGATCTACTTCGGCTGGCGGGTTGTGTACTGGCCCGCGGCGATCTCGCCCCGGGATTGATCAAGCTTCGTTTTCACGTCGTCGGTCAATTCCAACTGATCTTCGAGATAATCCTCGATCCACTCGCGTATCTGCTCGATTTCCGCGCGCGACAAGTTCGGAATCGCCTCTTGGATTTCCTTAACCGTGCTCACGGCAAGGATGCTAACCCAAAGATTCGCCGATGAAAAGAGCGAGTCTGAAGCGTCCCCTATGGCTGGGTTTGTGATTTCTCCGAAATCCAAAAAACTCAGCCTTCTCCCATGAACCAGCGAGGTGGACGCAGGCCGTGTAAATCGCTTCGCTCCACGCGGCTTGTCTCAATACGCGGATAACACGCAGCAATTCTTAGCTCTTTTTTTCCCATAACTCAGCGAGGTGGGTGCAGGCTGTTACGGCTGACTCCATATCCTGCACTGCAACCCATTCGAGCGGGCCGTGCGCGTTGTGCTCGCCGCAAAACAGGTTGGGGGTTGGCAGGCCCAGCTCAGTGAGGCGCGAGCCATCGGTGCCGCCACGGACGACGTGGTCGTAGGGTTTGAGTCCGGCGGCCGAGAAGGCCTCGCGCGCCAGTTCGACCGGGCGCATGTCCTTGCGTAACCAGTAAGCCATGTTGCGATATTGTTTGCGGATCTTGCAGCGGACGCGCGCTCGCGGTTCGGTGGCTTGTAACCCTCGGCAAAGGCCCTGCAAAATTTTGCCCTTCTCGGCCAGGCCGTTCAGCTCGAAATCGCGCAGGAGAAATTTTACGACTGCTCGCTCGGTCCGACCCTCGACATGGATCGGATGGATGAAGCCTTCTCTCCCATCGGTTGTTTCCGGCGCGCAACGTTCGCGCGGCAGCGCGGCAAGAAGTTTGCCCGCCAAATACGCGGCGTTCACCATTCCTTTGGCCTTCGCTTCCATGGTATGCGTGGTGACCCCATCGATGATGACCTCAGCCGCGTTAGCCGAAAAAGTTTCCCAGCAAATCTCCCCCGGCGCGCCGCCGTCCAGGGTGTATGCGACGTCGGCTCCGAACATTTGCAGATCGAGTTTGTCCACGCCATGGCCGATCTCTTCATCGGGAGTGAAGCAAACTCGAATCAGTCCGTGCTTGCGTTTCGTCTCCCGCAGCAATCGCTCGACCAAAGTCATGATCACCGCGACGCCCGATTTGTCGTCGGAGCCTAACAAGGTGGTGCCGCTGGCGGTTACGATGTCTTTGCCAACGGCCGCTTTAAGCTCCGGCGAGGTTGCGGGATCGAGAGTCAGGCCCGGTTTATCAGGGAATTTGATGATTCTGCCGTCGTACTTGCGATGAACGATCGGTTTCACGTTTTTGCCGGAGCAGTCCGGTGCCGTGTCAACATGAGCGACAAAGGCCACGGTCGGCACGCGCGGTTTGCGCGTGTTCGCGGGTATGCTGGCCAAGACGTAACCGTGCCGGGTCATTTGCACGTCCGCCGCGCCGAGCTCAGTCAGCTCCTGCTTGAGCATTTCCAGCAGCACCAATTGACCGGGCGTGCTCGGAAACGTTTTACTGGTTTCGTCCGACTGCGTATCGATCTGGACGTAGCGCAGAAAGCGCGAGAGGAGATTGTCGGTCATGCTCGGACTCTGCATGTCGAAAGTTGAATTCTCAACTGTCTGCTCGACTCGAGGCGGTCGGGTTTGAAATTTCAGATTTCAGATTTAAGCCGAAGTTCGGTCTGTCTCCTGCAAAACGCGCGCGATGCGGCGATCCGGGACGAGCCACATTAACGCGACGAAGACGTAAATGCATCCGGCGATCCAGGCGCGGAAAAAGGAAGCCCCAATCGCGATGGCATATAGCACCGGAGATAATTTCCCTTTCCAATCTTTTCCGATTGCCGCGGCCAGCCGCGACTCGCAGCCGCCTTGCGAGGCGATGATCACGGTTTGCAGAACGTAATAGGCAATGGCGGCGAGCAGCAGCACTGCGCCATACAGTGCCGATGGCAACGGCTTGAATTCGTTTTCGCCCATCCAGCCGGTAACGAACGGAAACAGCGAGAGCCAAAAGAGCAGGTGCAGATTTGCCCATAAGACACCGCCGTTTACCCGAGGAGATGCTTTCAACAGATGATGATGATTGCTCCAGTAAATGCCGAGATAGATGAAGCTTAACACGTAGCTTAAGAACACGGGTAAAAGCGGGCGGAGCACCGCCAAATCCGGCCCGTGCGGCACTTTCAGTTCCAACACCATGATGGTGATGATGATTGCGAAAACTCCGTCGCTGAAGGCTTCGACCCGGTTGGTTTCCATATCGGCGATTGTTTGGCGAAAACTAAGCCGCAAGAGTTTCGGCGATCGTTAAGCGCTCGCAAATGTTTCCGCGCATGAGCCGTCGCTAGGATCGACAGTATCGGAGCCGCTCTGCAAGCAATGCTGCCTAGGCGTTCTGCGGAACTCTGTTTAGGAGATTGGTCAGCCTTCGGAAATCGACCGGTTTCGTTAGATGATGATCGAATCCGGCCTCGTGACTACGGCGAACATCTTCCCTGCGCCAAACCCGGTTAACGCGATCGCCTTTATCGGATAATGCTTCTTTGCAAAAGTGATCAGCTCGCACCCACTGCGATCAGGCAGGCCGATATCACTAAGGACAACGTCAAACTTTCTGACGATGCTAAGCCTTGAGTTACGCACGCCCCTGGCACTACTCCATCGACAACGTGAAATCCAAATACAGAGCGGTGGCGGGTGTGTTGAAATATTTCGCATCAGGTGTCGGTGAAGGAGTCCTCGTGCTCACGTGAGACACTTAGATGCTCAGGTCGGATCAGACAAATATTTCAACGGCCCAGAGGTGAGAAGACAGCCGGAGAGTCAGGACGGAGATTGTCATTCGCCGCTAAGGAGGCGGTTTCTGGTCAGCTTTGTAAGCAAGAGCGGCGGCGGCAGCTCCTAAAACGATGCCGCCTAAAATGGCTATCACGGCTCGAATGCCCGATGTTAGACTGCCAGGCGCAACCGCGTCGAATGCGGTCGCTTTCTGTAACATTGTCCACCCGACAAAAGCCAGCGGTGGAATCAGCATGCGGATCCAGTCCCAGCCATGCCATTTCGATTGGGGGAGGCGTCCCATCACATACAAAATGGCGCTGATTACGATCAGCCCATAAAAGGCCACCTTTAGCGCGCCCGGATCAGTTATTGTGACTGTTTGATTTCTGGTTTCGGTCGTGAACGTAAGGATCGCTCCATGGGCGGCGAGGACTTCAGCCGGGACAAGAGCGGCCAGAGCATCGGCATAGGTTTTTACCCCGGGCGAGCCACCTTGCTCTTTACTGGTGCCAGGCGGAGCCGCAGTCCGAAGACGAGTCATCGCGGCGTAAGCTAAAGTACTCATCGGCTATGCGCGGTAGTAGGAGAGATCTGAATAGATCACGGCTTTATTAGATTTCTTATTTATCTGTCAATGCTTAACGAGGCGAACCACGCGAATCACTTCGCTCTCTCGTGTTCACCCGGAGCGAGGAGATGGCCGAAGAAATAGCCGGCCAGAAGAAAGATTATGCCAGCCACTCCGGCAAAGCCCGCGTGCAACAACCAAAATTGTGCGGCCGGCATTTTTTCGAGAAACCCGCCAATCCAGCCGACGAGATTATTCGCGGCAAAAAACGCGAGATAATAAACGCCGATGATCGTGGCTGACAAAGCGGCCGGCGCCACCCGCGCATAAAGCGCAAGCGAGACCGGGAAGATATTTGCAAAAGCGGCGCTGTTCAGAACATGAAACCCGAGGAGCCATCCGATCGAGACTTTGCCGCCGGTGCGAGCCGCAATTGCTGCGCCGCATACCAACGAAAGCATTCCGGTCACGGCGATGAAGCTGCCGATGGTGATCTTGGTAATCTCCGTCGGTTCCTTAAATTTCTTCGACCAGATGCGCCAAAACGCGACAGCAATAAAAAGAAAGCTGACCGAGACGATTGAATCGAGTGTGATCAACCACGTCGTCGGCATTTTCTTTCCAAAAAAGACGAGGTCAGCGCTGTTCTGCGCCCACACCAGGTAGGCGTTGAAGATTTGGTTGTTAGGTATAATCGAGATCGTCAGAACCGGCAGGAGGACAAGTAACACGACGATCGCCATTTTCTCGCGACGTGTCAGTGGAGTTTTTTCGGGGACAGACTTGGCGCTGCCGGAGGAAGCGCTCCCGGCTACAGCGGGCGAATCAGGCGGCAGGTATTTGCGGCCAGTTAGATAGATCGTAAGCCCGATCAGCATTCCGACGCCGGCGGCACCGAAGCCCCAATGCCACCCGACTTTTTCGCCGAGCGTTCCGGCTATTAGCGGCGCGGCGATTACGCCGGCGTTAATAAAGATGTAGTAAATCTGGAACGCGTCGGCGCGGCGGTTGTCGCCTGTTTCATAAAGCGCGCCGACCTGACTGGCCAGGTTTCCTTTGAAACAACCGACGCCTGCCAGCAGACAACTCAAGGCGAGAAGAAAGGTAAAATCGAATGCCATCAAAAAATGTCCGAGGGCCATGAGCGAGGCACCGATCGTTACAGTGACCGTGCGACCAAGCCAACGATCCGCAATCAAGCCGCCCGCGATCGGCGTGAGATAAACGAGGCCGGTATAAAGGCCAAAGACCGTGGAGGCGAGCGGTTGAATCCCGAGCGGGCCGAAGAAGAACTCGATGGTGTGCCGAAACGGTACGAACCCGGCGATGTGCTCGATGTGACCGGTGTGCAATAGTCGATTGACCATGTAAAGAACGAGGAGGGATTGCATTCCGTAGTAGGAAAAACGTTCCCAGGCTTCGGTGAATGCGAGATAGCCGAGCCCGCGCGGATGCCCGATGAAGCTGCGGTCTCCAGGATTATGCATCGCGTGGAGGGTGTTCTTTTCGTCGGGTTTTAGCAATCGTTCTCTTCAGCGGCTAAACGTTCGGCCAACTAAGCCTGTCCCGGATCGTAGAAATGATCACTGCCGATATCGAACACGCGATTGAGCCGCGCTCGATAATTTTCAAATGCGATTTGTGCGCTCAGTTGCATCAATTGTTCTTCGGAAAATTGTCTGGTTAAACGCGCGTAAAGATCGTCGGAAATATTCGATGGTGCGGTCACCATGGCGTCAGCCAGCTCAATCACTAAACGCTCCGGCTCGTTAAAGATCGACAAGTCGCTGCCAAGAACGGCTCGGAGTTTCTCATCGGTCAGGCCGGCTTTTCTGCCCACGGCAGAATTGATATCCATTCAGAAAGGACAACCGATCCGAGCGGCGGTGCGAACCTTTCCGAGCTGAATGTAGCGTAACGAAACGAGCCGTTTTTGGCGGAGTGCTAATTCCATGAGGATGCCGCCCCATACGACTCC
Source organism: uncultured Verrucomicrobiae bacterium (assembly GCA_963772365.1). GTDB lineage: Bacteria > Verrucomicrobiota > Verrucomicrobiia > Chthoniobacterales > UBA10450 > CAVYXA01. The sequence goes on from CAVYXA010000001.1 coordinate 212,651, forward strand.
CGGCACACGCATTTGAATTTTTACCGGGGTAAATTCTTTGCCGAACATTTTGCGCATCGTCCCGTAAAACCAGCGCAAATGCCACGGGGCCTGATTTCTTTCTAATCCCTGAATTCTCTCCATTAACGTCTCCATTTATAGATCGGCGAAAAGCGTGTAGTCGGACTTGGATGTTCGCCATCGAACTCACGCGCGATTTTTTTCCAGGATGACCAGCGCAATTCCGCCCAGGACGGCGAGGGATGCGAATGCGTAGCGCAATGTGATCGGTTCGCCCAGCAAAAGGATTCCACCTGTCGCGGCCAGAACAGGCACGCTCAGTTGAACCGTGGCGGCGTTGGCGGCTTTCAGTCCGGGCAGAGCGGCATACCAAAGCACATACCCGATCCCGGATGTAATTGCGCCGGAGATTGTGGCGTAACAAATTCCGGCGGGGTCAAGACGAAGCCATGGCAGCGATCCCATAACCATGACCGCAGCGAATGGAATGGCGCGGAGAAAATTTCCCGCGGTCGAAGTGATCGCATCCCCAGAATTTTTTCCCCGGAGTGAATAGATTCCCCAGGCGACGCCTGCACTCAGCATTAAAACAGAACCGAGAATGGACGGCGCAGACAGACCGGGCAGGACAAGAAGAACAAGACCGGCCATTGCTGCAATGAGTCCAACTGCTTGAATGGCCCATAATCGTTCACCTTGTCGCAGGCCCCAAAAAATCATTGTTACTTGAACCGCGCCGAAGAGAAGCAACGCACCAGTGCCGGCGGCAAGATCGACATAAGCAAGGGAAAACGCTGCCGCGTAAATGAAGAGCGCAACCGCTGACACCCAATTGCCAGTGACACGAAACGAGCTGCGCCGAATCCTCATAATGAGCCAGAGCGCGATTGCGCCGGAGAAAACACGGACAAATGTGAAACTCGCGGGATCAATGCTCGTTTGTTTCAGAGCGACGCGGCAAAGGAGCGAATTGCTGGCGAAAGCAATCATCGCGAGCGCAGTGAGAAAAAGCGTCCGGGCAGAGGTCACAGAGGGAAAGCCGAAGTGCTCCCGGCCTGTCAGGGTTGAACCGCGTGCCGCCGAATGTTGATCTCGGATGTGAGCGTGCGATGGACAGGGCATTTCCCGGCGATTTCCATGAGTTTGGCGCGTTGCTCTTGCGTCAGATCGCCGGTCAGCTCGATCGAGATGTCGATCCTGTCGAGCATGCCTTCTTTAGTTTCGCAATCTTTCGCGTGAATACGGGAATGCCACAGGGAAACAATAATATTTTCCAGCGGCCATTGTTTTCGCCGGGCATACAATCCCACGGTCATCGATGTACACACACCCAGCGAAATGAGCAGATAATCGTACGGTCCGGGAGCGGCATCCTGGCCGCCGACATTTACGGGTTCATCTCCGCGCAGGTGATGTTTGCCGGTGACAACTTCCTGCAAAAATTCGCGCGCATTGCCGCGCACAATCACATGTGCAGGTTCAGTCAGCGGCTGCATCATGCACGCGGTTTCTTTTTCGCGAACTGCCAAGAACCAGAAGGAGCCCAGCGGCAATGAGCGCAGTTGTCGCAGGCTCGGGCACGGCGCGGATATTATCGATCCCGAGCTGCCCGACGACGGGCACACCGCTCAAACTGTTTGTGCCGGGAGCATGAATGAAGCGAACCTCACCGATGAAGAACGATTGCCACGGATCGGGAGTTCCCACCGGGATCAGGTCGGCAGGATTTAGTGAAATAGTGAAATGCTGCCAGCCACTGCCGACCGGCAATATCATGGCTTGCGTGAGATATCCCGATGCGCTGTTGCCGGGACCGTTTTTGAATGCCATTCGAATCGACAACTGCACGGTGCTTTGGTTGAGCAAGTCGACATCGATGGATGTTATTCCTATTCCAGGGTAATCGCCGAGCCACTGGTCGCGATTGAACACGGTGAGCTTGCCTCCAGAACCGCTTCCATCGGAAGTCACTTGGATGTAGTGATCGCCAACTCCGCCCGGACCGCCATTGGGGATATTGGTGACCGGCGTTACTCCGATGATTCCTCCATTGGTCCAATTTGCCGTTGTTCCATCCTGGAAATCGTCGATCTGCCCGATCACAATCGCGCTGGTGTGGCGGACGCACATCAACGAAACCAAAACAGCGACGATAAAAGACGACCGAGACATGAGGGCGCAAATCATAGGAAATTTGCAGGCTTAAGGCAAGCATGACTAGCCCACCAATCGTCGGAAGGCGGCGACCTGTAAGCCGCGGCTATTCCCGGCCAAACACGTCCCGCAGTTCGTCTTTCGCCCGTTTCAATATGCCTTTGCGTTTCTTGGGAAGATTCTTGCCCGCTCGATTGATGTAGAAGTTTAACATCGACATCGCCGACTGATAGGGCTTCGCTTTGCGCCGTTTGCTTTTGCAAGCGGAACGTTTGAGCGAAAGCGCGATCCGCCGCGGATTGTTTGACTTGAACACCTTCGACTCGAGATCGAGCGCGTCGCTATGTTTTGTCACGCCCGCCGACCAGCGTCTGGATTTCTTCTGCGCCTTCGGCATTGGACCGCTTTCGAACTTGACTTCGCTGATAAGAAAGGTGGCAAGATTCTCCATTGTTTCTTCCCTTTCGGGAGCCAATCCGGCAGTAGCCGGACCAGTGAAGGGCCTTGCCTATTTGATATTTCGCATCAAACGCTCAAGGCACGTGCAATTTTTTTGCGTGTTGGTGATTCAATTTTAAGGAACAATCAAAGCCATGCGGATCAGCGAGATGAACTGGATGATGGTGGAAGAATATCTCCATCGCGACGATCGCGTTGTGTTGCCGCTCGGAAGCACCGAGCAACACGCTTTTCTAAGTCTGAGCGTCGACAGCATTCTGGCAGAACGTTTGGCTTTGGATGCGGCCGACCCGTTAGGCGTGCCGGTTTTTCCTGTGCTGGCTTATGGAATCACACCTTATTTCCGGGCGTTTCCAGGCACGATCACGTTGCGCGTGGAAACGTACCTATCGATCCTGCGCGAAATCCTGGACGCGTTGGCAGAGCAGGGATTCAAGCGAATCCTGATCGTGAACGGACACGGCGGCAACACGCCGGGGCAGGGGATGATAGGTGAATGGATGGCGGATCATCCCGGCGTCCGGGTAAAATTTCATAACTGGTGGAACGCGCCGAAAGTTTGGGCGCAGGTTAAGGCGATCGATCCGGTCGCGTCGCACGCATCCTGGATGGAAAATTTTCCATGGACGCGCTTGCCGAACATCGACATGCCCAGGGAACAAAAACCGATGAGCGATCTGGAACAGTTACGCCAGCTCGATCCCAAATCGCTGCGTTCGTATTTGAAAGATGGAAACTACGGCGGGTTATATCAACGGCCGGACGAAGAAATGATGAAAATTTGGAAAGTCGGAGTGGAAGAGACGCGCGAGCTGCTTGCCGATAACTGGGCTTTGAGCTGATGGGGGCTTCGCGCCGCTGCCTCATATTTGTAGCGGCACTCTGTGAGTGTCGCTGTATTGTTCGGGAAGTTTGCGACGGTCATAGACCGCCGCTACAGACGCAAGTCGCGAATCGGAGCAGTCACGCTCGCACGAGTCCGGCGAAAGCGTTCCGACAACGCCAAATCAGGAACAACTCGAGAATTGTTACGACGATGGCAGGACCAACGCCCTCTGGCGCCATCAAAATATGGAAGGCCCAAATATTCACAATGATCCCCGCCAGGATCGTAAGCCCAAGGGGCACGAATCGGTTGATAAAAAGGAGCAGACCGCCAAGTACTTGGAGGCCGCCGATCACATAAATATAGCCGCTGGCAATGAAGACTTTCAAAAAGTCTCCTGCAAGATTTGCCGGAGGCGGCGGCATGGGTAGAAAATGGAAAAACGCGTTGGAACCGAATACAACAAAGATCAATCCGAGTAAGACGCGAGCGATGATGCTGACGACTTTCATGGTCCGTTGATCCTGCTAAAGACGGCGGGATTGTCACGCTCAAATTATAATGGTGCGGTTACCGTAGGCCGATCTGAGCGGTCTTCGGGCCGGAGAAAGATAATTTTTTTGCTTGCGGACGAGTACAGGTTCGACCAATACTTAACCAGATGGTTAAATATCCCTCAGCCAAATTGAATCGGACTTTCGCCGCTCTGGCCGACCCTACCCGCCGCCGCATTCTCGAACATCTCTCCCGCGGCAATCATCGCGTCACCCATCTCGCGCGGCCGCACGCGATGTCGTTGCCGGCCATTTCAAAACACTTGCGCGTGCTAGAGAAGGCAGGATTACTGCGCCGGCGCCGTTATGGACGCGTCCACGAAATGCAGTTGGACGCCGAGCCCTTGAAAAAGGCCGCGCAATGGGTCGAGGAGTATCGAAAGTTCTGGGAGGGATCGCTCGATCGGCTGGCGGCCTACTTGGAGAAAACGAACAATTCGAAGAAAGCAAAGGCCTGAGTCATGTGCCCGGTATGCGTCGCAAATATTGCCGTTTTGGCAACAGCATCGAGTGGAGGACTCGCAGCGCTCGTTCTCAAAGTATTTCACGGAGAAAAACAACCCAAAGAAGAAAGAGAAGAATATGAAACAAGCAGAAATGGAGACGCGAAAAATCGTATCGCCGAAGGAGTGGGAAGCTGCCCGCCAGAAACTTCTGATGAAGGAAAAAGAGTTGACCCACGCTCGTGACGCGCTAGCCGCCGAGCGTCGGCGAATGCCGTGGGTGGCCGTGGAGAAGAAGTACCAATTCGAAGGACCAAACGGCAAGGTGAGCCTGCTCGACCTCTTCAATGGCCGGCGTCAGCTAGTTATTTATCGCGCGTTCTTTGAGCCGGGCGTAGTCGGCTGGCCCGACCACGCCTGCGTCGGCTGCTCGATGATGGCCGATCACGTTGGCAACCTTGCGCACGTGAACGCACGCGATACTACTGTCGTGTTCGCGTCACGCGCGCCGCAAAAGGAGATCGAACGTTTGAAGGCGCGGATGGGCTGGGAGCGCATTCCCTGGTACACAATCACAGACGACTTCGATAAAGATTTCGGCGTGGATGAATGGCATGGCCACAACGCATTCATTCGCGACGGCGACAAAATATTCCGCACCTATTTCATCAATGGCCGCGGCGATGAAGCGATGGGGACCACCTGGAGTTACCTCGATATGACCGCGCTCGGTCGCCAGGAAGAATGGGAGGACTCGCCGAAGGGCTACCCTCAAACTCCGCCCTACGAATGGTGGAACTGGCACGACGAGTATGGCAACGCCGAAGCTTCTGCCAAGGTCCGCGAACAAATTCGCCGCGGCCGCGAAGCCGGACAAGCGGCGACCAGGCCAAATGCTCGATAGACTTTGAGCAGAAAGATCGACATATGAATCGCGTAACTCATTTTGAAATTTACACGGCCGATCCTAAGCAGGTGCAGCCGTTTTACGAATCTGTTTTCGGCTGGAAGTTTCAGAAATTCGAAGGTGGTCCGCTTGAGTATTGGCTGATAACGACCGGTGACGATAAGAAACCGGGAATCAACGGCGGAATGACGCGTCCGCGCGAAGGACAAAGCCCGGGCACGTTAAACACGGTCTCAGTTCAGTCGCTGGATCAAACGATCAAGAAGATTGAGCAACGCGGCGAAAAGATCTGCGTTCCGAAAATGGCGATACCGAAAGTCGGCTGGCTCGCTTATGCGGAAGATCCAGTTGGCAATGTCTTCGGAATCATCGAGCCGGACACAAACGCAAAATAAAAAACCAATCTATGACTACAAAAGCCGAATCAGCTGACGCAGTAACAATCGAACGCACTTTCGATGCGCCGGTCGTGAAAGTTTGGAAAGCGCTGACCGATGTCGATCAAATGCGGGAGTGGTACTTCGATCTGAAAGAATTCAAACCCGAAGCCGGCTTTGAATTTGAATTCACGATCGAGCACGAAGGAAATTCTTATCATCATCTTTGCAAAGTCACGGAAGTGATTCCGCAAAAGAAAATCGCTTACACCTGGCGTTACAAAGGCGAGCCCGGCGATTCATTGGTCACGATTAAATTAACGCCGGAGGGCGAAAAGACGCGTTTGAAGCTGACGCACACCGGAATTGAAACGTTTCCGAAAACGCCAGCCTACGCGCGGAAGAACTTCGAGCAGGGCTGGACTGCGATCATCGGCACCGAGCTCAAACAATTCGTCGAAAGGAAAACGTAATGGCAAAACAAACCCAATCATTGTCAGCAAACACCGTCCGGTTGCACCGCGTCCTGCGGGCGACGCCGGAAAAGGTGTATCGCGCGTTTCTCAATCCGGAGGCGCTGGCGAAATGGCTTCCGCCGAACGGATTCACCTGCAAAGTGCATGAGATGAACGCGAAGGTCGGCGGCGGCTTTAAGATGTCGTTCACGAACTTCAGCAGCGGCAAGAGTCACTCCTTCGGCGGAACCTACGTCGAGCTAACGCCGCACGAATTCATTCGTTACACCGAAAAGTTCGACGATCCGAATCTGCCCGGCGAAATGCAAACGACGATCACATTTAAAAGAGTTTCGTGCGGAACGGAAGTCACCATCGTGCAAGAAGGAATTCCCGCTGCGATTCCGGCCGACGCTTGTTATCTCGGCTGGCAGGAATCGTTGATCCTGTTGGCGAAACTCGTCGAAGCTGAAATTCCAGATCAGGAAGGAAACGGCCGATGAAAATTCCGTTTAGCGGCGGCTGCGCGTGCGGCGCGATTCGTTACGAGTGCGCGGCTGAGCCAACCCTGATGTTGAAATGTCATTGTCGCGATTGTCAGCATGTGACGGGAGGCGGATTCGCTCCGGCAATAGTGGTGCCGGCAAAATCGTTTCGATTGACGCGCGGACAGTTGCGCTACCATTTCACTCCGAGCATCGCACGCGGAAAACATAAACGCGGGTTTTGTCCCGAATGTGGGTCGCGAATTTCCGGAGCTGAATTCGAAGGAGAGACATCGGAGTCTGTCGGAATTCTCGCTGGCAGCCTGGACGACCCAAGCTGGTTTCAACCGGAAATGGATATTTTCGTTTCGGACGCGCAGCCCTGGGATCTCATGGACCCTAATTTGCCCAAATACGCGGAGTATCCGCCATTCAAAAAATCAAAATGAGAACAGAAGAAAAGACGAGCCTGGAAATCAAGCGATTCATCAAGGCGCCGCGCGCACGGGTTTACGCCGCTTGGACCGATCCGGCGCAATTGAAACAGTGGTGGGGACCAGAAGGGGCGCGGACCCGTAATTTTACTGCCGACGTGCGCGTGGGCGGAAAATATCGCTGGGACCTGATTAATCAGGAAGGCGAAGAGATGAGCGCGTACGGCGAATACCAGGCGTTGATCCCGGACAAGAAAATCGTTTTCACTTGGAAATGGGACGACGACGAAGATTGGAAGAATGTGAACAGTGTGGTCACGGTGGAACTCTCCGACCGCGACGGCGGAACGGAGCTGCGCTTCAGCCACGAGAAATTGCCGAGTGAAGCCTCGCGCGATCGTCACAATGAAGGCTGGAACAGCGTGCTTGATCGTTTGGAGAAATTTTTCAACAAGTAATTGCCTGCCACGCCGCAGGTCCGAGCCGGACTGGCCGGCGAAGGCGGGTCGAGCTAAAGGAAGCCAAAAAAATGAATACCGAACAAGTTGCAAAGAAAGTCGTGGAATTAGTTCGCAAGCAAGCGTGGTACGACGCGCTCGACTTGTATGACGACAACGTCGTCAGCGTGGAAGCAGATCCTGGGGCGCCGGAAACCCGGGGAAAAGACGGTCTCCGCGGCAAAATCGATTGGTGGATCAAGGCGATGCAGGTGCACAGTTTCGACGCCAGCGACCCATTCGTTGGCCACGATCGTTTTGTCGTGCAATATGACGCGGACGTGACGGAGAAAGAATCGAAACAGCGCCGAAGACTGTCCGAAGTCGGTGTTTACACGGTCAAGAACGGGAAGATTGTGCGCGAAGAATTCCTGCCCCGCGTCTGAGCTTTTGCAGAATCCGATGTAGAGATCGAGCAACCGCCAGAATCCGCTGCGCCATTTCCCAATATATAAATGAAACGAACGCTGGTTTCATTGTCGATCTTCCCGATGTTTCTTGCAGGCAGCTTTGCCGGCCAGATATTTTCGGATCGCGCCGGCGTATCGCCGGGGGATCAGCGCGCTGCACCGGGATTGATCACAACGGCAGCGGTCAGACCGGATCACATTGTCATCGTGATCATGGAAAATCATTCGTTTGGGCAGATCATTGGTTCACCACAGGCTCCGCATATCAATGCCCTGGCCGCGGAAGGGGCCAATATCATCAACGCGCCGTCGGATCCGAATGGAACGCACACTGGTTCGCATGCGGTGCGTCATCCGAGCCAGCCCAATTACCTGGAGCTATTTTCGGGTAACAATCAGGGGACAATTGGCGATGGACATCCCGGCACACCGTCTGAACCATACACATTGCCGCCGCCATTCGGACCGGCGAATCTCGGAGCGGCATTGCGACACGCCGGATTCAGTTTCACAAGTTACTGCGAAACTTTGCCTTCGGTTGGCTACGACGGCGATAGCGCCGGCGGCTCAAACGGTTATCAACGCAAACATAATCCGGCGGTAAATTGGCAGAGCAGCGATGCCGGGCCGGGTAACAATCATCTGCCGCTCGAATTAAACCAGCCGTTTTACGAGTTGCCCGGACAACAGGGGACGGGATTTCCGAGTGATTTCAATCTGCTCCCCACGATCTGCATCGTTGTGCCGAACCAACTGCACGACATGCACAATGGCAGCATCGCACAGGCCGATGGCTGGTTGTATGACAACATGATTCAGACTTATTACCAATGGGCCAAGACGCATAACAGCTTACTCGTTGTCACCTGGGACGAAGACGGAAGTAACACACCATCGAACCAAATCCCGACGATTTTCGCCGGGCCGATGATTCAACCGGGCAATTACACTGAGACAGATCTCAACATCGACAACCCATATGTCGGTTTTCCGGGCGATCCCGGTACGCAAACCCCAACTGGCACGGCCATGAACCATTGGAATGTGCTCTCGACACTTCTCGATCTTTATGGCTTGGCGCACATTGACAGATCGATCAATCGTCCGGCGCTCACGGATATTTTCCTGTCGCCGATGATTATCAATCCCGTAGTCGCTCCTAATGCACTGGCCGGGAGTCAAGGCGATGCAGGTCATCTCTTTCCGCTATTTTCCAATCAGCCGATTCGTTATCAGCAAGTCTATCGGGCCTCGGAATTTTCGCGATTCGCATCAGGCGGCGAAATGATCAACAGCATCGCGTTTCGCGCGCGCCTTCCCGGAGTTCCATTCACAGGCTCAATCCCGCAGCTTCAAGTCAATCTCTCGACCACAAGTAGATCGCCTGACGATCTTTCCAATGTCTTCGCGGAGAACATCGGCGCCGATGATACGCAGGTCTTTTCCGGGCCGGTTAATGTCGTCGTTACCGACAGCGGTCCACCAAATGGCCCAACGAATTTCGATGTCGTAATTCGCTTTACCACTCCATTCCACTACGATCCGAGTCAGGGAAACCTGCTCGTTGATATCCGGAGTTTCGAAGGTGGAACGCAGATGCCTCCGATGGATCAGCCGCTCGATGCGACCGATGCAAATGGCGACGCTGTCTCTCGCGCATTCAATTACGGCGATGCAAATGCCACGACGGCCGGACCTGGCGAGGTTGATACGATTGGCTTGATTACACAATTTGGGACCGATTCCAGCCCGGCAATCACGCCAGTTCATCTGCTCAACGTTGTGTCGACGAAAACGCACGGAGCCGGCGGCACGTTCGATGTCGATCTTCCGATTTCGGAGACCCCGGGAATCGAATGCCGATCCGGGGGAGCGAATGGAAATCACGTGATGGTTTTTACTTTCGCCGATACGCTCATGCAGGTCGGTGCGGCTGGCGATCACGAGTGGAACCGGCAGCGTAATGAGCAGCGAAATCGATAGCGCCGATCCGCACCGGTACATTGTCAATCTCACCGGAGTCGCCAACGCTCAGATAATCACGGTCGCACTGATTAATGTGAGCGATTTAGCCGGCAACAGCAGCAGCGTCGTTCCTGTTTCCATGGGCGTGCTTTTGGGTGACACAAACGGGAATGGCAGCGTCAATTCCACTGACATCTCGCAGGTGAAATCGCAATCAGGTCAGGCGGTTAACGAAACCAATTTCCGTGACGACTTGAATGTCGAAGGGAGCATCAACAGCAGTGACGTCGCGATTGTGAAGTCGAAAGCAGGCACGGGATTGCCTTGAGCGCCAAGGGCTGCTGTCTTCCTGCCAGGTAAAAATATTTTTGTTTGAACACGAGCCCGAGCATGAGCACGGTCACGAAATAATTATGAGCGCGATACGAGTCTTAGTCGGCACCCGCAAAGGAGCTTTCGTCCTTACTTCGGATGCGAAACGCAAGAAGTGGAAAGTCGAGGGACCGCACTTTGCGGGCTGGGAGATTTATCACATGAAAGGTTCGCCCGTTGATCCGGATCGGATCTACGCATCGCAATCGAGCGGCTGGTTCGGGCAAATCATTCAACGCTCCGATGACGGTGGCAAGACCTGGCAGACTCCGGGCAGCAGTCCGGAAGAATTGCAGGGTGAGGGTGGAATGGCCAAAGGCGAGAGCAACAAATTCGTTTACGATGGTATCCCGGGAACGCATCAATGGTACGACGGCACCCAACATCCATGGGAATTCAAGCGCGTCTGGCATCTCGAGCCGGGTCTCGACAATCCCGATCACGTTTATGCAGGCGTGGAAGATGCCGCGCTGTTCGAATCGAAAGATGGCGGCACAACATGGAATGAACTTTCCGGACTTCGCCAACACGATACTGGCCCGCGCTGGCAACCGGGAGCGGGCGGAATGTGTCTTCACACGATTCTGATCGATCCGAAAAATCAAAAGCGAATGTTTATCGCGATTTCAGCCGCGGGCGCGTTTCGAACCGACGACGGCGGTAAGAGGTGGAAACCGATCAACAAAGGACTGGTTTCCAATTTCATGCCGAACCCGACGGCAGAAGTTGGGCACTGCGTTCACCGCATCGCCTTGCATCCATCGCGGCCCGACACGTTGTTCATGCAAAAACATTGGGATGTGATGCGCAGCGACGATGCCGGCGATTCGTGGCGCGAAGTCAGCGGAAATTTACCCACCGATTTCGGTTTTCCGATCGACGTGCACGCGCACGAGCCGGAAACGATTTACGTGGTGCCGATCAAGAGCGACTCCGAGCATTTCCCGCTCGACGGGAAACTGCAGGTTTGGAGAAGCCGAAGCGGCGGAAACAAATGGGACGTGCTTACCAATGGCCTGCCCCAGAAAGATTGTTACGTCAATGTGCTGCGGGACGCAATGAGTGTCGATTCGCTCGATTCGTGCGGAATTTATTTTGGTACAACTGGTGGACAAGTGTATGCGTCGGCTGATTCAGGCGATTCGTGGGTTCCGATTGTACGTGATCTGCCGGCGGTGCTTTCTGTGGAAGTGCAAACACTGAAATGATTCGCGTCATTCTGCCGCATCACTTGCGAACGCTGGCGAAAGTGGGCGACGAAGTCGTTGTCGATCTTAACGGCTCAGCCACCGTGACGTCGGTGCTCGATGCGCTCGAGGCAAAATATCCCATGCTGCGCGGGACGATGCGCGAGCATGGAACACTCAAGCGCCGGTCGCTCGTCCGATTCTTCGCCTGCGGCGAAGATATTTCCCATCAGAGGCCGGACGCTGCTCTGCCCGACGCAATTGCGAACGGCAGCGAGCCTTTCATCGTGATCGGCGCAATCGCGGGGGGTTAGCTGACTTTTCCGGCTAGCCCGAGTCGGTCGGCATCAGATTGGAGCGCTTTGATTATTTCCGCGATTACGTCATCGAGTGGAAGGCCCAGTTGTTCCGCACCGCGTCTGATGTCGTCCCGATTCACCGCCCGGGCAAAAGCCTTGTCCTTCATCTTCTTTTTCACCGCAGCAACATCGACATCGGCGATGTTCTTGGTCGGCCGAACCAGGGCAACGGCAATAACGAAGCTGCTCAGTTCATCGACTGCATAGAGTGTTTTCTCCAGCGGGGTTTCGCGAGAAACACCTGCGTAATTCGCGTGAGATAGGATCGCGCGACAAATCTCGTCGCTCCAACCATTCTCCCGGAGCCAGGCCACCCCGACGAATGGATGACCCTCCGTTGGATTCTGTTCCATGTTGGGATGGCGTTCGTAGTCCATATCGTGAAGAAGGCCGACCGCTTCCCACAGGTCGACATTTTCACCGCGCGATTGTGCGAGCTGTTTCATCGAATCAGCCACCGCGTAGCAATGTTTGCGCAGGCTTTCTGATTTCACCCATTCGTGCAGGATTTCCAAAGCGCGTGGAGCAACTGGTTCATTCATCGGATCAAACATCCCGTCGCATGATGATTGAATCCGGCCTTGCTTCGGCAACTTTAAATCCGAAGCGCTCGTAAAGCCTTAGCACAGGCTTCCCCGCAACGAAACTGACCGAAATCGTTGATTGCTCCGGATGCTTGCGGACCAAGTGAGTGAGCAGCGCACTCCCGATTCCGCGGCCGCGATAACCGGGTTTTACAGCAAAAGCGAGCTCGGGCGGCGGGTTGGTGTCAGTCGTACCGGCCGGTTTCCGGAGCCAGACGGCGCCCAAAAATGACGCATACTTTTTGTCCTCCGCCACAAAACCGGTGTCCCCGGCCCGACCCCATCCCTGGACATATCGAGAAAACTCCGGACGCCGGATAATGTCTCGTGGGGGATCGCTTTGACCAATGCGAGAGAGCCCTTGATACAAAATTTCCCACAGAATCGGTTCATCCTCAGCTCCAAGTGGGCGAATTACATAATCCATTTCTCAACATCTCCGAATCCTTGAAGTTCGCTGAAGCGACGTGAAATAGCAAAAGCGATGGCAGTGGCGAAGAGCGAATCTGTTTCACAGTTTTCGTAAATCGAATGGGAACAATGCGCTAGTCCGCAAGAGCTGCTATCGTCGAGCTCGATGCAAACCGAACGCGATTATGTTTTGGGAACGCACGAGCAGGAACTCGTGCGACTTGGGCTGCAGCATCGCATTTGGCGGTCGGTAGTGTTGGATTGCTGGCGGCGCGCCGGCATCACCGTAGGTAAACACGTATCGATGTCGGTGCCGGTCCCGGCTATGCCGCTGTCGATCTTGCCGAGACTGTGGGCCCGACTGGTGAAGTCGTGGCGCTGGAAAGATCGCAGAATTTTGTAAAGACGATGCGGGAAACGTGCCGCGATCGCGGCTTGACCAATCTCAAAATCCACGAAGTCGATCTGATGATCGACGAGATCCCGAGAGTTGATTATGACTTTTCCTGGTGCCGCTGGGTCATGTCCTTCGTTTCCGACCCGGCGCTGCTGATCAAGAAACTCGGTAAGGCGATGCCTCGTGGCGGCATCTTGATCTTTCACGAGTACGGACATTATGAAACGTGGCGTTATCTACCCCGGTTGCCGAGCCAGGAAGAATTCCGTGGACATGTGATTGATACCTGGCGCGCATCGGGTGGCGAACCGGATGCGGGCGCGACTCTGCCCGCGTTACTCTTCGAAAACGATTTCCGCATTCGATCGATGCGCCCGCACGTTTTCTGCGTTCGTCCGACTGATTACATGTGGCAATGGCCGGCCACGTTTATCGACGTATATCTGCCCCGTTTGCAGGAGATGGGGAGAATCGATCAAACGTTTGTCGAGAGGATGCGGAGGGAGCTTTCCGAAGCGACGGCGAATCCAGACTCGTTCATGATCACGCCGCTCGTCTTGGAAATTATTGCGGAGAAACCGTCGGCCTGAAGTTTTTACTCGATTTTTCCAGCGGACTTGTTCTAAGCTCGACAGTGCTATGGATTTGAGGGGAATCAGTATCGCTTTCCTCGGTTTGATCGCCCTGGTTTTCTGCGGCCCGGCTCAGGCGATCAGTCCTGGCCAGCTGGACGATTTTCAGGATGGAACGACGCAAAATTGGACCAATGGCGGAGCTCCAGGCGCGCCGCCGGTGGTGAACGTCGATGGTGGCCCGGGCGGACCCGGCGATCGCTACATCCAAGTTACATCAGTCGAGGAGCCCCCCGGCGATCGGCTGACCACATTCAATCGCGATCAGTGGCTGGGCGATTATATCGCCACGGGCGTGACTGCGATTGAAATGGACCTTTTGAACATGAGTGATGTGACGCTCTCGATCCGGATCGCATTCAAAGCCGAGCTCTCTCCCTCTTCGCCCGGTTACCTTTCGCAAGCAATCGTCCTCGCGCCGGGAAGCGGCTGGCAACACATGGTCTTCTCGCTCGCCGAAGCGGACCTGATACCCATAGGCGCTCCGCCCGATTATAATAGCTTCTTTTCATCGGGAATTGTCGAAACGCGCATCATTAATGAAATGGGCGACACGAATCTGAACGGTGACATCGTCATTGGGCAGCTTGGGATCGACAATATTCATGCGGTACCGGAGCCGAGTTCATTTGCTCTTGGCGTTCTCGGTCTCATGGCAACAGCGATTGTGTCGCTTTGGCTGAAATCGCGACGGCGCCGTTTCTAGATTCGAATTCAAACTCGACCGGCCACAAGCGCAAAGCTCAGCAGCCCCTGGTCAGATCTTCGGATCGCCCCGCCAGTATCCGCTGATTGAACATTCTCTCTTCAACGTTAAACGTTGAGGATTCTCCTAATTCCCAATGAACATTTGGATCGGCACATCTGGCTTTCAGTACACCGAATGGAAAGGCAATTTTTACCCGGAAGATCTGCCAACGGCCAAGATGCTGCCGTTTTATGCCGAGCGACTGAACACGACCGAGATCAACTACACATTTCATCGAATTCCATCGATCAAGACCATCGACAACTGGAACAAACTCACACCGGCGAAATTTCGGTTCGCCCTCAAAGCGCCGCAGAAAGTGACACATTGGGCCAAGTTAAAAAATTGCGCCGATACCATGCGCTTCTTTTGCGATACGATTTCGAATCTCGGCGAGAAACTCGGGCCGGTGCTGTTTCAGCTCCCGCCAAATTTCAAAAAGGACACATTTGTCCTTGCCGATTTCGTGAATTGCTTCCCCGACGAGCTTTTGGCCGCCTTTGAGTTTCGGCACGAATCGTGGTTCGCCGATGATGTCTGGGAGATACTCAAATCGCGCAGCGTCGCGTTCTGTTTGAATGAAACTGCTGACTTTGCCGCGCCCAAAGTTTCCACTGCCGATTACGGCTACCTGCGTCTTCGCCGGGAAGACTACGAAAAGGTCGACATCGAACGCTGGTCCGATTTCGTGAAAGAGCAGAAAACAAAGTGGAAAGACGTGTTCATCTACTTCAAACATGAAGACGCAGGCATCGGGCCAAAGCTTGCTGGGCAAATGCAGGAGATGCTGTGAAATTGTCGATCTAGAAGAGCAGGGACGCTAACTCACCTTGACTCCGTTTGCATCGATTGGGAGCTGTGACAGGTCCCAGTTACCGCGCGCAATCTCTGCTTTGAAGCATTTGGTGCGATAAACCGTCCCATGCAGAATCGGGTTGGCATGATTGGCCAGCCAGTTTTGTCGGACGTCGACGTATTGCTCGATCCATTTCCGCTCCCGGCCACCTTCGACTGGTGGCGCTTCGGGGAAGCGTCGCCGTAAGAAAGAGAGGATACCGCCGCTATGCACGAAGGAATCATAGATGACAAGCCCCGAGAGCGCTTCGACGAACCCATAATCGGTCGCCCATTTTATTGCCGGATCGAAGTAGGCCTTATCGAAGAATGCATCCTGAACGCTCCGCATAACCGCATCTTTGGCGGCTTTTTTCAGTAGCCCCTTGAAATCACTATCGTCCACCAATGCCTCGTGTCCGATTTTGCTCACATACGGTTTTAGATCCTTACTGAACTGACCATCTGCTGCGACATACATCGCTACGAGCTCACCGAGATGGCCGTATTCCGTAGTCTGCGAGCGGCCATAGGTGACCTGCCGGATATGAGCGGGACCATCTTTGTAGATCGAGATGTTACTGTAATCGCCATCCGCCGTGCCGGTCTCGAAGGCGTTCACCACGTGCTCAATAATGCGCTTCTGCTGCGGGGTTAGAATCATTTTATTCCTTTCGCTCAGTTGCTTTGATTTTTGTCTGAAGTCGGTGCTGCAGTGTGGCGATTCGCTTCGCCGTTATTTCATTGAACGCGGCATTGTATTCCAAGATGGCTAATGAACAGCTTTTCGATTGTACCTGCTTCTCAGCCCAAGCTGGGCGCTCGTGCAACCATTTTTTTTGCTCGGCCAAAAGCTGACGCTGCTCTTGCGGTTGAAGTCTGGCAAAGAGCTGCACGTAAACGATGAAAACTTCGGCATCGTAGATATCGGACAAGCGTCCGGAGAGATCATTTAATCGTTGCTGTCCAGCACGCGACTGTTCATTGGGCTGGAGTTGGTTCTTGTAGTCCGTTTCAACATCACTCAACGATGGGTGCCAGTCGGTGGGAATCATTTTTTCATTGGCGGCTAAGGCGGTTCCGAGTGCGAGCGTTAAAACAGGGATCAAGATGGCCGCGCTGGAAGTACTTTTCGCGTGCGTCATACGGGCAGATTGCACCATTTTGGTCGCAACGGGCAAGTCATTGCTGGGACCTGTGAACGGAGTTTTAGCGTTGGCACGTTATGCACCTGTCCTACAATTGACGGCGGATGAAGATTTTCATCACTGGCGGCACGGGATACATCGGCAGCCGGCTGATTCCGGTTTTGGCCGGAAGGCGACATGAAGTGAAAGCTCTTGTTCGATCCGGCTCGGAAAAGAAGCTGCCGGCGACTGCGGTAGGGGTGATTGGGGACGCTTTGAAGATGGATTCGTACACGGAGCACGTGCGCGGTTCGGAGACATTTGTCCATTTGATAGGAACACCACACCCCAGTCCGGCAAAGGCGCAACAATTTCGCGATGTCGATCTTGTTTCGATCCGGGTCGCAATTAAAGCCGCGCGCGACGCGGGCGTTCGGCATTTCGTTTACCTAAGCGTGGCACATCCGGCCCCAATAATGAAAGTGTTCATCGAAGTTCGCTGTGCGGGTGAAGCGATGATTCGTGAAAGCGGGATTCCGGCTACCTTTGTGCGACCGTGGTATGTGCTTGGCCCGGGTCACAGGTGGGCGTATTTAATTCTGCCGATGTATTGGATTTTCCAATGGATTCCGAAGACTAGAGAATCTGCGCATCGGCTCGGCCTAATCACGATTGATCAGATTCTCAACGCGTTAGTTTGGTCGATCGAAAATCCGCCGAATCAAACGCGGATTGTGGATGTTAACCAAATTCGCGAGCTTGATCGGCAACGGATTATTTCCCGATCAAAATAAGAATTCCTGCGGCGATTGCGATCAGGTAGAGCAGAAAAATCAACGGCCCAACATTTAGACCAAAGCCAAGAAGGCCGTCGAAAATGAGGTAAATCGCAAGCAGAAGCATGCCTATACTTTTGGTGGTTTTCATGCCGCAAATTATCTGGCTCCGGGGCGCCATCGACAATTCGAAAACGTCACCGAGGTACACCCGACCGGTCGGTGGCTGATTCGGAGAAGGGCGATCCTGCTCTTCCTCGGAAAGTTACAAAGTTTTGAGATACTCGATCAGATCGCGCTTTTCGTTATCGGTCAATTTCGTGCCGTAATCGTGGCCGGAATCTAAATTGCCTCGCGTGGTTGTATCAAAGAGATAGCCGCCCTCGTCCGTGTAGCCCAGTTCTTGTTCGTCAAAAACGCGCGAGCCGCGATGAAATGTGTTTGCGCGTTGCTCCGGTGGTGTGAGCAATTGCCGCATCGTGCGCACCGAACCGTTATGTAAATAGGGCGAGCGAGCCCAGACGCCGCTTAGGGACGGGGCAAAATATTTGCCGGTGCTGCGGACACCGACTTCTTTCGGAGGCTCGTAGCCTGCAAATTCGAGCTCGGCCAGAAACTTGTTGAAACCATCGGCAAGTTTTTGCGTGAACATCTCGGCCCGCTGCGGATCGGTTCCGATTTCGGAAATAGGATACAATCGCTTGTCGCTCTCCGGGCCGCCGTGACAGGAATTGCAATTGCTCGCGAAAATCGGCTCGCCGCGTTTTGCCGCGGCTTTGTCGATCTTGAACGGATAACGAGGCGGTCTGATTTTTTCGGATAAATCAGTCTGTCGCTTTACCAAAGCGAAATCGAGGTCGGGATGCTGTAAATGCATAGGCGCGCCGAGCCCGAGAGAAGCCAGCAAATTGCGAGATAACGGGGATTTGGTATTTCCGTCCCAGTGCACCCAGGTGCGTTGATCCACGTTCCAGACCAAACCGAACTTGATAGGGGAATACGGCTGAGGCGAATGGAGCAGACTGGCGGCCAGAAGTCCAAAGGCATCGTTACGTCCGGGCCCGGAAGCGGGCGGTGTTTTTTGCGGTGGTTGATCGGGAACGTGCAAAGCCGCGCGGATATTATGGAAAAGTTTCAACATCGAATGCGCTTTTTCCGCAAGATCGACATTCGGATCGAAGGATTGATCGACGTCACGATTGTCGATCTTATGCAATTCCCCCGGCTCGACGTCTTTTGCGCCGAACGGATCGTTTTGGATCGTTGCCATGATCTTAGATTTCTGATCTCGCCATGACTGCTCGAATGCTTTCGGGTCACCGCTTAGATATGCGCCAAGGAATCTTTTCATATTCGCCGGATCGGACGTCTTGAACGTCGCGATCAAGACCGAGCCAAAGAATCTTTCCACATCGAAATGACTCGTCACACCCAGAATTCGGATCGGCTCATTCGTGGATGTTGATGTGATTTGGGCAAAGTGGCACGACGCGCAATTGATCCCGACGGCAGATAAGCCGCCGAGATGTTTTACGTTTGTCCGGCTAAGTCCAATCGGCCAGCCGAAACCGGGATCTGAAATCAGACCGACGTGTGTAAAATCAGCTGTCGGAAATAAATCGGGATACGTTTTAATAAACGCCCGAAGCACGGCTTCCGGAAAAACTTCCGTGCCCATCGAGCCATGCAGAAAGAAATCCAGATCGCGCTTCGACCAAGTCGGAACCTGGGCGTTGTCGATTCCGTTCGAAGTCTCCGTCGTTGCGGCACTTGCACGGAATGCGAGCACGAGCACGATGGCGACCGCCAGACCCCTGCGAAACGCAAAGATTCCCCGCAGCATCGGCCCTGGCTCAGCGAAATCGATCAAAACATCTCACCTATGCGCGACGATACCTGGCTGTGGAGGGGAAGCGATCGGCTTCCCACTGCCACGCTGGAAAAATTTTTTAACGAGAGCGCGAATTAGCGAATATGCCCGGAGACCAGTTTGGTCATCTCGAACATGCTCACCTGGCTCTTGCCGTTGAATACCGGCCGAAGAGCGTCGTCCGCGTTGATTTGTGTTCTCTTTTTCTTGTCCTGAAGACCGTTTTTCTTGATGTAGTCCCAGAGTTTTTTCGTTAGCTCGGAACGGGGCAACGGCCTCGAACCGACGACTGCTGCGAGCTTGTCGTCCGGTTGGACTGGTCTCATGAAGGCGGGATTTGGCTTGCGCTTGGAAGTTTTTTTGGTTTTCGGCATAAAGGCTGATTACTGCTTCCCTCGTGAGACGGTCAACACAAAAGTTTGCGAAACAAAAAAAATTTCCTAGTCCGCTCGCCGCACGGCCACGGCTGCCAGATCATCGGGCAATGAGCTTCCTTCCTCATCCGGAGCGGCTTCATTGAGCAAACGGGCCAGCAACGCTTCCGCATTGGCCGCAGAGGAATCCAGCATTTTGCCTAACTGTTCTGGACCAAGTCGCGGGCGTCCGGTTTTTATTCCGCCAAATAATCCATCGGTATAGAGAAGAAAGGCATCGCCCAGTTCGAGATCGACATCGCTTTCGGCGAGCTGTGGATGTTCGATTAAACCGAGAGGGGGCATGCTCGAGGGAACCGCCTCCACGCTTCCGTTTTTTCGTGAAATCAACAGGGGCGGATGGCCTGCCCCGGCTACACTCAGGCGCCCACTCTTGGTATCCAGGGTGACGCACATAGCGGTCATGAACGAACGCGCACCGAAAATGCCGCGGAACTCATTATTGACGGCCTTCATAATCGCCGCCGGCGAATCGTGCTCGGCACTGCCGTGATGAAAAAGGAGTTTGGCCAGGGTCGTCATCAAGGCGGCAGAAGCGCCATGACCGGTAGCGTCCGCAATCCAAAACAACATGCGATCGTCCTTCAGGCGCAGCCATCCGTAAATGTCGCCGCCGACTTGAATTACTGGCCGGTAGCAGGCTGCGATCTGCCAACCGGTTACAATCGGCGGTTTTTGCGGAATAAGCGATTGCTGGGTAAGCCGGGCAGCCTCGAGATCTCGTTCGAGATTCCCCCGCCAAGCCTCCAATTCCTGATTCTGGCGTTCGAGCTGCCGGCGCATCGAGCGGAGACGCAGGTGTGTCTCGATACGTGCCCGCAAGACCGCGCTCTTGATCGGCTTGGTGACGAAATCATCGGCCCCCGCTTCTAAACAGAGGATTTCGCTCTCCTGGCCGCCATGCCCGGTTAGCATGATGGCAGGAAGTTGCGCCACCGCCGGGTCGGGATCGCTTCGCAACTCGTTGAGGACCTGCGCTCCGTTCATCCCGGGCATTTCGAAATCAAGGAGAAGCAGGGAGGGCGGCGTCGTTCGAACCAGCTCCAAAGCCTTGCTGCCGTTTTCGGCTTCGCGACAGTCATAACCCGATGCGGTCAACGCGCGCACCAGCATTTTACGGCTGGCGGCATCATCATCGACAATTAAGATTTTACCGTTGGAATTTTTCGACATCTCTTCTTTTGATTCGAACGGACGGCAAGCCGTTACTGTATGCTGTGGCTATTTTAGAGTCGGCAAACGCAGTGCGGCGTGGCCGGACGCACCCTCGTATTCCAAAACACGCTCGATTTATTGATTGGCAATGAACAGGAGTCGAGATATTTTTTTGGTCATCCAACCGGTTTTATGAAATCCTCGCTATCGATTCTGTTGCTTTCAGCTTTCTTTATTTCAGCATGTGAAGAGGAAGCACCGCCTCCCAGAGCTCATCACCATGCTGCCCGTTACCCCGCGATGCCACCGCAGGAATACCCACCTCAACAACAGCCATTTAATCCGAATGCGCCGCCGACTCCTACACCCGGAATGGAAGCAATCGTCGCTCCGACCCCTACGGCTGCGCCCACGAAGGCGGCGGCCAGAGGCGATCATCCTTACGGGATACCTGTCCCCGGCAAACCGCATGTGGTCGAAAGCCCTTATTCTCCGGGTAAATATGTGGACGTCGAAGGTTTTCCGCCGGGCACAGAAGTGAAAGATCCATACACCGGAAAGATCTTTCTTGTCCCGTAAAGCTCGGACTGCGGAAACCGGCTTGCGGCTGCTGATGGATTCCAGATACTGATGCTGGATTCTCTGCGCAGCATTGCTCATTCGTAATCTGGCAATCCGGCGTCGAGCATCCAGTCATCGAGCTACCCCATGGAATTGCGAATCAAGCGGGCACCGCGCATCGACACCGAGATTACGGTTCCGGGCGATAAAAGCATTTCGCATCGCGCAGTGATCATCGCTGGTCTCTCGAATGGCATATGCAAACTGGAGGGCTTTCTTCCCAGTGAAGATTGCATGCGCACCGTCAATGCCATGCGTGCTCTCGGCATCCGGATCGAACAACCCGAGCCGGAGAAACTCATTGTTCATGGCAAGAGGCGCGTTCTCACCCCGCCCAAGGAGGAAATCGATTGCGGCAATTCCGGTACGACCATGCGCCTTCTCGCGGGTTTGCTGGCGGGACAGACCTTTGAAAGCAGGCTGGTGGGTGACGCTGCTTTATCGCGCCGGCCAATGGATCGAGTAATCGAGCCGCTTCTGAGAATGGGCGCCGAAATCGTGGCGGAAGGACCGCAGCAAACGGCTCCGCTTCGCATTCATGGCGGCTCGTTGAAGGGAATCCGTTACAAATCCCCGGTAGCGAGCGCCCAGGTTAAAGGGGCCGTGCTCTTAGCCGGGCTTTTTGCCAAAGGCAAAACCACCGTGGACGAGACCGAACCGAGCCGCAATCACACTGAGTTAATGTTCAACTACTTCCTGGTTCGGACGGTTAGAAACGAACACAGCGCAAGTGTTTTCGGCGATCAGGTGCCGGAGTCGCGTGATTTCAGTATTCCGGGCGATATCTCTTCGGCTGCATTTTGGCTGGTCGCAGCAGCAGCCCAACCCGGCGGCCATTTGCTGGTTCGTAATATCGGGTTGAATGACACGCGAACCGCGCTTCTGGGCGTGCTGGTTCGAATGGGTGCTCAGGTGCGTGAGGCCATTGAAGATGTCGATCAAATCGAGCCGCATGGCATTGTCGAAGTTACCGGTGCACCACTGAAGGGGACAGTGATTCAAGGAAAAGAAATCCCGCAGCTTATCGACGAACTGCCGATACTTGCCGTAGCCGGTGCGCTCGCTACCGGGACAACGATCATTCGTCAGGCGCAGGAACTTCGGGTTAAGGAAACCGATCGCCTGGCCGCCATCGCGCACAATCTGCGAATTATGGGTGCCCAGGTCATCGAGATGAACGACGGCCTCGAAATTCATGGACCGGCGCCATTGCGCGGGGCCCGCGTTGCCAGTTTCGGTGATCATCGCATCGCCATGGCGTTTGCCATCGCCGGGCTCTTCGCGGACGGGGAAACGATCGTCCAGGATGCCGAGTGCATTCGAGAATCGTATCCTGGTTTTCAAGGTGCTCTGGAGGAATTCACGAACCCAAAACGCATGCGCGGAAGCACGCCTGTCATCGGTTCACTCTCGTCCGCGCGACTCGACGGGGAATGATTGCCGGGCCGGGCGTGAAACTGCATCGAGTCATTGCAATCGACGGCCCGGCTGCTTCCGGAAAGAGCAGCGTGGCGCGAGAACTGGCGCGACGACTTGGTTTTGTTTACGTCAATTCCGGCGCGATGTATCGCGCGGCGAGCTGGCATATACTTCGCGCCAGTATTTCTCCAAAAGATTCGCCTGCGATTGCCGACGCCATCCAAAGGGCGTCGATCGTGTGCGATCTATGCGATAACCAATCGCGCATGTTAATCAACGATATCGATCCTGGCCCGCATTTGCGCGACGATTCAGTTAACAATGCGGTTTCTCAGGTCAGCACCGTGCCGGCTGTGCGAAAAATTCTCACAGAAAAAATGCGCGACTACGCGCACCAGCACGACTTGGTGGTGGAAGGTCGCGACATCGGTTCGGTCGTTTTTCCAGACACGCCTTACAAATTCTACATCGACGCTTCGCCCGAAGTGCGTTCGCGCCGCCGCGCGGCCGAAGGACTGCTGGATGAAATTACTGCGCGCGACCGGGTCGATTCATCGCGAAGCGCCTCTCCTCTCATTATCTCCAATAACGCCCATGTCATCGATAGTTCCAATCTGACAATCGAGGGAGTTGTCGATGAAATTATCGACCAGTTGAAGTTAAGAGGACTGGAAGTTTCTCCCTAGCCCGTTGTCATGTTGAGCGAAGCGAAACATCTCTCACTTCTCCTTATCTCCATCACAATGATCTGAGATTCTTCGCTTGCTCAGAATGACAAGAATACCGGTTGCGTTTCAACGTTGTAATGTCTGAATGAATTTCTACTACTGGCTTGGCTACACACTTTCGAAAATTGTAGCCCAGGTCTTCTTCCATTATCGTGTTCTTCATCGGGAGCGAATGATTCAGGGGGGCCCAGTGATCCTGGCCATGAATCACCAAAGTTTTCTCGATCCCTCTTTCGCTGGAATTAATTGTGACCGGGCGATCTATTTTCTCGCCCGACGCAGTTTGCTCGATGTCCCGCTCCTCGGCTGGCTCTTGCCGAAGCTCAACGTGATTCCGGTCAATCAGGAAGCCATCGATCGCAGCGCCCTCAAAGCTTTGATTCGCGCCATCAAATCCGGGAACGGTGCCCTGGTTTTTCCGGAAGGTTCGCGCACGCCAGATGGAAATCTCCAACCGGCCTTGCCCGGAGTCGGCTTGATTATCGCCAAGACGGGCGCCCCGGTTGTTCCCATGCGAATCTTCGGCGCATTCGATGCCTGGCCAATCGGCGGAAAGCTTCGGTTATGGCGAAGAATCACGATCGTAATTGGTGAACCGATCTTGTTTTCCTCAGCCGAGCTTGCGGCGGGAGATTACGCTCAATTGAGTCAGCGAGTCATGGACAAAATCGCCGAACTTCGATTGGAATGACTGGCGATCGCGAACATCGACAATCGCAAGATCGACATCTATCCTGAAATGTGAACCCACCCGCGCCGAAGCTAGTCGAGAGATCACCGGCCATTTCAAAATCTGCTCGGGTAATCATGGCCACGATCGTAATCCTGCTGGCCTTGGTCGCTGTTTTTGCCAATGTGCAACGATTGCGTCGCGACAAAATCGAGAAGGTGATCGTTACCCCTGCCGCTTCACCGTCTCCGCACACGCCGTGACGTATTCGGCAAATCGAATAACCAATAGGAATCAAAGTCTAAGTTTGTCATGAAAAGAAGTTTTACTCTGCTGATCGTTCTCGCTTTGGCGTCATTCTGCTCCTGTCAAAAGCAGCAAACAGAAAAGGAACGCAACGCGGAGGTCGATCATCGGGTTGAGCAACGGTTGGCTGAGGAGCATCAGGCCCAGCAACAGCAGGAGATCGAGAAGCGGCAAAGTGAGTTGGATGCGCGCGAGAAAGCATTGGCCGAAAAAGAGAATGCACCGGAAGAGCAATCACCCGAGCCATCGGCAGAATCATCGCAGGTTCGGCAACCCGCATTTCCCCAAAGCAACGCTCCCACGGAATCCTATTCCACGTTTTATACCAGACTCGATCCTTACGGTTCGTGGCTCGAAACAGACAAATACGGTTATGTCTGGCAACCTTATGAAGCCGAGCGGTCGGGAAATTGGCGTCCTTACACGAACGGCCATTGGGTTTACACGGACGCAGGATGGATGTGGATCTCGGAGGAGCCGTTCGGCTGGGCGGCATATCATTACGGGCGCTGGACCCGTTTACGGACCATCGGGTGGGTCTGGGTTCCGGGCGATCAATGGGCGCCGGCGTGGGTTTCCTGGCGTAAAGGGAATGATTACGTCGGCTGGGCGCCGCTTCCACCGGAAGCTCGCTTTGATAGGAGCTCCGGCATTCACAATTGGGCAGACAACTATTACGACATCGGGCCCGACCAGTATTGTTTCGTGCCGACACGGGAATTCGGCGCACAACGAGTCGCTCCAGTCGTCGTTTCGCGGGAGCGTAACGTGAATATTGTCAATCAGACCACGAATGTTACGAACATCACTTACAAGAACACCATGGTCGTTAACATGGGTCCGGATTATGATGAGTTGCGCGCGCGCAGCCAGCCACGAATCGAACGGCTGCGCATCCAACGCGAGACCCGGGCGGGCATTGAAGCGGAACAGCCGCACGCGGTCGTAAAAGGTGAAGTCGTCACGGTGCCGGCGCCCATGATTGGGAATCCCCGGCCAGCGGACCGCCCCAAGCGCATCAAGAAAAAAGTTACTCAGGTAAATGTCGATCGCGGATGGGAAGGTATTGGCGATTCAAAAGCAGCAGAACAAGCGCGAGCAAAGATCAAGTCGGAGTCCACGCCACCGTCAAATGCGCCTCCCAAAAAATTTACCAAACCACTGCAGGCAACAGCGCCTGCTTCGTCGGCACCATCGACAACTGCACATCGCAGCACTCCGGTTCAACGAAAACAGCCGCCGGTCAAAGCAACCCCACGGCAGTTACGAACAATTACTCCGACGGCAACGCAGCAGCCGCAGCAATCAGCGACACCGGTTCCTAGTCGGACGCTCCATAGGCCGCGGCAGGTGCCGCCAGGCAGTTCTGTTCCATCGCCATCACCGCGCTTTAGGGAAAGGAAAGTCGAGAACCCACCAGCGGTAAGTCCGAGTGGAACCCCTTCGAGCACACCGGCGCAAAAGGAAACTCCTTCGACGACAGCGACGATGTCGCCTCAAACTATGCCTGCGGTCACGCCAATAGAACCGCCCGGAGGTCGCAAAATGAAAGAAATCAAGAACGGCAGGAAACAGGAAAAGAAAGAGCGCGACTCGCGACGCAATGAAAAGCGCGCCGCTACTCCGACGCCGTCTCCGTAGGAGGCCGCTGTTCCTGTGAAAGCTTTCGCGCGTAGTCGAGTGTATCGATTGCGTCCACATTCTTATCGCGCCGGATTGCTTTGATCCGAGGAAACCGCAGGGCTAGCCCGCTCGCATGACGCGAGCTCGGTTGAATGCTGTCAAAGGCTACCTCCAGTATAATATCCGGTTTCACTTCCCGATAACGACCACGATCGACAAGCGTGTTTTGTTTAAAATGCTCGGTGAGTTCCGCGATTTCTGCGTCGGTCAATCCGCTATAAGCCTTGCCGATCGGCAGCAGCGCGCCGGTCGTTTCATCTCGCACGGCAAACGTGTAATCGCTCAGCACATTGTTCCGTTTGCCATGACCAAGCTCCGCCACCACCACTACGACGTCGAGCGTCGCCAGCTCTTTCTTGAGCTTGAACCACGACATGCCACGCCGGCCGGGTAAATAAAAGCTTTCCGGGTCTTTGATCATTAGACCTTCGTTCAAACGGCGCCGAGCCGCCTGAAATATTTGCTCGATCTCGGCAGCCGAGTGCGCTGGGAAAACTTCTGCGATTTGAAATTGTGCAGGTAATTGCACGGCGCGGAGCAACTCACGCCGTTGTCGCAATGGCATCTTCAGTAATGACCGGCCATTTAGCCAGAGAAGATCGAATGCGATAAAGGCAACCGGCACATCAGCTGAAGCTGCCGCGAAAAGATCTTCTCCTTCGCTTTTCCGCCCGAGACGTTTTTGCAAGTCGAAGAACGTAAGCTTTCGGTTTTGTTCAAACGCGACGATTTCACCATCGAGAATTAGATCGACATCGAACGATCGTGCTCGGCTGGCCAATTCGGGGAATTGATCGGTGATGCGCCGCAAATCGCGCGAAAAAATCTCCGCCCGCTCGGGATTGTGATGAAGCTGGGCACGAATGCCATCGAACTTGTCTTCAGCGTAGACGATCGATCTATCGGCGAACCGTTCCCAAATCGCTTCGGCGGTCGGTTCCGGACTGGCCAGCATCGACTTGATCGGGCGAAAGATCGACAATTCCGCGCGGTCTAATTCGTTTCGCGAAGCGAGCGATGCAGTCGCGCCGATGTCTCCCAGAAGCATGTTTGCTTGCTTAACATCATCGACTGAGAGCTTGAATGCGTTCGCGATAGCTTCCTCGACCAGACCTTCGCGTAATCCGATTCGCAAGTCGCCGGTCAAAATCTTTACAAGGTATTGACCTTCTCGCGCGGATAAGATCGACAATTGCTTTTGTAGCAATTCTTTCTTCGCAATCGGACCTCGGGCGTTTTGTAATGAATCGAAGAACTGGCGCGATTGCGCCAGCGCGAACGGTTTGGGATCTGTGCGGCCATCCAGAGCTTCGAACGCCGTCTTGCCGGCGTCACCGTGGCGATGGGCGATTCGGCGAAACTCCGCATCGCTCAATTTCCCTGCGGCCATGATCGCGCGGTAAATGATCGATCCACCCACTTGTAATGTTCGCAGATCGCTCTGAGCAAACGCGCGTCCGGTGAAATAGGTCGCCGCAATCGGAAGCTGCTCCGCATTAAGCGTCCGGAAGTAATCCGAGAGGTACAGATTTTTTCGAGTTTCGCCGCCGTTTGCCCAATGGCTTCGCCCACTTCTGCGAACGCGCGGAACTCCGATGGTAGGGCGGTCTCGCCGAGACCGCTGATGTCGGACACACGCTGCGGCGCGCCTGGCGGTCGCACCCTGCCTAGACCCAGCTCCATCTGATTTTCCGCGCTCAATGCCCAGGCCTCGATTCCGCGCTCGCGCAAATCACGAGCAAACTCCGCGGCAAACCCATGCAACGTAAGTACACGCTTTGGTTGGACCAGATCGACATAGCGTAGCAGATCGACATAATCGGCATGATCAGACAGCGGAAATGCGGCGTCGACCTGATATCGGTATATCGCATTCGGATCGACAGCCCAGCCGCTAATCACTGCAACGCGCTTGGCCGGGATTTTTTCCAGCATGCGCGAGCCGTTGGCACTTGGCGGACAAATCAAAACTTTCCCGGCTACATCGTTAGGCTTGTAGCGCACGTATTTGCAAAATGATTGGCCGAACTCCTCGTAAATTCGCGTCATTTCGTAGACGGACCCATGGAGCATGGGCACCAGATCTGCCCCTTCGAGCGCGCACAGAATTTCCTGAGCTTTCCCCAGCGAATAGCCGAGAAGCACCGGCACACCCCCGTCGTCGATGGTCTCGCGGCAAAAGGCGACCATTTGTTCAATCACCTGCTCGCTTGGCGGAAATTCATACCGAGGTCGACCAAAAGTTGTTTCCATGATTAACGTCTCGGCTTGCCGCCACTCCGCCGGTTCCGCGGATTTGCCTCGGCGCAATTTGAAATCGCCGGTGTAGAGAAGCGTTCCTTTTTCAGACGAAAGGAAGATTTGCGCCGAACCAAAAATGTGACCAGCCGGAAGCAGCATGACATCGATATCGTTCACACGCCGGTTTTCCGAAAACGGCAGCACGTGTTCGATCCGCGCGCCGGGAAGACGTGCCTGCATCAACCGGGCAGTTCGTTGCGAAACAATAATCTCGGTGTGCGGCGCGATGTGATCGTTGTGAGCGTGTGAAACGAACGCAAACCGCTTCGGATCCCACGGGTCAAGCCACAGATCCTGCGCCGGTAAATAAACACCGCGCTCGTAACAAACATCGATCACACCAGAAATTTACCTCGTAACGGGCGGCTCGCCATTGACACGGCCCGGCCAAGACCTTTTGATTGTTGACCGTGAAAAGTTTCGTCGCCGTGGTCGGACTTTCGATCTTAGCCAGCAATCTGGCGGGCGCAGCCGAACAGCCGCGACTGCTGACTAAGGTCACGCCGCTTCCTGTTGCCTTGGACAAGAACTTCGAATTTCGGAAAACAAAGCTTTATTTTTTGAGTCCGAAAGCTGAGCGCATCCGCAGCCACTATAATCCCTCGGAGCAGGGACAGGTCGGAGGCGTAACGCCATTTTCGAAGTCAGCCACGGTTCAAGACGCTTCCATCACGTTCGAGCGGCAATATCGGCTGTTTGGAGCGGTGACGGAGCTGGATAAAAATCAGCGCTGGGGAAATTACTTCGATTTCTACTGGCGTTGCAAAAAGCCGGCGGATGTGACTGTGCGGCTCGAGTATCGCCAGGAAAAATTGCATGCGCACGTTCAGGCGCAGGAAATTTCCTATTCAAACGTCCGGGGCACGCACAAAACCGAGTTCAAAGTCATCGGAGATGATTTTTTGGATGACGGAAGAGTGATCGCGTGGCGTTGTCTGCTTATCGCAAACGGAACGATCGTAGCCGAGAATCGTTCGTTCCTGTGGGAATAGTTGCCGGACGGTTGGTTTGACAGTGCGGCTGTCGATCTAGTATCTTTCAAATCGAACAACCGTGGAATCATCGATCCAAGTAGGGGTGAACGGTCCGGCCGTTTGGGTGAAAGTGGAGGGCAAAGGAAGCTTCCTCAATAGCGGGAACTTCAAAGAATTCGCCCGGGAGATGGTGGATCGCGGTTTTCGAGAATTCGTGGTGGACCTGGCAAAATGCGTGATGATGGACTCCACCTTCATGGGCACTCTGGCCGGGGTTGCGTTGCGTCTAAAAGAGCTGGGTCGCGGGCATCTTTATGTGGTTCATTGCGGCGAAAGGAGCCGGGAGCTTCTTTCCGGTCTCGGGCTCGATCAGCTTTTCACTATCCGCAGCAATGGCGAGATTGCGCCCGAATGTAAATCGCTCGAGCGAAAAGCGACTCCTGAATCGGCCGATGAAAAGAAACAGGATCAGGCGCGCACAATGCTGGAAGCGCACGAAGCGCTTTGTGAGGCTGTCGCCGGAAAATATAACCCGCTTCAAAGACGTTCTCGATTACCTGAAAGAAGACCTTCATCACGAGACGGCATCAAGGTAAGCTGACCGGTCCATCATGTGGCCGATTCTTCTTTTCGGGCTTCTCATTGCCTCGCTTGCCGGTTGGATTTACACGGCCATCCGTCAATAGCATCGCATCCGGATGCTGGAACGATCCAATGAAGAGATCCAGGTGGAGGAGACGCTGGTGTTCGATTTTCTGCACGGCTTGGGTGAAGCATTCACCGAAACGATCCGGCCCCGTGATCTGCACCGGCTCATTGTGGAGGGAGCTACGCGGATTCTCGATGCTCACGGCGCCGCGCTTTACATGGTGGACCGGACAGGCCAAAAACGTTTGCTTCGGTCTACACTTCCAAAGGCTGCCCGGCACTTATCGATGTTCCTCCGGAAATTTTGCGACAGGCGGCAATCACGCCGGCGGCCTTGGAGAGTTATCTTCGACTGCGATCGATCGCGGCGGGACGAGGGAATCATCGGACGGGTCTGGCAGAGCGGGCAATCGATCGTGTTGAATGAGTTCTCTCAAGCGCCCGAATTGGCCAGGCTGCGGGACAGTTCGTTTGGTCCTTCGTCGGCCTTGGTTGCTCCGTTGCTGTATGGCAAACAGAACATGGGCGTTTTGGCAGTCGCGAACGGTCCGAAAGGCGTCCCATTTTCTCAGGGCGATTTTGTCGTGTTCAAATCAATTGCCGAACAATCCGCTTTCGCTCTTTACAACGCCATCATCTATTCGGAGGCGAACGAAAAGAAACGCCTCGATCATGATCTCGAGATCGCCCGCGATATTCAGCGTGTTCTCCTGCCAGCAGAACCGCCTGCGGTGAACGGTTTCCAAATCAGCGCCTTAAATATTCCCGCCGGGCAGGTGAGTGGAGATTACTTCGATTATATCCAGGTCGATGATGAGCGACTTGGGGTGGCGATTGCCGACGTCTCGGGCAAAGGCGTCCCCGCCTCGCTCATCATGGCGATTTGCCGCAGCGTATTGCGCAGTGAAGCGACCAGAAATCCGTCACCGGCAGACGTTTTGCAAAGGGTCAACCGGCAGCTCTATCCCGATATCAAAGAGGACATGTTCATCAGCATGGCATATCTGGTCCTCGATCACGCCCGCAGCAGCGTTACCCTTGCCCGGGCTGGACACGATGCTCCTTTGCTTTTCAAGCAAGCTTCGCAAATCGTGGAGAAAATCAAGCCGCCCGGAATGGTGGTGGGCATTGACAGCGGTAGCGTCTTCGATAGGATCACGAACGATTTTAATGTCCCGATCGAGCGCGGGGATTGTCTGCTTCTTTACACAGACGGGGTAACCGAAGCACTCGATTCGGTAGGAGACGAATTCGGCCCCGAACGCATGATTGAATCGGTCCGTGCCAGCGCCGCCAATGGAGACGACGCCAAGCAGATCATTCGCCGGGTGATTGATGACGTGCGAAACTTTGCCGGCTCGGCTCCGCAAAATGATGACATCACCCTCATCGCCATTCGCAAAACATGAAAAAGATTCCCGTATCTGAGTCTCACGAACAAAAAATAGGATCGACATCGAAAACAGCGGACTCCCGTTGTCGATCCTGCCGTGGCCGATCAATCCGAAACGGACGATCCAATCGCTACTTTGCAGGCGGATCTCGATCGGTTCCGCGACCTGGCAATGCGCAGTCAGGCGGACTTCGAAAATTACAAGAAGCGGGCGAACCGGGAAAAGGAAGAAGCAATCAAGTATGCAAACAGATCTTTGCTCGAACGGCTTGTCACGATTGTCGATAATTTCGAGCTCGGCCTTTCAGCGGCGCGAGCGGAGGCCGAAGCATTCGCCGATCTATTCCGGAATGACGCTGGTCTTGAAACAATTGAACGATTTTCTCGCAGAGAATGGTCTTCAACGCATCGAAGCTGAAGGCCAGAAATTCGATCCGAACCTACACGAGGCGATTGGGCATGAACCGAGCGAGGAAGTGCCGGAAGGAAGCGTGGTTCGACAAACCCGGCGCGGTTATCGGCTCAAAGATCGTCTCTTGCGCCCCTCCAGCGTAGTAGTTTCAAGCGAGCCCACCGAAGTAAGACGGGCAGGCCGTTTGCTTGTTCCAGATGGCTAATTCGGCATATAGGTCACACATCAGTCATTCATATGGACAACGACGAAACGCGATTACTACGAGGTTCTGGCAGTCGAGCGCAACGCCAGCAGCGAAGAGATCAAGCGCTCCTACCGTAAATTCGCCGTCAAATATCATCCCGACAAAAATCCCGACGATCGCGAAGCCGAGGAGAAATTTAAGGAGCTCGGCGAGGCTTATGATGTGTTCATGGATGCAGACAAACGCGCGGCATACGACCGCTTTGGCCATGCCGCTTTCGCGCAAGGCGGCGGATTCGGGCGAGGGTTTCATGACCCATTCGATATTTTTCGTGAAGTGTTTGGCGGCGGAATGGGTGGAATTGGTGGAGGAATTTTCGAGACGTTTTTCGGCGGCGGCGACCCAAGCGGAGGATCGACAACGGGGTTCGGATTTGCGATACGACATGCAAATCAGCTTGGAGGAAGCTGCTTTTGGCGCCGAAAAAGAGATCGAGATTCGCAAGCTCGACGCCTGTGAAAAATGCGACGGAAGCGGTGCTGAGCCTGGCTCGCGCACGATCAGTTGCCCGACTTGCGGCGGGCGTGGGCAGGTGATCAGCTCGCGTGGATTTTTTCAGATCTCGCAAACTTGTCCTCGTTGCCGTGGAGCTGGACGGATTATTGAAAAGCCGTGCCGGAAATGTCATGGCGAAGGTCGGATCGAAAGAACGAGCCGCATTAAGCTGAAAATTCCTGCCGGCATTTCTGAAGGCTCCCGTTTGCGTTCGTCGCGCAATGGAGAAGCCGGGATTCGCGGTGGTCCTCATGGCGATTTGTACGTGGTGATCCATATCAAGGAGCACAAGGTTTTCCAGCGCGATGAGGACAATCTCTATTGCGAGGTGCCGATTCCGTTTGCCATCGCCGCGCTTGGCGGCGAAATCGAAGTGCCGACGCTGCACGGCAAAGCCAATTTGAAAGTGCCCGCAGGCACGCAGAGCGGCCAGATATTCAAATTCGCGGGAAAGGAATCGTCCATGTCAATGGTCGCGAGCACGGCGATTTGCTCGCTCGTCTGCTTGTGGAAGTTCCGACGCGACTCAATTCCGAGCAGCGATCAAAATTGGAGGAGTTTGCCGGTCTTTGTGGCGACGATAATACTCCGATGCGCAAAAGTTTCTTCGAACGAGCGAAAGAGTTCTTTCGATAACGAAAATTTCTTCCAGCGCATTACGCCTGCGTCATCCGAAATTGATTGTATGAAACACGATGACGATGGAAAAATCAGCCGGGAACGCATGGTCGAATTGCTTAATGAAGATCTGGCGCGCGAATATCAGGCCATCATTGCTTACGTAATTTATAGCCAGATCCTGAAACAGGCCCAATACATGGAAATTGCCAAGGAGCTGGAGAAACATGCCGCCGAAGAATTGTCGCATGCCATCGCCGTCGCGAACCAGATCGACTACTTTAACGGCACGCCAACTAATAAGCCCAAGGAAATAAAGTTTCGGACAAACCCGAGGAGATGTTGCGCTTTGACTCTGGAGAACGAACGTCAGACATTGATCAATTATCGTCAGCGGATTTGCCAAGCCGATGCCATGGGCGAATTTGCGCTCGGTGGAAGTGTTGCGCAAGATCATTGCCCAGGAACAGGAGCATCTGATCGATCTCGCCAGCGCTCTGGGCATCGACACGCCCGAAATCTAGAGGTCGCAACCCTGCCCGCCAGCTCAACCCTGTTCAATGTCATTCTGAACGGAGTGAAGAATCTCAAATCATTCCGCAAAGCGGTAATTCTGGTCCGAATTAAAACAAATGATCAGAGATGTTTCTCTTCGCTCCACATGACAGCTGGAGTTTATCTCGGTTTAAAACAATTCGTATGATAACACACTCAAACAATAGATCGCTGCGGTTTCGACTCTCAGCACAATCGGACCCAGCGTAATCGGCAGGCAGCCATTGACTTCGCGCCAGAGCTAGTTCCGCAGGCGTGAAATCTCCTTCCGGCCCAATCAGCATCAGGGCACGTTTTCGGCCGATCTGCACTTTTCTCTCGTGTAATCGTCAGGATTTTTTTCAACTGCAATGCGCCCGGCTGAAGAGACCCGATCAGACGAAGATCATGGGCGAGCGCTCTCACCGAAAAACCGCTTTGATTTTTTCGGTGTATTCACGCGCGGCAGCCAGTTTTGCCCGCATTGTTTGGCTGCTTCGATCGCCACCATTTTCCATTTCGCTTGTTTTTGCGTCCGCTTCCTTCGGATCCAGATCGACAATCGTTCGTTCGGAAATGATCGGGAAAATCTCAGCCGCGCCAAGCTCGACCGCTTTCTGCACAATCAACTCCATGTTTTTGCCTTTGGGAATCGCCTGGGCAAGCGCGATCCGGCATCGCAACGGCGCCGTTTGGGTTTCGTGAAGTTTGCGCAATCTGCACAGCTCCTTTTTCAAGATCGACAATCTCGGCCGTGATCTCGCGTCCGCATCCATTGAAAACGACGACTCTATCGCCACGTTTCGATCGCAACACGTCGCGCGCATGATGCGCTTCGCTTTCGCTCAAGAACAGCGCGTCGGGATTCCAGTTTGCCGGGCGAGATGTAAAAGCGATGCATAAAAAATCATAACCATGAATCACCCGGTTTCGCAAAGCTTGGTCTAAAGTGGTGCCCGCATCCGTTCTTGGAGAAAAATCTCGCTCGTGTGCGATGCCGCGTCGCAAAATGATTGGCATGCCCAGAAAGCTTGATCCCAAACGAACCATCGCCGATTTGAAGGAGCTTCGTTCGCTCACCGCCGACGAAAACGGCGCGCAACGAGTGGCGTTTACGGCAACCTGGGCGACAGCGCGCAAATGGCTGCGCTCAAAATTCGAACAGCTCCCGGGAATCGAGGTTCATAACGACGCCGCCGGAAACCTGTGGGCGACTCTGCCCGGCCGAATTGAAAGAGCGCTGCTCATCGGCGGTCATATCGATTCGGTCCCGAATGGCGGCTGGCTCGACGGTTGCCTGGATACGCTGGCCGGCTTGGAAGTTTTACGCCGGATCAATTGTCAATACCAAGGGAAGCCTCCGGTGACCGTGCGAGTGGTTGATTGGACCGATGAAGAAGGGGCGCGTTTCGGGAAGAGCCTGTTCGGTTCGTCGTCGTGCTCGGGCAAGATTGACATGGACGAAACGCGCAGCCTCAAAGACAAGGAGGGCGTTCGTTTGGTGGACGCGATCCGGGAGCAGGGAATCGATTTCCAGAGAGTAAGAGATTCGGCCCACGAATTGAAACACGCGGCGGCCTATTTGGAATTGCACATCGAACAAGGCCCGGTCCTGCTCGATCTCGATCTTCCGCTGGGGACGGTCTTGGGAACATTCGGCGTCGAGCGTCACGCGATCACTTTTCGCGGGCAAGCGACACATTCCGGTAGCACGCCGATGAATCGCCGGCGTGACGCGTTTCTGGCCGCGGCCAAAATGAGCCCGGAGATTTACGAAATCGCGAAACGCAGCAACGGCGGTGTTTGCACCATCGGTTCTTGCACGACAAGACCCGGAATCGCTACCAGCATAGTTGAGGAATGTCGGACCACGCTCGATCAACGCCATCTCGACGCGAAAGCGCTGGCCAAAATGTTGAGCGAAGCGAAAATCGGCGAGCGAGAAATTCGCCAAAGAGGGAAATGTCGACGTTAAATGGGAGCGGATTTGGAACATCGAGCCCGTTTTGTTTAATGAAACTTTGATTGGATTTTGCGACGAAGCGATTGCCGAGACTGGTGCCAAACCCCATCGTCTTCCATCCGGTCCATTGCATGACGCGGCTGAGGTGGCGCGCGCCGGTGTTCCGACGGTGATGATGTTCGTGCAAAGTCTGCACGGCATCAGCCATAACAAGATCGAGGACACGATGGAAGAGCATCTCGAATTAGCAGTGACGGCTCTCGACAAACTGACAGAGAAGATAATGAAGTGGATCGCGGCCACCTGAGCTTCGAATTCTAAAGAAGGTAAATTCGTCGCCAATTTGGGCATAGAAAATTTCTGGAGGTAGCGACTGCAGGTTTGATAATCTGAAACAACTCCGATGAAGAAACAGTGGAACTGGCCGATCTGGCTGGGATTTCTCGCCATTCTGGCTGGTTTCTTCAGTTATCCGTTCTTCATGCGCTTCGCCGTGACTCGCGATTTTCCATGGGTCAATGTCTTGCTTCTTCTCGCCGGGCTTGGCCTGCTTTGTATTGGACTTTTTCACGCGTTTGGCCGGCCAGCAATCTATCGCGGCAAAGTGTTCGGAACTCTATTCGCCGGATTCAGCCTCCTGATTGTCGCGTTCTTTAGCTACATTGCATTTTACGAGTTGCGTCAATTGCCCGCCTCGACCGGAGCGCCCCACATTGGACAAAAGGCGCCCGGATTCACCTTGCCCGATCAAGAGGATCGACAAGTTTCATTCTCAGATCTTCTGACGGAACCGGTGCCCAGCGATGCGGGTGCCAAGCCAAAAGCAGTTCTCCTGATTTTTTATCGCGGTTTTTGGTGACCGCTATGCAACTCCGAGTTGCGGAGTTTCCAGCATCGGCTTTCGGATCTTGAATCCCGTAGTGTTCGCGTGGTGGCGATCAGCGTTGACTCACCGGAGATCAACCGTCGCCATCGGAGTAAGATGGGATACACATTCACTTTTCTTTCGGATCCAAAGGCGAAGGTGATCCGGCGTTACGATCTCCTTCATCGTGGTGCTGGGCCCCATGGCGCCGATATCTCCCGGCCGGCTGAATTCCTGCTCGATTCCTCTGGAATGATTCGTTGGGTCAATCTGACTGATAACATTGCGGTTCGGGCGCGTCCTGAAGACGTATTGCAGGCGATTGATGAGATGCAATTGGCCGCCCGGTAGCCTTTGGGGCCGAGATTGACGCCGGTTCGCCGCCTCAATACCTTTGCTCGCGCGTGTATTCAGAACTGGAACAATTGCTCGTTCTTCAAGATCGAGAACAGAAGATCAGACAGATCGAAACGGAAATCGGCACTCTGCCGCTGCAACGCAAGAATCTCGAAACGCAACTGGCCGAAAGCGTGGCCGGAGTGGAGAACCTCAAGCAGAAGACGCGGCAGAATGAGATGGATCGCAAAAAAATGGAACTCGATGTCGGCACGCGCGCCGAAAGCATCGCCCGGCTTAAGACCCAGCAATATCAAACTCGCAAGAACGACGAATTTCAGGCTATCAGTCACGAAATTCAGCGTTACGAAGACGAAATCCGAAAGATCGAAGACACGGAACTCGAATTGATGGTCGAGGCTGACAAAGTGAAGGCCGATCTGGCGATCGAAGAGAAGAAAGCCGCAGTTGTAAAAGAATCGATTGGCCGGCAAACGTCCGATTTGGAGGAGAAAGGCAAAGCATTGCAAACGCGGCTGGAGGAACTTACGAAAGAACGCGCGGAATTAGCCGGCAAGATCGACGAAGACTTGCTGGGTCAATTCGAACGTCTATTCAAGAGTAAAGGCGATGCAGTAATCGTGGCGCTGGAGCACGAAGTTTGCACCGGCTGTCACATGAAAGTGACCACCCAAACCGCGCACCGTGTGAAAGCGGGGAAGGAAATCGTCAGCTGTGAAAATTGCGGCCGAATCCTGTACGATGCAGCGGCTTGATCCGCTGCCAGAAGCTAAAGCCTGCCCGCTACTTTCGCTGGCATGTTCCGCCACGGCGGATTCGCCCTGTGGCGATTGAGCGAAGCGACACATCTCAAACTATTATTGTGGACGGCTGGGTGAAGCGAATAGTCAGAGATTCTTCGTTTCGCTCAGAATGACATTTTTCAAATAAACCCTTCGGCGACCGAATCAGCCAGCGATTTACCTTTCTTCGTAAGCAGAAACCGCCCGTTTAATTGGCGGAGCAATCCCAACGCCATAAACTCGCTCGTCTGTTCTGGGAATGGCTCGAGCTCGGAAGCAGATACGCCATCTCGCGTGCGCAGCGAAAGAGCGATTCGCTCCGTTCGCTTGAATTCAGGAGTTAGCGTTTCCGTCGACGAGATCGGGGATTGACCGGAAAGAACACGACCGATGTAGGCGCGATAATCACATACGTTTTGCCATCGCTGAAAACCGCGAGTGGAGAATGCGCTGGGTCCAATTCCCAAATAATCTTCTCCTGCCCAGTAAGCACGATTGTGGACCGATGAAAAGCCGGGCCGCGCGTAATTTGACGTCTCGTAATGCTCGTACCCAGCGTTCGGCAGGATCGACATCGCCAGATCGAAAAATTTGGCGTCAGCATCTGCGTTCTGCCGAAACTCGCCCCGCGCATGCCGCAGGAAGAACTCCGTGTCTTCCTCGTAGGTGAGGCAATAGGCGGAAATGTGCTCGGGTTGCAGCGCAATTGTTCTTTCCAATGTCATTCGCCATTGGTCGATGCTTTGACCGGGTAATCCAAACATCAGATCGATATTGATGTTCGTGAAGCCGACGTCACGCAGGATCGAAAACGATTTCGCGATGTGGGCCGGAGTATGATCTCGGCCGAGCAAGTTCAGCAAATCTTCGTCCCACGATTGGACGCCGAGGCTGATCCGATCCACATCTAATTTCCTTAGAACGCCTGCTTTTCTAGCCGAGACGCTGCCGGGATTGGCTTCGATAGTCCATTCAACGAGATGAGCGAGATCGAGTTTCCTACGAAATCCATCGATAAGAAACTCGAGCTGCGAAGTTGTAAGCGCAGTGGGTGTTCCTCCTCCGAAATAAATTGTTTCCGGCACAACATCAAAATTGGAGATTTGCTGCTCGAGCTCGCTCACAATTGCCTCGCAAAATCGATTGGTGTGCGAGCGATCGAGCAGCTCCTTGTAAAACGCGCAATAAGGGCAGATACGAGCACAAAATGGAATGTGGACGTACAGGTGGCGGATAGCGTCTGAGTTGTTATTCGTGCCATTGCCCATACAATTTCGGCAGTATCCCAAGTCTTCCTTTGTCGATCCGAAAGATAGCTCTTGTTTTCGTTTGCACCATCTCCTGCGCAATTGCTCAGGAGACGCCCGCGCCGAGCCCGACACCATCCGTCGTTTACAAAGTCCACGATGCAGACGCGATCCAAAATTATGAGACGAATCCGGCCGTTGTTCGGTCGATGGTGAATCGGCTCGTGCTTGCCGTGACCGGGCAATCCGATATTGCCAAAGCGTGGAAATCGCTCGTTTCACCGCAGGACAAGATTGGGATCAAAATATCCGCTGCCGGCGGCGAGCTATTCACGACCCACCACGATGTCGTCAGCGCCATTGTCGATGGTCTGGTGGATGCGGGCCATTCCCGCAGCAGCATTATTATATGGGATCGATCGTTAGGCGGAATCAAGGAAGCTGGATATTCGGAAAGGGATGGTTATCAGATCAAATCGATTCCGCCTCGAGAAGGCTACGATCCGAAGGCGCTATTGTCGGCTCCCATGATTGGTCAGCTGGTTTGGGGCGACGTGGAGTATCAGCCCACGAAGGGCACAATGCTGTCGGACAATGAAAACACCAGCCAACTCAGCCACATCGCGCGAATTCTTTCCAAACAGGTGACAAAAGTCATCAATGTCCCGGTCATGAGCATTAGCGAGACCAATGGTATCGCCGGTTGTCTTTACAACATGACCATCCCGAACCTCGACAACTGGCGGCGGTTTGCCCAAACGTCTGGATTTGGGCGAGAAAGTCTGGCGGAGATTTACGATAATCCACTGATTGGCAAAAAAGTGGTGCTCAATTTGATGGATGGTTTGGTTGCTCAATATGCCGGCGGTCCCCAATCGCAGCCAAACTGGGCTGTGCATTATGCAACGCTTTATGCCAGCAAGGATCCCGTGGCCATCGATGCGATTGCATTGAAGCGTTTACAGGAATGGCGCTCGCGCGGGAGCCTGCCTTCCATCCGGCACAACGCCGATTACATACAGGCCGCTTCCGATATCGGATTGGGAAATTCGGCATTGAATCGAATCGAGATCAGAAATGTCGGCCGATAACCATGGCCGCACAGGCCTGCCGATTCTTCGTTCGGTTTCGCGATCCTTCTATCTTTCCATTCGAATTTTGCCGATGCGTTTGCGGGAACCCGTCGCACTCGGCTATTTGTTGGCCCGTTCTACGGATACAATCGCCGATACCGCATCGGTCCCGGTTGGGAAACGAGAGGAGGGATTGCAAAGATTGGCGGAAATCATTCAGGGCGAGGCGCCGCGGGAAGAGGTTGTCGATCTTCTACCTTCTTTCCTACCGCTGCAGACCAATCCCCATGAACGCGCACTTCTGGAAAACTTGCCGGTTTCATTAGAGTGGCTCGAGCAGTTGAATTCCGATGACCTCGCGGATGTTCGGGCAGTCTTAGAAAAAATTACGCGAGGGCAGATGCTCGATCTTCTGCGGTTCGGTGATCCTGCCGAAGTTCGTGCGCTCAAAGGCGCCCCGGACCTCGATGAATACACTTATCTGGTGGCGGGTTGCGTCGGCGAATTCTGGACCCGGCTTTGCTTTCGACATATTCGAAACTTCGCTGATTTGAGCGGGACCCAGATGCTCCGGTTGGGAACTGATTACGGTATGGGTTTACAACTGATTAATATTTTGCGCGATGCCGGAGCAGACTTGCACGCGGGCCGTTGTTATTTTCCAATCGACGAACTCGCCCAGCAAGGCCTCGCTCCGGATCACATTCTTCGTGAGCCGGAGCGGTTTTATCCGATCTACGCAAAATGGATGAAGCAAGCGGAACGTGATCTCATAGCCGGTATTCAGTATTCACGTGCGATCCGAAACCCGCGGGTTCGCGCGGCGACGGTTTTGCCGGCTTTGATCGGGAATCGCACCATCGCCCTTTTACACAGTGCCGGCCCGACAGCCTTGCATCGAACGTTGAAAATTCCGCGTCGCGAAGTTCGGTGGATCGTTACATCGCTATTATTTACCTGCGCCTCGCGCCGGCGAATTTCTGCCCTGTTTCAGGAAATGAAGCCTTGAACCTGGCTTATTCTCTGAAGTAATTGCGCTGCTTTTCAGTAATCGGTCGGTCGAGTCGATCGAGAACCTGCAACATGTCTTCCCATACCTTGCGCTTTTCCGATGTCGACTGGTTCCGGAGCAGATAAGCCGGATGATAGGTGATCATTAAGGGCGTTCCATTGTAGGAATGCCAGCGACCGCGCATTTCCCGCATTGTCCCGCGAGTGCCGAGCAGGCCCTCGACCGCGACGGCACCGAGAGCGACCAGGGCTTTTGGCTGAATGACATTAATTTGTTCGATGAGATACGGTTGGCAGGTCTGCATTTCTTGCGGGGTCGGGGCCCGATTTCCAAACGAACCGGCCGGCATGTCCGGGCGACACTTGAGAATGTTCGCGATGTAAACTTCTTCGCGGCTAAAGCCCATTGCCCTAATGATTTTTGTCAACAATTGCCCGGCCCGCCCGACAAATGGTTCGCCTTGTCGATCTTCATCCGCGCCCGGCGCTTCGCCGACGAACATCAGGTCTGCATCCGGGTTGCCTACACCAAAAACAGTTTGAGTTCGCGTGCAGACGAGATGCGAACACTTCGTGCAGACGGACACGCGCTCGCGAATCGGCGACAGCAGCGCAGCTTTGTCAGCATTTGGTAGAGCGCGAGCGCCCAGCCTGACAAATGGCGCGTCCCCAGACACGAATCGCGCCAGCAAGTCTTTCGACGCTCTTGGCGGCCGCTCGCTTGTTTCGCGAATCTTGATGAGGGACGCGATGACGAGATCGAGAACCGGCTCTTTCATCCGAAGCGAGCATCCAAAATTTTGCGCGCGGCAGCAAATATTAATTAGCGTGTCATGTCGAGCGAAGTCGAGACATCCCGTGGAGGAGTCATCAGTATTTGCAACGGGATTCCTCGACTTCGCTCGGAATGACGATGAATACACGATTAAGCGATTACGATTACGATCTCCCGCGAGACTTGATCGCTCAGCGGCCGCTCGAACATCGAGAAGATTCGAGGATGATGATCCTGCGGCGCGACTCACAGAGCATCGAACATCGACAATTTCGCGAGCTAAGAACGTTTTTGGATCCGGGCGACATACTCGTGTTAAACGACACGCGTGTTCTTCGCGCGCGAAGGTTTTCCAATGACAGGACGATTGAATTTTTGTTCCTCGAGCAAATCGATTCGCGCCGTTGGAAATGTCTCGTAAGGCCGGGGCGCAAAGTGCGACCTGGCGCAACGGCGAAGATCGACAACGCAAATCTGCGGGTAGAAGAGGTCACGGCAGAAGGCGAACGAATCGTTTCGCTGGATCGAGACATCGATCTTTATGGGGGCGGGTCGATGCCGTTGCCGCCTTACATCAGCCGCAAAAGCGATCTGGCTGACGAAACGCGTTATCAAACGGTTTTTGCACGAACTCCCGGTGCGCTCGCGGCACCGACCGCCGGTCTGCATTTCACGCCCGAAATAATTGCGAAAATTCCGCACACCTTTGTGACTCTCCACGTTGGAACAGGAACCTTTCTGCCAGTGCGCTCAGAAAACGTCGCTGACCATCGGATGCATGTAGAGACGTTTTCGATCTCGTCTTTAGCTGCTGACAAAATCAACAAGGCCGGGCGAATTGTA
Source organism: uncultured Verrucomicrobiae bacterium (assembly GCA_963772365.1). Lineage (GTDB taxonomy): Bacteria > Verrucomicrobiota > Verrucomicrobiia > Chthoniobacterales > UBA10450 > CAVYXA01. The sequence continues at coordinate 255,468 of CAVYXA010000001.1, forward strand.
GCGATTGGAACCACGGTTGTGCGCGTACTGGAAGCTGCTCATCGAGAAAATGGCAAATTAATCCCGCAAACTGGCGCGACCGATATTTTCATTTATCCGCCCTATCAATTCCGGCACGTCGATGTTCTGCTCACGAATTTTCACCTGCCGCGCTCGACCTTGCTTATGCTGGTGAGCGCGTTTGCGGAGCGCGAATTCATATTGAGAGCGTACAAAGAAGCTATTCGAGACCGATATCGCTTCTACAGTTACGGCGATTGCATGCTGATCCTGTAACTGGATCGAGATCCCACCCGCGTTGGAGCGAATGGATTTGTTGCGACCGCGATCACGGCATCCATGCGTCCATAGGCGAATCGAGAACCATCTGGAGAAAATGCGAGCGAGCTGACGCCATCCCGCGCGTATCCCAGCTCCTGATTATAGAACAATTGAAGCGTCCAGTCAGACACTCGCCAGAACTGAATTTGACTATCGCCTTCGGCCCCGAGGTTGGGAGGTCCTGCCAAAGCCAGATAGGCACTGTCAGGTGTAAAGGCGAGAGCTTGATTTCGATTGGAGAGGGTGGCTACCTGTGTCCAATCCGAAGTGCGATAAACCCGCACCGGATCGGATGCTACGACAATGACCGTCCCATCGGGAGAAAACTTCGTAAAGCCAGAGCCGGTAAAGGTCCGAATAAAGGTGCCATCTGACACTCGCCAGATCGCCGGTACTCCTTCGCACGTAGCCGCGATCGTTGCATCATCCGGCGAGAAGTTAATTCCGGCAAACGGTCCAAAAATGAACTGGCCCGTAAGCTCCCGCACAAGGCTCCAATCGGATACACTCCACAGCTTGATCGCATCGTGGGTTCCATTGAAAAAAGCGCCAGAGGCCAGCAATGTCCCATCATGCGAAAAGGCAAGGCCAGTCACTTCATCGGTGTGGCCTGTGAGTGTCTGAATGAGCATGCCGTCGGAAGTCCGATAAATTTGCACGGTGTGATTGCTCCCAGGAATGGCGAGCAGTTGCCCATCCGGAGAAAGCGCGATCGTTCCGACGTTTGAGGTCGCGTTGATTGCGCTCAGGAATCTGCCGTTCGATCCATCCCAAAATCGTGCTGTCGTGTCCGCGCCGCTAATCAACTGACCGTTCGGCATGAATGCCAGCGCGTAAACTGAGCTGGAATGATTGGTAAATTGTTTGCAGTGCGATGTGCTGGGACGGACTCCAAAGCTTCATCGCGTATTCGGGATACCAACTCCCGGAAACGAGGGTCTGGCTATCGGGAGCAAACGCGAGCGCACGAACGAATGCATTATGTCCTGCAAGTGTGTCGATCAATTTGCCCCGAGCAGGATCCCAAACCCTGATGTTATGGTCCCAGGTACCGGATGCCAGGGTTTGCCCATCTGGTGAGAAAGCGACTGCACCAACGCCGCTGCCATGGGCGAGAGAGAACGCCAGACTTCCATCTTCGACGTTCCAGAGCCGGACAGTTTGCTCCCAACTGCCGGTCGCCAGGCGAGCACTATTCGGAGCAAATGCCACCGCAGAGATGAAGTCGGTGTGTCCGGAGAGAGTCCGCGCCAATCCCCAGTCGGACGTCCGGTAGAGCTTGGCCGTGTGATCATCACTTCCGCTGGCAAGCCATCTGCCATCGCGGGAGAAGGCAACCGAATTCACCGCTTGCGCATGATCGAAACGATTGCTCACCAGCATGCCATCCGTCAGCCGACGGACTTTAAGCGATCGATCTTCGCTTCCGCTAGCGAGATATTTTCCGCCAGGCGAAAATGCGACCGAGTCCACGGCAGCGCCAGAATCGGCAAAGTTTTGCACCAACGTTCCGTCTGAAATTCTCCAGATTTGAACGGCGCCGAAATCTGTTTGGGTGCTGGCATTGTATTGTTCGATCCCGGCTGCGATCAAGGTGCCATCAGGCGATATGGAGACCGAACGAATATCGGTCAATTGATTGTTGATGTTGTAGGGAATAGCGAAACTCCTCGTGAAGGAAAAGCCATCTGGACGCGAGAAGATCGTGTCCTTTCGCCAGAGCTTAATAGTCCGATCACCGCTCGCGGACACGAGAAACTGGCCGTCGGGCGAATACGCGATTGAATTCACCGACTCGCTATGGCCGCCGCTCGTCCACAGAATGTTGGGGCGGCCCTGAGGCAAAGCAGTAAGGGGAAAAGCAAATGTGAGGAACGTTAAGACGCCCAGACGCCATCCGACGCAACAGGACTCACTTAAGGTTTTCATTAGCTGCGCCTTTTGTTTTTATCCTTAGATCGACAACGCATCAAGCATTACGCGCCTTCCCAGGATCATCCGAAGCGAAACGCTATGGCCTAATTGGATTGCGTCTCGTGCTATTATCCGTGGAAATGAAAGAAAAACCCAAAGGCGAGTTAGTGATCCAGACCATCGCGATGCCGAAGGACACCAATCCAAACGGCGATATTTTCGGCGGCTGGCTGATGTCACAAATGGATTTGGGCAGCGGCATTCTCGCGTCGAAGACGGCGCAGGCGCGGGTTGTGACGGTGGCCATGGAAGGACTCTCGTTTCTCCAGCCTGTGCGGGTAGGGGATACGGTTGCGGTTTACGCCTCCGTGGAAAAGATCGGACGAACTTCGATGACAATCCCGGTGGAAGTCTGGGTCACACGTTATATGACCGGTGAGCAATTACGCGTGACGCATGGCGTCTTTATCTACGTTGCTGTCGATGAAGCCGGAAAACCGATTCCGGTCAAAGCCGCTTCAGTCGATTGACCGCGGTCATTCGCCGGATTCGGACGAGCTAACGACTCCGCTGCTAATTTGCCACTTCGATTCCTTGGATGCCGGAATCTTGTGCTGTTGCTTCGTAATCTTTATTCGCTGCCGTTTCTTCGCTCGCATGCACTTGTTCACGTATCGTTGGTAGGCAATCTCCTGGCGTCCGCTCTTCGTGAGATAAGCACAGCCCGGCAGAAGCCAGCAGCCGAGCAAGACCACAGAGACAAGCCTCAACATTCGTTGGGTCACGCTTGTTTCCTGAGCAAGAGTCGTGCGAACGCAGTTGGATCGACGACGATGACGATGACTGCCCACGGACGGCTGGCTACAGCAAATTTCGAATGCAATTCAACGCCCGAAGATAAATGCGATGGGGACCGCCGCGCATCAGTTCCGCGCTCATCAGAGTTACCAGATCATTATTTTGGGCCGGCATCATTTGAGCGAGTGGCTTCTCACTGGATCCACTTCGCCAAACTTCCAGCAGATCACCGCATTTTGCCGGCGCCACGATAAAATCGACGCTGCCCGATGTCAGTGTGACTTTCCCGATCGGCTTGTCTCCATGTTCGCGCAGTTCGATGTCGATCTTACGTTTGTTTCCGTCCAGGAAACGACAACTGCCGTTCACTTTCTGCTGATTCGTGGTCCAGTTTAGCTGCGCGGCCAACCAGCCGACTAGAAGAATGGCAGTCGATTTGAATTCGGGTGCGAAGTCAACCGCTACGCGCTCCATTTTGGCGAAACGATGATGGGAAGCGGGATGATCGAAGAACTGGGCGATGGCGTAACGAATCTTGTCCAGGCGCGTCCAGTTGAGATCGCAGAGAATGATGCGCTGCCGCGCTTCCTGTTCCGCGGTTTCAACCAGTCGAAATTGCTCGTCGAAATTTTTCCAGGTCTGGCTGTCGTAAATGAAACGATCGACCCAGGCCCAAAGCTGCGGGTCCATTGGATCGTGCAGATCACTCTGCCACCAGAGATAAAACGGCAGGTCCGAATCGAGGTGGGAAAAAACAATGCTCGGAAGCAGGCTTGCGCACCCACCCTGGAGCCGGAAAGAAAGTTGCTCCGAGCAAATTTGTTTGCTCCCGGCGCGTCCGATGTGACAATGCGCGCTGATCCACGCCTGCACGCCGCTTTCCTTCCCGCCGCAATCGGCTTCCATGACAATGGCTCGGCAGGCATGGTTTTCCGTAATTTTGGCGATGAGCTGTGTGTTTTTTTCCAGCGAGCCCTGCTCTTCATTGTAAACGGCGAGATTGATCAACGACGCGCGGGTCGCGCCCTTATTCTCTGCCCAGAGCTTTTTTAATTCCTTCTCGATCTTGCCGACTTCGACCGGCAGGCCGAGAGAGAATGTTTCAGTGGCCGCAGGCATGGCTCACAATCGCCTCCACGCTCGTCCATCGCGCGCGAGCAGTTCGTCAGCTTCGTCCGGACCCCAGGAACCGGCAGGATAAAAGAACAATGGCGGCGCATCTTTTTTTATCGCCCACGCATTCTCAATGGTGTCTATAAACGCCCAGGCCTCTTCCACTTCATCGCGTCGCGCGAACAATGTCGCGTCGCCGCCCATTGCATCGAGAAGCAAACGCTCATACGCCTCCGGGCTGGCCTTGCCAAATGAAGTGCCATAATGAAAATCCATTTTTACCGGCTCGACCCGGAAACTCGCGCCGGGCACTTTGGCGTGCATTCGCAACGCAATTCCTTCGTCCGGCTGAATCCGGATCACGAGCACGTTTTGATCGGCCAACTCCTTGTTAAACAAAACCGCCGGCGCTCTCTTGAAATGGATCGAAATCTCCGTGGCGGACTTCGGAAGCCTTTTCCCGACGCGCATGTAGATCGGCACATTCCACCAGCGCCAGTTGTCGAGGTTTAACTTCAAGGCGACGAATGTTTCCGTGATTGATTTGGGATCCACCTTGTTTTCCGCCCGATAAGCCGCCACCGGTTTTCCGTTGATCGCACCTTTCGCGGTACTGCGCGCGGACCACATTCAGGCTAACCTCGTTTCGTGCGAAATGATGAAGGGCTCGCACAACTTTTACTTTCTCGTCGCGGATGCTGTCGGCGCTCAAATCTGTGGGCGCTTCCATCGTCACGAGACACAGAAGTTGGATCAAATGATTTTGAACCATGTCTCGCAATGCTCCTGCGCCTTCGTAATAACCACCGCGATCCTCGATGCCGATCGTTTCCGCCGCGGTGATCTGGATATGGTCAATGTAATGCCGATTCCAGAGCGGCCCGAAAATCGCGTTGGCAAACCGGAGCACCAAAATATTTTGGGCGGTTTCTTTGCCGAGAAAGTGATCGATTCGGTAGGTCTGCTCCTCGGTAAAAGATTTTCGAACAATACGATTGAGCTCACGGGCGGAAGGCAAATCGGTTCCGAACGGCTTTTCCACAATCACGCGGGCCCAACTGCCCTCGCGGGCTTGGTTTAATCCAGCCGCCTTTAGATGTTTCAAGATCAGATCGAATTGATCGGGTGCCGCGGCGAGATAGAAAAGACGGTTGCCTCGGGTGCCGCGTTCCTTGTCGATCTTATCGAGACGATCCGCCAAAGTTTTGTAACCGGACTCGTCCTGAAATTCGCTTTGATGATAAAAGATCGATTGAGCGAAAGGCTTCCAGATTTCATCACGCACATTTTGCCGGGAAAATTTTCGCGTCGCTTCCTCCATTTCCTTTCGAAATTCATCATCGCTTTTCGGGCGGCGAGCGAAGCCGACGATGGTGACGGCAGGTGGCAACTCGCCATCGGCCGAGAGATTGTAAAGAGCAGGGACAAGTTTGCGATGGGTGAGGTCGCCGGTGGCGCCGAAGATAACGATTGTGCACGGCTGCGGAACTGCGCGAGTAGAAATTCCCTCGCGCAACGGATTCGGCTCTAGCGGCTCGGCCGTGCGATTCATTGGCTCCGAAGATTACGCAGACTCCCCCGCAGGCGAAAGTCGAATCCATTGGTTACAGATTTACAAAACCTTGAACTGCGCAGACCCAATCCCGGGGCGAAATCTCAATCTCGATATCTATTTGAACGATTGTCATCCTGAGCGAAGCGAAGGATCTCTAGTCATTTTTTCTTCAATCGTGGAAAAGGCGAATGATCGGAGATGTTTCGCTTCACTCAACATGACAGGATAATGAACATTGATTATTGAAGATTTCCTCGCTCTCACTGATTCGACTTGGACTTTATGAACTCATTCCGCGCGGTAATTTTCGACCTCGATGGCGTCCTGGCCGATTCCGAGCCGACATGGGACGAGATTGACGCGCAATTGCTCGCCGAACACGGCGTCAAATATCGCGGCGAATATCACAAAGAAGTGCTCGGAGTCAGTTATCGGAGCTCGGTCGAGTTTTTCAAAAAGACATTCGGCATTTCCGCGCCGACCGAAGAAATGATGCGGCGCCGGGGCGAGATCGCGACCGAGTTCTTCGCTAATCGCATCGGTTTATTCCCACACGTGAAAGAAGTCTTGGAAAAATTGCGCGAAATCCGCCCGTCCGGTTCGCCTTCGGACGAACTCCCGGTAGTGAGCTCGGGCCGTTCCGCCTCTCCTCGGGAGGAGAGGATTGAGGTGAGGATCGAACTTACGCCGCAGGAAGATCGACTGCGTCTCGCCATAGCGACAAGTTCCGTTAGTGCGTCCGCGCGACCGTTCTTAGATCGACATCAACTCACAAAATATTTCGACGTCATCATCAGCGGTGACGAAATAGAACGCGGCAAACCCGCGCCTGACATCTATCTGCGCTCGGCGGAGAAGCTGGACGTCTCGCCCAACGCCTGCCTCGTGATCGAAGATTCACTCTCCGGCATCGCCGCCGCCAAAGCTGCTAAGATGCGCGTCGCCGCCATCCCCGACCGCCGCTTTGTCAATCCGCACGATTATGAAAAGGAAGCGGATTATCTGCTCGCCAATTTATCCGAAATATTGCCGCTCGTTCGACAGTTTACTCATCCACGCGCGACCGCCAGTAATCCGGATGCCGCCGGTGATGCTTGAACGCAAGAATGCGCAGCTCATCGGTCGTCGCACGATAGTAAATTGCAAAAGGAAATCGGCGCATGAGGTAACGTGTGATGTTGGTTTCAATGATGCGATAACGGCCAGGCGATTTGCCAATTGCTTCCACCGCAGCATCGACCGCACTCAGAAACTCAGCTCCGAGTCCTTGAACGCGTGACTTGTAGAATTTTGCCGCCTCGATCAGTTCCGCTTCGGCTTAGAGATGGTAAATCAGTCACATCCGATCGACCGTCGGGCGGACTTCATTACGTCGGCGTGTTCGCGAGCGGTCAGTGAACCGGAGGAGAGTTCTTCATCTCGTCGAAGAGAGTCTCGTAATGTGTCCGCTTCAGTCGTGTCTATCATTTCGGAACCAATGCTTTCCCACAACGTCTGTGCCAGCGACACGCGTTCGCCCAGCGGCAACGCCATCGCTTCAGCCTTCTGCTCGGTCGACATGCCGAGAGATTAGTAGACTTGCTTCCTGTTCTCAACGCCTCCTACGACATTGCCGCCGGCAAAGCTGCGCACATCTGGTGAAACTGCGGGACAAAAGCAAACGCTATCGGTTACGCGTCGGCACCTTTCGTGTTCTTCGTTCTCGCCGGCGAGGTGATTCAGGTTAATGCTGTGAAGGATCGCAAGGAAGCTTATGACTGAGGATGCCATTCTCAAAAAGATCGAGACCTTGAGCCAAGCGGTGGCTCGGCTTCAGCAGCGCGTCGAAGATCTTGAAGATTTGCGCGATTTGGAAACCGCGATTGCTGAGAACGCAGGCAAACCGCTCATTCCATGGGATCAAGTGAAAGCCGAACTCGAAGTCGAACTTACTCCGGAATTCGAACGGCCGATTCGCCAAGCTGAACGCGACGTGGCCGAAGGCAAAGCCGCGCGAGTGCGCGAGTCCGAAGGCTAAATTCGCTGCTGGTTTTACTCGCTCGGCTTTTCCGCGAGCAACGCGCGACATGCTTCCGCGCAGCGGCGGCACGCCTCGGCGCAAACGCGGCAGTGTTCCTTGCCATGCTTCTCGCATTCGGCGCCGCAGCTTTCGCACGATTGGATGCAGGCGCGCAGTTGGGCTCCGGCCAGTTTGAAATCAGTGCGGGTGAAGCGCGAGACGATACGCGCCGTGGCCAGGCAGACATCGGCGCCATCGTTGCAATCGCGAATGCATTGCACCATCTCCGCCACCTTCTTCTCGCCCAGACACGCGTCGGCGCAGGCGTTGCACGCTTCCGCGCACGCATAACAAGCGGTGATGTATTCGATGTTGGTCGCGTGATCTGATGAAGGATTCACCGGATGCGTTTCGAACATTTGTTTGATGTATGACATCGGTGTGAATTGTTGATTGCTCTACCATCTGATCGCTTTCGCGCGCGTAGTCAGATGTTAAAAGGTCGAAAGCGCGGCAGCGCGCCTAACGAACGTTTCCTCATCGATCTTCGGCACCGGCGGCGACGTCGTTGTTTCCGATCCCGCGGCAGCCGGCCTAACGATGCGAGTTTACCGAATCGTTCTTTTGCCCTGAACCGATTCGCGCGCGATTGTGTTTGCGTCCGATCGCGCTGAAATTTATTCGTCCGCGCGGACATAGTCGGCCAACAGTATGATTATAACGCGCGAGCAATTGCCAAAGCTCAGTGAAGACCTCCTGCGGCGCGAAGTGCTAATTCCGCTGTTTCGGGCCATGGGCTACCAAGATGTTTTCCACCATCACGGAGGAGCCTTAGAACAGGGCAAAGACATTGTAATGTGGAAAGGAGAGGATTTCAGAGCGCGGGTGAACTATGCTGTCGTCGCAAAAAAGGGCGACCTTACTGGCAGAGTGACGGGCCGCGGGAGTGCGGGTGAAGTGGAGATGCAAGTACGCCAATGTTTCGGCTCATCTTACAAAGACCCAACAAGCGGTGAGGAGCAAAAGGTCCATAAGTGTTTAGTTGTTTCTTCCGGAAGTATATCGACGGAGTTCATTAACGCTGTTCATGGTGCTCTCGCACAATCCGGCCTGGATCGTGATACCGATTTCATCGACGGCGATAAACTATTCGCCAATGTCGAGAAAGTGCTGCCCCAGAAAACGGCCTCGGTATTCAGCAGAGTACACGATCTGCAAGAGTTTCTAGCTCAGCAAGCCTCGGGCTTTGCTACTACAATCACATCATCCGGTGACGAGACGTCAATCTCGTTCAGGCCGGTGGATGAGAAGACTGCCGGAGAAGCCGGCGCAGTTTCGGTCAACGCCTTCGGCGAGGCCGGATCTCAAGCGCGGCAGAAGTTCGAACAATTTCTCAGGACAGGAGAACCATTCACGTTGCGGAAAGGAGAGTTCGACTCTGTTGAGCTTCCAGCGATGCTCGAGAAAATATGGGGAATTTCGTTGGGCGATCTCGATGAGATCAGCGTGCGATCTTCTGATAACCCGCCGGTTTCGTTTACGATCAGACGAGTTTGCGAAGATGGTGACTCTGGTGAGTTGCCTAACGTCGAGCTCGCGGCCGTGAAAAAGGGAAGTGAGCAGGTAACACTTTCCAATGAGCGTCAAAACGCACCGTGGACAATCACAATTCTTATGTGGCCATATAAGATGCAGTTGTCATATCGCGTTCGGCTCGTTGGAGGCAACGTGATGCATGCACTTCGATGGTTGCAATTTCAGCGTGCGCTCGCGAAGCCCGGAGTAATCATACTTCAGCAGGTTGAGAATGGCATCGAGCATCAGACTGCCGGAGAGCCGGCGTGCAGTGAACCACCGGATCCACGAGTCGTCGCGTTAGTTGAGAAGTTGGTTTTGATTCAAAAGCGAACAGGAACGCTATTAAACCTGCCTGCAACATTTTCGGTCGAAGAAGAGGATCAGATCGCTCGTTTGTTCGGGGTCATAACGACAGGCCGACTGCCGTTGCGAAGTATTCGGTTCAGTCTAAAAAAGGGTTCGCTACGTAAGAACCGCGAAGTATTAGACAAGCCTGGAACGTTTCGAATCGAGTTTGATGAAGATGAACTAATGCCGTGCCTCGGCGCGAAAATAGCCGTCGGTCCGAAACGAATTGTCTGCTCCGATGTTCGATTATCGTCGAGTATCGCAAAGAGTTTCGCAGCTGAGTTATCCGAAGGTAGCGATGAAGATGAGATTTTCGTAGAATTCGAAGGCTCCGCTGAGCAGCCGATCGAAGCTTTGTACACTAGGTGGCTGAAGGACTGACGTAGCTGGGTACTGAGACGCTAACCAACGGCGTCATCACTCATGCCTGGAAGCTGCTGGCGAAGCGACGCTATCGATTCGCGAGCGGCAATTCGCAGCTCATCGGATGCCTCACGACTACGAGCGAGAAATGAGTTGAGATCGATATTCAAACCGAATTCCTTTTTTGCTTCGAATGTTGCGGCTATTGCTAACGGAGCGAGTTTCGCCGCTGGTTCGTTCACGAATTTATCAAGCAATCGTACCTGATCTTCGAATTGTTCGACCCACAGCCGATTGTTTGCTTTTTCTAACTCGATAATTTGTTGGTTAATTTCGCGCGCATGTTGCGGGGCTTGCACTGCAAGATTCGCCAGTTGCGTAATTCGGGCAGCATTGTTGTTGATCTCAAACTGTCGCCTAACGAGAGCATATCGCTCCGCGACTAACCGTGCGTAAATCTTCAAATACTCACGGTGCAGCTGCTCAGTGGCATCCATCAACCGTTGACCTGCAACAATGTAAACATTTGCGACCGCCGCCGCGAATCGGTTGACAACCGGGAACATCAGCGGTGTGACGTCTTCAATCTGCGGGTTTGTGATGAGGCTAAGAGCCTCGACCGCGGCTGCGTAGGCTTCACCGGCTCTCAGATATGCATCGCGACGCAGATTCAGTAGGCGATCCTCGCGTTGTTCTTTGCGGTTCACTGCCAATCCGCGCATTACGCCAACAAATGCTAGGAAGCCTGTTACAAGCGCCGCGCTTGCACCGATTAGCGCCGCGCGTGTTTGCGGATCCTCGATTAAATCCGACCACGCGGTCGCGAGGCAATGCATGCTAGCCCTATCCCGGCAGAGGAAATCGCCGCGTCATCTCGCGCACTTTATCGCGGACGCGATTCAAGGCGGATTCGTCCGCGCGATCCGTTAGGGCTTCGGCAATTAGATCGGAAATCTCGAGCATTTCTTCTTCGCGCATGCCGCGCGTGGTCACGGCGGGGGTGCCGACGCGGATGCCGCCGGGTTTGAAGGGCGAGCTGGTGTCGAAGGGGATGGCGTTCTTGTTCACGGTGATCCCGGCGCGGTCGAGCGTTTCCTGGGCGTCTTTCCCGTTCAGATCCTTCGGGCGAAGATCGACAAGCAGCAGGTGATTATCGGTGCCGCCGGAAACGATGCGGTAGCCGTGCTTGGCCAGACCGGCCGCGAGCGCCTTGGCGTTGATCACGACCTGTCGCTGGTAATCGCGGAATTGCGGCTGGAGCGCTTCGTGAAAGCAGACCGCTTTGGCCGCGATCACGTGGATGAGCGGGCCGCCTTGAACTCCCGGGAATACGGTGGCGTCGATCTTTTTCGCGAATTGTTCCTGGCACATCACGATGCCGCCCCGCGGGCCCCGCAGACTTTTGTGCGTTGTCGTTGTTACAAATTGCGCGTGCGGAATTGGGCTCGGATGCTGGCCACCGGCGACAAGTCCGGCAATGTGCGCCATATCGACGAACAAGAGCGCGCCTACCGAATCCGCGATCTGGCGCAATCGTGGGAAATCGATGATGCGCGAATACGCTGAAGCACCGGCGGTAATCATTGCCGGCTTCACTTCCTCGGCTTGTTTTTGCAATGCATCGTAATCGATCCGCTCCGTTTTCTCGCTGACGCCGTATTGCGAAACGGTGTAGAACTTCCCGGAAAAATTTGCCGGATGACCGTGGGTGAGATGCCCGCCATGGGCGAGATTCATGGCTAGAATTTTGTCGCCCGGCTTCAGCATCGCGAAATAGACGGCCATGTTCGCCTGCGCGCCGCTGTGCGGTTGCACGTTCACGTGATCGCAGCCGAACAATCGCTTCGCCCGATCGATGGCCAATTGCTCGGCAACATCGACATTCTCGCAGCCGCCATACCAACGCTTTCCCGGCAGGCCTTCGGCGTATTTGTTCGTTAAACAAGAGCCTTGCGCTTCCATCACCGCGCGGCTGGCGAAATTTTCCGAAGCGATCAGCTCAATGTTTTCCCGCTGTCGTTTTTCTTCGGCTTGAATGGCATCGTAGATTTCGGGATCCGTTTTGCGCAAAGCGCTGCCGGAAATCGATGTCGATCCTGTGGCTTCGATCGGTTGAGGGAAATCGCTCATGAAACAGGGAGTTGCCCGACTCGTTCGCGAGGTGGGAGCAAGCTCGCCTTGTTCTACGAACGAGAGCACGCTTGGTAAAGTGTTTTTGATCGTGCGCGCGCAGTCTTCGTAAACTTCGCGGCCGAGCCCGATCGGATCCGGCACATCGCGCCACACCGTTGTTCCGGGCTCTTCAAATTCGCGCAACAGATATGATTTCTCGGCACCCTTTGGAAAAAGAAGATGAATGGTTTCCAAATGTGCGCCGGTCATGGCGAAAATATGGGTGGCGCGATCAACCAATTCGGCGGTAAGCGGCTGACTTCGGAACCCTCTGATATCTGTGCCTTCGGCTTCACACACTTCAATCGCATACAAGCTCGGCGGCTGTCCGCGTACGGCGTGGACGCCGGCAGATGCGACTTCGATGTCCTTGCGATTGCCAAGAAAACTCCGGAAAAGCCCTTCAGCAATCGGACTTCGGCAGATGTTTCCGGTACAAACAAAGAGGACGCTTTTCATGGTCGAATGCCCTGCCTGCGGACAGAAGTTCAACCTAGGATCGAAGATGGCCAAGTCAATTTGCTGGCTACTGAGCGTCGCACTGCGAATCGGTGGGAATTTGCGGCTTCGCCGATCTGTTTAGCATCGGTCCGAGCCGGACTGGCATATCGGAGAAGCCGATCCACCTTTCCGTTTTGAGGTGGAACGCGTTGTCCCAACGCGTTGATAAACAACCCGCTGCAGGCGCCGAATCATCCAACTGCGGATTCCAGTTTGCTTGTGCAGCGTCGCAGAGGGATCTTGCGCCTTCGGCGGTTGGCCCAACATCGCCTTCGGAGAAGCCGATCCACCTCGTTGAATCGCAAGAAATAGTTGGCGAATCGCAAGCGCTGCGTGGCCTCTCGATCCCAATCAAACGACGATAAGATGAATGAAAACGGCTTCATCAGCCTGGCCTCGCATTGCCCGAATTCTGGAAAGACATCCAGAAGTGAAACAGGTCCGGGTCGACACCGATGGAAGAAAAGTGGCGGTCGGTTTTTACGAAACGCCATCCGACGAACTGATTGATCGCGTCAAGGCGATTGTGGGCGACGAACTATCGGGGCAATGGGATGTCTCGGTTAATTCCTTCGATGCGCCAGCCAATCTCCACTTTCACAAGATCAACGGTCATACCACCGAATTTCATCGGGCCCACCCTGCCAATGAGCCGAGATTGATCTGGCGCGAGCTTCGCATTCCGGCATGGCGCAATCGTCCTTACCCGCCGGCGGTCGAGCGGGATTATCGCGTGATGCTTTTGCTCGCCGGGACTTGCGGGCTCAGCACGCTGGCAGGTTTTCTACTGGGCCGGGCCGAATCGGGCGTGCAATTCATCGGAACGCTCTTTGCAATCGCTTACGTGGCTGGCGGATGGTTTGCCATCCAGGATGTCTGGCGCGGTCTGAAACAGCGCAAGATCGACGTTCAATTTCTCATGGTGCTGGTGGCTTTGGGGGCGGCATCAGTCGGCGCGCCTACGGAAGGGGCCACGTTGCTTTTTTTATTTTCGTTGAGCAATGCCCTGGAACAATTCGCGAATTATCGCACCCATAAGACGATCGATTCGCTTCTGAAAGCGGCCCCAAAACACGCGCTGCGTCGCGAAGCCGGGACGTGGATGGAGATTCCGATGGAACAAATTTCACAGGGCGACGAACTCTTGGTGAAACCGGGCGAACTGTTTCCCGTCGATGGCGTGGTGATTGAAGGGGCAAGCGCGGCCGATGAATCGGCGCTGACCGGCGAATCGTTGCCGGTCTCGAAGCGGGTCGGCGATTCCGTCAGCAGCGGGACTCTTAATCTGGATGGCCAGGCTGTGATCCGCGTGACACATGAACTGGAGGACAGCGCACTGTATCGGATTTTGTCGCTCATCCAGTCGGCCCAGCAGCAGAAAGCACCTGCGCAACGCTTTACCGATTCTTTCAGCCGATATTACACATGGATCGTGCTTACGGCGAGCGCCGTCGGCTTTGTGATCCTGCTGTTGCTGGAACGGCCCGTTGCTGATGCATTTTATCGAACCATGACATTGCTCGTGGTCGCTTCGCCATGCGCGCTGGTCTTATCGATCCCTTCGGCAATTCTTGTAGCCATTGCCGCTGGCGCGCGCCAGGGGATTCTTTTCCGCGGCGGAGTAGCAATTGAAAATCTTGCCAGGGTAAAGCAGTTCGCCTTCGATAAGACGGGCACCCTAACGAAAGGAACATTACGCGTCGCCCGCGTTCTCAGCGTGAATTCCGAATCGGATGACAGCCTGATCCAACTGGCCGCATCGGTTGGACAGTTCTCGACCCATCCGCTCTCGCGAGCAATTGTCCACGAGGCGGAGCAGCGCGCTCTTCCTTTGCTCGATATATCGGATTTTCGCAATCTGCCCGGCCTCGGAATGGAAGCGCGCGTCGGCCATGAAGTGGTTATAGTAGGTAGCCAGCGTTTGATGCACGAAAGAGAAATTCTCCTGCCGGAAGCGGAATCTTCCAGCGAAGCCGAAGTTTGGATCGCAAGCAGCATGATTCAGGGCGCGATTTTTCTAAGCGATGAGATCCGTCCGGCAGCCAAACGCGTGATCGAATTCCTGAAGCGCAATGGTCTCTCCGTCGCGCTCCTCACCGGCGACCGCGCTTCGGCCGCGAGATCCGTTGGCGCGCAGGTTGGAATTGACGATGTGCGACCAGATTTTACTCCGGAAATGAAACTCCAATGCGTCCACTCATGGCGCAATCAGGGCAAGAAAGTGGCGATGGTCGGGGATGGAATCAACGACGCGCCGAGTCTGACCGCAGCCGATGTTGCAATCGGCATGGGCGCGCGCGGCTCGGATGCCGCCCTGGAGCAGGCCGATGTGATTTTGATGCACGACAAAATAGAAAATGTCGAGCAGGCGTTCCAACTCAGCCGTCGTGCACGCGCCGTTATCCGTCAGAATATTGTCATCTCGCTTGGCGTGATTTTGGTTTTGGTGACATCCGCGGTGTTGGAAAAGATCAATCTGACTCTGGGCGTAATTGGTCACGAAGGCAGCACCGTGATCGTGATTTTGAATGCGCTGCGATTGCTCGGCTTTCGCGGAAGCAAAATCACCGCGTCTTAATTTAGACGTAATAGCGCCAGTTCACATTGGGGAACAAATTGTCGCGGCATTCGCAATCCTTCAGAAACTCTTCATCGACATCATTGGCGACAAATTGATCGTGCAAACGGTTGAAGCGGTCGAGATGATCCTTTGTCCGTTTGGTGGCGTATTCTCTAGCGGTCCCCGTTTTCATGAGAAATGCCCAATCGCTCGATTGCGCGAGCAAAAGTTCTCGGGCTAACTGTTTCAAGACTCGATCGACCAATTGCGGAACGGCCGCTTTGGATTGTAGGGCGGGCGCTCCGCCTGCCAGCTCTGCGCTTGGCAACCGAAGCGGTTGCCCTACAATCGCCGGATCAGTTGAATGCCGTCGCGCGATTTCGGTCATCTTCTGCGCAGCGGCATGCAGGTGCGGATAAATCCAGGCATTGCTCGGGTTTAACCAGACTTCGAGATGGCCGTTCTCGCCCCATGTCGATGTTGCCGGACGGATCGTCTGCTGAGTTGGATGTTCGGTCAGATATTCGCTTGGTGTGGTGAGACGAAAATCATTTTGATCGGCGGCAACCTTGCGGATGAAAAATTCCAGAAAGCGCGGTCCCTCAAACCACCAATGCCCGAACAACTCGGCATCGAATGGAATCGTCACGATCGGATCGAAGCCAAGAGCACTGATTTCACGGATTTGTCGTTTGCGTTGTTCGAAAAAATGATCGGCCTGAATTTCCGCCACGTGTTCGGCCACCGCGGGATCGTACAATTCTTTCTCTTCACCGCGCCCGGTAATGCGATGATATTTGATTCCTGAAAATGTTCTGTCGTCTCGCCCGAATGGGCCGAGGTGTTCCATCGGAAGATCGAACCCGACGTCACGATAAAATTCGCGGTAAGCAGGGTCACCCGGATATCCGCCCTTTGCGCTCCAGACTTGTCGGCTCGATTCGCGGTCCCGGGCGAAAGCTGCCGGACCGGCCGGCGTGTAACAGGGAGCGAAAATCGACTTCTGCGGACGCGGGTTGCCAAACATCAGCCCATGTGAATCGAGAACGAACCAGCGAATGTTCGCTCCCTGAAGGACCGAATCGAGATCCGGCGCGTAAGCGCATTCCGGCAGCCAGAAACCAAACGGCTCGACGCCGAAAAGATCGACGTATTGATCTCGTCCGATCAACACCTGTGCCCGCACGGCCTCCGGCGATTGCTGGAGCAGGGGAAGCAATCCATGAGTCGCGGCGCAACCGATGATTTCGAGCGCACCGTTTTTTTGCAGATCACGGAAAGCAGCGATGAGGTTGCATTGCCATTCGTCTACAAAAAAACGCCGGCTGTCGGTAAAGAGCTCGAAATAAAATCCGGCGAGATCGCGCAGCTCTTGATTGTTTCGATTTCGCTTTTGCTCGCGCTGGGCGAGGTCGATGAGAAGATCGACATGTTCGATGTAGCGCTCTCGCAAAAGCTCATCCTGCAACATCGCGCAAAGCGTTGGCGTAAGAGACATGGTAAGCTTGAATCCCGACGAGTCGGGATCCGCCACGAGCCGCTGCAGCATGCGCAGCAGCGGAATGTAGGTCTCAGTGATTGCCTCGAAGAGCCAGCTTTCCTCGAGGAAACGTTTATGCTCGGGATGCCGAACGAAGGGAAGATGCGCGTGGAGAATGAGCGCGATGCGACCGGCCATAGTGAGATAAGTTGCAAAGGTGGATCGAGATCCCGAGCTCGATGCTAAGAACCAGCCGGCAGAGCCGCAAATCTATTACCAACGCGCTCGGAGATCGCGGTCCACCGATCTCTCGCGTCTATAATGTGCGGCAGAAATCCTGGAAGCGATCTAGACCTTTTTTGATGATGTCGATGCTGGTTGCGTAACTCAATCGAACGGTGCGGTCGTCGCCAAAAGCCGCGCCCGGCACAACCGCCACACTGGCCTTGCTCAACAATCGATCGGAAAAATTCTGCGAACTCAATCCGAGCTGGCTGATGTTAACCAAAACGTAAAACGCGCCCTGGGGTTTGATCGCGGTGACGTTCGGGATTTTTGAAACGCGATCGAACATGTAGTTGCGACGCAGATCAAATTCTTCGCGCATATCGGCCAGCGGCTGTTGATCGCCCTTCAAAGCCGCCAGCGCTCCGTGTTGCGAGAACGAGGAAGGATTGGATGTGCTGTGGCTTTGAATGGAATCGATCGCTTTCGCCACGGCGTCCGGCGCTGCCGAATAACCGAGTCGCCATCCAGTCATGGCATACGATTTACTGAAACCATTGATGGTAATGGTGAGATCGTACGCTTCTTTCGACAGAGAACCGATGCTGACGTGCTGCGCATCATCGTAAACCAACTTTTCGTAGATCTCGTCGGCTAAAATGTAGATGTCTTCCTCGGCGGCAACATCGACAAGCGCCTGCAATTCCTCGCGCGTATAAACCGATCCGGTGGGATTTCCCGGAGTATTGATGATCAACATCTTCGTGCGCGGCGTCATGGCATTCTCAAACTCTTCCGCGCTGAGTTTCCACGAGTTGCGCTCGCTCGTGGGCACGATCACCGGTTCGGCTCCGGCCAGGCGCACCATCTCCGGATAGCTCACCCAGTAAGGCGCGGGAATAATCACTTCATCTCCGGGCTGACACGTGGCCAGGATCGCGTTGAAACAGGAATGCTTGGCGCCGTTGCTGACAACAATTTGAGTCGCCCGATAGCTCAGTCCGTTATCGGCCGCCAGTTTCTCTGCAATCGCCTGCCGCAGTTCGGGTATGCCGGAACTCGGTGTGTATTTAGTGAACCCGGCCTGCAAGGCCGAGATCGCCGCGGCTTTGATGTGTTCCGGTGTATCGAAATCCGGCTCGCCCGCACCGAAGCCGCACACGTCAATGCCCTCGGTCTTCATGGCTTTGGCTTTGCTGTCGATCGAAAGAGTGAGCGAAGGAGTGAGTTGAGCGGCGCGAACGGAAATTTCCATGTCGATGATGTTAGTTGTGAAATTTAAGGTGCGCACACTATTGGCGGCGATAGAAATTTTCAATGAAAGGTTTAAAGTTATTCTCATCTACCCGGACGATTTTCATTTCCCGCTGTGCGTTTTCGGGTGAATCCGATGCGTGCGCAGCGTTGATCATGATCGTCTGCCCGAATTCCTTGCGAATCGAGCCGGGCGGCGCCTTGGCAGGATCGGTAGGCCCGAGCACTTCGCGAACTTTGCGGACCGCATCTTCGCCTTGATACACGATGGCTACACACTTCTCACTGCCCGGCTCATCTCGTTTTTCCGGCGGACAATCGCTTGGTTTCATTCCAGCCATGAACGCTACGATGTCTTCCCAGGCTTGCCGTCCTTTATGTGCACCCAATTTCTCCTGAAGCACCGGCAGCACCGGGCCGTAAAATTCTTCCGCCTGAGCCACGCTCATCCGGTGCACCTTGAATCCGACAATATAAAGACCGGTGCTGGAAAAAACTTCCACCACGCCACCGGGCCGTAGACTGGGGAATTTGAAATTGTCCGGCTTAATCAAGACCAGCGTTTTCTCGATCTTGCCATCGGACGGATAACGAATCGTTTGGTCGAGAAGACCGCCGTCAGAATCGGAAAATTCAGCCCACAATTTCAGGTCCCGCTCGATCGCCTTCGCGTCAAAAGCCGCCAGCACGCCCGGCTCGAAGTAGGTGACCTTGCCCGATTCGTCAGTGACATAATCGCCGTAAGTATCCCGAATCGTTTCACCCGCGGTGCGCTCATGCACAATATGCCCAACCGTATGGTGAATCTTTTCCACCGCATCCCGACCGCGAAAAACAAGAAACAACACGCGCGCCCGCTGACCATTCACTTCTGCCCGAAAGTTCTTGCGCACGTAATCGCGGATCAGCTCCTGAGTCGCGCGATGGACGGGCTCGGTTTCGGTCACGATCACCTCGGCGTAGCGCTTGGTTAGCTCCGGGCCTGGCGCGAACATGCGGGCGGAGACAAGATCGAGACCAGTCCGCGAGATCAAACGGGAAATAATGCCACCGGTGCGCGATTTACGGATGGAGTGCGGAGTAATGATGGCGTAACAAAGTTCTTCCGTCTGCATGATTGCACCGCGGCTCGAGATTAACCGCGTCAATGCAGAGAAACCGAAGCCGCCAAGGCTGCGAAAACGTAGCCGTCGGGCTTCCCTCGCGTCAAATACGTTTTTGCTGCGCCAGGATCGCGATCCATTTTCCCCGGCGGCACGATTTCACGATGTCGATCTTGTGACGCCGCGTTGCGCGAACCAACTGCTTTTCCTGCTCGCGCAGAACGCCCGAGAGAATCAACCATCGGCTTCGCTTCAATTTTGGCAGGATCTCAGTCAATAACTCGCTGAACAGGTTCGCGGTCACGATGTCGATGTTCTTTGGAAGCGTTGAACTCCGGGCATCGGCTGTGCGAAATTCAATATTGTCGATCTTGTTCAACCGCGCATTTTCTCTGGCGGTGAAGAGTGCGCCCGGATCGCTGTCGATTGCCAAAACCTTTTTAGCTCCAAAACGTTTACCCGCCAGCGCAAGGATTCCGCTACCGGTTCCAAGATCAACAAGCGACCAGCCGGGCCGCCATGAGTGCGTCAATTGTTCCAATAAACGCAACGCCATCGCCGTGGTCACGTGCTCACCCGTTCCAAACGCCGTGCCCGCCGGAATAATCAGCCTGTAGGGGAAGCGGACAGCTTCCTGTCTTTGTCGCGACCGCAGAATGACCAATCGCGTTCCAATCTTGAGCGGTTTGCTCTTTTGTTCCGATACGATTCGTTTCAGCCAATCGCGACGCAGCCTTTTGGCTCGTCCGCCAAATTCTGTCACGAGCTGCCGCGCGATATTTCGAGAGCGGCATGCGATTTCGATTTGCAGGCGCTTGCGCCCGGGTGTCGAAATGACGGCGACTCCAGCCGGAGCGCGCGCTTCCAACAGCTCTTCATGAGCATTCAGCCATTCCGGCTCGACCAATTTCTTCCAGAGATAAATCACTTTGAGTGTAGTAATTTACAGTTGCGTGTCGCGCCGCGCCGGACATTATTTCTGCTCCTCAAATTGCGGGTGTAGCTCAGTGGTAGAGCACCTCCTTGCCAAGGAGGACGTCGCGAGTTCGAGTCTCGTCACCCGCTCCAGCCCCGAAAGCGTTCGGGGCTGGAGCGTCCGCCATAGCCTCGTGCGAAGGCGGACCCCTTCGGCGATAAATTTTCCGCCTTCGGCGATTTCGGCTGGCATCGTCTTCGGAGAAGCCGATCCACCTTACGCCAACTGAATGAATAGTAATGGTGGAATGTGTTGTCCCTAACGCGTTGGTAAAACAACTGTGGCGCAGCCGCCAAAACTTCTCTTGGCTCGTCGGCGCGTCTGCAATTTGTTTTGCGCCTTTGGCGATTACTTCTTGGAACCGGTGCGAGCGGACTGTCATGTCCGGAGAGGCCGATCAGCTTTTTTGTGCGTGCTTGATCCTTTGTTCAACGTCGTTCGCAGGCCAGCTCAATGGGCAGCGGCACTAGAAATTCGCGCGCCTCGTTTACTTCCAATACTGGTCTGGCCAGATGCGCCGCCAGAAAACTGGTGTCAGGATTGGATGCAATCCCGCCACGGGCGAAAATTTCGCAGCCGGCAAGATTGTCGATCACGCGTGAGACTTTCTCGGCGAGATTGCGATGATCGGTGAATTGAACCGTGCAAACTCCGGGGGCAGTTGCTTCCACATATGGAGAAAGAGTAAAGGCGTGCTGAAGCAGAATCTCGTTCATTAATTTCTCCTGGGCCGGCGCGCGAACTTTGATGACCAAACTTAAACATCGCGCCAGTCCCTGGCTCGGTGTCATCCCGAGGCAAACGCCGGCTTTTTCGGCGGGTTCGTTGAGCTGGATAATGCTTACTTTTCGATGCTCCGTTTCAATCAACGCCACCGGTCCGGCCTGCAATTCCGGCTGATGCCGGATCGCGGCCTGCAAATAAAAATCGGGTAAATAAATCGTGGCAAACATCAGCCTGCTTGCTCCAGTGTATTAATAGCTGAAGCAAAATTCGCTCGCCGAATTCGAAACTGGAATTGCGCCGCCGCCTCTTCCGTTTCGAGGTTCTTCAGCGTCCAGGAATTTTCCAGAACGATTTTTAATTGCGCGCTGGCGACCATGCTTTGCCGGCTCAAAACCAGACAAACAACCGGAACCGATTCGGCCAGCCGTTGCAGCCGATACCAGCTTGTGGCGGGAATTTTGCGCAGCTCTTTCGCCGGATTGAGCACAAGATCGACAATCACCAGCGGAAAATTCCCATCCCGCAACAGCAAATCGGCCGCCTTAATAGCTTCCAAAGCTTTGCCGCAACGGACCCAAAGCAGATGCCGCAAACAATCGTTTCCCAGCGGCTGAGGATCGAATGAATCGAGGCCATCAACCAAGGCTAAAAAGTCGCCATCGCGATACGCCTTTCGAAGGAGAAGGTGAATCAGAGAAGCGCTTCCCGCGCTGCTCTTTGGGCTGATCAATTCCGTGATCGCATTCTTGGGCAAGCCGCCGCCAATGAGCTGATCGAGAGGATCCAAACCGGTGGGAAATCGCGTTCCGGCGGATGCCGCCGGGTGGGGGAACCGCGCCGCCAGCAATTTGCGAAGATCGACAATGGAACTCGCTCGAGGCATCGAGTGAAGATGCCATCAATCGCTCAGATGTTCAATCGAACATTAGCCGCGTTTCCGGCGTTCCTGCTTCCGAATCAACGAGACCATTACCCCTTGAATCTTTAATTCCCGCGCCGGAATCAGGTTCGGATATTTTGCATTTTCCGCTTTGAGATAAGGCCGGCCGCGCTCGACCACATAACGTTTGAGAGTCGTCTCCCCGTCAATCAACGCGGCAACGATGTCGCCACTGTGCACTTCCTTGCTGTCTTCTAAAATGACAAGATCACCATCGACAATGTGCGCGCCGATCATCGAATCGCCCCGCACCCGAAGAGCAAACGTCCCCCGATTCTTGGAAACATTGGCCGAACGGGTATCGAGGGAGACATGGCCCTCGATGGTTTGCTCGGTCAATGCGGACATTCCTGCCGGGATCTGCCCGTAAATCGGCACATCGGTGATCCGCACTTTCATCGCTGGCGTGATCAAGGCGCGCGCCTTGCCGGCGTGTCGTTCCAGAAAACCTTTTCGTTCCAGCGCCGCGATGTATTGCATGACGGAAGTCTGGCTGGCGAACCCAAAATGATTTTGGATTTCCCGCGTACTCGGCGTTACTCCTTTTTCGCGCTGCTCGCGTTGGATAAAATCGAGAACGTTCTTTTGCCGATCCGTTAGCACAAATCAGACTGGCGCAAGAATCTGCGTCGCGCAAGTTCAAATGAACAGCTTCTGCTGCCCTGTAGCGGCGGTCTATGACCGTCGCCATTTTGGGATGAAGTTTGCGACGCTCATAGAGCGCCGCTACAGGAAAACATCTCTGATCATTTGTCTTATGAAACCACTCTTCTTGTTTGGTCCGGGAGCGGGCGCGCCATCCTCGCATGCGTGGATGCAGGGATGGAAAGATCGGCTGAGACGGATCGGAATTGTCGAGACATTCGATTATCCCTACATGCGCGAAGGACGGCGGCGTCCCGATCCGTTGTCGCAACTGATCGCCGCGCATCGACAAGCGTTGCGAGACGCGCGCGAGAGACATTCCTCAGGATCCACCATTCTGATCGGCAAAAGCATGGGCGGCCGCGTCGGATGTCACGTCTCTCTCGAGGAAAAAGTGGATGCGCTCATTTGCCTGGGATATCCGCTTTGCGCAATGGGTGACCGGGCGAAGCTGCGGGACGAAGTTTTGCGCGCCTTAACAACTCCAATCCTGTTCGTGCAGGGCACGCGCGATTCACTTTGCCCGCTGGAACTGCTAGAGCGGGTGCGTGCGGAAATGAAAGCGCCAAATTTCCTGCACTTTGTCGATGGTGGCGATCATTCGTTGCTAATGGCCAAACGACAATTGAAGGCGAATGGCCAAACTCAGGAAGACATCGATCACGAGATTTCTAAAAGCATCGCGGGTTTTCTTTCCAAATCGAATGCGATTTGATCGCTTACCGGCGACGTGCCCGTTTTTTTCGATGCTCGGGCTCTTTGGGTTGAGGTCTGGGAGGTGCGCCGATGGTGAATGTCTTTTCTTCCGGGCTTCGTCCGAGACAAAGCGGAATGCCTTGCGGAATTTGGTTGATTGGCAGAACGGAATTCTGACTGGCCGTTTCCTGAACGTTGATTTTCCACGGCCGATTCAGACCGCCGCGAATCTCAAATTTAGCGACGGCCGGCGCGAGCGTCACTGCGATCGGTTGAATGTCGAGCTTACTCAGGCACTCGAGCCGTTGCGTCGTGAGATCAAAGATCGACGTCGCCGGCGACAGGGTGATGACGAAATCGTTGGTATCGTGAAGATCTATCTGTCCGCTTACGGCAAGATCGACATCTTTCGTCGCGCCGTGGAAAAAATCGATCGAAGCCTGCTTGTCATGAAACGTTACACCGGCGCTTGCCTGGACGAGATTGAGTGCGGCATTTTCCAGCTTGCCATCGATCAACTGAACTTCACCATCGATCCGAGGATGTTGTAACGTCTCCGTCAGCGAAATTTTCCCGCTCAAGATTCCGTCGCGAAAAATCTGCGGATGAAAAATTTGCGGCACATTCGCAAGAAAAATGGATGGAAAATCGAGCGTTAGCGCGATGGATGTTGTTTGGAAACGTTTCCAGTCGGTCCCGATCGGGAGGAGAAAATTCGCGGTGAAATCAAACGGGCTCGATCCGGGCAGATTGATGGTTCCGTGTACGTCCCATCTGCTGGATTCAATTTTCGCGTCAATTGTCGCTGGTGTTGGCTTTGTTCGACTCTCATCAGGTCCGCAAAAGATCGACAGGTAATCGGCCAAATCGTTCACCGTGACTGCAACCGAGCCGGAATAGTTATGCTCGTGCAACATGTCGATCTTGCCGTTTGCTCTCAGAAGATCGTGGTTCCGTGTGGCTTCGAGTTGTTCGATCTCCATCTCGCCGCCTTTTAGATTCAGGCTCGCCTGTAAGCTATCGATTGCGGTGCGGAAGAGAGTAAGCGATGTCCCGTTGAAACGAATATGTCCGCCGATCTTGCGATCGCGCGTGTTGACAGTGCCCTCGACTCCGATGGCACCCTCGAAATCGCCGGGATCCGTGCCAAATAATGCGGCAAAGTCGCCCAGCTGGTTGATGGATGCGGAGATATCGCCGCGAAATTCCGGGCTGAGCCAGTCGGATGGTTTCGCTGGAAATGCAGCCTGCCCGCTGAGAGTGAGCTGATTCTTGCTTTGCCTAACATAAAGCTGCTGAATCTCAATCTGCCGATTGTAAAGCGAGGCGCCGAGCATGATCACTTCGGCCGCGCGATTGCGCCATTGGAGATCAGTCAATTCCATCCAGAGGGAAGCTGTTGCGTCAGTCGGATGCCTGGGATCGCCCCGGAAAGTGATTTTTCCGGCATGAAGCAGACCGTTAATGCGATCCGTGAACCCGAGCACGTCGGAGGTTGCGGCAAGCGAAATATCTGATGCCCAACCTACGAGGTTCCAAGTGGAATTTTCTTCACGCCAGTCATCCGTGATGCTTGCTCGGATTTTGCCTCCCGCCGCATCCGCATCCAAGTCCACATCGACCCGTTCTTTCCCAAGACTCGACAGGTTGATCGAAATCCATTCCAGATCAAGACCGCGTGCCAGGTTCAAGCCTGCGATGGTCAAGCGCTTGTTCTGCCAGTTCGTTGAACCGCGCAATTGGTTAAAGGTTTGCCGAAATAACGGGGAGACAATGGTGATTTCACCGGCACGGAATTGGCCGGATTCAATTTCGCTGGCCGAGAGCGCCGCTTTACGAACCAAAATCACGGTCGGTCCGTCTTCCAAACGCAAATCGAATGTCGGCAGCCTGACCGCCTTCGGCAAAATTCGTTGAAGCGCCATCCAGCCCGATGCCGAAAGAAAACTGCCGGGATGATCGCGATGCGTCTCGGCCTGCAAACCTTCGATGGAAAGCGCTCGGATAATGCGGCCGCTTCCGTGCCGAAAGATGTTCACCAGATTCAACTCGATCGTTGCTTCGGCCGCTTTCACATCGAGACTGAACGCGTTTGCGGGCGCGCTGGTGATGCGAATACCGCGCATGACAACCGGCCGCAGAAGCGGCGCGGAAATTTTGTCGATCTTAAGATTGAAATTCTGCTGACGCGCCTCCCAGGAAAGCCAGAAGCGAATGCCACTCGACACAGCAAATGGGGTGATCAAAATGATCACGAGCGGCGCCAGGATTAACAGCGCGAAGATCCGGAGCAATCGCTTCTGAATTTCCATGTTAAGGAAAAACGGGCGGAACGGCGACGATCAAATTCGGAATCACTGTTCCCCTTTCTTCATCTCCCCAAAGAGCACGTGCACGGGCTGCGGAGCATGGATTCGTTGGTCGAGTTGTTGCTGAAGGGTGCGCTCCGCTTCTGCGGTCAGATTGGTTTCGCCGGCTTTTTGCCGGGCGAGCTCCGGCAGGATCGACAATTCATTTTGCACATCTTCGCCGGAAATCCGGTTCCAGAAACCGTTCTCAAATTCCAGCACGTCCACTTCTTTTTGCTCGACGCCCAGGATCTGAGCGGGTGGAAGCCGCACGATGATGTCGTCCGGGCGGATGTCGATGCTCAGGTGCTTGCGCAAATCGAATCCGGCCTTTGCGATAAAAGTGCCATGCAGTTTGAGCCGCTTCGAACTTCCCGCCCAAGTATGAACGAATTCATGTTCGACTTCGATCCGGCGAGAGACTACTGCCAGCTCGCTGGTCGGCAATGTTTGTTCCATGTAAATGCGATCGTTGATCGTAATGCGCGGTTGGAGATGGGCGATATCGACGAAAGCGGCGCGGACTTCTCTGCCCAGACGCTCGAGCTCGCTCGTGCTTTGTCTTACGGTTCGGGCCGGCCAGGTTTCCAAACGCCAGAAAACAATGAGAAGAACGCCCGCGACGATGAGTACGACCAAGGTGAACGCCACCGGCCAGGAAAAACGGCCGGATGAGGCACTTCGCAATCTCAATGGAAACATGTTTCGTTTCATATCGTCGCCATGGCTCGACAAAGCGGGCCGCCTGAGAATAGCTCAGCAGTTCGATGCCCGGTCAATTGCTTCCTTGGAAAAGCGAAGGAGTCAGGATTGTCGATCGAGAATGAACAAGCTTGGGCAGCCATTTACCTTGACACGTCACCTTGGAACTAAACATACTCGCCAGCATGAAAATGCTTCGTTTCTTGAAGATTTCCCTTCTTGTCGGCGCACTGCTTGCGGGCGCGGCTCTTCACTCGGCGAAAGCGGACACAATCCTTTACGGCTCCACCGGAGGTGACAATGCGTCGGGTGGCGGATTGCTGTATCAGATCAACGTTACGACACAGGTGGTCAGTTTTATCGGGAACACAGGATTCGATCGCCTCGGTGGCATCGCATTTAATTCCGTTGGTGTTTTGTATGGAGTGTCCGGAGGAAGCGCTTTGCAGAGCACGCTAATGACAATCGACCCGACGACTGGTGTTGCCACTGTTATTGGGCTTGTTAGCGATCCCAACGCAAACATTGACGGGCTCCGTTTCAACTCGCAAGGCGTGCTTTACGGCACGGCGTATAACCCGAGTCTCAGCGGCGGAGTGCTGTATACAATTGATCCTTCGAACGCGAATATCCTTACTTCTCTCAACTTGATGGGCTCCGGCAATTCATTCTGCGCCGGAATCGCGTTCGACGGCGCGGGCAACTTGTATGGGTCGCGGGGAAATTCTAATGGGCACACTGAAGATCTCGATCTTATTAATCAAGGCACCGGCGCGATGACACCAATCGGCGGGATGGACGCCGTTATTTCCGATATCGTGTTTTATCCCGACGGCACCCTCTATGCCAGCTCGCCCAATGGCGATCTGTATTCGATTAATCCAATGACAGGTGGCAAGACTCTGCTGTTCAATACCGGCATAACTCAATTTTCGGGATTGGCGGCTGCCGTGCCCGAGCCGTCAGTTACAGTTCTCTTTGGGATTGCGGCGCTCTCTTCGTTCGTTCTGCTGCGCCGGCGTTCCCATCAGACGGGCCGCGGCTGATTCATCGAACTCGGTAACGGATGCACGGGACGAGATGGAACTCGTCTCTCCTGTTTGGCTTGAAACCCTCTGGCGGGCACGGCTTTCTATAAGCGTCCAAATTGTTACAGCCAATTCTGCATCCGCTGGCGAAACCGTTGTATTATGCCAGAAGAAGATGTTATCGAACGGGCCCGCCAGGATGAACGTGAAGGCAAATCGCCTTCCACCCAGGCTGGAGAGTTCGTTCGCGAAGAGATCGAACATATTCGAGCGGGAGAACACGGAATACGGTCGCCGGAACAGGCTATAGCCATTGGTCTTTCGAAGGCGCGCCGTGCGGGAGTAAATCTGCCGCCGCCCGAGCACGGTTCGAAGCGAACCAAACGCCAGGCAAAACGCGATCTGGCGAAAGGCCGCCGTGGTAAAAAGAAAAAACCATCGCCGAGGCGTTCCCGAGCGACCAAGCGCGCCTTAAAAAAGGAAGGCCGCTCGGCTGCATCCCGGAGCAGATTATCCCGACAGGCTAAGCGGACTGCACAGCGCCGGGGGCCGGCTGCGCGTTCGCGAGCCGCGAAAAAAGCAGCCCGCACGCGGACTCATCGTCGCCGGCGTTAACGAATATGGCCACGCGCAAACAACGCGCTGCCGCCCGGCGGAATATCAAAAAAGCCGCCAGAGCAGCGAAGCGCAAACGTACTGTCGCGCACTTGCCAAAGAAAACGCGCACAGCTCTGGGCCGGGAAGGCGCCAAAGCCGCGAAGCGAAAGCGCAGATAAACCCAGCGCGAAATGCGAAGACGCGGGTCCGTTTGGACGCGATCACAGCATTCGCCGGATCGCGTCGGTAACGCTCTTGGCATCCAAAACGGAGTTCTCTACTGCCGGCAACGCCCAATTGTCCTGATTGACAAAGAACACTTTGTTGTCGATGGGTCGGGCTGCAGTCTCGACGATGCCATTGTAAATGAGTCTCGGGCGGGAGATCGGCATCGCGTGTCCCCAGCGAGTCATTCGGACCTGGCGAATGGCTGACTCGGGAACATCGAGCAGCGAAAGCATGTGACGAAGCTGCGGCAGAAGCAAATCTATGTAGTGATACCATGGCCGTTTCGTGAGCAATGTGAAACGAGCCGATGCCCACGAGAGCGGCCAATACAAAGTGAGAACGCTGCGTGGTCCCTCGTTTGTGTAATCGCCGCGAAGCATGTCAGTCACGATGGGGTTATGCGAGAGGTCTTCGCCATTCATCGGATAATGAATGCCGTCGCCGAGCAGGAAACAGTCGTAGAAATCGCGTTCGATCGGCGAGTTCAACAAAACGTTCACGACGAGATATGGCAACGTCTCGAGATGGTTGATTGCAGTTAATTTGTCGTTGTCCCAATGCTCGAGATCAAATAGCACGTGCTTCACGATATGTTTCGACCCGGCCATGATGACGAAACGCGCGCTGATCGAGCGCAGTTTGTTATTCGCGTCGAAATAACTCACCTGCAGGCGCTCACCGCATGGACGGACGTCGATCACCTGGCAATGCCCGCGCAAATAGTGCGGGCGACATTCCGGCGGGACATTGTGCTCGCGATCTTTCAATCGTTCCCAGAGTTGATAAACCATCTGCGCGTTTCCACCGGGAAGGACCCAGCGTCCGCCCTCTTCTGCGGCGACGAAGTTCCATCCGCCGGCAGCGGAAATTTCTTCCATCGGCGCGTCGAATGAAGAAAAGAAATAGGATTGAACACCGGCGCGGAGCAGCGGCGTCATCGGGATTCCCATTCGTTGCTCCACGTCTTCGCGAAACGTGAGCCGATCCAGCTCCCGCACCCGCCGCGCTTCGATTGGATCCGACGAGAGCGGGATATCCGGGTATTGATTATCCCAGATATCAGTCACGACCTCGGCGTAACGCATGAATGCCTGACGTTCCTTTTCCGGGAATCCATCGCCGGTCCAGAAGTCATCCAGGATTACATTGTTAAGCTCCATCGGATCGGGCGGATTATTGATGCGAACCAGATGGTGCAGGCCGAGTTGATGGTAAAAATGCTCCAGGAACGAGCCGTGATCCGGCGTAATAAAATACGCGCCGCCCAACGAATAATTAATTCCGTTCCAGGTTTCGCCCTGGGCATTGCCGCCGAAACGATCGCGCAGCTCGAAGAGCACCGTGTTATGGTCCCGCAACAGATAAGCCGAAGTTAATCCCGACAGCCCACCGCCCACGATAGCAACATCGACATCCTCCGCCGGATCCGGCAGTTGATCGATTTCGGGAATAAAATGAAACGGGATCTGATCGTTAGGGAAATCGTCTCCGAAAAACCACTCCGCAAACGGAATCCCTTCGACCATCACCGATGGCGGATCGGCCGGGATCTGAAGAAGGGGAGTAGTCGCCTCGACTCCCAGTGCTCCCGACGGCGCGCACGGCATCGATCGCGCGATTCGATTCAGTCCCAATCCCTTTTTTGCCATCATACCCAGCGCAAAAGCGCTCAAACCACCGCGTAAAAATTTTCTTCGACTCAGCATCGGAATTCCCTCCTGTTTGATGTGATCTCTCGCCGAGGGGAGTCTGACAAATCGCCGCTTCGCCTTCAAACCTCAAATGCTTTAGGTTTGGGCCTAATTTGAGGAACTGATGGGGCCCCACAGGTTCGTCCCGATAACGCGTCTCTAGATGGCACAATTGCCAAAAGGTAGTTGCACGTTCGACGGCCGGTTTTGAGCAAGGATGCAGCAACAACGAAACCTGTCTTGTTTCTCTCGATTGTTTGTTTCAAATTTCGAGCTTGGCTCAGAAACAGATAGAGATTCTCGGGATTATCGCTGGGAACGGGGTTTATCCAAAAATCCTCGCGCAGGCTGCGCGAAAAGTGGGCGTGAAACGCATTGTGGCTGCGGCATTCGAGAAGGAAACCGATCCGACCCTGGCCCAGGATGTCGATGCTATCGAATGGATGCGGGTGGGGCACTTAGGCCGGTTGCTGAAGTTTTTTCGGGCGCAGAAAATCCATCACGCGATCATGGCGGGACAGATCGCACCGAAAAATCTGTTCGATCTGAAGCCGGATGTGAAAGCGTTGCTTTTGATGGCTAAATTGAAACAGCGAAGCGCCGAATCGATTTTTGCCGCGATTGCCGATGAACTGGCCAAAGCCGATGTCGATCTTTTGCCGGCGACGACTTTCCTCGAAGACTCGCTCGCTTCCAGTGGATTAATCGCGGGACCAAAGCTCTCGAGCCGGGAAGAAGAAGATGTCGATCTTGGTTGGAAGATCGCGAAGGAAATTGCCCGGCTCGACATCGGGCAAACCGTGATCGTGAAAAATGGAACGGTGCTCGCGGTCGAGGCATTTGAAGGGACCAATGACGCGATCAAACGCGGGGGCGCGCTTGCCCGCGAGGGAGCGGTGATGATCAAGGTTGCGAAACCGAATCAGGACATGCGGTTCGATGCGCCGGTGATTGGTGTCGAAACGATTCGAGTGGCCGCCGAGGCGAAGCTGCGTGTGATCGCGGTCGAAGCTGACAAGACATTGTTGCTCGACCGCAATGCGACTGTCGACCTTGCGACACGAGCCAGGATCTCAATTGTCGCGCGTTAACGGATTCCAAACATTTCGGACGAAGTCCCTTTGGAGTGCGAGGCGTCCTCGCATCGCTTTTTAGAAAGTGTTTTGCGAATAGAAAGCGACGCGAGGACGCGTCGCACTCCAAAAGCTGACGCGAAAAAGTAAACGATTAATCGCGAGTTGATAGATCGATTGCAATTCGAAGCACACTATAGAAGAGCAGGACCGCCGCGATTGGAACGAGCCAAATCCCGAGACCGGGATCGCCGCCGTAAGTGACGATTCCACCCAGGAAAAATCCGAGTGGAAACAGAATGCCCGCCCAAATCAGACAGAACGAAACTGATCTTCGCTGGACGAGGCGCTTTACGTTTCGCGCCGTCAGCCCGGCGATGATGTTGACAACGCCGAGCGCGGTTCCATGAGCATGAGCGAGGGTGAACATCAGACGCCGCATATCGTTTCCGACGTCCAAATAGAAGCCGATTTTGAAGCCGTGCAGAACCTCGAGCGCGCCGCCTAGCGATAGGAAAATCAGCAACGACCACCAACCGAAACGTAGGTTAGCATCAAAGGCGCCCGCGTGATCGGAGGTCGGTTTCATTCGGCTAAAAAGATGCGGCGCTCGTCACGCTCATTTCGCAACCGCTGGACTTCATCCTGCTGAAAGCGCCCGCGATCATCAAGGAGCGTTTGCGATTCGAACACGGCGCTCGAGGGGCGCACTCGACGGGCCCATTTTCCCATCGCGAGCTCGGCCGCGCTTTCCAGGGAACGATCGTCCATTGTATAAGTAAACGAGAAATCGGAGAAACTGGGCAAAGTTTGGAGCGATTTCCAGGCGTCGAATCGCACGGCGGCGTATGAATCGGTGAGCGTGTAAATGAGGTAGGGATAAAGCCAATCGATGCCTGCTGCTTGTTGCGCCGGCTGCCAGCCCATTCCCCACGCCACCAGCGCGCGCTGGCCGGCATCGCCTTTGATGATCCAATGCAACTCCCGCCGCGATTCGCTTTTGATCGTCCGATAAGTTCGTGACCGGGTTGATTGTACCAGTCATGTAATTTATCGGCGGTCCAGGAGAGGGTCTGATTGAGATGGCAAAGATTGCAGGCATTTGGCCGGCCGAACCGGTGCTCTCACGCACGTTAGGCGACGACACTTGATGACTGCGAATCGCGCGGAGCAATCCGAATGTAGTGTGCGGCATGTGACAATTGTAACACCGGCTCCCGGGCGAATTTGCTGCATGATGCGTGTGCTCGGTGATTTTCGCCTGCGAAATTCTTGTGGCATTGCAAGCAGGCGTGATCGGTCTCCATTTTCGGCGCGAGCTGACCTGATCGCGCCCATTTCTCGAGCGATGCTTTTTGCAAATTCTGCGGATGCATTTCATGACAGGAGATGCAGGAGAATTTTCCGCCTTTGAAGCAGGGCGATGCTTCTAAACCGTTGTATTCGCGTCCGGTCACTCGGATCATGCCGTCGCCCCAAAATCGGTTGGCGAAAAAATCCGGCTCGGTTCTGTGAATGAACTCTTTTTGCTCGGAGTGATCGCGCTGATTTGGTTGGACGACGAAACGTGCTACGAGATCGGAGTGACCGGGCCGGAATGTCGATCCCTGCCGGTTGAAATCGATCTTGTGCGATCATGTTGTTGAACGCCCAGATGCTGTGACATTGGCCACAATCCAAGCCCGGCGTGGGGACCGGACAGGCGCGAAGGATTCGTGATCGACGAGTCAGATTTGGTGATCAGATGTGTTTTGAATCGCCGAAAGGGATCGTGATTCCGCGCGATATGGTCGCGTCCTTCGCTGTGGCACGCTTCGCACGCGATTCCGAATTCGGCCACGTGCGTATCCCATTTATTACCGGAAACAAAACGGGATTGGCCCTCCGTTACATGACAATCCATGCAGGCGCCATTCCACGCGCCTATCGAGTAATATTCTTTCGTGTCCGGCGGCATGAGAAAGGTTTGCGTAACCGGCGCCCACATTTTTTCGGAGATAATGTAGGCGAATGGGAGTTGGTCGAGGGTGCGGCCCTGGCCGGTCTCGAGCCAGAGAATCTGCAAATTGTGCGAACCGGTGAGAAGAACTACCTGGCGAGGCGGGCCGTATTCGCCGCCTGCAGGCCGGATCCGAACAACGATTTTATCGGCGTCGCGTTCCAATTTGTATTCACGACCGTTGAACGAAAGCTCCACGGGCCGATCGACATCGAGAATGTTCTCGGGCCTGGCGACCTGAGTCATGGTGCGGTGAAAAGAGGCGTGCCAGCTTTTGTAATTACCAAGGTGGCAAGATCGACACGCGTTTGAAGTCGTGTAATTGGCGACAGACGATTGAATTGGCCGATTCTCCGGCGGCTGCGTCTTACTCGACGAAACGCCGAAGTGATAAGAGGGTCAATAAGAAGGCCAGGCCAATCACGACGATTGCAAACAGCCCATGCCAAAAAAATCGTCTAAAATGCGGCACGATCGGATTCCCCTTCAGCGCCGACGATAGGAAAATACGAAGTGCGAGCAAAGCGCAATCCGCGGAGCAATTCGACGCCGAGTTGCAAACCGCGATTACAAACTTACAATCTAGCCTCTTACTCGGGGTCGTAGCTCAGTTGGTAGAGCACCACAATGGCATTGTGGGGGTCAGGGGTTCGAATCCCCTCGGCTCCAGTCTTCGCTCGCGTCGTAGAGGTGAGCGAAGACTGTCGCGCCGTAGTTTCAACGAAGGCGGACCTATTGACCTGCTAAACGATTCGCGCGAGCTACGACTCAGCAAGCTAGTGATTGAAAAGCTCGCGTCGTAGAGGTGAGCGAAGACTGTCGCGCCGTAGTTTTAACAACGTCGTGTGATTTACGGTTTCCGGCTCGGCGCGGGAAACGGCGTGCGGAAAGATACCGGGGTTGGCGTCGGGGCCATTTTTTGTTTCAGTGCCTTCAAACGCGTTTGAGCATCTGCGTCTCCGGGCTTGAGCTTTAGGATCATCTGGAGATCATCGAGCGCTTTTTGGTTGTCGTTTAACTGGTTGTAAGCATAAGCCCGGCGCCGGTACGCTTCGGGATCTTTCGGATTTTGCTCGATCACTTTCGTAAAGTCGGCAACCGCTTCCTTGTATTTCCCAAGACTACGGTAGGCGAAGCCGCGTCGCTCGTGTGCCCGTTCGTCGTTTGGTTCCTGGTCGAGGAGCTTGCCGTAATCCTCGACAGCCTTGTTCCAGTTCTTCTTTTGCAGATCGACATAGGCGCGAAGCCGCAGCGCAGATTTATCTTTTGGCTCGATGCTCAGCGCTTTGTCCAGATCGGCCATTGCCTCATTGATCTTCTTTTGGCTCAACTCTAAGTCGGCGCGGCCGGTATATGCTTCCGCCGATTTCGGTTCCAAGTCGATGACCTTGGAATAATCGGAGCGGGCCTCGTCCAATTTCTGGACAATTTTGTAAACTAACGCGCGATTGAGATAATTTTTTGGATCGTTTGGCTGCTCCTCAATGGCCTTCGTAAATTCGTCGATCGCTTCGTCGTACTGCTTGTCGCGGGCATAATGAACTCCACGATTCGTATGCCCGCCGGGATCTTCCGATTTTGCCTGGGCCGGCGGCGACGCCAGGAAAGGAATCAGCACAAACAAAGAAACCGCGTAAGCTGTGAACTTGTTTGTCTTCATACGTGGAACAATAGCAAAATTGCTCTCTTGCAATAGTTTCGCATGGAGGCACACATCTGCTCGGCATTTTCTTCCAAGGCAAGTAGTAATTTGAAAATCGCCCTGAGTTGTCAGGCAGCGTTGCCACTCGGCAGGGCGGATGCTCGCGAAAAAAGCGACCCATACAGCCAAACGTTATCCCGGAATCGCGCGTAAAGCCGCCTATCTAAAAATGCGGGCCAGAATCGGAGCGCGAACAGCACCAGCATCAGGAAAAGAAAAACACGGTCGTTATTCCAAAAAGGGCGTAGCCGAGATGTTCGAGCTTGGTTGATGGAGCATGAATGTGGTCTGGTTGGGGTCAACATAGACTTCCGATCAAATCGCACGACTGTTCCGGGTCGAAATTAGTAGGAATCAATTGCGAACAATATTTTCTCCGAAGGACGATGTGTAATTGGCTTCGATACATTCTCATCACTGCAATTATTTTCGTGACAGTGGGTTGTGTCAGCACCGCCCCCCGCCGGCTCGACCTCGCAGCGGCGGGCCGTTACAGCCATCAAATGCACGATCGTTCTACGAAGAATGGGAGCAGCCTCGCGCGGTCGGTTTGCCTGCCGGACGAGTCTCGGTGCCGGTGAAAGTAGCGATCGATCATCAGGGTCGGGTTCTGGATTTCCGAATTGTTAAACACTCCGGTAATGCGAGGATCGACAACTCCATTGCGGCGGTGGGAGGAAAGGTCAGACAAGTCGCGCCACCTCCGAACACACCGCCCAGCAGGAAGTTTAAGCTCACAATCTTTTTCGAACTCGATGTGAAGCATTAGAAAGTTGACGCAACGCGACGGCACAATACTTTGCGACAAGGCAATGGAGTTTGCCCTCTCTCGATCTAGAAGAGTAAACCGCGCAAGCTGATGACTCCTTCCCAGCGGAAGGAGATTTTTTATGCTCAATTACATCTGGATTATGGCGGGCGGCGCAATCGGGACGGCGGCACGGTTCTGGGCTTCCGGATTTGTAGCTCAACGGATCGGCGAGTTTTTCCCATTCGGCACTCTCGTCGTGAATGTGACTGGATGCTTTCTTGTCGGTTTCTTTGCCGCAATCACCGATCCTTTAGGGCCATTTCTGGTAACACCGCGGTTTCGGCAATTCTTTTTAATCGGCGTCTGCGGCGGTTACACGACATTTTCGTCATTCAGCTTGCAGACTATCGATCTTTTTCAGGATGGCGACTGGCTCAAAGCCGCCTTAAATACATTGCTTTCATTCGCGTGCTGTCTGATTGCCGTCTGGCTGGGCCGCACCATTGCCCTCGCGCTCGTATCAAGATAGGAGAAATCAATGACCCTTCCCAAAGACGCCGTGCTGCTGAGGATTTTCATCGGCGAGAGTGATCGCTACAAACATCGTCCGTTATACGAAGCGATCGTGATGAAAGCGCGCGAGTCGCAATTGGCAGGAGCGACTGTCTTGCGCGGCCCGATGGGTTTCGGCAAATCGAGCCATCTTCACACCGCAAAAATTCTGCGGCTCTCGATGGATCTTCCGATCGTGATTGAAATCGTGGACGGCGAGGAAAAGGTGAATGCGTTCCTTCCTGTTCTGGATGAAATGATGGGCGGCGGTCTGGTCACGATCGAGAAGGCAAAAGTGATCCGATACCAGCACCAGGAGACAAGTTAAACGAGATGCAGCTTAGGTTCGGGCGAAAGGCGTGGCGGCTTCGATTATGGAAGTAGCGTTTTACTGGAATCGGCGAGTGACCGGACTTTTGCTGGCT
Organism: uncultured Verrucomicrobiae bacterium; assembly: GCA_963772365.1. GTDB lineage: Bacteria > Verrucomicrobiota > Verrucomicrobiia > Chthoniobacterales > UBA10450 > CAVYXA01. The sequence continues at coordinate 291,831 of CAVYXA010000001.1, forward strand.
ACAATCTGCGCCGGTGCTTTCCAGGGCTCGTTCGCTGCCAAACCGCGAAGTTTGGGCGAACAATCGGATGGAACCTTTCTTGTTCCCACAAACCAAGTCGTCAGCCCGGTGGGAAAGGTTCGACAAATCCCCAACGAATGGCCCAAAGACGTCGCGCTTTCGCCCAATGGCAAAATCGTGGCGGTGTTAACCCAGAATGCCGTTTACTTGTTTTCCCGGGATGGAGAAGAAATAACGCGAGTAAAAATCGCCGCCGGCCCTCTTGGCCTGGCCTGGATGCCCGATAGCGGTACGCTGTTCGCCTCCGGCAACAATGGCGAAGTTTACCGTATAGTTACCAAGGGCAAGACGTGGAGCATCGCTAATCCATTCTTCATTACCGAAAAACGCGAAACAGGAATAAAACCGCAATCCCGTTTGAACGCCGGCGAACATTTGACGAGACCCACGCTCACAGCGGAAATGCCACTGATCGACAGCACTGACCTGCATTCGCGTCACGAAGGCAATCCGCAAGTAACGGGATTGGCTGTTTCACGAGACGGTAAGCGTCTTTATGCGGCGCTGGGAATGATGAATTCGGTAGTGGTTGTAGATGCAACCGCCGAAAAGTTGATCGCGACGGTTCCAGTGGGCATTGCGCCTTATCGCATCCTGTTGAGTCCGGATGGGAAAACGCTCATTGTAGGAAACCGTGGCGGACGTCCTCCTCAGGAAAAGGAAGCTAGCGCGCACTCCGCAGGAACGGCGGTTCGGATTGATCGAATGACGGGTGCGGCTTTGGCTGGCAGCGTTTCCTTTGTTGATACCAGAACCTTCGTCACAACGGAGATGGAGGCGGGGCGGCAACCTTCGGCCCTGGCGGTCTCAAGCGACGGTGCCTCTTTGTACGTCGCCAACGCCGACGACGACACAATTCTTTTGGTGGACACAAAAACGAAGAGTGTCCGCCAAACATTGTCATTAACCCCTGCAAAGGATCCGGGCTTTGGCCAAATGCCCACGGGGTTGACGTTGTCAGAAGATGGGAAATTTCTTTACGCCACGTGCGGCGGCGGGAATTCAGTCGCCGTCATTTCTCTTTCGAACTTCTCAATCAATGGCTATCTGCCCACCGGTTGGTTCCCCATAGCGCTCGAGGAAGACAAGGGAGAACTATTTGTGATCAGCAGCAAAGGGATTGGGACACGATCGGTGGGTCATGGCGGCGCGGTCAGCGTCGATCATGGAGTGGGTATCATTCAATTTATCGATCCATCGGATCGGACAGATTTAGCCAGACTGACTGCACAAGTCTCGTCAAATAACCGTTGGGGCATGGCAGAATTACCGGCCCGATCGGGAGAGAAACCGGTGCCTGTGCCGGAACGCGTGGGTGAACCATCTGTATTCAGTCACGTCGTTTACATCATAAAGGAAAATCACACCTACGATCTCGATTTCGGGGATATGCCGGAGGGCAATGGCGACAAACAGCTTTGCCTTTTTGGAGAAAACGTGACCCCTAACGAGCACGCGCTCGCCCGACAGTTCGTTTTGCTGGATAATACGTATGCCAGTGGCACGAACTCTGGCGATGGACATCAATGGACCGATTCGGCCATTGCGAATGCCTATCTGGAACAGAATTTTCGAGCTTATGCCCGGAGTTATCCGGTGACCGGCAACGATCCGTTGGCGCGCTCCCCGGCGGGATTCATTTGGAATGCCGCGCTCAGGGCCGGGCAGAGCGTTCGCGTTTATGGCGAGTTTGCAAACCGGCCTCGCATTATCGATCCAATCACCGGACGGATGCCTAACTGGACCGAGCTCTGGAAGGATTATCAAACTGGCGGGCACAAATATCACATAACAGCAGATACTGATGACGCCGTGCTAAACGCGCATCTGAACCCGACGTACATCGGCTTTCCTCTTCTCGCCTCAGATCAATGGCGCGCCGATCAATTCCTGGCTGAGTTGAAAACCTACGAACAGTTCAATGCACTTCCCGACCTTTCCATTCTACTTTTGCCTTGCGACCACACCGCTGGCGACAAGCCTGGAATGCCTACGCCGCGTGCCATGGTCGCCGACAATGATTTTGCCCTGGGCAGAATTGTCGAAGGTCTCTCGCACTCGCGCTTTTGGAAGGAAACGCTGATCCTTGTGATTGAAGATGACGCGCAGTTCGGGCTCGATCATGTGGATGGTCATCGCACTGTTGCGTTGTGCATTTCACCCTATACCCGCCGAGGAGCAGTTGTGAGCGAGCTTTATAATCATACTTCCTTTGTTCGGACGATCGAGCTGGTGTTGGGTTTGCCGGCGATGAATCGATTTGATCGCACCGCCACGCCGCTAAGTGCTTGTTTTGCTGGCCAGCCGGATTGTCATCCTTACGTGCATGTTCCCAATCGAATACGGTTTGATGAAATGAATCCGGTGTTGCATACGTTACATGGCGAGCGCTTAAAACTTGGTCGGGCTTCTAACCGATTCGATTTATCGCAACCGGATCGTGCCGACGCGAAGACGATGGCCCTCGCAGCGTGGAACGAGCAGCATCCTAAGCGACGCTTCCCGTGGCATTACTTCAAGCCGGCCAAGGACTCCGATGATTAGCGACAAGGGGATTGGCGTTCAGAAGATAGTTCGCAGCGAGGATCCACCGAACCTGGAGATGCCGTTTGAGTCACTCGACGCGTTTATTACGCCGACACGATCGTTTTACGTGCGAACACATTTCCCGGTACCGAACATGGACAAGAATCAGTGGCGTCTGCAAGTCGAAGGCGCGGTAGAGGAACCTTTTGAAATTGGTTACGACGAACTAATCGCGCTGAATGCCAAAAAAGCGCCGGCGACGCTCGAGTGCGCCGGCAACAACCGAAGTTTTCTCGAACCGAAAGTCAAAGGTGTGCAATGGGGGCTGGGAGCCGTCGGCACAGCGGAGTGGACCGGCGTTCCATTGTCGATCCTGCTCGACAGAGCGCAGCTAAAACCGAACGTCTGCGAAATTATTCTGGAAGGAGCCGATAGCGGCGAAGTCGACGAGGCAAAGGCACCACGCGGAATCATTCGGTTTGCGCGCAGCATCCCACTGGAAAAAGCACGGGAGGATGTCCTGCTCGCTTATAAGATGAATGATGTCGATCTTCCCCCCGAGCATGGATTTCCGGTGCGCGCCATTGTTCCCGGCTGGTACGCAATGGCGTCGGTAAAATGGCTAACCCGCATCGTCGCAGTTGATCGACCCTTCGGCGGTTATTATCAGACTCTCGATTATGCGTTTTGGAAAAAGGGCGAGCTGACGCCGATTTCTGAAACTCAGGTGAAAGCCCAGATCGCCCGCCCGATTCAAGGCGAAATTGTGCAGGCAAATTCGTGCGTTCGCGTTCACGGCGCCGCTTGGAGCAGTAAAGAAATCTCCAAGGTCGAAGTCAGCACCGATGGAGGATCGACATGGAACGAGGCTGCGTTGGCTAAACGTTCCGATCCCGGCGCATGGCGGCTTTGGGAACTCGATTGGAAAACACCCGGACCCGGAAAAGCGACTCTAATTGCACGCGCGACAGATTCGAAAGGTCAAACTCAGCAACTGGAGCGGGACCCGGATCGCGGCACTTACATGATTAACCACTTGCAACCAATCGACGTGGAAGTGCGCTGATGTTCCGGGGAAGCGTTTACATTCTGCAGACACTTTCAAGCCGAAAGTAATTACTCAACATACACAAATAAGTCTTGTATTTTTCTCCGCTATGTATGTAGTGGGTGCGTTTTTCCGCCACCTCCATGCTCCCACACCTCCGCTTACTGTGCCTGATTAAGTGACCAGTCCCGTTCCGCCGCTGCGCGGCCACCGGCCTGTCATTTTTCGTCGATGAAGCAATTGCTCTCATTGTTGCTGTTTGTACTTTCGCTGTCCGGCGGAACGGCTTGCGCATCATGGACGATCGCCTGGGACGCTAATGACCCCAGCGAAAATGTAGTGAGCTACTACATTTACGAGCATGTGAATGGAAGTTACGAGCTCGCGGGTGCAATCCCAGCGAACCCGACCCCGACCTACGTGATCAACTGGTTAATGGAAGGAACCCACTACTTCGTGGTGACCGCAGTAAGCGCTTATGGCGAAAGCAGCTACAGCAACGAAATCAAAATCGAAGCGAGCAACCCCAAACCCGCGCCGCTGCCACCGGAAACGTAGTGAATTCGATCCTGCCCGCCATCGCACGAACTTGCTGTGGCGAGTTGAACTTGGCAGGCGTCTCGTCTTAACTGAGTCCGATGTCGCTGGTTTTTAAAACGATTCAAACGGAGGGAATCGCGGAACTTTCCTACCTTGTCGGCGACGATGATGAAGGCATCGCGGCCATTTTCGATCCGCGAGCAGATGTTGATATTTACATCGATATGGCTCGCGAAGCAGGCGTCGCGATTACTCATATTTTTGAGACGCACATTCACGCCGATCTGGTCAGCGGCTCGCGTGAACTTTGCGCGCGGGTGGAATCGGCAAAAATTTATAACAGCAGCGAAGGCGGTGCCGAGTACGGTTTCGACCGCGAGAAGGTGGAGGACGGCGACCAATTCGAATTCGGCGAAGTCCTAGTGACCGCGCGCCACACGCCGGGACATACGCCGGAGCACATGTCGTATTTGCTGGCTGAAGTCGATCACTCCGACGAGCCGTGGGGGATTCTCACCGGCGACTCGCTTTTTGTTTCATCTGCCGGGCGGCCCGATTTGCTAGGCGAAAAGCACACAAAACAACTGGCCGAACAGCAGTTTCACACGTTGCGCGATTTTTATCTGAAAATGCCCGATCATGTGATGATCTATCCCAATCACGGCGCGGGTTCTCCGTGCGGCGCGGACATCGGCGCGCGGATGAGCAGTACCGATTGGTTATGAGCGAAAGTTTAATAAGTTTCTCCAGTTCGATGAAGTGAAAACGTTCACTGATTATGCGCTGAGCACCGCGCCGCCGGTGCCGCATTACTATCCTGTGATGAAGCGGATCAACGCGGACGGACCGAAGATCATCGGCAATCTTCCGCATGTGCCAGGGCTTCCGCCCAAAGCATTCAAGGAAGCGATCGAGAAAAAGAAAGGTGTGCTGGTCGATGCTCGAATGATGCTCGCATTCGGCGGCGGTCATATCGGGGGAGCACTCAACATTGGCGGTTCGCCGATCTTGTCGATTTGGGCTGGATGGATGCTCGATCCGGATAGACCCGTTCTGCTTGTGCTGGAAAGTGATGATGATCTTGAAAAGATAGTGCGGCTGTTTGTCCGAACCGGTTACACAAAATTTGCCGGTTATCTCGTGGGTGGAATGAAAGCGTGGGACGCGGAAGGATTTCCTATCGAGCGAATCGGACAAATGAGCGTGCGCGAATTAAATCAGCGCAAGTCGTCAATGCAGATTGTCGATGTTCGCACACCGCGAGAATGGAAAAACGGACACGTTCCAGGCGCGCGTCACATTTTTGTTCCTGAATTGGAAAAGCGAATCAATGAACTCGATCGAAGCAAACCGACAGCGGTTTATTGCGGCAGCGGGTACCGTTCCAGCATCGCCAGCAGCATTTTGAAATCGGCTGGCTTCAACGATCTTTGGAATATTCCCGGAAGCTGGGAAGCGTGGAAAAAGGCAAAGCTGCCGGTCGAGGGGGCAGACGGCAAATGAAGGCAATGCCTGTCGCACTGCGCAGAATCCGTCACATCGCTTTTCGAGAATTCTCCATATGTGGCCACGTGGATTGTAGCCAATGAACGGAACCACCACGTTATCGCCAAGACAATCATTCGGCCAAACGATGCGGTCCGATCTTTGGTGGTTGCAGCCGCTTCTCGTCTTCATCGGATTATCGGCCTTCCTCGTTTATTCCACTTGGGCGGCGTTTCAAGGAAGGAATTACTACTTCGGTAATTACGTCTCGCCGTTTTATTCGCCGGAACTATTCGGCGATTCACCGCACAGTTGGTTCGGACCGAAACCGAGTTGGTGGCCGAGCTGGCTGTTATTTTCTCCCGCGCTGTTGATTCTCTGGGCGCCCGGCGGATTCCGGCTCACCTGCTATTATTATAGGGGCGCATATTACAAGGCATTTTGGGCCGACCCGCCGGCCTGCACTGTGGGTGAGCCGCGCAAAACCTATCTCGGTGAACGCTCATTCCCGCTCATTATGCAGAATGTGCATCGCTACTTTCTTTACGTCGCGATCATCTTCATCGGGATTCTCGCTTACGACGCGTGGAAGGCGCTCTGGTTTGATGGGAAGTTCGGCATTGGAATTGGCACGATTGTTCTCGCGATCAATGTGTATCTGCTCGGCGGTTATACATTTGGCTGTCATTCACTCCGGCATTTGATCGGCGGATTCCGCGATCAGCTTTCAAGATCGACAACCTATCGCGCTTATCGCTGCGTGACTTGTCTGAATCAGCGCCACATGCTCTGGGCCTGGATGAGTCTGTTTTGGGTCGGCTTCACCGATCTTTACGTGCGGCTTTGCTCGATGGGCATCTGGCACGATTTGCGTCTGATCTGATTTGCAAGAATTCGCAACCGAATCGGGGTGAAGCCATTGACGGCTTTACCAATCGCGTTCGATCGCCGCTGCGAACCGCGGCAGCATTTCCCCGCTATGCCGCTGGCGAAGTCTTGGCGATAGCGCTTCCTTGCGATGGAAGGGGCTTTGGTGAGGCGCTACGTCGCGGCAAGAGTAGCAACGGGCTTTTACGCGAAGGTCTGATTTTCCGCAGGTCCTGCTCGCGACATAAACTGGGAAAAAAAATTATTTGACAACTGTGTTCCAGTAGTGCATATACACACCACATGGCAAAAGAACTGGATATGACGGCGGCGGAAAACTGCGTGTGCTTCAACCTGCGTTGGGTGACACGGGCAGTGACGCAGTTTTATGACGCGGAAATGCGGCGGCATGGAATTCGTCCCACGCAAGGCACAATCCTGGCGTCGTTGCAAACCAAGGACAGTTGGAACATGGCGGAGTTGAGCGACTGGCTGGGAATGGATCGCACGACGCTCGTGCGGAATCTCCGGCCATTGCAGCGGGACGGTTTCGTAAAGGCCATCGGCGGCGGGCGCGGCAATCGGGTGGAACTCACGATCACAACAAAAGGCCGAAAACAGATTGCGAAGCTGGCGCCGGCCTGGAAGTCCGCTCAAAGCGCTGCGGTCAAAACTCTCGGTGAAAAGCGCTGGTCCGCCATTCTTGCCGATCTCGAAACGGCGGCGCTGGCTCTGAACAAATAACAAAACCCTGAATGCCTTCCAAGGCGATCAACTAGAAACTAAATAGTGTATATGCACACAACATTGACAAACAAAGTCACCCTCGTCACCGGAGCTTCCTCCGGTATTGGCCGAGAAATCGCTCAACTCCTCGCGCAGCGAGGCGCTCGTGTCTTCGGCACGGCCCGCGATCCAAAATCCGCGAAACCCATCCCTGGCGTGGAGATCGTCCGCATGGACGTGACGGATGACGCCAGCGTCAGCGAAGCGATTCAAGGAATTGTTCAGAAAGCAGGCCCCGTTGAGGTTCTGGTGAACAACGCCGGTTACGGCCTCACGGGGGCGTTGGAGGAAACAACCCTCAAGGAAGCACGAGACCAATTTGAAACCAATTTCTTTGGCGTGCTGCGGGTGACCAACGCCGTGCTGGCCCGGATGCGGCAAGCTGGCTACGGTCGCATCGTCAACATCAGCTCGGTGGTCGGTTTCATCCCCGCCCCATTCATGGGCATGTATGCTGCGAGCAAGCACGCGGTCGAGGGCTACACCGAGACCTTGGATCATGAAGTGAGGCAATTCGGTGTGCGCGCGGTGTTGATCCAACCCTCTTATACCAAGAGCAACATCAACCAGAACGAGAAGACCGCCCAAACCAACCTCGAAGCCTATGCGGTTCACCGGCAGCGCATGCACGAGGTGGTGGAGAAAGGCGTCGAGCATGGGGATGAACCGCAGCTCGTGGCAGAAGCCGTTTGGCGCGCGGTGACGGCGAAATCGCCCCGGCTGCGTTATCCGGTTGGCAAGGGCGTCCTTTTGAGCCGACTGCGCCGTTTTGCTCCTGTCGCTCTATTCGACCGGGCTATTCGAAAAGCATCCAGTCTGAACTGATTCTTCAAACCTCGCAGGAAGACAAACGTTTCATAAGCAATTTCAACTCGATTGATTGATGACGGAGATGAACCAAATGAAAACAATAGACAAAACCTGGGTTCTCATCACGGGCGCATCGAGTGGCTTCGGCGAGGAGTTCGCCCGCCAATATGCCGGGCAAGGCCATTCGCTCGTTCTGGTCGCGCGCCGGCTGGATCGGCTGCAAAAACTCGCCGAGGAGCTGCGGCGGCAGTTCAGTGTCGAGGTCGTCGTGGAGCAGGTAGATCTTTCAGATGTTGCGGCAATCATCCAATTGCATCAGCGACTTCGCGAGCGGGACATTGCGATTGACATCCTGATCAACAACGCAGGCCACGGTCTGCAAGGAGCATTCATCGACAGCAAACTTGATGCGGCGTTGGCGATGGTGCAGCTCGACATCGCGAGCCTGACTGCGATCACCCACATCTTTGCACAAGATATGCGGAAGCGAGGACGCGGGAAGATTCTGCTGGTCGCAAGTATGCTGGCCTATCAGGGGGTGGAGAACTTCGCCGTGTATTCAGCCGCCAAGGCTTTCGTGCTGCGCCTGGGTGAAGCTCTTCATCGCGAACTCAAGCGCGATGGCGTCACGGTCACGACGCTTTGTCCCGGCATGTCGGACACCGGATTCGCCACCGCAGCGCAACAGAAGCTCACACCCGCATTGAAGTTATTCATGATGCGGGCCCGCGCCTGTGGTGCGCGCCAGCATCCGTGCGTCGCAGTCCGGGCGCATCAGTGTCGTCCCGGGCTGGGCCAACAAAGCAGCCGTAATCTTTATGTGGGCCACACCACGCTGGCTGCATCAGGCCATGTTCGCGCGCGTCATGAGCGCATGAACCGCATGATCCGAAAGGAGACACGAAACCATTTATGAAAGCACTCGTCTTGAAACGATACGGCGGGCCCGATCAGGTCGCGTTCGCCGACATTCCCCGGCCTGCGCTAAAGCCGGACGAAATTCTCGTCCAGGTCCACGCCGCTGGCTTGAATCCGATTGATTACGCGATTCCGAAAGGAACGTTTAAGGCCATCCTCAAGTTGCAGCTTCCGGCCACGCTGGGCAGCGATTTGGCGGGCGTCGTGGTGGAGGTGGGAAATCGCGTGACTCGCTACAAGCCGGGCAATGCGGTCTTCGCGAGCATCTTTGATTTGGGCATAGGCTCGCTCGCTGAGTTTGCGGTCGTGCCCGAGAACGCCGCCGCGCTTAAACCGTCGAATCTGGACTTCGTGCAGGCGGCTTCGATTCCGATGGTCGGGCTCACATCGTGGCAAGCGCTGAAGGAACGTGCAAAACTCAAGCCCGGCCAAAAGGTGTTCATTCCCGCAGGCTCGGGCGGCATTGGCACGTTCGCAATCCAACTTGCGAAGCACCTCGGCGCAATAGTGGGGACGACCACGAGCACGGGTAACGTGGAATTGGTGAAGAGTCTCGGGGCGGATGAGGTGATTGATTACAAGAAACAGGAATTTGAAGACGTGTTGCGAAACTACGACGCCGTGCTCGGCACTGTGAGAGGCAATGCGCTCGAGAAATCACTCGGGATTTTGAAGTCCGGGAGCAGCGTTGTCTCGCTCGTCGGACCACCGGACGCCGCCTTTGCTCGCGGACGTGACATGGGTCTTTTCTTCACATTCCTCTTCGGCTTGTTGAGTCGTAAGATCATTCGCCAAACCAGGAAACGCGGCGGCGAGTATTCATTTCTGTTCGTTCATCCGGACGGCGGCCAACTCGCGCAAATTGGCAAGCTGCTCGACGCGGGAACGATTCGGCCGGTAATCGACAAAGTATTTCCGTTCGATCAAACGAAGGAAGCGCTGGCGTATCTCGAAAAGGGCCGGGCCAAAGGAAAGGTTGTCGTGCAACTCCTATGAAGGCTAGCGTCAGCACCGTGCCAACGGCTGTGCCTCCGATCAGCACACAGGCGATGGGATCCGCTGATGGAATCATCGCAGAATTGCGATAGGCACCGCAGAATCGTGAGAGAAGGATTCCTCAACACGAGCCCGAGTTTTTTCGCGACGGTCTTACGGCGCGTGACCGGTCTGACACCGATAAAGTTCCGGAACGCATTCTAAAGGGGCGCTGGCGCATCGGCGCGTCGCCGGCGATCGATGCACTGACTATTGAGTGAGCCACGGCGGCGCAATATTCTCGCATCAAAGCTGAGCGCATTGATGCCACACGTTAGCAGCTACGGCCGATCTGAGCGCCGTGCCGAAAACGGCGATGACCCACATCGCCATTCAGGAAGCGTTCAATGGCAAAGTCGTCGAGTAGTTTGACAACGTGACTGGCGAGCACCCCGGCGAGTAATTGTCGATCTTGAGCGAATCCGCATTCGCATTTAGAAGTGGGAGCGCGATGGCCGAATACGACACTTTCACACACGACGTTTTGATCATCGGCTCCGGCGGAGCGGGATTGCGCGCGGCGATCGAAGCCTCGGCTGCGGGCGTTTCTGTCGGCATGGTTTGCAAATCCTTGTTAGGCAAAGCGCACACGGTGATGGCCGAGGGCGGGATTGCTGCGGCGCTGGCGAATGTCGATGATCGCGACAATTGGAAAGTCCATTTCGCCGATACGATGCGCGGCGGCCAATACGTGAACAATTGGCGGATGGCGGAGCTGCACGCGAAGGAAGCGCCGGATCGAGTGCGTGAACTCGAAGCCTGGGGTGCGGTTTTCGACCGAACGAAAGACGGCCGAATTCTTCAGAGAAATTTCGGCGGCCACAAGTATCCACGGCTAGCGCATGTGGGCGATCGGACCGGGCTCGAGATGATTCGGACTTTGCAGGATCACGGAGTCCACCGCGGAATCGATGTCCACATGGAGATTTGTATCACTTCGTTGTTGAAGGATGGAGAGCGTTGCATTGGCGCGTTTGGATACAATCGAGAACGCGGTCGCTTCAAGATCTTTCACGCGCGAGCGGTCGTGCTGGCGACGGGAGGGATCGGCAAAGCTTACAAGATCACGAGCAACAGTTGGGATTGTACGGGCGACGGTCACTCGCTTGCCTATCACGCAGGCGCTGCATTAATCGACATGGAGTATGTCCAATTTCACCCCACGGGAATGGTCTGGCCACCGAGCGTGGCAGGGATGCTCGTGACCGAAGGCGTGCGCGGCGAAGGCGGAATCCTAACGAATGCCGATGGCAAACGTTTCATGTTCGATTCGATACCCGACAACTACAAAGCCCAGACCGCCGACAACGAAGAGGAAGGCTGGCGCTACACACAGGGTGACAGAAATGCGCGGCGTCCGCCGGAGCTACTGACTCGCGATCACGTGGCGCGTTGCATCGTGCGCGAGATCAAGGAAGGGCGGGGGACACCGCACGGTGGCGTTTATCTCGACATTTCATGGATCAAGAAAAAACTTCCGAACGCGGAAGAACACATCAAACGCAAATTGCCGAGCATGTATCATCAGTTTAAAGCGCTCGGCGATATCGATATTACCGATGAAGCGATGGAAGTCGGCCCGACCACGCATTACATCATGGGCGGCGTGCACGTGAACGCGGATACGCAAATGTCCGATGTGCCGGGATTATTCGCTGCTGGCGAATGCGCTGCCGGAATCAATGGGGCAAACCGGCTTGGCGGGAATTCGCTCTCCGATTTGATCGTGTTCGGTAAACGGGCCGGCGAATACGCGGCGAAGTTCGCGAAAGAGAATCCGCACGGCGGGATCGACAACAACAACAAGATCGACAATTACGCGCGCGAAGCGTTGCGCCCATTCGAAAATGATCGGGGAGAAAACCCGTATTCGGTCCAGCGCGATCTCCAGGAGATCATGCAGCATAATGTCGGCATCGTGCGTGATGAAGGCGAGATGTTGTCGGCGCTCGAGCACATCAAAGCATTTACAGAACGCGCCGCGAAAGTAGGTGTGATCGGTAATCGTGATTTTAATCCGGGTTGGCACACTGCTCTAGATCTAAAGAATTTGCTTACCGTCTCGGAGGCAATTACGCGAGCTGCCTTGGAAAGAAAAGAGAGCCGGGGCGCTCAATTTCGAGAAGATTATCCAAACAAGGACGACAAATTTTCCAAGGTGAACACAATAATCCGAAACGCCAATGATGGTTTAATGGAAGTTCGTCTGGAACCGCTGCCGGAAATGCCGGATTATTTAAAGCAGGTTGTCGAAGAGAATCGTTAAGGCGTTGGGAACGTGAATCGAGAATCGTTACATCGTGAATCGGCCGGGAAATCGCGTAGGCGAATTTCGACGTTCGAGGATTTGGAAGTTTATCAAGTCGCACGGGAGTTTCGAGAGAAGAGGTACCAGGTATCGAGGCGATTGCCCGATGTCGAAAAGTTCGGTATGGCCTCGCAAATTCGACGCGCGGCCCTTTCACTGACGAACAACATCGCTGAAGGACACGGACGCTATCATTATCTGGATCAAATCAAGTTTATGTTGCAGTCACGTGGCTCGTTAGAGGAACTGATCGACGATTTGAACGCGTCTGATGACGAAAATTATTTGCCTATGCCGGAAATCGGCGCGCTGAAAGAGCAAGGCTGGCGGGTCCGACAGCTGATCGACGGCTACATACGCTATCTGAGAGAACAGAACAGGTCAGATAAGTCCTCATCAATCCGAGAAACATCGCCCGCTTACGGCGAGGACGCGGATCTTCTCGATGTAACGATTAACGGATGAATACGGCAGTTTTCCGAATTTGGCGCGGCGACGCGAATGGCGGCGAGTTTCGCGACTATGAAACCGGCGTCTCCGAAGGGATGGTCGTGCTCGATGCGGTGAATCATATTCAGGCGACACAAGCGAACGATCTGGCTTGTCGATGGAACTGCAAAGCCGGCAAATGCGGTTCGTGTTCGGCGGAAATCAACGGAATGCCCAAACTTATGTGCATGACGCGATTGAGCGACCTCCCACTGGAGAAACCTGTGACGGTCCAGCCGATGAAAGCTTTTCCGAACGTGAAAGATCTGATTACCGACGTTTCCTGGAACTTCGCGGTGAAAAAGAAAATTAAGCCGTTTACGCCGCGTCCGCCGGATGCGCCGGACGGCACGTGGCGGATGCAACAGAAAGACATCGATCGGGTCCAGGAATTCCGGAAGTGCATTGAATGCTTTTTATGTCAGGACGTCTGCCATGTGCTGCGCGATCATCAGATGCACGACCGATTCATTGGTCCGCGCTTTCTCATTTACACGGCGGCATTGGAGATGCATCCGCTTGACGTCGAAGATCGCACCGAGGAATTGCGCAATGCCCACGGTATCGGCTACTGCAACATTACGAAATGTTGCACCAAGGTTTGCCCCGAAAGCATTCACATCACTGACAACGGCATCATTCCATTAAAGGAGCGGGTGGCGGACAACTTCTATGATCCCCTGGGTTGGTTTTGGCGATGGTTGAAGAGGAGGAGCGATTCCGTGAATCGAGAATCGTGAATTGTGAATCGATTTGCCTTCGGCCCGATTCACGATGTAACAATGTAACGAATCCCGCCTTCTTTCGATGTAACGATTTAGCGATTCACGAATTACGAGCGAAGCCATGCCTGAGCTGAAATCCCTCCACAAAGGCGCCATTCCGGCCGCGCTCGAAAAAGCGGAGCGCTACCGTTTGCTCAATGAGCCGGGCGAAGCGGAGAGCATCTGCCTCGACATTCTTGATGTCGATCCTGAGAACCGGCAGGCGATCATAACATTGCTGCTTGCCCTAACGGATCGGTTTGAAAGGGGCTATGGTGTAAGCGATACCCAGGCGAAAGAATTGCTCTCCCGGATGAAGTCCGATTACGACCGGGCGTATTATTCGGGAATTGTCGCGGAGCGACGTGCCAAAATGAAGCTGCGCCAAAACACTCCCGACTGCCGGTTTCAAGCTTACGATCTTTTGCGCGAAGCAATGAGCTGTTTTGAGAGGGCGGAACCGATTCGGCCAGCTGGCCATGATGATGCGATTTTGCGATGGAATACCTGCGCGCGGATCATCCAGCGCAATCATCTTATGCCGCGAGAACCGGAAGAGCGGATCGAATTACCGCTCGAATAAGCTTAGAACTGGCTGGCTTTTGACCTGAAGAGAGGCTCAACGAAAAAGAAGAGAAAGCTCACTATTTCAAAACCGGCGTATCACCATGAATCCACCCGGCTGTGAATGTGTAAGTTACGCCAGGCGTGACATCGATGTGCCGAACAACTTTTGGTCCTAACCCGCCAGAAATCGGAGCGGGTTGGATGGCAATGTCATGCGGACCGGGGGCCAACCGGCCTTTATAACTTGCGCCGTAGGGGAGAATGGCAACGGTCACTCCATCGACGTAGACGATTACGTTCTCGTTATTACCATAATTTGCAGCGCGTCTGATGATTAGATGGCCATCGGATTGAGAATTCCCGAATGGATAGCCGACGATCACGCGTCCACCCTGAACCTTGCTGAAGGTCCATATGCACAAAACTGTAAGAAGCAACAACAGAGAACGTTTCATATTTCACTATCGAGCAAGAAATGCCGAATCCATAACGCAAAGCCAGTTTTTCTTTTCGCGCAGCGACGCGAGAAAGGCGGCTTACGTTAACAACTTGAGCAAGCGTTAGCTCAAGACAGAATTACATTTCGCCATGCTTTTTGGTTTCCTGAAGCAACGCCGAAGACACTGGTTGCGATCCCAGCCGTTCCGCAGTGAATGGATGCAAACGGTGACACGTAACCTCCCTTTTTTTCACAGGCTTTCCGGAGCCGATCAGGCCGAGCTTCTGGGGCACATCCAGGTGTTTCTCGCGGAGAAACGGTTCGAAGGTTGTGACGGTCTGGAACTCAGTGACGAGATGCGCGTCACCATCGCAGCCCAGGCGTGCCTCCTTCTTTTGCATCGCAAAACGGATTATTTCCCGCGGCTGGTTACAATTCTCGTTTATCCTTCGGCTTACATGGTCGATCAGCACCGGCATGTGGAAGGTCCGATCTGGGAAGAAGGAAAAATGGCGCGTTTGGGAGAGAGCGGTCAACGAATGGGGACCGTTGTTCTGGCATGGGACGCAGTGCAATCCGGCGCGGCTGACCCGGGGGATGGCAAGAACCTCGTCGTGCATGAGTTTGCGCATCTGCTCGATTACGAAAACGATGCCGCTGATGGCGCGCCTGCATTGGCAACTCGGGAACAACAAACGTCGTGGCGAGATGTGATGAGAATGGAGTTTGCATCGTTGCGAGCCGCGGACGAAACGGGCATTCCCATGCTCCTCGACAATTACGGCGCGACTAACCCAGCGGAATTTTTCGCTGTCGCAACGGAAGCTTTTTTTGAGCGTCCTAGGTCGCTCCGGGCCTATCACCCGAAGTTGTACGCCGAATTGACGGGATATTTTCAGCAGGACCCGACCGAATATTCCGCTGAACGCTAATTCGATACTGAACCGACCAGCTCGCAGAATTTTCCGATGTCGATGTTACCACCCGAGATTATGGCCACGATCGGACCTTTGCCTGCTTTGCCACTTAAAGCTGCCGCGAGCGCCAGCGCGCCTGCGCCTTCTGAGATCACTCGCGCTTTTTCCGCCAGCAACCGCATCGCTTTCTTTGTCTCTTCCAAAGTGACGACAATATAATCGTCCACCACCGGCTGCATCCGTTCCCACATTCGAGGAAACATGCTCTGGCCGCCGGCGCCATCGACAAACGATGCCTTCCAATTCTTGAAAACCTGCGGCGAACCCATCTCGAACGAAAGCGCAGCGGGCGCAGCCGTCTCCGGTTCAACGCCGAAAATTTTCACGTTCGGTTTGAGGGCTTTAATTGCGCTCCCCACACCGGTGATCAGCCCGCCACCACCGATCCCCGCGATGACCGCTGCCGTGTCCGGCGCATCATCCAGAATCTCGATCCCCATCGTGCCGTGGCCGGCGATGAAATTGTGATCGTCGAAGGGATGAACAAATGTTCCTTCCACTCCGGGAAACGCGCGTGCTTCCAGCGCGTTCCAGGCGGCATCGTAGGAAACTAGAACTAACTTCGTGCCGAGCGCGCGCATCCTGTCGACCTTCGATTGCGGCGCGGTCTCGATGGCAACGACCGTGCACGGAATACCAGCTTGCCTCGCCGCGTAGGCAACACCCTGGCCGGCATTTCCGGCGCTGATTGTCCAAACGCCGCGCTTCCGCTCCGAATCAGAAAGCATCGCCACGGCATTGGCCGCGCCGCGCAGTTTGTAAGCATTGATTGGCTGCAGATTTTCGAGCTTGAGCCGAATATCCGGGAAGTCCGCGCCCAGCTCCAAGCGCACCAATGGTGTGCGCACAATCGTTTCGCCAATTCGCTCTTGCGCCTCCTGGATTTCGCGCAGGCCGATTGGACGAACAGATTCAAGATTCATGGAATCAATGGTCATTTATCGATTCAGATTTAATTGGGCGAGAATTTCAGGATCGCGCACATCGGCCCATTCGCCAGTCAGCTCAATGACTTGAATTTTTTTCCCGGATTTGGCCAGATCGCGAATCGCATCGGTCAATTCATACTCGCCGCGAGGCGACGGTTTCAGTTTTGCGGTGAACTCGAAAATGCTGGCTCGAAATGCATACAGGCCCGCGTTATACCACGGGCTGGTTGCCTCGCCGGGTTTAGACTTTTCGCGAAGATCGACAAGTTCCATATTATCGTTCACGAACACTGCGCCACCTTTACTGACATCTTCATCCCGCCGCACAGTGACGATCGCCTCGACCTCATCCGGAAGATCGACAACTTTCTTGTAATTGGCGGGATCGGCCAGGATATCGCCGTAAGCGAGAACAAACGCGGAATCGCCGGCGAAATTGCGCGCAAGATCCACCACGCGGCCGGTGCCGTCTTGAACGATCTGGGTCGCGTATTGGATGTCGATGTTGTAGCGAGAGCCGTCGCCAAAAAAATTCTGAACGGCATCGGCCCGATAACCGACGACGATGAGGAAGCGTTGGATTCCGGCATCGCGCAAGCCTTCAACGAGGGATTGCAAAACAGGTTTCCCGCGGACCTCGATCATCGGTTTCGGTAACTCGTTCGTGAGCTCGCGCATTCGGGTCCCACGCCCGGCTGCGAGCAAAACTGCCTGATCGATTCTGCTCACGAAATCAACGTCACCCTCGTGCCACTGATGCGATCTCCCAGCTTGTCATTCTGAGCGAAGCGAAGAATGGAGCGAATGGGATGAGCGACATGGGCTGTAAGGCCGCAAGGGTAGCGGCGAGTAAGTCGGGAGACGAACGAGTTCAATCTCCGATCATTCCGCTGGAATGTGCAAAAGAATAGCTTGAGATGTTTCGCTTCGCTCAACATGACAGTAAGGCATCAACTTTTGCTTTCCGTAATGATGATCGCCGGCAGGTCCGCTTGTTTGATGAGATTACTCACCTTTGGAACTTCCTGCGATTTGATCTGAGCCCAGTTTTTCAACTGCTCCTCTAATTTGCCACTGAGTAATTTGAAAACCTCCAACTGCTGCCTGGTTGGTTCGTTGTCGCCGGCTTCGATGAAATGACTAAAGCTGTCGAATCGCTCGTTCAGCATATTGGGAAACGCGAGGTTCGCTTCCGATCCCTTCATGTTTACCTGAATCAGTTGTTCTTCGACTGGAGACATCTTTTTATCGAGTTCATCCGCTGCGGCGAGCGCCGGTTTCACTCGTGCTTCTTCATTATACCGTTGATGGAGAGATTTGATCTGGGATCTCACTGCGCGAATTTCGTTAACGGCCTGATGAAGTTGAGAAATCCGATTCTTTACCTGCATCGACAATGCAAACTGCTTTTGCAATGCCGGCTCGGCGTCCGGCAGCTGCCGGGTGCGCGGGTCGATCGCCAGATGCAGCGGCACCGTCTGAGATTTACCGGCGGCCGTTAACTTCACCTGGTAATCGCCTGGCAGGGCGAGCGGCCCTTTCGGTCCGTTCCCAGAATAGAACGCGCCCGGTATCTGGATCGGATCATCATAACGCAAATCCCACGCGAAACGATTCATGCCGTCATGCGCCGGAATGGTCTTGGCGTGCTCGACTCGATCTGGCCATTCCGGCGGTTGCTCGCCTTCTTGTTTCTCCTTGTTCGACAAATGTCGGACGAGTTTCCCGCCGGCATCCAGGATGTCGATGGTAACTTCATCGTTCGGCGCAGTTTTGAAATAATAATCGATGATCGCGCCGGGCGGTGGGTTATCGCCGACCGGGCGGCGTTTATCGAACTCTTCGGGGTAATGCAATCGCAGCGCAGTTTGCGGTTCGTAAAGCAGCACATCGGCCTTCGCCTTTTCCGAATTAATCTGGCGCAGCGGCGTAACATCGTCGAGGACCCAGAAAGAACGTCCGTGCGTGGCCACTACAAGATCATCGTCCTTAACGACCAAATCGTGAATCGGCGTGATTGGGAGATTCAACTCCAACGGTTGCCAATGTGCGCCATCGTCAAACGAAACAAACACGCCGAGCTCCGTGCCCGCGAAAAGCAAGCCGCGTCGCCTTGGATCCTCGCGAACAGCATGAACATAAGCGCCGTCCGGAATTCCGTTCATGATCGCCTTCCAAGTTTTTCCCAGATCAGCCGTCTTAAAGATGTAGGGCTTGAAATCATCGAGCTTATGTCGATCCACTGCGATGTAGGCGGTGCTGCCATCATGCGGTGAAGCATCGATAAGATCGACAGTGCTCCATTCCGGCATTTTCGGCGTCACGTTCGACCAGTGCTGTCCATCGTCTGTGCTCAACTGGACCAAGCCATCGTCCGTTCCGGCCCAAAGAATTCCCGTTTTCACGGGCGATTCGGCCAAGGCGAAAATGGTGTCGTAATATTCGACCGAAGTGATGTCGTTAGTGATCGGGCCGCCGCTGGGCTGCTGCTTGCTCTTATCATTGCGAGTGAGATCGCCGCTGATCTGCGCCCAGCTTTGGCCGTGATCGGTCGATTTGAAGACGCACTCGCCTGCGGTGTAAAGCACATCGGGATTATGCGGTGAGAGCATGAGCGGCGAGACCCACTGAAATCGATGGACCAGATCGGCGGCGCCGTGCCCGGAATTGTCGAGGGGCCACGGACTGATGTCGTGCACTTCCTCTTTGCTCTTGTCGTAACGAACGGCGAAACCTTCGCTGTTTGAATAGATGATGTGCCAGTCGCGCGGATCGGGCACGACAAAGCCGCATTCGCCATCGCCCGCTTGAAACCAGTTCTCGCGGCCGATCACACCGGAATCAGTCCGACTGGCGATGCCGACGTTCGAGTTATCCTGTTGCGCACCGTAAATGTGATACGGAAACGCGTTATCAACGGCGACGTGATAAAATTGCGCGGTAGGCTGATTATTCTGGAGCGTCCAATTCTTTCCGCCGTCGGTCGAAATGCTCGCGCCGCCATCGCTGACGTTCGCAATCCGCTCCGGATCGTTCGGATCGATCCAGAGGCCATGATGGTCGCCATGTCGCGCGGGCAGCAGAGTGAAATTTTTCCCGCCATCAACCGATCGGAACAAACCAGTGTTCAAGAGATATACCGTGTCTGCCGACTTCGGATCGGCGTAAACTTTGCTGAAATACCAAGCGCGCTGCCGGAATCGACCATCCTCGTTCACGCGCGTCCATTTCTGGCCCGCATCGTCCGATCGAAACAGGCCGCCTTCTTTGGCTTCGATAATCGCATAAACGCGGTTTGAATCCGCGCCCGAAACGGCCACACCGATGCGCCCAAGAATTCCATCCGGAAGACCATTGCCTTCGAGACGTTTCCAAGTCACGCCGTTATCATCGGAGCGGTAAAGACCGCTGCCCGGACCGCCGCTGGAGAAGAACCAGGGTTGCCGTCTTGTCTGCCAAAGCGCAGCGAACACAATGTTCGAATTGTGTGGATCGAACACAACATCGATACCGCCGGTGTTTTCGTCTTTGAACAGAACGTTAGTCCAGGTTTTGCCACCGTCGCCGGTGCGAAAAATTCCGCGCTCTTTATTTGGCCCAAAGGCATGTCCTAACGCCGCCACCAGCGCGACGTCGGCATTGTGAGGATCGACAATTAACGCGCCGATCTGGTGAGTATCGCGAAGACCGACATTTTTCCAGGTCTTGCCGGCATCAATGGATTTATAAACTCCAGTTCCGTAAGTGATATTGCCGCGGATTGCCGCTTCGCCCGTTCCAACATAAATCACGTTGTGATCCGATGGCGCCACGGCGATCGCGCCAATCGAAGAGATGTCTTCCTTATCAAAGAGCGGTTGCCACGTCGCGCCGCCATCGATTGTTTTCCAAACACCGCCTGCTACGGCACCGAAATAGTACGTGCCCGGGTCCCCCGGAACACCTTCGACCGCTAGCGCGCGTCCACCGCGAAACGGCCCGATCTGCCGCCATTGCATTCCGTTAAATAATTTTTCATCAAAAAGAGCGGCTGGCGCGGGTAATGGCTTCGCGGTTGACGTCGGGGTCGTTGCAGAGTGAGTGCCCGGACCGCCGCCCCGGATTGGAGTGGGTTTTGCCGCGAAACAAATCGACCCGGCGATAACGAAAACGGGGAGCAGAGTGATTCGACGAAATCTGGAGTTAAGCATTCGCTAAGGTGAAAGGCTTACGCCGCCATTCAACTGTAATCTAGCAGGTAACCTTTTTGCTGGGGCGCGACCGCCGGGCGCGCCTCCATCAGGTCCGGGGCGCGAGCGGATTTGCGGCTGCGGTCTGTTGAGTTATCTCTCGCCGCAATGCCGTTGCGCCACCGCCGCGCAGACGCGTCCACCAAAGCACGATGGGCGAGGCGATGAAGATCGACGAATAGGTTCCCACGATCACGCCGATGATAATGGCTAGCGCGAAATCACGCAGAACTGCGCCGCCGAGGAAAAACAGACACAAGATTGGAATCAGAGTGGAACCGCTAGTCAGGATCGTCCGGCTCAGCGTCTGATTCACGCTATCGTTCATGATTTGCTCGATGGATCCTTTCCGTCCGCTGGCCAAACCTTCTCGGATTCGATCGTAGACGACGATTGTGTCGTTGATCGAATAACCGGCGACAGTTAGTACCGCGCCGACGATGGGGAGACTCAATTCTCGTCCAAGAATCGCAAACATTCCGACTGTGATCAGGACATCATGAAGCAAGGCGACAATCGCTCCCACCGCGAACGAAAGCTCAAAACGAAATGTGACGTAAATTAAAATGCCAAAAATGCCGAGCCCGAGCGCAATTAATGAAGTTCGAGCCAGCTCACCTCCAACTAACGCACCCACTCGTTCCGAGCCTTCAATCCGGAGATCGGCGCCCGGCATATTTTGGGTGAGTTGTTGTTCGACTTTATCGCTCGTGTTTAGCGCCGTACGCACGGTGATGTAACTTCGTGCTCCCTGCTGTGATTCCTGGATTAAAGCATCGGCAAACCCGATCGGGCGAAGTGTATTGCGGACCTGACCGATGTCGATCTTATGTGCGGCACTTAAAGTCACCAAATCGCCGCCCCGGAAGTCGACTCCGAAATTCTTCTCGCCTCGCGAGCAGAACACGACCGCGCACGCTATGATCAGGGCGAGCGAGCACATGCAGGCTAGAAAGCCTTTCCCCAGAAAGTTAATATTTTTGGCGGAGATCAAATGGAGCATCGAGATCCGTTTGAGTCGTCCGGCATCGACCAGCCAACCCAGAGCGTTCTTGCCCACAATCAAAGCCGTAAAGAGAGAAGCCAGAATGCCGAGGGTCAGTGTGATGGCGAAACCTTTGACGGGTCCGGTCGCTTTCCAAAACAGAATGGCGGCGGTGATTAGTGTAGTGACGTTGGCGTCGAAGATTGAGCTGAACGCTTTGTTGTAAGCGGCAGGCATTGCCGCCTTGAGCGATTTGCCGGAAGCCATTTCCTCACGAAGACGTTCGTAAATCAGGACGCTAGCGTCCACTGCCATGCCGATGGTCAAAATGATTCCAGCGATTCCGGGCAAAGTAAGCACAAACCGAAACATGGTGAGCGCGCCTAACAGCAGGATCAGGTTGATGATCAGCATCAGGTTCACCACCAGGCCGGCGAATTTGTAATAGACCAAGACGCAAAAGAGCGTGATGGCCAGGCCTATCAAACCGGCGATCACGCTTACCCGAATCGAGTCCATACCCAGCGTGGGCGAAACGCTTCGCTCCTCTTCGATGCTCACCGGCGTTTGCAGCGGATTCTCCAAAACACTGGACAGCCCCCGCGCTTCTTGTTCAGTGAAATTTCCCGTAATCTGAGCGTCGCCGCCGTAGATTGCCGTGCGGATTACGGGCGCAGATTGAATGACTCCGTCGAGCACAATAGCGAAGCGATGACCGACGTTGGCTGCGGTAATGTCCCCAAATATTTTGGCGCCTTCGCTATCGAACTTCATGTTAACGGCCCAGCCTTCATTGCCGTAATAGGCGTGGGACTCGGAAACGTGATTGCCGGTCAGGTCTGCTTTTTTCTTTACCAGAAGACGTTCTTCCTTCGGCGGTTCGTTCTCTTCGGTATGAATCTTGTAAGTCTCAATGCGGTACTCGGGCGGAATAACCTGTTTGCCTTCGTCGATCTCTTTCAGTCGAGTGCCGTTATCGGGATACACCAGCCGAAATTCCAACTTGGCCACACGGGAAAGCTGTTCACGCGCTTCCTGAATTTGTGCCGGCTTGAGACCTGGTAACTGAACAAGGATCCGGTCAGCACCGACCGGGCTGATGATTGGTTCACCCGTACCGAAAAAATCGACGCGTTTGCGGATCACTTCGACCGCCTGATCGAGCATCGCTTTGGTCACTTCCTTGTCGCCTTTGACCAGGCGAATGAGAAAGGACGTGCCGCCCTTAATATCGAGACCGAGCGTGATCTTATCCTTTGGCGGCCAAATCGTGGCTACACTGAACGCGACCAGCAACACCATCAGCGCCAGCGCGAGAAGATGCTTCCGCAAGCCCATATCGGTGGCGAAATACCAGCCGAACAGAACGAGCATTCCCAGACCGATGAAAAATGTGACGAGAGGAGTCATCAGAAGTTCGAAGGTTGATGTCTGATGTTTGAGGTTTTCATCCGATCAACTCTCGGCCGTTTTCAAGACGTTCGTTACGGCGGATTTCTCAATCTCGATCTTTACGTTATCAGCCACTTTCAGCAATACGGTCGTTTCCTTCACGTTAGAGATGAGGCCGTGAATCCCCGCACTCGTCACGACCCGATCACCTGTTTTTAAAGCTGAGACCAGTCGTTTCTGTTCGTCCTGCCGCTTCTTTTGCGGACGGATCATCACAAAATACATGATGACGAAGATGAAGATCAGCGGCACGAAAAAGCCGAACCCGCCGCCGGGGCTCGGCGCTGCGGGAGAAGCGGCTTGCGCTAGCATCAACGAAATCATGGGAACGAAGCGGAGCGCACCTTAAACGCGAAACTGTTCGGCGCAATTAAGAATCGCGGTCGCTCTGAATTCAAACTGAAGCCGCCACAGATTTATACGGATGAAACACAGATGGTCCTTAGAGTCATTCTTGCACATCCGTGAAAATCCGTGTTCATCTGTGGCTAAATGTTTTCCGCAAGATCGACATCGCGGGTTCTGTAATTGGAAACGAATGTCCGGCGAAATTCGTTGAAGGTGCCATTGTCGATGTTGTCTCGCGCCTGTCGCATCAGATCTAAATAGAAATGTAAGTTATGCAGCGTAATTAAACGAAGACCGAGAATCTCTTCGGCCTTGATCAAATGGCGGATGTAGCCGCGCGAAAATTCGCGACAGCCATAGCAGGCGCAGTTTTCTTCAATCGGTTTCTTGTCCATTGCGAACTCGGCGTTTTTCAAATTCATTGTCCCTGTAGATGTGAAGGCCGTTCCGTTGCGCGCGAGTCGCGTCGGCAGAACGCAATCAAACATGTCGATCCCGCGGGCAATCATCTCCAGCATTTGCGGCGGCGTGCCCAGCCCCATTGCGTAACGCGGCTTTTCCCTTGGCAAAAACGGTTCGCTCGATTCCACGGCTCGCATCATTTCTTCCTCCGGCTCGCCCACGCTCACTCCGCCAATGGCATAGCCATCAAAACCAAGATCGACAATCGCCTGCGCGGATTGCTTGCGCAGATCGTCGAATGTGGCGCCTTGGACGATGCCGAAGATTAACTGCTTTCTAGCAGATTCGGCGTTCGGCGTTCCGCGTTCCGCGTTTTCCTTGCATCTCTTCGCCCAGCGCGTGGTCATTTCTGTACTGCGCGTTGCATAATCGCGCTCGCACGGATAAGGCGCGCATTCATCCAGCACCATGGCGATATCGCTTCCAAGCGTCACCTGAATGTCCATCGCAATTTCCGGCGAAATAAACGCCGGCGTACCATCGACATGATTCTGAAAATGCGCGCCTTCCTCTGTGATCTTCCGCAGCTTCGCCAACGAAAAGATCTGGTAGCCGCCGCTGTCGGTCAGAATCGGCCCATCCCAACTCATGAACTTGTGCAGCCCCCCAAAGTGCTGGATCACATCAAGCCCCGGTCGAACGAAGAGATGATAAGTATTACCGAGAATGATCTGCGCGTTCAGCTCGCGCAGTTCGCGCGGCGTCACGGCCTTGACTGTCCCCTGCGTTCCCACCGGCATGAAAGCCGGCGTCTCGATCACGCCATGCCCGGTCGTTAACTCTCCGTGGCGTGCTTTTGAATCTTGGCTCAGTAGTTGGAACACGGCTCACCGTGAGCGGGAGGGCCGTTTATAGCAAATCCGCTCAGCGAATGAGGCGAAAAGAATTCGTTTGCCGGGCTGGCGTTCTTTTTAGTAACAAGGTGGGAACTCCACGAAATGCCGAAACGGAAGACAAACAAAGCGAAGAAGAAAAAATCTAAGACGAAGGTCGTCTCGAAGTCGCATTCGATTTTGAAAAAGGCCCGGCGTTCGGCCGCCAAAGCACCGCCTTTGGCTGAGGGCCGCGTCCTCTTGGATGGGACAGTTGTCGGCACTGGATTTGTGCAGGAATCCGATCCGCGCGATGACGATTTTCCGCTCGGCGCAGTGGTCGGGGCCGTAAATGATCCTCGATCGAAGGAAAAGGTGTGGCAATTGCCGGCGCATTTGCTTAATCAAGGCAGCACAAACTCCTGCGTTGGCCATTCCTGTACGCATTTTATTATGGCGGCGCCGATCATGAGTCACTCTGTCGATGCAATTGCGATCTGGCGGCGGGCTCAAGAGATCGACGAGTTTCCGGGCAATGAAGGAACCAACAGCGGGACGAGTGTGCGCGCCGGATTTAAGGTATTGCAGGAGAAAAATCTAATTACGGCCGATTATCGATGGGCTGCGGATGCCGACGAAACATTGCGATTCATTCTGACCCGCGGTCCGGTTGTCGCCGGAACGAAGTGGTATCCCGGGATGAGTCAACCAGTAAACGGAACCATGCGGCTCAGCGGTAACGCTGGTTCGATGGGACACGCTTATCTTCTATTTGGATTTAGCCCCGATCATGACGCGTTTCTGATGGCCAATTCGTGGGGAGGGAGCTGGGGAATTGATGGCTGCGCTTTTCTACCATACGACGCGCTGAATCAACTGATGCAACAGGGAGGAGTGGTATGTTCGGCTATCGAAGATTAATCGCCGTCTGGTTCATTTGCTTTGCGGCGTTGACCGCATGCGTGTCGACTACCCCGGGCCCGGGTCCCATCCAGCCGACACCCGCGCCAGCGCACGGATTTCACATCACGCTTTATGACGTGAACGGAAACGTCGCGCATCGATATGATGTTAACTCGAATGACATCGTCCGAGACGATCCAATTCATCAAAACCTGTGGTTTCGAGTAAATGGACAGGAACAACACTTTCATGGCTCTTATCAAAAAGAGCCTTTTTAACGATTAGGGCGCTCGCAGCTCTTCGGTTCGTTGATCTTGGAATTAGCGGCGATGCGGATTCAGTTTTGCACAGACTGCGGCATGGGGTTACATGATCGTTCTATTCAATGAAGTTTTGGGTCCTAAGTCTCAGCCTCGTCTTTGCGGTTACTGCGTTTGGCGTGGATCCCGCGGAGCCAATCACAAAAGAAAAAATCTTCAACGCGATGCTGGCTTTTCGGGCGAATCCAATATCGCCAAGTGGCCACGCCGCAGGCGGATTAGTTATGCGGTTTGTCGATCAAAGTCACGACGTGGTGGTAAACCTTAATCCAAAGACGCTCCCGTTTCTCTCCGATCAATCGATACCGCCAAGACTTCGCAATACCCTGGTGGCGGCCTTTGTCATTGGGAATGTTGATTCGCAGCTCTTGCGCAACGAGAAAAAGAACGATTCGTACGCCGGCTTACTTCAGGTGATCGACACCTACAAGCAAATACAACAAAAGAATCCGCGGTTTCGAGTTTTCGACATCGAGCAATTGATCGAGATGCAAAAGAACGGGACGTTGAAAGAGTACGCTGCAGAGTAGGAGCTACGGTGTGGGCGTTGGAAAAGCGTCACCAATATTCAAGTTTCAGTCCGTTTTAGCTAGCGGCAAAGCCGGATGAGCTCCGCAAAAATCCTTTGCAGCTTCTGATTTTGCTTCTATATTCGCCGCTCACCGCATCAGGCGCGTGACAGTTTAAACGCGGCCCGGTGCGGGTTTTTTGTCGCCGGAATCTCAACCCTTCAGGCGGCGCTTTGTTTAGAAAAATGCCTACGATTAATCAGCTGGTTCGGAAAGGACGACGCAAAGTGTCGGTGAAATCGAAGTCACCGGCCCTGGCAAATTGTCCACAGCGACGTGGTGTATGCGTGCAGGTGATGACGCGCACCCCGAAGAAGCCGAATTCCGCCCTGCGCAAAGTGGCCAAGGTCCGCTTGACGAACGGCCAGGAAGTGATTGCCTACATTCCGGGCGAGGGGCACAACCTGCAGGAGCACTCGATCGTGCTCGTGCGAGGCGGACGAGTAAAGGATTTGCCGGGCGTTCGCTATCATATTGTGCGGGGAACGCTCGACGCACTCGGAGTCGATGGACGCCGGCGCGGTCGTTCCAAATATGGAGCGAAGCGGCCGAAAGGTGGCGCAGCCGGTGGCGGCGGCGCGGCGGCGAAACCGGCAGCCGGGGAGAAAAAATAAGTTTTGAATTTTAGGATCGACAATGTCGCGACGGAGAAAAGTCTACAAAAAAGAGGAGCGTGTCGATTCCCGTTATGGGAGTCCGGCGGTCGCCCGACTCATTTCTACCGTCATGAAGCGCGGCAAAAAATCGCTGGCTGAGCGGATAGTTTACACGGCGATCGATAAATCGCGCGAAGGCTCTGATTCCGTCGATCCGCTCGAGGTCGTAAACAAGGCGATCGAAAACGTTCGCCCGCGTTTGGAAGTCAAATCCCGCCGAGTCGGCGGTGCGACCTATCAAGTACCGATGGAAGTAACGCCGGCGCGACAAATCTCGCTAGCCACGCGTTGGATCGTGCAATACGCGGATAAGCGCAAAGGCATGCCAATCTCGGATGCTTTGGCGCATGAAATTAAAGACGCTGCTTCCGGTCAGGGCAATGCAATCAAGAAGCGCGAAGACACGCACAAGATGGCGCAAGCGAACCGCGCGTTTGCGCATTTCCGGTGGTAATGACTATGGCAACGGCGACAATCGAGAAAGAAAAGAAAGCTCCGGCGAAGAATCCGAATTCGCCGAACCGCAAGTTTCCGCTCGAGCGGACGCGTAACATTGGAATCGCGGCTCACATTGATGCGGGTAAAACCACGATCACGGAGCGCGTGCTGTTTTACACGGGCATGATTCACAAGATGGGTGAGGTGCATGAAGGCACGACCGTCACCGACTGGATGGAGCAGGAACGTGAAAGGGGAATCACTATCACTTCGGCCGCGACGACTTGTTCCTGGTCCCAGAAGAAGGAAGAAGGCGTTTACAAGATTTTCGAAGGAATCAAGGAGCGTATCAACATCATCGACACTCCTGGCCACGTCGATTTCACGGCCGAGGTCGAACGTTCGTTGCGAGTGCTCGATGGCGCGATCGCAGTTTTCGACGGAGTGGCCGGCGTGCAGCCGCAATCAGAAACGGTCTGGCGTCAGGCGACCAAGTACGACGTGCCGCGGCTCGCCTTTATTAATAAAATGGACCGGGTCGGCGCTGACTTTGAGATGTCCGTGGGCAGCATTCACAAGAAACTGGGCGCGAACGCGTGGCCCGTTTTGCTACCGCTTGGCAAAGAGGACCAGCTTAAGGGGCAATTAGACGTTATTAATAAGAAGGCGATCATTTATTCCGACAGCGACCAGCTTGGATCGACATATGAAGTCACGGATTTGCCCAAGGAACATGTTGCTGCTGTCGATAAGGCTTACAACAATCTGGTCGAGCAAATTTCGAATCTCGACGACGAAGTCGCCGAAGCTGTTTTGGAAGAAAAACCAATTACGCCGGAGCTTTTGAAGGCCGGCATTCGCCGGCAAACCATCGCGAATAAGTTCGTCCCAGTCATCGGTGGTTCGGCTTTGAAGAACATCGGTGTGCAGTATCTGGTCGATGCGGTAGTCGATTATCTGCCGAGTCCTCTCGATATTCCGGCAGCGAAAGGAATGGAGCCCGACACGCACGAGCCAATGGATGCGCCGACGGATGACAACGGAAACTTCTGCTCGCTGGCATTCAAACTTTGGAGCGATCCGTTTGTCGGGAAACTCGTTTTCTTCCGTGTTTACTCGGGCACGCTCAGCAAAGGCGACACGGTTTACAATCCGCGCACGAATAAACGCGAACGCATTTCGCGTCTCATTCAGATTCAAGCCGATAAACGCGAAGACATCGAGACCTGTTACTCTGGCGACATCGCGGCGATTGTAGGAATCAAGAACATTACAACGGGTGACACGCTTTGCGACGAAGACCATCCGATTCTGCTCGAGCCGCCCACGTTTCCCGATCCTGTTATTTCAATGGCGATCGAGCCAAAAACAAAATTGGACCAGGAAAAAATGGGAATCGCGCTGCAGCGACTGGCCGAAGAAGATCCGACTTTCCGCGTCTACACTCACGAGGACACCGGCCAGACGATCATCGCCGGCATGGGCGAGTTGCATTTGGAAATCATTCGCGACCGCATGTTCCGCGAGTTTAAAGTGGACGCGAACGCGGGCAAACCGCAGATCGCTTATCGGGAGACGATCACTGGAAGCGCCCATGGCGTTGGGAAGTTGATCAAGCAATCAGGCGGGCGAGGTCAGTACGGCCATGTGGAAGTGGATGTGCGGCCCGGCAGCCGCGGCACGGGTTTGGTTCTTGAGAATAAGATCGTCGGTGGCGTTATCCCACGCGAATACATCCCGGCGGTTAAGAAAGGCGTCGAAGAAGCGGTGCTCAACGGCGTGCTCGGCGGTTATCCCGTTGTCGATGTGGAAGTCGATATTGTTTACGGATCGTTCCACGAAGTCGATTCGAACGAGCTCGCGTTCAAGATGGCGGCGATTTTCGCGATGAAAGACGGCTTCAAACAGGGCAAACCGATTTTGCTCGAACCGATCATGAAAGTGGAAAACATCACGCCGGACGAATTTCAGGGCGACATTTGCGGTGACTTGAGTCGGCGCCGTGGCAGCATTAACAGCATTGAATCGCGCGGCAATCTGGCGATTATTCATGCGGATGTTCCACTTGCCGAATTGTTCGGTTACGCGACCGCGATTCGGTCGTTGTCCAAAGGCCGATCGAGTTACTCGATGGAACCGTCACATTTCCAACAAGTGCCGGCGAATTTGGTCGCGGCGATTCTCGATCAGAAGGAGACAAAATGAGCAACGGCCAGCGCATTCGCATCCGGTTGAAAGCTTTCGATCACCGGATGCTGGATCAATCGGCCGTTGAAATCGTCGAAACGGCGAAGCGGACCGGTGCCCGCGTGGCCGGACCGATTCCGCTTCCGACATTGATCGAGAAGTTCACGGTGAATCGCTCACCCCATGTCGATAAGAAATCGATGGATCAATTTGAAATCCGCACCCACAAACGGCTGCTCGACATCATCGAGCCGACTGCGAAGACGGTGGATGAACTCAAGAAACTGAACCTGCCCGCCGGCGTGGACATTACGATCAAGATCTAACGAAAACGAGAGTTGCAGACATACAATCATGAGCATCGGGTTACTTGGACAAAAGATCGGAATGACCAGCGTTTACGACGCCGATGGTCGCATGCGTCCTGTGACCGTGATCGCAGCAGGCGACAATGTTTTAGTCCGGCGTGTGACGATGGAGAATGATGGTTACTCAGCTGTTCAGGTGGGATACGATTCACAAAAGGAATCGCGAGTCGGAAAAGCCTTGTTAGGGGGATTCAAGAAGGCCGGCGTGGAACCAAAGAAATTCATCCGTGAATTCCGGCTCGAGGCAGATCTTCCTGAAGGAGAGATCGATCTTAGAGTGACCCAGTTTCAAGCGGGCGATTTTGTCGATGTTATCGGGCGCTCGAAAGGCAAAGGCTTCCAGGGCGTGATGAAGAAACACAACTTCCATGGTCAGGGCGCGGCCCATGGATCGAAGACGCATCGACGCAATGGGGCGATCGGAAATCGTTCCACGCCCGGACGAATCTGGAAAAATATGGGCATGCCTGGTCACCTCGGCGATGAGCGCGTGACCGTACAAAATCTTCAGGTTATGCAGGTGCGAGAAGCGGAGAAGATTATCTTAATTAGCGGCGCGGTTCCGGGTGCGAATGGGAGTTATGTAGTGGTTCGCCCGGCGATCAAGAACCCTGGCGCGCGCATTGCGGCGCACCAGGCTCACGCAAAGGCGGACAAGGCCTCCGTGGTGAAAAGTCCGGCTGCGAGGAGGGCTGAGGCGCTTGCGGCAGCCAAGCCAGGCGAGGCGGAGAAGAAATGAGCGCGAAAGTTTTAAGTAAAGCCGCCGCGAAAGAAGCGAAGATCGACATCATCGAAGATGGTCGTGGTACGCAAGCTCTTCACGATACTGTCGTGGCGATGCGAGCTGCGAGACGTTCCGGGACCGCCAATACGAAGACCAAAGCGGAAGTCGATCTGTCGGGCGCGAAACCATGGCGACAGAAAGGAACCGGTCGCGCTCGCGCCGGCTACAAGTCTTCGCCCCTGTGGCGTGGAGGCGGAGTCGTATTTGGACCGAAACCGCGCGACTATTCCAAGAAAGTATCCAAATCGGTGCGCCAGCTCGCATTTCGCAAAGCGCTGAGCGAGCGGATCAATGCCGGCGACGTGCTCACCATCGAGAAATTTACTGTGCCGGAGATCAAGACCAAATCGTTCGTCGCGTTGCTGAAGAAACAAACAGATGCGGACAAGGTCCTTCTGATCTCAGATTCATTTGACGAACCAACGTTCAAGTCAGCCCGGAACGTAAAGCCGATCAAACTGGCGACCGCGTCAGATGTAAATGCAGAACAATTGCTCGCCTTCGATAAAATTTTGGTGACGCAGAAAGGGCTCGAACAACTAGCGGGAAGATTGAAATGAACGATCACGATATCATTCAGACCGCTTCATTGACCGAGAAGTCGACGTTAATGAGCGAGAAGCAGAACAAGTACGTTTTTCGCGTCAATCCCCGAGCGAACAAGATTCAGATCAAACAGGCGGTGCAGCGCTTGTTTCAGAAGCAGGTTGTCGATGTAAACACGTGCAATTATGCCGGCAAAGAAAAGCGGCTTCGCGGTCCGCTCGGGCGGCGTCCACATTGGAAAAAGGCAATTGTCACGTTGAAGGAAGGCGAGAAGATCGATCTCGTGTGATTTTGCCATGGCACTGAAAAATTATCGTCCACTGACACCGCCGCAGCGGTTCAAGTTGCTTCCTGGTTTTGACGAAATCACGAAGTGGAAACCGCATAAGGCTCTGGTTGAGCCAAAGAAGAAAACCGGCGGCCGGAACAATTACGGCCGATTAACTTCGCGACACATCGGCGGTGGTCACAAGCAGAAATATCGCAAGATCGATTTCAAGCGAGCCAAGCGCGGAGTAACGGCCGAAGTGCTCGGGATCGAATACGACCCGAACCGCTCGGCGCGAATTGCCCTGATCAAATATAGCGATGGCGAGCTGAGCTATATTCTTGCTCCAAATGGGCTCGCGGTAGGATCGACAGTCGCTGCTGGAGAGGATGTCGCGCCGCACATCGGCAACGCCTTGCCGCTTCGCGTCATTCCGTTAGGCACAAACATTCACAACATCGAATTGAAGCCGGGACGTGGTGGGCAAGTCGCGCGAAGCGCGGGGCAACAGGCAATCCTGAATAACCTCGAAGGCGGTTATGCGCTGGTGAAAATGCCTTCCGGTGAAGTGCGACGGATTCATGAGAACTGCTTTGCCACGATCGGTCAGGTCGGAAATGTCGATCACATGAACGTGGCCAGCGGCAAAGCCGGCCGCACTCGCTGGCAGGGACGACGACCGCACGTGCGCGGAATGGTAATGAACCCGATTGATCACCCGATGGGCGGCGGCCAAGGTAAATCGAAGGGTGGCGGCGGCCGACATCATCCCGTCAGTCCATGGGGACAATTGGCAAAAGGATTTAAGACGCGTGCGAAACGGAAACCGAGCGATCGCTTTATTTTGGAAAGGCGAAAGAAGAAGAAGGCGTAACGAGTCGTCATGCGCCGCCGGATTCATCCGCAAGAATTTGACTTTTATGGCTAGATCATTGAAAAAAGGCCCCTTCGTCGATTTTCATCTTTTGGACAAGATCGACAAGATGAACGCCTCGGGCGGAAAAAAAGCGATCAAGACCTGGTCGCGCCGCTCGATGGTGACGCCGGATTTTGTCGGCCACACGTTTTTGGTTCATAACGGAAAGAATTTTAATTCTGTCTTTATCACCGAAAACATGGTGGGCCACAAACTTGGCGAATTTTCGCCTACGCGCGTGTTCAAGAAACACGGCGCGCATACGGCGAAGGTTACGAAATAGAGAGAAGTTCCAATTGCCAATTTCCAATTTCCAATTGAGGAGACACGGCGGTTGCCGCACTCAATTGGCGATTGGCATTTGGCAATTGGCGGTGTTAGGCGCGTTTGTCTGTTACGGCAGCGACGCGGGAAATAGTTCTTTGTCAGAATCCAAAGAGAGCGCGCAACCCACGGTCACGGCCACGGCGTTGCTGGCGCAGAATGAAGAGTTACGACACGAGTTGTCGATTGCTCAGGAGTCGGTGAAGACATTAAGCAGCAGTCTGGCGGAATCGAATGCCGAAGCAGAATTGTTTCGGCGCAAATATTCCGATTTAGAGCTGCGGATGGAAGGTCTGGGGCTCGCCGCGGCTAATAAAGACCGGGCGAAACTCGAACAGCGTCTCCTGACGGCGGTGAGCGATTTGCATCTCGCGCAGAAAGAACGCGAAGAATATCGCGATCAGATGCTCCGATTGCAGGAGGCGATGTTGCATTATTTGAAAACATCGCAGGCGGGCGACGCTCAGGCACGAATGGATGTGGAAACGCAACTGCGCAGCACGACCCAGCTCACGACAAGATCGACAAATTCTCCGGCCGATCCGGCAAGGCCGGGTTTGATGGACGGCAGCGTGATCAGTGTGAAGGAGGATTGGTCGTTTGTGGTCGGCAATATCGGGGGAAACCATGGCGTGAAAATTGGCATGCCGATGCGAGTGATGCAGGGCGATCAGAGGATTGCGAGTGTGCGAGTGGTTGATGTTCGACAGAGAATTTGCGGTGCAATTGTTCAGGAAATGGATTCGAAAAAAGAACGGATAAAAGTGGGCGATCGCCTTCAGGTGGACGCGAAGCCCAACGTAAGTTTGAAATAAAAATGGAAGTTAGATCGATTTACAAATATGCGCGGATTTCGCCGTTTAAGGTGCGCGAAGTCACGCGAGAGATTCAGGGACTGCCGGTCTCGGCGGCGCTCGATCTACTCGCTTTTACTCCGAAAAAAGCGGCGTTTCTCATTGGTAAAACGCTGAAGAGCGCTGTCGCAAACGCGGAGAACAACGCGAACCTCAAGCCTGATGGTTTGGTGGTGAAAGAGGCTGTCGTGGGCGAAGGACCAACGATCAAGCGGATCATGGCGCGTGCCCGAGGTAGCGCCAGTGGAATCCTGAAGCGGACGAGTCATATCCGCATCGTGCTGTCGGATGAAATTGCGATTGAAACGCGCGAGACGCGAAAAGCAAAACGCAAAACCGAAGAAAAGGCCGCAAAGAAAACGACAGCGGGCGAGGAAGGATCGACAACAGAAGAGAAAAAACCGAAGGGCAAGAGAGCGGTATCGAAGAAACCGAAAAAGTAATCGTTATGGGACAAAAAGTTAATCCGATTGGTTTTCGACTGGGCGTAAATCGCGACTGGCGCTCGCGCTGGTACGCATCGCCTCAGGAATTGCCGGCTTTTCTTCATAGCGATCTGGAGATTCGCGGTTACGTGAAAAAGAAGCTCCAGTTCGCCGCGGTATCCAAAATTGTCATCGAGCGGGCGTGGAACAGCATTCGCGTCACCATTTTTACCGCGCGTCCAGGGATAGTGATCGGACGCAAAGGCGCCGAGATCGAGAAGATGACCGAAGAAATTTCCAAGATGGCCCAGGGCAAACAGATTAAGATCGACATCCAGGAGATCAAACAGCCCGAGCTCGACGCGCAGTTAGTCGCGGAGAACGTGGCGCTGCAAATCGAGCGTCGGATTGCCTATCGGCGCGCGATGAAAAAGGCGGTGCAAACGGCGATGGATTTCGGTGCGCAGGGCATTCGCCTCCGGTGCTCCGGACGCCTCAATGGCGCGGAAATTTCGCGCTCGGAATGGTATCGGGAAGGGAAAGTACCGCTGCACACGTTGCGCACTGGAATTGATTATGGATTCGCCGAGGCGAATACGGTTTACGGGAAGATCGGCGTGAAATGCT
The DNA here is from genome assembly GCA_963772365.1 of uncultured Verrucomicrobiae bacterium. Taxonomy (GTDB): domain Bacteria; phylum Verrucomicrobiota; class Verrucomicrobiia; order Chthoniobacterales; family UBA10450; genus CAVYXA01. Next base: position 326,852 of record CAVYXA010000001.1, read on the forward strand.
GGATGTGTAAGAAAGAAGAGGCTCCGAGCGAACCACCCCCCGCAGCTGCGCCACCGCCACCACCCGCTGAGCCTGCTGCAGTTTAACGGAGAAGAGAAGTATGCCATTAATGCCCAAACGTGTGAAGTATCGGAAGACCCAGCGGGGAAGCCGCAAGGGGACTGCTTCGCGCAATCTTAAGATCGATTTCGGCGAATTCGGCCTGCAGACTCTCGAGCGAGCGTGGATTACTAACACGCAATTGGAGGCCGCGCGCGTGGCGCTAACTCGCAACATGAAGCGCAAAGGCAAATTGTGGATCCGCATTTTCCCTGACAAATCAGTTACGGCGCGTCCGCCGGAAACGCGAATGGGTAAGGGAAAAGGCCAGCCGGAATTCTGGGTCGCAACGGTCAAGCCTGGAAATATCCTTTTCGAATTGGATGGAGTGCCGGAGTCAGTCGCGCGCGAATCGCTTCGCCTGGCGGCGGACAAATTACCGGTCCGAACCAAGTTTTTAACACGTCACCATGTGAGGGCAGCCTAAGATGAAGATGAAGGAAATCATCGACATGACGACGGATGAATTGCACACGAAGACGCGCGATCTGCGTCAGGAAAAGCTGCACCTGCGTCTGCAACAACAAAGTGGACAGTTGGAACAGCCAAGCCGTTTACGGCTGGTTCGACGCGACATCGCCCGGATTGAAACCGTTCTGACGCAGAGATCGAAGCAAGAGGTGCAGAAATAATTTATGGCCGAACAAGATCGACAATCGATGGAGCAGGCTGGGCCAACTCCCCCGGCTACAGCGACGCCGCCACCATTGCCGGCCTCTGTTACCCGAAGCTCGCGCAAGACACGAACCGGGGAAGTAATTTCCGATCGGATGAACAAAACGATCGTCGTGCGCACAGTGACGCGCGTGCCGCACCCGCGCTTCGGCAAGATCGTTAAGCAAATGAAGAAGTTTTACGTGCACGACGAAGAGAACAAAGCAAAGACGGGCGACACGGTCCGGATCATGGAGACGCGCCCCTTGAGCAAGTTGAAGCGGTGGCGTCTCGTTGAGGTTTTGCAGAAATAAATGGAGTGAGAGGACAAACTCGATGGTACAGATTCGATCCAGATTGGATGTAGCTGATAACACTGGCGCGCGCATGGCGACGATGATCGGTGTGATCGGCAAGCGTACCCTGTATGCGCGGGTCGGGGACGTCATTACTGCGAACGTGAAAGAAGCCAGTGCGAGCGGCACTGTAAAAAAAGGTGAAGTCGTTCGGGCAGTGCTGGTGCGCACACGGCAACCTGTAAAGCGCGAAGATGGATCGCTGTTGCGCTTTGATAACAATGCAATCGTTATCATCGACAAAGATTTGAATCCGCGCGGAACGCGCATTTTCGGACCGGTCGCGCGCGAACTGCGCGAGCGCAACTTCATGAAAATTGTTTCGCTGGCTCCGGAGGTTTTATGAATCGGATGAAATTTCACGTGAAGAAGGGCGATGAGGTCGAAGTGATCTCGGGGAATTTTCGCGGCTCGACTGGCAAAGTTCTCGCGGTGATCCCGAGCAAACAGCGTGTGCTTATTGAGGGCGTGCGGATTATTAAAAAGCATCTGCGCAAATCGCAGGACAATCCCACGGGCAAGATCGCCGAGCGTGAGGGCCCGATCCATATTTCGAACGTGAAGTTAATTGGCGCCGAGAAAAAGGCGGACAGGAAAACTAAGAAGAAGCCCAAAAAAGAAGCTGAGAAGAAGGCGGCATGATCGAGAACGAATTTTATCGACACTACAAGGAACGCGTAATGCCGGCACTCCGGGAACGGCACGGCTACAAGAACGTCCACCAGATTCCGAAGGTGGAGAAAGTCGTGATTAATACGTCAGTCGGGTCCCAGGCGGACGTGAAGACTGCATTGGGCGAAGCAAAGGCGGAACTTGCGTTAATCACTGGACAACGCGCGGCCGAGACGCGGGCCAAAAAAAGCATCGCGAATTTCAAGCTGCGCAAAGACCAGGCGATCGGTGCGAAAGTGACCTTGCGCGGCCAGCGGATGTACGAATTTCTGGAGCGCTTGATCAAAGCTGCGCTGCCGCGGATTCGCGACTTTCGCGGTGTTTCACCTCGTTGTTTCGATAGCAATGGTAACTATACGCTGGGTGTCTCCGACCAGTCGATTTTCCCCGAAGTCGAGCTCGATAAAATCAAGCGCAACATCGGATTTGATGTTACAATCGTCACGACTGCGAAGACGAACGAGGAAGCCAAATCGCTGTTGAGCGAAATGGGAATGCCCTTCAGCGACCGGGCGAAAAAGCCGGCCGCCCAACCCACGTCCTGATTTATGAGTACCGTTACCGATCCAATTGCCGATTTAATCGCGCGACTGCGCAATGGAGCGCAGGCGCAGAAGATCGACATGTTCGTTCCGTACTCGCGAATCAAAGCCGAGGTTGTCCGAATTTTGAAAGAGGAAGGATATATCAGCGAGTACGCGATCGATACCGAAGCGGCCCGTCCACGAATAAAAATCACGAATAAATTAGTGGACCGCTCCTGCGCGATTACTGGCTTGAAACGGGTGAGCCGGCCTGGGTTACGCCGGTACGTTGGGGCTGACGAGATTCCGCGCGTGCTTGGCGGAATGGGCGTGGCGATTTTGTCCACATCGCGCGGAGTGTTGTCGGGTCGGGAGGCGAAGAAGCAAAAGATCGGCGGCGAGTTGCTAGCCTACGTTTGGTAATAATTTCACAAATATCATGTCACGAATTGGAAATAAACCGGTCGAGATTCCCGACAAAGTAAAAGTGAATGTCGGCAATGATGGATCTGTTGCGGTGGAAGGCCCGAAAGGGAAACTGAACTGGAAACTGCCGCGCCAGATTTCGGCTAAAATCGATAACAATCGTGTTCTGGTTGCTCGAGCGGCTGAGTCGCGGAGTGTGAAGGCGTTGCACGGCCTTTCCCGCAGTCTGGTTCACAACATGGTCCAGGGTGTGAGTCAGGGTTTTACCAAACAGCTTGAGATTGAAGGCGTCGGATTCAAGGCCGCTGTGCAAGGGTCGAACCTGAATCTGAGTCTCGGCTTTTCGCATCCCGTTCTATTTCCGATTCCCAAGGAAATTAAAATCACTGTGACCGACTCGACCAAGATCAACATCGAAGGTGTGGACAAAAAACTAGTCGGTCAGGTCGCTGCGGATATCCGCCGATTCTATCCGCCAGAGCCGTACAAAGGCAAAGGCGTGCGCTATGCCGGGGAGCAGATTCGCCGCAAGGAAGGCAAGACGGTCCAGTAGTTATGGCAACGTTCAATCGAAAAGCGGCGCGGGAGCGTTTGCATCGGCGGATTCGGAAAAAGGTTTCGGGCACGGCAGAGCGGCCGCGTCTAGCCATCCATTTTTCTGGGAAGCACATCTATGCACAGGTGATCGACGATTCAGTCGGCAAAACATTGATTGCAGCATCGACAACCCAGAAAGATGTGCTGGGGAAAAACAAAGTTGCAGCCAACCGCACGACAGCCGAGATGGTCGGTAAAGTGATCGCCGAACGGGCAATTGGTAAGAAGATCGACAAGGTTGTCTTCGACCGCGGCGGTTTCCAGTACCAAGGCAAAGTAAAAGCATTGGCGGACGCAGCGCGCGCCGGTGGCCTAAAGTTTTAATTTCATGGCACAAGGAACTTCAGGTAGCAGACGACCCGATTCGCGCACGACCGAGAGGATGCCGGCAGCGAGGGGTGACACGACTGAGAAAGTCGTTTTCATCAATCGTTGCGCAAAAGTCGTGAAAGGCGGGCGACGGTTCAGCTTCAGCGCGTTGATCGTGGCCGGCGATCATGATGGAAAAGTCGGTGTTGGTTTTGGCAAGGCGAATGAAGTCTCGGAAGCGATTCGTAAGGCTTCTGACGCGGCCAAAAAATCGATGCAAAAAGTTTCGTTACACGAAAACACAATTCCGCACGAAGTGGTGGGTGAATATGACGGCGCGCGCGTACTTTTGCGGCCGGCATCGCCCGGAACCGGTGTTATCGCAGGTGGTGGAGTGCGAGCTGTAGCGGAAGCCGCTGGAATTCGAGATGTGTTGGCGAAATCACTCGGCTCGAGCAATCACGCCAATGTAGTAAAGGCTACGATCGCAGCGTTACGCTCTTTGCGCCGTCGCGATGAAATTTTTAAAGTGCGCGGGTTACGATCTGATGGGGAAACGAAGCAATATGTTACGACTTCATAATCTACGCCCGCGTCCCGGCGCCCGGCATCGAGTGAAACGTCTCGGCTGTGGCGAGAGCTCTGGTCATGGCAAAACCAGCGGCAAAGGGCATAAGGGACAAAAGGCGCGATCGGGTGGCAGCCTTCGGCTTGGATTTGAAGGTGGCCAGATGCCGTTGATCCGAAGGTTGCCTAAGCGGGGGTTTAATAATGCGGCGTTTCACAAACGCTACGCGACTGTAAATCTCGATGATCTCAATGCTTTCAAGAGCGGGACTCTGGTGAACGAGCAGTTGCTTCGTGAATCGAATTTGGTACGCGGGAAGGTGGCCGGAATCAAAATCCTTGGCGATGGTGAATTGAAACATGGTCTTACGGTCGAGGTCGACAAGATCAGTGCGGGAGCCCGGGAAAAGATCGAAAAAGCTGGCGGAACAATTACCTTGCGCGCTCGCGGTACCGAGCGAAGAGCTGTCGATCTTCCGGCTGAAGCGGGTCCGGCAGCGCAAGTGGCAGAGGAGTCGAAAAAATCAGTGAAAAAGTCGGTGGCGAAAAGCAAATCGCCAAAGAAAAGGGCGGCACGTAAGAGTTAGTCGCGATGATCAGTTGTCGGCTGGTTTTATCTCGAATCGCGCGGAAGCTGGCATTTTGCCGGCTTGTGACCTAGGGGATTAACAAATGGTTTCGGCCTTTCTAAACTCCGTCAAGATTCCAGAGTTACGCCGGCGAATCCTGTTTACGCTTGCCGTGATCGTCATTGTCCGTCTGGGCGCCGCGATTACGACACCTGGCGTGAACCCAGCCGTATTGCAGGAATGGTTTGCAACCGCAGCCAAGGGTGGCGGTGGTGGCCTGGGCGCGCTGTTTAATTTATTCAGCGGCGGTGCTCTGGAGAATTGCGCTGTGTTTTCGTTAGGGATCATGCCGTACATCAGCGCGCAGATCATGATGCAGTTGCTCACAGCGGTGATACCGCAGCTGGGAAGAATGGCGCGGGAAGATAACGGTCGTCAGAAGATCATGCAGCTGACTCGATATGCGACGGTCGCCATATGTATTTTTCAAGGTTACATGCTGGCTTTGTCGTTTCAGCATCCAGAGTCGTATCACATTGTGCTGGGAGGTATTTCCGACACAATCCAGCGACTCGGCATTCCGCTGGTCGAAGACACGGGCTGGTGGTTTCGCATCGTAACGGTGATCTCACTCACCACCGGCACGCTTTTCCTGATGTGGTTGGGCGATCAGATTACCGACCGCGGAATAGGAAATGGAATTTCCCTCATTATAACGATCGGTATCGTCGCACGCTTGCCCGCGGCGTTGGCGCAGGCATGGAAAACTTTCGTGCCGTCGGCCCAAACCGGGACCAGCCAGGTTAATCCGGCGATTCTGGTGCTGATGGTGGCGTTCTTATTCATTGTGATCGCCGGCGTCATCGCAATTACCCAGGGTGTGCGCAAAATCACGGTCCAGTACGCCAAGCGCGTGGTGGGCCGAAAAATGTACGGCGGGCAGACGCAATACATGCCCTTGAAGGTGAATTATGCAGGAGTGATGCCGATCATTTTCGCCTGGGCGTTGCTCTTATTCCCGACGACGATCGTAAGCTTCGCTTTCAAGAACAGCCCTACGGCTGCGCGCATCGCCGCTGCTCTTTCAACCGGCTGGCCACACTATGTGGTTCTGGCAGGAATGATTTTCTTCTTCAGTTATTTCTGGGTCGCGACGCAGTTTCAACCGGCGCAAATCGCTGACGATCTGAAGAAGTACGGCGGTTATATCCCGGGTGTGCGTCCGGGAAAACCGACTGCAGATTTTCTGGATTTCACGATGACGCGACTAACTTTTGCCGGCGCGGTATTTTTGACGCTGATTGCAATTTTGCCGGCGTTAATGAGCCAGGGATTGAACGTGCCGACGATTACGGCGCAGTTTTTCGGGGGCACGAGCTTGCTAATTATCGTGGGCGTAATTTTGGACACAATGCGACAGGTGGAGACGCATCTGATCCAGCGGCATTACGACGGGTTTTTGAGAAAAGGCCGCATTCGTGGTCGATCATTTGATCGAGCATCCTATAGTCGCGGCGACGCGGCTGCTCAAGGGACGTTGATGTGGCTTTACGTTGGCATCGCGGCACTCGTTATTGCCGGCGTGGCAATTTTTCTTTACGGCCGCTAGACTTCCGGGGTGAAAAGACGACTCGTTCTTCTCGGCGCGCCAGGTTCCGGAAAGGGGACACAGGCCGAATTGATCACCCGTCAGTTCGGGATTCCCGTAACATCGCCCGGTGCGATTTTGCGACGGGAACGCGATCTCGGAACGCCGCTGGGTTTGGCTACGGCTGAAATTACCCAGCGTGGCGGATTGGTGTCGGATGAGATCATCGTTAAACTGATTGAGGATTGGTTGCGGCTGCACGGCGCGCATGGTTTCGTGTTCGACGGATTTCCCCGCACGTTACCGCAGGCGCAAAGTTTGGAAGCAATTTTGAAACGTGTGCGTACCGCACTCGATCTCGCCATCTGGCTGGAAGTTTCTGAAAAGACAGTGCTGGATCGGATCTCTGGCCGTTTGCAATGCGGCGAGTGCGGCTTCACTACGAGTGCATCGAGTGCAAAATTTTCCGAGCGGCCGATTTGTCCCTACTGTGACGGACCGTTGGTTCGGCGTAACGACGACGATGCGAGTGTGCTGCAAACGCGACTCCAGGAATATCGAGGTAAAACTGAGCCGCTGGCGACTTTTTACAGCAAGATGTCGATCTTACATCGGATCGACGGCAATCGGGATCGGGAAACGGTTTTTGGGGATATCTCTCGATTAATCGAGAACAAATTGCCGGCATGATTCCAATTAAGAGCCCGAAAGAAGCCGACAAAATGCGGCAGGCTTGTCGCACCGCGAGCGATGTTCTCGACCGCGTAACGGAACTAATTCGCCCGGGAATCTCGACCAAGGAAGTGGATGAGGCGGCAGCTGATTTCATGCAGGAAGCAAACGTGAAGAGCGCCTTTCTCGGTTATCGGCTGGGTCATCGCATTTTCCCGGGAAACATCTGTATTTCGCTCAATGACGAAGTCGTGCACGGGATTGGCAGCCAACGGCGGATCCAATACGGGGATATCGTAAAGCTAGATATTGGCGTGATCCAAAATGGATGGGTGGGGGACACAGCGGCAACGATCCCGGTGGGGATGATCGGCGACCGCGTGGAATTATTGTTGCGCGCGACTCAGAACGCACTGGATCGAGCTATTCGTATCGCACATGAAGGCGCACGGCTGGGTGATATTTGCGCGGAAATCGAAGATGAAGCGAAACGCCATCGCTTTTCAGTAGTTCGAGAATTTGTTGGACACGGAGTAGGACGAAAATTGCACGAAGAACCGCAGATCCCCAATTATGGCAAGCGCGGCAGCGGTCCAAGGCTGAAAGCCGGCATGACGCTCGCCATCGAACCAATGATCAACATGGGCGCAGCAGACGTGCGGTTACTGGAAGATGGCTGGACGGTCCGAACCGCCGATGGGCTGCCTTCGGCCCATTTTGAACACACAGTTCTAATTACGAAGGACGAGCCGGAAATCCTTACATGGCGCGGAAAGACGCAATTGAAGTAGAAGGCACAGTTGTCGAACTGCTGCCCAATACGATGTTCCGGGTCCAACTGGCCAATGGCCATCGCGTCCTCGCGCATATCTCAGGCAAAATGCGGCTGCACTTCATTCGCATCTTGCCAGGAGACAAAGTTATGCTAGAGATTTCTCCCTACGATTTGTCGAAGGGCCGGATAACGTTCCGGCAAAAGTGACACGCTGGCTGATCGCCGCGTTGTTTGTTTTGTAGACGATGAAAGTACGACCATCAGTTAAGAGGCTTTGTGCCAGTTGTAGAATTGTGAAACGCAAGAATGTGATCCGCGTGATTTGCAAAAATCCGCGCCACAAACAGCGCCAGGGGTGAGCCTTGTAGACGAATTCGAGGATTTAACGATTTAATAGAACATGCCAAGATTACTCGGGGTTGAGATTCCAGCGGATAAACGCATCGAAGCGTCGCTCACCTATATCTACGGAATCGGGCTGGCCACCGCCAAACGAATTCTGGAGCAGACTAATATCGACCCAAATTTACGGGCGAAGAACCTGACGCCTCAGCAGTTGAACGAAATCATTCACGCCATCACGAATAACAAACTGAAAATCGAGGGCGATCTGCGTCGCGAAGTGCAGAGTAATTTAAAGCGTTTACAGGCAATCAATTGTTACCGGGGCATTCGACACCGGCGCGGCTTACCAGTCCGAGGCCAGCGAACATCGACAAATGCCCGAACCCGCAAAGGCCCGCGCAAGACCGTCGGCGTCATCCGAAGCAAGGAAGCAAAATCGGGTGTGGTCTAAAGATTAATCATTATGGCTGAACCGAAGCATCCGAAGAACGAAAAGGAAACAGCAGAGCCTACCACGACTGTCGACGCGAAAGTTGTGGCATCGGGAGATGGTGGGGCGGCTGCTCCGGCCGAAGTTGCGCCGAAAACAGAGAAGAAGCCGGCGAAAGGAAAAAAAACTGAAGTAGCAACAGCGGCGCCTCCGGCGGAGAATCTTTCGCTGTCACCCGATGACATCGAGAAACCGAAGATCGTTAAGGCAAAAGGCGCAAAGAACATCCATTCAGGAATCGCACACGTTCTGGCCACGTTTAACAACACGATCGTGACGATCACCGATATGAACGGGAACGTGATCGGTTGGTCCAGCGCGGGAAAAGTTGGCTTCAAAGGATCGCGCAAGAGCACAGCCTACGCAGCGCAAATGGTGGCGCAGGACGCATCCCGCCAGGCGATGGGCCACGGCCTGAAAGAAGTCGAGGTCTTGGTTAAAGGACCTGGTGCGGGCCGCGAATCCGCTGTCCGAGCGTTACAGGCAATTGGTCTCGATCTCACTTTAATTCGTGACGTGACGCCAGTTCCGCACAATGGCTGCCGCCCACCCAAACAACGCCGCGTCTAAAGTCCCGTCACTCGTACCTATTACTCATTACCCTGCATGGCTAGATACACCGGACCAAAAACAAAAGTCAGCCGACGATATGGTGTGCCGATCTTCGGCTCATCGAAGTCGCTCGAACGAAAGAATTACCCTCCGGGGATGCACGGTCCCAGAGGTTCCCGGCGCAAACAATCTGATTACGCGATCGCGCTCGGCGAGAAGCAGAAGCTTCGATATCAGTACGGCCTTCTGGAACGCCAGTTCCGACGAATCTTCCAGAGTGCATTACGCAAACGTGGTGTTACCGGCGAAACGCTTCTCCAGCTTCTGGAGACGAGGATCGACAATGTCGTGTATCGGCTGGGTCTGGCCAACACGCGAAGCGCAGCCCGCCAGCTGGTTTCGCACGGGCATGTTTTGGTCAATGGCCGACGCGTGAATATTGCCTCCTATAACGTGAAAGCCGGCGACGAAATTTCGATTAAGGACAAACCGAAATCTCGTCAGCTCGTCCTTCGCAATCTCGATCTCACCCAGATCTCACCCGTCCCTGATTGGCTGACAGTCGATCGCGACGCCCTTAAGGGCAAAGTCGCGCGGATTCCGACCCGGGAAGAGATGCAGCCGATCGTGAACGAGCAGCTTATCGTCGAGTTGTATTCTCGATAAAGTCGAGCGCTTTATCGTAGCTCTTTCGCTGGAGAAAGTGGTTCAATCGCGGGTCGACTGACCCCGACAAGGCGGCCTGCAATTGATCGATCTTTTCAGAAACGGCGCGCAATCGCGCCATGTGCTTCGCTTCATCGCGCCGACTTTCTTGATCTTGAATAATGGCGAGTCGTTCCCGCAGAGCATCGGCAAGATCGACAATGCCATTTTCCATCGGCTAATAATAAACAATTGATGTTCATCGGTGTCTATTCGGGGTTAAAATCTGCCGTGTGAGCAAGAACCCGCCGAAGCGAATCCTGATCGTCGACGATGAGGTCGGTTTGCTTCGCATAATGCGCGAAGCGCTCGCAGCTTCGTTCCACTGCGAGGTCGATACTTCGCCGCGGCCGGAATACGGTTTCGAACTGGCCCTCAGGAAGACCTACGATTTGTTCATCTTCGATTTTTCCATGCCGATGATCGATGGCGCGATGCTCTTTTTTTTGATCGGTAAAGTGTATGGCAATGTTGAACCGGTACGGGTGGTCCCGCCGCTTTTGCTCGTGTCGGGCAGGGGCGACGAAAGGCGGGTCCAGGAGCTTTTGAAAGAACCCAGTGTGGGTGGTTTCGTTGCGAAACCATTTTCGATGAATCGGCTTCTCGATAAAGTGCGAGAGATTTGCCGGGGGATCAAGACCGCCAGCTCCAGCGCGAATTTAACGGGTGCCTGACTCAGACAAAAGCTGACGCTTCCCTTCCAGCCAATCCGAATCCGAATCGCCCGGCAGACCGAGCCGATGTCGACGCTCAGAAATGAAATAGGCGCGCATACGGATTTGTTCATCGCTCGGCTCTGACGATGGCGCCTGCTTTGGGCTTTTTGCCGGCGCGATTTTTGCAGATTTCTTACCGCGGGAGGAAACGCCTTTGCGGACTGATGTCGATCTTCGACGCGTTGTTTTCTTCTCGCCGCCAACCCCGCAAGAGCCCCTCGCCTCCGGCGAGCCATTGTTCCTTGTATTCGAATTTTTCGGCACAGAATTCGATTAACCTGCAGTGCGCGATTCGCAAATTTTTTCTCAGTTCAACGCTCATTTTCTATGCTGCTTGGACAGTCACTCGATTCGGCATACCCTTGTCGTCATGCGGCATTTCGTTTTCCGGTGGGGAATCACGACTCTGGCAGTCATGGTTGCCTCATCGTTGATCGAGGGGATTCGCTACGACAGCGTAGCCGCTTTGATCGGGGCGGCGCTGTTGCTCGGAATTTTAAACGCTTTTCTCCGGCCGATCTTGTTGATTCTGAGCGCACCGCTTATTTTGCTGAGTCTGGGGTTCTTCATTCTAATCGTAAACGGGCTAATGCTCCTCATCGTCCCGCACATCGTCTGGGGTTTTCAGGTAGATAGTTTCTGGAGCGCATTTTGGGGCGCAATCGTGATCAGTATTGTCAGCTGGATTCTGAGTGCATTTTTCCGCGGCAGTGATGGCCGGGTTCACGTATTAACGCATCACACTCAGATCAAACGTGTGCAGGGTCGCGTTGTGAAATAGCAGTGGCGATCCGGAACATAACTCGGGAAAAAAGCTCCACGATCACTTAAACACGGATAGTCGACAGAGGTGGTCCGTGGATTGGCGGTTCGCCTTTGCGTGGGGAGTTGTTGAAACTCTGTCTTTTCCAGGGCGTTGGCTCCCGCGCAGCTCTGGCGAATCCTGCCGAGATTCCCACAAAAGGGAGAGTGCAAAACCGGCCTCCGGGCTGGTCTGCTTCCTGCTTTACACAGCCGAGCACTTTTAACCTGCAATCGTAATTATGGTAAACCTTCTCAAATCCCTGGGCTGTGCGGCGGCGGCGTTGCTCGGTGCATTGTCCTTTTCTCAAGCACAAACCAGCGCGCCAGACCCAGCGACCGGACAAGCTCCAGCTACTGCGGTTTCATCTACCGGTTCGACTGCGAAGAGCGCGGACAACTCGTCCTTGACGTTGGTGCAGGCGCCCACAGGTAACGCACCCACGCCGGGAGCACCTGCAGTTGCTGTGAAGAGCGATACCGCGTCTCCGGCAGATGAACAGGGCGGAGGTGTTGGAGTTCGCGAATTTCAAGGCGACGATGTCGGCCAGGTTCTGCGATTGCTTGCTCGTCAGGCGAAAATCAATCTTGTGGTGAGTGAAGCTGTGACCGGCACAGTCACGATGCGGTTGGAAGACGTCACTGCGCTTCAGGCAATCGAGATCATCGTCAAAGCCAAGGGACTGTTCCTGGATAAAATCGACAATGTCTATTACGTGAAGACGGATGCGGAACGCGCCAAGGAACCGACGGAATCGGACAGCTACCAATTTAGCTATGCTCGGGCGAAAGATGTTGCCCCGTTAATCGCGTCGCAGTTGGCCAGCGGGGTCGCGCCGCAAGTTGACGAGAGAACGAACACCGTCTTCTTCCGCGAGACCCGCAGCAATATCGATCACATTCGCGGGATGCTGGTGCAGATCGATAAACCGACCCGGCAGGTGATGATCGAAGCGCGTCTGGTCGAAGTGACGGCCAATCCCAAGCAGAGCTACGGAATCAATTGGGGCGGGGTGCTTGGAAGTTCTACCAATCCCCAGACATTCTCTTATACAGGAACGAATGGCAAAGTGGATCCGATCACCGGGCAACTGATTAAAAGCGATCCTCAATTGGGCAACGCAGCGAATTCGAATTTCTATGGCAACCTTTCCCATTTGACCGGTCAGTTTGCGATTCTTACATTACCACAGTTTTCGGCTACTCTGCGCCTGCTCAACGAGGATAGTGATGCCGAATTTCTGGCTAACCCGCGAATCGTCACGGCCGACAATCAGCAGGCTAAAATTGAAATCTCTCGGGCCCAGCCCGTGCCGCAGTTGAATTTCAACGAGCAAACCGCTCAGGCGGTCTTCAGCGGATTCCAGGATAAAAAGTTTGGCAACACCCTGCTGGTTCGCCCTTCTGTAAACAAAGACAATTTTGTCACGCTAAGCGTAAAACCAGAGATCAGCAACAAGGTCGGTGATCAGACGTTCACCTTCAGCGGCGCGACCGTGGCGAGTCCGATTATCGACACACGCTCTCTCGACTCGAATGTTCTTATCAGAAGCGGTGACACTCTGGCGATCGGCGGCTTGCTGCAAGACGAAGTGAGCAAGGGGCGAAGCAAGGTCCCGGTGCTCGGGGATGTCCCCATTTTCGGCTATTTCTTCCAGGAACGCTTAAATGCGCGCACGAAACGCAACCTGCTGGTGTTTGTTACCCCGACAATTCTGGATGCGCGATATGGCACGGGATTGGAGGACCAGGTCTCAGGAATTCATCACAGTGGCGAAGAGTTTGCCGATCCTGACGGCTGGCGCAATAACGCGAAGGGCGCCATTCGTCTGGTTCCGACAGCACAGCGTCAGGTCGCCGCGGATTACGCCAAGCCAGGCGTGCCGCCGGCGCCGGAAGCAGCGTCCGAAGTGCAATTTAAGTCTTCAGCCAAGGATCGCGATTTTTAGATCGACAACGAATGTGGGGTTGAGAGGGGGCGGATGCTCGCAAGGTGTCCGCCCTCTTTTGTTTTGCTAAACTACCCATTCAAATATTTCGATAGTCGCGCACGCAACTCCGTCCGCGCTCGAAAGAGAACGCTCTTCACTGCAGGCACGGATAAACCGAGAATCTCTCCGATCTCTTCATAACTGAGCTCCTCATATCTTCGAAGGATTAGCGCCATGCGCTGCGTTTCAGGCAGCTGCATGATCGTGTCTTCAATAGCCCGCTGCAGCTCGGCCTCCAGTAGCGATGAATCCGGCGTCGGATTGTTCTGATCTCTTACGGGAAGTTCTCCGTCGCCGCTTTCAATTTGTAACGGAACGTGAGAATGCCGTTTGGTCCGGCGGAGTTCATTGAAAACGAGGTTACGCGTAATTTTGAGCAACCAGGTGGTGAATCTTGCTCGGGCTACGTAACGCCCCGAGCTCTTCCACACGCGAATGAAGACTTGTTGCGCAATATCTTCGACATCGGAATTGCTGCCGAGCATTCGCGCGACTGTTCCCACGACCAAACCCTGATGTCGTTCGATCAATCGTTCGAACGCTTGCGTATCTCTATCGGCCACGAGGCGCATCAGACGAACGTCCTCGATTTGTTCGAGGTCATCCGGCGGTTTCGGATTCGTGGACATTGCGAACAATACGGCAGGAGTCACGCGCGAGCACGAATGAGCACGGGGCGACTAAGCTGTTTTCCGTTGCAACGCAAGGCGTAGCCATGCATGATTCCGCGGCAAAGATGAATCACCGGCTCATTCCTACCGAACTCAGGTCCATCGCGAAAAAGATTGAGGCCGGCCGGCGAATCTCCGAATCCGACGCTCTCGATCTCTATCGCTCGAACGATCTGAACGCGCTCGGAATGATGGCGAACGTCGTGCGCGAAAGAAAGAACGGGAACTTCGCGACTTACATCCACAATCGATACATCAATTATTCCAATATCTGCCTGCTCTCCTGTCAGTTCTGCGCCTTTGCAGCTAAAAAGCGCGATGCGCACGCATTTGAATACGCGATCGATGAGATCGTTCGGGCCGTTCGCGACGCTCTCCCGCTTGGGATTACCGAAGTCCACATGGTGGGAGGCCTGCATCCGACTCTGAAAAAGCAATGGTATCTCGATCTGCTGCACGAATTGCGGGCGCTCGATCCCGATCTTCACATCAAAGCTTTCACCGCCATTGAAGTGCGCCATCTAGCCCAGCGGATTTTCAAAATGTCGATCCGCGAAACATTAGAAACGCTGCGCGAAGCCGGCCTCGGCTCGATCACCGGTGGCGGCGCAGAGATTTTCGATCCAGAAGTCCGGGATCGGATCTGTCGTGGCAAAGAAACGGCGACTGAATGGCTCGATGTGCATCGCACCTGGCATGGCATGGGCGGACGCAGCACCTGCACGATGCTGTATGGTCATATTGAAACTCTATCCCAACGCGTCGACCATCTGTGTCAGTTGCGCGAATTACAGGACGAGACCAATGGGTTTACCGGTTTTGTTCCATTCGCGTTTGAACCGTCCCGCTCCTTCGGAATTCTTTCTGATATCAAGCCGACCTCGCCCTTTGAACAGCTTCGGAATCTGGCCGTAAGCCGGATTTACCTCGATAACATCGATCATCTCACCGCTTATTGGGTTAGTCTGGGACTACCGCTCGCTCAGGTTTCGCTGAGCTACGGCGTAGACGATCTGCATGGAACAATCCTCGAGGAGAAGATTTTCCACATGGCTGGCGCGACTACTCCGCAACAGCAGACGATCGCAGCACTCGAACATGCAATTCGAGAGGCCGGTCGCGATCCAAGGCAGCGCGATAGTCATTACCGGCACATTTCTGCGGGGCCCGTAAATGGCGAAAAGGTAGATTCGACAGAATTGGCCTGGGCGTAATTGAAGCCACTCCACCTCGGCTGCGTAAAATACCTGAACGCCCGGCCGCTCGTTCACGGCTGGCCCGAGCGGGTGGTATTGGATCACCCGGCTTCACTCTGCGCCCAATTAGCCAGGGGCGACCTAGACGTGGCGCTTGTATCCAGCTTCGAATTCTTGCGCAATCCGATCTATCGGATTGTGGATGGCATCTCCATATCTTCTGATGGCCCCGTTTATAGCGTCGTAGTTGCGCACGGTGGTGCGCTCAGCGATGTGGAAGAAATCGAGCTCGATCCCGCTTCGGAAACTTCGGTCAATCTTTTGCGTTGTCTCCTGGCTTCTAAAAATTTCGCGCCGCGGTTAACGACAGTATCGACAGCCTGGATCAGTTCGCATCGGGCCCGACTTTTCATCGGTGATCAAGCCATTCGTTTTCGTCAGGAACACGAAACGGAATTCGAATTTTGGGATCTCGGCGCGGCTTGGAAGGAACTTGTCAATCTACCGTTCGTCTACGCGCTCTGGCTGGTCAGGCCGGAGTTTCCTGAACCTGACACTGTCGCACAGAAGTTGCGGGAGTTGCGCGACCGGAACCTGCCTCGAATCAAGCAACTGATTTCGAAAGAAACGAAGTTCGATCTCGATTTTTGCGAACGCTATTTTGCAGAGAACATCCGATTCAGCTTTGGGGAACGAGAAAAGAAAGGTCTGCTCACTTTCGCCAATTTATGCGTCAAGCACGGTCTGCTGCCCGACCGAAATCGTTCGCTCGAGCTCGTCTAGATAAGATCGACATCCGCGTCGGGATCTCCGGCTGGCGTTATCCGGGGTGGCGGGGCAAATTTTACCCGAAAGACCTGCCGCAACGCCGCGAGCTCGAATTTGCTGCGAGCAAATTCAATTCCGTTGAGATCAACGGCTCGTTCTACTCACTTCAGCTTCCCTCCAGCTATCAGCGCTGGTATGCGGAAACGCCCGATGATTTTCTCTTTGCGGTCAAAGGAGGGCGATTCATCACTCACATGAAAAAGCTTCGCGAGGTTAGAACTCCGCTGGCCAACTTCTTTGCTTCGGGTGTACTCTGCGTTGCGAGAAAAACTTGGCCCGATCCTGTGGCAGTTGCCTCCCAATCTCGGGTGGGACCGACAGCGCTTGCAGACTTTTCTTGGGTTGCTCCCTCGTGAAACGGCCGAGGCGGCGAAGCTCGCAACCAAACACGACGACAAACTAAAAGCGCCAGCCTGGACCAGGATCGACATCTCGCGTCTCCTTCGTTATGCCATCGAAGTCCGTCACGATAGTTTCATGACTCCTGATTTTTTCGATCTGCTGCGCCGGTGCAATGTCGCATTCGTCTTCGCCGATACTGCCAAGAAATGGCCTTACGCCGAAGATTTGACCGCAGATTTCATTTACATCCGCCTTCATGGCGCCGAAGAAATTTATGTCAGTGGTTATGGCGACCACGCGTTGAATTGGTGGGCAGAGCGGATCGAGAAATGGCAGCATGGCCGACAACCTCTCGACGCGACTGTTATTGGGTCTGCCCGAGGCGACAATAGAGCGCGTGATGTGTTTGTTTATTTCGATAACGACGCCAAAGTATTCGCGCCGTTTGACGCCATCCGGCTTTGCCAGAGATTGCAGCGCGTCGAACAGTTGCCGGTTGATCGGCCGGAGCGTGAACCAAGAGCAAAACGAAAATGCGCACCATCATTGTAACCGGTTCAGCCGGCCTGATTGGTTCTGAAACCGCCAGGTATTTTGCCGGAAAAGGCGGGCGCATCGTGGGAATCGACAACGATATGCGCTCGCAATTTTTCGGGCCAGAAGCTTCGACAAAGAAAACGCGCGACGCTTTGATCAAGAATCTCCGCAGTTACGAGCATCATAGCATCGACATTCGAGATGCGGCCAAGATCGACAGTTTATTCAAACAACATTCCGGTAACGTTGACGCGATCGTGCATACTGCTTCTCAGCCGTCGCATGACTGGGCGGCGCGCGATCCGCAAACCGATTTCACGGTAAACGCGAACGGCACCCTCAACTTATTGGAAGCGGCACGGAAGTTCTGCCCCGAAGCCGCCTTCATTTTTACATCGACAAATAAAGTCTATGGCGACACGCCCAATCGTTTGCCCTTGCGAGAGCTGGAAAAACGCTGGGAGATCGAACCCGGCCATAAATACGAACCGGGCATCTCCGAGTCGATGAGTATCGACAACACGAAACACTCTTTGTTTGGCGCGTCGAAAGTTGCGGCGGATGTGCTCGTGCAGGAATACGGACGCTATTTTGGAATGCCGACGGTTTGCTTCCGGGGAGGTTGCCTTACCGGACCGGCCCACGCCGGAACTGAGCTTCACGGGTTCCTTTCCTATTTAATGATCTGCACTGTCACCGGACGCCCGTATCGCGTTTTCGGTTACAAAGGAAAACAGGTGCGCGACAACATTCACAGCTTCGATCTGGTCGAAGCGTTTGCGGAATTCCTCCGCGCGCCGCGCGTCGGCGAGGTTTACAACATTGGCGGCGGCCGTCACAGCAATTGCTCGATGCTGGAAGCGATCGAGATGTGCGAGCAAATCAGCGGCAAGAAACTACTTTGGACTTACGAAGAAACGAACCGGATAGGCGATCACATCTGGTGGATCAGCGATGTGCGAAAGTTTCAATCCCATTATCCGAATTGGAAGTTCCGCTACGGAATGCGAGAAATTCTGGAAGAAATCCATCGCGCGGTCGCAACCAAGCCGCTTTGAAATTTGAGCGACTAACCTCAATACTGCTCGCCTTCATCCTCGGTCGGGAGCACGCGATCTTCCGCTGCCCAGGCGTGAATCATCACCCCGATCCAGTAGAAAACGAGGATGCCGATTCCAAAGCCGGCGGAAGCGAACGCCGCTAGAAGTCCGAAGGCGATGGCCACCGGCGTGATCAGGAACAGCAAAACCGCGCCCATGACCCGGTGACCCTTGTAGATGTGCCCGAGCCCCGGAACAATACTCAGCAGGATTGCCATCGCATCGCTCGCTTTTGGCTCGGCCGGCTTGGTCGCTTCGCGTGTCCAATCGCAGTTGGTACACGCCTCGGCGTCCTCCGGTAAAATCGCACCGCAATAGGGACAGGCCATGGTCCCGGGCGGCGTGCTCGGCCCGGTTTGCGTCGGTGCATCTGTATATTCGACGTCCATAAGATCCACAATTCAAAGTCACAATTTGCATGATGTTCGTCAAGCAATTGTCGGGGTCTCGCGAAAATCCTTTGGGATTGGCGTCTGTCACAGACGCCCTACAATTACACGATGCCTTCGCTCGTCGCCGTCGCCGCTTACATTGACGATTTACTTCGTATCCGCGACATCCAGGATTGGCCAAACGCCCTGAATGGTCTTCAAATCGAAAACTCCGGGCGAGTGACCAAGATCGGCGCATCGGTGGACGTTTCGACGCGAATACTGAAAGCGGCAGCCAAAAAAAATGTCGATCTTCTGATCGTCCATCACGGTTTGTTCTGGCCGGGACTGCAACCGGTGACAGAGTCATTGCATCGGCAATTGCGGATTGCATTCGAACACAACATCGCGCTTTACAGCGCACATCTTCCGCTCGATGTGCATTCCCGATTGGGGAACAATTCGCAACTCGCGGCTGCCCTTGGTTTGAAATCGACTAAGCCGTTCCTCGAAGAGAAAGGTCAATCGATCGGATTAAGAGCGCGTTTTTCATTATCGAGAGAACAGCTGGTTCGCCGGGTGAGCAGTGTGTTAAAGGCTCCAGTGAAAACGTTTCGATTCGGACCGAAAACGACGAAAAATATTGCCGTCGTGACCGGCGGCGCGGGCTCGGAAATTTACCGCGTCGCGGAGCAGCAGATCGATACCTTCATCACCGGCGAAGCGCCGCATTGGGCGGCTATTGCCGCGGAAGAACTCGAAATCAATCTGATTCTCGGCGGCCATTACGCGACCGAAACCTTCGGCGTCAAAGCTTTAGCCGCGCATTTATCGAAACGCTTCAAACTTCCGTGGGAATTGATTGGTTTTCCCACGGGACTGTAAGCCAATGGCAGCGGCGCAAGATCGACAATCGAGCACGCGCGCGACTGGCGTCGTTGGGCTGGCGATTCTTTGCAGCCGCCTTCTCGGTCTGATTCGAGAACAGGTGTTTGCGGGGCTGTTTGGCGCTGGAAGAAATCTCGACGCATTCCTGATGGCGTTTCGCCTGCCGAATCTGCTGCGCGATCTGTTTGCCGAGGGCGCGCTTTCGACAGCGTTCATTACAACGTTTTCGCAAAAGATCGCAGTCGAAGGTGATGAATCGGCCTGGCGGCTGGCAAATAAAGTCGCGACCCTCACGGCCCTTTTCATGAGCGCGGTGACGCTGCTCGGGATCATTTTTGCGCCTCAGCTTGTCGATCTTCTCACCTGGGGCGCGTGGTCACCGGACAAGACTGCGCTAACCATTCTGCTTACGCGGATCATGTGGCCATTCATGCTTCTGGTTTCCCTGGCTGCGCTAGTGATGGGAATGCTGAACGCGAAACATGTGTTTGGACCGCCGGCCATGGCGTCGAGCTATTTCAATCTCGGCTCGATTATTGCCGGTGTCGGCATTGGTTGGTGGCTGGACCCGCACTTCGGCGCTCGCTCGCTCACCGGTTTAGCAATCGGAACATTGATCGGCGGCGCCTGGCAATTGAGCGCCCAATTTCCATCTTTGCGACGCGTCGGCTATAAATACAGGCCGGATTTTCACTGGCGTGATGAAGGCGTGCGCACGGTGCTAACGCTGATGGCTCCAGCCGTAATCGCCGCGAGCGCCGTCCAGGTCAACGTGCTCGTAAATAGCGGATTTGCTGCGAGTCTCGGCAACGGCCCGGTGAGTTGGCTCAACATCGCCTTTCGGTTGATGCAATTGCCATTGGGAATCTTCGGTGTTGCCATCGGCACGGTCACGCTTCCGCTCGTTTCGAAAAGTGCCGCGGTGGGAAACATGGATCAGTTCCGCGCGATTCTCGCTCGCGGGATGCGACTCGCGTTCCTACTCACCATCCCGTCCGCGATCGGTCTGGCGATGCTGGCGTCGCCAATAATCAGCGTGATTTATCAGCACGGTCGATTCACGCCGGAAATGACGCGTCAAACGGCTGGCGCGCTGCGCTTTTACGCTATCGGCCTGGTTTCGTATGCAGCGCTTAAAGTGCTGACGCCCGCGTTTTACGCGATTGGAAAACGCAATACGCCGATGATTGTGAGCTTTCTCGCGATCGGCACAAATCTCTTTCTCAACTGGCTGTTCACCTTTCGCCTCGGGTGGGGTCATCGCGGCCTGGCTTTTTCCACAAGCATCGTGGCGACCATCAATTTCCTGTTGCTCTACTCGTTGATGCACCAGCAAACGCAGCGGCTCGAGACGCGCCAATTGCTCGAGGGCCTAGGGAAAATCTGCATCGCGGGCGCCTTGCTCGCGCTCGTCTGTTGGGCGGCAAATTACTGGTGGCTCGGTGCCTGGGCCCAACTGCGTTTTGTTCCCAAGCTTTGGATCCTGCTTGCAACCATTGCTTTTGGTGCCGGAATATTTTTCGGAACAGCCCTTCTGCTCCGGGTAAGCGAAGTTCAGGAAATTGTCGATCTCTTCCGGCGCAAATTCTGGCGGCCCAATCAGCCGAGCGCGTGATCCAGGTCTTCAATCAAATCGTCGGCATTTTCGAGCCCGATTGATAAACGCAGCAAGCCGGGCGGTGATGTTGTTCCCGGTCCTTCGATTGATGCGCGATGCTCGATCAAACTTTCGACACCACCCAGGCTGGTCGCGCGAGTAAAAATCTTTGTCTTCGCCGCGACTGACATCGCTGCATCGCTTCCATCTTTGACTTCGAACGACAGCATCCCGCCAAACGAGGACATTTGTTTCGCGGCGATCTCGTGACCAGGATGCGATTTCAATCCGGGATAATGCACACGGCCCACTTGTCGATGCTGGGCTAGAAACGTCGCGACTTTGGCTGCGTTCTCGGAATGCGCCCGCATCCTCCAGGGCAAAGTACGCATGCCGCGCAAGATCAGCCAGCAATCGAAAGGTGAGGGGACCGCGCCACCCTCGTACTGGATATTATGGATGCGTTGAAAGAACTCGCCCTCGGATTTCGATACGACGATTCCTCCGAGCACATCGCAGTGGCCGCCGAAATATTTTGTGGTCGAATGCAAAACCAGATCGGCGCCGAGTTCGAAAGGTCGCTGGAGAACCGGCGCCCAGGTGTTGTCGCAAACACAAATTGCCCCGGCGTCATGAACGACATCTGCCACCGCCTTCAGATCGACAATTTTCAACAGCGGGTTCGATGGCGTCTCCATCCAGGCCAGTTTCGTTTTCGCTCGAATAGCTTTCTTCACCGCGCTGAGATTGCTCATGTCGATGAAATCGGCCTCAAGGCCCCAACGAAGGAAAATCTCACGGACAATTCGCGACGTCCCGTAGTAAGCATCGACGTGGGCAACCACGTGGTCGCCCGGCGCTAACGCCTGGAAGATCGACATCGTGGCGCCGCTTCCCGATGCAAATGCAACGGCACTGGTGCCGCCCTCGAGAGCGCTGATCCCTTGCTCGAGCGCCTGGCGATTCGGATTATTGTTCCGGGCGTACATGAATCCGCGCGAATAAC
Organism: uncultured Verrucomicrobiae bacterium; assembly: GCA_963772365.1. Lineage (GTDB taxonomy): Bacteria > Verrucomicrobiota > Verrucomicrobiia > Chthoniobacterales > UBA10450 > CAVYXA01. The sequence goes on from CAVYXA010000001.1 coordinate 348,796, forward strand.
TTCCTTCCACATCGCGCTCGAAGGTCGTCGAAAGATGAATCGGCGGTGAGACTGCGCCTGTAGCCGGATCGATCGACTGACCCGCATGCACCGCGATAGTTTCAATTTTCATTTGGCTGTGACGCTACTTGATTTCGCACGCCGCTGTCGATCTTACTGCATGTTTCGTTTGGCTCTCGCGGCTTTGAGAGTTGACTCGCGAACGCTTTCGGAGTTGACGGCTGGATTTGTCCAGCGCAAATAGCAAGCCTGCCCTTTGGGTAATTCCATGACGATTTACGACGACGAAGTTTTTAAAATGGCGTGCGACCAGTTTCAGGTCATCGCCGATTACCTCAGCATCGACAAGAACGACCGGGAATGGGCGACCTATCCCAAGCGCGCTGTCGCAGTGACGCTGCCGGTCCACATGGATGACGGCACTACCAAAGCTTTCCAGGGTTATCGAGTCCAACATCACATCGCCCTCGGACCGACCAAAGGCGGCACGCGTTTCGCGCCATCATTGTCGATGGGTGAAACGGCTGCGCTGGCCATGTGGATGAGCTGGAAATGCGCCCTCGCCCAATTGCCTTACGGCGGAGCGAAAGGCGGCGTGGCAGTCGATCCAACGAAATTATCGCACGCGGAGCTCGAGGCCGTATCTCGCCGCTATATGCAGGAAATGATCCCATTTGTCGGGCCGCATACCGACATCATGGGACCCGACATGGGCACGAACGAACAGATCATGTCGTGGTTCATGGATACCTATTCGGTTTACATGGGTTATGCCGTAAACGAAATCGTGACTGGGAAACCGGTTTCCATCGGCGGGACCGAAGGCAGGCGAGAATCGACCGGGCGTGGTGTGGTTTATCTAATCGAGCGCGCGATGAACATGCTGAAGATGGATCCGGAAAAGTGCACAGCTATCGTGCAGGGATTTGGGAATGTCGGTTCGGTCGCGGCGCTTTCGCTTGCGCTCAAGAGCGGAGTAAAGGTCGTCGGGATCAGCGATGCCTACGCGGCAGTCTACAATTCAAAAGGGATCGACGTGAAGGCAGCCGAGCAACATGTGTTAAAAAAGGGGTCGCTCAAGGCTTTCGACCAGGGCGACCGTGTCGATCCAAACGAGTTGCTGACGTTACCCTGCGATATTCTGGCGCCGTGCGCGGTTGATCGCGTGATCACTGATAAGAATGCTGGAAACATCAAGTGTCGTATTCTGGCTGAAGGAGCGAATGGGCCAACTACGCCTGCAGCGGATTTAATTCTGGATCAGCGTCCAGATGAGGTATTTGTAATTCCCGATATACTTTGCAACGCCGGCGGCGTTATTGTCTCGTACTTCGAATGGGTCCAGGGTCTGCAAAGCTTCCTTTGGAGCGAATCCGAAGTGACCGACAAGCTCTTCCGAATTCTCGAGCACTCTTTCGCGCAGGTGATCCGGCGGGCTCGCGACCATAAAATTTCCCATCGCACGGCAGCCATGGCGATTGGTGTTGAGCGGGTGCTTAAAGCCAAGCAAATGCGCGGTTTGTTCCCATGAGCCGCGATGAAGGCTTCGCATCGCGAAGATAACCGGCTAGATCGACAACTCGACGTTTTAACGGACGAGGAGAACGGCGTGCGGATTATCGTTTCGCGTCTCGGCGCGGAGTTGATTAGCCTGGCCCGAGCGGACGAAACCGGCCAATGGACCGGTTTCCTCAATCGCGATGATGACCTCAGCGCACCCGCGTCTGGCTGGGCGAATCACGCCACGGTAATGGGTTACTATTTGCACAGGCTAAAAAATGGCCGGAGTTCTTATCGCGGCCACGAGATCAAAGGCGGCACGCACGGTTTTCTTCGCCACAAAAAATGGAATCTGGCGGAGTGCGAAACCAACAGTGGCGCATGGCTGACCTATCGCATTACACCGCGGGATTTTTCCGAGGCCGAATATCCTTTGCGAGTCAGCCTCAATCTCACTTACAGGATCGACAACGAAAAGGTGGTCGTCACTTTTGCTTTTCGAAATGAGGAACCGGAATTGACCGCGCACGTCGGCTTTGGGTTACACCCGGGTTTTGGCGCCACTTCTTTCGATGCTTTCCGGTTCCAAATGCCGCGGGGCCTTTATCGCCGCTATTTTTCTCGGGAGAATTATCTCTCCGGCGAAACACGCGATATTGAGTTTTCGGGAGGCGAAATGCCGTTTCCCAAGAGTGAGCTTCCCGGGTCAGTCATCCTTCAATTGCTCGATGTTCCGCGACCTCAATTTTCGTTTGTCGATCCCCCGAGTGGTCGCTGGGTGATTGTCGATCTTAGTGGAGTGCCTTATCTCACCTTGTGGTCCGATGGCGGGCCGTTTCTCTGTATCGAGCCCTGCTGGGGCCTAACCGATCACCATCAGCAACGCGCTTTTGAAAACAAAGAGGGAATCCAAATAATCCCGCCTGCTGGTGAATTGCGAGCGTCCTTTAGCATGCTTCCGCAGTTTGCTTCCTGCGATTAGAATTGCTCACTACAAGTTTCTGATCTCTGATTGCTGATATGCGGCTGGCTACAGTCATTCCTGAAGGTAAATCTACCCCGCTGGCGGCGGTTTCGGTGGACCCGAATCGCTTTGTTAGTTTGCATACGTTCCTGAATTTTTTCGGTCTGCGCGATCTGCCGGAGAAAGCAACTGCCCCATTGGAGGATTTTCTTCCGCCGATCATGGGCCGGTTATCTGAGCTCACCCGCAAATTGAGTGACTGGCCGGAGCATCACGTGGTCTTTCAGAAACGCGGCGGAACAACTTTCCGGGCAAAGAGACTTTTAGCGCCCATTCTTCGTCCACCCACATTGCGCGAGTTCTATGGATTTGAGCAGCATGTGCGCACGGTTCGCAATCGACATGGACTTGATATGCCACAAAGATGGTACGAGATCCCTGCATTCTATTTCTCGAATCCGAACTCGCTGATCGGCAATGATGCGGAGGTCTTCGCGCCGGCCGGTTCGAATGAATTGGATTACCAACTTGAACTCGGCGTCGTCATTGGAAAATCAGCTCGCGACATCTCTACGGAACAGGCATGGCAATGCGTGGCTGGATTTACCATTTTCAACGATTTCAGTGCCAGGGATCTGCAACGTGCGGAAATGGAGGCAGGGCTCGGTCCCGCCAAGGGGAAAGATTTCGCTACAGCGGTCGGACCCGCTCTTGTGACTCGGGACGAATTCAGCGATAAGATCGACAAAGAAAGAATCTCACTGGATATGCGAGCTCGCGTGAATGGGCGGCAATTATCCTGGGGGAATAGTTCCACGCTGTTTCATAGTTTGCCCAAAATGATCGCTCATGCCGCGCGAGATTCCGATCTTTTTCCCGGCGCGTTGCTTGGGACTGGTGGAGTTGGCGGCGGATGCATTTGGGAGTTGGGTCCGGAAAATACTGGCGGCTGGCTCAAGCCGGGCGACGTGGTCGAGTTGGAAATCGAGAGAATCGGCGTGCTACGGACGCGAGTAATCGCACGGAAACAATAACTCTGATTGCGATGGCAGCTTCCCTTCACGCTTTGCTGAGTCAATCAATCGATTACGCCGGGATGTTCCCGCCCTGCGCTCTCGATTTGGAACCGGCTCTCAAAAACCAGGCAGAGTATGTCCGTTCGCCTGAATCGTGGATGCTCAGCACGTTTGTTCTTGCGGTGGCGAAGTTCGACAACGCCGTGTCGTTTGTATCAATGTTCGATCTCAAATATCCGCTGCGCATCTCTGCTCTCGGACCGAAAACCAAAACGGGCGAGGCTTTTCGGACGGCATTGAAGGAGACAGTGGAAGCTATTCGAAAATTCTCCGGACAGCATGCCGATCGCGTCGAGGTGAACCAGCTAGAAATGCCGGTTCGGTCCGATGTCGATCTTGGCTTACTCGCCGACGCGCGGTCGATCTTTGGTGACATGCAGGTGAATGTGTTTTGGGAAGCGCCGGCGGAAAGCGCCGAACGCGTGATCAAAATGCTAGCCAAACACGAAGCCGAGAATCATGCGAGGCCATTTGGATATAAATTGCGGACAGGAGGAGTGACCGCAGATGCATTCCCGACGTCGGAACAGATTTCGTCAGCACTTGTGGCGGCGGCTCAGCATCACGTGCGCATCAAGTTTACGGCGGGCCTGCATCATCCGATTCGGCAGTTTCGTGATGAAGTGAAAACCAAAATGCATGGGTTTCTAAATGTGCTCGGGGCGGGCGTGCTGGCGGCTGAGCACACCTGGGATCAAGGACAAACCTCGGCCATGCTGGAAGACGAAGATCCCGGATCGTTTTCGTTTGATGATACGCTTTTTGCCTGGCGCGATTGGAAAATTGCCACTCATCGGATCAAGGCACGCCGAAAATTTGTGACTTCGTTCGGCAGTTGCAGTTTCAATGAGCCGCGAGAGGATCTCCGGACATTAAGATTTCTGTAGCGGCAGTCTGTGACGTCGCAACTTTTTGTCGAAGGGAATAGCGGCAGTCATAGCTGATTAGCTTAAGTCCTCCTTAGCCTTCAGAAATATCGTCAAAATTCCTGTATAAATGAGCTTGACTATTTGGGCCGAAACCAAGTAAGAACCGGTTCGGTCGGGGACTAAACCGAATAATAGGAGATAAATCTATGAACAAAAAATCACTTCTTGTGATGGCCATGGTCGCGAGCGTGGCCCTGTTTGCGGTCAGCGGTTTCGCCGATACTCGCGATACTCTGTTTCTCACACCACCGAATGTTGGTCATCAACTCGGCGCAGGCGCCGGCGGTACCCGCGGCGACTATGTCACCATGACCGGGGACTTTGACCTCTTACACATCGGCATCCAGGGCGAAATTGCCGTGGGCGCTCAGTTAACATTCAACGCCTATGTATACACCGGAGACGGCTCAACGCAGTTGGCGGTCGGCCCCGATATGACCTTTACGGGCGATGGAACTGAGCAGTTCTACAACCTGCCGATTAACTTCACGCTCTTGAGCGGCCAGAGCTATGACATCGGTATCGATTTCCATAGCTTCAGCGACCCGAACTGGCAGGTTGAATACTACTTCTTCGACGCCAGCGGCAATCCTCCGTTCCAAGTGGGACCGTTCATGGTTACCGACGGCGAAGAGAGCCACTGCGGCTCTTGCAACATCTTCGCTCCCAACCTCGTCGTCGACAACGTTCCGGAGCCGGGTTCTTTGACGCTTCTGGGCATGGGCATTCTCAGTGTCATTGGCGTGCTGCGCCGCAAGCTGTTCTAAAAATCACCATCCGGTGATACATGCTCCGGCGTTTTTGTGTGCTGCGAATAGGTTGGTATTCGGACTATATTCTGACGCGGCGCTGAAAGCGTCTGAGCTTTTGCCACGGTTGGCTCTGTGGCGCGAGCGCTGTGGATTGAATATGCCGGGGCGCGTTACTGTGATGAGCCGGAGCTATGCCGTTGTTGGCGTTTCCTAGAAACGCCCTACAATTGGCCAATGCCGCAACAGAGTTTCATCGAGGTTCCGCGAGATTCGCATTTTCCGTTGGAGAACCTGCCCTTCGGTGTGTTCAAGCCGCGCGATGGTGACGCGCGGATCGGTGTCGCGATTGGCGAAGAGATTGTCGATCTTTCCGTGCTCGAGGAGAAAGGCCAGCTCGAGTTTGGCCAGGATCGACATCTCTTTTCCCGAGATTCGCTGAATTTATTTCTCACGCTCGGGCGTCCGGCCTGGCGCAAAGCCCGCCAGATTATTCAACATCTGCTCGATGCGAATACATCGACACTCCGCGATGATGTCGATCTTCGTTCCCGAGTTTTTCATCGTCAGCGTGATGTCACGATGCAATTGCCCGCGCGTATTGGCGATTACACCGATTTTTATTCTTCTTATCAGCACGCGTTCAACGTCGGGACGATGTTTCGCGGGCCCGAGAACGCGCTCATGCCAAACTGGAAATGGCTGCCGGTGGGATACCATGGACGCGCCAGTTCGATTGTCGTTAGCGGAGCGCACGTTCGGCGCCCCCAAGGGCAAATCAAACCGCCCGACGCGCCAACTCCGGTATTCGGGCCGACTAAGAGCCTCGATTTCGAACTTGAACTGGCGTTTCTGATTGGGCCCGGCAATCGGCTGGGCGAACCCGTGCCGGTCGATCGCGCGACGGATCACATCTTCGGTTTCGTCTTGATGAACGATTGGAGTGCGCGCGACATCCAGGCATGGGAATATCAACCACTCGGTCCATTTCTGGCCAAGAATTTCTGCACCAGCATCTCGCCCTGGGTCGTAACGATGGAAGCACTCGAGCCATTTCGAAAACCGCTGCCGCCGCAGGAACCTGAGCCATTGCCCTATTTGCGCGGAAAAAACGATTTTACCTTCGACATCAATCTGGAAGCGCGCCTGCAGACCGCGAAGATGAAGGCGCCGCATACGATCACCCGTACAAACTTTCGAAATCTTTATTGGAGCATTTGCCAGCAACTCGCTCATCACACCGTGAACGGTTGCAACCTTGAGGCTGGCGATTTGCTGGCCAGTGGCACGATCAGCGGCGCCACCGAAGAATCGCGCGGCTGCATGCTGGAGTTAACCTGGCGCGGCGCTAATCCATTGAAGCTGCCCGACGGTGAAACCCGCAAATGGCTTGAGGATGGCGACACGCTGTCGATCACCGGCTGGTGCCAGGGGGACGGCTATCGCGTCGGCTTTGGCGAGGTAAGCGGAAAAATAGTGTCGTGACTACGGTATCATTCCAACCGTACGCGCCGCGATCATTTCGATTCATCGAGCTGCTGAAGATCGATGATTGGCGGATGAAACTCTACGGGATCGCGTGGAAAGCCGAACTGCCGAGAAAAGAATTGATCGAAGCGGCTAAACTTATCGCCGCCGATGTTCTGGCCCGCGAGACGGCAAACAACTATAAACTCGGATTCATCGGCGCACACGATGGCCGCGGCGCTTGCTTTGTCTTTGTCGATCTTGGGGAAATGAGAACGATTTGTTTCATCGGGTGTCTCTCTCCCGCTTGGATGAGCCGCAAAAGCTGGAGCCGTGGCGGGCAGGTGATTCCTCCGTGTGCGTATGGGATTTGCGTCTGCAAAACTTCGAGCGCGAAGCCTGGATCAGACATGTGCTCAAAAAATCGGATGCGCCGGATTTCGAGGGTTATTTGAGCGAGCGATTGAATGAGGTCGCCTAAGATTTCCCCTCGATCTGGCTGTGCTATGGTTCAAACCGACAATACTACGGGCCTGTAGCTCAGCGGTTAGAGCAGGGGACTCATAATTCAAGAACGTGTTTTTGCGCGGGTTTTCATCGGCTTGCGCACGGTTGCAGACGCCAGGTGATTGGCCATTTAGCATTCGCGCTGCGTTGCGCAGAATTGCGCCCGTTTACACGAAAAGGACTGGCACACCGTAGAAAACGACCGTGAAAAGACTCATTCTCTTTTTGCCAGCATGTAGCTCAAGCCGGCAAATGCGTTTCTCCGTGCCTTAACTCCGCAAGCTGTTCATCGAACGTCATCGCTTTGATGTGCGCATGGATGTGCTGGTGGTCATGCTCGTGCCGAATCACCAATGCCGGGTCGCCGGACAGCGCCTGGAGTTTGTCAACGCAGACACCGAAGACCGGAACGAGCTGCACGCCTTTGATCTTGCCCGCTGCTACGGCATCTTCGATTTGGTCAATTGAAGCTTGGGCAACACGTGCGGCACTTGCAGCAAGCTCTTGTTTACGTGCGCTTATAGACTCAGCCTCGCGCGCTTCAACCGCCCGGACCGTCTCTCGCGTCACATAACACGCGCGACAGATTTTCCGCGCCGATACCCCCTCGCTTAGTAACCGCATTAGTTCCCGGTAAATGCGCGGACGTTCGCGCAAGAGACGCTCGCCAGTGTAGTTGCCCTTCGGCCTCGGCTGATTCCTCAATGAGTCGTTCTCGGCTGGCATTACGTTCGCCTGAACGTTTACGCCTTACTTTGAGCAAACGCAACAGCCTTAAATGATAGCGAATCGAAGCAAAATGTCGGCGACCATTTTTACTCTTGAAGCGCCCCGCATGGCGACGACAAGATGATGCCATTATGAATGTCGCCCGTCATTTTGCCGCAACTTGCGCGGTTGTTTGTATTGTGAGCCATGCTCTAGCTGGCGAGTTTTCCGATCGAGACGGCAATTGGTGGAACACGCGTTCGAATACAGAGAAGGCTATCTACACATTAGGAATGATCGACGGCGTCGAGACTGCTGGCGCAATGCTGACACAAAAAAGCCGAAGTGTCTCAGATGACTTCGAAAGCGATTTCGCGCGATTGTTTGTAAAGACAGAAGTCAAGCAACTAAGGGAAGGAATGGATCGCTTCTACAGTGACTTTCGCAATCGCCGCGTCCCCACTTCCGACGCTTTATGGCTGGTCGCTTTGCAGATCAGCGGCGTACCTGAAGATGAAGTCGAGCGACTTACAGTTTCGGTAAGGCGGGCGTCGTCCGAGGCTAACGCTATTGAGTTAAAGAAGGAAAAGGAAAAACTGTCACCGCCCTGAGACTGTGGCTCAGAGCTACGGCGAAGGCCAACAAATCAGTGTCCGGACGCCGCCAATGAAACGTTTCTTTGTCGCGCTCATCGCCTTGCTGATTTGTTGGTGCGCAAACGTCGAGTACACCGCTTATTCGGGCAGGCAACAAGATTGGCCGGTCGCCAGGGGTTCATTTGTGCAACGCAAGTTCGATGTGCCGCTTTATTTGGGGCCGCCTGATAAACCGTACCGGGTGATTGGTTCTATTGAAACCGCAGCTCCGATAGGGATTTTCGAGAGCGGTTATAGCGAGACGCTCCGGCCAGCCGCCAGAGAAGCCCGCAGGCATGGAGCAGATGCGATCGTGTTACTGGGGCGCGAGACGAATGTAACTGGGATGCTCAGCACAAGCTCCGCGTCTGCCAGCATTCGCGCTGTTGGCAATACGGCTTCCGGCAGCGCTTGGGGTTGGGGAGCAACGACGCCAATGCGACAAGCCCGCGCCCGCGTTCTCGCTATTCAATTTTTGTAATCAACCGGCGGCGCTATTTTTCTCGGCGTTTGATGTTCTTCAGATACCAACGAGAAGGGAACGTTCAAAGAGGCCGGATAGCTCACGGGCAAGCGCAAAAATCGGAGCCCGTCTTAAGGATTGAAGTTATAGTATTTTCCACCCCATTCTCGGGGATTGTACGTCGTACCATTGGGTCCGACCCATCTGACCGGGTGTTCGGGAGTGATTCCCATCTGTGACAAATAGCGTTGCCGTTTCACCTCCGAAGTAAACGTGATGGGCACAGTGAAGACCTTACCCTTGTATGAGACAGCAACCTTAGATGCACTTCCCGCGTACAGCTTTAAGCGCGTCTTCTCGGCAATCACAATGTCGCCTGACTTTAGATGAATCTTGGTGGGATGCGTTACAACCAGGGTGCCGTATTGCCAACCAGTCGATGGTTCTGGATCGATAAAACCGAGCGCATCGGTTTGAGCGGAGCTATTTTTCGCGGCATAATGAGACTGAGCACCGGCTGGCGACGCTCCGACAGTCCAAAATGCGATCACAGCAAGAATAACGATGTGCATGCTATCCTTGTAACGAGAAAGAGCTGAGCCAGCAATCAATAATCGCCCCACGGTGACTGTGATTTCACCAACCAATCAAACCAGTTTTCTCGCCCGTTCCAATCGTGACCGCAGATCCTCCAGTACATGTCTTCATGGATTTTCCTAAGATTTATTTCGTTCACCAGAACCAACGCGATTTTTGTCCACGCTTGGCGCTAGGATAAAGAAAAGCCCAGCGTAAAATACGGCTAACGCGAAAACAGGTACGCGGACATCGTTGATCATGTTGTCGTTCATAAGAGTTCTCGTTTCGACATGGTATGAAAAGCCACTACCTACTACATCCTTCCTATGCGACTCGGCTGGAGAAATTCTGGGTATTGCTCATCAGTTGCTATGTAATGCAGGCCGATGATCACGCTAAACGGCGGCATACTCCGCCCGTCGAGCGCTGGCTTGTCGGGTCTGCTGTTCACCACAGGAACAAAATAGAAGAGCACCGACAATCAGCGAGCTGCCTTTGTGATACGAACTCTTCGCCAAAACGCCCAAACTAATGCCCTGCCTTAGTTCTGAAGCGAGTCCTTTTCTCGCCTGTAAAAAGCAAACTCTTTGAATCCAACGTCGGCACAGCCTTACCGTAATCAGCGCGCCAAAAAGAGCCTCAGTCCATTCCGAATCTAAAGCAGTCGCTTCGTCGAACAGAAACATCTTATTCACTTCCAGACGATTGCTTTTGCTCGGTATTGAATATCCGTAAAGCTACCGCCCTCTCCACCCCATCGGCTAAATCCGAAATGCCAACCGCCCTCCTTTGTCGCTGACTCTATGTAAACAGCATCTGCCCCATGTTTGGCGGCTTCGATTCGCATCCCTTTGACGGCTTCCGCTTCAGTCTCATACTTTCCCGCAGGCGGAGTAATGATTCCGATGACGCGATGAGCTTTCTCGGGTGGCGCTTCGAAATATTGAACATGCTCCATCGTTACAGCTGCATGCGAATTCCCTTGCGGTATCCACATCTCTGGGCCGCCGCACGAAGCGAGCATCGCGAGCGAAAGTAGGAAAACGATTTTCTTCAACACGGCGCTATTGAAGCAATGTTTGCCGTTTAGATGCCAGCTTTTTCTTCCCGTTTCGTCCGTCCAGCTTCGGTGAGTGTCTGCAACGTTTGACCGCTCCCGATCTTGTCAATTGCTTCTCACCGTCGAGAATCGGCTTCGTTCCCGTTTCCTGTGTATAGGCACGTAAATAGGAAACGAAACAAGACGCATGGAAACGAGCTGGAAACGAACAGAAAATGAATGGCCGTTTTCCCCAGCTAGAGAGGGAAATGAGCGGGAAACGAATGACGCCATAATGGAAACGAAGGAACGGTAAAATTATAGTTCCTCGTTTCCATCTGCGCGCTGCACGAGCGCATAGTCCCGACCGTCTTTTTTCAGCCATCCTTCACGAAAGCCTTTGGCCGCCCATTTCGAGATTGTTCCTTTGGATACTTTCATTTCTTCGGCGAGTTGGCTGCAATCGGTCACACCATCCTCAATCCATTTCCTGAAGACCTGCAATGACTCCGCCAGCTTGTGCGAAATGCTGACTGTACCTGATGTCTCGGTCACAAAGTGCCATTCGTATGCGGGGACTTCCTCTTGCGTATTCCGGCTTGGTTTGGTGAACCGGGAGATAAACCGCGCGCCTCGCTTGTCGTCCGCGTTCTGCTTGGCATCGTCCAGCGCGATAATCCAAAACACGTTATCTTCGCGCTTGCTCGTGCCGCGCATTTCACCGGAGCGCCCGGCGTGATGCACGATGACGACCGCAATCTTTCGGCGCCGTAAGTCCAAGAGCCAGTGGTTAACTTGCTCCCAACTGTCGGCTTCGTTCTCTCTCACACCGCTGGCAAGAGTTGAAAGGTTGTCCAGGATCAACGCCTTTATCCCGCTGGTGACGCAACGGGCCGTGATCGCTTGTTGCATTTCAGGGTTCGCGATATTGAGCACTCGGCCAGCCCGTTCAAACAAGATTTCATGATTCAAAAAGTGAAGGTTTCCATTGCTCGCGTGTAGTCCTTCAGATCTGCCGCGCATCAGATCCGGCGGCATCTCGCCATCGATGTAGAGGACATTGACTGGCGCATGCGCCGGCCAATCCCCAAGTTTTCCACCGGTGGATAACGCCTGAGCTATGCCCAGAGCAAGCCACGTCTTGCCGACACCGCGAAAGGCGAAGATAAATCCGAGATCGCCTTCGGAGAACCAGTCGCCAAGGAGTTTCTTTCGTGGAACCAAGTTGAGATCGCGCAACTCGCTCGATGTGACGACAGACTCATTGAGCGCATCGATCCATGACTTCTCCGGCTCGAAAACGACTTCGGCGTTCTTCATGGCGGCGAGCAGGTCATCGACAGTCGCACCCGCGCGCGTCCAATCGTTAAGGTCTTTGAATTGCTGCGGCGTTTTGGGCCAAAGCACCTTTCTCTCCGCGTGTGCCGCTACATCCTTGAGCCATTCATCACCCGCGCGCTTCCCGTTCTTCAATTCGTCGTTCTGTTTCCACGCGTAAACGGTCGTCCCGGCCGGGATTAGTCCAGCCACAAGCGCACCGTTTCGCGCGCCACGAGTGACAATGACTCCGGTACGTTCGCCGGATTTGTTCATAAAGGAGAAAGCGTCAAAGTAACTCTCGAAAATATGAACGGGTTCATTTGGGAGCAATTGGCCGATGATAAGCGGGCGCACCTTTGCGCCTTGCGGATAGTATCGCCATGATCCGTCTTTCAGGCGGTAATGAACGGCAACAACTTTGTCCACGTGATCGCGTACGGGAAATGCAATGCAGCCGTCATAAAAGCCAACAAGCCCGTTCTCTTTCGGCCAGGAACAAAACTCGATTGAGTAGCCGCGCCCGTTCGCGAGCTGTTCAATCTGATTCTCTGTGAAAGCAAGCACGCACGCACGCCAGTCCAGCGGCGATGTCGATCTTGCTGCCGATGCTTGGTTTGGAGCCGAAAGTGCAGCGCCGTTTCCTCCAGCTAACTCCAGAAACAGCTTTGTCGCGACGTTGTTCGAAACGTTGCGATGCTTTTCCAGAAAGGTGATTTCATCGCCCTCGCCGCAACCCGAATGACATTTCCAGAACCATAGTCCGGCCCCGTTCTTCCAAACGGAAAAGGAATTGTGTTTGTCATCGTGAAACGGACAACGCGCGGATTTCTTTGCGTGTTCGCCGACTCCAAGTCGATACATTAAGGTCGGAAGCGACAGCCGTTGCTTTGCCTCGCGAATGTCCGCGCTCATTGGTTGTCGATCCTGTCTTGGAGTCGCGCTTTGACTTGTTCGATCTTCCAAAAGACGAAGCTGGACGGCGCTTGCACAAAGCTGAGCAGACGATATGCTGCCATTAGTTCAGCAGTTTTGAGCGCGGCTTGCAGGCCGCGTTCTTCTTTTGGCGCTGTCACGATTGACCTCCGGTCTCGCCCGCGCTCGCCTTTTGTGGGTTGTAGTCGGCAGCTCGCGCCAGGAAACGATCAACTTCGGCGCGCGGAATCAGTAATCTTCCAGCGTCGGAAATTGGTTTGACGCGTCCCGCGTAAATCTGTCGGTAGGCGTACGTCGGCGATCTCCCGACGGCTGCGGCAAACTCCCGCGGACTGAAAGCGAGCCGCTCGTTTAGGTTAACTGCTTCTGGTTTACGCGCAGGACGCGATTGCGTCTGCGCCCGATGTGTTTCTTTTTGTTTGTCGTATTGCATCGTCTTTTTCCAGAACGATGCGACGCGACACGGTTTAATCGTTACGTTCCGTCAGTTTTTTTTCGTAACTTCGTCGCATTACCCCAGACGGGCAGTCCACGTGAATTACGGTGATTGGGAACCGCCACATGCCTAACGAACTCGGCAAGAGGCGCTTTGTTTCGCTTCTCTCTATTACCAACAAACCGAAGGCCGTCCGTAATCCAATTTCTCCGGAAGTTCGCTTCCGTTGCTTTCTCGGCCTCAGCAAATCCACGCGCGACAGCAGACTTTCTTACTTCCTCCGCACGCCAGGCATATCGACGGAAGATTGGATAACACCACCACACCCAGCGTTCTAGTGCCGTGCAATCTTTTTCTCCTTTTTCTGCCAGCCTCGCGGCTTTCTCCAGAATGTTCGACCAGTGCCGCCGATTCCACGGCACGCCTTGCGAATCTACAGCAAGACCCCAGCCTTCCCACACGTGCGCCCCTCTGAGTTTTCGCCCTTTCCAGCCGTCAGATTCAATTATGCGCGCGGGAAATTTCGCGAGCATCTCGGCTTGAATTGCGCACGCCCTAGCGTCTGGATCATCACCTTGCCAAGCAGCGCGATTTAGCTTAAACGCAATCCACATGCTGAGAGATTCCTGCGCCTCGATCCAGGACGCGATTGAATCGAGGAGGAAAAGAAATGATACGCAATCTCCAAGCTTGGAACGTTCGTGTTCAGGCAGCACCCAAGCGAGGCGTTCAGTAGCAGGTATCGCACACAGCGCGTTGATTTCTTCGAAGTGCAATCGACGTGGTTCGTCATAACCAAGCTGCAGCGAGCGATCAGTGACAAGCGAATAACAAAGAGACATCGTGTCGATGAGGCGATTCTTCCCTGCTAACTCGATTCGTTGCGTGAGATTCTCAATCAGTCGGCCGTTCTGAAATCGCAGTTTGTCCGGTTCTGATGTGAGGCATTCCGTTTCGAGCTGGCCCCGCAAATCGTTTATAGCGTCCCACCAGATTTGCTGACCGTACGGAAAACCAATATGCAACTTTGGCGTCGCTTTTCTACGCAACCTCCACCGACGGTTGCCGCTCACTCCTTTTTTCTTCACAATTTTTCCGGCTAGCCTAACCGTTTAGCGTTCGAGCCGGGGCGGAGCGTTGAGGCGGTCCCCCCCGCCGGGGCCTGCCAGGTGTCGAGGCGATTCGCACGACATGGAAGTAGGCCGGCTCTGGCGGGCGCAATCGCGGGGCCGGTTTGTGCTTCACTTTCTTGCCTGCGTAGCGCGGTGGTTCCTCTGATGCGAGTGGCTTAAGGTCGGCGCTCATGCACTGGCGGGAAACGGAATCACGTCGGCTTGCTTTGTCGTGACCGGCGCGAACGTGACGCGCTGAGCTTGTGCGATGCTGTGCTCACGTCGCAAATGACCATAGGTTTTCATCGCCAGCGCCCCGCCGTCCTTGTGTCCAAGCCAGCGCGAAACGGTCGGAATGTCCACGCCCGATTCGATGCAGATCGTCACAAATAAATGCCTCAAATCGTGATGGGTCAGCCGTGATATTCCGAGCTTCTTACATGCGCTATTGATTGCCCGCTGCGCTTCATTAACACAGAAAACTTTTGCTGTCGGAGGTTCCTTCAAACGCCCTTTTCGCATTCGTTGAAGCAGAACACGCAGATCGGGAATCATCGGTACTCGGCGCACCGTCCAATTCTTCGTTCCTGTTTCAGGATCGCCGCGAATGACAACTTCATTGGCCTCAAAGTCCACGTCTCGCCATTCAATCTGTACTGCTTCACCTTTTCGGCATCCAGTGAATGCCAGTCCTCGCAGAAAGTCTGCGCAATCGCGGGAACACCACGCGCCGGCACGCTCCACTGCATCTACAAGCTGTAAAAATTCTTCCCGGCTTGGAAGTGTGGGTTGTTTTGCACGCACTCGCACCCGCTCTAGTTTCGCCGCTGGATTGCCGTACATGACGCCCGCATCAATCGCTACCTCGAATACATGCCGCAGCCCAGAGATCGTGTTGTTGTATCTCGTATCCGACGCCACCTTGCGAAAACGTCGTGCCCATTCTTTACATTCCGTTCTTGTAATGCGTCGGATTTCCCGATCCGCAAGACCGGGCCAGCTTTTGAGCAGCGCTACAAAAATCTGATTCCAATAATGTCGCGTGCTCGGCTTAATGTCGGGGTTATCGGCCTGATTCTGTTGATGGCTCGCCAGCGCTTTGGCGAAAGTCATTTTGGCCGACACGTGGCCATTCCCATTCTCGAAGCGCTCCCGGTGTTCATTGAGAAATTGAGCGAGCTTCGCTTGCGCTACGCTGAAATGTGATGTGCCGAGAGCCTTCCAAACCTCTTTGCCGTGAGCGAAAGCTCTGGCATAATAGCTGCCGGACTTATGCCGAAGAAGGTTTGGAAGTCGCGTTCGTTGCCACGTTTTCGCTGCTTTGCGCTCTTTCATAAAGCCGACCGTAGAATAGCACCGTGAAAAGCGCAACACGAATCTTTTCCAGTCGGGCGAATTACCTAGGTAAATGGGCCTGTAGCTCAGCGGTTAGAGCAGGGGACTCATAATCCCTTGGTCCCAGGTTCGAATCCTGGCGGGCCCACTGTTTATTTTCGATTTTCGATCGGGGATTTGCGATTCTCGATCTTGTGCAATCACTGGCACCCCGGCTGGAACAACGCGAGGAATCGGTTGAGTTGCGCGACTGGCCACGGGTTTGAAGTCACCGGCAGTGTATCCATTTCTCGCTCCCTGGTGGATATCGTCGGCCATTGCTTATTGGTCAGGACAGCCCCGGGGGTGCGGGGAGCTCCCACGAAAGCTTTCAGGGGATTGCCGACAGCGCTCGCTTTTACCTGGGCGAGGTCGGGCGCGAGCGAAGCAAATCCTCGCGAGACATCGAGTCCAGTAGGTTTTCAGCTATGACGCCGAGCGAGTGAGGGAGAATTCAGCGTCCATTTTGGGGCGAATCCTTCGCGGAATGATCTTTGCTCTATGTTGGATCGCCGCCGAGCCAGGCGCCGCCGTTTCTTGTGTTATCAGGCCAGAACGATGCGGCCAAACTTTACCGGGTTGTGAAGAAGCTGTGAAAAAGTTGACTTTTTACGTGAGAAAGTTTTGACATCGAGGCCCAATATCTGGAATAATAGCGCGTGTTGAAAAAATTCATCCCACAGAAACCGATGTCCGGCGATCAGCGAAGGATCGTCGAACTCGGCCACCGATGATAGCAACCGATTCGCGTTTCGCGAACAACCAAGAACATCCACAACCGATTACCAAAAAACTATGGCAGAACACGCTGGCAAAGACATCCTCTCGAGCGATGTCGAAATCAAAGGCTCGATCAAGTTCCAAAAAGAGCTTCTCATTGACGGGAAAGTCGAAGGCGAAATCAATTCTGATGGCGTGCTGACGATCGGTGAGAATGCGGATATTCGCGGCGAGATCAAGACGAAATCGATCACTGTGTTTGGCAAAGTCCAGGGCAACATCACGGTAGGTGAGCGTTGCGAATTGAAATCAAAGTGCGCGTTGCATGGGGATCTTAAAGGCGGCCCGCCTGGTGATCGAGGAAGGTGCGACGTTCATCGGAAAGTCGGAAGTGACCAGTGGGATGACTGCGGCCCCCAAGCCGGCTGCGCCACTCGTCCGGAAATCGTCCGCAATGAAGAGCCGGTGAAAGCTTTCGCCGGTCGAGGCTAACCGAAAGAGGGATTTTCGCTTAAGATACCAGTGGCCAAACCGTCGCCTGTCAAAGTCAGTGTGGAATGCCCGCACTGTGGCTTCAAGCAGATGGATTATGCTGGCGGCGAAGAGCACGATGTGCCGCCAGTGCGGCCGCTATTTTTCGCCTTTTGCGCCCAAACCTGGCCTGAAACTTCGCGACGAAGGAAGAGGCGCAGACTGCGGCGCCGGCATCCGTCAATTTTGCAAAAATTTGGCGGTCTCTGGAATCAGCCGCGCAGATCGAGTAGTCGAATGTTTCGAGTGTCGGCGAAAGCACGAAGTAAGCGATGCCGCGAGATCGACGAATTGTCCGTCGTGCAGCGCGCATATCGATCTTCGCGATTACAAGATCGCGACGAGTTTTAGTCGCACAATTCGCACTCGGGGCGAAGTTCATCTTACCCCAAAAGGCGATCTCAGCAGCACAAGCGTGACGTGCACATCTGCTCTGATCGAAGGGAAACTGCGCGGGAATCTGCATTGCTCTGAGTCGGTCAGCGATCGACTTTGTCGGGAAACTTCCGGGACGGCTGACGGCGAAACATGTGACCGTGGAACGCAAAGCAGACGTGCAGTGTTTCCGGCGCGTGGCGGTTGGCAGTATCGAGATTAAGGGGCGAATGACGGCGGAGATCGTGGCGGAGACCTCGGTTCACATCCACAAGAATGCGTCGCTCGAAGGCAACGTGACCGCGAAAGCGATCACCGTCGAGAAAGGGCGGACTTTTTTCCGGCCAACTCATCATCGGTCAAGGCGAACTGAAGCAGGGCAGAATTGTTGCCGGAAGAAGTCCGCGGTTACCAGAGCTCGCGAATCCAGCAGGGAAATCTGGGGACCAGTGGCAATCCAGCCGCTTCCTGCTACCTAGCCGACCGCATCGCGATGCAAAAAGTGCATCCGCGCAGTCCGTACGAGAAACTCGGCGGTTACGTGCACTTGCCTCGTTTGATCGACAAGGCCCGGCTGCAGCGAAAAGGTCTGCTGAACGGCTACAATTACAAGACAGTTGGCTTCGACAAACATTTGCTGGCATTTCTTAAAACTCGAACGGAGATGAATTCGAGGAAGTGGCCAATCGATTCGATGACGACTCCGCCGTCCTGGATTGGGTGCAGCGAGCCGGGCGAAAACATCCGCCCGAAGCCATCGAACAATGGAACCAGGCGATGATTTCGCGTCATCCCGATACTGCCGCAAAGAAAGCGCGCTTCCTCCATTTCCTTAAGGAAGCCGGTGGTGCGGGTCGAAAAGATATTAGCACTTACTTCGATCTCATCGAATTCGACGAAGGCCGGCTGAAATAGCCAAGTAGAACATCGACTACTACTTCCGCGAACATCTCATTCCGGCCTCTGGCCAAACCTTCCTTGCTGCCGATGTCGATCCATTTGCCCTGAAGCTGGAAGGCTTTCACGGGCTGGCGGGTATAGAGCCATTGGACAAAACGGCCGGGCTGATCGGGATTATTTCCGGCAGCCAGATAGGTTTTAAAAAGGGCAAGCGTTCGGGACGAATAATAGTAAAGCGCGATCGCTGCCAAGTGTGCTCTTCGGTTTTTGGGGCTTTTCTTCAAAGTGTGTGATAGTTCCGGCGGCGTCGATGGCGATGTTTCCATATTTCTTGATCGCTTCCTCATCGCCTACATCATAAACAGCCACTGTGGCATCGGTGTCTTCGGCAAGCTCAATAAAATCTGCCGAGGCTTTGGCTGAACAAATTGTCTCCGGCTACAATCAGAAGAGGAGAATCGATGATCTGCTTTCGGTTCAGAACGAAGTTGAATATCGCCAATTGCTCCGAGTTTATCATCGTCATTGTTCGATCCATCATTAACAATCTTCAGTCTGAATTGTGGATGTCGATCTTGATACCGATCGGCCCAGGCTTTGGAAATCGTCGGCGAACTTGTCGTTTGTCACTACATAAATCGTTTCGAGTCGGAACGTCAATCAGATTATCGAGAACCCACTCGATGATCGGTTTGCCCGCGACTTCCAGCAGCGGCTTGGCTTTATTCAGGGTGAGTGGATACAGCCGCGTAGCGTAGCCAGCCGCAAGGATGAGAGCGTTCATGAAAATGAGTGAGATGGTTATTCCGGGGATCGCTGCTGAGCGACTGGGCAATCAGCAGTTACGATCCGCTCAGAATACGTCGATTGCGACTGATTTTTGCATCGCAGCAATCCGCTGCGGATCGGTGACCTTCGAATGGTTGGCACGATCGACTACATAAAACGTATCTATCGCCGCGCCAGCTTGCGTGCTGATGCGGGATAGCGCGATCGAGATTCCTCCAGGTCGAGACAGGATAAATGTCGTAGAGCAGTCCGAGTCTGTCCGGGAGCTTCGATTTGAATCAGGCTGTAATTCGCATGGGCCTTGTTGTCGATCACGATTCGGGTTGGGAATTCTACCTCCTGCGGCGATGTGCCGCCGGCTCGCATCGCGCGCGTTTTTCAGTACCGGCCAAAATCGAAACGCGGGATTTTCCAAAGCGCTTCGCAAAGTTTTTTCGACTAAATCGACATCGCGCTGGTCGGAAACTGCGCTGACCCTTGGTGTCGCACACTCGAAAGACATCGAGCACGATACTGTCGCTCCGGGTAAACACGTCGGCGCTTAGGATATTTAGCGGAACAACTGAAAACGAGCCCGCGATTTTGCCAGCAGTCGATCGCGGTCCCACGTGCAGAAACGGTGCCGATCGTGTGACCTTGCGCGGGCGAAGGGTTGCCAATTGATCGCCGGCGCGAGAGGCTTGATCGGGTTCGTCTGAAACATTTTTAAGAAAGTCCCGAAGTAATTTGATGATCGATCGACAATTTCCGCCACTTCTGATCGCTCGAAATAATCATCGGGCATCAACTCGAAATGCGCCTCAATTTCCTCCGCGTAATCAGTTCGGGAGATGCTTGTAATTGTCTGCTTCCAGAGCTTCTCGTTCGATCTTGGTTTTTTCGTAGAACGATTTTCGATCCAGCAGATACTGCGAAGTGGCATCATACAGTTCCCATACAAGTGATTCCTTCCAATCCGACCATGCTTCGGCGCTTGTTCCCTGTCCGTCAGCAAGCGTGAGCAGCATGAGCGCATCGAGATTTCGCTGGTTTTTAACGATCTGTGCCAGCTCTGCGATTGTAGCTGGGTCATCGAGGTTTCTCTGCTGGGCAATGTTCGACAGAGTCAAATGATGATCGACAAGCAGGATCAGCGATTTTCGCTGCTCGGAGGATAATTGCAGACGATTGGCCACACGCTGGGCAAAAACGGCGCTGGCTTCGGCATGAGGTCGAGCCCGACAGCTTTGCCGGTATCGTGTAAGAGCAAGGCCAGATACGAGAACAAATGTGTCTTCCAGTCTGCTCGAACAGTCTTTCGATACGGCATCAGTTTCGGGTCATTCTGTGGTGTAGCGCGTCGAGCTTGTCAATGCAAACCATGCGTATGTTCATCGGCCGTATAACGATGAAGATATTCGTGTTGTACAAGACAAGTGAGTTGACCAAATTCGGGAAGATAGCGGCCCAGAAAATCGACTCGATGCATCATGCGGAGAATCCGCGCGACTTCGCCTTTCCGCGAGAGGATCGACTTAAAGATTTCCCGCGGCTCCTTCGCGTATTGAAAACTCGCGTGACTTGTCCCAGCGATCGGCTAATCAACGTCCGCCAGGTCCGGGCTCAGATCCAGATGATGTTCTTGGGCAAGCTGAAAACGCGCATCATTTGCGTCGGTTGTTTACGAAAGAGATCGCGACGATCAGGATAGAGTTGTCCATCACTGACGAAGAATGATTCCAGTGGCCTTTGCCGGGGCCGGATCAGAGGCAAAAAACTAAAGAGCGAACGCGTTTTGTCACTGGCCCGGCCACTGGCGAATTGTTGCGTAATTCGTTCCGTTACCCGAAAAATATTCCGGGTGTGCCCGTAGTAATCGCGCATGAACGCTTCGCTGCGAAGCTGGCCGTTGCGCTGGGAATAATTCAGTCGTCTGGCAATTTGTTCCTGTAATTCGAGATGCAGAATGTCGGTGGCACGGCCGGTGAGATAATGCAGGTCTGTTCGCACACGGAGAAGGAAATCGTAGGCTTTCTCGATGCGACGCTGGTCCGCTTCGCTAAGCCAATCTGTGCCGACGAGCTGATTTGTCGTCAGAGCGCCTTGCTCAAAATACGTCATCCACAGCAAGTTCTGATAATCACGCAGGCCGCCACAGCCGTTTTTCACGTTTGGCTCCTGCATATAAACACTGTCTCCCGAATTTTTTATGTCGCGCCGTTTGGTCTCGCATCCGCATTTCGACGTATTCGCGCTCGTGTCCAGTTACGCATTTCGAACGAAATTGATCGCGAAATTCCCGTGCGAGGTCGACGATCGCCAGCTAGAAAACGCGCCTCCAGCATTGCCGTTTTTGTGAGCATATCGCGGTTGGCTTGAACGATTGCTTCCTTAATGGAGCGGGTAGAATGGCCGACTTTGAATCCGCTGTCCCACAGCAGATACAGAAGTTGCTCCACGATTTTTTCCAGATAGGGAGAAATTTTTTTCGCCCGCTGTCGATGCAACAGCATAACATCGACATCGCTAAAGGGATTTAGTTCGCCGCGGCCATATCCTCCTATCGCCACCACGGCCAACGGCTCACCGGGACATGGGCGTCGCCAACCGCGGCGGTAGCTGCCGCAAAAACATGCTTCAGCAAAACATCCACAAATCAGCTCGACGCTGGCAAATCTCCCGTCCCCCACCTCCGGCCTGGTGTTTCAATCGGAGCCGATGCTCTTCGATCTTTAGAAATTTTTGATAAAGCGGGAGGACATCGGTCGGGCGTTTTGAGCCCGTTGCGGCGAGCTGGTTTTCCGCATGGGCCAGAACCTGTTCCAAATGTCGTGTAGCGGCATTGCGGAAAAAGTCGTCACCGGCAATCTAGCCGAGAAAACGCCTTTTCCCAATCTACCCCTCCGCAGTTGCCGGCGTGGAAATTCACTTGTCGGCGCGAAAGCGGAGACTCAGAGTTCGCCGGCCGACTGAAAGGCAAAGCGGGCATTTGTTCAGCCGACTGGTTCACTGGTCGACGTTGGAAAACTGGACTGCGGGTCGAGATCGTATCCCAGAAGCAAGCGGCCACGCAAGCAGAACGAAAAGCGAGCCGTAGGGTCGAATCATTGAGCAGATCAATGGCCGGCAGCGTCGCAACCAATTTCTTATCAATCAACATGACATGGAAAATCATGGCCGCGCTCAGGATCGACTATGCAAAGTGAAGCACGCTCAGCCGGACACTGACACCCAGATGCGACTGCGCTCAGCACTGCGCCCCACATCAGATAACGCTCATGCATTTGTCCAAGCAAGGCGAACATCAAAAGCCACGGAGTAGCCATGGCAATCAAGACCCGGGGATCGCGGTTGTGGGCATGGCGGGCGGCGCCCCTAGCGCAAAAAACAAGCCCAGCCAGATAGAGAGCCGCAACGTCCATTGTAATGTGAGAGTGATGGAATATGAGCCAACATCAACGGACCAAAGTGCATCCTTTAATGACCATCCCAGCCATCCAGCAAGAACGGCAGGTTATAACAGGAGCTGACGAACAAATACGGATAATGCTCAGTGCCGTAGAGAAAGCCGACTTGCAACCAACCAAAACTTCCGCCGCAAAGAATGCCTATGACGAAAACAGCCAGTGCGGTTGAACCAGCGATCCAAGCCCAGCGATGTCGCAGATTCCATTTACAAAAGACAATGAAAATAACGACCTCGGTAATTGCGATCGCAATCCAGGCGGAACTCCTGAGAGAAGCCAGGGTGATACCACGAGGGCGGTAGTCGCTGCAAACCCGGACACCCATCGCAGCGCCGAATCCCATTTTTTTTGCCAAAGCGGCCAAAATAAAAAGAAGGGGACAACGAAGAGAAGTTGTCCTTTGAACATGGCGCCCGTTGCTAAAATACATCCACACCAGAACCACCGGCGAGTCGAAGCAGCTAAAGCCGCGAACAAATAAAAAGGGAGAATCCATGCATCCCATTGCGGCCAGCCATGCGCATCCAGAATCATCGATGGCTCAAACCAGGCGACGCTCGCTGCAAGCAGAGCGCAAATCCACGCCCGATTTTCCACCGGAATGCAATGCATCCAGCGCGATCCGGTCGCGCCGGCTGCCCGGTGGACCCAAAGACGCACCAGCAGGAAAATCCCAATGGCTGACAACAATTCGCAAATCAAATTCGCCTTAAGAAGTGACGAGATATGCTCGGGACGACTGTCGTTTACTCCCGGAAATCTTTCGCGGACATACTTTGTCCAGAGCGACATCGCCAGGAGCCGCAAAGGCGGGATAATCGAGCTGGTAATCCTTTCGTAGGCCTCCTCCTTTACCCATTCATAAACCGACAGATACCCCCGGAAGAAGTCTCCCCAGGAATTGTTTGATTGTGGATCCGGCGAAAGCTTCCGGGCCTGGGCCAGTGTCTGACTGCCCCAATAGAATCCGTTAACCAAGTCGTGCTGAAAACGAACGTGTTTTGTCGTTTGCCAAGTCCAATTGCGAAGTTGAACACCCGCGAGCAACAATATGCCGACGAGGACGCTCATTGAAACCCGAACTGCCCAGCGGCGCCAGTCTACACGATGAAAATAAACGGTCATTGGAACCTCCCTTAGAAGCCTTAGAAACAGGTTCTATTCAAAACAATTAGAGCGGCAGATGTGGAAGCCTGGAAAAGATAATGGAGAGACACAAAAATGGCTCCAGAAGTAGGATTCGGCGGCGCCTTTTCCTATGTTCGCGCCGGAATTAAGCGCGTTTTGTTTGGGTAATCAAGCGAACTCGCCAAACTGTGAACGCGGGGCCTTTCACCGCTTTTCTTGTAATTTTCTGACACGCGGAGTGTGCCGGTTCAATCCTGCAGCCTCTGAGCGGAACTCTGAAGGCGAAAGTGCTCTTGATTGTGATTCGTTGGTTCGTTAGCTCGAGCGATCCTGAGATTTCATGCTGGTATTTAGGCCCGTCGTGCGATAGTCTCCGGATGAGGTCGATTAAAGGAGCCGACAGGCAAGTTTACTTTAAGCTCGGGACGCCCGAAACGCAGGCACGGCGCAATTTGCGGTTCGCCGCCGTATTAGGCTTCAACCAAAGCGGGACCGGGAGTTTCGAATCAGTGGCCCACTTTCCTCTAGCACGTGGCGAGGATCGGGCAGTGCCGGCACGATCTCGTGACTAATGCCAAGATCAACCGCATCGCTTTCCTCGGGGATTATCTGCCTCGTCAATGCGGCATCGCGACATTTACTGCGGACATTTGTGAGGCGGTCGCAGCCGAGTATCCGTATTGCGAATGCGTAGTAGGAGCGGTTAACGATCGTCCGGAAGGTTACGATTATTCGACACGCATCCGTTTTGAGATCGACGAAAAGGAGATCGACTCATATCGCCGCGCGGCGGATTTCTTAAACATTAATAACGTCGAGATCGTCTCGGTTCAACACGAGTTCGGCATATACGGCGGAGCCGGCCGGAAGCCATTTGCTGGCTTTCTTGCGCGACGTGCACATGCCGGTTGTGACAACACTACATACCGTGCTGGGTCAGCCTAATGAGGCGCAACGGTCAGTGATGGAGCAGCTCGATGCGCTCTCGAATCGTTTCATCATGATGGCGGAGCGCGGGCCGCGAATTATTGAAGGAAGTTTACGGGGTCTCATCCGAGAAGATCGATCTGATTCCACACGGGGTGCCGGATGTGCAGTTCATCGACCCGACTTTTCACAAGGATCAGTTCGGCGTGGAAGGTAAGACGGTGCTGCTCACGTTTGGGCTTCTTTCACCTAACAAAGGCATCGAATATGTGATCGAAGCGTTACCGGCCATTCTCGAAGCGCATCCGAATGTCGTTTACATAGTCCTCGGTGCGACGCATCCCAATCTTCTTTTGCGGGAAGGTGAGTCTTATCGGTTAAAGCTTGAGCGGCTTGCCGAAGATCGGGGAGTGACCGGCAAATGTAATTTTTTACAATCGCTTCGTGAACACTGGAGGAACTAACCGACTTTATCGGTGCGGCCGATATTTATATCACGCCGTATCTTAACGAAGCGCAGATCACTTCCGGCACACTGGCTTATGCTTTCGGCGCGGGGAAGGCGGTAATTTCCACTCCTTATCTTTACGCGCAGGAGTTACTTGCGCAGGATCGGGGTATTCTTGTGCCTTTTCGCGATAGCGCTGCTATTGCCGAAGGCAGTAGCGTCAATTTCTATCTGATCCAGCGATGATGGCTGGGACGCGAAAACGTGCATGGAAACTGGGTACGAGAAATGATCTGGCCTGTGGTGGCTCGCCGTTACATGGAAAGCTTTGAGCACGCGCGTACCGGTCAACTGGTCCTCCCCGCAAAACCTTCGCTATTCGAACTCTGGAAAATCGTCCTTATGAATTTCCACCGCTGAAACTCGATCACCTTTTCCGCATGACCGATGATACTGGAATTTTCCAGCACGCTATTTTTAACGTGCCGAATTACCGCGAAGGCTATTGCACGGATGACAATGCCCGCGCGTTCATCCTTACCTTACTGCTTCCTGAAATGACAAGCCGCGTCGCACAACAACGACATGGAATGCCTGGCCAGCACGTATCTTTCGTTTTTATGGGATGCGTTCGATCAGGAAACTAGTCGATTTCGCAATTTCATGAGTCATCGCCGGGAATGGTTAGAACGCTTCGGCTCGGAGGACAGCCACGCGCGAGCCCTGTGGGCGATTGGCATGGCGCTGGGTCGATCGAAGAATGATGGCCATCGCAATCTCTGTGCGCTCTTGTTTCAGCGTGGCTTACCCGTCGTGGAAGAATTCACTTCTCCGCGAGCATGGGCCTTTGCGCTGCTTGCCATGCAAGAATACCTGCGCAACTTCTCCGGCGACCGGACAGTTAATCAGTTACGCGACGCACTAACGACGCGACTACTAGACTTGTTTCAGGCCAACAGCTCGAAGGAATGGCAATGGTTCGAACCGGTCGCGACCTACGATAACGCCAAACTTTCGCATGCGATGATCCTCAGTGGTCATTGGACTTCGCGTGGCGACGTCTTCCAGGCAGGTTTGCAGTCGCTCCGATGGCTGGTGGAAACCCAAAAAGGGGATGCCGGACATTTCGCGCCAATCGGGTGCAATGGTTTCTGGAAGCGCGGCGGGGAGAATAGCGCGCTTCGATCAACAGCCGCTCGAAGCCTATGCTATCATCTCGGCTTCTCTTGAGGCTTTTGCTCTTACCCATGATGAATACTGGAAACGCGCAGTCGCGACGTTGTTTCGAGTGGTTCCTTGGCCGCAATGATCTGGGAGAATCGCTCTACGATTCCAGCACCGGAGGATGTCGTGATGCCTTGCATCAGGACCGCGTGAGTCAAAACGAGGGAGCGGAATCAAGTCTCGCATTTTACTTGTCTCTTGCAGAGATGATGCAGGCGGAGACCGCGCGGGATTCAAAGATCCTGAGTCGTAAAGTTGGATGAAACTTCATCCGACGGACGTCCTTCTGCGCCCGGATAATAAGCGCGTAGTCGTGCGCCCCTTTATCTCAACCGATCCTGCACGGGTAGAACATATCATCGCCCGCGCTCTTACGCTCAGCGAGTCGGAAACCGACAAACAGCTCGCGTTAGTTCGAGCGGATTTTGGCGAGAGACATGTCGACCTTGATAAAAGTTGGCTACGGCACTTTGAAAAGGTGCGAGCACAGGTTCCCAACGGTAAAACGATTTCCAAAGCACGCCGGCTATTCATTGGTGCTCTTTTTTCCGGCGAGTACGCACTCGAATCGACCGCATTATTTAATCCCTCGATTATTCCGCACCCCGACCAGACTGGTTTAAGGCAGGGTGAACTCCGTTTTATCTTAGCCTCCGCTCGACCGGGGAAGGTCATATCTCATCGATCCAGTTTCGAGCCGGTGTGGTCCGTCGTGATCACTCAGTCCGGATCGAGAAAACGACGCCTTTCGTAACACTGCCGGAGCTTAATCCCAATCCGGCCTACCATAAACGCACCTTCCTGGACAAACTGAGCGAGATGGGGCTGGAGAACGATTGGGCCGCGTCAGTCATGGGAAGATTAGGAAAAACTTTTCTGTTTGACGAACTGGTCGAGTCCATTCAACAAGCAGCACCGGACGAGGCTTCCTCACAAGCGCGTGACGTGCAGCGAACTTTGGAATGCATGCACTGGCTCGCGGAATCCAACTACGAAATTCATTTCAAATCTTCCTCACAAATATCGGAACGCATTATCTTTCCGGTCTCGTCTAACGAGAGCAATGGGATTGAGGACGCCCGTTTTGTTCGATTTGTCGAAGACGATGGTAGCGTAATCTACTACGCGACCTACACAGCTTACAACGGCCGAGTCATTCTCCCGCAGCTGATCGAGACCGCGGATTTCCTGCACTTCCGTGTCCTGACCCTTAACGGACAGGCGGTGCAAAACAAAGGGATGGCGCTCTTTCCCAGACGCATAAACGGGTATTACGCTATGCTTTCGCGACAGGACGATGAGAATCTCTTCCTCGCCTTTTCCGACAACCCGCATTTTTGGAGTGACCCAGAGCTACTACTAGACCCTCGCCAGCCGTGGGAGTTCGTAAAGCTGGGCAACTGTGGTTCACCAATTGAAACCGAAGCTGGCTGGTTGGTTCTCACTCACGGCGTCGGTCCAATGCGGAAGTATTGCATCGGAGCCATCTTGCTTGACCTGCACGATCCCGCCAAAATCATTGGACGACTCAAAGAGCCGCTCTTAAGACCGGAAGGCAGTCAAAGGGAAGGCTACGTGCCAAATGTGGTTTATTCCTGTGGTTCCCTCGTCCACAACGGGCAACTGATGCTGCCTTATGGCATCAGCGATACAGATTCTGGCATTGTCAGAGTAGAGCTAAATGAGCTTTTGGCTGGCCTTATCTAAGAGGAGCGCTCTTCCAAATACCGCTTCTTACTGATCTATTCGTTCCCGCAATCCGCAGTCGTGTCATTCGACTTTAACCGTAAAATCCTCGAAACGGCTTTTGTCGGAAGAAGCTGGAGTCGAGCCAGTTATGGCTCCAGAGGTAGGATTCGAACCTACGACCAATCGGTTAATCCCGACTGTGTCGGGACTCTAGCACTGAGCTAGGTTTATATCTGAGCAACTCCTTTCGGATTCTACGGGCAGATTTCCATGATTTGATTTCGCGTTCGCGACGCATCGCGCTGGACCTGTCGGGATAATCTTCGACCCAAGCCAAAGTCCAGGGCCCGTTCTTACGAGTAAATTTGCCCAGGATCCTATCCGTTCGATTGTGGCTTAAGATTCTTTGGGGGACGTCATCGGAATGGCCGATGTAGAATCTGCCGACTGGATTTTGGAGAATGTATACCGCAAACATGAAAAATTTGGCTCCAGAGGTAGGATTCGAACCTACGACCAATCGGTTAACAGCCGACCGCTCTACCACTGAGCTACTCTGGATCGCTGATTGAGATCGGTCGTATATTTGTCCAGCGTTTCTCTCCAAGCAACTGCCAATCGGTTAATCCCGACTGCATCGGGACTCTACCACTGAGCTACTCTGGATCGTGTTTCGCCCGATGAGCGGGCTGAATCTTGCGCAGAGGAGTGCGCGCAGCAAGTGATTTGGTTGCGGGGGGCGGATTTGAACCGCCGATCCGGCAGCTGCCGGATTATGAGCGGCGAACCCTAGGAAAACCCGTAATTGCGTAAAAGCCCGCTCCTCTGCCTTGTCGTTTCAATCGGTTCTCCATCTTCCTAGCGTCGCTCAGCAACATCGGCTCGCTCTGCCAGACCATCTTCCAGGGACCGCGTCCTTTGGTCCAGCGGGATTCGCCGGAATTGTGTTGGCGCGTTCTTCTTTCAACATCATCGGTAACTCCAACATAAAATCTGCCCGTGTCATTTTGAAGGACGTAGACCCGGTAAGTTACCAAAGCGCCAGAAAATTTGGTTGCGGGGGGCGGATTTGAACCGCCGATCCGGCAGCTGCCGGATTATGAGCCATCCCGATGCAGACCTGTCATCGCGTAGAAGCCCGAGCCTCTCCCTTGCCGCTTCAGCCGGTTCTCCATTTTCCTTGCTTCGCCTAGAGTTATCGGCTCGCTCTGCCAGACCATCTTCCAGGGACCGCGTCCTTTGGTCCAGCGGGATTCGCCGGAATTGTGTTGGCGCGTTCTTCTTTCAACATCATCGGTAACTCCAACATAAAATCTGCCCGTGTCATTTTGAAGGACGTAGACCCGGTAAGTTACCAAAGCGCCAGAAAATTTGGTTGCGGGGGGCGGATTTGAACCGCCGATCCGGCAGCTGCCGGATTATGAGCCATCCCGATGCAGACCTGTCATCGCGTAGAAGCCCGAGCCTCTCCCTTGCCGCTTCAGCCGGTTCTCCATTTTCCTTGCTTCGCCTAGAGTTATCGGCTCGCTCTGCCAGACCATCTTCCAGGGACCGCGTCCTTTGGTCCAGCGGGATTCGCCGGAATTGTGTTGGCGCGTTCTTCTTTCAACATCATCGGTAACTCCAACATAAAATCTGCCCGTGTCATTTTGAAGGACGTAGACCCGGTAAGTTACCAAAGCGCCAGAAAATTTGGTTGCGGGGGGCGGATTTGAACCGCCGATCCGGCAGCTGCCGGATTATGAGCCATCCCGATGCAGACCTGTCATCGCGTAGAAGCCCGAGCCTCTCCCTTGCCGCTTCAGCCGGTTCTCCATTTTCCTTGCTTCGCCTAGAGTTATCGGCTCGCTCTGCCAGACCATCTTCCAGGGACCGCGTCCTTTGGTCCAGCGGGATTCGCCGGAATTGTGTTGGCGCGTTCTTCTTTCAACATCATCGGTAACTCCAACATAAAATCTGCCCGTGTCATTTTGAAGGACGTAGACCCGGTAAGTTACCAAAGCGCCAGAAAATTTGGTTGCGGGGGGCGGATTTGAACCGCCGATCCAGCAGCTGCCGGATTATGAGCCATCCCGATGCAGACCTGTCATCGCGTAGAAGCCCGAGCCTCTCCCTTGCCGCTTCAGCCGGTTCTCCATTTTCCTTGCTTCGCCTAGAGTTATCGGCTCGCTCTGCCAGACCATCTTCCAGGGACCGCGTCCTTTGGTCCAGCGGGATTCGCCGGAATTGTGTTGGCGCGTTCTTCTTTCAACATCATCGGTAACTCCAACATAAAATCTGCCCGTGTCATTTTGAAGGACGTAGACCCGGTAAGTTACCAAAGCGCCAGAAAATTTGGTTGCGGGGGGCGGATTTGAACCGCCGACCTTCAGGTTATGAGCCTGACGAGCTACCAGGCTGCTCCACCCCGCGGGGTCAAGATTGCAGAATTCACCGCGAAATCAACCATCCACAGGCTTCGAGATTAGGTTGAGAGATTTTTCTCTTCGCTCAGAATGACAACTATGGGAGATAGAATCCTGGTTGGCACCGCGAGCTGGTCCGATCCGGGATTTGTTCAGCATTGGTATCCGAAACGGATGCCTGCGGGTGAGCGCCTTGGGTGGTACGCGCAGCATTTCGAGCTGGTCGAAGTGAATTCGACGTTCTATTCCGTGCCCGAGCCGCGTTTGGTCGAACGCTGGTGCCGGAGTACTCCGGATCCATTCACTTTCGACGTAAAGCTGCACCAACTGCTTTCCCGTCACTCCACGGCTTCGAAATTGTTGCCGCCAAACCTGCAGAAATGCGCCGAAATCGATTCAAAAGGAAAAGCAATACTGACGCCTGAACTGGAAGAGGCAATGATCAACGACTTTTTGCCTTCGCTGTCGATCTTTCGAAGCTCGGGAAAGTTGGGCGCACTTCTTTTGCAGCTCTCCCCCGCGTTTTCTCCACGCCAAAACAAGTTGGTCGAACTTGAGTCGATCATTGAGAAGCTGCGCGGTTACGAGCTCGCGATAGAATTTCGCAATCGCAATTGGGCGATCGGAGATCAATTAGGATCGACCATTGAATTCCTGCGGGATCGGAACGTGGCCTTTGTGAATGTCGATGCTCCAAAGTCCGACCATTTCACGGTCCTGCCATCCGACCTTGATGAAGTGACAAACCGCAGCATTGCGTATTTGCGCCTGCATGGCCGCAATGCCCGGGCTTACGTTACGGGCAGGACCGTGGCCGCGCGGTTTAATTATGATTACGGCGATGAGGAAATTGGCGAGATCGCCGAGCGAACCAAATGCCTTGCGAAAAATGCGGCAACGGTCCACGTCGTGTTCAATAACAACGCGCTCGATTACGCCCCGCGCGCTGCGGCTCGTTTGCGCAAAGCGCTCGGACAGATCGTGCCGACGATCCCGGAAACGGCGGAGTTATTTTGATCGTTCGAGCGTTTAAACCGTTAAAGCGCTCAAGCGTCCGTGAAGGACATGTCATTACGAGCCAGCGCAAATTAATTCAAAGGTCGCCGTACCAACTGGCCTTTCTTGGGCGTGCCGCGCTCGACTCTGCGCCAATGCGATCCGTCATCATCCGATACTTCATAATCATTGTATTCCTGTGGGAAGTCCACGCCGATTTCGTTGTCCTTCGTGAATACTCCAGTATGCAGATGACAGCCATTAAGCGCTCCAACGGTCCCGACTTGTTCGCCTTTCTTGATAAGAATCCGCCCGTCCTTGTCGCGGTCCTTGGGCTGAATATAGGTCATGTTAAATGACGTGAACATGTGGGCGTACGACTCCTCTTCATCACGAGCGTGTTCGATGTAGAGATAATTCGGCTCATCGAAGTCGTCCTTATCAGGGCCTCCTCTTCCCACGTCGTTGATCTGTGCGACCCACCCCGTTGCCGAGGCATAGACCGGTTCACCGCAGGATTTGGCTGTAGAGTTGGGATTGGGCACCTTGTTTTTTGATTCGTCACCTGCCAGAACGAAGTCGATGGCAAATGCCGCGATGCCCCAATGACTGGCACCGGTAGCTTCGTTCATCCCCTGAACGACCTTCCATGCCTGCCCCGGTTTGAACGGAAGTTGTCTCTTGCTGCGTTGAAACGGCAGGGGCTGCAATTCCCCGTCAGTCTTACTGTCGATGGGGAAAGACACCAGAGTCAGCCCCGATGCCGCCATGTCTGGAGTGAGAGTTTTGAAAACGATCTTCGAATCCGTCAGAACTTTTGATGGATTTTTCATTTCATCGAATATCCACGCCCCGGCGTGCACATTTACGTCATCGCGTCTTAATACGCCTGCGTGGCTTTGTCTCTCTATGATTTCCGATTGATTAAGCGCCTTCTTTAAGACAACTACGTCATCAATTAAACCATAGAACTGCGCCTCTGAATCGTTAACGCCCTTTCCATCACGCCGACGGCCCAAGCGAAGGCGATTGTCCGCCGCCGGTAAATCTTTATCTCTAGGATCGATGACGATCGCGGGCTGCATTAGTACACCATTGATAAACAACTTGAACGTGTTCCCCGATCGCACGACGGCCAGATTCACCCACGTCCCAGAAGCCAGGAGAGGCGAAGCGTAGATTTGCTCCTTTCCACCCACCTTCATCACAATTCGAAAACCAGCGCTTGGGGAGTACCGCGCCTGGCCTATTACATAGGTACCGTTTGAACTCTCAGCGACAATCGGACCCGCATAAGCCGCAGCGTACTGTGGCATGAATCGCGCCAGAATTGTGTGATCGTGGTCAAAGAAGTCTCCGAATCTCAAATTTGTATCGGCATACCCGCGCCAGCCGAAATAGGCTGCTTGATTGAAGCTGAGGCCGCCCCAATTTCCTCTTATCCGTCGCGGGTACCCTTCGAGAGCTCTGTTGTTTTTGACGTCATAGCGAATGTACTCATCGCCTTTGAAGAAGAAGGCGGTTGTGCTGTTCCACAACACTGCGGCGTCTATGTCGCTTGCCCATACTCCCTTGAAGCGATCTGTAATCTTCAGTTTCTTTGGCCTGTGCTTCTCTCGGATGTCGTACTGCATCACCTCGTCACCCTTGAAGAAATAGGCAAAGCCGTCGTTCCACATCACGGCTGCGTCGATATCTTTATCCCAAAGTCCGTGCCAGAAAGTAGAGATGTCGGCGGGATAGCCCTCGTCCGCGCGATCCCTGGCGATGTCGTAGCGAATGTACTGATTACCCTTGAAGAAATAAGCCTTGCCGTTATTCCAGGTTAGTGCGGCGTCGATCTTGTTCTCCCAGACCCCAGGCCAATTCCCCGCGATGTGCTTCGGGTAATGCTCATCAGCTCGGTCGTTCGCAATATCATACCGAACATATTGACCGGTATCGTAAAAGAGATAGGCCTTGCCGTTGGTCCAAACAACCGCATCGGACAGCTTCTGGGCTTTGCATTCGACGTTCCCCAGAACGATCAACACACAGGTGATTGCCGTTATAATCAACCCGCCACTGAGGTTGAGCACTCTTGATGCCATGGCAAATCGAACAAGAGGTTCTACAGACGCGCCTGAATTCGACAGGCTGCCGATGGGAATCCACATGAACTTGTCCTCCTCGGTTTCAAATGATATTCATCCTGGATTGAAACTGCAATCATGGAAGAGGCCATTGGCGAGTGTCAATGCGAAATTGCAGGACGTTTGGGCACAGTGCTTTAACAGCTATCGCAGCGCGGCGACAGACACCTGAGCTGTTTTAGGTTACGCTGCAGCCGTGGAGGAGCCAGCGGCAACGCGAATTTACGAATCACGACTGCCAAAAACACTGGCGCGACTGAAGAAGTGGCTGGTCGCGCATCATATGACCCTGATGACAATCGCCGATACGCCCCATTCGATCGCACTGGGTTCCGCGATTGGAATTTTCTTCGGATTCACGCCTCTGTGGAGCCTAAAAACCCTGTTATCGATTGGAACCGCGTGGGTTTGTCGATCTAACAAGATTGCTGCGGCCGTTGCCGTGACCCTGCATGATGTTCTCCTGCCCTTCATGCCGGCGATTTACCTCTGGGAATACAGGATGGGCTACCGGATCTTACACGGCGTGCGGGCGCATCGAATTCGGTTCCACCATCTGACAGTGGTTAATTATCTGCATTGGAAGACATTCGTCCGGATCATTTGGCCAACACTAGCCGGGTCGCTTCTGTTGGCGCTGCCCTCGGCCCTAATCATCTACTG
Source organism: uncultured Verrucomicrobiae bacterium (assembly GCA_963772365.1). Classification (GTDB taxonomy): domain Bacteria; phylum Verrucomicrobiota; class Verrucomicrobiia; order Chthoniobacterales; family UBA10450; genus CAVYXA01. Next base: position 382,960 of record CAVYXA010000001.1, read on the forward strand.
CCTGATCCGACTTCTCGTGAGCCGGGCGCAGACGCCGGAGAAGGCGCGTTGATCAGGAGTTCGAGAATCACAGATTCCCGTAGCGCACCTGAAGAGTGACAATCTCCCATATTGCCGAGGAACCAGCCCCGGCGGACGGCTGTTTTTCCCTCGTAAGCGGCACGAGAGTTGCATCAGAGAACGCCCGACTCGTTCCTCGTCTTGAGATAAGAGGCAGGGATGAGCGAGCCAAAAAACTATGAAATCTTTGATCGTCATCCTCTCCAGCGGCCTTCTATGCGCTTGCGCAGACATGGTCGTGACAAAAACCGACGTAGCTACCCCTGGTGGCGGTGGCGTTGCAGCTCCTACAGATGCCAAGGATATCGGTTCGACCGGCGTTTACATGACCACAAATTGCGGCGTAGGTGCGACCAACCCACGGGCGATCTATATTCGGCCGTTTTGCATCGACAACGCGATCTTCAAGGGCGATGAGGCCGATTCGGACGGTGAAATGCCTATTCGCAAGGCGCTCACACCTGTGGAATTTGCGCAGGATTTAAAACAAGAACTCGAGCGTATCGCTCCGGCCCGAATTCTGAAGGACAACGAGGCCCCGCGAGTCGGCTGGCTGGTCGATGGTGAATTCAGAATTGTTGACGGGGGTAGCCCGATCGCACGCTTCTTCTTCGGAAACGTGGGTGCCGGTTTCTCCTATCTGGCTTTGCACGTCCGAGTGACCGATGTGGAACGCGGTATTGTGGTGTATGAATTTGACATGGCCGGCGGCAGCAGATTGCAGGGAAAATTTGGAACCCTGCGGGCGAGCGGTTTGGGCAAGGCCACACATTTCGATCTACGTAATGCAGCGGAGCGAGTTTATCTTACGTTGAGCACAAATCCGAATCGGTTCGCCGTCCACTCCTCGCCGGTTCTGCAATAGTTCCTTAAACGGACGGCATTGCAGCCATTGCACGGCCACAGAGCTCCAGAACCGTTCGTTCCCTTGCCAATCCACTACGGTTGATTAACGTGCTGCGATTCGAGGGTCTCTTCATGGTTACACGCAAACTTGTAACGACTTTTCTCCTCTTTGTGACGCTCACGGGCAGCGTGCGCCTGGCCGAATGCGCGCAGGCATTGATCATCGTGGATACTCAAACCGGTTATGTGCTTAGTTCCGAAGCACCGCGGGACAAGCGGCAAATTGGCAGCCTGACCAAGATCGCCACGGCCATGGTCGTTTTGGATTGGGCAGAGCGGAACGGAGGGGATATCGGCCAAATCGCTACAGTTCCGCAGGAGGCGTTCATCGGAGCTACCGAGAACCCCATTGGTTTTCAACCCGGCGATCGGATCAACTTGCGCGATCTGCTCTACGCGGCCTTGGTTCAATCGGACAACATCGCCGCGAACACACTGGCGAACCACGTCGGCTCCACTTTGCAATCACTCGTCCCGGCTAAATCTGGCAAGGTGACGCCTACGATCGCATTCGTCGGTCAAATGAATGCCCTTGCTGGGAAGTTGAAAATGGAACGCACCCGGTTCGTAAACCCGAGCGGAATCGATTACCAGGTCAAGCCGTTGCCTTTTTCGAGCGCCGAAGACATGGCGCGGCTAACTCGCTACGCAATGGAAAAGGCAAGCTTTCGGTTTTATGTATCGCAAAAGGAACGCCTCATTTCATTTCAGCGCGGGCCGCGCACTTTGCGCTACATGCTAAGAAATACAAATACGCTGGTTGGCAGCAATGGCATCGATGGTGTTAAAACGGGCAGCACGGCCCGGGCAGGCGATTGTCTCATTCTTTCGGCGACGCGCGAGCCTGAGGTCCATAAGATCGACGAGGACCACGCTACCGTTTTTCCGCGGCGTCTTATCATTGTTTTGCTCGGGAGCGGCAACCGCTTCGGTGAAGGCGCTGCAATGGTTCAGCGCGGCTGGCAGCTTTATGAGCAATGGGCTGCTGCAGGTCGGCCGGTCGATCCAGAAAAGCAGCTCTAACGGTTTCCAATGAAATGAGGCCACGGATTGGTGTTCTGACCAGCGGGGGCGATTGCCCGGGTCTTAATGCCGTCCTGCGCGGGGTCGTCTTGGCTTCGGAAAAGCTGGGTTGGGAAGTGGTGGGATTTCGCGACGGGTTCGAAGGTCTGCTGCCGCCGGGCGATCACGTTATTCTCGATCATCGAAACACGACCGGCATCATGGCCCTGGGCGGCACTATTATCGGCACGACCAATCGAGGTCATTTCGTCGCCAAAGTCGGAGCGGGCGATCGGACGGTCGTGCCTGCCAATGTCATTGCCGGCGCCAGGAAAATTCTGACCGATCTCAATGTGAAAGCATTGATCATTGTCGGAGGTGATGGCTCAATGAACACCGCTCAACAGTTACAGGAAGCGGGGATCAATTGCATCGGAGTGCCGAAGACGATCGACAACGATCTGGAGGCTACCGCCGTCACGTTCGGGTTCGATTCTGCTGTCGATGTTGTTATGGACGCACTCGATCGCCTTCACACGACTGCCATGAGCCACAAGCGCGTGATGGTGGTGGAAGTGATGGGACGACATGCTGGCTGGATCGCACTCCACGGCGGCATCGCCGGTGGCGCCGATATCATCCTCATTCCCGAAATCCCGTTCGACTACGGCAAGATTGCCGACGTTATCAAAGCTCGCGATATGGCCGGTTATCTTGGAACGGTTGTGGTCGTTGCCGAAGGCGCTCGGCCACGCAACGGCCAACAGGTCAAACGCGATGTCGAAGGCGGTGAATTCAAGCTGGGTGGCATAGGCGAAATCGTCGCTCGCGAAATTGCCCAACGCACCGGCAAAGAAACGCGTTGTTGTGTGCTTGGGCACTTGCAGCGTGGAGGAGCGCCTACGACGTTGGACCGAATTCTCGCCACGCGATTCGGAGTGAAAGCCGTGCAATTGGCTAACGAAGGCCATTTTGGATCAATGGTGAGCTACCAAAGTTATCAGGTCCGCCACGTGCCAATCGCCGACGCCGTCAACCGACTCCGTCTCGTTCCGCCGAACGGCGAGCTCGTCCAAACCGCGCGCGACGTCGATATTTCTTTCGGCGACTAGCCCCAGGCTGTAGCGTGCGCTCTCCTCAGCGCAGAACTCGCTCGGCAATGTCGAGGATCCGCTGAGGACAGCGGACACTACAGCATCGGCCTGAGGCGGTAACCGGCCAGATGCGGCATTGAAACGAGTACGATAATGTGCAGCCGCTCTATGACTCAAATTGCTGCGCGTGTACAAAGCACCGATTCGGTGCTGATGATCCGCCCGAGCCGATTCTATCCGAATCCGGAAACGGCGAAGGATAATGCATTCCAATCCCGCAGTCACCGGACCGATCGCAGCTCAGATGCGTTGACGCTGGCGGCGAGAAAGGAATTCGACGCAGCCGTGCACACCTTGCGCGCGGCTGGCGTGAACGCGCATGTTTTTGAAGATACAACTGAGCCGGAAAAGCCCGACGCCGTTTTCCCCAACAACTGGATCTCGATGTTTCACGATGGGCGCATCGCTCTTTTTCCAATGTATTCAGCCTTGCGACGGCGCGAACGTCGGCGGGACATTATCGAGGAGCTGCGTGAGCACTACCGGATTACGGACGTGATCGACTACTCGGCGTTCGAAAATGAAGGTTCCTATCTGGAAGGCACAGGCAGTCTGGTGCTTGATCACCTGAACAAAATCGCCTACGCCTCGATCTCAAATCGCTCCGATCCGAAGGTAATCCGACGCTTTGCCGATGATTTCGGCTACGAACCGATCACCTTCACCAGCATCGGCCTGAATGGCCAGCCGATCTATCACACCAATGTGATGATGTGTATCGGAACCGGTTTTGCGATGATTGGTCTGGAAATGATTCCCGACAAAGCCGAGCGGCAAAACGTGCGTGGGCGTTTGGAGAAGACCGGAAAAGAGATCGTTGAGCTATCGGAAGATCAGATCGCGAACTTCGCCGGCAATGCCATTGAACTACACAACGCCGCTGGCGAGAAACTGCTCGTGCTTTCCAGTCGCGCCGCTCGAGCGTTGAGTGAGAAACAACGCGAAACATTGAGCGGTCACGCGCGACTCGTACGACTTGAACTCCCAACCATCGAACTCGCCGGTGGCAGCGCGCGCTGCATGATCACGACGATTCACCTGCCGCCGCGACTGTAACATCTATCGAAGGAATCGACGTGAGCACACGCGCGCGCACGCGGTCAATCTGGGTAGCGCACGCGTCACGCGTGCTGGTTTCGGAGTCGCGCCGAAACTGTCTTTTCGCCTGCTGGTCTTTTTTCCGCGCAACAGAGCTTAACTAAGTCCTCGGCCGCCGCCCGCGCGCCTTCGATTCCCTCGCCATGCGTAGTCAGCCCTAACGCCGGGAGGTGCGCATAATAAGAACCGGACGGCAGTTCGCCATTCTCAATTTTTTCAAGGAGAATGCCGGAAGTCATCGGGCGCCACCTTGGTGCACTAGCCAGAAGTCGCGGTACCAACGTTCTCCAAGACAACCTTCCGCAGCGTTTCCCCGGTGCCGAACCGTCGCACTGCATCGAGAATCTCGATGCCCGCCAGATGTCCATCGGCATCGAATTCAAGAGCGACACCTTCGCCCACTTCCTTCGTCGTGACGGTCGTTTCCTTGAAAGTGATGCTCATCGCATCGCATTCTTCATCGTAGCTGATTTTCATCGAAGGTGCTCAATAGTAGAACACGTAAACAGTTACGACAACTATCTCGTCCGCCTCCTCGACAAAGATAGGACGAACAAGTTTTCGCTCATAACGCCGACCGTTCCATTCCGTGCCGAATGCGAATTCCAGCTCGCATTCAAGTCGTCCGAGTTCCGCGCTGCGCCATGACGCCGTCTGTATCGCAGTCTCAACCTCCTCGATCGTAAAGCCTCGGCGGGCGAGATAGCCGCTAGCGTGTTTGGTCAAACGAATTGGTTTCATATGCGGAGGATCGCGATATGCGTGTAAAACATCTACGCTACTTAAATTGCGACCAATTTTGTGGGCACAAGCTAAATAGATTCTATTTGGGAGAGAGCTGTGACGCTTTCCGCTGCTGTGCTTTGGTTTGCCAGCTTAAAGGAAAAAATGTGTTTGGTTCTGTATATCGCGATCGTGCTCGGATGGCTGCCAATGCGTGCCTACGTTCCTCGTACCATTTCCGGTTTTCATACAGGTGCCATGCGTCCGGAAGCTTCAGGCGAATCTCCGCCAGCGTGAAGTGATGAAGAAGACGCATCATTCCTATGCGTTCGAGTGCCACAAGCATATCCCGATTCTTGCGTCCGCGAGCATTCCATCTCGAAACTTTGGGTGGAGCGCACGTTTCAAGAATTCTCCCGATAGCCGAGAGAATGCGCTTTGTACTCAGCCGCCAATTGATCGTGAGAAGAATAGTGGTGTAATCAGAATAATGAAATTTTAGCGGAAGCCCTGGATCTATCCTACTCCGCTTGAAATGACCGATCGCATCCCACCAGGAGCCGACATGGACTACATTTTCGAGCCGAGACTTTTCGAGAATTGAGACTCCTTGTTCTCTTTGCGATCGTGGAAGGCGGAGCCACGGTTGGCTCCAGTTGAGTAACACTGGCCGAAGCTGCTTTGCGCGCCATCGATTAAATTCTAGGCGCCGCTTGGCTAAGCCCCACTTGTGCAGGAGATGAAAATCGCGGGTCGATATAAAATCCGAAAATACGACGCTAACTTGAAAAGCTGCCTTTTCAGCGTCGCTGAAATTGAGATTTCGTCCTTTCAAAATTCGTCTCTGCGCAGGCGATAATCGCGGTTTACGTATGGATAACTGACCAGTAAGCCACAGTCTCGCTTTAGCCGCTATTTCGTGAACATCCGGGCATTCACGCAGGATTTCCCATGCAAGTGCCGCTCTCAATTCCTTGGTGGGGAGTTCTGAAAAATCCCAATCCTCGCGAACGAGCTGCATCGTGTGTGGCGCTTACAACATCTCCGTTTGTTTCTCGCGCGCCGGTTCCCGCGCTGCGATCGCGAAGGGATTCAGTTGCGGTGGGGCGTCGATGCGTTCGGTGCCGTTGAGCAGGCCTTCGACAGTCAAGATTTGAATCTTTGGATAATCTTTGTCGTGCCAGAGCTTGGATGTGAACCGGCCGGCATCGGCGGCTTCGGTGCGCATTTGTTTGCTTGGTTTTTCCAGCGTGACCAACACGCCGCCGGCAGCCTTCTGATTTTCGACATCGCCGAGCAGTGTCGCAACATCGCCGCGATTTACTCCGCCGCCTTTGACCTGCACAATGATCTTTTCGCGGTAGACCTTGTCCGTTTGTAGGGCAACCGCTCCGGTTGCCGGCTTCGTCATGCCCGTCCGGCTCGGACTGGCAGGCGATGCGCCTGCCCTACAATTTTCTGTTTCGTAGAAATAGAGCAAGCCATCGACGCCGCGATCCGCGCCTTTGCCTTCGCCTTCTTTCAACGGACGCGCGCCGATGAGTGATAACGCCCAATGTTGGAATTGGAATTTGTCCAATTCGGCGAGCCGTTTCGCGCTTTCGAAGTCGGTCGGCTGACCTTTCTCTTCGAACTCGATCTCTTCGCCGAAGGCATCTTTCAATCGTCGCTTGATCAAATTGATCGCCAGATAGGTGATGTCGATCCCGATCCATTGTCGATCTAACTTCTGCGCTGCATGAATCGTCGTGCCGCACCCGCAAAAAGGATCGAGGACAACGTCTCCGGCATTTGTTGAAGCGCTGACAATTCTTTCAAGCAGGCTAACAGGCTTTTGTGTCGGATACCCGAGTCGCTCCTGCGCTTGGGAATTTATCGGGAAAATGTCGGTAACGATATCCTGAATAACCGTGCCGCTGCTCAAATAACGCTTGAAGCGCGGGAATCCTCCCGTTGCGGATTTTGGCCAGTGAATCAGCCCGTGCTGATCGAGCAAATCCAACTTCTCAATCGTCGACATTTTGGCCGCTTTCTCAGTACCCACAATTTCTTCCACTGCTTTTCGACTCACTTTCCAGTGTGAACCTTTGCTGGTCACATTGAAACCGCGCCACGTATCGCCGGACGATCCGCCGCGCGTACCGGGCCCTGTGAGATTGTCATCCGCCCATCGTTTGCCGTCTTTGTCTAGGTGCTTGTAACGAGCGGCGTATTCCTCGGTGTGCTCTACCAAGACGGGATTCCAAGTGTACTCGTCGGAGATAGTATAGAACAACAACGTGTCATGAACGTCGCCCCACCGTTTTGCAGCGGAATGTGCGCTTGTTCTCTTCCAGATAATCTCATTTCGGAAATTCCGAGGGCCGAAAACTCCATCGAGCAACATTTTTAAAAAGTGACTCGCAGTTGGATCGCAATGCAGATAAAGGCTGCCGGTTGGTTTGAGAACGCGATGAAGCTCGACGAGGCGCGGGGCCATCATCGCGAGATAAGCCATCATCGGTGAATGTTTGAGGAAGCTATGGAGCGCTTCCATCAGCTCGATCACGGCGACGTTCGGGCAGTTGTCGATGAACTGATGATACGTGTCGGCTGCATCGGCCCAGCTCCAGGTGTCGGTGAAGGCGTGGAATTGCGCCTGGCTTACCTGTCCGCTCGGCTCGCGAAAGAGGACGTTGTAATCCGCGTTCGAATTAAACGGCGGATCCAAGTAGACAAGATCGACAGTCGCGTCAGGAAATTCTTTCCGGTCGGCAAGCCATTTTAGATTGTCGCCAAAATATAAGCGGTTCATGCAGGGAAACAGTGAGAGATTTCTCCACTTCGGTCGAAATGACAAGGGTCCTCCCGGAATGACAAGTAGGTGAAGCGGCACGCTGCTCGCGAAATAGGGACAAAGTTCGCGATTGCGAGGGCGCAATCGGTCCGAGCCGGACTAGCGTTACACGCGAGGCGCGTGCGCTACCCTGCGATCCGGGATCGTCGATCTTATCGGCTCGACGCGTCGGTCGAAATTAGCGACGATTTGCGCTGAACGATGTCTGCCGAGAACCAAATCCCTCTGGAGATTGGCCATGTCCTCTTCATCGACATTGTCGGTTATTCCAAGCTGTTGATTAACGAACAGACCGAGCAGCTCCGGAAATTACACGAGATCATTCGCAGTACCGGGCAAGTCCGCGCCGCCGAAGCGGAAGGGAAATTGCGGCGCCTTCCGACAGGCGATGGCGGTGCGCTGGTTTTTCGCAACAGCCCGGAAGCGCCAGTTTTGTGCGCGCTTGAGATTGGCGAGAAACTGAAAGCGCATCCCGAGTTAGGCGTTCGCATGGGCATCCACAGCGGACCCGTTAACGAGGTCACCGATTTGAACGAGCAGATCAACATGGCCGGAGCAGGAATTAACATCGCCCAGCGAGTGATGGATTGTGGAGACGCCGGCCACATCCTGCTCTCGAAACGTGTGGCGGATGATCTGGAGGCTTACCCGCAATGGCGGCCTTTCCTGCATGATGTCGGCGAGATCGTGGTCAAGCACGATCTTCGAATTTCCATTTTTAATCTTTACGGCAACGGGCTGGGCAATTCGTCGCTTCCGCTCAAACTCCAAGCGGCGGAACGGGATCGAGTCGGTTTGGCCGGGTCTGGGAGTTGGCTGAAACTTGCTCTTCTGTTGCTGGCCGCAGGGGCGCTGCTCATTCCACTGGCGATCTTTGCGCCGGCCATTTTGCATTCACTTCATCAGCCGACGCAGAGTACGGCACAGCCTAACAACAAGACGGCGGTAGTATCCGTTCCAGACAAGAGCATTGCTGTTCTGCCGTTCGAGAACCTGAGCGACGATAAACAAAATGCATATTTCGCTGACGGCGTGCAGGACGAGATCCTGACTAATCTCGCCCGGATTGCCGATCTAAAGGTGATCAGCCGAACGAGTGTCATGCAATACAAAGCCGGAGCGCCGCGTGCCGCGCGCCAAATCGGAAAGGAGCTCGGCGCGGCGCATTTGTTAGAAGGCAGTGTGCAGCGGGCCGCTGGGAAAGTGCGAGTAAACGTGCAATTGATCGACGCTCGCGATGATCGGCATGAATGGGCGCAGGTTTATGATCGAGCACTTGACGATGTATTCGCGATCCAAAGCGAGATTGCGGGAGCTATTGCAGATCAGCTCGGCGCTAAATTGTCTCCAACGGAGAAACGCGCCATCGAACAGCCGCCAACGCGCGATTTGGCAGCCTACGAACTGTATCTGCGCGCGTTGACGCTTTTTGCGGACAGCACAAACCAGTTTCGCGCCGCCGAGAAACTGCCGGAGGCGGCACATCTTCTTGATGAGGCCGTCGCCCGCGATCCGACATTTCTGCTGGCCTGGTGCCGGCTGTCGCGGGTGCACAGTCTCATCTACTGGCAGGGACACGATCATACTCCGGCAAGACTCGATCTTGCGCGCGTCGCGGCGCAGAATGCGTTGACTGTCGATCCTGATTCCGGAGAAGCGCATCTCGCGCTGGCCGATTATTATTATCACGGCTTCCGAGATTATTCGCGGGCATACAACGAATTGGAAGTGGCCGGGCGGACTCTTCCGAACAGCGCCGAACTTTTCGAATACCGGGGTTACATCGGCCGGCGACAAGGTCGCTGGCAGGAAGCGACCCAAAGCCTCGAGCGCGCGCTGGAACTGGACCCGCGCAACTTCTTTGTCCTGCAACAACTCGCTCTGGCCTACGAAGCGCAACGCCGTTATTCCGATCAAGCAAAAGCGTACACCCGCGCGCTGACGATCATTCCCGGCGATCCGGCAACGCGTATTTATCGCGCCGAAGTGGATCTGGCGGCGCGCGCCGACATCAGGCCTTTTCAGCAGACGCTCGCCGAGCTGATTGCGGAAAATCCGAGCGTGGCGCCGGATGTCGATGATCCTCGCTATGCGCTTTGCGAGCGCGACCTCGTGGCGGGTGAGCGCGCGTTGAAGAATTATCCAAAAGAAGGCTTGGTCGTTAACGGCGTGAATTATCCGGCTGCGTATTGGGAGGGTGTGATTGCGCGTTCCTTTGGCAATTCGGAGCGTGCGATTGCCGCATTTACGGCCGCTCGCAAAGAGGTAGGCGAAATCGCCGCTAAGCAACCGGACTTTGCCGCCGCGCTCAGCTTGCTCGGCTTGATCGATGCCGGACTTGGCAAACAGGAGGATGCGCTTCGCGAAAGCCGGCGCGCGTGCGAATTGCTTCCCATGTCGCAGGACGCGATCGATGGAGTCGCCCTGGTAGTTAATCTCGCTCAGATCTACGCGTGGTGCGGCGAAAAAGATCTCGCGATTGAACAGATTGCAAAAGTAGAGGCTGTTCCAAATTACCTGAGCTACGGCCTTCTCAAACTCCAGCCAATCTGGGATTCGCTGCGCGGCGATCAGCGCTTCGAAAAACTCGTTTCCAAAGCCAAGCAAAAGGAAAAGCTCTAGCTGCCGGCTTGGAGTCTTCGATGCACGGCGCCACCATCGCCAGATACGCCATCCACGGTGAGCTACCAGAATTATCAAGTCCGCCACGTCCCAATCGCAGATGCCGTCAACCGCCTCCGCCTCGTTCCGCCGAACGGCGAGCTCGTCCAAACCGCGCGCGACGTCGATATTTCTTTCGGCGACTAGTCCCAGGGCTGTAGCGTGCGCTCTCCTCAGCGCAGTACCTCGCTCGGCAATGTCGAAGATCCGGCTGAGGACAGCGGACACTACAGCATCGCTCTGTGGCGGTAACCGGCCAGATGCGGCATTGAAACGAGTACGATAATGTGCGGCTCCTCTATGACTCAAGTTGCTGCGCCCGTTCAAAGCACCGATATCCATTGGATAGCGGGCATCAAAAGCCTTAAGATCAACCGTATGAAAATATCCCGTGAAGATGTGGCGACAAAACTGCGCGCGTATCTTTGTCACGAGCTTCCGTTGACGGACGTTGTCGATTGAGCCGAGCGGGCGATGTATGACGGCGAATTCGACAACGACCATTTCGATGCGATTCGCGACGCCGTGCCAAACTGGGATTGGCCGATGTCAAAGCGTTCGGACTGACATTGGAAGATTGTGAAACTCTCTTAAACCGCCTCGGCTATTCCATGCGAGTGGATGTCATCAACGCCTGAGGGCGGATGCCACTGGAAAGATGTGAAGCGGAAAAAAAGCCCAAAAACTCGCGACTAAAGAGGATTATATAAGCGGAGGAGAGCCTCTCTCGCTCGTCCGGTATCGACTTTGCATCGGGGCCCACGGCAGAGATTAAGCCGCTACGCGCGGCTCGTAATGCTGGAACTCCCAACGATTCAACTCGGGGGCGGGAGCGCGCGCGAGTTGAAGCGCTTCAAGCGGTTGTCACGAAAGCGCAACGCGATGTGAACGGTGCCATCCGCCCCAACCCTTACGAACGTCATCGTCCCCGTCGGAGCTACGATCAAACCGATGCGACGGGCTTTATCCAAATCAATGCGCTGCGACTAAAACTGCGGACGAAAGGTCAGCAATTCACTGAGTAAATCGATTCGGTGAGTGGGAGACCGAAGACGAAGAAGGGCTATCCTCTTTTTCTATGACCGACGTTGAACGTCATGGGTCAGGCTCTGGCGAATCGACGCGTCAAGCCAATCCCAATAATCGCTAAGCTCAGTAAAGACAGTGTGGCTCCAGTATCCGGAACGCCAGGAGCGTTGGTTAGGATATCAAGTTGGTTGATCGCAAAATCGTTCCCACCAAATATGTCGGTGGTCGAAAAGACAATTCGATAGATGTCCGCAGTTGTATCTTGCACACCTGCGAACACGGCAGAATTGTCGGCATTTCCACTAGCGACTCCGTTAAACGCGAACGAGCCCAAAAGGTTATTGAACTGATCATACGCGGAGATCGTGCCGGTGTATGCACCGTAGAAATCTGCCTGGACTTGAGCGCCAACGCCGTAAATACCGGTTGCGAAATCAATAATAATATCCCCTTGGCCAGTAGTATTCCAAAGCAAGTGGTCGCCAGGGGCGAAGTTGCCGGCCCAGCCCGAGCTTTGGTCAAGTCTCGTCATATCTAAGCCATTGCTGGAGCTGACGGTGGCACCCAACCCGCCATTGGAACTGGTGCTAGATGGGCTCGGGACTACGGTAAATTCGGGCCCGAGACTTCCCCAATCGATAAAGTCGTTACCAGCGAGCGCGGCCCGGCTTCCGACGAAGGAAAGCGCCTGCACTTGGGAAGCAAGCGCGACACACGCGAAAACTGCAGTGAGGAATCCTACAACCTGTTTCTTCATGGATTCGTTTCCTAGCAGATGGTGCGCCAGGCGTCGGCTATGCGTCGCAAGTTCCTCAGGTGAAAGGATAAAGAATTTTCGAGTGCAGCCTGAGTCGCCGCCTATCGGCGAAAAATCGTAAATTACTCCGACACATTGCCTTCGTCCGGCTCAATGCGTTTCTCTTGAAATTGCCGGGTGCGAAACGAAAGCGCGAAGAAATGCGGATGGTGAACCTGGTTGCCCAACGCGGGAGTGCTCGCTGGATGATTGCAACCATTCACGCGTTGGCCGGTACGAACGGTTGACTCAATCGCCCACACCGCTTCCCATTTCGCTGAGTTCCAATTACACTTGGCCGGATGCAACTGAACGGGCAGGCACTTTCGCTCAAAGGGGTCGCGGCTGTGGCTCTCGGCGATGAGATCGTCGAGATTTCAGCATCTGCGCAATCTCGGATTAAAGCTTCACGCGCGATCATCGACAAAATCGTCGAACGCGATGAAGTCGTTTACGGAGTTAACACCGGATTTGGTAAACTTTCCGAAGTCCGGATCCCGCACGGCGAGCTGCGTAATCTTCAACTGAATCTTGTCCGAAGTCATGCCTGCGGAATCGGCAATCCGCTCTCCGAGCCGGAGGTGCGCGCCATGATGTTGTTGCGGGCCAACGTGCTCTCGCTCGGGTTCAGCGGGGTCAGGATCGACATCGTCGAGATGCTTTGCCAGATGTTGAACCACGCTGTCTCTCCAGTGATACCGGAAAAAGGATCGGTCGGTGCAAGTGGCGATCTCGCGCCTCTTGCGCATCTGGCATTGAGCATCATTGGCGAAGGCGAAGCTTTTCTCAAGGGCGAACGCATGCCGACCGCGGAAGCGTTGCAACGCGCCAAATTGAAGCCCGTGCAACTCGAAGCCAAAGAAGGCATCGCGTTGTTGAATGGCACTCAGGGCATGCACGCAGTCGGAGGATTGTCGATCTTGCGGGCGAAGCGACTGGCCGAGGTGGCAGATGTTTCCGGCGCGATGACCTTGGAGGCGCTCAAGGGCACGCCGGCGGCGTTTGATCCGCGATTGCATGATGCGCGACCGCATCCCGGACAGAAAGCAGTCGCGAAACATCTGCTATCACTTTTGGAAAACAGCGAGATTCGAGAGTCGCATCGGACGAACGATCCACGGGTGCAGGATGCGTATAGTTTGCGTTGCATGCCGCAGGTGCACGGAGCAGTTCGCGGCGCTCTGGAGCATTGCGAAAATATTTTGCTCATCGAATCGGCCTCCGCCACGGACAATCCGCTCGTCTTCACCAAGTCGGGCGACGTAATCTCGGCCGGAAATTTTCATGGCGCGCCGCTCGCCCTGTCGTTCGATTATGCTGCTATCGGGTTGACCGACCTCATGAGCATTAGCGAGCGGCGGATCGATCGCTTGGTTAATCCCGACAAAAATGAAGGCTTGCCTGCGTTTCTCGCCCGCAAGCCCGGCGTCGAATCCGGCTTCATGATCGCGCAAGTCGCCGCGGCCTCACTCGTAAACGAAGCGCGCGTGCTCGCGCATCCGGCCAGCATCGACAACATCACCACTTCCGGCGGAAAGGAAGATCACGTTTCTATGGGAATGACCGCCGCGCTGAAATTGCGATCGATAGTCGATCTTGCGGAAAATCTTTTCGCCATCGAACTCCTCACCGCTGCTGAAGGTTTGGAGCATCGACGACCGCTCAAAGCCGGCGTCGGCGTCGAGCGCGCTCACGCTGCCCTGCGTAAAATCGCGCCGCCGCTGACGAAAGATCGTGCGCTTTCGCAAGACATCATGCGTGTTGCCGAAGCAATTCGTCGTGGCGACTTCGATTAAGTAGCGGTGGTTTTCTGATCCCCGAGTTTTTAACAGAAGGAAACGAAGGAAATCAAGAATTTCGATTAATGCTTCGTTCACTTCGCCCGCTCGCGAAAACTTTCGGAGTTGCCTTCTGTTTAGGTATTAACGATCGCGTGTGGATGATGTCTTGTGCGAAAAGCGGTGCGCGGACTCACCGCACTCCCAACTCCGAAGGAATTCGCGAGACCGCGCTGCGCGCAAAATATAGGAAAGCGTGTTGCCGTTTCGCGAAGCTTCGGAGTGCGACCGCGTCCTCGCGTCGCTTTCGACCGTAGCTGGAACCAAGCAAGTGATTGCTGAGCCCGGCGATTTTTGCATCATTAAAGCATGAGCGAGAAACGAATGATCCGCGCGACCCGCGGGAGTAAGCGCGTTTGCAAAGGCTGGCACCAGGAAGCGGCCATGCGGATGATCATGAACAATCTCGATCCGGATGTCGCCGAAGCGCCGGATCGCCTTGTGGTTTATGGCGGAACCGGGCGCGCCGCGAGAAGCTGGGAAGCATTCGATGCGATCGTGCGCTCGCTGCGGGAATTGGAAAATGATGAAACACTTCTCGTCCAATCCGGGAAACCGGTTGGCAAATTCCGGACGCACGATGAAGCTCCGCGCGTCCTGATCGCCAATTCGAATCTCGTCGGCCAATGGAGTAATTATTCCGAGTTTAATCGCCTCGAGCGCCTTGGCCTGACCATGTATGGCCAGATGACCGCCGGCTCCTGGATTTATATCGGCAGTCAGGGGATCGTGCAGGGAACATTCGAGACATTCGCCGCCGCAGGCGAGAAACATTTCGGTGGTTCACTCGAGGGTAAATTCGTTCTGACCGGCGGGCTCGGTGGAATGGGCGGGGCGCAACCGCTGGCAGCAACGATGAACGGCGCGATTTTTCTCGGCGTTGAAGTCGATCCGGCGCGAATCGAGAAGAGACTGAAAAGCGGTTATTGCGACAAGATCGCGCGTTCACTCGATGAAGCTCTCAAGTTGATCGACAAAGCGCGGCAGGATCGACAACGGAGCCGGCGGGAGCCGAGCGACATAGACGGGACAGCCCGCGAGGGTTCAGGAGCCGGGAGGCGAGCGAATCAATCGCTTTCAGTCGGCCTCGTCGGAAATTGCGCCGATGTTTTGCCCGAGATCGTCAAGCGCGGGATCGTTCCGGATGTTCTTACAGATCAAACTAGCGCACACGACGCGTTGAATGGTTACGTGCCCAACGGGATGTCGCTGGAGGATGCGATCGCGTTGCGGGCAAAGAATCCGGACGAATACATTGAGCGCGCGATGGAGTCGATGGCGATCCACGTCGAAGCGATGCTCGCGCTGCAGAAGAAAGGCGCGATCACGTTCGATTACGGAAACAACATCCGCGCGCAGGCACAGAAAGCGGGCGTCAAAAACGCATTCGATATTCCCGGGTTCGTTCCCCAATACATTCGCCCGTTGTTCTGCGAAGGGCGCGGCCCATTTCGTTGGGTCGCTTTGAGTGGGGAACCATCGGATATCGCGCGCACTGACAAACTCGCTCTCGAATTGTTCCCCAAGAATCAAACGCTGGCGCGCTGGATGAAACTGGCGAAGGAGAAAATCCAGTTCCAAGGTTTGCCGGCCCGGATTTGCTGGTTGGGCTACGGCGAGCGCGCCGAGTTTGGTGTGGCAATGAACGATTTAGTAAAACGCGGCGAAATCAAAGCGCCCATCGTGATCGGACGCGATCATCTGGATTCCGGCTCCGTCGCGTCGCCGAATCGCGAAACGGAAGGAATGCTCGACGGTAGCGATGCCATCGCCGATTGGCCGTTGCTCAACGCGCTCATCAACACCGCTGCCGGTGCGTCATGGATTTCAATTCACAATGGCGGTGGAGTGGGCATCGGTTATTCGCAGCACGCTGGAATGGTCGTCGTGGCCGACGGCAGCGAGAATTCCAAACGCCGATTAGAACGTGTTCTCACCAGCGACCCCGGGACTGGAATCCTCCGCCACGTCGATGCCGGTTATTCGCGGGCAATCGAATTTGCCTCGAAAAACAAGATCGACGTTCCAATGCGGCCCAAGCCGCGCGATTGACGCCATAAACGATCTTGACGCGTATCACGATGGACTCTGGGTAGCGCACGCGTCTCGCGTGCTGGCAAACGCGTCCTCGCGGTTGCGAACTTTTCTTTAGCGCAAGAGCTCGTTAATGCATTTTGGCCGTGGGAAAGATCGTTTTGGCGCGATACCAAAATCGGCACGCGAAATTGCAGAAATGCTTCGCTTTCCAATGGCGTAAGTGCCAATTGACGGGTTTGCGTTAGTAGCCCCCAGCGCCGTTAGAATGGGCTGATAAGTGGAATTCTTCCGCGGCGATTCCGCCGGTAGGTGAGAAAATCGCGATCCGTCGTAAAAACGAGAGAGTTCCGTTCGGTCTCGATCATCCGGATAAGGCAGGCATCAGCGAACGACATTGGCACGTTCCCATAGCGCTCCATATTGTCGAGAACTTCATCCCGATGATCGCAGAACGAAAAATCCGGATCGAGTCGAACAAGCTCATCCCTCAGGATCCCCGCGAGAGTTTTCGTTCCGTTGTGAACTGGCGCGAGAAGGAAGAACGCTTCGGAAATGACGGCTTCGCAGGTCACAAGTGGATGATGCAGGTGGGCGACTTGTCCTTTGGCCCATTCGTGATGGCTGTCCCGCCGGTCGAGCAATGCCACGATCGGTCCCGTATCAACGAGAACGCGACGCGCCATATCCTTTCATCCGCCCTTTGTTGGTAGAAAGATCGCCGGGGCCGGAAACTTTTCCAACGTAAGGCCGCATCGCATCCAGAAGCGAGCTGGAATTGCCGCCGGTCGCCGACGCGAGCGCTTCCCGGACGATTTCCGACTTGCTGCGCCTCGATCTGGTTGCAGCCGCTTCCAAGCGCGAGAATTCGGGCTTTGACAGTTTTACTGTGATCGTTGGCATATCAGGAACGGTATTACCAAATCCGAGAAATGCAATACCATAGCCGGCATCGACAAATCCGAAATCGCAAAGTATCAACAATCTTGCGGCCGATGGCTCGGGCGGTGAAATTGCTTTTCCTGAGTAAACAGGATAAGACTTTGGCATGAAGTTCACTCGCATCACCCTGAAGCCAACTCAGATGGGCGGGGTGCCCTGCATTCGCGGCCTACGCATTCCGGTTGCCACGGTCGTGGACATGGTGGCTGATGGAATGATGCACGAGGAAATTCTTCGTGCCTATCCAGATCTGGAGGCCGAGGACATCGTTGAGGCGCTGCGGTTCGCAGCCGAATCCGTGCGCGAACGAGAGCTGCCACTACTGGCGCCTTCGTGAAATTTCTCGTGGATAACGCGCTCTCGCCATTGCTCGCCGAGCGCTTGAGATCTGCCGAATATGACGCGGTTCACGTTCGGGATTACGAGTTACAGGGGGCAGACGATTTTGACATTTTCGAGCGGGCAAGAGCCGAAGATCGCGTTGTCATTTCCGCTGATACTGATTTCGGCGCGCTGCTGGCCGCATGGTCGCATAACAAACCATCGTTCATCCTCTTTCGGCGCGGAGCAGAACGGCGCCCTGAAAAGCAGATGGCTCTTTTGGCTGTCAATCTGCCTGGGATCGTCGAAGCATTGGACCGAGGCAGCGTAGTGGTTTTTGAGCAGGCGCGAATCCGTATTCGCGCTCTGCCCATTGGTGATTGAGCATGCAAAAGCTGATCGAGTGCGTGCCGAATTTTTCCGAAGGTCGCGATCGGAACGTGATCAAGCAGATTACAGGTGCCATCGAATCGGTGGAGGGCGTGTCACTGCTCGATGTCGATCCTGGCGCGAGCACCAATCGGACGGTGGTGACGTTTGTCGGAAGCCCGGACGCCGCGGTTGAGGCGGCGTTTCGCGGAATCAAAAAGGCGAGCGAGCTGATCGATATGCGCAAACACAAGGGCGCGCACCCGCGGATGGGGGCCACGGATGTTTGCCCGTTCATTCCGGTGAGCAACATCAGTTGGGATGAGGCGATCGCTTGCGCGAGCGAACTCGGGAAACGCGTCGGCGAAGAGTTGAAGATTCCGGTGTATTTTTACGAGCGCGCAGCGAAAGAGAAGGCGCGCTCGAATCTCTCGGTCATTCGCGCGGGCGAATACGAAGGCTTTTTCGAAAAAATCAAGCAGCCGGAATGGAAACCCGATTTCGGGCCGGCTACTTTCAATGAAAAATCGGGCGGGACGGTGATTGGCGCACGCGATTTCCTGGTCGCTTATAATGTAAACCTGAACACAAAATCCGTTCGGCGCGCGAACTCGGTCGCGTTCGACGTGCGAGAGCAAGGTCGATATAAGACAGAAGAAGGCACGCCTACGGGCAAGAAAGTTCTCGATGCGCAAGGCGAACCGGTGCGAGTTCCGGGAATGCTGAAACACGTCAAGGCGATCGGTTGGTTTGTGAAGGAATACGGGATCGCGCAGGTCTCGATGAACTTGACCAACATTGAACAAACGCCGTTGCACGTCGCGTTCGACGCCTGCGTCGAGTCCGCGGCTAAACGCGGCATGCGTGTGACCGGCTCGGAGATCGTCGGGATGGTCCCGAAGAAATGTCTGGTCGATGCCGGGCGTTATTTTTTGCGGAAACAAAAATGGTCCGAAGGCGTGTCGGAGGAAGAATTGATCGATATGGCCATTCGCTCGATGGGCTTGAGCGAACTGAAACCTTTTGATCCGAAGGAAAAGGTGATTGAATTCAAGATCGGTCCGAGCCGGACTGGCAATCATAAATCGCTGATGAAAATGAATCTTCGCGAATTTTGCAATGAAACATTGAGCGAATCGCCCGCGCCCGGCGGCGGATCTGTGGCGGCATTGATGGGCGCGCTCGGTGCATCGCTGGGAGGAATGGTGGCGAATCTCTCCGCAGGAAAACGCGGCTGGGACGACAAGATCGAGTATTTCAGCGATTGGGCCGTGAAAGCGCAGCAACTGAAAGATGAATTGCTCTCGCTGGTTGATGAAGACACAGCGGCGTTTAACAAGGTGATAGACGCATTCGCGTTGCCCAAAGAATCCGCGGAGGAAAAATCTGCGCGGGCCGCAGCGATTGAAGAGGCGACCAAATACGCTGCCGAGGTTCCGCTCAAAGTGATGGAGACGTCGTTCAAGTCGTACGAATTGCTATCAGACATGGCGGAGAAAGGAAATCCCGCGTCGGTTTCGGATGTCGGAGTTGGCGCGTTGGCCACGCGCGCCTGTATTGAAGGCGCGGCATTGAATGTGCGAATCAATCTGGGACAACTGAAGGATCAACAATTCAAATCCGCGATGCTGAAGAAAGTTCAGCAACTCACGGCAGACTCCGAAGCGCGATTTAAAGAAATTCACCAAGCCGTAGAAAAGAAGCTGGGATAGGCTCCTTTGTAGCGGCGGTCTGTGACCGTCGCTGATCGAAGCCCAATAAGTTTGCGACGGTCACAGACCGCCGCTACAAGAACAGGCATGAGCTCCCTCGCGATTCTTCACGCTTCGCAGCTAGTTTCACTGGCTGGTCCGAAACGAGCGCGCACGGCCAAGGAAATGTCCGAACTCGCCACTGTCCATAACGGCGGGATGCTGATTCGAGATGGGAGGATCGACATCGTTGGAACGAGCGATGAAATCGAAAAGCAGGCGGGCGACGCGAAGATTCTCGATGCGGGGCAATTGCGTGGTGTTGGCAATTTTGCTGGGACTTGATCCGAGTTATCATTCACGATGAGCACCGCGCATTTCGACTTGGCAACCTGGGTCATGCATGTTCGGATAGCTCTCGGTTCATTTCAGGAACTTGATGAACTGATTACCAATGCAGAAATTAGAAAACACCATTTGGATCGAAGATGTCCAGTCGGGAACCGCCCACTGCGCAAAGGTCTGATTTCGGGACCCCAACTCGTTCGTGCGGCAACGGAAGGGTATTTGGATTCAGCGCAGGCGACGTATAGACGTCAAATGATTGTCGTAGCCGCTTCTTACTTCGAGGCCATTGTGAGCGACTTCTTTAAGCAGTTGTTTCTTCGACATCCACAGCAGATGCATAGCGCAATTCGTACCGACAGCAATGCGGCGAAGGGTATGGTTTCGCTGCGCCAGATTCTTGATGCTAATTCTAAAGAAATGCTGCTCGACCGCCTCGCAGAGACCTGCTCGGCCGGACTATCCAGTTTACCGGTTCAAAAAATAGGGAAGCGTCTGGGAGAGCTCTCGACTGGTGGCTTCGGATCGGAATTAGAGGACCGCATTAAGTCGCTTCAAAATCATCGCCACCGGATAGTACACGCGAATGATAGAAACGTCGTTCCTGCGGAAGTTGTCCAATTAGCGTTTGAGACGATTGAGCGATGTATGGAGCGCTTGGCGCATATTGCGGACGAAAGGGGGGTAAACGTTCGATGGAACGCTGTAACTGCGTGACCAAAATTCCAGGTGCAACGCACGAGGGTATCGTCGGAATCGACATGTCGCAACACAAGTGATTTTAATTTTCGTGTAATGAAGGAAAGGAATTTGGCGCACGAGATATTTGAGCTCATGCTCAACAGTCCGGGCAAAACTTTTGGCGAAGCAATCTCTGAATCGACTGGCGGCGTAAATCTCGTCGATGGCAAACAGACGTGGGAACTTGCCGAAAGTAAAAAAGACGACCTCGAAACCATGAAGAAATGCTGCGATACGGAATTGGCGACCTATGAGAAAGTGGGACTAGTGCCCGCCCCTTATTATTTTGAGCGAGTCGCAATCCTAGCGAGAAAGGCCAAGAACTTCCGAGAAGAAGTTGCTTGGTGCGAAAAATATATTGTTGTCGTCGCGGACTACTATCGCAGGAACAACATCCCGGAAAATGAAGGTGTCAAAATGGGACCGAGATATCAGGCGATTGCCAAGCGGCTGCCCAAAGCGAGATTATTGCTCGCCAAGACCTCAACAGCACTTTCGTGAGTTCCCCTTCAACCGGCGCTTGAAGGGGCTGGTCCGACCAGCTTAGACCCTCGATCAAGACCCGCTTTCGCTCTCATTGCAAGCAACGCCCGATTCGGTTTTCCCATCCACCGACGACCATTGGAGTTGCACAATCGCCATGGATTCGCACGCTCCCACTTGATGATGAGCTTTTCTTCACGAACAAGCGCTTCAACTTCGTCAAAGTGCCAGCTATCGATTTCGTAGCCGACTTCTTCCTCACGGGAGAGGATTTGTGCTATTGCGTTTAATTTTTTCCAGTTTGTATGGACTGGATGGTGCTGTTTAAAGACTTCGCGCTCGTGCGCGAAGATTCTCATTCCGTCGCCTTTCCCGATGTAAAACAGTCTTCCTTTCGCATCCCGAAGCACATAAACATAGAAGCGCTGAGGGGGAGCAGTTAACATCGCGCGCAATTTCACCCGATCATAGTCGGTGGGTTCGCCAATCACGATGTCACACGCTGCATAGCGCGCGTACCGGTCCAGCCCGTCCCAATCTTTGGGAAGTGCTTCGGCTAAGCCGGCGGCCTTAAGACGTTTTGCTTCCTCAGCCGTGATCAGAAAAAAGCCCGCGTATTCGTAAAGAAGGCGCTGAAAGACCGGAGCACGATGATCAACCTCGGGAAGCTGAAGAAGGTCCCGTGCTAAGTGATTCCTCGGGATAGGCCAGTCAAGAACGTGGCTCTCGTGAGTATCCAACCGTGCTGCTCGCGAGCGCGGATGGCATGAATGGGATAGGCCGCCGTGCCGAAGTTCCCAGTATTCATGCACAGCATCACTGACCAGCGCGCTCATAATCTCGTCCGCTCCTTCACTATGCAAAAGCTGTTGGGCACGCCTTACTGCGTCGATGATCGGCACGATTTTGTCTGAGAGATCAGGATATCGAATGAACATGGACTATTCCTATCAAAATCGTCTGGTGGTTAGATTAAGTGCGCGTCCTCGCACAAGGGAGAGAGAGTTATATCTATGCCTTAAATCGAAGGTGTTCGCCCTTACACGACCAAACACCTTCAAGTCCCCCGATCCGTTTAATAAACTCATTGCACTTAGGGCAGTAAACGCGATCGCGTAGCGTGACGATCGCGTCCGTCAGGTCCTTCGATTCGTTCGCTGTCAGATAGTTAGCCCATTCGTTGTAGTGCGCGCCGATCAGGTTCCGTAAGCCGCGCAATTCTTCGATCTTATCTAGTTGAGCGCCAGCGGCAGCATAAAACGCTTTGTTCTTCTTAGCCTTCGGCAAGAAGCTGGTCCAAAGTGGATCCAAAGTGTAACGCCCACGCAAGCTGAAGGGGACCGGCACTGACAAACCATCACAAAGATGCTGAAGCATCTGCTCCAACAGACGCCCAGCCTTGATGACACGATCCGCAGGCATCGCTGTGAGAGATTCATCAGATGTGAGCCATTCATAATCCGACAGATGATCGCCCCACACTGGCCCCGTCGTTAAGCTCCAGTCAGCGATTCGATGATAAGAAAACTTACGCGCAGCCGCGCTCGCGACCGCTTTCAAATTCTCGAACCAAAGCGGGTCGTGAGTCGTAATAACAATTTGATGGTCCGAAAATTCCTTCAGAATCAGTTTTGCAGTAGCCATACGATGTTCGCCATCAACGCTGTGCAGAACATCATCGAGAACGAGAAGTGATAAATCGCCATCATGCGAATGGTGAAAGCGACGAATGGCGAGAAAGATGCAAAGGCCTAGGGAATCGACATGTCCTTCGCTGTAACAACCGCGAGGATCACCTGATTTCTTGTGAAATATGCACGTGAGGTCAATGCTTGCGGTGCCACGGTCGGTCACTTTCAGAGCCGGACTGCCGATATTTTCTCCAGGATGAATATTTTGGAGGTACCGATCAGCAAGTGTAGCTATCCGATCGAGCAATTGTTGAACAGCTTCCTTCCGAGCTTTCTCGGCAAGCGTCACAATTCTCTGAATTTGTGAACGCACAGTTTCTAGGCGTGATATTTCAGTCTGTGCTTCATTCAAACGGTTCCAATTTATCGTGATTGCGTGCAGCGCCGATTTCGTCTTTGTTAAAACCTCATAGCGTTCACTACTTGGATACGTTTGCAATTTGGCCTCCACTTGTCTCAACAACTTTCTCGCGACAGAGTCAGGATTCGCCTTCGAAAGCGCTTCGCCGTCATCTTCAATGACCTCACGACGTTGCAATGTTGAATGCCTGGCGACTAATTGAGCTAGGAGTTCGATCAAAGACTCCGCTGCATCGGGCAAATCTGTCGGCAATCCGGCGGCCCACTTTCGGCGCAGTAAAACAAGCGCGTCGTAAAGCGCCCTCAAGGCTGAGACAAATTTCGCTCTTGCCAAGTCTTGATCATTGCGGACGGCGGTAAGGGTTACATGCTCATTCAACCGGGCTTCGACCCGCTGCAATACTTTTGTTGCGTCGATTCGGCTTTCGCACAGCGGACATGTTTCCAACGAATCCGCCTGAATCCATTTCACTCCCTCTTCCAAGACATGTTGGTAGAAATTCCCTCTGAGTTTTGCCTCTTCATCTTGTGTATTTTTGCGAGCAATATAATAAGCGCTTTCGACCTCGCGAAGCTGATTAATTGGAGGTAATTCTGAAATCAGGGTCTTGAGCAGGTGAACTTTCTGGAACTCCTCGATCTTGCCGAACGGGGCGAGTTGCGCTTCCACTTGATCGATTCGAATTGATGCGCTTTCCAGATCTTCGAGTATCGCGAGATCTGCCTCGCTCAGAATCTTATTCAACTGTGTGAAACATGTTTCGGTGTCGATTGGCGCAGCCGACGAAATGCCGAGTTGTTGACGAAGTGCGATTTCCTCTACCTGTTTCGCCGTCTTTTGTCCGGTTATTTGTCCTTGGCATTGCGTTGACAGCTCCCTCAGTTTCGATTCGAACGTATTGAAGCGCTCTAATTGCAGAAAATCTGCTACAGCTTTGTAGCGATCCGCGGGTTTAGCATTGATAAAAGCCAGCAACGTTCTTCTTCGAAGAAGAAAGCTTTGCCGATGCGCGGCTGAGAGCATTGCGTCGACGTGAATATTCGCCGAGCCAGATGGACCGTCCTGAGTTACGGAGAAATCTTTGTTTCCATCGCTAAGAACTAACTCAATTTGCGGTGCCGATTTGCTCGCTACGTGCTTGCCCTGCCTCGCCCAAGACAGGCCTTGGTCGCCAGTGTCCAGCGAGCCGCACTTTGCAGTCAGGACTTTCTCAAGCGCATCAATGTAGGAGCTCTTTCCGGTCCCATTATCGCCAAGTAATACCACGCCATCTTTGCCAAACTCTAGATCGGGTCCGTCGAGAATGCCGCGGCAACCTTTAGCTTTAAGCGTCCTTAACCGGATCATTGGTGTCGCCTGTCAGCAAGGCTTCCAGAGGAGCGATGTCTTCCAGAGCATCGTCTCTCAGAACACGTAAAACCTCAGTCTTCCACGCGGGAAGTAGTTCGCTATCGAGAGCAATCAGTTCGCGCAATTTCGCAAGGGCGACTAGATTCAAATCTTCTTGCGAAGCCTTTGATTTCATGTTGTCAGAGCGAACTCAAACAGAAATCTTATTATGAACGACTATCCCACGACAAGCAACGCGATCCGGATTCCGCTGCCACGGTTTCGCAATTGTCGATTCTTGCCCGATCCAATAGGATGCCGCTTCCTGATGGCTTAGGAGGACCGCAAAATTGAACTCCCTCGCCATTCTTCACGCTTCGCAGATTGTTACATTGGCGGGCCCGAACCGTCCGCGCGTTGGCAAGGAAATGTCGGATCTGGCAATTATGCGCAACGGCGGAATGCTGATTCGCGACGGCAAGATCGAAGCGATCGGCTCAAGCGATGAAATCGAAACCAAAAGTCGCAACGCTGAAATTGTCGATGGCGCCGGTCGCGTTGTGTTGCCGGGATTTGTCGATGCTCACACGCACTTGGTCTTTGCGGGGAATCGGCTTGACGATTTCGAGCGACGCGCGCGAGGAGAAACTTACGAGCAAATCGCGAAAGCCGGCGGCGGGATCTGGTCCACCGTGCAAAAGACGCGTGCCGCATCCGATGTCGATCTTCTCAATCAAGCGAAGAAGCATGCGGAATGGTTCCTGCGCTGCGGAACCACGACTGTCGAAGCAAAATCCGGCTACGGACTGACGATCGAGGATGAGCTGAAGATTCTCTGTGTGATGCGTCGGCTCAATGAAGAAGGGCCACTGGAAATCGTGCCGACTTTTCTCGGGGCGCATGCAGTGCCGCGGGAAATGTCGCCAGATGAATATGTCGATCTTGTGATAAACGAAATGTTGCCGCGTGTTGCTTCGGATCCGCCTTCGCCGGGCTACGGCGCGACAAGAAAGCTGGCGGAGTTTTGCGATGTATTTTGCGAGCGCGGTTATTTCGAGATCGAGCAATCTCGTAAGATCCTGAGGAAAGCGAAGGAACTCGGACTGAGTTTGCGAGGCCATGTCGATCAACTTACTAATTCCGGTGGCGCGAAGTTGATGGCGGAATTGAAGGCGACCACCGCGGATCATTTAGAGAAAACGGACGGGCAGGGGATCGCCGCGATGAAGTCGTCAGATGTTCAGCCGGTATTGCTACCGGGATCGGTGTATGCATTGGGATCGATCCATCTTCGCCAAGGCTCCGGGGGGCAGGCAGGTTACCCGCGCGCACGGGAAATGATCGAGGCGGGATTGGCCGTCGTCCTCGCCACCGATTTTAATCCCGGTTCATCGCCGACTCCGAGCATGCCCATGGTCTTATCGCTCGCCTGCACGCAGATGAAAATGTCGCCCGCCGAGGCAATCACAGCATCGACAATCAACGCCGCCTGCAGTCTCAACCGCGGAGATCAGATTGGTTCGCTGGAGCCGGGCAAGCTTGCTAATTTCTCGATCTTCGATTGCGAAGATTATCGGGAATTGGCTTACTGGTTTGGCGTATTACAAGTCCATTCGGTTTACGTGCAGGGTCAACACGTGAATTGTTAGAGCGGCGCGCGCGGCGGTCGCGCCCTACCATTTGCGCGCATCATCGCGCGCCGGTAACGTCGCTGCTCCATGAAAGTTGAAGTTGAAAAGCAGCCGGGTTCTGTGTCGAAGCTGCGAATCGAATTGCCGGCGGAAGAGGTGTCGAAGGAGTGGGACACCATCGCCAATAGCTTCGCTCGATTTGCCAAAATCCCGGGATATCGGCCGGGAAAAGCGCCTCGCTCTGTCGTCGACAAGCGTTTTCGAAAAGAGATTCAGGAAGAGGTAACCAAGAAACTTGTTTCAAAAAGCTACCATGACGCAATTGCGCAGGAGCAGTTACGAGTTGCTTCTCTGACAAATATCGATGAGGTCCAATTTGGAGAGGACAAGGCGATGCGTTTTACGGCGACGGTCGTGACCGCTCCCGAGTTCGAGTTGCCCGATTACAAGAACATTCCCGTTCAGGTCCCCGATACCAAGGTTTCCGAAGCCGATATCGATGCTGCTGTGGAAAGATTGCGCGATCAAGCAGCAGATTTTGTGGAGGTTTCCGGTCGCGCGCTGCAAATGGGCGACTTTGCCGTGATCGATTTCGAGGGAACAATCGAAGGAAAGCCGGTTAACGAAATCGCGCCAGAGGCCAGCAAAAACTTACACGGAGGAAAGAAATTCTGGCTTCACATCGCGCCGGAGAATTTTTTGCCGAAGTTCTGCGAACAGTTAGTGGACCTAAAGCGCGATGAGACGCGGCTCGTAATTGTCGATTTTCCGCAAGATTTCATGGTGAAAGAACTCGCAGGCAATAAAGCGGACTACACGGTCACACTGCGGGAGATTCGCGAGAAAGTTTTACCTGCGTCAGACGATGCTTTCGCGGCCAAGCTTGCTCCAGGCAAAACGCTTGTCGATCTTCGCCATGCGATTGAGCATGACTTGGACCACGCCAAGGAACACGAGGTTGAAAGAACCAAAGAGGATCAGATCCTGAAATATTTGCACGACCGGATTGAATTCGACCTGCCGCCGGGATTGCTCCAAACCGAAACCCGACGCGCGCTCGGCGAATTGGTTCAGCACAATCGGCAGCGAGGAGTCACCGACGAAATGCTCAAGGGGAAGGAAAGGGAGTTGATCGATGTCTCTGCCGGCATGGCCAGTCGGCGTTTAAAAACAAACTTCATTCTCCATCGAATTGCCGAGCAGGAGAAGCTTCAGGTTACACAGGAGGAGATCGATTTGGGGATCAAGCGGGAGGCAGCGCGCTACGACATTTCCGTTCAAAAAATGCGCAAGGAACTGGAGGAACACAGCGGTCTCAATACCCTGGCGGAACAGATTCTGCTCGGTAAGACCCTTGATTTCCTGAAAGCGAATGTGAATGTTAACGTCGAACCGGCCACAGAAAATTCGGCCGGCGAGAAAAAATCATGAGTTCAGAAAATTTATCGCAGTCAATCCTGGTGCCGATGGTAGTCGAGCAGACCGGTCGAGGTGAGCGCAGCTACGACATTTACTCGAGATTACTCAAGGATCGGATCGTTTTCATCGGGATGCCGATCGATGATCACATCGCCAACCTGGTAATCGCGCAATTACTCTTCC
The DNA here is from genome assembly GCA_963772365.1 of uncultured Verrucomicrobiae bacterium. Taxonomy (GTDB): domain Bacteria; phylum Verrucomicrobiota; class Verrucomicrobiia; order Chthoniobacterales; family UBA10450; genus CAVYXA01. The sequence continues at coordinate 410,603 of CAVYXA010000001.1, forward strand.
TGCAGATGGAGGATCCGAAAAAGGACATCAACATTTACATCAATTCGCCCGGCGGTTCGGTCACAGCGGGATTGGCTGTTTACGATACGATGCAATTTCTTACCTGCGACGTGACGACTTATTGTCTGGGGATGGCTGCCAGCATGGCTGCTGTCTTGCTTTGCGCCGGGACGAAGGGCAAGCGCTTTGCGCTGCCAAATTCCGACATCATGATCCATCAGGTTTCGGGTGGAGCGCAGGGCGCCGCCAGCGACGTCGAGCGGCAGGTCGATTACATGTTTAAGTTGAAAAAGCGCCTGATCAGCATCATCGCGCAGCACACCGGCAAACCTGAAGAGCAGGTTCGGCTCGATTCCGATCGGGATTATTACATGTCAGCTCAGGAGGCGAAGGCTTACGGCCTTGTCGATGAAGTGATTAAGTCCCGCAAGGAAGTCAAGCTGGATGGCGCTGGTTCCCCCTCGTCAGATCGTTCCGTGGCAGTTGCGGAGGCAGCATTGCCGCGCAAATCGGGGGAATAAAGGCTGCTAATTTACAGGGCGAAATATGGCACGCGCTTCCAACCTCACGATGTGCTCGTTTTGCGGGAAGAGTCACGCCGAGGTGCGCAAGCTCATCGCCGGGCCCGGCGTCTATATCTGCGACAGCTGCATCAACGTCTGCAAAAGTATTCTCGACAAGGAATTGAACGAGGATGCGCGGCGTCAATCGTCATCCATGCGTGTGCCGAAGCCCGCGGAAATCCGGCGCTCCCTTGATCAATACGTGATCGGCCAGGATTTGGCCAAAAAGACGCTCTCGGTGGCGGTCCACAATCATTACAAGCGCGTGATGCAAACAACCGCGCCACCCGCGGATTCATCGGCCGCGTTTCAACCAGATCCCTTGGCGGAAGTCGAGATCGAGAAGAGCAATATTTTGTTAGTCGGCCCGACCGGTTCGGGCAAAACGCTGTTGGCGAAAACGCTTGCCAAGATTCTCGATGTTCCATTTTGCATTGCCGATGCCACCACGCTGACTGAAGCCGGCTATGTAGGCGAAGACGTGGAGAACATCATTCTGCGTTTGTTGCAGAATGCCGATTACGATGTGAAACGAGCCGAGATTGGCATCGTTTACATCGACGAGATCGACAAGATCGGGCGCAAGACCGACAACGTCAGCATTACCCGCGATGTTTCGGGCGAAGGGGTTCAGCAGGCTCTGCTAAAAATTCTGGAAGGATCGACATGCAACGTGCCGCCGCAGGGCGGTCGCAAACATCCGCACCAGGAATACATCCAGGTGAATACCGAAAAAATTCTCTTCATCTGTGGCGGCGCTTTCATCGGGCTGGACAAGATCATTCAGAAACGGATCGGCCAGAAAGTGATGGGCTTCGGAAGTCCCACGCTCGAAGTTGAGGAAGCGCTTCGCAAAGAAGCGATCCGCCATGTTGAACCCGAAGATTTGCTTTCGTTCGGAATGATTCCGGAATTCATCGGCCGTTTGCCGGTAGTTACATCACTCGACACGCTCACCGAAGATGAGATGGTGTCGATCTTGACCGAGACAAAGAACGCGATGGTAAAGCAATACACCAAGCTCTTCTCGATGGAGAATGTGCGCCTGACCCTGACCAAGGATGCCTTGCGAGCCTTGGCAGCTCAAGCTGTCACGAAAGGCACGGGTGCACGCGCACTTCGCTCAATGCTCGAGCGAATCATGCTCGACATTATGTATGATGTCCCAAGCCGGGAAGACATCGCTGAGGTCACCATTAATCGCGCGGTAGTCGAGGGCAAAAAACTACCGCTGGTTCGCAAGAAACAGGACAAAGACGCAGCCTGACCGCCTCCGGCGGAGGTTGAATCGTTACACCGTTGAATCGGTGCTGCTTTCCGATGTAACGATGTAACATTGTAACGAATTCCGTATTCAATGCGCACCGCCATCATCAACACCGGCACGGAGCTGTTGCTTGGCGACGTCGTTAACGCGCATCTCGATTTCATCGCCCGCGAGATTTTTGCGCTGGGACTACGTGTGGACGAACAGCGCACTGTTCCAGATGGCGAAGCGATCCGGCATGCGCTGAGCGATCTATTTCCGCACTGCGAGATTTTGTTTGTGACCGGCGGCCTCGGGCCGACAAGCGATGACATCACGCGCGAGATCGTAGCCGATTTGCTAGGGCTGCAACTTCGACAGGATGCCGGATTGCTGGAAGCATTGAAGGAGCGGCTCGCGATTCGAAAGATCAAATGGACAGCGAGCATTGCGCGTCAGGCCGATGTTCCTTCCGGCGCACAGATTTTGCCCAACGACCACGGAAGCGCTTCCGGTTTGTATTTGCCGGTAAATATTAATCCAAAAATCACGTCGCCACACATCTTCGTTTTGCCGGGTCCTCCCCGTGAATTGCAGCCGATATTCCGCAGCTCGGTGATATCGATCCTGCGCGCGATTGTGCCATTGTCGGGCGCAATCGGCTATCGACTGTACCGAATGACCGGTATCGGCGAATCGCTCGTCGAAAACGCCGTAGGCGAAAAAATTCTGGCGATTCCTGGAATTGAGCTTGGTTATTGTGCACGGCCCGGCGATGTCGATCTTCGTGTAATCGGCGAGTCGCAGGCGATCCAGCAGGCGGATGCGATTATCACCCGTGCATTGCAAAAATGGATCTATTCCACGACGGGCGAGGACTTAGAAGAAGTCGTCGTCAAATTGCTCGCCAACAGAAAGCAGAAGTTAGCGGTGGCAGAATCGTGCACGGGCGGATTGATTGCCAATCGAATCACGAATGTTGCCGGAGCATCTGACGCTTTGATTGCCGGTTACGTGACGTATGCAAACGAAGCGAAGATCGACATCCTCCATGTCGATCCAAAGCTACTCGAAGATCATGGGGCAGTAAGCGAACCGGTCGCAAGAGCGATGGCTGAAGGCGCACGCAGCCGGGCAGGATCCACATATGCTCTGTCCACTACTGGAATTGCCGGGCCCACGGGAGGTTCAGCCGAAAAGCCAATCGGCACAGTTCACATTGCGCTGGCTTCCGCAGGTTCAGAAACGCTCGCAGACAAATTCTTTTTCCCAGCTGATCGGGAGACATTCAAGCAGCTTGTCGCGCAAGCGGCGCTGGAAATGTTACGACGAAAGCTCATCTAGCCGCAGCCCCTGCGCCGTGACTATGCGCCACAGGCGCACAGATTAAAAATCGCCAACATCGACAGGCGTGCCGACTTTCACATGGTCGTAGAACAACTTTGCGCCCTCCGAAGATTCTCGAATGCATCCGTGCGAAGCAGGATAACCCGGCAAAATACCGATGTGCATCCCGACCCCATCGTCGGTCAAACGGAGGAACCAAGTCATTGGCGCCCCGACATAATGCGTCCCGCTTGGGGCGACATCTATTCGCGCACTGATTCCGGCGCGGACGACTCGGCCCCTAGCGTCGACAAAGTTTCCATAGATGCTCGAGCGATGATCAGGATCTTTTTCCAGGACCTTGTGATGACCGCTCGGCGAGGTATGACCTTTCTTGCCGGAGCAAATCGGTTCGTCAATCACGATTTGATCGCCGAGCATCAGATAGGCGCGCTGTTTTGGAAGTGAGACAACAATATGAACGTTGTCCGGGGTGCATTGTTTGAGCAGAGCTTGATTGACCTTTACCGGCTCCTGTTTGTGGATCAGTTCCCGGGCTTTTCGCATTGTCCGTGTCGGCACGGGTGTGGCTCGCGTTATTGGAGGCGGGTGGAGACGCCGGAATTGTGCGTGGGCAACGATCGCTGAGCCGATCAGGCACGACACACAGAAAAGAGCGCAGATGGTTCGTCGCATGAAAGTCAACCCCGATTGTAGCCATTTACTCGATTTAGCCAACCCGGTAACCACTTCGCTTCATCCCGGGCAGGTGGAGAATTTTCGACCCGTCGTCGCAGGACGACTGCGGCTGCCCGGGAGAATTCATTCACGGGAGGCGAGGCATCGGTGTGCATCTCCTCCAGAACCTGCAGCAGACCCCAGCCCTGATCATGGTAGCGTTCGCGATGAAGAACGCCTTCGCCTTTGAAGTTCACATAATCAATCAGCGCGTAGCAGCTTTGCGGAGTCTTTGTCATCCGCTCGAAATTTTGATGGATCTTCGGTCGCTCTGATTCGGGGGCTTCCACCAGCATTTTGGGGAGTGCGGCTTGCAATCGGGCCAAAAGAAATTCCGCCTGGAGATCGACAGTATCAGCCAAGAACTTCCGCAACGTTTTCACTTGCGTTGTCTGTTGAGCGCCCAAAAACTCTGCGCGCGAGTTCCAGGGACAATCCAGATCGCCGCCATTCAAAAGCAGTTTTGGCAATTTCGCGCCGCGAGCGGAAACAAATTTTACGACTTTAGGGAAACTTTCGTCGAAAGGACCTTCGACTCCTTTCGGATACCAGATGAAATGGCCGATGCCGAGCGATGCGAAATTTTCCCCCTGGTTCCACGATGTCAATCCGGCGATTGTGCCGTTACATTCATTCTGCCAAATCCTTTGTCCGATCCGCATCAATTCGGTATGCGATAATCTGATCTCAGCCAGCAGATTAGAGGGCGCCATCGCAAACGCGAGAACCAGAATTCCCGGGGAAAAAACCAGGTGACCGGCGGATTGCTGGCGACGCTTTCGTCTGCTTGACGAGCGGAGTTTATCCATTAGCGTCCAGCTTTCTGCGCTCCGATTGAAAGCGCAACCGAATTCAGAGGTCCACCTTATGAAATATTTTGTTACCATTACCGTTCTGCTCGCGCTGGCGTTCCCGGCTTTTGCCAGGGAAAAAAGCCAGCCTAAAGATCAAAAGGCCAAACCTGCCGCAGCCGGGAACGTCGAGCTCAAAGATCAGACCGCGAAAGCCAGCTACGCAATCGGCCTTAACATTGGCCAGAATTTGGGAAAGCAGAAGTTGCCGATCAATGCCGATGCGTTCAACGCCGGATTCAAGGATGGGATGGCCGGTACACCGAAAATGACTGAAGCCGAAATCAAGGAAACGATGACGGCTTTGGAAAAGGACATGGAGAACAGGCAAAAGGGAGCAGCGGAGAAGAACAAACAGGAGGGTGAAAAATTCCTCGCTGAGAATAAAAATAAACCGGGTATAAAGACCACTGCCAGCGGTCTCCAATACAAAGTTATAAGGGAAGGCACCGGTGCACAGCCGAAACCCACGGATACGGTCACGGTAAATTACGAAGGTAAATTGATCGATGGTACTGTTTTCGACAGTTCGTACAAGCGCGGTCAACCGGCCACGTTTCCGCTCAATGCCGTGATAAGAGGTTGGACCGAGGGCCTGCAGCTGATGAAGGTTGGTGGCAAATACCAGCTCTTCGTCCCGGCGGATCTTGCCTATGGCGATCGGCCAATGGGGCCAGACATTACGCCGAACTCGACACTAATTTTTGACATCGAATTGCTTGATGCGAAACCTGCGGCCACCGCCAGTCCCAGCGCATCGCCTTCGCCGAACAAATAGGCGGCGTCACAAAAGGCGGGCTCGTGCTCGCCTGCTGTGATTTGGGGAAGGTGGATCGGCTTCTCCGAAGACGACGGTGAAGCAGTCGCCGAAGGCGCAAAAATTCCAGCATTTCGCTTTGCCTCGAGAAATTTGGCGGCAGAGCCGCATTGCTTTGCCAACGTGTTCGGAGAACGCGTTCCACCTGCCGACTAGCCCTAGATAGCCGCCGCCGTCTCCCATTCCACTCGCGTAGCGTCGCCCCAAAGATCTTCCAAGCTGTAAAAAACGCGTTTGTCTCGATGAAAGATATGGACGACGACCTGGAGATAATCGAGCACGATCCATTGGCTGGCGGGAAATCCGTCAACCGCTACGGGACGCACGTCGTAATCTTCTTTTAAGCGTGCCTCAATTTCCCCTGCAATCGCCTTGAGCTGTGGCTCGGATGCAGCTGAGCAGATCACAAAGAAATCAGTGAAGGTCGAGATCTCTCGGAGGTCTAACACTACGATGTCCTCTGCCTTCTTATTTGAGGCAAGCTCGGCACAGGTTTGGGCTAGGTTCTTGGCGGTTATGTCGCTCGCTCCCGGTAAAGATTTTCTCGATTAATTATGCCTTCGACCGATTCCGGAACCAGATACCGGATCGATCGCTCCGAAGCAACTCTCTTTCGAATCTCGGTAGCAGAGATGTCGATCCTGCGCAAAATCGCAGAGTAACGATGGGCCACGTGGCTGCCGGTCCGGTTCAATACAACGAACCGAACGATTTTCTCCAAGTCGTGAAAACGATGCCATTTTGGCAAATCAGGAATATTGTCAGCGCCGAGAAGAAAGTAGATTTCAGCATCACCTTCGCGGCGTTGGATGTCTTCCACTGTGTCGATGGTGTAGGAGGGCGGTGGCCGGCGCAATTCACAATCGTCAACATCAAATCCCATTTCTCCTTCAATCGCGGTGCGCAACATCAACAGCCGTATTTCCGCACTCGCGATCGGCGCTTTTTTAAACGGCGAAGTCGCCGCAGGAACGAATATCACCTTGTCGAGTCCGAGCCTCTCACGGGCTTCGCGGGCCAGAATCAAATGCGCTTGATGAACCGGATCGAATGTCCCGCCGTAAACTCCTATTTTCAATGTTCAACGTTCCACGCTCAATTCAGTTTCGGCAAGTCTTGGACGCGGCCGATCACTCAAAGTTGAACCATAATTCTGTCATGTCCGCCAACGGCGGATTCGGCCTGTGGCGAATTGAGCGAAGCGAAACATCTCTCACTATTCGCTTTCGACTGCCGACAAAATGATCAGAGATCCTTCGCTTCGCTCAGGATGACAGCTTGGATGATTTGGCGTTGGAGGTTGAACGTTCGATGTTCAGCGTTGATTCTTCCGCGAAATGAAAACCGATTCGCTCGGGCAACTGATCATGACTGGGGTTCCCGGGATAGAGCTCGACGCCAAGACTGCGAAATTGTTTCGCGAGGTGCAGCCGGGCGCGTTCATTCTTTTTGGCCGCAACATTTCCACGGCCGGACAGCTGCGGAAATTGATCGATGATTTGCGCGATCTCAGCGAAGTGGAACCGATCATCACCATTGATCAGGAAGGCGGTCGCGTGTCGCGATTGCGTGCCATCGGCAGCGAGCCGCCGAATGCGCAGCAATTGCGGGATAAAGACGATGTCGATCTAATCCGCAGGCACGGGGAAACTACGGGTAAATTGCTCCGCCTTTTTGGATTTAATCTCGATCTCTGTCCGGTGCTCGATATTTCGTTCGACGACAATGCGGACAATTCATTGCGCGGCCGTTGCTACGGGAAAACCGTCGATCAGGTCGTCCGAAACGCCGGCGCATTTAACAAAGCCATGCGCGAAGAAGGCATCACTAGTTGCGGCAAACATTTTCCAGGTTATTCCGCCGCTAGTTCTGATGCTCACTACGAACTGCCCAAAATCGAGCGGAGCCGCGAGCAATTGGAAGAATACGAACTAGCCGTCTTTCGAAAACTCAGCGCGCAAGTGGACAGCATGATGGTTTGCCACGGCTGGTATCCCTGTTTTGAACCGGTACGGGCGCCGGCGAGTTTGTCGCGAAAAATCATTCGTGATTTGCTGCGGACCGAGATCGGCTTCAAAGGATTGATCATGACCGACGATCTGGACATGGGCGCAATCCTTACCGGCTACAGCCTTGAGGAGACGATTCGCCTCGCGATTGAGGCGGGAAACGATATAGCGATGATTTGCCATCGTATTCCCGAAGTCGGGAATGTGCGGCGAATTCTCGGCAATCTGCCCAGCGATCAAATCGATCGGGCTTTGGAGAGTGTGACGCGTTTTAAGAAAAAGCTCACGCCACCCGACCCATTTTCAGACACCGCTTTCCGCAAGATTGACGACGAGATCTCAGAATTACGGGTCGCAACGCTCGGTGAGAAAGCCGCGGCTCAAAGTTTCGACGATGGAAAACGTTCGCCGGTAGAAATGTACTAGCCTTGGACCTGAATGAGGTCGTTTGAGATAACGGTGAGACCCTCTTGACCCCGCCGGCGATTTCACACTATTCTCCGCTCTCGTTGCCTGGGCCTACCTCCAATGCGTGCTGAACTTACCATCCGCGGTCTGATCATCGGAATCGCCATCACCGTTGTATTCACCGCGGCGAATGTTTACTTCGGGCTCAAGGCCGGTCTCACTTTTTCGACCTCCATTCCAGCGGCGGTCATTTCCATGGCGCTCCTGAAGGGATTTCGCGACGCCACGGTGCAGGAGAACAACATTGTGCAGACGGTTGCGTCCGCGGCAGGCACGCTTTCGGCGATCATCTTTGTTTTGCCCGGACTAATCATGATTGGCTGGTGGACCGGATTTCCGTTCTGGATCTCGTTTGCGATTTGCGCTCTTGGCGGAATTCTCGGCGTGATGTATTCGATTCCTCTGCGGCGCGCTCTGGTGACTGGTTCGGATTTGCCATATCCCGAAGGCGTCGCCTGCGCCGAAGTCCTTAAGGTAGGCAGCAGCCGTAATAAGCAGCATGCGGCCGACATTGAGCATGGTCGCGTCGGTCTGCTTGCCGTTGTTTGGGGCTCAATCGTGTCAGCTGTCTTCGCGGTGATTGTTGCGACACAGCTTTTTGCTGCCGATGTCGCGCAAACTTTCAGAATCGGACGACGCGGTGCGGTGAGCGGCTACGATTTCTTTTTGTCGTTCGCCCTGCTCGGAATTGGCCACCTGGTTGGATTGTCGGTCGGGATCGCGATGCTGATCGGTGCAATTGTCGGGTGGGGGTGGGGTGTTCCACATTATTCGGCAATCGCCAGCGATCTCACAACTACGGCGGGCCAAATCGCGCAGACCACGTGGAGTCACAAAGTCCGTTTTGTCGGTGCGGGGGCAATCGGTGTTTCGGCGATCTGGACATTGCTCAAGCTCGTTAAACCCGTTGCCCAAGGTTTAGCCGGCGCGATGGCGGCATCGCGTGCCCGAAAGGCCGGCAAAGCCGACACACTCCCAATTACCGAGCGCGATATTCCGATCGGCATCGTTTCTGTGGTGACGCTGGTTTGCATGGTGCCAATCGGTTGGTTGCTCGGGTATTTCGGAAATACCAGCGGGCTCGGAGCGCACATGACGACGCTTGTTATCGGCGGTCTCGCTTATGTGGTTCTCATGAGCTTTTTTGTATCGGCCGTTACCGGTTACATGGCCGGCTTGATCGGTTCCTCGAACAGTCCACTTTCGGGGATCGGTATCCTGGTCGTGATCGGCGCGGCGTTATTGCTGGTTCTCGGCGTAAAACCTTACGTCCCACCAGAGGCGAGCAAGGCATTGATGGCCTTCGCGCTGTTCACGACGGCGGTCATCTTTAATGTCGCTTCGATTGCTAACAACAATCTTCAAGACCTGAAGACGGGACAATTGGTGGACGCGACTCCATGGAAACAGCAGGTTGCGCTTATCATTGGAGTAATCGCGGGCGCGCTGGTGATTCCTCCCGTTCTCGACCTGGTCAATCATGCCTATGGTTTTGTCGGCGCGCCGGGAGCGGAGTTGCGACCGAATCCGTTGCCGGCGCCACAAGCAGGACTGATCTCGTCGCTGGCGCAGGGAGTTATTGCCGCTCAGATCGACTGGACTTTAATTCGAACCGGTGCATTGATCGGCGCCGGTGTGATTCTGTTGGATGAAATTCTTGCCCGCGCTACAACGCATCTGCGTGTTCCGCCGTTGGCTGTCGGCCTGGGAATTTACCTGCCAACGTCGAGTACGCTGATGATCGTAGTCGGTGCGATTGTCGGTTGGATTTTTGAGCGTCGCGCGGATCGCACACCAAAGCCGGAAGCGACGAAGCAGCTCGGCGTCTTACTCGCTTCGGGTCTGATCGTCGGCGAAAGCATTATTGGGGTCGTGATTTCCGCCATCGTGGTTTTCTCGGGCGTCGCCGCGCCGCTCGCGCTGGTCGGCCCTGCTTTTGAAACACCTGCGATTATTATTGGCGGTGCCGCGTTCGCACTAATCGCGTTTGTGCTATATCGATGGGTCCTGCAAATGGGCAGAGCAAGATCGACATGAGACGTCCGAAGCTGCCGGCTTCCTAAACGTCGATCGCGTAACGCTTGAGCTTGTTGTAAAGTGTCGGCCGCTGAATCCCCAATAATTCCGCGGCCTTCTTCTTATTGCCGTGGCATTGAGCGAGAGCCTGGAGAATTGCACTTCGCTCGACATCATCCAGGGATTGCACGCCGGAGCGCGGCAGCGCCGCGATCTCCGTTTTTTGAAGCGCGGCCGGCAATTGCACTTCCGTCGGCAGCTCTTTGACACCGATCAGATTCTCTCTCGCCAGCACCACTGCGTATTCCATCGCATTTTGTAATTCGCGAACGTTTCCGGGCCAGGAATAATCGAGAAGTTTTTGAAAGGCATCCGGAGCGATTGCGGGTTCGGGCTTACCGAGTTGTTGGGCGAATTGTTTCACGAACAGAGCTACCAGTGGGGGAATGTCCTGTTTTCGCTGGCGCAATGGCGGCACTTCGATCTGAAACGTGTTCAGCCGATAATACAAATCGGAACGGAGACGGTTCTCGACCAGCGCCTGAGTCACGGCCTGATTCGATGCTGCGATGACGCGAAAGTCCGCTTTCATCGTCCGCGTACTGCCGAGCGAACGATATTCGCGCTCTTGAAGAACACGCAGAAAGCGCGTCTGCAAATCCGATGGCATATCGGAAATTTCATCGAGAAACAACGTGCCACCGTTGGCCGCGGCGATCATTCCGGGAAAGTCATTCATCGCTCCCGTGAATGCTCCTTTGACGTAACCAAAGAGTTCTCCTTCGATCATCGTCGATGGAAATGCAGCGCAATTGAGTTTCACCATGGGCGCGCCCGCTCGGCGGCTGCGGCTATGGATGACATTGGCGACTACTTCCTTGCCGACACCGCTTTCACCGGTGATCAGCACGTTCGCATCCGACGGGGCCATCGCGGTAATCAGCCCATCGATCTCTTGCATCGCTTTGCTTTTAAAAACCGGCGCGGGTTGCACCTCGACCATTTCCAGCCTCTTCTCCAACTGCTGCGCACGTTCTCGAAGTTCTTCTGTCTCTCGAACCAGCGATCGTTTTTCCAGCGCCTTCTCAATCAGACTTAATAGCTCTTCGGGCGCGTACGGTTTGCTGATGAAATGGTAAGCCCCGCGCTTGATCGACTCGATGGCATTGTTCAACGTGTCGTGCGCGGTCAAAATAATGACCTGCGTTTCCGGCGCGCTCGCCTTGATTTCTTCGAGCGTCTGCAACCCTTCGGCATCCGGCAAATGGAGATCGAGCAAGACGACTGGCGGAGATTTGGTCTTTACCGCCTTTAATCCCTGCGCGGCCGTCGGGGCGCATTCCACTTCGTAGCCATGGCGTTCGAGCAGCGCTGTCAAAGTTAAGAGGATCGGCTTCTCGTCATCAACGATCAGGATACGACGATGTTCAGTTGTCATGTCGGGTGAAAACCACGAGGGGGAAGAACACGCGCAGTCGTGTTCGCGATTCTTCGACGTTGATAGCCACGCAGGCATTCAACGCTGCGTTAAGATTTTCCTGATAACGGCAACCTAATCGTGGTGACGAGTTTACAACCTTTCGAGTCGTATTGTGCCTCAAAATTCCCATTATGAGCCTCCACAATACTGCGGGCGAGATTTAGTCCAAGGCCATAATGCCCACGGCCGACCTTCCCAAAGGGTTGCCGCCCCCAATTCTCTGTAGGCAGATCAAAACGGGCTTTCGGTTCTCCCAGCTTGAAAACGAAATCACCACTGTCGATCCTCGCGCTGGCAGAAATTCTGCCCGGGGCGCGCTCATGCTGGAAAGCATTTCGAAAGAGTTCGATAAACATCTGCTCGAGCAATTGAGGATCGACATTGAAAGCTGCTTCATTGAGTCGCACATCCCAATCAATGGCCGAGCTCTCCTCCGCAAACTCCTTTGCGATCTTTTTCTGCAGATCCTCCATGAATTCGGACACGGCATACTTCATCAACCCGGGGTTCGGCTCGTCAAGTTCCGCGCTCAACTTCTGCAAGACTCGCCCAAGCTCTGAAATCATATCGCGCAGCCTCTTGATCTCAGTTTTCAATTCCGCATCGCGCGTCAGCTCACTAAGGTAAGCGGACTGTAGCTCGGCGGCATTAAGTTGGTTTCGAAGATCATGGCTTAATTGCCGGACAAATTGGACGATGTTTATCCATGGCACATCCCTCGGGTTTTTGGACGGACTTGTTTCCATGTTCAGCTCGCCCCTACTTCTTCAGGGAGAATTTGTCGTCAGCCGATTGATCGCCGCTCGCGACGCGAATGTTGCGATCGTTGTCGGCCAGGTGATGGAGAACATGAAACACATCTTCGGGATCGGCATCAATCGATCGCGCGATTTCTTCCGCGGTTTTCGGTACCGGTGCTCAGCTTTTCGCGCACTTGGCTCTGCAGCTTTAACAATCTAGTCGCAGCTTTCTTTCCAGCTTCAACACCCGGCTGATGGTACGCATTGATGTTGATCAGTGAACCATAGAATCCAACTGCGCGTTCGTACAAGGCGATCAACGCCCCGACATTGAAGGCATTCACTTCTGGAATTGCTACCGTGATCGATTCGCGTCCGCTTTCGGAAAGCGCGGTCCGTGTCCCGCGCAAAAAACCATGCAGATAATCGCCGCTCGTCACTTCCGGTTCTACTTCGATAGTCGGCCCGTTACGATCTTTTCCGACCTCGATAAATGTGACGAAAAAATTCAGAACACCATCGCGCAACTGTTGCACATAAGCGTGCTGATCGGTTGAGCCTTTATTTCCATAAACCGCGATCCCTTGGTGGACGATGTTTCCATCCAGGTCCTTTTCTTTGCCCAATGATTCCATCACCAGTTGTTGCAAATATTTGCTGAACAATCTGAGTCGATCTTTGTAGGGGAGAATCACCATGTCCTTTTCGCCCCGACCGTTCCCGGCGTAAAACCACATCAATGCCAGAAGCATCGCCGCGTTTTGCTCAACGTCATTCTTTCGCGTGTGCTCATCCATCGCCGCCGCGCCGGCCAGAAAATTGTCGATGTTAAATCCTTGGAGCGCCATAGGGACAAGGCCAACCGCGCTCATTACGGAGGTCCGTCCGCCAACCCAGTCCCACATCGGAAAGCGCGCCAACCAGCCGTTCTTCTCCGCGTATTTGTCGAGGTCGCTCCCAGCACCGGTCACGGCCACGGCATGCTTTGCGAAATTGAGGCCGTGCGCTTTGAACCTTGCTTCGGCCTCAAGCATTCCGTTGCGGGTCTCCTTGGTCCCGCCTGACTTCGAAATCACAACCACCAGTGTTTGAGAGAGAGCTTTGTCGATCCTGTTGAATACTCGATCGAACCCATCCGGATCGGTGTTATCGAAGAATTGGATCGACATGGGATCGCTCGCCGCGGCGAGCGAATCCGAAACGAATTGCGGCCCAAGCGCCGAGCCGCCGATACCAATCAGCAAAATGTGCTGAAACCGTTTTCCGTCTTCGCCTCCAATTTTTCCGCTGTGAATATCGGCCGCGAACGTCTTGATTCGTGAGTTGGTCTGTTCAATGTCGGCACGCAACTCCTTTGTTGGCGCAAGTGCCGGCTGGCGCAGCCAATAATGACCCACCATTCGTTGCTCATCCGGATTGGCAATTGCGCCAGACTCGAGCTCGCGCATCGCCGTAAATGCTTTGTCGATCTGCGGCCGCATTTTCTCAAAGAAATCATCCGGAAATTTCATCCGGCTGATGTCGATCGAGAACCCGAGATCGTCGTAGCGCAGGAAATATCGCTGAAACCGCTGCCAGAGAGAAGACAACGCCATAGGCTAATAATGGAAGACCATTTTCCGCCTCGTCCAACGCAAAGAAGCGGTAGCCAAAGATCGACCTACGGGAGCCCAGTGCCAATCTTGGATTTCGCGAGAGCCAGATCAGTCGCATCGATACTGCCGCTCGCATTTAGATCTAAGCGGAAGGTCGTCGCATCAACTGATTCACCAATCTGCGACTTCACTTGTGCGGCGTCGGACGCATTTACAACGTGGTTCGCATTTGCGTCACCGATAAGAACGTGCATGACGGCGGAAAAATCCCCTAGATTGCCCGTCGTGTCCTCCACAATATGGAGACTTACTCTAACGTCCCGCGCGTTCGGAATTCCGGTAAGGTTTACCGTGTATTCATTGGGATTTGGTCCAATCGAGTGGCTCGTAATGCTGCCGTAGGTCGTGTCAACGGAGGCGATATTTATCAGCGGATTTTGAAAGGTGAAGATGAGCTGGTAATCGCCATTCATCCCACTACTCCGGCATTCCGTGTCAGTAAGGATAATGCTAGATTCGAAACTCTGGCAGAACAATATGTTACCGTCCCAATGCTCGATCAATGTCGAGGTGGAGGTAGAAATCCCCACTGCCCAGTAATCAGAAGCCGAAACACAGCTTATCGAAAAAAGCTTATCGTGGCCGGCGATTGAGTTCGGCGAGCTCACAATAGACCAGGCCGTGCCATTCCAGTGTTCTATCAGCGTCAGCTGCCGGCCCAACGCAACATCATAGTACCTCGCCTACAGCCCAACAATCGGCGGCGGAGTTGCATGTTACACGATACAGGATGCCGTCATAAACATGCGGTGAATCGGATTTTGAATCTCAGCAGGATGGTCACGGCGGGCTCGGCGCTTTGCCGGGCATTTCCTTCGGTTTGATAGACACTTCTTCTTTGGGTGCGACTTCGTATTCCGGCTTTGATACGCCTAACAGCCAATGATCGAACCACCCGACAATATGTTGCAATCGCTCGACGCGATGCCACGGGCCGCCGGAACGGGAAAGCTCATGTGACTCACCGGGGAAGCGCACCATTACCGCCGGAATCCTCCGGAACTTGAGCGCGCGAAACATTTCTTCGCCGCCGGCGCCCGGCGGAGTTCGAAAGTCGGCTTCGCCAACGATGAACATCATCGGTGTTTTCACATTCTTGATATAAGTGATCGGCGACCGCTCTTTGAACTCGGCTTCGTCATCAAACGGCGGCGCTCGAAACCAGGTTGGTTGGAACAGGGTGAAGTCCGCCGTGTACCACCAATGAGCCCAGCTCGCGATGTCGCGCTGGGAAACCGCCGCGGCGAACCGATCGGTTTGACCGACTACCCAGTTGGTCAGCAAACCGCCGCCGCTTCCGCCAGTGACGCCCAGCTTCTTATTGTCGATGTACCCTCGCCGGATCACTTCATCCACACCGGCCATCAGATCTTTAAAGTCATCGCCCGGATAATGATATTGAATCACGTTCCCGAAATCCTGACCATAGGTCGTGCTTCCGCGCGGATTGGGATAAAGTACGACGTAACCTTTAGCGGCCATCCACTGAAATTCGTGTTCGAAAATGTAGCCGTAGGCCGCGTGCGGTCCGCCGTGAATGTTCAGGATCAGTGGATATTTTTTCGAGGAAGTGAACCCTGGCGGTTTTTGGATCCAGGCTTGAATCGTTTTGCCGTCGAAGGTTTTGTAGGAAATTTCTTCCGGCTCAGTCAGATTGAGCTTTGAGAAAAGTTCGTCATTTATCCGCGTCAACTGCTTAGGCTGCGAATTGGCCTTTTCTCGATCGACAACAAAGAGATCGTCGATAATTGTCGGTGTGGAGATCGTGTAGATGATTTTCGATACATCGGCCGGAGCCCGAAAACGCAAGACCGCCTGATTTCCACTTACAAGATCGGTCACGGTTCCGGTAGTTGAATCGAACGATGCCAGAACAGCCTTGCCTTGCTTTCCGTAAATCTCGATCAGGCTTTTCCCGTCCGGCGTCCAGATCGGAACGTTCCGTCCCGCGGCGCGCGGAGCAGAGTTATCGCCGAACGGACCTTCACCGAGGTCGAAATCAAACGACGCGGTCAAATTTATAGGTTTCGCGTTAGGCGTAAGATCGACAACCCACAAGTCGGACTGCGTGTAGGAGTTCACCAGCTGCGTCATCGAAGCGACAAAAGCAAGCCGTTTTCCGTCGGGGCTGAGCGACGGCCCCCTCACGTCCATATCGATGGTGTTGATCTTTGTCGGTTTTCCGCCGCTTGGATTAATGGAATACAGCTCGGTCCTTGGGAGACTGTAATAGGGCTCATCCACATGGAGCGAGGTGAAGTAGATCGTGTCTTTCGCCCAAACGATATTGCCATCCTCAAACCGACCGAGCGTAAGCTGTTTGGGTTTTACCTTTTCATCAGCGGTGCGCGGCGCCGGAACAATCCAGATATGGAATGGGTGTTTCGAGTCGATGTAACCTTCATCATCTTCGCGATAGATAGCCCGAGTGATCACCCGAACATCGCTCTCGTGCTCAGACTCGGCTTCAGCTTTCTCCGGATGGTTGGGCGAACCTTTGAGAGATGCTGGTGGCAAACTTTCCGCTTTCTTTAGCTGCTCTTCTTTGCGCTTTTTCTTTTCCTGTTTGGCCAAATCTTCTGCATTGGTGCCGCTCAGAAACGCCAGGATCTTCCCGTCCGGCGACCAGACCGGATTGGAAGCGCCTTTTGGTAAATCGGTAAACGAAAACGAATCGCCACCCGACATCGGCAGGATCGACAATTGCGGTGGCTCAGGTTTGCCATCCTTTTCAGTCGCACGCAGAAAGATCAGATATTTCCCGTCCGGTGACCATCGGGGCGAGCTATCGTGATTGCCCTTGGTTAATTGATGCGGCTCCTTGCTGCCGTCAGTCGGGACCGACCAGACGGAAGTATCATAGCCTTCCTTTTTTTCGTTCACGGTCACGCGCACGAAGGCGACGCGCGAGCCATCGGGCGAAACCTGCGGATCACCGATCCAGACGAAATCCCAAAGATCTTTTTCGGTGATGTTGCGTTTTTGGGCGAATGCTGGCGAGACGCCGCTGACTACGACCAACGCGAGAAGAATGACAAATGACGAATGGCGAATCTCGAAACAATGGCGAATGATCGAATGACTCAAAGATGTCGATCCTGCGCGTGGTTTTTCGGGCTTCTTCATTCCCTAGGCATTTGGATTTCGGATTTCGTCATTCCCCCTCACATGTGCTCGATCATATTATCGCCAAATTGCGAGCATTTGATTTCCGTCGCACCCTGCATCAGACGCGCGAAATCGTAGGTGACGCGTTTGCTGGCAATCGCGCCCTTTAATCCTTTGAGGATTAAATCAGCCGCTTCGGTCCAGCCCATGTAACGGAACATCATTTCACCGGATAAAATCACCGAACCAGGATTCACCTTGTCCTGGTTTGCGTATTTCGGCGCGGTGCCATGGGTTGCCTCGAAGACGGCGTGACCGGTAATGTAATTAATGTTGCCGCCGGGAGCGATTCCGATCCCGCCCACTTGCGCGGCCAGAGCGTCGCTCAAGTAATCGCCATTCAAATTCAGAGTGGCAATGACGTCAAAGTCTTCCGGCCGGGTGAGTACCTGTTGCAAAGTAATATCCGCGATAGCGTCCTTGATTACGATTCCGCCGCCTGGTTTTCCCATTGGAATCCTGCACCACGGCCCACCATCGAATTCTTCCGCGCCGAAATAACTCTTTGCGATTTCAAACCCCCAGTCACGAAACGCGCCCTCGGTGAACTTCATGATGTTGCCCTTGTGCACCAGCGTCACGCTTTTGCGATTGTTCTGGATTGCGTAACTGATCGCGCTGTGAATCAAACGCACACTGCCGGATCGACTCACTGGTTTGATACCAATCCCAACTGCAACGTCGCCTTTCTCCGGCGCGCCGACTCGCTTCCAGAACTCCGCCGTTTTCTTTTCAGTGCCGAATCGGATCTTGTCGAACTCTTTGGGAAATTCCTTGGCCAGAAAATCGAGCATCTTTTGCGATTCTGCCGTGCCCGCGGCCCATTCGATCCCGGCGTAGATATCTTCCGTATTTTCGCGGAAGATCACCATGTTTACTTTTTCCGGATGTTTCACGGGGGAGGGGACACCTTCGAAGTATTGGATCGGCCGGAGACAAACGAAGAGGTCGAGAAGCTGACGAAGAGCGACGTTGAGCGAACGGATGCCTCCGCCTACCGGCGTGGTGAGCGGCCCTTTGATGCCGACCAGATATTCCCGAAACGCTTCGACGGTATCGTCCGGCAGCCAGCTATCGAATTTGTCCTTCGCGGCCTGACCGGCGAAAACTTCGAACCACGCGATTTTTTTCTTCCCACCGTATGCTTTTTCAACAGCGGCATCCAGAACCCGCACACTGGCGGCCCAGATATCGGGCCCGGTCCCATCGCCGCGAATAAACGGAATGATCGGACGATCCGGGACGTTTAGCTTGTCTGTGCGCGAAATCTTCTCACCAGCCGGCGGAGCGATATTTTTATATGGCATAAGATCGACAGTTTAGGGGCGGCTTTTACCAGCCGCAATTTGGTAGGGTAAAAATTTGGCAGCGCGTACGGGAGTCGAACCCGTGCACCGGCCTTGAGAGGGCCGTGTCCTAACCACTAGACGAACGCGCCTCAAAAAAGCGAGCGCGTTTAGAATAACCGGGATGCGCCTACCGGCAAGCTACCGCTATTAGTGACCCTTTTTTTATGTTTGTGCTTTGTCGAGGGCGTTGGCGTCGATACCAGCGAAATGGCACCAGCGTCTGATCCGGGAGCAACTGTCGGAGTTGGAGACACCTGATCCATCAATGGTCGGACGCGCGGCTGTTTCGTTGCATTAATGTGAGCCGCTTTCACGCCTTCCAATGCCGATTTCAATTTTGGGTCGCCAGCGAGGGCCTGCATCCGGCCGTAGTACAAACTGTAGTAACTTCGCATCCGTTCTCGTTTTTCCAAATCGGTCGAAGCTCGCTTGATCGCTGCCTTCGCCGAAATCACATCCGGATCATTGGCCGCCTGATTGGCCACCTGACGCCACTCAACGTGAAGTCGGTTTTCGTCAGCTTGTTTGCCCAGTGACGTTTCCTTGAACACGGCGTCGATCTGCGACAAGTCCGGAATTTCAGGCGAGGGAGAAGGTGACGGAGTGGTCGCAGCCGGTTCACCGCGCGTATCAAGATCGACCTTGGGCGGGGCCGCATCTTGGGCGGGCACGGTACAAGCCACTCCAACGAACACTGCAAAGATCCACCAAACACTCAGCAGGTTGCCGTTCATCTTACTGCTGCCACTGCTCATGCTCGTTTGGAATCTCTTCTAGTTTCGATCATGAGCAAGACTATGAGCAGGAGTCAGCAGGAGCGAAATTGGTCGGGGCGAGAGGATTTGAACCTCCGACCTCGTGGTCCCAAACCACGCGCTCTACCAAGCTAAGCTACGCCCCGAGGTTTGGCCTGATTCTTACCATGGAATTCGTTTCCGCGCATCTCCGGAGCGCATCTGCGCCTCTCGTGCAATCCTCGAGGGCTTCGCTGCCTATCCCAGATTCGGAGCGAGCCGTTTCTCGACGGTCTCAAGTTCTTCATCGCGGCGATTTGCGTAATCGATCACTTGATCTTCCCCGATTTGTCCGACCCCGAAGTATTTCGATTGCGGATGCGAAAAGTAGAGTCCGCTGACGCTCGCCCCCGGATGCATGGCGAACGATTCCGTCAATTTAATGCCAGCATTCTTTTGCGCCTCCAGCAGGGCGAACAGCGTTTGTTTTTCGGCATGATCGGGACAAGCCGGGTAACCGGCGGCTGGCCGAATCCCGCGGTATTTTTCGCGGATAATCTCGACA
The DNA here is from genome assembly GCA_963772365.1 of uncultured Verrucomicrobiae bacterium. Taxonomy (GTDB): domain Bacteria; phylum Verrucomicrobiota; class Verrucomicrobiia; order Chthoniobacterales; family UBA10450; genus CAVYXA01. Next base: position 430,328 of record CAVYXA010000001.1, read on the forward strand.
TTCGAGAGATTCTCCTCGCGACCAAAGCCCCACGCGATTCGCGCTTGCTTGTGCAAATATTCGGCGAAGGCCTCAGCTAGCCGGTCAGCCAGAGCCTTGGTCATGATCGCGCTGTAATCGTCATGCTCGCTCTTGAATCGGTCGGCTAATTCATCCGTGCCGTGAATCGATACGGCAAAGCCGCCGAGATAATCTTCGATTTTCGATTCTGGAGCGATGAAATCTGCCAGACAATGATTGTACTGACCCGCAGGTTTCTGGATTTGCTGTCGCAGGAAATAGAAGCTGGCCAGCGTGTGGATCCGTGTTTCATCCGTGTAAAGATCGACATCATCACCGGTGGAGTTTGCTGGCCAAAATGCGTAGACGCCTCGCGCGCTGAGTAAGTTCTCGACAACAATGCGATCGAGAAGTTTTCGGGCGTCATCGAAGAGTTCGCGTGCTTGCGTTCCGATTCTTGCATCGTCGAAGATCGCTGGATATCTTCCGCGGAGTTCCCAAGCATGAAAGAAGGGCGACCAATCGATAAAATCAGCGAGCTCGTGGACCGAGGTGTTGCAGACGCGTGGCCCAAGGAATTCCGGTTTCGGCGGAGTGTAATCGCTCCATTCAATCGCTGTTCGATTCGCACGCGCTGCATCAATCGAGAGTAATTTCTTCGCGCTGATTTTCGCTGCGTGCTCGTCCCGCAGGCGCGCATAGTCTTCCCGCGTTTTCGCATCAAAATCGGCTCTGGTCTTTTCGCTCAACAGCGAATTCACCACGCCGACTGCGCGCGATGCGTCGAGGACGTGCACAGTGCTCGAACGATAATGCGGAGCAATCTTTACTGCCGTATGAGCGCGGCTGGTCGTCGCACCACCGATCAATAGCGGCAGCTTGAACCCTTCGCGTTCCATCTCCTGTGCCACATGCACCATTTCATCGAGCGACGGCGTGATCAGACCGCTCAAGCCGATTACATCAGCTTCCTTCTCGCGCGCGGTCTCGAGAATTGTTCGGCCGGCACCATGACGCCAAGATCGACAACCTCGTAGTTATTACATTGGAGCACGACGCCGACGATGTTTTTGCCGATGTCGTGGACATCGCCTTTCACCGTCGCCATGACGATGCGTCCCTGCGGCTTCGCCCCGGCAATTTTTTCCGCTTCCATGAATGGCATCAAATACGCCACGGCTTTTTTCATCACTCGCGCGCTTTTGACAACCTGCGGGAGAAACATTTTGCCCGAACCAAACAAATCACCGACTACGCTCATCCCGGCCATCAACGGACCTTCGATCACATCCAAGGGGCGTTTAGCTTTCTGGCGGGCTTCCTCTGTATCGACATCGATGTAATCAACAATGCCTTTAATCATTGCGTGCTTTAATCGCTCCTCTACGGACTGGCTGCGCCACGCCTCGTCCTTAACAGCCACTTTACCCTTTGATTTGACGCGTTCGGCGAAATCGACTAGGCGCTCGGTTGCGTCATCTCGCCGGTTTAAAAGCACATCCTCGACTCGCTCGCGCAGCTCGGGTTCGATCTCTTCGTAAACAGCGAGTTGCCCCGCATTCACGATCGCCATATCCAGGCCGGCGCGGATCGCATGGAACAGGAAAGCGGCATGCATGGCCTCGCGCACTGTGTTGTTGCCGCGGAATGAAAACGAAATGTTGCTTACTCCGCCGCTTACGCGGGTTCCCGGAAGATTGGCTTTAATCCAGCGCGTGGCTTCGATGAAATCGACGGCGTAATTGCGATGTTCCTCCAAGCCGGTCGCGACGGTGAGAATGTTTGGATCGAAAATGATATCGTTTCCCGCGAAGTCCGCTTTTTCCGTCAGCAGTCGATAAGCGCGCGCGCAGATGTCGATCTTGCGCTGGAAATTGTCCGCCTGACCTTGTTCATCAAACGCCATCACGATCACGGCCGCGCCGTACCGGCGAATCAGCCGCGCCTGCTTAAGAAATTCCTCTTCGCCATTTTTCAGACTGATGGAATTCACAACCGATTTGCCCTGGAGACATTTCAATCCGCCCTCGAGCACGCTCCATCGCGAGCTGTCGATCATGATTGGAATCCGTGCGATGTCCGGTTCGCTTCCAATCAAATTCAGAAACCGAAGCATCGTCTCTTCCGAGTCGATCATTCCTTCGTCCATGTTGACGTCGAGGAGGTTCGCACCGCCTTGCACTTGCTGGCGGGCGACCGAAAGCGCGGCATCGAAATCGCCACCTAGAATCAGCTTCGAGAACTTAGGCGAACCGGTGATGTTCGTGCGCTCGCCGATGACAGCGAAACCGAATTCCGGAGTAATATTGAGCGGCTCCCAGCCGGAAAGCCGTAGCACATTTCTCTGCGCGTCATCAGGAGCGCCGAGACTAGCACGCGAGGCGACTGCGCTCCCCGAGCCTGCGTTTTCGCGCGAATCAGCTATCTTCCGTGGTTTGTAATCACGCACAATTTTTGCCAACGCGCGGATGTGTTCTGGCGTTGTGCCGCAACATCCGCCCACGATGTTGAGCCAGCCGTTCTCAGCCCAGCGAGCAACTTTCGGCGCAAACGTTTCTGCCGTTTCCGGAAATCCGGTAGGCGAGAGTGGATCGGGCAATCCTGCATTCGGGTACGCGCTCATGTAGTAAGGCGAAACACGGGCCAGCTCTTCGATGAATGGTTCCATCTCGTCCGGGCCGAGCGAGCAATTCAAACCGAGCACGAGCGGTTGCGCATGAGCGATCGAAATGAGCAGAGCTTCCACCGTTTGGCCGCTCAAATTGCGCCCGGATTTGTCGATCACGGTTCCGGAAATCATGACCGGAACCTTTTTGCCCAAACCTTCAAAAACTTCACTGATCGCAAACAGCGCCGCTTTAGCGTTCAACGTATCAAAAATCGTTTCGACAAGGAGAAGATCGACGCCGCCTTCTAGGAGCGCCTTGGTTTGATCGAAGTAGGTCTGCCGAAGTTGATCGAATGAAACGGCGCGGAATGCGGGATCATTCACGTCCGGCGAAACGGAAGCCGCGACGGGCAGGGGACCCATCGCGCCCGCCACGAATCGACGCTGCCCTGTTTCATTAGCCACGCGATCTACGGCTCGACGAGCGATCTGAGCCGCTTCAAAGTTAATCTCATGAACGAGCGAGCGCAGATCGACATCGTCGATGACGCGCTGGAAAAATTCCTGATCTTTACGACCTCGAGGTGGTTCGCCGGAAAAAAGGAAATCATGCAGACCGATAGTGGTACCGCTGAATGTGTTCGTCTCGATGACGTCTGCGCCCGCTTCGAGATACTCGGTATGAATCTTTTCGATGAGCTGTGGCCGGGTGAGCTGGAGTAATTCCAGACTGCCTTTCAGATCTTTTCCTTTCCAATCGGCGAACCGCTTCCCGCGATAGTCCAACTCCGAAAGCTTATAGCTCTGAAGTGTAGTGCCCATTGCACCGTCGAGAACGACGATGCGTTCCCGAAGAAGCAGTTCCAGAGGATGAAGTTCGGCCGGCATGATTGCCGGAAACTAAACGGCGTTTGGCGCGAGGATCAAGCAACAAATTGACGCATCATGATACGTAGATGTGTCGAAATGGAACTGGATCTTACTCGTGATCGTGCTCCTGCTCGTAATCGTCGAACTCAGCTGTCCGCCTCAGAATGACGAAACGCCACAATCCGAATGACGAAAGCGTGCGCGTGGAGGCAACCTTCAGACCAGGCTCGAAGTCCAGGGGGAGAGGAACAGTAAGATTGTGCCTCAGAACAAATTCGAATCGGGCCGGAGCGCTCCCGCTAATTCGAGAGCGCTCCTCGAATATAATGAAATTACAAAGTGAGCTTACGGCGCGATGCGATCGGTCAAAGTGTCTGTATGAAAATCGGCGTGTTCACGCAGGCGAGACCACGGACTGTCCTTTTTGGCAGTTCCGGCGACACTCTTCTCCTCGCCTTTGGCAAAATCATCCCAGGAATTGTAGCGGGCAATCGTAAGAAAAGTCCAGGCGGCGCCTTCCAAATGCTGCATCAGCACGTTGCCGGCGGTGGTATCCGTTGGACCCGCTGATTCGCCAAGCATTTTTTCCAATTGTTCGCGATGACCCGGAGCAGGTCGGTAGGTACGAAACCGAGTAAACGGAGCCTGTTGTCTTCGATTTTGAATCGGTGTCAATCCCCATGGCCTTTGAGAATTCATTCCAGGAAGGGCCGTTAACAAAAGTATCCGTATGCCATTCACTGAGATTCCGTTTATCCGGAGGGACCGCGGTTCCGGCTGGTTCGACAGTCGCTTTGGCACCGAGATGGGTGATGACGCAATAATCCCAGGCGTCGCCATCCTGGTGACGAAGCACTACAAAATGATCCGGCATCGGCGCATTTGGATCCGGTGTTTTCAGCCAATCGCCCAGTTGAGCTGCTTTACCGAGAGCGGCCTTGGTGAAATGGACATGATACACATCAGTCCGTTTGCCGACTCCGGCGGGTGCCGCGCCCTTTATATTTGCTGCAGTTTTTGGTGATCCCTGCGCATGAACAACTGTCACAGCGAATATGCTCAGCAGAGCGGTGGTTAGAATAGCCTTTATCGATTTCATGATCTCTTTCGTTATTGAATTTTAGATTGCTTGGTAGTTCGCTCCGAAATCCCGTCCAGCACGAACGACCGACTACGGCACAAACGCCATTGCGCCTCGTTCATGCATAGCGGGTTCGTGATTCGACTGTCAAAGCTTTTGTTCCCAGCACGCTGATATTTGACACGCTTACCAGTGACGACCCTGTGGCATTGCTAAGGTTTTATCCTGGGATGTCTCGACTTGGCTCGGCATGGCGATTAAATGAAGCGCGTGGAAGCGGTCCGGCTTTTCAAAACACTCAATCGCGATCAGCGCAATACATTCGTTGCCTGTTTTCTCGGTTGGTCGCTGGACGCATTTGATTTTTTTCTGCTCACATTTGTGATCGTGCCGATGGCGCACGATTTCGGCACCAGCATCGTTGAACTTGGCTATGCCATTACGCTGACGCTAGCAATGCGACCCGTCGGCGCATTCATCTTCGGTTTGCTCGGTGATCGCTTCGGTCGGCGCATCCCGCTGATGATCGACATCATCTTTTATTCCTTGATGGAGCTGCTCACAGCATTTGCGCCCAATTACACCGCGCTTCTCGTGTTGCGTGCGCTCTACGGAATTGGAATGGGCGGTGAATGGGGATTGGGCGCGTCCCTGGCGATGGAAATACTTCCGGCGAATGCCCGCGGACTTTTTTCCGGAATTCTCCAGCAGGGCTACATGTTCGGTTATTTGTTTGCAGCGCTCGTCTACTGGATCGTATTTCCGTTTCTTGGCTGGCGCTCTTTGTTTCTGGTCGGAGCCTTGCCAGCGCTATTGGTTATTTACATTAGATCGCGAGTCCCCGAATCACCAGCGTGGCTTCGGCAACGATCGACAATCGATTTCTGGCCCAATCTAGGCCGGATTCTCAAGCGGCACTGGCTCTTGTTCATCTACGTCGTGCTTTTAATGACAGCGTTTAACGCGATGTCGCACGGAACACAGGACATGTACCAAACCTTCTTGGGGCAACAGCGCGGGCTCGGAGTATCGGCGAAATCGATCATCGGAATCATCTATGCCGTCGGAGCGATTTGCGGAGGAATTCTGGTCGGGCATTACTCTCAAAAATTCGGCCGACGCCGCTTGATCATTGCGACGGCAATTGGCGGGATCATTTTGATTCCAGTGTGGGTTTTCCCCCCTACGTTATCCCTGCTAGTCATCGGCGGGTTTGGCATGCAATTCATGGTGCAAGGCGCGTGGGGGATCGTGCCGGTGCATCTGAATGAACTCTCGCCCGGAGAAGTGCGGGGCACGTTTCCCGGATTCGCCTATCAGATTGGAAATCTGCTCGCGGCCAATACAGCCGTGGTGGAGGCAAGATTAGCGGAGCATTTTCGCGACGCAGAGGGCCATCCCGATTACGCGAAAGGCCTGGCGTTGTTTGGTTTCGTAATTTTTCTCGCGCTGATTATTATTGCCGCAATCGGCCGAGAAGAACGCGGCAAAGAATTCTAGCCGGGAACCCTCTAATGGATGACCCCCGAAGGGTCTCTGGACGAGTGGCTTTGAGCGACCTGACTTGTGGCCCCGTAAATGCCGGGGCCGTAACGCTGTTCGACAATCGCATTCGCGATCTTGTCCGCCAGTACTTCGCGATAGTCGGCATCGCGCGCTTTCTTACCATCTTTTCGATTACTCAGAAAACCGCACTCGACGAGCACGGCTGGGTAAATCGCTTTGCGAATCACGCGAAAATTGGCCACGTGGACGCCGCGATTGATGGAATGCGGAATCGTAAGCAGTTTCTGTTGGATTCGATAGGCCATCTTCGCCGAATTGCCGGAGTGATAATAGGTTTCGAAGCCATTGATAACCCGGCGCCGGGAATCGTTGAAATGAATGCTGACAAAAATGGCATTTTGTTGTCGATTCTCGATAGCGACACGTTCATCGAGGGGAACGAAGACATCACTGCTGCGAATCATGACCGTCTTAATTTGGGATTCGTGAAGCTTCCGCTCGAGCCTTTTGGCCACATCGAGCGCGGCAACCTTCTCAGGCGGGCCATAAGGACGGTAGGCGCCAGAATCTCTTCCACCATGGCCGGCATCGATCACGACAGTCGTAAACGTGTTGCTGGTATCTTTCGTGCCCGAGGTCGAGATACCGGCGCAGCCGGCGAGCGACACGATGAATCCAAGAGCCAGAAATCGAAAGCCTAGGCGTGACATTTGGGACAAATACTAAGAGAGCACGTTCTCTGCCAGTAACTTTTTCGATTCGCGTGCGCATCGCGGGTTTCACCTGATGCAAAAACCGCTTGTTTTTTGCTGTGGGACACATAAAGCGTTTACTCTTGTTATGTTCACCCGATCTATTAAATTCTTCTTTTTCTCCCTATCGATTTTGGCAAGCAGCGCTATTGCAGCGCAACAGTCCAATACGCCTGCGCCGGTGCCGCACTCACCTGCGTCAAAACCTTCCAAAGTTGCGGTCGATCAAACGGCCCAGGTGATCATTTTTGGTTACCACCGTTTTGTGAACAAAGTGCGTCATCCTGATACCGAAATCACTCCGGAAGATTTCGAGAAACAGATGCAGGAGCTGAAGGACAAGGGGATCACGGTGATTGGACTTCAGGACATGCTGGCCTGGAAGCGTGGTGAGAAAAATATCCCGCCGCGGTGCGCGGTCATTACCTTCGATGACGGCTGGAAATCGCAGTACAACGTGGCCTGGCCGATCCTGAAAAAGCTCGGTTACACACACATGATGTTCATTTACACCGAAGGTGTGCGGGGCGGACACTTCGGTGGGGGAGAGGCGATCACCTGGGAGCAGCTGGGCGAGATGCGCGATGCCGGCGTTGATATCGAAGCGCACTCCGCGACCCATCAGGACCTGCGTAAAGCCTACGACAAAGTGACAAAAAAGAGATTGAGCCCTCCGGAATACGAGGAATTCCTGAAAAACGAGATTTCCGGATCGAAGCAAACCCTCGAGCAAAAACTCGCGATCAAGGTGAATTGCTTCGCAGTGCCATACGGGTTTTACAATGAGCACATCAAAGAAGTGGCAAAGAACGCGGGTTACGAAGCGCTCTTTACTGTTTACGGCCAGCCGATCACTTATTCGACGCCGCTCGATTCACTCGGCCGTTACATGATTGAGGCGAACAAACCGAAGGTGTTTGCGGACGCGGTAAAAATCATTGGCAGTTCGACCGAAGGCGGACCGGCTGTCGCCGTTATCGGGGCCGAGGCTCTCCAAGGGCAGCCGAAAGATGGTGAAACGATTCGCACAGGGTTGCCGTTGATCCGGGCTAACCTAAGCTCGCTTGGGCAGATCGAGCCAGGTAGCGTGCAAATGCGGGTAAGCGGTCTTGGTCTGGTCCCGGCGAGTTACGATCCCAAGACGGGAATCGTTTCCTATCAAGTCAGGCAGAAACTGCGTGACAAGACATGCTCTGTGATTGTAACAGCCAAATCGCAGGGCAAGAAAATCGAAGCTCATTGGACTTTCGGGATTGAAGAAGCGGCCGGTGCACCATCGACGTCGCCGAAGAAATAGTTGAAACGCGTTCTCCTGAACGCGTTCGTCGAAATGAGCGGGCAAAGCCGCATTGATTTTTAGCATCGTCTTCGGAGAAGCCGGTCCACTGTATGTTCTCCCAACTCAGCGATAAACTTCAGGAAATCTTTAAGGACCTGCGTGGTCACGGAACCATCAGCGAGGCGAACATCGACAGCGCCCTGCGCCAGGTGCGGCTGGCCTTGTTGGAAGCCGATGTGGATTTTCAGGTAGCGAAGGATTTCATCGCCAGCGTCAAAGGAAAGGCGATGGGCGAAGAGGTGTTGCGAAGCATCATCCCCGGTCAGCAGATCGTAAAAATTTTCCACGATGAGTTGGCCAAACTTCTCGGAGGCGATGCCGAGCCGTTGCGGCTGGCCGAGAAGACACGGATCTTGATTGTTGGCCTCAACGGTTCCGGAAAAACGACGACGTCGGCCAAGCTTGCCCTGCATTTGAAAAAACTGGGACGCGCGCCGGCATTGGTCGCTCTAGACTTGCAACGCCCTGCCGCCATCGCGCAGCTTCAAACTCTTGGTAAGCAGATTGATGTGCCTGTTTTCACGCCAAATACAGGAACCGTCGATGTTCGGAATGCAGGGCTTGCGAGCCTCGAATGGACGGCACAGCAATCGGCTAACATCGACATTTTCGACACCGCTGGGCGTCAGGAGATCGACGAGGAGCTGATCGAAGAGCTTAAGAAGCTAAAAGAAGTGATTCAACCCCGGGAAATCCTTCTGGTGGTCGATGCTGCGACAGGCCAACGCGCGGTGAGCGTGGCCACGCATTTCGATAACGCCCTTCAAATCACGGGTATCATTTTGACCAAACTGGACGGCGACGCTCGCGGTGGCGCGGCATTGTCGATGCGCGCCGTCACCCAGCGGCCCATCAAGTTTGCCGGGACTGGCGAGAAACTAGATCAGTTCGAGCTATTCGTTCCCGATCGCCTGGCCGGGCGAATATTGGGCATGGGCGACATTGTCGGCCTAGTCGAGAAAGCGACCGAAGCAGTTGAAGAAGAAGAAGCGCTTCGGTTGGAAAAGAAATTGCGGACAGCCTCCTTCGATTTCAACGATTTCCTGGCCCAATTCAAAATGATGAAAAAAATGGGACCGCTGGAGAATATCCTTGGCATGTTACCGGGGATGAGTAACGTGCAGGGCCTCTCCATTGACGAGAAGCAGCTTGCCCACACGGAAGCGATCGTGCTTTCGATGACCAGCGAAGAACGGAGCCGTCCCGACATTCTAAATGCCCGGAGGCGTCAGCGCATCGCTCGGGGAAGCGGCACCACCGTCAGCGAGGTAAACAATTTGCTGCGTCGCTTCGATCAAATGCGCAAAATGATGAAGAGCACGGGCAAAATGAAAAAGATGATGGCGCAAATGGCGCGAATGAGAAAATAACATGGCAGTTTCAATTAGATTACGTAGAGAAGGAGCGTTGAACCGCCCCTATTACAAAGTTGTAGTGGCGGATAAACGCAGTCCACGCGACGGCAAATTCATCGAGATTGTTGGCACCTATGATCCGAAAAAGCCCGCACACAATAGCACCCTCAAGCTGGATCGCGTTGAACATTGGATCAGCAAGGGCGCGCAGCCGAGCGATACGGTCAGGAGCTTGATCAGAAAGAACCGGAGAGAAGCGGTAAAAAGTTCGGCGCCAGCAGCGGCGGAAACACCAGCTGCATCTGAGGCAGCGGCTACAGAAGCGCCAGCCGCTGAACCGGCGCAATTCTAGCATCGCCAAGCAGCAGCGGCATTTGCGATGTCCATTTTCAGTTTGCGACGCTCATAGAGCGCCGCTACAGAAGAAGTCGGCACGAATATCTGGAGAGGGGTGCAAGCTTCCCGATTCGTCCAAGAACAACGACATGAGAGAATTTCTCGAGTTTGTGATCCGGCAGCTCGTCGAATTTCCCGACGAAATGATGCTTACGGAAATTCCCAGCGGCAAGACAACGGTGTTCAAACTTCAGCTACGGCAGAGTGATGTCGGTCGCGTAATTGGACGTAACGGCCAAACCATTCAAGCCATTCGGGCATTGCTAAACAGCTCCGCGTCCCGTCACGGTCAACGAGCCACTCTCGAAATCGTAGAATAGTATTCTCGCCTATTCCGTATTGGACGTTCGGCATCCGACGTTCGACGTTTTCGCTTTGATGAAGATCGACATCCTTACACTTTTCCCCGAGATCTGCCGCGCGCCTCTGGGCGAAAGCATGATGAAACGGGCGCAGGAAAAAGGAATTGTCGATCTTCGCATTCACAATCTCCGCGATTGGACCACCGATAAACATCACATCGTCGATGATACACCGTTTGGCGGCGGGCAGGGGATGGTGATGAAACCAGAGCCAATCTTCGCCGCGGTGGAAGATCTCAGGAAGCAAACATCGGACACTCAATCAGAGAAAACGAAAATCATTTTGATGAGTCCGGCAGGACGCCCGCTTAATCAAAAGCTGGCAACAGAGATATCGAAAGAATCGCACCTCATCATCATTTGCGGACATTACGAGGGCGTCGATCAGCGGGTTATCGAGCATCTTCTCGACCTTGAGATTTCGATTGGCGATTATGTCCTAACGAACGGCGGGATTGCCGCCGTCGTTCTTGTGGATGCAATCGTGCGATTGCTCCCTGGCGCTCTGGGACATGAGCAGTCAGCTGCCGATGATTCGTTCAGCGCGGGACTGCTCGAAGCGCCGCAATACACCCGCCCCGCCGAATTTCGCGGCTGGAAAGTCCCGGAGATCCTCCTTTCGGGAAATCACGGACAGATCGCGGCGTGGCGAAAAGAGCAAGCGTTCAGGCGCACAAAAAAAAATCGGCCTGATCTATTATCCTAATTGCGCACGCGTCCAAAGACGACACAGGCATTGATTCCGCCGAACCCGAACGAATTGCTCATCACATAATTTAGTTCAGCAGCGTGACCGTGGTTTGGAACCACATCGAGATCGCAAGCCGGATCAGGATTTTGATAATTTATTGTGGGCGGAATCCGCTGTTGATCCAACGCCAGTGCGCAGATAGCGCCTTCGATTGCACCGGTCGCCCCTAACGGATGCGCGTGATATCCCTTGGTGCCGCTGACGGGAATTTTCCTGGCGTGCTCGCCGAATACCCGTTTGATCGACATCGTTTCAGCGCTGTCATTGAGCTGGGTAGAACTGGCATGGGCGTTAATGTAATCGATCTGTTCGGCGGCCAGTTGCGCATCTGCCAAAGCGTCGCGCATGGCTCGCATGCACGATTCACCGGTGGGCAATGGCGTCGTCATGTGAAATGCGTCATTGTTCAAACTGTATCCGAGCACTTCGGAGTAGATGTGAGCGCCCCGATTGCGTGCATGATCCAGTTCTTCCAAAATCAGCGACGCGGCGCCTTCGCCCATGACAAAGCCGTCGCGCAGAAGATCGAACGGCCGGGAAGCCGTGGCCGGATCTTCATTGCGGCTCATCGTTTTGATGATGTCGAACGCGCCAATGGTAATCGTGGTAAGCGGGGCTTCCGCGCCTCCAGCAACCACGACATCGGCGAAATCGTCACGAATGTAGCGAAGCGCTTCACCGATTGAAACTGTTCCACTGGCGCAGCTATTAGAGTTCGTTGTGCCGACGCCGCGAAAGCCAAAATCGATTGCGATATTGGAATGGGCCGAACCGCCAAATACCTGCACGGCGAGTGTCGGCTGTACACCGCGAGCGCCTTTTTTCAGGAAGCGAATGTATTGCTCTTCCGCTTTGCAAACACCGCCCAGAGCGGTACCGAAACTGACACCGATTCGGTCCTGCGGATGGTCATGGGAATATTCGAGGCCTGCGTCATCGAGCGCGAGCTTGGCCGAAACGACAGCGAATTGCGCGTAACGATCGAGCCGCTTTAAACGATGCGGCGCAAAAAACTCCTCTGGATTCCAATCGCGAATCTGACCGGCACAGCGCACTTTGAATGCGCTGGCATCAAACGCCTCGATCCTGCTGATTCCAGTTTTTTCGGCAAGGATCCCGTCCCAAAAATTTTCGCGACCGCGCCCGATACAGGTGACCGGACCTAGACCGGTGATGACAACGCGCCGCCGATTCATGCGTTCACCGTTGTGACCTTGCCTTCCACATATGCCTTCATACAGCGCAGAGTTTTATTAGCAATGTTGTGAATAAAGAAATCGCCGATGACAGGATCGACAATCGGCGCCAGCGCAGGAATTCGAAACCGCAGGTCGTGCGCGATCTCGACCAGCACGCCCTCGGGCGTTTCGCGAAATGTCCAGACGACGTGCATCCCTTTGGTAAATGCTTTGAGGTGATTGAAGCGCACCTCGATTTTTTCGCGGTCGATGATCTGTTCGGACGTCCAGGAAATGGGAACCCGGGACCGAGTCGCGGCCATGATCACGATGTTTCGATCCGGACTTCGTTCGAGATAACGAATGTAACGATAATGCGGTAGAATCTTTGGCCAAAGTTCCAGATTCGCCGCCGTCTCGAAGATCGACATCTTCGGCGCGCGCATCGTGATCGAGTTGGTCTTGTGCATCGGTTTGGATCAAACTACACGGCGCGGCAGGAGGGCGCAGCATCTTTGCGTCGTTTGCCACTGTGCCAGATGCGACCTTCTTCGTATGCAATCCCACGTTATGCACGCTGGAAAGTTGCGCCCTCCCGAAGCTTAATAGCCATGCATCGACATCGATTTATTCGTTGTCTTTGGTGATAATTCCAAACCGACCGTGCTTCTCGTCCGCGATTCCAGCGATGAAATAGACTCCTTCGCCGAGCGGCAGCATGTCCCACAAGCCCTCTAATTGAAGTGGTGTTCCATCGGCCTGAATGATCGTTCCGAGAAAGTCGCACGCTGAAACGTTGATTTGAATGCTTTCATATGAACCGGATCGGATTAAAGCGAGACGGCGGCTAGCCTCGAAAGGTAACGAGCCTGTTACTTACGATCTGGCGAAGGGGCAGCGATTAGGCTTGGTCAGGAAATTTTGTAGCCGACGTGTCGGACGGTGTGAATCAGCGCCGGATCGCCGAGCTTCTTCCGCAGCCGCCCGATGAAAACTTCTACAAGCTTTGTGTCGTATTCGTGCGCGTGATCCCAGACGCGCTCGCACAGTTCGGTACGAGTGAATACGCGGCCTGGTTCTCGCATCAGCACTTTTAGCAACGTCAATTCGCGAGGTGAGAGATCAATGCGATTCGGCCCGCGATGCACCTGCTGGCTGGCAAGATCGAATGTCAGATCCGTGACACGAAGAGTGAGGGCGGCCTCTTCCGGGTAACGCCGTCCCAAGGCGTCCACTCGCGCGACCAGTTCTGCGGTAGCAAATGGTTTTGGCAGATAATCATCGGCGCCGAGCTGTAACCCGGTTACGCGATCTTTCACCTCACTGCGCGCGGTTAACATCAACACGCGACTGTTGATGTGCTGCGAGCGCAGGCGGCGCAGAACTTCGAACCCATCGATTCGCGGCAGGCCAACATCGAGAACAACGAGATCGTAGCCAAACGCCGTCGCTTGATCGAAGCCGGATTCGCCATCATGCACAATTCTCGGATGATGGCCTGCTTCTACCAACGCGACCGAGATTTTTTTCGCGAGCGCGATATCATCTTCAACTATCAGTACGTGCATAAATCTCGGAACGGATTGTAACGCATTTGGCGACTCAAGAATGGAGGCGGAAAAGTAACAGAGTTGTTAGTTTTTCCGCCACAATTCAAAATCTTACACTGAACTGCGCTGCGAACAGTTGACTCTCATCGCGGGGTCCACTGGTTTGCTGCGCAAAGCTGTATTGGAGTTTGAGCTGAGTGTACGATGTGAAGCGATACGTTCCGGCAATGTCGATTCTCCCAACGTCATCTCCCCATCGATTGTTACCGTCCGGCCGCTTGCCGACATCCGCAAAAAGCTGCTGGTTCCACCGAATGGCTCCGAAAAATTGTGGAGTGAATTGATATCTCGCTTCGATGTAGTACGCGAACGTGTCCCCATCGCCTTTTGCTGGGACCTCGAAACGAGCCTCGTAAAGCTCCGCCCATAATTCCAAGTGATGCAGCGCATAGCTGACATCCTGACCGAGCACGTATTCTCGGTAATCGCTGATCTCGCGTCCACGAGGCAGCATTGGCTTTGCCTCTGAGCGAAAATAGGTTCCTTCACTGGCGGAGATACCGATGTTCCAAGCCTCATCCGGACGAAACCCCAGACGTCCGCTAACAGTCGGATGGTCGAAACCGGTGTTCGTCACGCTCCACGATTCCGGTCGTGATGAAAGCGACGCATTCTTCATCTCCGCGGCATATTCGAATTTGTCGATCTTTCCCGCCACCGAAATGCCGCTGGCGTAGCTGGGTCCCCAAATCACCGGATTGAACTCGTATTTTTCAAAAAGCAACTCGCGATGGAAATCACTGGGAAGATAAACGTAATGATCCCGTACGGCTGTAACGTTTTCGTAGATCAGCGGCGCGTTGATAAATGGGTTCTCCCACGAGAGATGTCGTGGCACCCAGTTGCCGACAACCGTGGCAAACTTTCCAATCTGCACGCTGACTTGGCCGTCTTTCCAGGGCGTGAATCGAACAGCGTATTCGTCCAGCCGAATCTCCACCCCCTGATCGCTCGGATCGAAGCCACGATCGACTCGCGTTTGGACAAAAAAATAAATCGGCGATCCATATTGAGCATCGAGGAAAAGGGTAAGCCTCGAGTTAAAAAGCGTATCCTCCTGGCTTGTGATCAATCCGGGTGGCGGTTGGTCAAAATGATAACGTTCGAGGTCTAACGTGCCGCTGATCCGCGCCCGCAATTGATTTTGGAAAGCGGCAACAGTAAGCGCGCGATCCAGTCGGTCGAAAATACTCTCGACATCGATCGCGCCCGCCGTGCACGCGACACAGCAGATACCGAGAGCAACAAACTTCATCTAACGTGCTTCGTGTTCTCCCGTTGCCGCGGCGGTTTGAAATTCGGCTTCAAACTCGGTCCAGTCATTTTCGGAGCGGACCAGTCGCAAAGCGCCGCCGTGCAATTGGGTAAGTTGACGGGCGAGGTTCAACCCAAGTCCATGCCCGGCAACGTGCGAACCGTCGGTGGCACGATGAAAACGCTCGAAAATATGAGACTGCGCTTCCGGCGGAATCGTTGGGCCGGTGTTGCCAATTCGCAGAAAAATCTCGCCGTTGTCTCGATGTGCTTTTACTCGAATGCTGCCGCCATGCCGATTGTACTTCCAGGCGTTCTCGAGAAGATTTTGAACGATTAGCGACACGTAACGTCTTTCGCCGACGATCAAGAGATTGCCGGGAAGATTTTTGTCGATCTTCACGTCGGGCAAATCGGGAACGGCGCTCAGGTCATCCAGCCATTCTTCGACCAGCTGGCTCAGATTGACCGCTCTGGCTTCGATTTGCAAATGGCCGGCGTCCATGCGGGAAAGTAAGAGTAAATCGTCGATTACGCTCGTTAGTCGATGCGTCTGGTGAAGTAATCCGGAAAGTTCCTCATACATTTCCGGCTTCAAATCTTCTTGGGCCAGCATGCCCTCGATGCCGGCTCGCAGCGCGGTGACCGGGCTTTTCAATTGATGGGAAGCATCGGCGGAATAACGTGTCGATCTTTTCAATTGCTCACTCGTGGTGGCAAGCTGAGCTTCGGCGCGTTTTCGTCGAGTGCGGTTTTCTTCCGAATCGACGGCGAGTTTTTCTACTGGCACGGCCAGGCGTGCGGCCATGAAGTGACTAAGCACAAACCCACCGAAAAGAAGAAGAGCGCCGCCACCGGTAATTCGCCAGCGCAATTGAGACAACTGGCCAACTCGATCCGCAAGTGAGTAAATGCATACCTCATAGGCCGGCGGAAATACCGAACCAGGATTCAACTCTTTGTAGAACAGAAGATGGGGAACGCCGGAGATATTCACCATCAGACTGCTTTGGCCGTGGACCTTTTCTCCTACGAACTTTTTGACGGCAGCGGCAAGCCCGTTCTCGTCGCTTTTCGACAAGCCCGGTAAATGCAGTTTGCCATTGACGAAGATACCGCTCTTCATCGCTGGATTTGGACGTTTGGTTCCCAGCTCAAACGATTTAAAGCCGACGACCAGAGCTGCAATCAATTCGCCCGTGTCACTCGAGAAGATTGGCGCGGCGATAACTTCCTCGACAGCTTCATCGCTGGCGTGCGTTCGGATGTACCCGATCTGTTGACTAGTCGATAATCGTTTCAAAGCCAGTTGCGCTTCAGCGCTTGAGTCGAGCTCGCCTACATCATGTCGGTTAGGCGGGGGAAGAACCGCGCCTCTCTCGTCTAGAAACCGGTAGAACCTGGCGTGGAGGGAATGCGCGCCCGTCTGCTCGGGACGGTTTTCCTCGCTTTCCATCAAATCCCTCAGCTCGTCCTTTGCGCTCGGATATAGAAGATCCAGAGCGCCGTCTTCAAGAGACGCGTGAATGCGAGGGCGCAACGCGAGGATGCGGCAGCGCTCAGCCAGTGCGGCTCGACGCAAATCCTGGACCTGATCGAGCCAGGAGAGTTCTGCCTGAAAATCGTGGCGCAGATCACGCTCTGCCGTGGCCTCCACGTTGCGTTGTGCAAGGTAAAAAACGAACGCCGTGATTGCGGCGATCACCAACATCATCGCAGCCAGCAGTTTGTTCCGAAACGTAGCGAAACGGTAGGGCGAGGGCGCGTTTGCAGAGGTCATGGAAGATCGACGTGCAAGGTTTGCCCGGACTTAAGATCCACGTCCCGCTCGCGCGTCGTCTTGCTGTCGATCCACGCTTTCAATTTGAAGTGACCTGCCGGAAGTCCCGTCAGGCGAAATTCCCCGCTTGGTTTGGTCATGACAAAGTAGGGAGTATCAAGAACCAGAATCATCCCGCGCATATGCTCGTGAATGTCGCAACGAAGGGTCACCAGCCCTGGCTTATCAAACACCACCGACGGAATCGGGCGTTCCTCCGAACGGTACCGGCCAAGATCGAATCGTTTGGCTCGCGAATACGAAAAGATGCTGTGATAAGTATCATCCAGATTTGGGAACTCCACGCGGGTGCCGACCTGGATCGGCAGGACCGATGGGATAAAGGCGAGATCTTTTTGGACGACCTTTTCCAGCGGCTGAGATTTTGGCTTCGGAAACGAATCCTCCAGATAAACGACGGCCATTGGCGGTTCGGTGGAGAGAACGCCACCGCGAGTGACAACCTCATAGCGTCTCGCCAGTACCGGCGGCGCGTGCGACTTCGGCAACTGCACCGTTCCTTCGACCGTTGCCCCAACCACGATCGGAAGAGGAAACAGAATGGAGAGAATGCAGAAACAGAGTAATCGCACTTTAGTTAGTTTATAAGTGTTTCGTTCGACGGAAAGTGCCTGCTCGGCCCGCCAAAAGTAACAACGGCGTTACCTTTTTGCGTAAACGCGCCCGCCAGAGAGTATGCGATTCAACCGGTATGAGAACAAATCGACGATCTCTGATTGGGTTATGCGCATGCGCAATCGCAATTTGCACGATGCCTTTTCTCTTGTTTGGGCAACGGAGCGGAAACTTGCAGGCTGCCTGCCAGAACATCACTCTCTCCCCACTGAACCGTTCGTTCACCTCGGAAGGCGGCAGCACGTTCATTAATGTTTATCATGAGAATGGCTGTAACTTTAGTGCGACGAGCGGCGATCCGTGGATCAATATCACATCTGTAAATGTCGGCGACGATATTGGGACGGTGTATTACACGGTCGCCCCATATTCGGGCGGGGCGCCTCATACTGGAGCGATTACTGTGGGCTCCCAAAGTTTTCCGGTTTATCAAACGAACGAACCATTTCAAAAGGCGCCCAGTATTGTCTGGAAGCGCAATGCTCACACCGCAAGCGTCAATGCGGTCGCTTTTTCACCCGACGGACAATTTCTTGCATCTGGAAGCAATGATCGCATCGTAAAAGTCTCGCGCATTTCTGATGGAACCCTGGTCCAAACATTCGGCGGCTTCTATGATTCCGTCACATCCGTGGCATTTTCGCATAACGGACAGATCCTCGTAGCAGGCAGCATTGACCGCCACATCCGGGCTTGGAACACTGCCAATTGGTCGTCCCTCCACAACGTTGGAACTGGTGACTTTATTTTCGGAGTAGCATTTTCGCCCGACGACACCGAGCTGGCCGCAGCCGGCGGTTATTCCGGGAATTGGATTCATCTCTTCCGCACTTCCGACTGGTTGGAGACCGCATTGCTTGGTTATGGGCAGCAGGAAAATCGCGCGATCGCGTATTCCCCTAACGGACAGTTTTTGGCCTGGGCAATGCTTTACCCGGGAGTTCGATTACAGAACCTCGATACTGGTTCGTTCTGCATTTTCTCGGAAGATACTTACTACGGCTACATCACAAATTCTGTTGCCTTTTCACCAAATGGCCAGCAAGTCGCCAGCGGCAGCGATAGCCAGGCAGTCAGCATATGGCAGGTTAACGGTTGTTGGCTGCTTCACAGCTTAAACGGGCCAGCGGGTTTCGTGAAAGGGGTTGCCTATTCACCGGATGGCCAAACGATTTTGGCCGGTAGTGAAAACCACAGCGAAGGACGCGGCGCGCTTTTGCTATGGCGAACGAGCGATGGCGCTCTGCTCCGCGTTTATCTTGGAGAAACCACCACTGGCGTGGAATCAGTCCAATACTCTCCTAACGGCGCTTTTTTCGCCTACGGCCAGGAAGATGGGTCCGTGGTGCTCGCGCGCAATCCGTTCTGGGCGCTACCCCCGCATCCGTGAAAGCTGCCAGGCCTGAATCTTTATTTTTTGATTCGATAAGTTAAAAAACACTCATCGCCCGCCACGCGCATCTTTTTCAGGGTGCAATGGACACTCGCTGGAAGGAATTCTTTGCTTAACCCGGTTAGCGTGGGGGCGTCTGCTCCGCCGAAAAGGTAGGGCGCAATTGTGAGATTGAGTTCATCAATCAGACCAAGCTCGAGCATGGAACGAAACAAGGCTGCCCCGCCTTCGCAGGCAACTCTCCGCACGCGATATTTCGTTCGCAAGATCTGAAGCATTTTCGCAAGATCGACATGTTTCGCTCTGCCGAGGTGTAGCATCGCCTTCCCGTTTAGGGCGGCTTGAATTCTTTTCGGCATCTGGGTTGTGGAAAAAATGAGAATCGGTCCCGCTGTTGCGGGATCGGACTGAAATATCTTAAGCCGATTGTCGATCCTGCCCTTCCCGGAAACGATGATGCGAATCGGCGCGGCAGATTGACCGAGCTTGATTCGCTCTTTTCTTAATTCGGCTGGTAACCCCAGCCGAACATTATCCCGCTTGAGAGTTGTGTGACCGACCAGCACTGCATCAGCCGCCGCGCGTTGTCGAAATAAATGCAACTTGTCCTCGCGGGACGTGAAGTCGACCGGCGAAAAATTCTTCGTCGTGATCTTGCCATCTACGGTCATGGCGAATGTGGCAGTGACGAACGGCCGGGCCGATGCCGATCTTGGGCGATGTCGCCGCGGTCGGTTATTCTTTTTCCGCGATTTCATGCTCGAGTGTCGCCACCTCTTGCTTCATGTCGCGCAGTTTGACTCCCGGTGCGGCTACGCTGGGCTTGTAGAAAAAGTAAACGATCGCTCCCGGCGCAGAGCAAAACAACATCACGAGGAAGCTGAGAGAACCGATCAATACCGCCACGGATTCCGGAACTCCGCACAATCCATTCAACATGATCTGGAAGATTTTTTCGCGAAGCCCGACTCCGGCAAAGCTAATCGGCAAGGCTGAGATCGTGCGCTCAATGGGCATGATCGCAAAAAAATCGATCACCGCGACCTGCGCACGCAATGCATAAGCGGCAAAGAGAAAAGTAGCGAACGTGGCCAGGTGAGCGATGATGGAAGCGCCTAACGCCACCGCCGTCGCCCGCCAATGATGCGCGTACAAGTGATAGGACGCGGCGATTTCGATCAGTTTGTCGCGCCCGGGAAATTTTTGGGGCAACAGATGGAAAAGATTAAACCCGCTAATGACGAAGCTTGCAATCAATGCGGTAAGCGAGCTGCCCAGCAAAAATAACAAAATCCAGAGTAATCGGCGCGCCTCCGGGGTTTGGGCCAGCCAATGATATCGAAGCAATATCAGCGTCCCGGTAATTGTGACCAGCGCGACGAGGCCGATCAATCGATCGAACGCCACGGCCAGCAGCGCGCCGGCTTTTTTGTCCGGGGTTTCTTTGAGCAGAAAATAACTTTTGATGATATCGCCGCCGGTTCCTCCAGGGAGAAATTGATTGTAAAACATTCCAATCAGGAACAGGCCGGACAAGCGGGAAAAACTTAAACGAATCCCTTGTACTTTAAGCAGGACGTACCATCGAACCGCTGCCGCGGCTTCCACAGTTATATACGACAAGATCGCGATCACGACCCAGCGATAACGCGCCGCTTGCAAAGCTTCGGCCATTTGGGCCCGTTTGTGCGGATCGTGATAGACCCAATAGAGAAGCCCGACCGTTACAGCCAGCTGAAGAAGTGTAAGCAGAACTTTTTTCACGAACCGAAATGTTTCTTCCAGGCTTCGACCGAACGCCGGATCTCTTCGGTCTTCTTACGCGGGCTTATCTCCCAAACAAATGCGCAATTACGCGGTAGGAGCGGCACAAGCTTCGGAAGATCGACATCGCCAGCAAACGGCGGCTGATGATCGTGTGCGGGCCAGATGCAATCCTGTACGTGCGCACCAAAGGCGCGGGCGCCGATGGTTTTTAACCATTCTTCGTGATTCACAAACGAGAGATTCTCCTTGATCTGAATGTGTCCGAAATCATGCCAGTAACCTACTTGCGGAGAATTGAGCTCATCGAGCAGCGACGGCAATTC
Organism: uncultured Verrucomicrobiae bacterium; assembly: GCA_963772365.1. Classification (GTDB taxonomy): domain Bacteria; phylum Verrucomicrobiota; class Verrucomicrobiia; order Chthoniobacterales; family UBA10450; genus CAVYXA01. The sequence continues at coordinate 451,328 of CAVYXA010000001.1, forward strand.
CCGCTCGCTCGGAATTTCCTCGTAACCGCGCCGACCTTCCAGTCCCAGCCTGACGTTTTTGCCGGCAGCATAATCGAGGATGCGCCGAAGACAGTCCTTCACCCGCTCAAGATATCTCGGCGCGATCGATTCGCGCTTCTGGACGGCGTCGATTTTCTTGCGCACATACTTGCGCGAAAGGAGCTCGCCATTTCTCGCCAGAGCGATGAGGGAATCGGTAATCGGTTCCATGGAAACCTGACCGAGATGCATCACCACAAAAGGCGCGCCGAGCCGCTCAGCAAAATCGATGGTCTGAAAAGTGTGTTTGACCGCACGCTCGCGTTCCTGCGGATGCATCGAAGAAAATTTGTAACAATCCGGAGAAGCTCTCATCACTTCTACGGGCAGGGGACAAAAGTTGTGCAAACTGCTGAATCGGATTTTCCCCGAGTCGAAAACTTTTTGAATCCCAGGCATGAGGGAAATCCGAATGCCGTGTCCCAGCTCAACTACATCAAACCCAAGTTCACCCTGGATTTCGTGCAGCATTTCGTCGCCGGCCTTGTGGCGTCCGGAGTTCCAACACGTGGAGAAAGAAATCATCAGCCTAGCAAGCGAATTATGGCACGAGCACCGGCTCCGACTCGGCTTCAGGGTACCTTGCCACTGGTCCCGCGAGACTCACACGCTTTGCGACCAGCTCGCCCGAGAATGATGAATGCCCCAATGCCGAAAATCACTGAGGCAATGCCAAGCGAAGTCCGCATTCCGATCAGATCAGAAAGCCCGGGGACGCCGAGACCCGCGATCGGCATTAATCCGAAAAAGCTCAATCCGAATACTGCGGAGACGCGGCCACGCAGCGGCGAGGGGGCGCGCTCCTGCACGATGGTATTGGCAAGAGCGAAATTCATCGACAAGCCAAGAGCGAGAAAACCCATGCAAGTCGCGGTGAGCAGAAACCTGTGTGAAAAGGACATTCCGAAGAGCGCGATGGCGACAGCAATAGCGTTGCCAGTCATTAGTCGGAATCGGTGTTCGCGCGCGACAGTAAGAAATCCCAGCGAACCAGCGAGCGAACCCGTCCCCGAGACAGCCATCAACACTCCAAGCTTGTCCGCGCCGAGATGGAGGAGATTGCGAACGTACAAAGGCAACATGACCGAGATCACGGGAAAAACGAAGATCGTAGTTAGAGCGATGAGCATAATCATCAAAAGCATGATCCGATCCGATTTGATGTAGCGAAGACCTTCCAGCATCCCGCTTCGGCGTTGTTCTTCTTCCTCTTTCGTCCCGACTTTTCGCGGTGGAATGGAAATAATTGCGACGGCAAGGCCGATAAACGACGTGGCATTGGCAAAGAACGCAAAAGCCGCGCCCCACTTGCTCACAATCCACCCGGCCAGGGACGGCCCAATCAGACGTGCGCCATGGAAAATGGAACGGTCCATGGCGATGGCGGCGCCGATCTGCTCATGCCGCACCAGTTCGGGAACAAACGCAGAGATGGCCGGCATCTCAAAAGCGATGCAAACCCCCAGCAAAAAGGCCATGGCCATGACATGCCAGATTTCGATGCGTTGAGTTAACACCAGCCAACCGAGAGCCACGGCTAGAATCATCTGCCAAATTTGCGTAGCGATCAGGATCATCCGTTTGTCGTAGCGATCCGCTACCGCGCCTCCGTGCATGGTCAGCAACAGTGTGGGAATTCCGGCAAAGAGATTCACCAGGCCGAGTAAAATCGCTTTGTTCGTGAGCGTGCTCATCACCCATGCCTGCGCCATGACTTGCATCCACGTTCCAGTGTCGGAAATCAGCGAGCCGATAATATAACGGCGGAATGGGCCGGCGCGCAGCAGTTCCAGCGCCTGTCCCCCGAATGGTGTAGTTCCCTCTCGCATGGGAAAGACTCATCGTTGTAGAGACGGTTGTGTCAACCGCCTGATCAAATCGGCGGATCTCCAGGCAATTGAATGGGACGTGGCGTTGTATAGGTTGAGGCATGCGGATTGATAAGTTCACCCAGAAGATGCAGGAAGCGCTGCAGGCCGCTCAGGATCTCGCGTCCAATTCCAACCACCAGGAACTTACAAATGAACACTTCCTGTTGGCGCTTCTCGATCAGTCTAATGGCATCACCCAGCCGTTGCTGGAGAAAATCGGCGTTCCGCCGAATCAGCTTCGGGATCGTTTGTTAACCGAATTGAATCGGAAACCGAAAGTCACCGGCTCGACTGTCGATCTCCGCCTTTCCAATGAATTGCGCACTGTGCTCGATAGCGCGGAAAAGGAGATGTCGAAGCTGAAGGACGAATTCACCAGCGCCGAACATTATCTGCTCGCGCTAACCGGTGCGAACGTCCCCGCGGGGAAGTTGCTCAAAGATTTCGGTGTCACGCGCGAAAAGTTGATGCAAGCCTTGCAGCAGGTGCGTGGCTCGCAACGAGTGACCGATCAAAATCCAGAAGGTAAATATCAGACGCTCGAGAAATACGGACGCGATCTCACCGAACTGGCACGTCGGGGGAAAATCGATCCCGTTATCGGCCGCGACAACGAGATTCGGCGAATCATGCAAGTGCTCTCGCGTCGCACAAAAAATAATCCGGTGTTGATCGGAGATCCGGGAGTCGGCAAGACCGCAATTGTCGAAGGTCTGGCCCGGAGAATTATTTCCGGCGACGTGCCCGAGTCGTTAAAGAACAAGCTCCTGATCGCGATGGATATTGGCGCGATGGTAGCCGGTGCAAAATTTCGGGGAGAGTTTGAAGATCGGCTCAAGGCGTTTTTGAAAGAGGTAACAGATTCGCAAGGTCAGATCATTCTATTCATCGACGAGCTGCACACAATCGTCGGCGCTGGCGCGGCGGAAGGATCGGTCGATGCGTCCAGCATGTTAAAACCGATGCTCGCGCGTGGCGAGCTGCGCACAATCGGCGCGACTACGATCGATGAGTATCGCAAATACATCGAGAAGGACGCCGCTCTCGAACGGCGGTTTCAGCCCGTGATGGTGGATGAACCAACGGTCGAGGACACGATCGCGATCCTGCGCGGCTTGAAAGAACGTTACGAGGTGCATCATGGTGTGCGGATCACTGACGCGGCACTTGTCGCGGCCGCGGTTCTCTCGCATCGCTACATCAGCGATCGTTTCTTGCCTGACAAAGCGATTGACCTTGTCGATGAAGCGGCCTCGCGTTTGAAGATCGAGCTGGATTCGATGCCGACCGAGATCGACGTAATCGAGCGCGAGATCATGCAGCACGAGATGGAACGTCAGGCGCTCAAGAAGGAAAAAGATCCAGCCAGCGAGGAACGTTTAAAAAAGCTCGAAAGAGAATTGGCCGAGCTGAAAGAAAAATCCGGCGCGCTGAAAGCGGAATGGCAAAAGGAGAAGGCGCTTATCGATGAACAACGAAAATGGAAAGAAGAGTTGGATCGTCTCCGTACGGAACTGGAACGCGCGCAGCGTCGCGGTGAGTTGGCTAAGGCGAGCGAAATTCAATACGGGCGAATTCCTGAACTGGAAAGAAACCTTGCCGAAGCAGCGGCGAAAGAGAAGGGTCGAAAATCAACTTTGCTGCGTGAAGAAGTCACCGAGGAGGACATTGCCGAAGTTGTTTCCAGCTGGACGCATATTCCGGTGTCGCGTTTGCAGGAGGGCGAGCGCGAGAAATTGGTAAAACTCGAGGAACATTTGCATCAGCGAGTCGTTGGGCAGGAGGAAGCCATCAAAGCCGTTTCCAATGCCGTTCGCCGTGCCCGGGCCGGTTTGCAGGATCCGAATCGTCCACTTGGCTCGTTCATTTTCCTCGGGCCGACCGGTGTTGGCAAAACTGAGCTTTCGCGCGCGCTCGCGGAATTTTTGTTCGACGACGAAAACGCAATGATCCGGATCGACATGAGCGAATACATGGAGAAACACACCGTCGCGCGATTAATCGGTGCGCCGCCGGGTTATGTCGGATACGAAGAGGGCGGTCAGCTTTCTGAATCCGTCCGACGCAAGCCGTATTCGGTCGTGCTGTTCGACGAGATCGAAAAGGCGCACCAGGACGTGTTCAACGTGCTTTTGCAAGTCCTCGACGACGGGCGGATCACGGATGGGCAGGGGAGAACGGTCGATTTCAAAAACACGGTCATTATCATGACTTCGAATATCGGTTCGCAATTCATCACCGAGGAAACGCAATCGCGCGAAGCGCGAGAACGCCTGGTCATGGACGCGTTGCGCGGACATTTCCGACCCGAGTTTCTCAACCGTGTTGACGAGATCATCATCTTCGATCGATTGAGCGAAAATGATTTGAAGAAAATCGTGGAGATCCAATTGCGACGATTGTCGAAACGTCTCGAGCAACAAAAAATCACGCTCGATCTATCCGATTCCGCGAAGGAACTGCTCGCTCGCGAAGGGTACGACCCCGTTTACGGTGCACGTCCGCTCCGCCGCACGATTCAAAAACAAATTCTCGACCCGCTTAGCATCGACATCCTCGAAGGCAAAGTCCGCGAAGGCCAAACCGTCAAAATCGAGGCCAGAGACGGCGCGCTCGAGTTTGAAGAGAAATGATTAGTGATCGTCAGTTGGTGAAGTCGCAAATCGAATTGCGCTTGCGGCGTTTTGCTTAACAAACTCGCTTGTAGCTCGCGTTCCATCACGTCCTGGCTTGTTTCAGTGCGATCAGGAAGGACGCCATTCCAGAGCGTTTTAGAAAGGCGGTTGCTTCCGCAGCCAGTTGCAGCTCCGTACGAGTTGAGTCACATTTTGCCGATGGTTAAACCGACAAATGTAGAGCCACTGAGTGGTTATCGATTGCGCCTGACCTACGCGGACGGTGTCCAGGGAATAATCGATCTTTCCGATCAAGTGGGGCGCGGTGTTTTTAAGCCACTAAAGAACGAGAACGAATTTCGAAAAGTGCGGATCGGAGATTACGGTCAGATTGCATGGTCGGATGACTTAGATATTTGCTCGGACGCCGCTTATCTTGAAATAACCGGTAAGATTCCAGCTCGCAGCAAGAATGGCTGAGGTTTGCCGTTTCTACGGCATCATCATTCGGTTTTATTACCGTGAGCATCCGCCGAGGCATTTCCATGCAATCTATGGCGAGCACGAAGCGCTGATTGAAATCGAAACGAGATCTACGAAGGGTGGCTTCCGCGTACCGCATACGACCTCGTCAACACTTGGCGGCTAATTCATCTGCAAGAACTTCGCGCGAATTGGGACCGCGCGCGTCAACAAGAGCCAGTTTTGCCATCGACCCGTTGGAATAAGGTCAAGCCATCGCTTGCTTGAACGCGGAAACAAATGCTTCCATTTCCGACTTCTTGCCGATGGTGAGCCGCATGTGATTTGGCATGGCGGGGAATAAGCGGCCGACGGCCACATTTTTGTCTTTCATCGCTTTGATGATCGGCACGACCGGTTTCTTGCAATCGAACATGATGAAATTGGCTTGCGATGGGATCGTGTCGTAGCGGAGTTTCTCGAGTTCCGTAACTGTGAACTTTTTCGCTTCGTTGTTCAGCTTTCGACCATTGGAAACTTGATCGACATCATCCAGGCTCGCGCTCGCTGCGGCGAGCGCCATCACATTGACGCTGTCCCACATTTGGAATGGCCGCATACGCTTGATCGTTTCCGGTTGGGCGACTCCGTAACCGCAGCGCAAGCCGGCCATGCCATAAACTTTCGAGAACGTTCGGGCCACGATCAGGTTCGGATGATCTTTCACCAGCGGGATCACACTCTCGTAATCCGGACTGTCGGCGTAATGGAAATACGCTTCGTCCACCAGGATCATCGTTTCGGGGGACGTTTTTTCGAGGAAGGCGCGCAGATCATTTTTCGGTGTAACGCTTGCGGTCGGATTGTTTGGATTACAAACGTAAATCAACCCTTTCTGAGCCGCGGCGCTCATTTTCTCGAGATCGTGAGCGTAATTGCTGGTAAGCGGAATCTTCACCACATCGGCACCGCAGCCCTTCGAATATTCGAGCAGCGCTTCGAACGTCGGATCGGCCGCAATGAGTTTGCGTTGTGTCGGGCCGGTAAATGCTTCGGCGCAGAGTTTCAAGATTTCGCTGGAACCGTCACCGAGAACAATTTGGTCATGACTGACGCCATTCAGCTTGGCCAGTTTGTCGATCAAGACGTCGTTTGCTTCATCGGGATAACGGCAACAAAGATCGAAGGAGCTCGTCATCGCTTTGTGCGCCATTGGGGAAGGACCGTACGGATTCTCGTTCGCACTCAAACGCACCACTCCCGTTGCAGCGCTTTTGGAAACGGACGCTACCTGTTTGGCCAGCGAAATTGTGGGCTTAAGAGCGCCAAGCGCTGCGCCGGCACCGAGTAATTGAGCAAATTTCCGTCGCGAAATGGCAGTCGTATTCATGGTGCTGTGATACGCCGTTTCCGTCGCGAAGGCGAGATTGAATATTCAACTGAAGTCAGGCAGCCTGGCGATTCTCAGCAGGCTGGAAGCCTGTCAGCCGAGTCAGGCAGACTGCTGACTTCCAGAATGGCGCCGCCGCAGCTTGAACCGGCACCGGCGGTGCAGCCGAAACAATGATCGCCGGTCATGATCGCGCGATTGTCGATCTTGTCCGGGTCGATGTCCCACAGAAACAGGCGTCGGCCATTTTCCCATTGCATCCCGAGCTGCTGATTGAAATCGCAATCATAAACTTCGCCGCGCCAACCGACGCTAATCGTATTTCGGCACATCAACCCATCGATTGTCGCCGGATTAAAATTATCGATCAACAACTGCATGTATTCGTCGAGCTTGTTGTTGCGCCGCAAATACGCCGCGAATCGGGCAATCGGCAGGTTCGTGATGCTGTAGAGCTTGTTGAATACAATTCCAAAATGCGTCTTGAGCTCGCGCTTGTAATCGGCTTCGAGTTCGGCTTGTGGACCGGGTAAGAATGCGCCCACCGGGTTGTAAACGAGATGCAATGGAAGATCGACATCGATTCCGTAGCCCAGCGAATTCAGAAGCTGTAGAGCTTCGATGCTACCGTCGAACACTCCTTCGCCCCGCTGCGCGTTGACATTTTCCGCCGTGTAACAAGGCATTGAAGCGATGATCTCGACTTCGTTTCGGGCGAGAAACTCGGCCAGATCTTCGTAGTCCGGCTCCAGCAAAATCGTCAGGTTGCACCGATCGATAATGTGCCGCTTGGGAGTGAGTCCTCGGATGCGTTCGATGAAATATCGAAAATCAGGAATCATCTCCGGCGCGCCGCCGGTAAGATCGACAGTCGGAATTTTGGTCGTGGCCAGCGAATCGATCACGCGGTCGATTGTGTCCCGCGACATAATCTCTTTGCGCTTCGGCCCGGCATTCACGTGGCAATGATTGCAGGTGAGATTGCAGAGTTTCCCCACATTGACCTGAAGAATCTCGGGTCGGCCGCGGCGCAGAGAAACCGAATGCTCTTCGAGCTTTTGGGCGAATCGGTTCATGTTTGTTCCATCCGGATGCTGCGCCGAATCCGTTAATCAAGCATGGCCGATCTATTCTCGTCAGGCAACCGGCGATCGTTGGTGATTCTATGAACTGGCTGCAATCTTTGTTCCTTTATCTGCGCGAGTGGGAATGGATTGGAATTCTAATAGCTCGGGTTGCGGTCGGGTTGCTGTTTTTCCTTTCCGGTCGCGGCAAGCTTTTTGTTGCCGAACGGCGTGAGCAAATGCGGCAAACACTCGTGGAGGCGCATGTTCCGGTTCCGGCTTTCAATGCGATTTTTGTTTCGACGGTCGAGTTCGTGTTCGGCTTCTGTCTCCTTATCGGATTCCTGACGCCGCTCGCCTCCGCGATGCTTTGCGGCGTGATGGTTGTCGCCATCCTCACGACCGCGATCAAAAGGATCGAAACCAGCTCGCCCCTCGCGTGGATTGCCGAATTTCTTTATCTGCCCGAGGTGCTTTATCTCGTGATTCTCTGCTGGCTCTTTCTTTCCGGTCCTGGATGGGTCAGCGTGGATCGTTGGACACTTTCCCGCGCATGAATCCGGAGCAACTCAGTCGCGAGCTCCGCCATGGCAGCGGCAATTTTCTAGAAGAACGTCGCGGAATCATCGGGGCATCTCTGGTCGCAATCGGTTGCATGGGTTTGATCGTGCTTTATCAAATGGGCATCATCAAACATCTGCCTGAACCGGACCTGCCTGGATTTGATGCTGAGAAGGTGGATGGTTCCGGGCAGGCCTACAGCTATTTCGAAACGCCCGACGCGGCGATCGGCATTGGCAATTATGCCGTTACCCTCGGACTCGCAGCCATGGGCGGAAGGAACCGAGCGAAGACGCAGCCATGGACTCCGTTGGCACTGGCCGCGAAAACGACTGTCGATGCTGCCCAGGCTTCGAAGCTCACTTACGACCAATTTGCCCGACATAAAGCTGCTTGCGTGTGGTGCTTGCTCGCCGCGGTGGCGACATTCGTTAGCGCCGCGCTCGCGATTCCCGAAGCCAAGACCGCATTACGCGAATTACAGAGACACATTTAGGTTTAGGGAAAGCCGGGTAGGAGGTCGTGAACGAACTAAGAGGAAAGGGCGGTGTAGAATTAAACAGAATGTCGGGCCCGCAGGGACAAGTGTTCCGGATTGCCATCGGCTGTGCTGCTGTGACCGGTGCCGCGCTGCTGCCCAAGCTGGGCGGATGGCGTTGGGTGCTGGGCGCATGGGGCATGGCGAACATTCTCACAGCGGCAACGCGCTACTGCCCGAGCAATCAGTTGACGGGCATCGACAATACCCGAGGCAATAAATTCGTCCACTTGGATGAATCGTTGCACGACATCCGCGGTCGCGTCGGGCACCGGCTCAACGAATTTCAGCAGCGGATCGGCACCACGAAGTGACGTCCGATTAGCGGTGGCCTTGCCGAGGAGTTGGGATCCCGGATCGCCGGCGTTTATTTCGGGCTCAGTTTGCCCAGTGCAAACGCTCCCAACGCCAGGCCGAGATCGCGCAAAGCTATGTCATAGTAGCCGGGAATGGTGAGTAGATTAATGATAATCAGCAACAGCCAGATCGCGACGATGTAGGCAAAAATCCGTGGCTTAACAAAGACACCGATGCCGGCGACAATCTCCACAATGCCGACGAACATCATAAACTGGTGGCCGTGACCGGCGAGCACATTGTTCGCGACCGGGGAGAGGTATTGGTCCCAATCCACTAGAATGATGAAAAAACTTATCGAGGCCGGCAAGAATCGGCGCCACGGTAAATCCGAAGCGCAGAATCTGAAATGCCTGATTTCCTGCAGGGGCTGAATTTTCAATTGAGTTTGTCATATAAATAAGAGTTTGTTTGGTTGGCTGTCATATCCACACAAATATCGTTCCCGGAATGGGTAATGGTTTGGCCTGGAATTGCTAACGAGACGACCGTCCCTATTCGGCAAGCTCTTTCGCCGGCTCGCGGAGTTCGTTCCGGTCGCTCGCCATTTGGCAGTTGCCAGTAACTAGGTTGTTCGCGAAATGGCAGCAGCCAGAGCTGGCCGAACGTGAGATCGTTCTCCTCGCGATACGCCGGGACACCGATCGTGATCGCATCCTGGGGAATATCACGCCGCAAAGTGCGATGGAGTTTGTCCCACCAGCAAAAGATCGTGCCCCAATTGGAGTTCGTCTCGCGTTCGACGATCGAATGGTGAATCCCATGCATCCGCGACGTAACTATGACGTGATTGAGAATCCGCTCAAACCAGATCGGCAACCGCCAGTTGGAATGGTGAAACACAACGGCCGCCTCAAACACGATAAAGAAGACGACAACCGCCATTGGCCCGACGCCGAAAAGAAACACAGTGAGCGAAAAAAATGCGACGGAGAAAAGCATCTCGCCGGAGTGAAATCGCGACGCGGTGCTCACGTCCATGTCCAGATCAGTATGATGCACGTTATGGAATCGCCAGAAAAACGGAACCATGTGATTGGCCCAATGCCACCACCAATAGGCATAATCAAGCGAACAAATCCGGCCACGACTCGTAACAAGCCTGGAACGGAATCCAATTGAGCGAAGCCAAATTGCCTCGTGTCTGCGCCCAGAATAGCGATCGCAAGCGGACCTGGCAGCAGTGCCCACCGGAAAATCGCCTGCGCTGGAATGAAAAGATCAAATTCCGAATCATTCGGCGGATCAATTGAAGTGCTGTCGCCGTAACGGAAAACGCCATTGCAACAAAGGAAGCGCGCTAAAAAGACAAAAAACGAGAGGGACACCGACATAATCAAAGAGCGAATTTATTTCCACAATCTGTTATAGACAAGTCGATGCTATCACCGGCAATCGAAGTCAGCAACGCGCGATTGGCATGCATTCGCTCCACGGTTTCGATCGTTGTGCCCGTCTGGAATGAAGTGACCTGATTCGTCCGTTCCTGGTTCATACGCGAAAATATGCGCCGGAGCAGAGATCATTATTGCCGATGGCGGAAGCACCGATGGCACTGTCGATCTTGCAAAGGGTTTGTGCGATCAAGTGGTGACCTCATCTCGAGGACGCGCGTCCCAGATGAATGCGGGCGCGGGCGCAGCTAGCGGCGACGTTCTCTGGTTTCTTCATGTCGATGTAAAAGTTCCGCCGGATTGCCTGATCGAGATCGGCGGTGCTTTATCGCATGATCACGTTGCTGGCGGATTTTTTCGAATTCGCATGCAGGATTCGCGATTCATATATCGACTTCACGGATACATTCGCGCATTACGCCGGGCTTCTATTGCGACTCCGATATAGCGACCATGGACTTTTTCTGTCGTCGCGGCATTTTCGAAAGCATCGGCGGTTTTCCTGATGTGCCGTTGATGGAGGATGCAGATTTCTTTCGAAACCTTCGACATGGCAGGCCGGATGCGAGTGGTTCCGCGCCGGATCGAGGTCGATCCACGACGGTATGAATTGATTGGCCCCGCCCGGCTTACGTTCGTGTATGGATTGATCAGCGCGTTGTATTTTGCGGGAGTGCCCAGAAACTGGCTCGCCTCCATTTATCGGCGCATGTGTTGTCAATCTTAGCGAACTTGCTTGCTCTTATGAAAGAGCTGCGCCCTATTTCGCGCAGTGATGAGCAATCTGCGGCTCGGCGTGAATATCGATCACGTAGCCACATTGCGGCAGGCGCGTTACGCGACCATGCCGGAATCGAAAAATGCCGAGCCGGACATCATCGCCGCCGCGGCGATTTGCGAGCGCGCCGGCGCGACCGGCATCGTAGCGCATCTGCGGACCGATCGCCGGCACATGCAGGACCGCGATATCGAGCGGCTGCGGGAAAACATCATGACGAAGTTGAACCTGGAAATGGGCAACACGCCCGAGATTGTCGATGTTGCGCTGCGCATCTTGCCCGATGAAGTCTGCCTCGTTCCGGAAAAGCGCGAAGAAGTCACAACGGAAGGCGGCCTCGACGTGGTCGGGCAATCGCAAGGAACTCGAGACCACAATCAAACGCCTTCAGATCTGCCGGCATTCGCGTCAGTCTGTTTATCGATCCGACTTTGGAACAAGTGGACGCTGCGGGAGAACTTGGCGTCGAAATGGTCGAGCTTCACACCGGCAAACTGGCAAATGCTTTTGCCGAAAAGATTGCAGAACGAAGAACTCGAGAACCTGCAGGCGGCGGCAAAAGTGCGCTAAAGAGAACTAAAGCTCAGGTGAACGCCGGGCATGGAATCAACTACACGAACATTGCGCTGATTCACAAAATTCCGCATCTGACGGAGTTAAACATTGGCCATTCGATTATTTCACGCGCGATGTTCGTTGGACTGGAAAATGCCGTTCGGGACATGCTCGCCGCCATGAAGGATTACAGCAGGATGAAACAATGCGATGGCCGCATCGCACTCAAGATTGTCGCGCGAAAGACCGATCAAGCGTTTGCCTGTTTCGCGAAGCTTTAGGAGGCGAGCGCCTTGGCGCCGCTTTTCAACCGGTCGCGTCGTCACAATGTCGAGGCATCGGCCGACTATGAGCGTCATTGGGATTGGCATCGATCTGGTCGAATGCGCGCGGATCGAGCATTCGATCGAACGCTTCGGCGAAAAATTTCTGCATCGAGTTTTCACCGAAGGCGAAATTGCTTATTCGATGTCGATGAAATTTCCGGCCCGACATCTGGCCGCGCGTTTCGCAGCTAAGGAAGCGGTCTCGAAAGCGTTCGGCACCGGCATTGGAAAATCGATGGGCTGGCGAGACATCGACGTGCGCAAAAAACCAAGCGGCGAACCGTTTCTGGTTTTCGGCGGCGGAGCGGATGCATTGGCGAAAGAGCGTAAGGTCACATGCGCATCCATCACACTCAGTCACACCGATCATCACGCCATGGCGATGATTGTGCTCGAAACGCAGGGATGAAGTTTGCCCCGAAAGCTTTCGGGGCTACAGATAGTCGCGAATGGCGAAAACTTTCTACATCACCACGGCGATTGATTACACCAATTCGCCGCCGCACATCGGGCACGCCTACGAAAAAGTGCTGGCCGATGTGATCGCCCGGTATCATCGGCTGAAGGGTGAGAAGAAGACATTTTTTTTGACCGGTGTCGATCAACATGGCCAAAAAGTCCAGCAATCGGCCGAGAAAGCGGGCGTTTCGCCGAAAGAGTTCGTCGATGAGATCACGGCGAAATTCGCGGCGCTTTGGGAAAAGCTCGAGGTGAAATATGACGGCTGGGCCGCGACGACCGATCCAGTTCATCAGAAAGTCGTGCAGGGAATATTGCAGCGGCTTTGGCAGGACGTCGATCCTACGATAGGAAAAAGCCGATCGATCTACAAGGCGAAACAGGCCGGCTACTACTCGATTCGACAGGAACAATTTCTCACCGACAAAGAGCGGGGCCCGGACGGCGAATTCGGATCGGAGTGGGGCCAGGTCGAATTTCGCGAGGAAGAAAATTATTACTTCAGACTGAGCCAGCACAAAGAATGGCTGTTGCGGTACCTCGACAATCGCAAGGACGCGGTCATTCCCGATTTTCGGCAGACGGAGTTACGCAATGCGGTCGAGAAAATCAGCGGGGACTTGTGCATTTCGCGTCCGAAATCGCGCCTCGATTGGGGGATCGAGCTGCCGTTCGACAAGGATTACGTCACCTACGTCTGGTTCGACGCGCTGACCAGTTACATCAGCTTCATCGGCTACGATCCTGGGGAAGCTGTCAGCTTCCCCTACAGTAAACAGCCGGCCGAGTTTCTGGAGAAATGGCCTGCGCTCCACGTCATCGGGAAAGACATCCTCGTTCCCGCACACGGCATTTACTGGTTGATCATGCTGCACGCGCTTGGTTTCCCTGACGAAGCCATGCCGCAATTGCTGGTCCACGGCTGGTGGAACCTGGGCGGCGCCAAGATGAGCAAAAGCGCCGGCAACATTGTCGATCCTTTCGCGCTAATCGAGAAATACGGCGCGCAAGCGGTTCGCTATTATTTAATGAGCGATATCGCTACGGGAAAAGACGCCGATTTTTCGGAGGAACGATTGGTGGAACGATACAACGCTGACTTGGCTAATACATTGGGTAACTTATTGAATCGGACACTGAACATGGTGTTGCGATACTGGCATGGCTCGGTCAGGAACGTTCTTGGCAACCATCACGCTATTGCATTTATGGATTCGGGCGATTCGTCGCGCGCTTTCTTGACAGACTTACTTACCGGTTGCCGAATCGCTCTTGGTCATTACGGCCGCGACGCCATGGACTTATGTGCTGTTAGCGATGGACTAATCGCCGCGCTAGGTATCGCTCACGAAGGCAACTTTCTTATCGAAAACTGGGCGTTATGGAAGCTTGCCAAGGAGCCTACCGAAAAAAGAAAGCTTGATGCGGCTCTCTACACTCTTCTCGAATCGCTACGTATCATCGCGATTTTGATTTCGCCGGTCTTGCCGAACGCAGCGCATGCAATTTTCGATCAGCTTGACCCACAGAAAAAGTTAAGCCGTGATTTTCACCTTGAGAATGCGGAGTGGGGCGGTTTGCCGGATGGGCATGTCGTCGGGAAGCCGGTACCGTTGTTCCCGCGGATCGAATAGGTGGAACGGGATCTCCGAGCGCGTTGGTAAATTCGGGCGGCGAAGCCGCAATTGCGCGCTAACCATTTAATTCGTTTCCGAGCTCGCGCTTCAAATTCTGGCGCATCGATTTCTTAATCGCGCGCCGTTCGTCGGCGATGGCTTGTTTTTCCGCGCGACGTTCGTTTCTGGTACGCTGATCTATCGCGCGCGGGAGATGTGAAATCCTCGGCCGTCTCTCGCCGATCTTTCGCTCCTTTGGCTTGGCGTAAGGATCCACGGCTGATTTTACACTGATATCGAGCCACTCAAAAGCGGTGCGAGTACGTCCCGCACTCCCAAAGGACTGCGTCCGAAATGTCTATGACGCGCTCTTTCATTGTGCGACAGCTTTCGGAGTGCGATGCGCCCCCGCGTCGCTTTTTTGTTATCATGGGGCAGAATGCAGTATGGCTGTCGATCTTCTGACCATCCGCGCGGCGCACGAGCGGATTCGGCCATACATTCAACGAACGCCGGTGTTGAGGAGCTCACGGTTGAATGAAGCGAGCGTCGCGTCGCTGCTTTTTAAGTGTGAAAATTTTCAGAAGATTGGCGCGTTCAAAGCGCGCGGCGCGACGAATGCAGTTTTTGCGCTGGACGACGCGATCGCGAAGCGCGGTGTGGCAACTCATTCGTCGGGAAACCACGGAACCGCTTTGGCACGCGCGGCGAAGCTACGCGGGATTCCGGCGCACATCGTGATGCCGTCAAATTCGGCCAAAGTGAAAGTGCGCGCGGTCGAAGGTTTCGGCGCGCAGATCATCTTTTGCGAACCGAGTGATGCATCACGCGAAGCAGCCTGCGCTGATGTGATCGCGAAAACCGGTGCGACGTTGATCCATTCATTCGAAAACGAAAATGTGATGGCGGGACAGGGGACAGCCGCGGTCGAACTGCTCGAGGATGTTCCCGATCTCGATCTTATCATCTGTCCTGTGGGCGGCGGTGGTTTGCTTTCGGGAACTGCCGTGGCGGCCAAATCGATGTGGCCGCAGATTAAGATAATTGCAGTCGAGCCGGCGAATGCCGACGATACCGCTCAATCTTTTCACGCGGGGAAACGCATCGTAACCGAAAAGAAATTCACAATTGCCGACGGTCTCCGGACGAACGTGGGCGATCTAACGTTTCCAATCATTCAACGTTACGTCGATGATGTCGTTACCGTGAGCGAGAATGCGATCGTGTCAGCGATGCGAACGATCTGGGAGACAATGAAGATCGTGATCGAGCCATCGGCCGCGGTCCCGTACGCGGCTGTTCTCGAAAACAAGATCGACATCGGCGGCAAACGCGCCGCCATTATTCTCACTGGTGGCAACGTCGATCTCGACGCACTACCTTGGAGCAAATCGTAGCGCTGTTATTTGCACGGACCGGGGACTGGAATAACGAACTTTCCGTCTTTCTCGGCTATGAAATTCTCGCTTGTACTGTTTGAGCTGCCGTTCGCGTCCTTCTTCTCAACGGTAATCATTAATTTCTTCGTTGGCTTCATAGTGAGGCAGACTTTGGAACCGTTCGGTGAATCCATCGGAGCATTCGCTTTTGCCGCATCTTCCGCAGTAAGATCGACAAGTTCGATCTTGGAAATCTTGCCGCCGGCTTCGGCTGATTGCATCATTTTATAAAATTCCGTGATCCCCGGATCGGCACCGGTGGTGTAGAGGAAGGATTGCAACGTAGGCGTATCCTTCGCCTCGAAGGCGGTCTTGTATTTGTCCATGAACTCCTTTTCTTTCGGAGAACTGCCCGCTTGCAGAGAAAGCGGAATCAGTGCGACGAGTGCGAAGCTTAAAAGAGTGGCTCTGAGATGTTTGTTCATGCCGCCGAGGTTAAAAAGCCGTTTGAGAAAAGCAATCCAATTCAATCGAGTGAAAATAATTGATGGCTGGCGATTTCGAGGCTTAGTGCTGAGCGGACCTCGCAATGAACATTCACGAGTATCAAGCCAAAGAGCTGTTGCAAAAATTCGGCGTCGCCACGACGCGCGGTAAAGTCGCGGCATCGCCGGAAGAGGCTGAGGAGATCGCACGCGAGTTGGGCAATGTACCGGTTGTGGTCAAAGCGCAGATCCACGCCGGTGGGCGAGGGAAGGGGACATTCGCGAATGGATTCAAGGGCGGCGTCCACGTTGTAAAATCGCCCGAGGAAGCGCGCGAGGTGGCTGCGAAGATGCTCGGGCAAACTCTGGTGACGCACCAGACCGGGACAGCCGGGCGGGTGGTCAACAAAGTGTTGGTCGCAGAAGCCGCCGAAATCGCGCGGGAAATTTACTTTGCGATTGTGCGCGATCGGCCGAGCGCGTCGGCAGTGATCGTGGCCAGCATGGAAGGCGGAGTTGAGATCGAGGCTGTGGCGGCGAAGTCGCCGGAGAAAATCATTCGGGAGCTTGTCGATCCGCTTGCCGGGCTGCAACCTTTTCAGACACGCAAGCTTGCCAAAAAGCTGGGATTTGAATCATCGCAATTGAAAGCCACGTCGAAGCTGTTCGACGGACTTTATCGCGCATTTGTGGGGTGTGATTGTTCGTTAGCGGAGATTAATCCGCTGGTTGTGACGCCGAAAGGCGAAGTTCTCGCTCTCGACGCGAAATTCGATTTCGATGATAACGCCCTCTTTCGGCATCCAGAGATCGCAGCGTTGCGCGACATCGCCGAGGAAGATCCGCGCGAAGTCGAGGCTTCCAAGCACGGGCTCAATTACATCGGGCTGGACGGAAATATCGCGTGTCTGGTGAACGGAGCCGGCCTGGCAATGGCTACGATGGATATCATCAAGTTCTACGGTGGCAACCCGGCCAATTTCCTGGACGTCGGCGGAAGCGCGACCGAGGAGCAGGTAACTGAAGCGTTCAAGATCTTAATCTCCGACAAACATGTAGAGACAATCCTGGTAAACATTTTCGGCGGAATCATGAGATGCGATGTGATCGCGCAAGGGATCATCAGTGCCGCGAAAGCGGTCAGACTGAACGTGCCGTTGGTGGTGCGATTGGAAGGAACCAATGTCGATGCTGGAAAAAAATTGCTAAGCGAAAGTGGTCTCGCCGTGATCGCCGCCGATGATTTGGCCGATGCCGCGCAAAAAGCAGTGAAAGCCTCCGGAGAGAAAAAATGAAAGCAACGAACATCGCGTTTACCGGAATTCCCGTCACAGACATCAAACGGGCGCGAGCGTTTTACGAAGGCGTTCTTGGGTTGAAGTTATCCGAAGAAATGGGGAAGGGCCATTGGCTCGAATACGCAATCGGCGACGGCACTCTGGCCCTGGCAAATTTTCCTGGCCAGTGGAAGCCGTCAGAAGGCGGAACAAGCGTGGCGCTGGAAGTGGAGAATTTCGAGGAAGCGATTCGGCAATTGAAAGATCGACAAGTCCCCTTCGATGCCGAGGCGTTTGAAAGTCCATGTTGTCGCATGGCAGTGGTCCAAGATCCGGACGGCAACAAGATCATCATCCACAAACTCAAACCGGAAAACGAAAAGGAACCCTGTCTATGATTACAAACGAAGTGGCTTTTATTGCGATCGCGGTTTCCGACAAAGAGCGTGCACGAAAGTTTTATCAGGAAATGCTGGAACTAAAACCAGCGCGCACTCAAATGGATGGTGCCTGGGTCGAGGACCGATCTTGGCCCGGTCACGATCGGCGTAGGTTGTCATCCGGCCTGGCAACCGTCGCGAGACGGAACCACGGTCGCCTTCGAGGTCCAAAATATCGACGAGGCGTTCAACAAATTGAAAGATCGCGGCGTGACGTTCGACATCGACAAAACTGAGACGCCGGTTTGCTGGATGGCGCAATTTCGTGATCCGGATGGAAACAAGCTGGTCATTCACACGAGAAAGCAAATATGAAATCAAGAAAGCAGGAAAACAGGAATGGTTGAAGTCCTCTGCATTTTTCCTGTGTTCCTGCGTTCCTAATTCTTATGTCTGTTTTGGTCGACGAAAGCACGCGTCTGGTAGTGCAGGGAATTACCGGCAGCGCCGGCGCATTCCATGCGCGGCAATGCATGGAGTATGGCACCAATGTCGTGGCCGGCGTTACGCCGGGAAAGGGCGGACAAATGTTCGACGGCAAAGTGCCGGTATTCGATACGGTTTGGGAAGCGAAACAAAAAACCAATTGCAATGTGTCGGTGATTTTCGTGCCGGCGCCCGCGGCTGCCGATTCAATTCTGGAGGCCGTGGATGCCGATCTCGATCTTGTAGTTTGCATCACGGAGGGGATTCCCGTGATGGACATGATGCGAGCAAAAGCGCAAATGCGCGGAAAGAAAACGCGCCTGATCGGGCCGAACTGCCCCGGAATCATCACTCCCGGCGCGTGCAAAATTGGGATCATGCCGGGGTACATTCACAAGCCGGGGAAGGTGGCGGTGATTTCGCGCTCGGGAACGTTGACTTACGAAGCCGTTTGGCAATTGACCGAGCGCGGCTATGGACAATCGACCTGCATCGGAATCGGCGGCGATCCGATCAATGGCATGTCGCATTTGGATGCCGTGAAACTTTTCAATGAAGATCCCGGCACCGATGCGATGGTGCTGATCGGCGAAATCGGTGGGTCAGCCGAGGAAGAAGCGGCTGAATGGATCAAGACGAATTGCAAGAAACCAATCGCTGCCTTTATCGCCGGCATGACCGCACCACCGGGTCGAAGAATGGGCCATGCTGGAGCGATTGTTTCCGGAGGAAAAGGAACGGCCGCGGGGAAAATTGAAGCGCTGAAGGCAGCTGGAATTGCTATTGCCGAGACTCCGGCGACAATGGCGGATACGTTAATTCGCAGCATGAAAGGCAAGAAAAGATGATCTCACGCGGACTCGAAGGCGTTGTGGCAAACACCACGCGATTAAGCGCCGTGATCGGCGATAAGGGACAACTTGTTTATTGCGGTTACGACATCAACGAATTGGCTGGCAAAGTCAGCTACGAAGAAGTGGTTTACCTGCTTTGGAATAACAAGCTGCCGAATCGGGCTGAGCTCGACCGGTGCGCAAATCAGTTGCGCGCGCAAAGGCAATTGCCGGACGGGTTGATCGATTTCATCAAAAAAGCACCAAAGAACGCGGCGCCGATGGATGTAATGCGGACCGCGATCTCGATGCTCGGGCTCTACGATCCGAATATTCACGAAGCAACATTTGAAAAAGGAAAAGAACGAGCCCGCAGCATCACGGCCAAGATTGGTGTGATCGCGGCTTATTTTCATCGGGCACGCAATGGCCAGCCGTTGCCGCCAGTGCGCGAGGATCTTGGGGAAGCGGCGCATTTTCTTTATTTAATAAACGGCGAAGAGCCGCCAAAGGAGGCGGCAGATACCCTGGATGTGGCGTTTGTTCTGCATGCCGATCACGGAACGAATGCGTCCACGTTTAGCGCCCGGGTAACAATTTCGACCTTGAGCGACATGTACTCAGCGATCACCTCGGCAATCGGAACATTGAAGGGCCCGCTCCACGGTGGCGCGAACGAGGGAGTCATTCGCATGCTGGAGGAAATCGGCAGCGAGGAGAATGTCGATGCTTACGTCGAGAAGAAGCTCGCCGCGCATGAAAAGATCATGGGAATTGGCCATCGCGTTTATAAAGCGCTCGATCCGCGCGCGCCGCATCTTCGAGCGATGGCGATCAAGTTAAGCGAAAAAATTGGCGAACCGAAATGGATCCGGATGAGCGAGCGGATTGCTAAATTAATGAAGGAAAAGAAAAACTTGAACGCAAATGTCGATTTTTATTCGGCCACGGTTTATCACTCGCTGGGCATTCCCACGGATCTGTTTACCCCGATCTTTGCCATTGCTCGCTGTTCCGGATGGTGTGCGCACGTTCTGGAACAGCTCGAAGATAATCGTCTTTACCGGCCGCTCTCCCAATATGTGGGCGAGCCGGTTGGGAAGAAAGTTATCCCCATCGACAAACGTCCCTGAGACTCGCGGGTTCGCCGATCTGATTATGTTCGGCCCGAGCTGGACTGGCGTTCTGAAGATCACGATCGGCTGCTACGGGATTCCTCGACTTCGCTCGGAATGACGGCTTCAATTACATCGCTTCTATGAACATGCTTTCACTTATCGCTATCACTTGGTTCGGCGAGGAACATCGCTTTCTCGGGTTGGACTGGAGTTATCTCATGATCCTCGGCTTCATCGGGAACGCATTATTTTCGATGCGATTTCTCGTTCAATGGCTCGCTTCCGAACGCCAGGGCGAAAGCATCATTCCGGTTTCCTTCTGGTATTGGAGCATCGCCGGCAGCGTCCTGATGTGTTTCTATTTTGTTTTCCGGCGCGATCCCGTTGGAATTCTCGCCTATCTGCCGAATTCGCTCATTTACATCCGCAATCTAATGCTGATCCGGAAACGCAAATTCGCTTACACCGCCGCTGCACCCTCGCAAAATCCGCAGGAACAGAATCGTTAGGGATAAACAAGACGAAGCACCGATTCTTATTTCAGGGCTTGTTCAAGCAGATCGGCCAGGCGCCAACCCGCTTTGTGTAATTCCTCACGCACGACATTGTCGGCCCAGGCCCGATACTTTAGATGATTTGGGTCAGGTTTTTCCACCGCTTCTCCCGCAGCCACAACGCGGTTCTCTTCCTGGAGCGCACTTACTTTGCGGAAGGAAAGCCGCTCGTGAGCCTCACGGGCGATTGGCAACATTTCATTCGCCCAAGCCTCCGCGTAATTGTCGATGCTAATGCCTTGTGAAACGCGCCAGTTCTTCGGCTCACTCACGGTCATTTCGCGAACCAGCCTCCGCTTCAATGGCTCAATTTGGTCCTGCCGTTCATTCTTTGGGAGCCTCTCTGGAACCGTTGGAAACAGATCGTTTACTGCGTCGTAATCCCAGAAGCCGTGAAACGTCTTCCTGCGGGCACCCCTGCCGCTTCGGGCTTCCTTGATTAGTTTCAGCGTAAAAGTGTTCCCGCCTTCATCTACCAGAGCCGATTTGTCCTTTTCCGGATCGGTCACCTGACCCCTCGCATCGAAATACGCCGCGCCCACGTGCAGCGGTTGATGAATGTCGCCTACATAATGGGCGAGCAGAATGATGGCGATCGGTTTCGTAATTTTTCGATCGTTATTCTCCGGCACCCGGCCTTTCAACACATCCACGCAATAAGGGATCATATGGACGATGTCCCACTTGCTGCGTCCAACCCGTCCGGCGTTGTATTGCTGAAGGGGAACAATCGGGACGTCGGTGTAGTGAAACCAATGATGCGAAGGAGTCGCGGAATTCCGGTCCTGCGTAGGCTGGTTTGCCTTCCAAAACTCTATTAGTTGCGAATCAATTTCGGGCCAGATGGAATAATGAAAGCTTCCGATGTCATTCGGCCCATTCGTGTCCCAGCCCTTGATCACATCTGCGATTACTGCCGCTCGCTCGAGAGAAGGGACACCATCGAGCAGGGCATGTACTTTTTGGCCGGTCCCGGTATTGGCGAGAAGCTCATCGGCTATTGCGCCCACGATCTCGTGTCCGAGTGGCCCATAGGCGAGCAGCGAATGGCTGAATCCGATCGCAATCAGAATCGCTGCCGCGACATGGCAAAATGGTGACTTCATTTTCTTGCGAAACCGCGACATTACGTTTGCTGAAAACAAATGTCAGGTCGATTTCACGGCAGAAAAGCAGCCCGGATTTCAGCAATTCGTTTCTCCAACTTTGAAAAATGCGAGCCGGCCCAGTAGATATGACCGCACCCGGTGCATCGGCGAAATTGCTGATAGTAAAGCTTCGTTAGCGCCTCGAGTTTTTCGATAACGCTGCTTTTCTCGACTTTCTCCAGCAGAGCATTGCATCTCAGGCAGCGGATGAACGGATTAATGGCAGTAGAGAGGTCGAATCGAGTTATCACTTCGACGGTCTGCTTGATTGGGTTCTGCGACCGCAAATAGTAGCCATGCTGCACAATTGCATGCATCAACAACCGACGGTCGCGGGTGAGCAGCGCTCTTTGTTGAGTCGTCGCCAGGTCGAGCAATTGTCGATCCTCGGCAGCTCGATCGTAAAGAACGTCGAATCCGAGCAAACGCAGATTGCGCACGAGTTTTCCGAGATGATTATCGGCAACAAATCGCCTGAGATCACTCACTTGCAGCCGTTTGTCCGCAAATAATGTGGGGCCTGATTTTACCGGATAAATGTCGATGTCCGCGTCAGACTCAATCGTTGTGGCGAAATTAACCGGAGATCCGTTCACAAGAATCAAATCCACCTCTGGATGCGGTACGCCGCACGATTCAATCACGTCCTTTACTGAACTCTTTTCCTTCAGCCTACGCTGCACAGTTCCATTGCTGCCGATGGAGTTAAGAAAGAACGTCAGGTTGCCGTGAAATTTCAGTCGAGCGGTAAAGAGGCTCACGTCAATCGACAATTCGCGCCGTCGAATAGGCGTATTCGAATGTGGTCCCGCGCGGGCGGGCCATGAATTTTCCAGGCCCGAACGGTTCATCTTCGCCGTAGTAACAATCGATCTGCCATCGGTGCAGGCCACCGCCAGTATCGACAATTTTCCAGCGGTTGCTGCCAAAGATTTGTTTCACTGTGGTAGAAGATGTTTCGATGATCACTCCGCGCCGCAAACTT
The DNA here is from genome assembly GCA_963772365.1 of uncultured Verrucomicrobiae bacterium. GTDB lineage: Bacteria > Verrucomicrobiota > Verrucomicrobiia > Chthoniobacterales > UBA10450 > CAVYXA01. Next base: position 474,019 of record CAVYXA010000001.1, read on the forward strand.
GCCTGACCCAATTTCGCTGCAGTGGAATAGCGCGGGACCAAAACGCCGCCGCCGCCGGCCGGATGATGGCTGAACCCGTAGGAATTTCCGCCGACGTAGTGGACGTAATGCCGGCCGTTTACTGGCGTCATTATTCGGCCGGAGCCCTCCTTTTTGACTGAGCGCAAGAAATCGCGCGGATACTTTCGCCCGTGTAAGCCTGGTTTTGTCACAGGGGTGGCATCAAAGCCGCGTTCAAAAGTGAACCCGGATTCCTTCGGCGTGTAATAAAGCGTGCAGACGACAAAGTATTCGCCGGCATGCCCACTCGGGCGCCGCGCGAGTTTTTCGTTTTCAATTCTGAGCCGCTGCACAACTTCCGGCCACGGAATGTCCGCCAAAATTTGCGGCAGGATCGACAGCCAAAATGCTGCGATTAGCTGCCAAAGAAGTCGCCGAGCGGCCGGCCGAGCAAAACTTCGATCGGCAGCTTTTTGGTCTCGTATTCGTAAGGAGGCGGTTTCCACGAGAATTTCTCCGGATACAACTTTCGGATGCAGCGGATGATTGCAACGCCTGTTTCAAACGGGCGAAAGATATTACGATCGAGGACGTGGAGTTGCGCGCCTCCGCAAAGTTCGCCAGCGAACTTGTGAAATGTCGGCTGGAAATAGTTCTCCCGAAAGTAAACGCCGGGCAGTCGTGGATCATTCAGCTCGCGGCAAAGTTCCTCGGCGTCGATAAAGGGCGCGCCGAAGATTTCGAAGGGGCGCGTCGTCCCGCGCCCTTCCGAGATGTTTGTCCCTTCCAAGAGACACATTCCCGGATAAACCGTGGCAGTATCGAGTGTAGACATGTTGGGAGATGGCATTACCCAGGGCAGACCGGTTTGATCGAACCACATCGCGCGTTCCCAATTTTTCATCGGCAGGATCGACAATCGGCATTTTGGAAATGCTTCCTCTTGAAATTGTCGGGCGAGTTCGCCGATCGTTTTGCCATGCCGAACGGGGATCGGATGCATACCAACAAACGATTTGTAATTCGGGTCCAGCACCGGTCCTTCCGTCATGGCACCACTGATGGGGTTTGGACGATCGAGCACCACGACGCCGACGTCGTGTCTCTCGCAGGCGCGCATGCAGAGGTAAAGCGTCCAGATAAAAGTGTAATAGCGGGACCCGACGTCCTGAAGATCGACAACGAGCGCGTCGAGGTCACGCAGCATCGCTGCAGTCGGTTCTCGATCTTCGCCGTAAAGGCTGTAAACCGGAATCCCGAGTCGGGGATATTTGTAACTATTCCACTCGACCATGTTGTCCTGTGTCTGCCCAAGAAATCCATGCTGCGGGCCGAAAAAGGCAGCCAGCCGAAAAAGATCACCGTTATGCTGCTCGAGGATTCGCGATGTGTGCTCCAGTTTGGATAAGACCGAAGCCGGATGCAGGAGAGCGCCGATTTTAGCGCCGCGAAGTTTCTGCGGCCAAACCTCGGTCAGATGATCAATTGGAAGCAGAACCGGCATGAACACAATCATCCGGTCATTCCGAGCGAAGTCGAGGATTCCCGTCGAACTGCATTCACCGAGGTGACGATCCAGGCCGCCGTCGCGCGGAAGCCCTCCAGAGCAGTACCATGATCGCGATCAAGCTGACGCCGGTACAAACTTCCGCAAACACTTCCCCGTGACGAACGTAAAACGTGAGCGTATGACTCGTCGGAACATTCACGGTCCCATTGAGGACTCCTTCGGCGAAAGTGTTTCCCGTTTCATCCTGCAAGATTTGAGTGACCCGGCCAAATTGGTTTACGAAACAGGTCACACCCGTGTTTGCGGCGCGAACCATTGGCCGCCGCGTCTCGACGCATCGAAAAATCGCGTTCTGAAGATGTTGCCGCGACCCAGCCGACCGCAGGAACCATGCGTCGTTGGTTACGTTTGCCAGCAAATCCGCGCCATTTAAAACAAACCGGCGAGTCAGATCCCCGATGGTGTCCTCGAAACAAATGAGCGGTGCTACCCCGATGTTGCTCTTGCTCAAATGAAAAACCGTGTGCTTGGTGCCCACGTCGAAATCGCCGGGAACCCATCTCCCTGCGACAGCGGCGAAAAGCGGAAACGAACGACGCAGCGGAATGTATTCACCAAATGGAACCAGATGCACTTTGCGATAAATCTGTATCTGCTGAGTCGCGCCTGAAATTAACGCTGCGGCATTGTAATCATGTCGATCCTGCACATCGAGTGTGCCGAGCAGCAAATCAGTTCCAGTGGCTGCGGAAAGCTCGGACACGAAGCGATAACTGGCGGTACCCAGAAAAGTCACCGGCTCCGGCATAGCGCTTTCGGGCCAAACCAGAAGATTGGGTGGGGGGCTCGAATGAACTGCAATTTCGGTCAAACGCTGGAAACGATCGAAGATTTGCGCGACGAACTGAGGATCGAACTTCTGCTCCTGCGGCACATTGGCTTCAATCGCAGACACGTGAAGCGGTCTGGTCGGCGATGGATTCTGCACACGATAAAGACCGAACGTCAGCAGGCCAACAATTCCGGCCAGCGTCAGCGTGAGGTCGAAGTGCGGCAGCATGCGATGGGTTCGCGCTTCGAGAAACAACCGAACCGGCGTCGCGACCAGGATGATGTTTGTAAACACGACCACGAAGGAAAGTCCGATGGCACCGGTAAATTCCGCGACTTGGATCAATGCCCAGTTGTCATGCAATGCGATGCCGATTCCGTTCCAACCAAATCCGGTGAAGAGCCAGCCACGAATCCATTCCTGCGCGACCCAGGCAGACGCGGCCAAGAGCGCCGCTAAAAGATTCTGTCCGGAACTAAGAAAATTACGAGGCTTGATCAGCCCGATAAACCACGACCAAAAGGCAAAGTAGAGCGCGAGATAGATCGAGAGCAGCAGGGAAAGCCCGCGCAGCCAGAAATTTTCAAACAAAGTTCCCAGCGCGCCGAGCCAACTGAATGCGCAGGTGAAGAAAACGATCCCCGCGACGTATCCAATCAGCGCGTTGCGCAACCAGCGGCGTTTTGAATTCTCGCCGAAAAACCAAACAGCCATCGTAACCGGAGTCAGTGCGATCCAGCAGAGCCAGCTTTGATTGAATGGGGCGAAGCAAACCGCGTAGAGCAGCCCTGTCAGGATCGACAATAGCCACGGGACGATCGCAGTTAGTTTGCCCGGTAAGCGAGACACAACCGGGACATTAAACAGCCAAACTCAAACATCCAAGCTCGGGCGGTAAACCCGATTTGACCAGAGATGCGAAAACGACTTAACCGCGGCGACGGCGACGACGTTCGGGCTTTTGGTGACGGCCCGGGCTGATCGATTCGCGCAGATCACGCGTGTAATTCGCGTTCACGTGAAAGCTGCAATGCTCCACGTCTTCGAGACTTCGAACTTGCGACTTCTCGGTGACAACATAACCGAGCATGATCAGCCCGTTTAGATCGTCCAAAAGCTCGGCCGATTCCATTTCGCCAATTTGTTGGAGCAATTGTCTGCCGTGAACAGCGGCGCCGGTCAGACCGATCGCTTTCAGAATCGTCGTCTCGCCGCCGCTTAGCTGAATTTCCCGGGCCAACATGCAGCCGCTTTTAAGCAGCTATCGAGCCAATCGTTTCCGCGCGTCAGCTTGCAGCCAGTCCCATAAATTCGATAGCCATTGCGATGTTTTCTTTTTGATTTGATCCAATCCTGCCGATTCAAACTGTTTGTCGTCGGGGCGTCGCTCGGCAAAAAGGTAATATTTTATTTTCGGCTCTGTCCCGGAAGCGCGGACTGCGATTCGGGTCCGATCCGATAATTCGAAGATCGACATCTTTTCCTTCGGAATTTCGTCACCTTCGACATCGCGAATTGTTTCCTTTTCGAAATTGCGTATCCGCACAACTTTCGCTCCGGCAATCTCTGATGGCGGATTCTTGGCGTAAGATTCCACCAATCTTGCGATTTTTGCCGCGCCCTCGGCGCCTTCGAAGAAAATGGAGCCATTCTTTTCCTCGAAGTATCCGAACTGGGAAAAGATATTGTCGAGCAGTTGTTCGACCGTGAGTTGTTTTGATTTCGCGTAAGCGGCCACTTCGCAAAACATGAGCGCCGCGCCATTGCCATCTTTGTCTCGGATAAAATCAGCGCCGCTAAACCCGTAACTTTCCTCGCCACCGAAAATGTAATAGGAAGAATGCTCGAGCCGCGCGGCGCGAGTTTCCAGTTCAGACATTTGCCGATATTTTCTACGAAGATCGACAGGCAAAGCGCGCTCGTATTTGTCGAGCTTAGCACCAATATATTTGAAGCCGGTGAGTGTTTCGACGCACCGCACGCCATAATGCTCTGCGATCGCCTTGATGAGATCGGTTGTGACAAAAGTTTTGATGATCACCGCTCGCGATGCGTTTTTCGAATCGAGCACGCCCTGGTCGAACAAAGTTTTGACACGATACCAGGCGATAATCGATGCGATCTGATTACCTGTGAGCAGTTTCATTTCGCCGCCGCTCGTGCGGACCGCAACGCCAACGCGGTCGCAGTCCGGATCCGTCGCGATCACGATGTCGGCATCGATCTTTTCTGCCAGAGCGATGCCCATACTCAACGCCTCGGGATTTTCCGGGTTGGGCGACTTCACAGTGGGAAAGCGGCCGTCGAAGCGATCCTGTTCTGGAACGATGTCGAACTGGAAGCCGAGCCGATGAAGCATCGGTTTGAGAATGACGCTGCCGGTTCCGTGTAGCGGAGTGAAGACGATTCGCAGCGATTCAGGCCCTCGGATCACGGCCGGATCGAGAATGAGTGTTTCCAGTCGGTCCATGTAAGCGTCGTCGATCTCTGTGCCCAACATTGCCACAGTTCCTTGTCGATCCTGGGGAAGTGGAATAAAACTCTCGCCTTGGATCGCGTTTACTCTCGCGATGATCCCGCTGGCATGTGGCTCAACGACCTGGCCGCCGTCGCTGAAATAAACTTTATAACCATTGTCATGCGGTGGATTATGGCTGGCTGTGATGACGATGCCGGCGCTGGCGTTCAGATGCCGCACAGCAAAGGAAAGCTCCGGAGTCGAGCGCGGCCCATCGAACATATGCGCGTCGCAGCCGTTTTGGGCAGCGACTTTCGCGGCGAGATCGGCAAACTCTTTCGAGAAAAAGCGCGTGTCGTGTGCGATGACAATAGACATTCTGTTTCCGTTTCGTTGTCGATCTGTCCATTCGCGAATGTAGGCAACAAGGCCGCGGGTTGCGCGATTCACGTTATAAAAGTTCATCGCGTTTGTGCCGACGCATGGAAATTGCGGGTGTGCATGCTTCTCCGCGTTTCCGCGCTCGGCTGCCGTAACAATCTTGCCGATTGTGCGCCCGCGCAGGCCGCCCGTGCCGAAAGCGAGAGTTTTGTAAAAACGATCGTTGAGTTCGCTCCAGGCCGCGCTCTCAACGAGCTCACACACACTGTCGATGTAGAGGCTGTGGGGCAAGCAGACAGCTTCCCCTGATTTTCCAGCGACTAACAGCAATCGAATATTCTGTCCGGCTGACGGCAGCAGTTTGCCTTCGGCCACGGCCTGATCGGTCGCGGCGAGAATCGCCTCAATACTTTTCGCCATCGCCGAACTGTTGCGGCGAAGGCGCTCTTTGCAAGCCGGGGGCGGGGAAGCTGTCAGTTTCCCCAACAGCACTATGGCGCTTTTACGGCACGGAGTGGCCGATATTGACCTTCACCTGAATGACATCGGTGGCATTGATGTCTCCACTGGCGTTGATGTCACTGCGGAAATTGCTCGAGTCGACCGCGACGCCCACCTGCGCCTTGGTCTGCGCTACATCTGAGGCGTTCACGGTTGCATTGGCGCTGCTGTCGCCGATTAGCATGACTGCATTCACCGCAGTATCTGGCAATGTTTGACCAAAACTGTCCATTACATTGCTCGCCGTCACGGTGATCTGTTGCTGGTCAGTCACTCCGGTCAGGTTCACCGTCATCGTGCTGCCGGAGAAGATCGGACTACCGGCGACAGTTCCTGTCCCGCTGGTAACAGCGGCGTTGCCGCTAACAACTGGGTTCGAGAAAGTGAAGACAAGTGTGTGATTACCTCCGCTGCTGCGACATTCCACTCCAGGCGACCCGGAAAGCGGAAGATCGACATCGAATGTGCCCGCGGGGCCGTGCGTCTTGCGCGAGACGACACTCGCCAGCTGCAGTGGATTACACGCCGCCGGTGCCATGATCGGCACAGTGATTGGGCTTCCGGTTTTAAGGAAGCCAACCGTCGCATCGGCATTCTGCGGTGGTTGATTGGAGTCAAAGCGGAAATTGTACAACGTGCCAAATCGGATCGCATTAGCGTTCGGACTTTGCGCTAACGTTTCACAGTTCCAGGTGAGTGCGTTAGGCGTTTGATTCGATGCCCAGGGAGCATTGCTGAATCCGGCATCTCCCGCTGTTCCGTCGTTGGGGAATCCGGGATGATTGGGCGGAGCGTGAAATCCGACATTGCTTATTGTCGCTCCACAACCCAACGGCACACTGAACGATTGGATGGATCGGTCGAGATTCTGATTGTGAATAGCGTATTCGTAATGCCAGACGCCAGATGACGGATTGCTGACTTTGTAAACAACGAATGCGCGGCCATCGACTCCGGGATCGGGTTCGATAACGGCGGTGAACGAACCGATCCACGCGTCGGTGGCAGGTTTCATCCGCACGGCTGGGCCAGCAGGAGTGAAGGTGAAAGTGGACGTGCCGCTGACGTTGTAAGGTCGATAGGACGCGTTGTTATACATGTTGCATTCGCCGGGGTGCGACTGGCACCAGGCGTACTCCTGAGGAGTATCGTATTGCGCTTCGGCATAGTAAGTAGCGCCTGTGTTCAAAGTTGTATTCAGATCGCTCATTGCGACCAAAACTCGATGAGATGTCCCGGTGTGAACGTGACCGCTATGATTCCTGGCATTAGAAGGAAAGATCCCGGTGAAAGGGTTTACCCAAGCTCGTGAGCCGAGCAGACTCTGAGTCGCATTTTCGCTGGCACTGTAAGGATCCGAACAGCCGACGCCAAGCTTGGTGAAATCGGGGTAGGGTGTGCAGCCGTAGCTGCAGTCGTCAAATTGATCGGCCCCGAATGTGTGTTTCACCCAGGATTGACCGATTTGCTCAAATCGGTCGTTGTTGTTCGAGCCGCCGCTCATACGATAAATGTTTTGTGATACAACGGAGTGATCGGTATTTGGCAGCTGGAAAAAATCGACTGGCTGGTCACCGTTGTTGCAAGAAATTGTTCCAATTCCCAAACCTACTTGTGTTCCAGCGCTTCCCGATTGGACGATTGCCGGCATATCTCCCACGACAATGTCCGGTCCGTGAACCGAGGCCGGAATACCTGGAATCGGGCCGCTTCGTGCGGGTAATATCGACGATTTAATCGCACCATTAGCGACGGTAATGACAGCGATTGGGCTAAGGATGGCATTTACAGTGATATGCCCTGCAATCGTTCCAGCGGCTGCTGGTTGCCCAAGTGTCTGGGCAAGCTGTTGCGAAATGAGAAGTTTTCCAGGTGTGATGCTGAATGAACGGTCATCAGCGTTGTAAGAATAGCTTTGTCCGTCGATGTTAAACAGAATCAAACCAGTTTGGGCGTCGCGCAGAACCAGATCGAACTGATCTGCCGGAGGGACTCTGTCGATGGTAAGTCGGTGAAGCGAACTGTTCAGTGGTTCCGGGATGTCTCGGGTGTTCTCCCAGACCAAAATTAGAGTGCCGGTCTCCGGGCCGCGGAGGATATGATTGAAAACTCGAAGAGTGAAGAACGAGTTCGCGCCGATTCTGAAACGGAGATTCTCTAATTGCGATTGCTCAGGGTGGCCGGGCGCCAGCCGATTCCGATCGAGATCCAGAAAGACGGTGCCGTTTGTGACGAGCATTCGTTCGAGAGTGCCCGTCTGCCCTTCCGTTTTTTGATGTTCCATCTCTACTCCGAAATTTTGTCTGCTGGCGGTCGACAACAATATTATCGAAAGCGCAATGCGAGTAAGGGTTGTCTGTCTCATTCTGTTCTCTTTCCTATGTTTTAAGTTGCGGCAACGGTCCAAAGGTAAGGCCGTGAATTGTTTACCAGGGCTAATTGGAAAAGAGGAGTTTTTTTTCACGCAAAAAAAAGCGGAGCGCTTTCACAAGCGCCCCGCTTCGCGACAGCCGTTCTTTTGGCGTGCCTGAACCAGATAGATCAAATGCAGTTATGGCACAGAATGACCGATGTTGACTTTTACCTGAGTGACATCGGTGGAATTGATATCTCCGCTGACGTTGATGTCGTTGCGGAAATTGCTCGAAGAAACCGCGGCGCCCACCTGCCCTTTTGTCTGGGCTACGTCTGTTGAATTGACACTTTGATTGGCGCTGGTATCAGCGATCAGCATGACTGCGTTCACCGCGGTATCGGGCAATGTTTGACCAAATGTATCCATGACGTTGCTGGCTGTGACTGTGATCTCTTGCTGGTCAGTAACCCCTGTCAGATTCACCGTCATCGTGTTGCCGGAAATAACGGGACTACCCGAGACGGTCCCCGTGCCAGCAGTGACGCTGGCGTCGCCACTGACGATCGGGTTACTGAAAGTGAACACAAGGGTGTGATTGCCACTGCTGCTGCGGCATTCCACTCCGGTTGATCCGGACAGCGGAAGATCGACATCGAACACGCCCGCAGCGCCGTGGGTCTTGCGCGAAACCACACTGGCCAGTTGCAATGGGTTGCATGCCAGCGGCGCCATGATTGGCACAGTAATTGGATCTCCATTCTTGAAGAAACCGATGGTCGCATTGGCCTCGTGTGGTGGTTGATCGGAGTCAAACCGGAAGTTGTAGAGTGTGCCCCAGCGGATTGCATTGGCATTTTGGTTTTGGGCAAATGTTTCGCAACTCCAGGTTACATCACTCGACGTCTGGGCAGGCGTCCATGGCGTACTGCTAAATCCCGCATTGTTTTGGGTTCCATCGTTTGTCCAGCCGGGGTGCTGTGGCGGAGCATGAAAGCCGAGATTGCTCACTGCGGCGCAAACCGTCGGCACGCTGAAGGACTGGATCGCGCGATCGAGATTCTCGTTGTAAAGGGCATACTCGTAATGCCAGGTGCCAGCGGACGGATTGCTCACCTTGTAGGCAAGCATGCCGATTCCGTCATTACCAGGGTCCGGCTCGAACGTATTAAAGTTCGCACCGGTCCAGGCGTTAATACCAGGACGCTGCCGCACCGTCGCGGCTACGGGATTAAACGTGAAGAACGTAGTTCCCACCGGGGTAAACTGCCGATAAGAAACGTTGTTATACATATTGCATTGGCCGGGATGGGCCTGACACCATGCGAATTCGTGTGGGGTGACGTACTGACCTTCGGCAAAGTAGGTTGCGCCCGGATTCTGCGCGGGATCCAGATCGGAGATGGCAACAATCACCCGGTGCGATAAGCCGTTATGTGAGTGACCGGAATGGTTTGCCGGGCTGGGCGAACCTGGGAATGCACCGGTAAATGGATTGACCCACGCGCGAGAGCCAAGACCGCCCTGGCTGTAATTCAGACTCGCCACATACGGATCGGAGCAGCCGGAACCGAGATGAGTTCCGCCCACACCGTTGCATCCGTAGCCGCAGACGTTTTGCGTGAGAGCGGTAAACGCGTGCTTGAGCCACGATTCACCGATCTGCTCAAAGCGCTCTGTGTTATCCGCCCCGCCGCTCATTCGATAAAGGTTTTGCGGAATCACCGGGTGATCATTGTTTGGCAATTGGAACCAATCCAAATTCTCCGTCCCCGCATTACACGAAGTCGTGCCCACCCCCAATCCAACGAAACTGCCGACAGTTCCGTTGCTAGGCTCTTCGACCCCAGAAATATCCCCGACGATCACATCCGGCCCTGGAACATTACCGACCGCAGGCTGGCGCAAGGCCGGCATTCGTGCTGACTGCACGACGCCGTTCACGACGCGATCAACTTCAATCGGATACACAGTTGCTCTAATCGAAATGTTACCCGCAACTGCGCCAGCAACAGAAGCGCGACCCAGCTGTTGAGCAAGCTCATGCGAAACCACGAGTCGGCCACCGGTAATGCTAAGCAGGTGTTGACCGGCATCGTATTTATAGTCGTGTCCCTCGATATTAAACAGCGTCGAACCATTTCGGCTATCGCGAATGGCAAGATCGAAATCATCGGATGGACCCATCTTCTGAATCGCCAGATGACTGAATGAGTCGGCCAAGGCTGTGGGAAGTGCCTTGGAATTTTGCGGCGTCAGGTTCATTGCACTCGGCTCCGGGCCGCGCAATTGATTGTTGGTGACCAGCAGAGTGAAGAATGAATCAGGCGAGACGGTAAAGCCCACGGCTTTGGTCGAAACGCCGAGCGCCTTTGAATCGAGATGCATTTCCACGGTTCCATTGCCGACGATCATTCGCTCGATGGTGACGGTTCCGTTGCCGGTTTTCTGGTTTGATTCAGCTTTTGAAGCCTCCGTGCTGTTACAGAAAAGCAGCAGCAGTGGAAGTGTGAAGTAGGTGGACAGTTTCTTTGACATTGTGATTTTGGTTCCTCCGAGTTTTTTAGCCTCAGCCCAAGGACGCCTTGCGTTGAGACCGAGGATTTATAAACACATTTTGTAAAAAAAGAGAGCTTTTTTTGGAATTATTTTGGCCTGCAAGTTCAAACATTGAGGCTTCGGGGTCGAAATCCTCAGTGCGCGAAGCGACCGCCGCCGCACCAATAAAGCGGGGACAACGTTGGCCGTTTTTTAAATCGTGCGTCGGGAAGCGGTCACGGGACAAAGTGACCGATACTCACTTTCACCTGCGTGACATCGGTGGAATTGATATCTCCGCTGGTATTGATGTCATTGCGGAAATTGCTCGAGTCGACCCCGGCGCCTACCTGACCTTTCACTTGCGCTACGTCTGAAGAATTGACTGTTCGATTGGCGCTGGTGTCCCCGATCAACATCACTGCATTCACAGTTGTGTTAGCCAGAGTTTGACCAAATGCGTCCATCACATTGCTGACCGTCACCGCGATCTGTTGCTGATCGATGACGCCGGTCAGGTTCACCGTCATTGTGTTGCCAGAAAAAACCGGACTGCCTGAAAGGTTGCCGATGCCGCTGGTCACGGCGGCATTGCCACTCACGACGGGATTGCTGAAAGTGAAGACGAAACTGTGATTGCCGCTGCTGCTGCGACATTCCACGCCCGTCGATCCAGATAGCGGAAGATCGACATCGAATGAACCAGCCGCGCCATGCGTCTTTCGCGAAACTACGCTGGTCAATTCCAGCGGATTACACGGATCATCCGGTGTCGGCACTTGCACCTGGACCATGATGTGCGAACCGGTTTTGAAAAAACCAATCGTCGCGTTCGCACTCGTGGGCGGCTTATTGCAATCAAACCGGAAATTGTACATCGTCCCGAAACGAATCGCATTCGCGTTCGGGTTCTGCGCGATTGTCTCGGTGCTCCAGGTTAGTGCTCCGCCTGCCTGGCTCGGTAGCCAGGGGAAGCTGCTATACCCCTGGTTGTTGAATGTTCCATCATTTGCAAAGCCGGGATGCTGAGGCGGACAGTGAAACGCCACATTGCTCAGCGTCACACCGCAGCCTAACGGGATGCTCAAGGACTGGATCGCTCGATCTAGATTTTCGTTATAGACCACATACTCGTAATGCCATGTTCCAGCCGAAGGATTACTCACTTTGAAGCCGACCACTCCGATCCCATCCGCGCCCGGCGCCGGTTCGAAAGTCCGCAATGTCGCTCCCGTCCAGGCTGCGATTGCGGGCTGCTCTCGCACGGTGGGACCGGCATTCGTAAAACTGAATGGCTGGTTGATCCCAACTACATTATAACGGCGGTACGAAACATTGTCTGTACATATTGCACTGGCCGGGATGCGACTGGCACCAGGTGTATTCATGTGGAACGACGTATTGCGCTTCAGCGAAATATGTCGCTCCGGGATTCATCGACGCGTTCAAGTCGTTAACGTCAACCAGAATCCGGTGAGACGTGACGTCATGAACATGACCGCTGTGGTTGTTCGCTGTCGATCCGTTGAAATTGCCCGTGAACGGATTCACCCAGGCGCGTGACCCGATACCGGTTTGGCTGCCGTTCAAACCGCTGCCGTAGGCATCCGAGCAGCCGGAGCCAAGCTGACCGCCGCCCACGCCGTTGCATCCAAAACCGCATGTGTTTGAAGATGCTGCAGCAAATGCATGCTTGCCCCACGATTGGCCGATTTGCTCGAACTGCTGAGTGTTATCTGCGCCGCCACTCATTCGATAAAGATTCTGTGGAATAAAAGGATGGTCGTTGTTTGGCAGGGCGAACCAATCCGCATTCTCGGTTCCTTTGTTGCAGGCGTCGGTTCCCAGAGCGAGTCCGACACGACCGCCGACGGAACCCGTCTCAGATTGGTCCAACCCAATCAGCTCGCCAACGATGACGTCCGGACCGGGGACAGTGCCGACCGCAGGGTCATTCACCGGTGGCAGCGTAGCGGATTCCAGATGGCCATTCTCGTCAAGCTGCGCGATCTCTGTGGTGTGCATGGTTCCGCTGACGGAGATCGTTCCAACTACCGTACCGGCATCCGCCGAACTGCCCAATTCGTCAGCAAATTGTGGCGAAAGCAGAAGCGTCGCACCACTGATGGTGAACAACTTTGCGTTGGCATCATAATCGTAATGCCCTCCTTCAATGGAAAAAAAGACGATTCCCGTTCCGCCATCGCGCACTGTGAAATTTAACGATTCACTTGAATCAAGTTTTTCAATCATCAGATGGCTGAATGATTCGCTCAACAGAGAGGGAAAGCCTCGAAGGTTTCGTGATTGGGGGATGAGCGTCATCGAGCCGGGCTCAACACCGCGTAACAGGTCGTTAAAAACGAAAATTGGGAAGAAAGAATTGGCTCCTACTGCGAATCGCAGTGATACGGTTCTCGGCGGGATCAAGCTAGATCCATTGAGCCGGTTCAAATCAAGTTCCATCGCAACGCTTCCGGTCGCGACGATCATTTTCTGCAATGTGCCGGATTTGCTATTCGCAGCTTTAGGTTCGGGACCTGCGACAGAGGTTGCCGAGCTATTGCAGAACAGCAAAACCAGTGGGAGCGCGAGATAAGTGAGCAGTTTGTTCGACATTGTTTTCTAATCCTCCGATTCGTTGAACTTCAACAAAAGCTTGTGAAAAGCTGATCTCGTTTGTTACAGCCTCACCAAAAAAAGTAGAGCCCTTTTTTTATCGGTTTTTTGTGCGATATGTTTCGCCCCCCACAATGGGCCGTCGCGCCCCCGAAAGCAGGGGATCTCGTGAAAAGTGGTTGCATCAGCCCCGAACTAAAGCGCTCGCCATCGAAACCGCGCTCCATCGTGAAAGGTAGTTTCGTTCCGAACACGATTCGTAAATCGAAAACGAGCCGCTGGCGGGCCGCTGCCCTGATTGCTCTGAACCTGTTGATGATTGGCCACTTCATCCAGTGGTACTTCGCGGGCAAGACAATCTCGCCGATCGAGCCATCCGAAACGATGCAGACGCTGCAGCATGGCTTCGTCAATGCCGGGTTCATCTTCTTTACTCTCGCAATTCTCGCCACGCTGATTTTTGGGCGCTTCGTCTGCGGCTGGGGTTGTCACATTCTGGCGCTGCAGGATCTTTGCGGCTGGCTCCTCAAAAAAATGGGCATGACGCCTAAACCGTTTCGCTCGCGGCTGCTGGTTTATGTTCCGTTGATCGGCGCCTTATACATGTTTGTCTGGCCGACAGCTTATAGATTCTTCGCTGGGACAGAGGCTGGCCCGCTCATTCCAAAGTTCACCAATCATCTCGTCACCACGAATTATTGGGAGACGTTTGCTACGGTCTCCGTCGCGATTCCTTTTCTGTTCGTTTGCGGATTCATGACGGTCAATTTTTTGGGGCAGAAAGGATTTTGCACTTACGCCTGTCCCTATGGCGGTTTCTTTGGGCTGGCCGATAAATTTTCGCCTGGAAAAATCCGTGTAACCGACGCCTGCAATCAATGCGGCCATTGCACTGCCACCTGCACATCGAACGTTCTTGTTCACGCTGAGGTGAAGCAGTTCAAGATGGTTGTCGATCCTGGCTGCATGAAATGTATGGATTGCGTCAGCGTTTGTCCAAATGACGCGTTGTACTTCGGTTTTGGGAAACCGAGTTTGCTGGCGCCAAAATCGAGCTCATTCAAACGATCCTATTCGTTAACCTGGCCGGAAGAAATCGTAGGCGCAGTCGTTTTCTTCGGAAGTTTTCTATCAGTTCGCGGCGTCTATTCTCTGGTTCCTTTTTTGATGGCGCTGGGCTGCGCCTCGGTCACGACCTTTCTCACTCTGAAGACGTGGCGGTTGATTCGAGACCGCGAGGTTTCGTTTTATCGATTCTGTTTGAAATCTTCCCGTGGAATCCAAAAAGCAGGATGGGGGTTTTCTGCTTTTGCGGTGGTCTGGATCGGATTGAACGTCCACAGCGGCTGGATCCGGTACAACGAGCATGAGGGCGACCGCGCATTTCGGCAGTTAAAAATTCCTGATGAGCTGGCGCTGGCGCAGCTAAATCCCAGCCGTTGGCTCGCTCCATCCGATCGCGAGAATATCCAGCAAGGAACACGATATCTGGAAACGGCGTTGAATTTTGGTCTGTTTAAGAACAGCGAAGGGCTTTCGAAACTTGCCTGGTTCCAATATCTTTCCGGCGACCCGGAACGCTGTTTGCAGTTGCTGGATCAAGCAGCGGGGCGCCAGCGAAGTCAGGGCAAAGCGTTGAGTCTGTATTATAGCGGGGCAATTCTCAATCGGCTGGGCCGCTACCAAGAAGCACTGACAAAACTCGATCAAGCTCTGGTTGCACGGGACGATCTCATCCTCGCACGCCAGGAAAAAGGCGAATCGCTATGGCAACTTGGGCGTAAACAAGAGGCCATTGCAGCTTGGGAAAATGCTCTGAAACAGAATTCCACGTTGCCCTTGGCCAATAACGAACTGGCCGGCGCTGAGCAGGCCCTTGGCAGATTTGAGGAAGCCGCCGTGCATGAACAACAGGCAGATCAGTTCACGCCTAATGATCCATACTTCCACTGGATGCTTGGTCAACGCCTTCGCGCTCTCGATATGACGGAGCTGGCCGAAAAACATTTTCAGCGGACTCGTCAGCTCGATCCTGGCTTGCAAAAAGGATCTAGTGAGTAGTGGAAAGCAGCAGACGCGAAAGGGTAACGCGCCCGCCGAATTCGGTATAAGCGAAAACACCTGGTTGCGGTGAAAACGCAATCGAATGGACATCGTTGTCCTTGGGGAACAAGGCCAGGCTGTGGCCGTCCCGGGCGCTCCAGAATTGAAGCGCGCCTAATCCATTCCCACGACCATATCCGGCGGCAATAACGGAGCCATCGCGCGAGAAGGCGACTGTCGGGTATTCGAAGCTTGTCTGAATATTCAGGAATATGAGCAATTCTCCATCGGCGACCCGCCAGACCTTCACCGCATTTTCCGACTGTACCGTGCCGGCAATCAAATTGCCGTTGGGCGAAAATGCGATCGAATTAACTTCGGCGTTTGGAATTCTCAGTAATAGCACGCCATCCGCAGCACGTCGCAGTTTTACTCCGTAGATGTCGCCCGACCCAATCAATTGGCCATCCGGCGAGAAGGCGGAATCTTTTACACGCGGCGGGAGTCCGGGACTCTGCGGATCGTCATTCGGAATGGTCCTGATCAGCGCCAGATCCGGCACATGCCACAATTTGATCTCCCTCGAGTATCTGCCCGATGTAACCAAATACTGGCCATCGGATGAAAGGCTCACGCTGTTGGTCCCATTCGTATGCGCGGCGAGTCTCAGAAGACGGACGCCATCCGATACTCGCCACAAATTCAAACTGTATGTCGATCCTCCGCCGCCGGTGCCGTTGATCAAGTATTGATCGTCCAGGGTAAAAACCAGATCGTTGGTCGTGTTATGACTCGCGGTGAAGGAGCGGATCAAGCTGCCGTCAATAGCGCGTAGAAAATCCGACGTATTACTGTCTTCTCTGCCCAGGGCAAGGATCGATCCATCGCTTGAGAACGCGACGTTGAGCAATGGATCGGCATCCTGCTTCGACCAGATCACTCTTTCGCTTTGCGCCTGGACCGTGCCGGCAGCAACAATCCACGCCAATACAACCAAATGACTAATATTCCTTTTCATAATCACATCTCCTCCGTCACAATTTAGGGCAGTCCGTGGCCCCCATTGGCTTTAACCATGGAACTGTCGGTGGCGTTGATCGTGCCGTTGACATTCACGTCCGACCGAAAATTCGTGGTATCCAGCGTTTGACCAATTCGAGCTTTGGTCTGGCTGACGTCGCTCGCGTTTACCGCGCCATTTCCATTTGTATCGCCCAGTAGAATACTGACGTTCACTGTCGTGTCGGGCAAAACCCGAGAAGCGGAATCTGTGACATTGCTAAGCAGCAGCGTAACCGTCTGCGCATCCGTCACCCCGGTTAAGTTTACCGTCATCGTCTGACCCTGGTAAGCGGGAGGGCCGGAGATAGTGGCCGTTCCACTCGTTACGCTCACATTGCCGCTCACGACATCACTATTAAAGGTAAAGACGAGCGTATGATTGCCTCCGCTGCTCCGGCATTCCACCCCAGGCTGACCGCTGAGCGGCAGGTTAATGTCGAACGTGCCTGCGCTGCCGTGCGTTTTTCGCGAGGCCGCAGCTGTAAGTTGGAAGCCGTCGAGGTATCGCGCCAGCGCGAAATCGCTGTTCTGATAATACTGATCGCTGGAGGTATAACCACCCGCGACGAGTTTGCCATCGGGTTGAAATGCAAGGGCCACGCCTGTGGTCGACTGGCCGAAGGATGTCGTGACTATACCACCGTTGCCAAAAGTCGAATCGAGGGAGCCGTTTATGTCGAAGCGCAACAAGTGAAATGCAGAGTCCGATGTAAAATTGCCACTTCCGAGAGCGATTAGCTTGCCATCGCTTTGAAGCGCTACCGCATTGAGACCCCCTTGGTCCTGCATGAGCACCTTTCCGCCGTTGCCGAAGCTCTGATCGAACGAACCGTCTGGATTGAACCGCGCCAGGGCGAAACTATCGTAGGGGCTATTAACCTCGGCCCATCCTACCAGAACGATTTTGCCGTCAGTTTGAAGGACGGCATCGTTGGCAGCGTCCCAGTTACTACTAAAATTGGCTAACGCATGGCCGTCGCCCGAAAATGTTGTGTCGAGCGTGCCGTTGGGGTTATAACGGGCGACCAGGAATTGGTAGGTGGACCCACCGGCGATAACGAGTTTGCCATCCGGTTGGATCATTAGCGCAACGGCGTAACTCTCCGTGCCTTGCCCGAAATCATTGGTCACTATGCCGCCGTTGCCAAAGGTCGTGTCAAGCGAGCCATCGGGATTGTACCGAGCCAGGGCCACATTCCCTTTTCTCTGGTCGGCTGGATAAAAAAAGATGCCTTTGCGTCCAGCGGCTACTATTTTCCCATCAGACTGAAGCGCGAGCGCATAGGCCTGGTCATCGTCGGGCCCGACATTGGTTGTTACTATTCCACCGTTGCCGAAAGTGGGATCGACCGACCCGTTCGAGTTGAAGCGTAGCAGAACAAATGAACTATCACTTTGGGAAGGCAGATCGATGCTTCCACTGATCATAATCTTGCCATCCGGCAGAATGAGCAACCCAGCTGCGCTTTCCCGGACCGAGGCCACGGTTATCACTTTGCCGCCATTGCCAAATGTCGGGTCGAGTGTGCCATCCGGATTGTAGCGAGCAAGCGCGCCCTTGTGGCTCGGGTGGGTATCACCAATGGCGATGATTTTGCCGTCGGGCTGGACCGCAATGCGGTTCAAATAGTCAACGCTATTGTTAAAGTCGGTCACGACCTTGCCACCGTTGCCAAATGTCGGGTCAAGTTCGCCATCCGTCGCTCGCGCAGTGTGTTCGCTGGTGAAAAACGCCACCATCATTGTCGCTGCGAAAACAAAGCCGCGCCAAATTGCTTTCCAGTTTTTTGTGGAAAGGAATTGTGCGGACTGTTGCCTGATTTCAATTTTGGTAAAAAATAACATGGTCATTCCTCCAGTTGATAATTGAGAATATTTGATTGAAGTATCGTTCCCTCAGGCCACGGTCGGCCGGATCGGAGAAGTAACAGACTTGTTACCTTTGGAGTTCGCCGGCGCGCTAAGATGACGCCGGGGCGGGTTCAGCGGCTGAAGCGACTGGATCTCCGCTTCGACACTCGCCCAAAATTCGTCATCATTGCGCGCATTCTTCGAATGCGGCGGGTCTGCCTTCCAGAAGCGCCAGAGCTTCGCCGGCGAAATGGAGCGAACCGGTGATCAGAATGCGATTCGGCTGGGTACGTGCGCGGTCCATTGCATCGACAATGGACGCGGTGACCGAAATTGTAGGGCAACCGCTCCGGTTGCCGGCAGGCGATGCGCCTGCCCTACAAACATCCTGAAAAATTCTCGCAATCTTGTCCGGCGCGGCGGCGCGTTCGCTGCGAATTTGCGGAAGCAAAACGAATTCCGCGATCGGGGCTAGCGTTCTGCATATGCCGGCCAGGTCTTTGTCCTCCAGGATTGCCAGAATGATCGTCGCCCGTTCGCCGGGAAAAATTTCCTGCCAGGTGTCTGCAAGAATTTGGGCCGCCGCAGGATTATGAGCGCCATCAATGATTGTGCGCTTGTCCCAGACTTGAAATCTTGCCGGCCAATGCACCGAGCTCAGCCCACGCGCAATCGCTGAATCGTTGATGTCGATCCTGCCGGCGCGCAGCGCAGCGATTGCCAGACCGGCATTCAACTTCTGATATCGCCCGCGTAACGCGATCGGGCTTTGTTCATAGGCGTCGTTCACAAACTGGAGCGGCGCTTCACATTCTTTGGCCCGTCGCTCAATTACCTCTCTTGCGTCTGGTAATTGCTCAGCGGAAACCACGGGAGTTTTTGCTTTGATAATACCAGCTTTTTCGGCGGCGATTTCGGCGACTGTTTTGCCAAGCCATTTCTGATGATCGAGCGCGATCGGCGTAATCACCGCCATATCAGATTGCACCGCGTTGGTCGCATCGAGTCTTCCGCCCAATCCTGTTTCGAGCACAGCGATGTCGATCTCCTGATCTTGAAAATATTTCAATGCCAGCGCGGTTGTGACTTCGAAAAATGTCGGGTGCGGATTCCATTCACAAATCAATGAGCGAATCGCGCTTAGCCCGGCGGCTGCCGTCGTTTCAAAAATCGGTTTCCCATCAACACAAATCCGTTCGCGAAAAGTGATGAGGTGAGGGGAAGTAAAAAGACCGGTGCGACAACCTTGCGCGCGCAGGATGGAATCGATCATCGCCGAGACCGATCCTTTGCCGTTTGTGCCGGCGATATGAATGACACGGAACTGTCGATCTTGCACGCCGAGCGCGCGAAACAAACGGCGGCTGTTTTCCAACCCAAGCTTGATACCAAAACGCTGAAGGCTATAGAGCCAGGCCAGCGTCTCGCGATAGTGGATCGGCGCCTCTCCCGAGACGTTAACTCTCGCGGGCGGGCGCGCCCATCTCGCTCGGCTCCCGCCAACTCGATTCACGATGGGATTGACAAGTAACCGAGCAATCGGCTGATCTGCTCTCGCATTTTCTTGCGATGCACAATCATGTCGATCAACCCGTGATCGAGAAGAAATTCGGCCGTCTGAAATCCTTCCGGCAAATCTTGATGCGTGGTTTCCTTGATCACTCGGGGACCGGCGAAACCGATCATGCTTTTGGGCTCGGCCATAATTACGTCGCCCAACGAAGCGAAACTCGCCATGACACCGGCCGTCGTCGGATTGGTTAGGACAGAAATGTAAGGAAGATGTTGTTGAGCATGCCGGGCGAGCGCGCCGCTGGTCTTGGCCATTTGCATCAGGCTCAACATTCCTTCGTACATTCGCGCGCCACCCGAAGCGGCGATAATGATCACTGCCGAACGTTCTGCCGTCCCGTATTCGATCGCGCGAGTAATTCGTTCGCCTACGACCGATCCCATGGTGGCGGCGAGAAAAGTGAAATCCATGACCGCGATCGCGACCTTGTAGCCGTCGAGCATTCCATGTCCACTAATTACGGCGTCGATCAACCCCGTGCTTTCCTGGTATTTTTTCAGCCGGTCCTTGTAACTGGCCATTCCTTGAAAACGGAGCGTGTCGATCGATTTCAAACCGGCATCCATTTCGACAAAACTTTTGGAATCGAGCAGATTGTCGATCCTCTCCTTGGCCGATTGGGCGAAATGATGATCGCAGTGGGGACAGACGCGCTGGTTATCGGCCAGCTGAATCTCGGTCACCACTTCGCCGCAACTGGGACACTTTTGAAAAACACCCTGCGGAAAATCGCGTTTCTTTTCACCTTCTCTTCCGAATCGAGGTTTTTTGAAGATGGCCATCGGAAATTATGCCCGTGCCGCGACGGCCGCATGGACTGAGAACGCCCCGCCTTTCTTTAGAACGCGGGCGCACTCGCTCAAAGTCGAGCCGGTTGTCAAAACGTCGTCGATCAAAAGCACCCGCAAACCTTGCACGTCCGCGGTTTTTCGTAAACGAAAGGCATTATGTAAATTTTCCATCCGCTCGGCCCGATCAAATGCCGTCTGAGTGGTGGTATAACGGACGCGTTCCAGAACGGGCTTGCTCGGCACACCAACCCGCGCACTCAACAATTCCGCCAGAAGTGCCGCTTGATTAAATCCGCGTTCCCGTTCCCGCGTGGGATGTAACGGGACCGGAACAACGATATCGAAACGGCGATCGCGGAGCCGCACATCCTCCAGCGCTTCACAGAGCCAGCCGGCGATGAGATTCCGAAGATGGGTTTGCCGTCTGTATTTGTAATCATGGATCACCCGACGAACGATCCCGCGGCTGCGATAGACTGCTACGGCTGTTTCAAAATGAAGCACTCGATGCGCGCAGTTTGCGCAGGTGAATGAATCGTTAATCGCACCAGCAAATGGCTCCGAGCACCGCTCGCAAAACGGCGGGACGATCCGCATCGTTTTACTGTCGCAAGTGAGACAGAGATAGTCACCGGCATCGACGGCTAGTCCGCAAATTGTGCAAACCGGCGGGTAAAGGAGCGAAGTGATCGCGCCCAGCGCTCCAAACCCAGATTTTGCTTTAGCTATCTTGTCATGTTGAGCAAAGTGAAACATCTCTAACCTTTTTAATCTTGGCCGGCGTCGCTTGGAAGAGATTTGAGATTCTTCGCTCCGCTCAGAATGACAGCGCAGATTCTGGGTTCAAAGATGGCGAGCGCGCTCATGTTTTAGCCAGAGAACCAATATCAGCCACGTCAGCAAAGCGACAACCAGCGGCACAATTCCGACCAGTAAATTTTTCCCGATCCATGGGAGCAGAATTGTTTGCCGGCGCGCTGCGGCCTTGAAGAGCCCGCTGGCAAAAATCCAGCCGGCATGCAGGCCGATCGGCAACCAAAGCGACCGCGTTCGAATCCGCGCATCAGCTAGAATCCAGCCGATCAGGAACAGGGTCGTGAATGCGGCGAGGACAAACATCGGATCGGCGAATTGTCCGAACGACTGAGCAATGGAATGGAAGCCGGACGACCACGTAACGATTGTCGCTGTTCGCGCGGGCGCTTTTAGGAAATGGACAACGGCGAACAACGCGGACGTCGCCAGGATCGACAGGTCCTTGTGACCCGTTCGCAGTAAAATGCCCAGGATCAAACCGCGAAAAAATGTTTCTTCAATCAATGGCACCGCGATCGATGCCGCGATTATCTTGCCGAATGAATGCACGGCGAAATGGTGGCGCCATCCGTAAACCCCAAGGGAGAGAAAGAGAGCGCCGCAACAGAGCAGGGGAATGGCGGACAAAATAAAGCCGCCAAACACGTGACGCCCCGCCCGCGGATTTCGTTCCAGTTGAAGATCGCGCAGCGTTCGCACGTTGCTCCAGAGCAGAAACGGCCAGAGCAAAACCAGAGCTGCGATTAGAAGCGCTCGGTGAAAAAACGTTTCAAACTCAAACCTTGCCAAATCGGGTGCCCACGCTTGGGCTGCCCAGAAAAGAAATGGGGCGATCAACGAGCCCACGAGAATCGTGGCTGCGAAATAAACTGCCAATCTGAGCGCATCTTTCAATCTCGCAAGAGCCATCGCATAAACAGGTCTGCCATGTCCAGCGAAGTCGAAGCGCTCCGAAGGGCGTGTGAGATGCTTTCGCACGAAGTGCTTTCGGAGTGCGGGGCGTCTTCGCACCGCTTTTTCATAAATCGCAGACAGTTAGCGCGCTATCGAGAAAAACAGGAGGTGAATTGGAGTCCGATGCAAATCCTTGGCCCGTCCCAAAGCGACGCGAGGACGTGGTCGCACTCCGAAAGCTTCGCGAAAAGATTTGCGCGTGTTCAAAGCTTTTGCGGATGGCGAATCAAGGCGAGAGTTTTAGATAATGCGAGCTCAGCACGTTTGGACAGAAAAAGACTCCGAGGGGCGTAAGCGCGAGGTGCGAGCGACGAAGTTTGGTGGAAGCTGGCGGCTCCAATCCAAAACAGCCGGCGATCTGGAATGGACCTATTACGACCGACCGCAACTGGAGGACTTGCTGGCGTTAAAAGAGATCCTGTTTCGGAAATATCAGCGGCGACGCGCCTCAGCGGAAGACGTTGCCTCGATCGAGAAGCTGATCCAAGAGCAGACTACAGAGGAATGAGTCAGGATTGCAATAAGCTTCTAGTTAACAGGGACCTTCGAAATCTAATACGGTAATCTCCGAGACAATGTTAAAGCTGAAAAAACTCCGGCTTGATCAGTTGCTGGTGACCAAAGGCCTCTTTCCCAGCCGGGAAAAAGCCCAGCGCGCTGTCATGGCCGGGGAAATCAAGATCGGAACGCAGGTCGCGGCCAAGCCATCCCAGCTTGTCCAACCGGATGTGGAGATCAGCGTGAAATCGCCGGAAAAATTTGTCGGTCGCGGCGGCCTGAAATTGGAAGGGGCGCTCAATGATTTCAAGATCGACGTCGAGAACAAGATCGCCCTCGACATCGGCGCTTCGACAGGCGGATTCACCGATTGTCTGCTCCAGAGGGGCGCGGCCAGGGTTTACGCCGTCGATGTTGGCCACGGTCAATTGGATTGGAAAATTCGGAACGATCCGCTTGTGATCGTGCTGGAAAAGCTGAATGGGCGGTTTCTGTCCCGTGAGCAGATTCCTGAGTCTGTCGATCTTTGCGTGATCGATGTCTCATTTATCTCGCTGACTTTGATCTTGCCCAATGCCTTTGAGTTGCTAACTGCAAATGGCGTGATCCTGGCTTTGATCAAGCCACAGTTCGAGCTCCAGGCGGCCGATGTCGGAAGCGGGGGAATCGTTCGTAAACCGGAGTTGCATCGAAAGGCACAAGACAAGATCGTTCAGTTCGTGACTCAGCTCGGCCATAGCGTTTCCGAAATTGTTCCTTCCAGCATCACTGGCGCCGACGGCAATCAGGAATTTTTTGCATGCATACGAAAACGATCGGCCTGATTGCGCATACCGGAAAACCCGGCGTGGCCGATCTGGTCAACGCCGTGGCGGACGAGTTTCGCCGGTATTCGATGTCGATCCTGCTGGAAAAGGAAACGGCCGCGATTGCCGGGAAAAAATCAGACAGCACCATAGCGCAGCTTGGCGCCGCCACGGATCTCTTAGTGGTCGTCGGCGGAGACGGGACCATCCTGCGCGTGGTTGGACAACTGGGTGAGGCGATCAAGCCGGTCTTCGGGATCAATGTGGGATCGCTCGGCTTTTTGACCTGCGCAAATTCCAGCGCTTATCGCGAAGCGGTCGAATGCATCGCGAAAGACCGCATCAACTTCAGTCAAAGGACGCTGTTGGAAGCACGGGTCACGTTAGGCGAAAAACGCACCGGGAAAATGATCGCCCTCAACGACGCAGTCCTGAGCCGGGGCGAGCTTTCCCGGTTGGTCTTATTGCAAGCACGAGTGAACGGCGAAGTGCTCACGGAATTTAATGCCGATGGATTAGTCGTGGCCACGCCGACCGGGTCGACCGCCTATTCGCTCTCGGCGGGCGGGCCGATTCTCGACCCGGAATCGGGCGTCCTCGTGATTACCCCGATTTGTCCGCACGTCCTGACCAATCGGTCCATCATTGTGGCCTCAACCTCGGTCATCGAAATTGAAGCGAGCGATCCTGAGTATCCGGTCTTTCTCACGCTCGACGGCCGGCCACCAATTCACATCGAGCGAGGATCTACAATCACCATCCGCAAAGCGAAAAAGACTCTGCCTTTGGCCGCGTTGCCCGATGTCTCATTCTTCAGCGTGGTGCGACAAAAGCTGAAATGGAGCGGCAGCAACGTCTAAGAGCCATCTCGTAAATGGTAGGGACGGATCGCCGAGCCGTCCGCAACGCGCGCCCCACCACAACACGGCGCCCGACCATTCGCAGTCTAGATTCGTTCGATTGTTGCCAGCCAGCCCGGTGCACCGTGGTCGTGGAATCTCGTCTCAATCCGCTCCGGTTCGATTGTGACGATATTCCAGCCGGTGCTGGGGTTGAACGCAGATCTCAGGTCTCTCTGACTGATCGGGTGCGGGCCAATATCGACACCTTCGTCACTGAAGCACAGCACGTACAGAGTCCCACCGTGTTTGGTCACCGATGCCAGACTCGCCGCGTATCGGGGTTGCTCGTCGTTGTCGAAAGTGTGGAATAGTCCGCAGTCCATCACAGTTTCGAACTTGCGCCCCAACCGATCGAGTTGGAGCGCGTCAGCTAAGGCGAATTCAACGTCGATCTTACGGTCGTCGGCTTTCTGTCGCGCGATCGCCAGTGCCGTTTCAGCTACATCAACACCGACAACGGCGAGTCCGAGCCAAGCGACCTGAAGAGCGTTCTCGCCGGTCCCGCATCCCGCATCGAGCACCGCTCCGGCAAATCCGCCTTTGGATGCCAGGCGCACGAGTGCTGGCTGCGGCCGGCCAATATCCCAGGGCGCAGGCCCATCGTGATACGACGCATCCCAGGGCAATCCTGATTGCCGTTCGTGGCTGGTTGGCCGCCGACCACCAAACGGATCGCCACCGAAGGTTCGTGGTTGCTCCGACAATTTCTTCCTCCAGCGGATTTTGCCAGGTGATCGTGGCAGGTCAATTCGCCAGCTCGCCGCCGTAGTCCTCCGATGGCGACGAAGGCGAATCCGTGGTTCTCAGATTGCCGAAGGATCCACTTGTCAGGCCAACTGGCGAGAGCGGAAACGAGTTACACCGAACAAAGCGACCAAGCCTACGAACAGTAATCCAAAAGTTGAACCCGAGTCGGGCACTATACGGACGGTGAAGTTCTGGTTTACTCCAGTTCCCCAGGTCCACTCATAGATGCCAGGCGTTAAGCCGAGGCTGGCGAAACTCGCGCTGTCGTAGGTCGCGGTGTCCGACAGGGGGGAACCGGATACATAGCCTAGTGGCACAAACAGCAAATGACCGAGGCCGAAGATTCCGACTAGATCCCCGCTGCCACTATCGGCCAAGGTGCCAAAGCCGCTTCCAAAACTTGTCGGACCACTGATACCACCGCCGCCATACGGCTGGACAGGGTTAGACCCAGTTGGGCCAGTAAAGATGTATGCACCGAATGGGACCACTTGAGATGTCCCTGTTGTTGGGAAAAGAGTATCGAGGCCAGTTAAATCGATAGGTCCGCTTCCGGTGGCGACAACGTCGGGACCGACTTGCCGGAACGTTACGATGTAACCGGCTTGAGCGGATGGAGCGGAGGAAACGATTGCGAACGCCAGAGCAGCTAGCGTGGGTTGAAAGAATTTGCGGAAGAAGCTAGCTGTTTTCAGAGGATTTAGCACGGGCGTGAGAATGAGAAAAAACGAGCGCAAAGTCAAGCTTAATTCGTTAACTGCGTAGGAAAATTGCTGCCAGTGCCTACTAAATCCGCTGCCGATTTAGCGACATTTGGCAATCGGCAAAGTGCTCACACCGATTCCTGCGGCGAAAAGAGGGCGCGGAGTTTGAGAAAGCTTTCGCCGCAATTTGAATACTGTCGTCAGTTTTGCCTAAGAAACTTAATCAATTCGTTAAGCGTAGTGTTCAATTGTGCCTTACCTTTGTCACTCATGTGCCCTGGGGCCATATTGATTATCTTAGTGACCAAAGCTTTGTATTGTTCTTGCCTAGATCGAGGGTAGTCCAATTCGACAACGGTCGCCTTTGCAATCAGTTCAATCCTGAAATCATCAAAAAGTTCAAACACGTTGCGAGACAAGTTGGCTTCAGGGACGTATTTCGGGCGATTAGCTTCGAAGTCAGATTTCCAAGCATTTAGAAAGGCGAGCAACTCAACTTTGCGTCGACGTTGATCACGACGACTAGCAAAATAGTTGGCGACAAAAGCGCCCGAAATTGCTCCACCAATGCTCCCAAAAGCGATAATAACAAACACTTCCTCAATTGTGTCCCAGTTCATCGACATTTACCTCCTGCTCGCGGTGTTGGGTTTTATTGGAGGACTCATCGGCGGGCCTTTGCGGGTCGTAGTCTATGTCGGAACGCAATCAGCGGTCGACTTCCTAAAAGCGACGATGGAAAAGGCTCAACTCCGAATTAGGAGCAGACTAGAAAAACCATACCCAACCAACCCCAACGCCTAGCGATTGGTGCTGGTAGGGTTTGATTATGGAAATTCTATTATTCCGATCTAGCTCGATGAAGCCAGCGCGCGGTTCCGTCAGCTTGGTAAGCCAAGGTGAATCGAAAACCTTGCATCTTTTTCGTCCTGATGAATGTCGAATAGTAGACGTTTACATTAATATCTCCCAGTCTGTACTGCATCTCGTTTCGGTAAAAAGGCATCCGGACTGTCACTGTGGCTGTTTCCTTTGCGTCCAAATTCGGTATTTCCGGTGCCGAATCGTCAAACTGCATTCCCTCGATTCTGCCGCCGTAAATATTTTCAACTTTGCTGACACCGACCATTCGACGTACGTGATAAATTGGCAGCCACCCTTCGTTTGTAATCTTGAAGATCGCGGGGAACGGATGTTGAGGATCGAGCGGCCTCTCGATCTCTACGGAAACACTTGATTGAAATGAAAAGTAGGTCGTCGCGATTGTCATCAAAGCCAATAGCCAAAAGATTGGGCCGACAGGAGAAAATATCAGACCAAATAATCTTCTTACTTTGTTCCTTCGGTTTCGCTGCCGCTGTTTTTGCCATTTCAGTCTTCGTAGGTCTCTTGCTCGCTTGCCTCTTTTAGACATTGACTGTATTAAGCTTTGTGCCTAAACGCGACACAAGCCAAGAAGCCTTGCGGCAAGTCGAGCAGATCACCGGCAGCAAGCCGGTCCGAGGAGAAACCTTGCTCCGGTCGCGGAAGTTAAAGCAACAGCTTAGAGAAGCTAGAAAGCGCGAAAAAGACCGTCATGTAAAGGCTAGCAGGCCGCCGAAGACAAGACGCTCGGACTAATTCTTTGTCCTTGCATTTGTATTGCATCTGCTCCAAGGTTCCTGACTATGACCGGGGATGACATTCGGAGCATCGAAGAACGCGAGGCGCTTCTTGATAAAGAAATTACTGAAAGGCAGAAGCTAAAAGACGCCTATCGCCTTGTTCGAGAGGACTTGGCGCGGAGCCACGGACAAAACGGAAGCGCCAGCCAGGATGATGCGGTTGGGCTATGGCCGGAGCTATCTGGGCAGGGCGACAAGGAGTACGGGCGCAATACGAAGCTCGTGCGACTGGCTATCTCCAAAATGACAGACGATTACCACATTCGTGATATTTATGCGTTTCTGCGCGGTCACGGTTACCAGATCGGAATGAGCGCGATCGGAATAGTTCTCAATCGCTTGAAGAAAACCGGCGAAATCAAAGAGCGTGTGCCGGGAAGCGGGCGCAGACCGGCTTTGTACAGAAAACGAAGATTATGAAGTTAGACCGACAGCGCAAGGCGACATCAGCCCGGTCGTAACCTAGCGCAATGATACAAAAGGCACCGGGCCGCGTGGTTGAATCCTACTAAGACTGCCACGCGGCCCGGAAGGGCAATGGGGATACCGGGTAGGCGGGCACGCCCTATAAGCAACGCCCGGTGGGTTCAACTCCCACTATCTCCACCACTTTCTTGTATTACGGAATATCACGAGTTGACCGTTCTATCAAGCAATTTCTGGCCCACTCTCTAACCTTCTGGCCAGCGCGTTTGGCAGCGCGAGTCATTGCGGTGAGTTCATCCTGAGAGAAACGCAGAGAGAAAACGCTTTTCGTCTTTCGCTTTGGCAATTTAGGTCTTCCCCGTTTTGGCATAATTATTTTTCGTAATACGAAAATTAGTGTTGACGGTAGTTTAATTTTTGTATTACATTAAATCAAGCTAAAAATTTGTATGAATAAACGATTGAGCAAAGAACGGCAGTCTTTAGTTTTGGCGGCGCTCTGTGAAGGAGCACCAATCAACGCAGTTTGCCGGATGTTCCGCGCTGATAAAGCGGCGGTGCTGCGCATCGTTCGTGAGACCGGCGAAGCATTTATCGACTACATGGACAAAGAATTTCGCGACTTGCCGTGTGTTCGCATCGAAATGGACGAGCAATGGCAGTATGTTGGCTGTCACGCGGGCCGGATGCCAAAGCCGACGACCGTTTATGGGAAGCGCGACAATACGCGCGGCGACTTTTGGTTGTGGGCCTGCATCGACGCGGACACGAAGTTGATTTTCTCGCATCGTGTCGGCAAGCGTGATCGCTGGACAGGCCGCGAGTTTGTTGCTGATGTGCGCCAGCGCGTGAAAGGGCCGGTGCAGATCGCCACAGATAATTTCAAGCAATACCCGTGGCACATCCGCGAGGCTTTCGGTTACGAGGGTTTCAGCTACGGAATGGAAACAAAGGTATTCGGCGAGCCGGAAATGCTTGACGGCACGCTGGCGCGTCTTGGAAAGAACGAGGGCGTTCGCAAGATGATGACAGCGGAGCGGAAAGCACTAGTAGGCTCGCCGGACTTAGGCAGCCTCACCACTTCGCACATTGAGCGGGCTTTCTTGACCGTTCGCCAAGAATTGAAGCGATTCCAGCGCAAGGGGCTTGGCTACAGCAAAACAGTCGAAATGCACAAGGCGGCGGTCGCAATGTTCCTTGGCGTTTACAATTTCGTCCGTCGTCACGAGACACTGAAAACAACGCCAGCGGTCGCAGCAGGCGTGGAATTGAAAGCGTGGCGTTTAGAAGACGTGGTTGAAATGAAAGACGCCTACGTGCGCCGGACAGAGGACGCGAAATTTGAAGCAGCATTCGCCAAGCTTGAAAAACCATAACCAAAGCCTACCAACACCTAGCGATTTTATATGACATATATTGTCTGATGTTGTTAAAGCATAGGTTAGATTTTGCGCGCCTTTACTTCCCGGCTCCCTACGCTGGGGATTCCGTTCGAAGATCGCCCGCCTACGTTTGCAATGGCGGAGGTTCGGGCGGCGGCGAAGTCGTAGGCGGCGCTGGCGGCGAAATTCCCTGCCAGACATCGTAATCGGGGCCGAATTGGCGGAGAAACATCAGTGTGAATCCGTAAAGAGTGACCGGAATCGGCAAGAGAATCACCGTGCCGATGTATGGAATCGCCGCAATGCAGCAGGTCACACAAACCACGGCGCAACCAACGATGGCCGCACAAATCGCGATCAGGATAAAAAACAGCAGGAAAAGAAGAATTGGCCCAGGATGCGCGTTGATCAGCCCAATGCTTTCCACAAACGCCTGACGCGCCCGGCAACGCTGGCGATACATGATCGGCACCATGAAATGCGAGATGACGGTCCACGCGATGGAAATCGCCACGACAAAAAGGAGGAAGAACCCAAGCGCGATCCAAAACCAGAAGGTCGGTTTTGGATGAGGGCCGTGGAGAACCAAAGGCGCGATGACCGGCAGAATGGCGAGGATGACGAGGGTGAAGATCGCCAGAGCAATCACGAGCGAAAACAGAAAAAAACTGTTCCCCTCTGTCCGGAATTCGTTCCATGGCCCGACGATCGCGCCGCGGTTATGCATGATGCAATCGGTGAACATGAAGCGGCCACGCGCGCCGATCCATTTGAGAACAATGACGATCGCAAGAAGAATCAAAGCGCCGATAACGATCAACGCGATGATCGGCCAATCCACATTTCCGATCGGTCCGATCTCATGAAATTTCCTTGCGATCTCGCGCCGGTCGTCACGCGAGGACCAGGCCGAGAAGGGATTCCCGTGAATTCCAAAGCCGCCGGCAAAATTCGCTAGGAAAGCGGCGAAACCGATGACGAACCATTTCTTAATGTCGAATGGTTGAAAAAGGATTTTCTTCATCAGGTCGAAGGCTTCGCCGAAAGGCTTGAAGATCTCGATTCTGGGTTCAGGGCCGTTCATGCGTGCGATTCCAATCCGTCTCGTTAAGAGAAGCAAGCTTTCCGCGCGCTGGAGGGATGCGCTTCCGCGCGTCCGGGACATGCGGAAGCATGTCTCTCCGAAGTCTTCAGTCTTTTATTCGCCTGATTTGCGTGATCCGCGGGCTCAATCAGTTCCGAAATAACGATCGCCGGCATCCCCAGCCCGGGCACGATATAGCCGGAGCGATTCAGTTGTCGCGAGAGCGCAAGATCGACAATTTGGCCGCCACCAGCGAATGCTCGACGACTGTAACCGCTGAGTTTCGTTCCACCGCTGTTGGGTTTACCGTAAGAGAACGCAAAACACAGGGAAAAGGTGTCGATGTTGCATTCAGAAAAAGCTCACAGCCGCAAAACAGCCGATCAACGAAGGAAAGGCGTGGTCACAATCGAACGCCGATACCCGATCGGCGCAGAAATCATTAGCCCGACCGAGGCGCATTTTCGGGTTTGGGCGCCAAAAGCGCAGAGGGTTGATGTCGTTCTGGAAAAAAGCGCGGCAAAAAATGCGCAGCGAATATTTCAGCCGCTGCAACGCGAAGATGATGGATACCATTCCGGAGTTGCTGAGGCTGGGCCAGGCGCGCTTTACCGATTCCGGGTGAACGAGGCCGAACATTTTCATCCCGATCCGGCGTCGCGATTTCAGCCAGATGGACCGCACGGATCCTCTTGCATTGTCGATCCAACCCAATTTCGCTGGACCGATTCGGACTGGCTCGGATGCAAACTCAAGGGTCAGATCATTTATGAAATGCACATCGGCACGTTCACGAAAGAAGGAACCTGGTCCGCTGCTGCCGAGCAATTGGCAGAACTCAAGCGCATCGGGATCACAGCGATCGAGATGATGCCAATCGCGGATTTCCCCGGAAAATTCGGCTGGGGCTATGATGGAGTCGATCTTTTCGCGCCGGCGCATCAATACGGCATGCCGGATGATTTGCGTGCATTCGTCAATCACGCTCATGAGCTGGGTTTATCGGTGATTCTCGACGTCGTTTACAATCATCTCGGGCCCGACGGAAATTATCTTCGCGTCTATTCCGACGATTATTTCACCAGACGTTACGAGAACGACTGGGGCGATTCGCTCAATTTCGATGGACCGAATTCCGGGCCGGTCCGTGAATTTTTCATCACCAACGCTCGCTACTGGGTCGACGAATTCCATTTCGACGGCTTTCGCTTTGATGCGACGCAGGATATCAAAGACAAATCCGATAACTACATTTTGGGCGAGATTGCCCAGATGGCCCGGGAAACCGCGGCGCCGCGATCGATTATTCTCGTGGCCGAGAATGAGCCACAGGAAACCAAATTGATTCAACCGCGTGCTGCCGGAGGAGACGATCTCGACGGACTCTGGAATGACGATTTTCATCACGCGGCATTGGTGGCATCTGACCGGTCGGGCGGAAGCTTATTACACAGATTACCGTGGCAGCCCGCAGGAATTTATTTCAGCTGCGAAATACGGTTACCTTTACCAAGGACAACCTTACATGTGGCAGGAGGCGCCGCGCGGCACGCCAGCCTACGGGACGCCGCCGGAAGCGTTCGTCTGCTTCATCGAAAACCACGATCAGATCTCGAATACTTCGACCGGCGACCGGCTTCGATTCCAAACCTCGCCCGGGCGTTATCGGGCGATGACGGCTTTGCTCTTGCTTGGGCCGTGGACGCCAATGCTGTTTCAAGGCGAAGAATTTGGATCGTCGAGTCCATTTATCTATTTCACCGATGTCGGCGATGAGACTTTGCAGGAAGCGATCCGGAAAGGTCGCTTCGAATTTCTGGCGCAATTTCCATCGATTGCCCATAAGGAAACGCAACGGCGCCTGGCGGACCCGTTCGATCCTGAAATGGTCGCGCGCTGCCAGCTCGATTTTTCCGAGCGCGAAAAAAATCACGAGTTCTATGAGCTGCATGTCGATCTTATCCGATTGCGCCATCAGGATTCGCGTTTCCGCGAACAAATTGCCGGCGGCGTTGATGGCGCTGTGTTAAACCGGGAAAGTTTTGTTCTGCGCTATTTTGCCAAAAACAACGACGATCGCTTATTGGTTGTGAATCTGGGGCGCCAACAGCGCATGGAACCTGCGCCGGAGCCCCTGCTCGCCCCCCCGCTCGGCTTCGAATGGGAACGCGTTTGGTCGAGCGAGCTGCCTGAGATACGGCGGCCCCGGCGAAGTAGCGGTTGTCAACCCAGGAGAGTTGGATTTTGCCGGCGGAAGCGACGGTAGCATTGCGGCTGGTGCCCGAAAAAGCTCCGCCGCAAAAAACCGAAACGCCGCCGAATCAATGGATAGGGATTATCAACCGGCCGTCGTTCGTTCGATGCGCTGGAGCCAGCGAAAGTTCGCGCGAAATCCTTCTAACTCGCGAATGGCTCGTCACAAATGGGCTGGGCGGTTACGCGTCAGGGACGGTTTCCGGCGCGGTAACGCGTCGATATCACGGGCTTTTGATCGCGGCTTTGCCAATACCGCTTGGCCGCGTTCTGATGTGGAGTCATGTATCGGAATTTCTCCGCTTCGGTGAGGACGACGTTGTTTCGCTGGGCGGAGAAGAACGAGCCGGCGGCCAGCTCGAATTACACGGCGCGGATTTTTTGCACGAGTTTCGGCTGGAAGATGGTCTTCCGATTTGGATTTATCATGTCCGCGATGTGGTGTTGGAAAAGCGCATCATCCTTCCCCATCAACAAAACAGGTTTACCTCATCTATCGTATTCTCGAAGGCGATACCCGGCCGCGACTGGAATTGCATCCGGCTTTTCACTTTCGGCATCACGAGACTGCCGTGAACGAAGGAGAGCCGGGCCCCTACGAGCTAAGCGCCGCTACGGCGACGATACGAGATCTCAGCCGCCGCGGCGGCAAATTTCCGTCCATTCGAATGACGCTATGCGGATACCAGTCTCCTTTCACCATCGCGCGAAAAACAATTCACCAGGTGGTCTATCGCATCGAGCAAGGCGCGGCTATGCCCATGAAGGCGACCTATGGAGTCCTGGTTTTTTCCATGTCGATCTTGAGAAAGACGGAATCGGCGACGTTGGTTGGCTCGACGGAAAGGTGGGACATCGTTGAGCTTCTCGCACCAGCGGAAGCTCAGGCCGCCGAACAGGAACGACGAACGCGCCTGCTTCCGCAGAGCAGACCCGGACGCGCGCAGGCGGTCTTCCGGCGGAATTAGTTTTCGCCGCGGATCAATTTGTGATCACTCCGGGGGGACGAGCCGAAGAAGCGGCGCGTGCACACGCTTCAGGCGACGAAGCGCGCACCATCATCGCCGGATATCATTGGTTTACCGATTGGGGCCGCGACACCATGATCAGCCTGGAAGGTTTGACGCTTTTGACCGGTCGCTGGTTGGAAGCTTGTTACATCCTGCACACTTTCGCCCATTATGTCCGGGACGGTTTGATTCCGAACATGTTTCCCGATGTCGCGAAGGAAGGTCGATATAATACCGCAGATGCGACCCTTTGGTTTTTCCACGCTCTCAATCGGTATGTAGAACAAACCAACGATCACAACACACTCAAACTCTTGCTCCCGACTCTGGTCGACATCGTTGAACACCATTTGCGCGGAACCCGATTCAATATCCATGTCGATCCCAGCAGATGGTTTGCTTTGCCAGGGGCAGGAGGGATATCAGCTCACCTGGATGGATGCAAAAATGGGTGATTGGGTCGTGACGCCGCGTCGAGGGAAAGCCGTCGAGATAAATGCATTGTGGTATAACGCGCTCTGTCTTTTGATGAATGGTTGCGGAAATCTGGCGAGAAAGATCCGACGAACGTTACGAGAAATGGGCCGAACAAGCTCGTGCTTCGTTCAACGATCGCTTCTGGTTCGAAGAGGGCGGTTATCTTTACGACGTTGTCGATGTTAACAACGGAACCGAAGACGATTCTTCCCTACGGCCAAATCAATTTTTGCCATCTCGCTAGAGCATCCAATCCTCGATCGCAAACATTGGAAATCCGTCATTGAAGTAGTCGAAGAAAAATTGGTAACGCCGCTCGGATTACGTTCGCTCTCGCCGGATCATCCCGATTACAAACCGATTTACGGCGGCGATCTGCATTCGCGCGATGGCGCTTATCACCAAGGTACAGTCTGGGCATGGTTAATTGGGCCATTTATCGATGCGTGGTTGAAAGTTCACCCGCATGAGCGCCATGGCGCGCGCAAATTCCTGGAGCGATTTCCCAAACATTTGAATGAAGCAGGCATCGGAACGATCAGCGAAGTGTTCGATGCCCGCGCGCCGCACAATCCCGGCGGTTGCATCGCTCAAGCCTGGAGCGTGGCGGAAGTGTTGCGCTGTTGGCTGAAGACGGCGTAACAAAGGTGGCCGGGCGTGCTCGCCGCGAGTTCCCCTGATACATGGTCGCTGTGGACGATTTGTCGGTAATTTTTACAGAATCATGCTTGGCTCTTCTGCTCATCACGCTAGCTTAATAAAAACATAACGTTATGAACATGAAGGAAATAGCTTTGGAAATATAACGCAAATTCGAGATGCGGGCCCGGGACTTGCTAGGAAAATCTTCCATTATGAAACCGCTACTCAGTATAACAAGTTGGATATTTGCTCTTGCATTTTTCGCTGTTGTGCCGCTCAGCGGCGCCACGGAGATTCATCGTTACGATCTCAACGGAACCTATACCGATTTTTATGGTGGGCCTTCGCTTTCGCCAAATGGAGGAACATTACACGCAACAAATTATACTTTTGGCCCAAACCAAGGTCTCTCGCTGAGCAATGCGCTCACCAACACTGGCAACTATTCGATCTTGATCGATTTCAGTTTCACAGACTTGACCGGTTATAGAAGGATCCTCGATTTTAAGGATCGTACTAGCGACACCGGCCTGTATAATCTGGATACGGCGCTGAACTTCTATAACCACATAACGGGCCCTCCCGGTGCTTTTGCCACTAATGTGTTGGCGCGGATGGTTATCACCCGAGACTCAACGACAGACGTTGTCAGCGGGTATGTCAACGGTTTGCCGCAGTTTTCGTTTGTGGACAGCGGCGGTGACGGGATATTCAGTGGGACGAACGGAATTATGAACTTTTTCATTGATGATTTGGCTGTTGGGAATGAAGCCTCTGCTGGCTTAGTTGACCGAATTTCTATTTACGACACCCCGTTAACAGCAGCCGAGGTTCTTGCACTGGGCGGTCCGGGGACTCCCGGGTACCAGAAAGCGGATCCACGATTGCTTTGCTGGGTCTCGGTCTGGCCGGCGTAATCTTCGCCCGCCGATTGTTGTCTTTCAATGTCAGGCGGATCGCCGACATCTGATTCTAACGGCGTTATTCCAAACTCTGTTCCGCACATCCTCGCACTAACGTTTACGCGTCGCGATTTCGAGGTGCGAGTTCTGCGCGCCTGGCCTAGAGGCACGTAACGAATTGGCTTGGGCGACATCCCGCTTTGCGTAGCATAAAATCTGGCAGCAACGCTCAGAATCTCGACCACTTCCGATTTACTGTTTGATGGCAGAAACAGTAGAAGAGCTTTGCCGGCAACCGGAGGTGCGAGAGGAGCTTGCCCGCACCAGTGGCGAGAAATCAGGCGAGACTGTCCGGGCAAAAGCCAAGGACAAGTTCTGGTTTGTAACCCACTTGCTCATGCTCGGCGGGTGCGCGGTTCTTTATTATGCCGTCGGAACGAAATTAATTCCCCTCCCCGCGCACGATGTCGATCTTGCCCGGCGCGGACTGCGCGGCGTCGCGTTGATTGTTGTCGTTCTGGCCATCGCCAAAGCAATTTCCGTTTACCTGATTGGAAGAATCAAGGATCCCACGCTCCGCTTCACCCTCAGACGCATCGAGCATCTGCTTGCCGCCATTGCCATCGCTGTAGTCGTCATTTCGGCAATTTTTGTGAATTGGTATGCCGGTCTGACCGCGCTCGGCATCGGGTCCATTATTGTTGGTCTCGCGGTCCAGACTCCGATGAAGAGTTTCATAGCCTGGATCTACATTCTGGTGCGGCGTCCGTTCCAGGTAGGCGACCGAATCAAGATCGGAGATGCCACTGGCGATGTTATCGATGTCGGCTATCTCGATACCACACTGTGGGAATTCGGCGGGCAATATATTTCCGGCGATCATCCCAGCGGCCGAGTCATTCGTTTCCCGAACGAAAAAGTTCTCGACGAAATCGTCTGGAACTATTCCTGGCCGCTATTCCCTTACATTTGGAATGAGATCAGGTTTCAAATTGCGTATCAAAGCGATCTGAAATTTGTGTCCGAGACGATGCAGCGAATCGTGGAGGAAGAGTTGGGCCGGGAAATGATGGAGCGGGTTGAACTGTTTCGCGAACTTCTCGCTCGCACGCCGGTCGATGAGCTGGAAGTGCGGGCACATCCACGCGTCATTTTTCGCGTTGATGAAGTGACTTGGATCGATGCCATCGTTCGCTACGTCGTGTCGCCCCGCGAAGCCGGCGCGGTCAAGACACGCCTGATTCCCAAACTCCTCGCCGCATTGAATGCCGAGCCAGACAAGGTCATGTTTCCAAAAGGAGACGCGCGATAGTTCAGTCGCGATTCACAATCGAATTTGCAACTTCGCCCGGCCCCACATTATCTGTCTGATGCAACGTAGCGCTCTGCTTGGTTTGATTTTGTGGTTAGCCATTGCCGCCAGAATCGCCGCCCAAACTGAATCGCCCCAGCCGTCGCCGGCAGGAACTCCGCGGCCCAAACCGAAACATATGCCGGAGATCATCGCGGCCTTGCCGAATTTTGATGAGGAGACCGCCACCAAACTACAAATTTTTTTGGACAATAACGACTTTGGGCCGGGCAAGATCGACGGCCGAATGGGCGAATTTTTTCGCAAGGCACTGATTTCTTACAAGCACGCCCATGCCATTCGCGAAACCGGCGCAGTCGATCAATGGATGCTGCAGCAGGTCCCGCAAACGTTTACCAGCTACACGATCACCCAGGATGATTTGAAATTCATCGGATCGGTTCCGAGCAGTCATGACGAGCAGGCGAAACTAAAATGGCTCCCCTACACTTCCCTGCTTGAGTTTGTGGCCGAACGCTATCATTCGGCGGAGGCTTACATTCAAAAGCTCAATCCCGACAAAAACTGTGAGCGCTTGAAACCGGGCGATGTCCTCAAGGTTCCGAACGTGTTGCCGTTTGATGTTGCAAAATTGACTGAGGGAAAAATTGCCGAAAATCCAGCCCTGGCCGCGCGCAAGATTTACGTCGATACCAAGGAACGATTGCTGGAAGTCTTCGATGGCGATCGGCTCGTGTGCGTTTTTCCGATCACACCTGGATCAACAACCCTGCCCGCTCCGATCGGCACTTGGAAAATCTCGGCGCGACGGTCTGGCCGTGGTTTCGCTATGATGAAGCGATGCTGAACTACGGAGTTCGCAGCGAAAATTATGTTCAATCTGCCACCCGGCCCGAATAATCTCGTGGGCGTTCTCTGGATGGGCCTGAACAAACCGGGCATCGGCATTCATGGCACGAACAATCCGGAAACAATCGGCCGCGCCGCCAGCCATGGCTGCATTCGTTTGGCCAACTGGGATGCCGCGCGAGTGAAAGATTTCGTCACGGTGGGTAATACCGTCATCATCTTTTGATAAGTTTCCGCCGGGCGCCAGGAAGATAGGCTTCCAGCCTGTCTCGGCCGATAGGCATCTTGCCTGTCGAAGAGAAGGACGACCGGCTGGAAGCCCGTCTGCCGAGTCAGGCAGGCTGCCTGACCTCCGGAAAATATTTCGCGCGGAATCGCGTCCTCGAACGTCTAGGCTTTAGATCGACAAAAATGGATCCCAGTGAACGCGACCAATACCGGGCAGCCATTCAAGGCGATCGAGAGGCATTTGAAATGATCATCCGCACCCATAGCCGAACACTTTTCGCCATCGCCTACGGCATTCTGCAAAACCGGGAAGAAGCCGAGGACGTCGTGCAGGATTCGCTGCGTCAAAGCCTGGAAAACGCGCTGGCGCGTTCGCGATCCGGAAAAATTTCCCGCATGGCTGGCCACGATAGCGCGTCATCGTGCCCATGATATTTTCCGCAAACGTAAGACAGTTTCTTTCGCGCACGAAAAACTCCAGAGAAGCGAAACCGGAACTACCGACACGATCGACTTAGATCGACAACTTCATTCCGCGCTTGCCGCATTGCCCGAACTTCACCGGGTCGCGCTCACATTGCGTTACTTCGAAGAAATGGATTATCGCACAATCGAAAACACGCTGGGTCTCAGCAACGGCGCCCTGCGCGGAATTCTCGGGCGCGCCCTCGCGTCGATGCGCAAACAACTCAGACCCGCTCTCGTCGCTTTGGAATAGCCATGATCATCGCACGATAACATCGACAACTTTCTTGCCGCCGATCTGCACGGCGACCTTTCCGAAGACGAACGCAATGCGCTTCATGCGCATCTCGTCGAATGCGCCGACTGCCGCAAAGCTCATCAGGAAACAAAAATCATGAACAACGTATCTAGAAGAAACACTGGCTCCAGAGAAAGCCGATCCCGCATTCGAACAACGAATGCTGGCCGGGTTTCATAATCGGGTTCCGGAACGCAGAGGGATTGTGAGGTCGGTTATCCATTTTATGCGTCTGCGCCCAGTTCAAATCACAGCCCTCGCCGCCGTATTGCTCGGACTCGTCCAGATCGGACGAATGATTACCGCAGAAAGAGGATCGAAAACGCAGTCGGTCGCTGTTTTCGATTCGCTAAGGGATGAACGCCGCCCCAGGCAGAATCTCAGCGGAGGAGCACGCAAGGATGAAATGCGGGATTGCCTGCTGCAATGGAACCATCAGCTACCGGCGGTAGCGAAATCAGCGGGCACGCTAAGTATCGAGAAACAGAACGACCTCAAAGCGAAAGCCTTCCGCGAGCTCGACCGAACAATTACGGAATCAAATAGTCCTATCTGCCGCCACAGAACCGGCAGCCCAACCGGCTGAACCCGCTTCTCCTCTGGCAAATCGCAAGCTCATCCGGAATGCAAACGTCGAGCTCGAGATTGCCAGTTTTGATCATGCGGTCCAGGAAATCACAAGTTTCGCGGCAGAAGCGAACGGCTATGTCGCAACGACGAGTTCAGAAAAACAAGCCAATGGGAAACTGCGCGGAACCGTAGTGGTCAAGGTGCTGCCTGAGAATTTGGATTCGTTTCTTCAGAAAGTTCGCGGCCTTGGCGAATTGAAAAATCAGACGCTCGGGACTGAGGATGTGACCAAGGCGTATCTTGACACAGATGCACGCCTGAAAAATGCGCGCGTGATGGAGCAACGTTTGATCGACATGCTCAAGAACAAGACCGGCAAAGTTTCCGATCTGCTCGAGGTCGAGAAGGAACTCGGCCGCGTCCGTGAGGAGATCGAGAAGATGCAGGGCGAACTGAAATACTGGGATTCGCAGGTGCAATTCGCGACGGTCACAATCCAGCTCGCCGAAAAAGATTTGGAAAAACCGGCAGCATTTCTCCTCAAAGAGCACGCGCAGCTCGCGCTCTACGCCCCGGAAGTTGAGAAGATTTACAACAATATCAAGACACTCGCGTCGCCCAAAGTGCAGATCACCAATGCGCAGCTCGATCGCGATTATTCCGGTCGTGTCTCAGCGCGATTGTCGATCCTGATCGCGCCGGAGGAAAGCGACGCGGTAATCTCGAAGATCAAAGGATTCGGCCGGGTCGAGAATTTCCAAACGCAGACCGAGCGCATCGCGCAAGGTGGCGAAGGAATGTCGGAGAGCGCCAGGGTCAAGCGTGACAAAGTGGAATTGAACATCACGATTTCGCGCGAAGAACAAGAGCAGCCGCTCCAGCAGACGAGCCTGAGCATTCGGACATCGGATGTCGACGCGAAGGCGAAGAAGTTGCGCGAATTAACGGAAAAGCAGAGCGGCCACATTCGCAGCTCATCGTTTAACCGCGACCCGAACGGACGCGAAGTGGCGAACATTTCTGTGCGCGTCGCGATGAAGAACTACAACGCACTGATGCAATCGCTGGGTTTGCTGGGGAAAGTCGAGAACGTGGGCGTGCAGCGCCAGGATCGGACCGGCACGCAAATCGACGAAGCCAACGCCCCCGCCGACATCTCGATCGTCGTTTACAGTCAGGGCAACATCGTTTCCAGCGAGAGCGGTTTGTGGGCGACCTTGCGCAACACACTGGCCCAAAGCGCGGCCGCGATCATGTGGAGTTTGCGAATGATCGGCGTCGCCATTGCGTTTCTGGCGCCGTGGGTCGTAGCGATCGTGGTGATTATTTGGATCGCGAAGCGCATCGCGCGAGCGCGAAAATGATCGCGCCTGTAGCGGCGGTCTATGACCGTCGCTCGAATTGCTAGAAGTTCGCTATTGTCTCGTGTGCCGGAACGTCTCCGCAGAGTCCATCGCCTCTTTTACCGAGTTCCAATCTATTATGTGACTGCGTGCACCTTCATACGCCGATCGAATCTGAACAATGGTGCGGTTCACGCCCGCCTGTTTGAATTCAGTAACGCGGGTCCCCATCGTGGAGCATGGTTGGGTGCGTACGTGCTCATGCCGGATCACCTGCACGCATTTGTCGGAATGAATGACGAGCTATTGACGCTGTCCGAATGGATGAAGTCGCTGAAAAATGCTCTGTCGCAGACGCTGCGACTTCAAAAAATTCCATCACCGCACTGGCAGAAAGGGTTCTTCGATCACATCCTGCGTAGCGAAGAATCTTACGACGAAAAGTGGAGTTACGTTCGCGAAAACCCCGTGCGTGCTGGATTAGTTGAGCAATGGGAGGAATGGCCATTCTTGGGTGAAGTATTCGATCTGGAGTTCCTGGATGATCTCAATTGATAAACTGCGACGGTCATAGACCGCCGCTACAAAAGCCGATGCACCTTGCCCAAATCGCGAACGAGTCGTACCATGCCTGCAAGGAGGATGCCGATGAAATCTGAAAGCGGAATCAGCTACTCAACGCGGCAGTCGCCAGTTGCCCGAAACATTTGCTCCAGTTCGCTGTCGATCAGCGTTACGACGATTATACGTCGGTCGATCATGCCGTGTGGCGATTTATCATGCGGCAAAACATTTTTTTCCTGAAGGAATACGCTCACAAGGTTTACTTCCAGGGATTGCTCGATACCGGCATTTCTTTCGAACGGATCCCGCGCATCGAAGAGATGAACGAAATTCTCGGCAAGATCGGCTGGGGCGCTGTGGCGGTGGATGGCTTTATTCCGCCGGCCGCGTTCATGGAATTCCAGGCTTACAAAGTTCTCGTGATCGCGTGCGACATGCGCCAGATCCATCACATCGAATACACGCCGGCGCCCGATATCGTCCACGAAGCCGCCGGACACGCCCCGATCATTGTCGATCGCGAGTATTCAAATTACTTGCAGCGCTTCGGCGAAGTTGGAGCGAAAGCGATGTCGTCGAAAAAAGATTTCGAGCTGTACCAAGCGATCCGGCATCTGTCGATCCTGAAGGAACAACCGAATAGCGACCCGAAGGAAGTCGAGGAAGCAACCCGCGAAGTTGAATATCGGCAGAAAAATCTCGGCGAACCTTCCGAGATGGCGCTCTTCTCGCGTTTGCATTGGTGGACGGTGGAATACGGCCTGATCGGCCCGCTCGAAAATCCTAAGATTTACGGCGCCGGTTTGCTCTCGTCGATCGGCGAATCGGTTTCCTGTTTGGAAGCGGAGGTGAAGAAGATCCCCTACTCCATCGAGGCGATGAATCAGCCATTCGATATCACGACCAAACAGCCGCAGCTTTTCATTTGTCGCGACTTCAAACATCTGAGCGATGTTCTCGAAGAATTTGCCAGCAAAATGGCGTTCATGGTCGGCGGCCTCGAAGGAATCAACAAGGCCATCGAATGCAAGAACACGACTACCTGCGAATATTCATCGGGCTTGGAAGCGAGCGGCACGTTCACAGAAGTCATCACAAAAGGCGAAGCGCCAATTTATTTGCGAACGACTGGCCCCACGGCCCTGGCTTATAGGGAGAAAGAACTTCCTGGTCATGGCCGCGATTATCACAAGGACGGGTTCGGCTCGCCGATTGGGAACTGGAAACGCGACTGAGATCAACGGAAGGCAAGCAGACGAAATTGGAATTCGAAAGCGGTGTCACGGTTGAAGGCAAGATCGACAAGTTATTGAAGCGCGATGGCAAATTGATTCTGATCACGTTCTCAAATTGCACGGCGAAATATGGTGACCGCGTGTTGTTCGACCCGAGCTGGGGAACATACGATATGGCCGTAGGCGATCGAATCAGTTCTGTCTTCAACGGCGCGGCTGACAAAGACGCATACAATCAAGTCGCGCTCATTCCAAAGGAGCGCACGATCAAGGTGCCGTCCGATGCAAAACGCAAGCGTCTGGAAAATCTCTACGCGCAGGTCCGCAAGATTCGCGAAAGCAAAATGGGTTATGAACGACTTGGTGAAATTTGGGAGACACAGCAGGCCGAACACCCGGAAGACTGGCTCTTGTCGATGGAAATCTTCGAAATTCTCGACACGACTGAACAACAACAGAATCTCAAGGCAAAGATCGAGAAGTTTTTAAATGAGAAAAAAGCAATGACGACAGATTTCTCGACTTTGATCGGTTGGGGCTTCCGTCTTGTTGAATATCACAAGAAACCGGAATACCAGGCGGCGCTGCACGCGTCGCCAAAATGAGCTGCGGCTCCCTGACCGTCGAGCTACATGGGCAGCCCGTTGTACTTCTCAGCGACTGGACGAAGCTGATCGAAAACCTGTGCCGCTGGTAACGGCGTTCCGGCTTTCAACTGCAGGTCGGAATCGTCAATAAGTGAGATCAGCATCAAGTTGCCGTCCTGGCGGTAGCCGAGGAAATAGGCATTGAGCGCCGGGACCTGCACAACGAAGTAGGCGCCGGGTGCGAGATTGTTTGCTTTCTCGCTCTCATCGCGCGCTTTCGTGGCGAGACGCGCAAAGTTTGCCCCGCCGAAATCAGACGTCTTCCATCCTTCCTTGCCTTTCTGCAAAACAATCGAAGTGCGGACCTGATCATCAGCGCTGACCGGATAAATCACCTTGTCGATCGGTTTGAGTAATCTGTTAGCGTCGGAGCCCGGCTGATAAGCGCGCAGATCCTGCAGTTCCACCATGAACACAGAAAAAGGTTCGCCCAGTTTTGCATGCCCTATTTGATCAGCCGATTGGAAACCCATTTGTTTGAAGTTTGTACGCTTACCGAGTTCTTGCAACGTAGTCAGGCCACGAGTCGCGGCTTCTTTTGTCTGACTCAAGTCGCGCTGTTCACCGGTCTGTGCCGTTCCTTGTCCGCGGGCCGTTGTTAGTCCAACCAAAGATATCAATGCTGCCGCTAAGATCTTCATCGCTTCTC
Source organism: uncultured Verrucomicrobiae bacterium (assembly GCA_963772365.1). Classification (GTDB taxonomy): domain Bacteria; phylum Verrucomicrobiota; class Verrucomicrobiia; order Chthoniobacterales; family UBA10450; genus CAVYXA01. The sequence continues at coordinate 517,958 of CAVYXA010000001.1, forward strand.
CTTATTGTTTTGTGACATTGTAATAATCGTCCCAGTGAGTGTGATCCGAGCCGCTCACATAATCATCGTAGGTCTTGGTGTATTGGTCGCCGACATTCGGTGGCCAGGGATTGTTTACCGAAACGTAGTTCACCCCATCGATCTCGACGTAACCGGTTGCAACCATCATGTGCCCGCCTCCGCCATTCCAGTGCCAGGCAAACGCAAATGGCTTTCGTTGGCAATAAATCTGATTTTTCACTGCGTCCCAGGAAAGCGCCGCATCAGACGTTTTCTGGAACGTGAAGCCATATTTATCGAACTCAGGCCATCCGCCATTTACGCAATGGTTAGGGACGGGCGAGTTACAACAATCATTGTGCCCGAAACGTTTATTCGCTTCGTCACACTGGGTCACGTTCACCCCGAGAAATTCCATCACCATTTGGCCGCTCGCCGCCCAGCACCACATCGATGTTTCCTGGGCGTGAAGATTAACCGGTTGCGACCCGATATTGGCATTTGGCCGGCAACACCCGCCAAGCAAGAACCAAATCAACAAACATTCGGACAATTTCTTACTCATGGTGACCTTTCGTTTTCCTATCAACTTTCCGTAGCCTGACGGCTGTCGACAGCCTAAGTCAAGCGATCAAAGGGACACAAGCCTAGACTGTTTCGTCCTTGAAATGGCGCTTCCCCTTCAGCGCTTGGGCATATTCATCCTTGCTCAGAATATTTTCGTCGAGCTGCGTATCGGTGCGGAGAAAGTTGTGAAACCAGGTTATGATTCGTTCACGGTCCTGCAGCACCTGGTCTGTGATGTAGTTGGTGTCGATGTTGATGCAGATCCCGCCGACAATCCCGAATTCCTTGCGCTTGATTGGGATCGACGTGCACTTGAATTTTCGCGAACCGATATTCAGCTCGTAGTTGAGTTTGTCCTCGTTTGCCAGCTGACGGCGTTTGAAGTCGATGAGCAAATTGGTCGCTCCGTCGCGGAGGTGCCGTCCGGTGACATTGTTCTCAAGCGTAATCAACGAATGCGCTGGATCGGCCAGATTGTGCAGCAGAATTTCTATCCCGGTATTCTGAAATGATTTCCCGATCAATCGGACTATGCGCTCGTAATTTTCGAGAAACTCGTGCGTATCATCGACAACCTTCTTGCCGTCGTATTTCTCGAACAACTGCGCATAGACTTTTTGCTCGGCTGGTTCGAGCTGGGTTCGCACGTTATTTTGTTCGCCGATGAAAATAAGCTGTCGGGCGGCAGTATCGTCCTCGTTCTTGAGGAAGTAATGCATCCCGAGCCGGAAATCTTTCAGACTAAACTCGCCAAAGTTCTCCCGGCTAACTGTGAATGGATAAAAATCGTATTCCTCGAGGTTCCGACCGAATTTCCGCCTCCGCTCCTTGTATTTCCCCCAGAGAAAACCGATTGCCAGGAAAATGATCGAGACGACGATCGAAGCGATGATATTGATACCAATTTCGCTTTGGAGAGCTTTCATTCCCGATCAAAGATTTCCGCTCAAGCTCGACAACGAAATATTTTCCAGCGTGATTTCGTTCGGTCGAGAAAGCGCATAAGCCACAGCATCGGCTACGATTTCGGGTGACATCATTTTTTCCCGGGGCCAATCACCGGCCACATAATCCCAGATCTCCGTGGCGGTGGCAGCAGGATAGATGTTGATCACGCGAATTTTGTGCTCCCGCAGTTCTTCCCGGACAGATTGAGAAAATCCTTCCAGCGCGAACTTGCTCATGCAATACGCGCTCCAATTGGGAAAACCGGTCCTGGCCGCGACCGAGAGAATATTCACGATGCTGGACCCTGGCGGCATTTGCGGAGCGAAGTGTTGAGTTAGCAGGAACGGCGCTGTGATATTGACGCCTACCGTCTGTTCCCATTCGACGGGAGTGATTTCGCAGAATGGTTTTACAACCGCAATACCTGCGTTGTTTACCAGCAAATCAATCGCCGTGCTACCGGCATTTGCGATCAAATCGGAGACACCTGCTGGCGTGGCCAGATCGTGAAGGAGCAGAATTACTTTTGCGCAGTCCTGTTGGACTGACTTTTTCGTTTCAGCCAAAGCGATTGTGTCGCGTCCATGCAAGAGCAAGGTGACATCTTTATCGGCGAGCTTTGCAGCAATGGCGCGGCCAATTCCGCGACTCGCACCAGTTATCAGATACCGTTTCATTTCAGGTTCGCCGCAAAGTAAATCGATTGTTGGGCGTTTCCCACAATCGCAATCGAACGAGTTGCTGACTTACTCGACTGTCGATCTTCGGCCACAGCGTGCGCACTATGTTTTCCCCCGTGGACGGATTTTCTCGAAAATCGTCCGTCTCCAGATCGAGATGTCGATCCTGCCATGGTTCGAGCGATTCTTCGATTGCGCTTTTGAGTTTCACAAAATCATAAAGCGTTCCGCTGCGCGCGTCATAGTCCCCGCCCACGGTTGACTCGGTGAGATAGTGATGTCCGTGTCCCTGCGGGTTGTTGCATTTTCCGTAGAGCCGCGCGTTCTCGACATCCGAAAGTACCGCGCTGTGCAGGCGATGCGCAGCATCGAACGACATCCGCATTCCCAGAAAAACGCTCTCGTCATCCCACACTTCTGCGAAGAAATCTTCGCGCTCATGCAGCCGCACATTGTACAAATGCGGAAGCGCGCCGCTGACGCGCTCAAAAATGTAACCGGTCAGGCTTTCGGTCGTTACTGGGCGCTTCTTCAAATTAGAGTCGTCATTCAAATAACGATGATCGAACTCGGCCTGGATCGATTTCATCGCTGCATCGATTTGATCGTGTCGAACCAATGGCGACCCACCCGACAGTTTCTCTGCGCGAAACGTAAGCCGGCATCGATAATGATGACCATGCGGCGATGTGGCCGCGCCAAAGAATTCCCGATTTTCTGTTTCGTTTAGATATGGCGAGACCGTCCGGCGCGCGGCTGAAAATTCCACCCAGTGGCTCGCCTCGCAGGCACCATCGGAGTAGAACGTTGCGCTTCGGTCAGCAGACTCGCTCAGGTGACAAGCGTACAACTTTGCCTGGATATCCGAAAAGACCGGGGCAACATCGACAAACAATTGCCGAGCCACATTCTCGGTAGTCGGTGGCGAATCAGCAAAAGCGGGGTTTTGTTCGTTCAGGAATTTGTGATCGAATCCCTGCTGCAAAATTCTGGACGCTCGCTCCTTGATTTCGCTGATGTTGATGAGCATGCCCGTGGCTGTATCCACCGGACCGGTAAAAATGAAGGAGGCGATGTAATTGCGGCCTGTCCCATATCGAGCACGACTTTCAGGACCGAATGCAATGAGGTTTTCCGCGTCGGTCCAATCTCGCACAAACAGCCGGCGGGAGGCCGAGAATTCGAGCCGCTTGCTGACCGTCAGGAGCATGATGCAGCAAACATACCATACAGAATCGCGCAAGGTGGAACGCATCTCCGAGCGCGTTAGTAAAACATATGCGGCTTTGCCGCCAAAACTTAACATCGCGACCGGAGGTCACGATCCACCTTATTCCTTGAGCAGCGCCAGGAACTCGGAGCGCGTGCGGGCATCCTCTTTGAATGTCCCAAGAAGGCACGAGGTTTTCATCACCGAATTCTGCTTTTCCACTCCGCGCATCATCATGCAAAGATGCTTCGCTTCAACGACGACGGCAACGCCAGATGGCTGCAAGCAATCCATTAGGGACTGAGCAATCTGCGTCGTAAGATTTTCCTGGATTTGCAATCGACGCGCGAAAACATCGACAATCCGCGCGACCTTCGAGAGCCCGATCACCTTCCCGTTTGGAATGTAAGCAACGTGCGCCCGCCCGATGAAGGGCAACAGATGATGTTCGCACATCGAATAAAGCTCGATGTCTTTCACCAGGATGATTTCGCTCGCGTCGGAATCGAAAATCGCGTTGTTGATGATCTCGTTCAGGTCCTGGCGATATCCCTGGGTCAGGAATTCAAAAGCGCGCGCGGCGCGGCCAGGTGTGCGAAGGAGCCCCTCGCGATGTGGATCTTCACCAATCGCCTCGAGCAACTCGCGAAACGATTTCTCGATGGTGCGCAAATGTTCTCCATCGAGACGGTTGACGTCACGAGTCAGCCGTTCCTGGCGTTCAAGAGTGGAAGAAGACGTCCGCAAGATCGACAAATCTAGTGTGGCAATTGCTTCTTGCCAATGGACTTCATCGGCTCGAAGTCGATGCCGCGATTATTAATCGAGCCAGCTCTCCGGATATTTCTCGTCGTCGAGCGCGACCGCTTGCTCCGTCAACTCAAGCGTGTGTTCGGTATCGAACATCACCGCAAGCTCTTCCGTGCGTGTGGCGTTCTTGCTCGCCATGATCGTGCCCGGATGCGGCCCGTGAGGAATGCCGCGGGGATGCAATGTGACCGACGCCGGCTCAATCCCACGGCGCGAGCCGAAATTGCCGCGCACATAAAAGAGTACTTCGTCGGCTTCCACGTTATCGTGTACCCAGGGAATTTTCACAGCGTCGGGATGCGTATCGAGCAGCCGCGGTGCGAATGTGCAGACAACGTAGCCACGAATCTCGAACGTCTGATGAATCGGTGGCGGCTGATGCACGGTGCCGGTAATCGGCTCGAAGTCTTGGGCATTGAATGTGAACGGATATAAATAGCCGTCCCAGCCGACCACATCGAACGGGTTCTGTGCCATGGTAACGCAGGTCCAGCGTGGTCCGTCCTTCACCAAAATCTCGGTGTCGCCCTCCTTGTCGATGGCGTTGATTTCCGTCGGGCCGTGGAGATCGCGCTCGGAATAGGGCGCGCCCATCTTGATCTGACCTTCGTGATTCAAATAGCGCTTCGGGATGCGAACCGGTCCGACCGATTCGAGAATCAGGTAATCTTCGTCTTCGACCTTATCCGGAACGATTTTGTAAGTGATGCCGCGGGGGATCACGATGTAATCCTCAGCCCGATAGCGTTGTTTGCCGAAAACCGATTCGAGCGTGCCGCTGCCTTTGAACACGAAGATGATCTCATCGGCGCCCCCATTACGATAATGTTCAAATTGATCGTAAGCCTTTGCCGGACGGCTGCGATACGCCACCACGTCCTGATTAAACAAGATCGGAACCCGCCCCGTGTAGAGATCACCTTTTCGCGGAATATTCGCGGTCTTGAGATGATGATGGCGCAGTGGGCTGTCGGTAACTTTCTTGAGCTCTTCGCATTTGAGCAGTTTCACATTGCGCACACGCGTAGGGGGTCGCAGATGATAACAAATCGAGAACGCTTCATCGAATCCCTGCGTCGTGAAGACGTGCTCGTAGTAAATGCCTTCGTTCTTGTAACCCGGTCCCGCGCCATTTCGATGAAACCAGATGTGGTGCTTTCTCGGTATCTCGCCGAGTCTTTGATAATACGGCATTGTCGATCCTCCTCTTTCCTTACTCGCAATTTGTCATTCTGAGTGCAGCGAAGAATCTCTGATCATTCGAGTCTTCGCGTCCCTTCGCTAAAGACAATGACTGGAGATGTTTCGCGCCGCTCAACATGACATATGACTACAAATTGCCCCGCGCTTCCTGTTCGCGCTCGATTGCTTCGAAGAGCGCCTTGAAATTGCCTTTGCCGAAGCTCTTCGCGCCTTTACGCTGAATAATCTCAAAAAAGAGCGTCGGCCGGTCTTCCACGGGCTTCGAGAAGATCTGAAGCAGATACCCTTCGTCGTCGCGATCAACAAGGATGCCGAGCTCTTTCAGCGCGTTCAATTCTTCATCGATGTGGCCGACACGATCGAGCAGCGTGTCGTAATAGGTCGAAGGTACCTTCAAGAAATCGAGCCCGCGATTCTGCAAATTGGTAACAGTTTCGATGATGTTGTTCGTGCCCATGGCGATATGCTGCACGCCCTCGCCATCGTAAAATTCGAGATATTCCTCGACCTGTGATTTCTTTTTCCCTTCAGCCGGCTCATTGATGGGAAATTTCACAAATCCGTTTCCATTGCTCATGACCTTACTCATGAGCGCAGAGTATTCGGTGGAAATATCCTTATCGTCGAACGTGAGAATGTTCCGGAATCCCATCACTTCCTCGTAAAATTTTACCCACGGATTCATCTGATTCCATCCGACATTCCCGACGCAATGATCGACATGCTGTAATCCGGTCTCGGTCGCGCGAAATGTCGGCTCCCACTTCACAAAACCCGGCATAAACGGCCCGGTATAATCTTCGCGCTCAACAAAGAGATGGACGACTTCGCCATATGTGTGAATACCGCTCAGCACGATTTTGCCGTGCTCGTCCGTGAGGGTTTTCGGTTCGAGATAACTCTTGCCGCCCCGCTTGGTTGTTTCTTTCCAAGATGACGTCGCGTCTTTCACCTTGAGTGCGATCACCTTCACGCCGTCGCCGTGTTTATAAATGTGATCGGCGATCGGATTCTTCGCCCGGACCGGAGTCGTCAGGACAAATGTGATCTTGTTCTGCCGAAGCACATAGCTGGCGCGCTCCTTAATTCCCGTTTCCGGACCACCGTAGGCTATGGGCTGAAAACCGAGCACACTCTGATAGTAGTGCGCGGCTTGCTTGGCATTGCCGACATAAAACTCGATATGATCTGTCCCTTGAAGCGGCAAAAAATCTTCTTGTGCCGCTGGGGCTTTCTTTGGAGCAGCAATTGTTGTTGGCATATAACCTCCTGCTTATTGGATGCGCTGCACACGCACCTCCAAATATAAGATCGACAGCCACACGTCGCAAGGTTGTCAGGCGGAGTTCGCTCAAATAGGAAAAAAGGCCAGGCCGGATAGCGACCTGGCCTTTGGTTAAAGGCCCTGTTTGAGGCCACAATTTCACAAAACGACCTTACTTCGCGTAACCGGTCGTTGTGCCCGCAGTCGTCGTTGTCGTGGCTTCCTCGTTGTGGTGGGCGCAAGCCCCGAGACTTAAAGCCCCAGCCAAAATGGCCAGAAACGTAATCGCTTTTAAAAGTTTCAATCTATATCCCCTCCTTTCTTTGCAAGGTGCTCCGTTTGTTTAGGCAATGAACTATAACGAAGCAACGATTTTCTCTACCTTTTTGGATGTATAAAGGGTGTATTCCTCCCGGAAATTCCAGAATCCGACCTAATGATCTATCACGACCGGCGTGTTTTCATCGACAAGATCGAACAGCTCTATCACATCCTCATTGCGCATTCGCACGCACCCATGGCTGTCAGGAGTGCCGATTTTATGCTCGTGCCTGGTCCCGTGGATGTAAATAAATCGCGCGCGCGTGTTCGCATTGTGCTCGTCCAATCCGTCGAGCCAAAGAATGCGCGATAGCACCAGATCTTCAGTGGGCGGAGCCGAATCATCCGGCCCAAGTGCAATCCGACCTTTGAAAATCGTGCCGCTCGGCGCGTCAGCACCGATTTTTTCTACAATCCGAAACCGACCTGTCGGCGTTTTGTAGCTGCCGTTTTCGGCGCCAATGCCGAATCGCGAAGTCGAAACTTGATACGTGCGGATGATCGATTCACCCTCTTTTAGCGTAAGCCGCTGATCGCGAATCGAAATGTGAATGCTTCTCGATGTTTGCATCAAATTGGGCCGGCGATAGACTCCGGCTGCCGATGAAAGGCTATCACATCGCCATCGCAGGCGCGACCGGGGCCGTCGGTCAGGAGCTTCTCCGCGTTCTGGCGAGGCGAGCTTTCCCGGTGCGCAGTATCCGAGCCATTGGTTCCGCGCGATCGGCGGGAAAATCGGTTTGTTTTCGTGATGAATCCATTCCGGTCGAGGAACTGGGTAAATCTTCCTTCGATAAGATCGACATCGCGTTCTTTAGCGCAGGCGGTGAGATTTCCCGAAAGTTTGTTCCGATTGCCTGCCAGGCCGAAGCGGTGGTAATCGACAACTCATCCGCATTTCGTCTGGAGCCGCATGTGCCGCTCGTAATTCCGGAAATCAATGGCGAAGATGTGAAGTGGCACCGCGGTCTCATTGCCAATCCAAACTGCACGACTGCGGTAACGCTGATGGCGCTTTACCCATTGCATCGTGTTTTTGGTGTTCGACGAATTTTCGCTGCGAGCTATCAGGCAGTCTCTGGCAGCGGTGCTCGGGCGCTCGAGGAATTGAAACAGCAGGTCAAAGCCACCGTGGACGAACGAGAGTCGACCACGAAAGTCTATCCGCACCAGATCGCGTTCAATCTCCTGCCCCACGTGGATTCGTTTCTGGAAAACGGTTACACGAAAGAAGAAATGAAAATGCAAAGCGAAGGTCGCAAGATCATGCATTTGCCGGAGTTTCGCGCCTCGGTCACGTGCGTTCGTGTGCCGGTTTACCGGGCCCACTCGGTGGCGGTCAGCGCCGAATTCGAGCGACCGGTATCGGTGGAACATGCTCGTGAAGTTTTGGCCAAAGCTCCCGGACTTGAACTTGTCGATGAACCGCAGTCGAATCGTTATCCAATGCCGCTCAGCGTCACGGGAAAGGACAATTGTCAGGTCGGGCGCGTGCGCTTGGATTCTGCTCTCGATAATGGCTTGGCCCTCTGGGTTTGTGGGGATCAGCTGCTCAAAGGTGCGGCCTTGAATGCGGTTCAGATCGCGGAACTCCTCTGACCTCTATGGCCACGGGGCCTGTGGCCCGTCCAAGCGTACGCTGAACGACCCCGAAAAATCTCCGGGGCCGTCGGTCTTAACAGATTTCCGTCTTGTTATTCCGGCGAAGGCGATTCCTTCTCGCCTTTTTTCTTGTTGCCGCCTTCCGGTTTGCCGTGGCCATGTTCGGCGTCAGGTTGCCCGACAGCCTTCGGCGGGTGTTCCATGTTCTGCGGTTTTTCCTTACCCTGGTGGACGGGATGATTCTCCGGACCTCTTCCGGCCATCGATTGCGTGTTCTCCGATTGATCTCCTTTATTTTTGAACGTTTCAGATCCGCCGGGTTTGCGGTTCTCCTGTTCGGAGGCGGCACTGAATTGATTACGCTCCGAAGATTCCTCGTGCGAAGCTTTCTGCCTCTCCTGCGAGTCCGGGTTGGCTACTGAGTCCAGCATGTTGGATTTTTCCATCCCCTTTTCTTTGGCACTACCTTGAGCAGCTTTGCCAGTTCCAATGCCTTTACCTGTCACTTCTTCGCCCGGTTTGCCTTTATGTTTTCCATGCTCAGCAGCCGCTGGAGAAGTCTGATCTTGTGGTCCTGCGGCTGCCGCTTGCCCGCGCTCCCCGCGTTTTCCATGTTTACCTTTTTCCTCCGGTGCGGCACCAGCGCCACTTGCAGTGGCAGGCAAAGCTGCGGGACTTTCTATTGCGGGCGGCGAACCGCCGGCGGTCGCTTCTGCGCCTTTTTTCTCAGTGGGCGGCGGCACTTCCTTCAGATTTTGACTTTTGATCTTCTGTTTCAGTTGCTCTTGCGCATTCTCGTCGCCCGCTACCGACCAGCCGCGCTCGACTTTTACTTTCTCCTTCGCCACTTTGGTTTTCACCTTCGGTGGCGCAATTTGTTTGGCAGGTTTCTGAATCCTTTCTGGCGCAGCCACCACCAATTTGTCGCCCTGCACTTTCGTCAGTTCTCCCGATCGCGCCGCCGCGGCAACATTGACGTTGGATTCGCGCTGGATCTTCAGGCGTTGAATCGGACGCTCCGAGTGCCGAGACAACACGTCGTAATCCGGTCCGTAGTTGTAAACGATCTTGTTCTTAACGGTGATATTTGTGACGTTCACTGTCTCACTCACGTAAGTGATGTTCTGAGCGACAGGGTGGATATGACTGCGCAGAACAGGCGCTCCTATGTAACGAAGATCGACAAAGTTGTAATAGGCGGGGCCGATATCGAATTCGATATCCACATGGCCGCTGATCGGGCGTCCTTCATATACCACCTCCGGCCCGCGCGGTGGCAATGGCGCCCAGCCGCAATAATCGTGACCAAAACGCCACGAGACCCAGGCCGGGCCCCAAACCAAATCGGAACCCGGAAACCATACCCAGCCGTAATCTGCGAGGCGTGCCCAACGGCCGTAGTGATAAGTCGCCCAACCGAAATCCTCGTAGGACACCCATGTCCACCCATAATCGGTGTAAGCCCAATAGCCATCAGTGTAGGGACGCCAATCGGCATTCCTCACCACGATATCTGGTTGCCATCCGTAACCATAATCACCGACCTCGATCCAATCTCCACCCGACAGATTGTTGTAAAACAAATCGACGGAAACATCGGCTCCGTCCGCCCGCGGAATTGCTGTCATAACGAAAGAGCACAGCGCGAAGGCCAAAAGAATTCTTTTCATAATTTCACCATTCAATTTAAGAAGTTCGACTTACCCGCCGCGCGGTTTATTCATGAGTGAACCGAACGTAAGACTTTTGACGGGCGTATTCTCGCCGAGCTTTGCGAGATAACCGGCAACACTGCGCGCTCCTGCAGCGATCTAGTGCGGTTTCAGAACAACGAACGAACGGGTCCGATGTCGACAAAGGGAAAGTACTTGTGGCTGGGCCGGATCGACCGAGCCGGCAATCTGGTTGTAATCTGCAACCGATTGGATCGGCTGTTGATTAACTTCCTCAATGACGTCGCCCTTTTGCAATTCCGCCGCGCCGCTGTCAGGATCGACATCGGTGATGACGACGCCGTGCGCGTTGCCGGGTAAATCCAGCCGGCTCCTCAATTCTGGCGTTAAGTTGTCCACATGAATCGCTGCCAGCGGTCCGCTCGTCTCCGCTGGCCCTTCCTCTTCTTCCTGGTCGTTAGGTTGTTGAGGCTGACCTTGCTGTGGCGAACGTACCGCAGCCCGGAAATCGACCGGCTGTTCCTTGATTTGTGTATCCACTTTCATCGTCTTGCCATTTCGAACGATTTGCAGCTCGATCTTCCTGTTTAGCTCGGCCTGGGCAACCAAGGTTCGAAGCTCGGGAAAACTTTTCACGTCATGCCCATCGAACTTCTGGATGATGTCGCCCGGTTTCAGATTCGCTTCGGCTGCCGGTGATCCGGGCAATACAGCGTTCACAACCACACCCTCATTATCAGCAGCGCCTCGCCCTGGTTGAACCGTTTGAATCCCGAGGTAACCCCGAATGATTCGCCCTTTTTTCAGCAAACTCTCGAGGGCCATGCGCACGGTATTGGATGGAATCGCAAAACCAATCCCCTGCGAGCCGCCGCTGCGCGAGATGATCGCGGTATTGATTCCGACTACTTCGCCGCGAAGATTGATCAGCGGTCCGCCACTGTTCCCAGGATTGATCGCCGCATCGGTTTGCAACAAATCGCTGAAAATATCGGTACGGTTCGGTCGGCCTCGAGAGCTGATGATACCGTTGGTAACGGTCTCCTCGAATCCGAATGGATTGCCGATTGCCAGGACAATGTCGCCGGCTTGCACATCATCCGAATCGGCCAGCTTGAGCGGTTTCACTTCGGGATTGTCGATCTTGAGCACGGCGAGATCGAGTTCCGCATCCGCCCCTATCAGGCGTGCCTTCTTGGTGCGGCCATCGCTCAATTGCACCTCGATTTCGTCCACCTGATCCACCACGTGATTATTCGTTATGATATGACCTTCCTTGGTTACAATCACCCCTGAGCCAAGCGAATTTTGAATTAACGCCTGCTCGCGCGGAGTTCGAAACTGGCCGCGATTGCCAAAGAAAAATTCAAACGGATCCATCCCGTATTGTCGCCGGATTGCAATCTTCTTTGACGTCTTCACGGCGACCACCGAGGGAATCACACTTTTTACCAGGGCGCGTCTTTCCTGGTTGAGCGCTTCCAGAGAGGCAACTTGTTTGGGACTCACGTTTGGCTCGGTCGCCAGCGTATATTTTTCAGGCGTTCGATGACCTATCGGTCCGAGCTTTCCATTGTGGAGACGGTAATCGTAAAGAAGCGAGACGCCCGCGCTCACCAGCAGCACGAACAGAAGAAATTTGGCAAAGTTTTTCATTAGCTAACCGTTGAGAAAGTTTTTCCCCCTCTTTCGACAATCAATTGGCGGAAACGTTGATTCTCTGGCAGTTCCAGATAAGGATCGATGGCGAAGATCGACATCGCTGCGCTCCGGGCTTTTCTCATGAGTTCCGCATCAGTTTTCAGGTTGCCGATCTTTAACGCCGGCAAACCGCTTTGGGCTGTGCCTAGCAAATCGCCCGGTCCGCGCAAGTCCCAGTCCGCTTCGGCCACTTCAAAACCGTTGCTGGTTTTTTCCAGCACGCCCAGCTTTTCCATTGTTTCCTCTGATTGATCCGAGGTTAACAAAATGCAATACGATTTATGCTCGCCGCGGCCGATTCGACCCCGAAGTTGATGCAACTGGGCGAGCCCGAAACGCTCCGCGTTTTCCACAAGGATCACCGTAGCGTTTGGAACATCGACACCGACCTCGATTACGGTTGTGCTGATTAATGCGTGTGTTTCACCCCGGCGAAATCGCTCCATGATCTCCTGTTTCTCCGGGGCAACAATCCGGCCATGAAGCAATTCACAGCGAAACGGCTGCAATCGTTCCCGCCATGATTCATATTCCGCCGCGGCCGCTTTTGCGTCCAGCTTCTCGCTTTCTTCGATCAAAGGGTAAATCACGTAAAGTTGTCGCCCTGCTTCGAGCTGTTCTCGCAAAAAAGTCAAAATCTCAGGCAGTTTTAATCGGTCGCGAATTGCCGTGACAATTTTTCCACGGTTCCGCGGCATTTCGTCGATCACCGAAACATCGAGATCGCCGTAAACCGTCATCGTTAATGTCCGCGGTATCGGCGTTGCCGTCATGACCAGGACATCCGGCGCCGGCTCCCGTTCCGTTAGTCGCGCCCGCTGCGCGACACCGAACTTGTGCTGTTCATCGATGACCACCAGCCCGAGATTCGAAAACACAACGCTTTCGTAAAGCAAAGCATGCGTGCCGACAATAATTTGCGGCTGGTCCACAGAAATCCGGGGAGCGCACGCTTGTAGCGTGCTGATCGCCGCATTCTGCGGCGACGAACTTTGATCCAGGCGCATCTCATCGTCAGGCGTCCAAACCCATGGATAATCTTCGCCTTGTCGAGCAACACCCGAATCCCACGGATTCCGCAGGATGTACTGAAACTTCTCGACCAAATCACTGTCCGATCGAACGTAGCGATCGAACGTTTCTTTTTCCCAAACCGGACCCTGGTTTCCCTCCACTCGATTAATTTCGCGGGCGGAAAACGATTTTATTGACCTCATCAATTCGCTCAGCGACCAGAACGTCGTCTCGCCATCGATGGATTCGTCCTTCGGCCAGGGTTGAAATAGTGCGTGCACATGATCGGGCATGACACAGACGGCGAATAGTTCGTAACGCGAATTGTGAAAATGTCGCCACGCGTTCAGAACAAGCGTCCGCGCGTCCGCGTTCAATCTGCGTCGATGCCCAGTGGTGAAAGTAACTGCATAGATCGCCCACGGCTTTTCAAAATGTGGAAGACGCCTGCGCCCGTACCTCGCGCCGTCCGCTGATGGCCTCAAAGTTCGCGATGGCAGAATGCCATCACCAGCACGCTGCAAGCGTGCGCTCCCCGGCTCCCCGTGCGCAAACAACGGTAAGGGTCCGCTCTCCTCTTGGCGGGCAGCGGTCCGAAGCGCGATCCGGACGCCTAACGGTTCCAGCCAGCCCCGGAGCACGGAATAATGTTGCTCGGCCAGGATTTGTGTCGGCGCCATGAATGCGGCTTGATAGCCTGCTTCGATTGCAAGCAACATCGCTGCAATCGCGACTACGGTTTTGCCTGAACCGACATCGCCCTGGAGCAGACGGTTCATGGGATGATTCGCAGCCAGATCATGCCGGATTTCCGCGATCACCTTTGATTGCGATCGCGTCAATTCGAATGGCAGCGCCCCAAGAAATTTCTCGAGAAGCACAGCGTTCCCACAATGCGCTTCGCCGGCTCGATTGGAAGATTCCGAGCGCCTTGCCGCGATCAGCATTTGCATGGCGAAGAATTCCGAGAGCACGAGATGCTCGCGCGCCTGGTCGCGCGCCTCCCAGGTTTGTGGAAAATGAATGGCTCGAAGCGAGGAAAGCCGGTCGCCCGTCGCGAGATTTTTCGGTAGTAACGTTTCCAGCGGCTGCTCGGAAAATTCGCTTAACAATTTGTAAATCATGCTGCGCAGGATTCGCTGCGAGAGACCCTCCGTGGCGGGATAAATTGGAGTAATCCGTCGAAAATGGATCGACATCTCCGCGTCATCTTCGATTACCTCAAACTCCGGATGATCCATGCAAATCCGTTTCCCGCGCAGACGCGGCTTGCCGAAAACAACGAGCCGTTGCCCGGTCGCGATCATCTTCTGCACATAGTGGAGATTGAACCACCGGCAGACCAACGGTTCGCTTAGCACATGCGGATTCGATTCCTCAAGCGTGGCTTCGAAAATCTTTTTCCATCCGCCGAACCGGCGCAATGAAGTTTTGACGACCTCGCCGCAAAGACAAATGGGCCGGTCGCTTTCCTCACGCGGAAACTCATCGAACTGCTGTCGATCTTCCCAACGCCGCGGATAATGCGTGAGCAAATCTTCGACCGTCTCGATACCGAGCCGGCGAAGCGCCAGAAGCTTCGGACGCGCGATCCATTCGAGCGTTTCGAGTTTTTGTGAAATATCGATCATCGACCAGTAGAACCCAACGGGCACCTACTACGAGCGCCCACGTGCGCACAAATTTCAGATTCGAATATCGTTTTCATCACTCGCGGTTCCCCGTCATGTCCGCCACGGCGGATTCGTCCGGTGGCGAATTGAGCGGAGCGAACCATCTCTCGCCATTATTCAACGCCCGAAGAAATGATTGAAGATTCTTCGCTCCGCTCAGAATGACATTCGGGCCCGCGATTTCTCTTTGCAAAGTTCAAGAGCCGAGCTTTGCCGGTCATGGTCGCTCTGCCTCGCGAACGGCTTCAATCTGCATTCCGAGGAGCGTTTCACCTTCGTAATCATCAGCTCGAACTCGAAATGCGATGTCCCATGGCGCGCCAGGCAGTTCTTCGCTGCCCCCGTCAAAGAAAATTGCGCGCCGATGATAATTATTCTGACGCAGCCGCAAAATGAGATGCTTTTCGTTTACCACTCGCGGCGGCGCCACCGGTTCGACCTGTCGGGCAAGAAACAGGGGCGCGGGATTTCCATTGCCGAACGGTTGGAGCATCTCGTGCCACTTAAGGAATCCCAGATTGAGCTCGGAAAATGCGAGCTCGTGGTCGAGGCGCAAATCCGCCGCGGCGGACAACTGTTCGTCAGACAACAACTCGCGCGCGGCACTTCGGAAAGCCTTAGAGAAAGGATCGACATCTTCCTCTCGAATCACCAGCCCGGCCGCCATTTCGTGTCCGCCGAATTTTTGCAAACTACCGCGGCACCGATCCAACGCTTCCACCAGGTTCAATCCTTCAATGCTCCGACCGCTTCCTTTGCCAGTGCCATTCTCCTCGAACCCGATCACAACCGTTGGCCGATGATACTTTCGTGAAATCCGCGACGCCACAATTCCGAGCACGCCCGGATGCCAGCCGCGTCCGCTCACAACAATGCCCGCATCGCGCAACGGATCGAAATCACGCGTAATCTGCTCGTCCGCGGCTGCAAAGATTTCCTTTTCTACCGTTTGTCGGTCGCGATTTTCTTTATCCAGAAATTCCGCCAGCGAAGCGGCCTCACTTTCGTCCGCGGTCAGCAAAAGCCGGAGCGATCGCTCCGCGTTGCTCAATCTACCAGATGCGTTCAAGCGCGGACCGAGTCGAAAGCCAATGTGCTCGGTCAGGATTGGCGGACGGATACCGCTGACCTCGATTAATTTTCTCAAGCCCGGTCTTGTCGATCTTGTGATCTCAATCGCTCCGCGTTGGCCGAAAATTCTGTTCTCAGCTTGGAGTGGGACGATATCGGCGACTGTGCCAAGCGCAACGAGATCAAGTTTCGATTTCAGATCGAACTCGATCGGGCGGGTCTTCAGAAGAGCATGGCAAAGCTTAAAGACGATCCCGACGCTGCACAGATAATGAAACGGTGATTCCGGATCGATCTTCGGATTTACGATCGCGACGCAACTTGGCAGGCCCGATTTCGGTTCATGATGATCGAGAACGATCACATCGACGCAGCGCGTGGTAAGATCGACAATCTCCGAGGCTGATGAAGTCCCGCAATCGACCGCAATCAGAAGTTGCGGCTGATATTGCTCGAAGCAACGCTCGATGCTTTCCGGGCTTAGCCCATAGCCCTCTTCCATTCGCAGCGGCAGAAATAGTTCCGGCGACGCGCCGTACGCCCGCAGCATCTCTGCCAGCAACGCCACAGAAGTAACGCCATCAACATCGTAATCGCCGAAGAGAACAATTGGTTCGCCTCGGTCGATCGCACCCAGAATTCGCACGACCGCTGCGTCCATATTGGGAAGCAGAAATGGATCACTGAGCGACTTCAATCGTGGCCGCAGAAATGTTTCGACTTCCTCGGTGGTGGCGAACCCTTTGCGCATCAATAACCGCGCGATACAATCCGACGGACAGATTTCGCTCCACGAAACCGCTCCGCTATTCAGCTCTTCGGGCGGCGCAATAATCCAACGGCTCTGCCGCGTAAAAGACCCACGCGGACTTTCGCCGATCGAATTCTCCTCTACGCGGCTTTGCACCGATCACTCTATTCGCTTGCCATTCGCTGACAAGATCGATGGGAAGAGTGGAATCCGTCGTAAGTACTCTTACCCATAAAAAGGACCCAAGTGCTGTAGCGTCCGCTGTCACAGCGGATTCCCCTCGCTGGACCAGCTCAGTGCGCTGAGACAGCGCACGCTACAGCCTAAGCTCGGTCCTCAGCGCAACCGAAGGCTTCAAAATGACAAGAGATTGGAAGGCTGCGTTTAGCCAATAATCCAGGTTAGTTCGCCCGCAGTCGGATTCACCCGGGAGGCGGGAAATTGCGGATCGCCTTGCAACACTTTCTCGATCAACTCGGAATTTTTCGCAGCGTTAACGAGAAAACAAATATGACGCGCCTGATTGATCAGCGGAAAAGTGAAGGTCAATCGCCACACGTTAAGCTTCGGGACAAAATTTGCCACCACGCGCCGAGCCACCTCTTCGAGTGCGGCTGTTTCGGGAAACAGCGATGCCGTGTGACCATCATCACCGAGTCCGAGCAAGATCAGATCGTGGCGATAAATTGGCTCGCCCCGTTGTGTAGCCAGAAGATCGACATGGTCCTGGTAATCTTCCGCCGCGATTCCCGGATCAAGTTCCCCGCGCATACGCACGATCGATTTCTCGGGAATATCGTCCGGGACAAAAAGCGTCTCGCGCGCCATTCGATAATTGCTTTGTGGATCGTCAGGCGGAACACAGCGCTCGTCTCCGAAAGTGAACAGAGTTCTTTCCCACGGAAAATCGGTGGCCAACCTCGCAATCTCTGCATAAACCGGCCGCGGAGTGTTCCCGCCGGAAAGTCCGATCCGGAATTCATTTCGCTCGCCCATCGCCCTGTGCGCCTGTTCGATGATGAAAGTGGCAGCGTCAGCCACGAAATTTTTGGTCCGAATAATCTCGCCAGCCATTAGGCGTTTAAATTCGGGCAAACAAGAATTTCCGTCTAGTCCTCAGTATTGCGTCGTGAATAAATAAAAAGAAGGCACCGGGTTTGCGCCCGGTGCCTCCAACACATTCGATTTCTGTAATTAGGCCTTTTTGATTCGCCGTCTAAAGAGTCCCACGCCGGTCAAAGCTATCCCTAAGAGCATCACAGTTGTTCCGCCGTCTGGGGTTGCCAGAGGGCTGGCATCGAGAGCGATATTGTCGAAATTCGCTTGCCCCAGGAAATCCGGCCTAAGCGACCCCAGCCTGATAACTATATTCTGGCCCAAGTCGGTGCCGACGTCAGTGAACGTCAGCGTCCAAGCACCAAAAGTCCCCTGAGTTGGTTCGGGAATCGTGTAGGTTGCGAGGACATCCCCGTTTGCCGCTTCCAGTTGGGCGTAAGCTGGCGCACCATTACCGAAATCCAATCGCCAACCCAGCGCGCCGGTTAGTGTGTAAGTAGTATTGGCAGCAAGTGTCGCCGTCAATGTTTGATAAATCGATCCGGTTCCATTCATGTACGCCACGTTAACGCCATCAGCTGGGGCGGGAAGGGTCCCGGGACTACCGGTTGTTCCTGCATACTGTGCGTTTCGTGGATTGAACGTGCCCCAGCCATCCGTTGTAGAATGGGACCAGCCGATTATGTCGCTGATGGCAGCGCCGTCCGCCAGCACGTTGGCCTCGAAACTGGCATTAACAATTGCGACAGGTACTGCCCCTGCCTTTTGCGGGCCGAGCAAAAAAGCAGCAGCCAGCATACATACCAGGGCTAGCGGGGAGCCCCCACTACAGATCAATCGATTAGTTGTTTTCATAGCTTAGTTCCAGTCTTACAGAAAATTAAAAGCAAAGCATATACCAATTGGTTTTTTTGCTTTAACCGTACAACCTGAATTGGTTTGCGATCATGCACTTACGGACAAAGAAATTTTTGCCGTTCAAAAAATAGCGTCCCTATTTTCGGAGGAAAATTGTAAAAATACCCGACGTTTTTTGGCGATCTGCGTTTAAACCTTACCCGTTTTATCGGGACGCTTATCGCGTTACCACGTGGGTTCGATAGCTGTTCGGCGACCACTAAATCTCAGATCGCGCAATGGGTCTGGCCGTGTTTCTCCAGATAACGTTGATGATATTCCTCGGCCGGCCAGAATTTCTGAGCCGGTTCGATTTGGGTCACGATCGGACGTTTGAACCGGCCACTGTTGTCCATTTTTTCCTTCGAAGCTCCAGCGGCGGCTTTCTGTTCGGGCGAATGATAAAAAACCACTGACCTATATTGCGTGCCCATATCCGGGCCCTGGCGATTCAACGTTGTTGGATTGTGGTTCGACCAAAAAACATCGAGCAACTGGTCATACGTGACCTGTGATGGATCGAATTCCACTTCCACGACTTCGGCATGTCCCGTCTTATCCGTGCATACGTCCTGATAGGTCGGATCCTCCTTTGTCCCGCCGGCGTAACCGACTGTTGCATTGGTCACGCCTTTGACCTGTCGAAATATTGCTTCTACGCCCCAGAAACATCCTGCACCGAACGTCGCTTTTTCTGTCATGACATGATCATCCGGCGGAAATCTTTTTCGCGCAAGGAAACCATCGCTTGTAGCGGATGTCGGGCAGCTTGGCTGACTCGGCCGCCAGACTGCTAGCCTGGCGAAACGGATGCAGGCTAGCAGCCTGCTCGCCGAGTCAGGCTGGCAGCCTGACATCCGATGGCCCGCTACAGGTTTTGAGTCAACGCGTGACAACGAATTGTCGATCCGGCGCTTCCTTTTCGTTCAGGATCGACATCTTCTTCACCCACATCAATTCGCATGCGCCGTTTCCAGAATCGGTGCGAGTGAGGGAACTTTTCCATGCATTGATATTGGGGCCGCTGGCTTCTACCAGGTCGCCGTCGAGCCGGACCAGCGACCCGACGCGCAGCCATTTGCAACGCCGCGCAATCTGCGAAGTGGAAGGAATGATGTGAATGTTTGTGCTGTGCGAAATAATTTCGTCCTTGGGAATCGGTGGCTGCCGTGGCCAATGGTACCAGTAGAAGCGTCCGCTCTGCGTAATGGACAACTGATCCAAAACCCGCTGGTCCGACATCGATCCCCAGCCGAGGGCAAGATCGACAGGGACCAGCGCCGATTCTTTGTCGAAATGATAAACCTTTCGGTGCAACACACGCGCTTCGATCGAAAAAACCGCCAGCGGTTTGAGTCGAAAACGGCCATGCTGAAATGCACGGGTATCTGCCGGGAGATTAATTTGACTCGGATCGGTCTTGATCAATACGCCGGGCGGATAAGCGAGTGGTCGCAAGAAATTCCAGTAGCCGCCGGCTGCGATGATTAAGAACAGAACGACACCGATTGATTTGCCAAACCTCACTCGCACAACAGGAGCAGTTTCGGTGCGCGCTCACTTTTCGTCGCGCTGTTTCTTGATTTTCTTCGCTTGATCTGCTGCGATGATCATGGCGCGCCACATGAAATTTCAGTGTAGCCGTGTAATTCCAGCGGATCATCCCAGTTTACCCGGGCATTTCCCCCGGCACCCGATCGTTCCGGGTGTAGTAATTCTCGATGAAGTATTTGCCGCTTTGCGCGATTGGCAGGAATCAATTTCAGTGAAGACGATTCCCTCAGTGAAGTTTCTGGTTCCCCTCAAACCGGAGCAACCTTTCACAATCAGCTTTTGCGAAATGGATCATAACCAGATTAGCTTTTCCTGTCGTGTGGAGAGTCAGGTAGTGGTTCAAGGCCAGATAGGAATTGATCGCAAGGCCGGCTCAAATTCATGAATACATCGACATCGGAACCGCTTCTCTTCAAGTTCGCAGAGCGCGATCCACGTCTGGCGGAGTGGCTCAAAGCTTATCCGGTCTCGGTTTTTAGCGAGCATTCCTACCAGAGCATCGAACTCATGGAGCGATACAGTATCGAGCTCGCTGGCAGATTACTGGACGAGCTCGGCTTGATCAGTCTGCTCCAAGACTGGAGGTCGCCCGAGGAGCTTTGCCAGGTGCGATCGTTTCAGCCTGGGTTTCGTTTCGCTTTGAATTGGATTTTGCGCCGGCTGGATAAAACCGGCTGTCTCGAGATGCGTCACGACGGCGAGACTCCGCGTTATCATCTGCGAGGCGCACCCAAGCTGGCCGGCATAGATCAGCTGCGGGCGATGGGCATTAGCATCAATCCTGCGAACGTGGCCACGTTAGATCTGCTTGATCACGCGGCGAATCTTTATCCCGCTGTAGCACGAGGTGAACAGAGCGGTGAGGCAGCATTGTTCGATTCTCATGGAATCGGGTTATGGCTGAATTACTTCAGCAATGACAATCTCACCTACGCTGTGAATAATTGGGTGGGAGGAGTAGTCGCGGCAAACCGGCTTTCTGATCGAACCCGCTTGCGAATTCTGGAATTGGGCGCGGGCGCCGGAAGCGGCACCGAAATCCTGCTCCATTGCCTTGAGGAACGTGGACTTCTCCGTCACATAGAACGTTATGTTGTCACCGAGCCGAATGCGTTTTTTCGCCGGCGCGCTCAACGTGAAGTAAGTCGCCATTATCCCAATGTCCCAATGGAATGGAGGGCGCTGGACATCAACCTGTCTTGGGAAAACCAGGAGATCGCTCGAAACTCATTCGATCTGGTTTACGGAGTGAACGTGCTCCACGTCTCGAAAAACTTGGCTTTTACGCTTAACCAGGCGCGATCATCCTTGGCAGATCACGGCTGGTTAGTCATGGGGGAATGTTTGCGGCCATTTGCAGATCAGGCGATTTATCCCGAGCTGATGTTTCAGATTCTGGAGAGTTTTACCGACGTCGAGCTCGATCCTGAGGTTCGCCCGAACCCGGGTTTTCTTACTGCGGAGCAATGGCGTCGGGCGTTTGTGCATGCCGGTATCCAGCGAGTCGAAGTCGCTCCGGATGTCGAAAAGATTCACCGAGTCTATCCGCATTTTTTCACCGGAGCCATCTGTGGACAAGACAGCGCCAGCGGAAATCTCTTCGGTTAAAGCTTTACACGCGCGGCGCTGGACGGACTTGCCGGAACGCGGCAGCCCTGCATTACTGCGGGCGATCACCTGGATCGCACTGCACATCGGCCGACGAATCGCGCGCCTGTTTCTTTATCCCATCACATTGTATTTCCTGATCACCGCTCGGACGGCAAGGCGCGTCTCCTACGATTATTTAAAACGGATCCTGGGTCGCGCGATACACTGGTGGGATGTATTTCGGCATCTTCACTGCTTTGGCGCGACACTTCTGGATCGCGTTTATCTGCTCCGGGGCGATTTCGCGCAATTCGACGTCACCGTTCATGGAAACGATCTGGTCCATCGACAAATCGAAAAGGGCAACGGCTGCATCTTGATCGGGTCGCATCTCGGCAGCTTTGAAGTGTTGCGCGCAATCTGTGTTACGCAGCAGCGTTTTCCGCTCAAGGTATTGATGGATATTGAACACAACCAAAACCTCACTCGTTTCCTCGACGGCCTGAATCCGGAAATCGCGAACACAGTCATTGTGCCGGATCGGCCGGACACATTGTTGCGCGTCAAAGAGAATCTCGATGCTGGCTTCTTCGTCGGAATGTTAGGCGACCGCGCCACCGCTAACGAGAAGACCACGCGCTGCCAGTTTCTCGGTGAGGCGGCGGAATTTCCCGCGGGTCCGATGCTGTTGGCTTCCGTGATGCATTGTCCCGTTGTCCTCTTTTTTGGCCTTTATCGTGGTGAAAATCGGTACGAGATCCATTTTGAACATTTCGCAGATGATATCATCCTGAATCGCGATCGACGCGCCGATGACGTTCAGATGTGGACTCAGCGCTACGTCGAGCGGCTGGAATACTACGCGCGCCTTGCGCCCTTCAACTGGTTCAATTTCTATCCGTTCTGGGATTAGTTAGCCGACGCATGAAAATCTCCGAGGCAAAGCACGCAATCTTGATTGCAAAAGAGGAGATTCGCACGCTCATCCCGCACACAGATTCGATGTGTTTGTTAGATGGCGTCATCGAATGGAACGGGAGTTCGATTGTTTGCGTCAGCAATACACATCGGGACCCGGCAAATCCGTTGCGCCGCGGCGAAACCTTGTCAGCCGTGCATGCTTTCGAATATGCCGCTCAGGCGACGGCGGTTCATGGCGGGTTGTTAGCGCGCTCGGCCGGGACAACCGCGCCGCCGGGATATTTCGCGGCCTTGCGCGATGCTCGTCTGCACGTCGGGCGTTTGGATGATTTGCCTTCGCCGCTGTGGATCTATGCCACTCATTTGTTTGGTGAAGCCGCGAATGTCGTTTACGAATGTCGCGTCTCGGCTGGCGATCTCCCCGTTGCCGATGGCCGGGTCACGATTGTACTGCGAACCGTGATGCGCTGAGGACAGCGCACGCTACAGCATGACAGTTTGTTGTAGCGTCCGCTGTCTCAGTGGACAGCAATCACATCACGATCCCGCCATCGACACAGAGAACTTGCCCGGTGATATAGCTCGCCTCGTTTGACGCCAGGAACGCTACCGCATTGGCGATATCCTCTGGCGTCCCGGTTTTACCCATTGGGATCTTTGATTGAATTCCCTGTTTAATTTCGTCCGACAATCCCGCGGTCATATCGGTCGTGATAAAGCCCGGAGCGATGGCGTTGACAGTGATGGCACGACTGGCCAGCTCTCGCGCCAGCGATTTGGTAAAGCCGATCAGGCCCGCCTTGCTCGCCGCATAATTCGTCTGCCCGGCGTTGCCCATGATTCCAATGACCGAGCTAATATTAATGATTCGCCCGCTGCGCTGTTTGGTCATGCCTCGCACGAAAGGCTGAACAAAATTAAATGCACCGCGCAGGTTCGTGTTGATCACAAAGTCCCAATCCTCCACCGACATGCGCATGGCCAATCCGTCCTTCGTCACGCCCGCGTTGTTCACCAAAATGTCGATCTTGAGAAAGTCCTGCAAAATTTGCGCGCCGATCTTCTGCACTGCCGCGTGATCGGCGACATCGACCGAGTAGGCCCTCGCCGCACCGGCTCGCAGCAGATTGATTTCATCCGCTGTCCGTTTTGCGTTTGCTTCGGTTCTGCTCACGCAAGCCACTGACGCGCCTTCGCCGGCCAGACGAACAGCAATGGCATGTCCGATCCCCCGCCCCGCTCCCGTCACAACAGCAATCTGGTTCTCAAATCTCATTCGCTGACTTGCATCCATCGCTTCTTATGTGCGCTTTGGCTCACTGCGTCCAGCACACACTGATTTCGCATTCCCTCGGCAAAGCCTGGCTGCACGCCTTTTCCTTTCGCCACTGCTTGAACAAAATCCGCAATCGTATGGATGAACGAATGCTCGTATCCAATAATGTGACCAGGCGGCCACCACTTGTCGATGTAAGGATGGTCCGACTCGGTCACAATGATATTGCGGAAACCCTGTCGATCTTTGGAGTCGCGCATCGAGAAAAATTTAAGCCGATTCATCTTTTCCAAATTGAAAACCAGGGAGCCTGCGCTGCCGTTGATTTCCAGCTCGAGACCGTTCTTGCGGCCAGGGGCAAATCGTGTCGCTTCCAGACTGGCCAGCGCTCCATTCTTAAATCGACCAATCATTGTGACGGCATCATCGACCGTAACCCGGCCGCGCGCATGGCGGCGTTCGATCGATGGCCGCTCTTTCACAAACGTCTCCATCGCGGCGCACACTTCTCGAAGTTCGCCCACTAAAAAGCGCGCAAGATCGACAATGTGCGAGAAAATATCTCCCAGCGCACCGGAACCAGCCACGTCGGACTGCAATCGCCAGACCAGCGGAAATTTCGGATCGACAATCCAATCTTGCGCATAACGAGCACGAAAATGAAAGATTTTGCCTAATTCCCCGCGACCGATCATTTGTTTCGCCAAAGCGATTGCCGGAACGCGGCGATAATTATGACAGACCATGTTCACCACTCCCGCTCGCTCCACGGCTCGCACCATTCTTTTCACTTCCTTCAAATTGCGGGCCAGCGGTTTCTCGCAAAGAATCGCTTTTCCCGACCGGGCCGCAGCGACTGCGATTTCGCAATGCGAGTCGTTGGGCGTGCAGATATCGACGATGTCGATCCTCGGATCGTCCATGATCCGACGCCAATCGGCTTCGGCTTTTTCCCACCCGAACTGCCGCGCTGCTTTTCTGGTCGCAGCAATGTCGCGTCCGCAGATCGTTTTCATTTCCACATTTGCCGGCAAATCGAAAAAATGCGGCGCCTGCCGCCAGGCATTAGAATGCGCCTTGCCCATGAACTTGTAACCGACCAGAGCGACTGCGAGGGTACGTCTGGTGCTCATGAGCAAATGCTATAAATTTGGAAGCTTATCGAACGCAAGAAGCGAAATCTTTGCAGAATGAAATGTCCCTCGTGTCACGCCCCGCTCCTTCAGCCATCGCCTCAGTGTCCGAGGTGCAACCTTACGCTCAGACAGCTCGAACGAAAGTTTGGATCGGTTCCGCTCTATTCCCGTTACATCACCGATCGAGCCGGCAGGTTATCTGCCCGCGACGTCAAACTATCGCGTGGTTTACTCCACCTGTTCGAACGCAAATTTCCGCAGACGCTTTTTTCCGTAATGGTGGTCAACCTTGGTTCGAAAGTATCTATTTCCGAATATGCATTCTGGCTGATCAATCGCGCCCGGTTCGGAACGCTCGACCAGATTGGATCGAAAAATTTCGAGTTACTCCTCGTAATAGATCCAGAAGGTCAAGCCGCCGCATTGACGGCCGGTTATGGACTGGAGAATTACCTTTCCGAGGAGGATCTGAAAAGTTGCCTCGCTGCCGGAAACCACGGTTTTCGTAGCGGCGATCTTGCTGGTGGCATCGAGCATTGTGTCGAAGGGATGATGGATCGGCTTCGCGAGATTGCTCTTCGGATCGAGAAAGCCAGCACCACGGCGGAGACGACAGATATCTCTACAACGACCACAGAAATCCGATGATGCCAATAGACAAATTCCGAAAGCGCGCGCTCGTGACGGCCTTGTTCCTGTCGATCTCCGCCAGCGCGCTTCTGCCACCAGCTCACTCGCAAGGCATTTTTATGACCACGCCGACTCCGACGCCGGAGGCTCGACAGGAAAACCCATTCGCAAAATTTGTAGCACCGCATCGGAAACCGACTCCGCTGATATGGAAACTCGCGATTGTTCTTGCCGCGGTGGCGGCTGTGTCCGTCGCCTTGTGGATCTCGGTCCGCATGTGGCGATCGGCCAATTTGTTCGATCGCGAATATCGGTTTCCGATTCCGTCAACGGCCGCGCTCCGGCTGGGCGCCAGCCGATCGGGCGGCCACATGGCCACGATCCGGTTTTCGGATCGAGCGGGACCGACGAGCGGAACATAGGGCTGTGCCCTGTGCGGCCAGCGGGTTTGAAACCCGCTGAGGCCGAAACAGCGGAGAGAGTCTCCGCTGGGCACACAGGCTGAAAGTCTATGTTCCGGCGAAGATCCTTAAGAACGCCACTTCGATGGCGAGCGCTTCCTGAATATTGCGGCCCGAGATGATCGCGTAATTCCTCCACATAACCTATCCGGCGCAGGATCTCGGTGCTACTGAGTTGTTTGGCGATTATGCCGGTTTCCTTTCGCGCTTCGGGAAAATCCCGTCGATCAAGATCAGTCGCAGCGCGAAGAACGTCCGTCCACCAGCATAGCAGGACTTCAATGAGGTCAGCCCTTCGTTGCAAATAGCGG
This sequence comes from uncultured Verrucomicrobiae bacterium, assembly GCA_963772365.1. Lineage (GTDB taxonomy): Bacteria > Verrucomicrobiota > Verrucomicrobiia > Chthoniobacterales > UBA10450 > CAVYXA01. The sequence goes on from CAVYXA010000001.1 coordinate 544,278, forward strand.
CTTTCGGAAAGCGCCTTGTAATATTGTTCTCGCTCTTCCAGCCAGACGCCATCCGTTGAATTGCGATAGCGTGCTTCCTCCATTTTCAATGCTTCGTCGGTGTTCGCTTTGATCTCTTCCCGGATCGATCGCAGCAGAAGCTGAAATTCTTGGGCCAATCGATAGGCAGACTGAACGCTCCACGATCTTTCTTTCGCCGATTCCCGGAGCAAGTCTACAAATTTCATCTTGTCAGGATCGGATTGGGCGGCCCCGTTTGGAGAAAGAGAAATAGCGATGCACCGCGATACAATCGTGTCCGGCAACGCTTCAGGCAGGGCGCTCAAGAGAAGCAGCAACGAATCTTTGGGAGGTTCTTCGAGTGTCTTGAGAAACGCATTGGCCGCCTGCGGCTGAAGCCGGTCCGCCTCGAAAATAATCGCCACCTTCAGGCGTCCGCCAATCGCACGCATTTGCAACGTGTGCTCCAGCTCGCGCACCTGCTCGATGACAATCCGTCGCGATTTCGATTCCGGTTCCGCGGTGAAAACCTCGCGCGAATTGGCCGAGAAGATCTCATTCGCATCGGTCTTATTGACGAACCCAGCCAGTTCCGCGGCGAGCTGCCGCTTTCCACTGCCGGCCGGACCCGAAATCAAATAGGCATGCGCAAGCCGGTTCTGGTCGTAAGCCCGCCGCAGATAATCGAGTGCTTTGTCTCGGGAAAAGGACATTTCAGATTTTCGATTTTCGATTTTCGATTTTCGATTGCGACGCAAGCGCCGGAAATCGCGTCAAAAGTATTTGCCAGATTTCCTCGTCGATCTTCTCTGGCGACTGCGTGCCATCGATCAGCATCACCCGCTTGGGCTCACGAACGGCAAGCTCGCGATAAGCTTCACGCACTCGCTCGTAAAACTCGGCTGGCTGTTGTTCCATTCGATCGGATCTGCGCGGTTGTTGGCGCATTCTTGTTTCTGCCGTCTCCGCATCGACATCGAGAACAAATGTAATATCCGGAATGCAGTCCCCGATCGCGAATGCATTCAACTGCTCAACCATTTGGCGATCCAGTTTCCGCGCGGCGCCCTGGTACACAGTGGTTGAATCAAAAAAACGATCGGCGATTACGCAGACGCCGCGTTCCAGCGCCGGTTGGATCACTTCGCGCACAAGCTGACTCCGGCTCGCTTCAAACAAAAGCAGCTCGCACTCCGGCGTCATCGCGCTGTTATGCGGCGCGAATTGAATCAGTTCCCGAATGCTTTCTCCGATCGGCGTGCCGCCCGGCTCGCGAGTCACCAGAAATGGAACGCCAAACTTTTCCAGACGCCTCGCCAGTCGCCGCACCTGCGTAGATTTCCCGCAGCCTTCCGATCCTTCAAATGTGATGAATGGCAAGCGCTCCATGATGTCGATCTTGAAGTAAATCGACGGCGATGTCGAACCCGCTGTAGCCCCGAATGCTTTCGGGGCTGTCCACAGCGGATGAATCGAATTGCCAGATTACGATGACGATGCGCTCAGGAAAGCGCACTCTACAACCCGAACTGTTGCTTGCCGCCTAGGGCAAACCCGTGCCGATTTTCGATTTCAGGAGCGCAATGTCCACTGAATCGATAAAGCCGTTGGCAGTCACGTCGGACCGGAAATTTGTCTGATTCATTTGTTGACCGATCCGCGATTTCGTCTGAACCAGATCGGAGGCGTTGACTGCGCCGTTCCCGTTCGTGTCACCGACGAGGATCGACATCGGAATTACGAAATTTGTCGAACCGTTCACACCATACAGTGTCACTTGAATGGTCTCTGCGTTAGCGACACTGGTGAGTGGAATGACCACAATATTTCCGCTTACCTGAACCACGCCGCCATTGCCAACGCCGTTGCTTCCGACGGTTCCGACCCCTGACGTGACTGCTGCCTGCGGGCTACCGTTAATTGTTACGGTAGCTGAAAAAGTTATCACCATGGTATAATCGCTTGTGTTTCCGCCACTGCGGCATTCGATGCCATGCGCTCCATCTAACGGAAGAGAGATGTCAAAATCAGCAACAACGCCGTGCCTTTTTCTCGAAACAGCGCTCTGCAATGTAGGCAGCGGCGTCGCCGCGTAGTAAACTCCACCTGAATTCAAGTAGTCGTAGTTGTTGCCGACATAGTAGCCGCCGCCCCAGATCACCATTTTATCGCCAGTCCACACCGCCGTGTGTGAGTCCCGGGCATGGGGCACATTCAAGGTGCTCGTGGCTGTCCAGCTATCCATCCCAGGATCGTATCTGCCACCGGTGTCGAAATCCAGCCCGGGGCTGCAGCAGACACCGCCCCAAACGATCATTTCGCTGCCCGTCCACACCGCAGTGTGAGAATCTCGGCCAGAGGGGGCGTTGAATGTGCTAATCGCACTCCAGCTATTCGCGGAAGGACTGTATCTAGCTCCCGTGTCATAATCGTTGAGGTTCGAATCCAACCCACCCCAGATGATCATTTCGTTGCCGCTCCAGATACTTGTGTGAGCGAACCGGCCACCGGGCGCGTTCGCAGGACCTAGTAGCCGTCCAGCTATCCGTCGTCGGATTGTACTTGCCACCAGTGTTGAGCGCAATCGTTTGATTCGTCCCGCCCCAGACGACCATTTCACCGCCCGTCCACTCAACCGTATGATACCATCGTCGTTCTGGCGCGTTTGTTGTGCTCATCGCAACCCAGCTATCGGTCGCCGGATTGTATTTGCCGCCAGTGTTGTACCAGGTGGAGTAATCGTAGCCACCCCACACGATCATCTCAGTGCCGGTCCAGGCAGCACTGTGTAAGGCTCGCCCTATAGGTGCATTGACAATGCTGATAGCCATCCAGCCATCATCGATAGGATCGTACTTCGCTCCCGTGTTAAAAAATTCGCCATTAGCGCCACCTCCCCAGACGATCATTTCACTCCCAGTCCACACGGCAGTGTGAAGCCACCGGGGGGTAGGTGCATTTATGGTACCTGGTAGGTGTCCAAAGATCAGTCGTGGGATCGTATCTCCCTCCGGTGTTCAGGTTATGCCAACCGTTGTTAAGAAAAGCTCCACCCCATATTATCATTTCACTCCCGGTCCAAATTGCCGTGTGCCCGCTGCGGGCGTCCGGAGCACTCGCGCTAGTGGTAGCCGTCCACATGTTGCCTGCGCTGCCGGTCGGTACGACGATTTTCGGGAGCCTGTAAATGAAATTCCTCGAATCGTAGGGCGAAGGTGTTGTTCGGTCTATTGCTGCACTCCTTCGATTTTTGACGTCACGAATTAGGCGGTCTGTTACAACTGGCATGGCCAAACACTGTGCAATGAGAAAGGGATCATTGCCGAGTGCCTCAAATAACTCGCGTAACATCTCAGGGCGCTTGGTGTGACTGGCCATGCGATTGATCTCTCCCTGCAGCTCGCTGGTGGTGACTGACCACCCGCGGTGATCACTGATGAATTGTGACTGATGTAGATAATCCCTCACCTTCTGCTCAAGCCGCTCGCGCGAGATCACAGCATCTAGCGGAGGTTTTGCGCTTGCATTCCCCCTCGGCCAAATCCGATGTCTCCAATAAACCTCTTCGATCGCTTTCTGGTAAGTCACGCGATCGGCGAACGACAGTGTTCTGGGGGCATTGTCCTCCGGCGCTTTCGTGCCGGAGGACGTAAACTCAGGCAGCTGAGCATGCAGCGCGCCTATCCCCATCAGGCATATACCCGCCAGACGGAAAGCGTCAGTCAGGTGCATTTGCTCAATTGCAAGAGGGATCAGGCTCGAGGTAAAGATAGACGTGATTATCGTCGTAAGTGATTGTCGGCGTAAAGCAGTTGCCGCTGGCGCCCTTGATTGAAACGATCGCGAACCTTGTGCTGTTCAGCCCGCCGCTCGCCTGCAGAAGAGTATAGGTCGTGCCAGCCGTGAAGGTACCGGTCATCGTCACCGAGATACGTGCTCCAGTTAGCGATGCCGCACCTGAAACCGTGATATTATCCGCACCACTCGGCACAATGCTGCATTCGAGTGTAGCAGCGTGGCCGGAAAATGTCAGATCGCCAACGATGGCGAGCGTTCCACCACTTGGTGTGAGCGTACCCTCGACGGTCGTTCCGCTCGTTGCGGTGACAGTGCCGTTGCCGGTCAACGTACCGGACTCGTACACATGAACATTTACTGCGTTAACCATCCCATCGTTGGTGACGGTTAAGAGGCCAGTTCCGCCAGCACTGCTATTGGTTCCGCCGACAAACAAGTTCCCGTTACTGGTAACCGTCCACGTTGACTTTCTTCCATCTGGGTTTGTACCATCCACGGTTGTCGAGCCGCTCGATCCCGAATCTGCTGCGATATCCGCACCTACAGGCGTGGTAACAAGCCCGCCATTCTTAATTGTCAGCACGCCTTTGCCGTCGTAGCCGACATGCATCTCGCTGCACATGTCCAGGGTAGCATGATCTACAGACAGGTTGCCAGACTGCCCAGAATCCTTGCCAAGAAACGTCTCGCAGGCGTGAGCGGTCTGACTCAGCCCGCTAATTTGAGCCGTGCCACCGTTATTGATGTCCGCCTCGATCGTGCCTCCATCTTCGGGACAAGCGTTGCTGGCGCAAGCAGGCACGAAGTCGTGGTAGGGAGCCCAGTTCGACGGGTTGAACCAATCGCCTGCGCCGGCGTTGTCCCAAGACCTTATACAGCCACACAATGCGGCAGCGCGACTGCCTTGTGAGCTGAAAAGCACCAAGGCGGCTACGGTGAGTAGAATTATAGTTTTCGAAGAGAGTTTTGGTGCCCTTTGTGAAGCGGATTTCTTTTTCATAGTTCTCATCAGAGATTAAGGTTTGCGGAGATCAGAGTTTCAAGCCCTGCTTGTAGCGCCCCCCCCTCAACAAAATCAAGCTTTTCTTTTCACAAGTTGTCTTGATCGATGTGTTGATGTTTCGCCCTTCCAGTCCGGTGTTGGAGCCACTAGCATCTCAGTCGCTGCATTCCAGTGCCGATGCTGGATTTCACGATCTGCTGTCATAACGGATCAATCGAATCGCCAGATCACTTCAGGATGCGCTCAGGAGAGCGCACTCTACAACCCGAACTGTCATTTGCCGCCCTATGGCAGACCGGTGCTGATTTTCGATTTCAGGAGCGCAATGTCCACCGAATCGATAAAGCCGTTGGCAGTGACATCGGAGAGGAAGTTACCGGAATCACTTTGCCCACACGTCATTTCATCAAATGAGTCGAGGAACCCTGTGGCGTGCTCTGTTTGTCATGTTGAGCGAAGCGAAACATCTCAAATCATTGGCTTGTCACGCTTACTTTAAATGATCGGAGATTGAACTCGTTCCTCTCCCGACTCACTCGCCGCTACCCTTGCGGCCTTACAGTCCATGTCGTTGACTCGCGATCTCCCGATCCGCTCGGTCGGATTCCCATCGACCAATGCAGTCCATCCTCCGGCTTCCCAGCACGGTGTATTCATCCCATTCGCTCCATTCTTCGCTCCTCTCAGAATGACAAGAGAATGCTTTTCGCGCTCCCCACCTGCTTTATCCTCAGGCTTTGCGCCCCAACGCCGTTCATAGAAGAGCCTGCTACGGCAGATTCTGTTTGATTATCGTGATGTCGGCTGAGTTGATGCCGCCGCTGGCGTTTACATCCGAACGAAAATTAGATGCAGTGATTGGCTGGCCAATCCGCCCTTTGGTTTGAGCGACATCAGCCGAGCTCACGCTGCCGTTGCCATTGGTATCGCCGATGAGAATGCTTATCGGGGTCGTGAAATCCGTCGCTGGTGTGTCAGCTGCACTGTTCACGCCATTTATCCGGACATTGATCGTCTGCGCATCCGCAATGTTCGTTAACGGAACAGTGACCGCGTTGCCGCTAACGGAAACGTTTCCATTACAAACACCGCTAATGCCAACGCATCCTGTACCCAATGTCACCTCTGCCTGCGGGTTACTGTTGACGGTGACATTGCCGGAAAATGTCACCACCATCGTGTAGTCATTCGTTCCGCCTGTGGTTCGGCATTCAATTCCGGGCATGCCAGTGAGCGGAAGATCGACATCGAATGCGCCGGCACCGCCATGGGTCTTTCGAGAAACGGCGCTGGCGATCGTTGCCGTGCACGGCGCAACAGCATAAGTGTGGCAACTGTTCGGCGGAGGATCGCCACAGAAGTCCTGCGTATAGAGCCCGTTGGGCCCCTGCGCGCCGCCGACAGACGGATTAAGACTACCGTTGAGCGGGCCGTAGATGACATCGAAGCGGGACTGCCCTTCATACAGGCGGACTTCGAATTGCTGCGTGGCGCTGCTGTCGCCAAACAGCACGGTGTGCCACTCCATGTTGAAAATGCGGTTAGGCGGACTGCCGCTCACGGAAGTGAACACACCACAGCCATTCGAAAAATTGGAACAGCCCGAGCCAGCGTCGGTGCGGAGATCATTCCACAGCGGGAAGATCGTGTAGTCGTATGGGCAGATATTCGGCGGTGCTGGCAGACAGGAACTGGGAACGCCATCGGGTTCGTTGATGCAGGCGAAGTCGAGCCGCCCGTTAGAACTGACTCTCACCTGATTGAAGATTTGATCATACAACCCAACGCTAAATGGAACCGTGACAACCGTATCGCAATCGTCGCAGTGATTGCCCGTATCCACAACGCCGGGCACGATGGAGCAGTTCGATTGCGTAATCACATATTGGTTGGGCACGCACACGCTCGGTTCGCGATCAAAATAGGCATCCGGCTGGGAGGCGCCGTTGATCGGGTTGCGTCCATCCACCCACGCGTGCATGTGCACGTTGAGCACATTGTTGCTGTAGTCGTAATCACTGACGTAGTTCGGGATAATGTTCGGGTCGGGAAGTGGCAGCGGACTCACAACATCCGAGAATGGCATATCGGGCTGCCAGGTCACACCGCCGTCCGTCGATTTACGCGCCCACATTCGATAGCATGGAGTGCTCGGACTCGACGGCTGACAACCGAGCGACGAGCGCTCGCGCTCGTCGTACCACACGGCGAGGAGACTATCATCCGAACCGACGGAGAGATTCGGTTCCCACTGAGCTTTGTCGGGAGCGCCATCGGTGTTCAACATGAAAGGTGCACTGAAAGTCGCGCCGCCGTCTGTGGAACGGATGTAAAATATATTGCCCGGATCGCCGTTGCTGGTAGGACACCCGCCCGCACCGCACGCCGCATAGACGTAGTGAACGATGTTGTTGCGAGCAGCCGGTTGACCCCAACCCATGTACCGCCAGAAAGCGGGATTATCGAACATGTCAGCGAAATATCCCACGGCGGTACGGCACGGACCGACGAAAGCAGGTCCGGTGTAGGAATTGCTCCAAGTCACGCCACCGTCGGTGGACTTGTAGAGAACGTTCTGGCGCGTGCCGCCGCAGCCACCACCGCCCTCATTCATTGTCATCAGGTAAACGTTGCCGTTGGTCGGATCACCGGTGAGCTGAACATTGCGGATGAAGGTTGCGTTGATCTGCACCGGATTCCAAGTCGCGCCAGCATCACTGGACCAGCGCACATATAATGCGCCGCCGCCAATGTTAAAGTCGTTGTACGAAACATACATCCGGCCATAGAAAGGCGAGCTCGGGTTGTTATCCAACCACCCCGACGCGCGATCGATTGAATTGGAGCCGGTGGCAACGCAAAAATGTGTCCAGCTTGTGACGTCGCCCGGAGTAGTCGTTTTGTATCCGCCAAGGCCACCGCAGAAGGTGTAGTCAGCCCAAATCGTAAACCACGTCTGGCTTGGACGATGGTAGAGAGCGATAGGATTGCCACCGGTCCCGGCGAACGGGCTCTGGCCGTCGCTGCCTGTCAGGCGTACAAAAGTGTTGCCGCCATCAGTTGACCACGATGCGCCGGAACCGTTGGTCGGGTTTTGGTTGGCGCCGCGCAAATCGTCATACGCTACCAGCATCTCGAGCGGGTTATCCGGATTGCCCACCGCGAAAGTCGTCGACTGGGTAACGTGCGGAGAGGTCTCCGCGCCAGTGATCAGGTTCACATCAGTGGCGCCATAGACCAAAGGATAGACCAGTTTTTTATAGGAATCGCTTAGCGAGCCAAGCAGGGATTTCCAAACCGAAGCGCGCGAATCTCCCTCAGCTTCGCCACAGGCGACCATGATTGCCCCAGCCCGCATATTCAGTTGCTTGTCGATGCCGAACTTCTCGATGTTCGCACAGTCGAACGGAACTGGAACGAGCGGATTATCGGAGTGCGTGATGACAACGGTTTTGTGTTGTCCCTTGGCAAAGCCTTGCGCAAGCAGACCGGAACCGGCGAGCGCCAGAAAGACCGCGGCCAGTACGAAACCAAGCCCAGTGAGAACACGCAGGTTAAAGAAAGCAGATCGCGAGGCGGATTTCTTTTTCATGGAATTTCGGTTTAGCTGGAAGTGAAGCTCCGCTTATACCGGAAAAATCAGCATCGCGTCAATGCTGTGTTTCCTAATCGCAAGATGCGACTTCAAAGAATTCGTGAGAAGTTGCTCGTCTCGCATGAACAACTTTTGGCTGGTGAAACAGGAACCGAGCGCTTACTCGTGGTCGGATTTTGTTTCCGAAGGAAAAACCGCCTGGACCGGTGTCCGCAATTACACGGCGCGAAATAATCTGCGAAAAATGCGCAAGGGAGATGAGGTTCTCTTTTATCACAGTGGTCCGCCTTCGCGCGAGGCTACGGCGCGACAAGTGACGAAAGCCGTCGTCGGAATTGCAAAAGTCGTGCGCACCGGGTACCGCGATAAGACCGCGAAGGAAGGCGACTGGAGCGCTGTCGATCTTGTGCCGGTCAAAGCGTTGCGCAGGCCAGTCACGTTGCATGAGATCAAAAAGACGTCGGGACTTAAGAACATGCCGCTCATTCGCCAGTCGCGATTGTCGGTTATGCCAGTGAGCGCAGAGGAATTTCAAACCATTCTGAAAATGGGCGCTGCTCCATCATCCTGAGCGGAGGGAAGGATCTCGCGGAATTAGCTTTAAGCTCGCGATTCGGGATCCCTCGACTTTGCTCGGGATGACAGGGAGAGCAGGCTTGCGACGGTCATAGACCGCCGCTACAAAGGAGAGAGAATGGAATCGGCAGCAGCCATGGAATTCCTGCCGGTCGCGGCCGCACCCAGTGTGTCCCGCAATTTTTTCGTTGTCTCTCTTCATGATGTCGCGCCGTCAACTCGAGAGATTACCGAAAAAATTCTCGGCGAATTGAAACAGATCGGCGTCCGCTCCTGTTCGCTGCTTGTTGTTCCGGATTATCATCACCAGGGAGTTGCTACCGAGGATCGAGAATTTGTTTCGTGGCTACGCAATCTCGAGGCCGCCGGTCACGAAATTGTGCTTCATGGGTATTTTCACGAGCGAACACGACGACGAAACGAGAGCATGCGCGATAAATTGCTGACTCGTGTTTACACGCAGGATGAAGGCGAATTTTACGACATCGATTATGCTGAGGCGCTTCGGCGAATTAACGCGGGCCGTGATCAATTGCGCATGAGTGGCCTAAATCCAGTCGGCTTTGTCGCACCGGCCTGGCTGCTGAGCAAAGAAGCCGAGCGGGCTGCTCGCGACGCCGAGATGGAATACACCACCGGGCTGCGAACGGTGCGCGATCTGCGCTCCGGCGAGAACTTCGCGACCCGATCAATCGTTTACAGCGTTCGAAATCACTGGCGTCGCGTGGTCAGTTGTCGATGGAATGCCACGCTGTTCCGGCTTTTGCGCGGCAATCCGCTTTTGCGGATCAGTATTCATCCGCCCGATTATTCGCATCCGAGGATTTGGCAGCAGATTGTCGATCTTGTGCAGAAAGCGGCCGAATCAAGAACAGTCACGACCTATCAAGGCTGGATCAGCGAACAACGATTGAGACGCGGAATCTAACCACATAAATATATGTTGAATTTATCCAACACGTTTGGAGTGATTTGCGGCGCGAGGGTAACAGCATTGCATGGAAATCTGGCCCTCACTGCCGCGCTGCGCGCGTGCGTCTCTCCCACCGGGAGAGAGCAACTCCGGCAACTTTGCTACGCACAAAGCGATCCTCTCTCCCGCTGGGAGAGACGGACGCGAAGCGCCAGTGAGGGGGGAAACCGACTAGGAAGATGCAAACATCCTCATTGGCAGCAAACCGAAACATCTCCGACTATTTCCGTGGAGCAAAAGATCAGAGATTCTGCTCCGGCGGCCCCCGGATCAGAATGACAGGAATAGGCTTGCATGAGTAAGTGCGATCTTCACATCCATTCGCGGTGCAGTTCCCGCTCGGAAGAATGGCTCTTCCGCCGGCTTAGCTTCCCGGATTCCTACTCCGATCCGAGGGAACTGCATCGACAATTGCTCGGGGCCGGAATGGATTTCGTGACGATTACCGATCACGACACGATCGACGGTTGTCTCCAAATTATCGATCTGCCCAATACATTCATAAGTGAACAGGTTACAACCTATTTCCCGCAGGATCCGTGCAAGATTCATATCCTGGTCTGGGGGATTACCGAAGCGCAGCATGCCGACATTCTGATCGTGCGCGACAATATCTTTGGCCTTCAGAGATACCTGCAAATCGGTCGTATTGCCCATGCCGTGGCGCACCCGCTTTACAGCATCAACGGGAAACTTGATGCGCCGCATCTGGAGCGGTTGATCCTTCTGTTTAAGCATTTCGAAGGGATCAATGGCTTGCGCGATGCCATTCTGAGCGAGCTTGCCCAGGATCTCTTTGGCTCGCTTACGCCGGAGAAGATCGACAAGTTTGCCAAGAAACATAGTCTGGCGCCGACTCATCCCGAGCCGTGGAAGAAAGTTTTCATCGGCGGTTCGGACGATCATGGCGGCCAATTCATTGCCTCAGCCTTCACCGAGACGCCTCCCGCTAGTTCCGCCGAGCAATTTCTCGAACAGGTCCGCAACGGCAACTGCCAGGCTCGCGGCAAAGGCGGAACTCCCCTCGCCCTTTCCCACGGTTTCTACAACACGGTTGGCTGTTTCATTCAAGATCGCTTCCACGAAAAACTTGGGCCGAGCGCGGCGTTGGTGGAGCAAATGTTCTCGCGGTTCATGGAGGGACGCGACCCGACCGAGTTCACTCTCACCGAAAAAGTGAACTTCATTGCTCAGGGCGTGCTTTCCGGAAAGCTGTTCGAGCTCGTTAAACCGGCGAATGTTTCGCTCTGGAAAGAACTCTCCGGCTATTTCCAGCGGCCGGACATAAAAGCGAAACTAGCCGAGGAACTCGATGGAGTTTCCGAACCCGAACGCCGCACGTTTCTCATGGCGAACCTAGTGGCGGAGCAACTGGCGTTTCGGTTTTTCAAAAAATTTGTTCAACAAATCAGCAGCGGAAATCTCGTGGAAAGTATGCAAGCGATCAGCGCGATCGCGCCGCTGCTGGTGATCCTCACGCCATACATCTATGGATTTCACAGCCAGGCACCGTCGCGGAAATGGCTGCGCGGAATTGTTAAAGATTTGACGGGCGAAATTCCCGTTGCCCTGCAAAATCGGAAACGGGCCTGGTTCACCGACACCCTCGACGACGTCAATGGTGTGGCGACAACGATCCGAAAGATGACCGCCGCCGGCGCCGCTGCGGGCAAGGAATTAACCGTAGTCGTTTCGCGTAACGAATTACAGACCGACAATATCCCCATCAAAAACTTCAAACCGATTGGCGAATTTGAGCTGCCCGAATACGAGCTGCAAAAGCTCAGTTTCCCGCCGATCCTGCAAATGCTCGATTACATTCAACGGGAGAGATTCAGCGAAATCATCATCAGCACGCCCGGCCCAGTCGGTCTGACCGGTTTGCTCGCCGCCAAGATGCTGAACCTGCAAACGAGCGGGATTTATCACACCGATTTCCCCCAATACATTCGCATCCTGACCGAAGACGCGTTTCTCGAAAGTGTCACCTGGCGTTACATGCATTGGTTTTACGGCCAGCTCGACACCGTTTTCGTTAACTCGGAGGAATATCGCCAAAGCTGGATCAAACGCGGTTTTGATCCCGAGAAACTGAAGATCCTCCCGCGCGGACTCGAGACCGAGCTCTTTCATCCGACCCGCCGCGATCCCGCGTTCTTCGAAAAATTCGGCGGCGGACGAAATGGCGAGGTGCGTCTGTTGTATGTCGGCCGGGTTTCCCGCGAAAAAGATCTCGATCTGCTCGCCGCGGCTTATCGGCGGTTGCGTGAGGAAGGATTGTCGATCCAACTTTTCATCGTCGGGCACGGTCCATATTCCGAAGAGCTTTCCAAGTCTTTGCCCGACGCCGTATTCACTGGATATCTCACCGGCAAGGAATTGGCTGCGGCTTACGCGTCCGCCGATGTTTTCGTTTTCCCCAGCACCACCGATACTTTCGGCAATGTGATCATCGAAGCCCAGGCTTCCGGTTTGCCGGTTGTGGTGTCCGACGCTGGCGGCCCGAAAGAACTGGTCCAGGAAAACGAAACCGGTCTGATCACCAAATCACACGATGTCGATGATCTGGTGCGCGCGATTCGCGCTTTGGTTGTCGATCCTGCTTTGCGCCAGCGAATGGGCAATCAAGCACGTGAGAGCGTGATGAACCGAACGTGGCCCGCCGCCTTCCGCAAATTCTGGTCGATCACCGATTGACTGAAATCACTCTCCGCCGATCACCGCACCGTGCGTTTCAGTTTTTCAGAAGAGACCCAAAGAAACACTCACCTAATTAGGAAAGCAGGAATGCAGGAGATTTCATTCATACGGTCGGATGCATGCATCCCTTCCTGTTTTCCGCCCTTCCTGATTCATTTCTAGCTGCTTTCGAATTCATTCCTTAACGCTCGCGAAACATTTCGGAGTAGCCTCGGCGAAGGCTGGTCACTTCTTGGCCAGGCCGTCGCGCCAGGCCATCACTTCCAGTTCGCCGCGGACCGCGTCCTCTATCGGAATTACTGGTCGCGCTTCGAATTTGAACGCCGGCAACATCGTGGAGAATTTGTGAATCTCCAATGGATCGTCGCAATCCAACAACATATAGCCGCCCCAATCGCCCACGCGGATCACGAACATCTCGATCTTAAAATTGGCCGGCGCTTTCCATTGCCGAAACACCTCCAGTATGCGTTTCTGCGCATTCTCATACTCTATCGGCGAACCTTGCGAGCGCTCCCACCAGCTGATCATGTACTTCATCGACATCCTTTTCTGTTGAATTTAGATCCGTCGACGTGACGCTGGCGATCCGGTCGCCGAAGCGCAAGCGGAAACGTCAGCGGCATAGCAACGCCCGTTTCTCTCTTAATCAAAATCAACACTGACTCCCGACCTGTGCCCTCTGAGATTCTCTTAACTCCGTAAAGGAGCGTGGCTGCCGAGAAGCTTTACGCCTCAACGTGCCGGCTTCTCCGGGCGAAATCGATTGACTTGCCGGTAGCATGGACTATCGGGCTCTAACGCCCAGCAAGCGAGCATCCGGTTTCTCAACCGGTTCGGCGGCAATAGCTAACATGACCGTTGCCCGTCGCGGTCTAAACATTGAGTCCGGTCCGCTCAAGCACACGGGGGTTTTTCCCCTTAGAAAATAGAAATGAAAAAATTAATGTTCGTATTAATCGCATCGGCCTGTTGCTCGGCTTTCGTGATACAGGCGTCGGCTCAGCAAGCTGACCAGGCAACAGCTGATGCCGTCATTGCCATGACAAGGGCGCAATGGGCAGCCGGGATGAAAGATCCAACGAATGTCGCCGCGCAGTCGAAAGACATGGCAGACGACTACACGGAGTTCAACGCCGATTTCGCCACGCGCATCGACGGAAAGGCAATGAATTCGCGACTGGCAGAAGGGGTCGCAAAAGACTCGAGTAAGGGCACCGCGGCGGAAATGCTCAACGAGAAGGTCCAGGTTTACAACGGCGATGTCGCCATCCTGACCTATAACTACGCCGGAACGACCATGGACAAAGACGGCAAGACGACGCCGAGCCGGGCGAAATCGACGCGCGTTTTTGTGAAGAAGGGCGACAAATGGGTTATGGTCCACGCCAACTTCGGGGCGGATCCAGTGCCAAAACAATAAGACTTAGAACCTGAAGAATATGAAAACAAAAACAATTGGTTTAGCTCTGCTGCTTTCAGTGGCGGCAGCCGGAATCTGTTTCGCGAACAACCCGACGTTGGGCACGTGGAAACTGAACGAAAGCAAATCCACCTTTGGCGACGGCGCGGGCAAGAGCACTCTGGTGGTGTGGGAGAAAGTTGGCGACCAGCAAAAATGCACGGTCGACGGAACTGACGCTGAGGGTAACAAAACTCACAGCGTGTGGACCGGTAAACTGGACGGCAAAGATTATCCGATTACCGGCGATCCGAAGTCCGATACTCGCTCGTTCAAGAAAAACGGCGCGAAGACCCTCGACATCGTGAGCAAGAAGGATGGCAAAGTCGTTGGTGACGGAACCATCGTCGTGGCGGCAGATGGAAAAACGCGCACTGTCACAAGCAACATGACGAACGCCAAGGGCGAGAAGGTCACGAGCAAATTAGCTTACGATAAATCGTAACCTAAGGACGCCATAGATTGAATTAACAGCGGCCGAACGTTAAGACGTTCGGCCGTTTTCGTTGGTGCCGAGCGAGGAGAACACGATGAGATTTTTTGCGCAGTTCCTACCGCTAATTACTAGCGGTGCCGTCGATAAGATTTGCGCGGCGGACGGTTGTTCGAGGAAGCATTCCGAAAACGCCACCCGACATTGCCACGTGGAGCATCGCCGCTTCCGCGCGGAGAATTTCCCGGCAATCGCGGCTCGATCTTTCGTTGCGGAGTTCGCCTTACCCTGCTCCGCTCCTCGCGCGGGGGCGCTGGCTGCTCGTAATCGAAACCTTCCGCTTTTTTCCGCACGATCCCGCGGCCGATAAAACGCTCGAGCGAACGCAACGGTCCCTGATCTTCAGGCGTGATGAAACTGATCGCGTCGCCCACCGCCTGTGCACGACCCGTGCGGCCGATGCGATGCACATAATCCTCCGAATGCATCGGGAAGTCGTAATTCACCACGTGCGAAATCCCATCCACATCGATCCCGCGTGCAGCGATGTCGGTCGCCACCAGCACTCGCACCGCGCCCGACTTGAAATCTTTCAACGCGCGCAGCCGCTGATTTTGCGAACGATTCGAATGGATCGTGCCCGTCTTAATGCCGCTGCTTTCAAGGCGCCGCGCGATCCTGTCCGCGCCACGTTTTGTCCGCGCAAAAACCAGCACGGTGTCGAACTGCGGATCGCCTAACAAATGCAGGAGCAGCGCCGCTTTCAAATGCGGCCGCACTTCGTAAACGAACTGCGTCACCGTCTCTGCCGGATTCGCCCGACGACCGATCTCGATAATTTTGGGCGAACGCTGGAACTCATGCGTCAGCGCTTCGATCTCGCGCGAGAGCGTCGCGGAAAACATCAGCGTCTGCCGTTTCTGCGGCAACGCTTTCACGATCCGCCGAATCGGCGGAAGAAAACCCATGTCCAGCATTCGATCCGCTTCGTCGAGCACGAGAAACTCGATGCTCGAAAGATTAGCCACTCGTTGATCCATCAAATCGATCAACCGTCCCGGTGTCGCCACCACAAGATCGACACCGGATCGCAGCGCCTCAATCTGCGGACGTTCGCTCACGCCGCCGAAAACCGTGGCCATGCGCAACGGAACGTGTTTGGCGTAAGCGAGTGAATTCTCTTCGATTTGCACCACCAACTCTCGCGTCGGCGCGACGACCAGTGCGCGCGTCCTCCGGTCCGAGGTGAATGGGCGATTACGTGCTCCGTTATGGGCCTGCGTTACCGCCTGTTTCGATTCCATCAGCTTCATCAAAATTGGCCAAACGAAAGCTGCGGTTTTTCCCGTGCCAGTTTGTGCGATGCCGATTACATCCTGCCCCGCGAGAATGTGCGGAATCGCCGCGATCTGGATCGGAGTTGGCTCGGTGTAGCCGGCGTCCTGCACGGCCTGCAAGATTTTCGGCGAAAGATTAAGCGCACGAAATGACATGATGCAGCTACTATCGCCCGCCAGGCGTCTAAAGCACCTATTATATAATATATAGGCGCATCCCCGCGTTGCGATTTCGCCGCCGCGATGTATGCGCCTCGTCCGCAGCACAGGAAAAGCTCGGCGACAATCCCGCCGGCCACCACGGATTCAATCCGTTGCCGAACCAGAACAGGATCGCTGAGATAGAACGACAGCGAGCGAAAGCATCGATTACTCTTTATCGCAAGTACGGCAGACCGAGCAAGTCAGGGAAAACGAAGAAGGAAAAAGTAAGAAGCCCTGTCCCAAATTGACACCAGATCCTCGGGCGATATGATCGGCGCCGTGGCGGAAGAAAAGGCGACGCGCGGAGCCAGCCGATATGACGCAATCATCGCGACCCTGGTCGGATTCTGCGCTTTGTGTCTTTCGGGTTATACCGCTTACGTACAACGGCAACAGGTGCGCGCCGCGGTCTGGCCAATTCTGGAGTTCGATACCGGCAACCAGCCCGACATTCACTTTACCCTGTCGAACAAAGGTGTCGGGCCCGCAATCATCCGTCATGTGATCGTGAGAGTGGACGACCAGCCGGTCCGGAATTGGAAGGAAGCATTTGAAAAATACTGGGACCGGGGAAGCATTGGTTCTCCGAAAGCGACATGAACGGACACACGCTATCGGCCGGTGAATCGATGATTGTTTGCAGCCCTCACGACGCCGACAACAAACCGCTCGCTTACGACCGGTCGAACCCGGCTTGGATCGAGATGGATAAGGAGCGCGCACGTGTTTCAGTCGAGATTTGTTATTCTTCTACGCTCGGCGAATGCTGGACTCTGCGGGGCGGCGGATCTTCACCGGGTATTACCACCGAGACTCATCATTGCCCCACTCGGTCGGAGCTTACTTTTAAGCAGTAGGCGCGATTGTCTTCTGGCGATTGGAGAGAATCAGTCTAATTCAGGGCGGAAAAGTTGGTCGGATCCATAAAGTAGTGATCGATGTGATCTACTAAAGGCCCGTTCGCTTCCGATTCGGCCTTCACCTTTTTCCATTCCGGGTCGGCATGGAACGCGTCCCAATTCTTCTCTGCCTGATCGCGGCTGGGATGCTCCAAAATGTAAACGAACAAGTTTTGCCCGGCGTCTTCGGGCACCCAGTAACCGATGCTATTCATGTTATGGCGCCTGAAGATCGCGTCGGTGTGATCGCCAAAACGGGCTTTGAGCGCATTCATCTTGCCCGGGTTCACGTGATACATCCGCAATTCGTAAACGTGATGTGAAGGCTTGGGCGCTCCAAATGTGTTGAAAGCAATTACTATCGCGGCACCGCAAACGAACGAGAGAAATGTTTTCATAATGCGCAAGATAGCGCCGCGCTGCGGCAAACCACAAGCGATCGTCCTATCGATGGATTAGCGAGAGGGTAAATCCCAACAATTAACTCTGAGCCTTCAGCCGCTCGTTCTTAGTAAGTTGTCAGCCGACTCTGGCAGCATGCCAGCTTCCACCAGCTCTGCCCGCTCGATTTTTTAATCTCTTGACGGCCAGGCAATGAATAATCACTCTGCCAGACAAAACAAAGAGCGATTGCACCGACGCGGCGCGCGCGTCCTCCCTTAACGGCGCCACGGTTCTGGACACGCTTCCGTTAGTCCAACGAAAACAAAAAACCAATCCTATGAAATCAAACCGCACCTCCTTAGCAACAATTGCGATCCTGTGCCTCGGCGTGGCACCGATGTCACGTGCCGCAGATGATTCCTTCGCCGGTAAATGGAAGTTGAACCCGGATAAAGGCCAGCTGAGCGGCCTCAGCTACAAGGTCGAAGATGCCGGGAAAAACAAAATGACATTCAAGTTCGGCGACACTGCTGAGACCGTCTCACTCGACGGTAAGCCGCACACGACAAGGTTCGGCAGTATCTGGGAGATTACCAAGAAGGACGCGAACACCTTTAAGTGGATCCGCAAAATGCATGGCAAAACCCTTTCCGACGCCACCTGGACGGTGGCGGGTGATGGCGCCACCTCCACTTACGATACGACCGAGACGCGGCCGGATGGCTCTACCTCGCACGATGTCATCACACTCAAGCGAACCGCCGGCGGCAATTCTGGCTTGGTGGGCACCTGGGAAAGCACGGAGATAAAGATTGGATCTCCCGGCACGATGGAAATAGAGAAGTCGGGAACAGACGGTTACTCCATGAAGAATCCTGCTTACAAGGAAGAGACGGATTTCAAGACCGATGGGAAATCGTATAAGCCAAAAGGCCCGAACGTGCCTCCTGGCACGACCATCTCCGCCAAACAAGACGGCGATAACAAGATGGAGCTGACCTACAAACTAAAAGGTAAAGTGACCGAGACTGATGCCTACGAACTCTCGTCAGACGGGAAAACGCTAACCGAAACCATCACTTTCCCGGGAGAGAACAAGCAGGAAGTCGACGTCTTCGACCGAGAATAGAACGTATTAGCAGCGAGAAGCGCGCGGATGATTATATCCCCGCGCTTTTTTTGCTTGCATCGCCACGCGGCCCGCTTTCGACGACCAGCCACGACTGCGGCTGATTGAAAACTCGCTCGTTGGGCCGCGCGACAGCTGCCAACCGCCACGGGCGAAGAATCTTTGTCATTGTAATGTTAGATTCTGGCATGACGACAAAATTGGATCATGCCCCGAATTTGGCTCAGCGTCCCCCGCGCAGTCCGCGGGTGAGACTTGGCGGTTACGTTGTTCTTCCACGCATCCTTGATAAGGGGCGCGCCGAACTGGCCGGAACTGCCGGAGAATTCAAATACAACAATCCAGGCGATTATCATTGGTTCCGGTTCACTGGAATCACGCCCGAAGCATTGAAAGCCGAGCTGGCCACCGGCAAAGGCGATGGCGAAATATTGGCCTGGGTCCAGGAGAACGCGCCTAACAAACGCAGCCCGTGGGAGATTCAACAATGGAGCGCCTATTTTTCCGAGCGCGGTCCCGATAGCGACGTCGAAACACTTGAGATGTTTGCCGACCGCATGAAAAAGTTCAACCCGACTCGCGAAGACGTGAAAACCTGGTTCGACCTGCTCGATTTGGACGACCACGTTACTTTCGGAGGAAAAGCCTGAGGAATTGATCCGGCCGAATAACCGGACGCCGTTCGCCGTCCCGATTAACAATTAAACGATAATCGATAATCGAACGCGCCTAGCGGTTGCAAGGAATATTCGTATCCTGCGCCGCCACGATCTGCCATTTCCCGGCGCGTTTCAGCCACGTGTCGGTCCAGATCAGACAATGCTTTGTCTCCCTGCCATCTTTAGCCTTGGAGACTGCGCTTTCCGCTCCATACGCGATCGCGATGGAGTCGCCGAAAAATCTCACCTTTACCTTGCCCAGTTGGCAGTCGCGCTCGAGCGCCTTGGTATCTGTGGTGATCGCGTCCTTCTTGCCGTAGCGCCGTCCGCTTGGCGATGTCCCCTGGAAGTCGTCCGCAATCACGTCCTTAAGATCCGGTTGCGGGCTACAGGCCGAGTTGGCCCACTTCGCCTCGGCCGCAATGATGAACTTCACGGTCTCCTCCCCCGGCGATCCCCAGCGAGATTCCTGCGCATGGCTGGGTGAGGCAAACCCACCGAGAAACAACAGTGCGAGCAAAGATGCTGGGATGACCGATTGCATCGTGAATTCAGGCCCAAGGCACGCGCCACTAGACCTTCTTAATATTATAGCATGGCTTTCTTTTCGTTTTTGAAAAATGTGAAACCGCAGTATGTCTCCCACGCGTTGGAGACAGGCCACACGTAATCCTGCGTGGAACGAAGCGAGTGGAACGCTTGTTGGAAACAGGAAACCCACCCGGTGGACTGACCGCGCGCAAGATCGACAATCGCATTTGTGGAGCAGACTTTGTACTGTGAGTTTTCCACCGGAAAAGTCATAACCAACACATGGCAGGTAGCACCGATTCGCCCGAAGCACCCACTGACGTAGCGCAGAGCCGCCTCACGCAGGTCTTCAAATTTCTGAAAGCGCTAAACGAGCTCAGGAACCCGGTGCCCCGTGATTTGTCCGCCTATTCTCAAATACTCTGGCTTGATAAATGGCCGACGCATCCAACGATCGTGATTCAACGCGGCGACCGCGAAGATAATGAAGAGGAGACAGACGTCGATGCTGAGATGGAACCGACAATCCGCGTTCAACGGGCACGACTCACGGCCTGCCCCAACCCGCCGACGCTCCTTGACGGCTGGCTCAACCCAACGTGGCAATCCATCGATGCTGAAGTTGAAGTGCTTCACTCCCGCAACTTCGTAAACAAGGAAAAGGAAACGGTCACAATTCAGTTCGTCGATGAGGCCGCGCGCGTCGATGCGTTGAACGTTTGGAAAGCTACGCGAGAAAAATGGGCGGCAGCAGAGCGACCGACGATTGAGGCGCGACAGCTGTTCGAACGGATTCACGCCTTGTGGACGACGATACAACGCGAAGGTGATCGCGTGGAGCTCGTCCTTGCTGAGGGGATACTGGAAGAGGCGACACAACTAATTCGGCATCCCATTTTATTGCAGCGCATCAATTTTGAATTTGATCCCGCAGTACCGGAATTCCGATTTTCGACTGGCACTGAAAACGTTGAATTGCATCGCGCGTTATTGCGCTTAGTCCCGACGATTGAAGGCCGAATGATCGCGCACTTCGACAAAGAACTTGAGAAACGCCCAGTCGAACCGCTTGGCGGCGAAAGTACAATCGGTTTTCTCCGCGCCGTTGTGCAGGGTCTTTTTACTGATGGCGAGTTTATCGAGAAAACGCCGGGCATTATCGGTAATCATCCGACCATCCATCGCGAAGCTGTGATATTCCTCCGCCCGCGAACTGCCGGACTAAGTACCACGGTGGATTCGATTATTGAGGACTTGGAAGGCGAAGTGACGATCCCGGAAGGATTGTCTACGATTGTGGGAGTCGAGACGGATGCTACTGGGGCTTCGCAAGATGACGGAAGGGATGACGAAAAGCCTGCAACTACACCAACGGCAGAACCGGACATTCTTTTCAGTAAGCCTGCGAACTCCGAGCAGTACGAGATTGCCGCTCGACTAGCGAAAAACAGAGCGGTGCTCGTGCAAGGCCCGCCGGGAACCGGAAAAACACATACGATCGCGAACTTACTTGGGTATTTGCTGGCCCAGGGAAAAACAGTGCTGGTGACTGCCCACACGACAAAAGCATTGAGAGTATTGCGGCAACAAGTCGATACAGCGCTTCAACCGCTTTGCCTGAGCGTTCTGGGAAGAGACTCCGAAAGCCAAAGTCAGATGAAAGAGTCCGCGCAAGAAATTGCGAATCGGCTTTCTAGTTCGAACGCCGCGACACTGCGCAAACAAGCAGCGCTTCTGCGAGAGAAAAGGCGCAAACTGCTTGATACATCGGCGGAATTGCGACGCCGACTTCGCGACGCGCGATTCAGTGAAGTCGAAGAAATCGTGGTTGCTGGAGAAGGTTTAAGTCCGATCGACGTTGCAAAGCGAGTGAAAGCAGATGAAGACCGCGACGGTTGGATTCCCGGACCGCTTGAAACTGGTCTCTGTCCACTCACCGAGTCGGAAGTCCGTCAGATGTACGCTACTCACGCCGTGCTAGCAATTTCCGACGAACGACAAATCGCTGTTAAGCAGCCGTTGCTCGCCCAGTTAGTGTCACCTGCGGATTTCCGATTGCTCGCAAATGAACGAGCCGGCACGACCTCGCGCGCGAAATTGCATCGGCGCGAATTTTGGAACGACACGGCCATAGCTGGATGTACGGCGAAGCAACTCCAAGAACTACATCAGCGTGTTTGCGCAGCTGCCGCAGTTCTGACCGAGAAAGAAGACTGGCTGCGCGAAGTACTATTCGCTGGATGGACTGGAGGCGATCACCGCGAAGTCTGGAATGATCTATTAAGTTCCATTGATTCACTTGGAGTCGAAGCGGCTACCGCCATGCGCCTACAAAAGGCGCACGGACCGGAGCTCCCCGGCGACCGACCAGTCGAGCCTGTGGCAGCGACACTCGATGAGATTATTCATCATCTGGAGACCGGACATTCTCTTGGATTGATGACAAAACTTCGTCATCGAAACTGGCATGAACTCATCGAGCTTTGTCGGGTTGAGGGTCACGTGCCCCAAACGATCGATGAATTTCGCGCGTTGCGTGCGATTGCGCGGTTACAAGAGGGCCGCACGCGTTTCGGAGGGCGTTGGCAGCGCACGGTCGAATCGTTAGGCGGTCCACGAGTAGAAGCGCTTGGGAATTCACCGGAACGTGCCGCCCAAGGTTATGCTGCGGAAATTCGGAACAGACTCGAATGGCGTACAACTAAGTGGGAAGCGCTGACAAACGAGTTGCGGGCTGCCTCCTTTCGATGGGACGATTGGCTCGCCACGCACCCGCCGGTAACAGGCGATCATGGCGAACTTGCTCGCGTGCAGCGCGCAGCTTCCGAAGGATTGGCTGACATCGTCGAGGCGCAAGCAGCGTTAATTCGCCAAACAGAACTCGCGACGGCACTTCAATCGCAGCGCACGTATCTCGCCGGCTTTCCAGAAAGCGATGCGGCCTCAGTGTTGCTCACCGCGCAGGATGCATGGAACACTGAAGAGTACAGAAGCTGCGTGTCGCGAACTAGCGAGATTGGAGGGTCTGCACACTGCATATGATATTCGTTCGGAATTGCTCGCAAAATCGGAACATGCAGCGCCCGCGTGGGCGCTCGCAGTTTTTCAGCGCGAGAAACCACACGATGCTCCAGAGCCGCCGGGCGATGTAGCCGCAGCGTGGAGGTGGCGTCAATGGTGTCAAGAACTCGAGCGGCGCGCGTCAGTTTCAATGACGGACTTGCAAGAGCGACTTGAGAAAACAGAGAAAGATTTGCGAGAGATCGCGGCGCAAATTATCGAACATGAGACTTGGGCTGCACAGTGTGAGCGTACCGGCCTTCAGGCAAAGCAAGCGCTCATGGGTTTCGTTCAGACGATTCGAAAGATTGGAAAAGGAACTGGCAAGCGCGTTCCAGAACTTCTTCGTAAGGCTAGAGAACTTCTTGCCTCAGCCCGACGCGCCGTTCCGGTTTGGATCATGCCGTTAAGCAGGGTTTATGAAAGCTTCGATCCTCGCGAAACAAAATTTGATGTCGTTATCATCGATGAAGCCAGTCAGAGCGATGTCACCGCATTAGCCGCTCTTTACTTGGGATGTGAACACGTTGTTGTCGGCGATAAAGAGCAGGTGACGCCAGATGCAATCGGTCAACGTGTAGATCAAGTGACCCGACTCATCGCCACTGATCTGCAGGGCGTTCCTAACAATCATTTGTACGATGGGCAAACTTCGATCTATGATCTCGCCGAAACTGCGTTCGGCGGTGTCGTTGCGTTACGCGAGCACTTCCGCTGCGTACCAGAGATCATTCAGTTCAGCAATCATCTCTCTTACAACAATGCGATTCGACCGCTGCGTGAGCCTTTCTCTTCGCCAGTTCGCCCAGCATTAATTCCCCATCGAGTTCAGGGCTTTCGAAATGAAGCGGGAAAAGCGAATGAAGTTGAAGCGGAGGAAATAGCGTCGCTCGTTGTCGCCTGTCTCGTTGATCCGGACTATGAGCTTAACGATTTCGGTCAACCGACAACATTCGGTGTGATTTCACTTTTGGGAGAAGAGCAAGCGCTCCTCATAGAAAATATTCTCCGACGACATCTCACGCCCGACAAATTCGCGAGACATCGGCTTCTCTGCGGGAATGCAGCGCAGTTCCAAGGTGATGAACGCGACGTGATGTTTCTTTCGATGGTGGACGGCCCACCGGACGATGGACAGTTGCGGATGTTGGATGCCGGGCCAAAAGACTTATACAAGAAACGCTACAACGTCGCGGTCAGCCGTGCTCGTAATCAACTTTGGGTCGTTCATTCGATTGACATGAACAGGCATTTAAAGAGCGGTGATTTGCGGCGGCGTTTACTCTCGCACGTTCACGATCCGGAAGCGCTGCTGAGAGAAATGGAAGTACAAGGCAATCGCGTCGATTCGCCGTTTGAGAAACAGATCATGCAACGCTTGGTCGCTGCTGGCTATCGGGTTCGCTCGCAGTGGCCTGTTGGCGCATATCGCATCGATTTGGTCGCGGAAGGCCTTAATAGAAAATTGGCGGTCGAATGCGACGGCGAGAAATGGCACACACCCGAGCAACTTCAGAATGATCTGGAACGCCAAGCTATTCTCGAACGGCTCGGATGGATTTTTGTTCGCGTGCGAGGCAGCATCTTCTTCCGCAACCCCGATGCGGCGATGGCTCCGGTTTTTGCAAAACTCGCCGATCTCGAAATCGAACCGTTAGGTCCGGCATCAGACTCCGAGCGAAGAGGTGACTCTCCTTTGGTCGAGCGAATCAGGCGAAACGCCGAAGCTCTGCGGACGCAGTGGCTCGCTGAAAAAGAATTGGACGTCGAGATCGGAGCAGAGGAATACGTTCCGTTTTGATTTCCCAGTTGCAGCGGTGCATCTCGGGGGTCTGTGATTGGGTCAGTCAACATATCTTGACTGGCGAAGCCGATTGAAGCGAATGAAAAACCCGGCTTTGGATCTGCCCGATTCTGTCAAGATTTGTTGACTGACCCCCTTTTCCCCTTTTGCGCCTTCGACTGCTATTGACTTCACGAAACGAGCGTCCCACGCTTTTCGATTATGAAAGACGAGCGTCCATTATATGAGACCGATCGGGATTCGGAGCCAGATCCCGACGAAACACCAATACGCGATCGACGTTTGTTTACCCAGCCTTACGACCTTGTCGTTGAATCATTGATCGAGCAGATCGCCGCCAAAACTATGTTTCTGCGGCCATTATCTGAGCGACCGCAATTCCAACGGCGATATGTCTGGTCCAATCAGCTGGCTTCAAGACTGATCGAATCGATTCTACTAAATGTCCCAATCCCACCATGCTATTTGTCACAAAGCGAGGAATTCGAACTCGACGTTATCGATGGTCAACAGCGACTCTTCTCAATCTATCGATTTCTTGAAAATCAGCTAAAACTTACAGGGCTTGAAGTCTTAACAGAATTCGCGGGATTGCGATTTTTCGAATTGCCCGACCGTGCTCAGCGGCGCATCAAAACACACACCCTCCGGTGCGTTCTCATCACAAATGAATCGCATCCCGAGATCAAGTTTGACGTTTTTCAACGCCTGAACACAAATACTGTTCCTCTAAATGCCCAAGAGCTGCGCAATTGCATTTATCGCGGGACTCTGAACTCCTTATTAAAAGAAGCCGTGGAATATGAGCCGTGGCTAAGAATCCTGAACCGCCGAAAGCCGGATAAGCGTATGCGGGATGAGGAGCTCGTCTTGCGATTCTACGCGTTTCGATTGCATGGCCTTCAGTCTTATCGCACGCCGCAGAAACATTGGCTTAATGACACGGCTCGACAGGGCAAAAGCTATGGCGCAAAGCGGATCGCTGAACTTGGGGATCTTTGGCGGCACTCAATAGATGTGTCTCTTATCTGGTTTGACCCGAAAGACTGTTTTCGGCGAGGAGCAGGTCCAAAATCGAAAGCTATCAATCGTGCCCTATTCGATTTGATAATGCTACTTGCTGCGGACATGACTACCGTACGTGCCCGCAAGGTCCGCAACAAGCTTCGCACGGCATATAGGTCGCTATTCGATGGCGATGAGTTCGTAGATTTGATCAGCAAATCTGTAGATCATACGAAACGGACCAAGCGACGATTTACGATTTGGAACCAGCAAGTCGTTAACAAACTTGGGTAATGCCACGCTATACCGTTGCGTATTCTTCCTTCCTGACCCGATTAGACGAGGTTCAGACTCTTCGCGGCCTCGCGGCGAAACAGGAGGAAGCCGACCCAATCGCACTTAGTGCGTCGATAAACGCGCTGTGTAGAGGGACGATCGTCCTTTTATCCAGCCACGTAGAGGGCTTCATCAAAGAATTGGGTGAATTGACACTCGAACGTGTTCACTTACGCGGCGTGGCGCGTGGCGCGATCGTTCCGCAATTCTTTTACCACTTGTCAAAAGACAAGCTGACTGAACTTCGGGATGCATCTCAACCAGATACAATCGCGACGCGACTGTTCGAGATTGTTCAACGAGACTTGGATCTATGGAATAAGGCTGGTCCGTTTCCCCGGGCGCTACCAGCCGAGATGTTCAACAGAGGCTTTGCAAATCCTGCATTCGTGAAAATCAAGACATACTTCAATCGATTTGGGTATGATACATTTACGAACGACCTCGGGGCCGCGCTCGCCGCCAACTACCTCCCGACGACGAACATGATAAATCACGTTGTAGATCTTAGAAATAAGATCGCTCACGGCGATCCAACCGTCACGGAAACTCCAGCGGATTTAGGAGACATGATTCGCTTAGTTCGCACGTTTTGCCGAAGTACGGACGACGTGTTTGCGCGATGGTGTCGTGCATCTCTTTGTTCAATCCGATAACCATTGCGTCGCTCCGGCGTGCAGCTGGCACGTTGTCGGTGCCGGCTCGTATTCTTTCTCGTGCTCCACGGGGACCGAAGCCCAATCCACTTATAATTTTCAGCTGAGGCGCGGGACGCCACGAGATCTAACATTGAGCCAAAATGATCGTTCACCTCGTCGACGGCCGCGTAATCCCGTAAAAGGCTTCGCCTCACGTGATCTCATCGTTCATACGCCGGCCTTCGCAAAGTTGGCGAGGCGGATGGACGCGCCGCGGCCGCTGGAGCGCATTAAAAAACTGACAACGGAAAGCTGAAAGCGACGAATGACGATGCGCGATTAGCGCGAGAGTTTCTTATATTTGCGGTTCGCGGCGAGCGGAATGCCAGTAGTCCATGACCTCGATCACTTGTTCCTTTCGCCGGAGACGATAGTAAATGTAATACGACTTGCACAGGAGCCGTCGAACATTGGCTCGCTTTCGGTATGGCGTTCCCATGTCTGGAAACCTAGCCAAAGATTCAGTACGGTCCGCCAAGTAGTCGCCAAACCGAATGGCAGCGAGCGGATCGTCTTGCGCGATGAAGCGAACGATTTGTTCGAGTTCTCCGAGCGCTTGCGGAGCAAAAATTATTCTCCAGCCCATTCGCGAATTTTCTCGCGAACGCGTTCGAGGGGGACGCCTTTGCCGGCATCCAGCTCGGCAGCAGCTTTATCGAGGCGGGCGAGCAAAGCCTTCTCTTCGGCTTCGGACATGATTGGTTCCTCTTGAGATTGAAGCCAGGCAGCGAGCGCCGACTTCTCATTTGCCGGCAATTTGTCGATCGCTTTCTGGATCTCGGTGATCGTGCTCATGAAATCGGATTCGCCAGTTCGCGATTCGCCTGCAAAACCATCTCGACCGCTTCCTTCAAGTTTGCGCGCGCTTCCTCCAGCGTTGCGCCCTGCGTATTCGCACCGGGCAGCTCTTCCACGAATGCGGCGTAGCCTTCGGGAAATTTTCGGAAGACCGCAGTCAGCTTGATTTCCATGTCGATCTTGTAGCACAAAACACGAGTGCTGGACAGCTACGTCTTCGAATACAGCTTCGCTCCGGCTTTGAGGGCGCGGCCATAAAATCTAACATTGACCCAAGATGATCGTTCACCTCGTCGACGGCCGCGTAAAGTGCTTCGCTCCACCCGGCTGTCGCGGCGTTTTCATCCTCGAGCGGACTCGCGTTATCCGAACAGCGTTTGCACCTTCCTCAAAACTTCAGCGAGCTTTGTTCCCTTCACCTTTCCGACTGAATACAGAATCACGTTTTGCTCAACCGTGAAGAGCCGTTGGGGACGGATAAAGCTCGCTTGATGGAGCTTTCCACGTTCGAAGTCGGGAGCGTCCAATGCGACTGAGGATTCATCCGATCTGGCGCGGCTTGTGATCTGGCAAAGAATCACATCGTCGCCCGGAAGATCGACCACGTAAAAGGCTTCGGCTCACGTGGTCAGCGCGCCAGGTACCTCGGCGTCGCCACCGACCACATGATCGAGTCGTTTCGCAATCGGCTTTGGGCAGACGACAAGACCGGCGCCGGCATCGAGCCCGCGTTGCTCGCGCAATTCCATCCGAGCTTAATCGAATTATAGCGAGTTTACCGAGTTATATCTTGAATTGGATATAATCGGGTATAAACAGATACAAATGGATCCAATCAAGAATCCTTTCTCACCGGGTGCCGGCTCCCCGCCTCCCGAACTAGTTGGGCGAGATCCAATCCTCGAGCAGGCTCGAATTCTCTTGGGGCGCGTCAAAGAAAGACGTCCTGAGAAAAGCATGTTGCTCACCGGATTACGCGGCGTGGGCAAGACCGTTTTGCTGAACGAAATCGATCGAATAGCGAAGGCGAGTACGTATCGCACCATCGTCGTTGAAGCACACGAAGACAAACCACTGGGACCTCTTCTCGCGCCATATCTGAGAAGCCTTCTCTTTGAGTTGGATCGAGTCGCAGGTGCAAGCAATAAAGTAAAACGCGGCCTTCGAGTGCTCCGCAGTTTTTTGGGAGTGCTAAAAATTACTTACAATGACGTAACGATCGGTGTGGATGTCGATCCTGAAAAGGGATCGGCGGACAGTGGTGATTTGGAGATCGACCTACCGAATCTTCTTGTGGCGATCGCTGAAGCGGCAGAAGAGCGGAAGACTGCGATCGCCGTGCTAATCGACGAAATCCAATACTTCGGCCAAAAGGAACTTGGCGCATTGATTATGGCGATGCACCGAGTGCAACAGCAAAGACTCCCGTTGGTCTTGCTCGGAGCTGGACTCCCTATTCTCCCTGCTTTGGCGGGCGAAGCGAAGTCTTATGCCGAGCGGCTATTCAGTTTTCCGGATATCGGTGCGCTCTCCGAGCCTGATAGCGCAAAAGCGCTGCAAGAGCCGGCACGCGTAGCAGGCGTCTCGTTCGCCCAGCGGGCGTTGCGAGAGATATTTCGTTTAACGAACGGCTATCCTTACTTTTTGCAGGAATGGGGATATCAATCATGGAATTTGGCGACGACGAGCCCGATTACGTCCCGAGTCGTTGAGAATGCAACTCGCGCAGTAATTCCGCGTCTTGACCAAAATTTTTTCCGGGTGCGATTCGATCGACTTACACCAAGTGAAAAGAATTTTCTTCGGGCAATGGCGCAACTAGGTTCGGGCCCACAGCGTACTGGCGACATCGCTCAACTTTTGCGCGTGAAAGTTACAGGTCTCGGCCCGCTTCGAGCTAAGCTAATCAAAAAGGGTATGATCTACAGCCCCGCGCACGGCGATCTGGCATTTACTGTTCCGTTGTTCAACGAATTTATGATCCGTGCGATACCGACATTCAAACCGTAGGTATCGTCGTGGGGTGTCGCTTGCGTTATCCGTGATGCTGCAAAGATTTATTCGACGATGTCGATCTTGCGCGCGCAGTGGCGACGCATGCGTTACGGGACGCAAAGCTCGTTGCCTTTCTCGACGAACTCGCGCGACATTGGCCCAAAATGATCGTTCACCTCGTCGACGACCGCGTAAAAGGCTTCGCCTCGGTTTTGAAACTCGTTCGTTGCCCGCGCTTTGACTCATGTGCTCCCGCCCATTTCGACCTCTCGGTTTGCCCATCTATGTTGCTCGCGTCCCCGCGGCTCCATTCTCGCTCCTACCCGCAATTCCCAATCGCAGTGCCCGGTTTCCTAGGTGCGCTCACTTTGCTCGGCACCTCCCACCGTAAGGTTCGCACCCTGTAAACGCCTCGTCGCTTTACCTTCTATGTCGCGCGTCCCACGCGCTCCATTCGCAAGAACTCCTTGGGTTCCCGACCCAAGCTCTCGATTTCCCTAGGTCGACAAGCGACCCCCCATCGCAGAGTTCGCTCCCGCGAACGATGGCCTCCAGAAATTTCCAATTCGGTGCCCGGCCTCCCTCCCGAGCACATCCCCGTCCAGCCGTAAAGTTGGCTCCCGAGCAACGCTCTAGACCGACTCAGTGCGAGCCGCACTGCCTCAGTATTTCAACAGTCTCCTAGGCCGGAGCGAGATCAGCCGCCACGTATCGGGTCTGATTGAGCACAGCGTCGGTGGCTTCGACCGGCACCTGCTTGATCAGTTCGCGGATGCTGAATTCCTGCTGCCCGACAACTTCAATCCCAATCACATTGTCCTTTTCGTCGAAATCGAGCATGACCAAGCCTTTCTCCGATTCGTGCTGTTCGGTGCGGGCAACTTTGCCGTCGCGAAGGCTGATGTACGCCGCGGTGGCTTCGGTATCGATCTCGACCACCGGAGGCTCGGTGATAGCAATGACGACGTCTTTACTATTCTTCCCAGTATCCGGTGATGATCCAGCACTCATTAGCAGATTGTCGATCTTAAGAAAAAAGTTCGCGATGGCGAGGGCGCCATCGCCAGCACGCGAGTCGCGTGCGCTCCCCGGAGAGGAAAATGCATTCGCGAGCGCGCTTTTCGATGTGCGCCGTGTCGTGAAATTCATAAGCCATCGCACTCGTGATTACGCCTGCGAGCAAAGATCGGCGAGGTTATTTCCTTGAATTCTTCGCTAACTACAGGTTTGCCCACGCGGCATTCTCTTCTGGGGAGTTCCAATCACGAGCCAGGACAGACTCTCTCAATTCTGCGCCGTTAAACGATTCATCGTCTCGGCTCTTCCTTAGACGCAGCGCAAAATCGTAAACCTTGCGCTGCAGATTCTCAGGCAAGTTGGCGATTTCTTTCTCGATCAATTGTGCTCACCGTGGGACATTATCTCACAACCAGGTCTTGGCGTAAACTTCCCGCGTAAAAGGCTTCGCCTCACGCGGCTCCGATCGTGGTGCGGCGACGCTCTCCAACAGCCACGTGAGCCAACGCTCTTACGTGGCCTGCGAAGCGCAAAAATCCCGGGTGCTATTGACCCCTTCCACACTGCTGCTAGCATCGACAACACGTGAAAATTCCGTTCCTCGCGAATCGTCTTTTAGTTCCGATCCTCTTCTTAGCGGGTTCATTCGCTACCCGCCCTCTCCTTGCTCAGGAAGCTGTGACTGATAAACCGGTGACGGAAACAGAGGAAACGGAAACGCCGACCGAGGAAGCAACACCGGCGGAAGAGACCACGCCTGCCGCCGAGACGGAGAAGGAAAGTTCGAAGCAAAAGAAATCGGCAAAAGATCTTCGGCAAATGATGACTCCGGAGGAATTCAGCGCTGCCGGGTTAGATAAGTTGTCGCCGGAAGAGCTGGAAAAACTGAATTCCCTGCTACAGGGCTACCGCAAAAAAGCGGAAACGAAGGCGGCCGAAAAAGCAGCAGCTGAGGCGACGGCGAAAGCAACCAAGGAAACAACCAAGAAGGTCCGGGCAAGTTTTTTTGGTGGGGGAGAGCCGATCGTTAGCCGGGTGGATGGCACCATGATTCCCTTAACCGGGCACACAGTGATCCGGCTGGAAGATGGCACCAGGTGGAAACAGGCAAATATTGAGGATCGCTACCGGCCGCGAGTTAGCGATCGCCCGGCCGTGCTTGTCGTCCATACTGCGTTCGGCTACAAAATGCGCATCGAAGGCATGCCGGATTTCTACGTCAATCCGGCGCCGGAAAAGAACCGCTAGGCTCCTTTTCGCCAAGGCGCGCTGCGACCATATCTCATTGTCATTCTGAGTTCTCATAATGATTGGAGATGTTTCGCTACGCTCAACATGACATGGAAAGCAGGTCTCTTTCCCTATGCGGGCAAAGAAATAATCAGACTGGGGTCGTCGCGCTCTCGGCCGGCATCAGACGCGCCAGGCCGAATTCTTTGTGAATTAATTGCGCCGCACGATCGGCGTCTTTTTCATCGATGATGACAGCGATCTTGATCTCGGACGTCGAGACTAATTGAATATTGATTCCGCCTTTGCCGAGACACTCGAACATTCGCGCCGCCACGCCGGAATGAGAGCGCATTCCGATTCCAACCACACTGAGCTTGGCCACCTCGCTCGCAGTGTTGAGACGATTCGCGCCGATCTCGCTCACGATCGGCATCAACACTTTTCGCGCATCCTCCAAATCGTCCTGGTGAATGGTGAAGGAAATGTCGGTGGTACCGCTGATCGATGCATTTTGCACGATCATGTCCACGACAATGTGCGCGGCGGCAACAGTCGAAAAGATCCTGCCGGCCACTCCTGCTTTGTCCGGCACACCGGCAACAGTTAGTTTGGCTTGATTCCGGGCGAGGCTGATCCCGCGAATCACGACATCCTCCATGCTGGGCGTTTCCTCCTTCGCGACCGTTCCCTCGCGCGGTTTGAAACTGGATCGTACTTCAAATTCGACTCCGAACTTTTTCGCAAACTCCACTGCGCGCGATTGCATCACTTTCGCGCCGCTGCCGGCCATCTCGAGCAGCTCGTCGTATGCGATCTCGTCGAGCTTCTGCGCATCTTTTACAATTCGAGGGTCGCACGTGAACACACCATCGACATCGGTAAAAATCTGGCAGGCATCGGCATTCAAGGCGCTGGCCAGCGCGATTGCAGTCAAATCGGAACCGCCACGACCGAGCGTTGTGGTTTCGCCTTCAACGGTCTGTCCCTGAAAACCTGCCACGATCACGATGTAATCATCTTCGAGTAGTTCCAGGATTTGCTTCGGACTGATATTCGCGATCCGCGCTTTTGTATGCATCGCGTTGGTCAAAATGCCGGCATCCGCGCCGCACAACGAAACCGCCCGCCCGCCGAGAGCATTGACGGCCATCGCCGTCAGTGCGCTCGATGCACGTTCGCCCGTTGCCAGCAAAACATCCAGCTCCCGCTTGGTCGGATCGGGTGACATTTCTCGCGAAAGCTTGATCAGCTCATCGGTCACACCGGCCATGGCCGAAACTACGGCGACGACTTTGCAGCCTTCCTTTTGCGTCTCGATCAGCCGTTGGGCGACTTTGCGGATCCGCTCGGCCGATCCAACCGATGTCCCGCCATATTTCTGAACAATCAAACGCATGTAAAAATCGTGCGGAGTTTAAACTAAAAACCAATGTCGCGAAGCACATTGTCGATGGTCGTTTCGACAGGCTGGACATTGTCGATGGTCCCGCGGAACGGCTCGGGGTCTTTTAAACCATGGCCGGTAACGGTGCAGACGATCCGGCTTTCACTGCGAATTTTGTGGCAATATTTGAAGAGGCCCGCGATGGAAGTTGCGCTGGCGGGCTCGACAAAAATTCCCTCCTTCCGCGCCAACCAGGATTGCGCGTCGAGAATTTCCTCGTCCCTGACGATCTCGATCGTCCCGCCCGATTCCTCGACCGCGGCGCGCGCTTCTTTCCAACTGGCAGGATTACCGATTCGAATAGCCGAAGCAATTGTGTCCGGATCTTTGATAATTTGATTAAAAAAAATCGGCGCCGCTCCCAAAGCCTGGAACCCGATCATAGCTGGCAATGTTCTCGACTTGGCGTTTTGCCAGTATTCGCGGTAACCCGCCCAGTAGGCCGTGAGGTTGCCCGCGTTGCCAACTGGCAGGAGATGGAAATTGGGCGCGTCGCCTAGAACATCGACAATCTCGAATGCGGCGGTTTTCTGGCCGGCGATGCGGTCGGGGTTAATCGAATTGACGATTGCAAAACCAGCGCGCTGCCCGAGGTCGCGCACGATCCGAAGTGCATCATCGAAGTTGCCATCCACGCCAATCATGCGCGCGCCGCAGGCAAAGGCTTGCATCAGTTTGCCACTGGCAATTTTTCCTACGGGCAAAACCACCACGCTGGGAATTCCCGCCCGCGCGGCATACGCCGTCGCCGAAGCCGAAGTATTGCCGGTCGATGCACAAATCAAAGCACGCGCCCCACGTTCCAGAGCTTTGGAGACGGCGACGGTCATCCCGCGATCTTTGAACGAGCCGGTGGGATTCACGCCTTCGTTCTTGATAAAAACTTCGCAGCCGCGCCCGACGTGTTTACTTAGATGCGCGGAATAGAGTAATGGCGTGCTGCCTTCGCCTAACGAGACAATGGGTGTGTCCTGGCTGACCGGAAGAAACTCGCGATAGCGAGCGATCACTCCCCTATCCTGTTCGAATGACCTCCACATGCGGAAAAGACTTTGCAAAAGTGGCCGAATCTTTTTCCTTTAGCAATTCGGCGCTCACCGGAGTTATTGATAGGATCGACATTGCATGCCCTCGTTAAACAAAGAAACCAAGCTTCGCCTGCTCCGGTTGATTCTGGAAAGTCGTCATGCGGACTTGCGTGAGCAAAATCTGATCCGCCAGGGCAAAGGACACTTTCATGTTTCCGGAATGGGGCATGAAGCGCTCGCGGCGGTGTCGATTCAAATGGAGCCGGACGATTACATCGTTTCGTATTATCGCGATCGTGGCCTGGTGCTTGGCCGGGGAATGACCACCCGCGAGCTCGGTCTCGAATATTTCGCCAAACGAAACACCGGCAGTCACGGCCGGCAGATGCCGTCGCATTACAGCAATCGCAAATTAAACATCTGGAGTGTGCCGACTCCGACCGGCTCGCAGCTTCTTCCCGCGTGCGGCATGGCCTGGGGAATTCAGCTCGATGGCAAAAAAAATCTGGTCGTGACGACGGTCGGTGATGCGGCGACGCGCCAGGGCGATTTTTTTGAGGCGATCTGTTTCGCGAAAGAGAAAAAGCTCCCGATGCTTTTCCTTGTCGAAGACAACGCCTACGGCATCAGCATGCCGACGCGGAAAAACAATCCGCTCGCACTAAATATTCTCGAATCGGACCACTGGCGCAGGATCAACGGCAATGATGTCCAGCAAGTGTATGAGGCAACCGCAGAGGGGTTCGAAAAAATTCGCGATGGAAATGGGCCGTTCTTTTTCTGGATCAAAATGGAGCGGCTCTCCAGTCACACCAGCTCGGACGATCATAAGCTGTATCGCAGCGCCGAGGAGATCGACTCGCTCTTGAAGTTCGATCCCCTCACCTGTTGGCGGAATGAGCTCACGAAGGAAGGCGCGATCACGGCGGATGAATTCGCGAAGATCGACAATGAAATCAAAGAACGGGTTCGCCAAGAATACAGCGATGCTGAGAAAGCGGAAGATCCGTCGGCCAAGGAATTGTTTGATGAAGTGATGCAGCCGCGGTCGTCCGCCTTCGCCAAGGCTACGGCGGACAAGCCGCCCGCGGCCACAGAGGTTTTGCCGCCGGGGAAATATCGAATTGGCGACACAGTCAACATGACTCTGCGAGCGGGACTGAAAGAAGATTCGGGCCGGATCATTTTCGGCGAAGATGTCGAAGACCCGAAAGGCGGCGTGTTTCGGCTGACCCAGAAACTTTCCACCGAATTTCCGAAACAGGTTTTCAATTCGCCGCTGGCTGAGTCGACAATCCTCGGGGTGGCCTGCGGCCTTGCCGCATATGGCAAGCGGCCTGTGTTCGAAGTGCAATTCATTGATTTTATTTATCCGGGATTCAATCAATTGGTCACGAACATCTCGAACTTGCGCTGGCGATCCCTCGGAAATTGGAAATGTCCGGCAGTCATTTACGCGCCTTACGGTGCGTATTTGCCGGGCGGAAGTTTATGGCATAGCCAGGCTAACGAATCAGCATTCGCGCATTATCCGGGGCTCTCGGTCGTGATCCCAAGTACGCCGGAAGACGCGGCTGGATTGCTCTGGACAGCAATGCACAGCGAAGATCCTGTCATTTTTTTGATCCCAAAACATATGCTCTGGGCTGAGCGCGAATCGAAAGAGCCGGTGCGAGCCATACCCTTCGGAGAAGCACGAAAATTCCGCGACGGGTCTGATGTGACGTTGATCGCGTGGGGGAACACGGTCGAGAAATCTCTCGAGGCTTTGGCGAAAATCGAGAACGAAACCAGCGTCGAGCTGATCGACTTGCGTTCCATCGTCCCATGGGACAAAAATGCGATTGAAAAATCTGTGCGCAAAACCGGGCGCATCGTCGTCGTTCAGGAAGACACGGAGAATTGCAGTGTCGGTCAGATGATCATTTCTCACCTGTCGAGCAATCCCGAATTGTGGAGCGCGATGGTCAGCCCACCAATTTTGGTGAGCAAAGGCAATGTGATGATTGGTTATAATCCGATCTACGAATATGCAGCATTGCCCGATGTGGAACGGATCCTCAACGCGATCCGGCAATCGGTTGCAACAAAGGAAAAACGCGCTGCAGCCGTAGGCTTTGACCACAGCCGGGCTGAACCAGTGGCCGATTCGAAGAAGCCGAGGTCAACGCCCTCGGCTACAAACGTCCAACCGATCGTGGTCCCGATCATGGGCGAAGGAATTCGTAATGCGAAAATAGTTTCGTTGCTGAAGAAGCCGGGCGACCCGATCGCGCTGGATGACGATTTATGCGAAGTCGAAACCGACAAGGCGGTCTATCCGATCCAATCATCGTTCGTCGGTACGATGGGCGAATGGAAAACAAAAGTTGGCGAGACGGTCGAGATCGGTCAGGAACTCGGGACAATTTTAATGGACGCTGCAGATGCGGGCGTCGAGCGCGGCCGGATCGAATCCGCCGTTGAAATACAAAAGCCGGGGTCAAGGCCCTCGGCTGCAACCATTGAGCCGGCGCTGTCACCAACGGTTACGCGCAAGCTTTCAGACGTGATTCCGGCAAATCTGCAAATTGATGTTCGTTGGGACGCGATCCGAAAGGCGCGCGAGGCAGCGAAGAAGAAAAACGGCCAGGATGCACCGACCCCGAGTGTCATGATTGCGTGGGCAGTCGTGAGGGCGATGGAGAAGCATGCTCCGTTTCGCCGGTTGATCCTTGAAGACGATCGCATTGTTGAAAATGAGAACTTTGATCTCGGTATCGCTGTCGCGCTGGAGGACGATCGGCTCGCGACGGCGGTGATTGTCGAGGCCAACAAGAAGAGCTGGCCCGAGTTCGTGAAGATTTACGATGAAACAGTGAAGGCCACGCGCCGCGGGCGAGTCGATGCCATGAATGCGCCGGTCGTGATTACCAGCCTAGGCGCTTTTGGAGTAAAAGTCGGAGCACCAATTGTCGTGCCGCCTTCGGTGGGAACGCTGTTCGTCGGCACGGCCCATCGCGAAATCGTTTCAAACGGCAAAAAAAATGAAACCGCCGAAGTGGTTACGCTTTCGCTCACGTTCGATCATCGGGTGGTCAACGGCGCCGGCGCCGCCAATTTCGTTCACGATGTTAAGGAGGAACTAGAAGGTTTCAGGATGCCAGCCGCGACTCCGAAGCTTTCCGGAAAATCATGAATAGAGACATCCGTTGGAGGCAGCGCTTTCAAAACTTCACTAAAGCTCTCGCCCTTTTGCGGGAGCCATTTGCTCGCGAAACCGGGTCGCTTTCCGACTTGGAAAAGGAAGGAGTCGTGCAGCGTTTTGAAGTTACATTCGAGCTGGCCTGGAAGACATTGAAGGACTACCTGGTTTTTAATGGCGTGGTTTTTCAGCAGGTAACGCCGCGCAACGTGATTAAGCAGGGTTTCGCAAGTAAAGTCATTTCAGACGGGCAACTTTGGATCGACATGCTAGACCGCCGCAATCTGCTGGCCGACGAATCGCTTCTCGATGAGACGGTAAATCAGGTGGCGACAAAATTCCTTCCCGCCTTCGAGCAACTATTTGGATTGCTCGAAGGAAAATCGAAATGATTTCTTTCGGATTGAACGAACGAGAACGCAGCCTTCTGGCCGGAGTGTTCCGAAGCCATCCCGAGATCCAGGAAGTCCGCGTGTTTGGCTCGCGAGCAAAAGGAAATAACGAGCCGAATTCCGATATCGACCTGGCCCTATGGGGAACGGTTGATTCACGACTGCTTGCCCGGGTAATGGGTGAACTGGATGAGCTGCCGCTTCCCTATACGTTTGACGTGGTAATCTACGATCACGTCGATAACCCCGACCTGAAGGAACACATTGATCGTGTAGGCAATTCCCTGTACCGGAGCGCAACGCCCGGGCAGCGCATGACCAATTGAATTCATGAATCGGCGGGGTCGCGGGCGGGACTTTTGAAGGGGGAGTCGAGGCTTCGAGTGGCCGTTCTTTGGTTCGGCATATCTATCCGTGCCGCGTAGGATCGATCAGGCACGCGGCACAGAAACGCGCTGAACTTCTGCTTCTTTTTTAGGACCGATCTTTCGAAAGATCATCCACACTCCGGCCAGGACAAAACAAGCGCCGACCAGCGACCAGACTGGAAATTTCTCACCGCCGACCAGCCACCCCAGCGTGACCGCGCCCGGGGGTGTAATAAGTGCGATCGTTTGCAAATTCGTTACCGTCATTCGCGGTAACAACCAATAAAGGAGAAGGAACGTGAGAGCCGATCCGATCACGGCCAGATACAGCAGGCAAAAGATCGAGGTCGCGGTCCAATGAAACTTGAGTGGACTTCCATCGACAACGCGCCCGGTTACAAGCAACGGAACCGCGCCGAAGATCATTTGCCAGGCGGCGATCATGCTTGGGGCCAGTCGAATCGCCCGCCGCTTGAGAATGACGTTTGAGAAAGCCGCGCCCGCGGCTCCGAAAACAATCCCGAGCCCGCCCCAAAACGCCATCATTCCGCCGAAGCTGAGTAATCGAGTGCAGATGAGCGCTACTC
This sequence comes from uncultured Verrucomicrobiae bacterium, assembly GCA_963772365.1. Taxonomy (GTDB): domain Bacteria; phylum Verrucomicrobiota; class Verrucomicrobiia; order Chthoniobacterales; family UBA10450; genus CAVYXA01. The sequence goes on from CAVYXA010000001.1 coordinate 582,910, forward strand.
CGCCCATGGCAAGCAGCGCACCGGCAAATTTTTGCAGCCGGATCGGTTCTTCCGGAAGCATCCAGTGCGCGAAAATCATTCCGAAGATCGGAATAGACGCCTGCAATACCGCCGCTAGGCCGGAAGAAACGTGGAGCTCACCCCAAAAGAGTAGTCCGTAATTCACTGCGAACATCAGCACTCCGGTGAATGCGAGCAATGCATAATCACCGCCGCGAATCGGCAACAGTCGCACACGTCCGATCGAGACCATCACCAAAACAATGATTGCAATCAGAAAGCGGATGGCGGCATACGAAATCGGCGGCAAATCGCGCAAACCGACCTTAATGGCCAGCCACGTTGAACTCCAAACTACGCAAAGCGTTAACCACGCTAACGGCACTCCCCAGCCCACGCGTGGCCGCAGATTTTTCATCGATACCTCCTTTCCATCGGCTACGCGACCATCGCGTTGCCCCAAAGATTCGCAAAGACGAGCGCGACGCCTTCCGCTTCCAGCCGAATGCAATGGAATCGGACGATCAGGGCCCAAAAAATAATGACAGATTCTTCTTGCCGCCGGAATCGGCGTTTACTAAATGGATGCCTTGAAACTTCCCTAACTATGAAATGGCTCGTAAAAATCTCTGTCGGCGCGGTTTACCTCGCGGTCCAAATGCAAGAATTAATTGCTCAGCAACCTGGTGAATACACCACAACAGCCCACGGTCCTGGTCCTGTTTTCTGGATCATTTACGTCGCGGTCCTGCTCTTCATGCTGGCAGCGATGTGGAAAGTGTTTACCAAAGCTGGCCAACCCGGGTGGGCGATCCTCATTCCAATTTATAATCTCTATGTCCTTTGCAAAATCGCCGGACGACCTGGATGGTGGCTCATTCTTTGTCTTATTCCGTTCGTTAATCTGATTATTTTCATTATTCTGGACATCGACATCGCTAAAAATTTTGGCAAGGGCGCTGGATTTGGGATTGGGCTGTTGTTGCTGCCCTTTATCTTTTTCCCAATCCTTGGCTTTGGCAGCGCGCAATACCAAGGTGGGGCGGCGACAGCATAGTCGCTACGGAACCCACTTGGGCTTTCGCTTTTCGTTAAATGCGGCGATGCCTTCCACGGCCTCGTCCGACTCGCGCGCTTGCATGTGATATTTCAACGCAAGATCGACATCTTCTTTCACGCTGCTCGACCAGAGTTCTTCGATCAATTTTTTTGTCTGTTGCAGCGCGCCGGGGGCACCTTGCAAAACTGAATCGGCGAATTTGCTCGCCTCGGTCATGAGATCGCGTTCGGGAACAACGCGATTGACTAGTCCGATCTCGCGAGCACGTGCGGCATCAATTAATTCCGAGCCGAACAAAAGCTCCCGAATATCCCGCTCGCGGACCTGACGTCGGAGAAAAGTCAAAACCAGACCCGCGACCAGGCCGCGCCGGACTTCCGGATAGCCGATCTTTGTCCGCTCCGCGGCAACGACAAAATCGCAGGCCGACATGATACCCGCGCCACCAGCCACCGCTGCGCCGTGAACCGCCGCAATGGTGACCAGTCGGGTCTGACTCAGTGTGACCAAAGTCTTTGCAACGCATTCCGCCGTCGCATGAGCTTTCGTCTGGTCCGCAGCTTCTTTTAAATCCAAACCAGTGCAAAACGCCACGCCGGCGCCACGCAAAATCAGGATTCGCTCCTGCGGTTGAGCCGAGGTCGATTCGACGGTATCGATCAGCTCCTGGAGAAGCTCAATAGTCAAAGCATTGCGGCGCTCCGGCCGGTTCAGTGTCGCGATCGTGATGTGCGGCCGCAATTTTTCGACGAGAAGAACGGGCATAACAATGCGCAAATTAATCTGCGGACCGCGTGTGCGAAAGTCGAATTCACCATTCGATCGATCGCTCTAATTGGCCGCATTTGAGCGAGTTGACAGGCAAAAAAAATTTTAGGAGGGCCAAAAAGCTTGCTTGCTACGATTCAGCAATTGACCCAATATGGCCCTTCGAACTACATAATTATGAAGAAATACATCTGCATACTAGCCGGTGCCGCGCTTCTCGCGGCGTGTGAGCAAAAAACTGAAACCGTCGCCCCAGAAGCTAGCCCCACTGCGACCATGGCGCCGGAGATGAGTCCGGAAGCGACTATGGCGCCGGAGATGACGCCAACTCCGGCCATGTCACCGGAGATGACGCCGACACCATAAATCAGCACAGATAAAATCCCAGGAGGTACGAATGAAAAAATGGATGTTTCTCCTGCTCGGGGCCGGATTGTTGATGGCCTGTGAGCAAAAAGAAACGAGCGTAACCAACCCGCCCGCGCAAAAAGAGGAGAATACAACAATCATTAATAAGGAATCGCCGCCTCCGGAGCAGAAAACGGAGACCGAACCCAAAACGGAGACGGAAACCAAGAGCGAGACGAATATTAACGTCAATCCATCTCCTACTCCGTAGTTTCACAAACGGTCTTTAACGGCAAAGTCTTCCCGCGGATTTCCGCCCGCGGGGAGACTTTTGCTGTACTGGTCGAAATGTCTGCTGACATTTTTGGCCGGTGTAGATCGGGATTATCGTATCGAGTAATGCCACAGGCGCGTTCCCTTCGATTTCCCAAGAAGCGCCGGCTTGTTCGCACTTCGGAATTCGACCAAGTTAGGCGACATGGATCTTTCTGGCGGGGAAAATTCCTCCTGTTGAGCATTTGGAAGAGCGACAACGAAGGTCCATTTCGCGCCGGCTTCATCACCGCGCGTCAGCTCGGCAACGCCGTCACACGTAACCGCATCCGGCGTCGCCTGCGTGAAGTTGTGTGGCGGCATCAGCATGAAATGCGAGGCAAATTTTGGATGGTGATCATCGCCCGGACGGCCGCCAGAGACGCAAGCTATCAAGCGCTGGAGGATGAATGGTTGCGTCTAGCAAAGCGCGCTTCTATCCTGACGCCCTGATGATTTTTTTGTTGCGGCTGTTGATTCGCCTCTATCAATACACGCTCTCACCGTTGCTCGCACTTTTTGGCGGTGGCTGCCGTTTCGAGCCGACCTGCTCGGCCTATTTTCTGGAAGCAATTGAGAAACACGGCTTTGCCCAGGGGAGTTGGCTCGGATTGAAACGCCTCGGCCGATGTCACCCGTGGGGCGGTTCAGGATACGACCCCGTGCCGAACCGGGAGAGATGCCAGATCGTGCATTCCGTATCCGGTATTGGGGCCAGGGCGAAATAGCCAAGCGTGAGAATCTATGGATCGAACTGCATGGATCGCGATTGCGTTTTGCGTTCTTGGCCTTGTTTTGTGGGAAGTGTACGTCGCAAAACAGGTGCAGCCACACCACGCTGCTGCAGCTGGTGCTACTCCCGCTCCCGTATCTCCGTCTGTCGCACCCGGGGTTAGCAACTCGGCCACGCCGAGCGCCACCATTATTCCATCTCCGACTCCGCAACCGGCGGAAAGTGTTCCTGAGTTTGCCGAGAAGATAGAAACGCTCCGCAATTCCGACGTCGAGTTGCATCTCACAAATCGAGGCGGCGGAATCAAGGAAGTCGTTTTGCTCAACCACATGGCCGAAAAAGGCGAGCCGGTGATCTTGAACGCAGCCGAAAACATCCCGATTGGCACAATCGTTGAACAACCGGCGGCCCCCGTAGTTCACGAATACAGCGCAGCTTCGACGACCGATGGCTCCCTGGAATTCCAGCGCGTTACTCCGGAGCAGGTTACGATTCACAAAAAAATCGCGTTCGCCAAATCAAGCGAGGAAAAAGACAATTTCGTAATTAAAATGGACGTCGATCTTGCGAATGGCGGCGCCAAGCCGTACGCAAAACCGAATTACTATGTGGCACTTGGGTCAGCCGCGCCGATTCACCCGAAAGATTACGCTTCATTTACGCGGGTGGTGTGGTGCGTTAACGGACGGGCCAAAGGCGTTGACGTTGGCTGGTTCGGCGCGGGGGGAGGACTTTTCGGAATAGGCGCCCATCCCGCGCGCCCGAATTACGAGGACCAGATTCCCGGCGCAGAATGGGCGGCCGTCAGTAATCAATTCTTCACAACGTTGATCGCTCCCCTCAATGCCAAAGCGACCGGCATCTGGGGTCGCCGGTTTGAAATCAAGCGATGGCCGGATCATCCGGCATTCGGAATCGAAGGGGCAATGCAAATGCCGGGCTATCAAATCGCTCCTGGCGAAAGTTACCATGCCCGATTCGAGATCTATACGGGACCGAAAATTTATCATCGTCTCGCGCAGCTTCCGCACAACGAAGCCGAGATCATGGATTTCGGCATGTTCAAGATCGTCTGCCAATTTCTTCTCAACTTCATGAACCTGCTGCACAGCTGGTTGCATGATTACGGGCTGGCCATTCTGGCTCTGACCACTGTGATCAAACTGACGCTCTGGCCGATTCAAAATAAAGCCAATCGCTCCATGCGCCAGATGGCGCTGCTTTCGCCGAAAATGCAGGAGCTCCGCGAGAGGTACAAAGATGACCCGACCAAAATGAATCAGGAAGTGATGAAGCTGTACAAGCAATACGGCATCAATCCTGTCGGCGGTTGTCTGCCAATGATGATTCAGATCCCGATCTTTTTCGGTCTGTTTAAAATGCTCGGGCAGGCGGTTGAATTGCGGAACGCGAAGTTTCTCTGGATCAAAGATCTCTCCCAGCCGGACACCCTCGCTTATCTGCCGGTTTTGGGTTGGCGAATCAATCTCATCCCGATCCTGATGGCGGCATCACAAATCTGGCTGATGGCGATGACGCCCAAGACGGGTGACGCCACCCAACGGCGGGTAATGATGTTCACGCCGCTGATCTTCCTATTTATCTGCTACAATTTTGCTGCGGCTCTGGCATTGTATTACACGACCCAAAATCTTTTCAGTATCCTCCAATTTTATCTGAACAAACGACAACCGATGCCGACGCTCGAAAAAGTTGCCCCTCCCACAAGACGGAAACGATGATGACGCCGAAAGAGCTGCTCGATACGATCCTCGGTTATCTCGGTTTTGTCGTCCAGATCGAGGAATCGAAAAACGAGGCCGGCAACCAGGTTTTGCAAATTTATACCGAAGAAAGCAGGCGCTTGATCGGGCGCAATGGCGAAACGCTGGAGGCGATCCAGTTTTTGCTCAACCGGCTTTTGCAAACCCGGGACAGGGACGCAGCCAAGGTGGTGGTCGATTGCGAGCATTATCGCTCGATGCGAGAAGACCGAATCGTCGAGCGCGTCCGGACTCTAGCGGAACGGGTCCGGATCACCGGCCGATCCCTTCAATTAGAGCCGATGAATTCCTACGAGCGGCGCATCGTTCACAATGCATTTAAAGACGATCCAGACGTGGCAACATGGAGCCCGTCGGATTCTGCGCGGATCAAACAAATTACATTGGTCAAGCGCCAGCCCAAAAAAGACGCTGCGGCGCAGGCTGCGCCCTAGGTGGATCGGATTCTCCGAAGACGATGGTAAATTAACCGCCGAAGGCGCAAACCACATCCTACAGATCCACTACCTCGAAAGCTGGGCGGCTGCGCCGCATTGATACCAACGCGTTGAGGACAACGCGTTCCACCTATTGTTGGCAACGCGCGGCCTCTTTTTGTTCTCCCGCGCGCACCTCGGGTCGCCAGCGAAATCTTTCCAGTACCGGATTTGGTTTGCCTTCCACCGAATCGGCAATGATCTCGCCCAGGATTGGTGCGAACTTGAAACCGTGACCGCTGTCGCCTGCCGCGATTATCAAACCGCTTCGGCCCGGATCGTGATCGATCCAGAAATTGCCGTCGTGCGTATCGCAATAGAAACATCGCCGGGTGAATACAATCGGAGCATCGTAAAGCGCAGGGAATGTCGATCGTAGGAAGTCGCGCAAATTTTCTTCCTCTTGAGCTGTCACGCCGCGTTCTGCCGATTCGGGAGACATTTCTTTCCCGGCGCCATGATTGGCGATTTTCACAACACCGTCGCGACTCAGCGGAAAACCGTAATAGCCGGTGCCTGAAATGTCCGCGCCGAAAACGGGGAAAACCTCCGGCCTGAAAAGATCCGGTTGATGTGGCTTTAGATGAAAGACCGGTTGGCCGCTGGACCGGAAAAACTTTCGTGTAAACGGCAATATATAAGGCGTCCACGCTCCAACTGTCAGGACGATCATGTCCGCAGCGATCCGTTGTCGATCCTCCAGAACGATGCCTGTCACGCTATCGTCCTGGCTCAACCTCGCCAACCGACTGTTCTCACGCAATTCAACGCCGAGCGCGACAGCGCGTTCGAGAAGAATGCGAACTACCCGCCCGCTTTCGGCATAGCCGGCTTTCACTTCCAAAATCCCATCGACGTATCGATCCGCATTCCAAGCCGGAAATCGCTGACGCAGTTTAGTCGAATCGATTCGCTCAAATTCTGCTCCGCGTCGTTGGAGAATTTTGAAACTTTCGTACTCAAAGTCGCCGGGCTGCATTCTTTCCCGTCTGAGAAACATGGCGCCGACTTCGTGATACAGCTCACTACCAAACTCGAGGTTCCATTCTCGCCAACGCCGGATCGAGCGTTCAGCCATTTCTGTATAGAATTCATCCAAGCCATAAGCCGCTCGCACTGCTTTACTGATATCGGTGGATGCAGCCAAGGGATGCGGCAACGGCCCAGGATCGACAAGGACAACGGCATGGCCGCGACTCCTTAGTTCGATCGCAGCCGTGACTCCATTAATTCCCGCGCCAACGATGACGATTTTCATGGCTGTAGCGGCACCCTTGTGAGCGCCGAAACTTAATTGAGCTCGACGGTCATAGACCGCCGCTACAATTACTGTCACGTATCGAATTCAAAGATGATCTTGCCGCTGCGCTTTCCCTGAGCGGCGCGCATCACGGCAGCATTGGCTTCAGAAAGCGGATAACTCTTTTCGACCTTGGTTTTCAGCAACCCTCGGTTGGCCATTTTAAACAGCGGTCGAAACGCATCCATGCGCTGATCGTGCGTTGCGTCGTCGTACCATTTGTTGATCCAAATCCCGCGAAATCTCAGGTCCTTGAAAATCAACAAGCCGGTCGGGATTTTCAGCGGCTGCAAACTCATCGCGCCGAAACTCACGAGCGTGCCGCCGAAAGCGAGACAGTTGGCCAAATGCAGGGCGCTATCGCCACCGACGGAATTTAGTCCGAGCCGAATCGCCGCTCCCTGTGTCGCATTCCTTACTTCATCACGAAGCTTTTCACTATCGACCAAAACCACGTCGCCGCCTTTTTCGCGAAGTTCTTCAATCAGCTCCGAGCGCCGAACGATATTCACAGTTTTGTAACCAAGTTCCCGCGCGATCTGAATCACCGCGCGGCCCACAGCCGAATTTGCGGCATTCTGGATCAGCCACTCCCCCGGCGTAAGATCGACATAATCGTGCAAGAGTCGCCATGCAGTCATCGGGTTGATCTTGAGCATCGCTGCCTGCACTGGCTCTATGCCCAATGGGACAACGACTAACTCGCCAGCCTTCACAGCAACCGCGTCCCGCCACGTGCCGATGTTGTGCGGTAAGATTACAAGGTCGCCGATCGCGACGTTCTTTGTGTCTTTGCCAAGATCGACAACCACTCCCGCACCTTCGAATCCAGGCACCGCGGGAACTTCACGGCGAGCGGGATATTTGCCTTCAATGGCATTAATATCGGCGGGATTAATGGGCGCAGCCTTCATTTCCACGACAACTTCATCTGGTTTAGCTGTCGGCCACGGCTGCTGCTGAACCTGCAAAACATCCGCCGGATTTCCGTGCGTTTCGTAGACGGCGACGTTAATGGTTTTGTTCATGATGTCTCCGGCAGCCAATCCTCAGGCTTCCAATGAGAATCTGCAAACCGGCGCGCGCGTGGCGCTGCTGGGTCTCACGATCAATGTCGTTTTGGCGGCAGCAAAAATCACCGCCGGAATTTTGGGTAACGCTTACGTCTTGATTGCTGATGGAATTGAATCCGCGCTGGACGTGGGCGGTTCGATTGTGATTTGGGGCGGATTGAAATTTGCCGCTCGCCCGCCAGACGCAACGCATCCATACGGTCACGGCAAAGCCGAACCAATCGCGGCGGCTGTTGTTTCGGCCGGTGTCCTCGCGGCCGCGCTTGGTCTGGCCATTGAAAGCATCCGCGAGATTTTTCAGCCCCGTCATGGTCCAGCGCCATTTACTCTGGTCGTGCTCATCGTTGTCATAGCGATCAAAGAAATCATCTACCGGCTGGTGAACCGTTTCGGTCGGAGCATTGAAAGCACTGCCATGCAGACGGATGCCTGGCATCATCGAATTGATGCGCTCACTTCTGCGGCGGCTTTCATCGGGATTTCGATCGCGCTAATTGGCGGCGAGAAATGGCAAAGCGCTGATAATTGGGCGGCGCTTTTCGCCTGCGGATTAATTGCGATGAACGGCTCTCAACTTTTATGGCCGGCCTTGCGCGAGATCATGGACACCGCCCCGCGTGGGCCAATCGTTCACTCCGTGCAGACTGCTGCTCAATCTGTCCCGGGCGTTCTTGAAGTGGAGAAATGTTTTATTCGAAAGATGGGACTCAACTTCTATGTCGATCTTCATGTAGGCGTAGATGGAGAGATATCGGTCCGGGAAGGTCATCGCATTGCGCACGAAGTGAAACGCGCGATCCAGGGAACAGATAGCCGCATTGTCGATGTTCTGGTGCACATCGAACCAGTCGCGTAAAAAAGAAACGCGAGTTCCTGCTGTTGTAGGGCAGGCGCTCCGCCTGCCGGGCAAGCGAGGCGCTTGCCCTACAAACATTTTGATCCCGATCTATTCTACGCTTCCATAGCGCCGTTGGCGGCGCCCATATTCCTCGACCGCAGCGAACAAATCCTTCCTGGTAAAATCGGGCCAGAGTTTCGGCGTCACATACATTTCCGTATAGGAAAGTTGCCAGAGAAGAAAATTCGACAACCGCATTTCGCCCGAGGTGCGGATAAGTAAATCGGGATCGGGATAGTATCGAGTGTAGAGATGTTTACTGAACATCTCGACGTCGATCATGCCTTTGTCGATGTGACCGAGCTCGATCGCGCGAAGCAGGCTCTTGATTCCATCAATGATCTCGAGCCGGCCACCGTAGCTGAGTGCAAGAATCAGGGTAAGTCCGTTATTGTCGGCGGTTTTTTCGATTGTCTTGTGCAACTGCTCCTGGCAGGTCTGTGGCAAATCGGTCAGACGTCCGATTGCCTGAAGGCGCACATTTTTCTCGATCAACTCCGGCGTTTTTTCCTTCAAGAACTTCTCAAGCAGCCGCATCAATGCGAAGACCTCGCTTTTCGGCCGTCTCCAGTTTTCGGCAGAAAACGCGTATAGCGTCAGATATTCGATTTTCAATTCACCACAGCCTTCTACGCACTCACGCACAGCTTGGGCTCCCTGCTCGTGGCCCTTAATTCGGGGTAGTCCACGAGACTTTGCCCAACGGCCGTTCCCATCCATGATAATGGCCACGTGGCGGGGAACCGATTTGATCGACGGCATCTTTAAACAACGATGGTCTGACCGCGAGCCGGGCCGATGCTGATCGTGGAAAGTTTGGCTCCTGTGAGCCCGGCGATGTACTTCACGTAACGTCTTGCGGCGCTGGGAAGTTGACGGAATTTGCGCGCTGAATGCGTGGATTGTTTCCAGCCCGGCACTTCCTCGTAGATCGGCTCGCAATTGGCCCATTGCGCCGCGTCGCAGGGCGGAACATCCAGGCGTTTGCCATTCAATCGATACGCGACGCAAACTCGTATCGAATCGACCTCATCCAAGCCATCCAGATTCGTGATCGCCAGCTCGTCGATGCCATTAATCATCGCCGCATATCGCGTCGCTACGGCGTCGAACCAGCCGCAGCGCCGGGCACGCCCGGTGGTTGCGCCAAATTCACGTCCCAGCTTGTGCAGCATTTCGGTAATTTGTCGATCTTCCGTGGGCAAAGGCCCTTCCCCGACGCGGGTGGTATAGGCTTTCATCACGCCCATTACTCGATCCATTCGATGCGGCGGCACTCCCGTGCCGGTGCAAGCGCCCCCGGCGGTAGTGTTCGATGACGTGACTTACGGATACGTCCCGTGATCGATATCGAGAAATGTTCCCTGTGCGCCTTCGAACAAAATCTCTTTCCCGCGCTTCATCGCTTGATGAAGATAGACCACCGTATTCCCGACAAATGGTCGCAATTTTTTACCCGCATCGAGATAGGCTTCGTTGACGTCCCTAAAATTAACCGACCGGGCTCCGAATGCCTGAAGGATGCTGTTGTTTTCGGTGATCTTGGCTTGCAGTTTCTTCGAGAAAAGAATCGGCTGCATCAAGTCCGAGACGCGCAGTCCCGTGCGCGCAGCTTTGTCGCCATAGGCCGGTCCGATGCCGCGCTTGGTCGTGCCGATTTTTGCCCGGCCTTTGCGCAGTTCGCGCTGCTCGTCGAGCAAGCGATGATACGGCATCACCAGATGCGCGCAGTCGCTGAGTAGGAGGTTGCCATCGATTCGAATCCCGACTTTGCGCAAGCCTTCGATCTCTCCCACCAAAGCAACAGGATCGACCACGACACCATTGCCGATCACGCACATTTTCCCCCGCCGGAGAATACCGGAAGGAATCAGGTGTAAGACGTATTTTTTGCCGCGATGAATGACAGTGTGGCCGGCATTGTTGCCACCCTGACTGCGGACCACCACATCGGCCGAACCCGTGAGCACGTCGATGACCTTGCCTTTCCCTTCGTCACCCCATTGAGCGCCGATCAGAATTGTGTTTGCCATCTTGTATCAACTGTTCGGCAAAAAATTTCCCGATGCATCGAGCGAGCCATCGGAGGAATTCTTCCTTCGGCTGACAAGAGGCAATCGGGACTTGCCGACGAAGAATAAGGAGGAGAAACGCCGACCGCAAGACTTTTTGAAAGACGCACTTGAGGCAGCAAAAATCTCACGCAAAAAAAAACATCCAGCCCCCCAATCAATTACGTAGGTGAGTTGATGCGACTAATTCTATTCATAATCCTGATTCTGTTAGTACTTGGATTGCTTCCAGCTTGGCCTTACAGCGGAGGCTGGGGCTGGTATCCGAGTGGCGGGATCGGGCTAATCTTGTTGATTGTGATCATTCTGGCCCTGCTCGGCAGAATCTAACAATCACCGTTCGCGGACGTGGAATTCGCTCCCGTTCTAGCGGGACGTTGCGTTTTGCGAAGCGAGCGCCCTTTTCAGGGCAACCGCCGATTCTCCACCGCCGCCGCGATAACCCGAGAAGTAGCGCTTCTTTTCCCAACGAATCGACTTGTCTCGGGTGAACGTGTTTAACGCGATGCGATAGCTCCCGCCGCCACCGCGTAAAGTTCGATGAGCCTGGATAAATTGAGTCGGGTCGTAGTAGTTGTTGTAGTCGCGTGCGAACGCGGCCCGGCTCATGCCGATCTCGATGTTCTTGCGAATCTCGAAATGCAGATGCGCATCGTAGAGACCATGCGCATTCCCCATCGTGGCAATCTGCTGTCCACGCTCTACCCGCTGGCCATGACGCACCAGGATTCGCTGAAGGTGCCCGTAAAACGAATCGATATTTTTGATCGTGCCGTTCTCCCGAAAGGCATGACGCACAATGATTACATTCCCCCACCCTAGTTTGCAGTCCCGCGCAAATACGACGACGCCATTGCCGATGCAATAAATTGGGTCTCCCAGATCGGTGTCCCCGCCGCCGAGACCATCCCAGTCTTCGCCCAAATGACCGTGCTCCCGAAAACCGCGCGCCTTATAATATCCTTTCGTGTCTGGTTTCCCGATCGGGAAGTCAAACCCGTCGGCTAATTTTGTGAATGCGGTTGCGCCCTGATAATTGAGCGATTCGAGCGAAGTCTTCACTACTTGGTTATTGCTGCGCGATGTTGAAGAGGTTGCGACAATCTCCGGCTTGGCAGAAGCCGATTCAGCGGCTGAACTCGTGCGAGATTGCGCAGGTCGTGGCCGGTCGGTTGCGGATTGAGAAGTCGCCTTAATTGGGGGCTGGCTCTGCGCAACAGTGTGCGGCACGGGCGACGACGCGGCTGGAAGTTCCACAGTCACCACTTTTGAGACCTGAGGTTCGCGCCTAATCTCCTTTGCAACCGGTTGTTCAGCTGGAGAGATCTTTGGCTTTAGCTCGCGAACGATGACTACTTCCTGGGCTGAGATTCTTCCCGCGATCACGAAAGCACAGGCTGGTATTACAAAGAGCCGCCAGGACATGGAGCGCCCGTTTTAAGAAATCTGCGCCTGTCTGGCAAGAGGTTATTTGCGAAAAGACGTCGAAGAATCTGGTGCTATTTATTCGGGACGCGCGCTGTAGCGTCCGCTGTCCCCAGCGGATATGATCGTCACCTTAATATGGGATGCGCTGAGACGGCGCACACTACAGCACGCGTTCGTTTTCACGGGCTAAACCCAGCTTCGCTCTGCTCAACCGTATCCTACATGAGTTCCCGCCAGAGCAGCGTAAGTAGTAACGCTCCGAGGATGATTCGGTATAAAGCAAAGGCAGCAAATCCTCGTTGGCGCACCCAATGCATGAACCAGGCAACGACACCGAGGGCGACAAAGAATGAGACAACAAATCCGATCACTAACACGATCCATTGGTGACCGTTGATCGACAAGGGCGCGAGATTTTCCGATGCATGGTGACTTGGCAGGACGGCTTTCAGAAAGTCGTATCCAGTGGCCGCGGCCATTGTGGGCATGGAAAGGAAAAATGAAAACTCGAGTGCAGCCGGGCGCGACATTCCAGCAATTTGTCCGGCAGCAATAGTGGACATCGAACGCGAAGTGCCCGGGAAAACGGCGGATAGAATTTGCGCCGCACCGATCCAGACCGCCTGGGGAAAGCTCATCTCTTCCATGTGCAGTGTTCGGGGCCGAGTAAAAATTGCATCGACAATCCACATCACCACGGCGCCAATCAGAAGCGCAAACGCCATTACCCACAGGTTCTCGAGATTTTTACCGATTACTTTTGCCAAAAGCCACGCCGGAACTGCGGTGACCACAAAGGCAATCAAGGTCAGCGTGAGCGGATGCGTGAAGAAGTTTCGATCTCCGCGTTCGCCGCGCGGAAACGTGCTGATGAATTTGAGGATACGGTTCCAGAAATAAACCGGCAACGCCAGGATCGCGCCGAGCTGAATCACGATCGTATACATCTTCCAGAAACCGTCGTGAAGGTCGATATGGATCAGCGCCTCGCAGATGCGCAGATGCGCTGTCGAGCTCACCGGAAGAAATTCCGTTAGACCCTCGATGATCCCGAGGAAAATAGAGAGAAGATAATCGTTCATTGGTAAGGAAGAAAACGCCGAACACTCAACGTCGAACACCGAATTCTGAATCGGAACAACTTTGTGTTCGGCACCGCAAAAGTTGGCCGGCGATGTGATTTGCCGCTCTCGAACTTGGTAGAGAATCCACGGGTTCAACGATGGTCGCAGCGAATTCCAGCAGTCTATCCTCCAAATCGTACTCTCCACGACCGCCATACACTCTGTCGGTTTCGTCGGCCACCTTAAGACCGTTGCTTCGCCATTCCATATTCCGCATTCGGCGTTGGCCGTTCGGCGTTTTCCTCTGTCTTTTCATTATAGTGCTTCCGCCCCGCGTTCACCGGTTCGAATCCTCACGGCTTCCTCGACTTGGGTCACGAAAATCTTCCCATCGCCGATTTTTCCCGTCTTTGACGCCTTCAGGATTGCATCGACTGCGCGCCCCACGCGATCGTCAGCGATCACGACTTCAAATTTCACCTTGGGCAAAAAATCTACCGTGTACTCGCTGCCGCGATAAATTTCGCTGTGACCTTTTTGGCGGCCGAATCCTTTGACCTCGCTCATGGTCATTCCTTCCACGCCGATCTCCGTCAGCGCTTCCCGTACCGCCTCGCTCTTGAATGGTTTGACGACGGCCTCGATTTTCTTCACCGCGCCCAAACTAGAGATGGCGAACAAAAGAGCAAGCTGGTGTGAGCGAGCTGCGAGATCATGCGCATTTTCGACAAACCTGCTATCGTGGCGGAATGCGGCGCCAGGACGTCGAGGCAATTTTTCGAGCGTTAAATGAGGCAAAGGCACGCTATTTAGTCGTGGGCGGGTTGGCGGTCATCGCCCACCGCCATGTCAGACTGACCGTGGACATTGATTGTGCTCGAATTGGAACATGAAAACGTAATCCGAGCGATGAAAGCCCTCGACGCCATCGGCTATCGCCCCCTCGTGCCGGTCAAGGCGATAGAATTTGCCGACGCGCGAAAGCGTCGGGAGTGGATTGAGCAGAAGCGCATGATCGTCTTTCAAATGCGCCATTCCGATCCCAGTAGTACGCGTTTGGATATCTTTGTCTTGGAACCATTTTCGTTCATTGACGAATCGAACGGGCACACTGGGATGAGATTGCGGGTATTCGTGTTCCGATATTATGTTATGATCAGCTACTTGAGCTCAAGCGCCGTTCTGGACGAGCCCAGGACCTGCTGGATATCGAACAACTAAACGCAATCGTAGGGGGAAAAAAGAATGAGCAACGTTCTGGCTAAGCATGGCATCTCCGCAGAGCAGGAGCGCGCGATGCGGCGGGAACAAAATCGAAAAGACCTGCTCTATTGTGCATCGTGGTCGCTGGCCCAAAAAATCGAGGCTGTGGAAGGAATGGAACAAGTGGCCCGCTCGATCCGGCGTGAAAAGTTCTCCTCCACAACCGACGAGCACGAAGAACTCAAGTGGTAACCCGCGGCGGATCGGCTGCGCATCGTGGAGAAGTTTGATTTCTTAATCGTCGGCGCGGGCTTTGCCGGCGCCGTCCTGGCAGAACGAATCGCCACTCAACTCGGCAAGACCTGTCTCGTGGTAGAGCGCCGCAACCACATCGCCGGCAACGCTTACGATCATTACGACGAAGCCGGCGTGCTCGTCCACGATTACGGACCGCACTATTTCCGGACAAACTCGCAACGGATTGTCGATTATCTCAGCCGGTTCACCGACTGGCGCCCGGTCGATTACAAGATTCTCTCCTGGACCAACGGTCGTTACTGGCAGTTCCCGATTAATCTCAACACGTTCGAACAATTCATCGGCCGGCCATCCACCAGCCAAGAGATGGAAGAGCAACTGGCCAAGTGGCGGGTCAAGATCGACAACCCGAAGAACTCCGAGGAAGTAATCGTGTCCCAAGTCGGCTGGCAGTTGTATGAGATGTTTTTTAAAAATTACACGCGCAAACAATGGCAGCGCGACGCCAAAGATCTCGACCCAAGCGTGTGCGGCCGGATCCCGATTCGGACCAACCGCGACGACCGATATCTGTCCGAGAAATTTCAGGCTCTGCCGAGTGAAGGTTACACCAGGTTATTCGAACGAATGCTGGATAATCCCAGGATCAACATTCGCCTCAACACCGATTTTCGTGAGGCGCGCGAACAGCTCGCATATCGACATCTCATTTACACTGGTCCCATCGACGAATACTACGATCATTGTTTTGGTCATCTGCCTTATCGCTCGCTCCGGTTTGAACCGGAGAACCTGTGCCAGGAATTTTTCCAGCTGGCGATGCAGGTAAATTACCCGAACGATCACGAATTCACCCGGATCGTGGAGATCAAACACGCCACGGGACAAAAAATAGGATCGACAACGATCGTGCGCGAATATCCGCAGGAATTCGGTCCGGGGTGCGAGCCATATTATCCGGTCCCGGCCCCCGATGCCAAAGCGCTCTACGCAAAATATGCCGGGCGCGCCGCGGCCGAGAAAAAGGTCAGCTTCGTGGGACGCCTGGCTACTTATCGCTACTACAACATGGACCAGGTAGTCGCCATGGCGCTGTCGGAATTCGAAAAGCTGCGAGCGGGAGGTTGAGAAATAACGATTTGGCAAGCGGAGCGCTTGCCCTACAAACATGGACTTCGAATTGTAGGGCGGGTGTATCGCCTGTCCCGGCGCAGGGCTGGCAAACGGAGCGCTTGCGCTACAAACATGGATTCCGAACTGTGGGGCGGGCGCATCGCCTGCCCCGGCGCAGGGACTGGCAAGCGAGGCGCTTGCCCTACAAACATGGATTCCGAATTGTAGGGCGGGCGCACCGCCTGCCTACCGTTTTCGTATGTGACGAATGTCGCCATCGGTGAGATTGCCCCTAGCTGCGTGAGCTGTTAAATTAGGCAATCATGCATCTGGCTGAAACTCCGGAAGAACAACGCAAATGGATGCAACAATGGCGTGAAGCGGAGAAATATCTGCGGCAGGTGAAACGGGAAGAACTGCGCGCGATGACAGATCAGGACGCGGTGGCCGCTTTCAATGCCTTGGATATGCCGCTCCATCTCGTCTGGCGCAGTCCCGAACGTGTAAACAGCGAGGGTTTGATCGAACAGCAACGCATTTTCAAGAAAGCGCACCGCCATTAACAAGGTTTTCGAAGCCGCACTTGAGCTCCAAGATTTCTGCAAATCGCAGAATCATCCTTTCTGCTTTATTGGTGGCCTGGCCGTTCAGCGATGGGGTGAGCCCCGCCTAACGATAGACGCGGGCGCTACTTTGCTGACCCGTTTTGAAAACGAGCCCGCTCTTGTGTCCGCCTTGACGAAAAAGTTCCGAACCCGGCGCGCAGACGCAGCTGATTTTGCCCTAAAAGCTCGCGTCGTGCTCCTCTTGGGTTCCAACGATGTTCCAATCGATATCGCCTTAGGAGGTATGCCTTTTGAGGAGCGGACCATAACGCGCGCTTCACTTTGGGAAATTTCGGAAAGAGACAGCCTCATCACCTGTTCTGCGGAAGACTTGATCGTGCACAAGGCGTTCGCTAATCGCCAGCTCGATTGGCTCGACCTCCAAGGAATTCTCCGGCGTCAGCGAGAACAACTAAATCTAAAACTCGTGTTTCAAGAGCTGCGGCCGCTGTTGCAGCTAAAAGAAGCGCCCGAAATCGAGGACCGCTTGCGCCGGATGATCGAAAATGAGACAGCCGAAAATTGAGCGGTCGCTACTACAACATGGACCAGATGATCGGCATGGCCCTGGCGGAATTTGAAAAGCTGGCGATGAAAGACGTTTGATCAGAAGATTCGGTTAGTGGCGGATCACATTTCGAGCTGTTTCAGCTCCGCTTCCACCATTTCGCTGACCAACTGTTCGAACGTGCCACTCGGTTTCCAGCCAAGTGTCGTGCGAATCTTATCGTCGCAACCGACCAGCCGCGTCGGTTCCGCTGGACGATTAAACGCCGGATCGAATTTTACGTACTTTTTCCAAGGAAGATCGACGGCTGCGAATGCGGCCTCGACAAAATCCCGAACAGAATGAGTCTCGCCCGTGGCAACGATATAATCATCTGCTGTGTCGTGTTGTAGCATCAGCCACATCGCTTGCACGTAATCCTGCGCTCGGCCCCAGTCTCTTCGGCTTTCCAGATTCCCGAGCACAACATCCTGATCAAGCCCCCTGGCGATTCGCGCGGCTGCCCGCGCAATCTTGCGGGTGACAAAATTTTCACCGCGCCGGGGAGATTCATGATTGTAGAGAATTCCGTTGCAAACAAACATTGCGTAAGATTTCCGGTAAACTCGGCCCAATTGCGTGGCGAAGGCTTTGGCGCAACCGTAAGGACTCGTCGGTGAAATCGGCGTATTTTCGCTTTGCGGCATTTCTGCCGCACTACCGAAAATTTCCGAGCTCGACGCATGATAAAAACGCACCGATTGCGACTGATCGCGCACGATTTCGAGCAGGCGAAGCGTCGCCATTCCGGCTTCGTCGCAAGTTGATTCCGGGATTTCGAAACTCAAGCCGACATGGCTTTGACCAGCCAGATGATAAAACTCACTCGGCTTCACATCGCGAAAAATCCGTCGCAGCGTCGTACTATCCGAGAGGTCGCCGTAGTGAAGAAACAATCGGTGACCATAAACCTTTTCGTCCCGCCGCAAATGCTCGATGCGCGACCGAAGCAGATTGCTGGTGCGCCTTACGATTCCGTGGACAGTATAGTTTTTTTCCAAAAGTAGCTCGGCAAGATAAGAACCATCCTGGCCAGTGATCCCGGTAATGAGGGCGATTTTCGGCTCGCTCATGGAATTTCAAAATTCAGACTCCGAGACCGATTGCATGGACATAGAGGCCAAGCAACGCCTCTACATCGAATTTCCCCAGTCAGAGCGCGATTTCGGCTGCGGCCAGGCTCTGCAAATCCCGACTGAGATGCTTCTCGTCAGGGCACAACCATGCTCCAACCTGACGCCAGCGTGGGCCCATTAGCCCCGGAGCGATAGCTGTTGTTGTTCATGTACCAAACCGCCGTATGACGGTTGCTGGTTTTGCAGAGCATGTAATCTGGGTATCCATCGGAGTTGAAATCAGCTGTTCCCATCAGCGAGTAGCCACTTGCAATGGTGGGTCCGTACGCCTTTGTTGTGAGGCCGCATCCGCAGAGATACCAAATCGCTGAGCGTCTGGTGCTTGACTTGAATAGAACAAAATCTGGATTTCTATCGCCATTAAAGTCGCTGGCCCCGACAAGTTGCCAGCCAGCCGCAACGGTCGGTCCGTATTTGCTCGATACAAAACTGTTGTTGTTCAGATACCAGATGGCCGTCTGACGGGTGCTGGAATTGCACAGAAGATAATCTGGTTTCCCGTCGAGATTGAAATCGGCAACGCCTACAAGTTGCCAGTTGCCGGGCGGTGTAGGCCCAGCTGCATTTCCCCGATACGTTGCTCCGGACAAATACCAAATCGATGTCCGGTGAGAGCTTGGATTAAACAGAGCATAATCCGCGTGTCCGTCGCCATCGAAGTCCGCTGAGCCGGCCAGTGTCCATCCAGAGGGAAGCGTAGGACCATACGCCGTACCAGTTTGAACATTGCTGTTCATGTACCAAATTGCCGTCTGACGTGTGCTGGATTTGTACAAAACCAGATCCGGCTTGATATCGTTGTTGAAGTCCGTCGGAGCGGACGAGACCGACGTGCTGTCGGGAAGGAACGAAACAATTGAGTCATCGAAATAACGGTTGCCGGACATCCAGCCTGGAGTGGCAATCCTGCTTCCATTAGTAATGGCAGGATCGAATCGATTATTTATGATCGAGGTTGAGCAAGTCGTCTGAAGCGGTCGCCACCAGTTATTGTAGGGCGAGCTGGGATAAAATGCATTGTTCCGGATTGTCACGTTTGTGGCTCCGTCGGTACGGACAATAATATCTCCGCCGGAAAGGGTGTTATTCTCGATCAGGACATTGTCGGCCAGCGCGCCAACTAGGCCGATCGCATTGACAACGCCGCTAATATTGGAGTTCTTAATCGTGACTCCAGCTTGTGGAAGCGTGTCACGATAGATTGCATAGCTGCAGCCGACTGTAGAACAATTGTCGATCACGGCAGATTGATAGCCGTTCACTTGAAATCCGATTCCACCTGTTATCGGATCTCCGGTACCTTCGACATAACAATTGCGAATAGTCGCCAGACCAGCACCTGGAAAAGTGTCGCTGTTATTATCGGTCTGCGAATTGCTCGCGTAAATTGCGGTCACTTTTGGGCCGCTTTGCTCGACCCGGCAATTCTCAATCAAAACGGAGCTTGGCGGAATACTGCCGACGCCCCACAGGGCGAAACCCAGAGTAAAGGTCTCAATCATGCCGCCGGCATGAATTACCTTGATGTCGTGAAAGTAGCCGTCCACTGCGCAAATGGCACCAATCGCTTTACGCGGATCATTCAATGTGGGTGATAAATTGATATAGTTACAGTCGACGGTTAGATCGGAAACCGTGAGATTCCGAATGTAGGCGCCGGCGATTACTTGAAATTGACCTGGATAAATTGCTGTCTGCAGCAGGATAGTTGCGTCGATACCGGCTCCCGAAATTGTCCAATTGTTCCGTGGGTGCCAGACCATTCCTCCGTGCGTTTCAAATATGCCGGGCCCCAAGTGAATCGTCGTATTCTCCGAAATACCGTTCATCACGGCATCAAATCTGGCTTGCGTACTTCCGTCGTAGGGATCCTCCTGTGTACCGGTCCCGAGATAGCCATCTTCGCGGAACGCGATCCAAACTTCGTGCGGAGGGGACGTGGGCAACGCTTGATTTACAGAAAGGAGCGAGAAGAAAGCGAGCGCTAGAAGAAACAAGCAAGCACGTCGTGTTATAAAAACCATAAATATTACTAAGCACGAATCGTGCGAAATTTCCGGAGTTTTTCTCGGGTTCTATTAAAAAAATCAAGACTAAAAAAACAGGTCCGGGAAAGAACCTGTTTTCCATCGAAACCACACGAGCCCAAGCTGGATACCGCGTGAATCTGCTCCTTGCTCCCAGCCAAAAGGGATGCGATTTAGTCGCGGTTTGAAAAAGGCCATCGTCACTATTTGTCCTGGCGGACGCCAAAGGAAAATTCTGAATATCGTCTGGCCAACTTGGGACGGGTTCAGCAAGCGTGTTGGCATTCCGCTCGTCGTAATCGAACGGCCGCTGCACCCGCAGCACTTCTATTGGGGCAAATATTTTCCGTTCGAGATGCGGGAGTTAAACGGGTTCGACGCAGTTTTGTATCTTGATAATGACGTAATCATTAGTCCCAAAAGCTCTTCCCCATTCGACCAGTGGAATCCCGAGTTGATTGGAATTGTCGACGAACGTAAGCAGCAGTCGCTCGATGAGATCGCGACCCGTCAGGTACTATCATTCCTACGGCATTCCGGATTCAGCAATACCGACAGCAGCCAAGATTTATAATACGGGCCTTCTGATCTATTCGCGTGCAAGTGCGCCGTTTTTCAAAAGCATTTATACTCATTGGCAGGATTTCCTCCAACAAATGGCCGACGGCCAGAAACGCCATTATTTGTTCAGTATTGCCGACCAACCGCACGTCTCGCTCGCTCTTCAGCGGGAAAAAATGGCATATGAACTCGATGTCCGCTTCAACACTCTCTGGTGGCACTGGTACCAGAACAATATCAGTACGCGCCATCTTCCCTTCCTCTTGCGATCAAAAGCTGCGGCCTTGACCGTAGACCGGCTTCCGCCAAAACTTTGGTGCTCCATTTTCCGCCGCGAAAGAGCGATCTTTGCCGCTGCGCGAGACCGATGTCATTTCCTCCATGTGGCCGGAAGCAAATCTTCGCTCTTTCTGAGCATCGAACCTAGGCCTTCCATGCAAAGTAATAAATAATGTTTCACCAATGGGACCAGTTAATCTCAAAAGACCTCGTCGTGATCAGCCCGACTAATGGCTCTATGCGGACTTTCGACTCTCCCGCGAAAGCATTTTAAATCGCATCTTGGTTAATGCCTCGACCGCCACCTAGCCCCAACCGAATCCGCAACACAGACCGATGATTCAGCTTCTTCATATTTTCAGGCGCAAGGCGACGACGCTGGGACTGACGATTAGGATATGCTCAAATTGGCCCTCGATTACCCTAGCCAAACTCGGACTTTCCAGCGGACCAGAGATCATTCGCTTTCGGGACGGTTTTCGACTTAAAATTCTTCGCCCGCTCAAAAGTACCTGGGGCGAAATCTTCGAGCCGGCGATTGCCGATGTTTACCAGATTGCCCGGCAAGCACCAGAGCTGATTATCGATGTAGGCGCGAATATCGGGGCGTTCGCCTGCCGGTCTGCCTTTTTGCACTCTAACGCGACGATCCACGCGTTTGAACCTTCAGCTGAACATGGAGCGATGCTTCGAAAGAATATTGGCGTAAATGGCCTCTCAAATGTAATAGTCCACGATTACCCCGTTACGAAGGATGGTAGAGAGGTAATTTTTTCACGGATTGGTGCCGGCGGTAGCTCGGGGATCTTTCTTAAGGACAATAGCGATTCCGCAATTCCCCTAAAAAGCGTTTCACTCGACGGAATCGATTTTGCAGCGTTTGAGTCCTGCTTTTTCAAACTCGATTGCGAAGGAGCCGAAGGCGAACTTATCGAGTGGATCTGTTCAAACCTCTCCAAGTTGCCGAAATACATCGTGCTTGTATGTGAATATCATCCTTGGTGCCCAGTGCCGATTGATGAGAGTCTGGCGAAATTGAAAGCAAGCGGGTTTTCGGCGGAACAAAAAGATCCCTTCGATGAGTGTTACATTTTCGCTTCAAAAGATCATTGAGCTGGCGGCAGGCCTACGAAGTGTTACTGACCCGACATGATCCTCTCCATTACTGGGGCAGTCCTTCGAACAGATGTGGGTACAAAGTTCCTCGCCATTATTCTGAAAGCCTAAACGCGTTGAAGCATTTGAGGACAAGGAAAATTCGGTTAATCAGGCGGTAATGCTAAGGAACTTTATTCGTCGCACCTACAGCTCGGCGGTGGCATGGAGCCTTGTTTTCGCGGTCGTTCGCAGCTGTGGCAACCTGCTCGTGCTCCCGTTGATGTTGCACAAACTGCCCCAGGAGCATCTCGGCTTCTGGTACGTTTTTTTATCGCTGGCCGGGCTTTCGACTCTTGTGGACATGGGATTCTTTCCAACGATGTCGCGTGTCACAGCCTATCTCTGGGTGGGCGCAAAGCAGATCGACAAACTAGGAGTAACCCCAGTTCAGAAGGAGGCTGGTTCCAGCGCAACGCCAAATTTTCAGCTTCTTGCCGATCTCGTGAAGACGATGCGATTCTATTATTTAGGTCTGGGCATTTTGATCACGCTCGTACTGGCAATTTTCGGAACGCACTGGATCGCCCAGAAAGCTGAACATCTCGCTGGCACACGCAGCGTTCTTGGAGCGTGGTTTCTCTTTCTACCAGCTATTTTCGTAAATATTGCCAGCGGAATGTGGCATCCTCTCCTTTCGGGCATCAACCAGGTCCGTCTCAATCTCCAGATTCTTATTTGGAGCCTTATTGCCAACTATCTGATCTCGTTTGCTGGATTGCTTATCGGGCTGGGACTGTTTGCACCGGTGGCCGGATATTTGGCCATGGGCTTGATTTCGCGGACAGCAGCGCGGAGCAAGTTCCGCCACTTCAGCCAGGCGCATATCTACGCGAGTCATGCGCGTTGGTCACGCGAGTTGCTGGCGCGTTTATGGCCGACGGCCTGGCGCACGGGTCTTGTGAGCGTTGGGCTTTATGGAACCCTCAATTTCAACACCCTCATTTGCACAGCCTACCTCGGAGTGAAAACGGCAGCCTCATTTGGGCTCAGCCAGCAACTGGCCTTCGCGGCAATGTCTATTGCCAGCGGTTTTTTTCTTGTAAAGATTCCCTTGATCGCGCAGCTACGCGCGTCAGGGAAGGTCGACGAGATTTCCCGAATCATCTTTCCGCGGATGCGATGGTTTTGGGCGGTTTACATCGGGCTTGCTGCTGCCGCCATCATCGTCGGCGAACCGGTACTACGCGATGTTCTTCACTCGCAGACTCCTTTGCTGTCTACCTCCCTCCTGATTGGACTATTCGCTGTCGTAGGCCTTGAGGGCCATCACGCAGTTTTTCGAGAAATCACACTTACGTCGCACTGTAATCCATTTGCCGCACCGGTGATAATTGCCGCTATCTTCATTGTTTTGTTAAGTTTAATCCTGGTGCGATGGTTTGGGTTGTGGGGTCTGATCGTTGCTCCTGGCATAGTCCAGCTATGCTTTAATAACTGGTGGACCGTTCTCGTCGGTCTTCGCTCAATGGAAAAATCAGTGCGCGACTACATTTACGGGCTTGTGGGCATACGCCGGAGTAGCAGTGGGTAAATCGGCAAGGACGTTGCCCGAAATCTACATAGTGGCAAAATCTTTGCCCATATTGAGCAGCACTTCAATGGCGTGTTTTTTAGCCTAACCTTTCGTTCAAATGATCTGGTCGCGGAATTAAACATGTCCATCAAGAAGATTCCCTTAGTGCTAAATGGTCTTCCGCTAGCTAATCCTAAAGTTGGTCAGGGAGTTTACACATCAAGGCTGATTAGCGCATTGGAGCGACGCGGCGACGTCGATTTCACTGTTGTAACAAGACCAGATGTCGATGTTCCAGCAGACTTGCCGCGTCATCGGTTTATCTGCCTCCCTAAAGGCCCGACGCCGAAACATGATCTCCTTGCCCATATTTTTTGGTCGGAACGTTTGCTTCGATTTGTATCGAGAGAATTTCCGAACGCGATTTTTCATTCGCCCGGGCCGATTTCAGGGACTCGAATGCCGTCCCGAACAATTGTAACGCTACACGATTGTATCTATCGGACATTCCCACGATACATCGGGCGTTTCTTTGTTCGGAGGTTCTTACTGCGGTCCACGGAGCGGTTTGCAGCGCGAAGTCATCTAATCCTCACCGATTCGGAATTTTCCAAACAGGAATTGATAAGCAAGGTGGGATTACCGCAAGAAAGAATCGAAATTCTTTATCCGTGGGTTGGATCGGAATACTTGCGCGAAATATCCGATGCGGATGTCGATCTTGTTAAGCGAAAGCTAAAGCTGCCGAATCGCTTTTGGCTCTATATCGGCGGATACGATTATCGGAAAAACGTCGAATTTCTTTTGAGAGCCTATGCGGAAGCCACTCGGGTACGTCCGCTGCCTCCCTTAGTGTTGGCAGGAAAAATTCCACCAGCGGGTCCTGCACTATGCGACGTGCGCGGGACATTGCATGAGATTGCTCTTCCTGACGATCAAATCATTTTACCAGGACCAATTTTGCAAGACGATCTCCCTGCTCTGTACCACGCGGCATCGCTCTTTATTTTTCCTTCATTGATGGAAGGATTCGGATTGCCACCAGCCGAAGCAACGGCAGTAGGCACGCCGGTCCTGGTTTCAAACAGATCCAGCCTTCCCGAAGTTATCCCAATGCAGTCCTCTTGGTTTGACCCGACGGATCTCAAAAGCCTGACAACAAAGCTCAATGGAGCTATGGAAAATGAGCAACTGTTCGCTGTGAAACTCGATCCTCGTTTTACTGAGGATCATGCAATACGGCGGTACACCGATCTTCTGCAAAGCAATTATGGTTCGTCCTAAGGTCGGATTGGATCTTTCGCCCATCGCGTTTCGCAGTCGGGCGCCCGGGTCACTGCCGTGCACGTCGAACACCAGGCGCGTGCGCTATTGACGATGGATGTTGAATGGGATTGGGTCCTGGTAGCGACGCCCCGCGTTCTCGCCGACAGTCCATTTTTTGGATCATTCGATCCAATCGTCGTCAGCGATGCGCCGCTCAGTTATCATGTTTTCTGGCGGTTGGGACGATTATGGTCAAAGAGTGGTTGTGTGCTCGGGCTCGCCACGGCGTTCTTTGCTCCCCTACTCGGTCCGCCCGTTTTAACGAACTACTTCGACGCAAATGCTCTTCATGAAGTCCGTGATGAACGGCACCTTCGCGAGTATCTCAAATCCTTCGTAGTGCGAAATCTGGTTAGATTTTCGTTAAGGCGCTCCCGAGCGCTATTCATCCTTTCAAATTATGGGCGGTCAAGGATGGTGGAGGCTAACCCAGCCAGTGCTTCAAAGTGGGTGGTGGCGCCATGCGGCTTGCCACCAGTAGGTCCTTCGCCGGACCGAAGCCCGGAATGGTCGAAACAACTGAAAGGGCCCTTTATCCTTTATGCTGGCGCTTTTTCTGAAAACAAGAATCAACGGCGTTTAATCGAAGCGTGGGACAAGCTGCGCCGGCAGAATGAAATGTGCCCGAACCTGGTACTTATCGGACCCGCTCCTGAATCCTATTTGCGAGAAGTAATTCAGCCAGAGCGCACCCGCACGGCTCATCCCGAAGAGGTCATTATCCCTGGGTTTGTTTCAAGCGAAGATCTCGCATGGGCATTTCGCAAGGCCCACTCCTACATCCAACCCTCCTTCGCCGAAGGTTTTGGATTACCCATCGTGGAAGCAATGAGCTGCGGCACTCCGGTGGCCTGTTCTGACAGCACGAGTATGCCGGAAGTGGCGGGGAATGCCGCAATCCTTTTCAACCCTGCAAATGTGGAAAGCATCGCTGAAGCAATGGAAATGCTTGTGTTCGACGAGCAACGACGAACTCAATTGAAGGCAGCCGGGCTCAAGAGAGCGAAGCTCTTTACATGGAAGCGACATGCGGATATTGTCGCGGGCCGCATTCGGGAAGAACTAAGGCGAATTGCAACGTGAATAGGGTACGGGATTATCTGGCATCTGCTTAGCTTCCTGCTGGCATTGCCAAACATCGCTTCGGTCAACTATGGATTTAGCCAGATACCAAATTGCAGGCGAGAAATTGTCCGTCTGGCTCCTGATATTTCTCGGAGCAATCGCCGCAGTTTTCATCGGTTTCATGATGGGCGGCAATGCAATTCCCGTTTTTGTCATCTTTTTGACGCTCACCTTTTCGATCGTGTGGATAGCAGGGGCTCGGGAACGTTGGTGGCTTTTGGTACCGGCTGCCGGGACTTTAGGTGGATTTTTTTATTTTGGCTTCAAAGTTTATCCTCAGGAAATCGCTCTTTTAGCTTCTGTCGTTCCTGTCGCCTTGATGCTCGCTTTCCGCGCTGCGCCGGTGCGACTGCACAGGCCAGCATTGCCGATGCTGATGTACATACTCGGCGCATACCTGGTAGCGCATTGGTTTGGCAGCAATATCTACAACTGGAGCGAAGGATCTGCGGGTTACGGAAATGTCGGTCGCGCCTATTTCAATGCGTTCTGGGCAATCTTTTTCGTCATTCTATTTTGGCGCTATGGATCGACCAGATACATCGCTGCGGCGTTGCTGCTTTGTTATCTGGCCGCCTTCGCCCGTGTCATCATGGGAATTGTGTTCTATTTGAACGACGCTTTCGCCTACATCCCGGTTATTAACTACGTTCTCCCGGGCTCGACTTTTAGTCGAAGCGACGATTTGCGATGGTCTGGATTAACGCTGGCCACTTTAGCCATCTGCTATTTCCTGATTGAGAAGGGAGTCCTGAAGAAAACTTTTCATGCGATTGTTTTCTTTGCCAGTTCTGTCGCGATGCTCTTCGGCTCTGGACGGACTACCGTTGTTCTGGTGGCTGTCATGCCACTTTTCGCCGCGATATTGTATCGCAAAATAATTCCCGTATTTGCAACCGCGAGCGTTTTGCTGACGATCGTATTTTTTGTTAATGCAAGTCCGATCGTACTGAATCCTTTTCCGTACCGAGTTCAGCGCAGCTTGTCGATATTATTGCTTAATCAGGACGAAGCTGAATTCTACGGCAAAACAGAGGGCAGCAATGAATGGCATGAGGGGCTTCGAAAAGTCGCCTACTCCAAATGGACACAATCGTGGGCCACAGTCCTCTTCGGGACAGGTATTCGGCCCTTCGATGTTACCGTTGGAGAGGCTCGGGAAGGTACCACGATGACAATGGAAGACATGATGTACTCGTCTGCAAAAGTCGGCGCGTATGAATCTGGCTGGTGGACGGTAATGGCTGTCACCGGCTTGGTGGGGCTTGTTCTTTATGGCAGCGTTCTCATCTACCTTCTTCGCAAGTTGCTTCCAATTTTACTCAGAGATCGGATTACCGACCACACCCATGCCTTCGCGTTCATGGCCGTCTTTGGAATTGTAATCTGGATCGGCCTGGGATGGACCAACGGTACTTTCCCGAGCACCGAAATTCTTTTTGGTTTTCTCGCCCTCGCTGGGTTTCAAGATCGAGTAAGAATAACGCGGCAAGAAAACGTTAGCGTACCGATCGCCGCCACGGCGCAGCCTGCCGGTATACGCTAGTTTATAGCCAGCGCACAATCGACGGCTGCCGATAATGAACCATCAGTTTGGCCCTGCATTCCTGACGTCAATATTTTTGGGTTTGCTGACACCGCAAATCGGTCCCCAAATCACCGCAGCTCCGCACAATCGGGAGATTTGGATTGTTGCTCGTCATGAGGATGCAGATCGCAAGAAAAAGATCCTCGATGGTTCAACCCAGGAAAGATTCGACTGGAGCATGGATGGTGTCAGGCCAAACACAGTGATTCACCTGGGGCCGGGAGTATTTACTACTCAGGGGGTCCATTTGAAAAACAATTGGCGAATCCAGGGAAGTGGCAAAGACAAGACGGTTATAAGGCTTGCGAACAGCGTTCCAACCGCAGGAAATCCCCCATCAGCCAGCGTTCTCTACAATTTCGACTGGGATGGCTTCTACGATTCTGTCGAGATTTCCGATCTCACGTTGGACTGTAATCGGGAGAATCAGCCATTATTCAGGCGGGGCCGTGAGGGTGGCTTGAATGCACTTACGACAGCCACGCGAAATGCAAAAATTACACGAGTGCGAGGCTTGGGAACATGGGCAAATCCGGGTGAAGGCTTTCCATTCAGCGTGCTTTCATCAGGAAGCAAGGACGGCTCAAATCGGATCGAGATTGACTCGTGCGAAAACCTAAACCCAATCGGTCGATTGACGGCGATTTCTGCATTCGATCAGACGGGAACCAGAATTAGCGGCTTTATCCGGAATTGCACTGTCATCAATGATCCCGCTGCTGTCGGGTTTGGAGCCGGTGGATGGAAGAACTTTGATGTGTCGCACAATCAAGCCCGCAATATCGGCGCCGCGATCGTGATCGATACCCACGACTACGAGAACGTGCGCATTCACGACAATCACTTTAGTGGCATGAAATCGTACGGCATCCTATACAATGGTAGCGGCCAGTACAACAACATCGTGATTGAAAAGAACTTTATTGAGATGACCGAATCGGCGCGTGGCGGCGTGATGACAAACGAAGCAACGGTGAGCACCCGGGTTCAAGGGAATAGAATTATTCAAAACAGCGCTACCTCGCCTGCCGTTTCTCTCGGCCCGAAAACCAGCGGCATTGTGAGCGACAATATCATCTCTGAGCATATTCGAAGCAATTTACCCAGGACAGGACACATCATCGGGGAAAATAATCGAGACACTGACGGCCACTTGATCTCTTCGTTGGCGCAAGACGGCAACTAACAAGGGCAAATAATGGAAGTCGGCAGTCGCAGACTGCCGACTTCGAAGAGATTCCGGCTGCGCTTGCCCCCAGCAGCTCCATTCGCGAGTTCCTGCTTGTCAACCAAGAGTGCTTAGTCTTCGAGCCACAAGTCTTTCGACACGTGCAATAAAACTTCGGGTGTGGAGGCGTCCGTTTACTTCGGCAAAATTCTTCCTGATAAGAGGCTGGTACTCGTCGAAATTTTTGAGAATCGATTTGATTTGTCCCACTGGATCTCTCCAGTCGACCTGCACGACGGGATTATACTTGAGGAGTTTGTACACCTCCGTGGGTGCCTCGCCGATAATTAGACATTGGGAAGCCATCGCCTCCAAATAACGCATTGTCAGTGTCGACACGCTTCCAGCGGATTCAGGGTGCGTTACCGACCGCGGAAAACACACGCAGAGCTTTGCGCTCGCCATTCCCTGCAGCAGTTGCTCGTATGTGGGATAGTTAGGCCGAAAAACGTAATTAATCCCCGCAGAGGCGCATCCAGCAGCTATCTGCTGGTGATATCCAAGATCCGCTCGGCCAAATGCAAGAATGTCGATGGTACGCTCCGGCCACGGGCGCGCGAAATAAGGGCTCGGATCGATCGACTCCGGAAGCCAGTGGACCTCGCAATCAGGAAGCCGGCGTCGGCGAAAATATTGCGTAGCTTGAAAACTCGAAAGCATTAGAAGGTTGACCTTAAGCTCGCGAACCAGCCGTTCAAAGGCATCGAATCCAGGCTCCCACGCGTCATAGGTCCAAAGGGCACGGATCTCATAATGTTCGCGAAAATAGGGAAAGCTCTTGCCAAGAAGATAATGTCGATAAGGAAGTCCCAAGCTGAGAATTGCTCCTTTTCGGCGGACGGAAGCAAGTAGCGGTCGGAGAATGGTGGAAGCAAGGGTGTAAAAACGGGTAGAGATTTTCGCGGGTGGAAACAGAATTGGCCCATTCACCACCTTCCAACCGCTGTCCCTGGCGCAAATCTCTTCGAGCACTTGCAACAACATGATGTCCATCCGCTTGTCGCGGAAGCGTGATCTAACCAATGTAATCATGGCAATGTTGTGCTAAGTGCTCATCGTGGTAGCTGCATTTATAACGATCATGTGCAATTCAGTGCAAATCCCCCAGCGGCTTCGTTTTTGCTCTGGCCGATGATCAATTCGATGTCCTCGTGAATACCGTTCTCAATCTTATTCTCACCCATCAATCCGCATCTGCGATTGACAAAATGGTCGAGAATTGGGGTCGGTGCGTTCCAACACAAAGTATTCTGATTGCTCATGGAGGTACGGAAAGCGAATTCGAGGACATCAGGCATAAGCAAAAGTTCTTTGTCGATGATCCGCGGCTGCGAACACGAGACCATCAGCGCGAGCTACAAAGTTATACTCGGCTTCTTCAGTTAGCCGCTGAATTCTTGGATGCCACTCGTGGACAGTTTCAATTTGTTCATTTTGCGGAGTACAGATCATCTCCCCCTGGTTTCCGATTTGAATGAGCGACAGTTGCAACGCTTGAAATCGGAAGGTGCCGATCTCCTCGGGTTTCACGTGCATCGTGTCGATGACACCAATAATCCGCATTTTCTCTACCACGCCAGGGATCCGAGATTCATGTCATATTGGTCGAGTATTAGCTGCCGCTCGGAGCCGGAAGTTGTTTTGTCGATGTTCGGCAGCGGCAGTTTCTGGACACTCGAAGCTTTTTATGCTGTTTGCGCTGTCGAAGAACCATTCCCGATCTACATGGAGCTCTATCTTCCTACCCTCGCTCATCATTTGGGTTTTCGGGTGCGCGACTTTGCCGAGCAAAACCGCTTTGTTCGTTCACTCAAGAGCGAGATCTGCGGTATCGATCAAGCCCGACAACAAGGGGCGTGGACTTTGCATCCGGTCAAGCGATTGTGGGACTAGTTTGGATCTCAGAAGGCAGAGGTCAGAGATCAGAGATCAACCGCCTTCGCAAGGCTACGGCGCGCCAGGGAGGCCCGAAATGCGTGTCCATTCCTGTTCACCTGTCACGCCGCAGACTCGCGCGAAGGCGGATTCGTGGTTAAACTTTGCTTGCGATTATGAGTCAGACCATGGTTGCTGAACAACGGAAGCCCCTTGACCGGCTGGCAGAGTTGATTCAGTCGCGTTTGTTAGAAGAGTGCCAGCGCTTTTATGGTGAGCGGCTCGTCTCCCTCGTTCTGTACGGCTCGGTCTCCCGTGGCATATTTTCGCCACAATCGGACCTCGATTTTCTGATCGTGGCCGAACCATTCCCAAAAGGACGCATCCCGCGCGTGCGCGAATTTGAGCAGGTAGAGAGACAGCTCGCGGCTGCTCTGGCGAGTTGTCACGCAGCGGGATGGCATATTCGACTTTCACCCATTTTTAAGACTCCCGCGGAGGCCGAGTTCGGTTCGCCGCTGTTTCTCGATATGATCGAAGACGCTCGGGTTCTGTTTGATCGCGATAATTTTTTTGCAGGCAGGTTGGATCGCCTTCGTGCACGTCTTCGAGATTTGGGCGCGCGCCGAATTTGGAAGAAGAACTACTGGTATTGGGACCTGAAGCCGGACTTCAAACGAGGAGACGTGATTGAGTTGTGACAGCTGAATCGCTTGCTCGCAGTTTGATCGGCCAGGCTCGCCAACGATTGACTTTGTTGCCACACGCAATGGAACTGCTCGCGTGGCATATTGTGATCCGCGAAGCACAGGAATGCATGGAGTTGGCGCTGAAAGGGCTGCTGCGGGCATGCGCACTTGAGCCGCCAAAGATTCATGATCTTGCAGCTTATCTGCTGGAAAATAGAGAACGTATTCTCCAGGTGCGCACCTCGCTCGCGGTTACGCGCATGGCAGAAATCTCCAAACGCTGGCGCAGCGAACGGGAGCTTTCGTTTTACGGCGATGTCGATTTTTTGCCTGATGAAAAGTATACCAAAGTGCAAGCCAGCGAAGCGATCCAGGATGCGGCCTTCTGTATCGAGCAAGCCGAAAGCGCATTGTGACTGCTAACGACGAAGTCAACATTCGAGGCAAATGATCCGTAAGTTTGTTCGGGCGATTGGTTTGAAAGTGGCGCAGACGATCGGCACTCCGCTTGTTGATTACCGGTCAGGTAAGCCACTGGGACGCGCCCTTATCGTCGTGTGGCGACGCAAGATTCACGTGATCGGTCTTAACACTGCGGTTCGGCCAATGTTTCAGCCGCAAAAACGGCTCACGTATTGGAAACAGGAAATCGTGTTTACGGAGCATCATGGCCCTGACTTCCCGAATCTGCGGGGAGACCATACCCCGCCGCAAACCTAATCTGTTGGGTTCGCGGTTAGAATCTGAATCGCTACGCAGCTTATGGATGTGATTCGGAAAGCGCCTCAGCACCGGCGCGCTCGAAATCAGGCGAAAGCACTGATTTCTTAATCCAGTTTGAAATGCATTGTTCAAGCTCCGGCCAAATCAACTCCGGCTGTAGCTTCGTTAAACAGAACGGCTCTGGAAATCGGCAGTAGTCAAAGCAAGGCCGATGAGGGCAAATATCGCGAATAATGACGTGCTGGTATTCGCTCCAGGGCCGGAATCTTGCCGGATCAGTGGGCCCAAAGATCGCAATCACCGGCGTTGCGCAGGCGGCTGCGATGTGGGCAGGCGCGCTGTCATTACTGATCAACAGATCGGAGTTCGAAATTACCTCGATCAACTGCTCGAGGCTAAGACTGGCTGATGATTCATCCGCTAATTTCGCAAGCGATTGACCATACCCGTCGAGATCAGGAACAAGAACGAGACGAAACTGAAACCGCGCGCGTAAATTCCTGATTAGATCGGCAAAATAGATTTCAGGCCACCGTCTAACAGGGATGCGAGCACCGACATGCAGGCAG
This sequence comes from uncultured Verrucomicrobiae bacterium, assembly GCA_963772365.1. Taxonomy (GTDB): domain Bacteria; phylum Verrucomicrobiota; class Verrucomicrobiia; order Chthoniobacterales; family UBA10450; genus CAVYXA01. The sequence continues at coordinate 615,749 of CAVYXA010000001.1, forward strand.
AGAACTGGTAGGCCTTGGTTCGCCCTATCCCGGAAACCCTTCTTGATGGAACCACATTTGAGATAAACGCTCGCATTATTGGCGTGGGTGCGACCAGGGACCACATTCTCCGCAATCCCAAGCCAATCCTCCACCACGTGTTGCGTCTCGGAAGCTTTAAGGGAGTCGGTTAACAAGAACTGACTTCCATACACCCCGAAGCCGATCCGCCTGCGTGCTCCGGACAGCCAAAGCAACACGTGATCCCGGGGATCCTTGCGCACGGAAACAGCCAGCTTCGGGCCTAGTGAGCGTAATTTCCCAATTGTGTTAAATAGTGCCCGCCAATTCCACCGCCAGAACTTGTACTTTCCTCGAAAGACCGTCCAGGGAGCGTCCCATTCAATAAACTCAATGCCCGGAAAAGTCGTAGCCAGAATACCGCGAGCGTGCGGCTTTCCAAGCAAGACTACGTCGTACCGGGTTGCGACGCTTCTTAAAAAGGGCGTCGATAAAATTAAGTCCCCAATTCCCCAAAGCTCGACAAGAAGCAACCGGTCTCTGTGAACTGCCCCTTGTTCCATCAAAACAGCCGGCTGCCATCGGGACGGGAGAGTTTAGGAACGAGTTTCCGGATAAATTCTTCGACCATCTTTGTTGCGTCCTCCTCACTGCGACCATAGCGCGTCCATCCCTTTGTCACGTTTGTCACGACGGTGACGTAAGCCCAGCGTTGCGCCTGGCCGTGTAGGATGCGATCACGCAGATCGATTCCTGTGCGAACCAGGTGAGAACAGGTCATCGCATCGTAACCGATAAACCAATAGTAATTCAGATTGTGCAGAAATTGCCGCGATTTGTCGGGCAAATCGACCGGCTGAAAATCGTGGAGCTCTGTCATTTCCAAAGATTTTCCGTCACCCAAATTTACGGTGCGCCTCTCTGATCGCTCTAGAGTCCAGCCCTGGGCTGGCAAACAACGTTCCGGACGATGGATACTGGTAGCCATGTCGTCACCAGACATCACAATCGAAACGAAAATCTGGTCGCCTTCCGGACTAAAATAAGTTTTGCGAACAAACTGCGTATCTTTGGCAAGCGCTTCGCGTTCGCGCTGTGTAACCTCAACATCTTCGCCATACCAAGTTCCGACGAAAGCAGGCAGCGTCATGGCAATTCCAGCTGGAGTAATATTGTTCGAATGTGGCAGCAGGAAGATCGCGCCAAACCCGGCAAGCAAAGCAACCTCGATAGAGAGCAGTCGGCTAGTAATCATACGACACTTTCTCCTTCCTGGCCGCCGCTTGTTTCAATTTCGCCGGTTGCAGGTTCAGTAATTTTCCGAAGAGCACCATCGCGGCGATGGCGAAGGGAAAAGACAGAAACCCAGAGATTGCATGATAGGGACCGGCGGCCAGATCTTGTCCGAAAAACCGGCCAACCACGAAGATTGAGACGAGACGTCCTGCGTTGCCGATGATCGCAAACACTATTGCAGCAGCAAAAAGCGCCAGCTTCTTCCAAAGACGATCCTGCGTTAGATGTCCATAGATTGCTGAAAGCATGGCAATGGCCATGAGCGAACGGATCCCGCTGCATCCTTCGTCCACTTCAAAATGGAAAGCGTTGTCGGCAGCTTGGACCACCGTGCCGACCGAATTCACGTGGATTCCGATGAAATTGCAGATGGCGGTCGCGATTCCGGTCTCAATAAATTGCAGTTTCAACGTTGCCTGGGTAAGGAAATTCAAAGGCACCATGAACAGCAAAAAGGCGATAGGAAAAAGCAGGACGCGCGCGACTTTCGTTCCCCAAACATACAGGACGATGCCAAAAAGAAGAAATGGCAGCGCAGTTAGCGCCAGACGGGCCTGAATCGTCCGGGCGCTTGCAAAGAAGAGGAATAATCCGAAGGCAATGAATAGCCATCCCCATCCGGATGAGCTTAGCGGCGCGCTTTTCAGCTTGTTGCGATCGTACCAGACGAGAAAGACAACAATCAGTGGGATCAGCTTGGCATGCTCGTAGTTCGTCTCCGGGTTCCATGCCCGCCAGGCCCAAAGGAACGTGGACTCCTTGCCGACCGAGAAAAGTGGGAGAAATCCAAAAAAATAGACAAGCGTTGCCACAATTGTGAACAGCAGCGCGGTCGAGGCAGGATTGGACTTCGCCCAATCGAAAAGCGGTTGCATCCGGCCAGACATCGATCGTGCCGATTTAGCATCACCGGTGAGGCTGACCGCTTCTCCTACGGAAGTTTTCGATTCTTCAGCTGCCATTCAAAACGCCTTCGCCGTAAAACACGATTACCCTAAAGCCCATCAGAAAGAGCGACTATTTTGGCCGAGTTGGGCCGTTCCTGCAACTAATTGTTTCTCCCGGCTTGCGGAGCATGGCCGCTTCTTCTTCATTTCATGCGCAATGGTAAGATCGACAACGGCATCAAGAAAAGACGCCTGCTTTGATCGGTGGCAAAAATGAAAACAGTTCAAGTGCTTGGCACACCTCTCACGGTCACCAGCTACGAGGAATTCAGCTATTATTGCAGCAACCTGGCCAGGCAGCCTCGCGCTTTTGCCGTAGATCTTAGCAACACTCAAGTCATCACCATGCGGCGGCACGAACCATGGTTTCGCGAAATCACCGGCGTTTTCGATTATTTCCTGCCGGACGGAATGCCGCTCGTGTGGTGTCTGAATCGACGCGGCGCAACGATGCAGGACCGCGTTTACGGCCCCACCTTTATGCGGGTTTGCATGTCGCGTAATCCGTCGCCCCGGACCCATTATCTTCTCGGCGGCTCTGCCGAATGTCTAGCGCGTCTTCAAAATCGTCTGCTTACTATGCAACCGGAGCTGCGCATTGTCGGCGCACGCGATGGATACTTTAGACCAGACGAAGAAGGCGAGATCATAGCTGAGATTAACCGACTCTCGCCCGATTTTATCTGGATCGGTCTGGGAACACCGAAGCAGCAGGATTGGATTTATCGGAACAAAAAGCAGATCGCGCGCGGCGTGCTTTTCGCCGTCGGGTTTGCATTTGATGTAAATGCCGGCAGCAAGAAAGATGCGCCGCATTGGATGCAACGTCGGGGGTTGACGTGGGTGTTTCGCCTTTTTAGCGAACCGCGCAGGCTGGCCATGCGCTATCTGCGCTACAACAGCCTTTTCCTTTTTTATCTTTGCAAAGACGCATTGCTCGGGTGCCGGATAGAGCACTAGTCTGCTGTCGCACCGATCGTTTTGCGAATCGCCTGATAGCGCCGTAGGAAAGCGACGCGAGGACGCCGTCGCACTCTTAAAGCTTCGCGAAAAAGCAAATGCTTTTCTACGATTTCACACGAAGTGCTCTCGGAGTGCGGGGCGTCTTCGCACCGCTTTGTTCTGGGATCCAAAGAAGGAAATCTGCGTCACGTACAGGTCCAGAATGGCAGACATGGGTAAGCAAACTTACATTTTTCGCCCGAATTTTTTTTCCAACTCGGCGGTGGAGATCTGGATCATGGTGGGGCGGCCATGCGGACAGCAGTAAGGCAGATCGCAGGCCAGCAGATCGCGAATTAGTTGTTCCACTTCGGGAAACCGCAGCGGATCGTTTGCTTTGACAGCGTGACGGCAAACGGTGGTGGCAATCATTTCTTCTCCCAGCCGCAAAGCCGAACTGCTATTGCTGGCAGTTTTGAGATCGTCAATTACCTGTTGCATGAATTGAATCGGATCGGACGCTTTTAAAAACGCGGGCAGACTGTCGATCTTGAACGTGGTGGGTCCAAAGCTCTCGATCCCGACCCCCATCTTTTGGAGGATCGACAAGTTTCGTTCGACCCATTCGGCGTCACGCGGTGGCAGATCAAAAGTCTGCGGGATCAGCAACTTTTGCGACGGCACCCCCTGCTCTTCCATCCGGCGCCGCAATTCTTCGAACAAAATCCGCTCGTGAGCGGCATGTTGATCGACCAGCACAAGCCCTTGGGCGTTCTCCATCAACACGTAAAGCTTGTTCAAAACGCCGATGATCTGGAATTGCTGAGAAGCGGGGCGCGATTGTAGGGCAAGCGCATCGCTTGCTGGCTCCGACGGCTGCCCGTGTGGCAGGCGGAGCGCCTGCCCTACAATCGGCAATTGCTGGTCCAAAATTTCCTGCGCAGTCGTTTCCGGCCGCAGTTTTAGATCGACAGTTGTAGCCTGAGGCGCCGACGCCAGCCCTTTAGATGCCATTACACGCGGATCAGGTCCGCGAAATTTTTCCTGCCAATCGGTGCGTACTTTTTCCAGTGTGCGTTGGACTGCCGCGACGATTGCCTCACGCACACCGTTAGGATCGCGAAAACGCACTTCGCGTTTCGCGGGATGAACGTTTACATCGACGAACACGGGATCGAGCTGCACAAAAAGAAACGTGACGGGAAACTGCCCCTTCATCAGCGCGGTGTGATATCCCTCGCGCAGGGCCGATGTGATGAGCGGGCTTTCGACGGCGCGACCGTTTACAAAAACCAACTGCTGGGCCCGCGTTTGCCGGCTCAGGCCAGCTTGACCGATTAAACCCGTGATTCTCGGCGCGCCCGGCGGTCGCGCCCTACCAATCTCATTTACTTCGAGCAAACGATCGAGCAGCTCGTTGCCGTAGAGATCGCGAATACGATCATTCAGCGTCGCTGCCTGCGGAAGTTGAAACACGACGCGATCATCCCGGACAAAAGTGAACGCGATATGCGGATGCCCGATGGCTTGGAGATGCAACTGATGTTCAATGTTGCGGCTCTCCGTGTTTTCGGAGCGCAGAAATTTTCTTCGCGCGGGAAGATTATAAAACAACGAGCGCACTTCCACCTGCGTGCCGGCTGCTTCACCTCCGTCACGCACAGTGTCGATCTTGCCGCCGTTTACCACAATATCGGTTCCGGCGATCTCTTTCTGCTCTCGCGTTGTCAGGCGAAATCGGGCGACGCTGGCTATGCTCGGCAACGCTTCGCCGCGGAAACCGAGCGTGCCGACTGCTTGAAGATCATCGGCAGAACGGATCTTACTAGTCGCATGGCGCTCGAGCGACAGGAGTGCGTCGTCGCGATCCATCCCACAGCCATCATCGACAACCCGAATGAGCGAAATACCGCCCCGCCGAATGAGGATGTCGATCTTACGAGCGCCGGCGTCGATGCTATTTTCGACAAGTTCCTTCACGACTGACGCGGGGCGTTCCACTACTTCACCGGCCGCGACCTGGCTAGCGACTATTTCGGAGAGCAGTCGAATCCGGCTCATGATTCAGATGTCAGAGGTCGGAGGTCGGACGTCAAATCAGATTTGAACAAGATAGAATGTGGAACGCGTTATCATTAACGCGCTGGCAACATCAATCCGGCCGCACCCGCCAAGCTTCTGCATGTGACTCGTTACGCTCAGCGCGTTGACTTGAAACGATGAAATCGTAGTGTAGTGACGCATGATCAACGTAACGGAAAATGCTGTCCGGCAGCTCCGTTCTCTGCTGCAAAAGGCCGGTAATGCAGAGAAAGGATTACGGGTGCAGATCGCGAAGGGTGGTTGCTCGGGTCTTCAATATGAGATGGCGCTGGATGAGAAAAAGCCGGGTGATACCGTGGTCGAACGCGGCGGTGTGCAATTCCTTGTCGATGGAGAAAGCGCGACTTATCTGCGCGGCTCGACTCTCGATTTTCGCGAGGGCCTGACCGCGGCTGGGTTTCAAATCGTGAACCCGAACGCTTCCCGTACGTGCGGATGCGGTTCGTCATTCGAAGCAGGCAATATTTCGCCAGCGAATTCGTCCGGCGGCGGAGCAGTGTGAATCCGCGCAATCTTTCCGTTTCCCCCTGATGGATTACAGCAGCTATTCGTACGACGATCCTTACACGCGCCGGCGTCCGGCGCGGGTTAATTATTTCGCCTGGTCGATAGCGATTCTGCTTCTCACGGCATTCGCACTGGCCGCATGGCTGGGCAGTTTCTACATCTTCGGACAACCGGAGCGCCCGGACAGTTATCGAATTTTGCAGCGCCTGCATAAAATCGATCCACCGAAGCGGTTCGAGTTAACAGCCGCGCCAGCAGGCGAATTTCTCAGTGCGAAGCAACTTTACGATCGTTACGCCGCGATGGGATCCGCCGAACTCGCGAAGACCAATGCCGAGCTGGCGCGCAATTACATTCGTAACTACGGCCAGGTGCGCGGTCTCGTTCCCTACGTGATCGGCCGCTACATGATCATGGAAGCGCGTGAGCTGGGCCCGGGCGATGTTTTCACTTCCGGGATGGTCGCGTTAACGAGCGCCGTCGATCACGGTGAGCTGTTAATGGAACATCTCTATCCCGCCGATAGCAGCGTGATTCCGCTGATGAAACAAACGCTCAAGCCCGGTTTGGAAATCAAGTTGGAGCGAACACATGATCTCTCGGCGGTGCTGCATGCTGAAAGATTGAAAGATGGCCGGATGCTGATTACTGCGATGCCACTGCTCTACGGCACTTACACCATGACACGTGGGCCGGGTGTTTTTCGACTCGAGCCGCCTTCCAATTTGAATCTGGTGGCAGGCTGGCCGCTGTTTAAAGAACAGGCCCGGCTGAAAGCGGAACTGCATTTCAAGAATTACCGGCAGGAAATGGGATTGGCTCAGGCGTCGGTGCCAATTTCCGGGATATCGCCCGGCGGCACACCGCCTCCGGCCGAAAATTCCCTGGTTCGCGTGGAGCCGGCCAGACCTGTGGAAACTCCCTCGATCGTTCGCGTTCCGAAAAAAGAGACGAAGGTCGCAGAGACAACGCCTACGCCGGAAGAGAAATCATCGAAGAAACGCAAGGGCCGTTCCGGCTCGCAAGATGAATTTGTCTTGCCGGTAGCAAAAGCCCTTCCGGTCACCGCATCGGTTACGCCTATCGCTGTTCCCACCACAACGCCCACTGCTGTGGCGATGGCAGAAACCCCTTCTCCCACCGCTACGCCGGTCCCGGTTTTGCCGGCACAACCTGCTCCTACCGTTCCGGGCGAGGAACTAGCTTCGACAGCGGGCGGCGGCACGTGGAGAACCTTTGCGCCTGGTCGGATGCCGCTCGGCAGGCTTATCGACACGAGCGATCTGCGCGATTTCGCCGATCGCGGCGTAGCCGGCGAGCGGCTTTATTTGAGCGGTCAATTCGTGGTCAACTTTTCCGATGCGAACCGCGCTGTGTTACGCCCGCGGCAGGGTCTGGCCGATAGTGTGCTTCATTTTGGCTCGTCCACGCGCATCATTGTCGATTTTCCCGCCGGTTATACGCCTCCACGTCAGGGGGCTGTCGTTAATCGTGACCAACGGCGTCCCTATGAAATTACTGAGATTCGCAAACAAGACGACGGCCAGTTGAACGTCTTTGTCCGCGAAATCATGCAGCCTTAACAAGTCGCGAGGGCTTTCGGAGCTAGCCTTCGTTCGACCGGAGAATTAATTTCCCGTCGCGAATTTCGAAGGAACGTATTTGGTAGGCCCCCGTGTATTCGGAGACGTAATCGTGCAGCGGTTGTGAATGAAGGCGCCAGTTCAACAGATCGACTGGCACCGGTTCATTATTCACCTTGATTCGATTCACCTTCAGGTGTTGGACCGACTGAGCGCCGTCGGATTCGATCACAATATCGGCATTGAAATAGTGGCCCGCGCGTCCAATAAACTTCGTCAGTGGGACGCTGACCTGAAACCGCAGCCAATTTCCTTCAATCGAAGCGAAAACTTTTCCGGCGAACTCCGGATTGGATGCAATCAGGCTGTTGAGATCGTTTCCCGTTAATTCAATCCAGGCAGGGCTACCTTCGTGCACAGTTTGCTCGAATTTTTGCCAGCGTTCACGGACATCCGCCATTTCCGAAGGAGAAGCTTCAAAGCTCGGAATAGCCGCCGGCCGATCTGCCACTGCGTGTATTTTCGTTAACCAGAGAATTCCACGGGCCACTGCTGACTGGGTATGAATGCCCCAATAGACTCCGATTACCAAAGCGAACCCGAGTAACAGACCAAAGATTCCCAGGATGAGGCAGCTTTTGCCAAACAGTCCCATTCCCTTCTTTGGCGGCGGCTCGATCCAACTGCTGTTTGTCATCGTGATTCGTTGTCGATCCTGGCCTGAGCGGCGATCAGTTTGTCGTATAGCCCGCGTAATCCCTCCGAGATCGTTCGCGTTCCAGTGAGGATCGGCATGAAGTTGGTGTCGCCACTCCAGCGCGGCACGATGTGAAGATGCAAGTGATCGAGTACACCTGCGCCGGCGCATTCACCCAGGTTCAGTCCGATGTTGAATCCTTGGGCGCGCATTACCGTTCCCAACAACTTCTGCGCATGTGCCACCAGACTCCAGAGCTCAACAATCTCGTTTTCACCGAGCGCGGCCAGGTCGGCCGTCTTCCGATACGGAACCGCCATCAAATGACCGACTGCGTAGGGATAACGGTTCATCATCAGAAAAGCAGTTTTCCTTCGAGTGACGACTAAATGCGCCGCATCGTCACTGGCCCTTGCTGCTTCAGACAAAAAATCGGACGTCGGTTTTTCTCTCTCGAAATATTCCACCCGCCAGGGGCACCAGAGCGTTTCGATCTCTTTTTGCGGAAACTCCATCTTTCCATCTGTAGCGGCGCTCACGGGCCGTCGCAATCCCGGAAAGTTAACGCGTGATCAATACATAGCCTCGATCTGGCGTCTGCTGTTGCGGCGCTGATTTCAATTCCGAAAGGGCCGCATCGTGAAGGTGGCGCATCAGATCCGGGGCCTGCCTGCGCGGCACCACCAGCGCGTCGAGATTGCCGCGGTTCCAATCCATGACGGCTTGATCCTGCGGAACGAAGTGTAATTTGCGCAAATAAAGGAGCAGCCCCTCGTCGCCGCCCCACATCGCTTCGTAGCGCCAATGCTTCTCTTGTGCTTGGGCACGAACCTGATTGCCAAAAATGACCAGCGCATTTCGATGATTTCGGTAACCGGCAACGACTTTGGCCAGTGTATAAACGCCCGTAAACAGGATCGACATCGCCAACGCGACTGCGCTCCAAACACGAACAGCCTCACGGCTCGGTTCAGTCCGCAGCGCGTGCGCCAGTTGTGCTGCCAGCAGCAAACAGAGCGGAGGAATAACGGGAAATATTCGGTCCACTCGCTTGGAAGGAATGAGCGACATCACCAGCAAACCGCCCAAACTCCAGAAAATCAGCCATAATGTTTCTGGCGAGATCCGTCGGAGCGCTTCGCGAAAGCTCCATCGAGCCGCACGAAGATCGACAATCGCCAGGCCAATCATAAGCAGACTCCAGGGGGCAAACTTATGAAACAAATGCGGAAGATAAAAATAGATCGGCTGCGGACGATGGACTGTTTCACCGAAGCGACCGATAAATTCGCGCATCACGACTTGATCGAAAAAATCGGGCTGCAATAAAATTCCGCCGATCGCCCAGATCAGAAAAATCCCGAGCGAAGCCACCCAGGGCCACCACGCGAGCCAGCCAAAACTGTAGCGGCGGTCTGTGACCGTCGCCGTTTTCGTGAAAAGATTTCGACGGTCACAGACCGCCGCTACAATCAGTCCAGGTAACAAAAACGCATAAACGATCGGGCCTTTAATCAGCATTGCAGCGGTAAGAAGAAAAAACTGAAGTTGTCGATCGCGTTTCTCCCAGGGGCGCTTTTCTCGAATATGAATCCAGATTTGCAGACCGATCAGGAAAATCACGAGCGCGAGCGGCATATCGGTCCGCACCAAACTGGCAAGGCGCGGCGTTAACAAATTCAAGCCGAACGCGCTTAGAGCGATCAGGCCTGCCATTGGACCGTGGATCAAATTCGCAGCGCGATAGAGGAGGATCGACATCGCCATTGCAGATAGAATGGATGGCAATCGCCAAGCCCAATCCCAAGAGCGTGTCGCAGCAAACAAGACGGCCGAGATCCACCCCACTAGTGGCGGCTTGGTTGCGACCTTTTCGTGCGGCGTCTGTTGATAAAACAGATGACCTTCCTTGACGATTTCAAACGAGGTATAAGCCTGCTTGGCTTGATCGTAGTCATCCAACTGCCAGGGCAGATTGGTCGCGAGGAACAGAATTCCAATGAGAAAACTGACGATCCAGAGCGTTCGTCGGTCTTCGAGAAAAGCTTTCGTCATGTCGGGCGAAGTCGAGACATCCCGTGGCATTATTTAAGGCGAACCCACGGGATTCCTCGACTACGCTTCGCTTCGCCCGGAATGACAAGCAATTTCGGCCAGAACTGCCCGGGCCGCTTTTTCGCTCGCTCCGCCTTCGCCGAGGCTGGCAATGGTTGAATCGAACGCCGCGATCATTCGCTCACGCGCCGCCGTGTCATCAAACAGTTTCAGCACAGTCCTCGCAATATCAGAAGGCTTCGCATGCTGCTGAATGAATTCGGGCACGATTTCCTTGTTCGCCAGGACGTTTGGCATTCCGAGATGTTTCACATTCACGACCAGACGCGCGGCGACATAAGTAGGCCATGCCACCTTGTAAACCAGCACAAAGGGAAGACGAAAATAGGCAGCTTCGAGAGTGGCGCTGCCTGACGCAACGATACCCGCCCAGGCCCGCTGCATGATTTCCGATGTTTGTCGGACCTCGATTCCGAGCAGATCGCGATTGTGTCCAGTCGCCATGTGCAACATCTCTTTCGCCAGTTCTTTGGAGGCCGCTGCGACTTCGAAGCGCAGATTTGGTTTCGACTGTCGAAGTTTTTTTGCCGCTTCGACCATGATTGGGAAGATTTTGCGAACTTCGCGCCGGCGACTTCCCGGAAACAGGCCAATCAAGTTCGGATCGCGTTCGATGTCGATCTTGAGCGGGGGTAACCGCTCGATCATTGGATGGCCCACAAATTCCGTCCGCAATCCGGATTTATTATAGAGATCGGCTTCGAAGGGAAAGATGCACAGCATCAAATCGAGATAGCGCGCCATTTTTTTGATCCGGCCGCGGTTCCACGCCCAGACCTGCGGGCTGATGTAATAGATGATTCTCTGGCCGGTTGATTGTTTCCGGAGCGCACGAGCGACGCGCAGGTTGAAACCTGGGTAATCAATCAAGATCACGGCAACGGGTTTCGATTTTTTAATCTCGCCAAGTGTTTGGTGAAACTGCCGCCGGAAATAGCCATATTTTCTAATCACTTCCCACAAACCGAGGACGGCGGCTTCATCTAACCAGTTCTTAAATCGGTCGCCGGCAATCGCGCGCATTTGCGATCCGCCTCGGCCGATGAAGGTGAAATCGGGAGCCAGCTTCCGGAGCGCCGACATCAACGCGGCGCCATGATTATCGCCGCTCACCTCGCCCGCGACGAAATAGATGGTCATGGAGAGAATGACCCAGTTCGAATGCCGAAGCTCGAAGGAATGACGAAACACGAATGACCAAACCGAACGAGGGAGGGTGTGCCGATTTTTCGGATTTCGTCATTTGGATTTGTTTCCGATTTCGTCATTCGGATTTCGTCATTTTCCTGGTGATTTCCACTGCCAGTTCCAAGGCAGCGGTAGCCTGCGAACCCGACACTCGCGGCTCGTGCCCGGTGCTGGCGCATTCGACGAACGACACGAGTTGACGTTTGAGGGGTTCGTCGCGTTCGATCGGAACTTTGTCGCGCGCGATCCGATCCCCAACTTTGCGATAAATCTCGCCGGTTTGGTTTTGATAATCGAGAGAAAGATAAGCATCCTCTTGAAACACCCGGATTTTGCGCATCCGTTCGGGGCTGATCCGACTCGAGGTGACATTGGCTACGCAACCATCCTGAAACCGAATCCGCGCATTGGCGATGTCTTCGCTTTTGCTGAGAACAGGAACGCCAATGGCATCGATGCTCTGCACCGCTGAACGCACCAGATGCAAAATGATTTCCAGATCGTGAATCATCAAATCAAGAACCACGCCGATGTCGATGCTGCGATCGGGATAGGGCGACAGCCTATGCGCTTCGATGAATCGGGGATGCGTCAGATGTTGTTCGAGCGCGCTCAGGACCGGATTGAACCGCTCCACATGGCCGACCTGCAAAATGAGCTTGTTCCTCGCCGCCAGCTCTGCCAGCTCGCTGGCGTGAGCGGTATTCTCCGTAATCGGTTTCTCGATGAGCACATGTTTGCCCTTTTCAAGTAACTGACGCGCGACTTCGTAATGGACATTCGTGGGCGTCGCTACCGACGCCGCGTCGACCCGCACGATGAATTCATCCAGCGATTTGGCTACCATGCCTCCGAACTTTTTCGCGATCGATCCGGCCCGGTTAAGATCGACATCGTAGATCGCCGCAAATTCCGTCGAATCCAATTCGGAATAAATCCGGGCATGATTACTCCCGATATGACCGACTCCGACGACACCGACACGCAATTTTTTCATCTACGGATAATCGTAGCTTCAATCCGCAGATTTCACAGACTTTCCCAGATTTCGTCGCCGTTCCTGTAAATCAAATGCATTTGCGCCACGGCTCAAGAAGCCCACGCTTCTCAATCTCTTTTTCCAGCCGCGAGCGATCGACATCAGTCACGGCCAATATTCCCCGAATGTCCCGCAGGTGTTTCTCGCTGCCGCCTTCCCGATAAAATTCGAGCTTACCGACGATGACGTATTCGGGCGGTGCAAGCCAGATCGTCGAATCCTCGATCGTCGCTGGCTGTCGATGACGCAACGCCCAATCAGTAAATAAATCTTTGCTGGCGGGGTAAACGTCAGCCTTAAACCCGGTGTCATGATGAATTAGATTGAAGTGTCCACGTGTTTTCCGGGCTACCTCCGTCGCAATGACGTCCACCGGAGGACAATAAAATTCTTCCAGTGGAAACGCGGCCACCAATTTTTCGATATCATTCCCGCCGAGAACGACAATTACATCGACATCATTGGTAACGCGGTAGTCGCCGTAACTCATGGAGGCAATGGAACCAGTGGCCATCCACTGCACGCCTGTCTGGTTCAGTCGATCCGCAATAAGAGCAGCAGCTTTAGGGAGCCCCATGCTTCACAAACTCGCGCAAAGCCTGCGCGATTTTTTTCTCTGACCAGTCCGGATGTTGCGATCGAAGCGCGGCGGCTTTGAGTTGGCGCATTTCTTCCATGAATTGTAAGCCGATAGTGAGCCGCTGACCGGGCGTCAATTTGCGCAACGCCTTGATCTGCTCGGGATGCAGCTCGTGGCTCATTGGTCTCTTTGATCAACTGAAGCTTCGGCCTCGGCAACTGATTTAATTGGCCGCGACTCCACAAAACCCGACAACGTCCCGCCAGCCAATTCAGGACGCCACATTTTTCAACAACCATTCATAGGTTCGCGCAATTCCTTCATGCAGCGGAATCGTCGGGCGCCAGCCGAGGTTCGTCAGTTTGCTAACATTGAGAAGTTTGCGCGGCGTGCCATCGGGTTTGCCCGTGTCCCAGGTAAGTTCGCCACCAAAGCCGACCACATCGCAGATCAATCTCGCTAGTTCCTCGATCGAAATATCCTCACCGCAGCCGACATTGATGATTTCAGGCGAATCGTAATTTCCCAAAAGGAAGACACAGGCGGAAGCCAGATCATCGACATGCAGAAATTCCCGACGCGGTTTGCCGCTGCCCCAAACGACGAGCTCTTTCGCTTCTCGCGTTTTCGCTTCATGGGCTTTGCGCAAAAGAGCGGCGAGCACGTGTGAGGTTTCGAGATCGAAGTTGTCATTCGGGCCGTAAAGATTGGTCGGCATGGGGGAAATGAAATTCGCGCCGAACTCACGTGCGTAAGCCTGGCAAAGTTTAATCCCGGCGATCTTGGCAATCGCGTAAGCCTCGTTGGTCGGCTCCAGTGGACCGGTGAGCAACGCGCTTTCCGGAATGGGTTGCGGCGCGTGCTTGGGATAAATGCATGAGCTGCCGAGGAAAAGAAGTTTCCGCACGCCATTCTCGTGTGCAGCCTGAATGACATTGTTTTGGATCGACAGATTCTCGAGCAGAAATTCGACTGGCTGATCGTTGTTCGCCTTGATTCCCCCCACTTTCGCGGCAGCTAGAATCACGATGTCTGGCTTTTCGTCTGTAAAGAATCGTGCGACTGCAGAGCCATTCGCGAGATCGAGCTGCGATCGCTCACGAGTCAGCAAGTTCTCAAAACCATCAGCCTGGAGTCGTCTCACCAATGCGCTGCCGACCATCCCTCGATGACCGGCCACGAAAATTTTGTCAGACTTGTTCATGCTTGTTTGGCGGGCCGGATGCCTACCAGCCCCGACAGCCAAGATGGCTGTGCTCCGTTGATTAGCATTTTCTTTTTTGCCGGTCTGCGCAATTCTTCGCTTCGTGAGAAAGCCGCGGCCACGCCTGCAAGTTCAGAAAACTTACAAGCTCTATATCGGCGGCAAGTTTGTGCGCGGTGAGAACGGACGCCTGCTGCCCGCGCTGGATGGCAGCCGCAATCTCCTGGCCAACTTTTGCCGCGCATCGAAGAAAGACTTTCGCGACGCCGTTGTGGCTGCGCGCACGGCATTTCCGAATTGGTCGAGGCAGAGCGCGTATTTGCGCGGGCAAATTTTGTATCGCGCGGCGGAGATGCTGGAGATGCGTCGAGGCGAGTTACAAAACGAAGTGACGCGCTCCAATGGCACCGCGAAGTCGTCGGATTCGGAGATGACATTGGCGGTCGATCGGCTCGTCCACTATGCAGGTTGGGCGGACAAGTTCGGGCAGATTTTTGGCTCGGTGAATCCTGTCGCCAGCTCTCACTTCAATTTCACCACTCCCGAACCGACGGGCGTCGTCATTGTAATTTGTCCGGACGAACCGCCGTTGTTGCCGCTTATTTCATTAGTCGCACCGGTGATTTTAAGCGGCAATTGCGGAGTCGTTTTGGCATCGACAACGAAACCGCTGCCCGCGCTTACGTTCGCAGAGATTATTGCCACGAGCGATCTGCCGGGCGGTGTCATCAACGTGCTGGCGGGCGATCGCGCCGAACTCGCACCGCATTTTGCCAGTCACATGGATGTAAACGCAATTGTCGATGCTAGCGGCGATCAAAAAATCGGGCGTGAACTACAAGGCGGCGGCGCACTAAATTTGAAACGCTACGCAGCCCGTAATCTCGCGGCTAATGAATGGCGCGGACGAACGGCGGAAAATCCATATTGGATTCTGGACACAGTCGAGATGAAGACAGCCTGGCATCCGATCGGGGTTTAAACAACGGCGTGCCATGGGCTACCAGGGAAAGGCCTGTCGGCACACCTTCGCACCGTAAAATGGCACGCATCGCGCTCATTCAGGCGGGCTTCGCAATGCACATTCCAACCTTAATCGAAAAGAAGCGCGACGGCGGCGAGCTCTCCTCGGAGGAAATCGAGTTTCTGATCAGCGAATTTACCGATGACAAGCTGCCCGATTATCAAATGAGCGCCTGGGCTATGGCGGTTTTCTTTAGCGGAATGACACCGAAGGAAACCGAGGCGCTGACCAATGCGATGATGAATAGCGGCCGCGTTTTGAAACACCCAAAGAACTCGCCCCCGAAGATCGACAAACATTCCACCGGAGGCGTGGGCGACAAGACTTCGCTGGTGCTCGCTCCCCTGCTCGCCTGCGATGACGTCTGGGTGCCAATGATTTCTGGGCGCGGTCTCGGTATCACAGGCGGCACATTGGACAAACTCGGCAGTATCCCGGGATTCAATGTGAACCTGGATGATAAACGCGCGCTCAAACAGTTGGACAAAATCGGGGTAGTCATGATCGGTCAAACTGATGACATTTGCCCGGCGGACAAGAAGCTGTATGCGCTGCGCGATGTGACCGGAACTGTGCCGTCGAAACCGCTCATTGTGGCGAGCATTATGAGCAAGAAGCTGGCGGAGAACCTCGACCGGCTTGTGTTAGATGTGAAGTTCGGCAGCGGCGCATTCATGAAAACAAGAAAAGAAGCGGAGCAACTGGCCAAAGCAATGACAAGCGTAGGCGAAGCAATGAAGGTGAAAATGTCGCATCTCCTTAGCCCAATGGACGAACCGCTCGGCCGCGCAGTCGGCAATGCGCTGGAAGTGGCCGAATGTGTTGAGGTCCTCAATGGCAAAGGACCGAAAGATGTTGTGAACCTGGTTCTCGATCTTGCCGAGAAGATTTCTACGACGCCACGTCCAACTTTGGAAAAACGCCTGAACGATGGCAGCGCTTGGAAAAAATTTGTCTCTCTCGTGTATGCGCAAGATGGAGATGCCACGGCCCTTGAGCGATTGCTGAGCGTTCATCGTGCCGCCATTGTTCAACCGTTGCCCGCGAAAAAGACGGGAAAGGTAAAGAAAATGGATGCAGAACTGATCGGACGCGCTTCGGTTCTGTTAGGCGGTGGCCGTGAGAGAGCTGGCGACAAGATCGACGTGACCGTTGGCATGTCGAGGATCAAAAAGATCGGAGAGACTGTCGATGTTGACGAGCCGTTGCTATTTGTTCACGCCCGCACCGAGCGATCACTGATGGACGTGATGCCGCTGCTGGAAAAAGCCGTCGGCATCGGTTAAGAGCGACTAACCGCCGGCGACGACACGGATCAATTCCACTCGATCGCCTTCGGCAAGGGACTTTTGTGGCCAATCCCGTCGATGGAGCGCGAGGCCGTTGTGCTCGACCAAAATCGATTGTGGCGAGAACTGATATCGTCTGATCAGCTCGGCAAGGGTTTCGACACCGTCCACTTCCACTTTTTCGCCGTTGAGTGAAATGGTCATATTCGAGACAACGCCTGGTCCCAATCTTTCCAAACAGGATCGAATCCTCGGCCACGCAAAACCGAAGCTATCTCCGCCGGGGAACGTTCGTCGCTGATATCGAATTGCCCCGTGGCAAGTCGATCCTCACCATTGTGAAACTCTGGTGCCACGATCCGGCCCCGCACTGTGCGATGTAAATGTTCGCTGCCCTGCCGGGTGTAACCTCCGGGCTCCGTGTGACTGCCTGCGCTCATCATGGTCACACCCAGCGGAACCAGCGAATCACGCAGAAGCGCTCGTTCACGAGTGCTCAGCACAATGCCGACTTGCGGAAAAGTGATTCGCAACGCGCAAACCAGTTGGGCCAACTGGCGATCGGTCATGGAAAAGGGCGGATGAAATCCGCCAGCGGCGGGCCGCAACCGCGGCAGACTAATCGTGATCTGGGCCTGCCAGCAATGTTTGAGCAGATATTCCACATGCGCGGCCAAGGCCACGGCTTCATCCTGCCATGGGCACAGGCCAAAGAGCGCGCCAATGCCAAGACGCCGAAAACCGGCCGCGTAACCGCGCTCCGCGCAGTCGAGTCGAAAATTGAAGTCTCGTTTCGGTCCGGCGGTGTGCATCTCGGCATACACGGCCCGGTTGTATGTCTCCTGATAGACCACCAAACCTTCCGCGCCAGCATCGACAATTGGAACATAGTCCTCCGTGTCCATCGGTCCCATCTCGATGGAAACGGATGAGAAATCCGGCACTAGCGCACGAACACATTCCGTAAGATAATCGCGACTCACAAACTTCGGATGCTCACCAGCGACCAGAAGTATTTGGCGAAAACCTTCATTGGATAAATGGCGCGCTTCGGCCGCTACTTCGTCCACGCTCAGGGTCACGCGAAGAATCGGATTATCGCGCGAGAAGCCGCAATATCGGCAGTTGTTAATGCACTCGTTGGAAAGATAAAGGGGCGCGAACAGACGCATTGTCCGCCCAAAGTTTTGCAACGTCAGGGTCCTCGCGGTTTTGGCCATGATCTCGAGATCGGCCGGAGATTTTGCTGCGATCAGTTGTTCAAAGCGCCGAACCAGCGGCGATTTGGCCAAAGCAAGGTTGTCGAGTATTTCCGCAAAAGACACGCCACAATTTCACGCGCAGAGAGGCAGTTCGCAAACGATAAGGGGGCGATCGGCATTGACGGAAATCGTTTCGTTTCTGGTTAGAACGCGAAATTAATACCGCTCCGAGCCATACCGAAATTATTGTGCGTACCGTCTACGACGTTCCAGCTGAAATCGGAGATCCAGCCAATCGTTGGCGTAAGGCGAACCTCCATACCGCCTCCGAATTGGCCCATAGCTCGGGATTCCGCATCGTGATCAATTCGCTCGGTGAAACCTCTTACATCGACCACACGCTCGCGATGGCCTCCGAAAACGCCACCGCCACCTGCCCACATATATGGAGCAAAGCGGGAACAGCCAATCGGGTAACGCAAGGTCACCGTACCAAGAGCGCCACCCACGACATGATGATCGCTTTCGGAGTTAAACTCAGTCCCAACATTCCCAAAAGTCTCGATGTTATATCGGCTGCCATGCGCGGCCAGACCAAAGCCTTCCAGTCCGACACCGAAATATTTTGCAAAGAAATATTTCGCATCAATTCCGCCGCCCCAGGCGTGATCGCCACCGAGAAACTGATCGTAACTGCCGCCGTTTCCTGTCACGAGAGTATCGAACAGACTGTTGCGATTGTAATCTGTGCTGGTAAACGCATAAGCGCCCCAGAGACCAACGTTCCATTCCACGTCTCGATACCACTCACAGGGCGCGGGCGGCGGAGCGGGTTGGAGTTCTTTGCCTGAATAAGATTCCGTTCCGGCGAAGGCCAACGATCCCGTCATTCCTAAAGCCAATAATCCTAATACTGTCTTTTTCATGATCCCTTTCTCCCTTGGTTAAGTTTTCCTGACCCGAAGTTGAGCACCCTCAGCGCTCATATCAGAAACGCATGGAGACCGGCGTTTGGATGCCCCTAGCGGGATGATTTCAGAGGAACAACAGTAGACGTGCTATTGCGGCTGGTTCCAGTGCCTTAGACTTTTAGCTCAGCGCCGGTGTTTGCGTCGGTGATAATGAATTTCTCGTGATGGTAGGTGGGATCACCGCGGAAGGTTAACCGGCTCGCGTAACGGCGTTCCAATTCGACGAGCAATTCTTCATCCTCTTCTTTCAACCGCTTGAGCACGTCGGGATTGAGAATGACCCGGAAATCGTGCACCGAATCCTGAAATTTGCGCATCACGATGTTGAGCGTTCGGTGCAACTCGACGCTGGTCGTCATCGATGTCTTTACCACGCCCCGCCCCCCGCAGTATGGACAATTCTCGTAGATCGTGTCGCTCAAGCTTTCCTGAGCACGCTGACGCGTCATTTCCATCAAGCCAAGCTGCGAAATCGGCAACACATGAGTTTTGGCCTTGTCGCGCTTGAGCCGCTCCTTCATGAGCTGATAAACCAATTGCTGATCCTTGCGGCTTTTCATGTCGATGAAGTCGCCAATGATGAGGCCGCCGATATTGCGCAGCCGAAGCTGGCGGGCGATTTCATCCGCCGCTTCCAGGTTCGTTTGCAAAATCGTTTTTTCGACGTCGCGCCCGCCTTTATTGCGGCCGGTGTTCACGTCAACGGCCACCAGCGCCTCCGTTTCATCGATCACGATGTAGCCCCCGCATCTGAGCCAGACCTGTCGGTGAAACGCGTCATCGATCTGTTTTTGCACGCCGTAGGTTTCGAAAATTGGCGTAGCGCCATCATAGTAATGAATCCGATTGCGAGCGCGGCGCGAAATCTGGCCGACCATTTCGATCATCCGATCCGTTGCGGAACGGTCGTCGCATAAGACTTCATCGATTTCTTCGGTGAGAAAATCGCGCACCGTGCGCTCGACCAAACTCGGTTCGGCAAAAACCCGGTACGGCGCGGGTTCGTTACGGATCAGCTCCTCAACTTTGGTCCACTGATCCAGAAGGAAACGCAAATCGCGCACGAAATATCGGGCGCGCTGACCTTCGCCCACGGTCCGAATGATGACTCCGATACCGTCGGGAGCATCGAGTTGCCTCAAAATCTTGCGTAGCCGATCGCGCTCTTTTGGGTTCTCGATCTTGCGCGAAATGCCGCTGCGATCGCTAAAGGGCATCAGGACAAGATAGCGGCCGGCGAAACTGAGATTGGTCGTGACCCGGGGACCTTTCGTGCCAATTGGGCCCTTGGTCACCTGCACGATCACTTCCGAGCCCACGGGATAGATACTTGGAATATCTTTGACCGTAATTCGTTTGCGCGGCCGCTTGTGCGAGGGGCGATCGATTTCTTCAATGCCACTGTCGAGCGCCGCCGGAATCGCATCCCAAAAATGGAGGAACGCATTTTTGTCCAGGCCAATGTCCACAAACATCGCCTTCAATCCCATCTCGATGTTTTTGACCCGGCCCTTGTAAACGCTACCGACGATGTTGCGCGAGGCGGAGCGCTCGACGCTATATTCTTCGAGCCGGCCATTCTCCAGCAGCGCGACGCGCGACTCGAGTTTTTCGACGCTCAGCACGAGCTTGTTGCCGGTTTTTCGTGAAGTGAAACCTAAAATTTTTCGGACTTTGTCTAACATAAAAGCAGGGAGGTTTGGTGATCGAAATCGGAGCTATGATGTTGCGGATGGTCATTGCTCTAAGATCGACAGTTACATTCGTGGGCGGCTTCGGCGCCGGGGCGGCGGAGTCGATGCCGGTTGGGGGGGATGTTTGATTCCAAAGAGACGTTGGAAAAAGTTTGGTCGTCGCGGCTGCGGGGCGACCACCGGTTGAGCGCGCGGGATGGAGCCTCGACGCGTGACCTGCCCCTGAGCGTCCGCTTCCATTTCCACATCTGGCGCCGCGCCGCCAGTGGACATTTGGACATCCGCATTCTGAGAATCGCCTCCACCTTCCTCATCCGTGCCTTCAACGTTCGGCCCGGAATCGTGAAAGCTGACCGCCTTAATACTTTGGAATGGATCAGCTGTATGGGCGGGCGCGAGCCAAGCTACGGGCATGTCGAAGCTGTCATTTTCCAAACCTAACGCGCGCTCCATGATCCGGGCCGCGATCGGCCCGGCGACTGGACCGCCGTGCCCGCCGTGCTCACCAGCCTGGACCATCACGACTACAACGTACTTGGGATGATCGAATGGTGCGAAGCACGCGAACCATGCGACGTTGCCTTCGACGCCACGGTCTGTTGCTTGCGCCGTTCCCGTTTTGCCAGCGACCACTGTATTCTTCAGCCGCGCCGCGCTGCCCGTTCCGCCGTCTTCATTGACAACCTTCCAGAAGCCTTTGCGCAGTAGTTCGATATCCGAGGCGGAAATTTCGCGGCGCAAATCCGAACGCACTCGTGGTATCTGCGATACAACAGGGCGACCGCTCTCATCCAGAAGGGGCGAGCCATCCTGATTCAAAACTCTGTCAACCAAACGCGGATAATAACAAGTGCCGCCGTTTGCAATCGCCACGTATGCCATCGCGAGTTGAAGTGGAGAGACGAGCGTGTATCCCTGGCCAATTGAAACGTTGGCAGTTTGCGCCTGGGTCCAGCGTTCGAGGGGATGATGCAATTGCATCCATTCCGGCCCTGGCATGTTGCCGGCCTGCTCACCAGCCAATTGCAGACCCGATTCTTCTCCGATCCCCAGCATCTTACCGACTATATCGATTGATTGAATGCCGGCGGCGTTTCCATATTGATAGAAAAACGCATCGCACGAAACCTTAATCGCATCGGCCAAACTGAGATACCCGTGGGTGTAATGTTTGGACGCCACCCAACACTTGAAATAATGATCGCCGTAGCTCACACCTCCCGTGCAGGTAAATTTTGCGTCCGCCATACCGCGGCGCAATCCGGCCAGCGATGTGATCAGTTTAAATGTCGATCCTGGCGGTAACCCGCTGATGGCTCGGTTTACCAGCGGGTGTGCCGCATCCTTTCGTAACGCCTCCCAATCCTTCGCCTTGATGCTAGGGATAAAAGTGTTTGGATCGAACGACGGGACGGAAGCCATCGCCAGCACGTTGCCGTTATTGGGATCGACAACCACCGCTCCCGCGCGACCTACCGCACGTAACGCTTCTTCGGTAATGGATTGGATCCGCGCATCGATCGTCAGGTAAACGTTGGCCCCTTGTCGGGGCGGAACTTCGCGGAGCACTCCATCGATTGCTCCCTTTGCATTGCGCCGCAAATAACGCACACCCGGTTTGCCGCGAAGATATTCATCCATTGTTTTCTCGATATTTGATTTTCCCTCTAGATCGCCCTGGTAGAACGTGAACTTCTTCGCCTCCTCTTTGTCGACGTCGTCCGGGGCACCCACATAACCGAGAATGTGGGACGCTAACGCGCCGTAGATGTAGGAACGAACCGGCTTCACGGCGATATCGACGCCCGGCAATCCCACATCATGTTCGGAAAATTTGGCCATCGTGGGAAAATCGATGTCCTGAATGTAAGAATAGGGCACTTCCGTGTCGTTTCGATAGTGTCTTTGCAGTTGCTTGGCGTTGTAATCACGCGCCAGATCCAGATCATTCAATCGCGGCACAACACCGTTGTTCACGATCTTGATGATGTCCGGCTCCTTCACATCTTTGGGCATACCGTTGATCGTGGCGCGATATTCGCTCAACGGTGGCGAGCCAAATCGTTCTCGATAGCCCTTGACCATTTCGGGCAGATAAAAATCGACTTCGTAGCTTGCTCGATTTGTTACGAGCGTGACTCCGTTACGGTCCTTGATTTCCCCTCGCACGGAAGGCAGCCGAACGGTCGCCTGCGAGCTGCTGCGAATCTGTGCAGTCCATTCCTTCCCATGAGCGACTTGAATCCACCATAGCTTTAGCAAAAGAGCACCCATCCCCATGAGCATCAGCAATCCGAGAAACTGGATCCGCAAGCGTGACGTGAAACGGCGGCGTCGATTCATTCAAATCCTTCTCTTTGCGACAAATAATGGAAGCCAGTGATGCGGCCAAGCCATTGCAGAAATAGAAAAATGATTGGCGCCAGCAACATGGCGATCAGGCCGGGTCCGCCGATCTGCCACCAAACGTCGTTCGAAAAAACAAGTGATCCTCGCCGAAAGCTGATCATTAAATATTGGGTCAAAACGATTAGCGATGTGCAGATGCCAGTCATGATGCAATGCACTTCCCAGCGGCCGCGGATGAAAAGTGGCCTCAGGCCATGCATGATTCCCGCCAAAACCGCGTAGAGCAGTATCGACCATCCGAGAGAGATTTCAACTTTCCCATCGATCACCTGCACTGTCAGCGCATCGAGCAGAATGCCGGAGTAGAACGCGAGGGCGAGCATCAGCGGAAATGGCAGGACTACCGCGCCATAAAAAACAATCACCGGCACAATATAGACGTGACTGTTATAAAGAAACGGCAACGTCGGAATGAAAAACTCCGCGACCTGTGCAATCAGGACCAGAACCAAAAGAAGAAAAAAGAAAATCATTTCCGTCCCGTAACTACGAACACATCCTCCAAATGCGCCAAGTCGACGCCTGGGGTCAACACTGCCTGCCCATCAAGTTCGCGGACCCGAAAGCTTTTCACTACACCGACTAGGAGACCGGACGGGAAAACGCCGCCTACGCCAGTTGTATAGACTTTCTGGCCTGGCTTCAGGTCCGCTTGTTTAGAGAGAAAATTAAGATTCAGAAGCGGCGTCACACCGTTGCTGACTCGCTCGCCGGAAGCGATTCCTTGCTCTCGAGTGCCTTCTACGGAACAAGCCACCTTGCAATTCTCGTCCGAAATCAAAAGGACAACCGTTATGTTGGCGCTCACGGTAGTCGTTTTTCCGACAAGTCCTTCGTCGGTCACAACGGGCATATCGATCTCAACGCCATCTTCCGAACCTCGATTGATTGTAACGGTGCGCCACCAGGTGGAGGAATCTCGAGTGACGACGACGGCGGGCACAAGTTTGAATACGGAGCGCTCCTTGTAACTGAGCGCGTGCCGGAGGCGATTCACTTCCCGCTCGACATCCCGCAGCGCTTGATTCGTGGCCCGCAATTTTCGATTTTCGACTTCCAATGCCGAATTTTCGCGTTCCAGTTGATCGAGTGATTTCAGACCCGTGCGTACCGAGGTAATTTGGTTTTGCAAACCTGAGCCGCCGGTCAGAAAGGGCGCAATCAGCTGGTAAACGGCGGCTTGAAACTTCCGCGTGCTCTCGGGTCCAAAGCTCAGAAAATAGCCAAGTATGGCGCCAAAGATGAGGAGCGCGATAATGCCCGTGCGACTCATTCTCGTAGCCGGGCCCTCCAGCCCATGATCAAAGATCGGCTGCCATCCGAGGACACAGCGCTACCGCCATTGCCGATCGGCGGATGCAACTTGACGCAAAAATTTGAGTTCATTGAGACATTTGCCTGTTCCTTCCGCAACGGCGCTCAATGGATCTTCAGCAACATGGACAGGCAACCCGGTCTCTTCGCTCAAAAGCTTATCGAAGCCGCGTAACAATGCGCCGCCGCCTGCCAGAACCAAGCCGCGATCGACCAGATCCGCAGAAAGCTCAGGCGGACAACGCTCGAGTGTGATGCGTACGGAATCCACGATGGTCGAGATCGGTTCGAGCAGCGCTTCACGCACCTCCTGAGAAGTGATCATTAAGGTCTTTGGTAATCCCGCCACCAAATCGCGCCCTTTTACTTCTACACTCGTTTCCTTTTCACTCGGATAGGCGCTGCCAATCTTGATCTTAATCTCCTCGGCCGTGCGCTCGCCGACCATTAAATTGTAGGCGCGCTTCATGTACTGCACGATCGCTTCGTCCAATTCGTCACCGGCCACCCGAACACTTCGGCTAAACACGATCCCGGAGAGCGAGATCAAAGCTACTTCTGTCGTGCCACCACCGATGTCGATGATCATGTTGCCAGCCGGGTCTTGCACCGGAAGACCAACACCAATCGCAGCAGCCATTGGCTCTTCGATCAAATAAACTTCCCGCGCACCAGCGTGAGTCGCGGATTCTCGCACTGCGCGCTTCTCAACTTCTGTAATGCCGGAAGGCACTGCGATCACCACCCGCGGGCGCGCACGCACCCGACGATTGTGAACTTTGGAAATGAAATGCCGGAGCATCGCTTCGGTAACCTCGAAGTCTGCAATCACGCCATCCTTCAATGGACGCACCGCGACGATATTGGATGGCGTCCGGCCAAGCATCCGCTTCGCTTCATCGCCGACTGCCAGCACCTTGTTTGTGCCGGCTTGCACGGCCACAACTGAGGGCTCGCGCAAGACAATCCCTTGGTCTTTGACATAGACGAGCGTGTTCGCCGTGCCGAGGTCGATGCCGATGTCGCTGGATAACCAGCCAAAAACTCCGTTAAACATGAATCAAAATTTGCTTTCCTAGCCGCTCGGAAACGCTGTTGTTAAGCAAACTGTGCGCCCTCGCCGCGCGATTTCTAATCGGCTGAAATGCCGCCGTAATGTGAAACAGTGCGTCGCCTCGTCAAGCGCATTTATGTGGACGCCAAACCGTTAAAATTTTCGAGAGTCGTTTGCCTCGAATGGGCGATGCTCCTCGCCATTGCATCCTGCCGGCAAATAGAAAGAATTAAAGGGGGTCCCCCCCAAAAAAAACTTTCTAAACTTTCTTTAAAATAGGCTTGACTTCGTTGCGCGAAATTCATACAAGCGACACTAATTCAAGAACTCAAACCAGTCTTAATTATATGAAAACAAATTCCTCACGTTATCTGCCCGTTGTAATAGCGGCCGTTTTTTGTGTCAGCGTCACGGCCGCTCGAGCCATGGACACTTGGGATCCGTATCACGCAACCGGTGCCGCACAGTACGGCGGATCACCGCATGCCATAAACGCAACCTACATGATTGACGATGGCACCGCAGAGGACAGCATTGGTCTGACTGCCGGTGGGACCTTTACGGCGGCGAACTTGTTTGCAGTTACCGGCGGCAACAATATCATCACCTCCATCGAGATCGCCTGGGTATCCCCGCGTTTCCCGATCCCAGTTTGGAGAACCTCCCGTTCACTGCGAGTTTGTGGAGCGATCCAAATGGCGATGGCAACCCTGCCGATGCAGTTTTATTGCAGGCAACGGTTGGTAACATTATGAACCAAGGAACAAACATGTTCCAGACCTTGCTAATTACTCCCACGATGGTGACGACGGCGAATTTCTTTGTCGGCTTCACTATTACTCACTCTGCTGGTCAGTTCCCGGCTGCGTTCGACGAAGACGCTCCTACGTTTTCCAATACCTCCTGGATTAACATTGGCCCTGACATAGGTGGCGGCGGCGCTTTCCCGATTGAACAGGCCGGTCTCGTTGGCAACTGGCTCATCCGTGCCAATGCCGTGCCGGAGCCGTCAACCTGGGCGATGCTGGGTTTTGGAGGATCCATGCTGGGAGCATTCCTGCGCTTCCGTCGTCGCAGCTAAATCAGCGACAGTTTAAACTTTGCAACCGCCTCTCCGTCATCGGAGAGGCGGTTTTGTTTTGTCTCGGAAGCGGCTTTCGACTTGCGCGCAATCGAGGCTGTTGAACCTTTGACGATGGCAGGAATTGTGATCGCTCCTTCAATTCTGGCCGCGGACTTCTCACAATTGGCTAATGAGATCCACAAAGTCGAAACCGCAGGCGCCGACTGGATCCACTGCGATATCATGGACGGACATTTCGTGGACAATATTTCTTTCGGACCGGCAATTGTTCGTTTCGTCCGTAAACATACTAAACTGCCGCTTGATGTGCACCTGATGATCGAGCATCCGGATCATTATGTGCCACGGTTTGTCGAGGCGGGCGCGAATTCGATCACGGTCCATGTCGAACCCGAAGCCAAACACGATGTCGCAAAAACGTTGCAGCAAATTCGGGATGCCGGTTGCCGCGTCGGGTTAACCTTGAACCCGGCGACTGCGTTTGATTTGGCAGAACCGTTCCTCGATAGGATTGACATGCTGTTGGTGATGACCGTGCATCCCGGCTTTGGCGGGCAGTCCTTCCGAGCCGATCAAATGGAGAAAGTCAAACGGGCCGCTGCCTGGAATCGGTCGCGTGAAAACAAGATCGACATCGAGGTGGACGGCGGGATCAATGCCGACACCGCGCGGGTGGCGATCGAAAACGGAGCTAATGTGCTCGTCGCGGGAACCTCAATCTTTCACGCGACCGATTACGCGAAAGCAATTCGAGAACTGCGCGGCTGACCGACACAAGGAAAGTTTTAGCTCATGACGGGCTGGGCTTCTGCCGTCGTCTCTGCCATCACTTCGTCGGTTTGAGTAACTCGGACTACTTCTTCGATTGTCGTTTTTCCCTGCGCGACACGACGCCAGCCGTCCTGGCGCAAAGTTTCCATGCCCTCAGCGATAGCGCATTGCTTCAACTCGCTTCCGTCGGATTTGCGCATGAT
Organism: uncultured Verrucomicrobiae bacterium; assembly: GCA_963772365.1. Lineage (GTDB taxonomy): Bacteria > Verrucomicrobiota > Verrucomicrobiia > Chthoniobacterales > UBA10450 > CAVYXA01. The sequence goes on from CAVYXA010000001.1 coordinate 642,965, forward strand.
CAATTTCCGCAACGGCTCCGTCACCACACAAATTTCGTAAATGGCGGCCCGCCCTTGATATCCCGTCTGCCGGCAATAATCGCAACCCACTCCGCGCCGGAATTGAGTTCCGAGCTCGTGAGGGAATCCAATCTCCAGCAGATAATCGTGCGGATACTCGAACCATTGAACGCACTCCGGACAAATCGTGCGGACAAGTCGCTGAGCAATGAATGCTTTCACGACGGAGGCGAGCAGGAACGGCTCCACATCCATATCGAGCAACCGAGTGATTCCGCCGACGGCGTCATTTGTGTGGAGTGTGCTGAACACAAGGTGACCGGTCATGGCCGCGCGAATCGCGATATCAGCCGTTTCGACGTCTCTGATTTCCCCCACCATCACGACGTTTGGATCCTGCCGTAGAATATGGCGAAGGCCCTTGGCGAAGGTGAGATCAATCTCCGGCTTCACGTCGATCTGGGAAACACCTGGTAAACGATATTCCACCGGTTCTTCGATCGTGATGATTCGTCGTTGGACTGAATTGATACTGCTGAGAAAACAATAAAGGGAGGTAGACTTCCCGCATCCGGTGGGCCCGGTAACAAGTATGATTCCATTTGGCTGAGCCAGCAGATGCCGAATGGTGTCTTCCTGTTTTGCGCTCAGGTCGAGTCGCTCAAAATTAAATTGCTGATCGCCCCGGCTGAGCAACCGCAAGCTGATCGATTCGCCATTGACCGTCGGAATGGTCGAAACACGGACGTCAATCTCCTGATTGTTTGCGTGCAGATTCATTCGTCCGTCTTGCGGAAGGCGGCGTTCGGCGATATCCATGTGCGACATCACCTTGAGACGCGAAATAATGGCCGATTGCAGCACTCGCAATTGTGGCGGGACTGCGACTTCGTGCAGAATTCCATCGATTCGATAACGAATTCGCAAATCGCTTTCCAACGGCTCGACGTGAATATCGGTGGCCCGCTCGAGGATGGCCTCGCGAATGATCTGGTTTACAAATTTGACGACCGAAGCCTCAGGATCGTCCTCGTTCAACTCGATGGCAGCTTCTCCTTCCTGAAGGACTTCAAAGGAGCGATTGGTCTTGAGAATCTCATCGAATGTTTCCGCACCGATACCGTACAGCGCCTTCATCGCTCGCAGAAGTTGCGTGCGCGGCACAAGCACCCATTCGGCCGGCTTCTTCAACAGCTGCGAGGCAAGCTGTCGCCCGATGGAATTGAAGAGGTCATACGTGGCCAGGACGACCGAGTTTTCCTTCGCCTCGATCGGCAGGATGTGGTGTTGAAAAACGAAACGGCTCGGCAGGATCGACAATGTTTCGCGGTTAATGTTCTTCGGATCAAGATTAACGACCGGCACCCGAAAGTGCTCACCAATCACGCTCAGGAAGCGGTGCTCATCCACTTTTCCGGAATCGAGCACCTGCCCCGTCCACGAACCGCCATTGAGACCCGAGACGAGCTCCATCGCTTCCTCGCGCGAAGGCACACCACTCGCGAGAAGCAAATCGATCACAGACTGACTAACCGGGTTGTTCATCACTGAGGGGTTGTGTACGTATCAAGAACTACGGCAAGTGCAACGCTCGCCGAACGGGGATCGTGAGTGTGCCTGTCACCCGAAAGGAATAATTCTTCTGCAACCGGGCAATCGCGTCGCTCACTTCCATCGAATAGATGCCATCGATCGGCCCACAGTAGTAACCAAGACGACTTAGGTCGCGCTGCAACGCGCCAACATATGCAGGCTGCGACATCAGACCCCGCCTGCCCTGCAACCAATACAGCGGTCGCCAGCAATACCGCGGCGCCAAATCCGTTTCGTTTACGTCCTTGTTTTGGTGCAGCAATCCGGATTCATCGCGAGGGGCCAGTGGATCAGTCCCATGGAAGAACGGATTATCGAAAAGGTCTCCTACCTGAGCACCAGCGGTTCCCATACCGACCATCAGAACTATCAAGATCAACGTCTTCATACCTACTTGCCTTTTATCACATCGTTTACCGTAGGCAGATCGGGTGGCGGCAGCTGCTCAATCTGCTTCTCTTCGCCCTCGCGTGGCGGACAATCAGGACATTCCCCTTGATCAATCTCGGGGCCAAAATGCGTTTTGCTCTCGGCCTTTTCGCGCAGCCGATGAAGATCCAACTTGGTAAGGGTGACTTCGGGACACATCAGAATGAGCAACTCTCTGCGCATTTTCGTAACACTGGTACTTCGAAAAGCAGCCCCGAGATATGGAATCTTGTCAAGAAGCGGGATGCCAGTGATGTTCTTTTGCTTTTGTTCGCTGATTAAACCGCCGAGCACAATCGTAGAACCGCTGACCGCAGTGACATTGGAGCGAATATAACGCGTTGCAATTGTCGGAATCGAATTCCCATCGATAATCTGGGAACCCTCGAGGCTGTCGATCTTTTGCAGAATATCCAGCGACACCTCCTTTTCAGAATTGATCAATGGCACGACTTCGAGCTGCAGAGCGACCTTTTTGTATTCAATATTGGAAGCGACGGCCGCCGTCCCGGTCGCTACGGTTCCACTAACCAAGTTGGTCAACGACGAAACCGGAACCGGAATTTCTTCACCAGAAGCGATGATTGCCTTCTTGTTGTTGCTGGTGAAAACCGTAGGCCGCGAGATCGTGTGGAAGCGCCCCGTTGATTCGAGGGCGTGGATAATCTCGGAGAGATAGTTTCCAGCGGCTACGTAAACGTTCGTTCCGCCGCCTACAGCTTGAATAATTTGACTGAAATTAACCAAGTTCGCAGGATCAATCACGCCGCCGCCGGTGACAGGCGATCCCGAGGCATCCGCAGTCGCGGCCGGGAGAGGAATGCCGACCTGCGCGTTGGAGTTATTACGAGAGGTCGCAACGAGTTTGCCCTTATATTTGGCAAAATAATCGACGCCTAGCTGTTCATCGTTGGTGAGAGTGAGTTCCCCGATAACGGTACTCAGTGCCACCTGAGGCGCCTTCACGTCCATCTCATCGAGGATCTTTTCGACCTTAACCACGACCTCCCGATTACCCAACACAATGATCGAATTGGAGCGTTGATCAGCGATGATTTTTGCATTGCCAATTGTGACTGCCTGAGGAGTTGTATCGACCGGTTGGGTGGAAAGCTCTTCTGAAATATTGATGGCTCCTTCGCCACCCGCCGTACCGGCATTAGAATTGGCATAAGGATTGTTCGTATTCGTTAAATTGCGACCTTGTTGTTGTTGCTGCTGCTGCCGCTGTTGATTGCCTGCTCCCGGCGTCCCATTTGCTCCAGCCCCTTCCTCGCCCGGCTCGGTTAACGCCTGCACAAGGACTGGAAGAACATCCCCCGCGGAAACGTATTTTAAAGGACGCGTGACTGGCTTGGCGAACTCGACGTTGGCGTCAAATTCCTGCACCAACTTGCGAATGAACGGCATGTTGATCGGGCGCGTGACAACGTGGATTCGATTTGTTCGCACATCCGCCGTCAGCTTGATCTTGCCCACGATGACCGATTCCTCCGTCAACGCCGTCAAGCCGGCCAGATCTTCCTCCACCGGCTGCGGCGGACCCGGTGGCTGAATTCGAACACCACGCACACCTCCACCCTGCGGACCGGTCGTGTTGGGGTTCCTCTCAAAGACCTCCTTCAGAAGATCGACAACTTTGCTGGCATCGGCCCGTTCGAGTTTGATGAACTCGCTTACCACTTCGGCAGGCGGAATATCCACCTGATCGATGATCGTCACCAGTTTGCGAATAACCGCCGTGCTTTCGGTGACTAGAAGACTTCCTGATTTCGGCAGCGCCAAAAACGATGTGTATGGCTGCGGCGGCGAAAGATACTGACTAAGCACCTGCTGCAATTCAGTTGGATCCGCATACCGAAGCTTAAACAAAAAGCTGACGACTTCTTCGGCTGCAGGAATATCGGCTTCCTCAGAAATGACTGGAATACCGGCCGTGCGTGGATTTTTTCCGGTGCCGATCACCTTCACGATGTCGCCTTCCGCCGGAACGAGGGAAAACCCGTTCATCAGCAAATTCATCTGGATGATCTTGATCGCTTCCTCAGGCGGGACGGCTTTATTGATGACTATGTTCACTTTGCCCTGAACAAAGTTGTCCATGACTATCTTCTTGCCTGTCAGTTGTTCGTAGAGGCGAAGGACATCAACGACATCGCTGTTGGGATATTGGAGTCGAACAGGAGTGGCCGCGCCGGCAGGAGACGGCATGGTCCGCAAGGATTGCCGAGGAGTCGCAGCTGCTACAGCGCCTGCAGTTGAAGCCGGATCAGGAGCGACATCGGTTTCCTGAACGGCGTCGGTCTCGTCGGGAACCGGCGGATTGGCCTCCTCCTGGGCGGAAGCCAATGAAATGATGGCGAGGAACACGCCAATTACGTGGAAAACTTTCAGCACGGTCGTATTTACTTGTTCACAATACCACGGTCAACCGGGTTCGCCCAGATAAAGAAGGAGGCCCGAGTATTTCTGGACAACCCAGGGACCAAACCGTTAGAGAATTGTTCATGTTTCGAAACTTTTCGTGCGTTCTTATCGTGGCGATTCTTCTGGGAGCAGCAACCATTCCCCCCAGCACCTACGCCGAGTCCACCGGGGAGATTCGTGCCGTGATGCAAGCGCAGCAGGATGCCTGGAATCGCGGAGACATCGCGGCGTTTATGAATGGATACTGGCGCTCGGATCAAACCGTTTTCGTTTCAGGCGATGAAATCACCCGGGGCTGGCAAACTGTTTTCGATCGCTACAAAGCAAAGTATTCCGATCGCGAAAAAATGGGCAGGCTTACGTTCTCCGATCTCCAAATCAATGAGCTTTGTTCGGATTCCGCTGTCGTCCTTGGCCGCTGGGGATTAAAACGAGCGAATGATGAGCCTCACGGAACTTTCACGCTCATCTTTCGCAAAACAGCCGATGGCTGGCGAATCGTGCAGGATCACACCTCAGCGGCGAAATAACACTGTCCATTCCGAGCGAAGTCGAGGAATCCCGCGGCGTTTACGGTCAGGCTGTGCTGCAGAATCCTTCGGCTTCGCGCGCTCCGCTTAGGACGACAACCTTGCCAAGAGTTTCTCGTGAATGTTATCGAAACCGCCGTTGCTGAACACGACTACCACATCGTTCGCCTTCAACATTGGAACGATTCGATCGGCAATCGCGTCGGCGTTTGCCTCGTAAAATGCCGGCCGTCCTGACTTCGCAATAGCATCGACAACTGCTTCCGGATTCAATCGTGCGTTTTCCGGCAGTTGATCAAGTCTGGCTACCGCTGAAATAAAAACGCCGTCCGCGAATTGGAATGCCTCCGGCAACTGCTGCTGAAAAACTGCGCGCCGGGTCGTATTCGAGCGCGGCTCAAAAATGGCCCAAATTCGGTGTCCGGAATAACGATGACGCAACGCTTCGAGCGTCTGCGAAATCGCGGTGGGATGATGTCCGAAATCGTCAATCACTTTCACGCCTCTGGCTTCTCCCCGCACTTCCTGCCGGCGCGCTATACCGGAGAAGCTCTTCAGCGCGCTGTCGATCTTTGCCTTCGGCACATCGTAAAAACGGGCGGCGGTTACGGCCATCGCGGCATTGCGAACGTTGAACTCGCCCACGAGAGGTATTTCGAAAATGTCTTCTCCCAGCTTGAACCGTGAGCCACTCGATGAATACGCCACGTCGCGGATCCGCTCGGCGCAATTTTTTGAAAACCCGATCTCGATGATCTGGGCCCGGCATTCCCTGGCTACTTCGATACAATTGGGGTCGTCGCCGTTGAATAAGACCATCCCGTTTGCCGGAACGATCCGCAGCAAATGCCGAAAACTGGTTTTAACCTGCTCGATATTGTCGAAAATATCAGCGTGATCGAATTCAATGTTGTTCACGATCACAAGCTCGGGCAGGTAATGAATAAACTTCGATCTCTTATCGAAGAACGCCGTGTCGTATTCGTCACCTTCGATCACGAAATATTTCGATTCATTGAGTCGCGCGCCTTCGCCGAAATTTCTCGGGATTCCCCCAATCAGAAAACTTGGCTTCTGCCCGGCTTTCTCCATGATCCAAGCTAGTAGCGATGTCGTGGTCGTTTTCCCGTGCGTGCCGGTCACGACGAGATTGTGCTGGCCGCGCAGGAAATAATTTCTGAGAAGTTCAGGCAAGGAAACGTAAAAGAGCTTGCGATTCAGGACAGCTTCCACTTCGGGATTGCCACGCTTCATCGCATTGCCGATCACCACAACATCGACATCGTCCGGGATATTTTGGGCACGGTAACCTTCTTTAATTGCGATCCCTGTTTCCGCGAGGAAGATCGACATCGGCGGATAAACGCTTTCGTCTGAACCGGTCACGGCAAAGCCGCGCTCGCGCAGTGCCGCTGCCACTGAACCCATGGCGGTCCCGCAAATCCCGAGAAAATGAAAGTGCTTCGGCGGCTTTTGCACCGCCATCTCTAAGCTGCGGTAAGACATTTGGCTACCCGCGCTTTATCGCCCGATCAATCGCGGATCGAAGCAAAAGTCGACAGCGGGATGAATTTTGATGCGTTTGAAGTCAGGATGCGCCGGGTTCAAGAGAAAATTCCGCTCCACCGGCACGATTGCGCTCGGCACGGCAAGGACTACCGAGCGGTTTTCCCGTGCCCATTTGTCCCCGATTTCCATTGTCGATGCGGAAGGATGCGGCATTTTCCAATCCGCCGGCAACTTTTTCGCAGGATAAGTCTCAATAAGCGAATCGGGCCATTCTAGCCGAAAAGCTGTGAACGGTTCGTCCGGTGAGAACGGATTGTTGTGAATAAACACTTCCAATGCAACGGTGGATTGATACTCGCTGGCATAGATGATACGGACGCCGCGCGAATTCCATCGGCCGCCGTAACGCCCTGAGCCTTCGCCAGAAAACGCGCCTGCCGCTTCACTGGCCAGAACGATTCGCCAAGCCGACGCCATTCGCCCCCATGTTATGAATAAACGCCGTACTGCATCCGACCCAAGAGATACTCCACTTCCCGAGCGCCGCTCTCCGTCCGCGCATAATCCAATGGGATGGCCCCGCCCAAACCCCATTGCGGAAACTTCATCCAAGCCCGCGCCTTTTCTGTGGATCCAAAGTATTTTAACGCCTGCTCGAACAATCTCGCATATCGCACCACTCTGTCGGACTCATCTCGCGGTAAACGCCCGGCCACTTTGCGCCGGTACAGCGTGGGGCGCGAGATCGACAGTTTGTCCGCGAGTTGTTCCAGCGGCAGATCGAGTTTCTTCTGTAAATCCTCCAGCTCTCGGAACGGCAGGCCTTTCTCAATTCGTCGGATCAATTCGTGCGGATGCTTGGGCTGCGCCGACCGACTCAATTTCCTTTCGACTGTCGCGGCTTTCATTTGATACACTTTACGATATCAAATGTGACAGTCAACACCACACACTCTATTTCGCCTTGAACTCCTCGACAGCGTTCCACGCTTCATCGGGCGGCTGCTGTTCGTAGGCCAGAACGCGTTCCAGATATATCTTTGCCAGGAAATCATCGGGATAAAACTCGAGGAAGCGCGAGAAGAGGATTTTGGCCTGTTTGAAATCGCGGCTCCGGAATCTGCTAAGCGCTTCTTCATACGTCTCCAGCCATTTCAACAATTCAGGATCGACATTGTCTTTGCGGGAGCCAATCAGCGTAAAAATATCCACGGGCTGGGTTTTTCCCTTCACTTGGGCTCGTGCGACCGACCGCAAATGAAATTCATCCCGCACGTGTTCCGCCACGCTCTGGCCTAACAGAATGTCTACTCCATAAATGCGGGTCAGCCCTTCCAAACGCGAGGCGAGATTAACCGCATCGCCGATCACGGTCGGATCGAGCCGTTCGTGCGGCGCGTAAGAACCGATATTGCCGATCACAGCTTCTCCTTGATTGATGCCAATTCCCATCGCGAGATTGTTGATTCCCTCTGCTCGCCAGGCAACGTTAAGTTGGCCTAATGCTCTGCGCATAGCGAGTGCAGCGCGCACAGCCGATTTCGTATCCTCTGCAACGCCCCGGCTGCTTACGTTTCCCCAAACGGCCATGATGGCGTCGCCAATGAATTTGTCGAGGGTGCCGCCGTTTTCGAAAACCGCCGGCACCATGCAGCTCAGATATTTGTTGAGTTGTTTTACCAGCGCAACGGGATCGGCCTTTTCCGATATGGTAGTGAAACCAACCAAATCGGAAAAGAGCACAGTCACGGGCTTGCGCGTCCCGAGCATCGAACTGTAGAAGCCACCCGGGTTTTCCAGAATCTCTTTCACCAGGTTTTTTGACACGTAACGTTCGAGCGTCCTACGGGTGCGGAGTTTCTCCACTCTTTCCAAAGTGTACTCGAAGGCCTGGGCAAAACCTCCGCCCAGAAACAACGTCGCCAGTGTGGGGACGGTCAGCAGCAGAAGACCCCATTGATCGTAAACGACGCGCGCGGTGCCGAGATAGGCGGCGCTAATTCCAACCAAAAGGGCTGCGGAAAGAAAAGCGCGGCGGATGAAGCCGACCAACACCCACGCCAGCAGTCCGGCAATAGCAATTGAGGTAAAATTAGCTGCTCTCGAAGTAGTGTGTAAAAAATCGTGGCCGAGCGCGGCGGCGATGGATTGTAAATGTAGCGCGGGCCCAGGCGTCTCCGGACTGATCGGAGTATCGACGATGTCGTGCTGGACTTGGGCCGACGAACCCACGATTACGACTTTGTTCCTGAAAAATTTTCCGCTGCCGTAATTGGCGCGCCACGTTGCCGGATCGAACACCTCCCATAGCGGATGCGGCAAATAGGCATTTTGCGCACTAAATCGAATCATGTGCGGACGCAGGTCCCGCGGAACCGCTTCGCCATGCCCGAGTTTCGCTAGCGAACGCGCGCTAAGCGATTGATACGGCTTCTCTCCGGCACTGACCGGTTGAAGCGCAAGTTGCATGTCCGTCATCGTGTAACGGACCGAGCGAACCTTCTGATCGAGTCTGTCGCTAAAAAAAACCACGTAGCCAACGCGGTCATCGTACATTTGAGGAGGTGAAATGAGCGAACTGTTAGGCGCAACCTCTACAGCCGCGCCGCCATTTTCATGGATGTTTGAGAAATCAAAGTTTGCCCCGATTACGACCTTGTCGCGGTATCGATCGAGGGCAGCGCGAAAAGCCGGATCACCGTCGCTAGGATGATCAAAAATCATATCGAAGATCACGAGGCGCGCGCCGGCTTGGAACAAGCGATCCAGCAATATGGCCCAGATCTCCCGTGACCACGGGAACGGCCGTTCCAACATTAACTGAAAGGCTCGGTTCTTCGGAACGTCTGCGGGATCGAACGGTTGGAACGAAAGCGTGCTCTGATCGATGCCGAGGAAAACGAAATCATCATGCGTCCTGGTTTTCCTACCCTCCCGGCGGAGCACGTCTTCGGACCATTGTTGCCCTCGCCAGACCCAGGAGAGAAACGGAACCTGGGGCGTGAAATGAAGGGCGATCACAAGCAGGGTCCAAAAAAGACAGATCCCGCCGAGGATCGACAATCGATGCCGGCCCAGCCAATGCATCGAGAAATTTACAGGGAACGCCCGATCGCGCCAGCAACCGCCCGCAAGCGCGGGACAAGATCGGACAGGATATCGGGAGTGAGCGCCTGTTCCCCGTCGCTCTTGGCCAACTCAGGCGAATCGTGTACCTCAATCATTAGCGCGTCGGCGCCAGCTGCGATTGCAGCCAGCGACATCTGGGGAACGAACTCTCGTAGCCCGAGCGCGTGGGTAGGATCGACAATCACGGGCAGATGCGTTTTGGCTTTCAAAAGAGGGACAGCGCTAAGATCCAGCGTGTAACGCGTGGCAGTTTCGAAAGTGCGAATACCGCGTTCGCACAGAAGCACATTCATGTTGCCTTCGTTCAGAATATATTCTGCGCTCATTATCAGCTCGTTAATGGTGGCGCTAAATCCGCGCTTGAGCAGCACCGGCAACCGGCTTCGGCCTAATTCCTTCAAGAGCGAGAAGTTTTGCATGTTGCGCGTCCCGACTTGGAGACAATCTGCGTACTTTTCGATGATCGGAAGGTCACGCGCATCCATGATTTCCGTGATGACCGGCAGACCGGTTTCGGCACGCGCTTCGGCCAAAAAATGAAGGCCTTCTTCGCGCAAACCTTGAAAGCTGTAAGGCGAGGTTCGAGGCTTGAATGCGCCGCCGCGCAGAATGCTTGCGCCCGATTGCTTTACAATCCGGGCAATCGACAAGATCTGATCGCTGCTCTCCACCGAGCACGGTCCGGAGATCAGGACGACATTTTCATTTTCGCCGATGGCTACATCGCCAACTTTCACTGTCGATGGACTGCGGGAATCGCGAGAGGCGAGCTTGTATGGCTTCATCACGGGCACGACTGCCTCGACCCCGGGCAGGGCGGCGAGTGGCTTTTCACGGAGAAGACCTTCCGGTCCGATTACTCCAATGATCACTCGCGAGGCACCGCGGTTGATTTGCGCGTCGAGGCCGAGTTCACGCACTCGCGCCACGATTCGGTTGATCTGGGCCTCGGTGGCGTTGGGTTGCGTAATGACGATCATATGACTCGACTACCGCCTCTGAGAATGACGCCTGGAAGATTGTTCTGCAAGCCAAGATGCGTCTCGAACTCCGACCATCTTGTCACAACAGGCGAGGCTAATCCGTAACAGTCACCGGCGTGCCGGTTGAGACCGACTTGAAAAAATCCTGCGCCATGAATTCTGGCATTCGAATGCACCCATGCGAAGCGGGATAGCCCGGTAGATAGCCGGCATGTAAACCGATGCCTTGCGTGATTCGCATGAAATATGGCATCGGTGCACCCTTAAAATGTGTGCCAGGGGGTTTGGGATCTTTCGCAACATCGACATTTCGCACAACCACATTTCCCGCCGCATCCACATAATCACCGTAGAGGCTCGAGACGTGGTTTATATCCTTCTGAATGACCGAGAAGCGTCCGTGCGGCGTGTTTAAACCTTCACGGCCGGTCGACAGCTGCGAGATACCGACTAAAAGCCCATTCTTGTAAAAATAAGCACGCTGTTCGCGCAGGCTGATTTTGATCGATGGTTTGCCCCCGATGCCGTCTCCGTCCCAATAGGAAACATTGTCAAACGGTGGACGAGCAGTCGCAGCGCTGTAATCGCCGCCCAAATATTGGGTATCGGTGGAAAAGCGAGGATCTTCCGCGCACCCAGTCATAAGAAGAGCCAAGATGCCGAATAAACCCGAGGCCGGAATGAGATAAGACGGACGGAGCATAAGAATTGTTTGGAAGAGTTCCAAATATGTGTTTGCAAGCCAAAGTCAAGCCACACCAGTTCGACCCACGACGGAAGAATTTTAAGCTAAAACCTCTATTCTGCACGCCGCTTGCTTCGGCTTGAATTGTGCTTGGCTTGATGCAGACTTCCCGCCGCCTCACTGCGGCATCCATCCTATTCAATATGCCCACTTACGAGTATTCCTGCCTGAAGTGTGGCCAGAATTTCGAAGCCTTCCAATCGATGAAGGCAAAGCCGTTCCGGGAGTGCCCAAAGGAGCTTTGCCGGATGTCGAAATGGGGTCATGGGAAGGTGAAACGTCTGCTCGGTACTGGCGCAGGCCTGATTTTCAAAGGATCTGGCTTCTACATCACGGATTATCGTAGCGATTCCTACAAACAAGCCGCCAAAAAAGAGACACCATCGACAACCGGCGGTGGCGAAAAATCGACTCCCGCCAAGCAAGCTAGCGGCGAGACCGGCTCCGCAAAACCGATAAAAGCAAAAAAGGACTCATGCAAGCAATCAAGCTGATTTGTCCTGAGTGCCAGCGCGAGAACGAGCCGGAGCGAATCTACTGTCACGATTGCGGAGCGCGGCTCGACCGTTCTGCGTCTGCCTCGCGGGTGGCGCCGAAGGAGACATTAAAGCAAACCCAACGCCGTGTTCGGCACTTGTTTGACCCGACCAGCGCGCGAATTCGCTATGCGCTCATTCGTTTTGGCAAAGTGCTTGGAGGCGCATTTGCTCTGGCCTTAGTGGTGCAAATGATTTCGCCTCCAGATTCTCTCCCACCGACAAAGGACGGTCTCGGCGTTTCGCAGATGAGCTTGGAACTTGAGGACGCCATCAATTACCATCGCCCGGCTCAGTTACAATATTCCGAGGAACAGGCCGATGAGCACTTGCGCTCTGCTCTTAAGACAAAGCAATCGATGTTAAATAAGCCGTTTCTCGAATTCAAACGCGCGTTGGCTGAATTCCGGAACGGCCTCTTTTCAATCACCGTAGAACGATCGCTTTTTGGCTACTCACTCTACACCAAATCCAGTTACGCGGTGCAAGTGGCAAACGGGAAAACGACAATCTCGAATAAGGGCGGAAGCATTGGCCGCTTGCCAATTCACCCGCTTATTATGAAGCACACGGACCTGATTTTTGAGGATGTCTGGTCGGCTCTGGATCGGGATCGGAAATTAGTAGCCAAAATGGGCGCGATCGAATTTCACGATAAAGCGGTGACTTTGATTACACCGCCCGTCCGCTAGCTTCGGTTCGACCGGCAGGCCCGCCCGTCAGCCCTTCGCGGGCCCGCCGATCATACCAACCGAATCTTTTGATTGCCTAACGCAGGCCGAGATCGGCCAAAAGCGGGTCATCGATCACACCGTTCACTCGAAGGTCGTGATTTCGTTCGTAATTACGAATTGCAGACCGGGCTCGAGGTCCCGCAATTCCATCAATCGCGCCATGGTAATATCCTCCGTCAGCAAGCCGACTCTGCACTTCTGCGACTAACGAATCGTCATAAACATATTCCGGTCGCCCATAATAATAATAGGCATAGGGATACGAGCCCCAATATGGATACCCGTATGAATACGAGTAGGGATAATAGCCGTAATAGGGGAATCCGCCGTAAAACACAAATGAGCTTCCGCCGTGGAACCGATGATGGCGCCAATGACTCGCCGAGCGCCACGTATGGCCAGATCGGGAATAACTGCGAGCCACGTGAGCCGCGCCCATCGTTTCGTGAAATCCAGTCGCAGTTCTCGATCCATGTCGCGACCCAGCCATCCCTTGCGACGCAACTAGGGCTGCCGCAGCAACGTAGCTCACAAAAACTGCTGACTTCGTGATCATACACTCCTTTCCATTTCTTGATTCAACACCCGTAATCGATCCGGGTTGCGCGTTGTGCTGGTCAAGTATCCGCAACAGTGGATATCATGATCTCAATGAAGAAATTGAACCAGTGCGCATTGGCCGCATTGTCGATCTTCGTTTTTCAATCTGTTGAGGCCGCTTTTCCCGAGCACAGTATGAGCCCCTCGCGTCAGTTTGTTGTTTATGGCGCAGATGCCTCTGTGCGGGGAATCGTTTCCAATGCCGGCGAGAGGATAAAGGCAAACCTGCTCGATATTTTACATGCCCCGGATTCATGGAAGACGCCGATCATCATTAATTTGCAGCCGGCTGAGGCAAATCTGCCCGAAATGCCACCAGCTCAGCTGCATTTCGGCCAGACCGGATTCGGTCTCAAACTGCAACTTGATCTGGTTGGCAGCGGGGACCTTGATGCCGCATTAATCGAACGGGAACTGCTCCGTGCCGTTCTGCTGGAAATGATTTATCGAAGGAGAACGGATATCGCCCCGGGCACCGCTTACGTAGAACCGCCTGATTGGCTTCTAAGAGGTATCCTGTCGCTTACACCTGGGCGGGACAAAGGGCCATTGCTCGATGCGCTCGACGTCTCGGGTAAAACGATATCGCTGGAACACTTCTTACAACAGCGTTCGGCAGGTCTTGATTCGCAGGGACGGTTGCTCTATCAAGCCCACGCGTTTGCGCTGGTAAAGCTGCTGATTGATTCCGCCGACGGACGCCAGACACTGACTCGCTACATCGAGGATCTTTCAACCGCCTCAAATGATCCCGTAGCCGAACTGAGGGCGCATTTTCCTGTTTTGCGCAAGGATTCAGAGGACGTTTGGCGATCAACACTGGATTTGATCTCGACTTCCGAAAAATACGAACTGCTTACCTTTGAAAAAACCAACAGCGAACTTGATTCCCTGTTGCGCTTGAAACTCGCAGGCGCGAAAAACGACACGATTGAACTGAAGGACTTGATCGAGAGAAGAGTTACCCGCTCGGAAAAACTTGCCCTCGATCGTCTCGGTCAGCAGTTGATGTTACTTGGATGTCGCGGCAATCCGCTTATGCGCCCGGTTTTGCGGGAATATCAGCAAATCGCGGAGCTTCTCGGCGCTGGAAAACATCGAAAAATCGCAGAACGCCTGGCCGACATTGAAGTGACACGGACCAAGCTTGTAAGCCGCATGAACGAGATAGATGATTACCTGAATTGGTTTGAGGCCACTCAATCCAGAACTGCGAGCGGAATGTTCACCGATTTCCTTAAGAGAGCAGCTGATCAGAGTACGCCGCCGCCTCGCCGGCGCGATGCAATCTCGGTTTACCTCGATTCGGTCGAAACGCAGTTTTAGCGGGCAGCCGCGCCGCACAGCTGTCGCGAAGCCACCCAACTTATCCCTGCTTTCCTTTGACCAATCTGGAAGGTTTGCCCTACCGTCATTAAAAACTGAACCGCCGCCACGTGCCCACTTCCCATCAATCTTCTGTCCCTGCTGAATCGCAACCTAACATTCTTCTAATTGAAGAATACGATGCGCTCGCCGCGGCAATCGGTGCGGCGCTGAAGAAATTCGCGCCACATCACGCTACTCGCGTGGCCAAATCGTTGGCTGATGCGGAAAGTTTGGCGCTCAACAACCAGTTCGATCTTTTGATTATCGATTTCGATCCCTCTTTCTCCGGCTTGACTGCGTTTCTTCAAAAAATGCGCAAAACCCATTCGGAAGCGCGTGTGCTCGTAATCTCCACCGGGGTGACCCCCGAAATTGCAACGGAGAGTGGATTCTTTGGTGCGCTCCAGTTCATTCCAAAGCCGTACGATGTGGCAGATTTTGGAACTGCAGTTCAGACACTGCTCGGCCAACCGGATTCAATTGGGTCAGCCGAATCTCGCGGAATGCTTCGTTCGTTAAACCTTCCTGATATTGTTGCGCTGCAATGTGCGGGCGAACGGACGGTAATCATCGACCTAAATGGGACCGGAGGCGATTCCGGAGTCGTGCACATTCTAAATGGACAAATCATCCATGCAGAAGTTGACGGCCAGACGGGCCGGGATGCATTGGAGGCAATGTTCGCCTGGGCGAACCCGCGCTTGCGTGAAACGCCACAGCGAATTTCCACACCGCGAACAATCCACGGACCGTGGGTTAACATCTTTCTTGAAACATGTCGCAACTCCAAGCCCGCTGAGAAGATATCCGACGAAAAGCAGCGACCGAAGACCGGCAAGAAGATTGTCATCGTCGATGACACCGAAATGTTGCTCGTCTTCGTCGAAGATGTGCTGACGACCGCTGATCAGGAATTGCAGATCACAAAAGCAAGAAACGGCACGGACGCGCTTGAACAGATCAGGGGCGTGATGCCCGATGTAGTTTTGCTCGATTACAGCCTACCCGATATTAATGGAGATGAAGTTTGCCTCCGGCTGCTGCAAGACGAACAAACGTCCCGAATCCCGGTCCTGATGATGTCGGGTCACGTCGCGGAAATGAGCGCGGCAGCGGCTCATTACGAGAACATTTTTGATACGCTTGAAAAGCCCTTTCTCTCCAATGCGCTCGTCGAGGTTGTGCAACGGCTATTGTCAGCAGGCGCGCACCCGGTGAAGAAAAAGGTAATCGAACCTCCTGCTCCCAGTAGACTGACTCAGCCCCCGCAAGAAAAACAGGAATTACCGAAGTCAGTGGAAAGGGCTCTTCCTTCCATTCCGGTTGGGGCGCCGCTTCCTGCCGAAACAGTCGCTCGACCCGCAATCCCTCAGCAAGGTCGCATCATTTCCGCACCAATTGCTTCGGGCGAACCAAATGAAGTCGTGCTCCGCTTGTTTCTGGAAGTGCTGTCGATGCAGCTCACGCCGCAGCTTCGAATGGGAACCATCCGGGCCCGACCAGCCTCCTCCACGGTCTCCCTGCATTTTGTATCTACCGCAGCTCAAAATGCCCTCCCCACCGACATTGGTTTTCAACTCGGCGCGACTGAACTCGACGAGCAAGGGCGACTTGCCATCGTGCGATTGATTCCGACCGCAAAACCATTTCATCCGGCCGAAATGCGAAGCGCGTTCGAGATCGGCGGGGTTGCTCTTGTCCCGGGGGAAACGCGGACACGCGTCCAGCTTACGCCGGCTGGGACAACTCCAATGATCATGGAACTTTGCGCTCGGCTCGAGCTGGGCGGCGTCGCTCTATCCTCCACGTTTCAAGTTTCCCACTTAATCTTAAAGTGGCGCACTTCTACAGTGCGCATCACGCTGGATCCAAAAGCGCGGGAGCAAACTGGCGCAGCCTTTCACGCTGCCGTAAAGCTAAATCATCTCGGCCGGATTGCGGAACTCGTGCTCAATCCAATCAAATAGCCTGATGCGATCGATTACTCCAAGCCGAGCGCCTTGAAAGTTTCATCGACATGTTGAAAATGGATGTCGAGAGAGCAAAGCCGATCGATTTCCGAGGTTGAAAGCTTCGCCGCAATTTCCGGTTCCCCCTTGGCATTTTCTGCGAATGTCCCCTCGCCTTTCCAAGTTTTCATGGCTGCACGCTGCACAGCTTCGTAGGCCGTCTTTCGCTCAACTCCTGCGCGGGTGAGAGCAAGCAAGATCGACTGGCTGAAATAAAGTCCCTTGGTAAGGCCTAGGTTTTCCGCCATCCGCTCGGGATAAACCAGCAATTTTTCGACGATGTCGTGCAATTTGGAGAGCATGTAGTCGAGCAGGATACAGGAATCCGGCAGAATAATTCGTTCCGCGCTCGAGTGGCTAATATCGCGTTCATGCCAAAGGGCGACATTTTCCAGCGCCACAATACAATTGCCCCGAATTACCCGGGCCAGCCCACTTAGGCGTTCGCTTAGGATCGGGTTACGCTTGTGCGGCATCGCCGAGCTGCCCTTTTGTCCTTCGCCGAAAAATTCTTCCACTTCAAGAACCTCGGTCCGCTGAAGATGTCGGAATTCCGTCGCCCAACGATCAATGCTGGATGCGATTACGGCCAATGTGGTCATGAATTCGGCGTGACGATCACGCTGCACAATTTGGGTGGAAAGCGTTGCCGGTTTCAAGCCAAGCCTCTCACACACGCTTCGTTCAATTGCCGGATCGAGATGGGCATGCGTTCCTACTGCGCCGCTTAGCTTGCCAACTCGAATCCGCTCCAGGGTCTGCGTCAGGCATTCAATAGCCCGGCCAAATTCATCGAACATTAGGGCCAGCTTCAGTCCAAACGTGATCGGTTCGGCATGAACGCCGTGACTGCGTCCGATCATCGGCGTCATTTTAAAACGGCGCGCCTGCTTTGCGATTGCGGATCTTAGTGTCTCCAGATCTGCGAGCAGAATTCCCGCCGATTCGGTCAGTTGCACCGCCAAAGTTGTATCCAGAATGTCCGATGACGTAAGTCCTTGATGAATCCATCGCGCTGCAGGCCCGACCGATTCCGCCACGTTCTCCAGAAACGCAATCACATCGTGATTTGTCCGTTTCTCAATCTCGGCGATTTCCGGAATCGAAAACCGAGCGCGTCTCCGAATTTCCGCGGCATCAGACTTTGGAATTTGGCCGAGATCGGCCATCGATTCACAGGCGAGCGTTTCGATCTCGAGCCAGATTTGAAATTTGCGCTCATCCGACCAAATCTGGCGCATCCGTGGCCGGGAATAGCGATCGATCACATCACGAACATAAGAGTTTGCGGCAAAACCGAAAAGTCTTTTGTTGGTCGAATTGTTCGCAAAAAAAATCACTCCGGCGACAATTCACCGAAGCGACTTTGAAAGCCGTTTGTCGAATCCTAACCTAGCAAACCCTCGCCCGCAGAAAACGCCCGTTGCTCTGAACGCGCACTTTCCCGCTGGCCAAGAGATCAGCCACAGCGGCGACAGTCTCCTTCGGGTTTTTTGCGCAAGAGCTTACGGCAAGAACCAAATCGCCGAGCGAAAGCTTGGGTCGGGTTTTCAGGATCAGATTATTCTTCTTCATTGCTTGAGCTGTATTGACAGCAACTGTAGTGCCACTGTTCAATGTGAATAGTCTTCTATCGAGAATGGCGAGTTATTCGCGGTTTGTTAACGTCCGTAGTGTTCAGAATCTGAACAAATATGTTCGTTCTGTGAACATCTGTCAGCCTTGCTTGCCTACATTTTGGGGTCGCGCAAGACGCATCGTCAATATGTAGAGTACGGCGAAAATGCCGACTACAATCAATATCCAGCTGGACTGACTCCTGACGAAATGAACCAGTGCGTCAGGATCGCTCAGCAACTGCGGTTCAAGACGATACGCTTTGTCGCCGAGGTAAGCCAGGATTCCGCAGGCCAAGGCCGATCCCGCTACGGTGACCAGGCTGAAAGTTCCGAAATTCATCCGAACAACGCCTGCTGGAATTGAGATCAAGTGACGAACGATTGGCAGAATGCGAGCGAAGAAAACGCCTCCAGCTTCGTAGCGATTTAGCCAATGTTCTGCTTCCTGCAACTTCGCCGGCGTTAGAAACGCATATCGGCCAAAGCGCAAGATCAAAGGACGCCCGACCCAGCGTGAAACCCAATACATCACGCTTGCACCGAAATAAGATCCGAGGATACCGGCGATGAGAACACCGCTAAGGTCGAGCCTCCCCTGCGCGGCCAGAAATGCGGCGGCGGGATGATTACCTCGGCTGGAACCGGAAGGGGCGAGCTCGCCATTGCCATCAATAGAAATATCCCAATGTATCCTCCGTTTTGAACCCATTCAGACCAAAACTGGAGTAAATGATGCACGTCGAGAGCCTGACCGATGAATTTTTCCGTTTGAGATTGCGTCTGCAAACGCGCGAGTAGTTCAATCGGAAAATTGAAATTCGCAACGTAAATTTGCCATGCCCATATACCGACGCGTTCTAGACTACTATCGCCCGTTTTGGCGGCAAACAGCTGTTGGTTTGCTTTTCTCCCTGCTTGGCATTGGATTGAACTTGCTCAAGCCGTGGCCGTTCAAAATCATTGTCGATGATTTTCTCCGGCCTGGTTCCGCTGTGCGGAATGAGTGGCGGACGTGGATTCCGCTGCTTTGCCTTGGCCTTGTCGGGATTCAAGTTTTCTGGGGGATTCTCAATTGGATCACGAAGTACCTGCTGGTGAAGATTGGTCTTCAGGCTCTATTGAAGCTGCGCACCGACCTTTATTCTCATCTTCAGCGCCTATCCTTGAAGTTTCATGATATGCGCCGCTCGGCTGACTCGACTTTCCGCGTGGCTTACGATTCGCAATCGATCCAAACCATCTACAACAAGGGATTCACGAATATTTTTACTTCAGTGCTTACTCTGATTGCGACGTTCGTCATCATGGTGCAGCTGGATTGGAAGCTCACATTACTTTCTCTGACGATTGTTCCGCTAATTGTGGCCGCGCTTTATTTCTTCGCGGCCCGCATACGTCGCGAATCGACATCTATTCAGGAACAGGAGAGCGCTGTCCTGACGCAGGCGCAGGAAGGATTGAGTTCCATCCGAATGGTTCATGCCTTCGGACGCGAAGATTTTGAAGTACTGCAATTTCAACAGGAGGCTCGTCAAAGTCTGCGGGCAAACCTCCGGCTCACTTTGACCAACGTAAACAGTGCTCTTGTGATTAGCACATTGATCGTGATTGGCACGGCAGCGATGTATTACGTCGGAAGTTTGCATGTACTTGCCGGCACACTCACCCTGGGATCGCTTCTCATTTTTAGTGCATACCTGTTGATGCTTTATCAACCGATTGAGTCGCTGACCTATACGACGTGGGCGATGGAAGGCGCGACGGCGGGCGCAACCCGTTGTTTCGAGATTCTGGACCGGCGCGATGACGTTTTGGATGATCCGAACGCCGTCACCATTAGTGAAACAAAAGGATCGATTCGATTTGAGAACGTCTCGTTTGGTTACGAACAGGATCGACAGGTGCTGCGTGATGTCGATCTTCAAATCGCAGCGAACCAGATCGTGGCACTCGTAGGCGGGACTGGCGCAGGAAAAAGCACTCTATTAAGTCTGGTTCCTCGCTTTTACGATCCCGCTTCAGGTCGGGTTGCGCTAGATGGTCGCGACTTGCGCAAGGTCACAAAAAAATCGTTGCGCGCACAGATTAGCCTCGTCCTTCAGGACACATTGCTCTTTTCCACGACGGTTCGCGAGAACATTGCCTATGGCCGGCCCGACGCCAGCGAAGATGAGATTGTCGATGCTGCACGGAAGGCGCAGGCGCACGACTTCATCGAGCAGCTCCCTAACGGATACGGCAGCCTGGTCGGTGAGCGTGGTGGTCATCTCAGCGTCGGGCAACGCCAGCGAATCGGGATTGCCCGCGCCTTTTTGAAAAACGCTCCGATTCTGTTGCTCGACGAGCCGACCTCTGCGCTCGATCCAACAACGGAGTCCGCGATCATGGACACCATCAAGGAATTGATGCGTGGCCGCACCACCTTAATTGCAACTCATCGCCTGGCCACAATTCACGCTGTGGATCTAATCATCGTGCTTGAGCATGGTCACATTGTCGAGCAGGGGCGCGGCTCCAATTTGGTCCAGCGCGGCGGGGCTTACGCGAAGCTTTATGCATCGGGCCATTATCCCGGATGAAGAAGAAAATTGTCGTCATGGGATTTATGGGCTCAATGCCCATCGCTGGCGTCATCTGGCAGCACATTCATTACATTGTCGGACTAAAACGTCTCGGTCATGACGTCTATTACATCGAGGACTCCGCCCGCATGCCCTATGATCCCGAAATGCTTACCATCACTGAGGATTTCGGTTACGCGACGCGAATTCTCCACCAGCTCTCATGCGAGTTTGGTTTCGAAAACAAATGGGCATTCTGCGCCCGGTATTCAAAATCCAATCCAACAGTCGGGCTGCCACTTCGGAAAATTCGTCAGCTTTATTGCGAGGCAGACGCCATTCTCAATGTATGCGGGGCACAGGAACTCAATGAAGATCTGCTGGCCAGCGATCGGATTATTTACGTCGAGAGCGATCCGGGCGTCGAGCAGATCAAGATCGACAACGGCGTGAGATCGACAGTCGATTATCTATCGCGGCATCATGCGCTTTTCACTTTCGGGGAAAACGTTCCCACAAGGATTTTCCCTGTTCCGAGACATGGATTTCGCTGGCTTCCCACACGGCAACCAGTCGTGCTCGATTTTTGGGAAACAAAACAACGCCCTAGCCGCACAGCCGTTTTCACGTCGGTGGCGAATTGGTCCACGAGTGGCCAGAAGGACATAATATGGCGCGGAAAAAAATACCTTTGGAGCAAGTCACGCGAGTTTCTTCGCTTCATCGAGTCCCCCAGAAAAGCCAGCGAGACGTTTGAGCTCGCCACCGACATCAAAGACGCCAAGACTCGCCATCGTTTCGAGCGAAATCGCTGGAGATTGGTTTCGCCGGTTCGAATCAGCGCTAATCATCGGTTATACCGCGATTATATCCGTCTTTCCAAGGGAGAATTCACGGTGGCAAAGGATCAATATGTCCGATTGCGGACGGGATGGTTTAGCGATCGCAGCTCATGCTATCTGGCGGCCGGACGCCCCGTCATTACTCAGGAAACGGAATTCACCCGGCACTATGGCGGCGATACCGGTCTGCTCGCGTTTCGAACGTTAGGCGAGATTGTCGATGCGGTGGGAAAAATCAACCGTGATTACTCGAAACATTCGCGTGCCGCGCGAGAAATTGCGCACGAATTTTTCCAAGCACAAAAAATCCTCAGATCGCTGCTTGATCGCGCAGGAGTTTAGCGCCTGTATGGCGCCAGATTTGCTTTTCCGGCGCATCGTTTCATCTTCTCGGACTTTGCGGCAATGAAGGGGCTCATCACTTTTGTCTGTGCTGGCCTGCTCGTTGGATCGACATCCTACGCGCAACAAAACACTTTTACGCCCACTCCAAGGCCCTCACTTAGTCAGCCGCATCCGCCCGGTATTTCGCCCAACCCCATCGCGCCGCCACCGGTGATTCCCGTCCCGATCGTTCCGCCGCAGCCGAATGGTCCTGTGCAAAAAAGTCTGGTCCGCATCACGACAACATCGGTGGAACCGGATTATCGCGCGCCGTGGAATGCAGGGGCAATTCAACGCGCTGTCGGGGCAGGCTTTGTCATCGATGGGCGCCGCATCATGACCAATGCCCACGTGGTAAGTAACAGTCGCTATCTCACGGTCGAGCGCGAGGGGGATCCGAACAAATATCCGGCCCATGTCCAATTCATCGCTCACGATTGTGATCTGGCGTTGATCACCGTTTCGGATCCAGACTTTTTCAAGAACATGATTCCGCTAAAGTTCGGCGGTATTCCGGATTTGGAATCGACGGTGTCGGCCTATGGTTATCCGATCGGCGGCGAACGAATGTCGGTGACCACCGGGATCGTTTCTCGAATTGATTTCCAACTCTACACTCACTCCGCAATCGACCAGCATCTGGCAATCCAAATCAGCGCCCAGATCAATCCCGGCAACAGCGGCGGTCCGGTAATGCAAAACGAAAAGGTCGTGGGTGTGGCCTTCCAAGGCTACAGCGGCGATGTAGCCCAGGGAGTCGCTTACATGATTCCGACACCGGTCATCAATCGATTCTTGAAAGACATCAGCGATGGCCACTACGATAAGTATGTCGACCTTGGATTGACCTATTCCAAGCTGCAAAATCCTGCGCAGCGCAATTTTCTCGGTTTGAAAGATGACGATCGCGGCGTGTTGGTGGACACGGTCATAGAGGCCGGTCCGGCGGCTGGCAAAATCCGCTCGGGCGACGTTCTCCTCTCGATTGATGATCACCCGATTGCCAGCGATGGCAATGTCGAACTGGAAGGCACGCGCGTGGAAATGCCGGAAGTCGTCGAGCGAAAATTCAAGGGCGACTCTGTGAAATTCGATCTTCTTCGCGATAAAAAATCGGTGACCGCGAGCGTCTTACTCGGCACCGTCTGGCCCTATTTTGTTCAGGGCCACAGCTATGACATCCACCCACGCTACGTTCTGTATGGTGGGCTCCTTTTTCAGCCCCTCAATCTCGATTTGCTCGAGGCCTATGCAATGCAATTAAACGATCTCCGGATCCGGCATTTCTTCAATTATTACGTGCTGGACCAAATCTATCTTCAGCATCCCGATGTGATTATTCTGACCAACATCCTGCCCGATCCCACGAACACATATCTAATGCCGTATCGCGGCGGGATTGTCGATGAAATCAACGGAAACAAAATCCGCACATTAGACGAGTTAGCGAAGGCATTTTCCGAGGCACCGGATCACCTTGTCATGCGGATGGTGGGCGACGGACCACCCTTGGTGCTGGATCGCAAGAAAGTGGAAGAAGCGCGCCAGCGAATCAAGACTCGGTACAACGTGTTCAAGGAAGAGAACCTGGAAGAACAACCTGAAGCGAAAACGCCCAAGGACAGAAAGCAAATCTAGATGCAAAAACGTTGGTTCTCCAGTCTGGTCGCGCTCGTTGTGATGATCGTGGTCGTTATGCCGGCCTCCGCAAAAAAGGAATCTGCTGCGCCAAATGCGATGAGCCAGGAGAAGCAGCTTGCGCTTGTGCGCGTGAACGTGACCGGCCAGTCGTATGATTATTTTCGGCCATGGCAAAAGAAAGCGCCTTTCTCAAAAAGGGCATTAGGCGCGGTCCTCTCGAATGGACGCGTGCTCGTGACAGCCGATTTGGTGGCCAACCAAAATTATGTCGAGCTGGAACGCGCCGAGTCGGGTGAAAAGAACGCGGCCAATGTCGCGGTGATCGATTACGAAGCAAACCTCGCTCTTCTCGAACCCACGGACAAAAACTTCCTGAAAGGCATCACACCCTTGGAAATCACCAATGACACGGTAGTGGGCGATCGGCTTGCTGCCTGGCAATTGGAACCGACCGGAGCGCTGATCGCAACGGAGGGACTCGTTACAACAATCCAGGTGATGCGATATCCCGGTGATGTCGGCCAATTCCTTACGTATCGGCTGAGCTTGTCGATGCAGTATCGCGAAAACAGTTACACGGTCCCGCTGGTCAAGAAGAATAAGCTGGCCGGCCTGCTCCTTCGTTACGACCCCCGCTCGCAACTCCTCGATGCAATCCCGGCGCCGATCATCACTCACTTTCTCAAGGAAGCTGAAAGCGGAAAGTATCGGGGGTTCCCGTCCGCCGGATTTTCCTTTTTCCCTACGCGAGACCCGGAGTTGCGGCAATTCGCGGGAGAAACGGGCAAGCCCGCCGGCGTGTACATCACCAGGGTCGAACCGAACTCGCCGGCCATGAAAGCTGGATTGCAAGTGGGTGATATCGTGACCGCGATTTCAAAAAGCCAGGTCGACGAGAATGGCAACTATGTCGATCCTCGTTACGGTAAAATCGATTTCACCAATCTCCTGACCGCGCAGGCGTTCTCCGGCGACACCGTGCCGTTCCAAATCCAGCGAAGTGGGAAACAGATGCAATTGAGCGTGACTCTCGAACACCGAGACGCGAGTGATTATGTTATTCCGCCGTATAGTTTTGACGAACCGCCGCGTTATTACGTTCTGGGTGGTTTGATTTTTCAGGAGCTTTCGCGTCAGTATTTACGGGAATGGGGTTCGAATTGGCTTAGGGAAGCGCCTCAAAAATTTGTTTACCTCGACGAGTTTCAATCGGAACTCTTTCCGCAGGACCATCGCAAAGTCGTCATCCTCAGCCAGGTTCTGCCGGTGAACGCCACGATTGGTTATGAAGATCTCGCTTATCTCGTGGTAACAAAGGTCAATGGCAGGGAGATTCTTTCCCTGGAAGATTTGGTCGAAGCTGTCAAGCAACCGATCGAGGGCGGCTTTATCGAAATCGAGACCGAAGAAGACCCAAAACAAATCGAGCTCAATGCTGCTCAAGCAGCAGCAGAAGCTCCTGTTTTAGAGGAAAGTTACGGGATTTCTGCGTTACAGCGCCTGCACTAACGCTGCGCAGGAAATCATCGCCTATAACCTGGCGATCGTTTCGCGAATCTCGTCCTTGGTCTGGCCTAACTTATTTTGCAAGCGACCAAGCAATTCGTCTTCCTTGCCCTCGCTGAAGGCCAGATCATCATCGCTCAACTGACCATATTTCTGTTTCAGTTTTCCCTTTACCTCGTTCCAACTGCCTTTGAATTGTAGTGTGTTCATTTTTACCTCCATTTATTTTCGTCTTTCGAGCCCACATCGCGTGTAGAATCTCGTCCGACTCGTTTTCTTAGCGGGAAAGCGGATGGGCTGTTGATTAGGCTGGACGAAAAATGGCGCCGAGGGCACACTCGATTTTGTGAAATTTCGCGACCTGATACTCTGCGGGCTGATCTTGAGCGCGATTTTGCCAACTCTGGTTTGCGCCGAAACTCAAAGCGCTGATGTCTCGCCTTACGGTCCCTACCCCGCCAATTACAAGGAGATCGTCATGAAATGGCTGGACGCTCAATTGATCGATCCTTCTAGCGCGCGAATCGAATGGGTGGACCAACCAAAACCCGCGGATCTTGGGAACAACGACAAACATCTCTACGGCTACATCATTCATTTTAAGGTCAATGCTCGCAATCGGTTCGGCGCCTATACCGGCAAGCAAAGCCACGCCGCTCTCATCTTTAACGGCCAGGTAATCAAGGGCCTCGGCTTCGGTTATTAAAAACTTATGAAAAACTCAAAATCGAACTGTTCGTCGCGACAAATTCGCCCGTCGGCGAATCGATCCGGGGAATCTGGCCAGGGCTTGGTCGTACTCATCATTATCCTCGCTATCATCGGCGTCGGATTTTGGTTTTTGTTCAGCAATAAAAAAACCATGGAACGAGAGGCGAACGAATTCGGCAAAGAAATGATCACAGCCCTGACCGTGAAACACGATCTGAGATTTTTTGTCGATCATCTTAGTCCGCAGATGCGTCTCGACTATCCTCCGTCTCAACAGGAATACATCATTTCCCAGTTTCAACAGCTAGGTGCGCCGCAACAGCCGATTAAGATCGATTCAACGGTCACATTCGAATCCCAGTTTTTTTCACCGACGGGCCATTTTACAGCTCATCTGTTCTATCCCACTCAAGCCGCCACGCTCGACATCGATGTTTCACATCCAGTCGGGAAATGGCAGTTGGACAATATGACCTTTTCGTCCGGGCAGGGCGCCGTCCAGTAATCGCGGTGAAGCGCGACTAAACTAAAAGCCGGTCTAGCGAATCGAGGCAAATCTGCGACCACGCTTCGAGCGAATCGCGGCGCATTAGCAATTCCTCTTTGGATAAAAAGCTCAGGCCAGTCATCATCGCTTCGCGTTTTTCGACGTTCGGCTCAACCAGCTTGAAAACATGCACAATCCCGAGATGGACCCGGCCGACTTCCGTGCTGTCGTCGTTTAACAGAGCCACGATTCGATCTTCATACAGACTGTCGATCTTAATTTCTTCGTTTACCTCCCGCTCGACGCCCGCGAGATACGCATCCTCGTCCCAGGCGAACAGCGATTCATCGCGATCGTTCATGTGACCACCGATTCCAATCGAGCCTTTCGCCACCAAACGTTGTTCCCCTGCCTTTTTCCCGCGAACGTAATGGAGCACTTTGTCTTCGGACGCGATCAAAGCATAGGGAATGATCTGCTTATGCGTCGGATCAAGTTCGGCCCGACTGCGGGGCATGAAAAAATTGTTCCCGCGCGAGAGAATCTTGTTCAAATATTTCTCAGGCGCGAAATTTAGCCCGTGAAAACTGCCGAGCTGATCGAATAAAGTTCGCTTGATCACGAGGATATTTTCTTCAGGAACATTCATTCAAGGACTGTAGGGCAAGCTGACAGCCTCCTGGATTTATTAAAGAGAGAGGTCATCAGAATGAATAACTCAATGCCACCTGGGGCCCGAGCAGATTCAAACTTGGGTTGGGATCGGTTTGTCCGCCATTAGAAAGATGTTCGTAGAGAATTCCGGCGCTTATTTTCCATTGCTCGGTCACTTTGTAGGAAAGACCGGCTGCCGCCAGAATGTTGAACGTAAAATCCTGGCCTTGTCCCCCGGGAATATTGGCGTGGCTATCGATCCAGCCTAAACCGACTCCGCCGGAAAAATAGGGCGTGAGCCGCGACCCGGGCGGAACGAAATTATAGCGAAAGCCGAAATTCAATCCGAAATAACGATTCTCGATTCCTTCCACAATCGGCTCCGCAACCGCGCTGAGATAAAATTGATGGTAACCGCGCAACCAATCATCTCGATCCATCACTCCCCAGCGGACGCGCCCGGTGATGAATTCGGCGGCGATTTGATAATCTTGCGGGGGATTGATCACGCCAAATAAATAGCCGGACTCGATCGCAAGCTCGTAACTTGCCGGATTGAATTCGCTCGACGCAGTTGCTCCCGGAACCGGACCTGCGAAACCTTGCGAGCAAATTCCCAGAATCAACAGGGCAGAAACAAGAGGGACCGTTCTCATCTCGCTAATGTGTAGCGGCGGTCTGCGACCGTCGCAAACTTTGTCGCCCACCGTTCATCAACCTCCGGCACAAAATTCGCCAAGATCGACAGGCAACGCGCTGGTCCATTCGCATTCGTTCTCGATAGCGAGCTTTGCAGAATGCAACGCGTGGCGCGGGAGCAATAATTCTTTCTGGAGTTTCGGAGTCCAATCCGTCTTGATGAATTCGAGATAGAGTTGTTCGTTCGGGCCGTATATCTTGTCGCCAACGATCGGATGCCCGAGCGAACTAAGATGGACACGAATCTGATGTGTCCGTCCGGTACGCGGAACTGCTCGAATCAAGCTAAACTTGCCGCCATCGCTCGATCGGGAAAAACGCCGCTCAACATGGAACTCCGTCTGCGCCGGAGCGCCGGCTGGATGGATCACTTGTTTAAGCCAAATCGCTGATGGCTGATGTTTTCCTTGTCGATCCAGGGGAGCATCGACAATCGTCTGTTCCCACTCGGGCCAACCCCAGACAATCGCGAGATACTCCTTTTTCAATCGACGTTCCTGCATCAGCAGCCCAAATCGGCGCGCTGTCACTGCGTTCTTTGCAACCAGAATCACACCGCTCGTTTCGCGGTCGAGCCGATTGATGATGGAAACCTGACCGCCGCCGGCGATTTCGAAGGCCAGCAGTTCGCGCAATTCTTTCCACAAGGTTCGTGCGGTGGTGGGCTTTGTTGGATGGACGAGAAGAAATGGCGGTTTATCGACCACGACGTAATCGTCAGTCTCGTCGATGACTTGGAAATGGGGTGTTGCAGCAATGGAGTAATGGAATCTTGGACGCTTCAAAAATCCAATCCGCTTCCCCGCTTGACCTCGCTTCAAAAACCGATTTACCTAGACCCGCCCGATGTTTGAGAGCCGGGGACTATTGTGGAACTGAAGGACATAAAAGCCATCATCGATCTGATGAAGGAAAACGATCTTTCCATCTTCGAGATGGAAAAGGATGGCTTTCGGCTCAAACTCGAGAAGGCCGCATCTGGTCAGGCGGTTGTCTCCACTGCGTCGTCGCCTTCTCACAAAGGAGCGGTCCCGACCATGCAAACGGCGGCCGCACAGGAAGCGCAGGTTGAGGAACGAGCTGAAAAGAGCTCACTAAAGGAAATCGTTTCGCCGATGGTCGGCACATTTTATCGCGCGGGCGCGCCCGACGCGGCGCCATTTGTCGATGTCGGAGCGAGCGTGACCGAAGACACCGTGGTTTGCATTATTGAAGCAATGAAGGTGATGAACGAAATTAAAGCGGAAACCAGCGGCACCATCGCCGAAATTGTAGCCGAGAATGGAAAACCGGTGCAATTCGGGCAGGCTCTGTTCCGGGTGCGCTAACCGAAATTGGTAAGGCGCGAGTTGCCGACGGCGACCGCGCCGGACCGCGCGTGCATGTTCCAAAAAGTCCTCATCGCTAACCGGGGAGAGATTGCCCTTCGTATCATCAGGGCCTGCAAGGAACTCGGGATCCGCACCCTGGCGGTGTATTCGGAGGCCGATGTCGATTCGCTCCATGTCCAGCTGGCCGATGAATCGATCTGTATCGGTGCGCCGCCTAGCACCGAAAGTTATTTGAAGATCGATCGCATCATCAGCGCCGCAGAAGTCGGCGATGTTGATGCGATTCATCCCGGTTACGGATTTCTGGCCGAGAACGCCCACTTCGCCGAAGTCTGCG
Source organism: uncultured Verrucomicrobiae bacterium (assembly GCA_963772365.1). Lineage (GTDB taxonomy): Bacteria > Verrucomicrobiota > Verrucomicrobiia > Chthoniobacterales > UBA10450 > CAVYXA01. The sequence continues at coordinate 672,329 of CAVYXA010000001.1, forward strand.
AAAGTTGTAATATTACGTTCATCGGTCCGCCTACTCCGGCGATGCACTCGATGGGTGACAAGAATACCGCGCGTGCTTGCGCTCGCAAAGCAGGCGTGCCGGTGACTCCCGGAAGCGATGGCATCGTCGCGGACGAAAAGGAAGCGGCGAAGATTGCCAGGAAAATCGGCTACCCAGTGATGATCAAGGCGGCCGCAGGTGGAGGTGGACGCGGCATGCGGGTGGCCCACAACGAACCCAGCCTGATTACCGGCTTTCACGCTGCGCGCCACGAAGCAGAGAAGGCATTCGGTAATGGCGAGGTTTACATGGAGAAATTTATCGTCAGTCCGCATCACATCGAATTCCAGATCATGGCCGACAGCCATGGGCACATTGTTCATCTGGGCGAGCGCGACTGCTCGATTCAGCGGCGCAATCAAAAGGTGATCGAGGAATGCCCCTCACCGCTCATGACTGCATCGCTCCGAAAGAAAATGGGAAATGCCGCGGTCAAGCTGGCTAAATCTGTGGGCTACGAGAACGCGGGCACGATCGAGTTTCTGGTGGATGAACATCGACATTTTTATTTCATCGAGATGAACACGCGGATCCAGGTCGAACATACGATCACCGAGGAGGTTTACGGGTGCGATTTGGTAAAGGAGCAAATCCGCATCGCGGCCGGCGAGCCGCTTTCCAAGCACGTTGCTCACGCCGTGCCGCGGCTTCACGCAATCCAATGCCGAATCAATGCCGAGGATCCAGCGAAAAATTTTCAACCTTCACCAGGCCGGATAAATTTCTATTACGGGCCCGGTGGCCGCGGCGTTAGGATCGACTCTCATGCTTACACCGGTTATGTAGTGCCGCCCTATTATGATTCTTTGATTTCGAAAATCGTTACGGTCGGCTCGACTCGAATCAATGCCATCGACCGGATGCGCCGCGCCCTGGACGAATATTACATCACCGGAATCAAGACCACTGTCCCCTTTCACGCTGCGATCATGCGCAATGGCGAGTTTCGCGACGGAAAATACGATACCGGCTTTGTCGAGCGGGTAATGACTTCGGAGAATTTCGAATTGATTCCACCCTCCGCTCAATTACACGAATAACATTGCGAACGCTGCGCGACTGCCGTCTTTACGCCATCATTGATCTTGGTTACATCGACGATCAGGAATGTGGGCGCGTGGCGAACGAAATGGTCAAGGGCGGAGTGGACCTGATTCAGCTGCGCGGAAAAATGCATTCGATAGGCGGACTTGTCGATCTTGCAGCGAAACTGCACGAGATTACTTCCGTATCCGGAACGCCCTTGATCGTGAATGATCATGCCGAAGTCGCGGCGAAAGCTTCTACCGAAGGTGTGCACGTTGGGCAGGATGATGAATCAATTGCGGCCGTGCGCGAAAAAGCGAGACGGCCCATTTTTGTAGGTAAATCGACACACAGTCTGGAACAGGCCTGCGCTGCGCAATGCGAAGGAGCCGATTACATCGGGTTCGGCCCGATTTTTGCCACACCCACCAAACCCGATTACCGGCCGATTGGCCTTTCAGAAATTCAGCGAGTACACGAGCAAGTTGACCTGCCGATTTTTTGCATCGGCGGGATTAACATCGACAATCTCCAAAGCGTGATCGACGCCGGAGCGCATCGCGTAGTGATGGTGTCGGCGTTGCTGAAAGCGCACAGCATCATCGATTACGCCCGTTGCACCACGGATATGCTTGCTTAAAAGACCGGTCGGCAAATCAAACATCAAACCTCGCACATCAAACATCTCGCATGTCCGTCCTAGTTGTTGGTTCCATCGCGCTCGACACGGTTAAGACGCCGGTCGAAGAACATGCCGATCTAATCGGCGGCTCCGCTTCTTACGCCGCATTGAGTGCGAGTTTCTTTTCGCCGGTGCGGCTCGTTGGAATTGTGGGAAAAGATTTTCCTGATTCCGAATTCGATTTTTGGAAGTCGCGCAAGATCGACATCGATGGCGTCCAGCGCGCGGATGGAAAAACGTTTCGCTGGTCGGGGGAATATTCGTGGGACCTCAATAACCGTGAGACGCGTTCGGTAGCGCTCAATGTTTTCGAGACTTTCAAGCCGGCGTTGCCCGAATCGTATCGCCAAACGGATTTCGTTTTACTGGCCAATATCGCGCCGTCATTGCAATCGCATGTGCTCGATCAAATGGAACGTGCGCGCTTCATCGTCGCCGATACCATGGATCTCTGGATCGAAACGACGAGAGGCGATCTGGATGCCCTCATGCCAAGGGTGGATCTTCTCATCGTGAACGACAGTGAGGCGCGCGAGATGACGAAGGAGACCAGTCTCATCAAAGCAGGTCGCAAGATCCGCACGTTTGGGCCGCGCTATGTTGCAATTAAGAAAGGTGAGCATGGCGCGCTGCTTTTCGGTGAAGGCAACGAATTTTTCAGCTGCGGCGCCTATCCGCTGGAAGACATTCACGACCCGACTGGCGCGGGAGACACCTTTGCCGGCGGCATGGCCGGTTATCTCGCCGGCACGGTCAAAAAAGTCCACTTTGCCGATCTGCGCAAAGCTATGATCTACGGCAGTGTTCTGGCGAGTTTTTGCGCGGAGGCATTTAGCCTGGAACGATTGCGCAAATTGTCGATGGATGAGATCAATGAGCGCTACAAGATGTTCAAGGTCATGAGCCAATTCGAGCTGCCCACATGAATCGCAAATTTCTTTGCATCCTGGTCATCCTTTCAGCTGCGCTTGTCGATCTTCGCGCCGCCGGCGATTGGATTGTGCTAAAAAATTGCCACCTGATCGCAGATCGGGCCAAATGATGGCGACAGCTTCCACGTCAGCGCCGGTGATACAGAATACATTTTCCGGCTTTACCTGGTGGATGCGCCGGAAATCGAAGCGATGGATCCGGCTCGCCTAAGGGAGCAGGCCAAATATTTCGACATCACGTTCCTCTCAAGTGTTGTTGAAACCAATCGGCCGCCAGCCGCACGACGTTCGAGCGTGCCCGGTTCTTCAAACAAATGTGTGGCGCGAGGAATAACGCTTAGTGATTTCGCGCATTGAAGTTGGGCATAGGCTCGTTCGTTAAGCCGCAACACTTCCGCGTCATACTCTCCTACAATCAACAGCGTTGCGGCTTTCACATCGCTCAACGCTTCGCCTGCCAGATCGGGCCGCCCGCCTCGCGATACCACGGCTTGAATTGTCGATTCTAACGCGGCGGCAGCTCGCAACGCCGCCGCGCCGCCCGTACTGGCCCCGAAATATCCGAAGCCAGGTTTTTTACACGCGAGTCGTGCGCGATCTCTTCCGTAACCATTGCCAGACGCCGGCTGAGTAATCCGATGTCGAATCGCAACCTCCTGGTGTAAGTATCTTCGATTTCTTCCTCCGGGGTCAGCAGATCAAACAACAAGGTGCCGATTCTCGAACGCCGCAAGAATTCCGCCACAGCTTGATTTCGCGGGCTGTGCCGGCTGCTTCCGCTGCCGTGAGCAAACAAAACCAGACCGATCGCATTTTCCGGTAGGCCTAGATCGCCGGAAAGCACGACCTCGCCGCAAGGAATTCGCAAGGACACTTGATAGTTCTCCACAGCTGGTGAACGACCGGAGTTCATATATTAATTTCGTTTCAAACCCAACCGCCAGCGCGTGGATCGTTGCCATCACAACTCTTTTTACCACCGCGGTCCGATACAGGCAGGAGTGCGCAGGACAAAAATTCACATATCGGGAAGCGCCGTCGGTTGCACGCTAGACCGCTTGTGCGTTGCGCCTGTGCCAACTGGCCCGGTGAAACAGAAGGACAATGAGCCAAACGATTCCGGCAATTACACCGATGGGAATTGTAGCCAGCATAAACCAGCCTGATACACCAAGAGTGTAAAGGAGCTGGCCGTAATCTTTCCCATTGATTACGCACGGATGAATTGAGCCTTCATCCAGCCTGCAGCCATGACTGTTCGCGATCACGGAGGCCACTATCACGGAAAACAGGGGCGCGAGCGCAAACAGAAGGATGAGCGCGAGCAAAATCCAGTAAGGCAACCACGGAAAACGTTTCCGGACGGGTAGTGGCGGCGGGTTCATGTCGCAGCCAAATTAACTCGTAGTCTGTTAACGGATGCAAGCCAGCACGGCGTGGGGCAACCGCTGGATACCAACGCTGCTCACGGCTGTCGGGGTTAAAGAAGGCTTCTCGCAAGTTCACATCCCTTCGCTGTTTGAGAACTGTGCGGTATTTGGCAATGCTGTTCATTGCCTGCGCCAATCGGTTTTTTTCTTCTCGCTTTTCGGCGCGACTTCCTGTTTAGCTGAATCGGGAGGATTCGACGATGTATGGAGGCGGATGTCGAAAAACTATTAGCCGTCTGGTTTGAACGGACGCGCGACAAAGAGCTGACACACGAGGAGTGCGGCACCCGGCTCCGGCGCTGGCATTATCGTTTCGGTATACCGATCATCATCCTCACGACCGCCGTGGCAGCGGTCGCTTTTTACTGGTTAGGACGCCCGGATCTGAGCGACCCCGTCAAGATGGGAATTGGAATAGGCAGCGGAGTGGCGGCTCTTTTGGCCTGTATGCAAACCTTCCTCGGTTTGTCGCAGAGCGCCGATCAGCACAAGATTGCCTCCGCCCGGTATGGCGCGTTGCGGCGGTCCCTGGAAATCCTGAAAACGTTCTCGCCGTCGGATCTTAACGAGCTCCGGCGGTCGATTACCGATATTCAGCGGCAAATAGATCGCCTGGCCGAAACGTCGCCGACGATTCCGGCGCGTTGGAAGCAAAACGGAGACGTTAATCAAGAACGCGTTTTTCATCTTCCGGGCTCGTATAAGGCGGAAGAACACGCGCGCGTGGAAGCTGCCTAGGCACCTTAGGATCGACAGCGTCTATTACCCACACCCTTTCTTGCCGCCGGGATGGTCTGCGTTTTGCTCTGTTCTGTCGGTCCCAAGCTTTATGAAACATCGCTTACGCATTTTGACTGTCGAAGATGAGCCCGCTGTGACCAACCTGCTCGCACTGATACTCGGCGGTCCGGCAGCGCAAGTAGTCACCGCGCCCAATGGCTGGATGGCGCTTATGAAGATCGGCGCCGCCAAGGAACCGTTCGATGTCGTGATTACCGACCATCACATGCAGCGCGTGACCGGCCTCGAATTGGTGCGCCTGCTGCGAAAGCGCGGATATCCCGCCAAGATTATCGTCCTTTCAGGCCATCTGACCAAGGAGAACATCCAGGCTTACGAGGAACTCAACGTGGATATGATGCTGGCGAAACCGTTCGACATAGCAGAGTTGCAGATGGCGATGGAGATCCTCACGAAAAAATCGGCAGCGCAGCTCACCGCTCCTCTGTCAGCGGTGGCGTAAATTCCCATGATCGTGCCGCGCGCTCTGACTTCTGTTGTCTAACTTCTGACTTCTGACCTCACCTTCCACCGGTACAGGCCCTGCTCACTTTTTAGAACGTCATGGAGCACAAACCGGTTCGGGTCTTAACCGTCGACGACGAACCATCCGTCACGCTCTCGCTTCGGTACGTCTTTGCCGATCCGCGTTATGAAGTGGTCGGAGTGAGCAGCGGCCAGGCTGCGTTGGCTAAGCTCAATTCCAACCAATTCGATGTAATCATCGTCGACGAAAGGATGCCGAACCTCACCGGCGTGGAACTGGTCCACGCGATTAAGGAACAGGGCAACCCGGCAAAGATTATCGTGGTATCGGCGCAACTATCGCCGGAAGTCCGCCAGGCTTACGAACGCATGGATGTCCATGCCATGTTCAGCAAGCCGTTCGACGTCCGCGTGCTGCGCGACGCTGTGGACCACGTCGTCGCCTCTCCGTCGCCTGGCACGTTCTGATTTCATTTCTCATTTGGCTGGAACAACCGCTGTCCGCTTCGTCTTATCGCCCACGGCGATGCTGAAATGTTTGTTGCTCTCGTTCGTTCCCTGGTCGGGCTTCTTTTCGTACAAAAGCGACCAGGCCTGATCGGATGGATCATACCGCGGCTGGGGCAATTCACATTCAGTCGGATCGTAACCACGCGAGCGAGCTGCGTCATCCGCCAAATCGATCACTTCTCCTCTGGTCAAGCGCGCCTTGGTATCCGTGCGCGGTAGTCGCATTATGTATCTCATACCCAGAACAGGCGGCGGCCAAACCAGCAATCGCACCATCTCGCTGACGTCGATCTCGGATTGAGGCGGACCGACATTCGTTAGCGGTTGAGGACGCTGAGAATTGAATGCCAAATCCTCGGGTGATTCGACAGTCGTCGATTCCGGTTCCTGGCTTTCGGCTTCCTCAGTTTCGCCGGAGACCGGTCCTTCCGACGGCGCTCCCGGTTCTCCAACCGTGTCGCGCTCTATCGCAGCGGCGCGCCATCGAGCAGCTTCGCGAAACGACGCGCGACCGCGCTGCCAGCGGGTCATTCGAGCACCATCGACAAACATCGCGTGCCCTGTTTTTCTTTGTGAATGAACATTGACTGGCCCATCGAGTTTGCCTTTGACCATGTTGCCCCAGTAGCGCGCATAAAGTTCGGGCTCGCCGGATTCGTTCTCGTTCTCTTTCGTGTACCAGGTGAGTGTGCCAAACCCGTGAGCATACCCATCATCGTCCCTGCCCCCTGACCATGTCGCCTCATCCCCAGGCTTGGGATCGTTGTTCCAGACAATGGTCTTACCGTCTCGCGTGCGCTCGTACTTCCCGTCACCGAGCGCGACATTCGCGAACAGCACCAGCGTCAGAAAAAACATTCGTCCCGTCACGGCCAACCATTTGGTGAATATGCCAGATCAGATTGTCCTCTGGAAAGAGAAATCCTGGAACTCCTTTACCCCCCTCAAATGGCGCAATCAACGACTCGATCGCGCCTCATCTTCATCTGACAAAGATCGGACTTGCGGAGGATCCCCTTACTTCTTCTGTTCCCACCCATAAAGCCGGGCCTCATTCGGAAACCCGGGAACCTGCACCATCCGCTCGAATCGAAGCCTCAGTTTTTCCAGCAGATGGGTCGACTTCGCATTTGTCGGCGACGTAAATCCGATGATCCGCTTCAGACCCAGCTCTCTTCGGCCGTATTCCATCATAGCCCAAGCGGCTTCGAAAGCGTAGCCGTTGCCGGCATACTGTGTGAGCGTCGAATAACCAATATCGAAATCCTCCATCGTATCGCGCTTCATTAACCCGCAGCTGCCAACCGGAGTTCCCGACGACTTTAGTTCCACCTGTCGCGCCGTGGCTCCAGGGCGAAGGAAGACCACGCAATAACCGACTCCGTAACGTTCGTGGCCAGGCAAAAACTTTTCACGGATATAATCTTTCGCCGCCGCCAACGTCCGCACGTTGCGATCGGTCACATTGGCAATGTAATCCGGCTCGTTCAACATCCGCAGAACAAACGCCGCGTCGCGTTCCGCATCTACCGGCCGCAAAATGAGCCGTTTAGTTTCGATCGGCTTCATGCACTCGGTCGTGAGTCTGGGCTTGCTCCAGTCTCACATCAAATACGCTGATACTGCCGGTTACGTGACCGCATAAATGAGAAATCCGCCGATCGCCAGCGCGAGCAATCCCGATGAGCTCTGGATCGCTCGCCCGCTCGTTAACCACCATTCGATCATTCGCTTCAAAAGAACATCGACGTTACTTCGCCGGTTTCTTTCTTTGCTTCACGGACGCGAGCCGGTGTGTTTTTTTCCGGCGGGCCTGGCGTTTTCTCACGTTGTCTCTGCCTCGATTGTGTCCCATGCGCGAAATTGTACGGGCCGGCGCCTGTCGGGGAAAGAACGAATTCCCACATCCGATCTCTGACTTGAGCGTTGGACCTTCAACGTTCAGCATTTCCTATTTTCCCACCTCTCGTCACTAATCACCGGTCACTCGTCACCAGCCCGCCCCCTCATCGGTTAAGCCAAAGAATGTGCGCGCCGGGATTATTACTCTCTTGAGCCACCTTTCCTCCTACCTTCTTCGCAAGCCCACGTAGAAGTTGAATCGCATGATCGCGGATTACAGAACGGCCCGACCTGGCCCCATATCCGTGGATAATTTTTACACCTCTGTGACCATCACGCAGCCCGCGATCCACAGCTGCGGTAATCTTCCGCAGAGCTAACTCCAACGTCTCTCCCGAGTGCGCAACGTCCATTTCCAGAACGCCCCGATAGACGCGGCGCCGGAGTGATTCCCCGCACTTCGCGCATTTCGCTTTACCCGATTCAACGGGATTACCGCAGCCAGGACATTCGACAGTTTTCTTCATCTCGGTGCCACGACCCCTTTCTCACTTTCTGGCCGGACGCGCCCCAGCCTTGCAGGTATTTAACGCTGCAACTTCGTTAGCAAGAGCCGTCGAATCAGATCCTCATCATATTGTTTTCGGACGAAAATGCGAAGAAGTGGAAACGATACTGCATTAAACAAACGATCGACGTCATGATCACGTTTCTGTCTGTCTGGGCGCTTGTGCGACGAACCATCAAGTTCGATAGCGACCCGGGGGCGGAGAAGAGAGTCGCAGATCACGAAATCGACGTGTTTAGAGCAGACACGACGAAAATTGGATTGGCGATATTTGTGCTGTTCGTTGGCATCGATCAGGTCAGCCAGACGGACCTTGGCAAGAACAATATGATCTCGAGCAATGCGCCTCAGAACGTCGAAAAAGGAACGTTCGGCGCTATCGAGCAAATACCTGCGTCGAAAATACGGCCTTATGGATGTTGATCGCACGACATGAAACTCAGCAACCGATATGCCGCTTCGTTAATTCATGTCGGCGACTCTGACATCTGTCTTTCGATCTCTGATTGCTGATTTCTCGCTTGAGCGTTGGACGTTCGATGTTGGGCGTTCGGTGTTTGCTTCAGCCTTTCCCTCATCCTTCATCCCTTGCCGGCCGCTGGATCCGATCCGGGCGTGGCCGAAATCTTGGCCGGCGTCTCGGTTGATTCGGCTGTCGCGGCTGTCGCTCGGGTCCGGCAGACTTGGGCTCATCCACTTTCATCAGCTCGAATGTCCGAAACAATGGCGCGAGATCGATTACTTCGTTGGCGGCCGATCTTAGTATTTGCCCGAGATTTTGCGTGACCGATGCCACCTCTACTCGGATGCCGCGCCGGCGGAGCTGGATCGCGAGGTAGGCAAAATCGGTGTCGCCCGTTACCAGGATCACCACGTCGGGTTGCATCTCGACCGAAAGCTCGAGCGCATCGATCGCCATCATCACGTCCACGTTCGCCTTGTACCGGCCTTCATCCGCGGGCGACCCATCTTTGGTCACGACCATGAACCCGTTCGCGCGCAGCCATTGGACGAACTTGTTTTTCTTATCGCGCTCTTCCTGCCAGATCGACATCGCCGGCGGGAGACCGGCATAGACCACCATCTCGATCAACTCCCGCCCAGTATTTGGGCCAGCCAGAAAATCTCGCAACTTCAACCAATCCAGACCGCGGCCGGCTGTGCGCACCGAGCTGCCGATGTTCGATTCATCGACCAACACCAACACACGCTGACGTCCTGAGACCTTATGATTTACTTTTCGCATCTTTATTAAAATACCAGTTCGGTGCCGAGCCTTCTGTGGTGACGGGTTTCGCGCGTGCAAATTCTGCCACTCCCAGCTCCGCGCTTCCAGCTCGCAGCCCGATTATGCTGCTCTTTTCTTCGCCTTTTTCTCGACAATGACCCGGGGAAACTCCACCACCTGAGTCCCGTTCTGACCGAGAATCGATTCATAGATCAATTTCCCTGCAGCGATCTCGGAGAGCGCGATATCGGCGTGACCCAGCCCGGGAACAAATTCCACCATCGCCCGGTGACCCAGACAAAGCTGTCGGACACGCCGGGAGACCATGTTGACCAGAATTTGCTGATTAGGAATAACGTCAAGTGCGGCGTTAACGAGATTTGATTTCATAATTTTGGTAACGGGAGAATCAAGCTGGCGAAGACTAAGTTCCGAATTCGGAATGGGATTTGATCACGTTTCGGAGAATCGCAGCGGAGAAACTTACGGGCAGTATCGTCGTTAATTGCCAGAACACAATTGATTTGGCGCAGATCGGGGGAACGGCCCGAGCGCCGTCCTCTACGATAAGACGCACCGCGGTGACGCGCCTCTCGTTTTATTTCCGAACGCTTCAACGTTCGGCGTTCGACCTTCAACGCTCGATATTTTTTGCTGCCTCTTAATTTTCCCTTCCACCTTTTTACTTTTCTTTCGGGAACGACGCCTGCGATGCGCAATCCGGAGAAGGACCTGCGCCCCAGCTGACATACGTGAATCACGTATGATACCGATGCCATCGCTGGAAGTCTCGAATTGCGAGGCGAAGGCTCACGTTCTCCCAGCATGCGCTGACTCGCGCACGTCGTTGAGCAACACTACCGCAATCGCAAAAATAATTGAGATAGAAATTTGAGCTTAGCTTAATTCAAACACGCAGGCTGAGCCCGTGTATCAAAGTGGGAACTGAGTCTTCAGTGTCGTCGTGAAACTATCCGACGCGGGAGAAAGTGTTAGTGCGCGTGATGGGTGTGCCGTCAACGGCGGTGGTGTGTAGCTGGATGATGAGTTCATTGTCTACGACGCGCGCGTCCCTCACGTATGTCGCGCCGATGTTGGCCGGAGCGATTGAACCTTCAATCGTCGTCGCGATCGTGCCCGCGCTCTCGTCGACGCTGTACGCGCCAAAGTAAGCGTCGTATCCGTTAACGCCGACGGTGTTATCCTTGGGTTGGGCGCGCTGCGACAAATTTTTTTGCCCCGACCGATCGCGTTTCATGAACTGGGCGGCAAAATGACTTGGCCCGAAACAAAGGATGCCAAGCGGATCCGGGCCGAGAAACGGATCGATCTGGACTTGTCCGGCAGCGTCCACATCCACCCGTGATTTCAGTTTCCAAATCCCGCGAATCGCAGCGGCAAGCTTGCCGGTTACCGGTGGGAGAGAATCTTTCTTCATGTGATCTTCATCGGCTTCCTTCCTCAACTTCTCAACCATTTCGGGCGAAATGTTGAATGTTTAGACACGGCTCCGGTTGACCCCAAGGTCCGGCCCCGGTTGACCCCACGGTTGTGGCATCTGCTCACCGACGAACCGCTCCCGAAACCCGCTTCAAAAGAACGCAAATGACGGCTCAACTTTCAGTGCAACCGATAAGCCGCTTGGTTAATTCTAGGCGATGATTTGCCAAATGCCGGTTTAACGTTTCCACGCCAGCACCGGATGCAGATGCAAAAAGATAACCGTCCTTTCGGCTTCCGCAGCGCGTGCGCACTTGACTGCTTAAAGCAGTCAAGTTTGCAGCGGCAGCAGAATGTGTGGATGTTTCTGAGAAGCTGAGGTCGGCGTGGCCACCGGGTGCCGGAAAAAGTTTGAATATTAGAGGCGCCGACAGACCGAATTGAACTCATCTGATCGCGCCAAGCCGGCCAAATCTTAAATGCCTGCTCGCGAACGGAGCGAGCCTCGGAGCATGCCTTTTTGTGGAGCACTAAGAGGACGACGGACGCGACGTTTCTGAGATCGGGAACTTAAACCCGTAATAGGAGTTGCTTTTCTCCTCGGTTCTCCAGAGCGCAACGACCCGCAGATCACCGCTGTATTGTCGCATTCCGTTTTCCCACGCCTGCCAGACTTCGTCGTAGATGTAGCCGAGCCGCCAGTAAACCCATTCTTCGGCGCAAAGATTGAAATAGCGCACGAACTTGAGCTGTGTCTCCATTTCGAAATCGCCCCTTCGCGACGAGGCGAATTGTAAATCAGTCCCCAATTCGTCATATCGCTCGTTGAACTCTTTCAAGAGATCTTTGATCAACCGTGCATCTTCGCCGTGTCGACGATGGATGTAGAAGGCAAGCGCTCCAATCCCGCCCACGACAGTCAGGAGCACGCTGCCGCTTCGATGACTGGGAGGAACCAGGAGATAAACAATCAAGATCAGCACCGCACCGGCGATCGACGACAGCCAAATTAACCGCCGGTCCCACAACGGCCTCGCTCGCAGTTGGAGCATTCCTCTTTTCAGGAAGGAATCTGATGGGCGTTCGGTGTCGTGCATCGAAATTCAGGATTCTTCAAAATAGTCGCTGTTGATCTTCGTTTCGAGAGAAGAAAGCGTTCGCGGGAATAAAATGAAGGGCAGTTTTCAGCGGTGATCATTTCTGCAACCGATACGGCGTTTCATTAATCCAGAGCAACGATTTAGCGGTTTTCGCCTTAACGCTTCAACGCCAACGCCAGATGCATCTGAAAAAATGGACCGACGTCTTTCTGTCCTTCGGCTTTGTCGGCGCTTGTAGTATGGAGGCGACCACGCAATTGTCGAAGACCCGCCGTCAGTTGCGAGTTGGATCAGCGGAGAGATCTCGCTTCGCACTGAGTCGTCGATTCAACGACGGTATTGGCGCATTCCGGAATGTGGCGACCATGTCAGCTCCAAAAAAGGTACAAAGAAAAGCCGCCGCGTAAAACTTCGTCACGCGGCGGGCTTTTCGTTAATGACCGAATTATTTCTTAGCTGCTCAGGCCTAACGATTCGAGCGTGGGTTCGTCGATCACGGCCGTGGCGTAAAGGCCGTTGTCTCGTTGATAATCGACCAGCGCCTGGCGTGTTAACGGGCCGAGTAATCCATCGACTTCACCCTCGTAATAGCCTGCGTCCTTCAAGATGGATTGGACATCGGCGATCACTTGATCCGGCGGCTCGGCACTGTGTCCGACATAGATCGGGGCTTCGGTGGCGTAATATTGTTCGCTCGGGTCGTATCCCCACGCCGGGAACCAATAGCCGTTGTCAAAATAATAGTAACCGCCACCGATCAACTCGATGCGATGATAACGCGAGTGATACCATCCGCGATCATGCCGTTCCGGATGATAGGAACGAAACACACTGTACTGCGGTCCCTGCCACTCATCGGCGCCCCGGATGCGAAAGTTCGCGTTGAACTGAACTGGCGGGATTTTTTCGGGTCGCGACCGGGCCTTGAAATTGGCGTGCTCGCTCTTGACCTTTTGGACGACCTGCTGGTCCAGTTGTTTACCGCCTTTCCCGTGTCCGCGGCCCGGGTGGGCACTGACATTCGTATTAGTTTGCATACGTGCTTTGCCAGAAACCGACGGTGAAGCGCTGGCAGTGGGAGTTCCGGTTTCATTTCGGGCATTCCGGCCATGTCGGCCTTTGCCTTTGCCGCCCATGGCGGGGCTGGCGGTGGCCTGGGGCGACGTGTTTGTCATCGCGGGCGCAACGGTGTTCGTCTTGCCTTTAAGCGTTTTTCCCCGGCCCCATTTACCTGCGTTTTGCGACGCGCCAGTATTGGTGGTGGTATTTGGATTCGCGTTCAGTCCGGTATTTTTCTGGCCGGTTGCTCTGCCAGCCCGGCCATGTTGTTTCGCCGGCTTGGCTTCATGGGGCGTCCCGGTGGTCTGGGTTTGGTCGGCCTGATTCTTCTTTTTCTTCGAGTGCTGGTTCTGATCATCCGGCTGCGCCGCCATAGCGGCTGCGGCCAGGGTCAGTGAGGTGCTGATCAATAAAACGATAAACTTTTTCATAATTGTGTGTTTGTCGGCTGCTGGTCTAATTCTATTCAGTTTGCGTGCACTTCGCCTCGGGACGTCGCGCGTTCAAACAGTTGTCTGTTAACAATTAATCGTGCGCGGGGGCGGGTAAGGATGGAAAAGAGTAGGAGGACGGGGACGGTTCTCCCGATAACTCGGTCGGATTGATTCAAGCGGGAGGCGCAATTCGACAGATCCAGACCGTCCTTCTGCGTCTTACCTCTACTTTGCGCGCCCAGGAGGAAAAGCGCGGGGGAGAGATGACGAAGCGAGGAGTCTGGATCTTATGGCAGTTCCCTTACCAGACGGGCCAGGGTTTTTGGCAGGCCGACTTTGCACCCGTAGATGAAAAATGCTTCCCATTTTCTCAACATCGGGAACTCATCGATGGGTTCAGGATGCTTTTGGATCGTTTGCGGTCCAACGTTGCGATAAAGATGGCTGTGGTTGTTTGCTCCATTGTGCAGTGTTCTGGTCCATACGTGAGGTTGAGCAGCCATCATGCGGTCCCCTGATCAGTTCTTGCTAATGATTGGTTGTTTCTTGCCGCGATCTGCGATGTGAGATGCGCGTGCCCTGCGACCGTTAGCTTAGGAATTCTGCGATGGGTTCGACTGATTCGATGTGGGTGCAAAAGATTTTGAAGGCGGCCAGGATCGGCACGGCCAGGATGACGCCGGGCACACCCCACATCCAGCCCCAGAATGTTAACGATAGCAAGACCATCACCGGGTTGAGCGTCAGCCGCCGACCCATGACCCAGGGCGTGATGAAATTTCCTTCGAGCACGGCGAACCCCAAATACATTGCCGGAAAAATCAACGCGTAGCCGATGTTGTCGAAGCTCAACATCGCGCCGAGCGTCATGCAAATGATGCCGGTAAGCGCGCCGAGATAGGGCACGAAGTTCAATAGTGCGACCATGGCGCCCCACATGACCGGGTTGCGCAGCCCGAGCAGACCGGCGGTGGCGCCCACGGCAAGGCCGAGGCCGAGATTGATCAAGGTAACTGTAAGCAGATAACGGGAAACGTTCGCTTCGATTTCGTTAGCGATCATGACGGCCCGTTTCTTGTCATTCATCGTCGGGAGCAGCTTGATCAGTTTGGTTAGAAAAACACCGTCGTAAGTGAGGAGGAAATAGAGCAGGATCAGAAGGAGGACGAGACTCGCGATGAATTCCGAGCCGCGGGCGTAGAGGGTCTCGGTGATCGGATGATGTTTCACTTCGACAACGGGTTTGGCCAGCGCGTTGTCGGGGCTGGCCAGTTTTTCGAGTTCGCCGCTGGCTTTGGCCACGCTTTGCATCGGTTGGCGAAGCGGCAGTAATTTCCATTGGATGGTTTGCATGCTGTAGGGCGCTTTTCGCAGCCAGCTCACAGCGGGCGCGGTCAGAGCCGAAACGGCATAACCAATAACTGCCACCATACCAATCAGAACGATGGCAGCGCCGAAACCTGACGGGATGTAAATCCGGGCGAGCGCGCGCACAATCGGCCTGAGCAAATAACTCAGGAGCAATGCAAGCACCAGCGGGAGGAGGATCGCCCGCATGAAATACATTGTGTAAAAGATCGCGAGGACGAGCAGACCGGTGAGCGCGATCGATCGGACATCAAACGTACGGCGGGTCACGACGGTTTTTGGGCGAGGCGGCGGGGGCGCGCCATTCAGCTCGTCATCGGTCGCCGGAGTCGCCGCCGTCGGGAAAACAGTGGGAGGGCTCGCGATCGAATCCATCGTCACGATAAGAATCGCTTTTGGAGCGAGGTTTACGCGCCTTTCCCAAAAGTTGGTGAATGAAAATCAGCTGCCTGGACGCTTGGACGAAATGTCGACGAGATCTTCGCAAACCGAGCCAATCTCGCGGACCGTCTTTTCCGATATCGGTCCACTATCCCGTTCAATAAGCGCGCGAATCTTGCGGATTCCTTTGAGCATTTTCACCACAGCGGGACGGCTGCGGATATCACGTCGCATCCCGACGAGTTGGTTCTCCAAATAATCGATCACGGCGGGTTGGCGAAGTAGTTCGGCGCGCGCCGGAGAATAATTCTGAAGCACCAGTGCACAGAGCGCTTCGGTCCCGCGCAACCAGCCCGCCAGACTCACCAGTTGCGAGAGTGACTCGCTGCGCAGCTCGATCATTCCTTTTTCCAAATCGGAGAGCACGTCATTCCATTCCCTGCGGGCCGATTTCCATTTCTCCTCCTCGGCGTAGTCCATGATGCTTCGACTTCGCCGCAGGGCTCGTCGCCCCACCCCGAGGCCACGCGACAAAGCCAGCACACCGTGACCGATATCCTTCACTTCAGCGGAATCTTTTCCTTCCATGGCAATGAAACCTTCGGCCACCACAACGCCAAGGAGAAGCGCCATCTGGGTTTGATCGCCGTGTGATTTCCATTGAACGATCTCTGGACGCTGAACGACGCGCCAGTAGGCGCCATCGAAGCGGTCGAGCAGACGGAAAATTTCCTCAGGCACAGGAACGAGAACCCCCTGCACCGGCTTAGCCTGGGCGGGAAGCGGTTCTTTTGCTGGTTGCGGCGTCTGGGCCACGAGAGGCAGGGATGTGGCCAGAAGAATCACGAGCAGAATTTTTCCTATGAACTTCATGAATCGGCAGTTCTCTGGAAACATCTTCCATTTCGGGGGCTGTCATTCAAGGAATTCGCACAGATTCGATGATTACCGTGCGTAGTCACAATCGCGGCGCCAGCAGCGCCTTACACGCAGTTTTGCTGATTCCTAACGGGCCCGTCACCCAATGAGGTCCCTGATCATGAGGAATCGTAGTCGTCACTTAAGATGAGAAAGAAAAACAGCGTCGCTCGGAACCAAGCGAGTTCCGGGAGACGCTGTCCGCAGATTCGCTGATGTGACAGTTTCGCTCCCGGCAAATCGTTCCCCTTTCAAATGCAATCGAGCAACCTATAAAAGTTGGACTCGCAAAACAGAGACCCCCCCTCATGCTGAGCGGCGGCGCTATGCGCGTGCTCCAGAATAGAACGGGGAATCGAAACGGAAATGGCCGGCGGGGGCCGGTTTCCATAGTCACGTCTCGGGATTTGCCGGCATCGCGGGAGGCCGTCTGGAAAAAGTTACTGTTTTTCGAAGAAGTCGCCGAGAGCCCGCCATTTTTCTTGCGTGGTTTCCTTCCGCGGCCGCTCGGAACCGAAGGATGCAAAGCGGAAGTGGGCGGTCAAGTGACATGTCGTTACGTCGGCGGGCATCTGCTCAAGCGCGTGACGCGCGTCATTCACGGCCACAGTTATTCGTTCGAAGTCGTTGAACAAGACCTGGGTTTGCCGGGGATTCGGCTGTTGGGCGGCGACTACTTGCTGCGTCAGCTCGCAAAAGGCCGGACGCGCGTCGTGCTTGCCACTCGTTATGAAAGCCTGAATCGGCCGCGCTGGTTGTATGAGCGGGTGGAGGCGGTGGTGTGCCATTCGTTTCATCGACATATTTTGAGCGCAATGAGCACCCAGGTGTGCGCTGAAAAATGAGTGCCGCCAGTTTGCTGCCTCCAGTGTGGCTGATCCATGTCGCAGTGGCCGCGGTTTGGTTTTACGAAGGACTGTGGTGCAAGCTCTTGAATGGTGATGCGAACCAGCTGCGAATTGCCGAACACATGCCGCGCTCGAACTCATACATCGCTTCGAATTTGCTAAGAGTGATTGGAGTCATCGAAGTGCTGATTGGGTTCTGGGTTTTGACCAGCGTCGCTTCGATCGTCTGCGCACTCGTCCAAACCGCGCTTCTGATCGCGCTAAACGCGTGCGGCCTGCTTTGGGCCCGGCAGTTCATTCATGATCCAGCCGGAATGGTAGTCAAAAATTTTGCGTTCCTGGTTTTGGTCTGGGTTTCGGCCAGTTTCCCGGCATGGACCTGATTGCCACTGCTCCAAAAACTGCGTGGGCCAGCGGTCGCTTTCGCGGACATGCTCGCGCCGGCAAATTGCTTTTCGGGCGCATGTACGAAGACGTAGCGATCGAGCTGCAGGCCTTTCAAACTCCCGGGCGAATTTTTTGCATTGCTTCCGCTGGTTGCACGGCCATCGCGCTTACCCGTCTTCACCGGGTTGTGGCCGTGGACAGTAATCCGGTTCAGCTCGCATATGTCGAGCGGCGTCTCACTGGATCACGGCTCGAACATGGCAGTGCCGAACGGATCCTCGCGGTTGCGCGCACACTGGCAGCTTTGGCCGGATGGAAGCGAGAAATCATCCGGGTGTTCCTCGACCTCGATAATCCAAAGGAACAGCTTGTTTACTGGCAGCGTCATCTGAATACGCAACGATTTCGCGTCGGTTTCGATTTTTTACTCGCGCGGAAAACCTTGCGCTCGATTTATTCGGCATCGCTCCTTGATGCTCTTCCAGCAAACAGCGGCGCCGTTTTACGAGGGCGAATGGAGCGCTGTTTCGCTCTTCATTCCAACCGCACAAATCCTTATGCGCGTGCCCTTCTTCTCGGCGAAGATCAACTCGCGCAGAAGATCGTCGATTCCGCCCAAATCGAACTCGTATGCGCTGATGCGGCTGACTTTCTTGAGTCCCAACCTACCGAAAGTTTTACCGGCTTTTCGCTTTCAAATATCCTCGATGGAGCCAATGGCCCGTACCAGCAGCGACTATTGGCGGCGGTGCAACACGCGGCTGCGCCGGACGCAATCGTGGTACTGCGCAGCTTCCGTGAGCCTAACGGCTCGACGCCAACCAACCCCGCGTGCCAGGATCGATCGATGCTCTGGGGAATTGTCGATGTTCGCCCAGCTGCCACACTTTCCTTCGCGACTGGCAGGCAGCCCTCGCCCGCATCGATTTGAGTGGCCGCGGTTTGATTACTGCGCGGTGTAACCGCCGTCGATGACGAGCTCGCTGCCGGTAACGAATTTGGATTCGTCGGACGCGAGATACAGAATGCCGTAAGCGATATCGTCAGGTTCGCCAACGTGCCCGAGCGGGTGGCGCGCTGCAATTTGTTTGCGAAAGTCGTCGACTCCGCCGGTATATTCTTTGCCGAGACCTTCCACCATGGGCGTCCAGATGTAGCCCGGATGAACTGAGTTCACACGAATTTTATCTTTGGCATAAATGAGCGCGTCGTTCTTGGTCATCAATCGTACTGCGCCTTTGGAAGCATGATACGGCGGCACGTCGCCGGCACCGATCATTCCGTAGATCGACGAGAGATTAATAATGCTGCCGCCGCCCGCTTCGCGCAGGAACAGGATCGCGTGCTTCGTGCAAAAGAAGACGCCTTTGACGTTTACATTTTGCACTTTGTCCCATTCCGCTTCTGTGACTTCGTCGGTCGGTTTGTTTGCACCTGCGATCCCGGCGTTGTTCACCAGGATGTCGATCCTGCTGAACCGTTTTCGAACATCGGCAAACACCATTCTCACTTCCGATTCATTCGAAACATCCAGGTGCCAGTAAGCGACCGTGCCGCCGGTCTTCTCGATTTCCTTCGTCAATTCTTTGCCTTCCGCATCTTTCAGATCCGTTAACGCGACTTCGGCGCCTTCCTTCGCGAGAAGAACAGCCGTCGCCCGGCCGATTCCGAGCGCCGCTCCAGTTACGATTGCTACCTTGCCTTTAACTCGATCCATAAATCACAGTCCTAATCGAAAACCAGCCTCGCCGAGCGCCAGAATCGACGCCCGGCGATCATCATGAACCGCTATTGAACCTTTACGTCAACGACCTGCGGTTTGGCCGTTGGATTTTTGGGCAGATGGACTTTGAGCAGACCATCCTTGAACTCCGCCGCGATTTTCTTTTCGTCGGCGTCGTCAGGAAGAGTGAGGGTACGGAGGAATGTGCCATAGGACCGTTCGATCCTGTGGTATTTCTTTTCCTCATTCTCGGTCTTGCGCTCGCCGGAAATGGAAAGGACGCCGTCCTCGACCATCACTTTCACTTCCTCTTTTTTCATCTCAGGCAAGTCCGCCTTCACCAGGTATTCCTTTTCATCTTCGGAGATATCCACCGCTGGCGACCAATTCGGCAGGGTGAAATCACCGTTGCCGTTTGTCCGCTTGGGGAATGTGCCGAAGAAGCTGCTCAACCGATTCTGAACTTCGTCGAGCTCACGAAACGGGTTCCATAGTTCTAATGTTTTCATAGTTGATTCCTTTCTCTGCGTCCTAAACAAACAGTATCGACAACAAGTCTGCTCGACGCTCTTTGCGGAACGCTATGCATTTTTTGGCGAGCTCGGCGCATGTATTGCCGCCGCCTTTCATTCGCCATTGTGAACATGTGCTTCGCGAAACTTGTTTGTTTTGCGCCGCTCCGGAAATGGATGTGACGCAAGTTTCCGCTCTTTTCGACTCGGTTTGCCCGGCGCATTAAACACATTGGAATTTTTTTGCTGCGTTTTGGATGGCTTTTCCGGGCGTTTGCTCGCGGACTCCTGGAACAAATTGGCCAGCCTGATTGCTCGATGGGACGGCACAACGATAACCGAGCATGGAGCGTTACGAACAACATGCTCTGCCGTGCTGCCAATGAGTACATGCTTGAAACCGGTCCAACCGTGGGTGCCAGTAACGATCAGATCCACGTTGCCATCTTTCGCGGCATTGGTGATCTCTTCGACGGGCCATCCCATCTTTACGACCGTTTCGAACTTCACGCCTCGGAAGTTCGCCGAACTTGTAAATTCTCGCATTTGTTGCTCGGCACTTTCCCGCATTGCTTTTTCCATCGCTGAGAAATCGTACATCGCGTAGCCATCGGTGGTGTAAGTGTAACCGAGATAAAGCGCGTGAAATACAATCAAGCTGGCGCCGGTTTGTTCGGCTAACGCAATGGAATAATTGAGCGCTTCCATCGAGCAGTCCGAGAAATCTACCGGCACAAGAATCGTTTTTATCGTGATCCTCTCTTCCTTCGATCCTTCTTTCCTCTCTCGAACCACGAAAACGGGACAGGGCGAGTGCTGCACCACACGCTCCGCCGTGCTGCCGAGAAAAACATGCTTGAGGCCAGTGCGACCGTGCGTCGGCATGACCACAAGATCGGCCGGAATCTCCGCCGCGATCCGGCAGATTTGATCGAATGCCGGCGCTCCCTCTCGCAAATGCGTCTTGTCGGATGAAAGACCACCCCTGCGGGCAATTTCTTTTAGTTCCTTGGCGAGAGCCTCCATTCGATAATCCTCGAATGCGATCGGTGGTCTGCCGGTAGAAAACACCGGTCCCATAAACCCGGCCGGGTATTGTGGCACATGTATGTGAGCGAGATGAATCGTTGCCCCCGATGGCGCCGCCAGACGCTTCGCCGTTTCAATTGCCTGGATCGACATCTCTGAGAAATCGATCGGCACCAGAATGTTTCGAGTCGGTTCCGTTTTCATGGTTTAATCATCGCTACCCGGCAGTTCGCTGCTCAGCGTGATTTGCGAAAACCGAAGCGTTTTTTGTCCGGTTCGGGCGCGGCCTTGGCTGCTGCTGGTCCATGCCGGTGAATGCCGAGGGCAAATCGTTGCGTCGAGTATCAGTCGACAGCAAACTGACTTTTCAGATTTCAACTCTTGGGCATTGTCACCGCAGTCAGACGTGGCGGCGTGTCAGGCGATCTCGCGCAAAAGGCCATCGATCGTCGCATCGAAGACCGCCAAATGGAAAGGCTTCATGATTACTGTCGCGTCCACCCGCTTAAAGAAAAACTCGATGGCCGGATTGTTCCGATGGCCGGTAAAGAAAATGAAACGCTGGGCACTGGCCGGCCGCACCCGCGTAACCGCCCAGTAAAACATTTCGCCTCCCATCCGCGGCATCATCATGTCGCAAATTATGATATCGAACGGGGTCTTCGTGATCTCGCGCAGGCCTTCAACGCCGCTGGGAACCGAGATCACCTCAAAACCACGGGAAGCGAGATGCTCCCGCAGAACCTCTCGGAAATCATCGCGGTCTTCCAGGAGCAAAACCCTCCGGAGTGGCCCGGCGCCTTCCGGGGAAAGGTCAATATCGATCGTGACAACCTTCTCGGGATTACCGTAGAAAGTTGTTGGTCGTCGTCGAGGCATAGCCGCAAGGCGATGAGCAGAAGTAGTGCCCTAAACCATCAATCATGCCGCTCTTGCAGCATCGGTTGAACTCCTTAATGAGCAGCGTCGTTTTTCTCCGAGGCGTGAATGTCGGCGGCGCGAATCTCTGCAAACCTGCTCAGCTCGCCAGGCAATTGGCGAAGTTCGACATCGTCAACATCGGCGCGGTCGGCACGTTCATCGTTCGCGAGAATGTGAGCGAGTCGGCGTTGCGCGCCACTTTCGCGCGTCAACTCGCGAAAGATTTCGGAATTCGATGCGAGATCATGATCGTTCCCGCTAAATCGGTTGTCGATCTTGTCAGAAAAGATCCATTCCCGGGGCAATCTTCTGACGCGGAAATAACCCGCTTCGTGAGCGTATTACGAAAACCGGCGAATCCGTCACTTGCCACTCGCCATTCCTCACTCTGTTTACCATCAGAAAAAGATTGGCTGTTGAAAGTTATCGCGATCCAAAACCAATTCGTGATCGGCATTTATCGCCGGCAAATGAAAGCAATCAGTTATCTTGGCAGGATCGAGAAACTTCTCGGCGTGCCCGCCTCGACACGTTCCTGGAACACAATTCAAAAAGTCGTGCAGATCCTGGAGGGCGATTAGGGACCGCACCGTGCCTTGAATGAACTAGGATTGCCGTTGCTTCACGTAACGGATTCATCCTTCATCCTTTCACTGCCCTTCCCAGGAAAGTCCTTCGGTCATCATTTTCACTTCACTGCCGCCGCTCGAAGGCTTAACAAAAATCGTCAGGCTCGCGTCGCCACGTTTTCTTCGCAGGATGGAAGATTGCGGCTGCACCATGTCCGCGCCCTGCTTCGCCCAGCCTTGGGCAGCCAGGTTCGCTGCCAACTCTGCGCAGGTTTTCCGTACGTCCGTTGTGCTTTTGAAATTTATCTGCTCCACAAGCGACTGATAGTTCACCTCGGTAGCATCTTTGGTTAACGCAAGGTCCTGAGCCTTTAGTCCGCCAGCAGCCGGTGTCGTTCCCGACTCGTCGTGGTCTTCGCCCAAACCGGCGATAGCGGGTATCTCTTCGTCGGACTCGCTCGTCGGCTGCTTCTCCGCTTGCTCTGCATTGTTAGACTTCGCGGATTGCAACTCCTTTGGTATTTCTCCCAGGGGCGCGACGAACTTCAACTGCACTTCCCATTTCTCGCCAAACGTTTCGACCGGCCCGTTCGTAGTGAGTTCGCCTTCGACTTTTCCATTCTCGTAATTGAAGCCGCTCGTCTGAATGGATCCGATGGAGCTGAAGTTCTTTTTCTCCAGAGCGCTGTGCACGACTTCGCAGCCATAGATGTCGCCGTCCTCGTGCAGAGAAATGATTAACGCGCTCCCAAATTTTCCGAACGAAGCGTTAAAGTCCGGCTTTGCATCTTTCGAATGATCCTTTTCCGTGAACACGAGCACGATCCCGGGCTTGTCATCAAACGGTTCACCCCAACGCGCCGACACATACCCCAGTTTGGCGTTCTTGCCATTCCCCTTGAACATGCCGGTGACGGTCGGTTTCACGTTCGCCGCCGGACCGTACTTTTTCCCCAATGAAGCGGCCAGTTCTTCGCCCGGTTTGATCGGGGCGACATTGAATCGGACGTCGAAGCCTTTCGGAATCATTCCGCTGGAATCAATCGCAGCGCTGGCCTTGCCCATAAAGTATCCATCTTGGAGTTTGAATTTCCCCGTTCCCTCGCCACTCCCGCCAATGGACGTATTGCCGCCGGCCGCGCTCCAATATTTCAACTCTCCGGTTTTCTTGAATACCAATTTGAGGAATGGCTTGGGGAACTGACTGAATCCGCCGTCTTTTTCCGCGTCCAACGCCTTCTTCAACTGCGCGCCTGAGACTGGCTGTGCGGTCAACACGATCGCGACGTCTCCTTCGTCATCGGTGGCCGACTCGTAAGCGATCGCGTTTTTCAGCGTGAAGGTTTTCTTGCTCAGCATCAGCGTTCCCTCTCCCATTCTAGCCGGCCCTTCCTGCGCGAAAATCACCGCCGCATTCAGCGCAGTGATCGCACTCAGCAAACAAATGAATTTTTTGATCATAAAAAGTTCCCTCTATCTGTGTTGAGACCGGCTTCAATACCGAATCTCAGCAAAGATGTCCAAGCCGTTATCCAGGAGCGTCGTCGATCTCCGTTCGCACATTTTGTCGGCTCGCGCGAATGTCCTCGTCCATACCCAACTCGGAAAGTGCGATTCCCTTTAGTTGCGACTCCCGTCGTTTCGCTTCGCGTACTTACTGCTCGCGTCCTGTTCGTCTGTTATCATTCGACCATGATGTTCAAAGCTATTGCCCTTCTGCTCACCTTAACATCGACAATCACCTTCGCGGGCGAGCTCTCCCCCAAAGAAGTTGTCGCGCAACTTTATAAGGCATACGGCACCGAACAGAGTTCGGACGGGGAGACACGGTTGTTTACCCGCTACTTCGATGACCAGCTCCTGAAGCTTTACTTGAAAGACAAACGAGAAGCGAAGGGCGAAGTCGGCCGTCTCGACGCCGATCCGCTTTACAACGCGCAGGAGGTCCAGATCACCGACTTCTCCATCTCGGAACCGAAAGTGTCTGGCAAAGAAGCGGTCGTGACTGTTCGCTTCAAGAATCTCGGCAAATCCGAGCGCGTCGAACACGTGCTACATCGAACCGTCCACGGCTGGAAGATTAGCGATATTTGCTACGACAACGGCTACTCCCTGAAGAAAATCCTCCAGGCTCCGCTCTGAGCTTCGAAGATCGACAACTGCTTTTTGCACACCGCGGTCTGGCCGATCCCGGATTAGGCGGACCGCAACTCGTAGCCCTAACGAGTCAATCTTCGAGCGACTTCCAGGCAACGCGGCCTTTCCCGTCCGGCTCGATCGTAACCGCGATCCCATAAGAGCGTGCGAACCCCTTGATCTCGTGGAAAGTCTTGCCCGCAATCTCTATCGGCACCTGTTTCTGTAATAGTTATGCTGCTTCAGGAAAAGGACGTTCGGCTTCCTCCATTCGACCGGTTCCGTGTAGAAATGGCCGGGGATCGCCTCCTCAGTCTGCTTATCGGGGTTGGGCGCGCCCAGCTCAAGGTCGACCTTGCGAAAGCCATTCTCGAAATGCTGGTAAACTGCGGTCTGCCTGCGCAGCGGAGCGGGGCGCGGTGTGCTGAAGAGGTTGCCTTTATGTTCGGTCAAGTCACTGGAAAGACAGGCCACCCGCTGGGAGTCCGCCGACCAAAGCGCCTCACCTTCCCGGTCCGTTCCTGTGCCGATATCATCTGCAGTAAGATCGCAGATGACTCGCCCGCTCTGTTTCTCGATCAGCTCCGCCCGCACCACCTTTGAGCCCGGAAGTGGCAGGTCATCGCTAAAAACCTTGCGGACAGCATACGACCCGTTGGGCGAGACCCAGTCGATCATTTCGCGGCGAAAAAGTCGTTGAGCTGTTTGCGGAAAATATCGGCGAAGATACGCAGCGTCGGACGACAGATCCGTCCGACTTACGATTTCGCTGCGCACCATCATTTGAAACGGCATCGGCTGCGCGTCGAGAAAGCTGGCGAACTTATTATCTCCCAAGAGGTGATAGACCATACTCGGAACGCCAGCGATGCTCTCCGCCGCCGCGCCATCTGCGTCGTGAGCGAGCTGGAAAAATTGTCTTAACGCTTTCGCGTCGCCGCGAGCCGCCCGTCGGGTATCGCGCCCGTAACGAAATCCACGCGCCCGGGCAAACTCCTCGATCTCGGATGGTCCCGCCGGGTCGGGCTCATCGTTCGGCAGATCTTTGAAAGTAAATTGGCGACGGCCGTCCGTATCATCACCTTCACCCTTCGTCCCGCTCAGTGCCGGCGCGAGTGGCAACAGGCAAAGAATTATAACGAGCAGTCGCTGCGATTTGGCTCTAACTGCTTTCAATTCTCAAGTCTTTCATTTGCCACATCCCACGATCGCGTTTTGCCGTTGCGCAAGTTAAGCGTCACAAGGTGTTCGCTTGAGCCGGTCACGCCTTTTTCGGTTTCCTGCACGATACCGTAGAGCAATAGATAGTCGGTAGTTTCGAAGCGGTTCAGCAGATCATGAAAGGGCAGCGTCGCTGTCCATTGAGCTTTCAAGTTTTCATCGAGCCGGGTCAGCGCAAGCCGACCTTCTTCTCCGAGCCGAGTACGACGCAAAACAAGGAAGCCTCCAGGCTCCTGCAAGCGCAAAGGCTGTTTCGTCCCCTGGCGAACCAACAATCCTGCCTCGAGAAATTCCGGCGCACCAGAAATCCGAGTGACATCGAAAAGCCGATCGTGCATTCCTTCGGTAAATTCTTTCGTCTTCCCGATGCGCGCACTCCAGAACGTGCGACGCGCCTGACTCGTTTCGTAATAGACACGGTCCGGATTCGACCCGGGCTCGCCCGTGGCGATTTTATCGCCGAACTCATCGTCCCCCGCGTCGGCTGCCTCCTTCTCGTTAAAGAAACCAATCCAGTGGGCATTCAACATCATTTGCCGGACGAGAAAATCCCTGGTGTGATAACCGCCGTTCCAGCGCGTCGCCATGAATTGGACGTTGCGAAAATAGTCATCGTTAGGCGGGGTATAAGGCTCTGCCAGGTAATCCGAGCTTCGAATCTTGAAACGCCGCGCGTCCGCCGCGATCACGACCAGACCGTTGTCGTAAGCATAGAAATCGAGCTCCTTGGGAACAAGATCGCGCAGGCTCGGATTGCGTTCCTCGATCGTGCCCCGATCAGCCAGTTTGCTGCCGTCTTTGCTCGAGACCGCGACCGGGCCATCGTTTAAAAACAACCAGACGACGTCGCCTTCCTGTCCGAAAATTCGCGACTGCGCGGTGTGTCCGCCGGCGTCATCCTTCACCGTTAGCAACCGTTTTTTCCAAAGCCGTTCCGTCGTCACCGGATCATGGGCTTGCAAATCAAAATGATAATAAATCTCAGTCACCCATTTTCCGATCATGCGACTGCCACCGAGATGCCGGCTTCGTTGCTCCTCCTGCTTCAACATCAGCCAAAGACGCGATCCGCCGTCCTGTTGCACTAACGCCGGCGGACCTTCGCGTTCCGGTGGACGGAAGTCACTGTGATTGCACGACGAACCAGCACTCGCGACTGCCAGAATGCCGAGTCCGAAAAAGACGCGCGTTTTTTTCTCCCTCCCGCTCCTCATCCGCACAGTCTGATGATCCGCTGCCGGAGGTCAATCCTCGAATCAAAAATGGGGACGTCACTTTAGAAATTTTTCGCTGGGTTGGCGTTGTTTGATAACTCGCAGGATTCCCGGAGGCCACGACATTATAGCTGACTACTTTTCGATTTTGACGTTTCTTCCCGTAATAAAGCCGGCAGACACGCTGGCGAAGTCACCGATCCTGCAATCATGTTCGACTTGTGCGCCTGTTGCAAAAAATCGAGCGGAGAGACTAAAATCATTCCTTTAGAGTTCTTGCCCAAGTTTTGATTTCTTCACCCACACGCGCGATCGGAACGCCTTTGCCGGCATCATGCTCAGCGGCGGCTTTGTCAAGGCACCCGAGCAAAACGTCATCCGCTGACGCTTTCACCTTGCGCGAGAGTTGAATCAGTTCGCCGACCTCGCGAATCTTTTTCTCGAAGGATTGATCCGCGAGCCGAGCCCACATTTCACGTTTCATCGCGAGTTACCGTTTCGCTTCGGGGGAAATTCACGGATGAATGACCAAGAAACTTCCGCGATTTCTCCGGTGTCATATTCGATCTTGAAGTGGGTTCGAAACTTCCTTGGGACGCTGACTCGTTTCGGGACCGCTACTCCCGAGATCTTGTTCGCTTTTTTGATCGTGCCGTGCGGTTCCAGAAAGGAAAGTCCGTCATCAAACTCGACGTCGAACGCGTCTTCCCAATCCAAATACCTCGCGTGTTTCAGGGGCGAATACTTCGCCTTCCCAAACGGTTTCTTTGCGGTGACAACGGTTTTCACAATCGGCCTTCGTTCTTCAGTTCTTCGATTACTTTAATCAATTTTTGGCTTGGTTTCCACCCTTCGATTCCGCGCATTCGTTCAAGGTCGAGTCGGCCGAGAAAGCGATCTTTCGCATCATAGACGTGGACATGCCTCGGCCCGTGATCGCCGATAAACCATTCGATCCGATACCCGCGACCAGAAGATCGCGCATCCCGTCAGGCTTGAGATCTAATAGATTCCTCGCGCGTTTTCCCAAACCGCGTCGCCGACTTCTCTAGGTCGATTCACAAAGCTTCACGACCTCCCGCCGTAAAGTTCGCTCCCTGCGAACCGCCTAACCGTTCGGAACCACCAGCAGCTAGCCCGGTGCGATGACCGGATCCGGTGGCATGAACACGACAACGTAGTCGTCCTGAAATATGATCGCGACGCCTTTCGTTTCACCGCGCACCACCTGCGCGATTCCATTTTGCGGATCGTATTTGCCCCTCGAGTCCGGTATCAGTCCCGGAAGGGGGGAACGGTTTTCGGGAGAAAACTTTACGATGGGAGATCGCAACCGCAGGTTGTCGATCTAGGGAAATCGGCGACGCGCTTTGGGAAGGCGTGCACTCGCAGGAATTTGCCCGATGAGCGACCTGGTTTGCAAACAAAGGAGCGTACCTCGCTCCCATGGTAAATCACACCCTCGAACTCTACCCGGACTTTCCTCGCCATTGCCGTCCTCATTGAGCCTTCGAAAACGGGAATGCAAGAAAAAAGGACTGACCCCCATTTTCCCGCGCGATCCGGCATCGACCCCGCATTGATCGAGGATGTCTACTTCGGCGCTACCAACCAGGCCGGCGAGGACAACCGCAACGTCGCGCGCATGGCCGCGCTGCTGGCGGGCCTCCCCGCGTCCGTGCCGGGTTCGACGGTGAATCGCCTCTGTGCCTCGGGGCTGGAAGCCGTCAACATCGCGGCGCGCATGATCGAGGCGAGTCACGGCGATGTGTTCATCGCGGGCGGCGTCGAGTCGATGAGCCGTGCACCTTATGTGCTGAGCAAGGCGGAATCGGCGTTCGACCGGTCGCAGCAGATCTTCGATACTTCGATCGGCTGGCGCCTGGTCAATCCTCGCCTGGCGGCGCTGCATCACCCCTTCTCCATGGGCGAGACCGCCGAGAACGTCGCCCGCCAGCACAAGATCAGCCGGGCGGATCAGGATCAGTTCGCGCTGCAGAGCCAGCAACGGTGGTCGGCGGCGCACCAACGAGAAAAGTTCGCCCAGGAGATCGTGCCCGTCGAGATTCCGCAGCGCAAGGGCGCTCCGACCCTCGTCAGCGTGGACGAGCACCCGAGGCCGGACACGACGCTGGAGAATCTCGCCAAACTGAAACCGGCATTCTCCAAAGACGACCAGGGCACGGTGACCGCGGGCAATTCGTCGGGTATCAACGACGGCGCGGCGGCATTGCTGATCGTGGAAGCCGGGCTGGCCAAATCGCTGGGTCTTCAGCCGATCGCCTTCATCGGTCCGAGCGCCGCGGCCGGCGTCGATCCCGCGTTCATGGGGCTCGGACCGGTGCCCGCGATTCGCAAGGCGCTTCTGCGCGCGGGACTGACGCTCGACCGCATCGACCTGTTCGAGTTGAACGAGGCGTTCGCCGCGCAGGCCCTCGCCTGCCAGCGCGAGCTGGGCATCGACAACGCAAAATTGAACGTCAACGGCGGCGCGATTGCGATCGGTCACCCGCTTGGTTGCAGCGGCGCCCGCCTGGCCACGACGCTGATCCACCAGATGGCTCGCACCGGCGCCTCGCGCGGCATCGCGTCGCTCTGCGTCGGGGTAGGACAAGGCTTGGCGACCGTCTTCGAACGGGAGTGAGTTTGGCAGTGGGCCTGACTGTTAGACCGTTCGAGCGCCCGGCGCTCGGGCAGCCTGAGCGCCTCTTGCGCGGAGAAGATCGACGCGCCAATCGAGTGAACACGTTGCGGAAAATTCGAAGAGGGCAGAGGTTCACAAGATGCCGCAACCGCCCGCGATAAAAAGTACCTCAGGGGAAGGTTTCTCCGTCGAGGATTTGGCTGTCGCTTACATCGCTGCGCACATGCTGGCGGGCGTACCCTGGGTTGGTTCAGGTCGGGGCAGCGTCGAAGAAATTCAATGCCAGGCGATGCAGGATGGATGGTTCTTTGACGATGTTGTCCTACGCCTGCGCCACGCTGATAGGACATGGAATTGTGGCTGCTCGATCAAGAGTTTCACCGTCTTTGGAAAGCGCGGTGCGCCAAAGGAATTTACGGGATCAATTTGGAAGGAATGGCGCAATACGTCATCCATTGGATTTCAACGTGAGAACGATTCACTGACCCTTTTTGCGGCGCAGCACAGTCCGGAAATACGGGAAACGTGGATCGGCCTTTGCGATTCGGCTCGCGCTTTACCGGCGGAAACTCTGGCGGATCGGATTGTGCGCGAAGCCGAACCATCCAAAATGCGGCGCGACGCATTCGCGAGTTTGCAGCATGAAGGTGATCGCAAACTCAAAGATGACGCGCCCGAGATCGCGAAAATATTGGCGAAGTTTCGACTGGCGGAGCACGACTTTCAGCACAGCGAATCGCAAAGTGTGAATCAGGCGATTCTGCTTTGCCAGCAGGTGTTAGCGGACGCGGCTCGCAATCAAGCGGCTTCACTTTGGGAAGCGCTCGTTACCTACTGCGCGAGCGTGAGGCGAAAAGGTGGGCATGTCACGTTGGCTTCCTTGCTGAAAGAGTTGGCGCACCGCTTTCCTCTAAAACAACATCCGCGCTACGCGGCGGATTGGAGCAAAATTCTAAGCGAAAGCCGCCAGCGATTGGCGGCGCTCCCGGCAAAAATCGGAGGGCAAGTTTCCGTTGAGCGCAAGGATGTGCTCGACGTCATCGCGGACAAAGCTGGCGAGCAATCAACTGTTGTTCTGCTCGGCGGATCGGGAAACGGCAAGAGTGTCTTGGCTCACGATTGGGCCGGAACCGAAGACACGGCTTGGTTCCGCGCAGCCGATCTCGGAACGCCGGGTGGCCTGCGTGCACTTTTCAGTCTGGAGCATTCTGTGCCGGATCTCTTGGCCAACGTGAGCCGACCGTCTCGCCTTGTCCTGGACGGCCTGGACAAATGTTTTGAAGAAGCAGCCTTCGATGAAGCGGCCTTGCTCTTGCGCGCCGCGTTCTCCGCGGAAAATCGAGATCGTTGGCAAACGGCGATCACGTGTTGTCCCGAAGATTGGGAACGGGTGCGCGGGCAACTGATTCGCCGCAGTGTCGTGCTGCCTAACGACTCGGTGCCCATCGGTCGCTTTAGCGAGGCGGAGTTGCGCAGCGTATGTGAACAGGTGCCTTCTTTGCGCGTGCTCGCGCACCGGTCGCACCTTGATGCAATTCTGCGTTGGCCCAAAGCGCTGGACATTCTCGCGACCTTCTCGCAAACCTCGGAAGTTTCCTTTGGCTGGATAACGGAGTCTGATTTTGCGCGGTGGTTTTGGCGCAGCGCGATTTGCCATGATGAAGTTGGAAGCGTGCGTGATCGGTTGATGAGGAAGGTTGGAGTCGATTTAGCCGATCGGATGGCTGCAAGCGCGCCGCTCGATAATTTCTCACCCGACGAGACTGCAGTACTCTCGCAAATCGCGCACGACGGACATGTCGAAATCGACCCGATTCGGCGCACGGTTCGCTTCACTCACGAATTGATCGGTGATTGGGCGCGCCAGCGAGAACTGCAGGTTCAGGGTCAAGCGGACGGAGAATTTCTTCGAGCGCGGATGCATTCACCGTTGTGGCATCGTGCGACTCGTTTTCACGGGCTCGATCTCTTGGAAAGTAACACCGACGCGGAACCCTGGCTGCGGCTTTTCCTCGTCTTCGAAAGCAATTCGCCCAGCGATGAAATGGCGCGAAATCTTCTTCTGGAAGCGCCAATTTTCGCGCTCAATCAACGAGCGGTCTTGGAGCGACTCTGGCCGCCCCTAGAGGCAGACAACGGGAAATTACTCAGCCGTTTTTTGCGCCAGTTTTTGCGTATCGCCACCATTCCGGACGAAGAAATGGTGGCGCGTTTCCATTCGCGTGGACCGGACTTACAACTTGAAGTGGCGGCGCTTTACCGGCTGCCTTGGGTTCCGTATTGGCGAGGAGTGGTTAAGTTTCTCGGAGCGCATTCCGAGAAGGTCATAGAGCTTGCGCCGGAAGAAATCGCCGACGTTTGTCTTCTTTGGTTGTCGCTTCACGGGTTGCTTACTTCGGGAATGAAAGAGGCGGCGCAGCTCGCGGTTGATAGCGCGCGCCGTCTGTACCGCAGTGGAGAACGCTGGCACGGCAGTCATCGCCGCCACCGCGATGTCTCTCCCGAAGAGAAGATCTGCCAGGCTTTGCTCGCGGCCGCGCCCGAGATGCCGACTGAGGTGGGCGAACTTGCGCTCAAACTCAGTGGACGACGACATCCTGATGAAGAAGACAACTTGCCGAAGGATGACGAAAGGCCGCGGTCGAGATCACTCACGCATTCTTACGGAGCGCTGAAGCCATGGCCGGAAGGCCCGCAATGTCGCGGTGCGGAAGTTTTCCGCAAAGCGTTTCTGAGTGGCAATCACGCTACTCCGTTTATTCGCACTCTTCCTGAAGTCGCCGCCGAAGTGATGTTCGCGGTCTTGCTCAGTCTGCCGCGTGAGGGTTGGGATCCCCGTGACCGAATGAGTGGCGATTTGGATGAGCATGGTTTTCAAGGCGGCGATTTTCGTTTTCAATCGCCACTCTGGATCAGCGGCCCGTTTTTGCATTTCCTTCGCATCAATCCGGCCGTCGCGCTGCCCGCAATCATTCGGTTGGTGAACTTTGCCACCGACCGCGCCTATGAATTGGGCGAGGACTATCGCCAGCACGTGGAAGTTCCGGTCACGATCGGCGGGCAAACGCATTTGTGGCGCGGTCATCAGTTTTCCTACCTTTGGCCACAGGGGCACGTCTTCGGTCCCGACGCGATCGGATGCGCGCTGCTCTCGCTCGAAAAGTGGTTCTATTTATTGCAGGATGAAAAGCAGCCGATCGAGGAACATATCGCGACCATCTTGCGCGACAGTCGCTCTATCGCTCTGGCAGCGGTATTAATTTCTGTCGGCAAACGACAGCCCGATCTTTTCCTCGGCCCGCTTCGCCCGATGTTGGCGGCGATCGACTTTTATCTGGATCGAGGAATATTTGCACAATCGAGCGGAAGGCGGCTATCGGACTTCATCCTTTTGCGAGCGATCCGAAGCGATTGTCGAGGTCTGGCGCGAATGGGTTCACATGCCGCACCGCAAAGAAGCATTCGGCAGTCTCGCCTTGCGCAAATTTCTCAGCGATCCGAAATGGCGCGAAGCCATCGCCGAGCTAAGGCAAGATCTGGCAGACGAGAATTGAAGCGGCGACGCCGGAGAATCCTGCGCCCGCTTGGCTGCCACGAATCGCGTCGCAGTTCGATTTACAGAATTGGCACACCGAGCAGCGCGAGAACGATGTGCTGATTGCCTACGATCCACCGTCGAGTTTGCCTCGACCGACGCCGGAGGAAATGGAGCGCTTCAATCGGCTGCAGCTCCTAACCTTACTGCCGTTTCAATGCCGTCAGGTCTTGATGGGCGAAGCGGAATGTTCCGAGAAGCAGATGATGGAATGGTGGTCGCAACTGGAATACTGTGCGCTCGCTTTCTCCTGATGAAGACGAGCGCGGCTTCCGCGATGTTGAGGATGCGCTTTGCGGAATAGTCGCCGTTGCCGTGGTAAAACATCGCCAGTGGCTTGCCGCTGATCCAGCGCGCGAGAAAGAGGCGTTGTCGATCTTGGCAGCGGTCGGTCGGCAGCCGCCAAAGCCATTCTGGTATGTGGAGGACGACACCACTGATTTCAAATGGGACAGCTTCGCGGCCTGGGCGTTGACAACTTTGTGGTGCGAGCAACCCGATGATCCAATGTGCTTCAGGCGGTCGGTGCGCTGGTGTTATGGGATCGGAATCTCGTTGTCTCGCGAGTGATGGCCATCGCTGCCAAACATCGTGAAAGAGCTCGGCTGCACATTTTGACCGGCTCTGGCGCACACCATTCGTTATGCGCCCGCGCGACATCGAGCGCGGATGGAGCGCCATCTTCCCGAGAAAACATTTGATCGCGATGCATGGGTAAGCGCGCATCTGGAGAAATTTGTTTCAGGAAAAACAGAGCCACTTCCCAAAACTGGACGGAGTTGCTTGAGCTCGAAGCGAGTCGACGCCGAAGATCCGCGCGTCGACCGCGGCTCAGATATCGGACATATGTGCGCCGCCTTAGATTGGGCGGAGGATCTTTCCGACGCTCGCGATGCGGGAGAGCGTCAGCGATGGTTGAATTACCATCGGCAAATTCTTCTCTGCACGTTGACACGCATCGAGGAACTCATCCGATCACAGGCGCCGCCAGAACCATCTTATGATGTTCAACAATATTGGCCCTATGATGACGAGCGACGAATGTTAGAGCGAGTTGCGCGCTCGTTGCCCGTCTGGCTCCGGGTGAAGACCATAAGGCATTGTGGGAGCCCATCCTTGCTTTGGGTTGTCCAGGTGGACGATGGGTCGACGCTTTTATCGGCCATTGGTTGATTTATGCCGCTGGAGACGAAGAACCGAGTCCATCATTTCCGGAGCAATGGCTTGCCATGCTCACCTACGCGGAAAGTTCGCCGACGTGGAAGCTGCGAAGTCGCAGCCCTTCCGCATCACGCGATCTCTGGCACGAGCTGCTTGGTTTTTCGGTTTACTCCAGCGACTTCTGGAACGAAAAGCTCGCCCCTGCCGTTGAAGCTGCGCGCGAATTCCATGAACGATGGGCTCGCGCGCACGTCAGCGACGATGACGACGCACGTTCTTTCATCCAATTCCTGATGACGCCGGCCGGGCGGCGTTTGCGCGTCGATGGCTTGCATTTACTGCACGAAAAAGTTCCGATCGATAACCAATATTTTTGGAACGAAGACAGCATCCGAGACGCCTTCGCCAGATTTTTGCGGCTCCTACAGCAAGAGCATTGGAACGAGATTGCGCACAATCACAGCGCAAGAGATGCGTTCATGGCTTTCGCCCTAAAGCTCGGCGCATTACAGCATCCGCTCGGCAGCGAAGTACTCGACGCTCGCCGGAAGCCGTCTCGGGCAGGAAGCGAACGCATAACACATTGTTTCGACCGCCGGTAGATAATCGACTGACTACCATGGACGATGATCTCCAACTTTACCGTCTTAAATTCGACAAGGACGCATTCGCAAAACTGCCACAGGAAGAGCAAGTCTTTTTCATTCAATTGGGCCAAGTTGCCAACGACCTCCGTCACGTTTTCTTTCTTTGTGTCGCCGCTGAGAAAGGGACCAGATCGGATTCTTCTGACGAACGTAAGATCGCGCTTCACCAACTGCTCTTCGGCGTCCGCCTGGTTTACAGCATCCTTAATGAAGGCTGGAAAGTGATTTCGGAACGATGGAGCGAGAATGCTCTCGGCAAGCGTTGGCATCCTCAGCTTAGCCAAGAAGCTAAAGACTCTCTCGCCTTTCTTGGCCGATATTTTTCCAAACGAATCTGACTCGGACGATTCGCGACCATTTTGGCTCTCATTATCTCTCCGATCATTTACGAGAACCCCTCTTGCATGTGCCAAAGGCGGCTGCCGAAATCATTACCGGAAACCACAACGGGAATGTTTTTTACACCTTGGCAGAAGAGGTCCGGGCATTGGCGATGTTGCAATTGGCAGCGGAGCCGAGTGGTCCGAAAATTTGGGACAAGCAAGCGTCAGAAAGCGACATCAGGGCGGCCGCCGTCCGGCTGTACGAAAGTTTCAAGCCGGTGCGCGAAGCATTCGATCTATTCGCAAACAATGTGCTCATCACGGTCGTGAAATCACTGCCGCACCGCACCGAGCGTTTCACAGCGCCGGCCGTCACCAACTTCTATGAGATGCGCACGCCGGTGTTCGTTGAGGAGCGTCCTTCGCACATTAGAACAACCGCCGCCACCGCAGCAAAACCGCAGAATTAGCTTCAGTCGGGAAAAACAATGCGGTCGGGTCCTCCGCTCGCTCATCCCATCGAAGCCAGCTTTGCAAAGCCGGACTTGAACGCCCCCACCAGCGTGTCGATCTCCGCTTCGGTCATCGGCGTGGAGAACACGCACGCACCCGAGCTGATGATGATGCAACCTTCGTTGTAAAGGTGATCGAGCAACGCCTTGAGTCGGCGCGACTCGTCGGGCGTCGGGTAGGCTTCGCGGTAATTTCGTGGAGGCGTCTGCTTCATGTGCACCAGGAACATCGAGCCCGCCCCGGTGACGCTCGCGGGCGCGCCCGTCGCGCGGATCGCGCTTTCGATGCCGTTCCTGGCCCGATCGGTCAGCGCGTTCAGGCGCGCCACCGCGGGTCGGTCGTCGCGAATTGGGGTCAGTCCTTTTTTCTTGCATTTGCTCCCCCGCGGTTTTCCATTCGGAAACACGACGACGGGCAGTCCGGAGCGGCGACTTTCCGCACGCAGCTTCCGAGCCACACGCACAAATGCTCGTTCCGCCCGGGCGACAAATGCCGGCGGCTTCTTCGCCCCCTTTGCTTTTCTCGTGCTCATGAATCGATCAGTTGCCGGGCGAAATCTATATCATCGTTGTTGCTGGTGGCGAGTCGTTTCGCTTTGATCCCGCGGCTGTCCCAGATCACCCATCGCGCGGACAGCGGAAGGTAGTCTTTCACCAGATGCGCCCGGCTGCGCTTAAACCGCCGGCGGATATCGGCGACCGGAACGTCGTGACCGCCCATCCGTACGCGGCGGCGGACACGGGTGATCGCCTGCTCCGGACTGGCCAACCAGAGATAATGCAGTTCCAACTCGTAGCCGCGCGCCAGGGCGGATTCGAAGATGTGGATGTAAGTCTTTCCGCTCAACGTGCTCTCCAGCGCGAACGTCTCACGCCGAGCGATCGACGAACGGACTTCGGTCAGAAGGAGGCGACCGGCTTTAAACTCCCCGGCGGCGGGATCGAGTGGTGACAAGCCTCGCGCGATTTCATCCGCATTATAAAAGCGGAGGCATTTCACCTCGTGCGGCAGAAATTCCTTCGCGAAGGTGGTTTTGCCCGCGCCGCCTGCTCGCGAAAGCGTTCGGAGTTGCAACCGGCGATGACGTAGATGGTGGGGGCAGG
Organism: uncultured Verrucomicrobiae bacterium; assembly: GCA_963772365.1. GTDB lineage: Bacteria > Verrucomicrobiota > Verrucomicrobiia > Chthoniobacterales > UBA10450 > CAVYXA01. The sequence goes on from CAVYXA010000001.1 coordinate 709,119, forward strand.
CATCGATTGTCGATCTTAGCAGAAAGTTCGTTTCGGCGAGACGCCCAAACCCACGCCCGAGCCGGGCGCGCTACCCATTCGAATAAATCTCCGCGCCTTTCTCGACAAATTCGCGGGCCTTGTGTTCCATGCCTGCCCGCAATGCTTCGTCCTCCGACAGTTTCTGTTCTGCGGCGAATTTGCGGACGCCCTCCGTAATTCGCATCGAGCAGAAGTGGGGACCGCACATGATTGAAGAAGTGACGAGTGACGAGAATAGATGTCTACACAGGTGCGAGATCGGCGGCGACGTAGCGAGTTTGATTCAGCACGGCGTCGCTCGCTTCGACGGGAACCTGTTTGATGAGTTCGCGGATGCTGAATTCCTGCTGGCCGACAACTTCAATACCGATCACGTCGCCGTTGGCGTCGAAATCAAGCATAACCAAACCCTTATCCGATTCATGCCGCTCGGTGCGCGCGACTTTCGCATCGCGAAGTCTGATGTATGCCGCGGTGGCTTCCGTGTCGATCTCCACCACCGGTGGCTCGGTGATCGGAATCACAAAATCTTTATTCTTCTTCCCCGTATCCGGTGATGATCTAGCACTCATTAGCTTTTACTTCGGCTACGACAACGAGCATCTACCTTCAAACGCGCGGGAGAACAACCAGATGAAGCCGCCATGGTTTCCCTTGCGCGGCGGAGTCTTGAGAATCGATGCAGGCTGGTTAACGCTCAGCATTGCTTGCTCGACGGTGAAGCGGCGTTCGCGAGCGCGCTTTTCGATGTGCGCCGTATCGTGGAACGTGTAAGCCATCGATTGTCGATCTTAACAGAAGGAAGTTCGTTTCGGCAAGATGCCGAAACCAGGTCGCCGCGGCGACCGTTTCAAAGCCTCGACCCAGCAAGGCGGCTACAGAGAATCGGCGCGACGGGCCGTCACGCCCTACCGTAAACTTCTGCGCCGCTCTCTGCGAACTCCGTTGCCTTCTGTTTCAATCCTTCTTCGATCGCCTCTGAATCCGTGAAGCCATGTTCGGCCGCGTACTTGCGGACGTCCTCGGTGATCTTCATCGAACAGAAATGCGGACCGCACATGGAGCAGAAGTGCGCGGTCTTTGCTCCCTCTTGCGGCAACGTCTCGCCGTGGAACTCGCGGGCGGTTTCGGGATCGAGCGAGAGATTGAACTGATCTTCCCAGCGAAATTCGAACCGAGCTTTGCTGATGGCGTTGTCGCGGTATTGCGCGCCAGGATGGCCTTTGGCTAAATCGGCGGCGTGGGCGGCAATCTTGTAGGCAATCACTCTATCTTTAACGTCCTTTTTATTCGGCAGGCCCAAGTGCTCCTTTGGAGTCACGTAGCAAAGCATGGCGCAGTCGTACCAGCCGATCATGGCCGCGCCGATCGCGCTGGTTCTCGCCCCCAACCCTCGACCTGATTCCCGCCCGCCCTCTCCGTGATCGTAGCCGGGCGTCCCGCGCCTGCGGGATCGGTGGTGAGCGGATCCAAAGTGTAGAACTCCGATAAATCGCGAGCAGGCGGTGCTTCGTCGCACCACTCGAGTTGTTTGACGAAGTTGCTGCCCATCAACTTCGCCCGCTCCTTCGCGGACTTGCCCGTCCATGTCGCCTCATCCCGCTCGGCTCCATTCTCCATGTTCTCTTTGATCAATCTCTTTTTGTTTTTGCAAAATGTGAAACCGCAGCGTGCCTGTCACCCGTTGGAGACAGGCGGCGCTTCCTGCTGCGTTGAACGAAGCGACTGGCACGCTGCGGAAACAACCTCATTGGTGGACGTGATCAACTAAGATCACGGCGATAATTGTGAGCACAATTGAAAAAATAATTTGGCCTGCGGTCCAAGCTCGGTTTAAAGGGCAATTGTCGGGATTTGGTCGATCCTTTTCTGTCGCCGTCCCTTCTATACGCCTTAGATAGTACTCTGAAGAAGCTCTGATCGATCGCGTGCTTGCGCTGTAGAGGAAGAATACAACACCAGATCATTACCGGCAGCAGACCGAGCACACAAAATTCAACGATCCGCACGGCGAGTCTATCGACGATGACTTTCCCAGACAGAAATGCCGCAACAATAAGAGCTATGCTGCCCCAATAACCAAGCAGTAGCTCCCATTCTACTTGCGCCGATTCTGAAAAGCGGCCTGCGAAAGCTTGGCCAGTTCGACAAATTCTTGGTTCGAATTCATTGCGCTCGGATTGCACTAACGGCCGCTTCCCGAATTAAATTTCAGTACCTCTTCCCAGATGATCGCGCCGTCTGGTGTGCAGAAGTCCGCGATAAACTCACCGGTGAACCGCGTGATGACTTTCGCATATTCAGTTTGGAATGCTTCGTTGCGCTCTTTCGCCTGGTGTCCAAGCGGCTCGATGATGTCGATGTACAGATTCGGATTGCCAGAAATGAACTCCCAGAATTGCTGACCGCAGAGCTTCAAATAATCTCCTTGATCAGCCACGCGCGTTTTGCCGTAGCAGCATCCGTTCACGGCGATAACTTTTTGCCGTCCGATGTTTGTTCCGAGGATTCGCTTTGCCTTTCGGAAGTTGTCCACCATTCGTCGAATCTGGCTGGCGTTTCCCCAATTCGGACCGGACTTAATCGAGACGATGTATGTCATGTCCTTTTTCGTGAACTCGAGATCGATTCCTTCGGCCGAGGACTTGTGACCGCGATAGACGCGCTCGCAGATGAAGCGCGCCAGACCTTCGAGAAAACTTCCGAAGATGCCTTCTTCTTGCGAAGACAGATATGCGTCTAAGAAACTGCGAACGAGTTCCGGGCCCGAAACGATGTTCTTCGCGCGAAACAAGTATGGATTCTTGCGCGTGATGACATTCCGCAGCTTCAGCTTTGTAAGGCTTTCAAGCTAGCGTTATGAATGGATGTGCTGCTGGATCGCGTTCTCGATCGCTTGAAACCAATCGATGTAATCGCCCACCGAATTACCAACCGCTGACACTTCTTCGTCTGTCAGTTCACGTTCAAGAACCTCTTTAGCGACCTGTTGTAAGTCGTCTATGGATATTTCGTAAACGGTTCTTTCGATCTCGCTCTTCATAACATTAACTGTAGATCATTGATGAAAAACAAATTGGCGATGCCACCTAATTGAATTGATGTGCGGATATACTTGTCGTCTCGTAGGCAGTCGAATTCCAGTGCTGTTTCTCGTAAGTGCGCGAATCAATTCGTAGTCGCCTACACGCCCGAAATCTGATGGTAGGTGAGAAAGCTTCGACGAAATGCAGATTTTGTAGTTGTCGAGCAACGCAAACCAACCGACGTCAAAAGCCCAATGATGAAAGCGGCATAACGCAATTCCGTTAAAGAGATCATCTCGACCGAAGGAACCATGAGGAACAATGTGCGCAGCCTCGACCTCCCAGCACAATGAATCAGGCGAATTTATCTTCAATGCGCACACAGCGCAGCGAAAGTTGTAAACTTGGATGACCGCTTGTCGAAAGCCGCGAACCCGCAGCGCAGTTTCCCTTATGGTTTTGACGAGTTTTCGGTTCCTATCGAACGGCTGATAATTTTCCGGCCTGCGAGTATCGAGAAGCTTCTTCACAACCTTCTGGACTTCGAATGATTTGATCGGCAACGATGCTTTCTCCACGACTGGTATGTCCGAAATCCTCAGCGCCTCGTCGAACCCCTTTTCGGTCAGCATCCATTCTCTTTTCTGCGTTAGTTGAAACGTTTCCGTGGGCCGCGAAACAAAGCCTTGGTTCGCGAGCGAATCAGCAGCACGAAAAAGCAACCGATGCCAGAGGAGAGCTTTCTTAAGACGATTCTGTTTGCGATATATGGTTTCAAGCGCGGCAGTTCGCTGGCCTTCGTTCAACTGAAATTGGTCAGCGATTTCATCGACAACTTGTTGGCCAGCACCGAACTCTTTGACAACTCCGCCATGTTTCAAAAGCGTTCGAAGAAGGACGCGTCCGACTTCTGTTCGAGTCGGCATCGCCAACTGCTCGAGCATTCTGCTTTCGTAGCTCATTTTGGCATCCGCTATCGTTTCGCGATCGAAGTTGAAATCATTCGACAATCTTGCCGTTGGTTGTCACGGTAAAAAACGTCCCACGCTTGGCACTCTGAGCCGCCGCGATAATATCCGGGAAGCATTTAACAAATTTGTACGCCTGAATCCAAAACTCGTAGTTTGTCCAACCAGGCTTCAAAAAGAAGGTTGTGTGTCCTGCATTCCGCCAAGCTTGGACTTCGTGCGGATTTCTACTTATGTGAATGTCGCCCGATATGATCGTCCAATCTTGCTCCGTAGCTAACTGGCTCATCCAAGTCTCGTCGGGTGTATTTGCAGCAAATCGATCTTTTAGATGCACGACCTGATGCTCAGGTTCGACGAGCGCGTTTAAGCTCTTCGCTAACTTCGGCGCGAGATTGTTATCAAGAAAGAATCTCACGCCGCTTTCGCGAGCGACTCTTCGTATTCAACAGCGTCACGCACTTCCTCTCGCTGGACCTCATACCATCGCGCGACCATTTCGACTGAGTTTGCTTTCACGCTACGCGCAAGTGTCGTGGCAGGAACACCGGATTTAGCAACTGTTGGCTGACCGAAGTTCCGACGGGGATCGACAACAATTTGTCGATCTTTGCCGAGGGGCCACCAAATGATTTCATCTCCAGAGAACTCGAGCTCCTTTAGAAAATTCTGCACGATACGCCTAAACTCTCCTTGCTCAGTGACGAGATTTATGAGCGCTTCATCAGAATCCTCCCGCGCTTGCTTCAGCAGAATGTTTTTGCCGTCCGTTGCAATTCGCTTCGAGCAAAAGGGGTGTGTCGTCTGTAATTCCTTCTGAGCCTTGGTGTGCGCGCGGCGCATCGTCGTCCAGCTGACCCCTGCTTTGATGAATGCGTCAACGAATCTTAGCTCCAGCAAATCACGAAAACTGAGCGCTAGTTTGTCATCGATTGGTTCGATATCCATCTGCCAAACTGCTTCGGAATGGCGAACTGATTCGCCACGGCGAAAATAGTACCCCTTAATCCAGCGGCGAATTTTACCCGCGGGTATGCGAGTAAGCCGTGCCGCCTCAGAGATGCTGTAGAGTCCGGTGTTCAGGAGTTTGGATCGTCGGTCGTGCACCGCTGACAATGAAGCCGGTGCCGTGCCTGAATGCAATCCTGCTTTTGGCTCTGGGGCTCACCTGGTCTGCTCCCCGCGCATAAGCGTCGAGCGGGACTCTACGTTTTTCGCACGCAGGGTGACCAGCGTCTAGTCGACAATGTCGATCTTACGGCACGTAAAGCTCGCTGCCTTTCTCGACGAACTCGCGGGCTTTTTGTTCCATTCCAACTTGGAGCGCTTGTTCTTCGGAAATCTGCTGCGCAGCAGCAAATTTCCGCACGTCCTCAGTTATCTTCATCGAGCAAAAGTGTGGACCGCACATGCTGCAAAAATGTGCGGTCTTTGCTCCTTCAGCCGGTAACGTCTCGTCATGAAATTCACGAGCCGTTTCCGGATCTAACGACAGGTTAAACTGGTCTTCCCATCTGAATTCGAAACGCGCTTTCGAGATCGCATTATCTCGATATTGGGCCCCCGGATGTCCCTTCGCCAGGTCAGCTGCATGCGCTGCAATTTTATAAGCAATCACTCCATCCTTAACGTCCTTTTTATTCGGTAAGCCCAAGTGCTCCTTTGGAGTCACGTAACACAGCATGGCGCAGCCGTACCAGCCAATCATGGCCGCGCCGATCGCGCTGGTGATGTGATCGTACCCAGGCGCGATGTCGGTGGTGAGCGGGCCGAGGGTGTAGAACGGCGCTTCGTCGCACCACTCGAGTTGTTTCTCCATGTTCTCCCGAATCAGGTGCATGGGGATGTGGCCCGGGCCTTCGTTCATCACTTGGACGTGATGTTTCCAGGCGCGCTGGGTCAGCTCGCCTTGCGTGTATAACTCCGCGAACTGCGCTTCATCGTTCGCGTCCGCGATACTCCCTGGCCTCAGGCCATCGCCGATGGAAAAGCTGACGTCGTAGGCGGCCATGATCTCGCAGATCTCGTCCCACTTCGTGTAGAGAAAACTTTCCTGATGATGCGCGAGGCACCATTTCGCCATGATCGAGCCGCCGCGCGAGACGATCCCGGTGGCGCGCCGCGCCGTCATCGGGATGTATCTTAATAGTACCCCGGCATGGACGGTAAAGTAATCGACCCCCTGCTCCGCCTGTTCGACGAGGGTGTCGCGGTAAATTTCCCAGCTCAATTCCTCGGCCCGGCCGCCGACTTTTTCGAGCGCCTGATAAATGGGCACGGTGCCGATGGGCACGGGCGAGTTGCGAATGATCCATTCCCGCGTGGCGTGAATGTTTTTACCGGTGGAAAGATCCATCACCGTATCGGCGCCCCATTTGGTGGCCCAACGCATCTTCTCGACTTCTTCCTCGATCGACGACGCGACGGCGCTGTTGCCGATGTTGGCGTTGATCTTTACGAGGAAATTGCGGCCGATGATCATCGGCTCGGATTCGGGGTGGTTAATGTTGGCCGGGATGATAGCACGCCCCCGCGTGACTTCGTCGCGAACGAATTCGGGCGTGATTTCATTTCCAATTGCCGATTGCCAATGGCCAATTGGTTCGGAACCGGCGTGCGCGAAACGAAGGTCGTTCCGTGAATCGTAATTCGTGGATCGTGAATCGGTCCGAGCCGGACGTGCATCACCGATTCTCGATTCTCGATTCTCGATGTAACGGCCATTCTCTCGAATGGCGATGAATTCCATTTCCGGCGTGATGATGCCCTGGCGCGCGTAGGCTAATTGCGTGACTGCTTTGCCGGGCTTTGCCCGCAAAGGTCTACGCGAAGTTGATGGTTGAGAGTTGAAAGTTGAGCCGTTTTTTGGTGGAACGCGATCTCCGAGCGCGTTTGAACTCGAATTAGCAGCAAGCGCCTGCGGAGAAGTCGCTCCACCTTTGAGTGTCGCGTGTTTTTCAGACAAATATCCATCATCGATTGGCTGAATTTTGCGGCCGTCGATTTCTTCCACATCGCCGCGTTTCAAAATCCATTCTCTTCTCAAGGGCGGAAGTCCTTGAACTGGGTCGAGCGTCACGGTCCGAGCCGGACTGGCACTGTTATCTCCCCAGGGACCGCTTGTATCGTAAACCCGGATCGGCTCGTTCACTTCGATTTCGCCGGAAATCAGCTTTGTCGACGCGAGCGTGATCTCGCGAAACGGCACCCGAATTTCGGGATGCAGTTTACCGCTGACGTAAATCTTCTTCGAATTGTAGGGCGGGCGCTCCGCCTGCCGTTCTTCATTAGTTGGCAAGGTCCGAGCCGGACTGGCATTTTGCGCTCGCCCTACAACAGAATTGTCAGAGGCAGAACCGTTAGTGCTTTCTGTCGTTTTCATCGTTAATCCTGTAAATGCTGTCTAAAAAGTCAGAGGATTAACGGCTGGCTTCCCTGCGTCGGCATTACCCGCATCAGGTTCAAGGGGTCGTCCATCTCAATCGCCGGACCTCTCAGCCATTCAGCTCCCCCGCAATCGTAGCTACGCTACAGTGACGAGTGAGGGGTGACAAGTGACGAGTGAGACCGGGACTCGGCTCGGGAAACCGGAAGACAGAACTAAGAGAGTGCAAGAACAACGCGCATCGATGGGACGCGCGTTGTTCCGCAAATCGACGAGTGAAGCGCTATTCCTTTTTCTGACCTTCCGTCCCCATTTCGGTACTAGCTTGTTTCACGTTGGTGTGGAAAATCGCAATCCAATCACCACTACTTCCTTTTTTATGCCAGATAGAGCCAGCGTTGAATGTGCCGGAGGCGTCTTTGCCATCGTAGGTTCCTTCCACTTTAACAATGTAACTGGCAACAACGATGTTCGGCCCGTCGGAGGTAATCTTGTAATCGCTGATCGCGAACGATTTCATGTCCCACTTCTGCATATCGGACAATTCTTTCGCCATATCCGAGATGCCGTCGTCGTAAACGCCGACGAAATTGGCAGACACGACTTTTTTGAAGTCATCCGTCTTTTTATCTTTGAACGCCTGCCACGCGGCATTTTCCTTGGCTTCGAGCGCAGATTTGTCCGGCATTGCAGCAGATGAAATGGCCGTTGCCGCCAGGAAAACAATCATCGTATAAGCGATTTGTTTTTTCATAGTGTTCCTTTTGTTGAGGTTAGCTGACACAACACCCTGATACCTACGGGCGAACGTGGTCAAGGGGAATCCAAAGGGCCGAGGTCGTGATTCAAACAGAGTCCGGCGAGCCGCCGCGCCCTTTTTTTCAGCAAAATGGGAACTTGCGACCGCTCGCACATGTGATAAAAATCGCCCCGTTCATGCAAATCCGATCTCGCTCTGCGCTCTTCGTTTCCCTTGTTCTGATGTTCGTTCTAAGTGAAGAAGCGGCCAAGGCGGCGACCTGCTGTGTCTGGCGAGTGGTTAACTCGAAAGCGCCCTGTTATCTCGTCGGGACGGTGCATTCCTTAAAAAGCGGCGATTTCCCTCTGGCTCGCGGGTACAAAGAGGCCCTCCGCGATTCGAAGCGTTTTGTCTTCGAGATGAACCCTGATCGCGTAAATGACTTTATCAAAAAATTCGACGCTGCTCAGGCGTATCCGAAGGGCGACGATATTCGGCGTCATGTTCACCCGAAAACATGGCAGATCATTACCGTAAACTTTTCGAGAGCGGGGATGTTTGGGAAATCGGCCCACATTGGAGAGACATATCTACCTCACGGAATCCAGCAACTCCGGCCCTGGGCGATCGCTTTTCACTTCTACGGCATACGCGGTTACAACGATTTCAGACTTGAAGGCGTAAATAATTATTTCGCCAACCAGGGAAGACGAATGCACAAGCAACTGGCCGGGCTCGAAACCGACGACGAACATGTCGAAATACTCCGAGGGTTGAATGATATCGAGTCAGAACTCATCTTGCTTGACGCAATTACCCACCGTGAAAAGGCTCGCGGCGAGCTCTACCGTTCGCATGCCGCCTGGAAACGAGGCGATGCCGCAACTGTCTGGGCCATCCATCAGCGCTTTCGCAATCTCGATCCCGGCGCTGACGTTCGATTGCTCGACATCCGCAACGTGAAATGGGTGCCTAAAATTCGAGCCGAATTTAATAGCGGCACGCCGACGTCGATCGTGGTGGGCGTCGCTCACATGCTTGGCCCGAATGGACTGATTGCGCTTTTGCAGCGCAATCACTTCAAGTTTGAACAGCTCTAATATGCCCGGCGGGCTCAGCGATCCCGCCCTACCACTTTCTCAAATCACAGACCACTCGGGAACGTCTCCTCGACTTCGCCCGCTTCCCATTCAGCGCTGCGCTCCAACGGTTCGACCGCGCGTGTGTGATCATAATGAAGGATGCCGTCGAATTGATTCGGCAAAGACGCATAAAAATAATGGCTGACCCTTTCCGTTTCCGGACGATAAATCACACCAATAGCGCGTTCGAGCCGGTCGATCCGCAATCGCGACGCGAGATCCGTATCATCGCGCAGTCGCAAAAAGAAATTTGGAACATCGACATCGTGAAACAGCGCTTCGTAACTTTCCGTCAATGCTGGCCGGACATTCTTTCGTTCCGCCGGTGCATCCCAGTCGGACGCCGCCATCACTGTGCCATGATATGTGGTAAATCCGAGCGAGACCGCAGCTTTGCCAAAACGTTGCCGCACCAGCTGTCCAAGATTCAACTCGCCGCGTTCACTCATTTGTGTCGCCCGGGCATCGCCCAGATGTGAGTTATGGGCCCAGACGATAATCCGGGCGGGTCGGGAAGTTTTTTGTGATTTGTCGAGATGTTTTGTTAAGCTCTCCAGCGAATCCATCATGTGGGTATCGCGCAGATTCCAGGAATTAAACTCGCGGCGAAACATGTTCCGGTAATATTCCTCGGCATCCCGAACGACCAGCGCGTTCTGCTCGGCGCAAAAATAGGCGTCGGCGGCGATTTGTCCGTCGCGCTGCAGGTATTCCATCGCTTTCATCCGCAGCGCGATCAGTTCCTTTACTACTTCTTCCTCGCAACCAGGGGTCAGTCCCGAGCCGGTCGCCCAACCGTAGGTCTGGATCTCCGGTCCAAAATGATCGAAACAACCATAATGATGACGGGCCCGACGAGCTGCCTCGGAGTCGACTTTACTTAAATAATCGAGAACCGCTTCGATCGATGAACGCAAACTGTAGAGATCCAGCCCGTAAAATCCGCACTTCTCCGCATCAGAAAGGCGCTCTCCGTTGTGCTCACGTAACCAGCCGACAAAATCGAGCACATCGGCGTTCCGCCACATCCATTGCGGGAAACGTTTGAAACCGCTCAACGCTTCCACACTGTCCAGATCCTGACTGACACCGCGAACGAAACGATTTACCCGATAGGCATCCGGCCAATCGGCTTCTACTGCAACGCCGTTAAAGCCGTGCTCTTGAATCAGCAGTTTGGAAACCTGCGCCCGAATCCGATAGAACTCGTGCGTCCCGTGACTTGCTTCTCCAATCAGAACAAACCGGGCATCACCGATAAGCTCGAGGACAGGATCGAAATCGCCGGGCGATCCGACCAGTGGTTCTGCCTTCGTCCTAATAAGATCGACATCGTTCATTCGCAGATCATCACGCGTGCCGAGCCGAAGGCCTGGTTTGGTGAGCGTGCTCACGAATGGCATGCGCGACTGCTTCAATCAAGATACCGATAGTAATCGCAAAGCCTATCAACAGAAACACCGGGTGAACAGCGATCGCCAGCCCGATCGACAGCGCGATCATCAACACCACCGTTGGGGAATCAAAGAAATGCATCTTTTTCATATCACTCCTCCTGTTGAGTGATGCTAATCGGTTGATTCCCCAACTGATAACCGCCACTTGGCTTTCGCTGAGCAAAAATTGCGCGCCAGCGACTCCAAAATTGGATCGCGGGAATTTCTGCGCGGCTCATTCGCTTTCCAACAGCGCAGCCAAACCTGCAGCGACCAGCGCGGCCGCCCCGGCAAAAAGCCAAACGCGATGCTCGCTCGACCATAACTGCGGGCTAAAACTCCGCGCCCGCGCATCGAATGCACCATGGGCACCGTGATCACCGGCCACGGGTTCCCACAGATTGTCCGGACGATTGGGATCTTCCGGACCGTCATATTGCTGCGATTGATAGCCGTTCCGGGCCAGAATATGATCGAGAAGACCAGGCGCGATTTTGTTAGCCACGATGGCTTTGACTGATGGCAGACCGACGTAAAACTCGCGCCGAGGATGATGGGCGGCGAAATAAATCGCCTCAGCCGCGACTTCGGGTTGGAAGATTGGCGGAACGGGTTGCGCCTTGTGAGGCAAACGACTTTTGACCCAGCCAAACTGCGGCGTGTTCAAGGCCGGCATTTGCACCATCGTCAGGCGCACTGCGCTTTTGTCATGAAGCAATTCGCAACGCAACGAATCGCAAAAGCCCTGAATCGCATGCTTCGCGGCGCAATAGGCAGCCTGCAACGGGATTCCTCGATAAGCCAGCGCGCTGCCCACTTGAACGATCACTCCGCGATTGCGTGGCAACATGCGTTTCAGCGCAGCCAGAGTGCCATTCACACATCCCAGATAGGTGACGTCCGTGACACGCTTGAATTCCTGCGGCGTCATCTGTTTGACTGGAGAAAATACCGACGTCATCGCGTTGTTAATCCAGATGTCGATCCTGCCCAGGTCCGCCTCGATTTTTGCCGCGGCGGCTTCTACATCGTCGCCATTCGCTACGTCTACCGGAACGACGAGCGCCTGACCCCCAAGTTCTTCCACGTCTTTTCGCGCGCCTTCCAAACCATCTTGGCCTCGCGCCAGCAATGCGACGGAAGCGCCATGTTTGGCAAATTTTCGAGCGGTAGCCCGCCCCACGCCGGCCGATGCGCCGGTAATGACGACTGTTTTTGCTGCCCTATCGCGAACGCGTTGCCCAATCACATAATAAAATCGCACGCGTCGGCGTTTCCGCGCGTTTCATTCTGAATCCGTTGTCGCTGGCTGTTTCACATCGGCATCCGATTTTTCTCCGACCCGCTTGGCGTGAGTTTCCGGCACAATCCTCACACCATAACGGCGGGCATAAACTTGAGTAAATTCCGCTCCCAGGAAACTGATGAGAGCGGAGTAATAAACCCAAATCAGAAGAATAACGAGAGAACCCGCTGCGCCAAACGCGCTCGCAGTTGCCGTCTGCCCGATATAAACACCAAGCAAATATTTACCGCTGGTAAAAAGCGCCGCGCTCACAGCCGCCCCGATCCATACGTCTTTCCAGCGAATCTGAACGTCGGGAAGATACTTATAGATCATGGCAAAGAGCGCGCCGATAACGAGGAAAGAGACGATGATGTTCAATGCCTGCCAGAATGCGGGCATGCCGCTCACGCCTTCCATGTAGCCTTGCGCAGCGGAAATACCGGCGCTGATCACGAGCGAGACTATTAAAATAAATCCCACACCAATTGCGATCCCAAAGGAACGCAATCGATCGAGCACGAGTTGCAGAATTACACCGCGCTTCGGGTTTGCCTGAACGTCCCAGATTTTGTTCAACGCAGCCTGCAACTCGGAAAAAACACAGGATGCGCCAAGCAGGAGAGTCACTACGCCGGTGAGAATTGCCCAAACGCTTTTGCCGAACCCACTCGACGCCTCCATCACATCACGGATCGCCTTTGCCCCGCGCGCGCCAACCAGCTTTTGAATTTCCGATGTGATTCGATCGATCGCTGTTTCTCGCGCGTAAAAGAAACTGGCGATGCCAGCAACAATCAGCAGCACCGGCGCGATGGAAAAGAGTGTGTAAAACGCCAGGGAGGCAGCCAGGCGAAACGTGTCATCGTACCACCATTCCTGGAAAGTGATCTTCGTCACTTGCCAGACTTCTCCCAGCTTTGCGCGAAACGAATTGTCGATCTTGTTCATCGGCGGAAAACATCGGCTTAACGCTTTCGCCTGACCGCACGGCAGATGAGCGAACCTGCCAGCAAAGCAGCACCCGCGACCAGAAACCCGAGAACAGAAGCAGTCGAATACTCGCGCGGCGAAGGAGTGATATAATCTCGTTCCGGATAATTACCGACCGCACCGCGCGGCCCTTCTTGAATCGCCATTTTCACCACTTCCGCGAAATGCAGCGGCACGCGATCGCTCATCTGTCGCACCTGCTCGCGACAACTGAATCCATCCGCGATGATCAGGGTGTCGAGCGAAGCATCGCGCACGGCGGGGAGCAGGACCCGCTCGCCACAGGCCAGTGAAACATCGAGGTGATCTTTTTCAAAACCAAACGCGCCTGCCATTCCGCAGCAGCCGGTGTCTGGGCACTTGAGCTCAAGTCCCATCTTCTTCAGCAACTCCTTTTCGCAATCGAAATTCAAGACAGCTTTTTCATGACAGTGACCATGCACGACCGCTGTCCGTTGCAGTTTTGGCATGTCGTAGCTCGACGCGTGCTCCTGTAGGAATTCCGCCAGCGTGAATGTCTGTTTGCAAAGACGCCGCGCATCCTGGTTCTGCGGAAATAACTCGATCAATTCGTCGCGGAAAACGGCAGTGCAGCTCGGCTCCAGCCCGACCATCGGTGTGCCGGCCTCGATCTCGTCTTTCAATGATCGCAAAATCTGTTGGAGCCAGCGCTTCGCTGTGTCGAGCATTCCGTAATCGTAAAGCGGTCGACCACAGCAAAGATCGACATCGGGAATGGCCACTTCGAATCCCGCTTCCTCGAGCACTTCCACTGCGGCTTTGGCCGTTTCGGGATGGAAGAAATTGTTAAACGTATCTGGCCAGAGAATCACGCGGCCATTTTTTCCCGGACGTTGTGATCGGCGGCGAAACCATGCTGTAAATGTTTCGGAGGCGAATCCCGGCATCTCTCTTTGTTGGGCGACACCGATGAGAGCCTTGACGAAGTTGCTAATGATCGGCGCCCGATTGAAAAAATTAACCACGGCCGGCGCGATCGTAGCCAATTGCGCCCAGACATGGATGAGACCGAACACGTAGGTGTGAATCGGTCGAACTCGCCCGTGATAATAATGGGACAGAAATTCGGCTTTGTATGTCGCCATGTCCACGTTCACGGGGCAATCGCTCTTGCAACCCTTGCACGCCAGACACAGATCGAGCGCTTCGTGCACATGCTTATCGCGCCAGAGATTTATCTCCGCGCCATTTAGCATTTCCCAAAGCAAACGGGCTCGCCCGCGGGTCGAATGCATCTCCTCGCGCGTAACCATGTAACTTGGGCACATGGTGCCGCCTTCATGTCGACGACATTTGCCGACGCCAACACATCGCTCCATCGCGTAGGAAAAACTGCCCTTGTCTTTTGGATATTGAAAATATGTCGTGGGTTGCGGTGGATCGTATTTTTCTCCGTAGCGCAGGTTCTGATCTCGATGGTACGGAAGAACGATTTTCCCCGGATTCATTTTCCAATCCGGGTCCCAGATCTGTTTGAACTCGACAAACGCGTGGACCAATTCTTCGCCGAACATTTTCGGCAACAGTTCACCACGTGATTGCCCATCGCCGTGTTCGCCGGAAAGTGAGCCGCCGTAACGCGCGACCAGATCGGCCGCATCGTTGGTGAAAGCGAGATATTTTTGAATTCCGGCGTGGTTTTTCAGGCCGAAATCAATCCGGGTATGGACCAGTCCCTGGCCAAAATGACCGTAAAGCGTGCAAAGATAATCATATTTATCTAGCAGCGCTCGAAAATCGCGAAGGTACTTGCCAATGTCGTTGGGCGAAACGGCCGAATCTTCCCACCCTTCCCATGTGTCCGGTTCGTCCGGCACTCGCGCGCTCGCACCCAAACCGGAATCGCGGATTTCCCAGATCACCTTTTCATGCAGCGGGTCATCCACCAACTTCATCGACGGCGCATTTGCCTGTTTCTTGAGCTCGGCCATGAGCTCCCGGGCGGGCGCGTCCGCTTCTTCCACGGTCTTTCCGCCGAACTCCACAACCAGCCAGCCGTTTCCTTCGGGCAGAATCGTCAGGTCACGCGGATGGATGTGCTTCTTTTTCATGTCGTTGATCAGCACACTGTCGATCCCCTCGAGGCCGACGGGCTTATATTTGCGGATTTCCGGAATGTGATCGCCGGCCCGATACACATCCGGATAACCGAGCACGAGAATCGAACGGACTGATGGATCGGGTATTACCTCCAATGTCGCTTCGAGAATCAACACGCAGGTGCTTTCAGTACCGACCAGTGCCCGAGCGACATTGAAATTTTTCTCAGGCAAAAGTTCATCCAGATTGTAACCGGAGACTCGGCGTGGGATTTTTGGAAACCGTTGCCGGACCTGGTCGCCGTATTTGTCTCTCAGATCGAGAAGTTGTTTGTAAATCTCTCCGCGCCGGCCGCCTTCGCGAATGATCTGCTCAAGATCGACATCGTCCGTTTCCCCAACACGCAAAATCGTGCCGTCGTAAAGTAACACTTCCATCTCGCGCACATTGTCGGACGTACGCGCGCCGCCGCCGTAGAACTCCGCCATCACGGAATGCACTCCGCACGAGTTGTTGCCAAGCATTCCGCCAATGGCGCAATGATTATGCGTGGCTGGATCTGGCCCAAAAACCAGGTTGTATTTCTTGAGCGCGTGTTGCAGTTCGTCCAAAACAATTCCCGGCTCGACTCGCGCCAGCTTTTTCTCCGGATCGATTTCGATCACGTGATTCATGTATTTGGTGAAATCGATAATAACGGCGACGTTGCAGCATTGGCCCGCCAGACTGGTTCCCCCACCCCGACAAGTGATCGGGGCGCCAAATTTTCGACAGGCGGCGACGGCCGCGATCACATCGCCGCGATCGCGCGGAATCACCACGCCAATTGGAATTTGCCGGTAATTCGAGCTGTCTGTGGAATAGAGGGCGCGATCGCCGTCGCTGAAGCGCACTTCACCTTGAACCGTCTGAAGCAGCTCGTCTTCGAGCTCGCTAACATCGACATCCAACCGCTTGTGCATTCCTGTGATATTTCCTCATCTGGTTCAGGTCTTCTTTTGTGTCGCGGCGTAAGCGCGATGCAGAAAATCCGAAACCGCTACGCTGCTAAGAATTGCTGAGAGAAAACGCGCTCTTTTTGGTGCGAATACGAAACCAAACGCCAATGCAGCTGCGCACCACGGCCCCATGCAATACGGACACGAAATCAAGTTGCCGATTCCGCGCTGGATACCATGCCCCCGTGGTTCTTCTTCTACTTCGCCGGCGCCGGCACTTCGTTTGTAACTTACGAACGGAGCGCGCACGATTCCCGTAATCCGATCTTTTGCAACAAGGCGGCTCAGTTTGTGTGTCGCGACCCCGAGCAATGCCAGATCAAACAGATCGAATCGTCGCGGCAACAGACCGCGTTTCCATGCGCTGCCGGTCAAGGTGGCGACGCTCGCCAGATAAAACGCCATCATCGATGCGTATTCAGCGAGCAATTGCTCTTCGCATTCCTCTTTTTCCTCAGTCTTCTCGCCGTATCTCTCGATGGAAAAATCGGTCTCGGTCGACGGTGATCGATTCACATAATTATATCGCAAGGCTTCGCGGGTTCGCGCGTGGAAGACCGGCAAGATGCCAAGTTTAAATCGCGAACTTCTCCGCATCCGCCCGTTTCAAGGTGAGTCCCAGCCCCGGCTGGTCGAGATTGGGACGAAGCGCGCCGCTTTCAGGACCAGGAAAGCCGTCAAACAACATTCGCTCGATTCGAACGTGATCGTGAAAATACTCGGCATGGACTAGTGGGCCTGCGGCACAGCTCACGTGGACATGCAGTGCGGGTGCGCAATGCGCCGAGAGCGGAACATGATGCGCTTCACAAAGCGTGGCTGCCTGCAAAAATCCAGTGAATCCGCCACACCGCGTCGCATCTGCTTGCAGAACATCGACCGCATCTGCATCCAGCATTCGTTTGAAGTAATCGATGTCGTAACCGTACTCACCTGCGGCAATATCCATTCCCCCCGGCGCGCGATCGCGCAGCAATCGCAGGCCTTTGAGATCATCGGATGAAACAGGTTCTTCAAACCATTTCACTTTGAACTCTCGAAACCGTTCCGCCTGAGCGAGCGCCTGTTTTCGCGAATACGCGCCATTCGCATCGACGAAGAGATTGACATCCTCGCCAATTGCTTCGCGCGCCACGCGCACCCGCTCGAGATCGATCTTCGCGTCGCGACCGATCTTCATTTTGACTCGCGGAATGCCCTGCTCCGCCCAACCGTGCAATTGATCCCGAAGTTTCTCGTTCGAATAATTCGTGAAACCGCCACTGCCGTAAATCGGCATCGTTTCGCGCACCTGACCCAACAGACTAACGAGCGGCAGATCGAGCAGTCGCGCCTTTAAATCCCATAGCGCTGTATCCACCGCCGAGATCGCCATCGAACAAATCCCCGGCCGGCCGAGATTTCGTATGGAGTGTACCATTGATATCCAAATGCCGGAGATCGACAGCGCATCGCAACCGATCACGTTTTTCTTTAGTTTATCGTCGATCAGCTTTGTCGTTGCTGTATCAGCGTAGGTGAAACCGAGTCCGGTTTTTCCGCCAGCGCGGACATCGACGATTACAATTGTCGTGCTGTCCCATTCGTAAGTGCCGTCCTGTTCCGGGCAATCCGTGGGGATCTTGAAGACCGAGACCTTGAGATCGTCGATCGGAATCGTATCACGGCGCATTTTCATCGCGAAACCTTTGGAGTGCGCGGACATGTCCGCGCTTTCAAAGCGGTCCGGCGGCTGCCGGATCGCCGCACTCCAAATCATTTTTTATGTGGAAGGAGGCCTTCCACGGCATCTTTAAAAGTTTGTTTGATCACATGTCCAAGATGCGGATCTCCTTTTGCCATTGAGCTCATGAAATGTTCCGCCTGAGTAAACGTGATGTGCGGCGGCAACGTCGGTACTTCCGGATCCGTTTCGGCTTCGTAAACCACGGGACGGTCCGATCCGAGCGCCTCGTCCCAGGCCGATCCGATTCGGTCCGGCGTATCGACCAGCATTCCGCGCAGGCCAAGCATCTCAGCATAACGAGCAAAAGAAAACTTCGGAACGGTCTGCGATGCCTGATATTTCGGATCGCCGGCGAGAACGCGCTGTTCCCATGTGACCTGGTTCAAATCGCGATTGGCCAGCACCATCACGATCAAACGCGGATCGCTCCATTCTTTCCAGTAATTCGCGATCGTGATCAGGCAGTTGATTCCATTCATTAGCATTGCGCCGTCGCCTACCAGCGCGATTACCGGGCGATCCGGCCAGGCAAATTTCGCGGCTACCGCGTAAGGCACACCGGGCCCCATGGTCGCGAGATTACCCGAAAGCGACGCCATCATTCCTCTGCGCACTTTCAAATCGCGCGCGAACCAATTCGCGGCGGATCCAGAATCGGAGGAGAGAATGCAATTGTCCGGCAACCGCTTCGACAATTCCCAAAAGACCCGCTGCGGGTTGATCGGCTTGGCCTCGTTCATGGCGCGGGCTTCGAGCACCTTCCACCATTCGGTCATCCCGTCTTCGATCGTCTTACGCCATTTCCGATCCTGTTTGCGAGTGAGCAACGGAATCAGCGCCCGCAAAGTCTCGGCGCTGTCTCCGACCAGATTCACTTCCGTGGGGTAACGAATACTGAGCATCTTGGCATCGATATCGATCTGGACCCCGCGAGCCTGACCTTCCGGCGGCAAAAACTCCGAATAAGGAAAACTCGATCCAACGATCAGCAGGGTGTCGCAGTCGATCATCAAATCCCAGCTCGGCTTGGACCCGAGCAATCCAATCGGACCGGTACAGAACGGGAGATCATCCGGCAAGACCGCTTTACCTAACAAAGCCTTGGCCACGCCGGCTCCGAGAATTTCCGCAACCTCGATCACTTCATCAGTCGCGCCCAGTGCGCCAGCTCCCACAAGCATCGCTACTTTCTGGCCGGCATTGAGAACATCCGCCGCCCGGCGAAGATCGACATCTTTGGGGACCACCCGTGGCGATGAATAACCGACTCCGGAATGGACTGTGCCGTGTTTGCGCGGCGGCGTTTCAACCGCCGGCATTTCTTGAACATCATTGGGGATAATGACGCAGGTGACAGTACGTTCCGCTTTCGCGATCCGGATCGCTCGATCGATCAAATGCCGAATCTGCGCCGGGCTCGATGCCATGTGCACGTATTCGTGCGCTACGTCTTTGAACAAACTGATGAGATCGACCTCCTGCTGGTAATTTCCTCCGAGCGCCGCGCGAGCTTGTTGCCCAACAATTGCCACCACGCCCGCGTGATCCATCTTCGCATCATAAAGTCCGTTGAGCAGATGGATCGCGCCCGGTCCGGATGTCGCTAAACAAATCCCAACTTCCCCGGTGAACTTGGAATGCGCACAGGCCATGAACGCCGCCAATTCCTCATGCCGCACCTGCACGTATTCGATCGCGCCGCCGGCCCGATCGAGTGCTCCCAGGATTCCGTTAATTCCGTCGCCGGGATAGCCGTATATGCGTTTTAATCCCCATTGATTGATTCGTTTGAGCAAGAAATCACTTACAGTTTCTGTCATAACTATCGATCCTCCTACAGTATTGCGATTTGGTAGCCCGCCATTTGTCCATTATCACAAATCGGCGCGCCCGGCGGTCGCGCCCTACCATTGATTGAAAATATTTGCGGGCTTCGATTGATCATTTGTTAGTCGCATGGAAAGGCAATCGTGCTCAAAAGGGCGTTCTCGGCCTGGCGCGAATCGAGCCGGGTGTGCTGCACTACAATCGGCTGGTCCGATTCGATAAGACTGGAAAATGGCGCGTCGCGCGGAATTTTTTCCGGTTCTTCAAAATTGTTGAAGCGCAGATGTTTTGTTCGCCGTGCCGCAATCTCGAACCGATAGGGGCCGCTTGGATCTCGATCCTCGTAGAAAATTGTGATCCCAACATGGGCATCCTGGTTTGAGGGATTGAGAATGCAACAGGCCTCATGGCTGGTCATTTCCGGAGCCGGTCCATGGCTTTGTCCGGGAATGTAGCCTTCAGGAATTGCCCACGATTTTTTCCCAATCACTCCCATATTAGTTACTTCGCAGGCCACCGACCAATCGGATTTGATGCAATGGCAGTGGCTTATCGCCCAGAAAGCTTTCTCGATAAGAGGTAAACCGCCGCCCCGAGCAATCCCCAGGATGCCTGGATCGCGAAACCGAGCGAGGCACTGAACGCGGCAATTGCTTTCGGCACATGAGCGAGATTACCAAGCAATTGTTGGAATAGCGCTTCACGCACGCCCGCGCCGCCGAATGAAATTGGAAGCGACGTGATTGTGTTCACCAGAGGCATGATCGAAAGCATCTCAGCCAACCCGGCAACATGACCTCCGGCATGAAGCGATTGCGCGGCAGAATAGTAACTGACGTAATAGGCGAAATGTGAAGCGATCGTGATGCCGAACAAACCCGCCATCGTCCCGGGCCGCTTGCGATAGGTGTTCAACGCTTCTCCCGACTCGATGATTGTTTTGCGAAACGGCGTCCGGCTCGGCAGTTTGTTCAACAAGCCGAAACCGGCAGCGGCAAAAAGCAGGATCACGAAGAGAGCGCCGCCGGCCAACAACACAAGGGCGAGATAGGCGATATGCAAACTCCCTCCCGAACGGCTAAACCAGCCAAAACGCAACGCCAGGCTCATCGAGCCGAGAAACAAAATCGAGAAAAGACCGAGCAAACGATCCATCACTACCGAAAGCGTGGCCCGCGTTTTCTGGCGCGGAACGCATCGGAACACAAAATAGAGCCGCACTGCGTCTCCCGCGATCAATCCGGGCAGAAACATGTTGAAAAATAATCCGATCATCACGATTCCGAATGTACACAACCAGCTCAGCGTGATCCGCTGGATTCGCAGAAGGATTTGCCAGCGCACTGTAGCCAGGATTTCGACTGCGGCGTAACAAATCCAGCCCGCTGCCAGCCAGCGAGTGTCCGCCTTTCCCAGAGCGTCGACAATGTGCGCCCGTTTGTGCGGATCGTGAAAAACATACCAGATGCCGCCGCCGGTAACGAGCAATTGCAGGAGAATGAGTCCCACTCGTTTTATTGCATTCAAAACCGTATCAGTAAGACCTGCTGTCACGTTGAGCGAAGCGAAACATCTCAATCTATTTTTGCAGCGAGTCGGACAAAGAAATGATCAGAGATTCTTCGCTTCGCTCAGAATGACAGCTGGAGAAAAGGCCTCATCAAAAGTGAATATGAGCGCGCCGTGTGAAAAATTCCGTTGTCGCTCACTTTTCCCGCACCCAGCGCTCGGCGTCGTTTTCCTGTGAAGCATCGAAATAGCGCACATCGGCATCAACGAACCAGGAGCCGATCTTGCTCATCCAATGCTGCCATTCGTTCTCGCCCACCATGGCGATTCGCTCCACTTGCTGATGATGTTTGAGATCGAAGCGAAAATCGTCCCAGGCTGCATGCGGTTCCCATCCATGGAAATCGCGCATGACAAAGATCATTCTCATCTTCCCATGCTGCGCGATGATCGACTCCCAGCTCGGGATTAGCTCGTCATAATCCTTCTGGTTCAATCGCCCGCTGACCTCGACCCGGACGACGTTGCCTTCTTCCGGTATGATCTTGTGCATCTCTTCAACTTGTATCGCGGCTGACCGGGCTCGAGGACGCAATTGGAAATTGCCGGGCGACTCGCGCTCATGTCTAAAACGATAAACTTATGAGATCACGCATGCTCGATCACCGCGTCCCAGCACAAAGTTCAACTCTTCGCTCAGTAATCTTGTCGCGCAGCACGAGCCGCGCTCCTTTGCTTTGGTTGAATCTTATCTGCCTGGATGCGCCGCTGGTCGCGTTCGCGTGGCAATGGATGTTTGGATCGACATTTCATTTGCCCGCGGCAATCGGGCATCGCGTAGCGCTCTTTTTGACGACATGGCTCATTTATCTGGCAGACCGTTTTGCCGACGCAATTTCACTTCGACCCACTGAACCGAAATCACTGCGGCAACAATTTTGTCTCCGCCATTGGAAAACCTGGATCGGCTTGGTGCTGTTAGTTGGGGTCTTGGATGGAACGGTGATTTTTCGAGGAGTGAATCGAGAGACGATTTTGGCCGGCGCCGTAGTTGGCGCACTGGCCATCGTTTACCTGCTCGTGAACCACGCGCATAGCGGGCTGTGGGAATTTCTGCCGTTGAAGGAGTTCAGCATTGCAGTTTTGTTCGTAGCCGGAACGCTACTCGGGCTCGTCCCGCATCCGTTTGCCGCAAGATCGACAATTATTCTCGCCGCAATACTTTTCGGCGCTCTCTGCCTCCTGAATTGTTTCAGCATCGCAATTTGGGAACGTGATCTCGATCGGATTCAGGGCAAGCACTCCATCGCCACGCGCAGGATCCCAGCCGATATTTTTGGGCAGGTCGTCTTTGCAGCGTTACTAATCGGTTGTGTGTTCCTGGTAACGCGAGATCAGCAGGCCTGGCCGCTCGCGGCGTCAATCGCAGCGAGCGCACTTTTCTTGAAGGCGCTCCCAGGTGCACAAGTTTCGCGAGATGAGCGCACTGCCCTGGCTGATCTCGTTTTGTTTACTCCGCTGGTTTTGCTTCTTGCCGAAAGGCTGCTGTGAGCTTCGACGGAATCGCACGGCATTATCGCTGGCTCGAAACCATTGCTTTCGGCCATGCTTTACACCGTGCTCGCACACATTGGATTGACAAAATTAAGCGCCCGAAACGCACGCTGATCGTCGGCGAAGGGAACGGTCGTTTTCTGTGCGACCTGTTGCATATTCACCCGAGGATCGACATCGATTGCGTCGATTCCAGCGATGGGATGATCCAACTCGCCCGAGCGCGCCTCCAGCGAACTTGTCCAGAATCATTCCAGCATGTTCGATTTTTTTGTGAGGACATTTTGAAGTGGTCGCCGTGCGACTCCTACGATCTGTTGGTCACGCATTTCTTCCTCGATTGCTTCACATGTCCTCAACTCCGGCGCGTAATCGAGAAGCTCGCACGCGCGGCTGAACCCGGCGCAGCCTGGCTGATTGCAGATTTCACGATGCCCCGTTCGAGACTCGCACAAATTCACGCCCGTTGTTGGCTCAAAGTTATGTATTCATTTTTCCGGGCGACTACTGGAATTACGGCAGGCGATCTTGTCGATCCTTTTCCATTTTTGAGTGCCAATGGTTTTGTACGGTCGGCCAGCAGGCCCTCGCGAACTGGAATGTTGAAGTCCGACTTGTTCGTCTCGGCAATCAGCCCGGATAATGGGGCAGATCGAATTGATCGCTCACATACCGTCGCATCAGCCAGTCGGCTACCCATGGAAACGACGCTGAGCGCAACACTAAGTCGCGAATGAAAAGACCAAATTTTGTGCTCGGGGTAAAGGAACTGGCAAAATTTTCGGCGCCCCGTTGTTTTCGTTCAATGAACGGCCGAAATCGTTCTTCATACGCGCGAAAAGCTTGGGCGTAATTTCCATCGGCCCGGGCGAGCTCGCCCGCCAGAATGTAGGCGCCCGCCATGGCGAAAGCAGCACCTTCAGCCGCCAGCAACGACGGACAATACGCCGCATCGCCGACCAATACGGTGCGTCCATTCCACCACTGCGGCATATGGATCTGGCTGACTGCATCGAAATAAAAGTGTTCGCACGTCTCGAGCCGGCGCAGGATTTCAGGAATCTCTATCCAAGCCTCCTTCGCGAATGTTTCCTTCACAAGGTGTCTGGCCTGCTTGGACGACAATTGCTCTCCTGATTGTCGGTCCTGCTCAAACACGAAGAGAAAAGCGGTCATATTATCGCGCAGCGCATAGCGGCTGATTTGTCGCCCCGGCGCGCCATAACTGAAATAAACGAGCTCTTCCCGACGCGGATAGTTGGCCGTCAAGAACGAGGCCGCGTAATAGCCAAGATATTTTTCAAAACGCGTTCCTGGTCCGAAAACAATCTTCCGCACGATCGAGTGCAAACCGTCGCAACCGGCCACAAGATCAAACCGCCGCGGCGGGGATCGCTCGAACATAACTTCGACGCCCGATGAATCTTCCCGCATCGCGGTTACACTATCGTCGAAAATGATCTCCGTATCTCCGGCGACCGAATCGAAGATTGCTTTTGCCAGATCGCCTCTAGGCAAACTAATAAATCGATCGCCCAGAACTCGAAGAAGAGCAGCGCCACCAAACTCGCTCCGAACGCGATTTCTCTCATCCACGAATTTTATCCGATTGAAGCTGTAGCCAACTTCGCGCAGTCGCGGCAGAAGATTCATTCGTTCGGCGACGTCAAAGCCGACGGCCCAGAAATCGATCATGTAACCGCCTTTGCGAAAGTGCGGCGCTCGTTCGACAAGCGTAGGCCTAAAACCGCGACGCGAGAGCCAATAGGCCAAGGTCGGTCCGGCAATACCAGCACCTGAAATCAAAACCGAACCGCGTTTCATCGTTCATTCACCAGAAAGCGGGTACATTCAAAACGCAACTCGCCTCTTATCTGGTTAACGGAAAGCTAAAAGCGACGCGAGGACGCCCGCGCGCGGCGGGCAGGCTGTGCGCACTCCGAAAGCACTTCGTGCGAAACCTATGCTCCGGGTTGATTTCATTTCGCGCAAGCTTTGGAGTGCGAGGCGTCCTCGCATCGCTTTCACTGATGTCGCCGCTCCACGGCGTTAAATGTCCTGCTTCGTTTCGAGATCAAACCCTGAACAAACAACATCCTCGCCAGATTCGATCTTTTGCCTGTAAGAGGTGCTCATGGCCCAGCAATATGATGCAACCGTAGTTGGATCGGGACCGAATGGCCTGGCGGCCGCGATCACTCTCGCTCGGGCTGGCCTTTCGGTCGTTGTGCTCGAAGCCAATCCGACCATTGGCGGTGGCGCGCGCTCAGCCGAGCTGACTTTGCCGGGATTTATTCACGATGTCTGTTCGGCGGTTCATCCGCTCGCCGCCGGGTCGCCATTTTTTCAATCGCTGCCGCTGGATCGATTCGGGCTGGAATGGATTCACCCGGAAATCCCGCTCGCGCATCCTCTCGATGATGGCACCGCCGCATGTTTGTATCGCGATGTCGATCTTACGGTTGATTGGCTCGGCGAAGCTTCATGGGAAAGATTGTTCGCACCGCTTGCCCGAAATTGGAACAGACTCGCCGATGAATTTCTTCAGCCGATCCTGCATCTGCCGCGGCATCCGTTTGCGCTCGCCCGGTTCGGCCTCAGTGCGCTCTGGCCAGTAACCTGGCTGGCGAAAATCTGTTTCCAGCACGAACCCGCTCGCGCTTTGTTCGCCGGAATCGCCGCACATTCTTTTCTGCCGCTGAACGCGCCGATCTCATCGGCATTCGGTCTCGTGCTCGGCGCGGCCGGGCACGCGGCTGGCTGGCCCATGCCGCGTGGCGGTTCGCAAATAATCTCGAATGCATTAGCAGATCATCTTCGCGAGCTCGGCGGCAGGATCGATATCAATCGTCGTATTCAGAATCTGAATGAGCTGCCGAAAGCTCGCGCGACACTCTTCGACACATCGGTTTGGGAATTTGCGCGAATCGCTGGTGATCGATTGCCGAGAAATTATCGGAATCGAATCGAACATTTCCGGCATGGGCCCGGCATTTTTAAAATCGATTACGCATTGAGTGAGCCGATCCCGTGGAAAGCAGAAGCCTGCAAATGTGCCGGCACAGTTCATCTTGGCGGTGACATGGATGAAATCGAATTTTCCGAACAAGAAGTGGCCAATGGAAGAGTTCCGGAACATCCGTTCGTTCTTGTCGCTCAACAGAGTTTATTCGACGAAACTCGCGCGCCGGGTCGGAAACATACTTTATGGGCCTATTGCCATGTTCCATTCGGTTGCAGGATCGACATGTCGGACTCGGTAGAATCGCAAATCGAACGGTTCGCACCCGGTTTTCGCGACTGCATTCTGGCCCGCCACAAGAGCGACGTTATCGCTTTGGAAAAATCGAATCCGAATCTCATCGGCGGCGACATCAATGGCGGTGCTGCCAATCTTTGGCAAATATTGGCGAGGCCAATCTTGAGCCCGACACCATATCGAACACCGGTACGCGGCGTTTATCTTTGCTCAGCATCCACTCCGCCCGGCGGCGGCGTGCATGGCATGTGCGGTTATCACGCTGCGCGAGCGGCTTTGCGTGACATTTTCGGAAAGCATTAGCAAATCCGCGGGAGCTGTTCTCCAGAGAGCATGTCCACTACGCGGATCCCGCCGACACGCGTTTTCATCATCATGAAGCCGGGATGCTCACCCACAACTTCGCCGATGACGGCGGCTTCTTTGCCGAGCGGATGCGATCTCAACGTTTTGAGAACACCATCAACATCTTTCGCGGCTACAATAGCGAGGAGTTTGCCTTCATTAGCGACATAAAGCGGGTCCAAACCGAGAATCTCGCACGCGCCTTTTACTTCTTCGCTAATCGGAATCGCCGCTTCGTCGAGCAGCATGCCGACATTCGCCGTCTGCGCGATTTCGGTCAGCGCGCTAGTCACGCCGCCGCGGGTCGGATCGCGCAAGACATGGATGTCGATCTTCGCCTCGAGCACTGACTGGACAAGCTGATGGAGCGGCGCGGTGTCGCTGGCAATCCCGGTTTAAAATTCCAATCCTTCGCGGACCGATATCACTGCGATCCCATGAACGGCGATTGCGCCGCTGATAATAATCTTGTCACCGATCTGCGCTCGGGCCGGATGAATATTCACGCCGTCGGGGACGACTCCAATTCCGGAAGTGTTAATGAAAATTTTGTCGGCCTTGCCGCGATCCACGACTTTCGTGTCGCCGGTAACCAGTTTGACTCCGGCAGCATCGGCGGCTGCATGCATCGATTGCACTACGCGCCAGAATCTTCCATCGACATCCCTTCTTCCAGAATGAAACCGGCCGAGAGATACAGTGGCCGCGCGCCGCACATGGCCAAATCGTTAACTGTGCCGTGGACAGCGAGCTTTCCGATGTCCCCGCCCGGAAAGAAAATCGGGCTGACCACGAATGAATCCGTGCTGAACGCGACGCGTTCGCCATTCACAGAAAAGATGGCGCCGTCATGCAACGGCTCGAGCAATTCATTACGAAACTGAGGCAGAACCATTTTCTCGATGAGCTGATGGCTCAATTTTCCGCCACTGCCATGAGCGAGGACGATCTCCTTGTAATTCGTGATGGGCAGCGGACAAGAGGCACTAAGAGCCGATTGCTCGCCTGCGCCGAGTGATTCTCGTTTCTTTACCGCATTGGTTGCCGCATCAGATGAGGTTGTAAATCGACCCTCACCGGCAGCTGCGCAGTCCGCCTCTCCCTGGCCAGGGAGAGGATTGAGGTGAGGGTTGATCGTTTTAGATGACATCTTCCGCTCCTAACGCGATGTGAATCAAGTCCCACAGAACATGCACGAGCGTGGCATGCACTTCCTGGATTCGATGAATGCTGTAAGACGGAACGACGAAACAGTAGTCGGCGAGCTCAGGAAAACGGCCCCCCATCTTTCCCGCCCCAGGCAATCGTGAGCATGTCGCGCTTCCGCGCCTCTTCCAGAGCATAGATGAGATTTGGCGATTTGCCGCTGGTGCTGACGGCAAGTGCCATATCGCCGGGCTGTCCCAGCAACCGCAACTGATTCACGAATACGCGGGAGAAATCGATATCGTTGCTCACGGCGGTCATTGTGGCCGTGTCATTGACTAACGAGATCACTGGAAATGCGGCGCGTTTCTCGATGATCGGGTGCGTAAACTCAACGGTGAAATGGACCGCGTCCGCCAGGCTACCGCCGCTTCCCATGGTGAGAAGCTTTTTGCCGTCCGTGAACCGTTTCGCCATGTCCCGACTCAGCCGTTCGATGTCTTCGGCATATTTCTCAAAAAACTTCTGCTTCATCTCGACGCTCTGCCGCATTTCCGCAGGATCTTGTCGCGAAAGTTTTCTGCCGACTTGTCGATCTTATTTGTAGCCGTAATCATTCAGGTCTTTGAGGCAGCCACGCGTGGCGCTTTCCTATTGAACCTCAACATGATATCGCATTCTGCCAGGACGGCGGATGCGAGTATTACATCCGTTCTTTGATTCTCTTTTTAAGCAGCCACCAGTTGGCCGGATAACTCGTCAGAAATCCGACGCACATGGCGATCTGCATCATGAACCAAAACACCGGATTCGTTTTCGGTATTTCGCCGAACAATCCAAAAATCACTACGGCCATCCAACCGTACATGCCCAACTGCCATGCTGTTAACGAAAGGGTATCAGCTTTGATCGCAGCGACGAGGCCCGGACCGGGCGAAAGCTGTTTCATTGGCGCGATCGTGAAATATTGAAATGCGATCCCGAGCAAGAACGCGAGTCCATAATCCAGTGCCCATGTCCCAAACACTTTTTGCCCAAGCAAACTCAACGGCACAAGAACAACGAACCATTCGGCCACAAGATCGCCCAGCGTACAGCCGGCGCCGCAATGTGTGGTGTCGGAAACAACACTGAGCGGGAACGCCTTTGTTTTGGCCGGCGGATCCTTTCCTTGTTCCCTGGCTTTTTGCACAGCGTGATGTGTCGAAAGGCGTCCGATTTTAAAATACATCCAAAGCGCCAACGGCCCGGCCCAAAGAGCCGTGATCGGCCAGACCAGATTCATGATCCACATGTGCTGTCGATGATCCATGACGATGTCGATGGTAATCACGAGCGCGCACACCCCTGTAACGACGAGTGCCAGGATCGACAATGGATAAAGCCAGTCGGGAATTGGAGAGTGCATCGAGACTCATCATTCCATCGCCGCTGACGCGCTATTCAGTCTTTTCGACTTCTGTTACCTATTTCGTAATTTGAGCTGTCATGTTGAGCGAAGCGAAACATCTCAATTGATTCTTCATTCTTATAGGGCGGCAGATACAAGAATGACTGGAGATTCTTCGCTTCGCTCAGAATGACATTTCGTGGGATGCTTCCTGCTAGCTTGCCGGTTTAATGTTCTGATTCACGCGAAAGAAGTTCGTCGGGTCGTATTTCTTTTTGATCTCCGCCAGGCGGTCGTAATTGCTGCCATAGGTTTTCTTCACGCGTTCGTCTCCTTCGTCGCCCATAAGAAAGTTCACGTAGGCTCCGCCACCCGAATACGGATGCACTGCATCGTAATAGCTTTTCGTCCACGAAACGATCTTTTGCTTGTTCGCCGGATCAGGATCCACGCCGACAATTACCTGCGCCCAATTACCAGACCATCGTGGCAAACTCCCAGGCCGCCCGCGTTATGCCCGCCGCAGCGGATCGCGAGAAGCACGTCATTTTCTCTCGCGAACTTCACCGGCTGAATCACGTCCTCCACATCCGCACAGCGCACGATCATCTGAGGCTTTTTGTCAATCATCCCGTTGTAAACCTTGCGCGCCTCATCGTATTGCGGATCACCACACTGGATTAATTGACCGCGCAAACTGGGTTTGAATTTGTCGATGCTCGCCTGATTCATTTATATACCTCCTTGTTCGCAGATGTTGAAAATGAGGTCGCTGAATTCGATCGCGAGCGACCTCACTGACACTCTGCAAAACGGACGCGGGGTTGTCTAGACGTTGGTCGGCGCCAGCTCCGGCGTCGGCGGCGCTTCCAAATGTCGCCCGTAAGCGTAATAGGCGGCGCAGTTTGGTGAGCGCGACCGCCGGGCGCTCCGGGTGTTGAAACAAATGCACACGCCGACCGGACGGATGGGACCTGTCGATGAATACTTTGCGAGGCGATCGCAGTGGAATGCGAAGGTTGGGCGCGCTCCTGTTATTCGGCGCGTTGATGTCGCCGGCGTTCCTTTTACAGGCGAGCTGGCGCGATTACCTGTTTGCATTGGCGGCATTGCTCTTCGCGCGGCCGATCGCGCTGATGATCGCCTTAGGGGGCGTGAAAATTGGCTGGCGCGAAAAAATCGTAGCGGCGTGGTTTGGGCCCAAAGGCTTTGCTTCAGTTGTCTATGCCATCATCGTTCTGAGGAGCAGGCTGCCTAACGCCGAGCGAATTTTCCATCTCATCGCGCTGGTCATCGTCATGTCAATCGTAGCGCATTCCTCGAGTGACGTGCCGATTGCACGCTGGTTCCCGGCGAAAGACCACAAATCGGCCACAAAACGCCGTCAGGCATCGCAAGAAGTTTAGCAAGAAACCATCACCAGCAAGTTCGCGCGAAGCCGGAAGATTGGACGCGGAGAAGCAGAGCGATGGGTCAAAGTTGCAACCCACGTTGACGCAATTCCGTATTCCAGTTCTTTGCGCACGAAAGCTGCATCGTAATCCGACCGCACGACCATCAAGTGTTCCGTTCGCGAATCCAATCAGAAGAGGATCTGTCTAACTTACTTGCCAGCGACGGCCTTTGTCGGTTACAATAAACGAACTAAGTGGCCTCCAGGTCGCTGACGAACGGACTTCTCAGGGAAAACACTCGTATGATATTGGAACACAAACGTAACTCGTATCTAACGCTTTGGCTCGGACTGTTTGGCGCTGTCGTTGTCCTCACTGGATCGCTTTTGTTTGCTCACGCTCAAACTAAGAAAAAGGAAAATGCAAAAGTGAAACTCAAAGAAGTTCCGACGGAAGCCCAGCTCCGACAGCAATTGAAGGAAAACCAGTACCGCGTCATGCGCGAATGCGGGACCGAACCGCCATTTCACAATGCCTATTGGAACAACCATCGGCCCGGTATCTATGTCGATCCAATCACGGGCGAACCGCTCTTTAGTTCGCTGGACAAATTTGATAGTGGCACCGGCTGGCCCAGTTTCACTAAACCGATTGACAACGAGCATGTGACCGAAAAACGAGATGGCTCCTTTGGAATGGAACGGGTAGAGGTGCGCTCGAAAAAGAGCGATTCGCATCTTGGTCATATTTTCACCGACGGTCCTGCGCCGGGCGGTTTGCGCTATTGCGTCAATTCCGCTTCGCTGCGCTTTATTCCTGTCGAGAAATTGAAGCAAGAAGGATATGGCGAATATCTTTCACTTTTTGAAAAAAAAGAGTGACGCCCAGCGCGCGCTTTTGCTTGAATCAGTGGGAACGGCTCCCTGATGAACAGCGCCAGAATCACCGACGATGACACTTCCCGGGTAAGCATAAGCATCGGGATCGGGCTTGCGGTGTTGCTGACTGTGGGTGTTCTCTATTTCATCTTTATCGCCCATGCCAGCGTGCAAGAGACGGTTGGCTTTGATCCGAACCGGCCGATCCCGAGCGACAACGTGCTGCGCAAGCGACTGAAGCCGGAGCAATATCATGTGGTGCGCGAAAACGGCACGGAGACTCCGTTTCAAAACGAATACTGGGACAATCAACGCACCGGGATTTACGCCGACATCATCACCGGCGAACCGCTGTTTAGCTCGCTGGACAAATTCGAGACCGGCACAGGCCAGCTCGCTTTCACGAAACCGATCTCCAAAGATTTGATCGCGGAAAAGCTCGATCTTTCTCACGATATGCGCCGCACCGAGACTCGCGCCCGCCGCAGCGACGCGCATCTCGGTCATTTGTTTAACGACGCGCGGTCGCCCACTGGCCAACGTTATTCGGTTAATTCCGCAGCATTCCGGTTCATTCCGGTAGAACGAATGGCGCAAGCAGGGTACGGCAAATATCTTTCGTACGTGGGCCAGAAAAATGTAGTGGACGAGAAGAAGTAAGCTCGTTCACGACGCGTGTTTTCCGGCGTAGCCGCCTCGCGGTTTGACCTCGCAGCGATTTGTCGTGCGGTTTTTGCTGGCGTAGGTAAACCAAACATGGCGAGACCCGCTGTCGATCCTCAACGAACCTCTGCACTTCTCGCCGGTATCGCGGCATTCGTTACCTGGGGATTGATTCCCGGATACTGGAAGTTGCTGAAAGCAATTCCCGCCACTGAGATCCTGGCGCACAGGTTCCTTTGGACGACTTTGTTTCTCGCGGGGATGCTCAGCGCTCAACGGCGGTGGCCGGAAGTGAGAACGAATGCAAAGTCCCCGCGCGCCATCGCTTATTGTCTGGCGAGCGGCTTGGCTGTCGCTACGAACTGGTTCTTGTTCATATGGGCGGTAAACAACGGGCGCGTCATCGAGACCAGCCTTGGCTATTTCATGACTCCCCTCGTGAACGTTCTATTTGGAGCCGTTTTTTTTCAGGAACGGCTCACTCGATTGCAATTGGCTTCCGTGTTGTTGGCGACTGCTGGGGTGTTGAATCTGACTTTTGGTTATGGCTCGTTTCCGTGGGTCGCTCTTTCCCTCTGCACTTCCTTCGGTCTTTATGGATTCCTCCGGAAAAAATCTGGCACCGCCGCGATCCCGGGATTGTTCTTTGAAACGACCGCCATCGTTCCTATTGCGCTGATCTATCTGATACTGTTGACGGCCAATGGCAGTCTTCTCTTTGGACATGCCGAATGGCGATTGTCGATCCTGCTGATGACCACCGGCGTAGTTACGGCTGTTCCGCTGCTTTGGTTCGGTTACGCGGCTCGGCACTTGCGACTCACCACCGTCGGATTCCTGCAATATCTCTCGCCTACCGGCACATTTTTTCTTGGCATATTTTTGTATCGCGAGCCGTTCACTCGCGCCCATCTGGTCACTTTTAGTCTGATCTGGATCGCGCTCGCTCTTTTTACCAGCGAAGCCGTGATGCGCTGGCATTCGATGCGTCGCCGTGAGCTCTCTGTGGCGGTGGCGCGGCCTGTCTGAGCCATTTGCATAACGATCTCGATCTTCTATTCTTTGCACGATTTGATGACGAAAGACGATTTCGAATACGCGATTGAAAACACGCGAGTGATCCTGGCGCCGGACCAGCAGATTGCGACTTTCGGCAGCACCAGCTTCCATTTTTATCTCATCTCCGAACTAATGGATCGCGTCGACCAGGTCCGCGTGCGCAACGGTAAGATCCACGCAGAGCGTCCACAAATTCTGACGCCGGAACATTATTCACGACTCCTCCTGGAAGGATTCGGCGACAAGGCCCAACGGTATGTCGATCAACTCCGCGAGCGTCTCCACAACATCGCAGTCCTCCGTTATGGTTTTCAGTTTCGAAAAACCGATGTGAGCGAAGAAACTCTACGAGACTCTGTCGATGCTGTGATCCATCGCACGAAGCGACATGTGGAGAACGACAGCGAAGCGATGAGCGCGATCATTCACGGCGTAGATGAAGCGTGGGAAATTTGCCTTTTAAAGTTCACGATCGACCTGATTGAGCGCTCCAGTGGCGGGAATGTCCGGGATTTACGAAAGCGCGAGCTTTTGTAGGGCATTTCTGTGACGCGCCATTCCGTCTGACACGCACGCCTACAATCTGCAAGCCAGCGTGGGTCAACTTCGCCGGTAGCGCCGCATCAATTTGAAAAAGCGCAGGGTGTCGCGGACCGGATGAATGCTGCTGACTTCGTCGCAGTAAACTGTCGTTATTGGGACGGAATCGATTCGATAACCGTTGCGGCTGGCTTTGATGAGCATCTCGGTTTCGTAATCGAATCGGTCCGCTCCGGCGAGCATCTCGGGAATCAATTCTCGATGTAACATCCGGAAGCCGCATTGCGTGTCGGGAATGTCCTGTCCGCACAATCGGCTGATTCGTTTACTCATATAACGATTCACGATCCGGCGAACGAGTGGCATGCGTGAAACGTCATCCATTCGGTTACCGATGATCATCTTTGCGTCGCTCGCCCGAGCGGTTTCGATGAACCCATCGATTTCTTCGGGCCGATGCTGCGCGTCGGCATCAAGGAGTAGCAGCCAGTTGAATTGTCGATTCTGTCCAACGCCGGACGACCCCTCAGTTGCCAGCCAATGCCGGAGGCCGGTTCGAATCGCCTCGCCCTTGCCGCGGTTTTCCGGATGAACGATCACTTGCGCGCCGGCGGTTTGCGCCTCCGCAGCAGTACCATCGCTCGATCCGTCATCGACTACGAGCACGCGATCAAGCTTTGCCCGCGTTCTCCGAACCACGTCGCCGATGTGTTTCCCTTCATTAAACGCAGGAATGACTGCAGCGATTGTCGATCTTTCTGTTTCTCTTGTCATGTTGAGCGAAGCGAAACATCCCAAACTATTGCTCAAATCGTGCCAGAACGTCTGAGATTCTTTTCCGGCGTCTGTCCAATTCATAATGCCAGTCACCGCCGAACCGGCTGAAAATCGGCCGCGTGATAAGAGCTGCGAACCAGCGGACCGGAGGCGACGTGAAGAAATCCCTTTTTGCGTGCGATTTCGCCGTAGTAATCGAATCGCTCGCGGCGGAATGTATTCGACCACCGGCAGATGTTTCGGCGTTGGCCGAAGATACTGGCCCAGCGTCAACACTTCGCAGCCGACTTCGCGCAAGTCACCCATCGTTTGGAAAAGTTCCGATTCCGTCTCTCCTAACCCAAGCATGATGCCGCTCTTGGTGGCGATCCCGGCGGTGCGAGACGAAAGCTCTTTGGCTCGTTTCAGCACTTGCAGTGAAGTGCGATATTTCGCCCGCGAACGCACCAGCGGCGTAAGACGTTCAACGGTTTCCATGTTGTGGTTGTAAATGTCGGGAACAGCGTCGAGCACGATTTGGATGCACCAATCCTGCGCGTGAAAATCCGGCACTAGAACTTCGACAATCACCGAAGGGTCCATGTCGCGAATCGCCGCGATGATGCGCGCGAAATGATTCGCCGCCGCCATCCTCGAAATCATCGCGCGCGACGGCAGTAATCACGACATGTTTCAATTTCATCCGCTTAACCGCCTCGGCCACTCGCTGCGGTTCATCTTCTTCCAGGGCAAATGGTTTTGCGGTCTTCACGGCGCAAAATCCGCACGCTCGAGTGCAACGATCCCCGGCGATCATCATCGTGGCCGTTCCCTGGCTCCAGCATTCCCACCGATTTGGACATTGCGCGCTTTCGCAAACCGTATGCAAACGCAGATCGGAAATGAGCGCTTTGGTGGAAAAGAAAACCGGATTGGACGGCAAGCGGACCTTTATCCAGGCCGGTTTCTGCGCCTGATGCAGCGCCGGATCGATCTTCGCGCAGGACATCGGAAAATTCGTTAAAATTTTAAATGAAGGCAAATTTCTTAAAAGTAACACCTAAAACTTAAAGCTCAACTACAGCTTCGTCCGTCCGGATAATGCCGTGAAAGGGTCAATTCATCGGCCGATTCGAGGGCGCCGCCGGCGGGAATGCCGCGGGCGATCCTCGTGAGCGTCACCGGCTTTCCCTTCAAGAAGATCGACAAGATAATTCGTGGTGGCTTCGCCTTCGACATCGGCTGCGAGCGCAAAAATGATCTCGGAGATCTTTTCGCGATCGACGCGATCGATAAATTCTTTGATTCGCAAATCCTCCGGACCGACATGATCAAGGGGCGAAATTTTTCCGCCCAGACGAATGATAGCGCCCACGAAACGCGCTCGTTTTTTCCAGCGGCAGAATATCGGTCGGCTGTTCGACCACACAAAGAAGATCTGCGCGCCGCGATGGATCGGCGCAGATATCGCAGATCTCCTGTCTAAAAAAGCCGCAAAGCGCGCAGGGATGAATAGCGCGCCGCGTCCAGGTAATGGCGCGTGCGATCTGTTCCGGTTGATCGTCCCGCGCCTGAACGATCCAGAGCGCGATTCGTTCGGCTGAACGCGGACCGATGCCCGGCATTTGCCGAAGCTGCGCGATCAAATCCCTCAGCGCAGCGCGGATATTCGGTTTTTCTCAACACGGCCCAGTGCTTAGCCAACGGCGCTTCCGCCAAATGCAACGCCAGCGGCTCCAGCCGGCGCAGATAGAGTTGCAAGTGGCGCATCGTTTTCCGCGTCCGGACCGCGCGCTTTTTGGAATTCGGAGTATGCTTCCGCCCAGCGTTTTTCGCGATAAAACACGACGCCGTTCCAGAAACGAATCGCGCCGGGCAAGGTGTTCCGGTTTAGCTTCCGCTGCCAGCCAAAGCGGCTCGTAAATTTCATGCCGCTCCTGCGAGTTGACTCCACTGAGAAAATCGATCGGACGCGCCACCACGATTTTGCTTGCCAGCTCAAACGTGCGCGGGCCAATCAAGATTCGTGATCCATAAAAACGA
Organism: uncultured Verrucomicrobiae bacterium; assembly: GCA_963772365.1. Lineage (GTDB taxonomy): Bacteria > Verrucomicrobiota > Verrucomicrobiia > Chthoniobacterales > UBA10450 > CAVYXA01. The sequence continues at coordinate 745,262 of CAVYXA010000001.1, forward strand.
TTGGCCACACAGAACCGTGCGAGCCAGCTCGACCGGTTCGCCTGCAGTCAGCAGGGGACGACTTCCGTCCCGTTCTAACGGCGCGGCAATGATCTGACCCGAACTGACCCCTAAATGAACATCGCAATTGCTGGAGAGTTCGCCGTTGTTTTGCCGGCTCGAATCGCGAAATTGGTTGACTAGCTCCAGCGCGACCCGGACGGCCTTTTCCGCATGTTCCGTTTCCGTGATCGGGAAATCCGAAAATCGCAACAACTCCTTCGCCGTCGGCCGCCTGAATATAAGCGCCGGCTTCACATTAAGAGATCAGTCGCGCGACCAATAAATTTGTCCGATGGCCTCCGCGAATGCTGTGGGTTCAGATTCCTCGGCCAGATCGTATTTGTTGGCGATGTCGCAGACTACGACTGTGACTTCGTAAGTTTTCGCCTGCCCATCAAGAGGAGTTTCGCCTTCAATAATCCGCTGTATTTGCTCATTCGACAGGCGGCCGGTAAAAAAGGCGTGGGCCTGACTTGCCCGGCCGTGAGTCGCAAGAGCGACCGCTCTTTCCGCGGCGACGAACGCGAGTATTACCGCGAGAATCAAAGGGAGCGGTTGAAAGAAAATGTGATAGAGCGCGCACACCGCGGTCAGAACGATGATCTCAATCAATAGTGCGCCGGCCACCCACATCATTCGCGATCGACGTGCGCTCATCGAAGTTAACGCAGCCACTCCGAGCGAGAAAACAAGAGCGATCAGCAGATATTGCCAGACTTCGCCGGATGGAGAAGAAATCGGGCGAAAGTGCGAAACGAGTCCCGCAATTGGCTGCTCGATTATTGCAAGCAATCCGATGCCGTGCAGCGTCACCACCAGCCCGGCGACAACAACGCCAATGATCAACGTTACTGCAAGAGGCCGTTTCATCTAACGAATCACGCGTTCCGGGCGGACGCAGCAGGATGGTACGACTTTATCACGAGTTCGCTCAAGAATTTATCCGGCTGATCGACAGCCGCAGCATCGAGCACAAATCGGTTCTGACCAGTATTTTTTTTCACCAAACCAAGCCCAAATTGATATTCCCTGAACAGATGTCCACAGAGTTGCTCCATCGTCATCCGCTCCGCTTGCGTGCGTTGAACCAATCTGTGCACCGCCGCATCCTCAAGCACAATCTCGATCCCATGGGCCTGCTTGAACTTTTCGGCAAACTGAAGCGCGTTTGCTTCGAGCGCTTTCGCCTCCTCCTTGTGACCTTCCGCCATCAATTGCTGCAGCACGCGCTTCGGTTCCCGAACTAGCTCGGCTGTGACCCGCAACTGGCTCAATCCCGATCCAGCCAGGTAGTATTTGTAATCGCGGAACAATTTTTCAAAAACGGTAAGCAAGCCCCGCGCTCCGGTTTTTTCCTGAGCCGCGGCTTCCGCCAGCAATCGCAGCGCTTCGTCCTCAAAACTAATGTCGATTCCATAGGCCCGAAAGGCGCGTTCGTATTGCCGGAGCAAACTGCCTTCGGAAAATTTCATGATCTCAAACAGATCATCGGCGTCGAGCTCCTCGCAGACTACACGCACCGGCAGCCGTCCGATGAATTCCGGCTCGAAACCGTATTCCACAAAATCGTGCGTCGTGACGTACTGAAATAGATCGTTGTCCATCACTTCCACAGGCGAGGCGCTGAATCCGATCTGCCCCTGGCGAACTCTGCGGCCAACCTGCTCCTTCAGTTTTTCGAACGCACCGCTAACCACAAACAGAATGTGCCGCGTGTTGATAGTGTCGCGTTTGGCTTTGCCGCGCCGTTGAAACTCGAACGCGGCTTGGAGTTGAGCCTGGAGATCGTTCATGCTTCTGACCGGCACTTCCGTTTCTTCCATTAACTTCAACAAAGTTGTCTGAACGCCGCGCCCGCTGACATCGCGACCGATCAAATTTCCAGCTGACGCAATCTTGTCGATCTCGTCGATGTAGATAATCCCGAACTGAGCGAGGTTTACGTCGCCATCCGCTTTGTGCACCAGCTCGCGCACCAAATCCTCGACATCGCCGCCGACATAACCAGTCTCGCTAAACTTCGTCGCATCCGCTTTGACAAACGGCACTTTGATCAGATCGGCGATGTGCTTAATGAGATAGGTTTTCCCTACACCCGTCGGCCCGACCAGAATCACGTTCTGTTTGGCGTACTCGATTTCCTGCGGGCGTGCGCCGCCCTCTTTCTCGATCCGGCGCAAATAGTTCGCATGATTGTAATGATCGCAGACCGCAATTGAGAGCACCTTCTTGGCTTCATCCTGCTTGATTACGAAGCGATCGAGATGCGCCTTGATGTCGCGCGGCAGGAAATTGAACTCGAACTCCGCGTGCTCGGTTTTCTCCGGCTTTTCGTCCTCGCCCGCCGCGGCCGGCTCGGGTTGCATAAAAGTCTGCACGGAGACGCGATCGCCGAAGTTCTGTTTCATGAACTCCGAGATCTTCGTCTTCAATTCCTCGGGCGAAGGAAACTGCGGTGGATTCTGTTCCATGTTAGGGCGACGCAAAGGGTCGCGCGAAAATCTACCATTGCAATGATAGCTGTAAATATGACTCTCCTTGGCCCGATTTCGTTCATCCGGAACAGGAGCGATGTCGAGTGCGCTGAAGATGTCGATGCTAACTTATCGGCGAGCGGCAAGCGCGTCCGGTTGTTTTCCGGCAAAGATCCCGTCCAGATCGCTCAATACTTTTTCCGGACCGAGATACTTTTGACCGTCGAAGCTGCTGGAAATTAATTTGCCGCTGGCTTCCACGAGGACCAATGATGGGATCCCGCTGCCCGCAGCCTTCAGCAATTCGCTTTTTTCGTCGCGCTTCCCGTAATCGAGTGCCGGCCATGGCATGTTACTCTCGCGCATGTAGTTTTCCATCTCAGTCGCTGATTTGTCGAAGCTATAAAAGACAATTTCAAACTCCGGGTGCTGCGGCGCCACGCGATTGTAGTATTCGACTAATTGCGGCGTGAAGCGGCGACAGGGCGGACACCAATGCGCCGAGAAGTAGTAGACGATATATTTTTTCTTTCCAATCGCGTCGTCATCTGCTCGCACAAAGCTATTGTTGCTCAGGCGAACGAGTGAGCCTTTCAAATAATCGTAAGTGACATTATCGGCTTGGAATTTCAGAAGAGCTGCGGCTTTTTCCCGGGCGAGTTGATGTTGATATAGCGTGTCGAACTTGCGCGCTTCCTCGGCCAGTTCGACGCGCCGTTTGGCTTCGGCCTCGATTTTTGCTTTGGCTTGGGTCGCTTCTTCTGGAGAGACCGAGAAGCTTCCGCTCTTGATCGAACTTACCAACACTGGCGTGGCACCAGCCTTGAGCAAATCCGTTTCGGTGGCTGAATTCAGCGTATCGGCAAAACGGCGTCTGGCCAGTTCCTGGGTGACATCCTCGCTGGAATATCCCGTGCGGAGCATCAGAGTGATGTCTTTCACGGTCAGCGGTAACAGTTTTGCCGGCCCGCTTAGGATCGACAAGAGAAGGAAAGCGAGGGCAGCCAATGAACGACGCATGCTTGCTAACGAGCAGGAGATGCGCCAGAACTCCGTTTACGCTAGCGGTTAACTCAATCCGAAAGCCACGAACGCAGCCCGACCCAGCACTGAATTTTGTTCCCGCTCTGTGCCGGAGCGTCTTTTTCCGTCCGTTCCACGCGCGCTGTTTCGCCACATTTAGTGCAGGTAATCAACGAAAGCGGTTCGGCATTCTTGCGTCAAAGGCCATTCCGCAGCCGGGACAACGTTGGCTTGTCGCGCTTTCTCGAAGACATCGCGCCGAGTGTAACATTCCGCAATCGCCGCTACAATGCAGGGCACGACTGTGAACCGATTAGCTAGCGAAGGACAGAGCACAATCGAATTGGTGGTGTCGAAACAGGATGCCCGTCTTCGCCTGGATCGATTTCTCGCCAAAGAGCTGACCTCCTATTCCCGATCCCGGGTTCAGCAATTGATTCGGGCGAATTTTGTCACCGTAAATAAGAAGTCCGCGCGGCCGAGCGATCTCGTTCGCACCGGCGACCATGTCGATGTTGTCGAACCGCCGCCGGAGAAGATCGACAATAAACCGGAGCCGATTCCACTCGACGTTCTGTGCGAGGACGACGATCTCATCGTCATCAACAAGCCAGCCGGGCTGGTGGTTCATCCCGGCGCCGGCCATCGCGAACACACACTCGTCAATGCATTGCTGCATCATGTGCCCTCCCTTTCCGGAATTGGCGGGAAAGAACGGCCAGGGATCGTCCATCGGCTCGACAAAGATACGAGCGGTTGCCTGGTCATTGCGAAGAACGACGAGATACACCGCGATCTCTCGACACAATTTGCAGCGCGCACAGTGGAGAAGATTTATCTCGCGCTTGTGGCCGGCAGGCTGAAGCCAACCGCCGGCACAATTCAGGAAAAGATCGGTCGTCACCCCGTCCATCGACAGCGAATGTCCGTCGTCTCAGCCCGCGGCCGGCCAGCAAAAACCGAATACCGCGTTATTCGGGTGAGCGACCAAGCGACTCTTGTTGAGTGCCGATTACATAGCGGCCGCACCCATCAGATTCGCGTTCACATGCATCATCTCGGCCATCCGGTTCTTGGGGACAAAATTTACGCTCCGAAATTGGCCAAGTATTTCCCGCGCCAAATGCTGCACTCCTGGAAACTCGGCTTCCGTCATCCCCGCACCGGCGAATGCAAAATCTTCGAAGCTCCGTTGCCAGCCGATTTCGAAGACGCACTGAAACAGTTTTGGCCGGCTGCACAGACGCGTTAAGGGAACATCGGTTTGCAATTCACTACAGGTCTAAAGTGGCGCAACCCGGTCCACGTTGCCTGAAACCTCCAGTTGCTGCTGCTCTCGCATGCTTCTCCGGTTGCGGCGCACCACCCGCTGAAGACCGGCCCGGCTGGCGGCAAGATCGACAAGCTCGGCGACGCGCGATTTCAAAGCGCGGGCACGAGTCGCCAGAAAAACAAGAAACAAGGAATACGGAATGATGAACCAAAGATCGACATGAGAAATGTTGAGTTGCCGATAAATTAGCAGGCTCAACGCAATCATATTGAAAATGACAGTCGTTGGGACGAGACGGCTGCGCAGGCGCACGCGCGTGAGTCGTTTCACTCCGCTGTGATCTTCGGTTACTGTTTGCAAAACGACGCTCCACCAGAAATTTCCGTAGATCTGGATATCCCAATCGTTCCAACCCGTATCCGGGGAATAGCGCCAATCCTCTTCGTTAAGCAATCGAAAGATTTCACCGAGCAGATGATGGCGATCTCTCCCTTCCTCGCTCCAAAATGCTCGGCGCATGCTCCATGCAAACTTTGCTCGGGCAGGCAGATGTTCGTGTGCTCGAATCACGTTGCGCGGTGTCCGTTTGAAATGGAGCCACGTGAAATAGCGTGACCAGCCGCGAATGAGCGGTTGCACGAAAGCCAGGACCATGACCAGCAGTCGCGCATGAACCGTATCGAATTTCGGTTCGATGTGCGCCCGCACCATATAAGAGAGAGCCACGCAAAACGTGCCGCCTAACATCACATACGGCACGATCCGCAAACCGGGCAGAAAAATTCCCAGACCGAAAAGAAAAGCCGTCAATGCAAACCATTCGATGCTGCTCAAATAGGCAGCCACGTCCGATTGTGGCGTGCGATACATCGACTGAAAGAAACCTTCGCCAAAGATTCCGTGGTAAATGATCGGCCGGTTTAGAAACCAGCTGAACCGCGGCTCGCCGTAAATCTGTCCCCGCCATTTTGCCGTCCCAGTTGGACCAAAGAAAATCAGATGTTTGAAACGCAGCAATGATTCCGCTTCGCCATAGCCATGCTGCTGGTTGAAAAATGCCCGCAACGTAAAACGTCGATGATGCCACACGATCGCAGCGGGACTGAATGCAATTACGCCGCCGGCTTGTTGAACGCGCCAGCAAAAATCCACGTCGTCACCGGCTTTGCGATACTCAGGATCAAATCCGCCAACGAGATCAAACGCCCATCGGTAAAAGGCCATGTTACAGCCCGGGATATGTTCCGCGATGGTGTCCGTAAGCAGGACGTGACTTGGGCCGCCGGGCGCAGCCGCCACGCACGCCTGAATCCAGTTTTGCGCCAGCGGGGGGATATTAGGCCCGCCCACGCCGGCATAATCACCGCTGACAAGAGTGCCGATTAAATAAGCGAGCCAATCGACATCGGCCATGCAATCCGAATCGGTATAAACCAGGACCTCGCCTTTCGCCCCGGCGGCTCCGGTGTTGCGCGCGTGGCTCAACCCGTGATTTTCCTGATGAATGTAGCGGACGTTTGGAAACTGCGAGGCAACATAGGCTGTATCATCCGTCGATCCGTCATCGACCAGGATCACCTCATATTCGGGATAATTGAGTTTGCCTAACGATTCAAGACAGGCTGCCAGAGTTCGGGCACCGTTGTAGGAACAAACAATCACCGATGCAAACGGCGCGCGGGACAGCGGCGGATGCGGAGCGGCGCCGTTGGTGGCAAACTTCTCCTTGAGCGCCTGAAACGATTTCTTCGGTTTGCGTTCGCGCGTCACGATCCCGAAAGCCCAGTCGTCGATCTCGCGACCCCCCGTGAACCATTCGTCCGTCCAGGAGAAGAAAATAGTTCCGGCCAAACCGCATTTGACCACGCTATCGACATGCCAGGCCAGGATCTCGGCTTGTTCCTCCTGCGAATGACGAATGGTGTCCATCCCGAACTCGCCCAAAATTATCGGCCGTTTCGTCGGTCAAATTTTGCAACCGCAACAAATAACGTTCGAAGTCGCGCTGATTGTGCAGATAGACGTTGAAGCAAAAGAAATCGACATTTTGCGGAAGTAGATATTCCGTCGGCGGATAGGTTGCGTAGGAAAAAAGCACGCCTGGATCGGCCTCCCGCCCAACCCGGATTAACTTCTCCACAAATTCAGTTACTCGCCGCACACCCAACCAGCGCGCCATCGTGCTAGGAATTTCGTTGCCAACGAGGTAGCCGAAGAGGGCCGGATGGCCCGCGTTTGCTTTCACGGACGCGCGGATTGATTCGACGATCTCGTCCCTCATTTTTCTTTTGCGCAAAAACTCCAGATGCCGCGGCCATGGCAAGGTGACCATAACGCGCATTCCAGCGGCCTGACAACGGTCGAGAAACCAGCGCGGGGGCACATGATAAACGCGAATCGTGTTGAGCCGGACATCTTGCATCAGGGCAAGGTCGACATCGACTTGCTCGGGCGATCCGAAGGTACCTCCGTCTGCTTCCGGCTTGAACGGCCCGTAAGTTGTGCCTTTGACGAAAAATTTCCTGTCGCCCTCAAAGAAGAATTTGGCGGTCGGATGAAGCCGCAACTTTCCGTTCGTTGTCACAAATAAGCCTTATTCAAGGCTTCGCGAACGATCTCGCCCGTTCGTTCGATAGCCTCAACCGTATGCGCTGTTGAAATAAATCCGGTCTCGAATTGAGACGGCGCAAAGTAAACGCCGGCTTGCAAAGAGGCGTGAAAATACCGGGCGAACAATTTCAAATCGCTGCCTTTCGCGCTAGCCAGATCGACAATCGGTTCCGGCGCAAAAAACAAACAGAACATGGAACCTATGCGATGAAAGGTGATATTCATCTTCGTATCGGAAATGGCCTGACGAGCGAGTTTCTCCAATTGCGCACCACGCTCCTCCAACAATTTCCAGCCATCAATCCTTTCCAGCTCGCGCAATTGGGCCAGGCCAGCGGCCATGGCCAGCGGATTCCCGGATAATGTTCCAGCCTGATAAACCGGTCCGTCGGGCGAAAGTTGATCCATGATTTCAGCGCGTCCACCAAATGCGCCGACGGGCAATCCGCCGCCGATGATCTTTCCCAGAACCGTTAGGTCGGGTTTGATTCTGTAAAGCTCCTGCGCTCCGCCGCGGGCAACGCGAAAACCGGTAATCACTTCATCGAATATCAAGAGCGCACCATTTCTTGTGCATTCGTCGCGAAGCATCGACAAAAAGTTCTTATCGGGGAAATAGAGACCGGCGTTGGCCGGGATCGGCTCGAGAATTACGGCGGCAATCTGATTTTGATTTTCGCGAAATGCTTTTTGAACAAGATCAATGTTGCTAAACGGCAATGAGATCGTGAGATCGGCCACAGCTTTGGGAACACCGGCACTATCCGGTTGCCCGTGAGTAAGTGCCCCGCTGCCACTTTTTACGAGGAGCGAATCGGCATGGCCATGATAGCAACCGTCGAATTTGATGATCTTATCTCGACCGGTGAAGCCGCGAGCCAGTCGCAACGCACTCATGGCCGCTTCCGTGCCGCTGTTGACCATTCTGATTTTTTCTAGCGAGGGCATCCACTTACAGATCAGTTCTGCGAGCTCGATCTCGAACGGATTAGGAATTCCAAAACTCAGGCCCCGATTGGCAGCATCGCGCACAGCGTTCACAACGACGTCCGGCGCGTGGCCGAGAATCGCCGGTCCCCAGCTGCTTACGTAATCGATGTATTTGTTTCCATCGACGTCCCAGATTTTCGAACCGGCGGCTCGCGAGATGAAAAATGGCTCGCTCTGCACGTTGCGAAAAGCACGGACGGGAGAGTTCACTCCGCCGGGAATGCGAGATTTTGCGCGAAAAAAAAGCTCAGAAGAACGAGTCATGTGTCGGCGCATGTGCCCAAGCGCCTATTTATGCGCGGCCGGCGCTTGATACAAGCACCGCTAGAGCGATATTATGCGCTTGCTCAAGAATGGCGGGGTAGCCAAGTGGTAAGGTCGCGGTCTGCAAAACCGCTATTCGCGGGTTCGATTCCCGCCCCCGCCTCCAATTCCATGCGCAGGTTTTGTTACGAGCGAAGTTTTCTTTCCTCGGGCCGGTTCGATTGATTCGCTCGCAGCCCAGCGAGCTCAGTCGCCGCGGGCGACCTTCGCAAAAGTCTCTTCACGGTTTCGCCGGTGTGTGAGTTGGCAGTCTTCTCCAGCGCTGCGCCAATGACCCATCCGGTGCCTCCGAAACAACAATGCTACCATCCCCAGAGTCGGATAGTTCCGCCGAACTTGGCTGTCTTGGAGAACGCGCATGTCTTACTGGCGCGGACGGAGCTGAGTGAAAAAGCGAGACGAGATCGTAGGGCCCATAACCGAAGTAGAAAGCAACAGCTATTAGCAGCAGAATCAGCAAAACGAGGGACTTCATCGCGCGAAAGATTTGGAAGCAATCAGCAGGCCAGAAAAAGAGGCCCTGAACCGATGCAAAACGGATGCTGTGTCGCTACAGCTTCAGCGTTGAGAGGCGCGATTCCTGCGGTAGTGTGCGTCGGGATGTTTTGGATCATTGGGTGTCTGAAATGGGCGATCGTCGGGTTCATCGTCGCGTTTGCGTTGATGAAACTGTACGAGGCCAGCCACATTTATGACGATATTCCCAAGCCGAAGTTTAAGGTCCGTCAGGCCAGACGGGCCGCGTTTGTATTGTCGATCTTCGCCGCGATGCTCTCCGCGCTGGTCTGGGTGATTGTCCAAAAGTGGGACTAGGCCGGAGTTGAGGCGACCTTCTTTTTCGCGCGCGGCTTTTTCGGCTCAAACTCGAATCCGACCTTTCCATTCTCCAATTTCAGATAGGCGGAGAATGGACGGCCCTTCTTGGAGATGAATTTGTGCAGCAGGTCGGTCTTGCCGGTAGCGATTAACTTCTGCGCCTGCTCTTTTGGAATCTCGCGATGCAAAATCGATTTGCCGATGCGAAAGCTGCACGTCTTGGGAGTCGCGACTGCATTTTCGCAGGCATACGCGCGGTCCAAGACATACACCTGTCCCTTCTGGCAAATCGGACACACCCCCAAGCTTTCCTGTTTTTCCTTGTCGATCTTCTGGTCGGCGCCGATTCCGTTTTCGCCGAAATCAAACTGCGGTTTCTTTTCTTCACCCAGCCGGACGATGGCTTCGAACGCTCGCCCCAATTTGCTGCGAAAACCGCGGAGCGGGCCGACTCGGCCTTTCGCGAGCAGCTCTTCGACTTCCTCGGGCGTGAACTGGCGTGAAGCCATCGTCTTCCACATGAGCCAGTCGCAGTTTTTGCAGCGAAATGTTTTATAATCTTCCTTGATCGGACCGCCGCCACAGTTTGGACATTTTGCCTCGATCGTCGCGTATTCGCCGTGGATTTCTTCGCCACGGAAATTGCGGACCTTCTCGACGATCTCGCGAGTCAGGCCGCGGATGTCTTCCATGAAATGGTTTCGATCCAATTTGCCGTGAGCCATTTCCTGGAGCCGGAACTCCCATTCACCAGTGAGCTCCGGTGTGGAAAGAACGTCCGTACCGAGATTGCGCAGGAGAGTGATCAGTGAAAGTCCTTTAGCGCTTACGATCAGCTCCCTCCCTTGTCGTTCGAGATAACCATCGGCGAGCAGCCCCTCGATGATTTGAGCGCGAGTAGCCGGTGTACCCAAGCCGCGCTCCCGCATCGCTTCCCGCAATTCCTCGTCTTCGACGAGTTTTCCGGCGCCCTCCATGGCCGAAAGCAGCGTGGCTTCTGTGAAACGCGCCGGAGGTTTCGTTTCGTTCTCTTTGATCTCGATCTTCAAGACGCTGGCCGATTCCCCTGATGACACTGGGACAACCGATTGCTCGTCCTGGCCCGCGGCTTCACGGCCGTAAACCGCCAGCCAGCCAGGATCGACAACCACTTTACCCTCCGTCTTGAACGGCTCACCTTCGACGCGGGTGATCCGCGTCGTTACTTCAAACTGCGCCGGCGGATAGAAGACGGCGATAGTGCGTCGCGCGACCATGTCGAAAATCTTTTTCTCGAACTCGTCAAGGTGCGCCGGGGAAGCGCCAGTCGGGATGATCGCATGATGGTCGCTCACTTTGGCGTTGTTAAAGACACGTTTGATCGGCTTGACCCAGTTGTTCTGCATTGCCTTGCCAGCATGAGCAGCCAGTGCGGGATCCTCAAAGCTCGACATTACTGTGCGGACTTGAGCGAGATTATCTTCGGGAAGATACCGCGAATCCGTCCGAGGATACGTGAGCACCTTGTGTTTTTCGTAAAGGGACTGCGCCAGTTGCAACGTGCGCCGCGCGCTGAGGCTGAATCGACTATTGGCTTCTCGTTGCAGCGTAGTGAGATCGTAAAGCAGCGGCGACGCCTGCGTAGTCGGCTTCTTTTCTTCTGTAACAATGCCGGTTTTGCCCGCGCATTTTCGTTCAATCTCAGCGGCGCGCTCCCGCATCCAAATTCGTTCCGCCCGCGCGTCCTCGTCCTCGCCTTTCTTAAAATTTTGGTCGAACCAACGTCCTGGATAGTTCCCCGCTTCAACTTTGAACTCTCCGTGGACCTCAAAATAAGGCCGTGGTTTGAACGACCTGATCTTCTCTTCTCGCCCTGTCAGGATCGCCAGCGTGGGCGTTTGCACTCGACCCGCGGCAGTTTTTTGAAAGCCACCTGTGCGCGAATTAAATGAAGTTAACGCTCGCGTGGCATTGATACCGACCAGCCAATCGCTTTCCGCACGCGACAATGCTGCATCCGCTAACGGCTGCATTTCCCCTTCGGATCGCAAATGATTAAATCCTTCGCGGATCGCCTCCGGCGTCATCGATTGCAGCCAGAGCCGGCGGGTCGGTTTTTTCGCGCCGCTCCAGCGAATAGTATTGCGGAAAATCAGTTCGCCTTCGCGGCCGGCGTCGCAGGCATTGATGATTTCCGTAATATCGGATCGTTTGATCAGTTTCTTCAGGACCTGTAATCGGCCTTTGTTTTTCTCGATCGGCGAAAGATCGAAATGGTTCGGCAGCACCGGCAGGTTTTCCAGGTTCCACTTTCCCCGTTTCACCTCCGCCCCTTCCGGTGGCACGATCTCAACCAAGTGCCCAACCGCCGACGAAATCACATACTGGTCGTTCTCGTAGAAGTCCTTATCATGATGAAACTTGCCGAGGACGCGGGCGAGGTCTCGGGCCACACTCGGTTTCTCCGCGATGATGAGGGACTTGGACATGAGGGCTGAAATCGAAGCGCAGATTTGCGCAATTGCAAATTTCAGAAGCAAATAGCGGGCGAGCTTGTTAGGAGCCGCCTATCCTAATTTGACGAAATATTTCCCTGGTAACTGCTTGACCAGCCGCTTTAACTCCAGCCCCAGCAACGTCGATGATACAGACGCGCTGGGCAGCGCAGTCTTGGCCGCGATTGCGTCGATCGCTGTCTCCGAAGCATCAATCGCGTCGTAAACGAGACGTTCTTCAGCCGAAAGCTGCGGCAACGGTCGGGCAGCGGCTTGCGGTGCCGGTTTCGCCTCTGGCAGGAGAATTTGCAAATCGTCGAGAATATCGCTCGCGTCCATCACCAGTTTTGCTCCTTGTTGAATGAGCCGGTTTGAGCCCATCGCGCTTGGCGCATTGATGTGCCCCGGAACGGCATAGACGAGTCGGCCCTGTTCCAGCGCCTGCGCCGCCGTAATAAGCGCGCCACTGTTTAATCCTGCTTCCACTACAAGAATTCCATGGCTCCAACCGGAAATGATCCGGTTACGCATCGGGAATGTTTGCCGATCCGGTTCGATTTCCATCGAGAATTCCGAAACTACTGCTCCGTTGGCGCTTCGGATTTTTTCCGCGAGCGCGCGATTCTCCGGTGGATAAAGCTTCGATAAGCCCGATCCGATCACCGCGATCGTGCGGCCTTTGGCCGCGAGCGCACCCTGATGAGCGGCGGTGTCGATTCCACGCGCCAGCCCGCTCACGATTGTCAATCCAGCGTAAGCAAGCTGGTAAGCGAGCTTCTTGGCCGATTCCGTGCCGTAATGGGTCGTGTGTCGCGATCCAATTATTCCGATGGCATGATTGTCGCGCGCCTCCAGTTCTCCCCACACATACAGAACGATCGGCGGCGCGTGAATTTCCCGAAGCGGTTTTGGATACGATGGCGACGCCTGAGTGATAACCGTCGCGCCAAACTCTCTGATACGCTTCAGTTCTGCCGGAAGATCAACAGTCGATTCCCAATTCGATATTTGATCGGCGACTTCATTGCCGATTCCTTCGACCTTGCGGAGCTCGCTTCGTTTTGCCGCCAGCGCTAACTGCGGCTCCTTGAAAACCTCGAGCAACTTGCGCAACCGGACCGGCCCAATTGTCGGAAGCATATTGAGCGCGACACACGCTTCTGTCGAGGTCATCGCACTGCTTTAAGTTCTAGAGGCGCTTGTGCCAAGCGCCTTCTCTCGCTTCGCCCGCGCCGACAGATCAGAACGGAATCTCGTCCTCGTCCGGCTGGGCTGAGGCCGCTGGTTTCGGCGGCGCTGCCGGCCGACCCGATTGTCGATCTTCGTCGCTTGCATCAGTAGTGGCTCCGGAACCACCCGGACGGCTGCCCAACAATTGTAGCGCCTCTCCGATCACCTTGAGCTTGGAACGCTTTTGCCCAGTTTGCTTATCGTCCCAGGAATCGAGTTGAAGCCGGCCTTCAATGAAAACCGGCCGACCCTTTTTCAAATATTCGCCCGCGATCTCGGCCAGACGAGACCAGAGCACGACATCGACATATGTGACCTCCTCGCGCTTCTCTCCGCCTTCCGTCGTATAGACGCGGTTTACGGCAAGACCGAGATCACACACTGCGCTGCCTTTTGGCGTATAGCGTACCTCTGGATCCCGGGTAAGGTTTCCAAGCAAAATGACTCTGTTGAAGCTGGCCATGCCCTGGTTATACCGGGCCTACTTCGTCTTGGCCATCTTTTTCGCCGAACGTTTTTCGGACTCTTTTTTCTCCTTCTTTTCCGGTAACCGCACGTAGTTCTGACGATACACCTCGGGATCGAGCTTGAATTTTGCGCGAAATTTCGAAATGAGATCGGATTCGGCACGAAACAGAAAGTTCACGTAGTAACCGGAATCCAGCGCGCCCGCCTGGTAGGAGAACTGACGCTTGTCCATTTTCTGCACCTGCTCGATCTCGGCACCCTCTTTTTTGAACTCGGATTCGAGCCTCTCGATGATATCTCTAACGGTATCCTCCGTGCCCTGGGCATTAAGCACCAGCAATGCTTCGTAACGATTCTTCATGTGTCTTCAGGTTTGTTCCCTCCGAACGCTTTCGGAGTTGAAAATGTTCATCGCGGAAACAACGCCTTTGTCAATCGCGCATTTCACCACCTCCACAGCTCGATCGATTGTCGATCCTAGTATCGGCTTCTCTTCCTCGAAAAATCTGCCCAGAACATAATCGACCGACCCTTCCGAGGGCGCCTGACCAATCCCGATGCGCAGCCGAGGAATCTCCTCCGTACCGAACTGCATAATGATGGAATCGAGGCCGTTATGTCCGCCCGATCCACCACTCAATCGCAAGCGAAGCCGGCCTAACGGCAGAGCGAAATCGTCGAGGACGATCAGAATTTCGCTGGGAGCGACCTTGTAGAATTGAGCGATCGCAAGAAGCGGATATCCGCTGTGATTCATAAAACTCATTGGTTTAACCAAAAGCACATCGCCCCATTTTATCGAAAGCGCTTCCCACTTCGCCGATTTTTCCCATGTCGATCCAACCAGAGCGGCCAACCGATCGATCACCATGAATCCGATATTGTGACGGCTGGCTGCGTATTCAGCCCCGGGATTTCCCAGACCGGCGACGAGACGAATCATGGTGGATCGGCTTCTTCGAAGACGATGTTATGATAATCGCCGAAGGCGCACGCTATGGCGGCAAAGCCGCATTGTTGCCAAGGCGTTGAGGAGTCGCCGCGGCGACCGTTCCACCTACTTTTTCTCTTTCTCCTTCGGAGCAGCTTTCTCTTTTCCAGTCGGGCCAGCCTCCGCTTCGCCTTCGGGCTTTTTCTCCGTAATGACTTCCGGGCCAGCTGCGGCTTCAGCGGCCACAGGTACCGCTTCCTCTTCCACTGCAGGCGCCAGTACAGATAACGCCGTGAGATCAGGCGGGACTCTTGCCGTAACCCCGGAGGGCAATTGAATGTCACGGACGTGAATGGAATCGCCGATATTCATCGCCGAAACATCGACAATGACCCGGTCGGGCAAATCGCTGGGCAAACATTCCACGGGTAACGAGCGGAGACTTTGCTCGAGCAATCCGCCGAAATTCTTGACGCCATTTGCAACACCGATGGTTTCCAACGGCACTTCGGCGTGGATTTTTTCATCCATCGATATGGCGTGAAAATCGACGTGCAGAATGTCGCCGCCTACAGGCGAATGCTGCACTTCCTGAACCAGGGCCATCCGATTGGATTTCTCACCATCGATCTCGAGTTCCACCAAAAAATTCTCGCCCGAAGCGTGGCTCAACATTGCATTGATGTCACGGGCCGAAACCTGAAGTGGCTGAGGCTTATCTTTCGCGCCGTAAATGACCGCCGGCACGATGCCGCGCCCTTTCAATTTGCGAGCCGCAGACCGGCCCGTGTCGCTCCGCCGCTCAGCCTTGAGTTTAACTTGTTTTGCCATCTTGCTTTGCTCCGTTGTCGATCTTGAACAGCGACGATACGGATTCGTCATTGTGAATCCGCTTGATCCCCTCGCCCAGAAGCTCGGAGACGCAAAGCACCGTGACTTTAAAGTTTTCCACGGTGCGCACCGGCGTGCTGTTGGTCGTTATTAATTCCGCGATTTCGGATTTTTGCAACCGGGTAATTGCGACATCCACCAGCACGGCGTGGGCGACTCCGGCGTAAACATCCAGTGCGCCGTTCTTCTTCAACAGAGCTGCCGCAGAACTCAGCGTGCCTGCGGTCTCAGTGAGATCATCTACCAAAAGCACATCGTGATCGCTCACGTCACCAATGAGATAAAGCGCTTCCGTCTCAGTCGGACTTTTTCGTTCCTTGGCCACAATGGCCAGATTTGCCCCAAGCGCGTCGGCATAGGCTGAAGCCATTTTCAGCCCACCGATGTCGGGCGAAACCACGACCATTTTCCCGGTCAATCGTTTTCGAAGATATTTGATCAAAACGGGGAGCGAATAGAGGTGATCGACCGGGATATCGAAAAAGCCCTGCACCTGTTGCGCATGCAAATCCATCGTTAGCACTCGATCCACGCCCGAAGCGCGGAGAAGGTTCGCGACCAATTTTGCCGTAATAGGTACCCGTGGTTGATCTTTCCGATCCTGGCGCGCATAACCAAAAAAAGGAATTACAGCGGTGATTCTATCGGCGCTTGCCCGTCGGGCTGCATCCACCATAATCAGTAGTTCCATCAGGTTCTGATTAGTAGGCGGACACGTGGGCTGGATGATAAAGACGTCGTGCCCGCGAATGTTTTCCTCGATCCGGACGTATGTCTCTCCGTCTGGAAAAGATTTAACCGTCGCCTGCCCCAGCGGCACGCCGATATATTTGCAGATGCGCTCGGCTAAGTCGCGGTTGGCCGAACCGCTGAAAATCTTCATCTCGGGCTGGCGAGCAAACATGGCGGAGAGGGAGCTTTGCGTCCGGCGCCGAATTTGGCAACAGCAATCAGTGTGGTGTGACTTACTGAGCCCAATCCTCCTCGGAACGGGGCTCGGTCGTTTCCATAATAACTATAATTATAAGGTATAATTTCTGCTTCTATTTTGCTTCTAGTTCAATGTTTCTAAGTCGGTCCCCACTTACTGCTCACTCGCCGGTCCTTGGAAGGATCCGCCTTGGCGGACGATGCCTTAGAGAGCGGGCGGTAACGATCGTGGAAGTTGCTGTTGGCACGGCCCTCCTCGGGCTCGTCTCTGCCAGCGCGCTCGCAACGCTGATGATTCTCAACAAAAATTCCGTCAGCACACGGCTTATGACCAATGTACGCGAGGTGGTGCAGCGCAACATCGAGACGGCAATAGGTGTGCCGTTCAGCTCTGGAAATGCGCCGCCAATTTTGGCTATCACCTCGGCAAACGGAACAACCTGGGACGATGGGACAGGAAATCCTGTTCCGATCTACAAAAGCCGCGATTGGGACGACACGACTAACGCTGGCACGCTAAAGCTCACCGGAACGCTCACTCGAATCGTCACTGCTGAGCCAAATACTCCCGGCGCAGATATTCGGCGAGTGACGTTTCGTGTCGATTATTTGCTCTATGGACGAGCGCTGAGTTATCAACTGACAACCATTCGGGCAATGGACAAGTGAAAAGGCACCCCAACCGAGCAAGAGTCCAGGCCGGATTTACGATGGCTGAATTAATGGTCGGCCTCGCCGCCTTCACAATCGCCGGCAGTATTGCCTATTCGATCCTCCTGAACTCGAGCTTCCTTTTTGCCAAAAACATTTCGGTAAATTCTTCCAATACAATCCTGCGGACGGCTCTCGATCGACTGACCGAAGAAATGAACCAAGGTTATGGTATCCCGAAGCTGATCAATTCTGACGGAACATCCGTAGCGTCCAGTGGACCCGCTCCCGGAATAACTTTTGATGATTACGTGGGGGGACCATACGTGGTGACGAACACCTTGGGCGGCACTGGAATACCGTCGAATGCAACGAGTTTTTTACTGAAGACGTGGGTTGATCCCTTTCCATTTCCACCCGCCCCTGTTTCCGATGACGCTGTTTGCATCGAAACTAGCATCGGCACGGTTAGGTTACGCGTTGCAAGTTGCAATTCGAGCCCCAACCCAGCACCTAGCCCCCCGCCTGCTCCTTACACACGAATATCCACCGTCACTCTACCGTCCCCGATCGGAGGCGGCGGGATTGCATGGAGCGCTGGTACGGTTTTAACCGGCTTTGTAGTTCACAAGAAAGCGCTTATCCTGGCAACCATTAACGGCGGCACCGAACTGCGTTTGTACGACGATGCCGAAGGTCTTGCCACAGCGTCAGATTACAGCAACGCCGCGAACTACGTCATCCTTACACGCAGCCTAAGCGGAACGAGCGGCGAAAACCAACCCTTTTCGCTCACGACTCAAAGTGGGCATCAGTTTCTCAGTATCGCGCTGCGGGGGGAACATCAGCAGTACAACAGAGTCCTTTCGAACAAGCAGAAGGGTGAATTCAACACGTTCCTGCGAGTCGACACCATGTCTTATCCAAGAAACGCCTACTAACATGAAAAAACTAAACACCCACCGCCAGAAGGCCTCAGCCCTTGTTGTTGCTCTGCTTGTTCTGTTCATCGTTGCCACATGCATCGGCACTGCCATCCAGGTTACGACTACAACAGTGAAACAAACAGAATCGAGTCGCGATTATTCCGCGCTACGAAGCGCGGCCGAAGGAGCGCTCGACTTCGCGTACGGGGTCTGGCTGAAGAATGTCAATCCCACCAGTTATAATTACGCCCCTGTTTCCAACAAGGCTCTCAACGACGCACTTGCGACCGTGCCGTCGTTTAGCGGTTTTCAATACGACTCCAGCTCCGGATATACTGGTCCGCAAATCACCGGCATCGACCTCGGACAATATGGAAAGCCCTACGGTAACGCCAACGATACTCACACTCCGCCTTCCAGTACTATTTATCTCGATAAATATCCCGGATGGTTTGGCGTCCGTACAAGTTACCTGGCCAGCGTTCGCTTATTGGATTCAACAGCCCACAGCGGTCGAACGCCATCGTATAATGTCAAACGTGCAATGAGCTTCACCGTAATACCACTCTTTCAAGCGACTGCTTTTTTCGAAGACCGCTTAGAACTTTATAAAACAGCTCCAATGACCATCGATGGTCTGGTCCACACAAACGGGGAGGCGTACGTGAGCCAGGGAACTCCCGGTGGCTCGTTCAACAGTTCGCTCACATTCACGGGGAACCTCTCCTATGCTGGCGGCTACGTGGACGGTCAATGGGTAGATAGCAATGAGGTCACGCGAGATGCTCCGCCCGAAGCCTGGACATGGTCTGGTTACACAGCCAACAGCTCCTTTCCGCCGACTTATCCGACCGGATTTGATCAGCAAGTGAATCAAGTGAATCGAATCGAGCCGCTTGGGCTGGACGCCACTACTGTTCTCGATCCAAACGACAACAACCCGAACAACGATTCCGCACGTGAGCTAATCGAACCACCAAACAGATACGTTCACTGGCCTGATCAGCGAATCCGATCCGACCAATCAGGAACGGATCCTCAGGCGATTGCTGATCGAAGAATTTACAGTAAGGCCGGGATTCTGGTCCAAATCAGTGGTTCCACCTATACGGTTACAGCAGCCAACGGTACAAGCTTTGGATCAACATCAGCTCAAAGAACGGCAACTATCAATGCGATTAAAAACGGCCTTTCTCAGCAAACAATTTATGATCGAAGAGAAGGTAAAAGCGTTACGCTTACTTCACTCGACGTCGGAAGAGTAAACACAACCTTGAACGAGGTCACTCACAACAGCACGTATGGTTACCTTTCCGGTTTCAATCAGATTCTTTACGTCTACGATGAAGGTTCCAGTGGCGCGGTGCCGCGAGCAGTCCGCCTGACAAACGGATCGACGCTTCCTTCTTCTGGGCTAACGGTGGGCAGCGAAAACCCGGTTTATATTCAGGGAAATTATAACACGTCTGGGTCACGGGTTCCCTCGGCGGTGTTCGCCGACGCAGTGACTATTCTTTCCAACAATTGGAACGACCTAAACTCCGCTGGGCCGCTTTCTTCCCGAAGGGCGAGCGATACGACTGTCAACACTGCCATTGTCTGCGGAGAAGTTCCGTCTGGCTGGCAAAATCCAGCAACAAATGAGACATACGGATACTCCGGTGGATTAAATAATTTTCCGCGATTTCTCGAAGACTGGACTCGCAAGGATTTCAATTACACAGGGTCGATGATAGAGCTTTTTGCCAGCCAAATTGCCACTGGCGAATGGGACACGGGGGCAATCTATGTCCCGCCAAATCGAAATTGGAGTTTCGACTCGAATTTTATAACAAACCCGCCACCGGGCAGTCTTACTGCCATCTCAATCGGGCGTGGTGCCCTGGTTCGCTTCTAGATTCCGGAAATCACAAAGATGAAGAAATTCCTATCGGCTGGATTTTTACTTAGCACTCTTTCGACGAACGCTTACGCGCTCGACCTCACTCCCAGGGAAATCCCGGCGGCCCACGACGGCCCTCCCGTAAAACGCTATTTCTTTCAGGATAGAGATAAGCGTGTGGTTTTCCGAGTCGACACAAACATGAGCGTCAGCGGAGAAAACAACATGGCGATGTTCCAATTTCGCGATTTGCCAGGCGCCGAGATGAAACTCATTCCATCGCCGAGACACCCGGACTTGCCGTTCGATGAAAAAGGTCTCGATGATTATCGTGCGGTCGCCCGTGGATTGGTCCCGGCAAACGCAACTCAGGTAGAATTCATCGAAGAGCGAGCCGAGGCAATTCCTATCAACGGTTGGACGAGTTACGAGTTCGTCTTCATCTATAATCGGGCGGGCTCCCCTTGCCGCCACAGCATCACGTTCCTGAACTACACTGACAAGCAGCAGATTCTCGTGCAAGTGAGTGCTCATGGCGAAGATTTCGATAAGGCTTACGCCCGGGGTTATCACGTCCTCAATTCGCTGTCCGAGATGCAGTC
Source organism: uncultured Verrucomicrobiae bacterium (assembly GCA_963772365.1). Classification (GTDB taxonomy): domain Bacteria; phylum Verrucomicrobiota; class Verrucomicrobiia; order Chthoniobacterales; family UBA10450; genus CAVYXA01. The sequence continues at coordinate 765,799 of CAVYXA010000001.1, forward strand.
AGCTGGCGCGGATGGTCCGACTTAATCGGCGTTCCCGGCATCGCCAGCAGGCCATTCTGAAGCCTCAATCGTTCGGCCTGTGAGTTGTTGACAGCAAAATAGATCAAAGTCATCAACCAAACTTTCCGATCGCATGATCTACAGTCAGGCGATTGGTTTGTTGCCAACGGCCGAACTTCCGGCAAAATTACTCCAGCCGCATCGAACCCATGAGCACGACCGACGTTATTCCAATTGAGCGTCCCACGACTAACTCGAAAATTTTCGCTCACTCGCGCTGGGATGTTCTACCCGCGGCGGCTGGGCTGTTCCATCTAGCGTATTTTATCGGTCTCTTCCTTCTCTATCCGCACGCGCCGCTCTGGCTAATGCTGATTCTGGGGTTCTTTTATTCCTTGATGGTCAATGCCAACATCAATGGAGTCGGGCACAACTTTATCCACAACCCGTTTTTCCGGTCGAAGTTTTTGAACCGATTTTTCGGCGTCACGCAATCGATCGCCTGCTGTTTCTCGCAAACAATGTACGACGCGGTTCACATGCAGCACCACAAAGGGAATTCAGATCTAAAGGATGAGAAAGGCGATACCATCGATTGGTTGTCGATCTACCGCCACGGCCACGAGGGCGAAGCAGAAAATCCGTGGCGCTACGTGTTTCTGAGTTTCTTTCGCGACGATGTCGGTGCCATTCGCAAGGAGTTGCGCAAACGTAACAACGGTGATGTCACCTGGGGAAATCTCGAGCTGGCGGCGTTCGCAGTCACGCTCTTTGTCATGTTCCTCTTCAACTGGCGTTACGTGATTTTCTTTTTCCTGCCGTTTTGGTATCTCGGTCACTGCTTCAGTTACTTGAATGGTTATTACCGGCATTACGGCGCTAATCCCGATAAACCTATTGCGTGGGGCGTGAGCAGTTACGGCAAAATTTATAACTGGCTGTTTTTCTATAATGGCTATCACGCCGAACATCATTTCCGGCCCAAAGTTCACTGGACTAAAATGGAAAAGTTCCATCACAGCATTGTCGATCTTCAGAGGCGGGAAGGCGTTCGCACCATTCGCCGCGCGCATATGCTCGGCTTTTTGGATCCCAATCTACCCAAGCGCGGGCCTCGAGCATCCGCGATGGAAAACGCTGCGCCGTCAGCGCCTTAATTGCCGATTCTGACGGTTCTAATTCTTGGCAAAACTGGTGCGCAGTTTGACTTTTTTCGCCTCGCAATCTTCCTGCAAACGGCGAATCTCAGCCGCGAGTTGCTTTTCCAGCGATTCCACCTCATCAAATTTGCCGGCGCTTTGCGCTTTAGCGACTTGATCCTTTAGGAAAACTTCGCGCTCAGCAATTTTCGCTTTGAAAGTCGAATCAGTCTCGGCCAGCTGTTTTTTCTGCTCGTCTGTGAGCGCGACGCTACGCGCCGATTTTTCCAGCCGCTCCATTGCCAATTCGTAAGCCGATTTCATATCGATTTTTGCTCCCGCTCTTGCTCTTGCTCCTGATCCAATCATGGTAAATGCGCGATGGAAATCAAACTCATTAGCACCGATTTTGACGGCACTCTGGTTGATCGCACCGGCGGCCCGGTGCTGGATCGACAATGCATGGAGTTCATTCGCGATCTGCAAAGGAACGGCGTGATGTGGACAATCAACACCGGGCGGTCCGTCGATTTGCTCGAATCCGGTCTGATCGATTTCGCCGTGCCGTCGCGCCCCGATTTCATTTTAACCAGCGAACGCGACGTTTTTCGGCCTTCCCAAAATGGTGGTGCCTGGGAAGCATTCGGCGATTGGAATGAACGTTGTGCCCGCGATCATCGCGAGTTGTTTTCCACTGCTCAATCGATCCTCGCCGAGGTCATCGATTTCGTGAACCAGAAAACTCAAGCCCGCGTGATTTACGAGCCGGAAGGACCTGCCGGACTCGTTGCCCAGAGCGAAGAGGAAATGGACCGCGTAACGCAGTTCATCGAAGAAGCTCGCCAGCACCATCCCAAGTTTCATTACCAGCGAAACACCGTTTACCTGCGTTTTTGCCATGCCGATTATCACAAAGGCGCGGCCCTGGCCGAGCTGGCGCGCTTGATCGAGATCCCGCGAGAAAACATTTTCGCGGCGGGCGATCATCACAACGACATCTCGATGTTGGACGGAAGATTTGCCGGTATGCCCGCGTGTCCCAGTAATGCAATCTCCGAAGTCAAAGAGGCCGTCCAGTCAGCAGGCGGTTACGTGGCAGAGAAAAATCACGGCGCAGGCGTGCACGAAGCGCTGCTCTACTTTGTCTGTAGCGGCGGTCTATGACCGTCGCAAACCTTCAATCAAAATGGCGACACTCATAGAGTGCCGCTACAAATCCGCGACCGCCAGCGCCAGCGGTGCATCGGCTTCTACTTTGCCGGCGAACCGATTCGTCATGTAGGTGAGAAGCAGAACCCAAAAGGAAAGCGCGAGCCCGAACAGTGGAAATTGCAAGGCAAGCGGTAACGAATAAATAATCGCCATCAAGGGAATCCACACCGCCCACGTAGCGAGCAAGGTCGGAACGATCTTGTCCTTATAATGTCTCCAGGTAAACAGGTCGCCCACCGGGCATAGCGAGATCCCGTTATTCTTCCATTCATAAGTCAGCACCCCAAACGGCGCGGCGAACAATGGATTGTAGCCAAATTGATCGATACAAATCTTCGCTGCCGCGACAACCGGCAGCGTGACGACATCGCCGAGCCATGCCGCTTCACTCCGATAAAGAAGATCGACAAGTGACCCGTCAAATCCCCAAACTGGAATAGTAAACGCAAGGTTTCGAAGATTCCGAAAGTTCGGGCGGCCGCGCTGAAAGAAAGCAATGAGGAACAACTCCGGAACCAGCGCGCCCGCACCAATCGACGCGATGATCACAAACCCGAGTCCGTGTGTCCGTTTATACTCGGCCAGTTGGTTCAATGCCGAAAAGGCTGCCTGGTTCGTATAATAAAGGATAAGCAGCGACAGCATGATCGCCTGAATTGCAAGTGCAGGCGCCGCATTCGCTCGCGCCGCTTCCCAGCCGAGCATGAACGGACGCCGTGATTTTTCCATCGACGATTGGCTCATCAAATTGAGACCGATTGCTGGTACAACCCCGGAATTTTTCGCGTACCGATTACGATCCAATAAGGTGCATTGATCATAAAAATGAATAGGAGCCACTGATTGTAGATGAACCCGAGTCCCATCGTGTAATCGAGACATAGGTGAAAACAAATCAGCGCGCACGCAAACAGGGCGGCCCAGGCGCGATAAAGCAGCATTAGCGGGGATCCTAGCTCGAGAAAAATTCCTAACGCGGCAATAAGAGCAACGATCCAGCCATGGGCCGCGGCGAAGTTGGCGATCGCCAGTTGTTGCTCCAAAACCGCCTGATCAAGCGTGTTATAGAATGATTGATAGGCCGCTTTTGCGATCGAGACGCCGATCCAGCGCGCTTGATACCCCCACAGCCCTTTGGTCATCATGAGCTTAGTAATCCCGGCCACAAGATAAACCGCCACGATCGATTGCTGCGACCACCAGATCGCCCGTTCTTCTAAAACGGCCCGCTCTTCGCCCTTGCGACGACGCCACAATCCGTAAAAGTGCGCAACGGTTTGGGCAAACAAGACCAGTGACACGATCTGCGCGGAATGCTGGATTGCGCCTTGAGAATTTGTAATCGCGTTCGCGGCCAGATTCACAAAAAGCGCCACGGGCAACGCTAGCCACACCGCGAGCCGCAAAACGTAAAGAATTAGCGCTCCGGCCAAAACGGCGTGGGCGACGGCAAAGGTGTGCGGATCGAGCAGGAAATGAAGATCGACAATTCGCGCGACTCCATTAGGCGTGGGAATACCATTGACGATCAACCGGGCCGGAGTCGCGATCCAAACAACCCAGGCGAAGAGAATCCGCATGATCAGCCGTTCATAAAAAGCATGCTGCTGAAGAGGCCGAGTGATTGTCATGGATGCCTCGCCAACGTGCGCGTCTCGAGCCGCAGAGCGCCCGATTCCTGATAGACGCGCCCATAGTTAACTTGCACACCACGGAGCAACTTGCGAGATCTCGGGTGGGCAGCCGCCAGTCCATCGAGGTAATGCAGGAGTGATTCGGCGGCTCGTTCCTGGGACAGCCGATCACGCTCGGGGCCGGCATTTTGAAGCTTCTTCAACTCCGACCGCCGATACCGATCAAAGATCTTGTCCAGCGTCGTAGTCGATAGGCCATAGCGAGGCGTCGCTACCGGACGTCCTTGCCGGTTTGTGAGATAAAGAAAATAGGTGTGATTGGCAAACCTCGAATACATTGGAAAGTTCGAGAACGGATAATTCTCTCGAACCCCGAGGCACAGCAGAACTGTGAGTAGCAACCATTTGAACCTGGTGCTTCGAAACCACTGGAAGCCGCCGCTTAGCAGGGAGCGCATGCTTACGTTGTCATGTTGAGTGAAACGAAACATCTCTAACTATTTGTCTCTTTTTCTAAAAAATGACCAGAGATCCTTCGCGTTCGCTCAGGATGACAAACGCGGATTGATCACAGGCCGGCAGCCCAGTTTGCTTGATCGACAGTGACGCTCCAAATTAATGATGGAATGTCCGAGACACTGCCGCCTTGCTGGAAGAAGAACCATTTCACCTTTAGACGCAGTCTTCGGCGTGGGTGCAGGCGCTCTATTATCCGCTAAAAGAAAGAAGCGAGATTGAGGCATGACAATCACAACATGAACACAACGCGCCGCCACTTTCTAAAGCTCTCCGCTGCGACCAGCGCAACCGTTGCCTTAGGCGCAAGATCGACATCCTTATTCGCCGCAAAACCGGCCAAACCGTTGCGGATTCTCATTCTTGGCGGCACCGGATTTACTGGACCGTTCCAAGTGCGCTATGCGCTCAGCCGCGGACACAAAGTGACTGTCTTTAATCGCGGCAAAACCCATCCCGGTGAGTTGCCGCATGAAGTCGAGCAACTCATCGGGGATCGAAATGGAAAGCTCGACGCCTTGAAGAATCGGAAATGGGATGTCGCTATCGATAATCCAACTATGCTTCCAATCTGGGTACGCGATGCCGCTCAGATCCTGAAAGGCAATGTTGATCGTTACGTGTTCATCTCGACGATCTCCGTTTATCCGGAATCCAGCGAGGGCGTAGACGAGAACGCAGCTTTGGGAAAATACGACGGCGCCGATCCATACAAAGAGACAATCGATAGTGTGCGCGCATCTGGATTCAAACTCTACGGTCCACTCAAAGCCCTCTCGGAAAAGGAAGCCGAGAAATGGTTTCCGGGGAAAACGTTGGTCGTTCGGCCCGGATTGATTGTCGGCCCGGGCGATCAAACCGACCGATTCACATACTGGCCGGTGCGAATCGAACGCAGCGGCGAAGTGCTCGCTCCCGGGAAAATAAGCGACCCGGTGCAATTCATCGATGCTCGCGATCTGGCCGAATGGACTATCCGCATGGTCGAGAATGGTGAGACCGGAATTTGTAATGCGACTGGCCCAGCCGCCCCCTTTGCGATTGGGGGAATGCTCAGCGGAATTAAGTCAGCGCTCGATTCAAACGCTGAATTCACATGGGCGACCGAGGAGTTTCTCAAGCAACAAAAGGTCGAGCCTTGGTCGGATATGCCGGTCTGGACCGGCGCCGAAAGCGGCCTTGCTCGAACCAGTATCACACGTGCTCTGGAAAAAGGCCTAACGCTTCGTCCATTAGCCGAAACGGCTCGCGACACGCTCGCCTGGTTCAAAACACAACCGCAAGATCGACAATCCAAACTGCGCGCTGGCCTCTCGCCCGAGCGCGAAAAAGAAGTCCTCGCCGCGTGGCACAAGCAGAAATTGTAGGTGACGCGGCTTCGTCGGTTACGGAAGTCAGCGATCAAGAAGTTTGGACATTTGAGAACGAAACAGTTTTGCTCCACCGGAAGCCGGGTGCCGAACGTAGTTCGCGGAGACATGCAACGCCTCAAGTTGTGCGGCGGCGATTTTTCCAAGAGCGATGGTCTGTTTGCAGGGGAATAACTCAAGAAACCTCTTCAACACTGGCAACCCGGCAGCTCGTTCGGACGCACTCGGCATTCGATTACTCAATAACCCGACACGCGGATCGAACGAATGCCATGGAAACGCGTTCCAAAGCACGAACTCCCGCGGTGCTAAACCAAGTTTGAGCAGCGTGCCCCAGACAAGCGTCGCGGTAGGCTCGGAAAAACCATTGCGAAAGTTTTCAGGTTTGCTGGTCCGACGCGGCTTGAATCCAGAAAAGACTTCTTTCGGCGCTATGTTGACTCTCGTCGATCCTCCGAGCAGGATCCGCTCCGACGTCATGGCAATGCCGGTGAAGTGACCACCTCGATATCCTAGCGCTTCGCCGATCACCGTGATCCGGGCTTTCCCCAGGCGCTGGCTGAGATAAGCTCGCAATTGTTTACGCCGAATCTCCGGCGCAGCGCGGCAGATGTCGTTTTCACAATCAACCTGCCACCACGGATTAAAAATCGGGCCGGTCGGCGAGTTTTTGAGCAATTCCGAGAATGCTTCGACAGCTCGCGTAAATCGGTCCGACTATGACTTCGCGTAAACGCCAACCAGAGGACGCTTCGATGGAATCGGCGATCTAAAATCGCTCACGAATCCGTTCCGCGTGCGAATCTCAACGTGACCCGCAGCCCGCCTGGCGCCATACACCAGCACCGCTCCGACTGGTGCTTTATAAGGATCATGAACCGGAAGTTTCTTGAATCCATATTGGCTCACCAGCTCGCGGCCGGCCTCTTTGGCGTACTCTGTCTTTGGATACGAGGAGATAACGCGCGCGGCGAGCAGCGCCTCCTTTACGGCGCGCCAGCATTGCGAGCGTGAATGAGCATGGGCTCGCTCCTGTGCAATGGTCGCAGCATGCAACAACTTTGGATCGATGTTCCGATCAATCCTGGCCAAAGGATGCCTGATCTTCTTTGAGTAATATTTCGTAATGACAGATAGCGCCTCGGTCTTGCCGTTCGCGTTCGTAAACGTGAACCTCTTTGAGTTTGAGCTAGCAGCATGAGCTACATTCGCACCCAGAAACAGACAGAGTGAAGCGGTAATCAAATAGACCGGTTTTTGCATGAGAAGTGCACCACATCGAGCAATTCGCTTGCCTCCGCAACTGCTTTTTTGAAGAAAAATCGAGGCTTTGCACGGATCGATTGTAAATCAAACGCTGCAACTAAAGCGAGCGCATTACGTCAACCATTCGCCAGCGCATTTTTTTGCCTCCGCTAGATCAGTTTTCTAGCTCGAAGAAGAAAATCCGCTTGCCTGGAGCACGCAATGCGAATCGATGTCGACGTTACATGAGTTCACCACCACAGAGTTTCTGCGATAGGATCGACATTTTCGCATTGAATGGCGACCGACCCTGCATACCGTCCGGCGCTCTATGACATTTCGTTATCTGCTTCGGACCGCCGCTGCCGGCACAATCCTCATTCTTGCCTGCGGTTGCGAGGAATTGCCGCCGCAGGTTCAACGACCCCTGGCCGCCGTTTTGCCGCCGCTGATTCGGCCTTCCGGGTGGTGGAATGATGATGGCGTTTCCGGCCCACCGCGAATCGTTGTCGATGTCGGCGAACAAAAAGCCTACTTTTACAAGGGCAAACATCTCGTGGGGGAATCGACAGTTTCGACGGGCAAACCTGGATTCTCCACTCCGCCCGGCCATTACAAAGTGATTTCAAAAGATAAGGGCCACGTCTCGACGGTATTTGGCGACTACATTGATGATGCCGGAAATGTGATCAGGTTTAACATCGATCGGCGTAAAGATCGTCGGCCGCCCGGGACACATTTCGACGGAGCACGAATGCCATATGCAATGTTCTTCCGCGGCGGCTACGCCATGCACGAAGGATATGTTCCGCCTTATGCTGCATCGCATGGTTGCATTCGCCTGCCCAAGGGAATGGCCAAGCCATTTTTCGACAATGCCCGAATTGGAACGCCGGTAACCGTAAGGGAATAAGATTAGCCTGGAGGCCAGGCCAGTGCGCGTTTCCCCAAGAGGTGCACGTGGAGATGCGGCACGCTTTCGCCGGCGTCCGGGCCGCTATTGATCACAACTCGATAACCGCTTTGCGCAACGCCAAGTTTACGAGCGAGATCGGCGGCGACCAGCAACAATTTGCCCAATAAATTGCGATCCTTCTCCGCGGCATCGCCGAGCCTTGGAATCACTCTTTTCGGCACAATCAAAACGTGGACCGGCGCCTGCGGATTCACATCCTGAAAGGCAATCGCATCGTCATCTTCCCAGACGACCTTTGCTGGAATCTCGCGTTTGATGATTTTCTCGAAAATAGTCATGGCAGCTCGATAATCAGTTTTGCTTAATGGCCTATCGGTTCAGCGCAAGGAACAATCAAGTCGTTCCAATTGACTTGTCGATGTTAGTTTTTCGCGAACGAAGCAAACAATCTCTTCTCGCAACGAGTCACAGGCGCGAGTCCATGTTTTGACACCGCGCAGATGCTTCACACAACCGTGCAGAGAGCAAAATTGCAGATTGTCCACTCCAGTTTCGAGCAGGCCGGCAATTCTTTTTTCCAGCAGATCGAAGAAAGCCAGCTCGTAACCGGTCCCCGCTTCGTGCGCGATGTCGATAAGCGAAACACAAATGGGTGGCGGAGCCGGAGTGAAATGGGGGATGATTTCCTTGTAACCAATTACTTTCAAAACGTACTGCACTGTTTCCGCAAGCTGTCTGAAATCGACCACGTTCTCGTCGTTGCGAAGCCGCAGGTAAAAGGCAATCGATTCGGTGACATGATCGGTAAGCCACCAGCTTGGATAGCCAGCTTTGTTAGCCGCGTGTGTGATGGCTGCGTGAAGCCAGTCGCGATTGAATTCGAAGAGCTGCCCTGAATCGCAACGAAGATACGGAAATTCTTCCTTAAACGCGACCATGGTTCTTATTTGTTTTTGGCTGAGATTCCAATTGTGAACCGGGTTGGGTGGTGTCGGCTGGAAACAATTCTCGCTGTGCTGGATTGATTTTAACGGTCCGGCCGAGTTTCTGAATCGCATCCACAAATTCATCGACATCTTCGAACCGGCGATGCACCGAGGCGTATCGCAAATACGCTACCTCATCAATGCCACGCAATTTCTCCAGGACTTTGCCGCCGATCTGCGATGAATGAACTTCGCGTCCGCTGGTTTCCAATTCGTGAACGATGTCATCCACGAGCTCCTCGAGTGTCAGGAGACTTGTGGACCGTTTTTCAAAAGCTTTGGCGATGCTGGTGGCAAGCTTGCGCCGGTCAAACGGTTCGTGAGTGCGCCGATCGCGTTTAATTACTCGCAGATCCGATCGCTCAATCTCCTCGTAAGTCGTGAAACGATAACTGCACTTTAGACATTGTCGGCGACGGCGGATACTGGCGCTATCGCGCGACTGTCGGGAATCGATGACCTTGTCATCACGAGACCCGCACTTGGGGCAACGCATGGTGTAAAGAGAGTAACTAGCACACTATTAGTTGTGGAGTCAATACTCATTCATTCGGTCGTTTGACTTTGGGCCGCAGAGCTCGAGCAGATCTCTAGCAATTTGCGCTGCGCAATTCGATGATTCGCCGGGTCGCGCGCTTACAACGTTCGAGTTCCCGAACGGCATCGATTTCCGATAGATGTTGAGCTGCATAAGATGGCCGCGCCGGCCGCAGAGAAACTTGAACAACATCATTGGCAATCGCCGCTCGATGAATGGATTGCAGGTTGGGAGCTTTTTCCGCTGCGGCCAGCAAACCGTCACGCGTTGCGATATAGGCATTGATTTCTTGCAAAATCGCGCGGGAACTCGTGACAGGACTTATCGAAGGGCGGCGACTTTTTGGTTTGATAGCAGAACGGGGTGGAACTGTGGGTTGAGTGATTTGCATACAGTCTCTTGAAGCAACTCACATGCCCTTCGATACCACGCCTTCTCGCCCGTAGTGACATCACTCGAAGACGATGTAACGATGTAACGCTTCAATCTTGCTACGCTTAGAAATCTCCAAGCTCATGTTTGTCGACCGTATCAAAGTTCTTGCACAAGCTGGTAACGGCGGGCGTGGTTGCGTCAGTTTTCGGCGGGAGAAATTTGTCCCGAAGGGCGGACCTGACGGAGGCGATGGTGGCCGCGGCGGCGATGTAATCCTGCGTGCCGATCGACACGTCGATAGTCTTTCGAATCTTTTTTACGAACCAATCATTAAGGCGAAAAATGGCGGACATGGCATGGGAAAGAAAATGCATGGACGTTCCGCGCCGGCAAAGATCGTGCAGGTGCCGGTGGGAACAATTGGTTGGGAGGCGGAATCAAAGTCGGTCATCCTGAGCGAAAGCGAAGGATCCCGTGATGCCCCCTTAAAGCTTTCGCAACGGGATTCCTCGGCTTCGCTCGGAATGACGAGTGGGGAACCGGTGGTCGATCTTATCCAGGACGGGCAGGAGTTTGTTCTGTGCCAGGGTGGAAAGGGCGGCAAGGGAAACGTGCATTTCAAGAGCTCGCGAAACCGCGCCCCGCGCGAATACACCGAAGGCGAAGAAGGCGAGGCGGGACATTTCCTGCTTGAACTGCGCACGATCGCCGACGGGGCCCTCGTTGGTTATCCGAATGCCGGCAAGTCGACTTTGCTTCGAAAAATTTCCGCCGCGCGCCCGAAGGTCGCGTCTTACCCATTTACGACGCTCCATCCGATCATCGGAGTGGTGGAATTTCCCGGTTATCGCCGCGCGGCCATCGCCGACATTCCCGGCCTGATCGAAGGCGCGCATCGCGGGCTTGGGCTCGGTCACGAATTTTTACGGCACATCACTCGATGTCGGATCTTTCTCTTCGTTGTCGATGCTGCCGGAAGCGAAGGTCGGAGTCCGGTGGAAGATTTACAACAACTGCGACGCGAGATCGATCTCTACGATTCACGCTTGTCAGAGCGACCGTGGTTCGTGATCGCCAACAAAATGGATCTGGGCGACGCGAGTGAAAATTTAAAAGCCTTGCGCAAACGATTCCCAAAAATCGAGATCGTCGCGGTTTCAGCCGCGAAAGGCGAAAACATCGATACACTAAAGAACAAGCTAGCCGACTGGCTCAAGCTGTAGGCTGTCCCAATCGACAGGATTTGCCGCGGGGAAATCAGGACCGCCGCCGTCGAGGAATCGATATGGAACGAGGTGTTAATATTCGTGCTCCCAGTCATGACCGTCCGTGCAACAGTTCGTCACGTGCGTTGATTCGCGCTGAAGCGACGCGCCGATCTTCGGATCGAAGTTCATCAAGAAGAGGTCGGGACTGGAATAATCAATGGCCTTCGACACAGTGCAATACAGTCCGGACTCGCCATCGAACCGCATCCCATTGAACAAATATGGATTTCCGATGGCGCTGGCAGGCAGCGGATTGCCTGAGCCGTCGAAGAAGTGCGGATCGCCGAAATCTTCGTATTCGTACCGTTCAGCCGCGCCCCCAGCAGGGTTGGTCAACGGCCAGATCGCAACATCGGACCCCGCTCCGACATAGGTGAAATTATTCCCTGCGCGACGCATCTCGACTGGGGCTAGCGAATATCGAGGATCCAACAATTCAGGCCAGGGGCCGCGTCCATCGTCCATCGTGCGCAAGTTAAAAGCCCAGTCGCTCTCGCGATATTGAACACAGTAGTCGCGCTGGCAAGAGCATTGGTCATCGCACATTTCGCCACCACGTTCTGTACAGACACCAATCGGGGGGAGCGGCTGGATCGGGAGATGTGGCAAATCGACCATCGTGCACAATACCCACCAGGGTAGAGACCCGCCACCGCCGTTCCAATCTCCTCCGCGAACCGGTACCGTGCTGTAGCCTGCTGTTACCCCGCCGCTGCCGTCGCGCTCCTCCAGAACAGTGCGTCCAGTATAAAAGAAATTCGTGGTGTTCGGTTTCCCGTCGGGATCGAGTGTCTTCGCGATGCGACGACCATGCGCGTCGTATTGATAATTGGCAATCCGCAGACCGGTATTCACGTCGGTAAAATCGACAAGACGGTTTGCGTAATCGTAGGTGTAGTTCTTGTTCGCGCCGCCGCCGTTGAGACTAGTGCGGTTGCCATTGGCGTCGTACAAATAGTTGCCGCGGGGCGTGCTGGTATACTGGCTCATCTGCGCATCCGCGGGCTCGGGCGTCGTGTTATCCAGGAAATAGGGCCCGGGATCGGGTGTTTGAAAACCATTCACGGCAAGCCGATTGCCGTTGCGGTCGTAATTGTAAATCGTGTCGCGCACAAGTGTCGGGCCGGGCGCGTTCACTTGCGTATGCACATTTCGATTTGCCGGGTCGTAATCATAATGATGCAAAAGTTGCGGCCCGCCCGAGCGGGTGTCTGCGCGCTCGCTCAGGTTTTGGTTGGCATCGTAAGTAAAAGTGCGTTGATCGAGAACGATGTTGCCGAGTTGAAGCGTAACCGTGCCGGCCACCTGTCCCCAGCCAAGGTCGGAGCTTGGCGGCGCGTCGACAAATCCATTGTAGCTGAACAATGTCGATGTTGCATTGCGGTGCGAAACACTCTCAGTCCGGCGTCCAATGTAATTATACGTCGCCATGGTTCCCAATGTATCGCCATCGCTTGTCGCCGTTAGGCTGACGCTCGTACAAAGATTTGCCACGTCGTGCGCGTAAGTGAGTGTGCGTCCACTCGGCGATTGCAACGTCAACAAATTGCCGACCGCGTCGTGTGTGTAGCTCGTAACCAGGTTCCCTAAACTTTCGCTGGTGCGGTGCGCCAGTGAATCGAAGGTGTAGCGCACGACTGCTGCATTGTTGATCGCGCGCTCAGGCCAGCGGTATTCGCCAGGGTAATCGTAAATCTCAAACGTTGTGGCGTTGGATACTCCCGGGCCGGGAATGATCTGGCGCTGACGAAGCCGATTCAGATTGTCGTAGTTATTGATACAGACAGTTGCGTTCTCATCGTGGGATTGAACTGCGTTGCCCCAGGCATCATAGCTCCAGGTTTTCGCCGTGGTGTCGGCATTCGTCCGCTGAAGACAGCGGCCCAGCGCATCGTACTGATACTGGGTCGAATACGAATTGGGATTGGTCGCGCCGGTCAAACGCGAATTGTCATCCCAAATCCGCCCACTAATGACGTCGATCCCGGCGTCGAATCCTGAACCGTTTCCGTTCATGTCGCGTCCGCTTCGGAGCAATCGATTCAGACCGTCATACTCGGATTGAACGAGCTTATTTCGCGGATCGATATATCGCACTCGATTGCTGCGCGAGTTGTACAAATAGCTTTGGGCATTCCCCACGTTGTCAGTCGAGGTAATTAGCCGATCCAAACCATCATAGACATTCGTCAGAACAAATACTTGATCCGACGACGCCGAATCTGATTTATCGGTCCGCGTCCGCGTCACCAGATTTCCATTTGAATCGTAGGTGTAATCGACGGAATTGGCTTTTGGATCGGTGATGCGTGAAAGGCGATTCGCGCCGTCATACGAAAACGATGTCGCGTGTCCGTTGTCATCTGTCACGCTTGTTACATTCAGCGCCGGATCACGTCCGATTGAGATCGTGCGCGCGCCATCGTCGATCGTGGCCGTCGTGATCGGATCAAACCAACTCTCGGTCCTCTGGGTCAGAATACCGTTGGTATCGTAAACAAACGTCCCGCCGCGTAGTGGGCCGAAGTTTGGATTGCCCTTCGCATCGAGAAAAGTCCCCTGCATCGTGAAATTCGTGACTTGATGGTTTTCATTGTAACCGTACTGCGTGTTGGTTCCGACCGGATCGGTTAACATTGTTAGGCGATCAAAGCCGTCATAATCGTAAAGCGTCGTGTGCTGCAGCCCGGCGGGCGCACCAGTTTCGAGCCTGGCCAGATTACCATTGAGATCGTAGGTGAATTTCGAGCCGGTGGCGATTGGACTACTGGGCGCCCTGATCGCCGTAAACGGAAGATTCCGTTCATCGAATGCGTACCGCACGCGGGCATCCGGTTGCAAGCCGCCGGCCGCCAGCGGCGAGCGCATTTCGATCAACTCGCGAATCGGATCATAAAAGTATTGCGCCGTGATCGTGTGCGCATTGTCCAAGTCGCGTGTGATCGAAGTCACATGATCGAGTGAATCAAAACTGAAGCTGGTGACGAAAAACGCCGGCGTCCCAATGCCGCCGAATTCGTCCTTGTTTTGCACATCGACACGCGTGATCCGGTTGTTGGCGTCGCGGTAAATATTCGTGAGAAAACGTCCCGGCGTCCCCGCATCGCGCGAAGTAACCTGCACGACTTGATTCAATTGATTAACGAAAAATTGCGTATCGTTCCCGCGAGGATCGACAATCTGTGTGACGCATCCGACTGAATTGTGCGTGAACGCGGTCGTCAGATTTAATCCGCCGGCATCGCGAATGAACGATTGCAGATATCCATTTTGCGCGCCGCTGGTGTAATAATGCCACTCATCGCGTTCGCGATGACCGGTATTGTTCTGCGGCCAGACGATCGCAGTGAGCTGACCGTTCGCGTTGTGTTCGATGTCGGTCGTCACTCCATCCGGCCTGGTTACGCTCATTGCGTTTCCGTTCGCATCGCGCGCGCATGTCCAAGTGAACCCGCGCGCGTCGGTACGCGCGACGCACCAACCAACTAATGGGTCACCGGTCTCAAAGATTCCGCCACCGACTTCCCCAAGGCTGGCCAACTCAGGGATATGGTCGTAGGGAGCCTCGTCTTCCTCCATCCGGATCTTGTGGGCTGCGCCCGAGCCGTCGCCAAATCCGACATGATAATAGATCCCCGTGTAGTCTATTCCGTCGCCGTTCAAATCACCGTATATAGGTCCGGCCTTACATTTGATGCCATCACCTAATTTTAAGTAGTCTTCGACTCTGCATTGCAGGCGGCTGGAGAAGTCGAAGTCCGATTCGCGATATTGGACGCAGTAGTGGCTTGATGAGACGTCCTCGTCGATGTAGTCCACCATGTTGCACGCGTTTACGGCCTGAATGTAAGGTCCAGGGTCGCCGTTACCGTTGAAGAACGTTTTCTCGAAGCCGAAGTTGAACTGCGGCGCGAGCGGTGTCCTCTCGCCGGTTCCGAAGCCGGATGCGTATTCGAAGTGTTGCACAAGCGGCGCGCCGCTGACTGGTAATTGCCGATGCGTCCGTAAATTTCCGCGTTCGCGCGGATTCGTATTTGGATCGAGATCACGCTGATAAACCATTTCGACACCATTCCCGCGCGGAAATGTCACTCTACTCGGCAGCGAGTCGCGGTTCCATTCGATTGTTGTTTCGAAAAACGCCGGATCGGTCGGGCGCACGGGATTCATCGGGCGGTTTGAGCTCTCGGTCACCGGAACTCCTGGTGTCGATCTTCCGGTGAAGCGCCGCAAATCAATCAGCCGATTTTTCGAATCAAACAGTGATTCATGGACGTTGCCGATCGCATCATTCACGATCGTCTTTGTCGCCGCGTTGAACCGGCTCGTCGGACTCGTCCTGGCCAGATACGTGAAGATCTTCGTCTCGTTCGCGGTGCCGACGATTTCACTGGCCACTCGGTCGTAAAGAAAACTAGTCGCTGCCGCCGTCGTTGTATAAACGGCTTGAAACCATGGCACGTTGTTTCCGTCTTTCGCGGTCAGCAGATTGTGATCTCGCCCACCTCCAAGTCCGGTGCTGTAGGTAAACTGCGCCGTTTTTCCCGAGGGAAAATCGTTACCGATCGGCGTGCCGGTAACCGCTTGTGACCGGACAAGAACGAGATCGCCCACGTCTCCGATGCCAGGAGTCGGGCTGGTGAGATGTTGATATTGAATCGTACGGCCCGCGAAATCCTGAACAGCCTGAATCCGATTCGCGCCATCGTAGCTGATTTGAAACGGCCGATTCAGGCTGTCGATGATCAGGAACAACCGGCCCGCGCCGTCGTATTGAAACTGAATCTGGTTGGAATTGCGATCGATGATCTTGTCGATCTTGCCCGATGTCGGCGAACCGTTGAGCGACTTGAAGATCCATCTCGTCTTATCGGCAAATTCCAACGTGAAAACCTTTTCGGAAAGCGTGCCGCGCCGGAAGAGTTCGTCGGTAGAATATGATCCGTCCGATTGAAGAAAGTAAGTATCGATCCGGTTCTGCCCGTCTTGGACAGTGACGTTCGGCCCACTCAGCGCCGCGCGAATGTTGTAGGAAAAATCCCAGTTCACGCCCATCGCCGTGTCCAATCCGATTTTCGAACGATAGGTTCGGCCCCAAACCAGATCGAGACCGCGTCCCGAAATAACAAGATCAAGGTACTCAACGAACAATTCGCCAGTGGCTTCGTTGACTCTGGGAACGCCGAAGAGCGGCTGAAGCTTGTTTACGGCGTCGAGCATTGTGAAAAATGGTTTATCCGAGTAGCGAGGGACAATGTCGTTGAAGTCGAAATCGCCCTGCACGGGCCACTGATCCTCAAAAAGAAAGCTGCCCAGATGGACCCTTTGCGAATTCACAGCCGGCGCAGTCGGTGGAGATTCCTGATCATTGCCGCCGACCGCACTTTGAAGGAGCGCAACGATTGCGGCGAATGTAACAATCCATCGTCGCCACGCGTTGGAGCGAGCAAATCCGCGAAGACAAGTTTTCATAACGATGCCTTTCCAGTTCAGCGCCGTTACCAACCCACCGCCTCGCGGCAATCTGCGAAAGGCGGCCTGAAAACCGCCCGCAGCGTCGAACGCCCGATTTAAATCAGATGCCCGGCCTAACGGCAAGCTTAACTTTCTATTTCAATCGCATCCTTGCGAAGGCTCTTTGGACATTGGAGTTTGTTGCGAATGCCTCGCTTCCAAACGAATTCTCCTCTGACTTTCGAGCCGATTTTCATGGAACGAATTTGGGGGGGGCGCCGGCTTGAGTCGGAATTCGGCAAGAAACTGCCGCCTGGCATGAGCATCGGTGAATCGTGGGAACTTGTCGATCGTCCGGAAGCGCAAAGCGTCGTCCGAAATGGTGAGTTGCGCGGGAAAACGCTACACGAGCTCTGGATGCAGCATCGACAATCGATCTTCGGCAATATCCTCGATGCTCCACGATTTCCGCTGCTCGTGAAATTGCTCGATGCGCGCGAGAAGCTGTCCCTTCAAGTTCATCCCCCGGAAAAAATCGCCGCGAAATTAGGCGGCGAGCCGAAAACCGAATTCTGGTACATCGCCGCGGCTGATCCAGGCGCCCGGCTGTTTGTCGGATTACGAGGACCGATGAGCCGCTTGCAATTTGAAGCCGCCCTCCGGTCCGGAACCGTAGAGCAACACGTTCATACCATTTCAGTGAAAGGAGGCGACGCGATGTTTCTTCCGGCAGGTCGCTTCCATGCAATCGGCGCCGGCAATCTGTTAGTCGAGATTCAGCAGAACAGCGACACCACGTATCGGGTGTTCGACTGGAATCGAGCTGATGCCAACGGGAAGCCTCGACAGTTGCATATCGAGCAAGCACTCGAGTCCATCGACTTCGAGGATGTTCGACCAGAATTGGCTCGAGCCGAAGGCGAAACTCTGGTGCGCAATTCGCTGTTCGAAGTTGTGAAATGGAAACTCGATTCTCCCCGTGAAATCGCACCCCGCGGGAAACTTGCCATCGTTTGCAGCCTCAGCGGTAACGTTCGCTGCGGTGATGTCGATCTTGAGCCCGGAGAATTTTTTCTGGTTCCGGCGGAGTCATGCGCGCGACAAGTTGAAGCAGTTCGAGGAGAAGCGAGCTTGTTGCGGATCACAATTTAAAGGCGATTAAACTCAGTCCCTCGCGACTAAGTTTACGCCATGATCCACGCGTTCCGCTCTTGGTTCAGGTTTTTCACCGGAATCGCGTTTGGCTTTTGCGGTTTGCATTTGTGGGGCGGATTGGACATAAAAATCGCGCCGGTTCCGCACAACGAAATACAGATCAGCACGATCGTGATCTTCGCCGCTGGCCTCATGACATAGATCTCCCGAGCTTACCGCGTGCCTTCAGCCGAAAGCCTGCCCGAGCCGGCGCAAGTAAGTAAAGCTGTAAATTCCGGTATTGTGTCCATCGGCCCAGCGAGGCTGGAGCGCATAACCGCCGATCAGATCAAAACTGCTAAGCTGAAAACTTTTGTGCGTGTAATTGACCTGTGGACGAGAAATGTTGCCGAGCACATCCGGCTCGCCGCCGCATGCGGCGCAAGGGCAGGCCCGGCGCAGCATCTCCAGATTGAAATACGATTCGGTGCCGTCGTTCCAAGCGATGGCCAATTCATCGCCCACCTGTTGAATGTTTGTTGGTTCCAAACGCATCCGTTTTAGGAATTTTAGCCACGGATTAACACAGATGAAACACAGATAAGAGAAGCGGTTTATATTTTAGAGTTCGTAGTCAGGAATCCGTGAAAATCCGTGTTCATCTGTGGCTTTCTCTTTTCCCGGCCTTGATCGTTCCCCGAAAATTGCCGTGCCGACGCGCACCAGCGTCGCACCTTCTTCAACTGCCACCGGGTAATCGTTCGTCATCCCCATCGAAAGCTGTGGAAGCTTCAACTCGAATTCTTTTTCCAAGGCGTCGCGCAGATCGCGCAACTGGAAAAAAACTTCCGCGACGCTTCGGCTTCTTTGGCCAGCGGCGGAATTGTCATCAAGCCTTCGATCGACAACCGATGCAGCGCGAGGAGCGATTCCATTTCTCCCCGAAGCGTTTCCGGTTTGAATCCAAATTTACTCCCCTCCCCCGAGACATTCACTTCCAACAAGGTTCGCGGGTGCATGCCGTCTTCTTCCGCGATCCGATTGATCTCTTCCGCCAACGCCAGCGAATCGATGCTGTGAAACAGTTCGAACAACGGAAGCGCGTGGCGAATCTTATTTTTTTGGAGATGCCCGACAAAGTGCCATCGCAAACTCGATGGCAGTTCCGGAATCTTCGCTCGCGCTTCCTGGACGCGGCTTTCACCGAACAATGATTGGCCCACATTGTATGCCTCACGAACGCGCTCGGCAGTGTGCGTTTTCGAGATCGCAACGAGCTCCACTTCCTCCACGGAACGTCCACTCTTTCGGGCGGCATCTGCGATTCTGGCGCGAACACGTTCAAGGTTCTCAGCGATGTTCGACATATGGAATGCTAGCCCAATCATTCGCTTCGGAAACTGCAACATCGGAATGGCGTCGACACCATCGATCGGAGTCTGAACGCTTGCGCCCGGACGAGAGGTCGTCGATCTTCCCCGGTGAAAACTTTCGCTCTTGGGATCATCGCTGCGTTTGGCTTCTTCGCTGTTTCGGTTGCGCAAGCGGATTCACCGTGGCTAACGGATTACAAAAGAGCGCAGGAGCAAGCCAAATCCAGTAACAAGCTGCTCTTGCTCGAGTTTACGGGCTCGGATTGGTGTCCGCCCTGCCGAATGCTCCAGAGAGACGTTCTCTCGGCTCCGGAGTTTCAGGATTATGCGAAAAAGAATTTTGTCCTGGTCGAGATTGATTTCCCGCGGGCAAAAAAGCAATCGCGTGAACTGGCCGAGCAAAACCAAATGTTGGCCCAGCGTTTTGGCATTCAGGCTTTTCCTTCGGTGATCATTTTGAACAGTGAAGGAAAGAAAATCGGCGAGCTGATCGGATACGACCCCCGTGCGGGCAAAAAGGGCTTTATGGACTCGCTCGAAAACATTCGCAAAGGCTGAGAAACCACGCGCGAAACTTGATCTGTTTCGATAGCGAATTCAGCTGCCCGGTTCAAACGCCCGTTGCATCACATCGGCCAGATCGTGCCGCGTGAATGGTTTGGGAAGAGCCGCCCGGAAGCCGTAGGAAAGAAATTCGGACATTGCTGCTTCATCGGAGTAGCCACTGCAAATGATGGCTGTAACCTCGGGATCCACTTTGCGCAGGCGCTCCATCGTTGCTACGCCCCCCATCCCGCCTCGAATGGTCGCGTCCAAAATGACAGCCTGAAATGTCTCGCCCCGGCGCAGCGCGCGTTCGTAAGTCTGGACTGCTTCAAGGCCGTCCGGCACCGTTGTGACCTCGAACCCGAGAGTAATCAGCAAATCGGAAATCAACTCGCGCACTGCCGCCTCGTCGTCCATAACCAAAACACGGTGATTATGAAATGATGTAGTGCGATCGGCGATCGGCGGCTCGATCACGATTGCGGTCTCATCAGCAGCCGGCAGATAGAAACTGAATATCGATCCTTCGGGTGAGGAGTTCTCGAGATGCAGCCAGCCACCATGCCTCTTCACTACGGAATAACTAATCGCCAGGCCAAGACCGCTTCCATTCGCCTTGGTCGTAAAATATGGATCGAAAATCTTCATCACAAAATCTTCCTCAATTCCGCAGCCGCGATCGGCCACGCTGATTTTGAGATAGCGCCCGGGAGGAAGCGGACCGGTCTCGCCTTCCAGTTTCAAATTACGGGCCGAGAGGCGAACGGTACCGCCATGAGGCATGGCCTCACGCGCATTGATCAGAAGAGCATTAATGACCTGCTCGATCTGCCCGCGATCGACTTCTGCTTTCCAAAGATCGACAGGGATATCGATGTCAGCGCGCAAGTTCGAACCATAAAGGCAGAACTCCGCCGCATGGGTGAGCAGCTCTGGAACCGAAAGCGGCCGTTTGAGCGGCGCACCGCCCTTCGAAAATGTAAGCAACTGTCCTGAAAGCCGGGCGGCATGTTGGGCCGCCTGGCCGGCTTTACCAAGAAACGACAACAGATTAGAAGCCCCGGGAGGCGCTTCGATTTGAGCCAGGCCGATGTTTCCTGAAATTACGGTCAGAATGTTGTTAAGATCGTGGGCAATTCCTCCTGCAAGCGTTCCAAGCGACTCCAGCTTACCGGTTGTCATCCGCTCCTCTTCAATGCGCTTGCGTTCGGTCACATCGCGGAAGAAGACTGAGACGCCGCCACCGCTCGGGTACGCATTCATCTCAAACCAAACCTTCCCACTCGAATCACTCATCTCGAACTCGACCGGAATCTGTTCGGTCATTACACGACGGAAGTTCTGCTCGAACGAAGAATTCTTGAGATGCGGAAATTCATTCCAAAAATACTTGCCCGAAAGGTCTCGCCGGGCGCGATCGAAAAGCTTCTCGGCCTGGGCGTTGACGTAAGTGAAACGCCATTCGCTATCAGTGGCAAAAAATGCATCTGTGGTCTTCTCGAGGATTTCGGTCATTCTGCGGGCCGTTTCCTGCAATTCGGCGCGGGCCTGATTGCGCTCGATCAGTGATAGAATTCGCCGCTCTGCTACAGAAAGCCGGATGTTCAGCAGAGCGAGATCGAACGGTTTGGTGAGATAATCGTTGGCGCCGTATTTAAGCGCCAGTTCCAAATCATCCGATTCTGCGCGGGCCGTAACCAATAGGATAAAGATTTCATCCCCGCGCGGCCGTTGCCGCAATTCGCGGCAAAGATCCAGTCCACTTTTGCCTGGCAACATCCAATCCAGAATCAGGAAAGAAAACTCGCCGGTATTTAAAGCTTGCTCAGCCTCTTCGGCTGTCCCCACAGCCACGACTTCGTGACCACGACGCTCAATCAGACGTTGCAAAGTCCGCCGGCTATCCGGATGATCTTCTACAAGCAAAATTCTCATTTTGTTCCATCAGCAGCATGCTTTCCGCCGGTGCACTTTGTTATCGCAAGAGTGCTCCCGTGGCGGTCGCTGCGTTGTGCAAAACAGGAGCAGGATGACTGCCAGTTGAGGTGACTCACTGCTCGATTGCTTATGGGCTCGACGGTTCCATTGGTGCCCTTGCGTTGGCCGTTGCTTCTGCTAGATAAGCTAATCTCAACCGCTGCCTTTTCAATGCGCCTCTTGGGTCTGCTCGTTCTTAGTTTTGTCGGGCTCGCTGCGATCAATTTGACGGAGGCTCAGACTTCTTCCTTGCCACAAGTGCCGAAGAAAGTTGCCCCGGCAATGCCAGCTGAGACTCAAATCACGTTCAACTCAGTGCATGTCGATGGTCCCTATATTGCCTTGACCTTCGATGATGGACCGAGCCCGAAACTCACTCCAAAGTTGCTCGATCTATTGGCCGAACATCACATCAAGGCCACCTTTTTTGTGATCGGGCAAAATGTAGTCGAGCATCCGGAGATCGTTGCCAGAGCGGTGCGAGAAGGTCATGAAATCGGCAATCACAGTTGGTCACATCCGAACTTCGGGCACATGTCGGATGAGTCCGTGCGGCTCCAACTGAAACGGACGGATCAGGCAATCGAAAACGCAACCGGCTCGCGACCGGTATTGCTCCGGCCTCCTTACGGGTCCATTACGCCGCGGCAAAAGCGGTGGATCCACAACGAGTTCGGCTACGACATCGTCCTGTGGGACGTCGATCCTCTGGATTGGAAGCGCCCTGGTCCCACGGCTATTTTCAGTCGAATTATGAAAGCAACTCGCCCGGGGTCGATAGTGCTTTCGCACGATATCCATTTGGGAACAATCGAAGCGATGCCGGCCATTCTCAGTCAATTGGAAGCACGCGGATTCAAATTTGTTACCGTATCCGAGTTGATTGGACTGGCCGCTGCGGCACCACCAAAGGCCTTACCGGTATCGACCAGCGTCTCAGTCACCGCTCATTCAGTCGCGCCAGCACCGACTTCGTCCCCGCTTCATACTGGTCCGTAATTGCGAGTCCGGAAGGGACCATGATAGCGGATCACTACCTCCAGCTTCGGAGCGACCTTGAAACTGCATTATCGGGGGTGCTTAAGCTTGCCTCGGAGATGCGCCGCTCCAGTGCGTCGCTCGATAGCATCCAGGGATTGTTTACCGATATTCGCGAGCCACTGCTCATCGTCGCCGTGGGTGAAGTGAAATCAGGAAAATCATCGCTCTTGAATGCACTTTTCGGTGAGGAATTTGCAAAAGTTGACGTTCTTCCGGCCACCGATCGGATTTGCATATTCCGATACAGCGAGCGCGAGAAATCTGTCGATGTTTCCCCGCAATTGGTCGAGCGCTACCTGCCCGTGCCATTCCTGCGCGATTTCAATGTTGTGGATACCCCGGGCACAAACACGATGGTCGCGGAGCATCAGCTAATCACGGAAAGTTTTATTCCGCGGGCCGATCTCGTTCTCTTTGTCTTTTCCGTTGTAAATCCCTGGACCCAGTCAGCTTGGGATCTTCTGAGCTTTGTCCAAAAGAAGTGGCTTAAGAACGTGGTTTTCGTGTTACAACAAGCTGATTTGCGCGCCCCCGCCGAAATCGATGTAATTCGCCGGCATCTGCAGGAAACAGCGCTTCAGAAACTTGGTTTTGCGCCGCCCATCTTTGCTGTTTCCGCACGAGACGCATTGGCCGCGCGCTCAAGCGGACCGCTTGGAGTCGGTCTCAGCAAAGGTAACGAATTTCCGGAGCTGGAAGCACAGATTAATTTGATCGTTACCGGGCCCGGCGCACGTACCCTCAAGTTACGGTCGGCTGCCCAGACGGGTCAGCTCATGGTCAAAGAAATTACCAGTGAATTAAATGCTTCACTCGATGTGATTGCTCAGGACGAGGCGCAGCTCGCACGAGCGGAAGCTTTTTTGGAAACACGGAAGGAGCAAACTCTGCGACAAGTGGCCGGACTTCTGCGCGGTGTCGAGGAAGCGTGCCGTAAAGGCGCCGCCGAGGGACTGAAATTGCTCGAGACCAAGCTCTCCTTTTGGCGGACATGGAAAATGATCTGGTCGCGCGATGAATGGCAACACGAATTTCAATCGCAAATCGAAGCGAAACTTCGACAAGCCGTGGAGTATCAGGCGGAAAATGCAGTTCACCTGTTGGAGACTGACCTGCGCGCACTCTGGCCGCAGGTTCACGATCTTATCGACCAGCAACTGCACAGCGATTTACAGGATAAGATTCCAAAAGCCGTTCCCGATTTCGTCCGGCAGCGACGAGAGCTGCTTCAATCCATCCAACTTGCATTAGGCGAGCGGATATCGGGCACGAACGTAAACGAAACGCTGACGCAACTTTTTCGCGAAACGTCGACGATTTTACGAGTGCCTGCCGGGCTCGCGGCGGCAGGGGGAATTGCGACGTTAATCGCCGCCATGACCAGCGCAGCTGTCGCCGATGTGACCGGCGTCCTGGCAGCGTCTGCGGCAGTAATCGGCACCATTCTCGCCGTAACTCAACGTCGAAAAATTTTAACCGCCTATCATCAGCAAATGGAAGCCAGACGCGTTGAATTAGTGCAGACAATCGAGCGGCAGCTCAATCACGCGATCAATCTGTTTTACACTGAAGTTTCAACGGCTTTTCAGCCTCTGGCTGCTTTTTGCACAACTCAACGCCGAGTTCACGAGCCGCTGCTGAATCGCGCGCAGGAACTCGAGCGCAGTTTCGCCGGAGCGTTGTCTCGGCTGTAGATCTGGAGATGGCTGGCCTAAATTGCCCCGCGACCAGCAACCGTTGCTCAGCTTACTTCTTGTTCGATTGTGTGCGCTGGGCGAATTGCCGATCCAGCTGGCGACGCGCGATTACGAAATTGTTGTTCTCGCCGTAATTGCGCCATGGACCTGCCGCCACATCAGCAACATCGACAAACTTCCAGTCGGTAACATCTGTCGGCTGAAGGCGAAGATAATCCCGGACCGCCGGGGAAACATCCAGGCCCGCGCCACGGTTCAAGTTCGGCTTTGGTCGCTCGTTCTGGAAAACATATTGGTAATGATCCGTGCGGAAGGGGCCGCAATCCTCCCATTGCGCGTAACATGTACGGTTGCCCTTGCGAATCGCAATCCAACGATGTTGGCAGACCGATTGACCGGGTCCGGTATAGCTTTGCTTGAACCACGGAATCACCAAAGGCGCTTCCGGTTTGAATTGGCCATGGCTCACGTCGTTATAGGGAAGCGCGCAGTAGAATGGATTGAGCCTAGGGGTGAAGTTGGCGGGGATATAATTGCGACGGTGGGACGGATCGGGATTGTCGTAACCTCCATAATTGGTCGTCCAATTCAGATCCCACGAGCTCCGGTTGTTCGGGACTGGATTGTTATCGCCAGCCGATTCTCCAATCCAAAAAACCGTGGTTACAATGTTTGTCTTCCACGGAAAGCGCTGAGTCGTCGGGCGTGAACTGGTCGGCACGAAGACCTGCGGCTCAACTTTCAACAGAGCTTTTTCACGCAATTGCCTTGCGTACCGTGCGAAATCAGCGGCCGTCGCGTAAGGGGAATCGGATTGAGCATGGGCGACAAGCGCGCCGCTGGACACCAAAAGAATATGCGTAATGAACCTTCTCATCCGGGAATGTCGAGGTTGTTCTATCCGATAATCGCCTCCCAGGCAAGGCCTTTTACCCATCGATAGCCTTTGCCAATCGGAACCCTCTCTCTCTAAAGCACCATCTATTCCAGTCTTCAGTCCCGATTCAGCAACGTATCGTGCTTGAACTGTTGATCTTCTGTCTTGGGATAATCGAGCGTATAGTGAAGGCCGCGGCTTTCCTTTCGAGTCAACGCTGAATCGACAATGAGGGCTGCCACTGTCGCAAGATTACGCAGTTCCAAAAGGTCTACCGAGATTTTAAAGTTCCAATAGAATTCGCGGATTTCACGTTGGAGATTGCGCAAGCGCGCGCTGGCTCGTTGCAATCGCTTGTCCGTGCGCACGATCCCAACGTAATCCCACATGAGCCGCCGGATTTCGTCCCAATTGTGATAAATCACGACCAACTCATCGACATCCTGAACATCGCCGGCTTTCCATTCCGGCAGCGAAATATCGCGACTCGAGCCGGGTTTTTCTACAGCAACCTGCGCGGCTCGATGCGCCACTACCAACCCTTCGAGCAATGAATTGCTGGCCAGTCGATTTGCTCCGTGCAGTCCCGTGCAACCAACTTCTCCAACGGCGTAGAGACCTGGCAAACTTGTCACCCCGTTGACGTCCGTTTTGATTCCACCGCATTGATAATGCGCCGCAGGTACTACTGGAATCGGCTGTTTGGACATGTCGATCCCAAATCGTAAACAAGTTTCGTAGATGTGCGGAAACCGTTCCTGGATGAATTCCGGTGATTTGTGAGTGATGTCGAGAAAGACGCATTGCGCCCCGGAACGCTTCATCTCGGCGTCGATCGCCCGGGCGACGATGTCTCGCGGCGCCAATTCCGCCCGAGCGTCGTATCGTTTCATGAACGCTTCGCCGAGGAAATTTCGCAAGATTCCCCCTTCACCACGCACCGCTTCGGAAATGAGAAATGACTTTGCTTTCGGATGAAACAGACAGGTGGGATGAAACTGCACGAACTCCATGTTCGCGATCGTTATACCCCCGCGCCACGCCATGGCCACGCCGTCACCCGTGGCGATGTCGGGATTGGTTGTATAAAGATAAACTTTGCCGCAACCGCCTGTAGCCAGCACGACCCGATCTGAGCAGATCGTCTCTACTTTGCCGGTTTTTTCATCGAGAACATAGACCCCGAGACAGCGGTCTTCCGAAGCAAATCCAAGCTTTGCCGCCGTGATCAAATCGACGGCCATATGATTTTCCAGAAGATCGACATCGCCGTGACTTTCGAGTGCCCGCAGCAAAGTCTCTTCGATTTCCTTGCCAGTCGCATCGCGCACATGCAACACGCGCCGTTTCGAATGGCCAGCTTCGCGGCCCAGATCGAATTCGCGATGCCCGGAAACGTCTCGTTCATCAAATTCCAACCCCAGATCGATAAGTTCCCCGATCCGGTCCGGGCCTTCCGTTATCACTGTTTGGACAACGTTTTTATCGCAAAGGCCCGCCCCGGCTTCGAGTGTATCGCGCATATGCAGGTCGAACGAATCTTGCTTGCTCGTCACGCAAGCGATTCCGCCCTGCGCCCAAGCCGTATTCGAGTCTGCTCCTTTGCGCTTCGTAATGACCGCCACTGATCCGTGCCGGGCCACTTTCAGGGCAAAGCTGAGGCCGGCGATTCCGCTGCCGATCACGACAAAATCATATTGCTTCATCCCAAACGGATATTATCGATCAATCGAGTCTTGCCGAAAAACACTGCCAGCGCGAGGAGCGAGTTCGGCTGGATCGCGTCGAGCCGCTGCAATGCCTCAGCATCGACCAGTTCCACGTAATCGATCCGGGCAAGCGGCGCCCGACTGATGATGTTAGTGGTAAGATCGACAACGTCCTTCGCCGCCTTTTTCCCGGAGTTCCTCGCCGTAGTAAGCGCTTCATACAAAACAGCTGCCTGCTTTCGTTCCTCGGCATTCAAATATTGGTTGCGCGAACTGCAGGCGAGGCCGTCATCTTCGCGAACTGTCGGCACGCCGATGATCTCGGTCCTGAAATTTAGATCGCGAACCATCCGGCGAATAATTGCCAGTTGCTGAAAATCCTTTTCACCGAACACCGCAGCGTCTGGCTGCAAAATGTTGAGCAGCTTCGCCACGACTGTGCAGACCCCGCGAAAATGACCCGGACGCGCTTTGCCTTCGAGTAGTTTTGATAAGCTCAGCTCGTCAACAAACACGGACCGATCTTCGAGGTACATTTCCTCAGGCGATGGTCGAAATAGAAGATCCACGCCTGCGTTTCGGCAGAATTCTTCATCTGCTTCCCGCGGCCTGGGGTAGCGTTCGTAATCGCTTCCCGGCTCAAACTGAAGCGGATTTACGAAAATGCTGACCGCCACTTCACCGTTTCCACCCACGTGCTCTCGCGCGACTCGGATCAATTCACCATGCCCCTTATGAAGCGCTCCCATCGTGGGAATTAACACGCGCGGCGCAGGTCGAGCCGACGCGTGCAACTCGCGGATCTTGGTGCAAATCCTCACATTTGATCCCCGACCGCCTCCATCCAGATCGCCTGGCGCGCAAAAGGGAATTTCCCCTGACCGAAATTTTTCCAGCCGGCACGCCTTGCCAGATCGCGTAATTCCGAAAACGTAAAAGAGCGTTTGGCGGAGAGTCGCGCGTCGAATCGCGTCATGGGCTCGCGAAAAATCAGCGCAGTTAGCAGATAAACGCCGGTCTTGAGAAACCGACTCCGCCTCAGATCCGATACGAGAACGAATTTGCGCGAGAGTTCACGGCAGCGCCGCAAGAGTTGAGTCGCATCGGATTCGCTGAAATGGTGCAGTGTCATCGTGTTGAGAACGAGATCGTATGGCGCGGCGGTGTCGAATTGTAAAATATCGTCTTCGTGATAAACGATCTCAGGATAATCGCCGCTCAATTGTTGTGCGATTGCGAGCGTGGCCGCTTGTCGATCCACCGCATCAATTTCGACGCTTGCGCCAATCGATCGTGCATGATCGACAATCAATCGCGGGATATCGCCGGAACCGGTAGCAAGATCGACAATTCGCATTTTGCTTCCTGGCTTAATCCACCGTCGGGCGAACGTTAAAACCAGCCGGTAACTTCCAAACCAACGATTGAGTTGCCGGATTCGTTCGAGATCGCGCTCCAATTCAATCGAAACCGGCTGCCGCCGGTCCATCATCTCCAGCACCGCCGGATCAAATTGGCGCTTCACTTGCTAGCTTGTAGCGGCGGTCTGTGACCGTCGCAAATCTTCACTCCCCAAACCACGACGCTCATAGAGCGCCGCTACAGGGAAAGAAATTTCTTCCAGCCTTCAGGCAACTCCGCCGTCTCAATTTCGCTCGCGATACGTCCTTCAAATTCAGGACGAAAAGTTGTGCTGGTGCCATACACCATAATCACATCCTCAGTCCCCTCGGCTCGAATCGCGTGGGCCACTCCCGGCGGAATTACGATGCCGATGTTGTTGTGACTGCGATGATTATCTCCATCGACAAAAAACCGCATAACTCTTCGGGTAAATCCAACACGCGTATCGCACAGAATCATTTCCGCGCGACCCTGAAGGAAAAACATCACGTCCCATTGCTCTTGGTCGTAGCGGCGCAGTGAGAAATTCTCCGGCTCATCGACAAACAATTGTCTCAACCAGTCTGCTGCCGTTTCGCCTTCAGGGATTGACGGCGGATGGACATGAAAACCTTTGGCGCTGCCGGCAAACATCCGCGCGGCTGACCATTGCTTCGGCCAAAGCCCGATGCGCGCGAGAATCCCTTCGTCGCGCCGCACAAATTCGCCAAAAAAACCGCGATGCCGCTGCGGATAAACTTTCCGGGCAAAAATTTCAGCACCGGGAATCCAAACATCCTTGATCTCAGGCTTGCTCCGATCTGCTGCTGCCAGATCGCCGCCTTCAACACCGCGCGCTCCGAGTTCCTCGGCAAATGAACCCGCGCGATAGTCGCGAGAGGCAAGTAACTTCCGCGCGTTGGGTTCGATTCCTTGCCAGAGATCTTTGCCGCTCTTGTTCATTTCATCATCTGCTTAAGGAAAAATCCGCACGTTCGCGAGAAAGATTTGGATTATAATAGGGATCGCGCTCGATGACGTCGATCCAGCGCTGGCGGATTACTTCGGCTTCCGGCGGCTCGATTGTTCTGCGACGCGTCCCGGATTCTCGGTGATAGAGCTTTGCAAAGGGAGTGTAAACGATCAGGTAACCCGCGCGCCGCATTTTCAAGCAAAGGTCGATGTCGCTGTAAGTGACAGGTAGATGCTCCTCATCAAACCCACCTACCTGTTCGAAGACGTCGCGGCGGGTGAGCATGCATGCGGCCGTGATCGCGCTGCAATTCCGCGTGACCTGCAGCTGTCGATTGAACCCCAACGCATCGGCCGAAAAACCGCGAAACGCGTGATCGGCAACCGCCGGCCGACTCAAAATGACGCCGGCGTGCTGGATTGTGTCGTCCGGATAAAGCAACTGCGCCCCAACTGCGCCAACTTCAGGCCGCTGGACGTGCTCGGCCATGATCGTGAGCCATTCCGGATCGATCACTTCGATATCGCTGTTCAAAAACAAGAGCCATGGACTTTGCGTCTCCTTCACGGCGAAATTGTTGATGGCGGAATAATTGAACGGCCCGGCGTAATGCAGAACCCGATGCTGGAGTCGGCTAAACAATGCCCGCGCCTCATCGGTTTGGCTCTCATTGTCGATGATAACGATCTGGTAATTTGGGTAATCGGTTTTCGCGATGATGCTGTCGATGCAGCGCGCAAGCAATCCGATCCGATCCCGCACCGGAATAATGATCGAAATTTTAAGCGGGTCGGCCAGTTCGCGCCGCACCCAGTAAGCGTGGGTGCGCCAGTCAATCGTCACGCGGCCAGACTGATTAGTTCGTCGCAGGTGCTCCTCGATTGCGCGCCGGCCGGCTTCGAGCGCGCCCGGTTTACGGCGAATATTATCAGCGACAGAACTCTCGCTGCGTCGCCAGTGATAGAGCACGTGTGGGACATGAGCGATCCGGCTCGTGCGCTCGATTATTCGGAGGAGAAGATCGTAATCTTGCGAGCCATCAAACTCGGAGCGAAAACCGCCCACCTTTTGCGCCAGCTCCCGCCGTAAAAAAATAAAATGGCAGAGATAATTAAAGGACAGGAACAAATCCGGCGACCAATCCGGTTTCAACAGCGGGAAATCAAAGCCGTGCTCGGTCAGCTTGTCTTCATCCGAGTAAATAAGGTCAACATCGGGATGTTCTTGAAGCCATCTCACGTTTCGAAACAGCGCGTCGGGCTCGAGCAGATCGTCGTGATCGAACAATGCGATCCATTCACCGCTCGCGAGGCTGAGCGCGTGGTTCGATGCGGCCGAGATGCCTTTGTTCGTGCCGAGCTTGCTCGTCAGAATCCGCGAATCGCGCCGAGGCAGGTCGTCCAGCAAGTGAATTAGATCGACATCGGTCGAGCCATCATCAACGAGAATAAGCTCCCATTTTTCGTACGCTTGGGCGATCACCGATTTTACCGCTGTTTCCAACAGCGGCGCGGGCGTGTTAAAGGCCGGCATTACAATGCTAACCAGCGGCTGATACGAAAATCCACGCGACTCCGTTCGCATCCTGGCAAGCTCATCTGCGCCCGGCTGATGGCGTTGCAACCACTGCTGATATTCCGATGCGGGCGCTTTTTTATAGCTCGATGGCCAGTATCGTTTTCGAATTTCTCGAAACAATTTCTGCGGCAATCGATACGGAGCGAGCAGGACCTGACCCACGCGGCGCTCGGGAGATCTGCGTAGCGCCTGCTTTTGCTCTTTCAGTTTCCTAATCTCGTCACGATAGCGTCTCAGCTTCAGCACCTTCTCCTCGAGCTTCGTGATGTGGCGATCAGCCGCTTCCAATTCCAGGGTCCGCGCGCGGAGCGCTCGCTCAAGTTCACGAATACGTTGGCCATCAGCTTGCAACACGGCCCACATTATATTGATTGAAGCGCCGCGCAGGCAAATTTACTCTCTCGCGACCCGGCGATGGTCGCCGGCTGGTTCATGCTCGATTATCTCGTTTACCTCCTCTATCGCGCGGAAGCAGCCGTTTTGTCGAAACTCCCATTCGGAGTTCTGCTTGCCATCGGAAAAGTGGCGGGCCTTTGCGGCTGGCTCTTTTTTGGACACTACCGGCGCCTGGCACTGAATAACGTGACAATCGCCTTCGGGAACCAAAAATCGCCCCGTGAGCTGCGGCGCATTGTTCGCCGGCACTTCCAGCGCTTATGCGTGAACCTGCTGTGCAGCATCAAGCTCAGTCGTATGGCTCCCGAAAGCATCCTCGAGCTTGTGGAAATCGAGAACATCGAGATAGTGCATCGACAACTTCGCGCCGGTGTGCCTGTGGTTTTCCTATTGAGCCATATGGCGACTTGGGAAGTATTCGCGCAGCTGATGCCGCACCTGTTGCGCTATGTCCGCACCGGAACCGTTTATCAGAAGCTTGGCAACCCATTTATTGACGCTCGCATTCGTGGAACCCGGAGCCGTACGGGGCTCGAAATGTTCGATCGCAAGGAAGGATTTCATCCGGTTATCGACTTGTTGCGCTCCGGCGGCGCCGTTGGGATTCTGAGCGATCAACACGCCGGCGACCAAGGTCTGTGGACACCATTTTTTGGAAAGCTCGCCTCCACATCGCCCCTGCCCGGTTTGCTGGCAAAACGCAGCAAAGCGGCGATTATTCCAGGCGTTGTTTACACAGTGGGGCCAGGCCGATGGAAAATGGTCTTTACCGATCGCATCGATACGGCCGGGGATTCAGTCGAAAAGCTGACGTGGAAAGTCAATGCAACGATCGAACAGCAAATCCGGCATTCACCGGAGGATTGGCTGTGGGCACACAACCGCTGGAAAACGCCCAATCCAAATTTTCTGCTGACGAAGTACAAGCGCGGCGTCTATCTCCCGCCCGAGATACCAGCGGAAAGCCTGCCGCGATTTCGGATTCTAATCCGCTCCCCGAATTGGCTGGGCGACGCCATCCTGAGCATTCCGGCTGTCCGCGCGATCAAAGCCGGCCGCCGGATGCGCATGTTACAGTCGCCGCTCCGTCCAAAATCGCGCCGGTTTGGAAACTTGTTTCCGATGTCGATGCTGTCGTTCCGTTAAAGTCCAAATCAGTCGTCATCACCGCGCGACAAATTCGGCAGGAAGCATCGCCTTTCGATGTCGCAATTCTCTTTCCGAATTCCATCCGCGCCGCACTCGAAGTTTGGCTGGCAGGAGTGCCCAGACGATTCGGCTATCGCAGTCATTGGCGGCGGTGGCTCTTGAATCAGCGAATGCGCAACTGGTTTGAGAGAGGTCCGATCCAACATCAAAGCAGGCGTTATCTTCGTCTGGCCGAAAAAGCCGGCGGCGAGACATCAGGTTTGGGACTGCCAGTCCCGAAACAAGTCCCAGATCGAAAATCTCAGCTCGCGCTCTGCCCCGGGGCGGAATACGGCCCGGCAAAACGCTGGCTGCCGGAACGATTTGGCGAGGTGGCGAATGCGATTGCAAAACGTCAGCACGTGCAATGGATCTTGTTTGGGACAGCGCGCGATACCGATGTCGGGAAGCAGATCGCAACTAGCATCGGCAATGATTGCGTAAATCTGATTGGCCAGACGACACTCGATCAGCTGATTGAACAGCTTCGCGAATGCCGATTACTGTTAACCAACGACACCGGCACAATGCATTTGGCCGCGCTCCTTGGTGTGCCCGTCGTGGCCATCTTCGGTTCGACCGAACCGCGACTAACAGGTCCGATAGCAGAGCGTCAGATTGTTTTGCGGCATCAAGTCGAATGCAGTCCCTGTTTCCTGCGCAATTGCCCGATCGACTTTCGCTGCATGAAAGCGATCAGCGTTCAGGAAGTTGTCGATGCTGTGATGTCGATCTTGAAGTCGAGCACTAAAACTCGGAGCAATTCATGATTACGCGGCCGCGGCAAATGTCGCTTCTGCAGATGATTTTGCATTTCTCCTGAACCGGAACAGCGCTGCACACTGGGCATCTCATCATGCCATCGGCGACTATCGGTTTCGCGGGTTCGATTGCGCGAACCGAATCAGTGCGGTCTGAAGGAGCGGAGCCGGACGTCGCGGCCATCGAATTCTTCATAAGACGTTCCAACCGTGATCTGCACTTTATCATTGCCGACAGTTCCAATCGCGTAACCGCCAAATGCATCCCCGCCGAATTTGCCAGTCGCATGCCCATAGAAAGCGCCAATTTCACCGCCGTAATAAAGTGGATCCGATGGGATCAGCACGTGAGCTGAAACATCTTTGCTGTCCTCGAAGTCCTTTGAATCTTTTGCTTCTGACTGCCGCCGCGGAGCCGCACTAACTTTTTTTATATCACCAAGACTTAGCGAATCGGCTGGAAAGAGAGTCGACAACTGGATTGGCAGCGGCAATTCCTCGATCAGCGCATAACTGTCGATGTTGTTAAAAATATTCTGATGTCCCAACGCCAGATTCGAACCAGAATCAGGCGCTACTTGCGCCGACAAAGAAGAGGCGAAAACGAACGACGCGATCCCCGAAAGTAAAATCCCCCTGTGCATACACCAGATTCTCAGCCGAAAAAACCCACGCGCCAGCAAAATGTCGCGGACCGAACCTAGTCTTTCAGCGACTTTTTGAAATAATCGATTGTCTCTTTGATTCCTTCTTCGAAGTCGACCTTCGGTTGCCAGCCGAGAATTTTTTTTGCGCGGCTGATGTCGGGTTGGCGAACTTTCGGGTCGTCCACCGGCAGTGGTTTGTATTCGATTGTCGATCTTGCTCCTGTGAGCCGAATGATCTCATCGGCAAACTGCTTGATCGTCATTTCGCGTGGGTTGCCGATGTTCACCGGCTCGTGAAAATCGCTCATGGCGAGTTTGAAAATTCCATCGATCAGATCGGATACGTAACAAAACGAACGGGTTTGCGAGCCATCGCCAAAAACCGTAAGCGGCTGGCCGTTCAGCGCCTGACCAATAAATGCCGGCACGACCCGACCATCACGCAAACGCATTCGCGGCCCGTAGGTGTTAAAGATACGAACGATTTTTGTGTCGATCCTATGATAGCGGTGGTAAGCCATTGCCATCGCCTCAGCGAAACGCTTGGCTTCATCGTAAACGCCGCGCGGCCCGATCGGGTTGACATTCCCCCAATAATCTTCCTTCTGCGGATGGACAAGCGGGTCACCGTAGCATTCCGATGTCGATGCTAGAATGAATGAGGCGCCCTTGTCCTTCGCCAGACCCAGCGTGTTATGCGTGCCGAGCGCGCCGACTTTCAGCGTCGGAATCGGCAGCTCGAGATAATCGATCGGACTGGCCGGCGACGCGAAATGAAACACGTAATCGATTTTTTCCTCGGGCAGAAAAATGAAATTCGAGACGTTATGCTTAATGAAATGAAAGTTCTCATTTCCCGCCAGGTGTCCGATGTTCGCCGGGTTTCCCGTGATCAGATTATCGATCGCAATCACACGATGGCCTTCGGCCAGCAACCGGTCCGTCAAATGCGATCCTAAAAAACCGGCGCCGCCGGTAACGACGGAGATCGGCTGACGATGTTCTGGCATGGCGCTCTATCTAATGATTCGTCGAAAATTTGCGAGGAAGATTTCGATGTTCACTTCTTAGTTAGCAATTTCCTCGCCTCAGCCAGAGCGATCTCGATCTTGCCTGGATCTTTACCGGCGCCCTGCGCATTTTCGGGGCGTCCTCCTCCCTTTCCACCAACGATCGGCGCAACCTGCTGAATCAGTTTGTTGGCTTGAAATTTGGAGGTCAGCTCTTTAGGAACAGATGCGACGAGAGCAACTGATTCGCCCAGCCTGCCTGCGAGAAAGATCGGACCATTGAATTTCGACCTCATGACATCCGCCACGGCTTGGAGCAGTTTCGAATCGGCATCTGGCACCTCAACTATACAGTGATCTTTGTGAGATGCGGCAAGTTCAGCCGCAATTTTCGCAGCGCGACTCCGAGTCTGCGCATCAGCTTCCTTTGCGCTCTTCTTTTCCCATTCTCGTACATCGACATCGACCTTCTCCAGATGCGCCGCGCGAATGTCGATTTGCTTCAGCAATTCAGTTATTTCCGCGTCTTCAGAGAAGGCCGGTAAGTCTGCGATATCAGATTTCCGCTTCTTTAATGTCGTGAATTTTTCCACCTGTTTGGCCGCTTCTTGTTGCGCCCACAAACGCGCGGCCTCACCAGCCACCGCTTCCATGCGCCGTATGCCGGCCGCAATCGCCTCCTCTTTCACGATCCGGAACGGACCGATCTCCGATGTCGATCTTACATGCGTGCCACCGCACAGCTCCATCGAATAGCCATTCAACTTTTTCGGGTCGCCACCGATCTGCAAAACACGCACCGTATCGCCGTATTTCTCCCCGAAAAACTGAGTGATATCTTTCCGCTGCTTCGCTTCCGCGTACGGAATCTCCGTCCACGAAACTGGCGCGCTCTCGGTAATTTTTTCGTTCACCACTTTTTCAACGTCGCGCACTTGCTGTTTCGTTAATGGCGCACTTGAAAAATCGAAGGTCAGTTTGTCCGGTCCGACATAGCTCCCTTTTTGAGATGCATCGCGCGAAACGATCTCATGTAGGGCCCAATGCAATAAGTGCGTCACTGTATGATGGCCTTGAATCATCCGGCGTCGATCGGCATCGACTGAAACGTGGACAGCTTCGCCCGGCTCCGGCGCACGGCCGTTCACGATCTGCGCGCGATGCACAAAAACGTCTCCACGCTTTTGGGTGTCGATCACGCACAGTTGCCCGACTTCCGTTCGATCATGTCCCGGCACATGCAACAGACCATGATCGCCAACCTGCCCACCCATTTCCGCGTACAGAGGCGTCCGATCCAGAACGATCGCCAACTCTTCCGA
Source organism: uncultured Verrucomicrobiae bacterium (assembly GCA_963772365.1). Taxonomy (GTDB): domain Bacteria; phylum Verrucomicrobiota; class Verrucomicrobiia; order Chthoniobacterales; family UBA10450; genus CAVYXA01. The sequence continues at coordinate 802,064 of CAVYXA010000001.1, forward strand.
TTTCTGATCTGGCAACACATTTTCGACTACCGCTTCGGTTTCCAGGAAATCGTAACCGAGAAACTTCGTAGGGGTCGCGGTCAATTCTCCTTCCACCGCAATCGTCTCTTTTTTCTGCGCTTTTCGCCCACGTTCGCGTTGCTGTTCCATCAAGCTCTCGAACCCAGCAACATCGACACTCAACCCGCGCTCCCGCGCCATGAGCTCGGTCAAATCGAGAGGAAATCCGTATGTGTCATATAGCTTGAAAGTGTCCTTAGCAGATACCACCGGTAACGTGGTGACAAACTTACGCCATTCGCCACTGCGAACTTCTGATGCATCCAAATCCTGAGCTAAATCCAAGCTGCGACCCAGCCAGATAGTAAATTCCTCCAAATCTGGATCACTCGATCGGCCGTAATACATTTTCTTTACCAGAGATCCTTCTTCCTCCGCAGCCGCCGTGACGCTGTTAAATAGAACGACCCCTTCAAACAATTCAATTCCACGATCGAGCGTTTTGTTAAACGATTCTTCTTCGCGGCGGATTATTGCTTTGATCACACTCTGCCTAGCGCGAACTTCCGGGAAAACATCGCCTATCGTTTTTGCGACCACATCGACAACTTTGAAAAAGAACGGCTCGTGAAGACCTAACGAGCGCCCATAACGCACGGCGCGACGCAGAATTCGGCGCAGCACATAGCCACGTCCTTCGTTCGAGGGAATAATTCCATCGGCGATTGCGAACGAAAGTGTGCGGATGTGATCGGCGATGACGCGGAAGGCAATGTCGATCTGAATTTGCTCTGAATCTTTTGTAGGGCGGCCGCTCCGGCTGCCCTCTTCTGGGTCCGGCAAGCGAAGCGCTTGCCCTACAATCGGCAATGTCGATTCGTATCTTTTGCCGCTGAGGTTTTCGATCTCGTCGAAGATCGGTCGAAAGACATCGGTCTCGTAATTCGAAATGATGCCGGAAAAATCAGTGAGATTTTTCGTGCCTTGAATGATCGCGCTGACGCGCTCGAAACCCATGCCGGTATCGACGTGACGTTGCGGCAACGGGCTGAATGTTCCATCGGCATCGGCGTTGAACTGAATGAAGACCAGGTTCCAAATCTCGATGCACCGCGAATCGCCTTGGTTCACTAACGAACCGCGCGTATCGCAGCCCGGCGTAAGATCGACATGAACTTCCGAGCAGGGACCGCACGGGCCGGTATCACCCATCATCCAAAAATTGTCGGCTTTGCCGCCATTTACGATGTGGATCTTAGGATCGAGCTCAGCTTCTCGGAATAATCGCTCCCAATGATCGTGAGCTTCCTGATCGAAATCCGCTGGCTCGCCCGGTCCGGGTTTATAAACCGTGGCGTAAAGTCGTTGCGGCGGAAATTTCCAGCGCTCAACCAGTAGTTCCCACGCCCATTCGATCGCTTCCTTCTTGAAGTAATCGCCGAAACTCCAATTACCGAGCATTTCGAAAAATGTGTGGTGATACGTATCCAGCCCGACATCTTCGAGATCGTTATGTTTGCCGCCCGCCCGGATACATTTTTGGGTGTCGGCGACGCGCGGCGGTTTCCACTGCGGCTTTTGTTGACCGAGAAAGATCGGCACGAACTGGTTCATGCCGGCGTTGGTGAACAGCAAATTCGGCGCGTCCGGCAGCAAGGACGACGACGGCACAATGGTGTGCTGTTTCTCGCGAAAGAAATCGAGAAAGGATTTGCGGATCTCAGCCGAAGTCATGATGTCGATCTTACGGCAGGAAATTGCCGGATAGACCAAGAATTTCCAAATGGAAATCGATTACGGCGGAAACGTGAGGCCAACGTGCTGATTACGGTTCTTCGATAAGCTTTGCTTTTACCGCGGCCTCGATTTCTTCGTAGAGCTTTGGATCGTTCTTGAGCGCTTCCTTGGCGGCATCGCGTCCTTGAGCGAGCTGAGTTCCCTTGTAATTCAGCCACGAACCGCGCTTTTCGATCACCTGTTTTTCCAAGGCAAGATCGAGAAGCGCACCCGTGGAAGAGATCCCCTCGTCGTACATGATGTCGAACTCGGCTTCGGTGAACGGCGGCGCGACCTTGTTTTTTACAATCTTGATCCGGGTGCGATTCCCAGTCACAACGCCGTCGGTTTGCTTGATTGCGCCGATCCGTCGGATATCTACGCGAACGCTGGCATAGAACTTCAAAGCTTTACCGCCCGGCGTCGTCTCGGGATTGCCGAACATCACGCCAATTTTTTCGCGAATCTGGTTAGTGAAGATGCAACAGGTGCGCGCTTTTGATATGAGAGAAGTAAGCTTGCGCAGGGCTGCGCTCATCAAACGGGCCTGAGCGCCGACGGTTACGTCGCCGATTTCGCCTTCCAGTTCTGCCTTGGTTACGAGAGCGGCGACCGAATCCAGCACGATCACATCCAGGGCATTCGAGCGGACCAAAGTCTCGCAAATCCGTAGCGCTTCTTCGCCTGAGCTGGGCTGAGAGACAAGAAGATCGTCGAGATCGACACCAAGTTTACGGGCGTATTGAGGATCAAGCGCATGCTCGACATCGATGAATGCAGCCAGGCCTCCGCGTTTTTGAGCCTGGGCAATAACTGTGAGAGTAAGGGTTGTCTTTCCAGAGGATTCCGGTCCGAACACCTCGACCACGCGTCCCCGCGGGAATCCGCCAACTCCTAACGCGCGATCAACGAGAATGTTCCCCGTCGGAATGACATCAATATCTACGATCTTCTCGTCACCCAGACGCATAATCGCGCCCTCGCCATAATCTTTAGCGATCTGTTGGATCGCCAGATCGAGATTTTTATTGCGGGCAGCGGTCAATTTATCTGCGCCAGTTTTCTCTTCCGTTTTGGTCGGCATATCGGAGTGACTGTAGTACGTCCTCAGCAACGGTTCGCCAAGTAAAAAAGAAAAAAGGGGCCGCCATTCTTGCCCAGATGGCGGCCCTTTTGCGGTTAACTGTCGATGTTACGAAACTGTGATCCTGCGTGGCTTAACGTGCTCGGCCTTCGGCAGAGCCACCGTGACCAAGCCTTGCTCGATCTTCGCATTGATTTTGTCTACGTTGATCGATGGATCGAGTTCAAATGTCCGCCGGAAATTATCCGGACGGGATTCATGATGGATCAGCGTACCTTCCACGGTGGGAAGCGAACGACGCCCGATGATCGTCAGTTCATTGTTCTCGAATGAAATTTCGAGTCCGTCTTTGTTCACGCCGGGCATCTCGAGTTCGAGCGTGTAGCCGTCGCTTGCTTCGATTACACTTGCGGCGGGAGCAACGAATTGCTCGCTCTGCGCTCGATCGCTATCGCGGTTTTCACGTACCAATGTGTTCATAGTAAAGTTCCTTTCGTGTTGAAATGAATTACTCGCTGGACTGTCATTAGTTGACCTGAATTCGCTTTGGCTTTGCTTCTTCAGCCTTCGGCAACGTCACGGTCAAGATCCCATCCTGGTAAGTCGCGCTCACTTTGGCGGCATCGACCCGCGTAGGCAGAGTGATGCTGCGACGGAATGTGCCGACGTAGCGTTCACTACGTTCGGAGTTCTGGCCGTTTGGGCTCTCCTTTTTGCGCTCACCGCTGATCGTCAATGTCCCATCATGCAGCGAGATTTCGATGTCCTCTTTGCGCATTCCTGGCAATTCGACGACGGCGACCACGTTGTCATTGTTCTGGTACAAGTCGAGTGGTGGCGACCAACCACTGAATAGTTGACCTGTCCGGCCGAAGTCTGACCAAAACGGCACTTCAAAAAGCGCGTTCAAGTCGTCTCTCAGATTGCTCCAGCGATCCAGCGCCGGCCAAACCGAGGACTCGGGACTTTGATAACGAATTAGATTCATAAATTAAAATCTCCTTTCTCTGAGTTGGGAATTTCTCTCTCTTTCCATTAGCTCGTGCTGTGCCTGCCTTGATCCTGGGAAGGTTCGTAATTGTATTATGCTGTTGGTTAGTGACTTGTGGATTCACAGTGCAGGCTGTGACATCTGCCACATAGGTCCAAGATGTCGCATGCTCGCCCCATTCTTTTCAGAGAAGGTGAGACAAGATTCGCCAGCGAAATTTACTGCCTTTCAATCAAAATAATTTGCCCGAGAGCGCGCACTTCTATACTTGGAGCGTGATACCCTCGCCCGGACTGGATAAGCACTTTATGCGTGTCGCCTTACGCGAAGCGAGAAAGGGTTTGGGCGAGACGAGTCCAAATCCAGCGGTGGGCGCAGTGCTCGTCTCTCGCGGTAAAATTGTTGGGCGCGGGTACCATCGACGAGCCGGCGAACCGCATGCCGAAGTGGAATGTTTGCAATGCATCTCCGGCGATCTGCCGCGCGGATCGACAATGTATTGCACGCTCGAGCCCTGTTCCACGCGCGGAAAAACAGGCCCCTGCGTGGACGAAATCATCCGTCGAGGAGTGGCAACGGTGGTGATCGGCGCGGTTGACGTAAATCCGCGTCATCAAGGCCGCGGCGTTCGACGACTTCGCGAGGCAGGAATTGAAGTTCGAACCGGCGTGTTGGCTAACGAGGCGACAGAACTGAACGAAGCCTTCAACAAGTGGATCGTGACCCGAAGGTCATTTGTAATTGCCAAATGCGGGATGAGTCTCGATGGCCAGCTAACCCGTCATCCGGGCGAATCGCGCTGGATTACGGACTCGAGAGCGCGCCGACACGCTCACAAGCTGCGCGCCCTCGTCGATGCAATCGTCGTCGGCGCAGAAACCGTTAGAACCGACAATCCAAGATTGACTGTGCGCTTCGGCCGGAAATCGAAACAGCCGTGGCGAGTAGTGCTTACCCGCTCCGCAAAATTACCTGCCGACGCTCATTTGTTTTCTGACCGGTTTGCTGATCGGACGTTGATTTATAAAGGAAAACCGCTCGGCGCTGTCCTCGACGATTTAGCGAAAAAGAATATTACAAGCGTGCTTTTGGAAGGCGGTGGTGAAGTATTGGGTGAGGCGTTAGACGCACGCCTCATAGATAAAATCCAGATCTACCTCGGCCCAATCTTAACCGGAGGTGCCGTTCCCGCGTTCGCCGGTTGTGGCGCGAGCACAGCGAAAGATGCAGCTCGCCTTGAACGCATCCGCTACACGCGACTCGGTCAGAATTTGCTGGTAACCGCTTATCCAACGTGGGCTGAATAATTTTGCGAAACCGAGCGTCAGAGTTAGGGTTTAAAAATTAGGAGGTAAACAGATGAGCGGGAAAAAACTTTTGCTAATTGCGGTCGTGATGATGGGGTTCGCGTTTGCCTCGGCATCGCAATCCAAAGCCGGAGTCTCGGTTGGCATTGGAATCGGAGTCCCGGTGGGATACGGGTATTATCCATACGGATACTATCCCTACGGGTATTATAATCCATACACTTGCTACCCGAGGCCATATTATGGAGCAGTCTTCTACACTGGTCCGAGATGGTATTGGCATGGTGGACGCCGCGTTTATTACTCGCGGCCCTATCGACATCATCATTATCGGCGTGGCCGATAAGCTCATTGCGGCTTGATTGAAGCGGGTTTGGAAGGAGTTCCGAACCCAGCTCTTGAGTTGTCGATCCAATCTGCGATTGGAATTTGGCTAATTAGTTACTTGCCCGATTTTGTCGACGGCGATGCAGTCGGACTGGGACTGACTTGTTGCGACTGGAACTCTTTCTTTAATCGTTGGATTAACACCGGGACCTCCTGTCGCCGTTTGGCTTCCAACTCCTGGCCCATCGCATGTTCGAGTTTCGCACGTTCCTGCATATAACGTGATTCAAACTCCGCTCGTTGTTTCGGATCGAGTTGAAGACCGGATTCCTTCAACGCGGTCTCGGCTTCCTCTTTCACTCTTTCGGTGCGGAGTTTCTCTTGTTCTCGCATGATCGTCCGTTCCTGCGCGTTCATTTGCTTCCAACGCTCGGCATTTCGATCGAAGCGCTGTCGATCCTGCGGAGACAACTGAAGAAGCCGCTCGTGAGATATCTCCACTTGACCATGTCCACCTTCACCTTGCCCTCTTGCACGGCCCGCGCCGGATCCGTGAGAGCCCTGGCCATACACGACGCTAATCTCGAGAAGCGAAAGTGCGACGCTTAGAGCGATGAATTTTGGTCCCACAAACTTGTCTCGTACTGGACCATCAGATCGTCGAGATTCGCGACGACCTCATAATCCTCTTCATTAACACCCACCAGTCTCGATTTTGCTCCTGTTGTACCGGCAGCCGCCATCACCAGCGGATGAACTTGTATCTTATCGATTCCAATCCTCAGTTGCCCCGCGGTTTTGGAAATCTCAGGCGCGGCAACTGGCTTTATATCTGCGGTCAAACCTTTCCGGACGGGTGTTGATGGCGAGCTGTGTAGGAAAAATGTCGAGACAATCACAATGCCAGCCGCCACCGATGCCGGCGCCGCGATCCTCCAATTGAACAAGGGTCCCAGCCGCTCAGATAACGAGCGCTGCTGCCGGAGTTGTCGAACGACATTCCGGGCAAAAAATGGCGAAACGCGCAGCTCAGGACTCTGACCCAATAGATCCCACAATGATTGATCGTCTTCGCGATTCATGTTCTAAAATTGAACGTATCGAACCGGGCAAAGTTGCGCGCGGAAGGCCCCCTGCTTCAAGTTCAGGCCTCAGACGCTTCCAAAAACCCGGCAAGCTGCCGGATTCGAGTTGGGTGCCGCATTTTGCGTAACGCCTTTGCTTCGATCTGGCGGATTCGTTCCCGCGTAACCTGAAATTGCCGGCCCACTTCTTCCAATGTCCGGCTATAGCCATCGACCAGTCCGAAGCGTTGCTCCAAAACTTGGCGTTCCCGCTCCGTCAAGGTTTCGAGCACGTCCTTGATCTTCTCCTTTAACAAGACGATCGCGGTCATATCCGAAGGATTTTCCGCGCCCTTGTCCTCGATGAAATCGCCGAAGTTTGTCTCTTCGCTCTCGCCCACTGGAGCTTGAAGCGAGATTGGTTGCTGTGCCATCTTCAGCACCGCCCGAACTCGGTCGACAGGCAACAGAATTTCTTCCGCCACTTCTTCCGGCGTCGGCTCGCGCCCAAATTCTTGAACAAGCTGCTTTTGCACGCGCATGAGCTTGTTGATTGTCTCGATCATGTGGACCGGAATGCGAATGGTGCGGGCCTGGTCCGCGATGGACCGGGTAATGGCTTGCCGAATCCACCAGGTTGCATAGGTGGAAAATTTGTAACCGCGCCGGTACTCAAATTTTTCGACCGCCTTCATCAATCCCATGTTTCCTTCCTGGATCAGATCCAGAAAGGAGAGACCGCGATTGGTGTATTTTTTCGCTATAGAAATAACCAACCGCAGATTGGCTTCGACCATTTCCGTTTTTGCCCGGAGCGCCTGACGCACCCAATTCTTCAATTCGCAATACTCCTGGCCAAACTCGTCCAGCGAACACCACATGCCCTTTTCCAGCTCGCGCAATTTGTTTCGGAGATGCAGCAGTTTTTTTCGATCGCGCCGGTGTTTGGTAAGCTCGTCCTGCAAATACACAGATGAATGGTGCGTTTCATCCGCTAAATGCACGAACTCTTCGGTGACTTTTTGTTTGAAATAGAATTGCGGATAATACCTCTGGAGAGAGACCAGGGCTTTGTGGAATCGTTGCGGCTTTTTACTCTCTTTCTTTGAAGAACTGCGAGTCTGCTGGGCGTACTGCTGTGTAATCGAGCCGCTCAACTGTTCTACCTGCTTGCACAAGCGTGGGAGCTTACGGAGATAACGTTCCCGGCTCTCGATCTTCTTGTCGAGAATGACGCGATCGAATCGTTCCCGTCCTTGGGTAAGTCTTTCAGCCAGGTCGAGATGAGCGCGGGCGGTAAAGCCGAACCGGTTAATGTACTTCTGCACCATGTGCTCGGCTTCCTCGATCCGCTTGGAAATTTCCACTTCCTGCTCCCGGGTCAGTAATGGGACCTGCCCCATCTGCTTGAGATACATGCGCACCGGATCATCCAGAATATCCAGTTTCGCCTCCGGCTTCTCCTCTTCCTCCTCTTCGTCAACGTCCTTTTTCCCGTCCTTATAACGATCGACTTCCGATGCCTCAATAATGTCGATCTCGAGCCGGCGCAGCCGCGTCAGAATTAAATCGAGATCATCCGCATCCGTAATTCCGTCCGGAAGCGCCTCGTTCAGATCGTCGAAGGTGAGATAGCCCTGCTCCTTGGCCAGCTTGATTAACTCGCGAATGCGCGTTTCGGTTTCGGCCGCAGAACGCAGCTCGATTATTACTTCCCTTTTTCCCGTTTCACTGCCATTCCCATTACGGCTGCTCGCCCGGGACCGAGTCCCGATCTGCTTCCGTTTCAATGGCCCGTTACGCGCCTTTTTTTTCAACCTTTGCGCGAAAGGACCGCGCCGGCGGACAAGTTTACGCTTCGTTCGCTTCGCCGGCGAACGTCCTTCTCCCTTTCTTTTCGAATGCCTGGCCAAGGTTAAGCGGTTAAGGATCGCTTTCACCTTCGAGCGAACAGCATCAATTCATGGCCGCTCTTTTGGGCGAAAGCTGCGAAAGCTCGCTGAGTTGCTCTCGCAGGTCAAGAATTTGTTTTTGCAGATTCAGAACGTCCCCGGAACTTTGCCGCGGAAGCTTGATTCGGTTTTCCGCGACCTCGAGTTGGCGCCGCAAGATGCCCTGGCGAATGCCGAGCCACCATTGTTCCACCATGGCGCCGGGACTCGGCGGCATTTTTCGCAGTAACCAGGATGAAACGATACGTTCCTCGTTAGGAGAAAGCGTTGCCATGAACGCGTTGAGAGAAGCCGGGTCGTCTGGACGAAAATCGCTTTCTAAAATGCGAACCAAAATTTCCGCATCCGGTACCTGATCGAGGATCTCCCGCCAGTTTTGGCTGCGCAGAAAATCGCGCGCCGTTTCATCGCGCAGGGCCAGCAGGCAAAGCATCGCCACGTCATGTCTCGGCGCCAAACCAACTTCTGCGGGACCAGCTTGATCCGGCCGGCCCGAGTCGCGCCGTTGTTTTGGCAAAAGCGCCTGAAAATCGGGAGCAGTTACGCCGAGCCGAGCGCTAATTTTACTCACAACTTCGCCGCGCATCATCGGGTCGTGCACGCGCGATACCGTTTCGGCCATTTTTCGCGCTAACTGCATCTTCGCACCGAGCGAGGTAAGATCGACATCCGATGCTTCCCGGTCGATCCAGTAATCAAAAAATTCACGGGCACCGGCAATCCGGCTTTCAAACGCCTCTCTTCCTTCCCGTCGAACGAGCGAATCCGGATCCTCTCCCGCGGGCATCTCGGCCACGCGAACAATCAAATCGTTCTGAAGCAGCGCATCCAGTGAACGTTCGGCGGCTTTCCGGCCAGCAGCGTCAGCGTCAAAGCAAAGCACAACTTCGTTAACAAATCGTTTTAGCACGCGGGCTTGATTTTCAGTGAACGCCGTCCCTTGCGGCGCGACTACGTTCTTGATCCCGGCTTCGAATAGAGCAATCAAGTCGAGCTGGCCTTCACAGACGATGGCGCACTCAGCTTCGATTAAGGCGCGCTTCGATTTGTCCAACCCAAAGAGCACTTTGCCTTTTCGAAAGACCGGCGTTTCCGGTGAATTCACATATTTCGCAGCGCCCTCTTCGTCTTTCAGAAGCCGTCCGCTAAAGGCGATGACCTCGCCCACATCATTGCAAATTGGGAACATGACCCGGCCACGAAACCGATCGTAGGTTGAGCGTTGAACGTTGGACGTTGTGCGTTCCGCATTCTCATCTTTTTGGGTCACTAATCCGCTCTGCAATAGAACCTGCTGCGAATAGCCGTGATTTCTCGCCGAGCTTCCGAATGCGTCCCATTCATCAGGTGCGTAGCCAAGCCGCCACCGCTTGGCGATCTCCGCCGTGATCCCGCGCTTTTTCAAATACTTTCGTGCCGCTTCGCCAATCGTTTTCTTGATAAGGTTAACGTGGAACCAATCGGCCGCTTCGGCGTGCAATTGCAGCAACTGATGCCGCATCTCCGGTTGTCGATCTTGATCGCTCCCTCCGCTTCGCGATGTTTCTGTAATCGGAATCCCGACCCGCGCCGCGAGTTTGCGCACCGCCGATGGAAAATCGACATGCTCGTAATCCATCACGAACCGGAACACGCTTCCGCCCGCGCCGCAGCCGAAGCAATGGAATGTTTGCCGGCTCGGGCTCACCGTGAACGAAGGCGTCTTTTCCTGATGGAATGGACAGAGCGCCTTGAAATTCGTGCCTGCGCGTTTCAGTGGAAAATACGTGCCAATCAGCTCCACGATGTCGTTCGCTGCGGCGACTTGTTCGATGGTTTCTGATGGAATTGCCACAGGTGAGATGGCAATCTTACCCAACTGCCATCACGTTTCCAAAGATGAAAAACCAGCCAGTCGTCATCCCGAGCGAAGTCGAGGGATCCCGTTATCCGGCTTTGAAACATTGCCGCGGGATTCCTCGATTTCGCTTCGCTGGGCTCGGAATGACGATAATGGCGATTTGGTTGGGTCTGACGGCCACGCTTCAAGCACGCGACGTCATTCAAAAGGGTGACGTTGTAGTCGTGCCGGTGCACGGCGAGATCTCAGAATCTCTGGTCATGTTTCTTAGGAGAGCCGTCAAAGCGGCCGAGATCGACGGTGCCTCGGCGATCATTTTCGATATGAACACTTACGGCGGCCGACTCGATGCGGCGGCCGATATCGTCAATGTCCTGAATCACACAACGATCCCAACCTATACGTTCATCAATTCTAACGCGGGTTCCGCCGGCGCGATTATCGCTCTGGCGACTCGACATATTTACATGGCGCCTGTGAGCGCAATCGGCGCTGCTGCGCCGGTTCTCTCCACGGGGCAAGACCTTCCCGCCACGCTCAAGGAAAAAACGATTTCGTATTGGACGGCGCTGGTTCGCGGCTCGGCCGAACGCAACGGCCACAACCCGGATGTCGCCGAAGCGTTCATGAATAAAGATAAGGCGGTCAAAATCGGCGACCGTGTTGTTCATCCGAAGGGAACGCTGTTGACTCTGAACGCACAGGAAGCGGCCGAGCGCATCGACAGTAAACCGCTTTTGGCAGAAGGCATGGTCGATTCCGTTGTCGATCTTGCGAAGAAAGCGGGTCTCACCGCCAAGATAACCACACTGCACCCGACCGGTTTTGAACAGCTTGCGTTTTGGATCACCGCCCTCGCGCCATTTCTGCTTCTGGGCGGAATTATTGGAGCATATCTCGAGTTCAAAATTCCCGGCGTGACCTGGCCGGGAATCATTTCTGCAATTTGCTTCGCACTTTTTTTCCTTGGCCATTATCTGGCCGGGCTGGCGGGCTGGGAGGTTCTGGCACTTTTCCTTCTTGGAATGCTGTTCGTCCTTGTTGAGATCCTCTTCTTTGCCCATTCCACGATTATCTTCGGAGTCGTGGGTGTTCTTCTCATACTGGCGTCGCTGCTGTGGGCAATGATTGATCGTTATCCAGGCCAAAACTTTTTCCCGAGCGGCAAGATGCTGGCCATTCCCCTGCTCAATCTGTTTATCGCGATCATCGGTTCCTTCGTCATTATTGCTCTTCTCGCGCGCTACTTGCCCCGGACCAGTTTTTATCGCCGATTTGTCCTGATCGATTCCAATCCGCCCGGTCCCTCGCTCGCCGGGATTCCCCGGCAATTCGCGACCGCGCTAGCGCTGAATCCCGGAATGCAGGGCACCGCCCTCACCGTCTTGCGGCCAAGCGGAAAAGCCCGATTCGCCGATCACATTGTCGATGTTGTCACCGAAGGCGAATTCATCGCCGCGCAGACGCCAATTACAGTAGCTCAGAGCGATGGGATGCGCGTCATCGTAAAAGCCACTGGCTGAACGGATGCAATCGCAGCAGTGTCGCGATCACGCAGCGTGCGCTGCGACCGCTAGATTAAAAATCGATGTCGGCGCGATGGCATTCAGCGCTGCTTTTAACCGTTCCAATTTGACCGGTTTGGAGAGAACGGTCACAGCGCCAATTTCGCTGATGTCATCCGTTGGTGACCACCCGGAAACCAGTATGATTCGCGCTTCGGGATCTCTTGCCAGAATGTTTCGACACGCGGTTGCCCCATTTAACTTGGGCATCCAATAATCCATCAGCACCACATCGGGCTGATGTCGCGTGTAAGCCTGGATCGCCTCCAAGCCGGAGCTGACTACTTCCACCACTTCATGGTGGCAGAAGGAAACAAGCTCAGCCAGGGAGGTGCCCACGCTTTTTTGATCGTCGGCAATCAGAACTCGCACCATTTGCCCCACGCAGAAGTTTTCGTGCCAACCGATAAAGGGATTTATGACGCGGTGTAATAGCCTTCCTCGCCATGCTGGTTGATATCGAGCCCTTGACGCTCAATTTCCGGAGCAATCCTCAGCCCAATGGTCGCTTTGACCAACAATCCGATGATCGTCGTGGCTACGACTGCAAACCCGATTGTGACCGCAATCGCCTTGAGTTGTTCTAGCCAGAGCGAGTGACCAACGATTGAGGCCAGACCATTCTGCGTGGCCACATTACCGACCAGGTTCGGATTAACACTGGAGGTTGCGAGTAGGCCTGTGAGAAATGCTCCCAGGGTTCCGCCCACTGCGTGCACGCCGAACGTATCCAGCGCGTCATCGTAACCCATGAGCGATTTCAGCTTGGTGCAGGCAAAGAATGGGACCAAACCGGCCGCCACACCAATCAACACCGCCCGGGTAGCATCGACATAGCCGCAGCTTGGGGTGATCACCACGAGTCCGCCAAGCGCCCCCGAGCAAAATCCGAGTACGCTCGGTTTTCCGCGCAGCAAATATTCGAGCATCGCCCATGTAAATGACGCCACGGCCGTGGCGAGCGTTGTTGTCATGAAAGCATTGGCAGCGATCCCATCGGCTCCGAGTGCGCTGCCGGCATTGAATCCATACCAACCAACCCACAGCATGCCCGCTCCCACCATGCACAGCACCATGCTATGCGGCGCCATTACCTCTCTTTTGAACCCCAGCCGATGCCCGAGAAGAATGCACAAAACGAGCGCCGACCATCCTGACGACATGTGCACGACATACCACCTGCAAAATCGATTGCCGTGATTTTGGCCAGCGGATTGGCGACGCCATTCATCCAGCCGTCGATTCCCCACACCATGTGTGCAATGGGAAAATAAACTGCAAACATCCATACACCCATAAACAGAAGCACAGCCGCGAACTTCATCCGCTCCGCCACCGCGCCGATGATCAGTGCCGGCGTGATGATGGCGAACATTAATTGATACATCGCAAAAATGTCGTGCGAGACCCATTGCGAATAATTGCCATTTGGCTGAGCGCCGACTCCGCGCAGAAAGGCAAATCTCAATCCGCCAAAAAAAGGCGAGCCGGGTGAAAACACGAGGGAATATCCGACGGCCCACCAAAGAATCGTAACCAGCCCGGCGATACCGAGACATTGCGCCAGGATCGACAAAACATTCTTGGCCCGAACCAAGCCGCCATAAAAAAGCGCCAGCCCGGGTAAAGTCATGAACAACACCAGGGCGGCGCATGTCATCATCCAGCCGTTGTGACCGGGACCCGGTCCCGCGATGTTAGAAACATTTCCCGCGCGGACGGAATTGTTCACATAAGCTTCGAGATCGGCGACTCGCTGCTCAAGCGAGGGCGAAGCGGAAGGCGCAACTGTCGATGTTTGGGCGACGACCGCTGATGAAAATGCCAGCACCGGCACCAGCAGAAAAACGAACCTCGTCACGCGTTTCCGTTATAGAGCGCAATGATTCGCCCGGGCAAGAAAAACTCCCGAAAGAGAAAACTCCGCCGAGCGGTTGAGCCGGGCTCGCCCAGCGAGTCCCTCCGTTGGCGGACCAGGTTAAGGTGCTCGGCGGAGTCTCTTCCTCTCTGTCTCGGGAAATCTACAGAATTGCTGGTTGGTGATCATCGTCGCCGGTTTTGATATCGTTATCTTCATCGACATCGATCCGCGGCGCGACAGAAGGCAAATCGTGCCGCTGAAGTTTCTCGTAGCGCTCGCGGACTTCGGCCGGCAACTTATCGATTTCCTCTTTGGTTTCGACCGGCCCGCTAAAGATCAATTTACCTTGCGGATCTTTCGCTGTGAGCACTTTCTTTCCACCCACGCTTTCCAGTTTCATTTCGCCTTTGTCATCCGAGAAAACAATTTGCGCGTTACCGATGTCGATCTTGGTCGCGTGAAGTGTACCATCATCATCGCTCATCACGCGAATATCGCGCGTCGTGTCGCGAGCCTCTTCCCGTGCCCGCCTGGCTGCTTCTCGCGCTTTCTCCACAGCCTCCCGGATCACTCCTTTTTGCGCGCCTAACTGATCCTTAAGCTGCTCCTTCAGATCTTCCATTTGTTCCCGCAAATCGTCGCCCATCTGATCGAAGTTCCAGTTCCATTCGTGATTGAAACCGGGAAGGCTAGAGTGCCGCTGCGGCAGTTCCTTCTTGCTTAGCTTGACCGTGATCTTTTGCTCCTGACCCTTGCGCAGGATCGTGAGCGTCACATCCATTCCCTCCTGGAATGTTTGCAAGAGTTTTCGAAGTTGGTTCGGCTCAATCAGAATCTGATCGTTCAACATTTTCAGAATGTCGTTCTGTTTCAGGCCGGCCGCAGCTGCCGGACTGTCCGGCACGACGTAATCGACCACCAGCCCGAAGCCTTTTGCCAAACCAAGTTGCTCGCTCACCACACTCGGTACTTCGGAAGTTTCAACGCCCAGAAATATCACAGGGGCTTTTGGTCCGCCGCGGTGTTCGTGTCGGTCGGGCATCGCTGGCGGAGCGGGAGGGGCCGGAGGAACCGGTGGCGATGGCGGCGGCGTTTGCGCGAACCCTGCAATCGGCAGGAGCGCGATCGTCAGGACGATGATGGATTTTGCTTTCATAATGTTCGTTGTGTTGATCATTGGCCCGAAACTGGAATCAAAACGATTTCCTCGCTAGGATACGAAACGCGAAGCGATTCACCGGTAGCGGGATTACGCCACTGAACGGTCTGACGAGTTTGATAACGCAATCGCCGCAGCGGCTGTTGATAACCAAACTGCAGTCCTTCATCGCGTCGATTGTAAATTACCTGAGTTAGATCAGCCGGGATAAATTTATCCGCCACAGCCGGCGCGGTCTCGCGAGAGGGCACAGGCGAAATCTTAGCAATCTGCTGCTCCTTCTGCTGCGGCCGTTCCAGATTAATTCGCGCGAATACCAGTAAGAGCGCCGCCGCCGCAAGACCCAAACCCAATGGCATCCAATTGTAGGGCAACCGCGTCGGTTGCCGAGTTACGCCGTCGGCAGGCGGAGCGCCCGCTCTGCCATTCGCCATCGCCTCTTCGACGCGTTCGAAAAGTGCAGGAGAAGGCCGAGCCGGCCGCAGCTTTTTCAATTCATTCTCGATCTCAGAGAAATCGTTCATTGCGGTTGCAAGGTTTTCTTTAATCCAGCTAAGGCATACCGATAACGCGAAGCGGCGGTGTTGTGCGAAATACCCAGGGCGCTTCCGATTTCAGCGAAGGTGAGCTCGTTCCAGATTTTCATCACCAGCACCTCGCGTTGATCGCGTGGCAAATCATCCAGCGCCGCGACCAATGCCTGTTGAGTTTCATTTTCAAATTGAAATTCCGGCTCCACTGAACCCGCGACATCAGAGAAGGCCACTTGCTCGCGTCGAGCCCGGCGGCTGTCGCGGCGGATAAAATCGAGCGCGGTGGAACCGAACAATCGCGTAGAGCAAGCCGCGTTTGCCTGCCGCGCCGGAGCCAAGTGGAGGCGGGTCGATGTTATGATTGCGCCTCCAGAATTTGACGAATGCTTCCTGAACAATGTCTTCCGCGTCGGCCGCCGATCGCACCCACTGGCGGGCGAACAGAACCAAACCCGGCGCCAATTCCGAAAAGCAACTTCTCCAAGCTTCATGGTTAGCGACATTTTGCATGACCTCTTCACGGTCTTTCATGATCAAGACGCCGCCAACTGGCCATCTTGTCTAAGTTGGACAATTTTCGTCGCGTTTCGTTTAGAGGTGGAAGGAGCTCTCCGAGCGCGTTGGTAAAACAAACGCCGCAGGCTTTAAATTGCCGATCTTGTGTTAACAAGCATGGGGTGTTGCACAAATATTGCGGCTTTGCCGACTGAAACATCTGGAAGACATCTCAATCTTTCGGTGGCGATCCGGCGTGAATTGCTTTCCTTGAAAGTCTCCCCACAGGCCACACCGTGCGAATCAGGAACCAACATCTGCTTTACCGATATCGACTCATCCTCGGGCTGTTTATATTCGGTTTGTTGCTCGGCGGGGTCACGGCTTTTGCCTTCGAAATGGAAACCGCCTTGTTGAACCGGCTGTTTGGAATCAATGCCGGCGTCGATCCTTCATCATTTTTCTTCAAGCCCCGCCTGTTTATCACCACATTGCATTTCGCAGTGCACGATACTTACGTGCGTTTTCCTTTCTTCGGCCATAACACCGACTGGCTTGGCTTCAGCTACTTTGTAATCGGTGCCTTTTTCCTTTTACCGTTTGCGAATCCGGTCCGGTATCGGGCGATTCTTCAGGTGGGCCTGCTCGCCTGCGCGGGTGCTATTATGGTCGCGGTCATTTCAGGGTCGCTTCGTCACATTCCGTTTTTCTGGATCGCGATCGATTGCAGCTTCGGGATGTTGGCTGCGATTCTGCTCGCATATTCTCTCTATCTCAGCGGCAAACTTGGCCACGGATGATCTCGTCAGCCAGGCGCGGCACCGCGACGGTTGCCGGTTCGCGCAACACTCGTGACGCCAATCGTGAAAGTGAAGTTTCTTCTGGATTAACCTCAATCAGTTCGCCGCCATTTCGGCTCGCTCGCACTGCCCAATCGATGATGTAGCCAAACGTCGCTGTCGTTCCGATAACAATGACGAAATCGCACAGACCGTTCGCGAGAAAACTTTCCACAATGTCGATCTTCCGCGCATCCAGCTGCTCCCCGAACCAAACCACGCCCGGTCGCATCTTCGCGTGGCACTGCAAACATCTCGCAACACGCTCCTGCTCCTGCTCGTAATCGCACCGCGAACATCGCGTCACAAAAATGTCGCCGGAATCTGCACCATTTTCTCCTTCGACAATCCGGCGCGGGCATGCAGATCGTCCACGTTTTGCGTCACCAACAAAAATTCTGACGCTAAGTTCGACAATTGCGCGATCGCCTTATGTGCCGCATTGGGCTGCACCGCCCGAATCCACTGACGCCGTTCTCGGTACCATTCCCACACCAGTTCCGGATCGCGGGCGAACGCCTCTGGCGTTGCCAACTGCATCGGATCGAGATTTCGCCAGTAGCCATCTTTGCCGCGAAAAGTCGGGATGCCGCTCTCGGCAGAAACGCCGGCGCCGGTGATAACTAGCACACGCATGATGGAAGGCATTCTCCGAACGTCTTGATAAATCAAACGACTTTACCGCATCGTCGCGACGTCGTTGCTACGCGGTCTCTGCAAATTAGAATAAACCACCCTTGTAGGGCAAGCACATCGCTTGCCTGACGATCATCCCATAAATGTAGCCATGCCTCTGGTGGGCGTCTGCATCATTAAACGATACTCGCACGAACGGCGCGCAGCGCCGTGGCAACCGGCATAAACTTATCAGCTGGGTTCCAGCCTTTCCTTGGCAGGCGGAGCGCCCGCCCTACAATGTCTCGTCATGAGCGCGGACGTATCGAAAATTGGCGACTACGCTTTAATCGGGGATGCCCGATCGGCTGCGCTCATTTCCAGGCGAGGTTCGCTGGATTGGCTCTGCTGGCCGCGATTCGATAGCCCCTTGATTTTTGGCGCGATTGTCGATCCTAAAATCGGCGGGCATTGGAGTATTCGGCCGACGAGAGATTCCCAAATCAGCCGGCGTTACATTGATAACACCAATGTGCTGGAAACAACGCTGGCCACTGATTCGGGAAAAATTGTGCTGACCGATTTCATGCCAGTCGCGACCGAGGAGGAAAAAAGACGCCGACTCTGGCCCGAGCAGGAACTCATCCGGCAAATCAAATGCAGCGATGGTGAAGTGCCCGCCACGATGGAATTTCATCCCCGCCCCGATTATGGCCGGGTTCCGGCAAAAATTCGTAGAGCAGGAAAATTTGGCTGGCGCACGAATGTGGGAAGAGACGTGCTTTGGTTGCGCAGCGAAATCGATCTCGAGTGCGACGGCGATTCGTTATCTGCCCGGACGACGTTGAAATCGGGTGACGTAATTTCTTTTTCGCTGACGTATTCAAGGGAATCGCCGGCTGTACTGCCTCCGTTAGGCGATCTGGTGACACAAAAGCTGAACCTCAGCATCAATTGCTGGCAACAATGGTCCGACCAAATCAAATATGACGGGCCCTATCGCAAACAGGTGGTCCGCAGCGCGTTGGTTCTGTCACTGCTGACTTATGCTCCGTCCGGAGCGCTCGTAGCCGCGGCGACCAGCTCGCTTCCAGAATGCATCGGCGGCGAGCTCAACTGGGATTATCGATTCTGCTGGCTGCGCGATGCTGCTCTGGCCGTGCGCGCATTGTTTGCTCTCGGATATGAGACGGATGCCGAAGCATTTGTGAGCTGGCTGTTGCACGCCACCCGCCTGACCCGGCCAGAGTTAAAAACTCTCTACGATGTTCACGGGAACTACATCCCAAGGGAGCGCGATCTGGGACACCTGGCCGGTTACAAAAATTCGCGCCCCGTCCGGCTGGGCAACGCCGCCTCCGAACAATTCCAACTCGATGTTTATGGCGAAGTCATCGACGCAGTGTCGCATTTTATCCAGGGCGATAAGAAGATCGATCGTGAAACCCAAAAAATGCTGCGGCAATACGGCGATTATGTGTGCCGTTGCTGGCAGGAGCCGGATAACGGCATGTGGGAATCACGCGGCCCGCGCCAGCAATTTACCCAATCACGCATGCTCTGCTGGGCCGCCCTTGATCGTTTACTCGACCTGGCCAATCGCGGGCATCTGTCGAATTTGAACATCGACAAAGTGAGCCGCGTTCGTGACCAGATCCGTAAGGAAATTGAAGTGCGCGGCTGGAATGAGAAATTGCAATCCTACACGCAGGTTTTCGACGGTGACACGGTCGATGCCAACGCGTTGTTGCTCGTGATTTACGGATTTGCCGATCCGAACTCCGAGCGGATGCAAAAAACGCACGCGCGACTCCGGGAAAAATTGTCGCCCAAACCCGGCCTCATGTATCGGGACGAAGACAGCCCCAAAAAAGGCGAAGGCGCATTTGGCGTCTGTAATTTCTGGGAAGCAGATTTTCGGGCCCGTGCCGGCGAGATCGACGAGGCACACCGCGCTTTCAAAGCCGTGCTGGCCTACGCGAGCGATGTCGATCTTTTCGCCGAGGAAATCGATCCCGAAACCGGCGACGCGCTCGGGAATTTCCCTCAGGCATTCACTCATCTCGGGCTCATCAACGCCGCGCTCTCCATCAGTGAAGCGGAACAGCGCGCGAACGGAACAGAGCTGTAGGGGGAGCTGACAGCTTCCCCAATAAGCCAAATGTCCATCGGGCTCCCGACCCCAAGCTTGAATCACGTTAACCAAGGCCGCTATGTTGCGTCATGAACTGGACAAGCTGGCTACTGTGGGGATTCATCAGCACGATCGTGCTCGAATCGATCCAGGCCGGAAGTCAGGGAGTCGGCATCACTCGAATGAATCTGCCGTATCTGCTCGGGACAATGTTCACCCCCGATCGCGACCGGGCGAAATTGATCGGAATCTTTCTGCATTTCCTGAATGGCTGGATTTTTTCGCTCATCTACGCCGCCGCGTTTCAATCATTGGGAAGATCGACATGGTGGCTCGGCGCATTATTCGGACTCGGCCAGGCGATCTTCGTTTTGGCCGTGGCGTTGCCCATTCTTCCCGCAGTACATCCGCGAGTCGCCAACGAACAATACGGCCCGACTGTTCAGCGCCAATTGGAACCACCCGGCTTTTTGGGATTGCATTACGGAATCCGCACCCCGATCTCGGTCGTAATTGCCCACACCATCTTCGGCATCATTCTCGGCGCTTTTTACGTCGTAAAATGAATGGGCAACTCGTGTCGCCATATCATGTCATTCTGAGCGAAGCGAAGAATGAAGCGAACGGGATGAACGACATGGACCGTAAGACCGTGAGGGTAACGGCGAGTGAGTCGGGAGACGAACGAGTTCAATCTCCAATCTTTTCCATGGCTCCGCGAGAGGCAAATGAATCGAGAGGTTTCCAGGCTTCGCCTAAAGCTACGACCTGGCAAACGCTCCGCTCAACACCACAATCGGTCGACACCTTAATGAGCTTTTCAAGCGGTCGCAAAAGCAACGGTGGGACAACCAACTTTTCCTGTTTAGGCCGAATTTATCCATCTGTAATCGGATTAGGCCGAAAAATTCGGTATAAATCTAGTTAGGTCTATGGACACGCTGACTGCCATTGTGGAGCTGGTAAAGGCGCTTGCATGGCCCGCAAGCGCGTTCGCTATCGTCTTCCTTTTGCGCCGCGCGATCCTTCGGCTGATGGACTCGATTCGCGAAGGCCGCGTCAAATACAAGGATGTCGAATTCACCTTTAAGCGCGACCTTGAGCAAGCTCGAGAATCAATCAAAAAGATCGAGACAATTTCCTCCCCCGCTTTACCCGCTCCGAAAGAGCCAGAGATCGATGATCTCATGGCTCTCGCGGAGCTTTCGCCACGCGCCGCGGTGGTCGAGGCGTGGATACGCCTCGAAGCCGCAGGCGCAGAGTTTGCTCGGAAGCACGCCCCAGCCGAGGCATCGAGGCAACGAAGGCCGTCGGTGTATCTAGATGTGCTTCGGCGCCATGAATCGGTTCCCACCGCCGTCATGACGGCTATTCAGAAGCTTCGCGACATCAGAAATCGGACAGTGCATACACCTGAGTTCCAGCCTTCGGTGGACGATGCAGAAGAGTATGTGTTGCTTACTTTCGCAGTCGTTGAAGATCTCCGGCGAATCACCGAACAGACCTAACCATGCGATGCAGCCAACCACTGGCCGGCGTACGGCGGAGATTTTCATGACTCAAACCTCTTATTCCGGTGCCACGCGCGCTCTCGCCAGCGGTGGCTGATCTTGGTCTCGTTAGGCCTCATCGGACATGAATACGATTACAGATATTGAAACACTCTACGCCCGTTTAGGCGAACGCGACTACGAAGCGGTGATGTCGTATTTGGCTGACGACATTGTCTGGATCGTGGCTGACAATTCGCCATTGGCGGACCGCAGCCCGTATCACGGGATAGCGGCGGTGCGCTCAGGCATTTTCGAACGCTTAACGGCGGGTTTTGACAAGCTCGTCTTTAACGTGGACGATATCTTTGAGTGCAACGGCGGCGAGAGAGTTGTGGCTCTCGGCTACTATCACTTCAGATTTCACGGGCAAGGCCAGGAACGCAAAGCACAGGTCGCCCACGTCTGGACGATCCGCGACGGTCGGGCCGTAAAATTTCAGCAATATCTCGACACGCTCCAAGTCGCACGTGATGCGGGAGCTGTCTAAGGCGCTCCATGCACTCATCTAACCCCTATGAAGGGTGTCAAAGATAAGTTTTGAGGATGACGGTTACATTGGTTTGTCAGGTTGTGGGGTTGAACTTGGGTAGGAACGCTTCCGCTTTTGGTGCGCGCTTTGGATTGTTCAGCGGCTGATACTCCTATCCGCGCATGTCGATGTTAATTTTGACAGCGCAATGTGACTTATTCCGTCTCGACTGAAGCGGAACTTTGGCGCGGTCCAATCTAAAGCGACGAAGCTCGTCGTTTTAACGGTTCAGGTTAGATCCCGGACACGCGCCACGTTCCAAAACTGTTCCCCTCGAACTTGAGTAGTTAATTAATTAGGCCGAGCCGGGCTGCGCTACAGCGTCCGGTGTGCACGCGCCACAGATCGACGGCCAAATGCCGGGCCACAGCGACGATGGCTTTTTTGCGTTGTGCGCCGGTGGCGGGCGCGTCCTTTGCCAGGATAGCGAGCCGTTTTTTAACTGGTGGATATTGCGGCTGGAAACGCACCATGCGCCAGGCGCACTCGACCAGCGCGGCTCTTAGCCGCGGGTTGCCTCGTTTGGTCACACTGCCCGCAACTCGTTTACTCCCGCTGCTGCGCTCGCCGGGACACAGTCCGGTGTAAGAACTGATCGCGCGCCGATTGTTAAACCGGTGCCAATTACAGATCTCGCGAGTGAGCACCACGCTGGTGAGTTTGCCGATCCCGGCCGGTATGCAAGCCTCCGCCGCCGCTTCCAATTCACTGGTTAGGGCGTTAATTTGCTCCTCTAAACTCAAAAGAGCGGGTCGTGCCACATCCAGCCGTAGCCTGATCCAGACCGGCAGATGTTTGCCCAATCGGCTCCAGGTCTGTTGTTTCCACCAATGAGCCGGCGCTGCCAGCGCGTGATTGATTAGCAGCGAGCGCCCTTGGGCTTCGAGCTTCTGCCGATGATGCACCAGTTGTCCACGCTGACGCGAAACATGCCGGGCCTGTTCTTCTTCTTCGCTCGGCACCCGAATCACGGCCAGTTCCCAGGTGTTGCCTTCCACATAACGCGAGAGCCGCTGACACAACGTCAGAGCATCGCGCGGATCGGTTTTTATTCCCGTGCCCTGTTCGTCGAGTTTGCGCGGCGCAATCACGCAGCAATGTGCTCCAGCGGCACACAACTGCCGATACAGTCCGAAGCCAAACCCGCACGCCTCATAAACCACATGAACCGTGTGACCCCTTCGCAACACTGCTTCCACCCAGGGAACAAACTCGGGAGGGGCAAAGCGTCGAGGCGCCTTGGGCAAGAGCTGATCGTATTGGGCCACTACCACATAGACCCGGGCGTGCATGTCCAGTCCAAGCTTGATCACCGAGTACGGGAGCTTTACTTTACCAACGGCGCCCTCGGGTGAGGTCGCCCCTTCGTTATGAACGATTGTATTTTGCATAGTGCGGGTGAGCTTAACCACTCGCCCGCACCCTTACATGCCATCTAGCCGGTCCAGCCGATCGCGAGCCGTTCCGATTTCTAGCTTTGCGTCAATCCTCCACACTTTCTTTGGTGTCACGCGCGGTTCCGCTCGCCGTCGCTCAGCTCCGTCTCGTTAGATGTTCTGACTACAACAAGATGGCGGGTCGAGCCGAACTGGCCTAGCGACCTGCTCCATCATGCCGGAGTTTTGTGAATAACTCGCGAAATTGCAAAACTTGGTGATTGACTTGCCGGGCGTTTCCGTCCGAAATCGCTCGCATTGTGAAAACTCCCTCAACAATCCTTTTCAGTTTGCTGGGTGTTCTCGTGGTCGCCTTTGCGACTCCGGCGTCGGCCAATCTCATCGTTAATGGTGGTTTCGAAACCGGCGATTTCACCGGCTGGACCCAAGCAGACAATACCGCATTGACCGGTGTAAGTGCAGGTGCAGCGTACTCAGGGAATTTTGGAGCTTATATGGCGCCGCCAGATTCGACCGGTACTCTCTACCAGGAGTTCGCGACGGTTGCCGGCGCTTTCTATGATTTGACTTTCTACCTGCGCAACAGCGGAGGTGGAACTGGCCCCAACGTTGATGGGGAGCCCGTTGACTTTCGGGTTGCTTTTGCTGGAAATTTTGTCCCAGGAGGGGATGTCTCGGATGTGGGAAGTTCTTTCACGCAATATACCTTTACTGTCCAGGCGACCAGCACGTCCACGCGTCTCGAATTTGTCTTCCGGAACGATTCTGACGTTTTCAATCTCGACGATGTCTCGGTAGAACTGCACCAGACCAGCGGTGTCCCCGAAACGGGCAGCAGCGCGTGGCTAATGGCTCTGGCGTTGGCGGGACTCTTCGGAGCGCACCGCATTTTTGGGCGCGCCGCCAGACACGTGCCAGCGTAGCTTTCGAAATCCTGGAACGCTGAGATTCTGAAAAGTCGCGGGATCGGCGTTTGAGTCGACGATCAGAGCGCGAAATTCGTGCGGGCCGACGGACCGCCGTGAATCAGGGCTGAACGATGAATTATTAGGGATCAAATGAAACCCGCATGCGCCCTCATCCGCCGTCGCTTCACTGGCCGAACAGTCAGAGTGAGTAGAATTTCCTGCGTGCGGAATAGATTGTCATGCAAACAAATAGGTCTCGTCGCCGCGCTGTTGCTTTGTAGTTGCAGTACACAGCTCCCTTTCGAAGGCGACCCAATGCCGCCGAACCAGGTCGCGACTTTTATGAAAGTGGCTACCCCTGCGAGCAAATATGACACCGCACCGAAATTTCTGCGCGGTTTTGCGCCGTTTTCCCCAGAGGGGGCGGCGCAGCACGGTCAGTGGGGCTACGCTGAAGTTGATTTCGTCGTCCGCCCCGATGGCTCGACGCGTAATGTCCGAATGGTTCAGGCAACTGCTTACGATTTCGCCCAGGCAGCGGCGCTAGCCGTACAAAAATGGAAGTTTAGTCCCGCAACGAAGAACGGTCGCCCGGTAGCAGTCCGGGTTCGGTTGCCATTCACGTTTCGTTCGTAGCCGCTCCCTGGAACTGGAACAGCCCATCCTGTCATTCTGAGCGATGCGAAGAATGGAGCGAACGGGATGAACGACATGGACCGCAAGGCCGTGAGGGGTAACGGCGAGTGAGTCGGGAAACAAACGAATTCAATCTCAATCCATTTCCTAGCTCAACATGACAACCTGCTGAAACCAAAAAAAGCGCGCCCGAGAGGATTCGAACCACTAACCTTCTGATCCGTAGTCAGATGCTCTATCCAGTTGAGCTACGGGCGCCCGTTTCGAAAGAGCGTTTAATTTGCGGAGATACGCGGAAGCGTCAAATCCACACCCGTTCTGAAAACGTCTCGACGAACACCGAATCATTCGATACGGAACCGCCAAATTATTGATTCACCTGGCGGGCACAAACTGTGCATTATTCCGGCCATTCAAAATCCTGATTTATGGAAGGCATCATTCTGTTGCTCCTGATTGTCGTCGTAATCATTTGTGTGTTGCCAATCGTGGCGATTGTAAAAGCGAGCGGCGCTCAGCGAACCCTGATTGATCTAAAGACCCGGTTAGCCGAACTCGAGCAGCAAGTGCGCGGATTACGGGGCGAAACGGGCGTGCGTGCTCCCTCAGCGGTGGAACCAAGTCTCGAGCCGATTGTTCCCGCACCCGCCATAGCTCCGACCCGTCCCAAACCGTCACCCGCAGTTCCGCCGCCTTTGCCAATCGAAGTTACTGCTCAAACGAGATCGACATCTCCACCATCGCCAATTCCCGCGACTGTTTCGCCGAAACCATCGTTGCCTGCGATTAATTGGGAACATTTTATGGGCGCGAAACTTTTCGCCTGGATCGGCGGGCTGGCCCTGTTTCTTGGCGTCGCGTTCTTCGTGAAATATTCGTTCGAGCACAATCTGATTCCACCCGAGATCCGAGTAAGCATCGGATTCGTGGTCGGCTTGGCGCTGGTGATTGGCGGGGTCGCGCTCAAGCGCAAGGAACACGCGGTCACTGCCCAAACACTTTGCGCGACGGGCATCCTGATTCTTTACGCGGTCACATTCGCCTGCCGATCGTTCTATCACTTCGCGTTCTTCGGACTCATCCCAACCTTTCTTCTGATGACGCTGATCACCGCCGTCGCGTTCTTGCTTGCGGTGCGACTCAATGCAATTGCGGTGGCGATTCTCGGAATGGCCGGCGGTTTTCTCACGCCGGTCCTACTCTCAACCGGTCAGGATAATCCAGCTGGTCTATTCGGATATCTGGCCTTGCTCGACCTTGGTCTGGTCCTCGTAGCTCGCCGCAAGCACTGGAGCGCACTCCCGATCCTGGGCGCGATCGGGACAATTTTCATGCAGGCCGCTTGGGTAACGAGTTTCTTTCTCACACAAAAATATTTTCTCGGCAGCAAACTATTTGTGCCGATGGCGGTGTTTCTCGGGTTTGAAATTCTATTTTGCGCGGCGCTAGCCTCGATCAAATCCGGAGCGAAATCCGAGCGTGCTTTTGCCGCGGCTGCGATCGGCATGGGCGGAGCGGCAATTTTGTGGGGTTTCTATTTCTTTTCGTTTCAACCAATCGGCCAACGGCCGGTCGTGCTCCTCAGTTACATTTTTCTCGTCGATCTTGTCCTGCTCACAATTGTCTTCCTAAAAGAAAAACTGGCGCAGCTCGCAAATGTTACGGGTCTGGCGGTATTCGTTTTTCTGGCGAGCTGGACCGCTTCCTATCTAAAATCTGAAAATCTTTACGTCGCGCTCGGGGCGTTTTTTGTATTCGCGCTGCTCCATTCCGCCGCGCCGCTGTTGTTACAACGCGTTCGCAAGATCAATATCGGATGGTGTGGACATCTGTTTCCGGCATTGGCGCTCATCCTGGTTTTTCTGCCGATTTGTAATCTCGACCAGGTTTCATTTTTAATTTGGCCGTTGGTCTTATGTGTGGATCTCCTGGCCATCGTGCTGGCAGGAATTACCGGCACGCTCTTGTCGATCCTGGTTGTTCTTGTGCTCACTCTTGTCGTAATCGGTGGCTGGATTTTCCGGATTCCGGCCGAGCTGACCGGGCTCGATACTTCTCTCTTTCTCCTCGGCGGCTTCGCCATTTTCTTTTTGCTTGCCGCGCTGTGGGCGTCGCGACGTTTGATCGGCAAATTCGATACCACAAGCGGAAAACTCTTCGGCGCGCTGACCATTCCGGCAAATTTCGCAGTCCAACTTCCGGCATTGTCGGCCACGTTGCCGTTTTTGTTGCTGATCATGGTGACGCTCAGGTTGCCGCTGGCGAATCCATCGCCGGTTTTCGGGCTGGCATTGTTGTTTGGCATCTTGCTGCTGGGCATGACGAAAATCATGGATTTGGAATTGCTCGCCGCCGTTGCGTTAGGATCGACAGTCGCTCTTGAGTATGCCTGGCACGGAGCTCATTTCGACACTCGTCACGCCTTGTTGCCGATCGCTTGGTACATCGGATTCGCAGCGATCTTCACGATCTTTCCATTCCTCTTTCATCGACAATTCGCCAAACGAACATTGATCTGGGCCACGGCCGCGCTGGCTGCGCCTCTGCATTTCTTTCTGATCTATGACGCGATCCGCCGCGGTTATCCAAACGGCATGCTCGGGCTCGTGCCGGCGATCTTTTCCATCCCGTCGCTGCTTGGGCTGATTGTTTTGCTCAAACGCACACCGGTGGAAAGTCAGGCGCGCAACGCCCAACTGGCGCTATTCGGCGGCGCGGCCCTGTTTTTCATCACATTAATTTTTCCGATCCAGTTCGATCGACAATGGATTACGCTGGGTTGGGCGCTCGAGGGCGCGGCGCTGTGCTGGTTGTTTCATCGCATCCCGCATCCCGGGTTGCGGTTGGTCGGCGCAGGGTTGCTGGTGGTGGCGTTTGTGCGTTTGGCATTCAACCCGGCTGTGTTGAATTACCACGCCCGAACCAGCACACCGATTTTCAACTGGTATCTTTAC
This sequence comes from uncultured Verrucomicrobiae bacterium, assembly GCA_963772365.1. Lineage (GTDB taxonomy): Bacteria > Verrucomicrobiota > Verrucomicrobiia > Chthoniobacterales > UBA10450 > CAVYXA01. Next base: position 829,583 of record CAVYXA010000001.1, read on the forward strand.
ACTTACGGCATCGTGACGATCTGTTTGTTTGCAGGGGCGTGGTTGCTGGCGCCGCCGCGAAACCTCATCCTTGGTCGAAAAGCTCCGCCATTGCTTTACGCGCTCGCCACCATCCTGGCGTTTCTGTTAGTCAACATCGAGATCGCCGATTACTTCACCCCGCCCGGCGCGAGCGCGCTCACTTTTCAATTCTCCGGCAATTTCGCGCGCGATATGAGTTACAGCATTGCCTGGGCGTTATTCGCGTTGCTGCTCTTGATCATTGGAATTCGACACGCTCTGAAACCTGTTCGTTATGCAGGTCTCGGTTTGCTCGGTGTGACGATACTCAAGCTTTTCCTGCACGATCTCTCCGAGCTCGATCAACTTTACCGGATCGCTGCGTTCATCATCGTGGCCATCATCGCCATCGTGGCATCGTTTCTTTATCAGCGTTTTCTCGCGCTTCCCGAAAAACAAACGCCATGAGGTTTCGATCGACGCTCGGTTTCTTCCTCGGGCCGCTGTTGCTTGTCGGCCCGGTTGAAGCATTGACACCGAATGAGTGGAAACAGAGCCAGGCCATCGAAGTGCCGGCGGCAGGATTGATCCGGCTGAAACTTCCGCCCGAAACAATCGACGCGGCGCGACCCGTTCTCGAAGATTTACGGATCATCGACAACGCAGGCGCTGAGGTACCTTACCTTGTCGATCGTCCGATGCCGCACGTGGTCTCGATGGTGCGACCAAAGGAATTGCGTACCGAGCTCGAACCGCGAACGACCCGAATCATTCTGGCAACCGGAACGAACTTGTTGATCAAAGCCGTAGAGTTCGAGACGCCGAGCGCGGAGTTCCTGAAGGCCGTGCAGGTAGAAGGTTCCCAAGATGGAACCAAATGGAACGAGCTCACTGGCAGTCAGCCAATCTTTCGAATGACCGGTGGCGCCTCGAATCTGCGGGTCGCATTTCCTGAAGGCGCCTGGAATTTTTTGCGACTATCAATCAATGATAGCCGAACTGCCGCCGTGCCGTTCACGGGAGTGCAGCTTGAGGTGACGGAACCGAATGCGCCGCCGGACGTCTTCAATGTTTCGATCAAGTCGTGCGATGAAAGCTTCGGCAAAACGCGGCTGGCGCTCGATCTGGGAGCATCAAAACTCAATGTCGCCGTGTTGCGCATCGAAGCGCAAGATCCGCTGTTCACTCGCGCGGTCACGATTGCTGTGCCCAACCTCGATAACGATACGATCCGCGAACAAACGCTCAGTACCGGGTCGATTTACCGAATCGAGCTTAATGGAAAAGTAGAATCGCGCCTGGAGGTGCCGATTAATGCGCAGATTCGCAGCCGCCAGTTGATCGTATTGATCGACAACGGCGATAGTCCGCCGCTGGCCATCAAATCAATCGAAGGCGAGCGACGTATGCCAACTTTAGTTTTCCTCGCACGCGAGACCAGCCGTTACACATTGCTTTCCGGCAACAATCAATGTGCGGCGCCGCGTTATGATCTCGCGGGACTAACCGAGCAATTGAAAACTGCGACGGCGAAAGAATTGACGCCGTTGTCATTAGTCGCGAATGGCGATTACAAAGCACCGGACAATCTCGCGGCGGTCCCGTTGCAGGGCGCAAAGATCAATGTGACTGGCTGGAAGTTTCGCCGAGCAATTGCAGTAAAACAATCGGGGGCGCAACAAGTGGAGCTCGATCCAGATGTCCTGGCACATGCGGCCAGTGATTTGCGCGACCTGCGAGTTGTAACGGAGGATCGACAACTGCCGTATCTTCTGGAACGGACATCGATCTCTCGATCGATCCAGTTAGAGACAAAATTGGTGAACGATCCCGAAAAACCGCGGGTCTCGCGATGGTCGTTGAAGTTGCCGCAACCGGGAATTCCAATTACTCGAGTCACTTGCACGCCCGCATCCGGTCTTTTTGAAAGAGACATGCGTCTCCAGGAAGAGGTGTCCACAGAGCGCGGCGATACTTATCCGCGCGAGCTCGGCCGAGCGAAATGGCAGCAGTTGCCTAACCAACCGACAAAGGAACTCTCGATTCGTCTCGATGCGACACCCGAAAGCGACACCCTGTTTCTGGAGACGGACAATGGCGACAATCCGGCCATCAATCTGCAGAATTTCCAGGCAGCTTATCCCGTCACGCGCGTCATATTCCGGACAGGCGCGTCGAACGAGCCGACATGGCTGTATTATGGCAACCCGGAAGCCGACGCACCGCATTACGACGTGAGCCTGATCGCCGATCAACTCCTGCGCGCGGAACGCGTCACGCCCATGCTGCAACCGGAGCGGAGCACCGACTCAACAACGGCGCGAATTACGCAAACGCTCACGGGTTCTGCGCGCTACATTTTCTGGGGCGTTCTCGCAGTGGTGGTAATCGGGCTGTTGCTGCTCATCTCGCGATTGCTTCCGAAAACGCAATGATCAAGATCGGCGCAGAGTGAGGTGAATGACTTCCGCCGGTGCATTCACCCGCAACGGAAACCAATTCCCGACACCGTTAGACACGATCAATGTGCTATCAGCGCGCTTGTACAGTCCCGACCAGTATCGAAAAATAGCAGGTCCAAATCCGAGTTGTTCGTTCAACATCAATTGTCCGCCGTGGGTATGACCGGAAAGGGTCAGCGGCATGCCGGCGTCAGCCGCGGCATCGAATGCATGCGGATGATGCGCGAGCAGAATCGGAAAAACATCCGGTTGTCGTTGTTCCAGCAGTCTGCGAACGGCGCGTGAAATTTCCTGGTCATGATCTTTCTCGTGATGACGTGTCCAGCTCAGACCGAGTAATTGAACGGGCACACCGCGAATCGTGACGATCGCGGATTCGTCCAGAAGAAACGGAATACCCGACGCTTTGACGCGGCGTTCGAATTCCGGGCCGTTCTCGATGAGGTCATGATTTCCCTCGATCAGATACAACCCGAGACGCGGATCGATCGCTCGAACCAAGTCCAGACCTTCATCCAACGCGCTCAATGCGTCGTTAATCAGATCGCCAGTAAGCAGAATCAGGTCGGGGCGCATTTCATTTACCGCTGCAACCATGTCGCGCAGCACACGTCCGGAAGTGAACCGGCCCACATGCATGTCGCTGACTTGCGCAATGGTGAGTCCATCAAGATCGCGCGGCAAATCGCGGATCGGCACGACGAAACGCCGAACTCGGAAGCGATTCAGTTGGCCAAGCGCGATGCCGGTCAGACTAAAAGTTAAAACTGGCGGCAGAAGCGCCGCAGTCACACCAAGAAAATCACGCCGGGTGTAGTCGCTCCGATCCTGAATCGATTGTTTCTCGACCGGCCGATGCGGTACGAATTTTTGGACAAGCAACAGCGGCACGAACACGATCGCGAGGATCGACAGCAGACCTAGCCCGACGAAATGCCAGATAAAAATGGCGGACGTCGCAAACTTCGGCAGCAACCGGTCCCAACCGGTTTGCAAAAAGCGGCCCGCGATCAGCCACGTTAATCCCGCGAGCTGAGCGATCATAAAGATGGAAAGGACAATCCGGGCCCAGTTACGCGTGGTCGCGTGCGCCAGCACGATCCACCAAATGATGTCCAGTGCCAGCATCGATCCGATGATGGTTAAAATGAAACCCACAATCCCAACTTAATCCGTTCAAGAACGCTTGTCGTCCGAACACTGGGCGTGCACTCACTGAAGGTCGGGTTTTGAAACATGCTACGAAGGAAGCCCTCACTAGCGCTTCGCGTCCGTCTCTCCCGGTGGGAGAGAATGGGACAACGCCATCATTACGACGATGCGGCCAATCGCGAGTAACGCGATCCACCGAGGACTCTTCTTCCTCTCCCTCGCAGGGAGAGGATTGGGGTGAAGGTCCGTGCTACTCTTTCCCGCGGATGACCTGTCTATCTGTGACACGGCTATAACTCAAATGACCATTTTTCTCGGTTGCGGTTTTGCGGCGAAATATCTCCAGGGCGGTGGAAATTTCTCGGTTCCATTGCAATGGATGCTCGGATTGCGACGGCTGAAACTGGATGCGATCTGGCTTGAGATCCTTCCGGCTGAAAAGAATTCCCGCGATGACCAGCGCAAGATCGACAATTTCCAGCGACAGTTGCGGCAACATGGATTGACCGGGCGCTATTGTTTGCTTTATCAAAATCCGCGCGCCGGCATTCACGAACTCGAATCGATGCGCTGTCTCGGCATGTCCAGACGCGAGCTTCTGGCGCGCCTGGCCGGGCCGACCACGTTGCTCAATCTGAGCTATTCAATTCATCCACCTTTGCTGCTTCAGTTTGAGCGCCGGATTTTTTGCGATCTGGACCCGAGCGAAATTTTTTTCTGGATGACCAGGATGGAAATGGGCCAGTCGTATCACGATGAGTTCTGGACAATAGGGCTGAATGCCAACGCTAAGGATTGCGGAATGCCGCGATCGCCACTCAAATGGAAAACATTTTTTCCGCTAGCGGATAGGAAATTGTATCAGCGTCGCCCGCGCCCGCGCGAACCGAAGTTTACTACGATCGGTCAATGGTATTGGAGCGGAGCGATTGAGGTGGGCGGCATATTTCCCGATCTCTCGAAGAAACAGGCGTTCGAACAATATCTCGATCTTCCCTGCCGAGTGCCGACTGGAAAGTTTGAACTAGCGATGAACATGAGCGCAGATGACCCGGAGCGAGAGCGCCTCACGGGACGCGGATGGCGAGTTGTCGATCCTCATCACGTTGCACGAACGCCGGCCATTTACCGCCGCTATTTAGCGTCGGCACTGGGCGAATTCACTGCCATCAAAGGCGTGGATGTGGCCTGGCAAACTGGGTGGCTCAGCGATCGGGCTGCCGCTTTCCTTGCGCTTGGTCGCCCGGTCATCACTGAAGATACAGGTGCAGGAAAATATCTGCCGGCGGAAAGCGGATTCCGATTTATCCGAAACGCCGATCAAGCCGAAGCCGCGGTGAAAGAGATCGTTCGCGACTGGCCCCGATTGTCCCGGCAGGCACGAGCCTGCGCGGTGGAAGTGTTCGATTCGGTCCGAAATCTGAAGAGAATTCTCGATCTCCGATAAGTGGATCGGCTCGCTGCGGCGAGACGATGCTAATTCCATCGCCGCAGGGCGCTAATCTTTTACTCTTCGTGGCGAAACATAAATATTAGCTGCGCCTTCGGCGCACTTGTTTGCCAACGCGTTGAGGATAGCGCGTCCATCTTACATCTCCGCCCCCAAAAAGACCGCTCGATTTCACGTTGCAAAACGTTTTTCGGGTGATAGTCGTTGTGCCGTTATGGCTGACTTGATCAAAGCAAGCGAGCTCAAGGAGCGCATGAAGAAAATCCCGGAATGGGAGCTGGAGAAAAAGCACATCGAACGCACGTTCGAGTTCGACGATTTCGCCGACGCCGTCGATTTCGTGAATGCTGTGGCCGAGGTGGCTGACGACGAAGAACATCATCCCGACATCGACATCCGGTACAACAAAGTACGCCTCGTGCTCTCTACTCACAGCAAAGGCGGCCTGACCGAGCTCGATTTCGCTCTGGCGGAGCGAATCGATACGCTATCGGAGTGAGCCCGTGCCACTCTTGTCATTCTGAGGGCAGCGAAGAATCTACGGTCACGGGAGTAAAGGTTCTTCTCGCAAGAATTAGTCAGAGATGTTTCGCTTCGCTCAATTCGCCACAGGACGAATCCGCCGTGGCGGACATGACAAGGCGTTTATGGTGAGAAATCGGGCGCTTCGATTTTGGGTCGCGACCATCTTAACCATTCTGCTCGTGATCGCGGTCTGGAAATTCATCGACTGGCGAATGCAGCCGCCGCCGCCGCCAAATCCGGTGATCAAAAATCACTGATCCGTTCGGACCTTGCGGCCCTCGTCCGCGTCGATGTAGGAAAACATTGTTTCGATCTCGGAACGGCCGGCCATTCCCGATTCTTTTTTCCGGCGCTTCAGTGTTTCGGTGAGCTCGTCGTTCCAGCCGCGTTTTCGCATGAATTCGTTCCAGACGTAAATCTCGTCATCGGACGGACGGCGGCCCGTTTCAAAACACCAATGCAAAATCTCGTCGTCGCTCCCGCCCTTTTTCGCACGATCGGCGAGCTGATCGTAATTGACCTTTAGAAATCGGATGCAGCTTGCGTCGAAACCGCGGCCAAGGTTCGCCTGATATTCCTCCGGCAGTTCGCCTTTTTCGTGGGCCCGAATTTTATCGAGCATGCGGGCAAAATAGACCAGGCCACCTGTCCTTACGTAAGGACTCCGCAGATTAGGCCGAGGCATCATGCTGAGCCAGTTTGACCAATTTTCGGTTTTGTTTCAAGGGTTGTGAATAAGTCAGCGGGTTGCCTAGTCCGAGCGCCCCGCCACACACGGCGCAAAAGCCGAAGCAGAGAAGCCGGCTTTTATTCACATCCCTCGGAGAGGCCGATCCACCTTTTTCAATTGGAGTGGCGCGCTGATTATCGGCCCTAAAAAGCGATGCGAGGACGCATCGCACTCCAAAGCACTTCGTGCAAAACTGCATGTGCGGCAATTTTCTTTTCGCGAAGTTTTCGGACTGCGATGCGTCCTCGCGTCGCTTTCTTTCGGCTCGAATTGGTCGATCAGAATCTTCGTGGCCCGGTTTTTGCCTTAGCCATTTACTGGTTTCGGTGCGTTAGTTAATTTCGTGGATCGGATCGTAGGGATAGAGACTGAGTATGGTTGCCTGCTGAGCGATGACGAACCGCACGGCAATTCCGATCTCTGGCCGGCCAAGGTCAAAAATTACCTGTTTCGGAAAGCCGCTGCCGGAACGATCGATTTGCATTATCGCGATTACGAGGAACCCCCAGGCAACGGCGGCTTTCTTCTTAACGGCGGTCGTCTCTACCTCGACATGGGCCACATTGAGTACGCGTCGCCGGAATGTTTGCATCTGCACGATCTGGTCGCTTATGACCTAGCCGGCGATCAGTTACTTCAATCATCGCTGGCTGCTTTAGGCGCGGACGATCGGGTGTCGTTCATCAAGAACAATGTCGATCATCACACTGGCGCAACATTTGGTTGCCACGAGAATTATTTGATGAAACGCGAGGCGCAATTCACGCCGCCGATTCTCGGAACGCTCCTTACGTTTCTGGCCACGCGACAGATTTTCACCGGCGCAGGCAGAGTCGGCCAGGCCAATCCGCTGGCGTTCGATTTTGAACCACCGCAGCCCGAAGCACAGATTCAGTTTCAACTGAGCCAGCGAGCCGATCACATCGTCAACGACATTTATCAATGGGTGCAGTTCAATCGCGCCATCATCAACGCCCGGGATGAACCTTTGGCCGATTATCGCAAGTATCGCCGGCTCCACTTGCTAATCGGCGACTCGAACATGAGTCCGTTCGCCACGGCACTGAAGATCGGCACTACGGTTTGCGTGCTGGCGTTGCTCGAAGAAGGCCGATTGCCCCGCAACCTCATCCTGGCGGATGCAGTCCAAAGCACACGCGATATTTCCCGCGATTCGTCGCTCCGCTGGATTGTCGATCTTGAAAACGGGAAAGCCATCGGCGCGCTCGACGTCCAATGGCATTTCTATGATCTGGCTCAGAAACATCTGCGCGGTTCCAGCGCCGAGACGGACTGGCTGCTGGAGAGTTGGAGCTTTACTCTCGAAGCGCTCGAGCAAAATCGACAATCGCTCATCGGCGGAGTCGATTGGATCACGAAAAAATGGTTGCTCGACACCCTGATCGAATCCGAAGGCTTAAGCTGGGACGACCCCTGGCTGCAAAGTGTCGATCTCGAGTATCACAACATCAACCCTGAGCGAGGTTTGTTTTTCGGTGTGACGCCTGGAAAGAGAATTGGCGAATGGAATAATTACGTGCACCGCGCCGACGCGACGCTCACCCCGCCACAAAATACTCGAGCGGCCGGGCGAGCGCTCGCCGTAGCTGCATTTCAAAAACGCGATCTGCCTTATGTCATCAACTGGGACTCGATCGCCTGTGATAGCCGCGATTTTCTCGTAATGGGAGATCCATTCCAGAGCTATACCGACGAGGTGGAAAAATTCCTGGCAGGCGCACGTCCCCCAGATCCCGAAGCGTGATACGCAGCCCAAAGTTTTGCTTCCGGAAATGCGGTCGCATTCGCTTAGCAGTTCACTCCATTCTAGTTAGGCAGTGAAAAGCCAAACGAATCAGGCATTTGATAAATCTTGACTCGCTTCTGCTATTCACCGCAGTCTCAGAGGCAAAGCGATGAAAAAACACATTAATCTCAGCATCGAAGCGTATCTTCTGCAAGGCGCCTTTTACTCACTTTTGCTTTTGGCTGCTTGCGCAATTTCATTCGCGCTGGCGCAGGAAAACAGTGCCAATCACGGCGGCGCGAAGCATGCGACGCTAGCAAAGCCAGGAAAGCAGCTCACAAACAAAGCAGACAGCACAGCACAACGCTTCACACCTACTGCATCAGCAGACGCCGCTCCACCGGGGCACGCTTCGAAACCGCTGGTTCAGACCCCGAGAACGGAGACTCCGGTGAGCCTCTCCGCCACCGGCACCAGTAACCTCTGCCCCGAAGGTTGGAATACATCGACCACTGGCCCCCCGGAACGCTATCGTGGGGGCGCCTGCACCGACGGAACCTTCGTTTATGTTTACGGCGGTAGTGACAGCGGCGCCAATTACCTGAACGATCTGTGGCGCTGGAATCCGGCAACGGAGACTTGGACACAGTTGGCCAACATGCCAACCGGCAAACAAAATATTCAAGGGGCGTATTGGAACGGGAAGATATATGTTCCGGGCGGTTACACCGGCACTCATATTACCGAGAACGCTATCTACAACGTGGCTACCAATACCTGGACAACTGGCGCACCTCTGCCGAATCCACAGACCGGAGCCAATGTGGCTTTCAACGGTAAGATTTACAATTTTGGTGGCAATCCTGGGCCCCTAGACACAGTCACTATATACAACATAGCGTCCAACACATGGACCACGGGCGCCTCGATGCCTGTTGCCATCAGCTATGGTCGCGCCGCCGTTGCTGGTAATTTTGCCTATTATGCGGGCGGAATCACTTCAACCACGGTGGTCAACACCCTTTATCGCTATAATTTCGCAGCCAATTCCTGGGCAACAATGAGCCCGCTCCAAACGGCGCGCACCAGCGAGGAACTAATGACATCTCCCGGTGGCGACAAGCTCTATGCCGTAATGGGTGGGGACGCGTCCTTCTTTACTGGCGTCCCGTTGGAACAGTCAGTGGAAATTTATGATATTGCCAGTGACGGCTGGAGCTATGGGGTTCCTGTCGTGACCAAGGCCGCGGCCCCGGCAGGCGGATTGGCTCGCGGCAAGGCGATGGTGCAGGGAGGCGTAGATGGCGCGACCTACTACGACACCGTCCAAGTTTCCCTGGTTATGCTGTGTGGTGGTTGCGAATATGGATTCAGGACGGGCACCGATTCGATCGTGCCGGGTAACAGCGATATTGGTAGTCACTGTGACGACTGTGACACGATGATAGCTCTTCCGTTCTCCTTTGAATTGTATGACCAGACCTTCAACGCGGTAAATGTAAGTTCGAATGGACGTCTGGACTTCGTAACCGCCAACGAACCCGGCGGCTTTGCGTCACAGTGCCTGCCCGCGTCGCCTAACCAAGGGCCCTATGACTACACCATCTTTCCTCTCTGGAGCGATTATCACACCGGCATAGTGGGAGAGGGTTGCACAAACTTCGCCACAGGCTGTGGTGTGTTTACCTCGGTGTCGGGCACGGCGCCCAACCGCATTTTTAACATCGAATGGCGCGTCGTCTATTTTGCGGATCACAATCAGACGGCGAATTTTGAGGTTCGCTTGTACGAGAACAATCCTAACAAGCGGTTTGATGTAATCTTCGGCACCGTCCAACCGGGAAGCGACCAACTTTATGGCTCTGGCGTGCAGGGTCCCCTCTGGGGCTTTACCGAGGACTTCTGCGATGTGAATCCCCCATCCGCAGGGTCACGTACTTACGCCTGCGCGGGCCCACCGACTGATTTCAATCGCGATGCCTATTCAGATTTAGTCCTGTACAATACTGGCACCCGTCAAACAGCGATCTGGTTTTTGACCAATAGCAGCTTTGCCGGGAGTTCCTACGGTCCAACTCCTCCACCCGGGTGGAACGTCGTTGATGTGGCCGATTTTGACGGAGACGGAAATTCTGATTACGCCTTGTTTAACCCGACTACACGGCAGACAGCGATCTGGTATCTGTCCGGCACCAACTTTAGCGGCAGCTCTTATGGACCGACTCCGCCGAATGGCTGGGCTCTGGTGGCAGTTTCTGATTTGAACCACGACGGTCACCCGGATTTTGTTCTGTACAATGCGACGACGCGACGAACAGCCATCTGGTTTTTGAATAATAATTCCTTCACTGGTTCCAGTTATGGACCAACACCACCGCCGGGTTGGCTCGTGGCAGGTGTGGGAGATTTTAACCGCGATAGGAATCCGGATTACGTGTTGTTCAATGCCAGTACTCGCCAGTCGGCAATCTGGTATCTAAGTGGAACGTCTTTTATCAGCAGTGCCTATGGGCCGACCATCGCCCCCGCCTACCAGTTGATCGGTGTGGCCGATTTCAACCTGGATCGAAACCCCGACTATCTGTTGTTCAAAGCAACGACCCGACAGACTGCGATCTGGTATTTGAACAACAACAGCTTTGCCGGCAGCGCCTATGGGCCGACACCTCCGTCGGGCTGGGTCGTGGTTGCACCGTAATATTGATCCCAATGCGTGGCATCGTCACGGTCTTATCGCCGTGACGATTGCCACGCGACATTTCTAAAGATTTTTCCAGCGGATCATGCGTCCGCCAGTGCCTCCACCGACGGCAAATAGTCCAGAGTAAACCGAGAGAATCAGTTCACCCGACGCGATGGATTTCGTTTGCGGCTGGCGCGCGTCACTTTTACCGAAAGGCGATGTCGCGAACTTCCCGACGAGCGCTGTTTATTTTCTAGGCTCGCCATTTCTCGATCGATTTCCTGGATTTCTGCCATTAATGCTTGCCGCCGTTTGGAAAGTTTCATGAGCTCCTGCAGAGTCGTTCTCGGGAGATTCGTCACCATGCGCTACCTTCTCGCGTCGGATCGACAACGCAACTCCTGAACACAACCCTGGCCGATTGCGCAACTAGGATGGAAACTCGCGGGCCCTGGAAACAGCGGCGATCAAACTCAGCGTAATGATGGCAAGGCCACAGCCAAGCGAGATGGCGAATACCCACATTACCGGGAGCGCCATGATGCGCCCAAGCGCGACGGCGATGAAACGACCGCCATCGGAGAGAACATAGGCCAGCGCGCTGGCAATCAGAGTAATCCCAAGAAGAATGATCGCACGCAGTGACTGGTGGCTCTGACGAACCGGCAGCTTTTGCAAGACGCTCCGGGTGAAGCCGCCATCGTCGATGTAGGGCGCGGCTTCGCGCAATTGTTGATCCAACCAATCTTCCCGCTCCACTTCGTCCATCATAATTAATTCGGCCCCCAGGCAGCAAGCATCCGTTTCAATTTTTCCCGGCCGCGAAGCACGTTTGTTTTCACCGTGCCGAGCGGAATGTCCAACACTCGTGATGCTTCGTCATGCGATAAACCATTCTGACAACAAAGCACGATGGCCGTGCGCTCGTGCAATGGAAGCAAACTCAACGCATGCATAAGATCGTGTTTGAGCGCAGGATCGACAGTCTGCGGATCCTGCTGGGCTTCGAGCTGGGCTTCGTCAATCCCGACGAGCTCTTTGCGGCGACGCGCATCTTCCCGGAAACAATTATAAGCAATGCGATAAAGCCAGGTTGAGAACCGCGCTTCGCCCCGAAAACCGCGAATATTTTTGTAGGCGCGCAAAAAAGTTTCCTGCGCCAGATCGTCGGCCAGGGCCGACATCGGTGCGAGTAAGTTGCCGGAGGAGACCGCGCACGGTGGATTGATGCCGACGGACCAGCTCGCCGAACGCGTGCTGGTCATCATCGACAAGGACCCTGGCAACGAGGTTTGCATCAGTCAGCTCCACGGGGCCGAGGCTACGGTAACGGCGGGGGATTGTCTTTCTTAGTATCCAACTTCCATACAAGCAGATAGCCGAGCCCGATGAAGAACGGGATCAGGCCGATACTCCAGGCACCGCCTTCCCACTCGTTCACCGCCGCAAAAAACAACATGATGCCGAGGCCGACCATCACCAGCACCACGCCGCGACGCATATCGGAACGCTGACGTTGCGCTACTGGCGGAGCAGCAAGCAAAGCCGCCGGAACTTCCTGACCCTTCTCCACCATCATCCGCACGGTCTTATGGAGTTGGCGCGACTTCGACATGCTGAAATAGAGGATCACGGCAACGATTAAAACCGGCGCACCGAACACGGTGAACATGGTGATGGCGACGATCAAACCGACCATGCCAGGAATATCTCCGTCGTGATCGCCGAAATGATCGCTGATCTTGTCCACATCATGGTCACCGATCGTTACGTGAAGGTGTCTCTTGAGTTTGTTTTGAATCGCGCGCTCCAAATCGCTTTCATCCGTTGGACTCGGCGAGGCGGTAGCCGCAGGTGAGATCGCGGCCCTGGCCGGAGCCGCGTCCGGAGTGATCGTAGGCGACTGACCAATGACCTTCCAAGACAGGGCGGTGAGACAGATACAAATTAGGAAGAGAGTTTTGAAAGCATTCATTTGTCAGTGGGATGCTTCGACCCTGCCGTTTGGATTCAAAAATCTGGCTCACCCATATGCCTCAGCGCAGCCTATGTTCCGACCGACTTGCGCTCAATGAGGGCGCGATAGACCAGGCCTCCCGTGGCGCCGCCAATCAGAGGTCCAATCCAATAAACGTAATGAGCTTTCCAAAAGTTCGCCGCCAGTGCCGGTCCAAAAACACGAGCGGGATTCATGGCAGCGCCGGTGAGCGGCCCGCCGAACAAGATGTCGAGGGTAATTGTGGATCCTATGACCAAGCCTGCGATGCGACGCGGGCCACGTTCATCCACGGCAGTGCCGTAAACAACGAATACCAGGAAGAAGGTCAGAATTGCTTCGACGAGTATTCCCTGCCCCGGTGTCAGATTAATTGCCAGTTGCGGCGTGCCGGTAACGACAACATCGCGACCGAACAGCCCCAGACAAATCAAGGCCGCAGTGAGTGCCCCCAAGCACTGCGCAACCCAGTATCGCAGAGCGTTCAAAATGGTCATATGACCACCGCAGAGAAGACCAAACGTCACGGCCGGGTTCAGTTGTCCACCAGAGATATGCATCGTTGCAGAGACGAATGCGGCGATAGTCAATCCATGAGCGACAGCGACCGCCAGGGTATCGAAGCCGGCTGTCTTAATCGCGCCGATGCCGACAAAAATGAGCGCAAACGTCCCCACGAATTCAGCAAGCATTTGACGAAATTTGTCCATGCCGCGATCCAAACAAATCGGCCACGGGCTGACAACTCGTTTTCTCTTTTATTCTAACCAGCCTTAACTGCTTCCCGCTGCATAATTCGGGTAGCGCTCGTGCAGCTCACGACTGGCTCGGCCCGCTTCGTCGATTTTGCCCGCCTGGCGATACGCGGATGCAGCTTTTTCCAGCGCGCGTGGAGTAATGGCCGGATCATCGTAAAGCAGGGCGACACCCATGAACGCTTTGCCCGCTTCGTCGAAGTTGCCCCGCTCCAGTTGCACATCGCCGGCCAGCAAACGCGCTTCGGCATTGACTCTGCCCCTCCGGTTGCAACACCATGATTTGCTCCGCGATCTTTTGCGCTTCATCGGGCTTATGCGCGCCGATCTTTACCGCGCCAAGCGCCAGCAACACTTTTGCTTTTCCCGCCGGATCGGTCGCTGTCGTGTAGATACTTTTCAAATGCTTCTTCGGCCTCGCCGAAATCCTTCTGCTTCGACGCCGCGTCGCCGAAATAAAACCAGAAATCCGGCTTCACATTGGCGAGATTGTCAATCTTACCGAGAGCGGTCAGGTATTTCTCGGCGGCTTCGTAGTTCTTCTCGTTGTAAAATTCGATGCCCGAGCCATTCCAGAACTTCGGCCGGCACATTCGTTTCCGGCGCGGCCGCCATGAAATCGTTTACTTCCTTCGTAAGTCCGGTGCGATCTTTCAGATAAAAATAGCAGAGAATAACGCGGAGCGAGGCTAGATTGTAGTATTGCTCTTTATTCAGCTGCCGGGCGGCCTGCAACGCAGCGCAGTGCCGCCTTGTATTCCTTGGCATCAAAAGCGGCTTTGCCGATATAATACTGGGCCTGCGCGGCGACCGAGCTCTTCGGAAATTCTTTCAGAAGCTGGCGAAATGTTTGTGCCATTCCTTTGCGTCTTCCTGTTGCCCGAGAATCAGCGCCTTGAATTGCAACGCCGCTTCGCGTTCGTGCGCCTTTGGATATTTGTTAAGAATCGTGTTTAGAATCCGACAAGCGGCCGCGATAGTTTTTGTCCTGCTGATAGGCCAGCGCGCGTTGGGCCAAAACGGTCGGCGTTTCCGCGCTGTCCGGAAATGCGTCCAGAGAAATACGTGAATGCTTCGACCGTGCCGGCAACGTTCTTTAACTGCACATTGCACAAGCCCAGCTTATATGCGCATTCCGCCCGCAGATTCGGCGACAGTTTTGACACGCGCAGCTCGGCATAGATTGGAGCCGCCTCGGCATAATTCTGCTGTTTGTAGAGCGCTTCCGCTTTCAATAGTTTCGCCTGATCGGCACGCTCGGCCGGCCGGGTTCGACTCCAAGTATTTATCCACCTCGGCTAAAAGCGCCGAGGGATCGGCGTTATAAACGTTAATCAGTCGCTGATAGGCGGCGTCTTTGGCTTCCCCGCGCTCTGGAAATTGCGAAATGATCACGCTGTACAGCTATTCTGCTTCCTCGGTTTCGACCCAGTTGCCGTTCGCTGTTTGCCGCCAGCAACATCACTTCGGCCTGCCCGGCTTCAGGAAGATCGGGCAGTTCTTTTTTATATTCGGCCAGCAACTTTTCGTATTGGCCTGTTACGATATTGCAGCCGGTGAAAAGCAACTTGCGCGATCGCGCGAAATTTTCCTTCCGCAGAAGCTCGTCCTTTTTGCAGCAGACTGCTCGCTCTCTCGGCCATGGCCTTGTCGATCTTGCCGTTCGCGTCTGGATCAAGATCGATAGCGATCATTCCGCCGCGCACTGCCGCTTCCGCTCTCAGAGCCGGTTTCTGCGCTTCACTCGCCAAAGCTTCATATTGTTTCAACGCTTCGGCTTTCTTTCCCCGCCGAAACAAAAATCGCCGCCGCCGCCAACCTCGAATCCTCCCGATACGGGTTCGGATTTTTCGCGTCAATTACCTGCTGATAAATGTCCGCCGCTTCGTCTTTGCGATCGAGCATCTCCAAACAACGCGCCTCGAAGTAACGAGCCGAAAGGGCTACGGCGGGTTCTTTCGATTTGGCCGCCGCCCGGTGAAACAGCGGCAGCGCTTCCGCATAATCTTTCTCCGTAAACGCGGTCTCGGCCAGCACGTAGGCAGCAGGGCCGGCAAATTCACTGTCACCATAATCGTCGAGAATTCTTCGGAAAGCTTTTCCGCGCCGAGCCGGAGCGACCGAACGCACGATACGATTCGCCGAGGAAAAAATAAGCACTCGCCCGGCCGGGCGCGCCGGGATAATCCTCCAGAAATATTTTCGAATTCGGGAATAGCCAGATCGTGAAGCTTCCGTCGCAAAAAGAGCGTTGGCATAATCAAGCTGACGTTTATCCGGCGCGACGGTTTCCGTTGGCGGAACCTGTTGAGGAGTTGCTTCTACCGCCGGAGGCGGAAATTGCGGAGCGATCAATCGGCGCCTGCGGCGCTGGATATGGCGGAAACGGGAACAGCGCGCGGCAGAGGAGTCTGATAGACAGGTTGGGCGCGTCGCACTTCCGGAGGATATTGCGCAAAAAGGAAATCTGCGCTCAAGACCAGCGTAATCAGCCCGTCGCCATTTGACTGATTCGTCCGGCGGCGAACAAGAGTTTTCTCGAACCATCCCATTCCTATTTCGCCGTGGCGAAGGCGACGTTGGTCACGCCGGCTTCGGTGCAAACGTTGAGCACGCCGATGACATTTTTGTAAGCGCCGGTTTCATCTCCACGGATGATAACCGCTTGCTCGGAGTTGAGCTGGATCAGATTTTTCAGCAGATCGGCCAGCTGACTCTTCCGTCAGTGTTCGCCGATTCACCACCACGCTGCCGTCGGATTTCACATTCACCACCACGTCGCCCGGCGGCGCGATATGTTCTTTCGCGGCTGCTGCCTTTGGCACTTTCACATCCAATTCATTCTCATTACGCGCCGCATTCCAGGTGAGCAGGAAGAAAATCAATAACAGCAACAGCACATCCACCAACGGCGCGAGCTGAATACCGGGATGATGCAAGGGAGCGTGGCCGCGCAAATTCATGGTTCGGGATTCGAGATGCGGGATGCGGGATTCGGGACACGAGATTCGGGATCGGGCATTTCAGTGCGGGTCTGCGCGATGGTCGCGCTCCACACTTTCAATGAATAGATTAAGTTTCCGCCCGAGCAGATCCAGTTGGGCGGCCACATCGCGATAAACAGTTTCGTTTGTCAACGAGCCCGTTTCAAAAATTGTTTCCAAGTGATCGATGGTTTCATCGCACGAAGCGTGAGCAAAGACGAGGAAGCGAATAAACTCCTGCTTGTAACGCCGCCGGCCATAACCCTCAACAATATTACTGCGTCTGGATTTCGCGGAGCGGCGAATCTGGCTTGCTTCCTCATACATCTCGAATTGCGGAAGTTCACGCAGCGTCATCCAGTGCCCGTCGATTAGGACCTGTCGCGCCAACTGCCAAATCTCAAGACTTCGATAGCTCATCCCAATTATCTCGCATCCCGAATCCCGAATCCCGCATCCCATCAAATCTCGTCCTCGATGAGCACGGGCGTTCGCTCCAGACCCGCTTTTCGTATTGCAGCGAAAGCAAGGCCAAAACGTGGGTGGCCGCTGCTTCCAAGTCGGAAATCAATCTCTGGGCACGTCCGCGAAAAAATGCGTAAAAGATCATGGCAGGAATGCCGATCGCCAGACCGGCGGCCGTATTGACCAGCGCCTGACTGATTCCCTGCGAGAGTGCAACATAACGGGCCGATCCGATGTCCGTGCCGAGCGCACCGAAGGAATGGATGATCCCGATCACAGTCCCGAGTAATCCAAGCAAAGGTGCGATCATGCCGATATCAGCCAGATAGACGACCCGATTATTCAGGCTGGCCGCGACGCGAGTTCCTTCCGTTTGTGCGATCTCGCGGACTTGCTCGAACTGAGCATTGGGATTTTTGGTGGTGAAATCGAGCACCTTTTGCACGATTCGCGCGATGGCCTCGCCATGCCGATTGGATACCGCCAGCAGACCGAGATAATCGCGTTTCCGCAGAAGCGCGTCGGCCGTGGCCATGAATCCGCTGGAGACAATGGCCCCGCGGCGGATCGTCATCAGATAAGTGATCACGAGCATGATCGAGAAGATCGACAACAGAAAGAGCGGGATCATCACCGGCCCGGCTTTGATCAGCGCATCGAGCACGGTTTTTCGGTGCGGCAAATCGATCAAGGATGAAGGCGTTGGCGTCGCAGTTTGCGCGAAAAGCGGCGTCGCAATCACCGCCGCGATGAGGAGGAAAATTTTTTTCATGCGGAGAATCGGTTAATCATAGACGAGACCATTGCCGATGCAATAGACCTACAGACGTGTCCGCCCGCTAATTTGCTCAAACTTAACAGTTGTAACTAAAGCAAACCAGCATCGGATCGATCGGGACGAGTGGACGGATGAATTCGACAATTGAGGGATGTCTTTGGCCTTAAACTGGCGCCCGCGACGCTTGAGCCTCGTGCTTTCCAATTCGCTCACGCGTAGCAGCTAGCCAAGAGTCCCTGAAAGGGGTTCGGTCCTTTTTTCTTGGATTTTCTTGACCGTTTTCTGGGATACGGGTCGATGGAAAGCGATTCGGTGACGCGCCGGACTCCAAAGCGCTGTGCGCGAAACCGTAAGATGCTCGATTCAATTTTTGCGGAAGCTTTCGGAGTGCGGGGCGTCCCCGCACCGCTTTTAAAAACAGCAGACCAAAAGAAGGTCGTATCTTTAAATATTCAAGATTTGCTGACGAGCCTGTGATTGGTCAAACGAGCATCGGATCAATCGGGACGAGTGGGCGGATGAGTTCGACAATGGCGGGGACGTCTTTCGTTTTAAACTGACGACCGCGACGCTTAAGCCTGGTGCTTTCCAATTGGCTTACGCGCAAGAGCTGACCGTGTTTCCAAATCCAGGCATCGGGATTGTAGGGACCGACCCGGCGCGGATCGGTCCAGGTGTGGATCGACAGGAGATTGTCGGTGGAAGCGGCGGCGATATGCATCGGGCCGCTATCGACGCTGATGACGAAGTGCGCTTTGCGAATCAAATGACAGAGCTGGAGCAATGTCGTCTGGTTCGTTAGATCGACACAGTTGTCGAGCGCGCGCGATTGCTGCTGGGATTTTCCTACTATGACGACCCGGGTCGGCGCGAAAGCGGCAGAGATTTCTGCAATTACGACGTTGGAAAGCGATTTGCCGCCGCCGCGCGCGAATGGATGCAGCAAAATGAATGGCGGATATTCGTCGAATCGCGGGAGCGGATCGCCACTGGGAATTTGGCAACGCAGCGCGTTGCCAACTCGCGCACCGGCGAGTTTCGGCAAGTTTAAGATAACGTTCGACCGCGTGATCTCGTCGGTTGACTTTGGCAACGCGATCGTAAAAGAACCGCGAGCCTTCACGGGCATCGCTCATTCCGTAGACTTGTTTCGCGCCGCTGATCTTGGCAATGAGCGCGCTGCGAAGCAGTCCCTGGAAATCGAGGGCGAGATCGGGTCGCAGCATTCGCGTGCTTTTCCACCATGGCCCAAAGCTTCGCGGGGCGCCGATTCCGGCGAAATCATTCCGGGGAAAAACGTGGACATGATTGACATCAGGATTTCCGCGAAGAATTGGCGTGAACTCGGGATTAATCACCCATGTGATCTCGGCCTTCGGGTAAGTGTCGCGGACGAGAGAGACCGCCGGCAGCGTGTGAACGATATCGCCGAGTGAGCTCGGTTTAATGATGAGGATGGAGTTCACGGATCAGGCGTGGATCGTGAATCGAGAATCGAGAATCGGCAACCAAGAACCGATTTAACGATGTAACGAATCACCGAATTCGATTGTCGATCTTATTTTCCTATCGCCAATCGTTCCGCCAGCAACGGGGGCAAGCCGGCCTTAATTATTTTCTTTTGCGTAGTAGCAAGATCGTATTTTACCCGGCGTTGCTCGACATCGTTCGATTCGACATCGTAAATGCAGTAGGCGGCCCGCCAATCTCTGTCGCGCGGCTGGCCGACGCTGCCGACATTAATGAAATATTTTTTACCCGGATCAATCCGGAGATGCTCGATTGCCATCCTCTGAATGCCGTCGTCACGGACAAAGGCCACCGGAACATGGGTGTGCCCGAAAAAACAGATCGGGGTGTGTTGATAATTGAAGCTGGCTGCCGCGTCGAGATTATTGAACACATAACCCCATTGCTCGGGCGTATCGAGTGTCGCATGGACGATGGTGAAATCGCCCGCCTTCGCCGAAACTTCGGCCGGCACGCGCATCTGGCGTTGTAATTTCAGATTGCCCAGCCATTCCTTGTCCTCGTTGGGTAAATGCTCGCGGGTCCAGGCGATGGCGTGTTCGGCCAGCTCATTGAAGTCGCGCGATGATTCACCGAGTAAAGCCTGCTCGTCATGATTACCTTTGACGATCGGGCAATCCATTTCTCGGACTCGCTCGACGCACTCATGCGGATTGGCGTTGTAACCGACCACATCGCCCAGGCAAACAAAGTGCGTGCACTTGCGCGCCTTGGCATCGGCCATCACAGCTTCGAACGCCTCGAGATTCGCGTGAATGTCGCTAAAAATGGCGAAGCGCACGGAGGAAGTTAGAAGAGTTACAAAGGTTACAAAGTTAAAATTCTGCAGGTCGATGTAACTTTTTAACCTTGTAACGGTTGCTCCGGAATCCGCTGATCCGGCGCAATATTCAGTTTGTCCTCGAGAAATTTGAGTCGCTTGATCAGCGTAGGCAGCCGTTCCTGCTCACTGAGATCGTAAAGTTGACGCAGTCGTTGGTAGGCTTCGCGCTCTTTTCCCTCGCAGTAGGAAAGCTCGTAAGCTGCGAAACGCTTGTCGTAACTCGGCGCGCCGGGCAGGGCCGCCGCTCTAGCATAATAACGGGATGCGAGAAGATGATCGTGATATTTCTGCTGATAAAGCCGGGCCATCTCTTCGTAGAGCTGCGGTTTATCGGGATTATTTTCGATTCCGCGTTCGAGGAAATCCCTGCCAAGCGCAAGATACTCCCGGTGCGCTTTTACCCGCAAAGCCAGGCGCGACTGAGAAGTATCGTTCATCGCCGCGGTGCTGGCATTCCAAGCCATCTGCCAGGCGGCTGTGTCCCAGAACAGAACCGAGTGCGGTTGCAAAGTTGTGATCTGTCGGAAGAGAAACAGGATCCGGCCCCATTCGGTTCGTTCCCAGGCGACGTATGCCTTGATAAAAAGGACATCTGCCACGGCAGCACGAAACCCGCTCATCGCGGCGATGAATCCGAGCTGCCCGAGCTTTTGTCGCAGGTCGAGGTTGAATTCGACCGCGCCTACGCGCTGTTGTCGATGTTCCAGGAAAATAGCGCGCTCCGCTGGTAGCTTTAGAACACCGAAGACGAAAACTATTGAGAGAACGGAGAATACCCGCATCATAATTCTTTGCCGTAAAACACGAATCCGGCGAGCAAGGAGTAGATCGTTGTGTAAAAAACACCCAGCAGCGCCGTTTGAAGAAATAGGCCAACCGGGACCGCCGCGCCAGCCACGACATCATCGACAAGATTGAATGCCTGCAAATCAGGAAAGATGAGTGCGACGACGCCGAGCAGAGCGCGCGTTACCCAGCCGCTGCTGTGTTCCTGGAGCCAATACTCGCGCGCGATCGCTTGGAGATGACCTATTAAATACACGAACACCATCACCACCACCGTGAACACGCTCGAGGTGGCGAAAGTGGAAACAAAGAGAGTCAGCGCCGCCAACAAGCAGGCCTTCAAATAAATGACCACTATGCCGGGAAAGAGATTGGCGTTCAGGGCCGAAGAGCGGATGGCGCGCAGAGCATCTTCAACTTGTTCCCGCGGCGCGGCCGACATTTGCCGGGCCGTCGTCTGCAACATGACTTGCTCCCGGAGATAAAGGACAGCGATGAAAAGGGCGCTCATCAAAAGCACGCTGATCGCGAGCAATAGAAGAACTCCGATCAATTTTCCCACAATGTATTCAAACCGCGCCACCGGTTTGGCCAGAATTGTGTAAACGGTTCGATCTTCAATGTCCTGCGAGATTAACCGAGCCGTAGCCAGAATCGCCAGCAAAGAAGTGAAGATCGACATCGCGCCGAGCGAAACATCTTTCAGTATTTGGAACTCCTCCTGAAAGGTGAATCGCACCAGCACCATGGAACTCGCGATCAGACCCAGGGCAAAGATCAGGATGAAATAGAAGACCTTTTGCCGGGTCAGATCGGTCAACGTGTTGCCGGTGATCGCGGAGAGACGGCGAATCATGACTGGTCAATCACGAAGCATTTTTCTTATCTTGCGTCGCATCCAGGAATAATCGCTCGAGAGTCGTTGTCGAGCTTCGCTGTTCGACCAGTCGGGCATTCGATTCCCGGGC
Organism: uncultured Verrucomicrobiae bacterium; assembly: GCA_963772365.1. GTDB lineage: Bacteria > Verrucomicrobiota > Verrucomicrobiia > Chthoniobacterales > UBA10450 > CAVYXA01. The sequence continues at coordinate 851,417 of CAVYXA010000001.1, forward strand.
CAGATCGTCGATCTTTCGAACCAGATCTTCAGAGGCGTTCTCGAGGACCAGGTCGGTCCGGTTTTCGATGGCGATCAATTCCTCGAGACGGCCTTCGCGCACCAGCACTCCATTGGCGAGAATACCGACACGGTCGCAAATCTCCTGCGCTTGCGCGAGCAAATGTGACGAGAACAGCACGGTCATTCCACGCCGTTTTAGATCGACAATCAGGTGGCGAATGGCGCGTGAACCCGCCGGATCGACACCTGCAGTCGGTTCGTCGAGCACGACGAGCTTCGGATCATTGATCAGCGCCTGAGCCAATCCAATCCTCTGGAGCATTCCTTTGGAATACGTGGCGAGCCGCCGGTCTTTAGCGTCCGTTAGCCCAACCAGCTCGAGCAGTTCGTCGATGCGTTTCCTCAAACGGTCGCGACTTAATCCGCAAAGTTTGCCGAAAAAGCGCAGCGTCTCTTCGCCAGTGAGGTACTTGTAAAAATAGGGATTCTCCGGCAGGAAACCCACGGCCTGGCGGCTTTGGACCGAGCGGCTGTCGCGCCCGAAAATCTCAGTGACGCCCGCGTGTAGCCGAGACCAGGCCGAGAATGATTTTGAGCGTGGTGCTCTTGCCTGATCCGTTAGGCCCAAGCAAACCGTAAACTTCGCCCGGATCGACCCGAAGATCGAGATCGCGCACCGCGACAACCCCTTGCCTGCGGAACGGCATCGGGAAGACTTTGGTCAAGCCCATCACCCTGACGGCGGCGGCGTCCACTTTCGTATCGCTCCGGCGCGACCAGTTAATCATGGCGAATTTCAAACCCGTGCGTGCTGACCGGTTGAGGTAATTCCGATTCCGTTTGTTTCCTGATGAACCCGTGAAGCTCGCCCGTAGCGATGGCATCGAGAAAGGCGCGCACTTCATCGTCCTGCCCGGCGACCTGCAGTTCGACGCGTCCATCGATCAGATTGCGCACCCAGCCGTTGACGTCGAATCCCTTTGCGATGTGGCGCACACTCCAGCGAAAACCCACGCCCTGCACAGTTCCTTCGTAGAAAACCTGGAGCGAAATCATTTACGAGCTGTCAATGGCGAGCGAAAATAATGTCGCGGGATTCTTCGACTCCGCTTCGATTCACTCAGGACCACACCATTTTCGGGTCACTTGTAAGAATAGACCAGGCAAAAACTGCTTTCCTGGCCATCAATCAAATCGACCGAGACGTAGTATTGACCGCTGCTGGTGGGAGAAAAGCCGGCGGCGGCTTTCTCACCGGAATTGTAATTGTCTGTGGTTACTTGTTTGCCGCTCTCATCATAGACATCGACCTGGATTTTTTTTGCCAGATCCGTGGCTCCGGCCGTAAACCAATATTGATTCCCGGCGTACAGATTTACCGCAATAAGAGCATGATCGTGCGGCTTGATCGTGCCACACCAGTGGCCATCGCGAATCTTGAATCCATCGTTCGTAAATGCGCCGGCCAGATCGAGCGCTGCTTTGCGCGCGTCGACTTCTGTATCGGTATCGGCAAGGCTAGAGAAATTGAAACCCAGCGTCAGGATCGACAACCAAACTGGTAACCAGCGCTTCATTTGTTTTCGGACTTGGTCTGGATGGCGTCCATCATTTTGCCGCCGCTTGATTGACCTTGCGCACCTCTTCCACCGAAGGCGCCTGTCCCGGTGGGAAGGATACGAGCTTCTCCATGTCGCCCAATTGTTCACTCACATTCTTGAGAAGCGGCTCGTTGCGAAGGTCCGGGGAAATATTTTCAATTTTCGATTGCATCAGGCTGATAAGCGCCGGCTGCCGAAGGACCTTGGCGGCGCGCGGGTCGTAATCCTGCAAGATGGCCGAGCTCACAACCTGAGTCCCGCGGATCCATCCACCCAGACTCACCAGAATCACCAAATCCTGATCACTGTGGGATTGCATCGAGGACTTCACTTCGTTCTGCGTCGCTTCGAGTTCCTCCTGCAAAGTATCCCAATCGTCGTCCTCAGCGAATTCGTTGATGCTGTTGCCGCGGCTGAGCAGGTTCTCGCTGACGCCAAGCGCTTTTGCCAGCTTGATGATATCGGAGCCGATATTTTTGACCTGCTGGCTGTCTTTGGCTTCCACGGCGATGAATCCATCGGCAATGAGCCCGCCGAGATTCAGTGCGATTTGCGCGCGGTTGCGATACGTTGTCGGGATCGGCCCGCGATATTGACCTACCCAATTCGGTTTGCCCGGCTTTGAAAGCGCGGCAAAAAGCTCGCCCGGGGTCGGGATACTGATCGAATCAGTTTTGATTGCAGCCGCGAGCTGATTGGGCCCGAGCTGCGGAGTTTTTTCGGCACCGATCACTGTGCAAATCCCCGTGACTAAAATGATCGCGCCGATTCTGGCCGGACGACTCATGCCCGAGATTATGCGTTGCCCCGGCAAAATTGCCAGCGGGAATGTCGGAGCCACAATAATGGCTTGTCTGCCGGAACAAGGCCTTGACCGTTCGCGATTTTGTGGGCGCCGTGGGATTACTGGCTTGGCGGCGACAATGCGTGAAAATGAACCATGGTAATAACTGCGGATTCCCATCCAATTTTTAATATTGACTTCTACACATCGTCTGAAGTGCAATGAGGTTTATGAAATCTACACGCTTGCGCCGAAAACACATTGCCCAAGTTTCTCAGGCTCGCTGGATTGCGTATGCAACTGCCGGAGCTGCCACCACCGTCGCCGGAGTCAATTCTGCCGATGCGACCATCCATTACTCCGGTGTAATAAATCAATTCGTGCAAGCGCCAAATTCTCAGTCCTCTACCGTATTCCATTTTAATCTGGCACCAGGAGCAAGCTTTAGCCCCTTTCAATTTAACGTCGGCTCGGGCTCTGGCATCGCTGCCATCGGGATTCATGGAAATGTTAGCGGAGCGGTTAATGGTTTTCTATCAGGCTACCCATACGTTTCCCGGCTTGCATCTGGCGTGTATCCAGGCAGTCATGGATTCGTCACGCCTGGTTCCTCCGCCTTCTTCCCCGGTTACGGGACGCTAGCCTTCCGTGGCGGTTATTTTAACTCCCAGTGGCTGGCCGCAGGAACAGGTTTTGTCGGAATTCGGTTTAATACTGGCGCTGGCATTCAGTATGGCTGGGTCCGCTTGACCATGAACGGTGCGCCGGATAACAGCTTCACCATGGTTGATTACGCCTGGGCCGACGTAGGCGAAGCGATCAAAACTGGGGAAATTCCGGAGCCGGGCTCACTCGCTCTGCTCGCTGTTGGTGCGGTCGGATTACTCGCATGGCGGAGACAGCGCACCAAGGCGAACAAAGCAGCTTAAGTTCTGGCATCAACAAATTCACGAAAACCGAAAACCCGAAAGGTTTTCGGTTTTCGTGCTTCTGATACAGACGTCCTCTCCACCATCAACCAGCGTTCTGTTCCCGTTAATTCAGATCCCAAGTCAGCTGCTGTTTCTTGGCGCAGTGACTTCGCAAATGGCCCGATAAGAATTCCGATTTTTACCCTTGACATTCGGACAGCATTTGAGGTGGAATGAACGCCATGAAAGCCATAACCTTGCGCCGAAAACCGATCGCCAACGTTTCTCAAGCTCGCTGGATTGCGTATGCAACCGCCGGAGCTGCCACAACCGTCGCCGGAGTCAATTCCGCCGATGCCACTATCCATTACTCGGGGGTGATTAACCAAGTAGTGCATGGGCCAAATTCTCAGTCTTCCACCGTATTCCATTTTAATCTGGCACCCGGTGCAAGCTTTAGCCCGTTTCATTTTAACGTCGGCTCGGGCTCTGGCATCGCGGCCATGGGGATTTTTGGTCCCGTCAGCGGAATGCTTAACGGTTTCCTCTCGGGTTATCCTTATCTGTCCCGATTGGCAGCTGGCGTGAATCCAGCGAGTCATGGGTTTGTTAGTCCAGGCAGTTCGGCGTTTTTCCCCGGTTATGGGACCCTGGCTTTCCGTGGTGGCTATGGCAACGATCAATGGCTGGCGCCCGGCATCGGTTTTGTCGGCCTAAAATTTAACACCGGTGCTGGCGTGCAGTATGGCTGGGTGCGCTTAAATATGGATGGTTCGCCCGATAACGGCTACACTATGATTGACTACGCCTGGGCCGATCCTAATGAGACGATCCTGACCGGACAGATTCCGGAGCCGGGCTCGCTCGCTCTGCTTGCCGTTGGCGCAGTTGGACTGCTCGCCTGGCGGAAACATCGCGCAAAAGCGGAAAAGAATTCTTAGCTTCCACGTTTAACACGTTCGCGAAAACCGAAAACCCGAAAGGTTTTCGGTTTTCGTCGTTTTTGGCACAAACGCCGCTTGCCCTTGACCAGCGTTCCATTCGCAGTTTTCAAATTCTAAATTAGTTTGTCGGGCTCATGTCGGATTCATCGGCGAAACGAAAAGTATTGCTCATCGGTTGGGACGCAGCGGATTGGGAAGTGATCACGCCTCTTCTAGAAGAGGGATTGATGCCTTCCTTGGAAGGGCTGATCAACCGTGGAGTAATGGGAAATCTGGCCACGCTTCAACCGATTCTCTCCCCGATGCTCTGGAACTCGGTCGCTACCGGTAAATACGCAGATAAACACGGCATTCACGGCTTCATTGAGCCCGATCCAAAAAATGGCGGTGCCCGGCCTTACACGAGCACATCGCGCAAGTGTAAAGCGCTCTGGAATATTCTCACTCAATCCGGCCTGCGCAGTAACATCGTCGGCTGGTGGGCCAGTCATCCCGCTGAGCCAATCCTCGGCAACGTCGTAACCAACGCGTTCGCCGGCGTAAAAATCGACCCGCAGCGTGGATGGATAGTTCCCCCGGGAACAGTGCATCCGCCGGACAAATCCCGGTTTCTGGCGCGATTTAAAGTTTTCCCGACCGAACTGACCGAAGCGCACGTTCTGCCGTTTATTCCGAACGCCGCAAAGATTGATCAACAGGTCGACCCTAATTTGTCGATGTTCGTAAAAGTGCTTTCCGATGCGGCGACGATTCACGCCATCGCGACTGCCTTGATGGAAACGGATCCGGCGGATTTCACGGCGGTGTACTACGATGCAGTCGATCACTTTTCTCACGCATTCATGCATTACCACCCGCCGAAGCTCCCATGGGTCAATGAGGAACAGTTCGAGATGTACAAGGAGGTCGTGCGCGGGGCTTATCGTTTTCATGACATGATGCTTGAGCGACTTCTGCAACTGGCCGGCCCGGACACAACTGTGATTCTCTGTTCCGATCATGGTTTTGAATCCGGTTCGCAGCGCCCTCATGGAATCCCGCGCGAACCGGCCGGCCCGGCAGCCTGGCATCGGCAATATGGAATTTTCGTCATGGCCGGTCCTGGAATCAAAAAGGACGAACGTATCTATGGCGCGAGCTTGATCGACATTGCTCCGACAGTGTTAACACTTTTCGGCCTTCCAGTGGGCGAGGATATGGATGGACGACCATTACTCGAAGCTTTTGAGACGCCGCCAAACGTAGAAAAAATTCCGAGCTGGGAAGCGAAACCCGGCGAAGCCGGAATGCATCCGGCGGACAAACAGATAGACTCCGGTCAGGCGCAACAACTCATGCAGCAGTTCGCCGCCTTAGGCTACATCGACGATCCCGGCGCCGATAAAGAAAAGCAGGCAGAATCGGCGGAGATTGAAGCAAAATACAACATCTCGCGCACTTACTTGTGGAAAAATCAGGCCGATCGCGCACAACCGTTGCTGGAGGAAATTGTGCGGCGGCGTCCGTGGGAAGATCGATTCCTTTATCAACTTGCAGCTTGTTACCTTCAGGCTGGGTATTTGCGACAGGCTGAACGCGTGCTCTTGGCAATATTCGATGGCGGTGAGCCCGACAATGTGCCGGCGATGCTGACGCTGGCGAGAATTCGAATGGGGCGTCGGGATCTGCAGGGCGCATTTAAGTGTCTGACCGCAGCAGAAACGATGAGGATTTCATCTCCTGCCACGTACACACAAATCGGCCGCCTTTATGAGGACCTCGTCCAATTGGACAGCGCCCAGGCCGCTTACGAAAAAGCAATCGCGCTCGATCCCGATAATGCCCTTGCTTTTCAGGGTCTCTCGACTGTTTACCGCCGCAAAGGTTTAAATCAGGAAACTGTGGAAGCATCATTGCGTGCGGTCGGTTTGCTTCATCGATTGCCTCTTGCTCATTTCAATCTGGGAATTGCCATGGCTCGCGGCGGTCAGCCTGAACGAGCAATTGTTGCATTCGAAACGGCCCTTCGATTCGCGCCGCGCATGCACAACGCGCATCGTTATCTCGCCACTTTGCACCGGACAAATGGCGGGGATGTCAAGAAGGCAGCCTTTCATCACGAAGAAGTGGCCAAACTCATCCGGTCTCGCCCGCGCACCAAAACGCGGACCTACGATCGCAGTGAGAAGCTTTTCGATCTCCCGCCAATTCCGAAACGCGAAGAGCGATTAAAGATTCTGCTGAAAGAACGGCCCGACCCTAAAGAGACCGGCAAAAAATCAGGTAAAACTTTCATCCTGGTCTCGGGTCTCCCCCGTTCCGGCACATCTTTGATGATGCAAATGTTGGAAGCGGCGGGCGTAAACATTCTGACTGATCGGGAGCGCGCCGCCGATATCGACAATCCCAAGGGCTATTACGAATGGGAGCCGATCAAGCAAATCATGAAGAAACCTGAATTGCTTGACGAGGGAATCGATGGTTGCGCAATCAAGTGCGTCTCCATGCTTCTCCAGAGCATGCCTCTTAAGCACAACTATAAAGTCATCTTCATGACCCGCGCCATCGAGGAAGTGGTCGACTCGCAAAGCAAAATGATTGAGCGCCTTGGCACCAAGGGGGCTGGGATTGAGATCGAACAACTCCAGCGCGGTTTGGTTGCCCACCGTGATGAAATCCTCCGATGGCTTAAAAATGTGCCGCATATGGAGTTCATGGAAATAGATTATCCGGCGTTGGTTCGAGAGCCGTCAGTAATCATCCCGAAAATCGTCGAGTTTCTAGGCAAAGAGCGGCTTCCATCCGCTGAAAAAATGGCGACGCCGATCGATGCATCGTTGCATCGTAAAAGATCGACAAGCTCAAAAGAGTAAAAGGCGATTTGCCTCAGTCTCGTAAAGCTGTTCTAATCGCGGATCGGTTATGGCGAGGAACAGTATCGCAAGAATTCATGCCCGTGAAATTCTCGATTCCCGCGGCAATCCCACAGTTGAAGTGGATGTGCGGCTGGAGGATGGAACTCTCGGGCGCGCGGCGGTGCCAAGTGGAGCAAGTACTGGCGAACACGAAGCCTGGGAGCTGCGAGATGGTGACAAGAAACGCTACAACGGCAAGGGAGTTTTACGCGCAGTCGCAAATGTAAACGAAAAGATCGGGCCGGAACTCAAGGGCTGGAACGTGGCGGAGCAAGCGAAGATCGACAATCGCCTCATCGAGCTTGATGGAACGCCCAACAAAAAAGATCTCGGCGCCAATGCGCTGCTCGGCGTTTCGCTTGCCGTTGCTCATGCCGCCGCAGCTGCAGAAGATCTTCCGTTATTTCGCTACCTCGGCGGACCCGAGGCGAAGGTGTTGCCGGTTCCCATGATGAACATTCTGAACGGCGGCGCGCATTCAGAAGCGCCGATCGATTTCCAGGAGTTCATGATCATGCCCCAAGGCGCGCCGACTTTTGCGGAAGGCCTGCGCTACGGAGCGGAAGTTTTCCACGCGCTCAAAAGCGTTCTGAAGGATCGACATCTTTCCACAGCGATCGGTGATGAAGGCGGATTTGCTCCGCAGCTCGAGTCGGCGGAAGACGCGCTGGAATCAATCGCTGCCGCAGTGAACAAAGCCGGCTACAAATTTGGCGAACAAATTTTTATCGCGCTCGATCCGGCCTCCTCGGAATTTTTCGACCCGGGACGCAATCGCTACATCTTCACGAAATCCGATGGCTCGGAAAAATCAGCCGAAGAGCTGATCGATTATTACGCAGAACTCTGCGCGCGGTTTCCCATCATCTCAATTGAAGATGGCTGTGCTGAGAACGATTGGGATGGTTGGAGAAAATTGACCGCCCGGCTCGGCGATAAGATCCAACTCGTCGGCGACGATCTGTTTGTCACCAATGTGAAATTCCTTCAGAGGGGGATCGACGAACACGTTGCGAATTCGATTCTGATAAAAGTGAATCAGATCGGGACGCTCACGGAAACGCTGGCTACCATCGATCTCGCCAAAAAAAACAATTATACGGCGGTGATCAGCCATCGTTCCGGCGAAACTGAAGACACAACAATCGCAGATATTGCCGTCGCCACCAATGCCGGACAGATCAAGACTGGATCGCTTTGCCGGACAGATCGCGTAGCCAAATATAATCAGCTGCTCAGAATCGCAGAAGAACTTGGTGACAATGCCGTTTACGGCGCTAAGATGCGCTAACGTGGATCAGAGAGATTTCCGTGCCCGCCGCAACGCCACTGTTTGGCAAAGACTGAATCGAATCCTCTTCATCCTCCTCTTCATCGCTGTCTGGCTCGGAATCATTAGCTTGTTCGTTCCGCCTTACAAACAGCTCAAGCAAAGCCGAGCCGAGATCGACAATTTGCAGGGCCAGGTAAACGAGCAGCAGACTTTGCTGGCGCGACAGACGCGCGAGGTAAATCTGCTTAAGACTGACGCGACCTATCTGGAAACAATCGCCCGCGATAAGCTCGATTTAATGAAGGAAGGCGAAGTGATCTTCAGGATCGAGTCGAACAGGAAGCGGAAGTAACCTGCGTTATCGCGCCTTTGCGCAGACCCCGGCGGTCGGCTATCCTTTTGCATGCCAACTGAAAGCTCCACTGTCGATGCGGAAGACTTAAAATCGCGCATGCGTGATTTGCGGAGGTTTCTTTGACGTCGAGAAGCTCGAGAAAGATCTGAGCACTATTGAGGCGCGCATGAGCGCCGCCGATTTTTGGTCGAATCGCGAACGCGCCCAGGGCGATGTCGAACAAGTTTCCCGGCTGCGCTCTCTAATTAACCCGTTTCGCCAATTGGAACGCGAACTCGAGGATTTCGAGGCGCTTCATCAACTTGCAGCCGAAGAACCGAACGAAACCCAGCGAGCGCAGGCCGAGCGTGAACTCACCACCGAACACGATCGACTGCTGCACAAGCTCGGAGAATTTGAGCTGCGTCAATTTCTTTCCGGTGAGAATGATCGTGCGAATGCGTTCCTGACGATTCATTCCGGCGCCGGCGGTACGGAATCGTGCGACTGGGCGGATATGCTTTTGCGCATGTATCAACGCTGGATCGAACGTAGCGGTTTCCAATCGCAGACGGTCGATATTCAACGTGGCGAAGAAGTCGGGATAAAATCAGTAACGCTGTTAGTGACCGGCGAGTATGCCTACGGTCATCTTCAAGCCGAACGCGGCGTGCACCGCCTCGTCAGGATTTCGCCATTCGATGCAAACAAACGACGGCACACCTCGTTTGCGAGTGTCGATGTTGTTGCGGAAATCGCGGATACAACGCCCATCGGGATCAATCCCGCGGATATTGAGATCGACACTTTCCGCAGCGGTGGCAAAGGCGGACAGAACGTAAACAAAGTGGAAACGGCCGTGCGCATTTTGCATAAGCCCAGCGGAATCGTGGTGGCGTGTCAGGCCGAGCGCAGCCAGGGCCGCAATCGCGAGCTCGCCCTGAAGATGTTAAAGGCGAAACTTTACGAGCTGGAAGAAGACAAGAAACGCGCGGAGATGGATCGACAATACGGAGAAAAAGGTGAGATCGCCTGGGGCAGCCAGATTCGATCCTACGTTTTTCAGCCCTATCAAATGGTGAAGGACCACCGCACCGGCGCGGAAACCAGCAACGTGCAAGGGGTCATGGATGGCGACATCGACATGTTCATCCAGGCAAAATTGCGCGGCGAGAAATCGGCGAAGGGCGAAACGAGCGGAGACGAAATCTAGACAGAAGATAACAAAGGGAACGAAGAGCCATTCTTCAGCTTCTTTGCTGTCGTCGTTTCCTTCTGTTGAGATCCAACCAATTTCAGCCGAAACCGCGGGTCGAAATTTCCGCGATTATAAGTGCGACAACACGCGAGACACGCGACCGGGCGACGGATACGCCGCACCCGGGCGAATTGTTCGCGACAATTTGGACAACGATATACGTAGCGCGCCACATATCGTTTGGTAGCAAAGGGCAGGTTGTGGCAGCGTTTCTCATCGTGAATTCCAAGATCGACACAGGCTTTACGCCATTCTTCACCGTGCGGTGAAATTCTTTTTCGTCCGGCGCGGAACTGCGCAAGCAAATGCGCCAGCTCGTGCCGCAGCGTGCGATCAACTTCGCCGAGATGATCGCGTAATCGCAAATTGAGCGAAATCAACATCGATCCGTAATCCGCCCGACCGACGCAGGTTTTCAAACGCGAGTTCCATTGAATGCGAATCTTGTTCGCGATTCGCTCGGCACCATTGCTACGAAGAAGCTTTCGAGCAATCGATTGTAGGGCAACCGCTTCGGTTGCAATCCTCGCTGCCGGCAGGCGAGGCGCCTGCCCTACAACGGTGGCATTGTGATTTTCGAACCGCAGCTCTAGCTGTCTAAACAGCGGCATAATCGTTACGTTTCGCTTTCGCTAACCGATCGCAAATTCGCTCGATTGCCTCCGCCGCAGCTTCGATCTCCTTCTCCGTTGTCCATTTCCCGATCGAAAATCGGATGGCAGAACTGGCACATTCCATCGACAATCCCATCGCCAGCAGAACGTGAGATGCAACGACCGAACCGGCCATGCAGGCCGAGCCGCTCGACGCGCATACGCCTTCCAGATCTAGCGCCATTAGCATCGTTTCGGAATCGATTCCCGGGAAGCTTACGTTGAGCGTGTTCGTCAACCGTCGATCCAGATGGCCGTTCTGCATCGCATCTGGAAAAATCCTCGCAATGCGCTTCCACAATTCATCGCGCATTCTCTTCTCTTTCTCCTGCTCGTATCCTGCGGACGGACTCGCCGTGGTGAGCTTTCGCTCTTGGTTTATCCATCCTGCTGCCGCTGCCATTCCAGCGATTGCAGGAACGTTTTCCGTCCCAGGTCTCCGTTCGTTTTCGTGGGCGCCGCCAAACATGATCGGTTGGATCGACAAACCGCTGCGCAAGAAAAGCAGCCCAGCCCCTTTTGGTCCGTAAAATTTATGCGCGGCGAAACTGGCCGCATCGACGAGCGAGAGATCAACACCGTCATCCTGAGCGGAGCGCAGCGAAGTCGAAGGATCTCGTGGCCTTACGTTAAAGGTTTCATTACGGGATTCCTCGACTTCGTTCGGAATGACGGGGTTTAGCTTACCAAACGCTTGCACCATGTCGCTGTGAAACAGCACGCCTTTCGCTGCGGCAGATTTCTGAGATCTCGGAAATCGGTTGGATCACGCCCGTCTCGTTGTTCGCAGCCATGATCGAAACGAGTCGCGTCTCAGGACGAATTGAATCCGCCAGCTGATCGAGATCGACAATTCCGTCGGTCGAAAGATCGAGCCATGTCACTTCGAATTTTTCACGCTTCTCTAAATGCTCCAGCGTGTTGAGCACAGCATGATGCTCGGCCTTGTTCGAAATAACGTGATGACCAGAGGAGTGAGATCGCGCCAGGCCTAACACAGCGAGATTGCATGATTCCGTTCCGCCGCTTGTAAAAATGAGCTCAGACGGTTTAGCACCAAGCAACGCCGCCAGTTTGTCCCGAGCATCATCAATTGCCGCTCGCGCTTCGCGACCGGCTGCATGGACGCTGGACGGATTGCCAAAGTACTTCCCGAGATAGGGCATCATCGCCTCGCGCGCGGCATCGCACAGCGGAGTAGTCGCGTTGTAATCGAGATAAATCACAAACGCTTGCTCTTGCTCGGCGCGCCCGGCGGTCGCGCCCTACCATTCAATGGAGCGGTCATTGGCCGAATTCCTCGCGAGTGCTGGCTGAAACACGTTTCCGTTTCGGCACGATCTTCAGTTGCTTCTCCTCATAATAAACAAGCGAATCGGGCGGGACGCTCTGAACGAGAAACACGTTGCCGCCGATTGTAGATCTTGCGCCGATCACCGTTCCCCCGCCAAGGATCGTCGAGTTCGGATAAATCGTCACGTCGTCCTCGACCGTCGGATGCCGTTTGCCGCCCTTCTTGATCTTGCCATGCTCGTCTTTTTGAAAACTGCGCGCTCCGAGCGTGACGCTGTGGTAAAGCTTTACTCGCGACCCGATCTCGCAGCTTTCACCAATCACGACACCGGTCCCGTGATCGATAAAGAAATGCGACCCGATCTTCGCTCCGGGATGAATGTCGATCCCGGTCCGGCTGTGAGCCCATTCGGTCATGATCCGCGGAATTAACGGCAACCCTTTTTCGTAAAGCACATGCGCCATTCGCTGGATCGTGATCGCTTCCAGCGCCGGATACGCCAGAATGATTTCTTCGTAGCTCGTCGCCGCCGGATCACCTTCATAGGCAGCATCGATATCTGTCCACAAGATGCGACGCAGCCGCGGCAGTTCTGTGAAAAACGCTTTCAAAAATTCTTCCGCCTTCGCTTCAGTTGCCTGGTCAGGCGGGATTTTGCCGAGGCTGCGGCAGATTTCCGTTTTCAGTCGGGCATGCAAACTTCGGACGCGGTCCCGCGTGACATCCGCCAGATCGGACGAGTTCACTAGCGCTTCACTGCGAAACCCGGGAAACATCAGGCTCATCAACTCCGCGCAGGCCGCTTCGACCGAAAGCCGGGACGGCAGATTGCCGGCCGCTTCGAGATAGTTAATCCCACCTGTCTCCCCATAAGTCTCCAGAAGTTCGTCAACGGCGCCACGAGTCGTCGTTTGCATTATGGGCAAAAGTATCCGACGCAGAATAAGCAAGCAAAGTGAATCGTTGAAGGGGAAAGGCTAGATCGATGCGCCCATTTAGCGGTTTAACGAATTAACGAATGCCATGAAACCATTCGAGATCACAGGCCTTCCACCAGACGAGCTGAATAGTTTTCTGTCCGCCACGCATTCCGACCCGTTCCGTGTTCTCGGTCCACACCGAGTGGGCAATGATCTGGCCATTCGGATTTTTCGGCCGGAAGCGAAGAAGATCGACATCTTATCGGATCGCGGAACCGATGGTCAGATCGAAGCGGAAAAAATCCATCGGGACGGGTTTTTTTGCGCGAGCGTGCCGGAGGCGACCCGCGAGCTGGATTATCGGCTTCGCATCACAAACTGGGACGGCTCGGAATGGACTATCCGCGATCCTTACCAATACGGGCCAATCATGGGCGAAATCGATCTTCACTTATTCTCGGAGGGACAGCACTGGCAGCTCTATGAAAAATTCGGCGCGCATGTGCGGACAATCGGTGGCGAAACCGGAGTTTACTTCGCTGTCTGGGCGCCAAATGCGCAACGCGTGAGCGTGGTAGGCGATTTCAACAATTGGGATGGACGCGTGAATCCGATGCGCAAACTGGTCGGGGCCGGCGTTTGGGAAATGTTTTTGCCTGGCATTAAGGATGGCGCGCATTATAAATTCGAGATCAGAGCTCAGTCCGGCGCGCTCTTGCTCAAAAGCGATCCGTTCGCGTTTTTTAATCAGCACGGCAAATCGACCGCGTCGCTCGTTTACAATCTAAGCCGCTATCAATGGAGCGATGGCGAATGGATGGAACGGCGCCGGTCGAAGGATTGGCCGCGCAGCGCGCTAAGCATTTACGAAGTGCATCTTGGGTCTTGGCGACGCCGGGTCGAAGAAGGAAATCGCCATCTGAGCTATCTCGAATTTGCAGAAACGCTTTTGCCGTACGTGCTGGAAATGGGTTACACCCACATCGAGCTGCTGCCAATTGCCGAGCATCCATTCGAAGGCTCGTGGGGTTATCAGGTCACAAATTATTACGCGCCGACAAGTCGCTTCGGCACACCCGATGAGCTGCGTCATTTCATCGACAAATGTCATCAGGCCGGCATCGGCGTGATCATGGATTGGGTGCCGGCGCATTTTCCGAAAGACGCGCATGCGCTGGCCGAGTTCGACGGCACGGATCTTTACGAGCATATGGATCCGCGCCAGGGCGAACACCAGGATTGGGGCACGCTGATTTTCAATTTCGGCCGCAACGAAGTGCGCAATTTCCTGATCGCGAACGCGCTGTTCTGGCTCGAGAAATATCACATCGACGGTCTGCGCGTGGATGCGGTGGCTTCGATGCTTTATCTCGATTATTCGCGCCAGCCCGGCCAATGGATCCCGAATGTCTATGGCGGCCGCGAGAATCTCGACGCGATCTATTTTCTGAAACGTTTCAATGAAGTTTGCTACGAGCGTTTCCCCGGCATCATGACCATCGCCGAGGAATCAACTGCCTGGCCCGGCGTTTCGCGGCCGACTTATCTCGGCGGTCTCGGTTTCGGATTCAAATGGAACATGGGTTGGATGCACGACTTTCTCGAATACATGAGCCTCGATCCGATTTACCGCCGGTTTCATCACGGCAATATCACATTCTCGCTGCTCTACGCGTTTCAGGAAAATTTCATTCTCGTGCTCAGCCACGATGAAGTCGTCCACGGCAAGCGCTCGCTCTTGTCGAAGATGCCCGGCGACGAATGGCAGCAATTTGCCAATCTGCGGATGTTTTACGCGTGGATGTACGGTCAGCCGGGAAAAAACTGCTGTTCATGGGCGGCGAATTCGGCCAATGGCAGGAATGGAACCACGACACGAGTCTGGACTGGCATTTGCTGCAGGCGCCGCGGCACGATGGTCTGCGACGGCTGGTTCAACATCTCAATTACACTTACAAAAGCGAACCCGCGCTCTGGCAGCAGGACGACAGCTACGAGGGATTTGAGTGGATCGATTTTCACGATGCCGATAACAGCGTGGTTTCGTTCCTGCGCAGGTCGCGCGAAGGCGAAACGATCGTGTTCGTCGTAAACGCAACGCCGATCGTGCGTCACGATTATCGACTGGGCGTGCCGCAGCCTGGCTTCTATCGCGAGATCATCAACACCGACGCGGAAACCTACGGCGGCAGCAACGTTGGGAATTATGGCGGCATGTCCAGCGAGAGCGGCCATGGATGGGGCGCGAAAATTCTATTTTGATCCAGTTGCCGCCACTGGCGACTGTGGCGTTCAAAGTGGAGGCGTGAGTAGCAGCTTATCGTTTTTAGGGGTTTCGAACCCGAGGGCGACATAATTCGGTTGCACCTCCAAGCCATTGTAATCCTTCCAAATGGGGGACTACACAGAAATTACGATTCTTACTGACGATTTCATGTTTCCCTAACAGAAATTATCTTGACGGCTCCCGCCGACTTTAAGATTCTCGACGCCTCAACCCGCTAACAATATGAAAAGAAATAATCCTAACGCGTTCACACTCATTGAAATGCTCGTCGTCATCGCGATTATCGCAACGATCGCTGCATTCGCCGTTCCGGCGCTCACCAGCGCTTTGACCAAGGGTCAAATGACAGGAACCATGAACAACTCCCGGCAATTATATCTTGCCGGCTATCAGATGGCTCTCGATGGCGCAGCCAATTCGGACGGCAATCTGGCTTGGCCTGGTGATTACGGAGCGAGTGTCACTACAGTGACAAATTACGTTGAGAAGCTTCTGCAGAATGATTACCTCAAAGGTGGCGATCTCCGAAAAGTCTTGAGCGCACCGGGTGCTGCTTGTGTTGTCACCGTTGATAATAATGCCAATCCGCCGACTGTTACATCAGTTGCTCCGAAAAGCGCGCTAAAAATCTACAAGGTAAAGGACGCGGATGCTTCGAACACGATCTTCGCTGTAAGTGATAATTACACTTACAATACCGCTCTTGCGAATACCGCTACTCCCTATGGAGAGAAGGGTTTTATCGTCATGCACAAAGGCGGTGATGGTGCGGTCTTTCGGAAAGAATAACGCCACGGTGGCTGAACTATAACAATGACGGAGCCCAATTCCAAACAGCAGTTGGCAAGCTTCCCGGCGATGCAGACGGCACTCCTTCTACGGGTGATAATAGCCAAGGCTTGAACAATCCTTAGGCCCTAGAGTCACTTCGGATCCGAACTCGCCGTCACTAACGCGAGTTCGGATTTGCATTTTCGGGCGGACCGATGCGGCGCTGCGGATTAGTTTGCCGCGCTCAGTCGTTGTGATGCTGTAACCGCGGCGCAGCGTCGCTTCGGGGCCGAGCACGCGCAAAAGACCTTCTGCCTCGCGGAAACGGTGGCGGGCATTTTCCAGGATTCGTAAAGGCAATTCACTAAATCGGCGGCGAAGATCGACGAGACGATTTCGCCGAAGAGCAAGCTCGCGCGCAGGGCTTGCGGGCTTGAAGCGCGCGAAAAATGTGGACCAGAGCACGCCGATAATTGTCGATCCTATGGCCGAGACAACGGCGCAATGTTTCTCGGGCATGATCGAGGCGTTGCTGCGCGTCGCGGATTCGGTTCGTCAATTCACGCCCGAGGCCGCGCGCGCAGCCATCGATTTGCCGGCGAAGATCGACAACATCCGGCACGATCAATTCCGCCGCCGCGCTGGGCGTCGGCGCGCGCAAATCGGCCACGAAATCGCAAATCGTAAAATCGATTTCGTGACCAATCGCGGAAACGACGGGCACAGAAATGCTGACGATTGTGCGCGCGACAATTTCTTCATTGAACTCCCACAAATCCTCGATGCTTCCGCCACCCCGCGTGACCACGATAAGATCGACAGGGACAAACTTCTGGTTCGGCGCGGCCAGCTCGCGAATCGCGACGGCAATTTCCTGAGCGGCGCCTGTTCCCTGCACCCGCGCGGGATTGATCAGGATCTGAAGCCAGGGGGCGCGGCGGCGCAGAACATTGAGCATGTCGCGAATGGCCGCGCCGCTCGGCGAAGTAACGATGCCAATCCGCCGTGGGAATTTCGGCAGCGGACGTTTGCGTTCGGCCGCAAAAAGCCCTTCCGCTTCGAGCTTTCGCTTCAGTGCTTCAAATTTTGCCTGAAAAACTCCCAGTCCGCGCGGCTGAAGAATCTGGACGTTGAGCTGGTATTGGCCGCGCACTTCGAACACCGTCACTTTCCCGAAGACCTGGACCTGCGTTCCATCGACAGCAGCGCCTGGCTCGGACGAGCGGCGCCATGGTGTCGCGCCAAATGACGCATCGAATCTGTGCTCGCTGATCCTTGAGGGTGAAATATTGATGACCGCTCGGATGGAGTTTGTAATTTGAAATTTCGCCCTGCACCCAGACCGCCCGGAAATTTGTCTCGAGCGTGCCGCGAATCTGGCGAGTCAATTCGCCGACGGTGAAGACCTTGGTCGATGCCTGGAAAAAATCGCCGGTTAGTTCCATTCGTGACCGACTAATTAACCACGGCGATCGCAGAGAACACAGAGTTCTCTTGGTTTTTCTCTGTGGCCTCGTGCGACCTCGGTGGTGAAATCAAAGAAACTCTGGCTGTGCGCCAGCGGGCGGTTTGAGGCCGAGCTTTTTGTAGGCATTCGCCGTGGCCACCCGTCCTTGCGGCGTGCGCTTGATATAACCTTCCATGATCAGATACGGCTCGTTCACTTCCTCAAGGGTGCCGGCTTCTTCACCCACCGCCACGGCTAGCGAGCTCAACCCGACCGGGCCGCCGCCGAATTTGTGGATCAATGTTTCGATGATCCGTTTGTCCCATTGATCAAATCCGTCGCGGTCGATCTCGAGCATGGCCAATGCGCGATCGGCCAACTCGGCCGTGATTTTTCCATCGGCTTTGACCTGAACATAATCGCGGACCCAACGCAGAAGATTGTTCGCTGTGCGCGGCGTGCCGCGGGCGCGAGTGGCAATTTCCGCCGCGCCGGCTGCATCAATTTCCACTCCGAGCAAATGCGCGCTGCGCAGGATAATTTTTTGCATTTCCTCGGCGTTGTAATAATCGAGGCGAGCTGTCATTCCGAAACGCGATCGTAATGGCGCGCTGACCATTCCGGCGCGCGTAGTCGCGCCGACCAAAGTGAACTTCGGCAATTGAGACGAAGACTTCGCGCCTGCGGGCCCTGGTCGATGATGATGTCGAGCCGGTAATCTTCCATCGCCGGATAAAGATATTCCTCGATCGTCGGTTGGAGCCGATGGATTTCGTCGATGAAAAGAACATCGCCTTTTTCCAAACTCGTGAGCAATCCTGCCAATTCACCGGCCTTTTCGATTACCGGTCCGCTGGTGTTCTTGATGTTCACGCCCATCGCGTTGGCAATGATGTAAGCAAGCGTCGTTTTTCCCAGACCAGGCGGGCCGCTCAAGAGGACATGCTCAAGAACGTCGCCCCGCCGTTTGGCCGCTTCCACCATCAGTTCGAGCCGCTCGCGCACTTTCAGCTGGCCAGTGAACTCGCTGAACATTGGCGGCCGCAGCGAGATTTCGAAAGCGGGATCCGTTTCGGGTGGTTTCACAGCCTTTAAACTCATCTTATAATCCAGATTCTTGGTTAGCACGAGCTCCGTCCCGCGCGGCTTCAGAACGTAATCGACTTTATCAAAAGCATTGCGGATCAGATGCAAACCGAGACCACCGGGCTGATCGCTTCATGGGAGCGGCCGCGCATTTCATGCGCCGCCGTTTGTTCGCCGTAATCGCGAAGGCGCAGACGAATGCATTTGCGCAATGCTTCCATCGACAAGGCGATCGGACAATCATCGCGAAATTGATAGGCGTAACGGATAATGTTCGTGCAGGCTTCATCCACGCCGAGCACCATCAGCATTCGCTCCTTTTCGGAAAAGGGAAAACTATCGAGGAACTTGCGGACGAAATTGCGCATCAGAGCCAGATTGCCAGTGTGACTGCTAAACTCGATCTTCTTTTTCTTCATCAAACCGCGGAAAGGGGAAACTGGACACAGCTTCCGGCGGATTCAAGTCCATAAGGACGAAATCTCCGCGCTGGATAGGTCGCGGCATACGCATGCAAAACCAATGGACATGCCCTGGAACCACTGTTCAATTTTGCCCATGTGGAAACCGCTATCATTGCTCCCCCTTATCGTTCTTGCACAATCCGCGCTCGCTCAGGAACATGCACTGCCTATGACGCATTGCGCGTAGTCGGCTCCCGATTTGGGCGCGACTCGATAAATCACATCATTTCGGTCACAGGTATAGCAGGAATCCGCAGCCCAAAACATGGAAAATCATGCTGAATGATCCGCACGCTCGCGGTGGCGTGCGCGAAATCGAAGTCGCCAATGGCCGAATCGTTTCCGAGCGCACACCGATTCGGTCTGTGGCAGGTTCGACTGAAGGCGCGACAATCGACACTTCGCGTCTGAATCTCGATTCGAGCGGCGCGTTCTCAGTAGCGAATCATACCGCCGAAAAATCGAACACTAAGTTTAAGACTGCCAGTTATACCCTGCGGACGGATGAGCAGGGCGAGCCGATCTGGATCGTGACTTTGCAAAATGGATCCGAGCCAGTCGGCACGATCTATATCGGCGCAAACCAGGGCATTGTTATGCGCACCGAAGGGATGTTTGCCGGCGCAACCATGAAGGATGTGGAGACGGACGAGGAAGATCGCGACCAGGATGAGCGCCGTGGAATTTTCGACACCGCTAAATCGAAGATCAGCCACAGCTTTTACATAGCCCAGCATGAGGCGAGACAGATGTTTGAGCGAGTAAAACGCTCGTTTACCGACTTTATCAATCGAGATTAACTATTCGTCGCGTTCTGAGCGAAGCGAAGAATCTCGAATTATTTTCAGTGGAGGATCGTCTTAGCAATGCGAGAGATATTTCGCTTCGCTCAATTCGCCACGGGACGAATCCGCCGTGGCGGACATGACAGTAAAAAGAAAATACGGATATTGCTAGATCGATGGCACACGAGGAACAATGGCCAGCCCTGCCGTTTGAGGACTGGAAAAAGACGGCGGAAACGCTCCACATGTGGACCCAGATCGTGGGCAAGATCCGTCTTGCCCAAACTCCGTGGACGAACCATTCCTGGCACGTCACTCTCTATCTCACTGCTCGAGGGTTAACGACTTCGCCCATTCCGTATGGCTCATCGATATTTGAAATCCGGTTCGATTTCATCGATCACGAATTGCGTATCCTGAGAAGTGACGGTGCAGTGAAAACTCTGAATCTGCGCTCTGAGTCCGTGGCCAAGTTTTATCGAGAGGTAATGAGCATGCTGACGGAGATGAAGTTGCCGGTTAAGATCGACACTCGGCCGAATGAGATTGAAAATCCCATTCCGTTCGATCGCGACGAACAACATCGATCCTACGATCCGGAATTTGCCAACCGATTCTGGCGCGTGCTCGTCCAAAGTGATCGCGTGTTCAAAGAATTCCGGTCGCGCTTTTGCGGGAAATGCAGCCCGGTGCATTTTTTTTGGGGCAGCTTCGATCTGGCTGTGACGCGTTTTTCTGGACGGCCGGCCCCTCCCCATCCCGGCGGCATTCCGCATCTTCCGGATGCGATCACGCGTGAAGCCTACTCGCAGGAAGTAAGCAGCCTCGGTTTTTGGCCTGGCAATGCGGCTGTGCTACGCCGATTTTTTATTCGTATGCCTATCCGGAACCGCCGGGATTCGCTCAGGCGAAAGTTGAACCGGCTGCTGCATCGTATCACGCCAAGATGCGCGAGTTCATTCTGCCATACGATAAAGTGCGTGAAGCCGACTCGCCCGATAGCGTCCTGCTAGAATTCGCCCAAAGCACGTACGACGCGGCGTCGATCCTGGGCAAGTGGGACCGGGCTGCGCTGAAAGAACACAAACCTTCCTTGCATTCCGCCCGTCAAAGCCAGTAATTTCAACACGATGAGTTCCGCAATGCGCAGCGGAACAGGAGGCATGGCGAGAAGTCAAAGATGGCTGGCGGCCGCTTTATGGCGATGTCGATCGAATGGGCGTAGCCGTCGAATGGCACGATTTCCGGTTGGGACGTTCATTCAATTGGGGCCGCACTTTTCATCCGCGCAGTCTGGAATTTTGCTTCAATCTCGGAGGGCGCGGTGAGGTGGGCGCTGCCGCCAAGGCTGATTACGCTCCGGGGAATTCCGGCTATTACGCGGTGGGCGATGAGCCACTGCCGGCCTCGCGTCGGGCGAATGATCGTCATCAATTTGTCACGCTCGAATTTTCACGCGCCCATTTGCAAAAGCAATTCGTGCAAAACGAGGCCGATCTCGAACCGCAAATCCGGCAGGTGATTTTCGGCGATAAAGATGAAACGGTCGTTGCTCCGACGCGGCCGATGTCGATCGAGC
This sequence comes from uncultured Verrucomicrobiae bacterium, assembly GCA_963772365.1. Classification (GTDB taxonomy): domain Bacteria; phylum Verrucomicrobiota; class Verrucomicrobiia; order Chthoniobacterales; family UBA10450; genus CAVYXA01. Next base: position 872,704 of record CAVYXA010000001.1, read on the forward strand.
ACGTGCAGTCGTAGCCAGTCTGGCTGAACCGCCCGTTTCAAAGGCGGCCCGGATCATCTGGTATCAAAGCAAAGCGCTCGAACTGATGGCGCATTTTCTGTTCGCGCCCGAAGGACCAGGAATTTTTCTGCATGCGCCAGAAACGCGTCGCTCGGGAGCGGGTCGAGCGGGTAAAGGAAATATTGGCTCGCGATCTGGCGAATCCGCCGACGCTGGAAATGCTTGGCCAGGAAGTCGGTTGCAGCCCGTTTTATCTGAGCCGGATTTTTTCCCGCGAAGTCGGCCTGACGATTCCGCAATATCTTGCGCAATCTGCGCATGGAACGCGCGGCCGAATTGTTGCGCAGCGGACGCTATAACGTCACCGAAGCCGCCACTGAAGTCGGTTATTCCAGTCTGAGCCATTTCAGCAAAGCGTTTTGCGAGACGATTGGTTGCTGCCCGGTGCTTTATCCCGCCGCGAAGAATGTCGATCCTGAGATCCGTGAATCGAGAATCGAAGATCGTGAATCGGCTGCCGATGTAACGATTCTAACGACTTCAGCGATTTACACCTGATGAAAATCTCCCGCGCCCTCATCTCCGTCTCCGACAAAACCGGCGTTGCTGCATTTGCGCGCGCTTTGGAACGCCAGGGCGTGGACATTATTTCCACCGGCGGCACGGCCGAATTGCTGCGCAAGAAAAAAATCCCGGTGCGTGAGATTTCCAGTTTCACGGCGTTTCCCGAGGTGCTCGAAGGCCGGGTTAAAGACGCTCCATCCGCGGGTTCATGGCGGGTCTGCTTTACAAACGCGGCAATCCGAAGCACGAGGCGGAAGCGCGCGAATGCGGCTTTGAGCCGATCGATCTGGTGGTGGTGAATCTTTATCCTTTCGAGGAGACCATCCGAAAACCGAACGTCACGTTGGCCGAAGCGATCGAGAACATCGACATCGGCGGCCCATCCATGATTCGAAGCGCAGCCAAGAATTACGAATCGGTCACTGTGGTTGTCGATCCTGCCGATTACGACACCGTGCTTGAGACGATGCGCGAGAACAATGGCGAGACCACGTTGAAATTGCGCGAACGACTTGCCATCAAGGCGTTCATCAAAACCTCGGATTACGACCGGGCGATCGGCAATTTTCTGAACAAAGAACAAACTACCGACGGTTCGTTTTCGATTTCGCTCCCACTGGCCATGCGTTTGCGCTACGGAGAAAATCCGCACCAGAGGGCGGCGCTCTACGGCGATTTCGAGCGGCATTTCGAAAAACTCCACGGCAAAGAACTTTCCTTTAACAACATCCTCGACATTAGCGCAGCCACGAACCTGATAGGCGAATTCGAAGCGCCAACTGTCGCGATTCTGAAGCATACAAATCCATGCGGAGTCGGTTCCGATGTCGATCTTCGGGAAGCCTGGGAGAAAGCGTTCGCCACTGACAAGCAGGCGCCATTTGGCGGGATCATCATTTGCAACCGACCGATGAACGAATCGCTGGCCAAAGCTATCAGCGAAATTTTTAGCGAGGTGATCATTGCGCCGGAGTTCGATCCGAAAGCGCGCGCGATTTTGCAGAAGAAAAAGAATCTTGCGGCTGATCCGGCTGGTATCTCTCGGTCAATGAAGCGCGGCCAAAGATCGACATCCGCTCGGTGTTCGGCGGCGTTCTGGTGCAGGATACGGATGGTCCGAACGAGATCCCGCAACGCGTCGTGACAAAGCGAGAACCGACAAGAGCTGAACTGGACGCGATGCTTTTCGGCTGGCGCGTGGTCAAGCATGTGAAATCGAACGCGATTGTTTATGCCGGGGCGGATCGGACGCTGGGAATTGGCGCGGGACAAATGTCGCGGGTCGATGCCTCTCGCATATCGCGATTTGGAAAGCGGAGGAAGCCGGCCTTTCTCTCAAAGGCAGCGCCGTCGCCAGTGATGCGTTCTTTCCATTTCCCGATGGATTAATCGCCGCCGCCGATGCCGGCGCGACCTGCGCGATTCAACCGGGCGGTTCAGTCCGGGACAATGAAGTGATCGCCGCCGCAAATGAGCGTGACATGTCGATGATCTTCACCGGCATTCGCCATTTCCGGCATTGAGAGCGTTAGCGCGTCAGGCGGGCAGGCAGAATTAGCGTCTCGCTGAAAGTCGCCATGTCCAGATGCTCAATGTGCCGGCGATGATCACTCCGACGACGCTTACCCACATTGGGATTTGAGTCGTGCTGATCACGATCTGGGCTTGAGTAACCAGGCGCCAGAGATGGCCGATGGCAACGAGAGCGAAAATCAAGCCCGAAACGCGTAAACCAGTTGCTTGCGGATTCATGGGCTGATTCTTTCCAGAGGTGCTGGCATTTGTCAGCAAAATTAAACGGATCTTGCCCGTACAAAACGTAATCGCTTGCACGACAATCCCCAGCAAGGCTAGCGCAGCAAACAGAATCGCCGTGCCAGCAGCGGGAAGAGTAACGACGCTTTGGATCAGGTATGCGCCGACGACGGAGGAAAGAACAATCAGTGCCCAATCAAATACCAAGAGCAACAGAATTGCCCCAACGATTCCTCCGATCAAAAACGTGATCACGGAATAGCTCATGTGTTGGACAAAGAATGTGGCTGCGACGGCAGTCGCCAGTTTGCCGCCCGCCAGAAATCCGACAAGCGCAATGGCGAGCTTTTGGAGAAATAAAGCGAGCAATGCGCCGATGAACCCGAGCACGAGCGCAAAGGTGAGGGCCAAGACAGGCGAAGGTTCATGGGCAAGCACCGGCGCGATTTCCACACCGGCGGCAAAGCCAACGGCAGCCACGCATAGCCAGAAAAGCTTGCGCCCGAAGAGCAGAATGATTGCGCCGATAATCGCGCTCAAGATAGGAAGGGAAGCATTCATAGACTAGTTCCCTGCACGGTTGAATCTTCGGCCATTGCTGCTCAAAGCCAAGTCTTGCTCTCTTTCAAAAAGATTGCCTGAAAACGCCAGGGCTGAGTTAAGATGCGGACGTGCGCGGGGAAGATCGACATCGTCGTGAATCGCTAGCCGAGCCGTTACCCGCTACTCCTGCCCTTCCACCCGGAACAACCCAACGCACGCTCGCCATTATCATGGGCGGTGGCGCCGGTACGCGCCTGTTTCCGTTGACGAAGGATCGAGCAAAACCAGCAGTGCCGCTGGGCGGAAAATACCGATTGGTCGATATCCCGATCAGTAACTGTCTCAACTCGGGGCTGCGCTCGATTTATGTGCTGACGCAATTCAACACGATGTCGCTGCATCGGCACATTCAGGCCAGCTATAAGTTCGACAATTTTTCGCGCAGCTTTGTCGATATTTTGGCGGCGCAACAAACGCCGGCCGGCGCGCATTGGTATCAGGGAACTGCTGACGCCGTCCGCCAAAACATGCGCTACTTTCTCGAGCATCCCTTCGAGTACTATCTGATTCTGAGCGGCGACCAGCTCTACCGAATGGATTTCCGGTCCCTACTTCATCAGCATATTCGGTCCGGGGCGGAAATAACACTGGCGACCAAACCGGTGCATCGCGATCACGTTTCCGAATTTGGGATCATGCGAAGCGACGTCGATCGGCGAATCACGCGATTCCTGGAAAAGCCGACGGACGAAGCCGCGATTACCGAGATGAAAATGAGCCGGGAACTACTGGCGGCGGTGGACTTAAACCAGGACGAGGAGCTGTTCCAAGCATCCATGGGCATTTATGTGTTTAACCGTGATGTGCTGGTGAAATGCCTCGATAACGACCTCGCGGATTTTGGGAAACACGTCATTCCGCAATCGATCCGCGAACGACACGTGAGCGCTTACATTTTCAACGGTTACTGGGAAGACATCGGAACAATCCGCGCATTTTACGAAGCGAATCTCGATCTGACCAACATCATGCCGGAATATAGTTTTTTCGAACCGGATACGCCGATTTACACGCATCCGCGCTTTTTGCCGGGCAGTAAAGTCAATGGAGCCACGTTGCGGCAGGCCCTCATCTCGGATGGATGCATTATTTCCGATGCCCACCTGGAACGATGTGTAATCGGTATTCGGAGCGTGATCCACAACGGCGCGACCATTCGTAACAGCATTATCATGGGCGCGGATCATTTCGAATTGGACGGTGCGGACTCGGGCCAGCCGCCAATCGGAATCGGGCGAAATTGCGTAATTGATCGGGCTATCATCGACAAGAACGCCCGAATCGCTGATGGAGTAGTGATTACGCCGGAAGGCAAACCGGAGAATGTCGACGGCGAAAATTACTTCATCCGCGATGGCATCGTGGTCGTGCCGAAGAATGCGGTCATCCCGGCCGGGTTCTGGATCTAATTTGGGCGGAGCTGCTTCGCAGCAGGATTAGCGTCGATCGCTCGAACTGGCGCCCTGCAATTGGGAGAGCTGCTGACCCTGCTCCCATTTTTCCTGCTGGTTCCACGGAATGTTCGACTCCGCTCTTGCGTCAGGATCGTCAACTAAACGAGGCGTAGTCTTTGGGCTAACGCATGAACTCAGCACGAGCGACGCGCTGATGAGCAGCAATGGGCAAATCCTTTTTAGAAAATCAGGAACTCGGTCCGGCATAAACTACAATATCGCCGCGTTCAACATGAGTGCCGCGGCCCAAACTTCTGGTGACTATATCGCCGATGGCAGTCGCAGGTTCAACTGAAGAGATGCGAATTTTGCCAATAACAACACCATCGCGAACGACCAGCATTTCCGAATTTACTTCGACGCCCTGCCGACCGCCAAGATTGAGAACCACAAAATTGTAGGCTTGGTTCACCGCCATGACCGTCCCGCGCACGCCAGGTTTCGCTCGGGCTGCGCTCCGGCGTTTCCGCTGATCTTCCAGTTGCGCGGTGCGTTCCCGCGCGGCGTGAAGCTTGTCTAGCAAAAACTTCTTCTCCTGTTCGGCACTCTCCAGCGCTTGCCGGGATTCATCGAGTTGCGCTTGCATTTCATTCGACGTCGCGGCTCCAGGAATTTCGCTGGCAGGTTTACCAGTGGCGTCCGTAATGTTTTTTTGCAACATCGTGATCTCCGCTTCATCCGCCTTGATTTTCGACCGAAGATCGGCTCGTTCCTTCTGCGCCCTCTCCAAATCGGCTTCCGCCCTAATCGCTCTCGACTCCGCCTTCGTGACCGCCTGCGCTGCATCGGACGCGATTGCTTCCCCGGTAGTGAGCGTGTTTACATTGACGAGCGTCTCAGGGCGTTTTGGAGCAGCCTCGGTCTGCATGCTGACGTTTGACATTCCGGCGACAATCCCTTTCACCTTGAAATGGTTCACCAGGCTCAAGCCGGCTGCGACAATCAGCATCGACAGCGAAATTCCCACCAACGTTCTTGAGGTCTGAGCGGAAGTCATGGTTGCAAAAAACAGGGGGCGAGTTAAGCGAGAACCTCTCAAAAAAGCAATTCTGAATATTTGGCCAAAATATCTCTTCCCACGGACTCGAAATCCCATTGCGCGTGCGGGGCTTTCAAGCTATACGACCTGACCCATGGGACAGCAGCATCGAGTTCGAACCAAACGCAAACGGCGAAAGGCATATCTCCAAAGGAAACGGGATGCGCGAAGGACGATGCAGGAAAAGCCAAAAGCGAAGCCGAAAAAACAACCTGCTGAATAAACCCAGATGTCAGGCCGCGCCGGCGAGCGTCGGTTCCTGCCTGGCGCGCAACTGAGAAGTAGCCAGCACTCGGGCGAGCACGCAGTAAAGCTGCTCAATCGGCAAATTCTTACTCACGTAACCATTGGCGCCAGCCCGCAAAGCTGCATGCATCTGCTCCTCATCGTAGCCCACGCCGGTAAAGACGACGATGGGGATTTTGTCGTTGATCTCCCTGATGAAAGAAATGAGCGAGATACCATCGACTTTCGGCATTTTAAGATCGACAACCACGACGTCACAATCGTGGTGGGCGAGCCAATTCGCGGTCAAGAAACCATCGGTCAAAGCTTCGCAGGTATGGCCTTTTTGGCGGAGGTAGGTTATGAGGAAACGGGCAATGCCTGGATCATCGTCGATGATAAGGAATTGAGCGGAGTCCCGGGTCGGATCTTTCATGCTTATAATTATTAGAAAGCACTAAGCTTGCCAAGTTCCCTCCGGCCCTTTTACTCCCGGCGGTCTTACATGACACCCGGACTGAAGATTTCGCTCGGCGAACCCTATTTTCCCGTGTTTAACCCGAGTTTTCGCTCGATTGCTTTTACGCGCTCGAAAAACTGCCCCAGCCGGCGGACCCAGGCGATTTGAATTTTCGCTTCCTTCAACGGAACGGAGGGCGTCGCCCACCAGATTCCTCCCTTCAGGTCTTTAGAAACCCCGGTTTGGGCTCCTATCATTGTGCCATCGCTGATCTCGATGTGGCCAATAATCCCAGCCTGACCGCCAATCATTACTCCCCGCCCAATCCGGACACTTCCGGCAACGCCGACCTGGGCGGCCAGCACGGAATTTTTTCCTATCACAACGTTGTGCGCGATCTGAACGAGGTTGTCGATCTTGGCGCCTTCCTGAATCCAGGTGCGGCCAAAGCGTGCGCGATCGATGGTTGTGTTCGCACCGATTTCCACGTCATCATCGATCTGGACCATGCCGAGCTGCGGTATCTTTTTTTGCTGTCCCTGCTCGATCTCGAAACCGAACCCATCGGCGCCGATAACCGCGCCGCTGTGGATGATCACACTCGCTCCAATCTGGGTGCGCTCGCGGATCGTCACTCGGGGGTAGATCACACAATCGGGGCCAATCGTTGTTTCGTGACCGATATAAGTTCCGGCACCGATGATCGTATTATCACCGATGCGGACCCCTTGCTCGATCACCGCATACGGCTGAATTGAAACGCGCTGCCCGAGATTTGCTCCAGAATCGACAATGGCAGTGGAATGAATGCCAGGCTTAAATTTGATTGGCCTCGGCGCAAACTTGAGCACGACCTGCTCAAACGCCTTCGTGGGATTTGCCACCCGGATTTGCGAGCCAACAATTTTCTCGCGGAAATCAGCGGGAACAAAAGCGGCTGAAGCGCCGGTTTTGCGAAACGCTGCGAGATACCGTGGATTCCCGTAGAACGTGATCTCGCCGGGAGTGGCTTCATTCACCGACGCCACGCCAGTGATTTTCTCCTCGGGATTACCTTCCAGTTCGCCGCCGCACATCGCGGCCAGTTGGCCAAGTGTGAAAGTCACAGTAGCACTTCATTCCGGGCAAGGGGCAGCGGCATAACGCGGATCATTTGGCCACGCTCGCCCGCACTTCGTCCAATTTGCCGGCCGAACCAAGCTTTTCGTTCTTGTGGGCAATAAAGTTTGCGTATTCCTGGACGAAAATTTTTCCGGATCGCGAAAATCGAATTTCTCGGGATGATCGCGGAAAAATTCCCGATGCACCCGAGTCCAAACCAGACGGCCATCCGTGTCGATGTTGACTTTGGTCACGCCCAGTTTTGCCGCGGGAAGGTATTCCTCCTCGTTCACTCCGCGGGCTGAAGGATCGAGTTTACCTCCGGCAGCGTTGATTCGCTCGACTTCCGATTTGGGAACACTCGATGAGCCGTGCATCACAATCGGCGTCGGCGGCAAACCGGCGGCCTTCACCTTGTCACGGATTCCCTCGATTACTTCGAAATGCAGGGATTGCGTGCCTTTGAATTTGTAGGCCCCATGGCTCGTGCCGATCGCCGCCGCCAACGAATCACATTTGGTTTGTTTAATAAACTCGACCGCTTCGTCCGGGTTGGTGAGACAGGCGTGTTTTTCATCCACACTGATGTCTTCCTCGACTCCACCCAGCATCCCGAGCTCCGCTTCAACGCTGATGCCCTTGGCGTGCGCACGCTCGACCACGCGTTTCGTGATCGCGACATTTTCCTCAAAGGACTCGTGACTGGCATCGATCATCACCGAGCTGTAGAAGCCGGACTCAATGCAATCGTAGCAAGCTTCTTCATCTCCATGATCGAGATGCACGGCGAAAATTGCCTCCGGGAAAATCTCCTCCGCCGCCCGGATGATGGCTTCGAGCATGCTTTTTTCGGCGTATTTCCGGGCGCCTTTGGAAAGCTGGATGATAAATGGCGCCTTGCTTTGGACATTGCCGCGGAACAATCCGAGACATTGTTCCATGTTGTTGATGTTATATGCGCCGACAGCAAATTTACCGTAGGCGACTTTATAAAGCTGAGCGGTAGTAACAATCATACGGTTAGGATGTCGATTTTACGCCGGGCGCGCAAACAGAGATCGCATCTTACGCGGAAATTCCAGCAACGCCACTGTCGGCTCATCCCGAGCGACTCGAAAGAAACGATTTTGTCAATGTCCGTTGCGGCTGGCGGGCAGGATGACGTTGACCAGTGTGCCATGCGAGGAAGAATCGATTTCGACCCGGCCATGATGATCAAAGACGGTGCGTTTCACGATAGGCAGGCCAAGACCGATGCCACGCGGTTTGGTCGTGCAAAATGGAGAAAAGACTTTCTCCTTCATTTCCGGCGCGATTCCTCGCCCATTATCACGAACTGTGACCATCACTCCCGTTGCCCGCTTCCCCGCCCGGAGCGATTTGGCTGAAAGCGTGATGCGTGGCTTGTTTTTGCCTGATAAAGCCTCAGCCGCGTTAGCGACCAGATGCGCGAATGCTTCGGCCAATGCGGTTTCGTCGCCAAAAACTTTGGGCAGATCCTTGGGCAGGGACATTTCCACAAGCAATCCGCCATCGGTGCGAAACTGGTCTTTAGCCATGTTGATCCCTTTCTGCAACGCGCCGCGGACATCGAGCGGCTTCAACACCAGTTCTGGTGGATGAGCAAAAGTGTTGATCTGAGTAATGATCTTATCGAGGCGATCAATCTCTCTCAGAACGATCTGGTTGAATTCCTTCCGGAAATCTTTGTCGTCGAAGCGTTCCGGGAGCAATTGAGCAAAGGTCTTGATCGCGACGAGCGGATTGCGAATTTCGTGCGACATACTGGCGGCCAAATCGCTCCAGAAGGCAGCGCGCTCGGCCAGCGCTTCCTTGTCCCGGAGTGTTTGCTCGGCAGTGAGATCCTCAATGACTGCGACGGCGCCGAGTAACTTGCCAGCATCGATAAGTCGCCGCGCCTGTACCGAAATTTTTCGCCGCGTTTGATGGTCCGTCCATTCTTCTATGAGGGGATCCTCTTTCGCATCCAGAGTTTCGCGCAGCATTCCGGCCAGTCTACTGCCAGCCGCCTCAACTGCGTGATTCAAAACATATTCACTGGAAAAGCCAAGAATCTGTTCTGCGGTCGGATTTAGCCAGCGAACAATGCCTTCCTGATCGGTTGCGATGATGCCGGGAGGAATGGCCTTGAGCAGGGTTTCAGCGAGAGTCTTCTGCAACGTTGTCTCTTCGTGCAGAAGCGCGTTCTCCAGCACAGTCGAAACGTGCTCGGCCAGCATCATCACCACTTCCAGATCGCGATCATCGAAACCCTGGCCATTGAAACGCTGGCCGAAAAACATCCAGCCAAGAATTTCATCGCGCGCAAACAATGGGATGATCGCTTCCGCGCCAAACGAATCCAGCGCTCGCCGCATAAGAGCGCGCTCTTTCTCCTCCGGTGTCTGAATGAGATTCTCTCGTGAAATGATCAAGGCCCGCCTCTCGAACCAACGCACCAGTGGATCGCGCTCGCCAAATTCCAGCTCGTAGGTTTCGCGCAGGCAACGCAGACCCGCGCGAAAGCGGTAATTTCCGTCTTGCGCGCTACGGGAAAAAATGCCGACTCGCGTCACCCCTGCGGCATCGGCGAAACTTTCCACGACGTTGGCCAAAAGAAGATCGACATTGTCAAACCGGCGAAACACGCGCGGAAAGCGGAGCAAGGAAAACGAAACGCCGCCGCCGGGACGGCTCGGCGGAGAAACATCGACTGCATTTGCCAGTGCGGGAGACGTTACCTGCCCGCCGTAACTTTGATGAAGTTTCGTCGATCTTTCGCGGAGATCACGATTTTCCTGCAAGACTTGGAGATGCTCGAAAGCTCTCCGGGCTATTGCCTGGAAACGGCGTCGGTCTACCTCCAACTTTTCCGTTGCATAGATTTCAAGCTGCTCGGCTTCGCGAAATGGGTCGGACCCCGGAATGCCGAGGGCGATGATTAATACATCGGGCCATTCGCTTTGCACCAACTCGAGAAGATCGCCGCTTCCCGGGCTCGCAAATCCATGATGAGAATCGCCGAGCCGGCCTGATGAAGCACTGGCTCGAGGCGTTGCGGCTCGGTCACGTGACGGACCTGCGAGAATGATCTCAGGTAAACTTTGATTCGTCGGCTAAGATCGGGGTCCTGGGTGTACAGAATGGAAGCGTGCGAAGGAGTCATGCCGCCGCCACCTCTCGGTCGAACCTGACCAGCGGAAGCATGATATGAAATGCAGTTCCCTTCTGCAGTTCACTTTCAACCTCGATCTGGCCCCCGTGCTCTTGAATGATTCCGTGTACAACGGATAGCCCTAATCCCGTGCCATAATCTTTTGTTGTGAAAAACGGATCGAAAACGTGAGCGATATCCTCGCTGCGTATTCCTTCCCCGGTATCTCGAATCGTGACACAAAGCACTTCCGCCGTGTCTCCGTTAGGCGAAGCTGTCCCTGAGCCCCATTGATCGTCTGTGCGAATTTCCGTAGCCACGCTCAGTTCGCCCCCATTTTTCATCGCATCCATTGCATTAATAAAAAAATTCAGAAAAACCTGTTCCAGCTGATCCGAGTCGGCCCGTATTGTATCAACATTGGCGTCAAAAAAACGAGATAATTTAACCTGCTTCTGCTGGAGCCGGTGATCCACGAGGCGGAGTGATTTCTCCAGAATTTCATGGACGTGCATCGGCTTGAGAACCGGCTTGGCCGGACGGGCGAACCGAAGCAATTGATTGACCAGACTGTCGATCCGTTCGATCTCATGGCCAATGAGGTTCGAGAACGTTTCCCGAAAATCCGAGTCCTGATAGCGTTCCGGCAGCAACTGAGCAAAGGTCTTGATGGAAACCAACGGGTTTTTGATTTCGTGCGCCATTCCGGCCGAAAGCGTGCCCAGGCTGGCCAGGCGATCGCTCCGGCGAATCTGCAATTCCAGCCGTTTAATTGAAGTCACATCCGTAAGCACCAGCAACGCCCCCAACATCTCCTGCTCCTGACCGTGGAAAACGGATGTGCTGGCTCTCACAACCACAGCCTCATCGTCGAAACGCAAAACGATTTCCCGATCCACCCGGTTCTCGCCTGTGTTCAGGGTTTCACGCAACTGTTCGGCCAATGACCGGGGGAGATCATCGAGCGACGCATCCACCATTTCATTGGGATCGATTCCGATGATCTGACCCGCTTCGTTGTTGAAAACGGTGATCCGCTCGTCTGTTCCGACCGCGATTACGCCGCTGGTCAGTTTTTCCAGCAAGGTTTCATTATAAATCTTCGCGTTTTGCACCTCGGTGAAGAGTTCTGCGTTTTCAATCGCGACCGCGAGTTGTCCGCATAGAACCTGCAAGGCATTCTGCTCGACAGTTCCATAGATTCGCCCCGAGCGTCGCGCACCAAGCAAAAGGAGCCCGGCCAGTTGATCGCGAGCATAAATGCCCATGGCCAGCGCGATCTGGAGCGAATCTAACTGTCGCATCACACGGCGAAGCTCCGGCGTCGATCGGATTCGGTGCAACTCGTCCAGGACAAGTGGTTCGCGACTTGAAGAAAGCTGCTCAATTGTGGCCTGATCTCGTGTCAGTTCCAATCGATAATGGGAACCAGGATCGACAGCCGGATACGCCTGGGAAAAGGCATGTTTTTGCGGCAACAAAATAAAGACGCGATCGGTCTCGACTGCTTCGGCCACAGTATTGGCGAATCGATCGAGCAGATCGCTTAGAGTAGTGACGGAGCTAAGAATTTTCGCAGCTTTACTGACCGTCGCGCGAAAATCGAGCTGATGAGGCCGAATAAAAAGCCGTTCGGCCAAACGTTGCGAGATGCCACGTGCCGGAGCCATCGCAATAGCGACAACGATGGCCGCTGCGACATGCGCGATGGAACGATGATTAGGATTGGAACCAACAACTGTTGAAACGAGCCACCAAACCACGGCGTAAACGGCGAGAAGATACCCCACGAGCAACCCGTAGGAAATCGAGCGCCGCAAAAGCAACCCCACATCCATGATCTTCTGCGTGGCAATCCCATAGGCGATTACAAGGCTGAACACTACAATTCGAAACGGAGCCAGCAGAGCCAGCTCCGATCGATCAACGAACAGTCCCAGAGCAAAAGACAACAGGGTGGTGACGACGGCTACACCAGCTCCAATGAGTATAAACGCAAGCTCGGCGCGCTTACCTGCCGTAACTTTTCTCAAGTCATTCGTGTAATTGACCATCACTGCGAGTCCGGCGATCCCAAAGTAACCAAAATAAACAATCGATGAGTGCTTGTGATAGATGGGAAGAATGGCTCCGGTGTGCTCGGAAAAACGCCCGCCTGCCAGAAACCAACTTGTTTGGCAAAATGCAGCCACAGCAGCATAACCAACCCACCAAATCCACGAATTGCGCAGCAGTTGCCACCAAGACCGCTCGCTGTATTTGATCGAAAGCCTCAGCAGGTTGAAGAGCGGCAGGGTAAGCGCTCCCATTGCCGATGCCTCGCGGATATAAAAGGCGGCAGTTAGAACGGTCTTGGCATTAAATGTTAGACACAAGCTCCCTAGCCATCCGCCAATAGCCAGAGACAAAAAAAGAAAACACTGATTCGACTTTCGCCTGGGATTAGCCTGAAATACGATGGCACCCAGCGCGAGTTGAACGATAATCGCGGTAAGTGTGGGCGTGACGGCGCTGCTCATCCAGGTTGAACACGATTTACGATCATTGTGCTAGCGGTCCCGCCGAGGCCGCGGACGTTGATTAAAGCCCGGTCGATCTTAGTTTTTCGCGGCCGAAACTGAACAAAATCGAGCTCGAAGCTCGGGTCCATAACTTCGCAGTTGGCCGTCGGCGGGATAACTTGATCCCGCAGGGTTAACGCACAAGCGGCTACTTGAAATGGGCCAGCAGCAGAGAGGGCATTGCCCGTGACGCCTTTGATTGAGCTGACAGCGGTACGATAGACAGACGCTCCAAAAACTTTCTTTAAGAGCTCGACTTCTATTGCATCTAGTTGCGGATGGCCCGGTCCGTACGCCGAAACGTAGTCGATGTCGGTCGGAAACAACCCACTATTGGCAAGCGCGAGTAGCATTGAATCTTCCAAGCCGGATGCGGGTTTCGTGGTGTCGCGATCACGGCACTTGCCACAGCCTAGGACTTCTAAATAGATGTTCGCACCACGCGCGACCGCACAATCAAATTCTTCCAGCACGAAAACGGCAGACCCCTCCGAAATCACACCTGAGTCACGTTCTAGATCGAAAGGTCGGCTTGCCTTTCCCGGTTCGCTGTTCCGATAAGAAGCCAAACCACCTGCAATAAAGCTTCCCATGACTAGTGGAGTGATCGGAGCATCCGTACCGCCAGCAATTGCCAATTCCGCGCGACCAGAGCGAATTAAAGCAGCAGCATCAGCCATTGCATCCAGCCCCGATGTACAAGCGGAAGATACAGTAGCGGCGTTTGCAGAAGCTCCAATTCGATCAGCGATGACATTGGCGGGCGTTGATGGAATTGCCGCAGCCGAGGTCGTTGTCGCCATCCGATTGGGTCCATGCGCGTTTGTCGATTGATACGCGGTCTCGATTAAGTCCATTGCGTTCATACTCACTCCAATCACAATTGGCACCGGGCTTGGCAGCTTAGGCCGAATCGGATCCAGCCCGGCATCTTCCAATGCCATCATGGTTGCCGCGTAGGCCAACTGTGTATGGCGCGCCATGCGTTTGGGCTTGAGTTCCGGTTCGATGTAGTCGAGCGGATCGAAATTCTTTACTTCTCCGGCAATGCGGCTTTTGAAATCGCTCGCATCAAACAAGGTGATTGGTCCGATACCGCTCCGCCCGGCCAAAAGCGATTCCCAAAACGGCTCAATACCGATTCCGTTTGGGGCAACAATACCCATGCCGGTGATAACAACTCGATTCTGCCTGGTCATGCGTGCACAACGTTACACAACTGAGGTAGCAAAAAAACAACCCGATTGTCGATCTTGATCCAAATGATCTAAAAAAAGTGGATAGTCGCCGGGAAAGATCGGCCTCTCGCGCCGGATTCTAGAAAGTATATCACGTCCAGTCATTATGTTCTTTTTCCGAAACTAGAGCCGCGTTATTCACAAACAAATCTCACTTATTCACAAATCGCAGCTTGCGCGCCAACCAAAAGCATTTCAACATTGGCCCCAGCTATGGCCCCCCAGCCTTTCCTTACCAGGCGGCATCGTGATCGAATCCCCAGAGTTTTCATCTATGTCCGTCTGCGGCACGCCGTTAGCTTCTACTCCCGTTGCCTACACACACATGACAGCTACGTCTAATCAGCCGGAAATCCTCGTCATCGATGATGAAATAGGCCCGCGCGAAAGCCTTCGGATGTTGCTTAAGCCGGATTACCAAGTCCATACCGCCGATTGCGTGGAAGCAGGTCTCAAGCTGCTCAAGGAGAAAACGCCCGATACCATTGTGATGGATATCCGGATGCCCGGCATGAGCGGCATCGATGGCCTGCGCAAAATTCGCGAAATTGATCCCAATCTTTCCGTCATCATGCTAACCGGCTTCGGCGCTCTGGAAACTGCTCGAGAAGCAATCCGGCTCGGCGCAAATGATTACATCAGCAAGCCGTTTGATGCCACTGAAATGCGAGAAGTCATCGACCGCAACGTCGAGCGGACGCGTCTTCATCGCACCAGTGAACATACTTCCGCCGAGATCAAGGAACTGAACAATCGCCTGCTCAAGGAACTCGCCCAGAAAGAACGACTCGCCGCCCTGGGCCAGGCTTCGGCCGAATTCGTCCATGATTTGGGTAACCCGCTAACGATCGTATGGGGTTACGTGCAACTTCTGGCCAAAAAGCTGGAGGGCTCTGATAATGGCCAGGCGCCCGACAAAGCCTTGTCCGTTCGGGAACTGAACATCATCGAAGAAAATGTCCGGCTTTGCCGCGAACTGCTGACCATGTGGCAAAGTTACGGTAGCGTTGACGCCTGTATCCGCAAACCGATTTCCGTATCGGACATCGTCCGTGAGATTCTCAAGGGTGTCGGTCAAATGGCAGCCGAGAATGGAATCGAGCTGAAATCGGATGTGTGTGAAGATGCCTGCTCTCTTCTCGGCGACCCAGTTCAAATCCGGCGCGCCATTCAAAATGTCGTGATCAACGCATTGCAGGCTTCGACGGAGAAAAAGCACCCGGTTTTGGTGACGTGCGTACGGAAAGATTTTTATGTCGACATCATTGTCGAGGATGGCGGGACCGGAATTGATGCAGCGCACATCGAAAAAATCTTTGATCCATATTTTACCACTAAAAAAGGCAGGAGCGGAACCGGCCTGGGCCTCTACATCACGAAAAAAGTTGTCGAGGATCACAATGGTTCGATCAAAGTAGATAGCGCCATCGATAAGGGAACGGTTTTCACGATCCGGCTGCCTCTCACGAACAATTAAAGCGTAGGCACGTCGCTCTGCACCGTTCCCGCAGTTTGGGGCCCGCGCCACGACCTGCGGATTGAAAATCACGTTTCGCTTGTCAGTTCTCGCGCGTTTCGTTTTGCTGAATGCGTGGCATCGGCGTACCAAGTCGCACCATTATTCTTAATCCGGATGGCCAGCGTGCCGTTTGATGCAATTGAACCGCTGTCCACGCCGGAGACGATCAAGATTGCGCGTGAAATAATTGCGGCGCCGAACGATGTAATTGCTTCGGGGCGCCTGAGTGAAATGGTGGTCCGTGAAGTCGGGTCAGCGCGAGCCTCACTTTGGAACGCCGCTCGGAATTGGCTCGCGCCCTATCTTGTTTTCGCAGGCAGCGGAGGCGTGCGCGAATTGCTTGCGCTTCTGCTGGGCAAACCAGATGTTGATCTTACGCGACGCAACTCGCGCGCCGGCGATCGCGAACGACATTTGCTCCTATTTATTCAAAGGATCACCGCTAAGAACGACACCTTCAGTCGTTTCGGCCCCACTAGCTGGGGCAGAGTCGAACGCGACGAAAACGGAATCACCATCGATGTCCTACCGGGGATCCGTGCGCAGGAAGCTTTTCTGGAGCGTTGGACAGCTCACGCCGTCGCTGATGTAATCAATTCCGAAATTACCGATGCCAATATTCGAGTGCCGGCGCTCGAGCCGCATGCTTTCGAAATCTTGTGCGAGGATGTGGAAAAATGGCAAGCCGGCGCAGCTCGCGAAAGGTGGATCTCAATCCTCCGTTCCATAGCGGCCCTGCCGAAAAAATTCGTGGCCGCAGTGGATACAAGCGATCGACAGTCGATCCTCGATGAGGCTCGGGAACGACTCGGCGCAGTTGGTGCAGTTCGAACCCGCACCGATCGCTTCCTTTATGCAGCGACTAATCCGATCGGCGAAGAATGTTTTCGCAAAAGCAATTTCTCAATCCCCCAAAGTTCGATCGACGAACTCGTCGAGGATAGCTCACCATGGATCGATTTGTTCCGTGACACCTATGCATTCGTAGCCAGTCGCGTCGCTGCGACTCTGCGCCAGATCATGGAAAGAGCGGGCGGGAAAAGCGGCGCTATACCGCTGCCAGTATTCTTAAAGACTTGCGAAGTGGCGAGGCTTCCACTAACCGGCCCGGGTTTGATCGCGCCCGCAGTTATAGCCTTTCAGGAAGTCAAAGCCGCGTTTGCGGACCGGCTGCGGCGGCATCTCGATCTTAATGAATACGAACTTACGGCGGACGATTGTCACGTTGTGCGAAACAATTTTGAATATTCAAAGTTTGATGAATACACCTATCCGTCAGCCGATTTGCAGATCGCAGCGGAGTCCACACAGGCGCTCGCGCGAGGCGATTATCAATGGCTGCTGGCAGAATTGCATCCAGCGGCGGCGCTGCTTCAACACTGCATGTATTGGGCGTGTCCGGACAAGCCGGTGCTGAATGCCGCAATCGCTCGTACAACTCTTGGCCGGCCGAATTTTCATTTTGGGTTTTTTGCGGCCGATTTCACGGCGCACACCTGCGTGCACCTTTTCGATGCGCTGCCGGACTTAACCAGCTTCGTCGCGCCGCAGCGTAGTAATCCTAAATGGCGAACGATTTCTCCCGCCGAAACAGAAGTATATGCCGATCAAAACACAGGGGACGTTTGTCTCCGTAAGATCGACAGTCGCGAGTATCTCGGGTCATTTGCTCGGGCGTGGGTGATTCCGCTTGGTTTTCATCCCTTCCAATTTGGAATGGCGCCGCACACGCCACGGCTCCATTGCGGCAAAGTGATTGTCCAACGGCGTACTTGGACAGTTACCATAGAGGAATTTGGCTCCGGAGACTTCAAGGGCGTTTCGAGCGATCTCGTCCTGGCCGTTGAGAACTTGCGCGCACGGCGCGACTTGCCGCGATACATTTACATTCGTCCAACCGAGCAAGCGCTTCGCCGCAGCGGTGCGGAAGGGCGCGACAAAGATACCAAGCCGGTTTTTGTCGATCTTGAGAGCTATCTGTTTCTCGAAATTTTTTATCGCTGGTTAATCAAAGCGGGAGAACTGGAAGTAACCGAGATGTTGCCCGATCCGGATCATTTGCTCTGGAAAGAACCGGATGGCCGCCACACCTTCGAGCTGCGCACGCTCATTGTTCCACGCGAATGAAAATCATTGCCATTGCCAATCAGAAAGGCGGCGTGGGAAAAACCACTACTGCGGTCAACCTCGGTTGCGCCCTAGCGGAAAAAGGGCAGCGCATTTTGCTTGTCGATTTTGATCCTCAGGCCAACGCCACTAGCTCGTTTGGTTTGCAAAATTTGAATGGATCGAGTCTGTATGAACCGTTACTCGGCGAAGCATCGATCATCGACAAGATTGTTCCGACTCGCTGCGAGCGCTTGTTCATAATTCCGGCCGATCTCGACCTGGCCGGCGCCGAATTGGAAGTCGCCAGGATGGAAAATCATCTTTCCCGTCTGACGGAAACTCTCCAGCCGCTGCGCGCCGACAATACTTTCGATTTCGTGCTGCTCGATTGTCCGCCGTCTCTCGGCATCTTAATGACAAACGCTCTGGCCGCCGCCAATGAGCTTCTGACTCCAATCCAGTGTGAGTATTTCGCTCTGGAAGGCCTGGTGAAAATTGTGCGCGTAGTCGAACAAATCCGCGATTCCGGCGCGAATGATCGCCTCGAGATCGGCGGCATTGTCATGACGATGTTCGACAGTCGCACAAATTTGAGCGCCCAAGTTGTAGCGGATGTGCGCAAACATTTTGGACCGCGCGTTTACGAAACAGTGATCCCCCGCACTGTTCGATTGAGTGAAGCACCAAGCTTCGGCCAATCGATCCTCGAATACGATCCGCGCGGACCTGGCGCCAGCGCCTATCGCGCTCTGGCAGAGGAATTCCTGAAGCGACAGTCGATCGTGTTTGCAACCCAGTCTCACTGATACCCTTTGATCGATGCCGAAAACGAAGACAAAAGCGGCCAGTAAAAATATTCATGCCGTCCTCGGCTCCGATGAAGCTGAGGTCAAACGTGTGGCGACGGAGTTGTCCGAAAAGCTGACGCCGCCGGGCGCGGGCGACTTCGGATTGGAAATTATCGACGGCGCGGTCGAGAGCGCCGATCAGGCGGCGGCTCGAATCGGATCGACAATTGAAGCATTGCGAACGTTACCTTTCCTCGGTGGCGGAAAATTGGTTTGGCTGAAGAACGCGAATTTTCTTGGCGATTCGCCTGCGAGTCGGGCTGCCGCTGTTCAGGAACGTCTCGATGAGTTGGGCGCGCTGATCGAAAGCGACCTTGGCCCCGACGTCACGTTCCTGATCAGTGCCGTTGATGTAGATAAACGCCGATCTTTTTACAAACTGCTTTCCAAACGCGCCGAACTGCAGGTCTTCGACAGGCTCGATTCATCGCGAACCGGCTGGGAAGAGGAAGCAATGGAACTCGTTCGGAACCATGCCAGGAAAAAGAAACTTCAATTCGACGATGATGCGCTTGAGTTGTTCGTCCTGCTCACCGGAGGCGATACCCGCCAGATCGAAAATGAATTGGACAAGATCGACATCTTTCTCGGCAAAGAGCGCAACATCAGCGCGAACCAAGTGCGCGAACTCGTGCCGCTTTCCCGGGCAGGAGTGATTTTTGAACTGGGAAATGCGCTGGCCGAGCGCGATCTGAAACGAGCGCTCACACTGGTGCGGCGACTTCTCGACCAGGGCGAGAGCGCCATCGGCATCTTGCTGGTTGCGGTTGTGCCGACCATCCGAAATTTGCTGCTGGCGAAAGATTTGATGGAGCGGCATCGATTACCGCGGCCGCATGTTCCATTTCAGTTCATCTCCGCGATCAATCGGCTCCCCGCCAACGCTACAGAACATCTGCCGCGCAAGAAGGATGGCGCGATCAGCGGTTATGCACTGGGGATTGCCGCTCAGCATGCTGACCGATTCCAAACCGCGCAGTTGATCGAAGGCATGCGAGCGTGTCTGGAAGCGAATCTCCAGCTGGTTACAACCCAGCTCGATCACGAGCTGATCTTGACGGAGACCGTGGTGAAGTTACTGGGGCACTGATCAACCATAGAGCGTTTCTTTGAACCCCGAACGCGTTCGGAGGGCACAGCCGCCCTATAAATTACGGTCGGCTCGCCACCTGTTTTCGAGCCATCGGACCAACGTATGGAATGTCCCAGTAAACGCTGGTGAACGCTTTGACCGTGGCGATGATCCAGATGACCAGAAAAAGAAGTTGGACAAGACCGGCAATCACAGACCAGAGAAAATTCAAAAAGCCGCCAACGCCGGGTATGCTGCTGAAAATGAGATGCACGATTCCGGACGCAATGTTGAACAGCAGCCAGGCAAAACCGAAAATGATCGACTGCATGGCGTAAAAGCGCACAAACGAATTCCGCTTTTCCAAAATATAAAAAATGACTCCGCCGATGAGCGGGATGCAGGCAATCGCCGCCGCCAGGTTCGGCGGCAGATCGGTCGAGGAAGGCTCGCTCGTTGGAGCGGCCTCAGGAATCAAAGGCGGCGGTGGGATCGGCTCGGTTGGATCGGCCATGGCTTACATACACAAACTCAGACACGATTTTGTCAAGCCAACTTCACTGGTGGTTCTTCGATTTTCATTTTGGCGCAGACGCGACAATCGTTACTCTGAGGTTCTCCGTGATTGAACTGAAAATTTACCCGGATGTTCCCGCGATAATTGGGACTGGGGTCCTCAAACGATTGGTCGACTTTGCGAACAAGAATCTGGGACCGCGCTGCGCAATCATTTCGGATACAAATGTGGCCAAACTTTTCGGAGAACAAGTTCGACAAAATCTCTCGGCAGCCGGTTTAGAACCAATTTTGATTACAATTCCAGCCGGCGAACAATCGAAAACGTTGCAGCAAGCCGGCACAATTTGCGACCAGATGATTGCGTCGAGATTGGATCGACAATCGTTCGTAGTTGGTCTGGGCGGCGGTGTTATCGGTGATATCTCCGGATTCGTCGCGGCGATTTTCCATCGTAGAATTCCGCATGTGCAAATTCCGACAACGTTGCTGGCGATGGTGGACAGCTCGATCGGCGGCAAGACCGGAGTGAACACGCACGACGCAAAGAATTTGATCGGCGCCATCCATCATCCAGCGCTCGTGATCGACGATGTCGATTTTCTAAAGACCTTGCCGCCGCGCGAGCTCAACCAGGGGTTTGCCGAGATCATCAAGCACGCCGTCATCGCCGACGCGGAGCTGTTTGCTGATTTGCAGCAGGCCAGCCGAAAAGAATCTCTGGATCTGCCAGAGTTAATTCGGCGCAACATCGAGATCAAGTCCCGCATTGTTGCGCAGGATGAATTAGATCGAACAGGACCCCGCGCTTTACTCAACTTTGGGCACACCGTTGGTCACGCCATCGAAAGGGCGAGCGATTACAAAACCTTTCTCCACGGTGAAGCAGTCAGCCTCGGAATCGTCGCTGCGTCCAACGTTTCGACGAAGAAAGCCGGTCTGCCGTACCGAGCAACGCGACCCCATCGTCGATCTTCTTCGCGCTTTCGATTTGCCAACAAAGCTGCCGTCAGATTTTCCCCGGGCGAAGATTTTCGAAGCGCTGCCGTACGACAAAAAATTCGATAGCGGAGAAGTGCGTTTTGTCGTAACTGAGCGAATCGGGTCCGCCCATTTATCGAACGACATCACGATGGAAGATATTCGTGAAGCGGTTTTAGCTTTGTAGGAAAGCTGCCTTGAGTGAAAAGCAATGCGAGGACGCATCGCACTCCTAAAGCTTCGCAAAAACATGGCGCGCATTTCTCCATTTTCGCACGCAGTACTTTCGGAGTGCGTTACGCGTCGCCGCGTCGCTTTCACTTGCGCGCGTTGCGATAGTAGTTGGTCAGTCCTTCGACAACTCCATCCGCATATTCGCGGAAAATGCTTTTGCGCTCGCGGCCGTTGATATTTTCTGTGCCTTTATAATCGCCGGCCTGGATCCGAGCAAACGCGTCGCGGCTGTTCATTACGTAGGGCTCGCAGTAAACGACCGGGCAACGATAAATTCGCGTTGCCAGCAAATTCCGCGCATAGACGTAACCTGTCGATCCTACTTTCGTCGTCACGAGCGTGGTTGGATATTGATAGGGTGGCAATTGAGTCTCCTCCGCCATGGCGGCGGCAACGGAATCCGCCAGCGGCAGCTCTTCATCATAAACGCGGCTGAGCAGACGGCGGATCATTTCAAAGCGCTCGTCATCGAGTTCGAGTTCCTCAGGCAAATACGAACCATTCACCAGCAAATGCAGATGGTTGGTGTCGGTTAAGATCGGATGTTTCGGATCGCCCCATCCTTCGGCATTGAAGTGCAAACAGAGCACGAGATCCGGATGCAATTTCGTGTTAACAAAAACTGCCCGGCGGCGGATCTCGCTGTAGCGATAAAATAAAATCTCGCTCTGCCATTTTATCGTTTTCTCTTTTTCGGGGTCGTTCGGGTCGAGCACATCCTCGCGTGGTCGCGGCACTCCGTTCTTGATCAAAATTTTCCTGGCCAGCTCTTTGAAATCGTCGGGCCGTTTCACGGTGATCGGTTCGGTGCTTTTTCGAACAAAGGAGACGCTTGCGCCCAGTTTGCCCAATTGCGGAGCAAGCAACCGCGCCACGCGCAAAGTCAAATCGCCTTCGGTCACGGGCTCGCTTTCGCCGACTCGGAACCAGCGCTCCTCCATTTTCGCCCAACTTCCGCCGAGATGGCCGGGATCGAGCGCAATTCGCAAGCCATCGAGCGGTTTGTCATCGGTCGGAGGCGGCAAAGCCGCGGCCGGATGCCAAAGCCGTGGCACATGCTCGCGGGAAGCGTTATCAGCGGCAAATCGCAGTGTGAAATAATTGTGTGACGCGCGATCCTTTAGAATCTGCACGGAATCGTTGTCGATCTTGAGGAGATCATCGGCAAAGCCGTGCGTGCAATAAACATCGCGAAGCAAATGTTCGAATTCATCGTGCGTAATCGTTTGCTGATAATGCTCGAGAACATGCCAGCGCGGTTTGCTGCCAAGAATGCTGACGGTTCCAGCTGCATGAAGAGTTATCGGCAGGATCGACAACAGAAAAAATGACGAGACGCGAATGGCGAAGGACGAACGAGAACGCGGAGTTCCTTGGAATTCATCATTCATTACTAATTCGACATTCGTCATTGGGATTTCGTCGTTTTTCAAATACGATCCTGTTCGATGTTGAGGATACTTTTTCTCGGTGACGTGGTGGGCCAGCCGGGGCGAAATGCGATTATCACGCGCTTGCCTGAATTGAAGGAACAGCTCTCGCTCGATTTCATCGTCGTGAATGGCGAGAACGCAGCGGGCGGGCGCGGGATCACCGGAAAAATTACCATCGAGCTCCTGCGTGCCGGTGTATCGGTCATTACCACCGGCGATCATATCTGGGACCAAAAGGACATTCAGAGCTTTATCGATACGGAACCGCGCTTGCTGCGGCCGGTAAATTATCCGGTTGGCGCGCCGGGGAACGGATCGATCGTGTTGGAAACATCCAAGGGGAAAGTCGGCGTGATCAATGTGCAGGCGCGAACGTTTATGCAACCGATCCTGGAAAATCCATTTCACGCTGTCGAAGCAGCTGTGGCCAAGGTGCACGAGGAGACCGTTAACATCGTTGTCGATGTTCACGGCGAAACGACGAGCGAGAAGATTGCGTTGGGCCGATTTCTGGATGGAAAGGTCTCGGCCGTAATCGGCACTCACACGCACGTGCAAACCGCTGACGAACAAATTTTCCCCGGCGGCACCGCTTTTCTTTGTGATGCCGGCATGTGTGGGCCGGTAAATTCCATTCTTGGTCGGACAATCGAGCCGATCATGAGCCGGTTTGTATCAAATCTGCCGATCGCGTTTCCGATTGCTCCGGGCGAAGTTCGATTGCGCGGTGCATTGATCGACATCGACGAAGAGACTGGCCGCGCCTTGCGCATCATCCGCGTAGATGAACCGGGGACGACGACCGCAGAAAAATCCTCCGATCAACCGTCTTAAGGTTCAGAATAGTCGAATTGTACCACCAGCCTGCGGGTGGTCTTTCAGAATCAAGAATTAGCTTCCGCCTGTTCGTTAGAAGTGTGGGAATTAGTCCCTTCCTTTACCGGAATAAATCGACGTTTCCGCCGATTAGCAGGAAGCGGTGAAAGCGTCATCGTGATGTTACGCCCGGTGATCTTCGGCTCCATTTCCACCTGCGACATACCCGCGAGATCGTTTTTTACCCGGTGCATAAGCTGCATTCCGAACTCCTGATGCGCCATTTCCCGGCCGCGAAACTGCAACTGCACTCGGACTTTGTTTCCCCGGTCAAGGAACTCTTCGCCGTGGCGAACTTTGGTGAGGTAATCGTGCTCGTCGATGTTTACCCGGAACTTGATCTCCTTCAGGCGCGTGCCCGAAGGCCGCTTGTCCTTTTCCTGCTTGGAGATGTCGTACCGAAACTTGCCAAAGTCGACAATCTTGCACACCGGCGGGTTTGCCGTAGGAGCAATCTCGACCAGATCGAGCCCCATGGTTTGTGCTTTGCGCAAGGCATCAGACAGTTTCATGACGCCAAGCTGTTGGCTGGTGGACCCTAGAATGACCCGGACTTCGCGCGCGCGAATCCGACCGTTTACACGAATTTGTGGTTGCAGATTAAATCAAGCTCCTGGTCGTCGGGGCGAGGAGTGCATCGCCGCTCCGTATTTCGTTCATCGCAATCCCGGTCGCCGTCATTTCCGGCCGGGGCACTCGATAATCGCCACAGCTGCGATCCACTGTAACGATGTACTCGTATTAAACTTCGCAAGAC
This sequence comes from uncultured Verrucomicrobiae bacterium, assembly GCA_963772365.1. Taxonomy (GTDB): domain Bacteria; phylum Verrucomicrobiota; class Verrucomicrobiia; order Chthoniobacterales; family UBA10450; genus CAVYXA01. Next base: position 897,203 of record CAVYXA010000001.1, read on the forward strand.
GAAGTGAAGTTGTAGGCAACATTCGTGCCCTGGCAAGACCAATCTGGTGACCCGACTCCCGCGAGGTCGAGATCACTCGGATGGCGGGGCGCCGAAATGCGCCGCATAAGCCGTATACGCCTCCGCGTCATCCAGCATGCTGTCGATCGTCGCGATGAGCGGTTCTCGCCTAACGATCCCGGAAAAGACCGCTCGATCGCCAATCTCGGTATCAATCACAAAGGTGGGCCGCTGAGTTATTTTCAGTGCGTGAAAAGCAGCGGTATCAGCCCGGACTCGTTTTTCCACTTCCGCCGAACGCGCCCGTTCCAGTAATTTTCCTTTGTCGAGATTAGTCGCTTTAGCTCCGATCTCGGCCGCAATTTCCCATTCTCCGAATCTCTTTCCCTCCCGTAAGGAAGCATGGGACAAAGCCAGACGGACACGATCATCGACAAATCCAAAATCTTTCGCCGCTTCGGCCACACAATTGGGCGCCAGATATTCCGCCCGGACCGGCTCATCGTACCAGGCGGTGTTGAGCATGAACGGCGACCGCATAATGATTCCGCTCCGTCTGTAAAACCATTGCTCCTGGCTCCGCGAAACTGGCAGACCCGTTTTTTCCATGAGGGCGATCTTCCATTGAAAGTCGACCTGACCGGTGTAGCGCTTTTTCAATTCGGCCCAGGTCGGTTCGGACCAAAAACACCAGGAGGAAATAACGTCGAGATAATAAGTGGCTGTAATTCGCATTGTGTGGATCGAACGTTGTAAGCTAAGGCAAATGCTGTAGCGGCAGTCTGTGACCGTCGCAAGTTAGTTTGCAAAGATGGCGACGCTGAGAGAGCACCGCTATACGAATCCGAATTGATCGTGGATCTGAACCACATTTTTCTCTTTATCGCGTTGATTTCGCCATTGCTGGTACTGATTCGGGCCTGGCGGCCTGGCGGAGTTTATCGCACGTGGCGCATAGCTTCTGTTATCGTGCTTGTAGCTACCGGTCTCTCGTGGATCTTCTTTCGCCACATCGCTGGATTTATCGGAGCCGCCACATGGTTTCTTCTTTTGTTCATCCCGGCCGTCGGCCAACGAAAAGTTGTCGATCTCGCCGCACAGCAACGATACCAAGCTGCGCGAAGATTGGCTGAGACACTGCAAATTTTTCATCCAAGCGCTGAATTGCGAGAGCAAGTTCGTGTACTTCGCAGCTTTGAATCCAACCCCGACCCCGAAATCGGTGGTCCATTTTTTGCGCGTCGGTCGAATGCTGCGGTCAGTGGGCAAATGGATCGACAGCGTCGCTTTCGACGTACGCCAGCCGTTGTCGTTTTTATCGTTCTAAACATCGCAGTGTTTCTGATCGAAATCTCGGTCGGAAACTGGAATGATTACATCACTCTGCATCGGCTGGGCGCACTTGAGCCGTGGCGAGTGGTGATGCTCAAAGAATATTGGCGCCTGTTTACCGCGCTCTTTTTACATGCCGGAGTGATTCATCTTTCTTTCAATCTCTTTGCGCTGTATGTGCTCGGCCCCGGATTGGAGAGAGCGATTGGCTCGTTTCGCTTCACAACCTGCTATTTGGTTTCCGGAATCGGCTCCAGCGTTGGTGTGGTTGCGCTTTGGATGATGCGGCTAACGAGCGCGACTCAGGTCGTAGGTGCGTCCGGGAGTATCATGGGAATCGTTGGCGCGTGGGCGGGCTTTCTCATTCAACATCGACATATCCCGCGAGCCAGGGAACGTCTTCGTAATATTCTGCTCATTATAGTCATTCAAACGATTTTCGATCTGACTACACCACAAGTCAGCACCGCGGCCCATATTTGCGGCCTCCTAACCGGCTTGATTACAGGTCTGGCTCTGACTGGCCGAGAAACCGGTGCTCCGTAGCCGCGATGGCCCGCCTTATGCATATTTCAGAAGTCCGTACCGCCCAAAACTTGCCGCCGAAATATTTCCTGATTAACTCCCGCTCGCAGTCTCCACCATGCCGACCTTTCAGATTTACAATGTGATCCCCACTCTGCCGGCGACTCTCGAGCCGCTGCGCGAGATGAGCTTTAACCTTTGGTGGACGTGGGAACCGGCCGCCCGCCGGCTGTTCCGTCATCTCGATCCAGAGCTTTGGAATCGGACAAACCACAATCCTGTCCGCATGCTGCAGCTCTCCCGGCAATCGCGGCTCGAGGAACTTTCGCAGGACAAGTCGTTTCTCCGCGAGTTGAAGGATGTCCACGACACGTTCAAACGATATCTGGATCGCAAGGAAACCTATGGAAAAACTGCCAAGGGAGCCGCGATCAAAAAACCAGTGGCCTATTTTTCGGCTGAGTTCGGGTTCCACGAGTCAATTCCGAATTATTCCGGCGGCCTTGGAATTTTGGCGAGCGATCACTGCAAATCAGCGAGCGATCTCGATCTAAATTTTGTCGCGATCGGCCTGCTTTACCGCCACGGATATTTCAAACAACAGATCGACAAAGACGGCATCCAGGAAGCAGTCAGTCTCAACCAAAATTTTCATCATCTGCCGATTCGCGAAGTTCGACGTGGCGACGGAAACCTCCTCGTCTCGGTGCGCATTCTCGATCGCGATGTTTTTGCAAAAATCTGGCAGCTTCAAGTTGGTCGAATCAATCTTTATCTGCTCGATACTGATGTTTTCGAAAACAACGTCGAAGACAGGTTAATCACAGCAGAGTTATACGGCGGCGATCTCGAGATGCGCATGCGCCAGGAAATCGTGCTCGGAATCGGCGGCGTGAGAGCGCTGGGTGCGCTCGGCATCGATGCCGAAATCTTTCACATGAACGAAGGACATTCGGCGTTCCTCGCGCTGGAGCGCATTCGTCACAATGTCGTCGAACGAAAGCTCGACTTTTACTCGGCCCTGCAGCTCGTTGCGGCGGCTAACGTTTTTACGACGCATACACCCGTTCCGGCCGGCAACGATTCTTTCACGCGGGAGATGATGAAGAAATATTTCGGCAGTTTGGCCAGGGAACTCCAGATCCCATTCGACGAGCTTTTCCGCTTTGGGCAATCGAGTGTCGATCCTGCCGACGCGTTCAGCATGACGATTCTGGCGCTGAGAATGAGCCGGCATGCGAACGGCGTTAGTAGATTGCACGGAGAAGTAAGCCGGGGGCTCTGGAAGGATGTCTGGGCGGGTGTCCCGGTCCACGAAGTGCCGATCACGAGGGTGACCAACGGCATCCATACCAAGACGTGGATGGCTCCCGAGTTCTCTGCGCTCTATCGGAAGCACATCGGGAATTGGGAGGAACATCTCACCGAGGCGGAGTTTTGGCGCGGCGTGATCGACATTCCGGATGCGCAACTGTGGGAAACGCATCAGAAATTGAAATTGCGACTGGTGGAATTCGTGCGCGAGCGTGTTCGGATGCGTCGCGAGCGTCTCGGCGAGTCGCCCGAATCGATTTGCAAGGTCAACCGAATCCTCGATCCGGAAATTCTAACGATCGGATTTGCGCGTCGCTTTGCGACCTATAAACGCGGCGCGCTTTTGTTCAGCGACAAGGAACGCTTACAGCGGCTTCTGAACGATACTACTCGCCCGGTCCAATTTATTTTTGCGGGGAAAGCGCATCCACGCGATGAAGGAGGCAAAGGATTGATCCAGGAGGTTTACCGATTTAGCCGCGAGGCGGGATTCGAAAACCGCGTCGTTTTTCTGGAAGATTACGATAGCTATATTGCGCGCCGGCTCGTTCAGGGTGTCGATCTTTGGTTAAACCATCCGTTGCGGCCATTGGAAGCAAGCGGAACAAGCGGGATGAAATGCGCGCCTAACGGCGGAATCAATCTCAGTGTGTTGGACGGCTGGTGGCTGGAAGGTTTTAACGGAAACAATGGCTGGGCGATCGGCGCCGAGATCGACAACGGCACAGTGGAATTTCAAAACGAAGTGGACGCGAGCAGTCTCTATCAATTGCTCGAAAATCAGATCGTGCCGCTCTATTACGCTAAGCCCGATGGAAGATTACCGTTGGCCTGGTTGCAATTGATGCGGGAATCAATTCGCAGCATCACTCCCGCGTTTAACACGCACCGGATGGTGAAGGAATACGCCGAGCGTCTTTACATTCCAGCGGCTCAGTCGAACGAAAATTTCTCTCGGGACAGTTGCGCTGCGGCGACTGAATTGAGCCAATGGAAATCAAAAATGCGCAAAGATTGGCCGCAGGTGCGAATTTCTGAAGTGCAGGTCGGAAATCAGGATCGACAAAACATCGCCGTGGGTGAATCGCTACAGTTGAGCGCACGTATTTACCTCGGCGGCGTCGACCCGAGGCACGTGCGAGTGGAAGCGTATCATGGAGAGGCCGACAATGGCGGCATTAAGAACCCCAGCGTCAGCGTTCTGAGCAAGGGCAATCAAAATGGCGATGGCACTTACATTTATCACGGCATCGTCCCGGCCGCCGAGAGCGGCGCGTATGGATTCAGCGTTCGCGTCGTCCCGACCCATCCGCATCTCATGCAAACGCACGAGCTGCGTTTAATCACATGGTCTTGACGTCGGCGACGCAGACCGCGTGCGGAGTGTAACGAAGTATTGCCAGATCTGAATCATGGTGAAGTCAGGGCCCAGCCTGCTGGCGTAGTAGGGCCGTAGGCGCCGCCCGTGTAAGCATTGTTATTCAAATACCAGATTGCGCTGTGCCTGGTGGTAGGGTTGTAGAGAGCATAATCTGGTTTGCCATCCGTGTTAAAATCTGCCGCGCCGATCAGATCGTAACCAGCGGCAATCGTAGGTCCATAGGCGCTACCTGCGAATGAGCGGTTATTCAAATACCAGATTGCACTCTGGCGGGTAGCGGAATTGAAAAGCAGATAGTCTGCTCTTCCGTCGCGGTTAAAGTCTGCGATGCCGGCAACGTTCCAGTTTGGCGGCAGTGTTGGCCCATAGGCCCCGCCGATGTAGCTGGCGTGATCGAGGTACCAAATCGCAGTCCGGCGTGTGCTCAGCTGGAACAGGACAAAATCCGGTTTGTCATCTCGATTGAAATCGCCGGCAGCGACAAGTTCCCAACCACTTGGCAGTGTTGGGCCGAAGCTGGACGCGCGAAATTGATTATTACTTAAGTACCAAATGGCCGTCCTGCGTGTAGTTGGTTGGAACAGAGCGTAATCCTGCATTCCATCGCCGTCGAAATCGTCAACATCCACAATTTGCCACCCTGACGGAGTGGTCGGGCCGTAAGCGGCACCGATTAACGCATTGTTATTCAGGTACCAGATGGCACTCCTACGGTCGCTCGAATTGTAAAGCAGATAGTCGGGCTTGCCGTCTCGGTCGAAGTCGTATCGCACTGGCGTAGGAGTGGGCGTCGGGGTTGGAGTTGGCGTCGGCCCACTGCAATCGGTAGCCATTTGAAACGCCCCAATGCGAGTGAACCAGGCAGCGGTGCTCGTAACGGGAAGGTATTCGTTCACGTGCCAGAATGTGACACCATCCGATGGATCGAGGCTGAGATAGGTGTAATCGCCCCAGCGAGCGGCGGAGTGAGTCTGCGCGCCACTGCCGACAAACATGCTCGCTTCACCTTGGGCGAGGTCGTTGGGCGGATCGGTGGCAAGACGTCCGGCATACCGAATCGAAGGGAAGATGCTCGCGCTCGACACGGAATAGCCAACCGCCATATTCCCATTGCAGTCCACTGCGATACTGGGCATCCAACGGAACAACCCGTCAGCGCCATTATCAAAGGTCTGTTGCTGCACCGCCGTCGCGGGAATAACGCCACCGGAAACGTCAAATTGGTACCAGCGAATGGCCATCGGTCCTGTGCCATTCTGGTTATTGTTCACCGTGTGCGATGCCCAAAGCGATTCGGTACCATCAAAATTCGTGTAAACCACTGGGGTCATCATCCTGTCACCCAGAGTATCCAGCATCTGCGCGGTTCCACTTTGCGGCACAAGATGGCTGCCCGAATTCGTAAACGCATCAGTGAACCCATCCACTGTAATGTCGAACGGTCCGCTAAACGTTGAATTCGCCGGCGTCCCAAAATCGACATGGAATCGCCAGGCGTGGAGTGTAGTCAAAATAACGCCGCTCGAGGCGGGACTGTCGATGTTCAGCAAATACTCGTCCGTGCCCGCCGGCGGAGCGCTGCCGGTACAAATGTGGCTGGGAGCAGACTGTAGCCGTTACCCAACTGCGCAGGAGTAAGAGTAAAAGCCACTGCAGTTGCCGGATTGCCATTGATCATAGCGGCGCGATCCAAAGCAAAAACGCGCACGCCATTAAACGTGGTGTTGTCCGAGAACAGGTTGACCGTGAAATAATAGGCGTCCGGCCAAAGGGCGAACTTTGGATAGTCGCCCAAATAATTTGTATGTGCCGCATCGGTCTGAATAGCATAAAGCCACCAGCCGCCTGCAACCGGATCACTGGTCATGGAAACGCCAACGCACTGATAAAACGATGTTCCAGGGAAGGCAGGAAACGCAAAATCGCTCACTACCCAGCGGTCCGCGATATGATCGTAAAAAACGAAGCCATCGCCCTGATTGCTCCCGGCGCAAGGTGAACCCGCCAATGCCGCAAAGAATGAATTATATGTGGTCGGACCGGAAAGTGTGGTGCCCGTTTTGTCGTAGATCTGGATCGATGAATTGACTGATTCAATGTAATGATTCGGCCCTACATCGCCATCGGTGTCGGGAGGCAAACAACCGCAAAGGCCCGTTGCGGAATTGATCCCATCAAAGGTTAGCAGAGGAGCCGGCATTGTCGGGGGCTGCAACAGCCGTTGAACCAGTGGGAAAGCAACTCCGGACTTATCAAAATTTTCTGGCGCGCCTGTGCCGTGATGCGGATATCGCATCCGCATTTCTTCTTCGGATTCGTGATTGGCCGGAACATAAGGCAACCTTCGCAAATCTTCAGTTTGCACGACCGGCCCAACCATCTTCAGCACTGTCGGCGTGGCAATCGAGTTGGCCTGTTTCTGCCGGGTGGGGCGAACGGTTTTAAGCCCTCCCGCACCGAGAGCGATAAGAATGCCGGTCAGGCAGAGGACAATAGTGATTGCGAAGCGTGGATTAAGAAAGGCGGATTGTAGATTCGATTTCTTTTTCATTTGATATTTTGACTTGAGATTCGCCGTGCGCCGTTGCTTTAACGCACCAATCCACCAGCGTCTGAGCACAAATCAGGCCCGGGCAGGAATTGAAAACGTCGGCGAATCGGCGCCTGTCCTACTTGGAATCGACCACTCGTGTTGAGTGTTTTCGACAAGCTTTCGTGTCGAAACAAGAAAGCGAATGTTCGTTCGAACGAGCATCACAAAATGGAACATCGACCGCGCAATGGCAGGATCGATATCGCTACTTGTATCATCAGTATTTCCACGGCGAGAGCGGCGCTAGTCTGGGCGCATTGCATCGAACTGGTTGGACGGGTCTTGTCGCAAAGCTGATTCAGCACCAAGGCGAATTCGGCCCGATCTTACCATCGTGAGCTGTGCCGCCTGTCGATCCTATTCGTGATCGGGCTCTTGATCGAACGGAATTCAACGGCCAAATCCGCTGGGGACAACGGACGCTACAACATGCGCGCTCGTTGCCGTCGCAGAGAGAATTGGAATCCCGTCAACGCCACGATGCCGAGTGCGAGGGAAAGAAACGTCCCCCCCGTTTCCGGAACCGGGACAAGCGGGGCCACTGTGAGAAATCCCGTAGCCACTAATCGATAGTTGAAGGAGCTATCTACAAATTCGCCGCTGCCGAAAAATGAGCCGATCCCATTTGCTACGCCGGGATCAAGCGCATAAAGCCCTGGGCCGGTAATATGACCCGAATAGGACAAGGACAGGTAGTGATCATCGAAGGAGAAATTGTCGAAGATGAACACATCTGGTGAAGACAAAGAGAATCCGCTCGTGCCGGCGACCGACGAATAATTTGATCCGGCCGAAGTTCCTCCAGCAGTGAGAATATCAAAAGCGCCGTAAGTTTGCGTGCTTGGATTAAATATGAAGAAGCCGGAGGCGGTCCCGCCATCATCGAACGTGACCCCCGTTAGCGTGAATAGGAGCGGCACGGCGCTGCTCGTCCGCGCGAATCCAAAGCTGGCGACAATCGCCAGCGTCAGAATAAGTGCTGCGCCATAACGACGAGCCTTTGGCGAGGATCGAAAATTTGGTTCGTTAACCTTAGCCCTGCTGCGTATTGACTCTGTTTTCATTGCCGTTCTCCTATTTCTTTCTCCCGCGACGTTCTGAAGATTGTGACTGCCGCCGCCAATTTTGTATATGGGTAGATATGCCCACTTCTCGGCGGCTTGTTTCTAAAGGTCCCATTATCCGAGCGGGCCAATGCAACCAACCCAATGTTTCCAATGTTCTCAGCATAATCTCCGCACGCGTAGTAAGACCGAGCCGCTCCAGAATGGCTTCGACGTGGTGAGCAATGGTCCGCGGACTGGCTCCTAGGATCATAGCCAGTTCGTTGTTGGCTTTGCCCTGAGCAACCCAAAACGCCACCTCGGCCTGACGGCCTGTTAGGCCGAGGGCTTGGAGTTTTTCCAGATCACTCGTTCGGGGGTTTGCCCCGTTCTCTTCATCCGAATCCGCAACTTCGGTTTCCGAACCAGATAGAACGCTGGCACCGTTAACGAGATTGGAGCCGTTCCTAAGAGCGTTCAAAACCCCAGTGCTCATTTATCGAATTCGCAGTTATTGTTGTCGGAACTTAGCCGTGTAAGCGCTGGGCGTGGTGGGGGCGATCGTGTGTGAAATGGCGCCGCCATCGCTCCAGCTCTGCCACACATATTCATGCCCGCCTTTGGTTTGCGGTGAAGTCGTTGCCAAGCTGTGACTGGATCCTGATAACCAGCTAAAGGCGTGCGCCGAATTGTATGTCACGCCATCCAGAATGTAGGACAGCCCAGCCGGGCTTGTCTTTATCGTGACCGTGATCGGCCTTGGCGCCGGAGTGGGTGTTGGAGTGGCCGTTGGAGTCGGAGTCGGAGTCGGAATCGGAGTTGGAGTTGGAGTTGGAGTTGGAGTCGGAGTCGGAGTCGGAGTCGGAGTCGGGGTCGGGGTCGGGGTCGGCGTAGCGGATGGGTCCGGGTACTCCTGCAATACAGGACGAGAATTCCGATGTATTTCCGGAGGGATCTGTGGCGGTCGCTGTCACGACCGCTTCGTCGGACGTTAAAGAGACCGGCAGAGTCGCGTCGATGATGGCGTTGCAGGTGACATCCGTGGTCACTTCGGCCGCACCAAGAAACCTCTCGCCTTCGCCGAAATTAGACATGTCGCATCCTGCATTAGCGAAAAATTCGATTCGAAAGATCGTGTTCGCGTTCGAGTTCAAGGAACCCGAGATAGTTGTCGTGCCGGCGCTCGAAATCGCTGAAGTGATAACCGGAAAGTTTTGCAGCCTGTTCGGTCCGCTGTCGCCGTCGCAAGAATCGTTCAGGGTGACGCCATTTCCGGCGAGATCAATTCCCAGGCTGGCGTTGCCGTAGATCGAATTGCCAGCGAGGTGATTGTTGATGTTGCTGGTGAAACTTGGGATCATCACACCATTACGGCCATTCGACGCGATAACGTTTGCCGCAATCTGGTTATTGTTCCCATTGACCAGGATACCGTAACCGGCATTTCCCAGTTGGGTCGTGCCGTTCACATTCGTCCCGATGTAGTTCCCCATAACGACCTCGAAATTTGAAGAGATGGCTATGCCGGCATCGCCGTTACTTCCTGCGGCGCTGCCGATGCTTGCGCAGATCACATTAGCAGCGCGCGGATCCACCCCGCCGACTGTCACCCCGCGCTCGCCCAAACTAATCCCGCTCCTTGTGTTCCCCAGTGGGCTTATGTCATCTGCTTTCACGCCTATCGCATTGCCCTGAATGATCGTTCCAGCGGAGCTTGTGGTGCCGGTTGATCGAATGCCGTAATCGGTATTGCCGGAAACCAGATTTCCAGGAGGAGTACCAGGAATATCGGTCAAGCCACCAATCGTCGTATTCTGCGCACCGTTGGCAAAGAGAATGCCGGCATAACCAAATCCGGGTGTGCCGTTTCCGAGCGCGATCATCCCAGTCACATCCGTGCCGATGTAGTTACTCTGAATTACGCAGTTGTCGCCCCCGTTGATGCTAATCCCGTGCACGCTGTTGCCGGAAATAACATTGCGCGAGGCCGCGGTTGGTCCTCCGATTCGTTGATTGCCCTGATTGACGTTGATACCGATGTGGTTGCCGAGGACCGCGCCGCCAGTGGCATCGACGCCGATAAAATTACCTTCAATGACGTTATTGGGAGTTCCCACGCTGATTCCATCACCGAAAGTGCAAATCACATTGCCCGCGCCCGGGGCAGTGCCGCCGATCAGAGTACCGACCGGACTGCTGCCTGAGAGCGAGAGGCCGACGGCACTCGTGGGGGCAGTTATTCGCATCGTTCCGTTCCTATTGACGCCGATGTAATTGCCCTGAATGGTTTGGCCATCGGCGTTGAATGCGTGGATGCCAGCTGATGTGTTGCCGGAAATGACGTTCCGCTGGGCTGGAGCCGGTCCACCGACGTGACTGCCTCCCGCGCTACCGTTGAAGAAATCAATCCCAAATGGATTGGGATGGGCGGCTAAACCAGCAGCGTCAGTTCCTATAAAACATCCTTCTACCGTGTGATTTGCGCTACCGCTAATGAGTACTGCCGCGTTAGGGAATCCGTTTATTACTAATCCGCGAATCGTGCTCCCGTCCGATCCGCTGGAAAGTCGCAGGCCGGAAGCGCTGCCACCACCCGCTGGACCGCTGAGCTCGACAAGAAGGACCGCGTTATCACCTACCGGAGAGCTATTCGGAGTGGCACCGGGCTGCGTGTAGCCATCAATGGTAACCGGCACAGTAATGGCAGGAAGCGGCGTCGAAGGCTGAATTGTGTGCACACCGGAACCAGGAATGTTGAAACCAATCGTGCCACCCGTTCCAGGTGGATTACCACATGATAAAATTGCAGCGCGCAAACTACCTGGCCCGCTGTCCGCGGTAGTCGTTACAATCGCACATGGCGTCGGAGTAGGTGTAGGCGTTGGAGGCGGGGGGAGCGGAAGGGTTCCAGCATCAAAATCCAACAGCAGGGCAACGAGGCCAATGCAATCCGACGAAACGAAGCTTGCCATCCCATCGATATGCAGAACCTTATGACCGGGCGGGCCGAACGCAGAGCTAATCTCGAGGGTATGGATATCCCAAAGGCTGCCGTTAGACGCCCGGCTTGTGCCTGCATCCGCAACGGAATTTCCATCCCATAGCATCGAGTTATCCGCGATAGTTAGCGACCCAGTCTGAGTGGAAAAGGTGAGCGAGTTCTCCTCAAATGCTTGACCATCCGCGACATGAAACACTGCTTTTACGAGTCCACCGGCGTAATCGATGTTACCCAGCGTCGCGTGCCATCCATCATCTTCACCTGGAAAGCCTTCGGGAGCGTTCGAATCGTTACCAGTGAAGAAGGCAAGGTCTCGATTATTTCCTGGATTGCCGTCGTCAAAAATAACGATAAGGGAAGCGCCATTGGCGTTGCAGCCAGCGCAGTCGGACAAGCCTGCGACTGTATACAGTCCATTCCCACTAACAAATGCAGTCACGTCCGCTTCAAACGCGCGGCTCGACTGGAAACCGGTCCAGCAATTCTCAGGAGCGTCGCCGAGCGAAATGCCAGTTACCGGGTTGCCGTTGATTGTCACAGTCGGGTTGTCATAAACCAGGCCAGCATTATCCGCGATGCCGTGCCAATACAGAAATGCTTGAGTAACTGGACCGTTTACGCCGGTAACGGTAATGGTCCCACTTCCGCCACCTACTCCCCCCACTCCGGCTACCACATAATCTACATTGCGAATGCTCCGCGCGTGGAAGATCGGGGTTGACTTCGTCGCGGCAGGAAACACCGAACAGATCGCGAGCAGCACGGCCAGCCGCCGCGACCTGATCCGGACAAAGGGCGTTGTATTTTTCATGTCACCCTTTACTGACCCGCAACGGCTTCGAGGTTACGCAAAAAGTTCTGGAGAACGGCCGCCGCGGCAACTTGACGACCATCCCAAGTGAGGATCTGTGACCGACGAGCAACGCCGCACGCGGGCAAAAGCCGCGTCCGCCCGGACGGTTGAGCCGGAAATGGCCTTGCGGCGGCGTTGCGGCTCGGCCACATCCGCAGAGCGTTTTCGGTGGACGCGTCTTTTTAGTTGAGTGGAATTGGTTTGACTGCTTCGGCCATGAGCTGTGCGAAACGCGGATCATCGCGCAAGACATCCCATACCGGATCGAACTTTAGGTCTGCGTAGGTTAGTCCGGCAGGCACCCTCGCAATTAGCGAAAGTTGCTCCAAGGCGAGGTCTTTCTCGCCGAGTAAAGCATACGTTGTCGCCAGCCTCTGTACGTTTTCCGGTCCTTCCAGTGCGTCACCCGAAAGCGGGCGTAGCTCAACCGCTTTCCGACCTTCACGCACAGCATCTTCTTTTCGCCCCAGCCCAGCATCAATAACTCCAAAATCGGACAGCGTTCCGGGATCCGGGTCTCCACGCAAAAGAGCTTCGTCAGCCCGGCGCGTAAGCAGAAAGTAAGAGCGCATTTTTTCAAAATCTCCGCGCGCACGCGCGGCTAGAGCGGCCGAACAACCGAAGTATCGAGCGAACGACGGATCTTGATTCTCCCATTGCGCCGTAGCCACACGTTCGGCCTCGGCGAAATTGTGCTCGCAATAGAGAATTCGAATGCGCAACTGGGCGAAGGACGAGCTACGGGATATTTTTTCAATCGCAGCGTGCGCGCGAGGAAGCTCGCCTTGGGCGAGGGCGTTGGCGGCTTTGTAATTCCAGAAGTCATCCGCTGTTTCCGGAAAAGCAGCCAAACCGCGATTCGCAATTTGTTCCGCCTCATCATAATGACGCAAAAGAGCGTAAGTGACGATTACGTTAATCAATGCGCTCGGATCGCGCGGATCCAGCTCGCTTGCCCTCGCAAAATGCCGTAGAGATTCTTTCCAGCGACCGAGCCGGCGTTCGATTTTCGCGCTGCTACTAAAAACATCGGGACTATTGGGCAATAACCGCTCGGCCACGTCCAGCTCCCCCAGCGCACTATCCAGATCGCGTTGGCCATAGTGACGAAAACGAGCTGTAGCAAGATGAGTCTCGCCGGCTTCCGGTGCCAATCTTTGCGCGACGTGCAAAGTCTCTTCGGCGCGGGTGCGGCGCGCTACGTCCACTCTACCGGGAATCCAGTAAAGCATGAGATTTACATCCGTTAACAAACAATACGCGAGAGCGAAATTGGGATCGCGTGAGATTGCCTGCTCCAATAAATCGGCTGCGCGCGTTAGCTTGTCGATCGTGGCCTGGTCGTCCGTACTTCCCACTCGGTTCAACTCCTTTGCGCGCGCGTACAAATCGTAAGCTTGCAAATTCTGCGTCGGTGCGATTCTGATCGCTTTTTTTTCCGCGGAGGAAATTTTGACACTCAGTTGCCCAGCAATTTTCTCCGCCAGCTCGCTTTGAATTGCGAAAACGTCAGTCAACTGCCGATCGTATTCTTCTGCCCAGAGATGTTGATCGGTGCGCGCATCGATCAACTGCGCATTGAGACGAATCCGGCCGTCAGATCGGCGTACGCTTCCTTCCAGCACGTGCGAGACGTTGAGAGCGCGTCCGATTTTTCGCAAATTCCGCTCGCCGCGGTATTGCATCACGCTCGTTCGACTGATCACCTTGAGGTCGGCGATCTTGGCCAGCTTCGTTAAAATATCGTCCTGAATTCCGTCGGCGAATGATGCGTTCGATTGGTTGCCACTCAAATCTTCAAACGGCAACACCGCGATTCCCGTCGGTGGCGGCGCGGGTTCGCGATTCCAAATCGTGACGGCAGCAAGCACGACGACTGCCGCCAACGATGCAACCAACGCTGTTCGCGTTGGATTCCGTCGAACCCATTTGCGGGTGCGGGTGAAAACATTCGCTGGACGCGCCTGAATCGGTTCGTGCCGAAGCCAGCGCTCCAGATCTTCGGCCAATGCTTCTGCGCTCTGGTAACGTTTTGATGGCTCTTTCTCCAAACACTTCAAGCAGATCGTCGCAAGATCGACATCGACCTTTGGATTCCAAAGCCGCGGATGTCGCGGCTCGGTTTCCATGAGTAATCGAATTGTTTCGTAAGTCGTTCCGCCGGCGAACGGCGGCTGACCAGTGAGCATCTGATAAAAAACCGCGCCGAGAGCGTAAACATCGGCGGCTGCGGTTAAGTCTTTTGTTCCACCCGTGGCTTGCTCAGGCGGCATGTAGCTGGGCGTGCCGAGGACATCGAAAGAATTCGTGATCGTGCTCTCGTTCTCGATCAATCGCGCCAGACCGAAATCGGTGAGATGCGGTTCGCCGTTTTTATCGAGTAGAATGTTTCCCGGCTTGATGTCGCGATGGAGAATTCCATGCTCGTGCGCAAATTGGACCGTACGGGCGATCTTGACCAGTAACTCCGCCGCGCGCCGGATCGACATTGGCTCGCGTTTGCCGCGGGACGAATCCGCCGTGGCGGACTTAAGCACTTGATCGAGCTGCCCGCCCTCGATGAATTTCATACTGAAGTAGCACGACCCATCGCGCTCGCCGATTTCGTAGATCGGCACGATCCGCGGATGCTCCAGACGCGCGGCCGCTTCCGCTTCCTGCCGAAACCTCTTGAGATGGGGCGTGCTCGCCCAATGACCGAGTCCGATCACCTTGAGCGCGACCGTTCGATTCAAACTTTTCTGACGCGCCCGATAAACGACGCCTTGTCCGCCCCGCCCAATTTCTTCGACCAAATCGTAATCGCCGAACTCCATGAGAATCGGCGCTCGCTTTGAAGCAGTTTCATTTTCGTCAAGCAACGGACCGAGGCCGGTCTCCAAGAGACAAATACTGCAAAATCCCTGCGGGGCGTCAGCGAAGATCTTGCCGCCGCATTTGCCGCAAACCCTGGCGCTGTTTGTTTGACTATTCATAGCCGGTCTTCCCGAGCGGATACTGTGCGAAAATCGTTCGCGGGTTACGTTTTCAGAATCGCAATCAAATGTCGCAGCTCGTCTTCTACGTCACCCGGAACAGCGACAGTGTTCGCGATTTCCTCACGCAATAAAATCCGATATCGCTGTCGCAACCGATGGAACGCTTGCTTCACCGCATTCTCAGTCATGCCTAATTTTTTCGCGATCTCGGCTTGCGACGAGCGGCCTGGTTCGTCCGCGAGCAGTTCTTTCAGCTCATTGAACAGCGCTTCGTTACCAGCTGCGTGATACTCGTCCCCCAGCCGCTTCAATACTTGTTCCAGCAAAGTCAAAGCCCAGCGACGTTCGTAAAGCAGATCGGCGCTCAAAATATCGGCCGGCTCGAGGTCAGCCCGTTCGCGTTCGGCTAGTTCATCCAGCGAAATGAGCGGCTGACCTTTGCCGCGTTTGATCGCCATTTCGCGCCGGTGCGATTTTGCGATGAAATTCTTCAGCGCGGTTAGAAGGTATGAGCGCAAGCGCCCTTTTTCTTTGCGAACTGCGTCGAAATCCCGCCGCTCAAGGAGCAGCCCAAAGAAGCCCTGGGTGAAATCTTGCGCTTCTTCCGGACTGTAGCCTTGACGCCGAACAAATCCGTAAAGCGGCCACCAGTATGTCCGGCAAAGTTTCTCCAGCGCTTGATCCGCCGCAGGCGATTGACCTTGCGCGGTGAGAACCACGCTCCATTGAGTCGTAACAAACGCAACGCCGCCGCCGGCACCGGCGCTTGGCTGAGAAGCAGCCTCGCTCATGGAAGGAGCCGACCATTACACCGCAAAAGCTCCCGTGAAGCAACGTTTACTTGCGCCTACTTAAAAGCAAACTTCGCGAGTAATAAGCCGATGATCAGACCGACGACGATGCTTGATGGCACAACATACGGAGCGTCCTTTGATTTAAAGGCGCCCTTGGCCAGAAAAATCACCAGCCCGAAACTGAAGCCGTAAAGCATTCCGTATCCGGCGCCATGCCACCAAGATCTGCTCCCGCCTAACGATAGCGCCGTCAAAAGACTTATCAGAACCCCCTTTAAAGTCGAGGCGAGCAAGATCTCGACTTTGTAAGGTTCCCTTGGCTCGAAGAAAATCCCGATTCCGCCAAGCGCGCCCATGACCGCGCCGGTCAGGAGAACCATGACGACACTCATGTTTCACCTTTTGGTCGCCGCATGATGTGAATCGCCAAGATCCGGCTCTGATGTCGCGCGAGCAGATAATCGATGAAATCGCCGATGATTGAGTTTGGTTTGTTGCCGAGCTTGGTCACAACGCGGCAGATGAGTGTGCAACTTCGAGCATGCCATTCCAGATTGATCGCGCCGTGAAGATCGCGCCCACTATGGATCTTCGCCCAGCCGTGAGGCCGGCCCAGTTGTTTGGACCAGACTTTGATGAAACCGAATTTCTTCTCCAATTGCGGATCGCTCATGATCTTGTTCCGAAGCGAGCCGCGCCCGGTGGCGATGACCTGGATCACCGTTTGCATCGTTAGGGGGCTTTCGCCGAGGAATCATCGGCGAGCGAGCGAAACATTATGTAAACATCGATAAATCCTTTGTCAGGATGCAGAAATGCTCTCGGCAATGCCCCGACGATCTTAAACCCGAGCTTCTGCCAAAGATGAACGGCCGCTTCGTTGGTCGAGACAACAAAATTGAATTGAATCGCCAAAAAACCGAGGCGGCGCGCTTCGCTCAGGCAATGCTCGCCCATGGCGCGGCCGATCCCCTGCCCGCGCGCATCGCGTGCCACCATAAACGCAGCATTCGCTACATGCGATCCGCCGCCGCTCTGATTCGATTTCAGAATGTACGTCCCAACCAGTTGTCGACCCTGCGATCCGCCTGACCCTTGATTTGTAGAAAATTCTTCGGCGACATAAGTGTTCGCACCGGGTTGAAACCAATACGCAAGTGCATTTTCCCGAGAGATGTCTCGATCGAAGGCATAAGTGTCTCCACGGACGACAACTTCTTGGAAGATCTTCCAGATCCGATCCTGATCCGCAGGCGTGGCCTGACGAATTTGCGTAGGCGCGGTGCTCACCGGTTTTGAAAGGTTAACGGAACGATCACGTATCCCTCCCGGCCGGGCTGGCTTCGCCATTTCTGAAGACCGTCAATGGCTGCGCGATCGAGCGCGTCGATTCCAGTGGATTGCAGCACTTGAATGCTTTTGACCGCTCCTCTGGAATCAAAATTCAAGCGGTAGCGGCCCGATCGCACGCCGCGAACACGCGATTCCGGCGGGTAGATTGGCGGCGGAGCATACACGACCCGCGCCCTCAACGGTGGTGTTGCGGTGGGAGGCGGAGGCGGTGCACCGGGCCAACTGACGCTGTTGCTGGATTCGACGTCGTCGATCACTGATTCGATCGCACTGATCGGTCGCACGACTACTGAGCCCTGACCCTCCTTATTCTGAGCGGTCACGATACCCAAGACTTCGCCGTTCTGATCTACCACCGGCGCGCCCAGAGAAATTTCGGGGACGGATGCGGCAATACCAAATTCTTTGCTTTCGTTGTCGATCTCCTTGTCGGAAATCTTCGCCTCCGCAGGTGCACCTTCTGCGCCGGCCAGCGGACAACCGACCACTGCAACTTGCATCTGCGGCTCGACCCTTGCCGATTTGTTAAGCGCGACAAAAGGAACCTGTTTTACGTCGGCGTTGAGCACCGCCAAATCCATTTTAGACGAAGAAGCTAAGACTCCCGCGATGTTGTAAAGGCCGTCATTTGCAGTTTTGGCCACCGCGTTAACGGCTCCGTCCATTGTGTGCAACGTCGTGATGATCCTGCCCGTATCAGAAACAAAGAAACCCGTGCCGGTCCTCAATACTTTTCCCGATGAATCGAAAGCGGTGATCAAAATCACCGCTGGCTGGACCTTTGCAGCTGCTTGTTTGAAGTCTTGACCTTCTGTTGGTGGCGGCGATGGAGACGGAGTTGCCTGGAACGCTGGAGTGGAGCTCGGAACCGGAGTTGATTGTTCGAGGAGTGGCTCGCTACCCGTTTGCGGTGCCGTTTTTGCCTTGCAACCCGGCATTGTGCAAAGCCCGAGACACAGAATTACGCAACAACTCAGCCGCAGATATTTCATTTCGAGCGCATGATTGTGGAGCATCGCACCAAGTTCGATCAAGCCGGTAAAACGCAGTCGGCTCTGCCGATTCTAAGCACTCATTGCTCCGATGAAAGCCCCATCGCCGATAAGTCACTAAATGTCCTGGGACAAGATCAGGACAGAGTACGGCCCGATCCCCACGTTTGCTTGAAAGGGCATTCCGTCTCGCGATGAGCCACCAGCCGAGGTGTCGTAGCCCAATTGGTTTGCAAAATCGGCGCCGTAACCCTGCCAGTCGCTGTTCAAACGCACGCGCCAGCCGCCGGCGCGCGGAAATCCCAATGCGTAGCTGTCGTAAGTGCGATTGCCGAAGTTTGCCACAACGACCACATCATCGCCGGGTCCGCCATGTTCCCAACGATGAAATGCAATCACTTTGTCGATGTTGTTTACATGATGAACGTTGATTTGTTGACCGCGAAGGCCGCGTGTCTGATTAAACCAGTTACGGCGCAGCCGGATCAGATCGCGATAGAGAGCCTGAATGCCTGCGTAAGTATCCAGTTTCGTCCAATCCAAAGGAGCCGAGTCGCGGAAATATTCGTCTTCAAGAAACTCCTGTCCCTGGAAAATCATGGGAATGCCCGGCGCGGTGAAAACGAGCGCGGCGCCGAGTGTGGACCGCTTCCGTGAGAACCAGCTTCCAGCGTTGCCGGGCCAAATTTCCTCAGGCACTCGCGCGTGACCATTCGCCACCTCGTCATGCGATTCCGTATAAATCACGCGTTGTATCGCATCGCCATTGTAACGGTGATCCAGCGCATCGCGCACGGCATAGAGATTTCGATCGGCATCGTTTTGCGCGATGATTGCATTTCGAATCGGATGCACAAATGCGGCATCCCATTGCGACCCGAAGCCTGCTCCGCCCGCGCCAGTGCTCTTGGTGATCCATTCGTTATTCTGCAAATCCTCGGCAATCGTGATCTTCCACGGCTGGGTGGAACGAATTTCATCATGGATCCATTGCAGGAGACTCCAGCCGTCGGGTAAGTCGCGCCCATCGATGGCTCGGATGGTACTGACCGAATCCAACCGCAGACCATCTATTCGATATTTATTTAGCCAGAACAGGGCATTGTCTCGAAGGTACTGCCGCACTTCCGGCTGGCCGTAATCAGGACGGGTGTCGCCCCATGGCGTGTGCGAGCGTTCGTTGTCATAGAAATAGATGCCGCCATTATGATTCGCATCGCTCCAGCCATCGAAACGCCAGAGATCGAGATCACCGGGACCGAAATGATTGTAAACAACGTCCATGATCACCGCGATACCTTTGGCGTGTGCTCCTTTGACAAACCGGTAGAGCCCCTGCGGACCACCTAGCGCCGACTCCACCGCGAAGGGGTCTGAAGGATTGTAACCCCAGGAAAAACTCATCGGAAACTCGAGCACTGGCATGATCTCGATCGCGTTGATGCCGAGATCGTGAAGATAATCCAGCTTCGGCAACAGATCATCGAATGTGCCCGGGCCGCTCTCCTCCAGATCATTGAAGCTGCCGACGTGCATCTCATAAATCACCAGCTCATTCCACGGCGGCATCACGAAATTTTCTCCTGTCCAATCGAAATCAGAATCGTGAACGATCGCGTTACCGGACGAATTCACCACCTCGCTTGCATACGGATTCTTGTGCCACAGTTCCTGATCTCCATTGCGGATGACGAACTGATATTCATCGCCAATCTTTGCTCCCGGCACCTCCACCGACCAATAGCCATTGCGCTCGTTGGCAAACGGATTAGCTGTCGCACTCCAATCGTTAAAGTTTCCGGCTGCAGACACGATCGAGGCAAAGGGCGCCCAAACTCGAAAGGCAACGCCACCGGGATAAAGAATGGTGCCCATTCCCGTCCGCACAGAAGGTGTCGCGGGTGAGCCGAGAACAGGATTATCTCCCATGGGCAGTTCCGCGAATACAATTCGACCGCTTTGAATCGATTGGCAATTCCACGAAAAGGGAGCCGCCCGAATCAGGAGGTAAAAAATAAAGCGACTCGGGCAGGGCGAATCGTCGCAAGTTTTTCAATGCCGTTTAAAGTACTGAACGGCCTTCTCGTGTTTCTTCGCCGCCGCTTTACTGTTGAACGTTCCAAGATTTCTTCGCTTGCCGGTTTTCGGGTTCTTTTTGCGAGAATACAAACGATATTTTCCCGACTTGAGTTTTCTAATCATGATCCTGGTTTCCGATCGAGGCTAGCGTTTACCTCACCAAATATTTACCCGCTTATCTTCCGGCCGGACCATCTTCGAACCGTTCGGGATATTAAATGCCGTCTGAAACTCGGTCAGATTTGAAAGCGGTCCATCCACACGATAATGCGCGGGCGAATGCGGGTCGGTGTTCAAGCGCAGTTTCAAATCTTCATCCCGCTGTTTTGCTTTCCAAATCGTTGCGTAGGAAAGAAAGAACCGCTGGTCTGGAATGAACCCATCGATCTTTTGCCCGCGCTGCTGCGGATTTTTTTCGAGCGCTTTCTGAAGCGCGGCATAAGCCAGTTTGACTCCGCCGAGATCGGCAATGTTTTCGCCCTGGGTCAGCTCGCCGTTGATGTGCAATCCGGGTAGCGGTTCGTAACTGTTGTACTGGTCGACGACGGCTTGCGACCTTTTCTTGAATTCCGCAGCCGATTGAGGCGACCACCAATCGCGCAAATTTCCCTCCGCATCATATTGACGGCCCTGATCGTCGAACCCATGGGTCATTTCGTGTCCTATCACGGCGCCGATTCCGCCGTAGTTAATCGCGTCATCCGCATTGGCATAGAAGAATGGCGGTTGCAAGATGCCGGCGGGAAACACGATCTCGTTCATGTTCGGGTTGTAGTAAGCGTTCACCGTCGGTGGCGTCATTCCCCACTCCGTAGGATCGACAGGTTTGCCGATTTTTTTTAGCTCTCGGTTTGTTTCCAATTCAGCCGCGCGCATCGCGTTTAGAACATACGGACCGCGATCGACGCGCAGCATCGAGTAATCGAGCCATTTGTCCGGATAGCCAATCTTCACGTTCATAGCCGCCAGTTTCTTGAGCGCTTCCTGTTTGGTCGGTTCGTCCATCCATTCCAAGGTTTTGATTCGATCGCTGAGCGCTTCCTTCAAGTTGTTCACCAGTTCCAGCGCACGCGCCTTTGCTTCCGGAGGAAAATTGTAAGCTACGTAAAGTTTGCCTAATGCTTCACCAACTGCCTGATCTGTCGAAGAAATGACCCGCTTCCAGCGAGGTTTGATTTCCTTCGTTCCGCGCAAGGTCCGCTGGTAAAAATTGAAATCCTCATCTACAAAATCCTTTGAGAGTTCGCCTGCGGCGTCGTTAACGAGATGCCAGCGTAGATATGCTTTCCAATCCTCCAGCGGCACGCTTTTGAACACGTCATCCGCAGCTTTGAAAAAGTCCGGCTGCTGAACATTGATGTCACGCGGTGCGATCAGATCGAGTTGTTTAAAATAATCGCTCCACTTCCAATCAGGAGTAAGATCCTCCAGCTGCCGCAACGGCATTTTGTTATAATTCTTCTGCGGGTCGCGCAGTTCGACGCGCGTGCGTGACGCCTGCGCGAGTTTGGTTTCCAGCGCGAGGATCTTTTTGGCATCTTCACCGGCAGAAGTCGCCGGCTGCCCAAGCAAAGTCAGCATCTTGGTGACATGATCGACATACTCATCCCTTAGTTTTTTCGAGTCTTCATCGGTCTTCGTGTAATAATCACGATCCGGCATACCGAGGCCGCCTTGAAAAGCTTGAGCGATTTCGCGGGAGCTGTCCTTGTCATCCTGTCCGGAGGTAAAATTGAACAGCACACCGGTACCCATGCTGTGCAGGTGTGAAATTTCTTTCAGCAAATCGTTTCGATCTTTGATGGCAGCAATGCTTTTGAATTCGTCGTCCAACGGTTTGGCCCGAAGCGTCTCGATGGTCTTTTCATCCATGCCGCTGGCGTAGTAGTCGCCAACCTTCTGCACTTCGGGTGCAAGTTTAGGATCAACGTGGAAGTTCATCGCTTTGTCCGCAATGGTATGAAGGGCGTCATTGTTCTTCTCGATCAGCTCGTTAAAACTTCCCCAACGCGAATATTGCGGCGGAATTGTCGTTCGCTTAAGCCAACCGCCGTTGGCGTACAAGAAAAAATCGTCCTGCGGTTTGACTGACAAATCCATGTTTTTCGGATCGAGCGGCTGCGGATTTTTGTCGATCTTCGATTGTGGAATGCTGCCGCCTTTCCTGACAGGAGTGGAAATCGGACGCGGTGGCGGCGCAGCAGCAGGAGGTTTACCCGGTTTATGAACGGTCGGAGGTAGCGTAGCCGTGGAGAGTGGGCCGGATTTTTCGGACCCGGTCTGCGCATTCAGCATGGACGCGCACAAGAGAAAAATGACAGTGAAAAGAGTGGGCTTAAACATCTGACAATAAAGCCTAGAAGTTTCCATTTGTGCAATGTTTCGTCCGGCCAAAATTTGCATAACGTATCCGCTCCGCTTCACATCTTGCGAAGCTTTTGAAGTGCGCATGCGTCCGCGCATCGCTTTGTGCGTGAGAGGAGCCATTGGAAAACCGATGCGCGGACGTAGTCGCAGTCCTAAAGCGCTTCCCGCGAAATCGTGAAAACGGATGTTATAATTCCGGGCGCCGGGCGCGCGGTTCTCGATCCTTTGTAGTCGCTGTCGTTGGGACGGTGACGAATGGCCCACCTTCCATCGGCGCTGCTTTGGAGAACGCGATGTCGGGCATCTCGCTCGGCAAACCTTCCAGCGGAAATTCTTTTCGCAATGGAAAGTAGGGATAACCGTCCCACATCAGAATCCGACGCAGATCGGGATGACCAATGAACTTAAGTCCCATCATGTCGTAAACCTCGCGCTCGTGCCAATTCGCCGTCGGCCAGATATCGCAAACCGTATCTACCGCGCCGATCTCTTCCGAGACGCTCAGTTTCAAACGCAAATGAACAGCCAGGGTCATCGAATAAAGTTCGTAAACGATCTCGAACCGCGGTTCTTCGCCGAAATTGTCGATGCTGGTGATGTCGATCAAATAATCGAAGGAAAGATCATCCCGGCAAAACTTTGCCACTTCTCGCAGATCGTCGGGCGAAATCGTGAAAGTCGTTTCGCCGCGAAATTCGGTTTGGTTCAGAATTTTTGAACCGAAAAGTTTGCTGAGTGAGGAAAGAAGTTCCTGGCCAGTCATGCGATAGCTTCCTGTAATTTTTTCGTGAGCTCCGGTTTCTGCGCGGCCAGCGAACGTTCGCCGGAAATTTTCTCCTGCAGCTTCATCAATCCCGCCAGCAAGGCTTCCGGGCGCGGCGGACAACCGGAAATGTAAACATCGACTGGCAACAATTGATCGATTCCCTGGAGGACTGCATACGAGCGATACATTCCGCCGGTGGACGCGCACGCGCCCATGGCAATGACCCATTTTGGCTCCGGCATTTGTTCGTAAATTCGCTTCACCGCTAAAGCCATTTTGTAAGTAACCGTGCCGGAAACGATCATCACGTCGCACTGTCGCGGTGAAAAACGCATGACTTCAGCGCCGAAACGAGAGATATCGAAGCGCGACGCAGCGGTGGCCATCAATTCAATGGCACAACAGGCCAATCCCATCGGCATCGGCCAAAGCGAATTCTTATGCACCCAGTTTAAGGCCGCGTCGAGACGCGTGAAAATCACGTTCCCCTCGATCTTCGAATCGTAAGCGGTAGCCTGGGTTTCGGGCATATCAGAACACTAGAAGTCCGACCCAAGGTGGCAAACGGAAAAATGACTACGGAACGTGAATATCGCGTTCAATGCGAGACCGGTGATGGATCATGACTATTTGCCAAAAACCCAGGTTTGTGGAAAGAGTGTGAACCGCTTCTTGCCTGAGGCGGTACCGGATTTCAGACGAAAACCGGCGAAAGTACGCAACCACAGAACCATAATCATCATGAAGAGCGATAGTGCACAATCTCAAGGTCATCTGATCGCGCCGCATGGCGGCGAATTGGTTGACCTTAAGCTGAAACCGGAAAATGCCGCAGAACTCAAAGCGCGCTCCAAAGATTTTCCTTCCTGGGATCTGACGAATCGGCAGATCCGCGACCTTGAGCTTCTCATGAGCGGCGGATTCTCGCCGCTACGCGGTTTTATGAACCGCAAGGATTACGACGGGGTCTGCCACGAGATGAAATTGAGCAATGGCTTGCTCTGGCCAATTCCGATTACGCTCGATGTGCCGGAGGCGTTTGCGAAATCACTTAAACCCGGGAGCAGCAAAATCGCGCTACGGGATTCGGAAGGCGTGATGCTCGCCGTCCTGTATGTGGAGGATGTCTGGCAGCCCGATCGCAAGGCCGAAGCGCAAGCTGTTTTGGGAACCACCAACACAGCGCACCCCGGGGTCGATTATCTTCTGAATAGAGGACATGGCTGGTACGTGGGCGGACGCGTGGAAGGTTTACAATTGCCTACGCATTACGATTTCCGCCCCCTTCGGCTCACACCGTCAGATCTGCGGGAGGAGTTCGTGCGCTTGGGCTGGCGTCGCATTGTCGGATTCCAGACCCGCAACCCGATGCATCGCGCGCACGTGGAATTAACATTTCGTGCCGCGAGCCAGGTCGAAGCCAGCCTTTTGATTCATCCATCCGTCGGCATGACCCGACCCGGCGATGTAGATTATTTCACCCGTGTGCGTTGCTACCAGTTGCTTACGTCCAAGTATCCGCGCGGCACGGCCAAGCTTGCCTTATTGCCTTTAGCGATGAGGATGGGCGGACCGCGGGAAGCAATCTGGCACGCGCTCATTCGAAAAAATCACGGCTGCTCGCATTTTATTGTGGGGCGCGATCACGCAGGTCCAGGGAACGATGTCGATGGTAAGCCATTCTATGGCCCATATGACGCACAGGAGCTGTTCCGCAAACACCAGGCCGAGATTGGCGTCGAGATGGTGCCGTTCCAAATGATGGTCTATGTAGAGGATCGCGATAAATATTTCCCGGAAAACGAAGTGCCACCGGGCTCGCGGGTGCTTACTCTCTCAGGGACGCAATTGCGGCGACGGCTAAACGACGGCCGCGAAATTCCGGAGTGGTTCACGTTTCCCGAAATCTCGCGCGAACTGCGGCGCACCTTTGCGCCACGGCATAAACAAGGGATGACCATATTTTTTACCGGTCTCTCGGGTGCAGGTAAATCAACGATCGCGAACGTGCTAATGATTAAGCTTCTCGAAATGGGCGGCCGGCCCGTGACGTTGCTCGACGGAGATCTGGTGCGAAAACATCTCTCTTCAGAACTCGGTTTTTCAAAGGAACATCGCGACATCAACATTCGCCGCATTGGTTACGTTGCCTCCGAGATCACGAAGAACGGCGGTATCGCGATCTGCGCACCGATTGCGCCGTATGATACCACCCGCAAGGACGTGAGAACAATGATCGAGCCTGTTGGTGGCTTCGTCCTGGTGCACCTTTCTACCCCCGTCGAAGTCTGCGAAGAACGCGACCGAAAAGGACTCTATGCGAAAGCACGTGCCGGCATCTTGAAGGAATTTACTGGAATATCAGATCCGTACGAAGAGCCGACGGACGCGGAGGTGACGGTTGACACAGGGGAGCTGTCGCCTGAGGAAGCTGCTCAGGAGATCATCTTGCATTTGGAACGAGAAGGCTTCGTCGGCATCAATGTCGCGACGCCGGATTCAATTACCACGTAGCCGCAGCCGAAAGCGAGTGATTGAGATTCGCGAGGCAAAGTTGAGCGATGCCGGGGCCGTTGCTCAACTAATGTGCGAACTAGGCTATCCCACGACTGCTGTAGAAATGGAACAGCGGTTGACCTCGATCCTTGCAAACTCTTCCTACAAGACTTTGATTGCGATTGTCGATGGTCGCGCCTGCGGAATGATCGGCACGATTGTTCAATCCAGCTATGAACATAACGATCCAGGCGGCCGAATTCTCGCCCTCGCAATATCGCAAACGATGCGCCGCCGCGGAATTGGTCGTGCGCTGATTGCAACTGCAGAAAAAGACTTTGCCCAAAAAGGAATCAGGCGCGTCGCTTTGAACACACGGCTTGTCCGCGAAGATGCCCACAAGTTCTATGAGTCGCTCGGTTACGAACGGAACGGCTGGCGATTCGTGAAAAATCTCTAGGCCACGCACGTGGCCAGTCGTCCCCCCTCGATGTGCCCGCCATAATTCACATGGCTGGATTGGATGACTTCATGGACGATTTTGCCGAGCTCGGCTGCTTCGTACGGTTTCGCAATCACGCCGCGGAAACCGAAATCTTGATAGCGGCTCATGGTTGCATCCGTAGCATAACCACTGGAGACGATAGCGTTCACGGTGGGATCGATCTCGATCAGTTTTTTCAACGCTTCCTTACCACCCATGCCGCCGGGCAGAGTTAGGTCGAGAATGACAGCATCGAAACGTTCTCCGGCCTCGAGCTTTTGCCGGTAGTAATTGATTCCTTCGAGCGCGGTCGCGGCCGCCGTTACCTGATAGCCAAGACGGCCGAGAGTAAATTCGACGAGCGCGCGGATCGCTTCCTCATCATCGACAACCAGAATGCGACCGCTTCCGGTCATTGCCTGTGTAAAGCTGGGAGACTGTTCGACCGGCAATTCCTGATGGAGCGCGGCGGGGAGATATACATTGAAGGTGGAGCCGGCATGTACCTCGGATTCGACCGTGATGAGGCCGTTGTGGCTCTTGATTATCGAATAGGAAGTCGCCAGACCGAGGCCATTTCCTTTCGGCTTCGTGGTAAAGTACGGATCGAAAATCCTCTTGAGATACTGCTCGGGAATTCCGACACCCTCATCACGAATTCGAATACGAATGTAATCGCCGGGAGACAAATCGGGAATGGTTTGGCCGGTGGTGGAATCGCAGCGGAAATTCTCGCAGCTCACGTGGAGTGTCCCGCCATTGGGCATCGCCTGATCGGCATTGACCACCAGATTGGCTATGACCTGACTGATTTGACCGGGATCGATCTCCGCCGGCCAAAGATCGGCGCCGAAGGAAAATTGGCTGCGGCTGTGGCTCCCGCGCAATGAGAAACCGACCGTATCCTGAATCAGCTTGCCGATCGAAGTAGTCTTCTTGATAGGCGCACCGCCGCGGGCAAATGTCAGGAGCTGCTGAGCAAGGTCGCGGGCGCGCATCGATGCATTTTTGGCATCAATCAGGCGCGTGGCCATTTCGTCGTTCGGCGGAAGAAGCAGTGAAGCGAGCGAGACGTTGCCGATGATCGCGGTGAGAAGATTATTGAAATCGTGCGCAATGCCGCCTGCAAGCAATCCGAGTTGTTCCAGCGTTTCCGCTTTCCGTCGTTCCGCTTCCGCCCGCTGCCGCTCGGTAATATCGCGGAAAACCAGGACGACGCCCGCTACTTCATTCTTATTATCTCGAATGGGCGAGGCCACCTGTTCGACAGTGCGCTCGCTGCCGTCGCGGGCCACCAGAGTCGCATTTTCCGGAAGACTAAGGAGAATGGATTGAGCTTCATTTCGATAGCCGCTTTGTTGAGCGCGCTCCTGTGCGGCGAGATCGAGAACCATATTGAACACCGATTTGAGCGGCTTGCCGACTGACTCCTGTGAGGACCAGCCGGTCAGACGTTCCGCTTCGTTGTTCATCATGATGATGCGCCCCTGCACATCGGTCGTGATCACTCCATCGCCTATCGAACGCAGCGTAACCGCGAGGCTCTCTTTTTCCGCCGCGATCTCCTTTTCGAATCGCATCCGCTCCGTCACGTCACGCACCATTGCGACATAAAACTGCTGACCATCTACAAGCATCTCGCTGAGTGAAATCTCAGCGTGGAAACTCACCAGATTGCGGGTGCGGCCGAGACCCAGAATCGTACTCCCGGTGCGTTTAGCCATTTCTCGCCAGGCAATTGCAACGGGTTTGTCCTCAGGTTCGTTCCCGTACCACTTCGGAACGAGCTTCGTGAGTTTGTAACCCGTCATTTCATTTTCGCGGTAGCCGAACATTTTTTCCGCCGCTGGATTCATCGAACAAATCACGCCCTGTTCATCCAGCGTGATCATTCCATCGAGAATGTTGTGGATGATGGATTGAATACGGGTTTCGACTCCTTCGAGTTTGGTCAACTGCCGCCGAACGAGCACGAAGCTGTAACTGTTCGAAGTCACCAGAAGCGCCACTGCGAGCAAGGCCAGACACCCAAGGACGAGAGTTCTGATGATGCGAGAATGGCTAGCCGCATTCGTCCGCGCCTCATAAATGTTGAGCTCATTTTTCTCCAAGTTGCCAACCGTTTGTTGAAGGTCGTTGACCAAGGTTTCGCTCGAATCGGTGGAGACCGTTGCGGTCAAACCCTGCCCCGCGCGCCGGCTTTCGATTTCCGGTGTGGCTGCTTTGAGCCATTGTTCGAGATTCGCACGGACGTTCGCCAGCATTTCTGCTTGTTTCGGAGCATTCGCCACCAGCACCGACAGATATCCATGATAGGTGTAGAAATCACTCAGCGCGCCTTTGTATGCCTCGAGATACTTGGAATCACCGGTTAGCAAAAATCCCCGTTTTTCCTTCTGCATTTCGACGACGGCCCGCTCCAATTTTGGTAGAAAATTGAGAATCTGGGTGGATTTGGTAGCCCATTCCTGTTCCAACATCCGCTGATTAAGAATGATTTGTTCTTCGTCCTGGAGTGATTGCAGAATCTCCCGAGCCTGATTTAAAACCGGATCGCCTAGATCTATTGGGTTACCGTCCGGGTTAGAGGTTTCCTTTTTACGGTTCTCGATTTGTGGCAGAGCGACTTTGTCGATCCAGTTTTGCACGACATCCTGCACTTTCATAACCCGCTGGCGCTGTTTGGCATTGTGAGCGACCAACGAAGCCAATGTTTGCGTCCGGCTATTTATAGAATTGCGGCGTTCGTCGAACGAGGTGATGTAAGAAGGCTCTTTGCTAAGCAAGAAACCGCGATAGGCTGTTTCAAGAGTGGCGATATCATTTTCAACGACGCTGCTCAGGCGCATCACTTCGATGGTATGAGCACGTAAGACGTCTTGATAGTGATCGCGAAATGTGACGTAGAGGAAAATTCCGGCCAGCAGAACAATCACCGTCACGCCTGCCGCAGTGCCCGAGAGCACTTTAAAATGAAAATGTTGTTGGCTGAAAAGCCAGTCCGTGCTTCTTCGGAATAATCCGAATAAGCCGCGTCGTGGTATTTCGCTCTGGTTAGGCAGATCGGCTTGTCCCATTATAATTATTAGAAAGCAGGTCTCCTGCCAATTCCGATCCGCCGCATACTCATCGCCAACGCCAACCTCTGAAAGCAATCTTAGTACCCGAACTCGAAGCAGAAATAATCCTTCGGCCGGCGCGACAAAACGATCGGAACCAGCCGTCGCAGACTTGAGCCGGGCTTTGATCTGCTGCGGCGTTAACTTGCCCAACGCACACTGCATGGCCGCTCCGACCATTAACCGCACCATTTTATATAAGAACCCATCGCCCTCGATATCGATCGTGATGCATCGACTGTTACGACGAACCCGAATGGAGTGGATTGTCCGGACTGTATCGGATCTCTTAAGAGGGCAATTTGGTTTTACGGCTGATGACTTCCCGCGATTCGCAGCGAATGCCGCAAAATCATGCGTCCCGACAAACTCAGCTAGAGCCCGGTTTAATAAACTAAAATCGAATGGAGCGGCGATATGCCAGACGCGGTTCAATTCGAACGGAGGCAGAACTGGCCCTGCCCAGATTCGATAGCGGTAAACCTTGCCTCTAGCCGAAAACCGGGCGTGGAATCGCGGTGAAACATATCGACAACGAAGAACCCGAATCGTCGGTGGCAGTAGCGCGTTCAAAGCTACCGTCCAACGCGGCGGTGATAAGCGCGTGTTACTAAGATCGACATGAGCGCATTGAGCAAGCGCGTGAACGCCCGTATCCGTTCGGCCGGCGCCATGAACTCTCACGCGCTCACCGCTTATTTTTTCAAACGCAAGTTCAAGACGATCCTGGATCGTCTTGCGATGGGTTTGGCTTTGCCATCCAGCGAATGACGTGCCGTCGTACGCTACGATCAATTTTAATCGACGCGACATGCCAGCGTGCCGACGGTTACGATTCCGGGAACGGCATCGCATCGGAGGCTCGTTGGCGGTCGAGATATCCTTGCAAGATCATTTGGGCGGCAACTTGATCGATATAGCCACGGGTCTGTCGCGTTTTTTTTCCGGCTTCGCGAAGGGCGCGGTTCGCCGCTACAGTTGTTAATCGTTCGTCCCAGGTAACAATTTCGCACGAAACAAGCGGGCGCAGTTTTTCGACGAACCGCAATGCTTCATCCGCCGCCGGACCGATTTGTCCATTCATCTGACGCGGAATTCCGACCACAACCCGGCCAATCTTTTTCTCGCGGACGATTTCGGCTATTCGAGAAGGCGATTTCTTGTCAGCGGCAATCGTCTGGAGCGGGTGTGCCAGCATCAATAATTCATCTGAGATCGCCAGCCCAATGCGAGCACGGCCATAGTCAACTCCCAACACTGGATTTATCGCGGCCATTCTGCTTACTGAAGGGCGGGAGGAAGTTTGCCAATCAAATTCTTGATCTTCTCGGCGTGGTGACGATGGCAAACCAGAATCGCATCTGGAGTTCGCACTACGATCAAATCCTGGACTCCCAGGAGAGCGATCGTTACGCCGTCCTGATCGAACACGATATTGTTTGACGAATCGAGCGCTGTAATCGCGCAATTGGCGGCGTTCTCATGTTCATCCTTCTTGAAATAGTTTGCCACCGCGCGCCAGCTTCCGATGTCGTCCCAGTCGAACCCTGCTTCGACGACCAAAACACGCTCGGCTTTTTCCATGATCGCATAATCGAACGAAATTCGCGGCAGGTGAGCGAATTTCTCGTGTAGCACCTTGTCGAACTTTCCCGCAGCGCGGAGTTGGGAAATGAAGTGCCCGAGTTCGGGAGCGTGCCGGTTGAACTCGCTGAGCACGGTCGGTACGGACCAGACGAACATCCCGGCGTTCCACCGAAAATTGCCTTTGCGCAAAAATGATTCGGCAAGATCGACATTCGGTTTTTCACGAAATCGCAGCACGCGATGAACTGCAGTTTCGTTCGGCTGACTTTTCAACTGGACCGCCTTACCTTGCTCGATGTAGCCGTAACCAGGGCAAGCCCAGGTCGGTTTGATACCAATCGTGACTAGCTCCCCCGTTTCTTCTGCAGCATCTGCCGCGAGGGACAAAGTCTTCCGAAACGCGACACCGTCTTTGATGAGATGATCGGCAGGCAGAACCAGCATGGTTGCGGCCCGATCGCGTGATGCGATCCAACCGGTGCCTAGTGCCACCGCCGCCGCCGTGTCGCGCTTATCCGGCTCGGCGATGATGTTTTCATGGGGAAGCGAGGCCAGCAATTTCCGAACGGGCGCTTCCTGCTCCACGTTTGTGAGAACGAGAATTCGCTCCGGCGAGATGAGGTCTTCTAACCGCTCCACAGTTTCTTCGAGCAGAGTTTTTTCTGAGACCAGTCGCAGCAGTTGCTTGGGACGAGATCGTCGACTCACCGGCCAAAACCGTTCACCGCTTCCACCGGCGAGAATCAGCGCATAAATCGGATTGGACATCTAAAACAAGCATCGCGTGGATTCTTTCGCCGCATGGGATTTTCCCATTTCTTTTTCGAAAACGCGACGTATAAGGTAGGCGATGTCCCTTCCGTTATCCATCGCAAAAAGCTCTGAGCAACTCCCGCTCGACAGCTTGTTAATCCTGACGCGAACGGCGTTTGGGCTCGGCATGGGAATCTTGATGGCGGATCGAATCAAGCAGCCCGTCCGGCAAGCGGCGGGGATTGCGCTGGTTTCCATCGGCGCACTGGCGGCGGTTCCGCTGCTGGTAAGAGCTGCATTGGAACGAATCAATCGACCAGAAACAGATCGCGGCAGTCGTGCCCGGCTCCGATCCATTCGCGGCGATTCCGGCTACCGTTCGGAATTCGACGTTTATTAGAACGGTGGTTTTGCCCTGGGCATCTCGGCGCCTATCGGCCGCGAGTGAGAAGGTAATTTCCCAAAACCAGCACATCCATCTTAGTGCGGAGAAAACAGGCGAGCGCTTCCTCTGGATAACAGATCATCGGCTCGTTTGCGTTGAGTGATGTATTCAGAAGCATCGGAACTTCTGCTATGTCCTGGAAATACTCGATTAGGCGGTGAAACCGAGGGCTGGTTTCCTTGTCCACAGTCTGCAAGCGGCCGCTGCCATCCAGGTGCGTGACGGCAGGGATTAGCGCGCGATGTTTTGAACGAATGGAAAGAGCTTCCGTCATAAAAGGCACATCGGCTTCCTGGTCGAACCATTCCGAAACCGCCTCACGGAGGATCGACAATGCGAATGGTCGAAACGCTTCGTGGCGTTTGATTTTCGCGTTCACAATTTCTTTCATGTCCGACCGGCGCGGATCCGCCAGGATTGATCGATGACCCAGGGCCGACGGCCCCCACTCCGCCCGATCTTGGAACCAACCCACCACTTTACCATCGGCGATTTCATGGGCCGTATGTCGCAACAGCGCCTCCTCGTCTGCGAATATCGTGACTAGACACCCTTCCGCGGCGATCTCATTGCGCTTCCAATCGATCACCGCGTAAATCTCTACTTGAGGCGATTGAGGACCAAAATACGCAGTGGTTAGCGGCCGCAAATCGGAGCTGAGTTGGGCATTCAATGTCGAGTGAACATAAACCGCGGCGCCCAGCGCGCCGCCGGCATCGCCCGCTGCTGGCGGCAAATATATTTTCTTAAACGGGGTCCGCCGGCAAATCTTGCCATTCGCAACTGAATTCAGTGCGCAACTGCCGGCTAGCGCAAGATTTTCGGAGGGATGTTGTTTGTGGAGTGCCTGTAGCAGTTCGAAAAGCGCTTTTTCATAAATCGTCTGAACCGAACGAGCAATGTCCTTATGTTTCTGTTCGATTGGCTCACCCTCTTTTCGCGGAGGCCCCAGGAGATCCACAAGCGTCTGCTGGTAAAGCGTTCCCATCCCTGGCGCGCAATTTTTCCAGCTGAACGAAATGTTACCTGTGTGATGTCGAAAGTATCTCAGATTGAGAAGAAAGGTCCCGTCTGGCTGGATTAACAAGACTTCGCGAAGCTGCTGCACAAAGCTCGGCTCGCCATGCGCAGCCAGGGCCATGACCTTGTATTCGTCGCCATAATTCGGAAAGCCGACAAACTGGGTCAGGGCCGAATAAAAAACCCCTAACGAATGCGGAAAATAAATCCGATCGTCGATTTTGATTGTGTCGTCCTTGCCAAACCCCAGCGCGGTGCTGGTGAAATCGCCGAATCCATCTACCGAAAGACAGGCAGCTTCGGTAAATCCCGAAACTAAAAAAGCCGAAGCCAGGTGCGCGAGATGATGTTCGACATGATGCAGGTCGGCCTTGAGCGACAGGTTGTATTGTTTTTCGAGCGTCTCTTTGATCGAAGCGGCACTTCGAATGTTTTTAATTTTCTCCCACATCAATTTCGGATGCGATTGATGAGTGAGAAGGAACTCGAACCGCCGCCAGTTGTGCGCACTCGGCTGGCGATTGATCGCAATATGATCGACATCGCCGAAATTCAGTCGCGCCTCCCGCAAACAATAATCGATGGCCTGGGTCGGCAGCCCCGCCCAATGTTTGATCCGCCGGAACCGTTCTTCCTCGGCAGCCACCACCAGTTTTCCATCGACAAGCAGACATGCCGCCGAATCCGCAAGATAAGCGTTTAGGCCCAGAATGATCATGGCAAGGGGAGAGGAAGAGTGGAGGGAACAGGAATCAGAGCAATTCCGATGCGTGGCATCAGATCAAATTGCAGGACAAGAATGCAGCCAGTAGCAACCGCTGGCCACCGAAGACATAATTATCTTCTCTGCGAAAAAAATTATTGCCAAGTCCGCCACTGGCATGATAGGTGCACCCAAAAAACGCAGAGCTCTATGAAAGTTGTGGCAATCACTCTCCTTGTTTCCCTCGTTCTTTCATCTCAACTCTTGGCCGTCTTGCGCCCTCGTTTTCCCGAAAAGGCAGACCCGCCAAGTCGCGGCAACGTCATCGTGATCGGTGACGATTCACATCGGCACCCGTCGAAACACGACCCGCGCACCGCCGATAAGTAAAAGACCACCCATCCAGCGCGGGGGCGTTGGCGCTCTGATCACCGTTTCGCCAATACGCTAAGCTCCCAGCGATAACCATCGCGGTCACGAAACCATAATCCCATATTCAGCGAATCCGGTGCTTCCGGCCCGATCTCGTCACCAGGGTCCTCAAGATCGACGCCTTCTTTTTTCAAATGAGCCAATGCTTTTCGCAGCATAGTCATGCTCGGCAAGTGAAATGACATGTGATCAATCGTTTGCGGGGACGGCTTTCCTTTTGAGAGCGCAATCGTGACATTCTGATTGCCCACGGCAATTCCGCCATCGAACTCGAACTCTTTTTTCAGTCCCAGAGCGCGTTCAAACCACTTCGCACTCTGCTTCGGATTGCGCACAGCCAATCCAAAGTGACCCACTTCACCGACAGTAAATGGAACTTTTTTGGCTGCCATTCCGTAGAGAAATCGCGCGCCGGAAGGTATCTGAGGGGTCACTTTGTTCTGCCAGAGTTCCGATGGTGGCTGGAGACAATGACTCCGGCTGACGCGGGCTACGATTGACGATTCACGAGTCACGCATTCTCGATTAAGATAATCGGCCAATGTCCGAATCGGGTTCAATAGAGACGATGCCGATCGCCCCGAACCGTGTCGATCTTCTGATTATGCTCGGGCTCGTTGTCAGTACCATGGCGATTTACGGGCAAGTGGTCACTCATCACTTCATCAATCTTGATGATCCCAGCTACATCGTTAACAACCCGGCGGTGAATCATGGCGTAACGCTGCCCGGAATGTTGTGGGCCTTGATCGCTTTTCACGCCGCTAACTGGCATCCGCTTACCTGGATCTCCCACATGATCGACGCTCAGTTGTTCGGATTGAACGCGGGCGGCCATTTGTTCGTTAACGCACTAATCCATTCCGCCAACGCCGCGCTCGTTTTTTGGTTCTTGCGACGCGCGACGACTAAAATCTGGCCGAGCGCAATCGTGGCCGCTCTTTTCGCACTGCACCCGCTGCATGTGGAATCGGTTGCCTGGGCCGCGGAACGTAAGGACACGCTGTCAACATTGTTCGGACTGCTCTCGCTGATCGCGTATGTCCGTTACGCAGAGTCGCCTTCAACAAGGCGTTACCTGCTCGTTGCCCTCGCACTCATACTCGGACTTATGGCCAAATCGATGCTGGTGACCTGGCCATTCGTCATGCTGTTGCTGGACTACTGGCCGCTGGGTAGATGGCACAGTGGAACTGGGAAGGCGCAAACTGCCAGAAGACTGCTCGTCGAGAAAATTCCGCTGTTTGTTATCGTCGGCCTCTCGTCTCTGATCACTTATGTTGCGCAATCTCACGGTGGGGCGACACGAGCGTTTGTCGCCACCGCGATCGATGTGCGTCTGTGCAATGCACTCATCGCCTACACGAAATATGTGTGGCTCACATTGTGGCCGCACAACCTGGTCCTCTATTACCCATATCGAAACGTCGTGATCTGGGATGCGCTTATCGCCGCCTTCCCGCTGATTGTTATTACCGGGTTCTGCTTCTCGGAACGAGAACAGCGCCCATATCTGATTGTCGGCTGGCTTTGGTTTGTCGGCACTCTCGTGCCTGTGATTGGGCTCATTCAGGTCGGCGGACAAGCGATGGCAGATCGCTATCACTACGTTCCGTCAATTGGACTATTCACCGCGCTGGTCTTCGGCGTCGCCGATTTTGTACCTCGCGGCCGAACTTCTTGTGCAGTTGTGTCGGGCGTAACTGCTGTCGTGCTGGTGGTCTTTTCCATTCTGACCTTCCGGCAAATTCAACTGTGGCGCGACACGTTCACACTTTTCGAGCACACACTGCGGATCGCACCGCGGGGGAATTTGCCTATCGAATACAATCTTGGGCTCGCCTATGCCGACATCGGCAAAGATGATGAGGCGATGGTGCACTTCGAAAATACGCTCAAAATCAATCCACATTTTCCGCTCGCGCTCGTCAGCATGGGTACGATTCGTCACCAGCAAGGCCGCATTTCTGAAGCGAGGGCGCTTTTCGAACGCGCCGCTCAAGCGGAACCGAACCTGCCGCAGGCCCACATCGGGCTCGGTCTTTGTTTTGCCGCGCAAAACGAAACTGAATCGGCGATAGCGGAATTGCGCGAAGCCGCGCGTCTCGATCCCACCGGCGCAGCCCGAGCCAATTTGGGTTTGATCCTGGCGCAATCAGGCAAAATTACCGAAGGCATCGATACATTGCACGAGGCGCTGCGGTTAGATCCAAACAACGCGGAAGCGCACAACAATTTGGGCGCTGTCCTCTTCGCCATCGGCAAAACGCGCGAAAGCATCCCAGAATTTCAGGCGGCACTCCGGTTGAATCCATCCCTCAACTCCGCCAGCAAAAATCTCGACCGGGCCTGGCTCAAACTGGCTTCCGAGCCGTAATATTTCTTTCGCGCGAAGAACTCAGGACAATGTGCTTTCGATCATCCTTCGAATGATCTCCCACGCCTTGGCCACATGTTCTTCAGTCGTAAGGATGTTTCCAAGGCCTATTCGCATAACGGTACTACCGCGAAGTTTGGTTTGAGTCAGATAAGCGCGTCCTGACGC
Source organism: uncultured Verrucomicrobiae bacterium (assembly GCA_963772365.1). Lineage (GTDB taxonomy): Bacteria > Verrucomicrobiota > Verrucomicrobiia > Chthoniobacterales > UBA10450 > CAVYXA01. The sequence goes on from CAVYXA010000001.1 coordinate 934,158, forward strand.
GTTGACCTTTTCCACGATGTCGCCATTGATCTTGTCGAGCTTGTTCGGACCGGCTCCGATGAATCGGAAACAGACCACGCCCATGTTTACCGGGGCTGCGAGTTCGAATCGACTGTCGATCCTCACCCAATCCGCGAACAACGCCGCCAGGCGCGCCGCTTCGCGCAATCGCGCCGCGATTCCTTCGCGCCCGAAGCTGCGAAAAATAACCCAGGCTTTGAGCGCGCGAAATCGTCGGCCTAACTGAATGCCATAATCCATGTAGTTCTTCTGCGCTTCGACTGTGTCGCCACGCAAATACTCTGGCACGAGTGTAAAGACGCGCCGCAGGCGTTCCAAATCACGCACGTAGAGGACGCTGAAATCGAGCGGGACAAAGAGGGATTTATGGGGATTAACGACAATGGAGTCTGCTTCGTTCCAACTCGCGGTGATCCATTTGTATTCCTGCGTGATGGCGAATCCCGCGCCGTATGCGCCATCGATGTGGAGCCAGACTCTTTCATCGCGGCAAATCTGCGCAATTTCCGAGACAGGATCGACACTTGCGGTGGATGTTGTGCCGACGGTAGCGATCACCGCTAGCGGACGAAATTTGGATTGTCGATCCTGGGCAATCATTTCGCCTAACGCTGCCGGATCCATTCTAAATTCTGCATCGACCGGCACGCGCCGGACGTTTTCTTCACCCAATCCAAGCGCAATTGCCGCTTTCTCGGCCGAGCTGTGCGCCTGCTCGGATGCATAAATCCGCAGCACCGGCGCGCCTGTTGCCACAAGCCCTCGTTTGCGGGTGGAAGGCGCCGCTTCCTCGCGCGCAACCGCGAGCGCGTGCATTACGCCGACTGATGCCGTGTCAAACACGACACCGCCAAACTCGTTTGGCAATTGCATCCATTGCCGGATCCAATCGACTACGACCGTCTCCAGCTCCGTGGCTGCTGGGCATGTTCGCCAAGTCATCGCGTTCACGTTCAAGGGCGCGCTGATGATCTCGCCGAGAATTCCCGGCCCGGTTGTCGTCCAGCCGAAATAACCCAGAAACATCGGATGCGCCCAATGCGTCATACCGGGCACGATCAGATGATCGACATCGGCCAAGATTCTCTCGAAGGCTTCACCTTTTTCAGGCGGCTCCATGGATAACTCTGCCTGAATCGCGCCAGGCTTATCGTTCGGAGAGACGCGGAGCCGTTCGATCTTCTCGCGATGATCGGCGATCCAATCCGCGAGCCCGTGTAACTGCCGCCGAAATTCGCCCGGAGGAGTGTCACCCAAGTCTGTCTGATCGTTCATCGTTCACGACCCTACTGTCATGTTGAGCGAAGCGAAACATCTCTGACCATTGTTCCCGGCGCTGCAAAAAGAAAAGAAATGAAATTGAACTCGTTCGTCTCCCGACTTACTCGCCGCTACCCTTGCGGCCCTACGGTCCATGTCGCTCATCCCATTCGCTCCATTCTTCGCTTCGATCAGAATGACATTTCTTAAAAGGATGGCATCAAAACGCGAACCCGAAGCTGAAATGGAACGCACCAAAATCTTCGCCACGGTGGCGATCGGGATTGACCCCGTAATCGAGACGAATCGGGCCAATGGGCAACTTGTAGCGCAAACCCACGCCGATGGCGTAACGCATGTTGTCGAGGCTGGGATGTTCCGAGCTGGGCAAAAGATTACCGGCATCCCCAAAGATTGCCCCTTCCAATTCGCCCAGAATCGGAAACGTGTATTCCACATTGAAGACTGTAAGAAATTCGCCGCCGATTGGATTTCCCTTGGGATCGTGAGGACCAAGGTCGCGCTCGGTGAAACTGCGCACGGTGTTTGCGCCGCCGTTAAAGAACCGCTCGTCGATCGGGATCTCGGTGATTTCACCGCGGCCACTCTCAGTGAGCGAATGAATCGCTCCGACCCGAGCACCAAAGGCAATGGAGGACCCGTGGAACCAGCGCTGGAAAGGAGTATCGGCCGGCGTGGCTACGCCGATCAACGCAGCCTCGGGCGGTTTCGGACCGAGCGGAAGATAATAACCAACTCGCATGGTACCGCGGACAAATTCCACCTCACTTCCAAATGCATTGGTGGCTAGATCGAATGTGTTGTTGATGAGAAAGCCGCGCGGCGTGACGAGCGGATTCTCGCGCAGATCGAGCGTGTTAGTTAGGCCAAGTGTGTTTACGAAATACGAAGTGTCGCCCAGGAACATCTTGTTGATGGTCGAACTGGTAATATCGACATGGCGAACCGAAAAAATCACGCCCGCTTCATCCTCTTTGATGATCTTTCGTGTGAGCTGAAGCTGGCCACCGATCTCAAATTTTGAATAGCCATCAAAATCAAAGGTGAGGGCCGCGAGCCGGGATTGAAACGCAAAGCCGCTGTCGAAAAAAAAGGGATCATCGTAAATGATCTCGCCTTTGTAACCGCGCTGAGAAAGTTCGACAGATGTGGTCAGCGGCCGGCCATAACCAAACAGATTCCGGTCACGATATTGAACCCCCACAATCGCTCCAGGATAAGTGCCGTATCCGACAGAAAGACCCAGCTCCTTGGCTTTGGCTTCCTCCACTGAGATATCCAGGCGCAACAAATTTCCATCCACCGGCACCGGATTGACCTGGAGCACGTTAAATAATCCGGTTTTCATCAGGAGCCGGAACTTCTCATCAAGAACATCCGGGCTGTAGGTCTTGCCACTGAGACTGGTGAACCGTTCTCTCACAAATCCCGGCCGAAGACGCTCCAGACCGCTGACTCTTACGTCGCCGTCAAAATGATAGACCGGTCCCGCAGCGACTGTAATTTCAACCGGCACGCTTCCATTTTCTGCTTGTTCGGGAAAACCAGTGGCGGCCACTTTCACATCGTAATAGCCGCGCGTTTTGAAATAGGTCTGAAGCCGGCGCCGGATATCTTCCAATCGAGCATTAGTGTACGGTTTCTTCAGAAGATCGAAGACTTGACCGCGCAACGTCTCGGCGTCGTATGCGGTCTGGCCGGTGAATTGGGCGTTCCCGAAAAAATATTGCTGTCCCTCGTGGATCGGGATCGTGACGTTAACGGTGTCACCTTGATAATCGTACTGGGGAGGATCGACAACCGCATCCAGGAAACCTTGCGCGACATAGAACCGGTACATGAGATCCTCGCCTTCCCGAATGTCGGACGCGACGAACGGCAATGTTTCCTGGAGCCGCGAGTAGCGCTCTCGAGTTGGTCCGACGATATAATCAAACAGTTGTTCGGTCGGAATGTGCGTATTTCCCTCGAAACGAATCGTGCCGAGCGTCATTATCGGCCCCTCGTGAATGTCCAGAAGGAGCCGATTGCCCGATTCAATGGTGTAATGCACGTCCACTTTGGAATAGCCGTGCTTCCGATAAAAGAGCTCAACAAAGAACGCGAGATCGTCCGCCTGCGCAGCGCTCAGGCCGCGCTGCTCGATTGCGGTAATCTGCTCCTTAACCTGTGATCGCAATTCCTTTTCGGAAAATGCCTGTTGCCCGCGAAATTGCATACTCGCCGCACGCTGAGCGATTTTTTCTTGTTTCTCTTTTACCGCGTGCTCCGCTTTTTTCTCTTCTTCCGGTTTGGGGACATCGCCAGCCGACTGGGCGATTAGATTTGCTGCGCTAATAAACGATGCAAGAGCCGTCATTCCGAACAAAGCGCAGCGAAAGCGAGAAATCTCGCGCAATAATAACCAGGCATTATCACGGGATGGCTCGGCTTCGCTCGACATGATGGCTTTCCGGTTCATCTCAATGAAATCGAAGCAGGTATCTCACCTTTAATCGGAAATCGCCTCCCACCTCAAGATCGCCCACGATTAGAAATTCATCGTTAACCCTGAACCGCGCGGTGGCCTGGCGCTGGCCGGTGCGAGGATCGACCTGGCCGAAGCTCAGATCCAATCGACTGAAAATCGTGTTACTCTGAGTTGATTCTCCTTTCTTGAAAATCTTGCGATAAAGCTGCTGGATGAGCAACATCGCAGCGCGCCCAGCCAGCACATCATTGCCGCTGAGCAATTGCTCTCGCGTGGCGCCGGTGGCAAGCAAGGAAATAATTTCCTCCTGAGGCAGCGGCGGTTCGCTCGTGAACACGGCTTCGGGCGAGAGCACAGTTCCGTAAACGTAAACCCGCACGGTGTAATCCTGAATGATCGAAGTCCCGCGCAAATCGAGCTTGGGATTGAACGGATCACCGCTCGGATCGAAATAGAGAAAGCCCTGGGAAACCGAGAGCCGGCTGAACGGCAAAGTAGCATCGACATTATTCAGCCTCACAACTCCGTCCAAACCCGGGTGCAACCCGGTGCCGGTCAATTTCAAATCGACGACTGCCTTGCCGGTTGCAAGATTGCCGCGGATCAGCACCGGATCTTTTGTCTTGATCGCCACATCGAACTTCCAATCTCGAAACGGTGGCGTCGTAAACGCAAATTCCGGTTCCGCCGGAGGCGGCTGGGGCGGTGGCCGGCCGGGGAGCCCGATCGGAATCAGGTCGATGTTCTTGAGAAACCGGCTGTTCGTTAGGGCAACGGTCCCGGTCACGTTTGCACTCGTTAATGGCCCCGTAACCCCGACGTCCGCATCGGTTCGGATCGTCATTGTGTCGTTCCGCGCAACCAGAATACTGTCCGCTTTTAAATGCAGATCGAGCTGGACCGAAGTTAACGATTGAAACTTGATGTTGCCTCCGGCATTGAAATGTCCGCCAGCCAGCTCGCCATTGAAACGCTCCAGCGTGAGATTGTCATTAGTGAAAGTCAGGCGAGCCTTGAAGTCGCGTAACGCAGGCAGTGTGGCATTCGCAAATCTCGCCAGAGTAATTGTCGTATCCGCGTTTCCGCTCAGGTTCGGCTGCGCGACCGTCCCGCCTACATCGACATCCATGGCCAGATCGCCATCGAGCACTTCGAGATCGGGAACAATGCCGCGAAGAAAATTTACCGAACTTCGCGGCAAATTGATTTTTGCCGTGACAGGGGTATCGCCAGAGATCTTCCGCTCGCGAATCGCTTTCGACAGATTGATCGGCAGATTTGCCGTCAACGTGAGAGGCTGAATCTGTTTCTGCTCAAGTTTTCCGGCCACATTGAGCTGATTGTTTTGAAGTTGAGCAGTCAGATCAAAACTGGCCGGTTCGAGTTTCGGCGCCTTCTGGCTCTGGAGACCGCGCATCTGAAGATCGAAACGAGCGTTCAAATCGGATAATGTTCCGCCGGCATTGAGTTTTAAATTTAATTCACCGGAACAGGGCGCTTCTGCTCCGAAATCCTGGAATAGCTTTTTGATATCGAGATTCTCTGTTTGAAAGGTGGCCGTGACCTTCCCATTGACTGGCGTGACCGGCTTGCTCGTCCCGAGATTTTTCCAAATGAACGGAATCGAGATGTAACCGCTCGCGTATTTCGATTGGGCCTGATTCAATTCAATCTTCGAAATCTCCAGCGTCTGGCCTTTCGCTTCCGCGATCAGTTGGAAGTTCATCTGGCTCGTTGAGAGAAAGAAGAGCGGAGCATTGAAGCCTTCGGGCGAATAGGTCGCGTCAACTTTCGCTTCCACATTTTCCAGATCGCCGTAGCGCCCGTTTTCCAAACGCAATCGCAACGTCCCGGCATCCTGGAATTTTGTGGCCAGTCCGCTTCCATCCCAGTTCACGGCGAGCGATCCAGCGATTTCGGTGTCGATACCGAGTGCTTGCAACAATGGTTCCAGCTTCGATAAATCCGCGATATTCGCCGACAACTTCCCACTATAACGAAACGGCGATTCCAGATCGACAGTCGCATTCGCGGCGATGAAATCGTTTTCATCGATCCGCGCGCTCAACTCCTTTACACGAAGCTGATTGTTCAAAACCGAGATTTGCCCGGTGAGTTGATTGAACGTCAGATCGCGGACCGCGAGGTTCGAGCCCGAGATCGACAACTCGCCATCGGCCACTTTGTTTTTCCGATCGATCCGGCCGTTCATCTGCAAGGAACCTGTGATCCGATTTGGAGAATCCTCGGCCCAGTATTCGCCTACGTCTCTTGCATTGAGATCGATATTCAGATTCACCGCAGTCGCGGTGAGGTTTGCGAAATTCTTTGGCAACTCATATTGCCCGGTCACCGCCAGCTTGTTGTCCGTTCGATCCAGCGCGAGCCGGTTGATTGTCAAAACGTCATCCGCTGCGCTCAGTGATGCGCTGATCGAATCGAAAACATAGTCGCGGTAATGGATGTCCGCTGCGTCTGCATTCACGACCGCGCGGAAATCGGCAAACCACGGTTTCTGTTCCTCAGGCGGCGGCATGATCTTGGACGCGCGAATGGCTGCGGTGACTTTGCCGACGCTTCCCTGTTTGAATCCGACTGAGTCTGCCGAAGCGGTAAGATTTACATGCAGCGTTCCGTTGGTGATTGAAAGTTTCCCGTTAAGCTGGGCTGATCCAGTTAACGAATTTGGCGTCCGGGCGGTCAACTGGCCAAGATCGACATGATCGGCCGAAAGTTCGAGCTCCGCGGGCGTGCGACCCAGCTCTTCCATTTTAGAAGGCAATTGCGCCCAGCCGTGAAGTTCAATGTGATTGCCCGCCTCGATAATTTCGGCTGGTTCGAGAACCAGCTTTCCGTCTTTCACGCGGCCCTGGATTTCACCCTTGTCGAAACGGAGCGCGCCCAGCTGAAAATCCCGCAGGTTTGCGCTGATCGTGCCATCCCATGTGCTCGGCGAATCCAGTTTGCCGGTAAGGTCGATGTCGATGTTCCCAATGTCGCCAGCCAGAAAATTTTCCGGCAACCCTGCATACTTGTTCAGCGCAGAGACGGAAACGTTATGCGCATGCAGTTCGACCTTGTTCGAAAGAGAGGAAGCTTTCCTAAACCATTTCATCGAGCCAGAGATTTTTCCGCCGCCGATCTCCGTGTCGATGTTGACGTCGAGATTCTTATTCGCGATCTGTGACGCATCGATGTTCAAGCGAGTGATTCGATCTTGCTCGTTGAGCTGAAGATTTCGAATAACGAGATTCTTGTTCGCGTAGGATGTCCCGCCGGACAGATCGGTCCAGGTTTGGCCGTTCGGCAGTTGCAACCGCCCAATGTGCACCTTTCCAGGAAGCCGCGGGTCCAAATCCAGATTCACATTTTGGAGAAACAAATCGTGAGGCTCATCTCGCATGACCACACTCACATCCGATAGCATCAGACGATCGGGAAAGATTGTGAGCGGCACTGTCGCCTTCTTTGGTTTTTTCTTCGGCGCCGGTGGCGCGTTGGCCGGATTCAAAACGATCCGGGCTGATCGGATCTGAAGATTCTTAAGGAAATCTGAGACTCCATGCCGGACCAGATCCCAAAGATTGTAATCGAGATGGATCAAATCGGCATCGATCGATTCCACCTCCGTCGGGCCCGTGGGAGTAACATGCAGATTCCGAAGAGTCAGGCCGGTGAGGACGTTTCCTTCGATATCGAAGGTCATCTTTAGGTTCTGCGCCGAGGCGGAATGCTGGACGACTTTCTTGACGACGAACTGCAAAAGCGGGCGGTGAAAAATCACCACTAATCCAAGACACACCAAAAGTGAAATCCCGACGGTGCGAAGCCATTTTCGTCGTCGATGCGGTCCCGTGCTTGCCTGATCCTGTTTAACCACGAATCCGTTACCCTATGATGCGAAGACGCGGGAGCAACCATCGGCGAGTTCGACTCCACCGCCCGCGCTTCTTGTCTCGCTTAGTATTCGCAACACCCGCGATATAAAGCGGTAATGCATTGCCAAAACGCTCCGCTCAGCAGCGGTAGGCCAATTCCTCATTGCGCGGCGAGGCCTCTCGCGGCACGCTTTATTTCACAACATGAGTCCCGATAGACTTTTCGATTATCTGGATGGCAAACTTTCCGCCCGTGAACGCAGCGAGATCGAGGACCGCCTCGTTTCGGATCCGCAGTTACAGCGCGAGCTGGCAGTCGCGCGCCGCATTCATGCCAGCATGCGTGGAGATTCGCGTGAAGTTGTGCTCGAAGAAAACCCGAACGCCGAGCGCAGTCGAACGCTCGCCCTGCGGATTGGCGTCGCCTTTCTGATCCTTACCGGACTCAATGTCGGAATCGGGCTTTGGTTGATCGCCCGACATGAAAGCAAGAATCCAAACCGGCCTCTGCTTGAGAAACAAGCGCGCGAGCAAATCACAAAATCGCTGGAAGCCGCGGCAGCGTCGCTTACGCCACTGCCTTCGTTAGGTGTGAGTGAAATTACTCTCTCGGCTGCGTCAGGAAGATTGAATGCTGTGGCGGACGATGTCGCGGGAGCAGCACGCCGGCTGGGCGGCACGGCAACGAAAGGACTTCCGGACAAACATCGAATGACCGTCCTTGTCGATCTTCCGGCCAATCGCGAAACGGAATTTCGACACACGCTTGCTGCAATCACAGGAGGGTCCATCATCACGCCTTTCCCGACAGAAATGCCAGCCCCAGGATCGGGAAAAGAGAGTTTCATCATTCAAATCATCGAACTTGCTGCGGCGTCGCAAAAGTGATCGCTATCACCTTTGCCTTGCCCGCCGAGAGTTCCTGCTTCCTGCGCTATTTGGGCCAGAAAGAGGGCCGAAATGAAAACGGTGTATCGACAGTGCGCGGCAGGATCGACAACGCCATCATCGAAGTCGTTCATACCGGCGTCGGCGAAACCATCTGCCGCGAGCGAACCGCGCGTTTTCTGCAGGATCGACAACCGCAGTATTTGATCAGCTCCGGTTTCTCCGGCGCACTCACGAACCAGCTTCACGCCTGCGAGGTTTTCATTGCGCAAAATTTCTCAACGTTGCCGCTCGATTTCGCCCGAACAGCGCTGCCGAGATCTTCCGGTCCGTTTTGTCGATCTTTACACGGCGCAGTCGTTAATCGGCTCGGCTGAGGAGCGCAGGCAAATCGCAGAACGGACCGGAGCTGTGGCTGTCGATATGGAAACCAAATTCATTGCTCGCGCATGCGCCGAACACGCCGTTCCGATGTTATCGCTGCGTGCTATCAGCGATTCAATTATCCAGCCATTTCCAGCGCCGCCGGAAGTCTTGTTCGATTTGGCGCGACAGCGGACCGATCACGCAAAGCTCGCGATGTTCTTCCTGACGCATCCCCATCGCCTTCCTGCTCTTATTTTCTTCGCCAGAAGAATTTCCCGCGCCCGCAAAAACCTGACAAACGCGCTTGTTAAAGTATGTCGCGCTTTGTCTCAATTGGGATGAAATCACGAAATTCGCCGAGCAATCCGCCATTAAAAAAACGCAATCCACCGGCAGCAAGCGATATAGCTATATGGTAGGATTTGAGTCGAAATGAAGGCTGCTTTGCGCATCGGCATCGTGATAGCTGCTCTGGCGGTGGCGGCGATATTGGTTTGGCAAGGCACGACAGCGCACGGAGCGCCTGATCCGCTGCGACCAAATACCAGCCCGACGGTCGCCTTTCTCGATATCGGAATTCTGGTTTTTCGCGAAGGACTGGAATGCATTTTGGTGCTAGCAGCCGTCACCGCGAGCATGATCGGCGCGAAACGTAGCTATCGGCGGCCAATTGTTCTCGGGGCCAGCCTGGCATTTCTGGCTACATTAATTACCTGGTTCATTGCTGTGGGGATCGTCGATTCCCTAGGCGAAAACATGCCAGCTCTCGATCTTCAGGCTGCCACTGGTCTGTTGGCGGTGATCGTTCTGTTGGTGATCATGAACTGGTTCTTCCATAAAATTTACTGGGGTGGCTGGATTCGCGCGCACAATCGACGGCGCAAGTCACTCCTGGAAAACGCCAATGCGGTAGAGATTTCTCAACTGCACCTTTGGTGGGGATTAGTGCTGCTCGGCTTCACATCGCTTTACCGTGAGGGATTCGAGGTAGTCCTGTTTCTGCAAAGTTACAATCTCCGTTTGGGCAGCGAAGTCGTATTCAAGGGTGCGCTCCTCGGGATTGTTTTGTCGGCGATTGTGGCGGTTTTGACATTCGTTCTGCAACAGCGTCTGCCGTATCGAAAAATGTTGATCACGACCGGCATCCTCCTCGGCGTGGTTTTGCTGGTCATGGTCGGCGAACAAGCACAGGAAATGCAGCTCGCCCACTGGATACCGACCACCCCGCTCGGACGTCTGAGCAGCCTGATTCCGCCGTGGATGGGCATGTGGTTCGCCGTGTTCCCGACAGTCGAAACTCTGGCCGCGCAGCTGATTGCCGCAGTTTTAGTAATCGGTTCTTACTACGCCGCGCGCCGTTTCGGCGGCAGCGTGCTGCCGCAGAGCACGGAAGCGACCGAAAAAGCGCGAACCGAAGCCAGCGCGCCAGTCGGGAAGCAATTGGAAGCCGTGTGACGGTGTTCGGTTGTCGAGCTTAACCCATGCTCGACCCAGGTCGGCGGCATGATCCTAGCTGATTTGGATCGACGACAATGACCACGGAAACGATCGATGCATTGTTTACTGCGATGCTGAAAATGGGGGAAGGCGTATCAGACCTCCTCTTCGTCCCCGGAAAATCACCCCTGGCCGAGGTCCACGGGAGATTGCACGAATTTCCCATTGATTCCGGGGTTCTCAGTTGGGACCAAGTCAAAACCCTGGCCAACCACATCATGAATGGAAACGCGCGTCTAACCCGGGAATTTGATCTTCTGGGCTCCTGTGATTGCAGCTACTCAATCGATGAGGTCGCCCGCTTCCGCGTTAACATTTTCCGGCAAGATGGCCGCCCGGGAATCGTGATGCGCACTCTGCCGGCGGAAGTGCCGACTTTGAATCAACTGGGGCTGCCGCCGGTGTTCCAGGAGATTGTGAAGGAAAGGAACGGAATCGTGTTGATCACCGGAAGCGCTGGCAGCGGCAAAACTACAACTCTCGCGGCAGTGGTGGACGCGCTTAATCAGACGGAACAGATCCACATCGTTACGCTTGAAGACCCGGTAGAATTTCAACACACCCACAAAAGAGCCGTCATCAATCAGCGCGAATTAGGCAAAGATTTTCCCACGTTTGCCGACGGGCTTCGGGCGGCCCTGCGGCAGGCGCCAAAGGTGATCTTGGTCGGCGAAATTCGCGACCGCGAATCGATGGAGATTGCCATGACAGCCAGTGAAACAGGTCATCTGGTTTTTAGCACGCTTCACACTGTAAACGCCGGCCAGACAATCAATCGAATCATCGGGATGTTTCCTCGGGAGGAAGAGCAGCAACTTCGACAGCGCCTTTCCGAGACGATTCGCTACGTCGTGAGTCAGCGTCTAGTGAGCAAGGTCAATGGCGGTCGATTGCTGATCACCGAAGTAATGGGCAGCAGCTTGCGAACACGCGAGACCATTGTTTACGGCGAGTCGGAAACAAAAACTTTCGTGGAAATGATGGAATCTGGCTCGACGCTCGGCTGGCACACATTTGATCAATCTCTTCTCAAAGCGTACGAGGCAGATCTGATCGCTGAAGAAACCGCTATGACCTACTGCACGAACAAGAACCGGATGCGACGCGACCTGGACCAAGCCAAGAAGCGTCTCGGTGCGGCTGTGCCAGAAGCCCCTTCAGGGCTCAAATTGAACATTCCCAAGTCGATCTCGGCCATTCTCGAGGAGCAGCAGCATGCGCAGGCGATGACACCTGGCAGCCGCCCTTGATCCGTTTCGTTGATTCGACGGCGTCCAGATTTGACGATTCGATACAGCCCGAGTAGGCTCCGCTTCGCCAGTCAGCAAATTTACCAAGTCAGGAGTGATTTAGATGCCAGAAGTGATCGTTCGCAAAGGTGAACCCGTCGATCGCGCGTTGAAGCGGCTGAAGAACAAGCTGGATGCAGAAGGGATTCTCGAGGAGGTCCGCCGTTTGCGCGCCTTCGAGACGCCTTCTCAGAAGCATCGCCGCAAGGCCAAAGCCAACGCCAAACGCGGTCGAACGAAGTTCCGTTTCAATCCGTAAGACCGGTAAACAATTGAAAGTTAAAAGGTTAAAGGTTTACCATTAACTATTTAACTTACTGTTTAGCTCCGCCTCACTCGCACTCGCATACGATCCGAAATCCCAAATCGTTGCAGGAATAATTTGGAGCGTTTGAGCTTCGCACCGTAGTTCGCAGGCTGTGAAAACGTGATTTCCAGCTTCCGCCCCGATAGACTCGGCGAGATCCGCTGGTGGGTCCGTGTGGATTGATCTTGGGGGTTCCCTGATAAGCGGCGTAATAATCGAGGCACCACTCCCAGACATTCCCGGCCATGTCTTCGATCCCAAATGGGCTCGCTCCGATCGGGAAAGCGCCTACAGGCGAAGTCTCGGCATATCCGTCGTCGATCTCTCGGTCGCTCCAGGCGAATACGGTGTTCTTGTCTGCGAAATTGGCCAAATCGCCGCGTCCCTCATAGTTTCCCCATGGAAAACGGCGGCCATCAGTTCCGCGGGCCGCGTACTCCCACTCCGCTTCCGTGGGCAAACGGTATCTTTTATGTTCCCGGGCACTCAACCATTGGCAGAATTTAATCGCATCCAAGCTGCTAACGTAAACAACCGGATGGCGATCGCCTGCTCCCGGCATTCGCTTTTGGGCGTGGCCTGAATCGAAGTTTTCGTAATCTGCATTCGTCACTAGTTGCCGGGACAAATAGAAACCACTGATTGTGACCTTGGTCACCGGCCGCTCGTTCGGCGGAGAATCAACATCATCACTCCCCATCGCAAACTCTCCCGAGGGAACAAACAGCATCTCAGCGCCCAACGACGATTGAAAATTAGAATGGCGCGCCCGCTCCACGTCGGGATTGAATTGAATTTTCCGAATCGGTTTTTCTTCTTCCACCTTGCCTGGAGCGATGTTGGATATCTGCGGTCGCGATGCAGCAGCTGGTCGCGAAATGGAGGCCAGAGCTTTCTCGTCAGCCTCTTCGAGGTAAAGATCGACCAAATCCTCGGCTTCGCCGGCATCCATGCCGAGGTTCTCAGCCATGTTGATAAGCGCGTCCCGCTGATCGTCAGTCATGGAGTCGCTGTCCAAACCGCTCAGACGCAGCAGTCGAAGAAATTCCTCCGAGGAGTTGGAAGGCGGTGCTCCGTTCGAGGTTGCAACTTCCATCTTCGGCTCGGCCGGCTTTGTCCGCTGGATCTTGTGCTCGCTCATTTCACCCTCGATGAGCGCCTTCATCTGCTGCTCGCTTAGTCCCCGACTACCCCCAAAATGCAGAAGATTTTTTTCTTCCTGGTCGGAAAGAGAGCCGTGGCCGGTTGCGAATTTGAAGTATTTTTTAAACTCATCTATCGCCTCTTCCTGTTGTTCTGCCGCAATCTGCTCGTCCAATTTGCGGCGCCGCTCAGGATCGAGAAGTTCGACCCGCGCCTCAGTTAGATATCGGGATGACTCATCCAAGCCGGCACGGAGCAACTGAGCGAGCGGGTTGCTCGGTTGATTTTTTAGCGGCAGTTTCTTTTGCCACCAGCGGAGTAATTCTCGACAATGCTCTTCGATCCGTTCGTTGCTCGGATTCGACTTCGGATCGAGGCAAAGACGCTCGTAAAAGTTCGGAGAGTTATATTTGTTCCAGCCGTCCCATTTCTTAGGATCGTCTGGTAAGGGAATTGGAAAGGTGACCTCGCATTTGGCCATTTTAGTGTACGCTCAGCTCATCGAGATTAGAGGCAGCCCTGCTTACCTCTTCCGGCGACAGTCCAGTGTTACGCTCGATCGCAACGTGGGCATAATTCCCGCAAGCTTCCACTGAGACTTCAAGCACTTGATTTGCGTTGTACTGATATGTGAGATCGACGGGCGACCCTTTCGGCAAAAAGGCCGGAAGTTGAATGTGACACACACCTAGTGGCGTGCATTCTGCCGGCATCGTGCTTTCCCCTTCTACTACACGAACAACCGCGCGCGGCATGTTGGAAGTAGCGGTTCCAAATGAGTTTTTCGCGCTCGCGGGAATGGCCGTGCGTTTCCTGATCATCGGGAAGACGTACTCTTCGAGGTGTTTTTCATCCCAAAGAACGACGCCAAGTGTATGCGAAGTAATATCGGAAACCTGAATCAGATGCCCGTCTCGGGAAGAGAACTGCTGCCGAGTGTCATCGGCCAAGACTTTCTCGCCCGATTTCTCTTCTTCTTGCAGCAGGGCAAGGGTCGCCTGAATGGCGGCGCCCATTGCCACCGCTTCGTCGGGGTTCACTTCGTCGATAAGCGGCGCGGGACCGAGCTTCGCCACCATTTCGCGCACCATCGGCATACGGGTCATGCCGCCGACCATTAAAACTTTGTCGATCTGTTCCCATTTCATCTTGGCTTCCTGCATCACGATCTCGCAGATCGTCTTGCATTTCTCCACCAGATGGCGGCTCAGCTTTTCAAAATCTTTGCGGGTCAAATCCAGTTTCAGGCTCTTCCCGTGATGATGTAGAACAAGCGCGGTGTTGTTTCGGCTCGAAAGCTGAATCTTCCCAGCTACGGCGCGAGTCTGCAGATCCTGGTAACTTTGCGGATCCAGGAGCGGGTTTTCGCCATTCTGCCGATCGAATTCTTCCGCCAGGTAATTGACGATGACGTCATCCCAATCTTTTCCTCCTAATCGATGATCTCCGTTCGTCGCGATGATCTCGAGTTTATGGCCTTCGATCCGCATGATCGTCACGTCGAAAGTCCCGCCGCCGAGATCGAACACAAAAACGGTTTGGTTCTGATCGATCTTGTCCAAGCCGTAGGCCAGGGCCGCCGCCGTCGGCTCATTCACAAGTTGGAGAACGTTTAGACCTGCAAGTTGCCCGGCTGTGATTGTCGCCATCCGCTCCGCATCATTGAAATACGCCGGCACGGTGATCACGGCATCAGTCACAGTTGTTTTGAGATATTTCTCCGCGTCCGCCTTCAGCTTTCTCAAAATCAGCGCAGAGAGTTCCTCGGCTGAATAAATGTTCCCGCCGATTTCGCGATTGAATTGCTCCTTCGGTTTGCCCATCTCGCGCTTGACGAAGTCGACGATTCGTTCTGCCTCGGCCACGGAATTGTTTTTGGCCAGAGTGCCCACGATCACGCTGGTCCCATCAAACAGAATGACCGAGGGCGTAATTCGTTCATTTTCAGAGTTTGGGATAATCTGCGGCTTGCCATAGGGATCAATGTGTGAGACCGCGCAGAACGTTGTCCCTAGGTCGATTCCGATTGCTTTGCGTTGAGTCATAAGTGGAGAAAAAAAGATGTCGATCTTAGGCGTGCGCCTCGCATGCTTAGGTGCAACTTTCGTGCCGTTTGCTCCCGCCATTTCATGCGGAGCATAGCGGAATTTGCCCGGCCGTAGCTGTAAGCGAGTGCTGGAGAAATTCAGCTTTGCCGGTCGGCAATTTCCAGCGCTATCCTGTTTTCTTTGCGATCACTTCTTCGGGGCGAATTACCTTGCCGCGCCAGACAAATCCACGCCTGACCCGCATCACGATGCGCCCATCATCTTCCGCAAAATCGGCCGGTTCATAACTCATCACGCGATGAACCGCTCGATCGACAAATTCCTTCGGTTCTACTTCTTTGACCCCGAACCGGTGCAGAATTTCAACCAGCGAATGAATGGCGTTTTGCAGATTGTCTCGCCACCGGCCGACGTTGCCGCGGGTCTTCTTCTCTTCTGCTGCGATTCGCAGTTGCTCGGCCAGACCGCTCAAGTCGTCAAAGAGCAAGACCAAATCGTGAATGAATGGCTTTTGAAGAGATTCATGAACAAAATTGTCTCGATAACTCAGCAGCTCCTCATGCAGCGTATCGAAAAGCTTCTGGTTCACCCGCTCGGAACTGCGAATCGCGTTCAATTGCTGCTGCATCTTTTGCAATCCGTCCGACAAATCGGCCGGCAGTTCCAACGGTCTGCTGGCGGCAAGATTCTCGATCTTTTTAATCAACGTCTGTTCCAAACCCTCCAGCCGCGTGTTTAGGGCCTGGATTTCGTGTGTCACATGCGAGAAAGCCCGTTCGTCGGTCAGCAACTCCTGGGATTCCATCAAGCTAAGCTTTTGCTCCGCCTCGGCGCTCAATTGTTGCATCGCCGAGGTGAACTCGTCTGGGGCTGCAATCGGCTTATTCATTCGCCAATTTCCCGACGAGCAGATCACGAATTGCTTCCACCAGTCCGTCGATGTCGTGCCGGCGCGCCTCCGTGTCCACTTTCAAGCCGTGTTCCCGAGCTGTCTTTGATGTGATCGGCCCAATGCTGGCAACCTGCATCCCTTTCGGCCAGGGCAACCCGAGCCCGAGAAAATTTTCGACAGTTGAGGAACTCGTGAATGTGATGAGGTCTGCGCCTTCCTCCAATAGACGGCGGCGCGCGCCAGTGATGTCGCGCGTCTCAGGAACGGTCCGATAAGCAAAACCTTCGTCCACGATTGCTCCCAAAGCCGAGAGTTCCTTAGAAAGCACGTCCCGCGCCTTTTCCGCGCGCACCAGTAGTATCCGCAGGTTTTCGATGCTTCCCTCCTTCCGAAACGTCCGCACAACAGCCTCGGCTACAAACTCCTCCGGCTGAAGATCGACATGGAAATGAAAATCCTTCACACGCTGGGCGGTCGCCGGCCCGATCGTGGCAATGCGCGCACTACCGATCTCGCGCGCGTCATCGTAGAGCTTGAAGAAAATTTCGAAAAATGCCTCTACGCCATTAACGCTGGTAAAAATGATCCAGTCATAGAGATGCGCGTCCTGCACGAGTTCGGCAAACCCGCGCAGATCGCTCGGCTGCTCAATCCGGATTGTGGGCAATTCAAACACATGCGCGCCCAGAGCGCGCAGTTTGTTGCTCAATACGCCGGCTTGTTTCCGGGTGCGGGTAACCACGATTCGCTTTCCCGAGAGTGGCCGTTTCTCGTACCAACTTAAGTCTTTCCGCAGCGACACAACTTCGCCGAACACTGCGACGGCCGGTGCTTCGAAACCAAGATCGAGTGCAAGCTGCGAAATATTCTCCAGCTTCCCAACAAGTGTCTGCTGCAGTCCGGTCGTGGCCCAACGAACCAGCGCTACAGGCAAATCCGATCGGACGCCATGTTTGAGCATTTCGTGCGTAATCGCTCCCAGACGCTCCACGCCCATTAACATCACTTGCGTTCCGCCAAGCTTCGACAACGCCGCATAATCAATCGCGCTCTCGCCTTTTGCGGGATCTTCGTGACCGGTGAAAAACGTCAGGTGTGAGGTGTCCAACCGGTGCGTAACCGGGATTCCCGCATAAGCCGGGCCCGCGATTGCCGATGTAATTCCCGGAACAATTTCGAATTCAATTCCAGCATCAACAATCGCCTTCGCTTCTTCCGCCCCGCGCCCAAACACAAATGGATCGCCACCTTTCAGGCGCACGACATCTTTGCCCGCGCGCGCCTTTTCAACCAGCAAGGCGTTGATCTCATCCTGTTTGAGCGAATGTTCTCCGGCCCGTTTACCCGCGTAAATAATCTCCGCATCATCCCGCGTCCAGCCGAGCATCTCCGGGTTCGCCAGTGAGTCGTAAACGATCACGTCTGCCTGTTCGATGTATTCTTTCGCCCGCAATGTGACGAGTCCCAAGTCTCCAGGCCCGGCGCCGACCAGGAAAACTTTTCCCTTCTTGTTCGTGCTCATGCTCGTAATCGATCTGATAATTGCGTAGCCAAAACCTCGCCCTGATCGCTGCCGCCTTCCACTTCCGCTTCACGCGGAGCGGCTGATCCATCTGAGAAAAATTGACCGCGAACATTCATGATCCCCTTGTCGATCCGCGCCAGAACGCCAACTGGCGCATTGCAATCCACATTCAATAATCGCAGGAACTCGCGCTCTGCTCGCAAGCAAAACATCGTCTGGCTGTCATTCACAGGATCGACAGCCCGTGTCGCATCTTCATCGTCGGACCTGATTTGAATGGCAATGATCCCCTGCCCGCCCGCCGGCAGAAAAACTTCCTCCGGCAGAATTTCTACCGAAAAGCCCCCCGGCGAAACGCCAAGTCGCTTCAAGCCAGCTCGGGCAAGGACAATCGCAGCCCAGTCATTCTCCGCCAGCTTGCGCAAACGAGTCGGCACGTTGCCACGGAGATCAATGACGTCCAAGTCGGGCCGTTTCCAGAGCAGTTGATGTTTGCGACGCACACTGCTCGTCGCGACGGTGGCGCCCCGTGGAACTCCGGTAAGACCGCCCGGATGTTTCGAGATCAACACATCATTGATCGGTCCACGCGGAAGAACGGCCGCGACCTTTACCTTCTCGCTCGGTTGGCTCGGCAAATCTTTGGCACTGTGCACGGCAAGATCGACATCGCCAGCGACCAGCGCCCGTTCGATTTCGGCGGTAAAAAGTCCCTTCCAACCTGCTTTACCATCGACAATTTTCGTTCGGTCACCCGTTGTCGCGATGATTTTTCTTTCGATGCGTAGTTCCGGCCGCACCGCTCGGAGCGCCTTCTCAACGAGCTGTGTTTGTGCTAGAGCCAGCTCGCTTCCGCGCGTTCCGAGGACAATTCGCGGCTGTGTCATAGGTTAGCTTCTGTAGCGGCGGTCTGTGACCGTCGCAACCATTCCGCCGACGTGTCGCGCGACGCTCGCAGAGCGCCTACAATTCGGACGCGCGCAGCGGATTTTCACCAATCGACGGATGCTCTTCAGCCAACGCGCGTTTCAATCCGAGCAAAAGTCTTTCGCCAAAATCTTCGACATGCTCCGCGATGATGGCCTCGGCCGCGGCAATCTGCTGCCGTCGCAGAGCGAGCGATTGCTCGGCTACCGATTGCAATGAATCGATGTCGTAAAGATAGACGCCATCCATCTCGTTCACTTCTGGATCGACATCCCGAGGCACAGCGATGTCGATAATGAACAACGGGCGGTCGACCCGATCGCGCAACATTGGACCCAGATTTTCCGATTTGAGCAACGGCGTCTCGGATGATGTCGAGGCAATCAGAATGTCGATCTCGCGGCATTGCGATTCCCATCGGTCGAACGGAATCGATCGTCCTCCGACCGCGCGAACCAGTTCCTCAGCACGTTCCCCGGATCGGTTACTAATTCGGAGGTCGCTCACGCCGCGCGAAACCAGCGTCCGCGCGGTGCGCTCGCTCATCTCGCCCGCTCCGAGGAGCAGCACCTTGCATTGGCTGAGCCTGCCGAAAATCCGTTGGGCCAGATCGACAGCGACCGATCCGACCGAGACCAGACCGCGATTGATATCGGTGTGAGTACGAACTTGTTTGGCTACGCGGAACGCACGCTGAAATAAACGATGCAGATAAGGGCCGACAGCGCCCGAAAGCCTCGCCGATTCGTAAGCTTTTTTGGTCTGGCCAAGGATCTCGCTTTCCCCGACCACCATCGAATCGAGCCCCGACGCAACCCGAAACAGATGCTGGATGCATTTGTCATCTTCGTAGCGATAAAAGGCCGGCGAATACTTGTGCGGATCTAGCTCGATCTCGGAAGCGAGACAACGGGCGATATCGTCCGTCGAGACCCGCTTTTCCGCCGCACCATAAACTTCGACTCGGTTACAGGTCGCAAGTACTAACACTTCTGCGCAACCGGTGTTGCGCAGGACACATTCGGTCTCTGTGCGACTCGAGAACAGCTCGCGCGTTTCGACGTTGGCGGTATGATGGCTCAATCCGACGCAAAAAATATTCATGGCATCGGATGTGTTTGGGCGGAGAAGGAAATGCCCCACAGGAGAGTGAGCGCCAAACCAAATCCCAGGATACATAGCGTAGCCACGCGGGTCGGCGCGAACTGTCGCAAATGTCTGCCTTGCAGAATCAAGGCGTAAAGCAACCAAACGCCGATCGCAGCCCACACTTGCACACCTGGCAGAGGCCGCCCCGTAAAAAAACCGGTCACGATTCCGAGAGTGTAGAGCGCGAAACCAAGCCAGAGCAGCCGGGTAATCGCGGCGTAAAGATCCGCCAGGGGCGGCAAGTGATAAAACAGAGAATGCAGGTGGTGAGTTTTAAGCTGACGTTCCTGGACGAGATACATCACTCCGGCGATGCAGGCCAGACCAAACGCGCCGTAGGCGATGATCGAAATGGATGCATGAAGTTCCAGCCACGAACTCGGTTTCACGGTTACCGTTTGGGGCACGTCGATTGGCGCGATGAGCGCGAAACCTTGCAGCAAAAAAACAAGCGGAGCCGTAAATGCACCCATCAGCGAAAGGCGGTAGGTCGGTCCGACGAGCATGTAAATGAGCGCAATCGACCACGCCAGAAAAATGAATACCTCAAACAGATTTGTTAGCGGGCAACGCCCGACCGCATGACCACGGACAGTGAGGAATGCCGTTTGAAAAATGAATCCCAGACCCACGGCGAAAAAACTAAATCGCCCCGGCCGAAATACACTGTCCCGCAACGAGAATGCCGTTCGAATAACAGCCGCGAGAAAACAGACTGTCGAGACGATGAGAAGATTTCGATCCACCGGAAGCTGAGTCTAAATTCCCGAAGGACAGTTGGCAATCCTCTGCGCGAAAAGACGAACTCTGGCTGGCGAACTTTAAGGCTCGCTTCCGGGCGTTGACCTTTCTAAACCGCGCGATAGCATCGCGCTGAATGAGCTACGATTTGGAAAGATTACGGGCGGGAGTTCGCGATGTGCCCGATTTTCCGAAAAAGGGAATCGTCTTCAAAGATATCACCCCGATCCTGAGCGACGGCGCATTGTTTAAAGCCTCGATCGATGTTTTTGTCGAGAGTTGCCGGGGAAAGAAGATCGACAAAATTGTCGGAATTGATGCTCGGGGATTTTTGTTCGGATCGGCTGTGGCCTATCAACTCGGCGTCGGTTTTGTCCCGATCCGTAAGCGCGGCAAACTCCCGTTCAAAACTGAGATAGCGAAATATTCACTGGAATATGGCGAGGCCGAAATGGAAATGCATATCGACGCCATGATTCCCGGCGAACAGATTGTGCTGGTCGATGACTTGCTCGCCACGGGCGGGACTTCGGCCGCGGCGGCTGCGCTCATCAAAAAAGTGGGCGGCGAATTAATCGAAGCGCAGTTTCTGATCGAATTGGAATTTCTGCACGGCCGAAAGCGGCTTGGCGCTACGCCTGTGGTTTCTTTCCTGAAGTACTGATTGCCTGCGATTAACGAAACCAGCAGACTGCTCGAATCCGATTCCAAAGGGAAGGAGTATGTCATCATGGCCAAAATCGTAAAAGTCATCGAGATCATGTCGGAATCGCCCAACAGTTGGGAGGAAGCCGTTCAAAATGTCGTATCCGAAGCGTCCAAAACGCTCCGCAATATTCGATCCGTCTGGGTCAAAGAGTTCACCGTCTCGGTCGAGAACGAGAAAGTGACCAGTTATCGAGTCGCCGCAAAAGTGACCTTCGAGATGGAACGCTAAGGTCTCCTCTCCCTCCTCACCCTGATTCGCGCCTCAACGGTGGATTGCGGGGACTTTTCGCAAAGGCCTGCTCTTCTTACCTAGCAACACGTGTATCACTAGCAGGATCGGCAAGGCCAGACCGACCGCCAGATGGATCCAGCTCGTCCAGGTACGCAGTTTTTCGCCGCCAGCATAATAAAGGGCATTGCCGGTCACGGTAAGAATGCCGAAGACGCCGAGGAACAGAGCGCCATTTCCGCGATTCCGGCCCGCGCGCCATGCTGCTTTCACGTGCCCGCTCAGCAATGTCCCGATGAACACTAGAATCGCCATTGCCGCGGCGCCGTGAATCTTCATTGCCCACGCTTCCGCAGTCATCACCCGATCCGACGACACCAAGAAATAATTCCACCAGGCCCAGACGGCGCCGCTGAAAAAAAGAAGCGCGACCACAGCGTAAAGAAGAAATCTGTGGACAGGTCTCAATTGAATCGGGTCCGGTCCTTGACGTCGCATGATGATTGGAAGATCCAGCTCGGGGAACCGTCACGTTCGATTAATACTGCATCCGCGTGATGACGGACTAGAAGAGCCGCAGCTTTTTCCCGCAAGGCAAAAACGATTTTAGTCAACGCATCGGCTGTGATGCAATCGCCGGCGGCAACCGTTACACTGAAATGACTGAGAAGAGCGCGTCGTGTTCGCCCGTGAACGAGATGGGTTTGCCCATCTCGCCTCGAAAAATAATTCGCGGAAGTGGCGATGGCTTTGTTAGTCGCCCGGATCAATCCCGAGGCAGTCCCGGGACTTTTCGGATTGCGCAGATGAATCACACGCGATGTCGGTCCGAAAACGCGCACATCACCACCGGCATTGACAATTCCTTCCGAAACCCCGCGACGCCGCAGCACTTCGACCGCGCGATCTACCGCGAAACCCTTCGCGATTCCGCCAAGATCGACAATCAGTCGTCGGCGAAAGGATACTTCGCAGTTTCTCCGCAAAAAAATATCGCGCCACGAACCGCGGGCAATCGAGGGAAAGCCGTGATCGGGAAGATAATTCCATTTCACCAGCTGCGATGCGACGGTGACGTCGAACACGCCATCAGTTTCTCGAGCAAACCGCTGCGCTGTCGTCATCACCTGCCATGTCCACGGATCGACTTTGACGCCTCTTGGAAAGGCCTCGCGATTCATACGCGTCACATCGCTGCCCGGATCGTGAAAGCTCATGAGTCGATGCACCTTTTCGATTGCAGCGAATGCAACATCGACATCGTCCGATGAACCATTGCAGGCGATGTCTACAATCGTTCCCAACAACGGCCGAGCGCGGCGGATTTCAGCCTTTGAGCGCCACTTCATAAAATGCCAGCAATCGCTTCACGCCGTCGGTGACGTGGCGGCAGCTCAACGTAGCGCCGCCGATGTTCTTGATGTCGTTATCCAGTTTCAACGTGGAATTGCTTGTCTTGCCCACGAATTGGGACCGCCATTTTTCGTCCCGGATTTGATAGCCGTAAGTCTCGCGGTAATCCATGATCTCGATTTGCTTCACCGAGCCGTCCTTGTTCAGTCCGACCGCGTAAGTGATGAACTCGTGTTTGCCGATGACTTCATCGACAATGAACCAGCCGCCACCACTGACTCGCCAGACCGGTTCCTCATCGCGCAGTACCCGTACACCGCTTGCCCGCTCGATCGCCTTTTTCTGCGCACTGGTGAGCTTCACCGGGGCGGCCGTAAAGGTTTTCCCCGGAAAAATTGCGTGCTGCGCCTGGTCGACAGTGAGATATTGCACAGCGAACGCGGAAGGCGCCACCAGAGCTGAGATCGGCGCGGCAATGAAAATAAATTCCGATTTCATGCGAAGCTTCGCTCAGAAGTTGATCCCGATTTTCAGCCGCACGACTTGGCGGGTTTCTTCGGCAAAAGTCTGACCGTCGTCAGGCTCATCCACTCCCTTGCCATAAACCTGATAATTCCAGCTCAGCGTGGCCCACCAGCGCTGTTGTGAGTAATGGATACTCGGGCCGACATAGAAAACACGATGCTCGAAATTGTAAAGATCGAACTGTGGATATTCCCATCGTGTATGAATCTCCGCTCCCGCGAACCAGTTTGGCGCAAATCGATAGGCAACCCCGGCCGCCCCTTCAAACGAAACCTCCTTTGGATATTGTTCGGCTGGTTGCTTACCCCAGGCCCATTCCACTCCAAGATCGAAAACGCAAGTCAGCGTGTCATCGAAGAAATCTTTTTGAAAATCGATCTCTGGTTTCACGTACCGTTCGTGCTGCTTCAATCCATCGACTTCGTCGCGCAGCAAATAACCGGCTTCGAGTCGCAACGCGATTCCGACCGGATCCTTGAACGGGCTCAATACTCGGTACTTGCCTGACGCGGCGACCCCACCAAACCGAAAGTAGTTTCTGTCTACCAGCGCGTCTCGATCGCCAGTAACTTCATGATTATAAAAGTAATGTTGGTCCAGCGAGATGCTCGCCTGAAAACAATCGATAAAACCGTACTCGTGTACTCGCTCTCGAAATGCCACCCCAGATACGTGCCCTGGCTCTTGCCTTCGTTTAGCGTAACAAATTGGTAAATCTCGGACCGCTGAGCGGGAAGAGTTTCCGCGCCGCGCGCAAATCCGAACAGTTGCTCGTCCGCTTGCGCAATTGAGATGAAAAGAAAAAGCGGGAGCGCAAATCGCAAAATCTTCATCCATCTATCTTAAACATGCCGCTGCCGTTCCCGCTGCCGGACGGTTGCCATTTTTTAGCGCGGAATTGCAGAGCAACCGACCGCGCAAAGGACAACGCGCCATCAATGAGAGTGGCGCAACGCGATCAGGCTTGTTTCGGTTTGAGCAAGGGAAACAAAATCACGTCCCGGATAGATTCTGCCCCGGTGAGCAGCATCGTCAATCGATCGACGCCGATGCCGACCCCGCCAGCCGGCGGCATCCCGTGCTCGAGCGCGAGCAGAAATTCTTCGTCGATCTTTTGAGTCTCTTCACCGGCTTGCTCGAGCAAACGCTGACGCTGCACACCTGGGTCGTTCAATTCGCTATAGCCGGGCGCGATTTCCTGTCCGTTGATGATCAGCTCGAAAACATCGACAAGCGAATCGTCGTCGGCATTCTGTTTGGCCAGCGGCACCAGTTCTTTCGGAGTGTGAGTAACGAAAAGCGGATCAAACGTTTTCTCTTCAATCAGTTTCTCAAAAACATGCTGGGTGACTTCGAAATCGGCCAGTTGCGGCAGGATTTCTAATTTGAATTGCTCGGATGCGCGTTGACGCCGTTGCTCACTCGTAATTTCAAACCAATCATTACCCGCGACTTCACGGACAAGATCGCCGTAGCGGCCGCGTCGCCAGGGTCGCTTCAAATCAATCGTGCGAACGACATTGCCATCGGCGTCTCGATGCTCGATTTGCAACGAGCCGCAAATCTTCTCGGCCAGATGACAGATCAATTCCTCGACGAGGTCGGCGATTTTTTCGAAATCGGCATAAGCCCAGTAGGCTTCGAGCATGGTGAACTCGGGATTGTGTTTCCGGGAGATCCCTTCGTTTCGAAAATTGCGATTGATCTCGAACACCTTGTTGAACCCGCCCACGAGCAAACGTTTCAAGTAAAGCTCCGGCGCAATCCGCATATACAGATCGATCCCGAGCGCTTTGTGATGGGTCTTGAACGGTTCGGCCGCGGCGCCTCCGGCAATTGTTTGGAGCATCGGCGTTTCCACTTCCAGAAAACCGCGATCTTCGAAAAAGCGGCGGGCCTCCCGCACCATTGCGATCCGCTTTAAAAAGATCTCGCGCGATTGCTCGTTGGAAATAAGATCGAGATAGCGTTGCCGGTAACGCGCCTCGACGTCCTGCAAGCCATGCCATTTTTCGGGCAATGGCCGCACGGCTTTCGCCAATACCTGAAGCTTTTTCACCTTCAATGTCGGCTCGCCGGTTTTGGTCAAAAAACATTCACCCTCGATGCCGATGAAATCGCCCAGATCGAGCAGTTGAAACAGTTCCATAGTTTCGGCGCCAATCTCTTTTGGGTGCAGGTAAATCTGGATTCGCCCCGTCACGTCCCGAAGATCGACAAAGTGACTCTTGCCCATGTCCCGATGCGCGGTGATCCGGCCTGCCACGCGCAAAATTTCGCCTTCTTGAAATTTCTCTCGCATCTGCGCGATCGATCCGCCCGGCTCGATAGCGCTGGCGCCGAACGGTGCGACCCCTCGTTCCCTTAAAGCGTCGATTTTCCTGCGACGCAGCGCGATCAATTCATTTTCGTCGTCCATCTTTAGCGAGCGAATGTAAAAGCGGAGCGCGAAAATGAACAGCCCGAACGCCGAAGAAACTTTGTCGCTGCGATTCCAGCAGAAATCGAGGATCGACAATTGCGCTACCGACAAATCGGCTTGCGCCGCTGAAACGATCACTGATTCATTCCGCATGCCTCGGATTCATCGGCTGGATCTTCTTAGGCCAATTCTGTGCCGTACGTGCGCAGCTGGTGGAAACACCGACGACCGAGGACCGTATTTGGCTGGGGATCAAACGAAGCGCGCATTGAGTCAGGGTTGCTCCGGGGCGCCAGGCAAATCAAAACTTTCCCAGTGGCAATTGGCCGGCCCGGCGGGGAGACACCGCTTGGTACGTTTCACATTCTCCAAATGCAAAAGGATCCGACGTGGAAGCATCCATTGACCAGCGAGATTTTCCGCCCGGGCGATGACAGCAATGAGCTTGGGCGTTATTGGATTGGCTTCTCAACGACCAGAAAGGGTGCGATTGGATTTCACGACACGCCACATCCTGAAACAGTCGGCAAACCGGTGACGCACGGCTGCGTCTGAATGTTCGAGCCTGATATCGCGGAATTATTTCGACAAGTCCACATCGGCACGCTCGTCACTGTCACTCCGTAATTCCCGCCGCGAATGCACAGGACATGATTGTCGATCTTGCGTGATGAGCGCGTTGTCGATTTTCAGCTCACCGCAACGCCTCCACCGGGTCGGGCGGATGAACCAGCTCGGGCGGCGGCGGATTCGATTTCAGATAATCATCCACCGCGTCTTTCGTTGCCTGGTCGATGTTTTTGCTGGCATCTCTTTCGGTAGCGTGCGCCTCATCGGCAGCTTTCTCGGCTTTGTAGAGATCAGTCATCGCCTGCTTGCCGTCATCGGTCTTATTGAAGTCCTGTTTGAAATTGTTTTCCAGTTTCTTCAACTCGTTGTCGAGTTTGTTGAACGCGTCCTTGTCCGCGTCGGTCGCGCCGGCAGCCTTGGCCTTTTTCTCAGCGTCATCGCGCTGTGTTTTCAAGTCGTTGTAGCTCTTCTTCCCGCTCAGGAAATCCTGAAACTTTTTGTTGTAATCGTCGTTGGCGTCGGCCTTCGCGTCATCGGCCCAGCCGGCCTTGAATTTTTTCTGCAGCCAATCAGCAAACGGATATTCCTTAACGAACTCGTCCCACCAATCGAATCGATAAACGTAACCCTTTTTCTTTTTGTCTTTCTTGTCTTTTTTTTTCTTCTTCTCCTGCGTTTGCGGCCCAGGCGTCGGCGTATCGTTTGAAATGTTGACGCTGTTCCCCGCGATCATTTCCTCTTCTTCCGGCTCCTCCAGTTCCTTGGCTTTGGAGCTGGTCAACTCCACTTTTTCGAAAATCGTGTCGATCCCCTGATCGACCTTCTTTTTGGTTGCCCGGCTCATTGGCCCCTGTTTTTCAACCTGTTTATAAACAACCTGTTTGAGCTCATCTTTTGTGGCCGGTTTTGCGCCGGTGATGCCGCAAATCTCCGGGTCGCCCCACACGCTCCACTGGATCACGATGTCTTTTTGCTTTTGCTTGTCGCGATAAGGCATGTCCTTCAGCTTGCCTTCTTTCTGCAATTCATCGGCGGCATCGTATTTCGAACTGGCCAGGGTCAGCATCGTGTTCGCGTCCTGGGCCGGCAGATGCGAGCCGGGCATCTGCAGTTGCGGATTGCCTTCGTTGATAACCAAATCGCCGGTGACTCCATTGCCCACCGGCGGTTTGCTTCGGTCGAGACATACGCCTTCAATTGGCACCGTGAAGCTTTGTTTCGGGCCGAGCACCATTGGTTGCTCGCTTGGGCAGGCGTAATGCTGATTTTTTCCGCTGCTCGACTCCAGAACCATCGGCGGAATCATAAAACTCACCGGCTGCGCAGTTTGATTTTGGATCAGGCAATTAGCTACGGGACCGATGGTTTGCCCAGTGCCGGCAATCTCGACCGCCAGTTTGTTCCGCAGAATGAGAGAGGAGATCGTATTCCCAGGCTCTCCGTCTGATGGTGTCGAGGTCGCGCTTGGAAAAGCCTGCAGTTTTGATCCCCATTTGGTTTGCAAATCGTCCAACGTGGGGCCGAGCTTTGGGTACCTCGTTGGGTCGGCGCCTAAAGAATGGTCCGTCCACTCCACTTTTTTGGGATCCCAAACGTGATTTTTCCAGTTATCTCTCTTGCCGTCTTCCCACCCGTCGTAGCCGTAGATTATTCCGCCCAAGATATCTTTCCCGTTCGGGCCGTAGCTTTCGACACGCTGATGAAGCAGGGCGCCATCTTCCGTCGAATAGGTAGCTTCAGTCTTTGAGCTGAGCGTTCCGTTCTTTCGGTAAGTATAGGTGCTGACGGTCGTCCGCTTCGTGTTGGGATTGCGTTCGACGAACACAACCCTCGCGGGTCTTTCGCCTTTCTTCGTGAATCGGACCCACTCGACTTTTGTGATGTTGCCGTCCTTGTCTCGAGTCGTGCGTTTCTCACCGTCGCCGTTAAACGGGCCCTCGAAAATTTTGTAGAAGGAAACTTTCTCGGTCGTGATTGTGCCGCCATCCGGATTTTTTTTGACGATTGGAGCGTCGGCATGAATTGGCGGCGCAACGCAAAACCAAACCAGAACTGCAAAGGCTGGCACGGCCTTGCACGACATCCGCAGTCGAAAGCGATTTCTCAGGTGGCGCATCTGTTGTTTTACTTTTTAGGAGAATGAAACGGTCTCACGGCGACGGAGTCGGGCTGGGACTTTCTTCCGGCGGCGATTGTTCGGCTTTGGCTTTCTCGCCGGTCAACTCGACGCTGGCAAACGGATCGGGTTTTTCCAATTCTTTCGCTTTTGCCGAAGTGAGCTCGATCTTGTCCCAAATCGTATCGATTCCATTGTCGATCTTCTTTTTCGTCTGCGACTTCATCTTGCCCTTTTCTTCCTTCTGCCGATAAACCACCTGCTTCAGATCATCCTTTTTTGCTGGAGGATCACCGGTGATTTCGGAAATTTTTGGATCGCTCCAAACGCTCCATTGCACCGCAATTTCGATCTGTTTCTTTTTATTGGGATACGGGAAACCCTTGAACTCGCGATCCTTCACCAGCGTTTCGGCCGCTCGATATTTCGAGTCGGTAATCTGAAGCAAATCTCTGGCTTGTTTCGGCGAGAAGCGGGCTTCCGGATATTTCGGGATAGTACTGTCACCCGTATTGATAAAAAGCTCTCCGGCAACATGGTCGCCGGCGGGTGGCTTCCCTCGTTCCAAGCAGACGCCCGTCACTGGTATACTCAGGGTTTCCTGTGGCCCTAACGAAACCTCCTGCTGCCTGGGAGA
Source organism: uncultured Verrucomicrobiae bacterium (assembly GCA_963772365.1). Lineage (GTDB taxonomy): Bacteria > Verrucomicrobiota > Verrucomicrobiia > Chthoniobacterales > UBA10450 > CAVYXA01. Next base: position 963,140 of record CAVYXA010000001.1, read on the forward strand.
GGCATAATCCTGCGTTTTACCATTTGCCGACTCAAGGATGAATGGGGGCACGAGAAACTTCAGCGGCTCATTGGTCAGATTTTGGAAATTAAAATCTGCGATGTGTTCTATTGTGTCGCCTGTGCCCGTGATCTCAGTTTTGATCTTTTCCGGGCGCCCGCCAGTGCCCGAAAGAACATCGACCGGCCGGCTGGTAATAAAAAGGATCAGGTTCTGCTTTGGCTTGTTGCGCGGAGAAAACAATCCACTCAACACCGGAATCTGACCAAGCGCTGGAACAGTGCTCGTCTCGTTGCCTTCAACTGTTTTCAATGGCTGCGGAAACACCGAGCCGTTCTCGGACCGAATTTTGGGATCGATCTTGATGAGGATGTCGCCGTTCGGCGCGAGAGTTGGTGTGGTTGTCAGGATCAAATTGCCTTGTGGAAATACAACCGAAGGATCGAGGTAAAAATTCGTCTCCTGCTCGCTCGGAGCCAGTATCGCAGGTTGCTCGAAAATCTTGGCGCCTTTTTCGCGATCCAGAACATGCAGAATCGCCTTGAATTGCTGATCGGTGATGAGTCCGGACAGGTTGATGCTACCGGGAATCTGATCCGGCGGGAAGAGTCGTTGCCTAACTGTTTCAGCCGACGGAGAGGGTCCAAGACCCAAGATGCCGTCTTCCGGCGACGGCAATTTCGCCGCATCGGCTGGCAACTTCGACAGAACATCGGCAATGCGATTGTCGATGCCTAATTCGCGAGACAGGGTTCGGCTTACCTCGGCGACCTTTACTTCAATTAAAACTTGGCGGGTCAAAACTTCCGCCCGAACCAATCCACCAGCCGAAATGGCGCAGAGACCCGCAGTCAGGAATGCCCAACTTCTCCGCTTCGAACCAATCAATCCAGCCATCGCAAGACTTAAGGGAATTACGGGTTCGACGCCGCTTTAGCCGGTTTTTCCTCTTTCGCATCGCTTCCAGTCAAGCGTACGTCACTGAACAGGCTGGTCGTTGAAATCTCTTCCTTCGGTTTCGAAAATTTCGCCTTCTCCTGCGTGTGCGCAACCGGCTCGTCATTGGCGACGGCAAACGGATCGGCCTCACGTTTGCGGTGGCCGATACCGCCAAGATCGACATTCACGCCTACCCCTACGCTGGTGTGACCCTCATGATGTTCCCCTCGCTTTCCACTGTGATGCGATTCATTTCTTTCGCCCTTTTCGCCCTTGAAGCTCTTGCCGCCTCCACCGCCGCCGCACGTGCAGGGCGAACATCTACAGGGATTGCAAGGACAGGCTGAGGCCGTGATGACAGTGGAAATTGAGACCAGCCCGATCAGTGCGAAGAAAAGAATGGGAGTTTTCATTTTGCAATAGAAGTAAGTCGGAGAACGAACACCTGACCGCTCGGAAGCGTGATCTGAAGGCGCTTATCGGATGTGAAAATCTCCTTCGGCCAATCGGCCTTGGTATACGCGTAATTTCCATGCGGGCCGAAAATCTTGTTCAAATTGATGCCCACGCCCGATGCATGCACTCCGGACGAATCGCCGTAGCCACCTACCGAAATCGGCAGGCCGGTGTTTTCTTCGTGCCCAACTTTTCGATCTTCGCGAAACACTGGTTTGATTGCGGCGCCGGTCGCATCGATTAAAGCAATCGCCCGCGGCTTGATTAGCTTCAGGTTTGCGTCCGAGACGCGAATGATCAGACGCGTATTTTGCGGTTTAGCCTGATGCAGCGTGTCGCCAATCGTCTCAATGGTGTAAGCGCCGCTTTTTGTCGTCTGATGCATAGGCGTGAGCGGGCCGCTCTTCCGCGGTCCCGCTTCGACCTGAAAGTCGACGACCAGACCAAGAAGCGGCAGTGCAATGGCAATGATTACTTTTTTCATAAACATTTCTCCTGAACCAGCCATGTTGGTCAACGCACTGATCCCAGTCGCCCCTGTTGGATAGGTGGCAGGTCGTGAAACTCAGGTTAGCGAAAGCCTCGCTAACTTGTAAAGCCCGAAAAACTTAAGCGCTCTTTCCTCGCTTGCTGCGATGTCATGGATAATGGAGCCCAAAGCGGATGCACCATTTGAGCCGCGCAGTGATGAGCTGGACGATCTCCTGATTTTTGGCGGCCCGGAAACGCGCCGGCAGTTTATCAAGCAAGTCGCGGGAACCGGTGTGGCGATCACGATCGGGCCGGCTTTATTGAACGCCGCAACTCTAATGGTCGACGAAACTTCTGTTGCATCAGGCCCGGGATCGAGCACCGATTCCATTAAGGTGAAGCTGAACATCAACGGTAAAGAACACCAGGTCGATGTCGATCCTAGGACGACATTGCTCGACACCCTGCGCGAACGACTGCAACTGACGGGCTCGAAAAAGGGATGCGATCACGGACAGTGCGGCGCCTGCACGGTGTTGATTAACGGCCGACGAGTGAATTCGTGTCTGACATTCGCGGTGATGCACGAAGGCGACGAGATCACCACGATCGAAGGTCTGGCCAATGGTAACGACCTGCATCCGATGCAGGCGGCATTTGTCAAGCACGACGGATTTCAGTGCGGTTACTGCACCCCCGGCCAGATTTGTTCGGCCGTTGCCTGCGTGAAAGAAGGGCACGCGAACAGCGACGAGGAAATTCGCGAATGGATGAGCGGCAACATCTGCCGGTGCGGCGCGTACACAAACATTCTGGCCGCGATTAAAGAAGCGAAGTCAAAAATCATCTGACAGAATGATCAACAGCAAGCGATCGAGAAGCCATGTCCACAAAGCGACACGAGGACGCGCCGCACTCCTAAAGCTTCGCGAAAGGAATGGAAGACGTGTGGTGTTTCGGGCGAAGCCCTTTCGGAGTGCGATGCGTCCTCGCATCGCTTTTGCATCCTTGCTCGCATGAATCCGTTTACTTATTCGCGCGTTGTCGATTCTAACGAGGCAATCAGCGGGATCGGTTCGAAACCACACGCTAAATTCATCGGCGGCGGCTCCAATCTGATCGACTTGATGAAAATGGGTGTGGAGACACCCGATGCGTTAATCGACATCAACCATCTGCCTCTGGCGAAAATCGAGGAGCTTCCCAACGGAAAAGGCGTGCGCATTGGCGCGATGGTCCGCAATTCCGATTTGGCCGAGAATTCATTGATCAAATCTCGCTACCCGGTTCTAAGCGAAGCCATCCTCGCCGGGGCCAGCCCACAACTGCGCAATGTCGCCACCACTGGCGGCAATCTTTTGCAGCGCACACGCTGCTATTATTTTTACGACCCGGCATTTCCGGCCTGCAATAAACGCAATCCCGGGAGCGGTTGCGGCGCGATCGACGGTTACAACCGCATCCATGCGATTCTGGGCCAGAGCGACAAGTGCATCGCCACGCATCCGAGCGACATGTGCGTGGCCCTGGCCGCGCTCGATGCTGTCGTGCGCGTTCGCGGCCCGAAAGGTGAACGCGAAATTCCATTCGCCGATTTTCATCGGTTACCCGGCGACACGCCCGAACGCGAAACGAATCTCGGGCCGGACGAGTTGATCGTGGCTGTCGATCTTCCCCCGATTCCGTTCACCACCCGTTCGCACTATTTGAAGGTGCGCGACCGGGCCAGCTATGCGTTTGCGCTGGTGAGCGTGGCTGCCGCGCTCGATGTCGAGCCCAACAAAGAAATCAAAGCAGCGCGGCTCGCTCTCGGCGGGGTGGCTCATAAACCATGGCGGGCGCATACAGCGGAAGAAAAGTTGATAGGCGCAAAAGCCGACGAGAAAACATTTCGCGCAGCCGCGGAAGCTGAACTCGCCGCCGCCAAGGGGTACAAATACAATTCGTTCAAGATCGAACTGGCGAAGAATGCGATCATCCGCGTGCTCAGCACGGTCGCCGCAATGACAACATGAGCGCACCCAAACCAATCACAGCGAAATCGATGAGCACGCCGATGAGCCGTGTCGATGGCCCGTTGAAGGTCACGGGCGCAGCCAGGTATCCCGCGGAGTTTAATCCACCAGATGTCGCGCATGCATTTGTTGTGATGAGCCCGATATCAAAGGGGGAGATCACGGCGATTGATTCGGCTGCGGCAGAAAAGGCGCCTGAGGTTCTCGCAGTTCTCACTCCTTTCAACGCGCCAAAATTATCCGAGCCGCCGAATGCGCAAAAACGGGAAGGAATCCGGATCGAGAAACGCGAGCCGTTGGCGGACAAGAAGATTTATTATGGTGGTCAAGTACGTTGCTGCGGTCATCGCAGAAACGCTCGAAGCTGCACGATATGCGGCATCGCTGCTGAAAATATCCTACAAAAGCGAGTCGCCATTGCTAAATAGAGAAACAGCAATCAAGAAAACGGAGCCGAAGGAACACTTCGGCGACGAGCTGCGACAGAAAAAGGGCGACGTCGCGGCCGTGTTTGAGAAAGACGATCTGGTCAAGATCGAGAACACCTATTCGAGCCCGACCGAGACCCATAATCCGATGGAATGCTCGGCGACCGTGGCGCATTGGGAAGAGGCCGATCGGCTGACGATCTATGATGCGACGCAATTTGTGAAAGGCTCGCAAGGAATCGTTGCTCACGCATTTGGGATTCCGCGAGAAAATGTGCACGTGATCTGTCCATTCGTCGGCGGAGCGTTTGGCTGCAAAGGACCAACCTGGCCACACACGATTCTCGCGGCAATGGCAGCGAAAGTTGTGAAACGTCCCGTAAAACTCGAGCTGACGCGACAGCAGATGTTCAGTGGAACCGGCCATCGGCCGCCGACTTATCAGACCATCGCGCTGGCGGCGGATCACGACGGAAAGCTTCAGGCGATCCGTCACAAAAGCGAAATGCTCACATCACCGGTCGGCGACTGGGTCGAAGCGTGCGGGATTGGTTCGACGAATGTTCTTTACGATGCGCCCGCTATCGAGTTCAGTCACACCGTTTACACCGTCAATGTTGCTCAGCCGTCGTTTATGCGCGCGCCGGGTGAATGTCCGGGCACTTATGCGTTGGAATGCGCCATGGATGAATTGGCTTATGCGCTCAAGATGGATCCGCTGAAATTGCGGCAGGTTAACAATTCGCCCGGTCATCCGATCAAAGGCATTCCATGGTCCACGAAACATCTGGCGGAAGCTTATCAATTGGGCGCTGAGAAATTTGGTTGGTCGAAACGCAAACACGAGCCGCGCTCCATGCTCGCCACGGCGAGTCCGTCCGGTGGCGGAAAAGATCGACATTTGCTCGTAGGCTGGGGCGTAGCCACTGCGACTTATCCCGCGCACGCCGGTCGCTCTGAAGTGAGAATTCAATTTCGCGCCGACGGAACAGCATTGGTGAAATGCGCCGCCCATGATCTTGGAACGGGTCAATGGACGTCACTTACTCAAATCAGCGCCGACGCTATTGGATTACCGGTCGAAAAAGTGAAGTTCGAGCTTGGCGATTCCGATTATCCGTTCGGGCCGGTCGCGGGCGGATCGCAAACCACGGCGACCGTCGGATCCGGAATTGCCCTCGCGGCGCAGGATTTGAAAAAGAAACTTGTCGATCTTGGCGCCAGTGAAAACAAACCGGCAACATTCGCCGACGCGTTGAAGCGGAAGGGAACCGACTCAGTGGAAGGTTACGGCAAATATGAATTCGAGGAGAGCGACAAATTCGGATTCCAAAGTTTCGGCGCACAATTCTGCGAGGTGAAAATCGATCCCGATTTGCCGCTGGTCCACGTGACGCGCTGGGTGAGCGTGATGGACTGCGGGCGCGTCGTGAATTTGAAGACCGGCGCGAGTCAGATTCTCGGCGGCGTAGTGATGGGCATTGGAATGGCACTGGAAGAAGAAACCGTTTACGATCCGGCCACTGGACTGCCGGTGAACCGGAATCTCGCCGAATATCATGTGCCGGTGCACGCTGATATTGAAAACATCGATGTGCATTTTGTCGGAGAGCCCGATTACAAGTTCAATCCGGTCGGCGCGCGCGGCATGGGCGAGATCGGAATCACCGGCGCCGCGGCAGCCGTGGCGAATGCCGTTTATCACGCAACTGGAAAGCGCGTGCGCGACCTGCCGATCACGCTGGATAAATTGCTGTGAAAGAAATCTACGACATCCTGCGCGAGGTAGGGCGCGACCGCCGGGCGCGCCGTGGTTTTGCCCTCGCGACGCTGGTTCGCGCGGAAGGATCGAGCTTTCGCCGACCCGGCGCGCGAATGTTAATTTGCCAGGATGGAAAAACAGTCGGCTCGCTCAGTGCCGGCTGCCTGGAGGACGAAATTGCATCGCGAGCTCGCGAAGTCTTGAAAACGGGAAAACCGTCGATGATGAGTTTCGACACACGGCGACGATTCGGCTGCAGCGGCAGGATCGACATCTTCATTGAGCGCGCATTGGAAAAGTTTTTTGTCGATCTTGCCAGGAATCTAGACTCGCGCAGGAGTTGTCTTGCGATTACTGCGCGCGAAGGAACATCTGTAGGGGAAGCTGACAGCTTCCCCGGTTTCACCGCGAACCATTTTTGTGGTGGGGAAGCTGTCAGCTTCCCCTACAGCCAGAACCGTGACGTGTTGCTCGTTCAGCAGATTCATCCATCCATTCGGCTTTTGATTGTTGGCGATGGACCGGACAATGCGCCGATTTGTAAATTGGCGAGCCTCATTGGCTGGGAGACGGTTGAATTTGTCGATCCGGGCGAAATCGTGATCGAGCCGGACGAATGGACCGCGGCGATTGTGAAATCGCACAATTACGGACGCGATTTTGTGGCGCTGCAAAAATTGCTGCCGATGAATCTGCGGTATGTCGGCCTGATCGGGCCGCGGAAACGACGGGATCAATTGCTTAATGCTCTCCTCGATGAAGATGTCACGATCAATGCCGGATTTTTCGCACCGGCGGGGCTCGATCTTCACTCGGAAACCCCGGAGGAGATTGCTCTTGCCGTTGTCTCGGAAATTCAGCGCGTGTTTGCTGGTGGCTCCGCCTTGTCGTTGCGGGAACGGAAGATGTCGATCCACGCGTCGTTTCACAGTTCCTCGACGGATTCCGTGGCGCCATCGAAAGGAAATGTCGCGGGATCCTTCGACCCCGAAAGCGTTCGGGGCTCAGGATGACAGGCGCGGTAATTCTGGCGGCGGGCCAATCGTCGCGATTTGGGCAGCCCAAGCAACTCGCGAGATTTTGCGGAGAGAGTCTCCTGCGCCGAACTGTCGATGCTGCGAATGCCGCCGGTTGTTCGCCGATTATCGTCGTGGCCGGCTCTGATAGCGAAGAGTTGGTTCCCGAATTGCGCGATCTCGATGTTGTAATCGTTGAAAATCCGGGGTGGCGGCGCGGGATTGGAACTTCAATCCGAGCTGGTTTGAAGGTGTTCATCAAGGACAGGCGTTTTGTTAAGCGCCCTGCGGCGATTGGAAAACCGCCGTTCATTGGAGGAATCATCGGCGATCGAAAGCGCTTGTCGCAGCGCGCAAGTAGTGCCGACGACTGTGCTCCGTCATCGGGCAAAGCAACGCGAGAACGCGCGCGCACTCCGAAAGCTGACGCGAAATGGAATTTGGCGTCTGGAAAGATTTCGCACGAAGTGCTTTCGAAGTGCGAAGCGTCCTCGCATCGCTTTCAGCGAATTGCTCGCGACGCCCATAAAGGCGTAATTTTAATGGTGTGCGACCAGCCGTTTGTGGATGCGGGTGTAATCAAGAAGCTCATCGCGCTGCGGGAGCAAACCGGGAAAGCAATCGTCGCGTCTCGCTATGCGGATACTCTCGGCGTGCCGGCGCTTTTCGATCGTTCCTGTTTTGAAGAACTCCTTGCACTGGACGACGCCGATGGTGCAAAGCCAATTATTCTGCGCGATCGATCACGAGTGGCCACGCTGCCATTTCCGAACGGCGAGATCGACATCGATACTGCAAAAGATTTGGAAAAGCTCGCATTGGTGGAACGCGATCTCCGAGCGCGTTAGTAATTCAATCGCACAAGATTGAGTCGCTTCGCGGCTTCGTTCTTATCATCGTCTTTCGCCACGGCGAATCTTCGATCGGAGAAGCCGATCCACCCTCAAATTAGATCATTTCCCGCCGCCAAAGAATCGCCGGAGTGTTTGAAGAATTCGATTGGGAAACTGGGTCGCTTTGCGCCCCGTATCCTCCAGTTTTCCAGCGAACATTTCCTCGCCGCCATGAACTTCGCACGGCATGGTGGGAATTTTATCCACTGGGAGATCGATTTCGTAGGCGGTGCCGGCAGCCTGACAACCAGTGGTGGCGAGGTGATTCGAGATCGAGCAAACCATTGCCCGCTGAATCGGCATGGTGGGCTGCAAATCCTGCGGCGGATAGCGTTGCGCCGCCTTGTTCATTACCTGAACCCAAATTGGCAGAGCCAGGGCAGAACCATAACCGTGCGGGATGATCGCGACCGGCTGATCGAAGCCGACCCAGACGCCGCACGTGATCGTGCTGGTGAAACCGACAAACCAGGCATCCTTGTAATCGTTCGTCGTGCCGGTCTTGCCTGCGGCGGCAATTTGAAGCCTAACGATCGAGCGGAAGCGGCTGTCCCTTCGGTGAGCACGTCTTCCATGATCTGCGATGTCATCCAGGCGGCGCTGGAGTCAAGCGCAGGGGCGGAAATGTGAGCTGCGCGATAAATGGGATTATGATTCTGATCGTCGATCCGTTCGATAATGTAGGCTTGCTTGCGGACTCCGGCGTTCGGGAACACGGAATACGCTGCGGTGAGGTCACGCAGATCTGTTTCGAACGAACCGATGTAGATGGCCGGCCCGTGCGGAACATTCTGGCTGAGATTGAGCGTATTAGCGACCTTCTGGACAGAATCGAGTCCAGCGAATTGGCCGACACGTACACTCATCGTATTGCGCGAGTGGATCAGACCATAAGAGCACGGCTCGATCCCGCCGAAGGTGCCATCCGAATTTGCAGGCGACCAGTTTCCCGCACCCCGAATTTCACCGGGCTGAATCGGTCCATCGCTGATCGCGGCGCCCGGCAAAAGTCCTTCGGTAAAAGCAACGGTATAAACAAACGGCTTGAAAGCAGATCCGATCTGCCGGTTTGCCGGCGCGAGTGCGCGATTGAATTTGCTTTGCGAATAATCGCGGCCGCCGACCAGCGCGCGAATGCCGCCACTGGCGTTATCGATCGCCACTAATGCACCTTCGAGATAAGGCATTGCGCCTTCGTCCCCGTTTTCGGGCGGCTGGTAGTTGGCCTTAATCGGATGATGAAAATTCGACTGGTGCTCGATTTTCGTCAGCTGAGTTTCCAGCGCGGCTTGAGCAGCGTTTTGCACGGCTGGATCGAGAGTCGTGTAAATGAAGAGACCGCCATTATCGATCTGATCCTGGGTCAGGAGAAGATTCAGATCGCGCTGAACGGCGTCCATCGCATAATTCTCCTGGATTTGCAGCATCCGTTTGGGATGCGTGTTCACTCGCGAGCGGCGGGCCTGCGCAGCTTGCGCAGCCGAAATCTTTTTCAACTCGACCATGCGCTTCAGAACCGCGTCTCGTTGGGCAGCCGCGCCCTCGGGATTTTTTAAAGGCGAAAATCGGTTTGGGCTCCGAATCAATCCGGCCAGGAGCGCTGCTTCCGAGAGAGTCAGATCCGAAGCGTGCTTGCCAAAGTATGCTTGGGAAGCGGTCTCCACACCGTAGCAACCGGCACCGAAATAGATGCGGTTAATGTAGAGCTCGAGAATTTGTTGTTTGGTGAACTCGCGCTCGATCCGCAGAGCGACCATCGCCTCCAGTAACTTCCGGTTCAAAGTGCGCCCCCCGAGCGGGAGACTGTTCCGGGCGAGCTGCTGCGTGATGCTGCTTGCGCCTTCCTTGGCGGAACCGCTGAGGATATCGCGAATCAAAGCACGCAAAATTCCGCGATAATCGATTCCGTCATGCTGATAGAAACGCGTGTCCTCGCGAGCGAGCAGAGCATCGATAAAATAAGGCGAGACTTCGCTCAGTGAAACCTTGAGCCGGTTCGCTCCGGCCAGACGACTGTAGATTTTTCCATCGACATCGAACACCGTATTACGCTCCGGCATTTGGCCGACCTTTTTCATGTCGAAGGTCTCTGCCCATACGCCGTAAAAAACGATTACGCCAAGCCCGCCAGCGACGACCAGACCGAGCAGGGTCAGCTTCCAGCCGAAACGGAGAAAACCTTTGCCTGTTCTCTTCTTCCTTTTTCGGAAGCGGGCGAAGAGTTTCATGGACTAGAAATAATCTAGCCGCACATGGGATTCAGCGAAAGGAAACCAAGTCGGTCGCTGATTGGGAAGAGATTTCAGGGCGTCCGTGCCCGACGCCGAGGCGTTTCACAGAAACGCTCTACAACATCACAGATTGAGCTTCACCACGCCTTCGTGCACTTCATTTGCGCACGGGGCATTGGTGGGGACATCGGTGGCAGCGTCGCTCGGCTGAACAATCCCTTTGTCGATCAGATATTTCTCGACTTCTTCGCCGCTAATATCGGCCAGCATTTGACCGTTAATTTCGACGCAGGGCGAAAGCGGCTGACCACTCTTCGTTTCCATCTCCCAGCGAAAAGCCGGATTCTGGATGATGTCCTTTTCCGTGTAGGCGAGATTGTATTTGGCCAGAACGGCGCGAACACGCCGCCGCTCCAACCGCAATAGGTCTTGAGATAGGCAGTGATTTGGGGTGTGTCCATTGTGAGAAATGTAACATCAAACCACCAGGTGAAAACCCTAAAATCAAAACCAAAGGATCATTCAAGCTGGCATACCAAAACTCCAGCCGACTTGTCATCCTGAGCGGAAGCGAAGGATCTCAATTTATTGAAAAAATGAAGATGTTTCGCTTCGCTCAACATGACACAAAAGGGAAACGGCAGATTTAAATTTTATGTCGAAGCGGCCGGATCGATTGGGTCAGCTTTTGCAAACCCAATTCGAGCCGTGTCTTCACCGTACCCAATGGCGCCTGGGTGGCATTGGCAATCTCGCGATGGCTCAGTCCATTAAAAAAGCCAGCTCGATCGCCTCCCGTTGAAACCGGGGCAGATTTCGCATTCGCTGTTTAAGAAAACGACGCAAATCTGAAAGAACAAACGAGCGCTCCGCATCGCGTCTTGGTCGTTGCGGCTGGCGCTCAAGCTGTTCGCGATAGCGTTCCGTTGCGCGGTAGTACGCTTGTCGCCGGCGAAGTCGATCAATGGCGCGGCGGCGGGCGATAGTGACAATCCAGCCCAAAGGTTTGCCCGCCTTTGGCGAGTAGTTGTTCGCTTCCTTCCAGATCTGAAGAAAAATTTCCTGCAACACGTCGTCGGCTTCGGCGTTTTCGTGAACGAGGCTGTCGATCACGCTGCGCAGCATGTGGCCATAACGATCGTAGAGTTCATCCAGGGCGGATTGGTTCCGTCGGGAGATTTTCTGCAGAAGCGCTTCATCCGGTACAGTGGAGAGTACGTTGGGGTCGAGTGTTGGTTTAAGCATGGCGAAGGTTCAGGGTTGTGCCGCTCCCGTTCAGAGAAGCAGGGCGGTGTTTTCTTTTATGCCCAGCGCCATCGACCAATCTTGATAGGCTTTGCGGGAGATCAGTGGATTTCCCGGGTAGACCCAGTGTCGCGGCGTGGATTTACAAGTTTCGGTTGGGCAATGGAGCATCCATCTGCCACGGCCTGCTCTTATGATGTCCACCTGGCGACCAGTGAATGTCCTGTCGCACAAGATGCAAAACCGCTGGTCATCCAACGAATCCCAATCGCGGAACCGATCTTGCCTTTTCAAGATCGACAACCGCTCCTCAATCAGAATGCGTGCCTTTGACATGGTAAAACGCTTTCCTGTTCTTCGAAGATCAACAATCGGGATGGAGGCTGATCATTGGCTAAGAGAAACTCTGACCAAGGTTTAGCGTCGGATCAGCAAACGAGTCTAGGAGCGTCGAGGAAATGAACGTGGCGCTGATCGAATTATTGAACAGCCCTGGCGTTCCCGATTCGTTCCAGAACCTCTTCTGGAGGCCGCACCCAATCCATCGGAATGGACTGACAATTTTCAGTCGGACAAATGATGCGCAGAGGCCCGTGAGAACGATTCCCGCCGACCACCTGGATTTCGTGGCCATTGATAAGCTTGCTGCAGCCCAGGCAATACCGTTTGTCTTCGAGCGAATGCCAGGTCCGATATTTATCCAGACGCTGCAGAACTTGCAACTTATCTTTATCCACAATTTGATAGGTGAAAGAAACTGGCCACAACAGGCCAGAATGCCTAAGAAACGAAACTGCGACACAATCAGCCGGACGGCGTAACGAAGTATCGGTCAAAAACCTATCCTCACCGAAAGGCTGATTGACAGAAATTAGTCGTCCGCGAAAAAATGTCGATGCGAGCGGGAAAGCTGAGAACGAAATTTCGCGATTTACGGCATGCGTTTTTCATGAAATCGAAGAGCGATTATCGATGAACCTTCCGCCGAAACAAATGCTCCCGAGCGAGAGACATCTTGGAGTCGCGCAAAAAAAGCACTCGGGCCGATCGGTGTGGTTCTTGTCGTTATCGTGAAGTTTTTTGCGAAGCTCAAGTTCGCCCTTTTGCCGGCATTGAAGTTTCTGCCGGTGATTCTGAAATCCGGCGGCACCATGCTGCTGATGCTCTGGGTCTATACCCAGCTCTGGGGTTGGAGATTCGCCGTTGGGTTCGTCATCCTTTTGCTTGTGCACGAGTGCGGGCATTTGCTCGTTGCCAGAAAATTCGGGCTAAAAGTCGGCGCGCCGATTTTTATTCCATTCATGGGCGCGTTCATTGCGTTCAAAGAGGCCCCACGCAATGCCTGGATGGAAGCCTGCGTCGGAATCGGCGGCCCGATGCTGGGCACATTCGGAGCGCTGGTTTGCAATGTGACCGGCGAGTTCACGGATATGCCAATTTTCTTCGCTCTCGCCTGGTTTGGTTACTTTCTGAACCTGTTCAATCTCACTCCCGTGGGAATGCTGGATGGCGGACGCATCGTCACCGCTCTGTCACGCTGGCTCTGGTTGCCTGGATTTGCGCTGCTCCTGTGGTTCGGGTGGAAATATCCGAATTTCATCGTCTGGCTCATGGTGATCCTTTCCATCCCGCGCATTTACTCTCTCTTCCGGAAACGGACCGAGGAGGAGCAACGCTACTTCGAGGTAACGCCCGCCCAGCGTTGGACGATGTCGATCCTATATTTCGGGCTCATCGCCGTCTTAATTTTCGGCATGCAGCTTGCCCAGGAGGATCTGCACAAGCGCGGGGTGCGCGCACACAACAAAGGGCGCGATATTTTAGTCCAGTAGTACTTCCGCCGCCTTGATTCGTTAGATCATATACATCGGCCGGCTTCGCGGTTTGAGAGATTGGCGCATTAACCGCAAATACTTTTTCCGGGTCGAGTCCGATTTTCCGCAAGATGGACAGGAACCGTTTATCAGAGCGCAACGGTATGAATTCGGGTGCGATCCCGACCATATGCAGGGATGAGGAGCGCTGCTCGCAGGCCCGTTCCAGTTCTTGAATGGCATTGTCATGCGTCGCCCAATGCCACATGAACATGGGCTGACGCGTCGCCGGGCAGTGTAGCGATCGATTCGCGCGATGGCAGTTTGGAGAGTCTCGAGCGCGCTTCCTCGCGGCCGATTCATCCGCGCAAAGGTAATGGCCAGACCAAATGCCGGTCTGCCGGCGACGCCTGCGCCTTTTTATACAGCGCGATCGCTTCGTCGAATCGCCCCGTCTCGCGATATAGCGCGCCAAGCCGGCTCGCCATAAGCCACAAATATCGGATCAAGTTGCAATGCCCGTTCACCCGCCGCGACTGCTTCGTCGTACAGACCAAAATAGCGGTAGAGCTCACAGGCAGAGTTGTTGACCCAGAGCGATGCCGGATCCATCTTTGAGGTGCGCTTCAGGAAAGCCAGCGCTTTGTCGCGATCGCCTCGCGCGCCATAAAACGCCGCGATGAAATAATTGGACGAGGTCGAGCTCGGATCGATGGCGAAAGCGCGTTTGTATTCACTCTCCGCATCATCAAGGTCCCAATCGAGAATGCGTTTTGTCTCGGCAAGATAAACATGCGCTTCTGCTTCGTTATTGTCGATCTTAAGTGCATTGAGTGCGGCATCACGGACTTTCGGATACCCTCCAACGGCGAAACGATAAATATCCGCCAGCCAGAGCCATGCTTTGCAATACCCGTCCAGGCCCGGGCAAATTGCGGATCTTTCTCCAGCGCGCGTTGGAAAAATTCCAGACTCTGCCGAAGCGCCTCCTCGTGCTCTTGTCGGAATAGAGAAGTCCTCGCAGATAAATCTTCATAAGCATCTGTGCTGGGCACGAGTCGCGAAACCGAGCGGCACTGCGTGAATATCGAGCTTTAATTTCAAGACATCGACAATTGCGCGCGTAATTTCATCCTCCAGCGCGAAAATTCCCTGCAACTCGCGATCGAATGTTTCCGACCAGAGAGTAAAACCGTCATGCAGCATCGATCAGCTCCGCCGTGATTCGAACACGATTGCCATCGCGGCGCACGGTGCCTTCGAACACATGCTCGACATTTAGCTTCTCGCGATTTCCTTCACCGTCGCTTTTTTGTCCTTTGAACCAAAACGAGGAGCGGCGCGCGGCAACGCGCAGCCCGTCGATCTTGGCCAGCGCCGTTAGGATTTCCTCAGCGATACCTTCACTGAAATAATCATGATCTTTTTGCGGGCTGAGATCGGCGAACGGCAAAACCGCGATCGATTTTTCGAAACAGATCGGGCGTTTGGGCGATACCGATCTTGACTTCAGACGATTTCAATCCGGCGTGCGGACGATTCCATATCGGGTGAGATCGAAAAACCAAGCGAGCACGAACGCAAGCGGAAAACCGGCAATGATCAGGACGACGATAGACGCACAACCCAGTTTGGAGCATCGAACACCGGAAGAAGTTGCGCGATGCCCTGGGCCAGTGCCCACGCGCCAACGGCATAAGCAATCGCGACGGTATAAACTTTTCTGCCGTTTCAGTTCGCCGAAAAAATCTTTCGGATTCACGGATTTGTTGCGACAATCAGTTTTTGAAATTCCGGATCATTGCGAAGCGGGTCCCATTCCCAGCGAGATTTCAGGTCGTTAATGGTAATGCTGTAGTCGGCGCTATCCACCGCGCCGGGAATGGCCAGCAGATGGCGAAGCAACTCGATGGCTCTGTGCTTTTTCGCCAGTCCGGGCATAAATCAAGGCGAGGACAGCCTTTCAGGAGCGTGCCATCCAGCGCATCCTGTGATTCGGGACAGCAATTCGACGGCGCGCTTGCCTTCTCGAATGGCGCGTTCCTTGTCGCCAGCAAGTGCGCAGGCCAGACCGAAAAAGGCGTGTCGCTCAGGGCCGTCAGGCGCTTCTTCAACGGCGGTCAGCGAAAAATCGCGAGCCTGAGCGAAATTGTTGTCGAGCCGCCGCAGTTATCCCCGCGCATAAGCGCAATTTCACCGGCAAAGAGACTGCGCGGGAGCATCAACAGCGTTGAAATAGGAAAAGGTTTCACGTGGCGAGCTGAGCAGAGCCCCTCAGCTGCGGCAGGATCGCGATCGATCAGGTTCGCGTCGATCCGGGAACCAGTGATAAAGCCATCGGGATCTTCCCCGGCGGGAATCGTCGCCATTTCGCTTTTCAAGCGCGCCGTCGATGCCTTTTTTCCAAAACTCGACGTAGCCTATTTGCGTTTTGCATTCAATGAATTTGGCGTTAGCGCAAGAAGACGTTGTGCGGTCGCTTCCGTGTTCGGCCAATCGCGCATGCCGCAGTAAACATAGAGGAGATCCCGCAGGATATTGGCATTCTGGGGATCGAGTAGCAGAATCCGCCGATAATCTTGGGCCGCTTCCTGCCACTTGCCCTGCCGGCGCTTGATCGCGGCGATATGCCAGGCAATCTCCGCTGTCGTTAGGCAGAAGCGATTGAGCAATGGCGAATTGTCGCAAAGCGCTCTCGTAATCGCGATCGAACCAGTAATAGCACAGACCCAACGCGTGATGGCCTTCGCCCAAATTCGGCTCCAGTTCCAGTGATTTTTCTGCTTGGTCCCGGGCCTGTTTTCTCCACACTCAGTCGGTTCATAAAAGTGATAAATGCGGGCGCAAGTAGTCGATAGACCGACATGGGCAAGGGCAAACTGGGGATCAAGCGTGATTGCCTGCAGATAAAGCTGTTCCGCGGTCCGATAGATCCTGGAGAAAAGTGTCTGGGCTTAAACTCATAATGCCGCGCCTGAAGATAAAGATCGTAAGCCTGAGGATTGTTTGTTGGCTTGCGTTGAAATTGCGCTTTTTCTTCCGGCGTCAGCGTTGCTCGCAGAGGCGTCGGCGACTTCATGGGCGAGCTGGCCTTGCATGCTCAGCGAACTGTTCAGTGTCATGTCATAGCGATTAGCCCAAAATGTCGATCCTGGCGGGCATCGATCAACTGAACATTGATCGCCACACGGTCGCCTTGCCGGCCGAACACTTCCCTCGAGCACATTGGCCGCCCCCAGCTCCTGGCCGATTTCGCGGACACTGGCTTTTTGGTGGCCCGCGGTAATTTTCCACCGATGTGCGGCTGATTACTCGCAGATCGTGAACCTTGGCCAGGCTCGTCAGGATATCGTCCTCGAATCCCATCGCCAAAAAACACAATCGATTTGTCATCACTGAAGCTTTCGAAAGGAAGAACAGCGATCGACTTGTCTGGTAATGGGGTTTGATCGGTGGACCGGTTTTTCCAAAACCACCCAGCTGCGCTAAAAGGATTAGCGGACTTATGCCTCCCGCCGCATTATCTGCAACAGAAACGCAACCGGCGCGCTCTGGCCAGCCCTGGCGGTTGCCGCCGCAACTTTTCGGCGGAGCCGCGATTGCCAAAATCCGGCCCATGCAAGACTAAACAGATGAACTGTGACATCGTGCTTCACGCCACATTCGCCGACTATCATGTAAATACTGCTCCCATTCGCGGAATTGGCCGATATCGTCTGCGACACGCTGGGAAAGAAGAATGTGCCCCGCGTCACCACAATCCATTACCCGCTGGGCGAGGTTGATCCCTGAGCCGGCAACATTGGTTCCAAGATCGACATCCTCCACCTGCGTAATCGGTCCGCTATTGATTCCCATGCGAATTGCAAGTGCTGATATCCGAACGAAGCCGCCGCGCAATTTCCACCGCACAACGCACCGGTGCTTCCGGCGTCGTAAAAAAAATAAGGGCGGTGCCATCGCCTGTGGGAAGTCGAATGACTTTTCCTCTAGCTTCGGCCCATTGGAATTCCTTGCTGCTCGCGCACTGACCGCGTTCAAATTCTGCACCCTGGAATGTTGATCATCAATGAGCAGCTTCGAATAGCCGACGATATCGATGAGCAGAACGTGCGCGATTTCCAGTTTGGCACCCGCTGAGGGTCTCGTTGGTCATTTGGATCAAACCTGGCTGTAAGGCTAATTAAGGCGGCGAGTCGCCCTTTCACAAGCGGAAGCTCGCCGGTGATGCTATTTTGTCGGATGGCTTTCGAGCTGGAATCGAATTACAAACCGCGCGGTGATCAGGGCCAGGCGATTGCAAAGCTGATCAAGTCAGTGGAGGCGGGGAATCGGCATCAGACGTTGCTCGGCGTTACCGGTTCGGGGAAAACGTTTACGATCGCCAATGTCATTCGGGAAATCGAGCGGCCCACGCTGGTCATTTCGCATAATAAGACGCTGGCGGCGCAGCTTTACTCGGAGTTCAAACAATTTTTCCGCACAAAACGCGTCGAATATTTCGTCAGTTACTTCGATTATTATCAGCCGGAAGCTTACATTCCGCGCTCAGATACCTACATCGAGAAAGATTCGTCCATTAACGAAGAGATCGAGCGGTTACGGCTTTCCACGGCGAGCGCGTTGCTTTCCCGGCGCGACGTGATCGTCGTAGCGAGCGTGTCGTGCATTTACGGCGTCACCTCGCCAGAGGACTACGAGCGAATGCTCCTCACCGTAAAACGCGGCCAGCAGATCAGTCGCGAAGCGGTGCTCAGCCGTTTGATCGACATGTTATACGAACGTAACGACGTGAATTTCTCGCGCGAGGCCGATTTCGCGTCCGCGGCGACGTGGTGGAAGATTTATCCAGCTACTGCCGACGAAGAAGGAATTCGCCTGGAGTTTTTCGGGGACGAGATCGACGCCATCACTCGTTTCGATCCCCTCACCGGTCATGCCCATGAATCGCTCAGCGTCATCACATTTTTCCCGGCCAAACAATTCGTCACCCCGGCGGACAAACTGAACCGCGCGCTTTCCTCGATCCGGAACGAACTGGAGCACCGGATTATCGAGTTCGAATCGAACAACAAGCTATTGGAATCGCAACGACTCCGAATGCGCACCGAATACGATCTGGAAATGTTGCAGGAGATGGGATTCTGCAACGGAATCGAGAATTATTCGCGCCATCTCTCCGGCCGCGCCCCCGGGTCAAAGCCCTACACCATCATCGATTTTTTCCCGAAAGATTTTCTGGTCGCGGTTGATGAATCGCACGCCACGATTCCGCAAATCGGCGGGATGTACGAAGGGGACCGCTCGCGCAAAACTGTCTTGGTCGAATATGGCTTTCGATCTGCCGAGCGCGCTCGACAATCGCCCGCTCAATTTCGACGAGTTCATGAAGATGACTAATCAGATCATTTACGTCAGCGCAACTCCAGCCGAGTTCGAGATTCAAAACAGCATAGTCGGCAATGCGAAATATTTCCCGCACAAACGGCAGCGGATCGGTCAGGACGAACCGGTGCCGTTATGTTACTGCCGGTGCAACCCAAAGATTGTAGGGCAAGCGCTCTACCGCTTGCAGCATACGACGGCGTTCGGCAGGCGGCGCGCCTGCAGAAACCGGATGCGAAAATTTCGCAAGACGGATGAGGCGCCGGAGAAATTCGATGCTCATACGCCCGGCGTCGCCGTTAGTGATCGAGCAGATCATCCGACCGACCGGGCTTCTCGATCCTAAAGATCACGATCAAGCCGCTCAAACATCAGATCGACGACACCATCGAGCTGTGTCGTCAGCGAGTGGAAAAAGGCGAGCGCATCCTGATTACCACCCTCACCAAACGGACCGCCGAAGATCTCGCCGATTACTTGCGCGATGTTGGATTAAAGGTGCGCTACTTGCATAGCGATATTGATACGATTGAGCGGGTGGAAATTCTCCGCGGTTTGCGCGCTGCCGATTTCGATATCCTGGTCGGCATCAATTTGCTCCGGGAAGGTCTCGATCTTCCCGAAGTCTCGCTCGTCTGCATTCTCGATGCGGACAAGGAAGGTTTTCTGCGCAGCCAAACGTCGCTCATTCAGACTGCCGGACGGGCTGCGCGTCACGTGAACGGCGAAGTTGTGCTTTTTGCCGATCAGGTGACCCAAAGCATGGAAGCATTGATCTCGATCTCGGAATATCGCCGCGCCAAACAAATGGAATACAACGAAAAGCACGGGATCACGCCGCAAACAGTTCGCCGAGCCGTGCAGGAAAGTCTGCACACCATTCTGCGCGGGTCGGGAGATCGCCGCGTCAGTGATCAGCGAAGTCGGCGGCGATTTCAATGTGACCGAGCTGTCTGCGCGAATTGGAAGAAGAAATGCAGCGCGCCTCCGCGAATTTGGAATTCGAGCGGGCGGCTCTTCTTCGCGATCAAATCATGGAAGTAAAAAGCGGCGCCGGCATTGCCAAAATCGAACCGAAACGCCGCCCAATAAAATACACCCGGAAAGCGGGCCGGCGCCGTTCCCGCGTTTGATTGGAACTAATCGCAGCGGCTTCGCCGATTGGTTTACAATCGCGCGCTGAGATCGCGATCCACCACCCACGCTGCCCCCAAGGCAATTATATCTGCGTTGGCTCAGTGCAACGTCTATCCCCACGATCGCGACGGCCACCGCCGCCGTAACCGCCACCTCCACCAACCGCCACCACCGTAACCGCGACCGCCTCCGCCGCCGCCGCCACTTGGACCGGGACTCGCGTGGACGCGCCTCATTAACCGTTAAAGGCCGACCGTCCATAGCCTTGCCATTTAGCTGGCTGATGGCGTTCTGGGCATCCTGTTCGGAGCCCATAGTGACAAAGGCAAATCCTCGCGATTTGCCAGTGAATTTATCCTGCATGAGGGTCACTTCCTGGACCGCGCCAGCCTGTGAGAAGAGCTCCTGCAGTTCGTTTTCGGTTGTGCTGAAAGGCAGATTGCCGACGTATAATTTTGTACCCATTGAGTTTATTCTTAGAAACGCAGCAAGGTCACTGTTCCCGCTTATCGGATTTCAAATCGCCGCTGAATAAACTCAACTGACAATCCACCAACTGCCAAGCTACTGTTTCTCTGGCTGGATTTGTAAAATGCTTCACTTGAGAAAGCAACAGGAATCGCGAATGAATTTGGGGGGTTCAAATGGCTAAATCTGACGCTATCGACGTGAAAAATAATCGCGTTGCCGTAGTCGCGGCTGGCGTGGTCAGCCCGCTCGGATTTGGTCTGCAGGAAACGCTCGATTCACTCCGGACCGGACGCGATTGCGTCACTCTCGTAACTCGCTTTTCCGTTGCGAACTCTCGCTGCAAAACTGCTGGCCAAATCCCGGATGAACGTTTGCTCGAGGGCAACGGAAACGGCAGACAAACGAAACGTTTGCATCGCGCGTCGCATATGATGATTCGCGCTTTGGAGGAAGCGCTGACCCAGAATCGATTCGCTCCGGAACTCGCCGTGATCGGAACCACCAGCGGCGGCATGTCGTATGGCGAAGATTATTACCGGGCATTACATCGACATGGATCACTGCGGCATTCGCCGTCCTGGATCGCAAACTATCCGGGACAAAAACCAGTCATCGACGCGCTCGAAGCTTTCGAGATTTCCGCGCCGTGTCAGGTAATCGCAAATGCGTGCGCTTCCGGCACAAACGCAATCGGTCATGCTTTCGAGTCCATTCGTTCCGGTCGATATGAACGCATTCTGGCCGGCGGTTACGATGCAATCTCGGAGCTCGTTTTTGCCGGATTCGATTCGCTTCAAGCGGCGACACCGGAAAAATGCCGGCCGTTCGATCGCGCACGCACCGGCATGGTTCTGGGCGAAGGAGCGGCCGTTCTCGCTCTGGAAAATTTTGACACAGCGATTTCGCGCGGTGCGCCGATCCTGGCGGAAATAACCGGCTACGGGATTTCGACGGATAACTACCACATGACGCAACCCAATCCCTCCGGCAGCGGACCGCTTCAGGCGATGGAGCAGGCGCTACAAAGTGCGAGGATTTCCGCCGATGCGATTGATTACATCAACGCCCATGGCACCGCCACGATCTTCAACGACGCAACCGAAGGCAAGGCCATCTCACAACTGTTCGGGCGCGTCCCAGTCAGCTCGACCAAGAGCATGATGGGTCATTCGTCTGGGCGCGGCCGGCGCGATCGAAGCAATTTTTTGTCTTCTCGCTTTGCAGCACCAGTTTCTCCCGCCAAATACCAATTTCCAATCGCCCGATGAGAATGTCGATCTTGATATTGTGGCAAACCAAAGCCGGCCCTCATCGTTCCGCACGGCGCTTTCAAACTCATTCGGGTTCGGCGGCACGAATGCTTCCATCGTGATACAGAAATCCAGCCTTCGCCAAGGCTACGGCGGACAAGGTTCGGCATGAGTCTGGGAATTGCCGGCATGGGCTGGGTCACCCCGCAGGGCAGTGGTATCGATCCTGTCTGGCAACATTTGCTCGAAGGTCACGAAGCGACTCCCGAACAGGTCGCCGATCAGTTTGGCGATCATACCTACAGCGTTTTCAAAGTGCCGCAGACAGCGCTGACCAATCTGCCTGCACATCCGCGATTGCGCCGAGTCAGTCCAATTTCACGATTCGCCGTAGCCGCCGGATTACAAGCCCTGGAGAACGCGGGGCTGAAACTTGATTCCGAAACGGCGAAACGCATCGCGCTCGTCTTCGCCATCTCGAACGGCGGTGTAATTTACACCAAGCGTTTTTATCAGGACATCGTCGAATCCGGCGCGCAAGCCGCCAGCCCGCTTCTTTTTCCCGAGACGGTATTCAACGCGCCGGCCAGTCATCTCGCCGCGATTCTCGGGATCACCGGTGCGACCTACACGTTGATCGGCGACGGCGCAGTTGGCCTTTTGGCAATCGGAATGGCCGAAGATCTGATGACCAATCACGATCTCGACTACTGCCTTGTCGTCGGCACCGAAGAAATTGATTGGCTGCTGTGCGATGCCTATCGCAAATGGCGGTTGCTCCGGTTACAGCCACCGATCGAGCCGTTTCGCAATGTTTCCCGCGGGACGATCCTGAGCGAAGGCGGCGGCGCAATTCTTCTCAGTCGCGACGCCCCAATCCAGATCGAGAAAACCAATCCGGGCGGCTACTATCGGAAACGCTCGGAAGCGGAAAAAGTTCTGAACCGGGTCCTGACCGATCTCGCTGATGGCAAGATCGACATCGCAATTGGCAGCGCCAACGGCACGTTCATCGACAAAGCGGAGAGCGCCGCATTTTCTCGAACAATTCCAGACGCCGTCATTTACACCGCGAAACCCGCCATGGGCGAAAGCGTAGGCGCATCCGGATTATGGCAAGTCATCATCGCAGCCAAAGCTTTGCTGGAAGCCAGACTACCTCCCCTGCTCCACTGCGCTTCGAATCTTCCCATGTCGATTTCGGGAATGACCACCAAACTTTCCACTCCGGCCAAAGCAATCGTCGCAACCTGCGGCATGAACGAACAAATCGCGGGCTTGCGTCTCGGGAAAATCTAAGCCGCTCCCAAAAATCACTTCCGCGAATCCTGTACGATCTGGTCCAGCCGGTAGCCGTCGATGTCCGTGTTGACCTGAATCCAGATCGGCAAATGATCGGACATTTGATAGGTGAATTTCTCCCGGCTGTAATTCTTGCCGGGAAAAAGGGCGTTAATGCTCGCGTTGTTGATGAAAAAATCGAGCGCGCCGCCGTTGTTGGTGAAGTTGTCCGGCATCGTGGCGCGATGGAGAATCTGGTCGTAGCGGGCGTTAAAACCGAGGTTCGAACCTTTGATGAGCCGGTCGCCGACCTTTAGCTGCACGAGCGGCCGCGGGATTTTCAGTTTATAACTGAGCAAGACGTCGAAGACCGGGTCGGTGATGTTCGGAGTATTGAAGTCGCCCATGAGAAGGAGATCATGGTCCTCGGCGAACTTGTTTTTAAAACGCGTATCGATCCACTCAGCAAGCAACTCGAGCTCAGCCACGCGGGCCTCGATGCTATCGCCCCATCGAATATGGGTCGCGATGACAATGAAATCGAAGTTGCCGGCGCGAAAGGAACACATGTACGGCGCACGCCAGAAGGATTGAGTGGCGAGATATTCCCTGGCAGCTTTGGCGCGGGGAGCGTCGATCTCGGCGGCGAGTCCGTTATGAATAACGGCGCGGCGATCGAACAGAAAGGCGATTCGTTCCTTGTTCCCGCCGCTGTCCGCAATCCAATCGGAGAAAACGACGCGCCACTCCGGCCCGAGATATTCCAGAACGCGGCCGAGGTCGGTGAGATCGTCGCGCAGCTCGACCATGGCGATTACATCGAATTGTCCCAGGATTTCCGCGATGTAATGAATGGCCGGCTCGGTTCGATGGACCCGGCCGAATTCACGAATGTTCCAGACCGCGACGTTGATCGATTCATCCAGTTTGGAAGGCGGAATCTTCGCAGCCTTGATCCGGTCGCGCAGAACAAGGAGCCCAGCCGCGATTTCGGGAGTAACGTCGCCGTGGTGCATGCCTCGACGCAGGTTAAATCAAATCAGCGAGAATATGGCAAGCGGGCTCTGTGGGACTGCCTTATGGGTCGCGCTTGATAAGTCGTCATAGGTGAAACTTCGAAATCGCTCACTTTCCTTTCTCTGAAAACGATTCGCCCCGAATTTGTCGGGGTTGAAACGCTCGGATTCGACTCGATCGAAACGCCTGTAGCGTCGGCTGTCCCCAGCCGATTTCTTCATCCCTTCCGCTGAGACAGCGGACTCTACAACGCACCGAGACTTTGAGTGTGTCTAGGGAAGCCGGGCAGTTCGAGCAGGTAAATGAACGTTGTCGCGCTTGATTAGTTCTTCGTAGCTGGAACTTCGAAATCGCTCACTTTCCTTTCTCTCTGAAAACGATTCGCCCCGGATTTGTCGGGGTTGAAACGCTTGGATTCGACTCGATCGAAACGGCTGTAGCGTCGGCTGTCCCCAGCCGATTTCTCTTCCCTTCCGCTGAGACAGCGGACTCTACAACGCCCTGCGGACGTCCGAACCAACAACTGACGAAGTCGTCTGATCGGACAGAATGGAGCGTGCTGGGTAGCCGCGACATGGATGGGAGAACCCGAGAGGGTGAGCCGGCGGGCAACCGGCGAATCAATGCTGATGTCGGGTTGCTTAAGTCCCGCGGCTTGGAAAACGTCGATGATCTCACCTTCGGGCGCGATCGCCTTTGACCCGGCGGCCGTTTCAATGATGCGCGTTCCAAATTTGGCACAAGCCTGCCGCCCATTCTTTCAGAGCCGCGCGTGCCTGCTCGACATCTTCAAGCGGCTGCTCCTGATGCGCGACGTATGTGTTTCGGAAGCCGTTGATCTTCTCAATTTTTTTCACGAATTCTTTGGAAGCAATTGGCGCGAAGTGCGTCTTCAGCGACTCGAAAATTCCGCCGAACGACGGACGGGACGACTTTGCATAAGCAAGAGACCAGCGCAAAACACCAATGGGCATAGTCCCTTTTCGATCGACAATTGTTCCTTTGAGGTTACGTGCGTTCCACTTAACCGTATCTCCTTCTTTCGTGGGAAGCGACGAGATATCTGGCGTAAAGAATTGTTCCAATTGCTCAGGATTTTCCGGAACGTCTGGCCCGAGAAGATCAATCATTAGCCCGCGAGCTGCCTCATCCAGTGCGCCGAGCAATGCAGTAAAAGGAGGAGCGAAAGACACGCCTGTTTTTCGTTCGAGATGACGGAACAGACTAACAGCCTGCTCCATGCCTTTTTGATATCGTGGCGGAAGTGCTGCGAAGCATTCCGCGCTGATAAACTCGTTTAGATTTACGTCGGCGACACTGGCTTCACCAAGCGCCAATGTGAATTGTGGGTCGACGCGCTCTGAGAGCAGGTCCGTCAGATGCGTAGCGCAGACAGTTTGTAGCTCACCTAATGCATCGCCAGAGAATCTTTGGAAAACGCCTTCAGGAACGTAAAGAAATTTCCAAGGCGTTTTCTTGGACGTTGCTTTGCACCACGCGACCGCCGCTCCAACTTTCAGCGGTACATCTTTATCAACACGCCCTTTGGTCTCGACCAGTAAGTATTGACCATCTGTTGTGCGTACCAAGAAATCAGGCGTGTAGAACGCGAGACGGCTCGCATCTGTGACGTAGTCTAGCCGCAACGCTTGGGGGCCAGCATTCTTGCAGAACGCAGCGACATCTGTTGCCTTGTCGAGAAAGTTCGCCATCGCGACTTCGAGTTCACGATTGCATGGCACTAAGTTGAACAGTGTTCGTTTGGCTGGAATCGCCGGCTGATTTTGGGAATGTGTAACCTGAAATGGTTTCCAGTTACTAACTCTCGCGGGTTCGCGCTGCGGCAGGCGCTTACCTTCGATCGTTGTTCGCTTCTGAATTAGAGGAACGAACGTCGCGCGGACGTATTCCCTGACATCTTGTGCCGAGAGCCGCGATAACAAACGCGGGTCAAACAAATCGAGCTTCTCTGCAAAGAGCATCTCGGTCAGAAACGTTTCGAGTAGAGGAGCGAGAATGGGATGCGTCCCTTTCACGCCCGTCATCGTTTCGAGTTCATCGCGAAAGAATGCAATAGCTCCAACAGGATTCTGTAACAGCGGAAGCTTAATCTCCATTTGCTCGACGATTTCGTTCGTAAACAAATGACGGCCTTCGTATCTGATTTCCTCGGTTCGCGGCTCGCCTAGCTTTAGCGGCGGGTATCGCGAAAAGGCCTTGCGAACATCGTCAATTGTTAAGTCGAGTTTCGGGACACGCAGGAATCCAGCTGTGAGACTCGGTAATTCTAAATCGAGCGAAGCAGGATCCTTCTTTTCCTTGTCGACGTAAATCGTGACGGTGGTCGTCGGAACGTCATCGACTTCCGCTTCTTCGATTTGTAATCCCTCTTGGCTGAGTTGCTCGCGATAAAGACTCGCAAATGCCGGATGCTCCACGACGGTCACAACTTCCGCGACGGCGACATTGCTTCCCGGAGGCGTCATGCGGCGAAGACCACGCCCCAATGTTTGCTCCGGCAAAATATTTGCCTTCGACGTATAAGGCCGAAGCGGAACGATGGTGGTTACGTTCCGAACGTCCCAACCTTCGCGAAGCATCAGCACCGAAACGATGCATGCGTATGGGTTATCGCCAGAGTCGATCTTGCGGGACAATTCACGAAGTGCTTTTAGATCATCATCGCTGATGTCTTTTTCATCGGGCTCGAAGACCGTATATCCGCGCTGCTTGGTCGCCTTCTTGTCCATCTTCACCTTCAAGTTCGTATGCAAATTTACTGTCTTTCCATTGAGCTCGGAAAACAGCCCAGCGTCGGCATTCAAGCGATGAGCAATTTCATCGGCGGCCTTGGTATCCTCCGTCATCACAAACAAGAGCGGTTTCTTTCCGCTTTTCTGCCATTCCTCTTTCGATTTCAGCCATCGTTTGTAACCGATGATTAATTGCTCCTGAAAGCGATCTGACGCATCCGTGGCAGCCCGCGGCTCCCATTTTCTTCCTCTCCCGATGACAGGCGTCTTTACGATTCCGCCGTCCACTGCCTCACCAAGAGGAGTGTCGCACACGACATGTTGAAAGATGCGTCCGCTGTTATCTTTTGGCGTGGCCGAGAAATCCAGTTGGGCGACGAGTCCTTCGCCTCGTTTCGCGGCGATCGTTTCATGCAGATATGCGATCGCGTCATTCGCCGCCGAACCTGGATCCCATAAGTGATGTGCTTCGTCATTCATCACCATCACGCGATCATGCTCGGTGATGCGCTTGCGCAATTCTGCGCCCGTATCGAGCGCCTTCGCTCGCGATACTGCTGGCCCGACCCAATTGTACGTTTCCGTTTCCTTTTTCCGGCGCTCACTCGTGTCGTACAGCCGGTGGATGTTCGTTAAATAAAGTGTCCCGCCCGTCGCTGCACCAGTGGCCTCATCTTGTAAGACGACAGACAAATTCCAATCGCCGCGCCATGCCACTGGAATGAGAGGATCGTTGTCGAAAATGTCTTTGCCTCCTTGCGCCGGCTTGAAATCCATTTTCAGCCGCTCAAAGACAGTGAGGTTCGGCGCGATGACGACAAAATGTTTTGCCATCGATGAATCGCTCTCGCGTAGCGCGTGAAAGTAACTCCACACCATGGCGAGACTCATCACTTTTGTTTTGCCCGCTCCGGTTGCGACCTTGAATGCGTACTTGGGCCATCGATCCTGGTCGGGATTCACTCCAAGTGCTGCCGTCTCGGCGTCTTCGCCGGTGAATTCCGCTACAACGCCAGATAAAGAAGTAATCGCGCGTACTTCGTAGATGTAGATCAAGGTCTCTATCGCTTCGCGCTGGCAGAAATAATACCTGAACGGAACCTGCTGATCGCCGACTTGAGTCAGATGCCCCTGTTGAAACCAATGATGGAGCAATTCGCGTGTCGTATCGGACGCTCCCGGATAATCATTGTCTCGCCAAGCTTTGAGGAGCGGCCGCAAATTTTGGGCAATCGCGATCGGTGTTCTGCGTCGGCCAGTGACTACCCGGGCCGGTTGCCCTTCTGCTTCCGCGCGGACGCGATGTCGGTTTGGCTCTTCGTGCGGCGCGAATAGCGGTTCCAGGGCCGAGATGTTGACGTATGGTTCTTCGTTCACGTTCGCTCGGCCGTAACCAGTTTGAGACCGGCAACATTCTCGAAATGCTTTGGATTATGCGTCACGAGCGGCAGACCGTGACGCAATGCAGTCGCAGCTATCCATGAGTCTTCCATCGACATCGTCCGCCCTGCCTTGCGGCAGTTGGCCGACAACTCCGCCCACGTCCAGGCTAGTCTGTCGTCGTATGGGATGGGAATATGCTCCGCGATGTAATCAAGAAAACGCTTCCGTTTTGCGTCTGAAAATGGTCGCACATAAAGCCATTGGTAAAGTTCTGCGACGGTTACGAAGGCAACGTATCGCGGTTGACCCAGCAGATACCGTTCGTAAAGAGCCGCGCGGGTGTCCCGGCGGAAAAAGTAAGAGACGATGTTGGTGTCGAGAAGCATTGGCGACGGCTTAAGTCAGTGGATGCTCCGCTCGCCACTGCTCCAGCGCTTCGTCAAATCCTTCCCAATCCGCCGGGTCGCCGTCACCGTATAAGTCTTCCACTCGTTTCGCCGGCTTGACGCCCTGCCGCCGAGCCAACTCTTCCGCGCTCAAGTTATCCCAAAAACTTCCGTAGCGCGGGTCAGGCGCGATGGTTGTTCCGCCGTTGGAGATCAGTTCCTCGCGCAACTTCATAAATTCAGACAAGGGCAGCACGACAAACTCCGGCTTTCCGTTCTTACTCAATATTTCTGGATGCAATTCCATCGTCATTCACCTCGTTTCTTTGCTTGCCCGCCGTAGCCCTGGCGAAGGCGGGTCGATCTTATATTCTATCATACTTTCACTTCCACCGTGATACTGGTGTCACAACCGAAGACATCGACCACCTTCACACACGCGGTGTATTTTCCCGCCTTCGGGTATTTCTTGAATCCCGCATCGCTGGTCGTCTTCAGGCTCCGATCTTTGCGCGTGCGATAATCCTGCCAGTGATGTTCAAAGGGTTGGCCATCTTGAAAGTCGAAATCGACCGCCCAAAAATCGATAAAGTCGAAGCCGCTTTTGATTGTGCGCTCGCGTAAAGCTTCAAGTTCTTTGCTTGGGACTTCAGCCAATGATGGAAGAAACTTCGTTAACTTAATATCCACGCTTCCATCTTTTCGATTGATTGCCTCAGCTTCGAGCACGGCAACTTCCAGAAACGGCGGCGGACTTGTGCGATTCTTCTCCATGATCTCGCGCGGAATCGGAATCAATTTCATCTGCACGCCTTCGCTTGCTTCGACTTCGTGACAAGTCAGCCGCAAATCCATTTCGAAATCCCACGAAAGGCAGTGCGCTTCTTTCGAACCGGCTTCCCGCGCTGCTTTCGCAACTGCGCGCACTTCGTCTTGCGTTAGCAAGCTGTCGATTCCATCGACATAAACGAGCGCGCGACCTTTGCGCCCGTGAAGATATTGAGTTGGATTCGGCAATAGTTCGGCCTTGTAAAAACCGAGCACCACTTTTCGATGCTCGTCATCCGCGCCTTGCAGCCGTTCCTTCTGCCACCATTGGCGCTCGTAACGGCCGAGGTTGTAAACGTCGAACGCGCGATAAGGCTGGCCTTCGTCATGCAGCTTGCGCTGTAGCTCGATCAAGCGCTTGCGGCTGGTGTGAATGGAGAACCGGCCGAGGTCGCACATAATCCAGCGACGTCCCAGCCGCTCGGCCACCGCGCCGGTCGTCCCGCTGCCGCCGAAGAAGTCGGCGACGAGATCGTCTGGGTTGCTGCTGGCTTTGATGATGCGTTCGAGAAGAGCTTCGGGTTTTTGAGTCGCGTAACCCATACTTTCCGTAGCCTGTGACTGCAACGTCATCATGTCAGTCCATAAGCTCGGCACTGGCTTTCCTTCACTCACCTCATCCCAATACGACTTAGTCTGAATGCGTTGTTCTTTGGATTCTGGAAAGTAAAGCCGTCCCATCTTATCCAGTTCCAGCATCCTTTCTTTGGAAACCTTCCAGCCGTTTTGTGGCGGCTGATAGCCCTTATATTCGTAAATTAGATTCGGTCGCGGGTGAGGACTCGCAAAATTGCCGAGTCTAAAGCGTCGCCAACCAAGCGGTGCATCCTCACCTTTCTTTAACTTCTTGGTTTCCCCTGTTGGGGATTCCGCATAAACAAAGAAATCTTCAAGGTAGGTGTCTGATTGGGCCATCTTTGGGTCATTCCACGCGTAAGTTTTCGACTTGCCGTAAAACAGGATCGAGTCGTGAACGATTCCGTAACGACGTGGATCGTTATGCGATGCAGTTCTTTGCCAGATGATTTCGTTGAGAAGATTTTCCCTTCCAAAAATATCGTTCATCACAAGACGAATGCTTGCGCTCACTTGCGTTCCGACATGCACATAGATGCTTCCCTTTTCACTCAGTAACTCCTTCATCAGGGTGAGCCGCTCATACATCATGTGCAGATAGGAGTCGGTGCCTTTGCCCCACATGTCGCGATAAGCAACCATCTCCAAAGTGGATTGATCTTTGCCGACCGTTTCCTTCTCGTCGCCGATCGGCACGTCCATCGTGAAATCCGCGCCGACATCGAATGGCGGGTCGATGTAGATGAGGTCGATGCGGCCTTTGAACTCGGCTAGCAGGCTGGCCATGACGAGCTTGTTGTCGCCCCAGATGAGCCGGTTGCGGAAATCGCCGTTCGCGCCATTTCCGCCGATGGACGGATTCGCCGTGGTGAACGTCTTCTTCGGATATTGGCCCGATTCCTCACGAATCTTTGCGCGTGTCTTTTCGAATAGTTCGATCTGACCTTCCGCTGCCGCGCGACTCCGCGGCTCGTCGATCGTCTCGATCTTCTGCATCGGCATCGCGCATCCCGCGATGTCCACAACACGACGATTGCCGTACTCGTCATACTTGCCATCCCAAACCAGTTCCGTCTTAATTTGCGAGAGCGGATGCGGATTTGCTGGGCCGTAAGGCGGTTTCTCAGTCATGTTCTGGCATAAAGCTTTGCGGCGGTATTCATCGATGCAACCAACGCGTTGCCTGTCTCCTCGCGTTGATCGCGTTTTACGGCGTCAGTGTTTCTATCCCAAAAGAACAAGGAACGCAGCATTCTTAGAGAATGAAGGTAGAAGGATAAATTAAGAAAGTGAGACGAGAATTCTTCGGCCGGGGGCATTTGTTGGGCGAAATCCTACGCAAAAGTTCTGAGATTGGGAGCGGAAAAAGTATCGTTCAACTCCAGTGCATCCGGGCCGGAGTGGTGGTGATTTATTTGCGTGGCAACGTGGCTGCGTTTGGGAAGCTGTCAGCTTCCCCTTCAGTAGCTACAGAAGCTGGACCGATTAATCGACAGCTTGTGATTGGAGCGGCGATTTTTGGAATTGGGTGGGGTCGTAGCGGGTTTTGTCCGGGACCGTCGCTGGCGAATCTCGGCGCGCTGTGCGTTGAAGCGCTTGTATTTGTGCCAGCGATGGCGATCGGAATGTTAGTCGCGCAACGCTTTTTCGGTGCCGATGCCCGATCCGTCTAAAGCCTCAAAGGCGAATGATACTCTGGCTTAGCTCGGTGCGCCAGCGGGCGCAGTGATCGCAGGCTGGCCCTTGGATTTGAGAGAATCATTCACTGCCGGCAAATCCTTGCTCAGGAATTGATCGAATTCCTTGGCAACGTCATCCAGCTCTTTTTTCAGCGTGTCGATGTAAGCAACCTGATAATCGCCGGGACGTCCTTCATAACTGAGCAGGGCGCCGTAAAGCTGATCGGTGTGCTCGCGAATACGCTCTTCGCCTGTGATCGCGCCGCCCTCGGTTGTGGCTACGATCTTCTTGCGAACGTTGTCGATCTTACCCTGAAAATCGGTGAGCGTTTTTCGCAATGGATCTTTTTGCGGCAAAGCAGCGACTCGTTTTACCAGTTCCGACCGCAAAGCCATGATCCGATCCATCAACGCGCTTTCATCACCGAACAACGCATGGACCCGCATCGCCGCTTCATATTGCAGCTTGCGGTCGGCGGCATCGAATTTATCCCGCCGATCCAGACCGACCGTAAGTTTCGTCTCGTAAGTATTTCCCGCTTTCGTTAATCGCACGGTGTATTCGCCCGGCAACACTCGCGGCCCGCGCGTGCCGGCAAAAGCAATCTGCGCAGCAGGGGGAACACGCGGCGGTTTTTCGTGCATGCTCCAAGTGACTCTATTTAGACCCGGCCGTTTGCTTGCCGGAAGATCATCGACAACGCGGCCGCTCGAATCCACCACTTCGATCTTCAACTTCCCGAATAGATGCCTGGTGCGCTGATAATAATTAATGACCGCAGCGTCCGGTGGATTGTTGCCAACAAAAACAGCATCACCATTGGCCCAGCCACCTTGTGCTTCAATCCGCTGTTGAGTGGGTCGACCTGCGACAAAAGCAATCTCCTTCGACATCAACTCCGGCGTCAGTTCGCGCCATGGAGAGATATCATCAATGATCCAGATCCCGCGGCCATGGGTAGCGAGAACCAGGTCATTGTCGCGCGGGTGAATCGCGAGGTCGCGCACGGCGACGGCCGGGAAATGGCTACCCTTGAACTGGGCCCACTGCTTTCCGCCATCGATTGAAACCCAAAGACCAAATTCCGTTCCGAGGAAGAGCAGGTTCGGTGAAACAAGGTCTTCCTTGATCACATGCGCATAACCGCGCACCCCTTTTGAGTCCTGCGGCGTGACCAACGGCGTCCACGTTTTGCCGTAATCGGTGGTGCGAAACACATACGGGGCCATGTCCCCATAAGTATGCCGATCGAACGCAGCGTAAGCCGTTCCCGCCTCAAAGTTGCTCGCCTGCACCCAGTTCACCCAGGAGTTTTTCGGCAGGCCCGGTACATTGCCAACGACATTGGTCCAGGTTTTCCCATCGTCATGAGTGATTTGCAGGTTGCCATCATCGGTTCCGACCCAGATCAATCCTTTTTCCTTGGGCGATTCGCTGATGGAATAAATCGTGGTGTGCATTTCCGCCGACGAGTTGTCGATCGTAACTCCGCCCGATTGTTCCTGTTTTTGTTTCTCCGGATCATTGGTGGTCAGGTCCGGCGAGATGCGGTCCCAGCTCTGGCCGTGGTCACGCGAGCGAAATAGAAATTGTGCTCCGATGTAGATCGTTCCCTTTTCGTTGGGCGACAGCGCAATCGGTGTATTCCAGTTGAAGCGCAGCTTCTCATTCAAGCCGGGAGTCGGTTGAATCGTGCGCGAATCATGCGTGTAACGATTAACTCGCCCGATGTTCCCGCCCTGATACTCCGCATAAATGTAATCGGGATCAGCCGGATCGGGGAACATCCAGAAACCGTCGCCATTAAACATGTTTTCCCAGCGCGAGTTTGTTATGCCGCCGGGATATTGCGAATCGCCGACCCAGGATGCGTTATCCTGCAAACCGCCATAGACATGATACGGATCCGCATCGTCGAGACTTACGTGATAAAACTGCGAGATGGGCAGGTTCTCACCTTTCCACCATTTGGTGCCGCCGTTGTAGGAATACCACATGCCGCCATCATCGACGGAAAAAACTGTCTGCGGATTGGTCGGATCGATCCAAACATCATGGACGTCGCCATGCGTGCCTTGAAAACCGCCCACTACCGAAAAGCTTTTCCCCCCGTCCTCACTCAAGATCAGCGAGCCATCCGTTTTAAACACGCGGTCCGGATTTTTAGGATCGACAATCAGATTGGCAAAATAGAAGGGCCGCCAAACCATCCAGTTGCTCTTATCGCGCTTGTCCCAGGTCGCCCCGCCGTCATTGGAAACAAACAGCGCGCTGTCGGGCGATTCGACAAAGCAATAAACCCGTTTTGCATTCGAAGGCGCGATCGCGACTGCCAAACGTCCATACGGCTTCTTCGGGAAACCTTTGTTTTTGTCCGGGGTAATTTCGGTCCAAGTTTTGCCGCCATCAGACGAACGAAAGAAACCGCTGGCCGACGGTTTATCGGGTCCGTTGCCGCCTGAACGATAACCCCATCCGGTCCTACGGAAATCCCACATGCAGGCAAAAATGACATCGGCGTTCACCGGATCGAGCGCGATCGAACTGCAGCCCGTTGAAAGATTGGCTCCTTTTAGAACAAGATTCCATGTCTTGCCGCCATCCGTTGTCTTATAAAGACCGCGGTCCGGCGAATCGCTCCAGAGCGGGCCAGGAACGGCTGCAAAAACGATGTCGCTGTTTTTTGGACTAACGATGATCTTCGAGATCCGCTCCGATTTATCCAGACCCATGTGCATCCAAGTCTCGCCATTATCGGTCGATTTGTAGATCCCATCGCCAATTGAGACGGTGTTTCGGGTCCACGATTCACCCGTGCCGACCCAGACGTTCTTGGAATCTTTCGGATCGATGGCGACAGCGCCGATGGATTGGACCGGTTGCTCGTCGAAGACGGAGCGATAACGGGTTCCCGCATCCTCCGATTTCCATACGCCGCCGCTGGCCGCGCCGATGAAGATGGCGATTTTGCCTGACGGTTCCCGCTTTCCGGCAATCGCCGCGATACGACCACTCATTGCAGCCGATCCAATATTGCGCGCGCCGAGTCCGGAAATGGTGGCGTAGTTAAATGGAGGTTGCTTCGACTCGGCAGCAAACGCAGCGGAACAGGTTACCGCAAATAAGTGGAAAACGACCAGTGAACGCGTTGGTAAAGAAAGTCGCATGATGAAATTATTTATTTCGAAACTGGAAAACGGAAGGCGGCATCCTCTACGGGGACATTGGCCTCTGCTTTTTCGAGAATGACCTTCGCTTTGTCGGGATCGTTTTTGGAACCCGTTTCAATCGAGAACGGGAAATAAACACCGTTAACTTTTTCGTAATCGCCCAAATCCTTTTCTTCTTCCACCTGGGCGCCGTGCTCTATTCGCTGAGTCAGGACGCGGATTTCCAGGAAGTAATCAGGATCCAGGTAAACATAACTGACGTCTCCATTTTTGCGCACGACCCGCAGTTTGTGCGCTTGGGTACCATCGACATCTTCTGTCCCCAGATACGTGACGGTGCTGCCTTTGGCTTTCCAATCCACCAATGGACCGCCGATCTCGGCATCTTCACTCAATTCTTTGGCATCGTCGGCTGACATCCTTTCCGGATCCCTGCGGCCTTGAAATGGCGAGACTCGCCAGGCTTCTTTTCCATTGTAAGCCTGAATCTGGGTCATTCCCTGGATGGATGCTTCGATGCGCAGTTCATCGGGACGCTTTTTTGTTTCGACGTAACCAAGTTGAATTTTTCCCTGATTAACTAGAAGCTTCCCGCTCATTCGAAGCGATTTGATCGCCTGCAGCGCAGTCGCGCCCCCTTTGGCTTCGATATTCTTCGCCACCAGCTCATCTACCGTGAATTTCTTTTGCTCCGGCGCAGCTGCGAGGCTCATTGCGGAGACAATAACAACAGCGAGAAAAACTGGTCGCAGATTCATGTTCGGGTGTGCGGTGACAGATACCGGCTCTTTAAGGTCTTGCAAACCAATTTGCGCTCACCAAAGATAATCGCGACTGCTGACGACATAAAGGGTCTTCACACTAGAATTAGTCGCATAAACAGGCTTGTCATGTTGAGCGCAGCGAAACATCTCATTCTATTTCTCTGCAGAAATGATCGGAGATTCTTCGCTTCGCTCAGAATGACATTTATGAGATACGTCGGTGGATTCTCGCTGCTTTTCTAATCCCGCTCTGAACCCCGGCTCGCGGCATGAATACCGCTTCACAGGTCTCGATCTTGCTCGACACTTCGAGCAATGTTTTGCTGAATGCGATTCTGAGATTAGACCAATGCCAATGCCAGATTCTGAAAAAGTCCAGGCCGCGTGGGCGGCCGTCACGAAAAAGATTGAAGGCCAAGCCTCAACCAGCGGCAGAAGAGTTGCGATTAAGAGCGATTCGGCAGAGCTGACCCATTCACAGCTCGAAGCACAAGCAAATCAGCTTGCGCATCATCTCCGGACTCTGGGCGCGCAAAAGGAGGTTTTGATCGGAATTTGTCTGGAGCGATCGCCTCGTTTTATTTCTACCGCACTCGCTATTCTAAAATCCGGTGCGGCATATCTCCCGATCGATCCTCGCGATCCAGCGGAACGATTGAAATTCATTGCCAGGGACGCCGCAGTGAAGTTGATCATTACAGATCGACAGTTCGCGGAGCTTTTTGAGGGTTCCGGCGCAAAAGTCGTCAGTCTCGATGCGGAGCAGAGCACGGTTGCTCAATGCTCAACGGAAGCACTGGAGACAGATATTCGACCGGAGGACCTCGCCTACGTGATTTATACATCCGGTTCAACGGGACAACCCAAGGGCGTTGAAATCACACATCGAAATCTCGCAAACCTGGTCGCGTGGCATGTCCGGGCCTTTCATGTCGATGTTTCCACGCGAGCTACGTTTCAGGCAGGCGTCGGATTCGATGCGGCTGTCTGGGAAATCTGGCCGCACCTTTCAGCCGGAGCCACAATTTATTTACCTGGTGAATCGACGCGCATGGACGCCGCAGCCCTGCGCGACTGGCTGGTTTCAAATCAAATCACTCTGAGTTTTGTGCCAACCGCAATCGCCGAACAGTTGCTGGGATTAACCTGGCCGGAAAAAGCTTCTTTGAAATTCCTACTCACTGGCGCCGATACTCTCCATCGGTTTCCCCCACCCGATCTCCCATTCGCATTCCTAAACAACTACGGCCCTACCGAGTGCACCGTCGTAACTACATCCGGTATTATCCCGCCCTGTTCCAAACCTGATGGTCTGCCATCCATCGGAGCGCCTATTGAGAATGTTCACGTCAGGATCGTGGACAAGCAATTGCGTGAAGTTCCTGATGGAGATTCCGGCGAAATCTGGATCGGCGGCGCAGGCGTTGGGCGCGGGTACCGCAACCGGCCCGAGTTAATGGCAGAAAAGTTTATTGATAACAGCGGCTCGCGATTTTACCGGACCGGCGATCTCGGGCGGCGCCTGCCGAATGGGGAGATTGCATTTCTGGGACGCGTTGACGATCAGGTAAAAATTCGCGGGTACCGAGTTGAGCTCGGCGAGATCAATGCCGTTCTCAATGAACATCCGACTGTTCGCGCGAGCGTTGTAATTCCTCGCGAAGATGTTCCGGGAGAGAAACGCCTCGTCGCCTATGTCGTCTCGGCCAGCTGTGGAGGGCGCGATCAGCAATGTTTGCGCGAGTGGATTCGAGAACGATTGCCCGATTACATGGAGCCTGCGGCGTTTGTTTGGATGGAGTCGCTGCCACTAACTTCAAATGGTAAAATCGATCGCGCGGCATTACCGGTTCCGCAGCTCGATGCAAATGAGAACGAAAGGGAATTCGTCGCGGCCCGGAATCCGATTGAAGAAGCGCTGGTAGAAATTATCGGCGACGTGTTAAAGGTTCCACGTGTCAGTGTGCACGACGATTTCTTCCAGCTTGGGGCACATTCTCTTCTCGGCGCCCAAATCGTCGCTCACGTCCGTAATGTTTTCGGCGCGGAGCTAAAGCTGTTGGATGTGTTTGATGCACCGACGGTTGCCCAGCTTTCGGTGCGGGTGGAACGCGCATTGACAAATCAGACGAACGGAAACAGTGAAACGCAGCCGGCCCATGCCGCGCTGAATTGAAACTGGCAGAGCGTAATGGTCACATCAGATGCGAGCCTGAGTCTCGTTCGATTGCTAGAACAGGAGGTCCTGGCGGACCCTTATCCGCTGTATCGCAGATTGCGTTCGGAAGATCCGGTGCATTGGGACCGTTTCCTCCAAACCTGGGTCGTCACTCGCTACACCGACGTCATAAACGTCCTGGGCTCTTTTTCCGCCGACCGGACACCAACGCCGGAGCAGCTGTCAACAATGGGTCTTTCGGCGTTAAACCCAATCGCGAAAGTAATGGTAAAACAGATGTTATTTATGGATGCGCCGGCGCATACTCGATTGCGCGGCCTGGCATCGGCTGCCTTTACTCCCCAGCGAGTCGCGGCATTGCGTTCACATATTCAAGAGATTGCCGATAATTTGCTCGACAGCGTCCAGGCGCGCGGGCACATGGATGTGATTGCCGATTTTGCCGCGCCATTGCCGGCAATTGTCACGGCGGAAATGCTCGGGGTTCCGACCGAAGATCATGTCGATCTTAAAAAGTGGTCGGCTGATTTCGCCGAAATGCTCGGCAATTTTCAACACAATCCCGATCGCGTCTCGCGCGTCCTGGTAAGCACCAACAGTCTGGTCAATTATTTCCAAAACGCGATCCGCAAAATGCGAGATCATCCGCAGGAAGGTCTAATCTACTCGTTCATGACCGCGGAAATTAACGGTGACCGCTTAACCGAGGAGGAGATTGTGGCCAATTGCATCGTGACAATGGTCGGTGGCCAGGAAACAACAACAAACCTGATTGGCAATGGACTGCTCACGCTACTTCGCAATCGCGAGCAGCTCGAGCAGCTCCGAGACACGCCGCAGTTACTTCAATCCGGTCTGGAAGAGTTGCTGCGTTACGAGAGTCCAAGCCAGCACACCGGTCGCATCGCACGTCAGGATGTCGAGCTCGGTGGAAAAACGATCCGCAAAGGACAGGCAGTGATGGCGATCATGGCTGCCGCGAATCGCGATCCGGAGCGATTTCCCGAACCGGATCGTCTCATTCTCGACCGCTCCGACAACAAACATGTGGCGTTTGGCTGGTCGAGTCACTTTTGTTTCGGCGCACCGCTGGCCCGTATCGAAGGACAAATTTCATTTGCAACCATTTTGCGACGCCTGAAAAATCTGGCGCTCGCGCCCGGACCATTGATCTGGCGGGAGAATTCTGGTCTTCGCGGCCTCACAGCATTGCCGATCACGTTTTCAAAAAACTAGATGCAGCCGGAAACAAAGAGAGCGGACAAAGCTTCTGAGGTGCTTCGATCTCCCCTGCAGCGATATCGGCAGGCGAAGGCGGTTGCGGCGATTCGAAAAAGAAAGCAGAACGGCCGGGCGCCGCTTTCCTACAGCCAACGGCAAATCTGGTTGCATTCGCAACTGGCAGGTGACGCCCTGATTTATAACGAACCGATCACGATTTATCGGGACGGCGAACTGGACGTTGCCGCATTGGAACGTGCGTTTACCGAAATCGTTCGTCGACATGAAGCGTGGCGAACCACATTTCACTGGAACGGCGACGAGGGTGTGCAGGTTGTGCACGATGCTCCGGATCGCGTGAAGATTCCGATTGCCGATCTTCGTGGTCATCCAAAAGCGGAAGAGGAAGTATTGCGCATCGCAACCGAGGACGCGCACCGACCATTCGATTTAGCAGAAGGTCCGATGTATCGGCTTCGCGTCCTTCAATTGGCGGACGATGAATACCGGCTTTACATCGCCCTTCACCATATCATTTTTGATGGCGTTTCACTTTATCGCGTGCTGATGCCGGAGTTGCTGGCGCTATATCAAAGTTTTTCGAAAAACGAATCACCTCAGCTCGACGAATTGCCGATTCAATACGCCGATTACGCCGCCTGGCAGCGCGAATCGATGAAAGAAATTCCGCCAGATCGCCTTTCCTACTGGGAAAATGCTTTAGCCGATCTGCCAACTGTCGATCTAAAGACAGATCGCCCGCGCCCACCGGTCCAAACCTACGCCGGTGCCATGGAAATGTTTCAGGTCTCGCATGAAACGAGCGCGGCGCTGAAGGCTTTGGGGCAGGAGCAACATGCTGCACCGTTTGTCGTAATCGGAGCGGCATTCATGACGCTGTTGAATGGTTGGACAAAACAAGAAGATATCGTCATTGGAGGAATCAGCGGAGGGCGCGAGCGCATCGAAACACTGAATCTGCTGGGCTGTTTCCTCAATACCATCCCGATCCGCTGCGCGTTTTCGAAGGAAGATCCTTTTGTCGATCTTCTCTCGCGAACGCGTTCTGCCACGCTGAACGCCCTTTCAAACGAAGTGCCATTCGAACTGCTGGTGCAAAGATTCGGCCGGGATCGCGATCCAAGCCGCTCACCGCTTTTCCAGATTTTGATCGTCATGGAGCCGCCACTCGAACCGCTTCCCGCCGGGTGGCGTTTCGCTTACATGGACGTGAAATCCGAGACAACGAAATTCGATCTTCAGCTTGGCTTGGAAGATCGCGACGGCAGATTCGCAGGTAGTTTTATTTACAACACAGATTTGTTCGATCGCGAAACAATCGAACCCCTTAAACTGCGCTGGTTAAGGTTGCTCGATCAAATTGCAGCCGCGCCCGCAAAGAGAATCCGGGAATTAGTCGATACGGTTTGGCAGGAGACAGCGTCGCTTCCTCCGGCGGAATGGAGCGGCACGCGAACGAATTATCCTCGCGATTTAGCTGTCCACCAAGTATTCGAGCAGCAAGCGCAGCGTACTCCGAATGCTGTCGCTGTGGTTTTTGGCGAATCGCAGTTGAGTTATGCTGAGTTGAATCAGCGGGCGAATCACCTGGCGCGACGTCTTCAAGCGAGCGGCGTGACGACCGGCGCACCGGTCGGCGTTTGGATGGAGCGATCGCTAGAAATGATTGTCGCGCTATTGGCCGTTCTCAAAGCTGGTAGCGCCTACGTTCCGCTCGATCCATCCTACCCAGTCGAGCGCCTCAAATTGATGATCGACGACATAGAGACGCCGGTCATTCTCACTCAGCTAAAGTTCAAAGAGCAGATCGCTGCTCTTAATCAGAAAGCGACGATGATCTGCCTGGACGAAGAAGACTTGTCCATGCAACCAGTACAGATCTTCCACCTACGGCCAAGGCGACGGACCTTGCTTACATCATTTACACTTCGGGATCGACTGGGCTGCCAAAGGGAGTTGCCGTGCCTCATCGAGCTATTGTTAGGTTAGTCAAAGAGACTAATTATGCTTCGTTCTCAAGCGGCGAAACGTTTCTCCAGCTTGCTCCGATTTCATTCGACGCATCTACATTCGAAATCTGGGGGCCTCTCTTGAATGGAGGCAGACTTGTTGTCATGCCAACCGGATCGTCCTCGCTTCAGGAGATCGGCCGAATCATTGCCGAGCAGCGTGTTACCACATTGTGGCTCACCGCCGGCTTGTTCAATGCAATGGTGGACGAGCGCATCGATGATTTGCGTCCGCTACGGCAACTCCTCGCCGGTGGCGACGTTCTTTCCGTCCACCATGTTCGCAAAGCGATGGCCGCACTGGACAATACGCAGTTGATTAATGGCTACGGCCCGACTGAAAGCACGACTTTCGCCTGTTGCCACATCATTGATCGAAACGCGCCCCTTGAGAGTTCGATTCCAATCGGCAAACCGATTGCGAATACTACGGTTTACATTCTCGATGATAATATGAAGCCGGTTCCAATCGGCGTGAGCGGTGAACTGCACATCGGCGGAGATGGACTGGCACTTGGTTACTGGGGGCGCAAAGATCTGACCGCAGAAAAATTTGTGGTCAATCCCTTCAGCAGCGAAGACCGCGCGCCCCTCTACAAAACTGGCGATCTCGCGCGTTGGCGGGCGGATGGCACCATTGAATTTCTTGGCCGCGGAGACAACCAAATCAAATTGCGCGGATTTCGCGTCGAGCCTGGCGAAATAGAGGCAGCATTAAAAGAGCAAGATGGCGTCCGCGATTGCGCAGTTTTGCTACGCAAGGAAGCGTCCGGCGACAAGAAGCTTGTAGCCTATGTCGCAGGCACGACTTCTTCGCAACAGCTGTTCCCTTTGCTGAGAAAATCGCTTCCCGACTACATGATTCCTTCTGCCATTGTGGTCTTGGCAGTTCTCCCACGTACGGCGAATGGCAAACTTGATCGCGACGCATTGCCAGCTCCAGATTCCGTGGCTAACAAGGATTTTGTCGAACCAAAGACCGCATTGGAGAAGGAGCTTGCGATCATCTGGGCGGGAGTGCTCGGTTTGGACAGCATCGGAACTGCCGATAGCTTTTTCGATCTGGGCGGCCATTCTCTCGCGGGGCTACGGGCGGCTAATCAGTTATCGGAAAAATTAGGTCAGCGTTTTTCTCCCTCAATTTTTTTTCAAGCACCGACTATCGCTGGCATGGCGGAATTGCTGGAAACGAGATTTCCCGGTGCCGTCGCGCGTTGGGTCGGAAAAGTTAAAGAGGATCGGATAACGGGAAGCATGGCACCAGTAACGGCGGTGGATCGAGGATCACGTCGGGCAAAGAAACCGATTCGCTAGGGGCATTTGCATGAATTCACCGCTGCCGAACGCCCCCGCGCTTCAAGATTCCACTTCAGGGGCGAAGGAGCAGTCCTTAACTAAAGAATCTGTTCTTGAATTTCCGGCGACACTTGCACAACGCCGCTTCTGGTTGCAGCACCAATGGAGTGAGAGCGGTAATCCTACTCTCAACCTGACAACTCCCCTTCGCTTACGCGGCTTTCTTAATGCTGACCTGCTCCGGCGCGGCCTGGACCAGCTCATCGCTCGCCATGAAATACTACGAACCACCTTCCAGGCGGAGCACGGCGAATTGCTCCAGCTCATTTCTCCGACCCTTCCTATTATCTTGCCATCGATTGAAATCGAAAATCATGCGGCTGAAAATTATCCCCTTTTTATTGAGAGAATCGCGCGCGAAGAGGCAGAGCAACCTTTCGATACTCGAACCGGTCCGTTGCTGCGCGCCCGTTTGTTTAAGCTGAACGATCTTGAGCACCTGCTTCTTCTTACAATGCATCGTCTTATTTCCGATGAATCGAGCGCGGAGATAATGGCTCGTGAATTATGCGAGTATTATGCAGCGCTTTCGGAAGATCGACAGCCATCGCTCCCGGAGTTGGGCATCCAATTTGCCGATTACGCCCATTGGCAGCACGAACGATTGCTTGCCGGTGATTTCGCCACGCAACAGGAATACTGGAAGACTCAATTAACCGGGGCTGTCCCTGCTCGGCTTCTTCCAGATGATCGATCGCGGTTAGCGGTTGGCCGAGGGCGAAGTTCAAGCCTCGCGAGGGTCCTGCCTTCTCATCAAGTGGATGCGCTTAAGATGCTCGGTTCACGACACGGAACGGCACCCTTGGTCGTTTTCCTCGCGCTGTTTGACGTGCTGCTTCATCGATACACTGGTCAATGCGATTTTTTCGTAACGGTTTCGACCCCTAACCGTGAGCGCGAAGATTTCGATTCGATTGTCGGCCCGCTGGCCAATCCGCTGCTTCTGCGAATCAATTTAAACGGTCGCCCGAATTTTCTGGATGTGCTGCATCGATTGGGTCGCGTCACGCTCGATGCCTTTGCCAATCAGGAAACACCCTTTGGACTGCTTCTGGATGATTTTCAGGCCTCTCAATTACAAGTCGCTTTCGCATATCAAGCGGCTTCGATGGAAAACCCATTACGGATTCCGGACGGGCTAACGATCGAGACGCTGATGTGCGTGAGCGGCGGTCTGGTGCACGATCTAAGCGCGGCAGTCATTG
This sequence comes from uncultured Verrucomicrobiae bacterium, assembly GCA_963772365.1. Lineage (GTDB taxonomy): Bacteria > Verrucomicrobiota > Verrucomicrobiia > Chthoniobacterales > UBA10450 > CAVYXA01. The sequence continues at coordinate 1,006,482 of CAVYXA010000001.1, forward strand.
ACGGGAAAAATGAGACGCGCCTGCAAATCGACTATGATCCGGAACGCTTCGACAATGAAACGGTGGAGCGAATGCTTCAAGACTACGCGGATTTGCTGCGAGAGGTAACTCTTGGTCCGACACAATCAATTGCTGTATCACCCTCTTCTACATTATTGACCCGGGTTCGAGATCGCTCCCCGAATTCCTTAGAGAAGCGTGCGGCAGCGACCCCAAGGGTCCGCCCGTATCTGGGTCTGCATCTTCAGCTGATCGATATTTGGGAAGACATTCTCGATGTCCGTGGGATCGGCATCAATGACGATTTCTTCGGACTTGGCGGCAACTCCCTCCTGGCTTTACGGATGCTGCTTCGGACCGAGCGCATTTGTGGCAAACGAATTCTTCCCGGGTCCTTCGCCAAGAGTTCGACTATCGAATTCCTGGCTAACGAGATGGCACGGGAAGCAATCGACGACGCACCCAGCCTTACCGCAGTGCATACGGAAGGAGATCGGACGCCGTTCTTCTATCTTCATGGCGATCTATTCGGTGGAGGTTTTTACACCCGAAAACTCTCGCAGTCCCTCGGGCTAGATCAGCCGGTTTACGTCCTGCCTCCGCATAATCTCCGTGGATTACGCGAAGTTCCGACTGTTGAAGAAATGGCGGCCGCCCATCTGCAGGCATTGCGCTCCGAGCGACCGCATGGGCCGTACATAATAGGCGGATTTTGCCAGGGCGGTATCGCAGCCTATGAACTGGCACAGCAAATCGTATCAAGCGGCGATACGGTCGAACTTCTTCTTCTCATCGATGTTGGACCGGAAGACAGATTGTTGGTTGTTCTCCGTCGAATCTGCAGCGCTCTGGCGAAATTGTTTCACTGGGACAGCTTTTCGCAGATAGATCATTTCTCGAAGTGGGTGCTCGTCCGCACCAAATTTACCGCCTGGCGTAAATTAAGTACTCGCCGAAAGCTGCAGCTCCTCCTCGGTCAGGTTCGAAAGAAACTCTTTTCGATCTGCAATCTTTTCCGATCTGCAAAGAAAGATCATGCTACTTCCTCGGCGCGATCTCCCCAATTCGATGTGCCAGCGTCGTTTCTTTGGGCTTCGGCTGGCTATTCGCCCAAGCTCTATTCTGGACCGGTGGCTATTCTTCTTTCTGAAGATCTGCTGGATCACGGTGGCCGCCTCGCTCGACAGTGGCAGCCGCTGGCGCCAAAAGTCATGCTCCATTCACTAAAGGGCAGTCATCTGGAATGCATCACCGCACACGTCGACGATCTGGCGGCGACGATAGACAAATGTCTGCGCGATTCTTCGCGAGTTGTTTCCAAATAAACACCATGTCTGCTGCTATTTCAGGGCAAGCTTGCGCAGAGGGAGTTCGGCGCCACTTGCACGGTGTCGATTCACCGGAGCCTGACGTCCAAATCTGGATCGCACATTTAGATTCGCTTGACGCAAGCGACATCGAAAAAATGAGCGTTTCGCTCGATCTGGCTGAATCAAGGCGCGCCGCCGAATTTCGATTTGCGCAGGATCGACAACGCTACTGTGCAGCCCATGGTCTGCTTCGACATGTACTTGGGGGGATGCTCGGCCAGGAACCGCGCGACATTGTTTTTCAGCATGAGACTCACGGCAAACCCAAGATTGTTCAACAAACGAAGGATACGCGGAAGCTGCATTTCAATATCTCACATTCAAAGGAATGGGCGCTCTTTGCCGTTTCATGGGAACGCGAAGTGGGAATTGATTTGGAAGCCGAAGGGCTATTGCCCGGACACAGCGAGCTGATCGATCTTGCATTGCGCGTCTTTTCACGACCTGAATTCGAGAAATGGCAATCTTTGATAAATGAAGAAGCCCGCCGAACCGCGATTCTGCGTGCGTGGGTTCGCAAAGAAGCGTGCATTAAGGCAAGCGGCGAGGGTCTTCATCTCGAGCTATCGCAAATTGAATTATCCGCTGGTCCCAGGCGATCTCACCTGGGTTCCATCCAAAAAAAGCAGCGGTGGACTGTGCATGATCTAATTGTTCCCGCGGCTCTGGCGGCTGCGATTGCGGTTTAGCACGAGCGGCAGAGCCGCAAAGACATGCTCGCGAGAGGACTCGAACCTCCACGGGTTTCCCCATACGGTCCTGAGCCGTACGCGTCTGCCAGTTCCGCCACGCGAGCGAGGAGATTTGATCTATGATGTTTGATCTTTATTTTGTCAAAAAAGCCATCTTCTAGGCGCTGAATACCTGTCGATCTTGCAGCAGTACTTAGCCACGTCTGCGTTTTCGGGCGCGCGATTCGATTTGCTGCGCTTTGCGAACCTTGCCGAGCGAGCGCAGCAAGTCGGCATAATTTGAGGCGACGATCTCGTAATCTTCCGGCAGCGGCTCGATTGTCCCCTCCCAGGTTTCGAGAGAGGCGCGATACAGGTCGGCAGCTTTCGCGTAATCGCCACGCGAGTGATACACGACTGCCAGATTAGATTTCGATTGGGCAATATCGCCGTGACCTGGTGGCAGCGCCTTCTCGCGAATGGCCAGCGCGCGCACATGAATCTTTTCCGCTTCAGCGTAACGACGCTCGTTTGTGTAAAACACCGCCAGGTTGTTGAGCACCGACGCTACATCGGGATGGTTCGGGCCGAGTTGTTTTTCATAAATGTCCAAAGCGTGAAGATAATATGGCTCGGCGGCCTTTTGTCGGCCCGACTTACGAAAGATAAGCGCGACATTATTCAACATTGTGCCCAGATCGGAATAGGGCAGCTCCTCCAGTTTGGTTCCGGCAGTAATCGCCTTTTCGTAGAAACGGATTGCCTCTTCGGGCTGGCCGAGATTATCGCACAAGAAAGCCAGCCGGCGTGCCGAGCGAAAGATTGCGCGTTGATCGGGCGGATTGGCTTTTTCGAATATGGAATGCGCCTTCAGCAGGTGCACCTTTGCCGTCGTGCGATCGCCTTTTTGATCGAGCAACTGCCCCAGTTTTTCATAGCTCAAAGCAAGTGAATTTTCCTCCTCGCCGAAGGTGCGCTTGGCCAGGTCGAGAGTGGTTTCGGCCACGCGAATGGCCTCAGGAATACGATTGCTGGCCCGCAGAGTGTCGAGTTTATCGTTAAGAATCGACCAAAGCTTTTCTTCGCCCTTCATCGAACATTTACCAGCCCTCGCTTAACTGACTGACCAACTGGGTAGCAAGATCTTCCGTGGCCAGAGGCAGGGCCTGTCGCTCGTCGGTCACGACATCTCCGCCTACAAAGAAGCTGGTTCTTCCTGCGGCAGTGGAGCTCGGCACAAGCTGCGACCCGTCGCGTCCTTCTACATGATATTTCACTCGCAGGGTGAGGTTGAATTCAGTCGTGGCGAGCACATTCCCTCGCACCGAGCGCGCCGGTGTCCGGGTAACATCGACAATGTCTGCCACTAAAGTAGCATCGCCGTTTCCATCGCTGGCCACCTCAAAAGTTCCATCCTGTTGCAATTGCTTGATCACCGTATCGGTGACCAAAACCTCAATCCGCGGCAACAGCGTGCGATTCTTGAAAGTAGGAACAGCGATGCTGTGGACATCGCGCAGGTAATAAGGTTTAACCGGCCCGACATGATATCCAAGGCAGCCGGTGAGGCAGCAGCAGGCAATTGCCGTCGCCAGAAAAGGTGTTCTCACGGCGTCGGTGATGCAGACGGCGCCGGCGTGGGAGATTCCATCTCGCTGGAGCTACGATCCGAAGAAAGCGAAGAGGGCGGCAAAGCAAGATCCGTTGCAGGCGCGGGAGCAGATTCGCCTGCAGATGGTTCAGGAGTAGAAGGGGCCGGCAGCATCGGCTCCGGCGTTGAAGAAACCGGTGTAGCGGTTTCCTGCGGCAATGGAGTTGGTTCAGCTGCGGTCGCGGCAGATTCCTCTTCCGGCGTTGCTGGTTTCGGGGTTGGTTCTGATGATACGACGCCATGTTGGCTTTCAGCCCCCTTCTTCTTCTCCTCCGCTGAGGTCGCAACCAACGGCTGCAATGCAGCATCGCCGAATTTTTTGCGAAGCTGATCAATCCGTTTTTGGGCCTGCTCGCTCTCGGCCGAGCCGGGTTGCTGCCGGATCACCTCATTATAATAGATCGCCGCTGCGCGATAATTTCGCTGCTTGTCGTAGAACCTGGCGATCTTGAGGGAACTGGTCGTTTGTTTGTTTTCGAGCCGCTTCAGGTAAAGGCGGGCTTGGGCAGCTTTTTCATTGTCGGGATAACGGAACAAAAAATCCTGAAAAGCAGTTTTGGCTTTAGTCGTCGCATCGATATCTTTTGTTCCAGACTTTGCGGCGCTGTACCAGAGGTACCCGATCTGATATTGGGCCGCTGCTGCCACGGGCTGGTCGGGAAATTTGTCCACCACTGCGCGGTAAGCGTCGATGGCGGGATCGCTGAGATGTTGCTTTTCACGCGCCAAGCCGATGTCGAACTGCGCGCGAGCGGTATATTTTCCGTAGGGGGCGGTGCGAATGATCGCGGCAAAGATCTCGATGGCGTGATCGAGCCCCGAGCCGAGCGGCATTCCAAGGACCTTCACCTTCTTGCCACTGAGGTAAAGCTCGCCGATGCGAAATTGCGCCTCTATAGCTTCATCGAAGTGCGGACTAGTGGGATATCGTTCCACCAACGAGCGATACAAGTCGGCTGCCGGAATAAATTTGCGCTGCTTTTCCTCTAATTCCGCGGCATGATACAAAGCCCATGGGGCGAGCACGTCCTTGGGATGATGTCGCACGAGCGCTTTGTAGGCGCTGATCGCCCGACCCAGATTATCTCTATCTTCGGCGTTCTGGCCTTTTTGAAACAATTCTTTTGCGTCGTGACTCGATTGCTGCGCCCCGGGCGGAACAAACTTGGCTCCTTCGCCCGGTTTGAAAACCACGGGCGCCTTCATCAGGGCGGGAAAGCTCAGCACAGCAACGAGGAACAAAATGACAGTGCGGACTCTCAAATGCATGGGGTCTGGCAGGGTAAATTAGTTCTCGATTCCGTCAAGGAACCCATTGGTCTCAGTCTGTCCCAATTCTAGAATTTTGGCCCTCGCTACAGAGGAGACAAATGAGGCAAATGCAACGTAGATTGGCCCGTGAACCTGATTGACCAGCAAAAGGTAAAAATCGGCACATGCGCTTGGAGCTTTAATGAATGGCGGGGCGCGTTTTATCCGCCGGAATTGCCCGAATCTCACTGGCTCGAATTTTATTCACGATATCTATCCTGCGTCGAAATCGATTCCACCTTTTACGGCGCTCCCACGGAAGAAACGCTTCGCCGATGGGTCGAGGCGACACCGGCGGCATTTCGTTTTTCCTGCAAACTGCCACGCGAGATCACCCATGCGCGTCGTCTGCGTGATTGCACTGATGAGTTGAACTCATTCCTCGCGGCCATCGAGCCGCTCGCTCCGAAGTTGCGAGTCATCCTGATCCAACTGCCTCCCTCTTTCGCGCCAAAAGACGGCCGCCGAGTTCTTCGCAACTTTCTGGTTCAACTGCCGCAATCGTTTCGGTTCGCCATCGAGTTTCGTCATCCCGGCTGGCACCGGCCGCAGATCATCAGCCTTCTCGAAAAACATCGTGTCTGCTGGGTTTGGGCGGATACCACTCCTCTCAATGAACGCAACCTGGCCCCGTTCGAGTTTCTCCCGCGCACAACCGATTTTTTGTACCTGCGGCTACTCGGCGATTACGCCACCAAATACAGCGCGGATGGAAAACATCTTCACCGATACGAAAAGCTTCTTTGGAAACGAGAGGCAGCGCTCGAGAGTTGGTCGCTCAAGATCGACAGGCACCTGGGCGAAGTCCGCAATATCTCCGTTTTCGCTGGTAATCACTTCGAAGGTTTCGCGCCCGAGACATGTCAGCGTCTCGCTCACCGTCTCGGGTTCGACCTATCGCTGCCCTCAGAAACCGAGAAAATTTTCTCTGAGCAAAACCGCGCGCAACTCGATCTCTTTTAATGACGAAGCCCGAATGACGAGTCAGCTGCGACGCCTATGGCAAGCCAGTACCGAGATTCGACTAATAATGGACACGTCGGTGGCATTGATCATGTTGTTGGCATTCACATCCTCGCGGAAATTTGTCGCATCAATCAGCTGACCCGCCCGCGATCTGGCAAGTGCAACGTCAGTCGCGTTTACCACGCCATTGTCGCTCACGTCACCAGCTAGCACCCGCATTGAAATAACTACATTGCCGATACCACCACTGGCCCCGTTGAGCGTGACGTTCATCGTCTGCGCGTTGGCGACGTTGGTCAGCGGAACAGTCACGACATTTCCACTGATGGTGACTGTACAATTGGGGTCGCAAGTTCCTGCGCTACCGACGCAGCCTTCGCCCGTGGTAACTTGCGCCTGTGGATTACCGATAACGGTAATGTTGCCAGAGAAAGCAATTATCCCTCCGTCGTGGTGGGAGATTTCAATGGAGATGGAAAGCAGGACGTCGCTGTCGCCACAGACGCAACAATTAGGATCGACATTCCATGGTTCGCCATCTTGAGAGCAAGCCTTGTCATGCCGCTATCCTGTCGTTTCACCCCGGCAAACTTGGCGCCGATAATCCAGAAAACTCTTCGGCGAATAGTAACGTCGGCGTTACTTTTCGAATCGGATCACGTCGCGCTGAAAATATGGCTGTAGTTTTTCCGGAATCTTGATCGAACCATCCGGCTCTTGATTGCTTTCAATCAGCGCCAGCGAATAGACGCGGCAGGGCCAGGCCCGAACCGTTGAGTGTATGGCAAAAACGGTTTTTACCATCGACATCTTTAAAGCGCAGGTTCATCCGGCGCGCTTGAAAGTCTTCAAAGTTCGAGCAGCTCGACGCTTCCAGATATGCCTGCTGAGCGGGCGACCAGACCTCGATGTCGTATGTCTTGGCCGATCCAAATGTGAGATCGCCGGTGCACAGCTCGATCACGCGATAGTGCAAACCAAGAAGCTGCAACACGCGCTCGGCATCGGCCGCTAACGATTCCAGCTCGTCATATGATTTTTCTGGCACGCTGATCTTGACCAGTTCGACCTTGTCGAATTGATGGACCCGAATGATCCCACGCGTTTCGCGTCCAGCGGATCCCGCTTCACGGCGGAAACAGGGCGTATAAGCAGTGAACTTTTTCGGAAGATCGAGAGCGGCCAGAATTTCTTCCCGATGCAGATTCGTTACCGGCACTTCGGCGGTCGGCACGAGAAAGAACTCGCCGTTCTCCAAACCATACATGTCGGCCTCGAATTTCGGCAATTGAGTGGTTCCGATCATGCAATCGCGCCGCACTAAAAATGGCGGGCTGACCTCGAGATATCCATGCTCTCGTGTGTGCAGATCGAGCATGAACTGGATCAGCGAACGTTCCAAACGCGCACCTGCGCCAGTAAAACAGATGAAGCCGCTGCCGCTTAACTTGGTCGCGCGCTCCAGATCGAGTAGGCCCAATTTTTCGCCGAGCTCGACATGATCGAGAATCTTGTCACCCAGTTCCGGTTTATCGCCCCAGCTCCGGATGACTTTGTTATCGCTCGCATCTTTTCCGATCGGTACGGTCTCGTGCGGTAAATTCGGAATTTGAAGCAGAAGATTTTTTTGCACTTCTTCATTTCTCCCGATCGCTTCGTTTAGCTCGTCGATGTCCTTGTTGATCTGGCCGACTTCCGCCTGCAGTTGCGAAGTCTCTTCGCCGCGACTCTTCAAAGCGCCGATCTTTTTGCTCAATTCATTCCGTTGCGCCCGGAACTGCTGCACGTTCGTCTCCTCCACGCGTCGCTGCTTGTCGCAACTCAGCACTTCCGAGATCATGAGATCGTAATCCTCTCCGCCGCGCGTGCCCAGGCGTTGCTTAACGAAATCGGGTTTCTCTCGAATCAGACGAATGTCGAGCATGGCGCAGTATGAATTATGAAAGCCGAATGTCTAATGAGGAAGGAGTGAACCGAATCCTCGTCTGTCGCCCGGGCAAAGATCAGCAGAGCAAACCTTGCGTTCAGAGCCTAATGGGCAAAGCCGCGCGATCGTTTACCGCGCCTTCGAGCCTCGGGCGGTCTGCGCGATTTCAAGAACGCCGAGCCCGGCAAGGGCAATGTGCGCTTTACCGATTCCTGAGGATGAACGCGCACGTTGATTCGGATGCCGCTCGCGTCCTTTCCGCGAAACAGACGCTCCCAATCCGCTTTTGCAGCCTCACAGAGTCGCCGGTAATTGCGATCAATCGCCTGCTGAATTGTCGTAACCAGCTCGATCGTGCGGGCCGCAGATTTGATCGTCGTGGTTTCAGGGTTTTCCATCGCTTCGGCGTGAAAGCAGGATTCGCACCGATTCCACCAGGGAGAGCGCGTGTCTCCTCAGAACTGGACCGCGATTCCGCCCCGAAGCCGATAATCGGGGACCGCTTGCAGCGAGGTGTTGTCGATGGATACCGGGAGATCTACCGCAATCTCCGCGCTCCACCGCCCGCGAGACGCCACCAACCTCGGCCCTGCAAAAACGGATGTTATGCCGGTGTCTTCAGCCTTCTTCCCGCGGAATCGATCGACATCCTTGTGTTCGCCGGAAATGACAAATTGCACTCCGGCTATCGTATCACTACGGCGAATAACATAATAGCCAGGCCCCCCGTTCCAGACAAGGTCGTCAGCAAAATGATACTGATGTGCGCCGTCGCCCCGTAAGGTAAATTGCGTGGCTGCGTCAAAAAAGAGACTCTTATAACGGAGTGAGGTTTGTTCGCCAAATAAACCGTCATACGAACCCGTTCCAAGCGTCAGATCGTGTCCATGAATTCCACTTTCCGGCGCCCCCGGAATTTCGATTTCATTGAATTCTTCCTTGATGCGAGAAGTATCGCCGGTCGGAAACTTCACTCCCGCCAGGAGGACGGCGGACACAGTGAAATCCGGCTCGTGCTCGACGGCGACCGGGTTCTTGTCATGGAATTCAAATGATCTCCTGGCCGGTGACGCGTAGTGAAAGGCAACGGTTCTGAGCAGCAGTGAAACATCGCCAACGCCGGATACGGTCCCGCGATCGATGGCAAAACCTTTCGGTCTCTTGAAGTCGCGATAGATAATCGGAACATTGACCTGAAGCGCGAACCGGCTCGTTAGGTCATAACCTGTCACAAGCTGGGTGATTGAGCTGGCCAGATATTGTCCGGTAGGATTGTCGATCTTGTCGCCGTCAACCTGGAGCGTTCCGAAATATGTAAATTGCTCGCCGATCGCGCTGTAGAATCCACGAGCCCAGGGCGGCAGATTCGTTTCCTCCATCTGCGCCATGGCATTGAGTTGCGGCGTATAACAACCGCACAGATCGCAAGCGCGACTCGCGACCAAACCGAAAGATATAAAGAGGCAAGTCAAACGTAAGATTTTCATCTGGGTTTCTCCTGGAAAGGGAAACAGACTGCGATCGCTCGCGATGCTTCCCGTTTAAGAAATGCGCGACGCTGCGCTCCGCGTACTCACGCGGCGCAATCGGAGCGCGCAGGATCAAACGGGCGTGAACCGGGGCGGAGGAACCGGCGGTGAGTCACCGATTCGAGAGCGTGGGAGATTGTGCGGCGGGTAATGAACCGGAACAAACCGTGGAATTAACCGAAAGCTCCGCGTCATACAGACAAGATCAACTTTCGGTGTGGCTACTTGGAATTGCGGCTTCTTCTCCGAATTCTTTCCCGCACTTACCACATGGCAAAGAGCGCATGGATGAGCGCCATCAAATGTTCTGGTGATCGCCGCGCACAAGGACACGCGCTTTGCGTTATCGACAAGCATGGTCGCCCACGCAACCGACTGAAGCGCGATCCAGTGCAAGCCAATCGCGCAACAAAGAGAAATGATTGTGAGGATGCGGGCACAACAGCGAAGCACGGCTGCAAAGTAACGGCGCAACAAATCAGATGTCAACGAATCGAAAGCCGCGCAAAGATTTTGGCCGAGGATCTGGGGAGCGGCGCCTGATTAAAAAGCTGTCATCCCGGGCTTCGCTCAGGATGACAAAGCGGCATGAATCAAAAACCCGGATCGAAATCCGATCCGGGTTTTTGAAATTTTTACCCCGCTGGTGCCGTTCAGATGGATCTCCCGTTCCCTTTCGGTAAACGGCGGATGACCGTCGTGGAAGCGTCTGACTTCCAATCAAGGCCTGTCATGTTCTTCCAAGACCGAGCCTCCTCTTTTTCTCAATCGAAGTATCGGTTCGAGGACCTCACCTTTAATCTCGAACATCGCAGGGTAAATTTTACATCCCGAAAGCTTCGGGACCAGGAAAGCCGTTAGCGGAGAGTTGAGAGAAAAGCACTGGTTTCCTGCCCAACCCTCAACCAACGGCTCTCACTTTCAAAGAACTACTCGCGCAATTCCGCGCCGAGTTCATGCCGCAATCGCTCGCGAATTCTCGCGTGGGCCGCGGTCACTTCCTCATTCGTGAGTGTGCGAGTCTTGTCGCGATATGTCAATGAATAAGCGAGCGATTTTCGCCCCGGACCGAAGTCGCCTCCCTCAAAAAGATCGAACAATTCCACCTTCTCGAGTAACGACTCCCGCGCTTCCTGAATCACCCGCTCAATTTCCTGATGAGAAATTTTTTCTGGAACAATCATCGCGATGTCTCGCCGAACGGCCGGAAATCTTTCAATCTCGTGAAACTTAATTTGTCGTCCGGTCAAGAGAAGATCGGCATGCAACTCAGCGATTAATACCGCACCGGGCGCCGGCGATCTCGCGGCCGCTAGTTGTCCTCCAAACCCAATCATGCGATCGCTCGACCAAACTTCGACAGCGATTGCGAGGTCGGGGAATGTTGTTTTCCGAAACGACAGCTCCGGAACGATCAAAGCTAGCGCGCCTTTGAGGTCAAACAGATCAAGCTTTCGGCTGCTCTGCGATCGCCAGTTGGATTGATTGGCGAAATTTCCCCACAGCAGAATTGCCAGATGTCGCTCCTCCTTTCCCGAGGGTGGAATGAACGCGCGTCCGAGCTCGAAAATCGCCACCTTTTCTGCGCCTGTTCGAATGTTGCGTTCCAGCACCCCTATCAAATTGCTAATCAAACTGGGGCGCAGAGCGACATGTTCTTCGCTCAATGGATTGCGCAGATCAACGGCATGATCGCTAAAAGGCGGGGCGATTCGCGGAATGAGTTTCGATGTTCGCGCTTCCGAAAAACCACCCGACACCAACCGGTTTCGCATCGCGGCTTCCCGGTCGTACTCCCGATCAGCGTCACTCGTCGGCGTAAATCGGCTTCGGTCCGTGCCCGGAATTTTTTGCACGTCGTAAGCGCGCAATACTTCTTCGATAAGATCGACATCCCGCTGCAAATCCCGGCGATAACTTGGTATTTTCCAGGTCGCTCCATTTTTGCTCCTGCTCGTGCTCTTAATCTTGCCCAGTGCAAACCTTTCGAGAATTGCATCGACAGTTTTGGGTTGGATGTCGATCCCGAGCAGTCGATCGCATTTGCCGTAACTCAAGGAAACATCCGCTGGATTTTCCGGAAGCTCGCCTGCGACCATGGTTTCATTCGCGGGTGTTCCCCCTGCAATTTCACTAATCAAATCCGTCGCCCGCTGCGATGCGCGCAAGACCATTTCGGGATCAATCCCGCGCTCGAAGCGATAACTTGCATCGCTCGGCAACATCAGATTACGCGCCGTTTTTCGAATGCTCGCAGGCAGAAAGTAAGCGCTCTCCAGCAAAATATTTTTTGTGGATGCTGTCACTCCCGTTTCCTCGCCCCCCATGACTCCTGCAATTCCTACCGCCCGTTCTTGATCGACCACGACCAGGTTCTCCGAAGTCAGCGAGTAAGTTTTTCCATCCAGTGCGAGAAACTTTTCACCATCGCGTGCGAGTCGAATATTGATTCCACCGCGCAATTGATCGGCATCGAACGCGTGAGTCGGTTGGCCGAGCTCGGCCATCACAAAATTCGAAACATCGACAATGTTATTGATCGAGCGCATCCCGACGCTTTCGATTTTTGTGCGCAACCACTGGGGGCTTGGCCCAACCTTCACATCGTCGATCCTGCGTGCGGAGAAAAACGGACACTCGTGCGGCGCCGAGATCGCCACGCCTCGCTTTTGTTGGGCAGGCGCTCCGCCTGCCGGCGAGCGATGCGCTTGCCCTACAATTTTCGTGTCCTTCAGCGCCGCAATCTCGCGCGCTAACCCATAATGACTCAGTAAATCACCGCGGTTCGGCGTAATCTCCGCATCGAGAATTGTATCGGATGGAAAAACATCGACAATCGCTGTGCCGACCTTTACATCGGGCGATAAAATCAAAAGACCCGAAGCATCTTCCCCTAACCCGAGCTCGATCGGGCTGCACAGCATTCCCTCACTTTCAACGCCTCGCAATTTGCTCTTCCGAATCTCAAGTCCGTTAGGCAATTTCGCGCCCGGAAGAGCCAACGGGACTTTATCGCTTACCTTGTAATTCTTTGCGCCGCAAACGATCTGGCGTTTGACGCCACTGCCATCATCCACTTCGCACACGCTGAGGCGATCCGCGTTCGGATGCTGTGACGATGCAGTGATTTGCGAGACCACTACGTTATCGATCTTTGCACCTCGCTTCTCGACTCCTTTGATCTCAATCCCGGCCAGCGTCAGCAGTTCGACCAGGTCATCGATCCGTTCGGGAAGATCGACAAACGCGCGCAGCCAGTTAACGGAGAATTTCATGTTCAGTTATATTGTCATCCCGAGCGAAGTCGAGGGATCCCGGGTAGTGGGTCAGTTTCACTTGGCCTTTGGGGAAGGTGGCGGCTGTGACCCCTCGGGTGGGTCGAAAATTTGGATTCCGCGCGGTCTGTCGTCCTTTTTGGGCGGAGGCCCTAAGTCTGATATGTCGGCTAATTCCTTGGCGACGGGCGGCGGCGGAACCCCGGATGTTTCAAACCGCGACGTGTTTTTCAAAACGCGCAGCCACTCACGCTGGCATTCAGCATTTATGTCGGCCTGAGCGCCGTGAACCTCAGCCACGTAAAATTTATCAATGTCCGTCTGTTGAAGTTTCTTGTAACCAAGCTCTTTCGCCATCTCTGACATCAGCTCCAGGTATTTGTAGTTTCGTGAAGACCGAGACACTTCGCTTGGGTCCTGCAAATTATCGTAATATTTATGCCAGCGATCTAGCACTGTTGGGGAATCTTCAAATATCACATCAATCAGATTCAGAGCATTGGCCCATTCGTAACTTACTGGATAGGATTTACGGAAGGCCATTAGGGTTGTGAATAAACGGATTTTCGCATCACGTTTTTCTTTCCTGTGTTGCCACCAAAGCGTGACACAAACGGCAGTAACTGGACTCAGGACGATGGCAATTACTTCAACAGTAGGAAACGGCATGCGCCAAGACTAGAGAAGCGCAATAATTTCGTCCAGACTCCAAACGTGCTTGGAAACGCCAGCTTCCATTGCTGGCGTAACGCGCAAGGTTTGATGAATCCGGCAGAAGTTGTAATACATGAAATAGAGCGCCAGCGCGTGTTCGTGGTTTTCAAGTTTCTTTGAAAAGCCATTTGTTAGACGAGTGAATCGGCGCATCGACATGCGCATCGTGAGATTCTGGCGCTCGGCAAAACTCGTCGAAACATGATTATGATCGGGAGCGCCGATGATGATCGCTTTACGTGCTCCCATGCAGATCGCTGGACTATAGCGCGTCTCTGGAGATTCGTTCACAGCGCCATAAATCTTTTGCAACATCGCGTAGTCAATCTCCGCTCCGAAGGCATCTTCCACCGCGCTCAAATACGCGCGATGTCCGTCTGTCGTGAGTTGCACGCGATTTGCCAATCTCGCTTTCAAGTCGTGCATGAAATGATAAGCGCAACCGGCGTCACGGTGGCCGACAAACCAGCAAGGAATCAATTTTGTTTCCGCATCAAGCGCCGTCCACGTCCAAACATCGCCCGCGCCCTTTGCTTTCATTTTGGCGCTGCAATTCTTTTCCTTCGCTCCGACGAAACTCCAAATCTCATCGGCTTGAAGGTGTTTGCATTTCAGATTCACGAAAGCTTTGTCCTGATAATCAGAGCAAGCGCGACCAAGATCACAGAGAAGTTTAACGACAGTGTTTTTCGCAACGCCTGTCATTCGGACGGTGGCGCGGATACTGTTTCCTTCGACCAAGCAGGAAACAACTTGCGCCCGTTTGTCGGCCTTCAATTTGTTCATCCCCGATACTTGCCCATAGCAAGTAGTCCGTCAAGAGTTATTCTTGCCCTTTTTTCGTATTGACTACTTGCCCGCTATGTGTATTCTAGTCACCTATGGTTATTGAAAGCTCCGAACAAGCGAAACAGATGGCCGAGGCGGGAAGCGCAAAAGGTGGTCGCGCCCGTGCAAGCGTATTGACTCCGGAAGAACGTAGTGAAATTGCTCGGAAGGCAGTTAATGCGCGGTGGGCGAAAGCGGGAAAAAGCAAGCAGCAGAGTCCAGAAGTGGAAGAGTCGGGACGGGACGATGCGGGAGAAGAAACCGCGTCCGTGACGGCAGCAAACAACGACAGCCTTCCGTTTTCGATGTTTCGCGGTCAGTTAAGGCTCGGCGACATTGAGATGGAGTGCCATGTCCTTAGCGACGGCAGTAGAGTTTTTACTCAGAGGGAGATCGTTCGCGTATTAACTGCGGGAAAAGGAAGTAGCAATTTAAACGTACACTTGAAGGGCAATCCATTGATTGACAACGAGTTAGCCGTGAAAAAAATCAAGGAGTTCAGGGTGCCCGGTAATCCGCAGGTTGCACTTGGCAGAGAAGCAACGGTGCTGATTGAGATTTGCAGCCGATATTTAGAGGCACGCGATCAAACCAAACTTACGACCGGGGGCCAACTGCGATACGCCGCGCAAGCGGACATCATCATACGCTCCTGCGCGAAGGTCGGCATCATCGCGCTGGTCGATGAGGCGACCGGTTATCAAAAAGTAAGAGCGAAAAACGCACTCCAACTCAAACTGCAAGCGTTCATCGCGGAAGAATTGCAAGAGTGGGCGCGAATGTTCCCCGATGATTTTTGGTTTGAGCTAGCGCGTTTAGAGGGTGTGCGATATTCCCCACGGGCGCGACCTTTGCGGTGGGGCAAGTACATCATGGCCTTTGTTTATGACGCAATCGACAAAGATGTGGGCAAGACCCTGCGCACGAAAAATCCGAATCCGCGCTTCGGACGTAATCACCATCAATGGTTAAAGGAGTTCGGGAAAGAAAAACTGATCGGTCAGATTCAATCCGTCATTACGATTATGAAACTCTGTAATAACATGGAGGAATTTCGCGCGAAATTCGCTAAGGTTTTCCAAAAAACTCCACTTCAAACCTCATTCGACGACATCAATTGGAACGTGGCAGCTTAATTTTATCGCCCGTGGCTAGAGCGAGAGTGACGCTGAGCGGATTGGCGCACGTTCGGCTTCACGCCAGTTGCCTTTTGAAAGACCGAAAACGCGGTCTGTGCAAAATCACGTTCTTCCCTTTTCGGCTGGCGCTTGGACTTCCGCTTTGGTTTCGGCACGCTAGACCGTTGCACGAATCACCGTGAACGAACAATTAAAAATCAAACTGACCCACTACCGGATCCCGTGGCATTGCGGTACATTTCGCAACGGAATGTCTCGCTTTCGCTCGACATGATGGCGTTGCTACTCATGCGAACTGCCTCAAAAAACGCAGATCGTTCTGCGCGAACAGCCGGATATCGGGAATATCGAACAGGATCATGGCCAGCCGATCCATGCCCAGCCCAAAAGCGAAACCGGTCCATTTTTCCGGATCGTACGCATCATCGCTGCGCGCTTTGTTGACTTGTTCGAATACTTCGGGATGGACCATTCCCGAGCCGGCTACTTCGATCCATTGTTCACCGCTCTTAAGCGCCTTCGATTTCACATAGATTTCCAAGCTCGGTTCGGTAAAGGGAAAATAGTGCGGACGAAATTGAACGGCCGTGTCCGGTCCGAAAAGCTCACGCATGAAAAACTCGAGCGTGCCTTTCAAATCCGCTACGCTGACATTTTCATCGACGTAAAGTCCCTCGATTTGGTGAAACTGCGCGCTGTGCGTGGCATCGACTTCGTCACGCCGATAAGCTGCGCCGGGGGCGATCACCCGAATCGGCGGCGGAGCAGATTCCATGGTCCGGATTTGAACAGTCGAAGTATGCGTTCGTAAAAGCCGGCCATCGGGAAGATAAAATGTGTCCTGCTCATTACGCGCAGGATGTTCGGGAGGCGTGTTCAGTGCTTCGAAGCAATGCCATTCCGTTTCGATGTCCGGTCCGTCGGCCAGCGCGAATCCCATTCGCCGAAAAATCTGAATGGAACGGTCGAGCATTTGCGTGAGCGGATGCAAGCTGCCGATCTCATGCGGCGTGCCGGGTAATGAGATGTCGATCTTCGAGAGAGTCTGGGCTTCCTGCTGCGTTTGAAAACTTTTGGCTCGCTGTTCGAGAGCCGCACCGACGGCGGTGCGCGCTTCATTCAACAATTTCCCAACAATCGGACGCTCTTCTTTGACGAGCGATTTCATTTGCTCGCCCCAGGCAGAAATGCTGCCGGATTTGCCGAGATATTTTACCCGTGCAGCTTCTAGCGCTTTTTCATCGGCCGACTCGTCGATTTCACGCAGGGCCTCGTCGCGAAGTTGTTCCAGCGAATGCATGAACTGTGAATCGTTAAATCGCCACATCGTTACATCGAAAAATCGATTCACGATTCTCGATGTAACGAATCACGCCGCTTTTTTCTTTGACTTCGACTTGTCTTCCAGCGCGGCCTTCGCTTGATCGACAATTGATTTGAACGCCGCTTCGTCGGTCACGGCCAGATCGGCGAGGATCTTGCGATCCAGCCCGATACCTGCGGCTTTCAGTCCTTCAGCAAATCGGCTGTAAGTCATTCCATTGGCGCGGGCAGCCGCGTTTAATCGTTGAATCCAAAGATAACGGAACGTTCGCTTGCGCGTTTTACGGTCGCGATATGCCCAATACTGGGCTTTCATCGTCGCGTCTTTGGCGTAGCGGAAAAGTTTGGAACGGCGTCCGCGGTAGCCTTTGGCTTTTTTCAGAATGCGTTTGCGTCGCGCCCGGCTGGCCGGCGCGTTAGTGGCTCTTGGCATTTGTGTTTCGTCTCCGCTCTCGCGAAAGACTCCTCGTTCAGCGGGCTGTTGTTACATTGTCGATCCTTCCGACCTCGCTCGCTGATTCATCCGGCAGCTGCCGGACAGGTGGAAAGATTTGAGCGAGGAAGGTAGAGAACAAACCACAAATGACAACCGAATTGTCGTTCCGCCCTAATTGCTCCGGGATGGTCTTTTGATGGCGACGCCTTCCTGCTCCAAGCGCGATCGCAGCTCACGAGCAAATTCCACCGCCTCGGGATTATCGCCGTGCAGGCAGATCGTTTCCGCGCGAACATCGCCATCCGGTCCCTCAACGCTGCGCACTTTTCCCTCGCGTAGCATTCGCAGGACCCGCGGCGCGGCTTCTTTGGCATCGTGAAGCAATGCATCCGGCCGGGAGCGCGAGACCAGCCAGCCGTTGGCGAGATAATTCCGATCCGCAAAAACCTCATAAGCGATTTGCAAGCCGTGAACCAGCCCTGCGCGCGCCATTGCGCTTTTGTCTGGCGCAAACAGAATCAATTTCGGATCGACAGATTTCGTAGCGCGGACGATTGCGTCCGCCAACTTCTCATCGCGGACCGCCATGTTATACAGCGCGCCATGCGCCTTCACATGATTGACCTCGACTCCGGCGGCGGTTGCGATCGCTTGAAACACGCCGAGCTGATAAACGACTGCGTCGAAAACTTCCTCGGGACTAACGTTCAACTCTTTGCGTCCGAAGTTTTCGCGGTCGAAAAAACTTGGATGCGCACCGACGGCGACACCGTGTGCTTTCGCCGCCATGACAGCAGCGTGCATGGTATCGGCGTCGCCGGCGTGAAAACCAGTTGCCACGTTTGCCGAGCTGATCAGCTCGAAGAGTTCCTCATCGTGTCCCGCGCCTTCGCCGAGATCGGCATTGAGATCGACATGCAAACTCATAAAGGGCGCAGGCTGAGCCCGACTCGAAACCGTTCCAGTTCGCGTTCTCTCTTGATCAGCAATCCGTGCGATTCTGCGAGAGAGATCTCGCGAAACGTGACTTTATCGCCGCCCCGAAGCTGCGCAGCCTGAGGAAGATCGACAGTGATCACGTGCGCGATTTTGGGATAACCGCCGATCGTTTGGCAATCTCCAAGCAACAGAATTGGTTTTCCGCTCGGCGGCACCTGGATTGTGCCCGGCGCCACCGCTTCGGAAATAAGATCGACATCGTCCTTACGCTTCAATTCCACTCCGTCCAATCTTGCGCCCATTCGATCGGACTCTGTCGTAACTGTGAAAGCCTGATTCGTGAATCGTTGCATCGTTGCATCGTTGCATCGGAACCAATCTGCGCCACGAATGAAACGCAAATTCGGTGTGGTCCGTGCCGGACTCACCCATTCATGCGGCGCGCTCCATGGCGAAATTCTTTCTGTAGTCCCGACGTCTCGGGACGATCGTCGCCGTCTGGCTAACGGAATTTCGTCGCCATCGCGTAATATGCGGCCATTAAACCCACCGAACCCGGCCCGGAGATCAGTCGATCGGCTCCCGAGAATTAGTGGCACATCGATCCCACCAGAGATGGCCACCCAGCATCGACAACCGACTTCCGCATGCTGAAATTTCATTTCATCACGGGCGCTTACATGCGCGGCGTGTCCGGCCGGGAGTGACGTGGATCCTAATCGCACATCGAATTCGCCGCCGCACCAGGCGACAATCCGCTTATCTGCGAAGCGCAGTTGTAAACCGCCTAACGTAATTTCAAGCCCAGCGGCCGACTCATCGTTGCCGACGAGAAGATTTGCGATGCGCAGCGCAAATGGATCGAGCGCGCCACTGGTCGATACGCCGAATCGCCGAAAACCTGTTCTCCCAAGATCCTGAACGCTGGTCAGGAATCCAGCGCGCAAAATGGTTGCGCTCATTTCGACAATGCAACGAATTCGTCGCGGGTGATTGACCGGATTCGGACGCGATCGCCTGCCTGCAAAAGCGTTGGCGGATCTTTTTGCGGATCAAACAGCCTCAATGGCGTCCGGCCAATCAAATTCCAGCCGCCCGGAGAACGGAGAGGATAGATTCCGGTTTGCGCGCCTCCGATTCCCACCGAGCCGGCTGGAATTTCCTTCCGCGGTGTCGCCCTGCGCGGCGTGGCCAGTTTGCCCGGCATTCCCGAAAGGAACGGAAAACCTGGCGTGAAACCGATGCAGCTCACTCGATATTCAGCCGCGCTGTGGAGATCGACAATTTCTATTACCGACAATCCTGTTTGCCGCGCCACGTCAGATAGATCGAATCCAAACTCCGGATCGTAACAGACCGGGATTTCGACTACGCGCTCGGTGAGACGCAGATTCGAGCCGGGGTCAGCGCCGGCGGCTACAGCGGCTTGAATTTGTTGAGCAAGTCGATCAAGGATGTGGGTCTCTTCTCCATTGCTGTCTGCCACGCTGACCGGATAAAAGAAAACGGCAACCGTGGTGTAAGCTGGCGCCAGCTCAATCACTCCGGGAATTCGAGCCGCTTCCAACCGGCGAAATACGCGCAGGACCTCCCTAGCTGTTTCATCAGGCGCATCGTCAAATCGATCCCGCACCCGCAGGATCAAAGCCGAATCTCCAAGCGGTGCAATGTCCATCGCGCTATCCTCTCATGTTGAGGAACGGGACGCGCCCAGTGTTTTTAAAAGAGGAGTGCGCGACAGAGGCAATCTCCCGAACAGATTGCCCAGGGCAAAAGCGGGATCGCTCTTGAGCTTTTTCACGTCGTGCACGCCGGCGATGCGAGCCAGTTCGGTTTCAAAATGCGAGACCGCGCGGAGAGTTGGATCGTTCCCGTCGAGATAACCGAACGCGCGTCGCAGAAGATCGAACAGCTCCGGCTCATGATGATCGCGCTCGGTGCAAATCTCGATCAGTTCGACAAAGTACGCCGCGGTCTGTGTTCGTGAGTAGTTTTGCCGAATGCCGCCAAATGGATTTTTAAGAATTACTTCAGTCAGCGTATGCAATGTCGATCTTCGGCTCCGTGCGATTTGGATTTCTGTTTCGAAAAAAAGGTCGAGCTTCCCGGCGAACTGGCTTTTGGCCCGACGGGCCCCTTTGGCAACGGTTTGAATGCAGCCGAGTGATTCTGTGCACCAGGAGACGATCAGGCTGGTATCGCTAAACTTCCGTCTGCGTAACAGAATTGCCGCGCTGCTTTCCACATGAATTCATAGCGCGAGACTTTGCGGGAGGCGAACTTCCACACAGATTTCGGCATGTCATCGAGAACGACCGAAACCGCGCGTGTGCCGGAAGACCTCAGTGGCCGGCTGCGACGTATGCCCGTCGGCGGCGTAAGCTGGCGACACACTTTTCGCGCGCTCCGACATCGCAATTACCGCCTCTTCTTCTGGGGCCAGCTCGTCTCGCTCATCGGCACTTGGATGCAACAAACAGCGATGAGCTGGTACGTGTACGAGATCACGAATTCAAAACTTTTACTGGGCACCGTCGCAGCTGTGGGTTCGGCGCCGATGATGCTGTTTTCAATCTGGGGCGGCTCACTGGCCGATCTTTATCCGAAACGCTCGATTCTCTTGATCACACAGAGCGCGCAAATGGCTTGCGCGTTCTTACTCGCCGCCGGCGCATGGGCCGGATTCGCGACGCCGCTTTTTATCATGGTCATCGCGGCTTTGAACGGAATCGCAATGGGATTCGATATGCCGGCGCGTCAGGCGTTCACCGTCGAAATGACCAGCCGCGAAGATTTGCTCAACGCGATTTCGCTCAATAGCTCGATCGTTAACGGCGCCCGCGTTGTCGGGCCGTCGATTGCCGGTTTGCTGATTGGCGCAGTGGGCGTGGCTATGTGTTTTTTCCTCAATGGGGTAACGTTTATTGCAGTGATTGCCGGGCTGATCATGATGCGATTGCCGCCTTTTCATCAACCCAGCCGGCATGTCTCGGCCGGGGAACACGCCTGGAACGGTATTGTGTATTCCGCGAAACACCCTCGGGTCCGGACGATACTTTTGCTGTTTCTTGCAGTCGGTGTGTTTGGCTGGTCGTACGCGGTGCTGATGCCTGCCTTTGCAAAAGATGTTCTCAATCGTGGAGCCAACGGCTACGGAATTTTAATGTCGGCAAGCGGGACAGGCGCGCTTATCGGTGCCCTCGTGGTCGCGACATGGGGCCACTTGATTGCGCCAAGAAAACTTGCCCTCGGCGGTGTCTGGGTTTTTTCGGCGGCCTTACTCGCAATTTCGTTCACGCGAAGTTTTTCTTTGTCGCTAGTGTTCCTCTGTATTGCCGGATTCGGCATGCTCCTATTTTTTTCAACTTCAAACACCGTTCTCCAAACGATCGTCCCCGACGAAATGCGCGGGCGCGTGATGGGGATTTGGTCGCTCGTGTTTGGCGCGATGATTCCATTCGGGAGTTTGGAAGCCGGCACCGTCGCTAATTGGATCGGAACGCCGTTCGCACTTGGTTTGGGCGGCATTGTCTGCGCCGCGTCTGCCGTGGTAACGCTCGTTATGATCCGACGCCGTGAAACCGCGAAGGCTCAGTAGTCAACGATTGACTATGTGAAGCGCTCGTTTCTCCACGTTCAGCGCCGCTTCTTTCACTGCTTCACTTAAGGTCGGATGCGAATGACAGGTGCGACCTAGATCTTCCGAGCTTCCGCCAAATTCCATCACCGACGCGGCTTCCGCGATTAGTTCCGAGGCCACGTGTTGCAAAATGTGGGCTCCGAGAATTCGATCCGTCTTCGCGTCGGCGACAAATTTGACCATTCCATCGACATCTTCGTTCGCCAACGCGCGGCCATTCGCGCGAAATGGAAATTTCCCAATCCGCACGTCGAGACCTTTTTCTTTGGCCTGATCTTCCGTGATCCCGACGCCCGCCAGCTCGGGATTTGTGTAAATGATTCCAGGGATCACGTCGTAGTTAATGTGACCTGCTTTGCCCGCGATGATCTCGACGCAGGCAATCCCTTCATCTTCAGCTTTATGCGCCAGCATTGGCCCCGCGACGACATCGCCAATCGCGTAAATGCCCTCGACATTCGTGCGGAAATTCTTGTCGATCTTGATTCGTTTCTTCTCGTCAAATTCGACCCCGACCTTTTCCGCGCCCAGGCCCTCCGAAAATGGTTTGCGACCGACTGAGACGAGCACCTTATCGGCATCGAACTTCATTTCTTCGCCGCCTTTTGTCGCGGTCGCGATCACTTTGCCGTTGTCGATCTTCACGTCGCTGACTTTGGTTTCGAGATGAAACGTCATTCCTTGCGCGGCAAGTGACCGTTGAAGCAGGTTCGATAATTCAAGATCGAACCCGACCGCGATCCGCGCCAGAAATTCGAGCATTGTCACTTCTGAACCGAGCCGGTTCCAGACGGAGCCTAATTCGAGACCAATCGCACCCGCGCCGATCACGAGAAATTTTTTCGGAGGCTCCGTAAAACAAAGCGCCTCCGTGCTGCTCACGATTTTGTCGCTGTCGAATTTCGCGAAGGGCAATTCGACCGGAACGCTACCCGTCGCGATCACGATATTTTTCGTCTCGATCTCCTGAATTTCGCCCTTCGATGATTTCACCGAAACTTTGCAGGGAGCGGTGATTGTGCCCAACCCTTCGAACGTGGTCACCTTGTTCGTCTTCATCAATGCGCGCACGCCACCGGTGAGCGTCTTCACGACTTTTTCTTTGCGCGCTTGCATCTTGCCAAGATCAAGATCGACATCGCCGACTTTGATCCCGTGTTTCTCCGCTTCCTTTTTCACGAAAACGAAATGATCGCTCGACGTGAGCAAGGCCTTGCTCGGAATACAACCGACGTTGAGACAAGTACCGCCCAGTTCCTTGTCCTTCTCGACAATCGCGGTTTTCAGGCCGAGCTGCCCAGCGCGGATCGCAGCCACATAGCCCCCCGGCCCGGAACCGATGATTACGACATCAAATTTGTCCATATTTTACTCTGTCATTCTGAGCACAGCGAAGAATCTCGAAACATTCGGGCTTTCCTACACCCAAGACGAATGATCGGAGATGTTTCGCTTCGCTCAACATGACAATCATCTCACCTTGTCATTCTGAGCAACGCGAAGAATCTCAAATCATTTTTTGGGAACGACTGGATTAAAAATCGAGCGGCAACTTCGTTGGGTCCTCGATACATTCCTTCACTTCCACGAGAAACGTGACGGATTCCTTGCCATCGATGGCGCGATGATCGTAGCTGAGCGCGAGATACATCATCGGGCGGACCTCAACTTTCCCGTCGATTGCGACCGGGCGCGGCATGATCTTGTGCATGCCCAAAATCCCACTTTGTGGCGGATTGAGAATCGGGGTGGCGAAGAGTGAGCCGAAAACTCCACCGTTAGTGATGGTAAATGTCCCGCCTTGCAGTTCTTCAATCTTCAATTTTCCCTCACGCGCCCTCGTCGCGAATCCGGCGATGTCGCGCTCTAATTCGGCGAAACTTTTCTTGTCGGCGTCGCGCACGACCGGGACGACGAGGCCGCGTTCGGTGCTCACGGCGATTCCAATATCGTAAAATTTGTTCTGGATAAAATCGCCATCTTCGATCCGGCCATTTACCGGCGGCACGGATTTGAGCGCTTCGATGGCGGCTTTGATGAAGAACGACATGAAACCGAGTTTTACGCCGTTCTTTTTGGTAAACGCTTCCTGTGATTCAGCGCGCAACTTCTGAACCGCACTCATATCGCATTCATTAAAGGTCGTAAGAGTCGCGGTCGTTTGCTGCGACATCACCAGTTGTTCCGCGATTTTGCGGCGCAACGGTGACATCTTTTTGCGCGTAAATCGGCCACCGCTCGATACAGGGGCGGCGGCAGGAAAGCTGTCAGCTTCCCCAACAGGCTTTTCTGCCGACCGAGAAAGAGACTGTCGATCCTCAGTGGCGGCGAGCACGTCGCCCTTGGTCAAGCGACCCCCTTTTCCGGTACCGGAAATTTTCCCGGGTACTAGATCCTTTTCCTCGACAATCCGTCGAACCGCGGGCGACAAATCTTTTTCCGGCACCGCCGCCTCTTTTGCCTTCTCTGCTTTCTTCTCAACCGCAGCTTGTTGTTTTTTCGCTTCCGCTTCTTCCTTTGCTTCTTTCTTCTCAGGCTCTGTCTTTTTCTCTGCCGGCTTCGTTTCTCTGTCCTGAGGTCCCGACTTCGAATCGTCAATCGTGGCCACTACTTCGCCGATTTTTACTTCCTGGCC
Organism: uncultured Verrucomicrobiae bacterium; assembly: GCA_963772365.1. Taxonomy (GTDB): domain Bacteria; phylum Verrucomicrobiota; class Verrucomicrobiia; order Chthoniobacterales; family UBA10450; genus CAVYXA01. Next base: position 1,030,836 of record CAVYXA010000001.1, read on the forward strand.
TTCCGGCACTTTCGTTTCGAGCAAACCGGCCTTCTCCGCCACAATTTCCGTGGAGACTTTGTCGGTCTCCAAAGTGAAGAGCGGCTCGCCTTCGTTGACAAAATCTCCGGACTTCTTGTGCCATGTTGTGACGACACCGCTGGTGATCGATTCACCGACAGCTGGTATTTTTACTTCAATGGCCATCGCCTGATGAGCGTCGCGGGAGGAAGCTCGTTCGTCAACAGCCCAGGGTGGCAGATTCAGATTGAGAACGCGTCCGTAACCAAACGCTTTTGTTCGCGTTTGTGCGTCGTCAATGCGCCAACTGCCGGGCTCGCGCTGGCATCGCGACCTGCATAGGCAATCTCGCGGCAAAACATCGTGCGTAATCTCGGCTCGATGAATGTCCAGGCCCCCACGTTCTGCGATTCTTCCTGACACCACACGAGTTTCACTCCCTTGGGAAACCCCTTCATCAATTGGCGCAGCTTCTCTTCTTCGAACGGATAAAGCTGCTCGATTCGAATGATCATTGCGTTGTCGATCTTCTTTTCGTCACGGTGACGCAGCAGATCGTAATAAACTTTGCCTGAGCAGAAGATGACGCGCTTGATCTTGCTCGAGGTCCCGACCTCGGGCGAGCTGAGAATTTCTTCAAATCGCCCGCAGGTAAATTCCTCTGCGCGCGACGAAGCAACCTTTGCCCGCAACAGACTTTTCGGCGTCATAATGATCAGTGGCTTAACGAATGGCCGTTTCATCTGGCGTCGCAGGACGTGAAAGTATTGCGCGGCAGTAGTCAGATTACAGACCTGCATGTTGTCCTCCGCGCAAAGCTGGAGAAAACGCTCGAGCCGCCCGCTGGAATGTTCCGGGCCCTGCCCTTCATAACCGTGCGGAAGGAGCATTACGATGCCACTTGGCCGTTGCCACTTCGATTCCGCCGACGCGATGAATTGATCGATGATCGTCTGCGCCCCGTTAGCAAAGTCGCCAAACTGCGCTTCCCAGAGACAGAGCAGGTTTGGATAATCGAGCGAGTATCCGTAATCGAAACCGAGCACGGCCGCTTCCGATAACGGACTGTTGTAAATACAAATCCGCGCCTGCTTTTCAGCCAGATGCATGAGCGGCACGTATGGCTTGCCGGTTCGAGCGTCGTACAAAATCGAATGCCGCGTGCTGAATGTCCCACGTGAACTGTCCTGGCCAGACAATCGAATCGGCGTCCCTTCCAGCAGCAGCGATCCAAATGCGAGTGCCTCGGCGTAATGCCATTCGTACGGACCGCCATCTTCGAAGACTTTGCGCTGATGATCCAGAACGATTCGTTTAATTTTCGGCTGGACTTCAAATCCTTCCGACACACGGGTCAGACCATCGACAATTGTCTTGAGCGTCTCGTCACTGATTGCGGTCGGCTCCGATTCACTGGTGTAAGGCGGTTGGAAAATCGCAGTCGATTCATTGAATTTCGCTTTAGCCGTTCCTTTCCGCTTCTCAATTGCTTTCACTTCGTCCCGGGCCATTTCCAGCCGAAGATCGAATTCTGTTTCGAGCGAAGCGGCGTCGTCCTCGCTTAACGTTCCGGCCTCGAGCAACTCGCGTTTATAAAGCTGCGTGACTGATGGATGCTTTTCAATCTTCGCGTAAAGATAGGGCTGAGTGAACGAAGGCTCGTCGCCCTCATTGTGGCCGTAGCGGCGATAGCAGTACATGTCGATGACAACGTCGCGTCCGAACTCCTGGCGGAAATCCAACGCCAGATCCGTAACGAATTTCACGGCCAGCGGATCGTCGCCGTTCACGTGGAAAATGGGCGCCTCGATTATTTTTGCGATGTCTGTTGCGTACATCGACGAACGTGCGTCTTTCGGAAGCGTGGTGAATCCGATCTGATTATTGACCACGATGTGAAGAGTCCCGCCGGTGCAGTAGCCGGGCAGTTGTGAAAGATTAAGCGTTTCGGCGACAATTCCCTGCGCGATAAATGCCGCATCTCCATGCACTAAAAGCGGCAAGACTTTGCGCCGATGCTCGGTGTCTTCGCGAATGCGCTGCCGGGCTCGCGTTTTACCTTCCACAACAGGATCGACAGCTTCCAGGTGGCTCGGATTAGCCGAAAGACGAATCTCGACCTCAGCGCCGGAAGCGAGTTTGCGCACGGTGTGATAACCCAGATGATATTTCACATCGCCATCGCCGGCCACGAGCTCAGGGACATAATTTTCGCTGAACTCGGTGAAGATGACCTTGAGCGATTTGCGCAGGAAATTCGCGAGAACATTGAGCCGGCCGCGGTGGGCCATTCCCATTGAGATTTCCTCGATGCCACGATCCGGACATCGATGCAGAATCGTGTCGAGAATCACCATGAGCGATTCCGCGCCTTGCAGCGAAAACCGTTTTTGCCCGACGTAACGCGTGTGCAGGAATGTTTCGAACGACTCCGCCTCCATCAGCGCCCGCAAAAGCGCGACCTGGACTGCGTGCGCAGTCGACCGTTTTTCCGGGCGAGTCTCCAATCGTCGCCGGATCCATTCGCGAACCCGCGCGTCCTGAATGTGCATGAATTCGGAGCCGATGGAATCAGCATAAATTCGCTCCAAGCCGGCGATCATCTCCCGCAACGTCATTTGCCGATTATCGAAGAAGAATTTCGAAGAAACGCGGAGATCAAGGTCGGCTTCGCTGAACCCCAACTCTGGCAGGGTAAGCAAAGAATTTTCCGGCCGGGTCTCTGCTAAGGGATCAATTCGCGCAATCGTGTGCCCAAGCGTGCAATAGGTGTAAACCAAACCATCGACACGCGTCTGCAATGCAACTTCGTGGGCTTGCGCCGTCTCCGCTACAGCCGCGCCATTGCGCTGCGGCAGATTCCCAAGCTCAAACCCTTCAAAAAACGCCGACCAACTCGAATCGACCGAGGCCGGGTCTTCCTGCCAACGCCGATAATTTTCCTCGATCAAATCCAGATTCGCCCGCGTGTCGATGGTTGTGCGCATGTCCAAGATTAATCTGCAACCATTGATCGACGCGGCAAGTCCAAGCGCTAGCCTGCGGGCATTTCAATTGTCATTCTGAGCGAAGCGAAGAATCTCAAATCGTTTAGTTTCGACCCGTCGAAGAAATGATCAGAGATGTTTCGCTTCGCTCAATTCGCCACAGGACGAATCCGCCGTGGCGGACATGACAGGTAGGCGGTGGCAAGTTGACAGTGTGAACGCCGCCTCGTTACTTGCAGCGCACATGACTGCCACAGAAGTGTTTGAATCCGTTACGAGCGGCGGCGCCAGTGATTTTGCCGGGGCGGTCACCATTCTAAATCGCCATAAGCTGTGGTGTTTAATTGGCGGGCTGGCCGTCAATTGTTATGCGGAACCAGTTTACACGATCGATGTCGATCTTGTCGTAATGGCGAGTAACCTGGAGCAAATTGGTCGCGAGTTTGAAGCAAGCGGATTGCAAGTGAAGCCATTCGAGGATTCAATGAACGCCCAGCGACCAGGCAGCAAGCTGAACATCCAATTTACAACCGATCCCCGCTACCAGGAGTTTCTGGCGGATGCAACGGAACGCGAAGTTCTTGGGATGCAAGTTCCCGTAGCCCGTCTGAAGGACATCATTCGCGGGAAGGTGTGGGCGTGGAAAGACGAGCTTGATCTAATTCGAATCGCGGAAGCGAATCCGGGACTGCAGCGACTGATTCCGGAAGAAATCACTAAACAGTTATGACTCGGATAGTGTCGTCGCTGACCGCGCTGTCGATCATCGCAACATCGACATCACTCCTCGCCCAAGCCGATCCCGCTTCTGAACCGGCGGTGCTAGCGGTGGCAAAGGTATTGCCTGCTGTCGTAAGTATCAACACCGAACGCGTGGTGCGGCGCCAAATCCACGATCCGTTTGAAGATTTCTATGCGCAGTTTTTTGGGAACTATCGGGTCCGCCCGCGGGAGATCCGCCAGAAAATCCAAAGCCTCGGGTCGGGTTTCATCGTCGATCCTGCGGGCGACATCGTGACTAATCAACACGTCGTGGAACGGGCCGCGGATTTAAAAATTCAGGTCACGACCAATGACAACAAGACCTACAATGCGCGCTTCATTACTGGCGACGAGAAGAAGGACCTGGCCTTCATCAAGATTGAAGCGAAAGACCCGTTCCCGTTCATCAACCTGGAAAATATTTCGCCAAACTTGCTGGGCGAAACGGTGATCGTGGTCGGCAACGCGGTCGGTTACGGCAGCTCGATCAGCCGCGGAGTTTTGAGCGCGGTGAAACGCGACATCACCATCGATAACATCGAGTACAAGGACCTTGTCCAGACCGATGCCGCAATCAATCCGGGCAACAGCGGCGGCCCCGTCATTGATCTATCCGCTCGTTTAGTTGGGATCAGCTCGGCCAAAATGGCGTTCACACCGCAGGGGCTACCGACACAGGGGCTCGGTTTTGCCATTCCCGCAAACGTTGTCAGAGACAGCGTGAATCAATTCAAAAAGATCGCCGAGAAGCAACCGGCGCCGACTGAGCCTGGTAACACACAAACATCGCGTGCAGAGCGAATGTTTGGAATGCAGCTTCAGGATCTCACTGATGAGCTTTCCGATGCGCTGGGTTATGCGCGCGGTCACGGCGTGTTGATTGCCGCGGTCGAGCCCGACAGCCCGGCTGACGAGGCGGGCATCGTCCGTGGCCTGATGATTTACCGCATTGGCAACTACGATGTGAACTCGACAAAACAAGTGGAGGATTTGCTGCAGCAAGCGACCTCTGGCGCGTCTGTTGATTTTGCCGTGGGAGTGGTTCGCTCGCGCGGGCGCGGTCAACGAATTGAAACTTTATCGCTTACGGCCCGTTGACAGCGGCGAAAAAATTCGCAACGCAATAAGAGGTTAGTTGTCTCATGAAAAATCGGGATCATGATTAAAGTCGAGAATCTCACCAAGCGTTACGCAGGGCAGACTGCGATCCAGGATTTGAATTTCGAAGTGGGCAAGGGCGAGATCATGGGATTTCTCGGGCCCAACGGCGCCGGCAAAAGTACCACTATGCGGATTCTGGCCAGTTTCATGCCCCCGACTTCGGGACGCGCGAGCGTGGCCGGTTACGATGTTTTCAAACAATCGCTTCAGGCTCGATCGCACCTCGGCTACATGCCGGAAAATGTACCGCTCTATAACGACATGCGCGTGACCGAATATCTGAATTACCGCGCTTCACTTAAAGCTGTGCCGCATCGAAAAATGGCGGAGCGCTTAGGCGATGTGAAAGAACTGTGCGGTCTAAAAGATGTGGAGCGGAAATTAATCGGCACACTTTCCAAAGGATATCGGCAGCGGGTCGGGCTGGCGGATGCCCTTATTGCCGAACCCGATCTTCTCATTTTGGATGAACCGACGATTGGTCTCGATCCAAACCAGATTCGCCAGGTGCGCGAGTTAATTAAGAACCTCGGCGAACAACACACGATACTGCTTTCGACACACATTCTGCCGGAGGTCGAGATGACGTGCTCCCGGGTAATCATCATTCACAAAGGCCGGATCCAGGCATGCGATACACCGGAAAATCTTGTGGGAAAGATTCGCCAGGCCGGCGGGGTCGCTGTCGAAGTGAAGATTGGAAATGACAACGGAGCGGCGGAACTGAAAAAGATCTCGGGTGTGCGCGACGTCACGACTGAGGCCGACGGAGAATGGAAGAAATTCTCATTGCGAGTCGAATCCGGTGTCGATGTTCGCGAAGAAGTTTTTCGACTGGCCAAAGCGCGAAATTGGAACCTGCGCGAGCTATCCCAGCGACGGGCCACACTGGAAGATGTGTTCGTAGAAATCACGCATACTGATGAAGTGTAAAATGAGAGACTGCCATGCGTAAATTCTTCACGTTGCTCATGCGCGAAGTGCGCGGCTACTTCTATTCGCCGATCGCTTACATCGTTCTGATTTTCTTTCTGTTGATCAGTGGGGTGGATTTTTATTTCCAGGTTTCGTTCATGAACCAGCGCCAGGTGCAGTACTCGGTGCAGGAAGCATTCTTCAATTCCGTGTTCTTCTGGTTCGCATTTGTCCTGATTTTTCCGCTCATCACGATGCGCCTCTTTTCGGAAGAATTTAAGCTCGGCACGATCGAACCGCTCATGACCGCGCCGGTGCGGGATTGGCACGTGGTTCTCTCGAAATTCTGCGGCGCGCTGATCTTTTACATCGTCCTCTGGATCCCGACGCTTCTTTATTTTGCGATCTTTCAGAAGGTCACAGGGCAACCCGCTGCGAATTCGGCCGGCGCCTACTGGGGCTCGTATCTGATGCTTTTGCTGTTGGGAATGTTTTATCTTTCGGTGGGATGTTTCGCCTCTGTGTTGACTCGAAACCAGATTATCGCGGCGATCATTTCCTTCTGTGCCATTACGCTCCTGTTCTTCCTGGGTCTGGTCCAGTTTATCCTGCTGGAGGTCAGTTCGTACACACGCGATTTATTGGGCTATTTCTCAGCGATTGAACACATGGGCACGTTCTCGCGCGGCATCATCGACACCCGGCCCATCGTTCTTTATGTCAGTGCGACCATCCTGATGCTGACGCTCACTTATCAGGCATTTCAATCACGCAAATGGAGACTGTAACCGAACCACAGACCAGCAAGCAGGCCAGCAAAGGTTCCGGGCGAAAAATCCATCGCATCGGGATAGGTCTAAATGTCCTGGTTCAGCTGGTCTTGGTTTTTCTGCTGGCGACGATGGTGAACTCCATCGCATTCAAGCATTACAAGCGCTGGGATGTTTCCCGGAACCACAAGTACGCCCTCTCGGACAAAACGAAGCGTTTCCTCGACACCATCAAGGGCAAGGCCAAGATCATCGTTTTCTTCGCGCCCAACACTCCGATCACCGCCGATGTTGAGAGCCTGCTGACTGAATATCAGTATGCCGGCCGCAGGAAGATCGACGTCGAATACATTGATCCTCAGCGAAACCTTTCCCGAGCAAAGGAGGTCCTCGAGAAATACAAAGTCGTTAGCGACGAGAGCCTGCTCATTATCGATTACAAGGGACAGAATAAGACGGTGAAGGCTTCCGAGATGGCCGATATCGACCAAAGCGGCGCGATGTTCGGCGAGGGTCCGCGAGTGACCGCATTCAAGGGAGAACAAGCAATCACGAGTGCGATGATGGATTTGGTCGAAGGGAAAAAGCAGTCCATCGGTTATGTGACCGGCCACGGGGAACCGGCGATCGCCAGCAGCAGCCCGATCTCGGTGCTGAAAGCATTCATCGGAAACGAGAATGTAAAATTTGAAGAACTCAATCTCTTCAATGTGGGCGCGATCCCGTCGGACGTGCAGATCGTTATGATCGATGGACCTAAATATGATTTTTCCGACCGCGAGATGAAATTGCTGCGCGATTTCTGGGAGAAGCATGGTCGCTTCCTTGTTCTTCTCGATCCTGCTGCCAAGACGCCGCGGCTGGATGCTTTCCTCAACGAGCTGGGAGTAAAGGTGAATGACGATCGCCTGATGGCGTTTTTGAAGACTGGCATTCAGGAGCTCGCGATCACGCGTGATGTTTACGCGCAATTTTTGGGAGGCAGCCCGATCACGCTAAGACTCGCTGGCGCGCGAACGATATTAGTCGGCGGCACGTGCTCGCTTTCGCTGGATGCAAATCGAGTGCGTTCCGCCAATATCCAGCTTCAGCCGCTCCTTCAGGCCGAGAAAGGTTATTTCGCCGAGAAAGACTACAACTCAAACGATCAGGTCAAATTCCAGGCGGATGCCAAAGGCGCGGCCGCCGCGCCGCCCATCACCATCGGCGTTTCCATCGAAAAAGGCGGCAGTGCCGATGAGCGCGTTCAGGTCAATTCGTCGCGAATGGTGGTATCAAGCAATGCAACTTTCATTCAGGACAATGCGATTACGCAGGACCAGGAGGGATTGGATTTCATTTCCGCCTGCGTCAATTGGTTGCTGAGTCGCGAAAAGTTGATCGGCATCGCGCCCAAAGTCCCGCAGACACTCACGTTCAGTCTCACCGAAGCCTCATTGCGGAACCTGCGATGGCTAATTCTCGTGCTCATTCCACTGGTCCCGGCTTTGATCGGCTCGTTCGTTTGGTGGCAACGTCGCGCCTGATTATCTCTGTCATGTTGAGCGAATCGAAACATCTCCACTCATTTCTGCCGGAAGCGAATCTGATTGATCAGAGATACTTCGCTTTCCTGAGAATGACAGAACGATAGCCATGAATTGGAAGACTACAGTCGCCCTTCTCGTGATCGTTGTCGGTCTGGGGGTGTACCTGAAGTTCTATGAAATGAACCGGCCGACAACTGCCGAGGCCCGGGAGCAATCGCAAAAGGTCGTAAAGCTCGATCGGGATAAGATCGACGGGATCATGATTCAAAATGGCGATCAGACAATCGACCTCCGCCGACACGACAGTAAGTGGCGTCTCGAAAGGCCGATCAAGGATCAAGCTGATAGTTCCTTGATTCAGAATTTGCTCTTCGATCTCGAAGGTTGGGAAAAGGACGCCACAATTTCAGCGAAAGAAATCGAGGCGGATAAAAGCAAGCTGGCTGAATACGGCCTGAACAAGCCGAAGCTTCGTTTGAAATTAAGCGGCCCCGACGCGCCGCCGGAGATTCTTTTTGGAAAGGATGCCGCGCTCGAGGGCAAAATGTACGTCCGGTTCGAGAACTCGAAGGAAGCCCTCATTGTCCCTGGCACAGTAAAAAAAGATATCGACAAGAAACCCGAGGACTTCCGGGACCGTAAGCTAACCGACCTGATTGCGCCCCAAGTCACGCGCGTTGTTTTAAAAACGAATGCCGGCGAAATGGAGCTCCAGAAAAAAGACGATCATTGGGACATTGTGAAACCACTTCGAGCGAGAGGAGACGATCAGAAGATCAACGAATTGATCGCCCAGGTCACGAACGCTCGCATCGAGCAATTTGTCGCCAGCGATCAGGGCGACCTTCATGCCTACGGCTTGGCTGAACCTCGCGGCTCGATCACTTTATTCGGGCAGGACGACAAATCCGCCGGACGGACGGATTCGTCCCGTGGCGAACAGGGGCAGATGCTCCAAATCGGCGGTCCCGCGGGCGCGGGAGAAAAACAAAAGGATCAAGTCTACGTCCGGTTCGCTTCGCGTGGTTTCGTTTACACGCTACCGAAAAAAATCGAAGAAATCCTGAATACAAAGCCGAACGATCTACGCGACCGGCACCTGATCCGGATCGACACAAATATTCTCGATCGGATCACCATCGACAAAACAGGAGGGAAGAAAATCGTTCTCGCCCGAAAGGGTGAAAACTGGACGATTGTCAGCCTGAATAATGCACCGGCCAATTCCAGCGAGGTTCGTCGCTTAATTCAGATATTGCAGAATGAACAAGTCGCCAGATTTGTCGAAGATGTGGCCTCGAATCTGGCCAAATACGGCCTCGACAAACCGCAGCTGCAACTGACGTTCAGCTCTTTCGCTTCGGAAAATACTGCCGAGACGAAGGCAGGCGAACGTCCATTCGCGACGCTGGCGTTCGGCAAAGTGGAAGGGAACGATGTTTACGCCCGAGTCGGTGACGAACCGTTCATTGTGGCCGTGCCTCGCACTTTGCTCGATCAAATTTTTACCGATCCCTTGCAGTGGCAGGAATTGTCGATCTTCAATTTCAAACCGGAACAGATCCAGCGGTTCACCCTTGCGACTGGCCAGGAAGAATTGTCGATGGAACGCGGGGAGAATAAGCAGTGGCGATGGGTAAAAGGGAGTGGCACGATTAATCAGACGAATGTGCAGTCACTTATTAACACGGTGGCGAAGCTACATGCTGTGCGTTGGTCCGGTGCGACGATTCCGCAGCAAGGCTTGGAGAAACCGCAACTGAGTTTCACCTTCATGACCGGAACGCAACCGAAAGATTCCCACGTGTTGAAAATCGGCATTCGCACTCCGGACGGAATGTGGTTTGCCAAAGAAGAAGGGCGCGACGGAACGTTTGCCATTAGCAATCCCGATTACGACGCGTTGAAGCTGCCGCTCGTGAAAGTGGCCAAACCTTCATCCACTCCGACGGTTACCCCGAGCGCGACCCCGCACTAGAATCCGAACGTCGGGAGTTTTTCGATCAGAAAGCGATGCGAAGACGCCTCGCACTCCTAAAGCATTTCGTGCAAAATGAAATGAAGCTTTCTGTCGTTTCGCGTCAGCTTTTGGAAGTGCGCGGCGTCTTCGCACCGCTTTTCGGGATGAAACACGAGCAAGAGATCTGCGTTGCCCACAGCATTTCAACATTGGCCAGTCAGCTTAAACAAAGCTTGCATTGATCTGGCGCTATTGCTAAGAGAGCGCGTGCCGCGTTTAGCTTTCGATTGCAAAGGCCTACGCGCCGCCGAATTTTAGATCGATCCGCCTCCGCTCCACTACGGCGCGACAGGCATCGACGGAATAAAAAAATGAAAAAACTGGAAGCGATCATCAAACCGTTCAAGCTCGAGGAGGTCAAAGAGGCTCTGGCCGAGCTGGGAATCGAAGGGATGACCGTCACGGAAGTGAAAGGATTCGGCCGTCAAAAAGGACACACAGAAATCTATCGGGGGAGCGAATACACGGTCGATTTTTTGCCCAAAGTAAAAGTGGAAGTAGTGATGGCCGACGACATGGTGGAGAAGGCGGTGAGCGTCGTGGTCAACGCAGCTAAAACCGGAAAGATCGGTGATGGGAAAGTTTTTGTGCTTCCAGTGGAACACGCGGTCCGCATCCGCACGGAAGAGATCGGCGAAAAAGCGGTGTAGCGCGCATGCGCGCGCATCGTTACATCGTTAAATCGTTACAAGGTTGCAACGGTTAATGTCATCGCCCATGTAACAATGTAACTTTTTGATCGTTTCACTTTTCATCCTTCATCCCTCAACCTTCATCCTTAGAAAAACATGCCCAAAGACAAAACCCCATCTGACGTCAGCAAATTGATTAAAGATAACGACGTGAAGTTGATCGACTTCAAGTTCACGGATCTGCTCGGCACGTGGCAGCATTTCACGACTACGCTAACCGAATACAACGAAGAGATTTTTACCGATGGCCTTGGCTTCGACGGCTCGAGCATCCGCGGCTGGCGCGTCATCAACGCTTCAGACATGCTCGTGATTCCGGATCCGGCGACAGCCTGGATCGACGTTTTTAATGCGGAAGCAACCCTTTCGCTCATCTGCACTATTGTCGATCCTATCACTCGCGAACCATACGACCGCGACCCACGCGGTGTGGCCGAAAAAGCCGAGGCCTATCTGAAAAGCACCGGCATCGCCGATACCGCATTCATCGGGCCGGAAGCAGAATTTTTCATCTTCGATGACGTGCGCTTCAGCTACGCGGCGAATTCGTCATTTCATTCGGTCGAAAGTGTGGAGGGGCATTGGAACAGCGCGCGCGAAGAATATCCGAACCTCGGCTATAAGATTCGGCCCAAGGAAGGCTACTTCCCGGTCTCGCCGATGGATAGCTTGCAGGACATTCGCAACGAGATGTGTCTGGAATTGGAGCGTGCCGGGGTAGCCATTGAACGCCAGCATCATGAAGTTGCCACAGCTGGCCAGGCCGAGATCGACATTCGCTTCGCTCCACTCAAGCGAATGGCGGACAGTCTTCAATACTACAAATACATCATTCGAAATGTTGCCAAACGGCACAACAAAACGGTGACGTTCATGCCCAAGCCGCTCTTCGCCGACAATGGTTCGGGGATGCACACCCACATCTCGCTTTGGAACGGCGATAAACCGCTGTTTGCCGGCAATGGTTATGCCGGCTTAAGCGATACCGCGCTCTTCTTTATCGGCGGCATTTTGAAACACGCCCCCGCCCTCACCTGTCTTACCAATCCGACTACAAACAGCTTTAAACGTCTCGTGCCGGGATTCGAAGCACCGGTCAATCTCGCTTATTCGGCGCGCAATCGTTCCGCCGCCATTCGCATTCCAACGTATTCGCCCAGCCCAAAAGCGAAACGAATTGAGTTTCGGACGCCCGATCCGGCAGCCAATCCCTATCTCGCGTTCTCGGCTTTGCTGCTAGCTGGCCTCGATGGAATCCAGAACCGGATCGATCCAGGCGACCCGCTTGACAAGAATCTCTACGAGCTGCCGCCGGAAGAACTCGCTCAAATCGCCAGTGTCCCGGATTCGCTCCGTGGCGCGATCGAAGCACTCCAATCCGATCACTCGTTCCTTTTGCGCGGTGATGTCTTCAACGCCGAATTCATCGCAAATTGGATCGACATGAAACAAAAGGAATACGACGCCCTTCGCCTCCGCCCGCATCCGTATGAGTTCTCGATGTATTACGACGTGTAATTTGGCTTTATCGTTTCGCTGAACTTTCGCATCGAAGTGCTTGTGGAATGCGGGGCGTCCTCGCACCGCTTTTCTCTAAGCACTATTCCAAACCAAAAGCGATGCGAGGACGCATACGCACTCCAAAAGCTCACGCGAAACGCGGCTACGCTTCCTCTGGCGAACGTTTGCCGTTATCTTTCGAACCACTATCCTTCGGCATGTCTAAACCCCGGATCCGCATTGAAGTGCAGGTGATGTTTTTCGATACGGATTGCGGGGGAGTCGTGTCGAATATCGCTTACCTGCGTTTTATCGAAATGGCTCGGACCCGGCTGGCGGAAGAACTCGGTCTCCATCTGGCTGAGATGGCTGAGACACAGCAATACCCAGTTGTCGTCCGGACCGAGATCGATTACCGCCGAGCCGCCAAATTAGCCGACGAGCTTGTCATCGAGGGCTGGCTCGACCGAATTGAACGCGCCCGATTTTGGTGCGCGTTTCATATCGTTCGCAAGAAAGACAACGCGCTGATTGCCGAATGCCGCCAAATGCTCGCATTGATTGAAATGCCCGCCGGGAAACTGCTGCGTTTGCCAGAGCATTGGGAAAAATATCGGACGACTCCCGCGGCGACCACCATCGAACCGGTATTGGAACGCTCGTCGTAAGAAATGATCGCTGGGGCGCGCACACTTAGCATCCAAGAAACTCTGCTCGAGCCGCCGGCCTTGCCCGCGCCTCCTACGCGACATGCTCTGCTCGTCATCCTTATTGCGCTGGCTGCGCTCTTACACCTGGCGACGGTTAGTTCGGGCGATCTTTACAGCCAGACGGAGGGCCAATACGCAGGCGCGGCCTGTGAGATGATTCAGACGCATCAGTGGTTTTTGCCTACGAATGACGGCATCTACCGGCTCCAAAAACCACCACTGCTTTACTGGCTGCTCATCCTTTCATTCAAACTCTTCGGCATCGATGCGGCGGCAGCGCGTCTGCCGATTGCATTGTCGATCATCGCTTCGGCGGCGCTGATTTTCCTCATTGGCGAAAAGCTGGGCAGTTACTGGCGGGGTTTTATTGGCGGTCTCATCTATCTCAGCTTCTGCGGCACATTTCTTCTGGCTCGCATTGTCATGCCCGAAGCGCTCTTTAGCATGTTGATTACGGGAGCCATTTATTGTGGCATCTGTGGTTATCAGCGTCGCAAGTACAGACGTCTGTGGTTTGCGGGATTCTGGATCTGCGCCAGCCTGGCTTGCATAACGAAAGGCTTGTTGGGCCTGGTGTATCCAGCTGCGACTTTTCTGATCCTTTCGATCTTTTATCGAGAAGCACGGCTTCGTTTTCGCGCACTGTTACGCTGGGAATACTTGGCTATCTTCTGCCTGATCGTGCTCCCGTGGCATATCTGGGCCGAATTGCGCTTCCCCGGGTATCTTTATTATCTGACCCACTCGGAATGGATCGGCCACGTGCGGGGCCTTTCCGATGCCACTCATGATTTTCTTGGCATGCCCGTTCACCAATTCCTTATTATGCACCTGGCTTGGTGGTTTCCCTGGTCCCTTGCTCTCTTGCCGGGAATTATCTTTGCCTGGCGTCGAGTCTTGCGAGCGCACGAAATGGAATTCGCCGATGCATTGCTGCTTTGCTGGATGAGCGTCATCTTCATCCCGCTTCTCTTTGTTGGCCAACGCCAGGATTATTACTCGATGGGTATGTGGGCCGCATTCGCCCTCTGGGCCGCGACTGCATGGGACCGCATGCCGGCGCGATGGCGTGGTGCTGGGGCGGTGTTAGTCGGCCTAACAGGCGTAGCCAGCGCTGCCCTCGCAATATTTTTATCAAGAGCAGCTCAGTCTCTTAATGGGAATTGGGGAGTGATGGACGACCGCTGGACGGCTTGGAGAGCGCTGCATGATATCCCGCTTTCCACCTGGCTTACATTTCGACCTATGCTGATCGTAATCGCTTGCTCGCTCATTCTCCTATCGATTGTTGCTATCTATTTCATTTTCAGAGAGCGGGAAAAACTTGCCGCCATCGCTTTGGCCGGAGCCATGATTCCGAGCGGGCTGAGCATGATCGATGGCGTGGGACGCATGGCTCCTTATTTTTCGCTGGCCGATTTGGCGCGCTTTCTCAACTCCCATCTAAAAGAAAACGTGCTTTTCGAAGGACCGCTCGCCGACGGCTGCAGCCTAATTTTCTACCTGAAGAAGCAATTCCTGCTCGTTAACCAAAACCCGCGTAAGGAGGCGCCAATGGGTGCGCTCTCGAACAATCTTTTTTTAGATGACGAGGAGGTTTTGAAAATGTGGGGTGAGCCGAAGTCCGTTTATCTGATTATCGAGCAATCACGTATGAGTCACTGGACGAAGCTGCTTACGGAACGATTTCACATCTATCATGAGGTCGCCGAATCGGGCACTTATGTCGTCTTGAGCAATCAATTCTGAGCAGCGCGAACGTCCTTCGACAGCAAACGGCCCCAAAATTGGTCGTAGGGATGAACGCGCGTGACCGGTTCCCCATCACGCACCAGCGGACGATGCTCGTTAGCCCACTGGAAAATACCGCCATCCAAATTTTGCACATTTGTGAAACCCGCTGCGCGCAAGCGGGAAGCAAGATTCCCCGAGCGATAACCCACCGCGCAATAGGTCACAATCGCCGCACCCTTTGAGACATTCGGCAAAGCTGCTTCGCTAGAAGCGCCAGGATCGACCCTGCGCGCCCCCGGCAAATGGCTCACGTTCCATTCGGCCTCGGTGCGAACATCGAGAAGAATCGGTGGTTTCCGTTGTCGATCTTCCAGCCAATCCGCCAGCTCATTTGTGCTGATCCATCGCATTTCCGGAAATTGGCTCCGCAATGACGCTCGAAGCATGAACCATTGAAACGCGCTGGTCCGGACCGCGCCGTATCCGGCCACCAGCACGATCAACGCCGTCACAATCAGGCCAAGCCGCGTATTGGATTTGCGAATCCGTCGTGGCAAAGGGCTGGCTAAGTCCATTTGAAAAATTCCCGAGCCGGTTTAATATGAGCGCTCATTTTCGTCACTTCTACGCTAAGTTATGTCACAACATCGAAGTTTAAAGGGAACCAGCACCATCGCCGCCAAGCGCAACGTCCTGAAGCGCTTCGAGCGGGTCGAGATTCTGAAAAAGCGCGGGCAATGGAAGGAAGGACAGAAAGTCCTCGGACTTCCCAAAACCAAGCCTGACGTCTAAACGGTGGATCGTTAAATTGTTGCATCGTTAAATGGCTGGACGATTCACGGTTTTAACGAGTCACGATTTACGGTCCCCATGCGTCTCAATCGCTTTCTCGCCGCTGCCGGCGTCGGTTCGCGGCGGCATTGCGATGAATTGATCGCGGCCGGCCGCGTTACGATCAATGGCCAGGTTTGTACCAGGTTCAATGCCCAGCCCTCTCCGCGCGATCACGTAAAGGTCGACGGCAAGCTTGTTCACGTCGATCACCCGATCACTATCATCCTGAATAAACCGGCCGGATTCGTTTCAACGCGAAAAGATCCGCACGTGCGCGATACGATTTTCGATCTGTTGCCTCCAAAGTTCGCGCGGCTCTTCAACATCGGCCGACTCGATGCGCAAACAGAAGGTTTGCTCCTTCTCACAAACGACGGCGATCTCGCCCAGCGGCTCACTCATCCGCGCTACAAGATCGACAAGGAATATGAAGTAAGCCTCGATCGAGCGTGGGATTCGACACTCACGCCAAAGCTGACAAAAGGGATCCTTCTCGACGGCAAACGCGCGCGAATCGAGCGGCTCCATTCAATCGCTCCGGGGCGATTACGCGTTGTTCTGCGACAAGGAATTAACCGACAAATTCGCAGGATGTTTGATACGCTCGGCTACGGTGTAAAGCATCTCACCCGCAGCCGGGTCGGGAACATTCGCCTCGGCGATCTGCCGCGCGGCCACTGGCGTTTTCTGACAAAGCGCGAGCTCGACTCGATATTGCCGGGTGCTCGTTAGATCAACCGTGATTGCGCCGTGCGGAAAAGCGACGCGAGGACGCGTGCGCACTCCGAAAGCTTCGCGAAATGTGGACAACGCATTCGTCCAGGTGTCGCACGAAGTGCTTTCGGAGTGCGACTGCGTCCTCGCATCGCTTTTTCCTACGCGCGCCATCAATGCACACTACGTTTGACACATTGCCTGGGAAGCCGTCGTTGCTACTAAATATGGAACTCGACGGATGTAGCGCACTCATTACCGGCGCTTCTGCCGGAATTGGACGCGAGTTCGCCCGGCAACTCGCATCGCGCGCCCGCTCACTAGTGCTGGTGGCACGTCGCCTCGAGCGCTTGGAGGAATTGCGCGATGAACTGCTCAATCGCTCGCCGCACCTGATTATCCACATTCGCGTTGTCGATCTTGCTGACAACTCGCAGATCGATCAATTGACCGAATGGCTTCGGGACCAAAAAATCGATATCGATTTACTAATCAATAATGCGGGAATTGGTGATTACGGGCCGGTGGCAACAAGCCAGATCGAACGAGATGATCGTATGATTCGAGTGAACATCACGGCAATCACGCTGCTCACTCGACATCTGCTGCCGCAAATGATTGTCAAAAAGCGAGGCGCGATATTGAACGTCAGCTCGAGCGCAGGATTTCTTCCGATTCCAGGCATGGCCGTTTATGCCGCCAGCAAATCTTATGTGATCAGCTTTTCGGAAGCGCTTCGAGCAGAACTCAAGGGGACCGGGGTTAGCATCACAACCCTTTGCCCTGGACCGGTGCACACCGAATTTGGGGATGCAGCAAAGCGCCCGGGCAACGATCCATAACGCGCGCCCGAGTTCGTTTACATGTCCGTCCAAAGAGTCGTCCGTGACGCCCTTGCAGCCGTTGAGGCTGATCGCCCTTTGGTCATTCCCGGTTTCTGGATGAAGCTCGGAATGTTTCTCGTTCGTCTCACGCCGATGGCGATCTTGCGCCGGGTTTTGGCAAGATGAGGTGGCTCGGCTTCTCCGAAGACGCTCGTAAGACAATCGCCGAAGGGGCACGCCTCGGTCTTCGGCACCGTCACACGAAAGTTTGGCGGCAAAGCAGCATTTGCTTTATTAAGGCGCTGAGGACAAAGCGTTCCACCCGAATTGCCATAGTTGAATCTCTGATTAGTCGTCCTCGTCCAGCAAATCTTTCAGCATCGGCTGTGGATTGCTCGGCAACTCTTCGACATCGCGCAGCTTTCTCGTGATGGCACGCGACCGAACATCGACATCTTCCATTTTTCGCGCCGCTTGATCGAGTTTGTCCTTCACTGTCGATAACGCTTCGCCGAACTTTCCGAATTCCGTTTTTACTCCTGCCAGTAAATTCCAGACTTCGCTTGATCGCTTTTGAATGGCCAACGTTCGAAAGCCCATCTGCAAACTGTTTAGTAATGCGACGAGGGTCGTCGGACCAGCGAAGACTACGCGACAATCGCGCTGGACTTGCTCCACCAATCCGGCCCGCCGGATCGCCTCCGCGTAAAGCCCCTCTGTCGGCAAAAACATCAACGCGAAATCAGTCGTGCGGGGCGGGTTGATGTATTTCTGGCAAATGTCCTTTGCGCTCTTCTTTAACTGCATTTCCAGGCTCTTCATGGCGCTGTCGATCGCATCGATATCGCCCTTGTCCTGCGCCGCCAGCAGCCGGGTATAATCTTCCGTCGGAAATTTCGCATCGATCGGCAGCCAGACCGGCGCGCCATTTTCATCGCCTGGCAGCTTGATTGCGAACTCGACATGTTCGCCGCTTTCTTCGCGCGTCTTCACATTTTTGGCGAACTGATCGGGCGTAAGCACCTGCTCGAGCAATGCGCCCAATTGCACTTCGCCCCATCCACCCCGGGTTTTAACGTTGGTCAAAACTTTCTGCAATCCGCCTACGTCGCTGGCCAATTGCTGCATAGCGCCGAGCCCTCTGTGCACCTGTTCAAGCCGTTCGCTCACTAGTTTGAATGATTCACCGAGGCGCTTCTCCAGCGTCCCCTCCAGTTTTTCATCGACAGTCGACCGCATCTTATCGATCTGCTTTGCGTTATCCTCCTGCAATTGTTTCAACCGAAGATCGACAATCGAACGCACGCTCTCGAGTGATTTCGTGAGTTCTTCGCGCTGCGCTTTCGCCGCGCCCGCGTTTTCCTCCCGAGTCCGGGCCATTTCCTCACGCAGCATCCGTTCTCCGCGCTCCTGAGCGGTTTCCAGAAGTTCAATCTTTCTCAACACGGAGCTCTCGTCACCAGCGCCGCGTCGGGCGAGCAAAAGAATGATTCCCGCAAGCAAAATGCCACCGATCAAGCTGGCGATGAGATAAAGCAACGGAGTCACAATGCGTGAATATCTGTAGCGGCGGTCTATGACCGTCGCAAACTTCCGCCCGAAAATGGCAACGGTCGCAGACCGCCGCTACATCAAAATTGCAGCTTGTTTCCCGCGCAGACGCTCCGGTCCTGTCGGCATTGTCATCCTGAGCGGAGTGAAGGACCTCGCGCAAACTGGTTGAGCACGCTAGCCAGATTATGTGGCCGAAACTTCGCAGGCGTGTTCCCTCGCTTGCGCTCGGGATCGCGATGCACCTCAGAAGCGTAATTTTGCTCCCGCGTAGACAGCTCGCCCGAGCGCGGGAAAGCCGAAGACCTCGGCGTAATGTTCGTTCGTTAAATTATCGACTCGGCCAAAGATCGACATATGCGGATTGATTTCGTATTCCGCCGCGAAATTGACGAAAACGTAATCTTCAATGTCAAAGTTTGGTCCGCCAAAATTCAATTCTTCACGCGCATTCACAAACTTGGCGGCGACAGTCGTGCGTAGTTTGCTGCACCAAAGGTAGGAAGCTGAGAGAGATACTTCATTCCGTGGCCGACGCGGCAATCGGGCGCCTTGCTGCTGCGAAATGTCTGTCGACGACGTTTTCTCTGCGTCCAGATATGTGTAAGTGGCAATCAAGGTAAGGTCGATCATCGGTTGGGCGCGCAATTCCGCTTCCAATCCCTGCGTTTCTGCCGAGCCCAGATTAAGCGTTTCGAACAATCCGTTAAACCCAATCACGTTGGACAGGTCATTGTGAAAATAAGTAGCGCCGACCATGACGCGATTTATCCAGAGCCGTTGCTCGACGCCGATGTCCCAGCCGAAATCTTCTTCCGGACGTAATTCGAAATTCATCCCGAAAATCTTGTCCTGACTGCTCGGCGGGCTGAATCCCGTAGCCGCGCTGGAATGCAGCGTCGTATTCGTCTTGTCGATCTTGTAACTGCTCGCGACGCGATAAGTCCAAACGTCGCCGAACTGATTGAAATGATCGATCCGGCCGCCGGCGACCAGAATGAGATTGTCGATGTTAGCTGTTGCTTCCAGAAAGCCAGCGATTTCTTCGGTGTGATCGCTTATGAACGTCGGACCAAACAGTACCGAAAGGGCGCTCCTCGCCTGCGTTTAGCCGGCTGTAGAAGAATCCACCAGTAAGCGTGAGCCATGAAGTTGCTTGCATATCGCTTTGGTAATCGATCTGCGTTCTCTCGAATAAAGCGCGCGTCGGGCCGACAAATCCATCCTGGTTCGGATCATTAAGCTGCCGTTCGTGATCGTAGGCGAACACGAACTTCTGGATCCACCAATCCGTCACTATCCAATCGATATGGGGCGCAATCAGCCAGCGTTCGGTCAGAAAATTGTCGAGCGGACGCGGATCGAAGATCGTGTTCGGATTCCCGGTATCGCTCAGCGAATAGGTAAGCAGACTGCCGATTCGCAGGTTCTCATTTGGCGACCAGCCAAGGTTGGCAACTGCCGCCGTGTTACGATATTCATTATTCGGCCGCGCATTATCGGTGTCGATGCGGCTGGCGCCGATCGAATAATCGAATTCTTTAATCTTGCCATCGCTCTCAAACGATTCGCGAAACGTCCCGTACGAACCACCTTCAGAGGTTATCGAAGCACCTGGCGTCCCCTCGCCCCGTTTCGTAAAAATCTGAATTACGCCAGCCAAAGCTCGTGGACCGTAAATGGTGCTTTGCGGACCGCGGACGATCTCGATCCTCTCGATGTTATCAATGCTCAGATCGGCGAAATTGAATGCGCCTTGCAGTCCTTGGTTGATGGGAATCCCATCGAGCAACACCTGGGTGTGTTCGCTGCGGAGGCCACGCGTGAAAACCGAAGTGAGCTGACCAGCCGTGCCGGTTTCGACAACTGAAACGCCGGGAATTTCGCGCAATGCTTCAGCGACTCGTTCGATCTGTTTCTGATCGATATCTTCGGATGAAATCACGGTCACGCTGGCGGGCGATTGATCGAGCGGAACACCCGTGCGAGTTGCGGAGACAACAACCGTTTGGGTTTGCTCCTCCTGCCCGAACGAACCGAGCGGAGCTAACGCGAGCAACGCGGCGATCCGGATTGGGTAGCGCACGCGTCTCGCGTGTTGGTTTTGGCGTCGCGCCAAAACAATCTTTAGTTTAGATTTGGTCCGCGGAGGACGATGAACACTCCTAGGAAAGTTCGCGATCGCGAGGACGCGTGCGCTACCCGGAAAGGTGATTGAACGTATTTTCAGCATAACAAGTTTCCTCCAGTTGTTGAGAGGCGGACTCGTCGCCGAAACGAAAACGTCCAGCTCTCATTCTTCTTTTTGCGAAGAAGTTTTTTCGTGTCCCGCACTCGCGGGACCGAATGAGGTGGACCCGGTCGAATATTCTGGCTCCTGGCGTATGGTCCGAAAGCTTTCGGACGCACCTTTCTCCCGCCTTCACCGATGTCGCCGCATTCGCGGGACGACCGATTGGCCCATGGGAAATTGTATCCAGTTACAGCAGCGCAACTGCTCCCGATTTACACGGGATTTCTCGCGCCGATCCACTAATCCAAGCTCGCAAAGAACCCACAGCGCCGTTCCGCCGACGCCTTTCATCAGGGTTAGCCAGCAGATTGTCTCGACTCAAGACAAATTTGATCAATCGCGCTATACTGGCCGCCGTGCCCGAATCCGATTCCTCGCCAAATTTTGTCGTTACCGGCGGCGCCGGCTTCATTGGGTCCAACCTGACCCTCAAATTACACGAACGATTCCCCAATGCGCGCCTGACGGTAATCGATGACTTTCGCTCCGGCGATTTTAAGAACCTGGCGGGATATCGCGGTGATTTCGTCGCTCAAAATCTGGCTACGCTTGATTGGCAGCAACAATTTGGCGATCAAAAGTTCGACGCGATCTTTCATCTCGCCTCGATTACAGACACCACCAACCACAATCAGTTCCAGCAGGTCCACGATAACGTGGAAAGTTTTCGGCGGATCCTGCGATTCGCACGTCAGACGGAGACCCGAATCATCTACGCCTCTTCAGCCGCCACCTATGGTCCGGCGAGCCAGGCAAGCGTCGAATCAAACGGTGCTGCCCCAGCGAATATTTACGCGTTTTCCAAGGCGATCATGGACAACATCGCCACGCGCGAAGCAAAGGAGAACCCGGATTGGATCATCATCGGTGTTCGCTATTTTAACGTTTACGGTCCACGCGAAGCGCACAAAGGAGTGCCCGCAAGCATGGTTTATCATTTGTCACAACAGATGAAAGCCGGTCAGCGCCCACGGATTTTTAAACATGGCGAACAGAAACGCGATTTCGTCTATGTAAAGGACGCTGTGGACGGCACGATTCGTGGCCTGGATGCAAAGGCCAGCGGAATTTTCAATCTCGGTTCGGGGCGGGCGCGTTCTTTTAACGAACTTGTCGATGTTCTAAACAAGACGCTGGGCACGAAATTTCAGCCTGAGTACATCGACAATCCTCACGCGCATTATCAAAACTTCACCTTGGCCGATCTTACCAGAGCGCGCGGCGTTCTCGGCTACAAACCGCTCTTTCCCCTCGAAGACGGCGTTCGGGATTACATGCAGTGGTTGTACGGCGCGAACTCACGCGCCATCATCTTGAGCCAAGCGAAGAATCCGGCAAACCGTCCTTGATGAAGCAATGCCGGATGGTTGGTGATCGTTTTCTCGATGCGAAACCCTATCCTTCCCAAAGGAATTTGGTGGGCCGGTTTATTTCCGGCGCGAGACTTTTGTGTACCGGACAATTAAGACCGGTTTGTTCGAGAACCTGTCGATGCGGCGAATCCGGCGGCAATGGCACGTGAACTTCCGAGGGCAATCCGACAATTCGGCGGGGCGAATCCTTCGACATTTCCTTAGTAACGGAAACGGTCATCCCTTTCAAGCTCACGCCCAGCTCCTCAGCCTTGATTCCCATTGTGGTGCTAATGCATGTCCCGAGAGCGGTAGCGACAAGATCTGTAGGCGAAAACGATTCGCCTTTCCCTTTATTGTCCGCCGGAGCGTCGGTCGGGATTTTTGACTGCGACGGCCCGTGCGTCGCGTCGCAATGCAAATTGCCGGTGTATGTGATCGTGATGTTGACCATGACGAATTATGAGCTGCGTCTTGCGCGTTGTCATGTCGCGGCAGGCAGACGTCTTTGATGCGGTGGATTAGCGAACGGAAAAGGTTAATCCTTTTTCTTCCGGAAACGCTGAACACTCAAGAGCAAGCTGGCTCCCAGGATGGTCATGACCCACGTCGATGGTTCGGGGATCAGATCAACCGGCTGAGCACCGTTCAGGAAAGCCTCGTACATCGGCACAGCGGCGTTGGCCGAGTTGTCGATCGTCCGATTGGCAGCTTGGGCCACGCCGCGGATAACGAGTTCGCCAATTCTGTCCGCGTGAAATTCCTCAAATTTTCTAAAGTTCAAATTTCCATTAACGCCTGGGACCATGCTCAGACGCCGATTATCCGAGACGTAGTTATTTGTGACGCCGTCTTCCAAATTCAAGTCCAGCCCGCCATTCGCCATCATGTCAACCTTTGAAGGCTGATGCGCTGCGGAAGCTGGCCCGAGCCCCCAATTCCGAATCCCCGAGGCCGCGCTGAATGGAAACAGCTGGCTCTGGGCATCTGCATTGCCGGCCATCAAGAGCACCGTGAAGGCACTCACCGCAAAAACGAGTGAGCCGCGAATAATTATCCCTTTCGTCATAACGTTTACGTTCGATTGCGGCTGGCTTCCCTGCGCAGGGGACAGCCCGCCCTTCGTTTTTTTGCAACATTGATGATGGAACGTTTATGCTTAAAAAGTCAATGCTTTTCTGAGGTCGAGCACGCCGGCTTTAAAGGCCACGCTCCTGCAACTGGGCAATCGTTTCCCGCAGCATTCGATAGCCAAAATGCCCTTGCCGCACCCGCAATAGCTCTGAGCCACGCCATTTTTGATGGATTTGCTCGATGTCGATGGGTCGCGCGATGGAATCAAATTCACCGGCCACGAAAAGGACGCGGTCGGCCGGGCAGAGTGGCTCGTTCTGAAGCGGAGAACTGAGATGAAAATGGCGCGCCACCAACGCCGAGTCGATATTCGCCCGCCGCAGTTTGCGGGACATCCCAGCCGTCACCGGGCTTTGCCAGATCGCATGTTCGACATTCACAATCGGCGCCATCAATGCGACAAACCGAAAATCGGCTTCAACCAGGGCAAGCAGCGCGCCGATCCAGCCGCCGTAGCTCGTTCCCAGGATGCCAAACTGCGAGCCGCCGCGCTGCCGCAGTGCGCTCATCAATTGTCGAACTTCCATGACCCCCTGACGCAATCCCTCGGCGTTACGAATCAGGTCCGCCGTGATGGCGAGCTCGCCATTCCAATAACCGCGCGGCGTTCTCGAGTAATGATACGGCAAATGAATGAAACATGCGTTCCAACCGAGCTTATTAAAATGCGCAGCCCACCGCCGATAACCGATGCGAGTCGCCGAAAGCAGCGAGTGCAGCAGGAAAACCGTCGGCGCACGCCAGCCCTTGGAACATGGAAACAAATCTGCGCGGGCGATATTGTTTGCCGGAAACGCCGTCTCAATCGGGCTGGGCCAACTGATCGTGACAGCTCGATCGCCGATCTTCTCGGCCAGCTCGCCATTGCCTGAGACCGCATAGTATTCCTGTGCGGTCAGTTTCTCGCATCGCTCGACGTAGCGTTCCATTTCCTCACGACTGCGCGCATGCAAGCAATGCCGCGACTGAAGCAAATTCATCGACGCACACATGAGACCGTCGACGGTTCTGGCAGTGATACGGCGCGGCGAGCGCTCCGGATGGCGGACCTGTTTCGCCATTCGCACCTGTGGCGAATGCGGCAAATCGTCGGTCGTTAATTCGAACTTGTTTTTTAACTCCGCATAAAGATTCTTGAACGCGACGGCAAGCTGCTGTTCGATCCGCTCCCGAGCGTCGAATTTTTCGAGATTCGAAAGTGTCGGGATCAATTGGCCGAAAGCGACCCAGATTGGTATGCGTCGAAACGGCAGCCAGTTTCGCCAATTGTAAAGCCGGTCCGTTCCAAGAATAACGCAGGGCAAGATCGGAACGTCCGCGATGTGAGCGAGCGTAGAGGCGCCCGGCCGCAATGGTGCGCCCTCCAGCAACGAGCGCGCCCCATCGCGGATTCCGCCCTCAGGAAAAACTCCGACGATTCGTCCTCCTTTCAATCGCTCAACTGCCGTTCGAATTGTCTTGCGATCGGCCCGATGTCGATCCGCCGGGAAAGCATCGACGGCACGCAGAAATTGGCCCAGGCCCGGCACGGGAAAAAATTCCGACATGGCCATCCAGTCGATCTTGCGTCGCGCCACTGACGAAATGATCGGCGGATCGAAATGGCTGATGTGATTCGCCGCCAGCAGGAATCCGCCTGATCGATTCACATTTTCGCCACGCAAAACGCGAATCCGCGCCACGCAGCTTAATAGAATTTTCACCGCAAAAGCAGCGGCGCGATTCGCGATTTGGTGAAAGACCGACGAACAAGAGGCAAATCGTGAAGCGCGAATCGTGAATCGTGAATCGTCATTCGATGTAACGATGTAACGATGTAACGAATTACGATCCCGTTTCGTCATTCGTGCTTCGTCACTGCTTCTGTGAGTTCCTTGCATCTTTTCAGATCCAATTTTCCCGAAGCCAGAACAGGAATTGACTCCAGCTGCTGAACCTGTTTCGGGATCCACAAATTGGGAACACCGGCTTCACGCAGCTTATGGCGCAATTGGGCAAGATCGACATCTACTGCGCTTAAAAGCACCAGCGCTTCGCCCTTTTGCTCGTCTTGCACACCCATGATCGCAAACGGGCGTTCCTCTCGTCCGCTGAAACCGAGAAGATCGACAATTTTCATTTCCACCGCTTCGTGTGGCACCATCTCGCCCCCGATTTTTGAAAAACGCGACAGGCGGCCTTCGATATAAAGAAACCCATCTTCGTCAAACCGACCGATGTCTCCGGACTTCAACCAGCCATGGCGCAAGACTTCGTTCGTCTGCTCGGGATCGTCCAAATAGCCTTCAAAAATATTCACCCCACGCAGCCAGACCATTCCAGTTTCCTGCAACGAAAGTTTTCTGTCGGTTTCCGGGTCGCGAATCTCGGCGGCGATGCCGGGCGCCATTTTTCCGACGGAACCAAGGCGGCTCGACGGCTGGATCTGCTCGGCGGGTTTAGTCGGCTCCGGCTCAGGCAGGTTCACACTCACTACCGGCGAAGTCTCGGTGAGACCATATCCTTCGAACACACGCTGATCGAAGCGTTCCTCGAAATGCCTGGCCAGATCGAGCGGCAATTTTTCCGCCCCGGTAATCACGAGTCGCAAACTGCGGAACTGATCTGGCTCGGCCTTCCGCAAGTAAAGTCGCAGAAACGTGGGCGTGGCGAGCAACAACGTAAGTTTGTATTTTTGAATCAAGGCCGCGTTCTTCGCCGCATCGAGCGGATTGGGGTAGGTCACAATCGGCACGCCCTCGACCAGCGGATACCAAAGTGTAACCGTCGATCCGAAACTATGGAAAAACGGGAGCGACGCGAGAATGCCATCGCTTTTTTTGAGATCGAGCAGGTCGCAGAACTGGGAGACGTTACCAGCGATGTTGCGATGACTAAGGACCACTCCTTTTGGCTCGCCAGTGCTTCCGCTTGTAAAAAGCAATGTCGCTTCGGCATGTCCACCCATTTTTGGAATCTGCAATAGACGCAAAAGCAGCGGCGTTGGCAGCAGGGTCGACATCACCCACCACAAAATGATCGGACGCTTCAGCCGGGGCATAACTTCATCGAGTTTGAGGACATTTTTTGGCCATGGAAAATCTTTCAATCTCTCCATGAAGGGCGTAGCCGAGATCACGACCTTTAGGTTGGCTCTTCTGCAACACGATTCATTCGCTGACCGGCCCATGGTGAAATTTAGATCGACAGGTACTTTGCCCGCCAGAGTGACGGCCAGATTCGCTACCATGGATCCTTTGCTCGCAGGCAAAACGATTGCGATGCGCTCGTCGCGAAATTCCCGCCGCAAATAACGGCTCAATGCTGCAGCCGCCCCGAGTAATTTCGAGCGACTCAAGCTGCTGTGATCAACACCATCGACAACGGCGGTTCGGAAAGGCCCGTTTTTTAGCCCACGAAGACAAGCCTCAGCAAGATGTCGATCCAACTTGGACTGTCGGCTGTAACAAAACTCCCCGAGCTTGAGCAATTCTTCTCGCAGCGTGGGAAGTTCCGCCTCATCTGGCTTCAATGGCTTACCGAAGGCCACTGTAACCGGGTAGGGAATTCGCCGCGGCCATTTGGTGAAGAATCTCCCGCCTTGGAAGGAAAAAATTGATCCCCAGAGTTGATCCAGCCAGACTGGGACTACCGGTGCATCCGCGTGGCGCGCGATGAGTTCAAAACCACGTCTTAAACGTAAAAGCGTACCCGAACGTTCGAGTTGGCCCTCGGGAAAAACACAAACGATCTCGCCTTCTCGGATCTTTTTCGCCGCCGCCCGAATGGCAGCGTGAGAACGGCGGATGTCGATAGGGATACATCCGACAAGCCGTAAGAAGGGCTTTAGCAATGGCTTGTAATAAAATTCCTGATCGACGACATAACGAATTGGTCTTTGGTAAGCAAGTTGCAGTATAATGGCATCGACCCAGGTGATGTGGTTGGGCAAGAGGAGGAATCCGCCGCCGGGAAGATTTTCCAATCCATGAGCGGCGACCCGATACACACAGCGTGCCAGAAGCCGGCCCATACCGTAAACGAGACGCTCGGCTAACGAAACACGATTCACCATTATTTAAGGATTTACATTTCCCGTGCGGTCATTTATCTGCAATCGGCAATTGTCCATGCAACCGGCCGATAGAACAGGCAATCGGGCTGCAATCGCGCTGTGGTTGCTGCTTGCCATCAATCTCTTTAATTACATCGACCGCTACATCCTGGCTGCGGTTTTGCCAAGGATTCGCCAAGAATTTTTGGCTGGCGATCCGAATCAGTTTGCCAAAGCTGGCTGGCTGTTTCCGGCATTCCTCCTCAGTTACCTGTGCGCGGCGCCTCTCTTCGGCTGGCTGGCAGACCGGGTGTCGCGCTGGTGGCTAATCGCTATCAGCGTTGGGATCTGGAGTCTGGCTAGCGGTTGGTCAGGCCTGGCCGTTTCGTTTGCGATATTGCTTTGCACACGCACGTTGGTGGGGATTGGTGAAGCCGGATATGGCCCAGCCGCACCGACGATTTTGTCCGATCTGTATCCACTCGAACGGCGCGGTAGGATTCTTTCATACTTCTACCTGGCGATGCCTGTAGGGGCGGCGCTTGGCTATGCCTTTGGCGGTAAAATTTCTGACCTGCTGGGGTGGCGCTCGGCGTTTTACCTGGTCGTAGCACCCGGGTTGATCCTGGCGGGCCTTTGTTTGTTGATGCGTGATCCTCGCGCAGGATCGACATGGCCAGCTCAGAAAAATCGCCCCACCGCACGTGATTACACGGCCCTGATTCGCAACAAATCGTACGTGATCAATACCGCCGCGATGACGGCACTCGTCTTCGCAATTGGCGGAATGTCTGCATGGGTACCGGACTACATTTTCTCGGAACGGGGACACGAATTCGCCGCCAGCCAAAACCTGCTGGGCAATATCAATCTAACCTTTGGCGCAATCACCGCCGCGGCAGGGTTTCTGGGTACATTGCTCGGTGGCTGGATAGGCGACTGCCTGCGCAAGCGATATGCCAGCGCTTACTTCTTGATCTCCGGCGTCGCCATGTTGCTGGCGTTTCCGGCCACGATCGCGATGCTGCATGTGCGTTTTCCCGGCGCCTGGATTTGCATTTTTCTGTCGGTTTTCTTCCTGTTTTTCAATACCGGTCCTGCGAACACTGCGCTTGTGAATGTTACGCTTCCAAACGTGCGCTCCGCTGCATTCGGCCTCAACATCTTCCTGATTCACTTGTTTGGCGATGCTGCTTCACCGCCACTCATTGGTGCTATCCGCGATCGGTCGAGCATGAAGGCTGGCTTTCTGGTGGTTTCTTTCGCGATTCTCATTGCGGCGCTGCTTTGGTTTTGGGGCACAAAATATCTCGCCGCCGACACGGAGGCAGTCGAGAAGAGTACCCAGACCTCTTCCTAGGGCGCAGTCTGGGCGTCGAGGTGCACGTCGTAGGCGTTCGCTTTGGCCAGAGCTATCGAGGCTGCTTCTTCCCGGCCATCTTTCGCCAACAAGTGGCTGAGCAGTTGCCAGGTTTCCGCACGATACCATTCCGTGCGCAGACAGTTTTCCAACTCATCAATTGCTTTTTTCGTCGCGCCAGCCTCATCCAGCACTTTGACATAGCGTTTTTCGATCGACCAATTCGGCGGACCTGTCCTCGCTGCCAACCGAAGACGCAACAAATCGACCGTGCCTTTTTCCTTGTAGTTGAGCACCGCAAGAAGTTCGTGTGCCTGAGCATCGACAGCAGGCATCTGCGTGGCGCTGTTGAGGAGTTCCCGCGCCAGCCTGAAGTCATTTTGCTTTAGCGCAACCGCAGCGAGATTCAACACAGCCAGCGGCTCATTGGGCGATTTTTGAAGCGCTTCGTGCAGATGTATAGCTGCATCCGAGAGTTTGCCCTCATTGATTTCCGCTCCCGCCAGGTTGATCAGCATCCGGGCGGAACGTCCGCCGCTGGCAATGGTCCGTTCGACAAATGTGCGCTGGTCTTTCCAATCGAACGCCCTGGCAAAACTGCGGACCCCCAGAAATAGGATCCACAAAAAAATAATTGTCAGAAAAGCAGCCCGGATTGTCGATCCTCTGCGGGAAAAAAAATCAATGCCCTCGATGGCTACGGCCAGGAAAAGAAATGCAGAAGGTAAATAGAGCCAGTGCTCCGCAACAGTCGCGTTCAAGGCTACGATCCCGCTCACCGGCAGATAAGTGATGATCGCAAGGATCAGACAGGCGAAAACAGGAGGACAGCGGTGGCGAGCGTTGGCCATCCAATACACAATGCCGGCCGCAAGCAGGATCCCGAGCAGCGTTTGCAATTCACGCCGGGCGGCCCGGCTTAAACTCGGATCGTTGAAGCCAGTCGGATGCGTCTCGACATCTCGGTCCATGTGAAGGTTAACCGGCAGCAGAATCAGTCCTGCATATTCCGCCAGGGCACGCGCGATGATGATGGGTCTGACTGATGCTGGCGCTGGCTGATGAACTACCGGTGGCTGAACGTGCTCAGCCGGAAGCCGCAGGCTCACATACACGACACCCACACAGACTGCGACCACAATAGTCTTGAATATTGCCTTCCAATTTCTTCCAACAGCAAGAAGGGACATCGTAAGAACCGGAAAAATCAGGCCGGATTCCTTACTCAATCCGCTGAGTAAAAAGAGCGCCACAGCAGCGATGAGAAGTAAAAATTTATTTCTCGGAGTTGTCCGGACACTTCGCAGAACGAGATAAGATCCAAGAAAGCCAAAAAGGGCCGCCAAAGGATCGGCCCGGCCAGAAACATAAGCGACAGCGGCACTGTGCGCCGGGTGGATCGCCCAGACCAGCGCCGGAAAGAAAGCAATGAGACGGCGCCTTGGTAAGCCGATCCCAAAACTTAGAAGAAGCTCTTCCGCGAAAAAAAAGAGCGCGATCGACGCAGCGATATGACAAGCAATACTCGTCACATGATATACGGCGGGATGGAAGATGAACCCGGCGTACTCGAATGTGTAGCTGAGGCGTTGAATGG
Source organism: uncultured Verrucomicrobiae bacterium (assembly GCA_963772365.1). GTDB lineage: Bacteria > Verrucomicrobiota > Verrucomicrobiia > Chthoniobacterales > UBA10450 > CAVYXA01. The sequence continues at coordinate 1,061,308 of CAVYXA010000001.1, forward strand.
GTCGGTAAAAATTTGAAGCCGTGGCGTCTGTGAACAGATAATGATTGAATCCTTCCGGAATCAGCCGCCAGCTTCGGATCAAAGGATCGCGCAGGATGAGCGCGGTATCATCCCAGACGAAATCATTTTGCAACGCGGGAGCGTAGGTCGCGGTCACAGCAATCGCGATTAGGAGAACGGCGATCCATTTTTTCATCCGTGAGTTGCGATCACCGCGCTGATAGCTGCTATTGTCATCCTGAGCGAAGTCGGCGGATCCCGGCACACTGCCACCTGACAGCGCAACGGGATTCCTCGATTCCGCTCGGAATGAGAGATTCATGTATGAGGTTGTTCGTGGGAATCTATCTGGCTGCCTTGGTCGGGAGCAATGCTTGTGCCGATGGCCTCCCGAAGGATTGCACCCAGCTAATTGTCGCCGTCGCTCCGACCTGGGATTCTATGCGCGGGCGGTTGCGATTACTTGAGCGACAGCAAGGCGGCGAATGGAAAACGGCGGGTGGACCTTTCCCCGTGCTCTTTGGCAAGAACGGCGTTGCCTGGGGCAGGGGCCTGGCTGGTCAGAATGAAACCGGTTTACGAAAAAAAGAACGCGATGGGCGCGCACCAGCGGGAATTTTTCGGATCGGCAAAATCTACACCTACGATGCGAACTTGCCGAAGGGAGCGGATTATCCGTTTCACCAGGTCACGACAGCTGACGCCTGGATCGACGATGTGAATAGCGCCGATTACAATCAGTTTGTCACGATCGACAATCCTGCGAATCCCCCACCCTGGTTCGAAAAGCAGAAGATGCGGCACCACGATTTCGCCTACCGCTGGCTGGTAGAAATTCGGCATAACTCCGATCCGCCCGTTCCGGGAGCGGGCAGCGCGATTTTTTTTCATATTCGGCGCGGGGTCAATCGGCCAACGACTGGTTGCACCACGATGGCCGAGGCGGATTTGGTGAAATTAATCGTTTGGCTGCGAGCGGCGCGCGATCCTTGTTACGCACTATTAACGGCAAGCGAGTATGAAAAGAAATGGAAACAGTGGAACCTGCCGCCACCGACGGTGTTCCATTGATTAACAATTAATAATTCATCGCTTGCATCGACACCGTAACTTTCTAGTAATTCCCCCATGCGAAAACGTCCTAATCCAGATTCAGAGGAAAATATCCGGCGGATCGATACCAAGGCCCGCGCCAAAAAGCAGACGCACGGCTTTCAAGTCCATTTCCTCCGTGGCAAGAAAACCGTGACCAGAATGTTTAGCGATAGTTTGTACGGCGGGAAAGAAGGCGCCAGACGGGCCGCCCGAAAATTCCGGAACAGCACGCTACGGAAGTTGCCCAAGAAGCGGTCGGGCGGCTTTCGCTGAGAATCATCGCGATTCGCTTGGGCACTTAGCGGAGAGGTTAGCCGCGACTTCGCTCGCGATACGCTTTCCAACACTCCACAAAGGCCGGCGCGAAATCGTCAGGACGCGCTGCAATCCAGCCGTTCACCGTATCGGGATGAAAGAAAGCGCCCGCCTCAATCTCGGCGCGATTGGGGCGGATTTCGCCCATCGCTTTCCCTTGAAAAAGCAAGATGAACTCCTGGTTCGTCCGCCGGGAAGCCGAAAGCTTGAGACATTTTTCCAAGGGAACAGTAATCCCTAGCTCCTCCTTCAGTTCCCGCCGAGCCGTTTCCTGATAATCCTCGCCGGCCGAAACGTGACCTGCGGCACTCGAATCCCATCGAAGTGGATTTCGATCCTTTTCGCGGGAACGCAACTGGAGGTAAATCCGGCCCAACGGGTCGAAAATGAAGATGTGGACGGCGCGATGACGCAAGTTATTCCCATGCGCTTCGAAGCGGTAGGCGTAGCGCAGGATACGATCCATTTCATCGACGATAGGGAAACGCTCCTGCTGCGAGGAATGAGCTTGTCCGGGCCAGAGCGGTGCTGCGAGATTTGTTAAGCCAATCCATTGTCCGAGTGACAGATCCTCTGCTCGAGCTTTGGCATCAAAACCGAGTAAGCCTGCGGCGCGCTCCCAGTTCGGCACCGCCGCGCGAAGTAATTTCTGTAATTGCTTACGTCTTTGAGAAAAACCAAACCGAACCAGCTTCACGAACAGTTCGTTGTCGCGCGCAGGTAGTTCTCTCGGATCGCGCGGAGTGATTCGGATCAGCGCAGAATCGACATTCGGTTCCGGAACAAAAACCGTTGAGGGAATGGTTCTCAGATATTCCACACGGTAATGCAATTGCACCATTAAGGTTAGCGCGCCATAATCCTTGGTTGAGGGCGAAGCCGAAAGACGCAACGCGAGCTCCTTCTGTAACGTCAACACACACAATGCGATAGGAGTGGGATACGCGAGATATTTGAAAAGGAGCGGGCTGGAAATCTTGTAGGGAAGATTGCCTAACATTTTTGCGACCGGCTGTGCAAACAACGATTGCACATCGAAATCCAGTGCATCCATGTTGCGAACTTCCAGACGTTCGTCACTCAATCGCTCACGCAGAAAATTTGAGAGACGCGTGTCTTTCTCGATTGCCAACAACCGCGGCCCCTTTTTTAAGATTAATTCCGTCAGGGCTCCTAACCCGGGCCCAATTTCCAAAACAAAATCCTCCGGCTTCAGATCGGCCTGATCAACAATCCAGCGAGCCAGATTTTGGTCGTGCAGGAAATTCTGGCCCAGCGTTTTCACCGGTGAGACGCGGATCTCGCGAAGTGTGGCGTTGATCTCGGAGAGCTTCATAGGAAGATCGACAATGGGCTGCTGATCTCTGGAATTCCGAAAGCTTGTTCACAAAACTGGTGTGAACAAACTGGGCTGGGACAATAATCTTATTCACAAGTTATCCACGGGTAAATCATTCCCTTCTTTGCCGCCCCCTCCCAGCGGCAAGCTGGCCTAATCCGTAGCCTGGCAGAATCTCATTTGCCTGCGGGCAGAGCTCGATGCGCCTGTTTCTTGCGACTTGTCAGATAGGTCCGGCGCGCCTCTTTCAGGGTCACGCCTTCGAGAAAGTAAGCAGTGGCAGCGCGCCCGATAGCATAGGTGCCGGCGCCAGCTACCATTCCGCAAACCACGTTCCCCCACCCTGGAAAGAACTTCAGCAGCGCCCGGGTGCCCTCTCGCAGCAGCATTCCAGCGCCGACATTCGCTCCCAATGCGCCAATGAATTCGGTGGCCGCACGCAGGCTTCGCTCCCGACCACTGATATACATGATCCCAGAAACCATCACCAGCTGGAGAGTCGTGAGAATCGGCAGATCAGCCAATGGAATCGGTTGGGCTCCGATAGCTGTGCATATCGCTGTCGTCGACTTTACCAAAATCTGAGCCACATGGTGTTGGGCCTCACGGTCGTGCGAAATCCGAATCATTTCGATTTTGGCTTCATTCGGCAGCTCTTGGGTCAAGATCGACATCAGCCGGGCCGCATCGGCCGAACCGGTTTGGCCAAGCTGTATCGTCGCGAGCAGCCGACTACGGACGCCACTGGGCGCATGAAGCTCTTTCTCCATGAGCGTGCCGTTCTTTTGGGACCCCAGGGACAAGGCGATGATTTTTGTGGCACTCGGAACCAATTCGCCGAAAGCGGACCCAACAGCGGCCAAATCGTTTCCAATGAGGAAAACGAGGTCAGCGGGCTGACGTTTTAGTTCGTAGCTGATCTCATCCATCGCAGAGTCATCCGGTTCTCGCGCGTCCAGAATTGCGATCGAACCCTGGTCGTCGATCTTCCAATCCGCCCATCGATGGACTGGAGTTACCGCCATACTGATCTGCTCATCAGGCGAAGAAGAGAAAACGGCCTGGACTATTTCTGGCATTGGCAACTTGCCGGACCCGACGAACAGAAAGCGCGGCGGACGCTGTGCCAGAAATAGCTCCTTGAGCGGGGTCAGCTCACTCAAGATCGGGCGCCGGATTCCGTCCGGCAGTTTCCCGATCAGCCCTTCGAGCCGCTCCACAATATGCAAGAGTGCAGTTTGATTCATTTCAGGGCCTTAAATGTTGCACCAAGTGAAAGTCTGTCATTCTGAGCGAAGCGAAGAATCTCAAATCATTTTTGACGTCCTTACCTGGGCAATAGAAGGAGATGTTTCGTTTCGCTCAATATGACAATGTGGTTAACCGCAAACTCAGGGTTCGACAATTCAACACGCCAAGTCATTCGTCATTTCATACTGTCGATCGTACGAAAACGCACGCGCACGAAATTCAGGTTTCCAACTCTGCCAGGCTCCGATAAAAATCTAGGATGAGCTTGAACATCGAGATTCTTTCGAAGGCGGCAACGCAGGCGCGCGGCTTGGCCATGGACGCCGTGCAAGCTTCGAAGTCGGGCCACCTCGGGCTGCCGTTGGGCTGCGCGGAAATGGGCGCGGTGCTTTACGGTCATGCTTTGAAATACAACCCAGACCAACCTCGATGGATCAACCGCGATTATTTTGTCCTCTCCGCCGGTCATGGCAGCATGTTTCTTTACGCTTGGTTGCACATGAGCGGCTACGATCTGCCGGTGTCGGAGATCAAACGATTCCGGCAATTGCATTCCAAAACGCCAGGACATCCCGAATTTTTTGAAACACCCGGCGTGGAATGCACCACGGGTCCGTTAGGCCAGGGTGTCGGGAATTCCGTGGGAATCGCAGTAGCCATGAAAATGGCGGCCGCGCGTTTCAACACCGCCGAGCACAAGATATTCGACCAACATGTGATCTGTCTTGCGGGAGATGGCGATTTACAGGAAGGCGTAGCCGCGGAAGCGAGCGCATTCGCCGGTCACTTCGGACTCGACAATCTCATTCTGATTTACGATTCCAACTCCGTCACGCTCGATGCGCCGGCCAAGGACACGCAAAGCGAAGATACCGGCGCGCGATTCAAAGCCTACGGATTCGATGTCCAGGAGATTAACGGTCAGGACATGCAGCAGTTCCTCGATGCACTCAACACGGCGAAGGAACGCGATAATGGCAAACCGCAGTTCATCATCGCCCACACGTTGATCGGCAAAGGAATTCCCGAAGTCGAGGGCACATACAAGGCGCACGGCGAAGCGGGAGCGAAATTTGTCGATGCTGCGCGCAAGTCGCTCGGCCTGCCTGATGAGCACTACTTCGTTTCGCAGGATGTCTACGATTATTTCGCAGAGCACAAAAAGAAACTTCTGGCCGATTACGATCGTTGGGAAAAAACCTACGGTGAATGGCGCAATAAAAATCCCGATAAAGCGAAGCTGCTCGACGACGCCATCGACCGAAAAATTCCCAGCGATCTGTTGTCGAAAATCCCGGAGTTCCCGAAAGATGCGAAATTGGCCACACGCAAAGCGGGCAGCGAAGCATTGCAGCCAATCGCGCAAGCTGTGCCGTTGCTCATGAGCGGCAGCGCCGATCTGCATGGATCGACGTTGAATTACATTAAGGACGGCGAGGATTTTAACCGGAATAATCCCGGTGGCCGTAACATCCGATTCGGAATTCGCGAACATGGCATGTGCGCCATTCTGAATGGCATTTCCTATCATGGAATTTTTCGCGCGTCGGGCGCGACATTCACAGTGTTCACCGATTACTGCCGGCCATCGATCCGGCTGGCTGCATTGTCGAAGCTCCCGAACATTTACATTTTCACGCACGACTCGATTGGAGTAGGCGAGGATGGCCCGACACATCAACCGGTGGAAACGATCAGCTCCGTGCGCGTCATGCCGCAAATCGATGTGATTCGTCCAGCCGATCCGGAAGAAACCGCTGGCGCCTTTGTTGCCGCGATGGAACGAATCGATGGTCCAACGCTAATCGCGCTCACGCGGCAGGTCGTTCCAGTGTTAAACGATGTCGATGTTAAACTGCGGCGCGAAGGTGTGGCACGCGGTGGTTACACTGCGAAAAAGGAAACGGGCAAACTCGATCTCATCATTCTATCGTGCGGCAGCGAGCTGCAGCACGCCCTCGCCGCGGCGAAAGAACTCGGCGACAGCGTCCGGGTCGTCTCGATGTCGTGCTTCGAGCGGTTCAATCGCCAGCCCGAAAAATATCGCCAAGAAGTTTTGCCGGATTCATGCCGGAAACGAATCGCGATCGAAGCCGGCGTGCCCGATCTCTGGTATCAATACGTCGGTCTCGACGGGAAAGTCATCGGCCTTCATCGGTTCGGCCTCAGCGCTCCCGGAAGTGAAGTCATGAAAGAGTTCGGCATCGACGCCCAGCACGTAATCGAAGTCGCGAGATCTTTGTGAATCGCAACCTTCAGGGTCGCACAAAGAAGAATGCCATCGCCAACAGAACGTAAATCGCCAGCAACAGCACGCCTTCAAACCAGGTCGTTTCGCCATCGGCGGCTATCGCATTTACTGCAAAAGTCACTCCAGCGATCGCGATCAGTTCCAATGGATTTTCGAAAACCAGATTCATCGGCGTTCCGATAAAGTAGGACACGATCACGAGTAGCGGAGCGACAAGGAGCGCGACTTGAATGCTGGATCCCACAGTAATGCTCATGACCAAGCCCATCCGATCACGTCGCGCAAAATAGACCGCGGCCACATATTCGGCTGCGTTGCCGACCACTGCCAGCACGACCACTCCGAGAAAAAATCGCGTCAGTCCCAATTGTGCCGCAGTCTTATCCAGCGCACCAGAGATGAGCTGAGATTCCCACGCAGTGAGCGCCGTTCCGGCGAGCAGAACACTGAGCGAAATCCAGATCGGCCAGGGCGAGCGATCGGATTCTCCCTGGGTTTTTTCAAACGCGAATACCTCGCGATGCGTAATCAGGGTGTAGATCAGATTTGCCACGTAAACCAGAATCAGAACTACGGCCACGCCGAGACTCAGGCCCTCATCCAAACGGGTCGTGTCCGAAGAATTGAGAATCCCACGTTCTGTGTAATTGAACAGCGCCGGCACCAGCAGACCGATCATCGCCAGGATCAAGAGACTCGAAAGCAGGCCAGCGCGCTCGCGCTGAAAACATTGCTGTGTGCGTTTCCAGCTTCCGGCGAGGATTGCCAGGCCGAGACCGAGCAAACTGTTCCCGATAATGGAACCGGTGATCTGGCCTTTCACCACGCTGGCGTGACCGGAAGCCAGAACAAAAAGCGCCAGAACAAACTCTGCAGTGTTTCCAAACGTAACGTTCAACAATCCGCCCACTGCGGGCGTGGCCCTCGCTGCCAATTGCTCCGTCGCCCGACGAATCCATTCTGCCAGAGGCACGATCGCCAGGATCGACAAGACGAAGATCCAGATCGGCCCAGCGTGAAACAAATACTGCAATGCCAGGGAGACAGGAATTAACAGAAGTAACCAAACAAAGATCATCTTTGCTTAATTGAGCGCGAAATTCTGATATGGAAATCCGCCGCGCTGTCATGTTGAGCGGAGTGAAACATCTCTAACTATTATTCGCAGCCGGGTCGGACCGAAATGGTCGGAGATTCTTCGCTGCGCTCAGAATGACAGCGAAAAAAAAAATCTAAAACGCTTCGTCCGGTTCGTTCACATTGCGGGCGCGCGTTTCGAATCGGGTGAATTCCTTCAGGAACGTCAGCGGGATTTCGCCCACAGGGCCATTGCGTTGTTTGGCGATGATGAATTCCGCTTCGCCAGATTTTTCTATGCGTGCCTCTTCGTCCTCTTCGTAAAGTTCGGGTCGCACCAGCAATCCAACCAGATCGGCATCCTGTTCGATCGATCCCGATTCCCGCAGATCGCTCAAACGTGGCTTACCGCCGGAGCGTTGTTCCGGTTGTCGATTTAGCTGCGCAACCACGATCACAGGAATTTTCAATTCCTTGGCCAGTCCTTTCAGTCCTGCGGAAATTTCCGAGATTTCCAACTGTCGATTGTCTTGGGCCCTGCGCGATGTCGATCTTAACAACTGGAGGTAATCGACGACCAGGAGTTGCACATCATGCTGGGCTTTGAGCCGCCGGGCTTTGGCGCGCAATTCCAAAATACTCAGCCCCGCGCTGTCATCGATGAAAATTTTCGCTTCGGCCAGTTTTGAAGCCGCAGCGGTCAAACTCGGGAAATCGCGCTCGGCCAGAAATCCATCGCGAACTTTTTGCAAGTTTACTCGGGCCCGGGAACAGAGCAGCCGTTGCACGAGCTGCTGGCTGCTCATTTCCAAACTGAATACACCGACCGCCAGATTATCGTGCACCGCGACGTGCTCGACGATGTTCATCGCGAGTGCGGTTTTTCCCATACTCGGCCGCGCCGCGATGACGATCATTTCCGCCGGATGCAACCCGCTGGTCATCCGATCGAATTCGACGAAGCCGGTCGAAATTCCAGTGATCCCCCCTTTGCGCTCGTAAAGTTTCTCGATCGATTCGATCGCTTCCATGACTTGGTCCTTCATGGAAAGCATCTGGCCTTTGAACCGGTCCTCGCCGACGGCGAAGATTTTCTGTTCCACTTCATCGAGCAGATTGTTCACTTCATCCTGCTCTTCATATGCGCGCCGGACGCTCTCGGTGGCTGCGGTAATGATCGACCGCAGGAGATACTTGTCGCGAACGATGTCGATGTAATACTCGATGTTCGCCGCCGTGGGCACGAACGTGTAGAGACTCGTTACGAACGCCGGGCCGCCGATTGCGTCGAGCAAATTTCGGTCGCGCAGAATTTGGGTGAATGTAATCAGATCGATGGCCTGACCTGCATTCCAGAGTTCGACCAGAACAGTGTAAATGGTGCGATGCGCCGGAACGTAAAAGTATTCTTCGTTAATTTTCTCGACGCACTCCGCGATCGCATCGCGCGGTGAGATTAACATCGACCCGAGCACGCCCTGCTCGGCTTCGACACTGTGAGGCGGCGTCCGGTGAATATCCTGGGCAGAACCTGTGGGCGAAATGGGAATAACATTTTCGCCGCTCCGCGCTGCCGAGCCTCGGCCAGCGCCATTACCTGCTTTGCCAGACTCTCGACCAATCCCGGAGGATGGTTGAGTCGCCATTTATTTTTCTTCTGTTTTCTCTTCCTTCTTCCGTCGGAAAAACGAGCGATGTTTCTTCTCGGGCGGAGCCGCAGCTCCCGGCGCGCCTTCTTCGGCGCCGCCGTCGCGAGGTTCCTCGGTCGATTTCACAAGGAAATGGAGGGTCGCGCTCACATCATGATGCAATTTGATTTGCACTTCGTGTTCGCCGGTATCTTTCACGTGGCGGTCCAAGATAACCTTATGTCGATCGATCTCGGCCCCAATTTCGTTCTTAAGTCGAGTGACAATATCCTGGGCCGTAACCGATCCAAAGGCTTTGCCGCCTTCGCCTGTAGCCAGGGTGAACGTGATATGCAGCTTGCCGATGCGGCGGGCCAGCTCCTCGGCTTCATTCAATTCGCGCGCCTCGCGCTCGGCCCGTTTCTTTTTGAGATTATCGAGCTGTCGCAATGCCGCCGGCGTGACTTCATAAGCCTTGCCGCGCGGAAGCAAATAGTTGCGCGCGTACCCACGACGCACCTTTACCACATCAGCTTCAGCACCAAGGCCAGGCACGTTATCGGTCAAAATGATTTGCGTAGAAGGCATTTTTACAGTTTATCTCGCGCTAGAAAAATTTCGGGAGAGCAAGCGCGGTCACGAGTATAGAAGTACGAATGCAAGTGTCAACGCGTAGAGGAAATAAAATTCAATGCGCCGCTGGTTTCTGTCCTGAAGGAAGGTGGATCGGCTTCTCCGAAGACGATGGTAACAAATGTCGCCGAAGGCGCACGATGGATCTGGCAGTGATATCACAACGCCTGCGGTGGGTGCCGCCGTTGTTAATCACGGCAGCATTAATTGGCCAATACCCGAGAGTCTGGCGCCGGCATTAACCGTGGTCGCGCTGGCGTGCGAAACATCCACCCGGAGTTCGCCGTCATTGATCGTTGTCGCGCCGGTGTAAGTACTTGCACCGGCCAAGATGATTCTACCGGTCTCCGCAATTTTGAATCGAAAAAACTACATCCACGTTGCGATCACGAAATTTTCCGTTCGCCAGCAGGAACTAAAACCCGCAACGCTTTTTTCTGGATTTGGAATTTGACCGGACAATTGCCGATGAGTTCGCCGTCGAGTTCTACCGGGACATTCTGATCGCTCGCGACCTGCAAATGCCGGGTCTGAAAATATTCGATCTCGGGCACTCGGATGTCGGAGCTGAACACGACATCCTGAAGATATTTGATGATCTCCAGGTAACCGAGTTGCTTGAACACGACGACGTCGAACAAGCCGTCGTCGATCACGGCGTGTTTGAAAAACGGAAACGGCCCGCCGTAAAGACGGCCGTTACCGATCAGAACAAATGATCCTTCAAGATTGTAGCGTGCGCTCTCCTGAGCGCACTCGCACCGGGTGCGCGAACCTGAAACTTCGCTGTGGACAGCGGATGCTCCAAGGTTGGTGAAGGCGTTCTCCGATTCGATGGACAATCTCGGCGGGGTGCGGCCGGCAATTTGGGCGGCCGAAATGAGATAACTGAGCGGCCCGAAGCTGCGTTTGAAAGCGAGACTGGTTTCTTTGACAACCTGGGCGTCGAGCCCGATGCCGCCGAGCTGCACGAAATATTTTCCATTCGCGCTGGGAAGATCGACACGGCGCGTCTTCCCGGCCCGAATGATTTCCCAGCAATCTTCTAGATTGCTTGAAGGTAGCCCGAGCTCCATCGCAAAAACATTCACTGTTCCCATCGGCAACAATCCCAACATCGCGTCGCTGCCGGCCAGCCCGTTCACGACTTCGTGAATCGTGCCGTCGCCACCCGCAGCGACGACTTTTTGAAAACCTTCCTGCACAGCGCGGCGGGCCAGCACTTCGGCATCGCCGCAGCGCGAGGTCGTGCAGAATGCGCAATCCCCGATCAGTTCTTCGATGCGCGAGCGCAGGCGTTGGGCGCGATCGCTGCATGCAGCCGGATTGAGAATGACCAGCGTGTCACTCGTGCGCGAAAACCTGGAAATTTGCTTTGATCTTTTCTTCAAACTCGGTCTGCGTAACGTCTGCGCGTGGGAAGATTGCCTCGGATTATTTTGATCGCCACTGGAAGCCTGATCGCGCTCTTCGCGATTTTTTTCCTCGGCGTGAACCTGTATGTGCAATCCAAGGCGACACAAGCCAAGATTCAGCACGAACTTAGCCATCAGCTCGGCATGCCATTACACATCCGGCAGATTAGCGTCACGCCGTGGGGTGGACTGAGGCTTAGCGGCATCACCATTCCACAAACTTTCGGTAACGCGGCAGGCGACTTCCTTGAGGCTAAGGCGTTTCAATTGCGAATTCGATTTTTCTCGCTGTTCCGCAGACGCCTGGTGATAAAGCAGGTTTCGCTCGTCGATCCTATCGTGATTTGGCAGCAGGATGCCGAAGGCAAATGGCGTTTGCCGGAATCGCGTAAGGAAAACCGTGGTAGCGCGCGGCCGCTTGCCACGGCGGAGTCTGTTCACGGCGAAAGCGGGCCGAGCGCGCCAGTGCTTGAAGCCGAGCCAACCACGCAGAAAACTCCCAACACCAAAGGTCGAACACCCAATGTAGAATCAAACCGCGCGCTTGCCGGATCGACGCCAGCAAAGTCATCCGCATTCGCGCCGGAGATTCAGCGGATCAATTTGAAGCGAGGCAATTTCACTTTTCTGGATCGCTCTGGAAAAGTAGTTGGCCACCTTGAAGGAGTCGAATTTCGTTCGATCCTGCCCAGTAATGTTTCCGCGCGGGGCAATTTAAGGATCGGGACAGCTTCATTGCGGGATCGCTTTTTCATCAAGCATTTGCAGTCCCCTTTTAGTTATGAGCCCGACGTGCTCGAGCTTTCCAAAATTTCCGCGGAAGTAGGCGGCGGAAAGATCAGCGGGCATTTCGCAATTCAACCCGAAGCTGAAGATGCGCCGTTCACGGCGAACCTGAATTTTCGCGACGTGCAGGCCAATCAGATCATTGTCGACGCCGGCGGGCCTGAGAATGTGGTGCAGGGAAAATTGGACGGAAATTTCGAAACGTCGGGCGAAACGGCCGAACCGAACTCGATCACAGGTCGCGGTGCAATTTTTCTGCGCGAAGGTCAGGTTAAGCAATACAGTTTACTAGTCGCGCTGGGGCAGCTCTTGCAGATTGAAGAATTGATGCAGTTGCAGCTTCAGCAGGCCGAGGCCAATTATCACATCACTCCGGGCGTGGTGAACATCGACAATCTCGTTTTGCGTTCGCCCAACATTCGGCTCTCTGCCACGGGCACGGTCGCATTTTCCGGAAAGTTGAAGCTCGATTCGCAACTCGCAATCGACGACAAGATTCGAAGTCAACTTTTCAGCATGGTCCGCAATAACTTCCAGCCAACAAACGAGCCAGGATATTATGGGCTAAAGTTTCAAGTGAACGGCACCATTGAGCGACCGAAGACGAACCTGATGGAGCGACTCGTTGGGCGTGGAATAAAGGATTTGTTCAACCAATTCCTGGGCAGCGGACGAACGAAAAAGAAGAAACCTGCTGCGACAGAAACGGCAACGCCGGAGCCGAGCCCTGCTGAATCACCTGCCAGCCCGTCATTCTCCCCTGCTCCAACTGAAACTTCTCCGACACCATGAGAGTAATCGCCGGCACAGCCGGCGGCCTTCGGCTCGCAGTTCCCAAGAGTGGTGTGCGACCAACGATGGACCGGGTGAAAGCCGCGATCTTTTCCAGTCTGGGTGAGGCCGTGATCGGCGCAAAAGTTCTCGATCTTTTTGCTGGAAGCGGCGGACTTGGGATCGAAGCGCTCAGTCGCGGCGCGGCCTCAGCGGTTTTCGTCGAGCAAGATCGACAAGCAGTTTCAGCGATTGAAAAAAATCTCTCTAAGGCGCGATTACAGGGCTGTGTTCGGCCGGCGGGTGTTTTTCAGTGCCTCAAGCGCGCCGCCGAAAAGGAGAGATTCGACATCATCTTTGCCGATCCACCGTACCAGAAGACAAAGTCGGGTGAACGCTTCACTGAAAAACTTTTGGCAAACGAATTCCTGCCGCAGTTGCTGGAGCCCGATGGCATTTTCGTTCTGGAAAAGCAACCCGAAGAAGCTCTCCCCGAAATGAAATTTTGGCGTGTTGTCCGTCAGAAAACCTACGGCGCTACTGAAGTCTTGTTTCTCACGCGTCTGGAAAGCGATGCGAGAACGCATCGAGCTCCAAAGCACTACGCGTGAAATCCTTGACGTAATGATTACCATTTCGCGAAGCTTTCGGAGTGCGAACGCGTCCTCGCGTCGCTTTTCGGACGCCAGCCACAGTTCGTGCACCGCGTGATTCGTTTCATCTACAATCTGCTTTGGCCAATTGGCCTGCTTTTTTTTCTGCCAGGCTATCTGGTCAAGATGTTCCGGCGTGGCGGTTACCGGAAAAAATTCGGGCAACGGCTGGGTTGGTACGATGTCGATCTTCGACGGCGTCTTTCGCAGCGAAGATCGACATGGCTGCACGCGGTGAGCGTGGGCGAAGTCGCGATTGCGTTAAAACTCGCGCGTGCCCTGCGCAATCTTGAACCAGAGCTGAGTTGCATTCTCACTACCACCACCACAACCGGTTTCGCATTCGCAAATACAAACGCGCCGTCGTGGATCGAAGTGATGTATTCGCCGCTCGATTTCTGGCCGATTATGCGGCGGGCGTTTGCGGCGGTCGGTCCCACTAGGGTTTTGCTGGTCGAAGCAGAGGTATGGCCAAATCTCGTCGCTTTCGCTCACGCGCGCAGGATTCCGGTAGCGCTTGTGAACGCGCGGCTGTCTCCCCGGTCCGAAAAACGGTTCCGCCGTTTCCGATTTTTTGTCGCGCCGGTTTTTCGTCAGCTCGATCTGGTTTGTGTTCAAAACTCGTTGGACGTCGAGAGATGGAAAGCTCTCGGAGTTGATCCGCAGAAAATTCGCCTCGTTGGAAGCATTAAATACGATCCGGAGAATGTGCTTGTCGATCCTGCCATTCCACGTGCTGTTCTTGCCGAATTTGGGTTGGAGAAGCGCGTGGTGATCTTTGGCGGCAGCACCCATCCCGGCGAAGAGAAGATCCTGGCAGAAGTTTTTCGAGCGTTGCGCAGGGAATTTGTCGATCTTCTTCTGCTGCTCGCGCCGCGGCATGTCGAGCGCGCAACCGAAGTCCAGCGTGGGCTAGAAGCCGCCGGATTTCGCGTTGTGTTGCGAACGCAATCGCCCGTTCAAGATCAATCAATCGATTGCCTGATTCTCGATTCGACTGGCGAACTGCGGGATTGGTACGGGATCGCCACCGTGGTTTTTATTGGAAAAAGTTTAATCGGCCGCGGCGGACAAAATCCTGGCGAAGCGATCCTGGCAGGAAAACCTGTCTTGTTTGGACCGCACATGGCGAACTTTGCTGCGCTTGCTGAATCCCTGTTGGCACGGGAAGGCGCGATCGAAGTGCATTCGACTACCGAATTGCGGCGAGCAACGGCCAGACTTCTACCCGATCGGGAGACGCGGGAGAAGATGGCCCGAAACGCGCGAGAAGTGCTCGAACTGCATCGCGGAGCAACGAATCGAACTGTTCAACTCATTGTCGATCTTCTTCCGTGTAAGGGAAGCTGACAACTTCCTGAGTAAATCCGTTGTGCCGCTCGTCAACGCGCAGGTGGGCCGGGCGGCCAATTTTTGTGACCACGAAATCAGCGCGGCAATTTGCCTTGGTCGCAACGAATGGAATATTGGCGGCTCATCTGAACGACCCTATCGTCTAGAGGCCTAGGACATCGCCCTTTCACGGCGGTAACACGGGTTCGAATCCCGTTAGGGTCGCCACCTTTTTTCATAGGTAAATCGGGCGATTCGTGTCCACTTTCAGATTTGGCGTGACAGAAACGTGACAAATCTTCAAGATCGGCCGCGTGAAGGCGAAACGCATCGAAGTGAAAGAGGGAAGCGTTTCTGTTCCCATTTACAGGTTTTCTGACGGCAGATTTTGCGTCGACACCCTCGTTGGAAAAAAGCGCCGGCGAATCACCCGCGCCTCACTCGACGCGGCCAAGATCGAAGCGCGGAAGCTGATCGCGCAGATTGCTTCGGGCCGCGCCCATGAGGAGCGAATGACGCTCGCAGAAGTCGAGGATTACCGCCTCGCGAAGAACAAGGTGGCTCCATTCGGAATGTCACTGCTCAGCGCTGTGGAGGAATGGATCGCGGGACGGGGCAAGACGCAGCGCATCATCTCCAAAACGGTTGCCGAAGTTGTCGAGGAGTTCCTTACCTCGAAGCGGGTGGAGGGCGTGAGTTTTTTCCATTTGGAAGATCGGAAATATCGGATGAACAAATTCGCCGCTGCATTTCCCGGCCGTATCGATCAAATCAGCACGCACGAAATCGAGGTTTGGCTGAATGGCCTCGGAATCAGCGGGCGCACACGCAACAACTACCGCAACGCAGTCCTTCAGCTTTTCCGCCACGCGCGGGGCAAGCGCTACCTGCCGCGGAACGAGCCCACCGCTGTCGAAGACGTGGCATCAGCAAATACGGGCGAGGGCGCGATTGAAATCTATACGTCGCAAGAGCTGCGGTTGCTCCTCTCAAATGCTCCGGCGAAACTACTGCCGTTTTTTGCGATCGGCGCGTTCGCCGGTCTGCGGAGTCAGGAAATCATGCGGCTCGATTGGAGTGAAATTCGTTTTGAGCAACACTTCATCGAGGTTGCTGCGGCCAAGGCGAAGACAGCCTCACGCCGTCTTGCGCCGCTGCTGCCCGCCCTCGCGGCTTGGCTGTTGCCGCTGCGCCAGAAGACAGGTCACGTGGTCGGCTACACGCGCAACGACATGCTGTGCGAAGCTCGGCAGCGGTATTGCAAGAGCGGTATCAAAGTGGAGGACGAGGTTTTTGAATTTAGGTGGAAACCGAACGCGCTTCGGCACAGTTACGCAAGCTATCGATTGGCCGACATCAAGGATGCGGCGCGGGTTGCGCTGGAGATGGGTAACTCGCCGGCAATGCTCTTCCGCAATTATCGCGAGCTTGTGACCGAGAAACAAGCAACAGAGTGGTTTGCTGTCCTCCCCGAAACCAAAGATCGGCAAAACCAACTCCGAAAGAAATCGCGCGACAAGCCGCTTAACTGCGCGATTGGATCAAGAACTCCTCCATAAATACGACGAGTTCTTGAAGGCGGTAGCGCACTAAATGTGAACTGACCTTGCGCGGATGAATATAGCCAAGGCGTACCCACTCCTTGAACTGTGATTCGCCGACGGAAAGAAATTTGCACGCGCCTTTCCGATCGACATAGCCACTGAAATCATTGATACGCGAAAGCTGTTTTCCGACAGCTTCGCTGACGGCGCGGATCAGCAACTCGTCTTGGATTTCAACGCGCAACATGTGCTATCTGTTCGACGCGATTTCCATTTTTCAAACGCGGACAGAAACAACAGAGCTCAAGCCGCAACCGAGTAATCCTCGAGCGATTTCGATCAGTGAAGATTCCCATGTTTGAGGTTTAACCCAGTGATACTGTCTGCGTGCTCTCATTCTGGCGCAGCTTTGCTTTCGCTTGGAGCGGTAAACTGCGATATGCCGCCGGAAGGGCAACTTTTGCTGCTGACGAAAATCCTCTGCCCGACTAACGGCTCGCAATCGGCGGTCTGTTTTGCTAGATTACCTTGGATTGAAAGTGGATTCCAAGAGTTTGGAAGCTGAAGAAACAGGGTCCGGGCATTTGGCCGCTATAGCCCGTCGCGTTTGCTGGTGGGAACCGGTTGCCTCCACCTTTGAAAATACGCCGCTGTTTCTCTGCCGAATTATGGTGCTGGGAACATGGGAGGACATCTGCATCGCTCTAGACCATTACGGCAGGGATGCTTTCCGCCAGGCATTACTAAATGCGCCTCCTGGCTTGTTCGATGCCCGTTCCTGGCATTACTGGCACCATCGCTTGCAGCTTCTGCCTGTTCCATCGTTGCCGCAGCGCGTCATCCCGGCATGAAGCCACGGCTGGATGTTTTGCCTCCGCAGCAGCGGCGCTTTTGGTCTGAGCTTTCCCAATTGCCCGAGCATTTCGTTTTATACGGAGGAACAGCGATTGGCTTGCGCCTTGGTGGAAGACAATCCGTTGATTTCGATTTTTTCACGAACCAGCCCATTTCGGCAGACGCTCTAAGCCGGAGCCTTCCATTTCTTCGCGGAGCGGAACTGATTCAATCCGAGCCGAACACTTCCACTTTTACCGTGCATCATGAGGGAGAAATCAAAGTCTCATTTTTCGGTGGACTCACCATCGGACGTGTTGCCGATCCCGACCGTTGCGAAGATAATGGAGTTTCCATCGCTTCGCTCCTCGATCTCGCAGCGCAAAAGGTAAAAGTGATTCTGGCACGCGCGGAGGCAAAGGATTACCTCGACATTTATACGTTGTTAAAAGCCGGCATCACCTTGCCCAGTGCTCTTGGAGCGGCGAAAGCGCTGTATCCCGAATTCAACCCGGTGCTGTCCCTGAAGGCCCTCGCATACTATGGCGAGCCCGGCCTTGGCGCCATATCAGCGGAGATTCGTGAGTTTCTCACGGCGGCAAGCGCAAGAGTGGAATCGGTTGAGACGATTTCTAAAATCGCACCCGGCATCACTCCGTCGAACCGCAACACGCGTGTTCAGACGCGAAACAAAAGTATCCAAATTTAATCGCCTTTTTACCCACCATCAAGAATGACGGTTTGCTTATCGGCGAGGCATGACGAAGGATCTTCAACCAGTCTTGCCCACGGAAGGAACCGTGGGCTGGGTTAGGAGGGACGCCCTACCCCTTAGCACCGCTAAGGAATTTTTGATTTGCCGCTAACCCGCTCCCGATCTGAGGAGCAACGCGCCAGACATCGTAGCGCCCACGCAGCGTTCGCCGGACGTTTGTTCGCGCATTCACGCTGCCGGCACCAAGCCATCACGCCAAGTTGATGTCGCCGACGGATGGATCTCGAACTGCGGCAAGAAGGGCGCATCGGACCACCTCAGCTGCGCGTTGTTTGCTAGCGTTAACGTGGCGGTTAAAACCGATATGATCGCGCGTTCCCTCCCGAGGTCGCTGATAAGCCGCAGCAGCGACGAACACCGAACCGACCCGGCTAACGTTCGCACCACGCTGCAGCGAAATCGCCAGCGGCAGAATCCCGATTGACCTATCCGCAAACTAGCGTTGAAAATCAACCACTCGCTGGTGAATATTCACTATGAAACGGCGGGAATGTCACACCTCAAATCAATTCTTTGGTGTCGCTGGTTCTGCGGTTTCGGGGATCGCGTCCGGCGGCAAGAACTTTCGCATCTCGTTCAAATCGGATTCAGCTCCCGGATCCCCAAACTGCTTCGCGCGGAGCATCCAAGTATATGCAAGCTTGTATTGTTTTTTAATGAGAAAATGCCTGCTAAGCCTGGCTGCTGCTGCTGCATCGCCATTGTTAGCCGCTGCCGTCGCAGCAGCGAGATCATCTTGCGCTAGCTCGATTGACGATCTGGGACCTAAACGCTCGTGGCTTTTGTAAATGTAAACAGCGCCAACGATTAGTGCGACCAGACAAAGGGCCATCGCGCCAGCTTTCGGAATTGAGTTCGTCACATCAGCGCGAACGGTAAACGGGAATGTATGAAGCGCATGTCGCCGCTTTAATGTCTATGGGGTGGAAGCGGGAGACGGTGTCGCCGTCGAAGTCGGTTGTTTGCCGTTGGACTTGCCGAGTTCTTTTAATTTCTCTACATCAAGACCCAAAGCGTCGAGATATGCTCGACCGCGCTCCGACTCGATTTGATACCACGCAAAGAAAAGAATCAGAATGAAGGACAGCACAAATGAGATGAGGTCTTTCCTTCGAGAGCGGTTAGTATTCAAAAGGTAAACGATCGCCCAGACAATTTGGAGGCCGAGAAGGAAGTAGTAGAGTTCTAACGAGACACCCGGCCGCAGGTCCGAAATCACTAACCAGTTTGCGCTTAGCAGCAAAGCGCAAGTTACGAGCGGCAGAATTCGCGCCCTCATCGGCTTGTATCAATGCCCAAGGTTTATCCGCCCAAGATACAAACCGCTTCCCGCTAGTTGACCATTAAGAAATGTTTGCATCAGGCCGAGATGAAACCCGTTGTCATAGGCAGCGACGCTCCGGTCAGAACCAAGGATCGGCACAGCAGGCAGGTTCAGCGACAAAGTTGTCAATAAATTCCCAGGATTTCGAGAATCTCCTGTGCCACATCCAAAAAGATCAATTGATGCTCCAGGCGCGAGTTTAGGTCCGATCAAGTCTGGGAAGTTCCCATAATTAACGAGACCATTTGGACCTTCTTCAACAAGCAAAACGCTTCCGTTTGATACGACGATTGCACTTGCTGGGTTCGCCGCGTTGTCTATCCCTTGCCCATAACCGCCGATGCCGGTTCCAGCAGGGTCATATAAGCCGTGTCCACCGTAGAATAAGACGTTTCCAATCGACCCCGGTGCCGCTGCTATAATCGCCTGGTTCAGTCCGGCACCCGTGCTAACGCGAGTGACTCGGCCGTTTACGTCCCGCAGATAAACGTCCAATCCCAGCGGATCAACTCTGTTGATCGGGTCGTTGAAGCCGTAATGATATAAATTTGTTCCGCCGTCTTCTCCGATTGGATCGCGGCTCAACCAGCGTCCGATTGTTGGATCATAACCAGCTTTTGCTTGGATCGACAGCAACATACCGGCGATCAGGGCGATCAATAAAACGGACGTAATTTTGGAATTCATGGTTTCTTGGGGGCGTTGTGATTCTTTTGTTCGACGATATCCCAGTCTACTCCGGGATGCTCCTTAATGGCTCAAATCAGCGCCAAAACCAATGAAAAATCAACATTCCCACCACGACGGCTACTAGTAATGGCACGATTACGAGCGCGAACAGAGAGAGCAAATCTTTCGGAAAATTCACGAACTCGGCGGTGCCGACGGTCGGCGAGCAAAAACTCTACCGAACATGTTTCTCCAACAATCGAACGACCGGTTCGCTGATGCTGCATTGTTGCTTGAGCCAACTCAATTGATCACGCGAAATTCGATAATCTTCGTTGCCAGGCATTTCTTTTTCGAAAGACTTATACTTTGGATTTAGGAGAACCCACACCCAACGCTTTCCATCAGCCGCGGGGATTCCCACGGCACAATACTCATCGCGCCGTTTGATAATCAGATGATCATCAACAGGCGTCGCTCGGCCCTGGACTGACAATGCTTGGAGGAACGATGCCTCCGGCTTGGAGCCGAGCTCGTCGCTCTGTCTCAACAAGAAAAACAATATCGGAAAGGCCGAAATGGTTACAATTAGTACCACCCAGAACAGAACACGCTGCCATATCATTAATGGCACCTACTCGCTATCCTTTTGCGATTTGCCTTTGTCCCCACCAGTGCCGCTTTCATAACGGGATGACGAACTAGGCCAAAAAATGATTGCGACAATCACTCCTGCCGCAATGAGGCCGAATATTATTCCAAGCAAAGTCATCTAAGGCCCAAGAATCAATTGTCCGTCTCTAATAACGCTTCCGACTTTGCGATACAGCAGATAGCCACCAGTTCCGGTAAGCGTTAAGGCAACTCCTTGGCCACCGATGCCGCTGTTCCAGAAAAAGGCAGGGATTGTTCCGCGCGAGATTGCAAGGCGCTCCGCAAAGTTCAGACTGGACCACGTGATTCCGTTCTCCACCGCCACGTATTCTCCAAATGCGTTAAACGCCCCACGTAACAGCAAAGCTTCGTCAATCTGTAACGCCAAATGACCAATAGCCCTGCTGCGCTGCAAAGTTCGGTCACACGGATCATAGAAACCATGACTCGCGAACGGGTCACCGAACGGGTTCAATCCATCCAAACCGGCATATGCACCTTGATCGAAGTCCGCGCCCCGAAAAAATTCCGCGCCTGTTCCTTCGTAACCGCGCCCATCAAACCAAGTGCCGGGAATCAGCAGATAATACAGTCCGAGTGGATCAATCCGGTTGACCGGATCATTTTGAACATACGAATAAAGATTCGTCCCTTGCCGCAGTTCGGCGTTGTTCAGTGGATCGCGACTCAACCAGCGACCGATAGTCGGATCGTATCCGCTGCGAGCAGAATTCGAAATCAGTAAGCTGGTCAGCAGACCAACGAGAAGGAAACGGGCGTTTTTATGATTCATGGTCTCTTGGGGGATTTTGTTCACGTGAATCCCAGTTTGTTTCCGGTTTGCTCGTTAATGTCTCAAATCAGCGCCAAAAACAATGAAAAATCAACATTCCCACCACGGCGGCTACTAGTAATGGCACGATTACCAGCGCGAACAGAGAGAGCAAATCTTTCGGAAAATTCACGAACTCGGCGGGTACATTGGACGGACGTTTAGCTCCTGCTCTTTCAGCAAGCAGCCTCCCTAATTACCGGATGGATGCTTTCCAGAGAGAAGCAGCGAACCACATATCATGGCTTCGGACTGCGACCGCTATCAAGCCGCCGCAATTCCATAGAAATCTCATTCAATGCTCCCAAATCTTGGAATCCCGTATTGACCTCATGGTCAAGCCTCTGTTCGAGATCGCCGGGTAAACGACAACCCTGCGCCTGGTACGTTTTTCGAATGGCTACAATCAGAGCATGGTCAGCCTTTGCAATATAATATCAGCTCACAAATAGCCAGACATTTGCGAGCACGGAAGCGGCGACGCATGCGCACAAGACGATGATCAAGATAATTCGTTTCATTAAGAATGACTAGACTTGAACAAGAAGCCTTCCCTTCGCAAACGGCTTCTCAGTTTACGGAGTCGGAACGCTTCCGGCACCTGTAAATACAGGGCTAGCGCCGTCTCTCCGATATCCATCAATATAAGGCACAAAGGGATATCCAGTGAGAGCCATCAAACGAAGCATTTCATCTTCGATATCATTTGCCATAATGGCGAAGAATCGTCGCCTCAATCGAACTAATCGGAGAAATGATACCACCGTCCCACAATATGCTTGAGCTGATAATGTCGCTCCGGCCGATTCGACGCATCGTCACACCCTTTGAACAAGTAGCCCTTGTGGATACGTCCTCCAGCTGAAACAAGAAATTCCACGACGACAGCGCCGTCCGTGCAACGTGTGGCTTCAACAGCAAGCACGTTGCGGGGACACTTGATCTTGCTGAGATCAATTTCGACGAACTCCGTGCTTCTCGGAATATCTTGGCTCTTTATGTCCTCCACGGCTCGCTCGAAATCAGCCAAGTGAGAATTAAACTGGCTGTCACTAAATGATGCTCCAAGGGAGCGAGCAATCCATGGGCTGAACGCAAACACAACGCAAATAACTGATGGCAATATCCAAAGCGGCGAAGATTTCCTCCAAACGAAGAAACCCAAGACCAGAGTGATCGGCACGGCAAGAATGAGAGAGAAAAATGTCAGGGCGGCTAACGTTACAAATAAGAAGTTCTGCGTGAGCGTCGCCAGGACGTTGAACGCAAGGCAAGCAGTTCCGATTAGCAAGACCGTTATGTTGCCGATTCGAATCGACATGGATGTGCACGCAGCGAAAGGCGGAATCTTATTTCCCGAAAAACAGCAGGTTGAACCAACGCACGAGGCTAGACTGAGGTGCACCACGAAAGGTTCGCGAGTCCTTTGAACGCCATTTTGCAGCTATGCGTCGCCTCGTTGATCGCGGAGTTACCTCAGTGCGCCAGCTATTTCCACAAGAGTTCGCGCGGAAACAAGACCAGCACTGCCAAATAATGCAACCTCCGCCCACGTGAGCATGCGGGGGTTCGACCGCCGGGTTCGAATCACCGCGACTATTGCGACAACTGATGCTGCCACAACTACACCTGCGATAGCGAGGCATGCCCAAATCTGAACAAAATCAATCACTGAAAGAGCAAGAAGAAGAAGCGCAGCAGAGATACGTATCAACTGCTTCATGCAGAAGTCGCTTTTATCGCAGTGGCCCTGGCAGTGAGCTTGGGATTGCGTCAGGCGGGCCGAAAAGGTCTCTGAAAAAATAGAACATCTCGCTCGAAAAAGATCGACAGCTAGAATTTGTAAGACGATAAGGACCCTGCTGTCCGACCAAGGCGTTCAATATCGCTAATGCACGTAGGTCCTCCTCTGGGGAGGTCAATAAGTATGATGAAAAGGACTTAGGCGTAGTGCTTCTAAAGTCATCATAAATTGTGCCGGTTAGGCCATAGCGCCAAGTAAAGCCGCTCGTTATGTCCACGCCGAAAGTATACGAACCGAGAACAGCGTTCGGTTTGCCGACGTTGATATTCTCATGGGGACTCCAAGGCGGGCCACCAATCCAGATATCTGTTCCTTTTGGATCTATCAAATTGACGGGGTCATTTCGCACATATGAATAGAGGTTTGGACCCTGACGAAGTTCGGCATTGTCGATCGGATCGCGACTTAACCAACGTCCGATAGTCGGATCATAGCCGGCTTGAACTGAATTCACGATCAGAACAGCCGCAGCTAGAGCGAGGAATGACTTTCCAACGTTCATGGTTTCTTGGGGGCAGTGTGATTCTTTTGTTCGACGAGATCCCAATTGACTTCGGGATGCTGCTCTTTTAACAGCCGATGATTTTCCTGGTCAATCATTTCTTTTGCTGAAAGCGATTTCACTGGACCGCCTACGGGGACGAACTCCCAGGGCGCAAGCTCAACGATCGTGTCCGCCAAATACGTTTTGTAAATGCGGTTCTGCGGCCACAGGCGTGCGGCTTCGGCGTAAGCAACGATTGCCTCCGGCAAACGCTTGTGGAATCTGAGCGCGCCTGCCCGCGTTTCCATAAAGATTGCGAGTGCCTGCTCCGGCCTAAGCGTGCGCAGAGAAATGCCGGATTTAATTTCTTCCCCGGGGATCTTGCGCCAGGCTTTGTACTCTTCATCCGTCTTGAAAACGACACCTTGGCTCGTTGCTTCCAGATCCCGGAACACGTCCTCGCCTGGCCGTTGCCAGCGAACGAAAAGATGATCATGGGCGCTGACGAGGCCGACTGGATAGCCGAGCCGTCGGCCGATGGCGACATACAGCACCGGCATCGAAGCGCACGTTCCCACGCGTTTGTCGCTCAACAAACCCGTGAGAAACACATTTGATGGATCGGAAAGAAATGCCGAGTCAGGTAAGTTCTCGGAATCAGTCAAAGCGGGATTGTACTGAACGCCCAAATCTTGTTCGAGAACAGTCACAATCATTCCCATGGAGTAGTAGATCTCCGAGTTCTCGTACTGCTCGGGATGTTCTTTGAAACGATGTCGATTCCGTCTCGTTTCCAAATCAACCCGATTGGTCCAGTAATCGATAATCTTCAGCGACTTTTGGACATCGACGTTTTCTGAGCCAGGCAGACCTTTCGCGCACAACAGATTCATCTCGGCGATGTCGATGTCTTCGAGTTCGGCCGGACTCATTTCGAGAAGGCGACCCAACGTTAGACCGGTGTGCACTGGCGAGATTTGCTGACTGGAAGCTTGTGATCTCCCGCTCGTTTGATAGCGCGCGATCGGATAGGCCACGGCGCCTCCGATTATGAATGCCATCGCCAAGCCGAGGAAGTAGCGAGTCATCGACGACTTTCTTGAGGGTGCCGACTGTTCCCTGCGCGCTGCACGACGGACGATTTGCTCTTCCCTTCTTCGCTGATGGCGTGCACGACTCACAAGGATTTGATACTTCGAGGTGGCGGTTGAAACAAGCGGGATTGCTCGCATCGCCTTTGTCGCCGCCACTCATGACGGCTGGTTGCGAGCCGATTGTCGTCAGTCCTCAAGTACGAGGAGTCGCACGCTCGCCCGTGCGTGAATCGCTCCACTATTTTATGGCTCGGTGCGCGCCGTAAAGGTATTGCTCGCTCCGCTGCGCTCCACCTTGACTGTGCTCCCTCCGCCGGGAAGAAGTCGCGTATGGATTCACGCAGAGAATTTGTCGTCGCCAGTTACTTCAAACAATTCGCCATGCAGTTCGTGACAAGACGTGACAAATTTTGCCGAAATTCGTGCCTATTAGTGACCGAATGGATTTTGCAGCTGCGGGAGGAGATTTTATATAAGTTAATAATAATCAGTGATATGGGTAACAATGATCGGTCACAAAAATTTGTCACTCGACGGGTTCGAATCCCGTTAGGGTCGCTTTGCTTTCGAGCGCGAGCGTGTCAAAAAAAGCCCATTTGAGGTCTGGCGGTCTGCTGGATAAACTCAGGAATATGCAGGGGCAGCCTTATGTTTCGACGAAGGACGAAAGCGTCCGAATGTTCAAGAGCGATTTCATGGAGTTTTTCTCGCATGTGCATCCGGTCACGCCGTTCCTGATCTATTTGCCGCTCGTCGGTTATTTGCTTTTCGTTGCCTTTGCGAAAATCGGATTGTCGCTGGTTGTGATCGGAGCGTTGTTCTTAGGCGGCATCGCGATTTGGACCCTGTTTGAATATGTGATGCATCGATTTGCCTTTCATTACGAACCAAAGAGCCGGTGGGGCAAACAGCTTCATTTTCTGATGCATGGCGTGCATCACGATTATCCGAACGATTCCCGGCGCCTCGTCATGCCGCCCGTAGTCAGCATTCCGATTGCGCTGATTATGTATTTGGTTTTTGCGGCAATTTTCGGCCGGTTTACCCCTGCGCTGTTTGGCGGATTTCTGTTCGGATATCTTTGCTACGATTGCATCCATTACGCGACGCATCATTTCGCGGTGAAGAACCGCGCCTTACTCTGGCTCAGGCAGTACCATCTGCGACATCACTTTAAGGACGATACCGTCCAATACGGCGTGAGCTCGCCACTGTGGGATTACATTTTCGGGACGGGAAGAAAATAGGGGCGCTAAATTCCGCTTGCTCGCGCGCGGGGCTTTTCTAAAATAGCTGCCCCGACATGGAAACCGGCGTTCCGGCGCCCGGCCATAAGGAATGAAGGACGATCCCGCAAAACTTAGCCTGAGCAATTTTCTCGCTGGAGAAACCAGCGATCCTCTTCAAGCTCCTGCGAGGTTTACCAATTGGATGCGGATGGCCACATGGGCAGTGGAACTCTATGAACCTGAAATGCTCGCGACAGCCGACGCGCGCACTACCATTGATTACAACGGCAAGCCGCGCTCAGTCATTAATCTCTGTTCGTACAATTATCTCGGCCTGGCCAATCACCCTGAAGTAATCGAGGCTGCCCAACGGGCCCTCAAAACTTACGGCCTCGGCGCCTGCGGTTCGCCGATGCTCTCGGGAATGACAGACCTCCATCGCGAGCTCGAGCGAAAAATTGCCCAATTTCTCAACCGCGAAGACGCGATGCTTTTCAACAGCGGTTTCGGTGGAGCGCTCGGAACAATTTCCGGTTTGTTGCGGAAGACCGACGTTGCCATCCTCGATAATCGTTCGCACTTAAGCCTGCGCGATGGTGCACTGCTCTCGCGTTGTCGGGCTGATAAGTTCGAGCATAACGATCCGGTGTCGCTCGATAAAGCGCTCAGCCGAAAGCAAGGCCGCCGCCAGCTTGTGGTGATGGAAGGAATTTATTCGATGGACGGCGATTTCGGCAATTTGAAAGAGCTGATTGAGGTGGCGCAGTTACACAAGGCCAGTGTTTTTGTCGATGAAGCGCACTCGATGCTGGCCTGTGGCGAGAATGGTCGCGGCGCGGCGGAGAAGTTCGGCGTTGAGGAACATATCCCGCTAATCTACGGCACATTCTCGAAAGCGTTTGGCGCCTTGGGCGGATTCGTCGCCGGATCCAAGGAGACGCTGCGATACCTCCGCTTCTACGCGCATCCCTATGTTTACTCGTGCGCTTTGCCGGCGGTGGTCGTGGCGGCGATTCTCAAGGCACTCGAAATCGGGACCCGGCAGCCTGAATTGCGAAAGCAACTTTGGGAAAATGCCGATTACTTCCACTCGCAACTTCGCCGCCTTGGCATCGATGCCGGACAATCGACAACGTATATCATGCCGATTGTGATCGGTGATCGGGAACGGATGTACCGGTTGGGCCACGAATTGCGACGGCGCGGTCTTTGGGTCGCCCCAGTGGATTACCCTGCGGTGCCGGAAAGTAGAATTTGTTTCCGCGCGTGCGTCACGGCCAAACATACTCGCGCTGATCTCGACGAAGCGCTTAACATCCTTGCGGACACGCTCAAGGGCGCAGAATCGAAGGTCAAAGCGGCGGCATTCAGGTTGCGCTGCAAAATGAGTGAGTTGGCGGTCAGAATGGGTTCGTGATGGCTGCGCAGATCGCGCGATGAATCGTGGCGTCCGTCCAAGTCTCAAAAGTTCAATCACGCCGGGAACGTGAGGCATTCATCAAATTTCCATGGCGAATCTACGCAAATGATCCGGCTTGGGTGCCGCCGTTAATCATCGAGCGTCGGGCATTTCTCGATCGAAAAAAACATCCGTTTTATCGGCACGGAGACGCGGCGTTGTTTCTGGCGCGCCGCAACGGAGAGATCGTTGGCCGGATCATGGCCAGCGACGATCCCAATTATAATGCGCAACATCAATCGAACGTCGGCTGCTTCGGTCTCTTCGATTGTGTTAACGATGTCGAGGTGGCGAAAGCGTTATTTCGCGCGGCGGAGAGTTGGTTGCACGCGAAAGGGCGCAATGAAATTCTTGGCCCGATCGATTACTCGACTAACTACGTCTGCGGTTTGTTGATTGCCGGTTTTGAACATCCCCCTACGGTGCTGACGGCGCACAATCCTCCATATTATGCGGCTTTGATCGAGCAGTGCGGTTTTCAAAAAGAAAAGGACTGGTACGCCTGGTGGTTTTCAGAACGGGCACGGCCTCACGAACGGCTTCGAAAAATCGTGGACGCGCGCGCGGCGAAGCACCACATCACTATTCGTCGGATCAACCTCAAACGAATGGCCGAGGAAAGCCAACGGATTCGCGCAGTTTACAATCAAGCATGGCGGGACAACTGGGGCTTCGTGCCATTCACGGAAGCAGAATCTGAATACATGGCGAAAGAGATGAAGCCGTTAATCGTGCCGGAAGGAACGTTGATCGCCGAAATCGACGATATTCCGATCGGATTCGTGATTACTGTGCCCGACATCAACGTTGCCCTTCGCCGCCTCAACGGGCGATTGACCTGGTGGGGCTTGCCGATTGGCCTGGCCAAGCTCTTGTATTATCGGGTCAACTATCGAACGAGAATCCGCACGTGCCGGATGGTCGCGCTGGGGGTATTAGAAAAATATCGTCGTGCTGGTGTGGGTGAAGCGTTGGTCTTGCGAGAACTTGAGGAAGGAATGCAGGTCGGTGAAACAAGCATGACGCTGGAAGATAACTTTATGGTCAATCGCTTCATCGAAGCGGTGGGTGCGACAAAGTATAAGACCTATCGGATTTACCGACGCGGCCTGACCGAATGTCCATGTTACCGCACCGGCTTCCACTCTTTCGTAAACGTGCGTCCGGTAAGATGAAACCAAATTGTATTGCCGAAGAAATCGAAGATCAGACGCGGCCAACCCAGCCTGTGGGCGCGTCTTCCGGAATGAAAAATCGTCAACGCCGGATCGCAATAAGTGCGTCCGATTTTTGCCAGGCGCGTAAAAAGATCTCGATCTTCACATGTAACGAGATCTTCGCGGTAACCGCCGATTGTGAAAAAAGATTCGCGACGCACCATTTGAAATTCGCCGCCAGCGCTGTCGCCTTGATGCAAAAAATTGTTCCGCCAACGGACCACGCGGTTCATGATCGCAAGCATGATTTTGTCGATCCAAGTTTCGCTGTCGGGATAAACGCGAAGATATCCGGTGAGCCCGACGAGTTTGGGATTGTTTTCGAAATGGGCGATCGCGATGGAAAAGAAATGTTCCGGCTCCGGCACGATGCTATCGGCATCGAGAAAAACGAGCCATTCGCATGTTGCCGCGCGCGCTCCTTCATTTCTTCCCTGAGCAATCGTTTGTCGCGTAGCTGCGGAAGGAACGATAACTTGATCGGCCAGCGGACGGGCCAAATCGACAGTGCCGTCGTTGCTTCCGCCATCCGAGACGATGATTTCGTGCGGCAACTTCAGGTTCGAACGCAAACGCGAGAGCGTCCCGGCGATCAGCTTCGCTTCGTCCAACGTTGGGATTATGATTGAAACCACGGCAAATTTACTTCTGGCAAAATCATCGCACGTCGTGAATTCGAATTATCGAGTGCTTAGCAACATTGTGCTCTTGGTCGATGAGTCGGCAATGTGGAAAGTCGGCGGTTTGCCGCAAATCGAGCGGATTCTTCTAATGCTGAACGATTACGCCGCGCGCCAGCGTCAATCCGAACCATTGCGCGTCAAAATGTATGATTTTGGCGGAGCTGACCGCCGAATGATGCTGCCGGATCGACAATTGCCGTACGTGACTTTCGTCGAGCGCTTCGAGTCGGACCAGCCGGTGATGATGATAAGCACGCGCCTCATTGTCGATGATGACGCTTTTAATGATGAAACACTTCCCGCGGTTGTTCTGAATTGGAACGAGTCGACGATCGAAAAGTTAATCGAACGCTTCCGTTCCGTGGAGCGGGCGGCGTGCTCGCAAACTGAATCACAAGATCGACATTGGAAATGCCTCAACGATGCAAATGAGATTTCGGCTTGTGAAAAATGGCTGCTGCGCCGAACCCAGAAATCGCAGGATGGTTTTATCGCACGTTTTATCAATCGCCCGGCTTCCCGGTTCGTTAGCCGATATCTTCTTCGACTGCCGCTAAATCCCAACCAACTCACCCTGCTTCTCACAGCAATTCCCGTCGCGGGTGCAATCTTTAATATTCGGGGCACCTACCTCGGATTCGCTATCGGCGCGATTCTATTCCAGTTGCACAGCATGCTTGATGGCTGCGATGGCGAGATCGCGCGAGTGAAATATCTCCAATCAGAACGCGGCCGGAAACTCGATGAAATTTGCGACCGCTTTTCCAGTCTGCTCTACGCCCTGTCGCTTGGCATCGGTTTGTCGCACCAACCGCCTGTGAGCGATCTGCTGCGCTGGATCTATCCGCTGGAAGGAATTGTGGCGGCGCTGTTGATCGGTGTGGCCGAAACGTGGCTAACCAAAGACCCGATGGAGGAGCACTTGGAAATCGAGCCCGGAGGCGATTTTTATCGCAGCTATGTCCAGCGAAAGCGGGCGAGTTTTAACGAAGGCGATCATGCGAAGCTCTGGGTCATTAAGAACTCGCGCATCTTATTCCTGGGAGAAAATTTCGCTGCCTTCTTTTCGCAACTGACCAAGCGCGACGTTTTCAATTTTGGTTTCATGGTTCTGGCTCTTTGCGGCCGGCCGTCGTGGATTTTGCATATCTTCGCAATCAGTGCCGGAATGATCGGTCTGGCGGCGTTGAAAAATCTGCTGAGCCCGGTCGTTTCCGCTAATCAGGCTCGCGTTCCGTGACGCAAAATCCTCTTCCGCTCAATCGCGTTTTGATCCTGGCCGATCGTTCCGCGCTCTGGCGCGTCGCGGGGCTTTCTCAACTTGAGCGGCTGATTCTGGCGCTCAATGAATTTGCCGGATCGAACGAAGCAACGCTGAAGATCGACATCGCCGTTTTTTGGGAACCGGGGGTGAACCTGAGCGAGGATTTGTTGCCGGAGCGTTCCCGACTTCCACACATCGGATCGATTGCGTCGACAACAGTGATCGAATCCGGGATGCATGTTCTTAGCACCAGATTGTTTGTCGAACGCGGAGCTATGTTGCGATTTCTGGAAGAGGCGCAGCCGGTCATTTCCGAACATTGCGCTGTCGATCTTGAGAGTTGGAAAACATTATTCGCTCGATTCGAGCAAAGCTGTCGTCATAACAAACCACGCGGGAATGGCTGGCAATTTTTGGAAAACCAAGACGAGATTGGCGATGTAGAGCGTCAATTTCTCAGCCGTGCCGGCAAATCGCAGGATGGATTGGTTTCCCGATTTCTTAATCGACCCATTTCGCGCCGATTGACTCGCTTGCTCCTGAAGTTCCCGATCACGCCGACCGGTTGGACGCTATCAATTTTCGTGCTGCCTGTGATCACATTCATTTTTTTAGTCACTGGCACATACCTGGGCATTCTTATCGCCACGATCATTTATCAGATCTACAGTGTGGTCGATGGCTGCGACGGCGAAATCGCGCGGGCCAAATATCTGGAATCGAAACGCGGCGGCCGGATCGACGATCTTTGCGATGTAATCGGCGGACTGCTATTCGTCATTGGACTGGGGGTGGGACTTTCCCGTGCATCGGCCACGTGGGTTTATGCGACCGAAGGAATTCTCTGCGCGCTTTTGATCGCGACGAACGAATTTTTGCTACGCAAAACAATGCTGGAACCGACATTGAAATCGCGTGAGCTGAACGTGGCGATGTATCCTCGACATCGGCAGTTAGTCGAACATTCCGCGCTGGGATTTTTCGGCGATAAGTTTGCCTGGGGTCTGGTTCAGATTACAAAACGCGATGTAGGAATCCTGTTTTTCGTCTTGTTAGCCGCAGCCGGTCTTTCGCAGTGGATCCTTCATTTATGGGCTGGCGTGACGCTTATCACGCTGTTGCTCAACGTCACGGCCAAATCAAACGTTCGCGCCGATCCTGTTTGCCGCGCGCAA
The DNA here is from genome assembly GCA_963772365.1 of uncultured Verrucomicrobiae bacterium. Lineage (GTDB taxonomy): Bacteria > Verrucomicrobiota > Verrucomicrobiia > Chthoniobacterales > UBA10450 > CAVYXA01. The sequence goes on from CAVYXA010000001.1 coordinate 1,092,895, forward strand.
TCTTAACTGTTCCTCCGCCGCGGCGAGCATCTCCGCGTTATCGATGTCCTGCCACCAGGCATCGCCGATGTCGATCATGCGCACTTGTTTGTCCTCCGCCATAAGCCGCACACCATCAGCGAGGCCGCAATCGCCGTCGTGTTTCGCACGCTCCAGATAATCGAAAATCGTTTGCGGGCAGATGAAAATGCCGGTGTCGATCGCGTCGTAATTGCTGAGATGTTTGCCGATCGCTATCATGTCGTCGGCACGCGTTTGAATTTTCATCGCGTCATTGATATCGACAATCGATTCGAGTTTCCTATCGATCGCGATATTCAACCGAGCCGGATCGGACTGTTCCAACAGCACTTCGACAATTTTTCTGTCGAAGAGATGGTCCGTCATTGTTAACAGGAAGGGCGAGGCGACGCGGGTTCGGGCCTGCAACAGCGAGATCCCGTTCTGTTTTGCCCAATCATGATTGTAGATAAAATGGGCCGAGATGCTGCGCGGGATTAGCGATTTCAACTGAGGCACCAGCGTTTCATTTCGATATCCGACGATCACATGTGCAGTCGTGATCCCTGCTCGCTCAAGCGTTTCAAAAATATAGGAGGCAAGGGGTCGCCCCAAAACCGGGATCAGCGGTTTCAGCACATCATCGCGGACACTTTTGAAGCGCGAGCCCATTCCCGCCATCAAAATCACCGCGTCGGCGACGGTGCTCATATTCGATAATAGTTTTTCAAGCCCCAAATTCTGACACGCTGCGGGAGAAACCGGAAAATCACAGGTGCCACTTTAGCCTGGAACACACCGCCGACAGTAACACGCGGCGGAAGATCGACACCGTCAATTAATTTGAGAATCTGTTCCGCGACCAAATCCGCCGGTGGCGCTTCGCGCATGTTCCGTTCTACTGCCTTCCATGTTTTGGCAAGAGCTTCGTCATACCGGAAGTCACCTGCTGCGCTTTTGACGACCGCGTCATTAAAATCGGTGCGAATATCCGCCGGTTGAAGATCGACAATCGAAATGTTCTCGTCGCCCGATTCAAGTTGCATGGTCATGATGAACGAAGCCATGGCGGCCTTTGCAGCGTTGTAAGCAGCCATAAACGGCACCGGTAATCGCGCGGCCAGCGAACTCACGTTAATAATTGTTCCTCCGTTCCGTCTTCGCATCGCGCCCAGCGTCAGTTGCAGCAACTTCACCTGCGAATGAAACAGGATTTGAAATTGATCGGCAATTGTCTCCGACGACAGCGATTCAGCCGGCCCGAAATGTCCAGAGCCGGCGTTGTTGATGACGACATCGAACCCATTCGCCTCGTTCCATGCCCGATCGAAAATCGACTCCAGGCTTTGGAAATCCCGCAGATCGAGTTGGACAGGATGAAACTGCGGAATGTCCGGTAATCGGCCCAGGTCACGGGATGTTCCCCAGACCTCGTGGCCGGCAGCAGTCAGTTCTCTCGTAATCGCACGACCGATGCCGGCACTGGCGCCCGTGAGAAAAATCCGCTTCATGAGGAATGAATGTTAGCAACCAAATACAAAAAGATGATGTGCCCCTTTAAGTAAATCACCAGGGAACGATCGAATCGTGCTAATGGCACACGATACCAATCCTTTGGGAGCGCGAACTTGGGGTCATCTGTGTATACGGCCGCCGCATCTTTGGTTGCTTTCAACACTTGGTCCGTGCTGCTAATTCGAGTCAGCGAAATCGTCTTGAATTCTGGCGCGTACCAATCGGCATGTTTTTTTGTCTTATTGCTCAAAAGCAGGACGACGCGTCCGCGCGTTTCAGGCGGATACAGCGTCTGAAGAAAATGCACGAAGCGCAGAGCAGGAGCATCCTCGCCATGATTCGCGATGACCAAAGGAATAGCGGTGTAGAGCAGCAGAGCGACCAATGCTACAGAAGCCCATTTCCAAGGCGCAGCCAGCCGATGTAACCCACGCAAGATAACGACCAGCAGCAGTGGAAAAATGACAAGATAATATCGCGTCGTTTCCGGAAGACAGATGAAGATGATGGCGACGTGAACAATTGCCCACGGAAGATGGAAGCGCCAAAATTGGCCGTCGCTCGCTTCACGATGCCAGGACGCGTAGGCCGAGACACCAAATAGGACGATCACGGCTCCCGCGGCCAATGCGAGCCAGGAAGCAAGAAAACCGAAACCCAATCCGAACCATCCCAGAAAATGATAACAAACGCGGGTGGCCAAATAATGCGGAGTCCAGTTGCCTGCACCGATAAAGACATCCGGTTTATCGTAGCGCCAACTCCACTGCTGGTAGACAAGTTTGGGATAGACCAGCCATCCGGATACATCCGGCCTCAGGCGCCATTGGGTGTACCACATTGGGATTAGCCAAAGCAAACTGCCGGCGACCAAAGTGCTCCAAGCGAAGATCGACATATACGTTCCCGGACGTCGTTGCCGCAACGCGATCGCGAGAATGATAAACACTACCAGAATGAGTTGCGGCCGAGCACCGGCCGCGGCCGCACCAAGCAATGCAGTCGCGAACAGGTAGGCGCGGCTCCTGCCTTTGGAAACATAAATGGCAGCCAGGATCTCGGCGCTAAGAAGTCCGGCGGCCAAACTATCGCTTAGAACCTTTGTCGTGGTCATCCAAACTCCTGGCATGACCGCAAGACATGAGGTTACCCACCAGGCGAGACGCTCGGTGAATTGCGCACGAATAATTAAGAACCAGGCAGCAATGAACAGCCCGCCGCCGATTGCCGAAACCAGGTGAAGCGATAATTCCGGCGTCGCACCAAATAGGATGACCGCCAGTTTGCCCAGAGCGATGTAAAGAGGATACCCTGGCGGCTGGGGCTGGTGATTCCACACATCGAAGTGGCGGACTCCCTGCGCAAAATTGACCGAATCGATTTCGTCCAGACCCGGCGAACGCGTGATGAAATAAACCGCGGACGCGATCGCAAAAATCAGCGCCGCTTTGACCAAAGTTGTCCGGTTCAAAGTTTTTGAATAGCGCCATTCATCCGCCATGCTCAGGCGTTCGACAAGTCTCGATTGAACTGGCGGCATGCATCGATCCATGCGCTATAATTCCGGTCTTGATTTCGAATCTGCGACGTTGGGCAAGTTTCACATTAAGCCGCGGCGCACCGCGTGATCATCGCGAGCGGCGGCTTCGAGGTGTCTTCCGGGGAACTGCTTCCGGTGTGGTGTGGCGGTTGACAGTGATCGTGGTCAACGTGGTTTCGATACCACTAACCATTCGGTACCTGGGAACTGAACGCTATGGAGCATGGGTCACCATCACTACCGTTCTTTCGTTCTTAAACATCACCGATTTCGGGTTGGCTAATAGTCTTACGAACGCGCTGGGCAGAGCCCAAGCTCAAGACGCGCGGGTGGCCGGACAGCGATACGTTTCGTCTGCGTTCGCAATGTTGTCAGCCGTTGCTCTGCTGATCCTGGCTTGCGGGCTCACACTCGCGGCGTCGATCTCTGGATTCCTGTTTCCGCATCTCCAATCAGCCCTGGCTCGAGGAGAGGTCACGCCCGCCATTGCTGCGGCGTTAGCGATATTCGCCTTGAATCAACCGCTCTTGATCAACGCTCGCGTACTGGCTGCTCACCATGAAACTGTCGTAGCAAATATTTGGAACATCGCCGGAACACTCGGCAGTCTTCTGGCTCTTCTGATCGTGATCTGGTTCCATGGTGGTTTGATCTGGTTGGTCTGGGCTAGCTCTGGTTTCGGACTGTTTACCAACTTGATCTGCGCGATCTGGCTCTTCGGACTTCATAAACCGTGGCTGCGGCCACGCTTCGCAACTATCGATCTCACCTATATGAGAAAGCTTTTTTCGGAAAGCTGGAGGTTCTTCGTCACGGGGGTCGGCTCGTTGGTCAATTGGCAGACCGACATTATCGTGATCGCCCATTTTCTCGGGGCCGCTCTAGTCACCCCTTACACGGTCTGCTTCCATTTGTTCACCATCGCCACTGGGTTGCAGACGCTGGTGCAACCATCGCTCTGGCCCGCCTACACCGAAGCCTTTGTGCAACACGATCACGATTGGATCCGGCAAACTCTCCGTTCCAATTTCAAGTTTAGTTTCTTTACAACAATTGTGATTGTCGGTGTGCTGACGATCTTTGCTGGCGAGATCATCCGGGTTTGGGCCGGTCCGGCCGCAGTCCCGCCTTTTTCGGTAATTGTCTGGATGGCAATCTGGCGACTAATGCTTTCGACGCTTTCGCCCGGTATCGTTCTCCTAAATGCAACGGGACACCTCAAAGGATTGACCGTTTATGGAACCATCACCGCAATTCTGAATCTGGCATTGTCGATCCTGCTCGCGCAAATCTATGGTGTCTCCGGGGTTATTGCCGCAACCGCGATTGCCTATACGATTGCCAGTTACATTCCAGTATTTCTCGAGGTTCGCGCGGTTGTGCACCGATTTCCCCGCGAAGTTCCAAGGGCTGGTTGAAAAATGGTTGGTATCTCGCATTTGCCGAACACCAATCACATCAAATCATCTTTGGTGGGTGTCCTCGACGCCCGGCAGGCGCGTTGGAGCGAGAGCAAGGTTGAAGCATAAAGTGAAAAGACCATTCGCGATCGGTCTCCTGATTTCAGTTTGTCTGATAACGTGCAATTGCTCCCGGCACGAACAACGCGACAGCGCAGCGCCCTTCAAAATCATCGCCACAGATTCGGGATTTGAGGCGCCCGAAGCTGTTCCGATCGGCTTGCGGCACATTATTTTTGAAAATCACGGTTCGGAAATCCACGAGGCGATGCTCGTGAAGTTGCCCCGTAAAATGAATGCAAATGATTACTGGGCGGCAGTAAAAGCCGGCTCGCTTTTTCCACAAGGGGCGCTGGATTATTCCGGTGCGGGGTTAATGTCACCCGGCGCGACCGCCGAGATGTGGTTGAGACTGGACCCGGGCGATTACGTTCTTATCTGCTGGAACGATGGCCATGCCGAGAGAACGCCGGTGCGCGCATTTTCGGTCCGATATCCGGTGGTTGAAGATACCCCACCTCGGGAAGATGTCGTTCTACGACTCTACGATTATCGCTTCGAAATTCAGGGGAAACTGCACAAGGGAACGCAGACGATCCGAGTAGAAACGCCCGGTCCTGCCATGCACGAGGCCGATATCTACCGATTGCATCCGGGGAAGAGCGCGGCTGACCTGAAACAATGGCGCAAAGCAGACGGCCATGGCGCTGCCCCGGCTGATGCGCTCGGCGGCGCTCTCGATAACCACGATATCAGCAGAGTGGTGTGGTTGCGGAAAAATTTCACCCCGGGCCGCTATGTTTTTTACTGCGAGATGCCGGTCACGGCAAATTCTCAAACGCCCAACGGTGGAATCACCCATGACGATCTTGGTATGGTGCAGGAATTCGAGATCGAGCCGTGACCTTCGCGACTACCCATGTTCTATAACAAGAAGCTGACGATCTCCCTGTAATCCAGCCGAACGGGAAACTGTCAGTTTCCCCTACAGACTACATCTTAGCTTCGCCGCTCGGATTTTGTGCTGACCAGCCAGCGCGCAAGCTTTTCTTCAAGCTCGCTGGTAAGATCGACAGAAAATTGGGTTCCGGCATCTAGACAGAATGGATCGCCTTCCGTTCGATCGAAGAGCAATCGAACCGGATGTTTGCCCGGTGAAGCAGCCAGGATCTGCCGCACTTCGTGCAAATCCTCTTTCGTCGCTTGGTGAGAAAACTTTAATACGACCGCGTTTTCATCAGCAGAAGCCTGGTTCGATTTGCTATTCCCGTTCGTATTAACCAGAACCTTCACTTTTTGCGCGGTCGCCCGGAGCGAATCGCCTCTCGCATCGATCGTTCCCTGAATAGCAATGACGCGTCCGGTCGCCAATGTATCTGCCACCGGCACATAATTCTCATTCCAGATCACAACTTCGAGCGTACCGGTAAGGTCCTCGATCCAAACGACCGCGAACGGTTTGCCTTCGCGTCGCGTAAACTTGCGATCGATCTGAATCAACGCGCCGATCACCTTGAACGTGGAGCGATCATCCAGATCGGCCAGCGAACCGATGGTTTGGTAATTTTTCGTCGCGATAAGATCGACATAAGCGTCCAGCGGATGACCGCTCACATAAAACCCGAGCAATTCCTTTTCGTAGGAAAGCTTCTCATGCTCGCCCCACGGCTTTACTGTTCGCCGACGCGTTGTGTGCGGCTGAACATCATCGGCGAAAAGGGAAACCTGACCGGCGGCGCGATCGCGATGGGCGGCGGCGGAAGCAGCGAGACATTCATCGATGCAATCGTAAAGCTCGGCCCGATCGCGTCCGACAAAATCGAAAGCACCGGCTTTGATCAGGCTCTCGAGCATCTTGCGATTGGCCACGCGCGTCCCTAGTCGGCTGCAAAAATCGTCCAGCGATTTGAATGGCCCATTTTGATCTCGTTCCCGGATCGACAATTGCATCGCCGATTCGCCCACGTTCTTGATCGCGGCGAGGCCATAGCGGATTGCGTTTTGCTGTAGCGGCGCTCTATGAGCGTCGTCTTCCTGAGTTCGGCGGTCATAGACCGCCGCTACAGCGGGCACAAACTTTAATCCGCTCCGGTTAATGTCTGGCGGCAAAATCGACATCCCCATCCGTTTACATTCGCCGACGAAAACCGAAATCTTGTCGGTGTTATTGATTTCGTTGCTGAGCAGCCCGGCCATGAACTCGACCGGGTAATGCGCCTTGAGATAGGCCGTTTGATAACTGATCACGCCGTATGCGGCGCTGTGACTCTTGTTGAATCCATAACCAGCGAATTTTTCGAGCAAATCGAAAATGGCATTTGCTTTTTTCTCCGAGATCTTGTTGGTACGGGCGCAGCCTTCAATAAAATTGCTGCGCTCCTTGGCCATCTTTTCCTTATCCTTTTTGCCCATTGCGCGCCGAAGGAGATCACCTTGCGCGAGCGAATAACCGGCCAACTTGCTGGCCGCGGCCATAACCTGTTCCTGATAAATCATGACGCCGTAGGTGTCGGCGCAGATTTCTTCTAAGAGCGGATGTTCGTAGCGGATCTTTGTGAGGCCTTTTTTGCGCTTGATGTAATCGCCGATGAGATCCATCGGCCCGGGGCGATAGAGCGCGATCAAGGCGATGATGTCGTCGATCTTCCGGACATCGAACTGTTTGGCCACGCTAGTCATTCCGCCGGATTCCATCTGGAAGAGGCCGATGGTCTCGCCGCGATTGTAAAGCGCGAATGCGGCTTCATCGTTCATCGGAATATTTTTGAGTGAAAAATCCGGCTCACGCTTTTGTATCAGCTTCACCGTGTCCTCGATCACCGTCAGCGTTTTGAGCCCGAGGAAATCCATCTTGAGCAGCCCGAGATCGTTCAATGGTCCCATCGGATACTGGCTGATCACGTCGTTGCCTTTCACGTCGCGACAGAGCGGGATGTATTCGGACAAATCGCGGTCTGCGATCACAACACCGGCTGCATGCACGCCGGCGTTGCGCGACAAGCCTTCCAGAATTTTGCCGTATTCGAAAACGCGCCGCGTATCTTCCTCGGTCGCGATGGCGCGCTTGAGCTCGGCATTCTTTTCAGCGGCCGATTCGAGAGTGATGTTCAACTCGTTCGGAATCATCTTTGCTATTCGGTCGGCTGCCGCGTATGGCAGACCGATCACGCGGCCGACATCGCGCACCACGCTTTTCGCTTTCAGTTTTCCAAACGTAATGATCTGCGCGACCCGGCGTTCGCCATATTTTTTTCGAACGTATTCGAGAACTTCGCCGCGACGCGATTCACAAAAATCGACATCGATATCGGGCGGCGAAATACGATCGGGATTGAGAAAACGTTCGAAGATCAATCCGTACTGCAACGGATCGATATCGGTAATCCCGAGCACGTAAGCGACGAGGGAACCAGCTGCTGATCCCCGCCCGGGTCCGACCGGAATCCCGCGTTCCTTTGCGAAATGGATGAAATCCCAGACGATAAGGATGTAACTGACGAATCCGGTTGCTTCGAGAACATCCAGCTCATAATCGAGACGTTGCCGGAGTTGATTGCGTGTCGCGCCGGTGCCCGGCGAAGGCGGATCGATATTCGCCCGCTCGCCGTAACGTTCTCCCAGACCTTTCGCACAAAGTTCTCGCAAATATGCTCTGCGAGTCGTCCCTTCCGGCGCCGGATACTCCGGATATTTCGATTTACCGAGCTCAATTTCGAGATTGCATCGTTCCGCGATGGCGAGCGTGTTGGCGATTGCTTCCGGGAAATCCTTGAAGATTTCGCACATCTCGGCCGGCGATTTAAAATACAACTCGGGCAAATAGCGCATCCGTTGTTCGTCCTGAACCATTTTGCCGGTGCCGATGCAGAGCATCACATCGTGAGCATCATGATCGGCGCGCCGGAGAAAATGGACGTCGTTCGCCGCGACCAAGCCAACGCCGAGATCTTTGGCGATCTTCGGCAACACGGCGTTACACCATTTTTGTTCTTCCATTCCGTGATCGTGCATCTCGATGAACAAATTTTCCGGACCGAGAATGTCCCGATAATCCGCAGCAGCCTGCTTTGCGATGTCGATCTTGTTGGATTGAAGGGCAGAATTGACCTCGCTGGCCAGACAACCACTCAACCCGATCAGTCCGGCCGAATGTTGAGCGAGTAATTCTTTGTCGATCCTCGGCCGGTAATGAAATCCGTCGAGATGTGCGGTCGAAATTAGCTTGATGAGGTTGTGATAACCGGTGTCATCCTGGGCAAGAAGGGTGAAATGATACGCCGCTTCTCGCATCGAATTTGGCCGTTCTCGGTGAGACCCGGGCGCGATGTAGGCTTCGCAACCGATGATCGGCTTGATCCCGGCCCGTTTCGCTTCCTGATAAAATTCAATCGCGCCAAAGAGATTGCCGTGATCGGTCATCGCGACCGCCGGCATCTTGAATTCCTTCGCTTTTTTCATCAACTCTCGCATCCGAATCGCGCCGTCGAGCAGCGAGTATTCGGTGTGAAGATGAAGATGAACGAAAGAATCGCGCGGCATCGTTTTCAGTATAAGCGTTCGAAGAAAATCGCAACCTCGCTACTTCGCCGCCATGTAAATCGTGGCAATCCCACCCGTGAGTTGCTCGGCTCTGGCGTTTGCAAAACCGCTCGATTCCATTAAACCAAGCATCTTTTCTCCGCTGGGAAAATCTTCGATCGAATCGCCCAGATAATCGTAGGCGCTCTTTTTCCGGGTCAGCAATGAACCGAATAATGGAAGACAATGATGCAGGTAAAATCGATAAACCGAGCGCAGGATCGACATCGTTGGCAGTGAAAATTCCAAAACAAGGACGTGACCGCCCGGTCGAATCACTCTGGAGATTTCCCGGAGCGCTCCGCCCCAATCTTCCATGTTGCGCAGACCGAACGCGACGGTCACGCAATCGAAAGCCGTATCCGGAAACGGAAGCTTCATCGCGTCGGCCAGGACTGTGTGACGAACTCCTTTCCGTTTTGCCAGCTCGATCATCTCCGGCAAGAAATCTGCGCCGATGATTTCCGCGTCCGGAATTTTCCTTTGCAACGCCAGCGCGAGATCGCCGGTGCCGGTGGCAAGATCGACAATCTTCTTCGGCTGCCATCCCGCAACGATCTCCGCGGCCCGTTTGCGCCAGTGGAAATCGATCCCGCAACTCAGCAGATGATTGGCCAGATCGTAGCGCGAGGCGATCGATCCAAACATTTGCCGGACGCGTTCCGGCGCCTGATATGATGTGCGTTGTTCGATGTCGCATTTTTGAATCACGAAATCAGAATCGACAACTCAAATCATTGCTGAGCATACGAAAATGGCGGAACAGATTCGTTAGCTTAAATCATTTGCGTAAAAACCTGGCCGGCAATCGCAAAAACCTGATTGCCATGTCTGATAACCACCGCTATGTCACCAGCCTATGGACATATCTGTTAAAGACCTGGAACAAGCTGTCGCGATTCGACGGCAGATCGATTCTTTGGAACAACGTCTCTCATCTATCCTTGGAAATCGGAGCATCGGAATAGCGCCAGTAAGGTCGCGCAGCGGCCGGCGCTCTGTCTCGCCTGCTACTCGTGCCAAACTCGCCGCGGCAGCGAAAGCGCGGTGGGCCAGAATGAAAAGTGGAAGAAATTCCCGAGGCGCGCCAAAGCGCAGAGGCGGAATCACTCCCGCCGGAAGACGCAGACTTTCCCAGCTGATGAAAGCTCGTTGGGCTAAAAGGCGAGCCGGAAAAAGCTAACTCAGTCCAGCGTTTCCATAGCCGATCAACAAATCGCCGCATCGATCGCAGAACGGTTCTAACCGGCGGCAGACCGCCCGTCTTCCGCTACAATCATTTCTTTTCGAGTACCGATCGTTACTGGTGTCCCTTTGCGAACGAGCGCCTCGAGCCGTCTGATGTCCTTTTTCTGAATGGCAATTCCTTGAGGTGGCCGGTCTGAAACAGGTTCCGATGTCGATGCCAGGGGGCGCTCATGATCATTATCAGAGTTCCCGGAAGTGGCAGTAGTTTCTTCGGTGTCGACTCCGTATAAAGCATATCCATGGTAACCCAGGTAAATCAGCGGAGTCCCTTCTTTTTCCAGCAAGGATGTTCTGCGCAAGAACCTGCCATTTTTCCAAAATAGTTTGGACCCGACTTTTGTGTGAATTGTCCCATGCCGCGAGGACGGTAAATCGACTGAGACAATCGGATACTGGCTAAAGAAACCAAGTTGATCCCGCACGACTACCCGCCGCCGCGGAAGATCGACAGTAATTCTAAAATCAAGTCGTGGAACCAGAAGTGTCTGCTCCGGCCGGATCAGAGTTGAATCGAGATTGTTTACTCGAATAATCGCCTCGGCGCTGGAATCGAATTTTCGCGCAATCGAGGCAAGCGCGTCGCCTCTCTCAATGGTGTACTCAGCCTTGCGCGGAGAAGGTTCTTTCGAGAAAAAGATGCGGCCATTGACTTCGCCCAGCAGTTCCCGCAGCTGCCGGGTGACAGGTGATTTGGGCGCGGTGGTGAGCGCGCCTATCAAAATCGCACGCGCTTCCGCCAATTTGCCGTCATCAACAAGCGCTTGCGCCCGTTTTAACTTTTTCACGTTGGGGTGAACATAAGTCACCCGTGGAATCGATTGGTATTTTGCCAATCCCTCCGGGCGAAAAATAATCCGCGCCACATATGCTGCCCCGCCAAAAATCGCGGCAGCGAGCAGAATCACAATTCCCGTTTGCCATACCGACATTCTCATTAACTCACCCCAAATGTAACGACACCGCGCCGGAGCGCGTGGTTCATTCCCAGGTTTCTACAGTCGTCCCACGTCATCGCTCTGTCGAACGCTCGATTCACAACCGGCAACTCACAGTGTGGGCAGAGCCTGTTTCGATTTCGGCGGTGGAAATTCGTTGTCGATCTCGGCCAAGTCTTCCTTTGTTAGTTCAATATCGATCGATCGGGCATTATCGCGCACATGATTCTGATCGGCAGATTTCGGGATCGCGATTACTTCTGGCTGCCGCAAAGTCCAGGCTAGCGCGACCTGCGCAGCAGTCGCGTCGTGCCGGTTTGCGATTTTCTTCAGTATTTCATTCTCCAGCAAACCACGTCCATGCCCGACCGGGGCATAGGCCATGATCGGAATCTGGTTTGTCCGACACCACGGAGCGAGTTCGAATTCGACTTCGCGATTTTCGAGATTGTAAAGGACCTGATTCGTGGCGCAGTTGGAACCGTTCTTCACATCGAACAGTTCTTTCATATCGTCGACATCGAAGTTCGAAACGCCCCACCGTTTGATCTTTCCTTCAGCGCGAACTTTCTCGAATACTTTCACCGTTTCCGCGAGAGGCACATCGCCGCGCCAATGCAACAAATAGAGATCGATGACATCGATCTTGAGCCGCTTGAGACTTCGGTCGCAAGCTTTGGGCAGCTCGGCGCGCGATGAGTTATGCGGATAAACTTTTGTGACGACGAAGACGTTTTCGCGTTGGCCTTTGATCGCATCGGCTACAACTTCCTCCGCGCCGCCTTCGCCGTACATCTCAGCGGTGTCGATCAGAGTCATGCCAAGTTCGATTCCCAATCGCAGCGCGGCCACTTCCTGATCATACTCGCTCTTGTTTTCTCCCATCCGCCATGTTCCCTGACCGAGCGCTGAAACTTGCGTGCAATCCGGTAAGCTCACTGTTTTCCTCCTCGTGCTCATACTCGTAATCGTAATCGAAATTGCGCAACATCTCAGCCGGAACGCATCGCGCAGCTCGTGGACGAAAACTAAGCCGTGTGCGATAAAAATGCGCTGAAATTGAAAGATCGATTACGAGCATGAGCACACAGTACAAATTACGATGTCGTGATTCTCGGCGCGGGACATAACGGGCTCGTAGCAGCGAGTTATCTGGGGCGAGCCGGCCTGAGCGTGCTTGTGCTGGAAAAGAACGATTACATCGGTGGAGCAACGACTTCGCAGAAAGTCTTTCCCGACTACGATGCCCAGCTATCTCGATATTCGTATCTAGTCAGCCTCTTCCCGGGAAAAATTATTCGCGATCTGGGGCTGAACCTGAAATTGCGAAGCCGGGCGACTGCGTCGTTCACACCATACGTTCGGGATGGCCAACAGGGCGGCTTACTTCTGAGCAATGTCGATGAAGAACAAAGCCGGAAATCGATTGTCGATCTTACCGGCAGCGAGGCCGAGTTCGAGCAGATGAGGAAGTTTTACAATCTTTCGCGCCTGTTCGCCGAGCATTCGTGGGACAGCATGCTCGAGCCGCTGGTCGCAAAAAAGGAATTCAAGAAACGGTTCGATGCCGATCCGGTCGCTTGCGAAGCCTGGCGGAGTCTCGCAGAGGAACCGCTTGGACTCGCGATTGAGCGCTATTTGAAAGACGATCTTGTGCGCGGGCTCGTTTTCACCGATGCCAAGATCGGTATCTTCACTCATCCGCACGATCCATCTTTGGTCCAGAACCGCTGTTTTCTCTATCATTTGATCGGCCACAAGACCGGCGAATGGAAAGTGCCGGTGGGCGGGATGGGCGCAGTCGCGTGCGAGCTGGAGCAGGCGGCACGACAAGCAGGCGCCGAGTTTCTAACCAATGTGGAGATTCGCCGGGTCGACTTGGATGGCAAAAGCAAGACCGTGGAATTCGAGAATGACGGAAAACTGCACAGTGCAGGCGCCAGATTTATTCTCGTAAGCTTTGGTCGAAATGTTCTGGCGAAGCTTACCGGCAAACTTTTCCAGCCGGACCGAACCGATGAAGGTTCGGTATTCAAGATCAATATGCTCCTAAACCGATTACCGAAGTTGAAGGCGAAAAAATATTCCGAGAGCGAGGCGTGGTCCGGCACGTTTCACAGCGATGAAGGCTACGAACAAATGAAAAGAAGCTACGAGCAGGCGTCGCAGGGAAAACTGCCGGAACGAACTCCCTGCGAAATCTATTGCCACACTCTGACCGACGACAGCATCCTGTCTCCCGAACTGCGCAAGAGAGGTTTTCAGACGGTCACGCTTTTTGGGCTAGACACGCCTTACTCGCTATTCACACGAGATAACAACGACATGCGCGCTCAAGCAGAGACAAAATTCCTGGCCAGCATTAATCAATGGCTGGAAGAACCGCTGGAGAATTGCCTCGCTGTTTCGCGCGACGGGTCGCCATGCATTGAGAGCAAGACTCCGCTCGACATCGAGAACGCGCTCGGAATGTATCATGGCAATATTTTCCAGGATGCGCCGACGTGGCCGTTTGCAACGTCGAAAGAACAGGCCGGCACGTGGGGCGTCGAGACCGAGTTCGAAAATGTGTTTCTGTGCGGCTCAAGCGCGCAACGCGGCGGAGCAGTCAGTGGAATTCCGGGGCATAATGCTGCGCGAGCTGTGCTCGCGCATGTATGATGTTCGATGTTTGATATAATTAAGACTCGGCAGGCGGAGCGTCTGGCCTACAAATTCTCCCCTGGGGACATGGGCGTTGTAGGGCAAGCGCTCCGCTTGCCCGAATTATTCTTCCAAACCAATTTGATACGGCCAATCTGACCAATGTTTTGCAAGTCCAGCCCGCACCGGGTTCTCGCGGATGTAATGCCATTTCTCGTGGACTGATTCACCCGACCGCAGGAGTCGATCGAAACAACCACTCTGCCAATTCCACTCGGCATTTAGCTCCTGGCGCATCCATCGTTTCAACGCCGCAGAGAAATTGCCTAGTTTGGCGTTCCGGTCATTTGTGGGGGAAACTATGACGCGCAAGTGGTCGGGCAGTAACACAGCGGCGAGCACGGCCTAATGTCGAAGCTTTGCCACAGCGGCCTTGAAGGCGGTAAAAGCACTTTCGTTTGCCAAGACCGCCTCGCGATTAGCGACACAAATCGTCACGAAATAGATGACGGATTGATCCCAGCGTAGCCAAACAGGAATGCGGCGGATGTCCCATGCGCGCAGGTTGCCGAACGAAGCTATTCGTTTGCAATTGTTTTTCCGCGACTCGGCAGGCGGAGCGCCTGCCCTACAATTCCGCGGCGCTCGACACAACGGCGTTGTAGGGCAAGCGCTCCGCTTGCCCGGCTGCGAATCTGTTGCTTGCTTTTGGGGGCTTCAATCATCGACAAATAGACGATGCGCATTTTCGTACCCAGGGAGATCACTCCAGGAGAGCGCCGTGCAGCCGTTGTTCCTGAGACAGCGAAGAAATTTGTCGCGCTTGGAGCTGAGCTCGGGATCGAGTGCGGGCTGGGCGCGGAAATCCTTCGCGGCGACATGGAATATGAACGCGCCGGGGCGAATGTTATTGCAGATCGCACGTCTGGTTTACGCGAATCTGATTGCGTCCTGCGGTTGCAAAAGCCGCCGGCAGATGAAATCGCGCAACTGCGGGAGAACTGCATTCACATCAGTTTTCTCGATCCGTTTAACGAACGCGATCTCATCCAGCATTTAGCGGCAGCCAAAGTGAGCGCGATCTGCATGGAAATGATCCCGCGCTCGACCATCGCGCAAAAGATGGACGCGCTCAGTTCGCAGTCCAGCCTTACCGGCTATCACGCCATCATCCTGGCGGCTGATCAGCTCGACCGCATTTTTCCGATGATGATGACGCCAGCCGGCACAATTCAGCCGGCGCGGGTTTTCATAATCGGTGTAGGCGTGGCCGGTTTACAGGCAATCGCCACGGCCAAAAGACTCGGCGCACGGGTAGAAGCATTCGATACTCGACCGGCAGTAGAGGAGCAGGTGCGCTCGCTGGGAGCACGGTTCGTGAAAGCCGATCTGGGCGAGACTGGTCAAACGGAACAGGGCTACGCCAAAGCATTGACCGAAGAACAGCTCGCAGCCCAACGTGAAGTAATGGCGAAACATTGCGAAGCGGCTGATGTGATCATCACGGCGGCACAAGTTTTTGGCCGTAAAGCCCCGATCATTGTGACTACGGAGATGGTGAAGCGAATGAAACCGGGCAGCATCGTCATCGATCTTGCCATCGAAACCGGTGGAAATGTCGAATGCGTCGAATTCGACAAAGAGATCGAGGTCGATGGCGTGCGTGTTTTTGGATACGCCAATATGCCCTCGCGCGCAGCGGGGCCGGCTAGCGAGATGTATTCAAACAACCTTTTCGCGCTCGTCGAACATCTTTGGAATAAGGAGCAAAAAAACAATCGTGATCGATCCAAATGACGAATTATTGCGCGGCTGTCTCATCACTCACGGTGGCAGCGTGGTGAATGACACGATCAAGAAGCATCACAACTTATGACCGCTAAACAGGCCCTTGTCATGTCCGCCACGGCGGATTCGTCCTGCGGCGAATTGAGCGAAGCGAAACATCTCCAATCTTTTTTGAAGAACACGAGCCAACAAATGATCGGAGATTCTTCGCTTCGCTCCGAATGACAGTTATGACAATCCTCTTATGATCGACATCCTCATTTTCATTTTCGTTCTATCCGTCTTTCTCGGTTTCGAGTTGATCTCGAAAGTGCCTTCTCAATTGCACACACCATTGATGTCGGGATCGAATGCGATTTCCGGAATCACGATTGTGGGTGCTCTTGTAGCGGCGGGTGCTGGCAGCGGAGACTTTGCAACGATTCTCGGTTTCATCGCGGTGATCTGCGCGACGATCAACGTGGTCGGCGGTTATCTCGTGACCGATCGGATGCTCGCGATGTTCAAGAAAAAGAAATAATGGAGTGGCTCTACATCATCGCGGCGGCGCTCTTCGTCGTCGGTCTAAAAATGCTCAGCTCGCCGGAAACGGCGCGCAACGGCAATCTTATCTCGGCGCTGGGGATGTTGCTGGCAATTGGAGCAACATTTCTCGAGGGCAGGTTGAGCTTCACCTGGATCATTGCCGGCATTGCGATCGGCTCGGCAATCGGCGCAGTTTCGGCCTATCGAGTCAAGATGACCGCCATGCCGGAGATGGTGGCGCTGTTCAACGGCTTCGGTGGCCTGGCCAGCTTGCTCGTGGGCTGGGCGGAATATCACATGCATCGCGACGCGCCGACGTTCACGATGGTTTCAATTTACCTCGCGGTTTTGATTGGTGGCGTAACGTTCACCGGCAGCGTCCTGGCTTTTGCAAAACTGGCAGAGTTGGTGACGGGCAAGCCGGTTATGTTCCGCGGCCAGCAAATTGTGAATGCCGCGCTTCTCGCTGCCGCTGTTGGTGCCGGAATCTTTTTTAGCCTCAGCCCCGAATCGCACTATGAAATCTTAATTCTGGGAGTTGTTCTCTCCTTAGTCCTTGGCGTTTTCTCCGTGCTGCCGATTGGCGGAGCCGACATGCCGGTGGTCATTTCGCTGTTGAACAGTTATTCCGGCCTCGCCGGCACTGCCGCGGGATTCGTTTTGCAAAACAACGTGCTCATTGTGGCCGGCACTCTCGTAGGCGCGAGCGGGATCATTCTGACGCAGATCATGTGCAAGGCGATGAATCGGTCCCTGGCCAATGTTCTTTTCAGCGGATTCGGCTCGGTGACCACCGCCACAGCTGCCGGAACAAAAGGCGAGGCGAAGTCGCTTTCAGCACACGACGCTTACTACGTTCTCGAAGCGGCGAGGTCAGTCATATTTGTACCAGGATACGGGATGGCCGTCGCCCAGGCGCAACATGTGGTGAAAGAATTGGCCGATAACCTTGAAGCAAATGGCGCGGAAGTGAAGTATGCAATCCATCCTGTCGCCGGCCGCATGCCGGGCCACATGAACGTTTTGCTGGCTGAGGGTGATGTACCTTATGATCAACTCGTTGAGATGGACGAAATCAATCCTGAGATGCCGACTGTCGATGTTGCGTTGGTCATCGGGGCCAATGACGTGGTAAATCCGGCGGCGCGGGAAGACAAATCGAGCCCGATCTTCGGTATGCCGATCATCAATGTCGATCAAGCGCGGACGGTGTTTGTGCTCAAGCGTTCGATGGCTTCAGGTTTTGCCGGAATCGAGAACCCGCTTTTTTACAAAGAAAACACTCGGATGATTTTTGGCGACGCGAAAAAAACCCTGCAAGAGCTCGTTCACGAATTCAAGGCGGCTTAATTATCGGCGGTTGCCCCTATTTTCGGATATACTTGTCAGGCCTAACAGGCGTTGCGACGCGATGGTTATCGCGATAACACTTTGTGGCCAGCCCCAGGAGAAAGGCTGCAAGGATGAAAGCGACGACCCGTTTCTCGCGAGTGGTAAGGACAAAACGTTGTCTTGCCTGGTCGAAACGGGAGCGCCAGCGCGATTTTAACGCTCGGGCCTTGTTTGCCATTCGCGAACACGAAACGATTTGTAATTGCCCTTGATCTTTTCGTCGTAAAAACGCGCCTTCGATTCGGCGGCCATCAACTTGTGATGAACCGAGCGAGGTACACCGAGATAGCGGTAAATCGCGCCGTTAACGAATTCGATCTCCAGGATCTGGAGCCGCTTGCTGTAGCCAACAGAAGCGATTGCGCTGGATGAAACCGGCTCGCGCGGAATTCGCGAATTAATTTTCGAGGAACCGTCCCGCGGCTCAGCAGATGCGCCAGGGTCGAGGGCGATCAACGCACAGATGGTGACGAGGATCGACAATAGAGGTCGAGGGTTCATCCATTGGCCTTCTAACAAAATCTCTCGCTCGATGGCAAGTAAAGCCAATCGGTGCACCTGGTGTAAAAAGCTGTTTTCCCTTTCCTGATCTCGGTGCAGATTCAGCAAATGCGACTAGGTTTGAAATCGTTTATTGCTCTCAGCTCGATTGCAATATTGGCCATTTCCGCCGCATCGGTATTCTCGCAAATGAAAGCCGGAGGCGGAGTGGAAGTCATCAAAGGTGGGGACGAAGTGGACGTGAAGAAACATCTTGCCGCCGGCAAGGTCACGTTGATCGAGTTTTATGCCGAATGGTGTGGCCCATGCAAAATGATCTCGCCGGCGCTGGAGCAGCTCGCCAGAACCGATCCTGAAGTAGCGCTTTGTAAGATCGACATCGTCAACTGGCAATCGGTAGTCACGCGGCAATACCACATCAATTCGATTCCGTGCGTCGTTGTTTTCGATCGCAAAGGCGAGATGGTCGGGATCATGAGAGGTGTCGATCCTGAGACCTTGAGCAACTACATCACTAAGGCGAAGGAAACCTAGAGTTTCCCTCTCAGCGACCGAGCGGGTTGGTCACTTCCGTTCCCAGCGGCGGAGTGAACTCGAATTTTGATTTCGGAATCGGCGCGTGATTTTGGTTTGAATAATTTGTCACCACGCGATCGCCGTTCGGTTGCAGAATTTCCGTGTGCTCGACTACGAGGTCGTTGTTCAGACGCAAATCAAACTTCTGAAAGATCCGTTTCATCGCGGTCGATCGGGGCAGCAATTCCAATTGATAACCATTGTCGATCTTCGAGCCGGTGACGTGAAAATTCTTTTCCAGGTCCTGCATGTTCATCGCCGTGTTGATCGCGGCAATAGCCGCATCGGCGGGGGAATGCTTGCCTAATGTGTAGTGCTCGGCGGATTTGAAATTTGGATAGTAGATCCAAAGGTCGTGGCCGTTACTGACGGTGATGCTGGGTGCGTTTCCATTGATTTCTCGGCGGAATTTACTTGGCCGTTCGAACCAGACCTTGCCCACGCTCACAACCGGACGTGTCATCAGATGGAGGATTTTTTCCTCCCGAAAATCCGCCTGCATATCGGGCGACGCAGCGTGCTGAGTGTTGATCTGGGTGAGAAGGTTTCCTACTTCTGCAGGGGGAAGTTGCGTCTGCGCGAAGACTAACTGCAAACAAAGAAAGAAAATCGCTCCAAGAAAACGGCGCACCTGGCGGCTTCGCTTCACAAATCGGATCGTGTCAATCATACTAGTGGCCGCTAATTCTTCGCGGCAAACGCTCGGTCTGGCCGCCGCAATCAACCTTGCCAGACTCGCCGGAAAAACTTTGCCGTCGCGATCAGCTTAGGCATTGGAGATCGTCGCGATTGAGCCGTCGATCTTCCGGAAGCTGACGCTGAATTTCTCGGGATAAGTCAAGGCGCGGTCCCGCAGCATGCTGATCGCCACGGCTTCCCCGAGTTGAACAGAAGACGTGGTATCCGTTCGCCAGTGAATACCGGCGTGGATTCCATGAGCAAATGAGACATTGTTTGCCAGCTTGTTCAATTCGCCGTTGACCGTAAGCTGACCGGCGTCGCCGCCGGTATAGGGCAGAAGCGAAAGCCCGTCGTTACTCGGAACGACTGGATTCGGAATAACGAAATCGTTGTCGAAGAAAAACTTCAGAACCGTGATGCAAGCCCCAGCGACTGTGCCGTGCCCGGTTGGATAAGACGGATGCGTTGGCGAGCCTTCCGGGAAAGCCTGGGAAAGGAAATAATCGCCGTACCGGTTGAAGCTCGCCTGCACCGCCTGCGAGTTCAGCACGTTATCATCCAGAGTTCCATCCAAAGTGCCCCCCTGGCCGGTCAGAATCTGGCGAGCAATCGCACCACCCGACTCGGGCCGGTGGCGAAGATGAATCCACCACTTTTGATACCAGACGCTATTGAGCGCGAGCCGGGCCGCAGTGGCGAGCGATGCTGCAAAATCGGGTCCGCCGAATGTGCCAAAGCCATTTTGCTTGGTGGAATGCATGTACGGATTCCCTGGATTCACCGGAGCACCGATGGATCCGAGCACGAGGTAAGCAGTGAAGTACTCCTGAAAGAGCACGTCCACGTGGGTAAACGCGCAAAGCCCACGGCCATTGTGGAGGTAACGCAACTGCGGATCGTATTGGAGCAGTACGCCGGTATCGATGCCGTTTTGGACCTGCTGGAAGGTCGTGGGATCGGTCATGAAATCGATGTTTGGAACAAATGTGACCAACTGCTGACTGATCGGCTGCGCACCCATGAAGGTGGGTTGGAGATAAAACTGAGAGAGGTAAGGCCCGAGCGTGTCGCCAGGATAAGTGCCGCGAAAGAGAAGATCGGGCGTAACCTCGCCCGAACCGTTTCTTGGCCCTATGTAGGTGGGTTGATTTGTCAGCTCCGCGGCCGCTTGTGCCGCAATTGGATCTGAAGCGTAATCCGTGAATGCGACATCCCGCAATAGCGAAGCCCAATACATCTCGATTAATTCTGTGCCATAATCGGCACTCGCCAGAGCCGGCGCCGGCGGGACAACAACCTGGTTGATCTGATTTTCTGGACAAGGCGCATCGCCGAATTGCACGTCATCAGTGCCTTCCAATGCAAAGGCCCGGCCGCCTAGCGGGCCATTCTGCGTTCGAGGACCTCCGGTGATGACATTTTCGAAATCCTGAAAACGTCCCGTGTCAATCGCATGCCGAAAGGACTGAAACGCCGCCAGGTTCACCAAGCCGATGCCATCTTGCAGGAGTCCTTTGCTATAGGTGCCACACTTGTCATTGTAACGCTGCTCGTCGCCGTTTGTGGTGTGAGGCGGAACGTGAATAAGCGCTTCATCGCTCGCACATTTAATTCGGATCTGCTTGGCCTGGGCCACTCGATCAGGCGGCACGAGGCCACCTGTGCGAAAATTCTCCGACGCAGCGGAAGCAATCGTACCTCTGCCAAGCACCGCGCCGCCGGCCAGGGCCGCACCGATTTGACCCAGAAATCGGCGGCGGCTCGAACCCTTCTGCACAAGTTTCTTAAGAGAAGTCTCGTTAACGTCAGGTTCGCTTATTTTTTTCTTTTTCATGAGAAGGCCTTCGATTGTCTGGGTTGGTTAACGCTGCGTGCGTTTAGGACCTTCGTGTTTACTCGACTGAAACAGAATCGATGCGACACCGGGTGATCTTTGCGCCGCTGTGCGTTTTTTCAGCGATCCTAATACTAAATCCGGTCCCTATCGTCAATTTCATAAATTGAACGTCGCCCCCGAGGGATAGTGTTGACGGCTTGTCAGTTGGAAGGAGACCCTCACCTCAATCCTCTCCTTGGCAGGGAGAGGAGGACATAGGGCGCGGGTGCCTTGGGAATCGGGGTCGGGGGCCGTACGCGAAGTGCCAGGTGAGGGTTGTGGAATTCGCCTCCCCGAACTGACAATGAACAAACACTGCCCCGCTAGAGCGTATGATCGACATTTTTCAAACACGCGTCTAGGCGTATCAGTGAGTATTGCGACGACGTTTCGCGAAGATCGCGATTGTCTTATCGATGAGCTACAACATCCGAATTCTCGTTTTGCCGTTTGCCACTGGCGGCGACTGAAACCGAATGCAAAAACAATTGCGTTACGAACCCGCGCCATACATTGAGGGGACTGCCTTGAGATTGAGTTCAATGAGTGAAAAGCATTCGCCTCTGTCACGATTCGGCCGATGGGCGGCGGAATTGGTTCTGGTGTTTGTGGGCGTTTACGCGGCATTCTGGCTGAGCAATTATCAACAGCGCCGACAGGATGCGCAGCGTCGGGACCAGATTCTGGCGTCGATCGAGCAAACGTTGCGGGAAGGAATCGAAAGCGG
The DNA here is from genome assembly GCA_963772365.1 of uncultured Verrucomicrobiae bacterium. Taxonomy (GTDB): domain Bacteria; phylum Verrucomicrobiota; class Verrucomicrobiia; order Chthoniobacterales; family UBA10450; genus CAVYXA01. Next base: position 1,114,880 of record CAVYXA010000001.1, read on the forward strand.
AAGAACCAATCGCATAAAGGAAGAACGGGTCGCGGCGGATTTTCAACGAGCACTCGATGCTGGTGAGATGCCGCCATTGCAGCCGTTTACTTTCATCACTGACTATCGGCCGAGCGATATCGCGACGGTGCTTCAGGGAGGCGGGATCGAGCTGCTCGATTTGAAAACACTGGCCGCACTGCGAAACGATGAATCGGTCATTCGCTGGGGATTGGCCCAGATGGAGCGGTTCGAAAAACTAAGCGATCAACTGATCGTGCCGAATCTGGGCCAGGACGTTTCGTTCTTTTACGATCCTACGACCAAGAAACTGCGACGACAATTCGAATGGTATCCCGAAGCGCTGCACGCGACCGTGAAATTTGCGTTCGACCTCGACCGCGTCCACAGCGATTTGCTCAAGCAAATTCAGTTCGAACGCAAGCACTGAGGCGGAGATAAATCTCGTTTTGCTCGTTACGGGAACAGAGACGATCAACGATCAGCCACGCGAGTGCTATTGAGACACCCTACTAGCCTCGAGACTTGCGCACTGACTACAGGGCGGGCGTCGGTTTGATCACAAACGTCGATCGAATCTGAACGCTGGAAGTCTCGGGGTAGAGATTCAGACAGCCGAAGCGAATGTCCAGCACTCCCTGATTAGTGGGCGCGTTCGGAACGGTCCAATCGAAATATTGAATCCTGGGATTGCGCTGCTCGGTGAGAAGCATGTAAACCGTATTGCCGCCGTCGAGCGAAAGAAGAACTTCCGTCTCACACATTGACAGGTCCACATTTGGAAAGTCCGCCGTCCATTCAACTCTCACAACCTGGCCCGGCGTCAAAACGGCTCCCGGTCTCGGCGAGATCAGTCGGGCGCTATAATTTCTCTGTTTTGCAGGCTGAGCTAATGCAGTTCCAGGCAATTGGGCAGCCAAAGCAAATGTGAGCGCAAGCAATGCTAAAAGTAATCCATGGGGTTTCATTCTCTCATTGCACCCGAGTTGGGTTTAATTGTCAAGCTTTCGAACGAGACAGTGCGAAGATCGAACCCCCTTTCGCCAAATATTCCGGCAAGACAGGCAATCGATTGGGTGTAAACCGGAAAGCAAGTTCGTCGGAGTTTTTTACATATTTTGTGTTACCAGAATTTCCTCAAAAAAACTTTCGAAATTTTAAATTCTTTCGTATTAATACTTTATCGACGCTTCACGTAAATGATCGTCGCGATGGCACGTTTACAGCTATCGCCCGAGCGTGTCAGAAAACCCAGTTTCAACCACAAACCTTAAAATTAACACCCGCAAAACTGCTCTTCACTCATGAACCTCTCATCAAAATCAACCCAATCACTGTTCTTCATCGCTGCTGTCAACCTCTTCCTTCCGCTTTCCCTCTCAGCTACTCCTATCAGTTGGAGCGCGCCGCACAACATCACCGGAAATTCCGACGTGAATACCACCGGCAACGCCGTTCAGGCAGTGAATGTTAGTGGCCCGAGCACCACAGTAAATGGCGTGACTTTTGAGGATTTCATGATAACCGGCGGAACTGTGACTTCAGGCCACTTCAGCCTGGCTGGCAATAATGGAGGGTTCGCTGGTTATGGCAGCGCGAACGCCCCTTTTGCAAACTTATCAGCCGAATATCAAACTCTCCTCAGCACCGGAAACTATGGGAGTGGTAACTCAACGATGACCCTCACGATCAGCGGTCTGACGCTGGGAGACACATATCAGCTTCAAGTCTGGATTAACGATTCGCGTGGGGCTTACGGGATGCAACCCGTTACGGCGACAGATGGAGTATTCAGTGTCACGCTGCTGGGTGACACAACCGGCCTTGAGGGTGGTACTGGGCAATACGCGCTACTCAGTTTCGTTGCCACCGGCGATGAGACAATCACGTTTCAAGGAGCTCCCGGTTCCGGCACAACCGAGGAGGCTTTCCAGCTGCGTGACATCACCGGCGCCCCGTCCGTTCCTGAGAGCGGCATGACCGTATCACTCCTCGGCATCTCACTCGCTAGCATCGGCTTTCTTCGCCGGAAACTGAGTTCGTAAGGGCCGAAGATTCTTTCAGTAATATCGCGACTCAAGTTTCGCGGGTGTTTCGCCAGATAGGGTGACGCCGCTGTTACCTTTGCGAGCCGCGGAAGTTTGGCGGCAAAAGGAGGCAAGCGGGAGTGGCGCGACTTCTTGAGCGCTCGATTATCCGTGATGACGGCGGCGTTTGACGTGCAATTGAGCAAGAGCTTTTTGCAGTGAGGCCTGGATGGCGGCAACTTCTTCCTTGCCCAAATCTTCCTTCATGGCGGCTTTCGCGCGCTCGACCGCTGCCTCCGCTGCGGCGACGTCGATCTTCTCCGCTTCTAAGGCCATATCGGTGAGGACGGAGACGGCGTCGGCTTTGATTTCAACGAAGCCTTCTCCGACAGCCATGGATGTTTCGCGTCCATTTTTCAAAACGCGCAATTCACCGGGCTTTAGTGTGGTCAGCAGCGGTACGTGCTTTGCATAAACACCGAGCTCACCTTCCGCGCCAGGCAACGTCACCATGTCCACATCTTCGGAGTAGATCTTCTCCTCCGGTGTCACGATCTCGAGCTTGAGGGTTGCCATCTTATACAGCCTCTACTGTCATGTTGAGTGAAGCGAAAGATCTCTCGCCGTTGCTTCGAGCGAGGCTTGGAAATGATGTGAGATTCTTCGCTCTGCTCAGAATGACATTCTTAGTATGGCTTCTGGTCATTTACTTTTTCCCCGCTTCAACGCTTCAACGTCTCAACCCCTTAGCTCTCCGTGATCTGATCGATTCCGCCTTTCATGTAGAAGTTCTGTTCCGGAACTTCATCATGTTTGCCGTCGAGGATTTCCTTGAAGCCGCGGACGGTTTCCTGGATCGAAACGTATTGACCTTTATGGCCGGTAAACACCTCCGCGACATGGAACGGTTGACTGAGGAAACGCTGGATTTTCCGGGCGCGATACACGGTCAGCTTGTCCTCCGGACTTAGTTCGTCCATGCCGAGAATGGCGATGATATCCTGCAAATCCTTGTAGCGCTGCAATACGCGCTGAACGCCGCGGGCGACCGCATAATGCTCTTCGCCGACAATCTCCGGTGCCAGCGATTTCGATGTCGAGGCCAGAGGATCGACAGCGGGATAAATCCCGAGCTCGGCGATGGATCGCTCGAGCACGATCGTGGAATCCAAATGTGCGAACGTATTCGCCGGCGCGGGATCAGTAAGATCATCCGCCGGAACATAAACGGCCTGGAACGATGTAATCGAACCTTTGTTTGTCGATGTAATCCGTTCCTGCAAATCGCCCATCTCAGCCGCGAGCGTGGGCTGATAGCCGACCGCGCTCGGCGTCCGGCCTAACAGAGCCGAGACTTCGGAACCGGCCTGCGAGAACCGGAAGATATTGTCGATGAACAAAAGCACGTCCTGGTTGCGTTCGTCACGGAAATATTCCGTCATCGCCAACGCGGAAAGACCAACTCGCAAGCGCGCGCCGGGCGGTTCGTTCATTTGGCCATAAACAAGCGCAACCTTCGATTTGCTCAGATCTTTCTGATCGATCACGCCCGCTTCGCTCATTTCGTTGTAAAGATCGTTGCCCTCGCGAGTGCGCTCCCCCACCCCGGCGAAAACCGAAACGCCGCCATGGCTTTTGGCGATGTTATTGATCAACTCCATGATCACAACGGTTTTTCCGACGCCGGCGCCGCCGAATGCGCCGACCTTGCCGCCTTTCGAGAACGGACAAATGAGATCGATAACTTTGATGCCGGTTTCGAGAATCTGGACCTTCGTGTCCTGCTCGGTTAGGTCGGGCGCTTTACGATGAATTGGATAACGTTTCGTGAAGTTGACCGTGCCGCGATTGTCGACAGGATCGCCGGTCACATTGAAAACGCGCCCCAGCACACCCTCGCCCACCGGCACAGAGATCGGACCGCCGGTGTCGTTCACGCTCATTCCGCGCTTTAGCCCTTCGGTGGAAGACATGGCGATGGAGCGGATCCAATTGTCGCCGAGATGTTGTTGCACTTCGAGCGTCAGCTTGGTCGGTTTGCCGTTGACTTCGTATTCGATCTCCAGTGCGTTATAGATTCCCGGCAATTCGCCGCCATTGCCGAATTCCACGTCCACCACGGGACCAATCACCTGAACAATATTTCCTTTATTCATAAACTCGTTATCGAGAATCCTTATCTCCGTTAAACCGCACGAAAGCGACGCGAGGACGCGGTCGCACTCCGAAAGCTTCGCAAAAGGTCGCAGAATTTTTTGCTATTTCGGACGCAGTCTTCTTGGAGTGCGAGGCGTCCGCGCATCGCTTTCGGACCATTCGTATCATCAGGTTTTGCGACGCCATGATTACCCGCCGAGCGCCATTTGCGCAGTAGCAATTTCGAGCAGCTCCGTCGTAATACTGGCCTGCCGCATCTTGTTGTATTCGAGGGTCAAATCCTTGATGAACTGATGCGCATTATCGGTCGCGTTTTTCATCGCGACCATCCTGGCGCTGTGCTCGGATGCGCGCGCGTCCAGGATCATCTGGAAAACCTGATACTGGATGTAATACGGCAGCATGGCATCGAGAACGGTCTCCGCGTTCGGTTCAAAAATGTAACCCACAAGAGGATCGATATCTTCCTGGGCCGAGTCGTCGTGTTTCTTCGGCAGATCGAACGCGCTGATTGGCAACAAGGTTTGAACAACCGGCCGCTGATTGACGGTGTTGATGAAATGCGTGTGCACCACAGAAACTTTGTCCACTTCGTGAGCAAGGAATTTTTCGATGCAGAACTTCGAAATCGCCTTAGTCTCGACGAAGCTCGGCGAATCTTTCAGCTCAAAATCGGCAAGAAACTCGCGCCTGGTTCGCGCGATGAACTGCCGTGCTTTTTTTCCCGTCACGACGAATACCGTCTTGTTGACGTCGAAAGCTGAAGCTTCACGAAGCAGGTTTGTGTTCAGCGCGCCCGCCAAACCTTTGTCAGTGCTAATTACCAGCACCAGCTCTTTTTTGACCTCGCGGATATCCAAGAGCGGATGGAGCCGCGGATCAGTTCGTTTCTGAAGTGAGACGAGGACTCTATTCATCAACGCGGCATAGGGTCGGCCCGCCAATGCATGTTGCTGAGCGCGGCGCATCTTCGACGCCGCAACCATCTGCATCGCTTTGGTTAACTGGCCAATATTGCGGATCGATTTGATCCGGCGCCGTATGTCCTGGGTATTAGCCATGGGGAGATTTTCGATTCGATCTTGTGCGATAATGCCCTTCGCTTTCGCGAACATGAAATCCGATCTCGCGTTTCTTTGGCGCCTCGGGCGATTCGAGCAATCGCTTCAACGCAGCGAAAAGATCGACAATCGTTTCGTCGTGAGAATCGAGACGGCGTTCCAACTCCTCGAGTTTCGTGGCGAGTTGCGCATTTGCCGCGACCATTTCTCGAAGGCAGACAAATGCCCTGACCACCCGCACGCTTGCTTGCACGGCGATATCGCTATTCAAGATGCTCGCCAGCATTAATGCGCCGTGCTCGGTGAAAACCCAGGGAAGATGGCGGCGTCCGCCGTGCGAACTTGAGGTCGCAAATTGCGACCTCAAGCTGGCAAGCTCTTCGGCCGTAAGCTGAAATGCGAAGTCATCTGGGAATCGAGACAGATTTCTCTTTAGCTGTTCATTGAGACGTTTGGTCGTAGTCACCCCATAAATCATCGCCAGATCCGAGTCGAGCATGACTCGCTGGCAGCGGATCAAATGGATCGTGCTTTCGATTCTAGCCACTCTGCGTTTCGCAGGCATCGATGGTTCCAACAAAATCATCGCCAGGTCGCCTTGAATTCTTCCAACGCGCTCTCCAGTTGCGCTTCGAGTTCTTTGTCGAGCTGTTTTCTTTCCCGGATGGTCTGGAGCAATCCTTCCTTCCGAGTTTGCAAGTAATCCTGGAGCTTGAGTTGAAATTCTTTCACCCGATCGACCGGAACCGAATCGATGTAGCCATTTTGCATCGCCCACATCACGGCGACCTGCTCCTCGACCGGGATTGGGTTATATTGAATCTGTTTGAAAAGCTCGACAATACGTTGACCGCGATCGAGGCGCGCCTTCGTTGCAGCATCGAGATCGGATCCGAATTGAGCAAACGCAGCCAGTTCGCGGAACTGCGCGAGATCGAGTTTCACTTTGCCAGCCACCTGTTTAATGGCCTTGATCTGCGCGGCCGAACCGACTCGACTAACAGATAGACCCACGGAAATCGCCGGACGAACGCCTTGATAAAACAGATCGGTCTCGAGATAAATCTGACCATCGGTAATTGAGATCACGTTCGTTGGGATGTAAGCCGAAACATCGCCTGCCTGTGTTTCAATGATCGGCAACGCAGTCAGCGAACCGCCGCCGTATTCATCCGAAACGCGCGCCGCGCGTTCGAGTAACCGCGAATGCAGATAAAACACGTCGCCCGGATAAGCTTCGCGTCCCGACGGTCGTTTCAGCACGAGCGAAACCTGCCGATACGCCACCGCGTGCTTCGAGAAATCATCGTAAATGATCAGCGCGTCCATGCCGTTATCCATGAACCATTCGCCCATGGCTGCGCCAGCAAACGGCGCAAGATATTGGTTCGTAGCTGAATCGGAAGCCGGCGCCGAAATGATGGTCGTGTAAGGCATTGCGCCTTCGCGTTCGAGAACGGCGAGCGTGCGCGCGATATTGGAATTTTTCTGGCCGACACCGACGTAGATGCAATAGAGCGGCCGATAATTTTTGTCGCCTGCCTCTTCCGCCGCTTTGTTTAGACGCGCCTGGCTGATGATTGTGTCGATTGCAATCGTGGTTTTCCCGGTCGCGCGATCGCCGATAATCAGCTCGCGCTGGCCGCGTCCGATCGGAATCATCGCGTCGATCGCCATGATACCGGTCTGCACTGGCTGGCTCACGCTGCGGCGCTTAATCACGCCAGGAGCAATTTTTTCCACCGGATAAAATGTCTCGCTTTTAATTGGTCCTTTCCCATCCAACGGCTCACCAATTGTGTTAACGACTCGTCCGAGCAACGCTTTGCCGACTGGGACTTGCAGAAGGCGACCGGTGGTTTTGACCTCGTCGCCTTCGCTAATTTTGGTCGCATCACCCAGCAAAATCGCGCCGACTTCAGTTTCTTCGAGATTCAAGGCGAGCCCGAAAACGCCGTTCGGAAACTCGATCATTTCATTCAGCATCACGTCGCTCAGTCCTTCGATGCGGGCGACGCCATCTCCGGTCTCGCGCACGACACCGACGTTGCTTTTGGTTGTCGATGTTTTCAGGCCAGCGATTTTTGTTTCGATTTCTTCAAGTATGGTGCTCATAAATTTTTCCAGGCAGTCATTCTGAGCAAAGCGAAGAATCTCAAATCATTTCCCCCAAAACCCCTGCGAGAAAAAAGTTTGAGATGTTTCGCTTCGCTCAACATGACAAGATAATTAGCTGATTCGTTAAAGTAGTTGTTGCAGTCGTTCCAAACGATTCCGGACACTGCCATCCCAAACGTCGCTCCCGACGCGAATTCGCATTCCTCCCAAAAGCGCTGGATCGACAACGAATTCGGCGCTCAGATCATCGCCATATTTCTCTTTCAATTGCTTAGTGATCTTCGCGGAGATTTCCGCGCTCAATTCGCTTGCGCTCTCGATTTTTGCCCGTCGTTTTTCGATTTCGATTCGAAGCAGGCGCCGGTAATTTTTGAGAACATGGACATAATTGCGCGGTTTTTTTGCGATCAGCGAATCGATCAGAGCTGTAACCTTGCCGTGATCGAGCTGGCCATCGGTAAAGCTTGCGCGCAACATTTCCCGGGAAAGCCGGCGGATTTCCTTGTTGATCTTCATCAGGCCAGTTGGCGAGCAGCTTCCTCTTGCAGGCGACGCTGGTCCTCGGTAGTCAGGACTTTGCCGGTAACTTTGGCGGTAGTATCGACAACCAGACGGCCCAGCTCGCGTTTCAATGATTCCATTGTGCGCTCGTGTTCCATCACGCTGGCTTCGCGCGCCTTGGCTAGAATTTGTTCGGCCGCCGCGATTGCTTCCTGTTGCTTGCGCTCCGCAAGGTGCGATGCACTCGCGCGCGCCTCGTCGATCATCTTCTGGCCCTCGGCGTTCGCTTTCGCCAGGATATCGGAGTATCGCTGCTCCGCTTCGGCTAATTGTTGTTTGATCTTCTCGGCGTTGATCTGGCCCTCTTCGATCTTGCGTCGCCGCTCTTCCAGTACAGCCAGGATCGGCTTGTAGGCAAAGCGGCGCAGCAGGAAAGCAACGATGGCGAAGCTGATGACCTGCGAGAAAAACATCTGCGGAGTCCAGCCGAATGCGTCAGCTGTTTGCTGCACCGTGTCGGTAAACGTTGGAGCCGCTGCCAGTATTATTGCGTTCATGGGTTCGAGTTCCCGTCGGATTGGTCTTGGCTCGACGGCGATCGAGAATCAGTGCCCGAGAAGGAACAGTGCGTAGAACACAATCGCTTCCGTCAAAGCGATTGCCAGAATTCCGTGAACGATTACTGGCGTAAACGCGCCTGGGTTGCGACCAACCGCGGTCGTCATTCCCAGACCCGTGAGACCAATGCCGATGCCGACGCCCATGGCGGCGAGACCGACGTGAATGCTTCCAGTCATTTCTGCGAGTAGTGGTAGTATCATATCTTTTCGTTTGGTTGCTTTGGCGAACTCGTTGGGAGATCGCCGAAATTAATTATGTATGAGCGTGCTCCGGTCCCGGCCCATGCTGCGCAATCAGAAGAGTGAACACGGCGCATAAAAGCATGAACACCAGCGCCTGAACAAAGCCCACCAACACTTCCAAAAAATAAAATGGGATCGGGATCAGCCAGGCCAAGGCCGGCATCATTGTCGATAACGTCTCGAGCATGCTTTCGCCGGCGTAAATGTTTCCGAACAACCGAAAGCTCAGCGCAATCGGCCGGAACAGAATCGATACGATTTCAAGCCAGCCGACCGCAAAGAAGATGAACAGCATCAGGATTTTTAAAATCCCGGTGGTCTCTCCCTTCGGCGCAAAGAGATGTTTTAGAAATCCTCCCATGCCTTGAGCTTTAAGTGCCCATATGAACCAGAGCACAAAGAAAATAGCCGACATGGCTGTGGTCATGTTCAGATCGGCGTTACCGCCGCGCAGCAAAGGGCGATCGATGTGAAAAATTCCGGTGACAGGATTGCGATGACCCCAGCCGATTGTGCCAACGCCGGGAACCAGCCCAAACCAGTTTACGAACAGAATGAATATGAAAATCGTCGCGAAAAACCAAAACGTCTTGCCCACCAGATCGCGTCCAACAATTCCTTCGAGAAAATTGTAAAGACTTTCCACCAGCCATTCCCAAAAATTCTGAATCCCGCTCGGGATCGACTTGATGTTGCGCGTGGCGAGTTGAGCAAAAACAATGATCCCAGCGGCTACAACCCAGGTGACCAACATTGAATTGGTGATCGCAAACCCGCCAATCTGAAACAACGGCGCCGGTTTTAATGGAACGCCTTCATGTTCCTCGATCGGAGCGGGATTCGCCGGCTCGGCCGCTAATGACGATGACGCGAAAAGGCACCCGCAGCAGAGGGCGAAGATCGACAATAAAACTAAATAACGGTAGCGCATTCTGAAGCAGCTGTGGCCGGCATCGGTGATACTGGCTGGTGGGAGTCACCGCGACCAATGGAGGTCACAATTGACGCGCCATATCAAAGCCTGTTTTGCGCGGATGACAAGCGCGTTTCCTAAAATTTTCGCGGCCTTAATGACCCGCCGGAAACGTCACCAGATCGTGAATCTGCCCCTCAATCCTACTTGCTGCGAACTGCCGATTGTTTGCTTCGATCCGCATCGGCAAACCAAAGCGAGGAACCCATCGTAACCCGAATGGCCCGATCCACGCGGGTCCCCGGGGAGAATGGTAAAACGGAATCGCTGCAACATCATTGCCAGAGAAATCCGGAGCATTTGCATCGCAAACATCGCGCCGAGGCACGCCCGCGGTCCGGCGCTAAAGGGAAGGAATCGTGATTAATGCCGCGCGGCTACCGGGACACCAATCTGAGCAATCGGCATCATTTCCTCAGCCTCTACCGCTTCGCGATTTGACCGCATGGCGATTGCTTCCTCGTAGAAGCATTCGAGCAAATTAATTTGCGCGCGTTGCTCAAACTGATTGATTACGGCCTTCCGCGCTCGAATCCCCATTTCATTTAAGTCATGGGGCGAACGAGCCAGTCGTTGCATTGCGCTGGCCAATCCGGCGTGATCTTCTTCCGGCACCAGCCAACCGGTTTTACCATGTTCGACTGCTTCCGGAATGCCGCCGTGATGCGTGCTCATCACCGGCATGCCAGTGGCCATTGCTTCCAACATCGAATTGGGGACGCCTTCCTGATTCTGATCCGGGGGCGTTTCGCTCGGATGCAAAAACATGTGGGCGCTGGCGAAAAGTTGGTTCAGCTTCGGTTGAGACAGGAAGCCAACAAAGTGCACATCCCGTGAAATCCCCAACCCGGCAGCAAGCATTTCGAGTTCTGGTTGAAGTGGTCCCTTGCCCGCAATGTAGAACTCGGAATGCGGATTATCTTTCTTAAAGATTGCAAACGCGCGCAGACTCGTGGCCACTCCCTTTTTCGGTATCAGGCGGCATGCCTGGACGACTCTCCAGCGTCCGTTCTGCGGCGCCTGTCGAGTCACCAGCGGGAAATCATCCAAGGGCACGCCCGTCCGATTGATTCGCAGCTTTTCCGGCGAGCAGCCGAATTGTATCAGCCGATCGGCCAGAGATTGGGACCGGGCCAGCACCAGCGGAACGGCGTTAAACAAACGGCGCAACTTCTCCGGATAATTCGGAATCTCCGGCTTGCGGGCAACATCGGCACCGTGAAAAGAGACGACGCATGGCTTATTCCATTGTTCGATAAACGGAAGCAAATGCACACCCGTATGCCCGAAATAGATGTGCATGAGATCGCTCCCGCGCCGTTCCAGCAGTGATGATAAGTTTTGATACTCACCCCGATAGACAACGGGCGGCTTCCGCTTCACAAACTTCAGCCAGCCATGATGCAAAAGATTCAATTGCCGTTTGGGAATAACCTCGATATCGGCGAAGGGGAACCGTTCCGAGTTCTGCACTTCCTTGGTCATGACGAACGTATCCACTCCGCGCAGCGCAGTGATCTGCCGATAAATGTGTAACATCTCCGGCTTCAGAAAGCTGGAGCAATAGCTCGCAACGACCCGTTTCCCCATAAAAAGCAACCCAGTTTTTTCCGAAGCCGCTGCCTTGTCCAGCGTTTTTTTTGCTAACAAATTTACGAGGGAGGGCTGGATTATTTTCGGTCAACCTTTCCCAAATATCAGGATCAAATAAATTTTTGGATGAAATATCGAGTATATTGAAACTCAAAATGCGCCTTCCTCGATTCGTGACCTATTGGATTCCTGTCGTCGGCTGGATCGTTCTGATGTACGTCGGGTCGACCGAGATCTTATCTTCGTCACATACGTCAAGGTTTCTCTTTCCCTTTTTGCGCTGGCTCAATCCCAATTTTTCCATCATGACCTTGATAGAGATCCAGTTGGTCTTGCGAAAGATTGCGCATCTGACCGAGTACGCGATTCTGGCGAGTTTACTCTGGCGCGCCGTCCTGAGAGGAATGGACATGCCTATTCGAAAGTCGATTTTGATACTCGCGATTCTGTTGCCGGCGGCAATTTTCGCCGTAAGCGACGAATTTCATCAATCGTTCATGCTGTCACGAACAGGATCACCGCGCGACGTCATGATCGACATCGTCGGGGCATGCATCGGCATTGCGATTTGTTGGGCTGTGAGTAAACGAAGGTCAACCGCTGCGTTTGCGAAAGGTGCAAATCCGAGCGAAGATCGACATCCCAAAATGGAGTCGGGGGCATAGCTCAGTTGGTAGAGCGCCAGCTTTGCAAGCTGGAAGTCAGGGGTTCGAATCCCCTTGCCTCCATTTTTCGCACGGCGAAAAATGTCCCGCCGTAGCCTTGGCGAAGGCGGACCTTCCCGCCACCAAAGCAGTCACGGCTCATTTTCGATTTGCGATTTGCGATTTGCGATCTAAGTAATTGCGCGCTAGGCGTGCCGCGAAATAAATCGAAAATCCGCGGTCGAAATTCGAAAATTAGGTGGCGCAGCCGCCATTGCGGGCCTGTAGCTCAGTTGGTTAGAGCATGCGCTTGATAAGCGCAGGGTCACTGGTTCGAGCCCAGTCAGGCCCACCATAATCATTGCGCGTTGACACAAGCGCCGCCGGATTGAACCGTCGGCCTGTCCGATCAGCCGTGCCACCGGGAATCCTTCTGCTCAGCACCTCAACCGTCTTCGGCGGGGAGTACTCTGGAATACGCCGAGACGGAACTGCGCGATTTTTTTGGAAAGGTACGGCACGTCCTATTCGTGCCGTTCGCATTGTACGACTGCAACGCCTACGCAGGGCGCGTCCGAAAAGCATTTCGACAGATGGGATACGAACTCGACTCGCTGCATCAGGCAGCGGATCTCCCGCAGGCGATTCAAAGTGCCGAAGCAATCTTCATCGGCGGTGGCAACACTTTCCGTCTCTTGAAAGCCCTTTACGATCGCAATTTGCTAGGCGCGATCCGGGAACGGGTTCATACCGGTACGCCTTATCTCGGCTCCAGCGCCGGCTCGAACGTGGCCGGCCCCACGATCAAGACCACCAACGATATGCCGATTGTCCAGCCGCCTTCGTTCGAAGCGCTTCAGCTGGTTCCATTTCAGATCAATCCCCATTACCTCGATCCCGACTCCAATTCAAAGCAAATGGGTGAAACGCGCGAAGAACGAATCGAGCAATTCCTGGAAGAAAACGCGACGCCTGTGATTGGGCTAAGGGAGGGAGCATGGCTGCGGATCGAGAATGGATCGTGTCTATTGAAAGGAACTGGCGGCGCTCGGCTTTTCCGCAAAAAAATTCCACCAATCGAGCTCGAGAATGGCTCGATCGATCGATTTTTGCCAATGGAGTAGCACCTGATCCCTTCGCGTCTCGGCTACATGATTGAGAGGAGTTCGCCGACGCTCCCAAGCGAATGTGCTACGGCCAGGCCGCAATCCACATAAACAAAATGCCGGCTCCGAAAGTTTTCGGGAGCCGGCATTACAGTCGATGTGCAGCAAAGACTGAATTGTGCGTTACCGTCGTTTCTTTGAGCTCTGGTTTCTTTCGATTCCAAAGTCTTCACGGCATATCCGCAGATGATCAATTGATTCACCCGCGGGGTTAGCCGTCGACCTGTGCTACCGCACCGAGATTCGTAGTTCGAGAATCGAGAATCGGAATTTCTTCCGATGTAACGATTCAACAATTCACGATTTAACGGATGCGAAGCATCTCTCCTTAGAAAGGAGGTGATCCAGCCGCAGGTTCCCCTACGGCTACCTTGTTACGACTTCATCCCAGTTACCACTCATAGCGTAGGCGGCTGCCTCCTTGCGGTTAGCACGCCGGCTTCGGCTACAAGTAACTTCCATGATGTGACGGGCGGTGTGTACAAGGCCCGGGAACGTATTCACGGCGCCGTAGCTGATGCGCCATTACTAGCGATTCCGGCTTCATGGAGTCGAGTTGCAGACTCCAATCCGAACTGGGCCCAGTTTTACTAGATTTCCTCCACCTCGCGGTCTCGGATCGTTCTGTACTGGACATTGTAGTACGTGTGCAGCCCTGGCCGTAAGGGCCATACTGACTTGACGTCGTCCCCACCTTCCTCCCCCTTTAAAAGGGGCAGTCTGAACAGAGTGCTCAAGCCTCACGGCTCGGTGGCAACAGTTCACAGGGGTTGCGCTCGTTGCGGGACTTAACCCAACATCTCACGACACGAGCTGACGACAGCCATGCAGCACCTGTGCAAATTCTCCCTTTCGGGAGTCACGCGCTTTCACGCGCTTAGAGATGCATGTCAAGGCCAGGTAAGGTTCTTCGCGTTGCATCGAATTAAGCCACATACTCCACCGCTTGTGCGGGCCCCCGTCAATTTCTTTGAGTTTTAATCTTGCGACCGTACTCCCCAGGCGGCACGTTTAACGCGTTAGCTCCGGCGCAGAAGGGGTCGAATCCTCCCACACCAAACGTGCACCGTTTACTGCCAGGACTACCGGGGTATCTAATCCCGTTTGCTCCCCTGGCCTTCGTGCCTCAGTGTCAGGAACTGTCCAGAGACCCGCCTTCGCCACTGGTCTTCCTTACGATCTCTACGCATTTCACTGCTACACCGTAAATTCCAGTCTCCTCTCCAGTCCTCAAGCACGCCAGTATCGAATGCAGTTTCGGAGTTAAGCTCCGAAATTTCACACCCGACTTAGCGCGCCACCTACGCACCCTTTACGCCCAATGAATCCGAACAACGCTTGAGACCTCTGTATTACCGCGGCTGCTGGCACAGAGTTAGCCGTCTCTTCCTCTTCTGGGTACTATCAAAGACGAGCCAGTTAAACCCGCCTCCTTGTTCCCAAATGACAGGAGTTTACAACCCGAAGACCTTCATCCTCCACGCGGCGTCGCTCGATCAGGGTTTCCCCCATTGTCAAAAATTCTCGACTGCTGCCACCCGTAGGTGTCTGGACCGTGTCTCAGTTCCAGTGTGACTGGTCGTCCTCTCAGACCAGCTACCCGTCACCGCCTTGGTGAGCCGTTACCTCACCAACAAGCTGATAGGCCGCGGGCTCCACAAAAAGCGCCAGGTTGCCCCGGCTTTGATTTCCAGAAGATGTCTCCACTGATCACATGCGGTATTAATTCGGCTTTCGCCGAGCTATCCCCCACTTTAAGGCAGATTGCCCACGTGTTACGCACCCGTTCGCCACTAGACTTTTCCCGGTATTGCTACCAGAAAAAGTCCCGTTCGACTTGCATGTCTTATCCACGCCGCCAGCGTTCGTTCTGAGCCAGAATCAAACTCTCCGTTAAAACTTGGAGGGCGAACAGGATCAGCATCCCGTTCGACCAAAGTTTGAAGCCAGTGCCGCTAAAGCACCGGCCGATCTGACTTTCTTACCCGCGTGCGAATCGATTCCTCGATTCGTTTTACGCGGGGTTCGTCGATCTAAATCTCTTATTTCCAAAGAAATTAGCCCAGCCCCTCTCGGGACCGGACAACCCCGAATTGCTTCGGGGCAGACAGATAACGCACAATTCAATTTTCGCTGACTTTCACTCCGAAACTTTCGGAGCCATCGTTATCAAAGATCGACAATTCCTTCCCGGTACAAGACAAAACCCGACCCGTTTACTTCGACGGAATCGGCTCGACCCTGAGCCACGGAAGAACATCAGCCGCTTCGCACGCGACCGACCCGGTTTCGCGGGACCCTCAAAGTAATTGGATTCGCTCCGCAGTCAACCGGAAATCTTCAAATTTTGCACTGGGCCGCGGTCCCCATCTGGCAGACGAAGAAACCGCGAAATTCCGGCCTACAGATTTTCCCAGGAAAATTGGCTGCGGAAAAAGGCCGCCTGCAGTTCTTGGAAATCTGCAGCGCGACAGGTGAGTTGAAATCGGAGCTGCTCCGTGCCGCGGTTGAGAAAGAGCACGGAACGACTGTAAGCCTGGCCAGCAAGATCGTAATTCAGAATCACGAGAAATGTTTCTTTTCCATCGATGATGATTGGATTGTTTTCCTGCGATAAAATCTTAACATTTTGAGCGCTCTGGGGGATGAGCGCAGTTGCTTCTTCGACAAGTTTCTTGATGCTTTCTTGGTCAAAGTGACCCGGTTTTTGTAGGGGAAGGCTAATGATGGTGGCTTCGGCCTGGGGTTTTTTGGGCGGACGCAGACTTAGTTGAGCCGCGCTCCCGGAGTAACTCCAGCCTGCTGGCGCTTGATACGTGATCTTGCTATCACCATCTTTGAAGATCAGTTGCTCAATTTTTACTCCGTCGAGAGGCGACGCGACAACTGTCGGTGTCAACTGCAAATCCGCCCGCGCGGATACAGCCAACAAAGCAATGAGTAAAATCAACCCTAACGGACGGTCCATTGACCTTTCACATCCTTCCAAGCGTAAAGGGATCCCGGCGGCGCGTTTAGTTTGAAATCCGTATCAAAAAACCAGTTGCGCGTGGGAGGGACATAAACGTTGCCGCTGCCCCAGTTCGCGGTCGCCTGCTGGCTCTTGTAAAGCTCGATCATCGAACCGTAGTAGCTGAATGAAACGTTCGTCCAGGTTTCGAGAAAGCGTGGGAAATTCTCCGCACCACCACTGTAATAGCCGTTGCCGCTGGAAACGATTCCTGAAATAACCGCGGCATTGATGGTCGTGGGGGTTGCCACGCGCTCGCCCACTGATTTGCCTGAATTGGCGTCATTCCAGTTATTCGAGAGGATGTTCACGGCGTCCGCAACGATGGAGCACGGCGCGCGATCGTAGCTGGCAGCCTGCGGATCTGGCGGATTGGCTGGGTCCTTATAGGTGCCATCAGCGTTGAGGTTGGCCGGATTATTCGAGGGAACATTGTTGTAGTTAGGCCCAGTTCCGCCTGTATTGAAATCACCCTGGAGATAAACGGGATTATTGCTGGCCACCGTTAACCCGGACGACGGAATGCTGCTGCCGCCAGCCACACGAATGGCCCGTCTTGCCGAGGAGGTCGCGCTCGGGTCGTACATGTAGACGATAGGATTATTGAAACTCTTCGTGTAATCCTTACCATTGGACTTCACGATTTTGCTGATATCCAGCGTGGCTACTCGTACCTGTGCGCCTTCACGATTGTCCTGGATTGTTTGATTCGTAGTAATTGCGCCAGGCTCGCTGAACATGGTGTATAGATTCTTATCAGCACCTTTGCTTGCACTGGTGATTTCGGCGGTCGCTCCGGTGTTGGAATCAGTCACTTTGTAAAGTTTTACGATATCGTGTCCATTAACGCCATCCCACCCCGGCAGGTTGGGATTGGGATTATCGCTGACCTCAACGATGATGCCAGCGTTGTCCCAGTAACGCTGCCCCGCGAACGGATCTGACTGGCCGACCACGGAAGGTTCGATGAGCTCGTGATAACCATCGTTGTTCGGATTCCCATCGGTCGTATCAAATACGCTCTTGTCCAGGCCAAAGAGTTCCAGTGGATCATCCCGCGATGCCTGCGGCACGCCAGGGGCAAAGTTTGGAGGCTGAGGAGTTTCACCGTTGTGCGAGTTTTCGTCGGGCATAAATCCAATAGTCCAGCCGGACCCATAAGTAACTTTATCACCAAACATGAGACTACTATGTCCAGTGTAGAGACCCGAATTTGTATGCACCTCACCCGTAACTGTAAATTTTGGACCTGGATGAATTTCAAGCGGATCTTCGTAGAAAATAGCAAATCGCCAGGGTGAAATCTGCACTTTTTGAAAGACCTGACGGACCTTGGCCACGACGTTGCTCGCGCCAATGGCGGCCAATGTTACATCGGCTGAGGCAATGTAATTGTACCGTAGTTCCGGTTGCTGATTGTTTGCATCGCAGAGTGTCGGTTTCGGTACAGTACCGGCTGCAGCAAGCTTGCTGTGTTCAGGGCTAACGGCGACGACTTTATAGTTCGAGATCGTAAAATTAGCATTGTATTGCGAGTCGTCATCATCCGGATCGAACCAATTTGCGCCGGTTGTTCCGCGCTTTACGAACTTAGCCGGATTGATGCCAGTAAGCGTAGGAAACTGGCCAGGGCTTGGCGTCGGTATGGCGGTCTTAAAAGCGTTGCTATTTTTTATCGGTACTGCCGGGAGCGATGGATCTCCAATTTGCAAAAAGAATTTCCATGCAACTGTCCCCGACAACCCGCGCCGTCTCGTAAGTGTTTGTGCGAGAAACTTGCCGGTTTACCGTGGTTGTGTACTCGGTGGCAACTGTCACAATCGCGATCAGTACCATCAACGTAATAATTACAACTGCCAACGTGCTGCCAGCCTGCCTCTCACTCGGTTTTGTTTTCATCTATAGATTTAATAGTTCCATTTGATCGGGACCTGCCCATTCAGAAGAATATTGCCCGATTTAAAGCCGCGATTGTTGTAGGCTTGGTCCGACGCGGATAAGGCGAATGCCGCGCCACCCTTGCATGCCGGATTTTTGAGGGTATCTGGAATGTAGAAGGGATTAGAATTTATGATCACTTTGCCATGTGCAATAGCGGCGGAGTTGCCACGATAACTTCGAATCAGGGTCTTGTTGGACACCGCATACGAACAGCGATCTGTTATGAGGCAAGTCACGTGCGGGTCATTGGGATCACTGCTCGTGCCCGTGATTGCGGCTACGTTACTTGTGAATGTGAGCTTTACGTCGCCGGGTGCGTTACCGTTAACGGCCGCAATGTCAGCCTCGATGCCATTGGAGATAATTACATGTTGACCAACCGTCGGCCCCACGACTCCGTTCACCTCGATAACGATGTGGCTGGCATCCTGAACATCTTTAATGTTGTATGGTCCGCTGACGTCATACTCCTGACCATTTAAAACAACGCGCCCCAATTTTTGAAACGATATCCCGGGCGCAGGCGTTGGTGAGGTCCAGGGCGTCACCCCATCGGAGTTCACCAACTGCGGAACCGAGACTGCAGAGTGAATATCCTCAAGCATGTCGAGCACTTCGGTCCGCGCTTGTTGATGCGTTGCGTTAATCACGCTGTTCTTCGCCCCGAGAGTCGTGCTAGCATTGAGAAGCGAAAAAAGAATTAGCCCAACCACGCCGATCATTGACGCGGCCACCAGCAACTCGATCAGCGTAAAACCGCGATTGCTTTGAGTTGGCTTCATGGGTCGAAAGTGCGAAGCGCGCTCATCGAAAATGTGTAGGGATTTCCTGTTGCCTGTTTACGACTGTGGTAGTCGTAAGTGAGCGTGACGACGGCTTGATACGTATTTGGCGCGTAAGTGGCGTCAGATATGTCCGAAACCTGAACCGTGAGCGTGCCCAGGATTGTCATGCCATTTGGATCCTTGTAGATCGGCCACTTGTCCGAAACGGTGTTCGTAGCAGGATCCAGATAACCGATCGTGTGCGTCCCCACGGTCATGTCATATAGCGGAGGATTATGGGTCGTATCCTGTGGGATCTCGCCCCTCGATGGGTTGAACGGCCCGATGGATTGGAACAAATCGATTTGATTCATCACAGCGGTGTAGGCACCGGTCATGTTTCGGCTTGTCGCCGCGATTGAGTTCATCTTGGTCAATGTCCCAATTGCACAGGCCACACCGATACCGAGGACGCCGAGGGCCACGGTAGTTTCGACCATCGTGAACCCTGCGTTTTGGAGTATGGATTTGCAGCGTAATCGGACGTTCACGAATGATCCAAGGAAGCAATAAATATGCCGCTCATTCCAGTAAGTATAGAGATTCTATTCACTCTGCCCGCGGAAGGGGATCCGTTTTCCACGTTATCCCCCCGTTAACAGAATCCCGCAGCGCTAGGATCTCAGGCGCCGAAACAGTGGCGATCCACGCCTCAGATCACGTTATCAGATGAATGCCCGTCGCCCTGCTGTTCCGGACGCACGCCGGGACTTTTATCGCCTCTCTCGTGCTCTTTTCCACTGCTGTCAGTCACGCCATCGTGGAGTTGTCGATCCTGAATTTGCTCATCCGAGGCTTCTTCAGCGTAGCGAATGCGGGGCAAACTTTCGGGGTAATTGCGGACGAGGAAATTGATCAGGCCTTCGCGAACGTCGCAGCGAAGATCGAAGGCGTTCCCCGGATTGCTGCTGCTCACCAATGCCCGGACTTCGGTTGTGTTTTGCTTCGCGTCGGTCACCTGTAGGCCGCACACCTTTCGGTCCCATTTCGGATTGTTCTCGAGGACCCGTTTAAGTTCCTTGCGCAGCTCGCCTAACGGCACTTGATAATCAAGATAGAACAGCACCGTCCCAAGCAACTCTGGCGAAACGCGGCTCCAGTTCTGAAATGGTTTCTCAATAAAATATGTGATTGGCAGAATGACCCGCCGCAGGTCCCATGTCCGCACACTTACGTATGTAAGCGTGATCTCTTCGATCTGACCGAAATCGCCTTCAACCACCACGATATCGTCGATGAGCAACGGTTGAGTGAGCGCAATCTGAATCCCAGCGAGCACGTTGCCGAGCGTTTTTTGCGCGGCGAACCCGATCACGATCCCGGCAATGCCGGCCGAAGCCAGAATGCTCGTGCCAAATTGCCGGACCGGATCGAACAACATCAGGATCGACCCCGTGGCGAGCATCACGACCGCCGTCACGATGATCTTTCGGATCACGGAGACTTGCGTGTAAATTTTTCTCGCAGAAAGATTGTCCGCCACATCCAGGCGATGTCGGCTTAGCAGCGCAGTCTGCACGGCATTGATGCCGCGAATGATCAGGAACGAAAACGACGCAATCAGCAAGATCCCGAATCCTTTTTGCGTAATCCACGCCCAGCTTTCCGGCAAGTGCAGCAATGGCAGCAAAAGAATGACCCCCAACAGCGGCACAGACATCCGCAGCGTCTGGCCCAGAATCGGAATGATTACTTTGCCAAGGAGACTGCCAGCGCGATCTGCCCAGTGACGCATCCGTTTTTCCAACGCCCGGATCGCGCGAAAAACCAGCCACAGCAGGGCGAGAATCCATCCGGCATAGAAAATCGCGGTAAGCAGGCCGACGTAGAAAATTCGAGTCGGACGCCCGATGATGCCGGTCGCAATCGGCATCAATGCAAACGCGCCGCCACACATCCACAAAAACAACGCAAACGGTTTGCGAATCGCAGAGGCGGTCAGCGCCAGCGCAGATTGATGCGGACTGGACTCAATTTCGCCTGCGCGTCGCCGGATGATTCGGAGGGCCAGACCGGCCAGGATCGACAATAGCGCGAGCCCTCCCATCGATGCGAGCAATCGCATCCAAGTGACGTTATCGAACAAGGAGCGCTGCAAAAATCCGTTACCGGAATTCGTGGCGAGTTGATCGAGCCACTCGCTGTAACCGCGACCGCCCTTGTAAATCATCCAGCGCCGTGCCTTCGCACGCTGCGCGGAAAATTCCGTGACCGATTGCGCAATGGTCCCGGCGGGAGATTCAGCCGGCGCTGGCGACGGTGTTGGTATTGGCGTTCCGCTTGGCTGAGCTGCAATCGCGCTCGCGCAGATCAACCCTATCAAAACTTACCCGACACGTTTCGCGATCATCATTCACCATCGCATCGACGACTCGAGTCGCAACGCCGGCAAGAATCAACCAATCTGATTTCTGCCTCTTACGCCTTCTTCTTCTTCATTCTTCGGTGACGCTCACCGAATTCAATTTGTCCCCCTGCTGAATTGCATTTACCACGTCCTGTCCTGATGAAACTTTGCCGAATACGGTGTGTTTGCCATCCAGCCAGTTAGTGACCACATGAGTGATGAAAAATTGGCTGCCATTCGTGTTCGGTCCCGCGTTCGCCATCGATAAACTGCCGGCCTGATGCTTGTGCGGATTTCCCTTGAATTCGTCCTCGAAACGATAGCCCGGATCGCCGCGACCCGTGGCAGTCGGGTCGCCACTCTGGATCATGAAATTCGGAATGACACGATGAAACACCGTTCCGTCGTAAAATTTGTCCCGGGCCAGAAAAACAAAATTGTTAACCGTTCTTGGCGCCTCCTTGGCAAACAGCTCGCACACAATCTCCCCGCGCGACGTCGTCAACGTTGCGGAATAGTTCTTGTTTGGATCAATTGTCATCGCGGGCGGAGCAGAATATTTCTTTTGCATGTTTCAGCTTAGACGCGATTGCTCGCTTGCAACGCCGAAATCCATAAAGAAGGTGCTCCGGCGTCTTTGTTGAGATTCCGACAGAGCGCAGGAGATTTCTGGGCTCTCCCTTCTTTTCTCGGTCTTCTCCGTGACCTTTGTGGTGAAAGAATTCCTTAGGCTTTTTCACGGCAGGTGACGATGTACCAGAATGAGATAAGCTCGCCTGATCATGTCGACGATCGCTGAACGCCGCGAACGTTTTAGAGGACTGCATCAGTCCGGTTGTTTCGCGATTCCGAACCCGTGGGATATAGGGACCGCAAAGTATCTGCAACATCTCGGGTTCAAAGCGATCGCTACCACGTCTGCGGGGTTCGCGTTCTCTCGCGGCAAATCGGACGGCGCAGTGAGCCGCGACGAGATGATCGCGCACATCCGAGAGCTGGTCGAAGCGACGGATCTTCCCGTCAACGCCGATTTCGAAAATGGTTATGCCGACGATCCGAACCGATGCGCGGAAAACGCGCGGCTTTGCGCCGAAACGGGTGTCGGCGGTTTATCGATCGAAGATAACAGCCGCCGGAAAGATAATCCGATCTACGATGTCGATCTTGCGGTGGAACGAATCCATGCCGCCCGCGAAGCGCTTCATGGGACTGGCGTGTTGCTCGTTGGACGCGCCGAAGGATTTCTGGTCGACACCGAAACGATCGATCAAGTGATCAAACGTCTCGTGGCCTACTCGGCGGCCGGCGCCGATTGTCTGTATGCTCCCGGTCCGACAGAGCGCGATCACATCAAAGCGATTGTCGAAGCAGTGGCGCCGAAACCGGTCAACCTCCTCATCGGCGGACCTGGCAGCCTGACGATGCACGACGCGGCCGAGCTGGGCGCGCGACGCGTCAGTGTCGGCGGCGCATTTGCCCGGGCAGCCTGGGGCGGCTTTATTCGTTCGGCCAAAGAATTAATGGACAAAGGAACACTTTTCTTAGAACTTTGTCTCCGCAAACCCGTAGTAGCTAGTGGACGGGACCTTTTTCCCTTAACGCAAGCCGAACAGGAGACACAATGCCGATAGTAGATTTAATCAAAGGAATGGATCTCGGAGCAGGCGTCGACTTGGGTGGACAACTCTTCGGAGACGCCGTCGTCCGCACACCCGGAGACGAGATAGATCATACTGGTGGGCAAACTGAGGACGTCTTCCTTACCCTAGTGGAAACGCAGGACGACCAAAACACGGCTCTCCATCTATCTACCTCTGTCAGCGCATCCTACGGATTGTTCGGCGGTTCGGGCAAGTTCGACCTCTCAGAGGAAATGCACGTCCATAACTTCTCGATCTCGCTCGTCATCCGCGCAACTGTTCTCAATGCCTTCAGACAAATGCGAGACGTACAATTCAAGCCGTCGGCCAGGACTCTGCTCGAAAACGGGCAGGACATCCGCTTCCGCGAGCAGTTCGGCGACATGTTCGTGCGTGGCATTCAAACTGGTGGTGAGCTTTGTGCCATCCTGCAGATCGTCGGCCACGACGAAAGCGATCAAACGTCAATCAAAGCTGAGCTGGAGGCGGCAGGCATTATCGGCGGGGTTGCAATTGCCACGAAGGACACCTTTTCTTCCGCCGTGAGCAAAGCAACGTCGCATCGCGAAGTCAAGTTGCGTCACTTCCAAGTCGGTGGCAACCCCAAAGCCTCAATCGATCCCGACACCATGATTCAGCACGCGCTCAACTTCGCCGCCGAAGTCAAGACTCCCGGCCAGGCCGAGGCTTTCCAGGCGCTATTAGTGTCCTATAAGACGCTTGACTTGCCGTTCGCGCCCAACTTCGTGGACCTCGAGAACGCCAAAGAGACCTTAGCCCTTCTGATGCAAAAACGGCAGGATGCGCTGACGCGTCTGACATCTTTCAATTTCGTAATCGGCCATCCCGATCAGTTCATCATCCCGCCGGGTATGAGTGTCAACGCCATCGCCGGGCGCTTGGGAACTGCCGTCGCAACGCTGACCTCCGCCGCATCACGTTGCGTCAACAGGCCCAAGGAAGCCCCGGAAGCTTTGACTAGCATAGGCGCACTAGACATCCCTTTGGACGACCTGCCCCAGCGGCGCGCGGGTAAGCCCCCTACGCCAGACGTGCCACTTATGCCTGATTGGGTTGGGAAACAATTCGATGACGTGAAAATTCTAACGCAGGCCAAATCGCTGCAACTTGTGATTTCACTTCACCCGTTTGATGTGACGCCTGGGAAAACTTCCTTTGTTCCCCCAGGGGGGATCACACAAACAAACCCTGCGTCGGGTGTGCAGATTCAACCTGGCACTGCGGTAACTGTCACATTCCGCCGGGGGCACACACTGTGAGTACGTCCTGACTACAAATGATTGTTTTAAAATGAATAAAGGATGCTCGTTAATCCATTGGTGTGCCTCAGTGAGCAAGCAAAAGTCCCAAGCTCTAAGAAAGATGCGATCGGGAGAAACTATTATCGACAAGGCATTGAAAATTTCGCTAAATCCAGAATTGATTTTCTGAAAAGAATACTCTGATGCCCTTCCAGGAAGACTTTGCAAACGCACTTAACGATTTCGGTATCACTGTCGATTCATCTGTGATTCCTTCGCAAGATGTGCTGCAAAATGGACTCGACAGCCTATCTGAGTGGCTAAGCTCGCTTGAGGACGAAACCCGAGCCGCCGCGGACGAAGTGACCGCGGATTTTCCGGTCAAATTCGGCTTGGCAG
This sequence comes from uncultured Verrucomicrobiae bacterium, assembly GCA_963772365.1. Classification (GTDB taxonomy): domain Bacteria; phylum Verrucomicrobiota; class Verrucomicrobiia; order Chthoniobacterales; family UBA10450; genus CAVYXA01. Next base: position 1,139,406 of record CAVYXA010000001.1, read on the forward strand.
ATGCAGAGGTGAATATAGCTCCGGGCCTTTCTGATTTGCTAAAGGCTTTCGATGATCTGCCAGCGAGCCTCTCGATTTCCACCATATTGGACAACTGCAAGACGGCTTTCGCAAACATAGATGGAGGTAACTGATGCCAGGCGTAGAGGATTTTGATTCGTTCAAGGAATGTATAAAGACGCAGACTAACCTGGACCTTGAAGCGTGGGATGTAATGTTCTTTGAACCGTTGAAGGATTTGGTCGCTTGGTGGAATCGACAGTCCGACGCGACGAAAGCATGGACGGGTTTCCTTTCTGGCGTCGCAGGCACCGCATTCACGCGTTGGATTGCGCGAGTCGCACAGATAGCGTCCACGGAAGTCGCCGGTCTTTTCGCCGAGGCTCTAGTAGCCGTGGCCGCAGGCATTGCACTCGGAACGTTCTTTGATGCTGCCGGACGCTGTCTGGCCCAGATTCAGAACGTATAGACAAAACCGAGACCGGCGGCCGTTTCTGATACATCTGACCCGGCGTTGCGACGAGGCAAGTTGCAACCTCCGCGACGCGGGCATGCAAAGCGAGCCATCACCGTAACTCTGACCGGCGTGGGCAACCGAAGTGAGCACGACAGGCCCGAACCCAGTGGCTTGTGGCATCGTGGCGAACAGATCAATCCGGAGAAGTTAAGGTCGTGGACTTCATTAGTTAGAAAGTCTATGAACCACCGAACCACCAAGCTCACGCTTTTCACTTGGAAGGGCGACTCTTCATGGATGGCTGACGCCCAAATCGGTTACGGAGCGAACAAAGGCCATACTGAAGGAACCGCATGCAACTCGAATCTATCAACTTCCGGCTCAATGCTTTTATTCCGAATTCTGCCTGTATAACAGGCCCGCGCTTCAAAGAATCATAGGGCGCTTGGAACGTCCGACGGGCATTTTTAAACCAGGAGGCCGAAAGGAAGCCACGAAGAAATTACGGATAGGGAAGATAGGGGTCAGGATAGGAAGATAGGGGTCATAGGAAGATAGGGGTCAGGCATCAAATCTTGACCGGCGTAAAGCTGCGCCAGCGGTTTGACGGAAAGAATCAGGGGCTCGCATCTATACTTTGACATTTGATCGATCGGGATCAGCACGGTTACCGAACGCTCCCACGCGATCTAAATTCATTGCACTGCGGCCAATACGGAAGCGGGTTTTTTTAGTGAAAAAATTTTGCCAACCAGAGTGTTAATCGCCTTTTCGAGAATGATTCCCCAAAGACTGAGCACGGCCAGGACTCCGATTGCAATCAAGAGAAATGCCCAGATCGGTACGGCGCGAATCCGGAGTCCGAGCCAGATGACGTACGGCTGATGGATCAGGTAAAGGCCGTAGGAATAAACGCCGACGACTCCGAAAATCTTCGCCGGCCATTTCATGAGCGTAATGGTCCCTGCGATACCGACGATCACCAGTCCGCAGCAAACGCCGGTGGCTAGATCGACAAACACGTAAGTGAAATTGTCGTGATAGAGCAAGAGCGCCGCGGGATAAAGAAGAAAGCCGGTAATGAATCCGGGACCGCGAAGAAGGAACGGTTCCACGCGTTGGCTCGACCGTGCATGCCACATGGCCAGTGACATTCCCAGCGCAAACTCAGGCAATCGGCAAATAGCGAAACCGCCCAGCACCCAATGCGCGCTCTGCACCCACACCATGAGCAGGATGTAGCGCGCGAAGAATCCGAAGCCGCAGGCGATGATCAGGAATTTCCACGGACCGAGCCGGCGCGCGGCCAAAAAGAGGAGAGGAAAAATCAGATAGAGCTGGATCAACATCGAGAAGTACCACCAGGCGGCGTTTAGGTACATGAAATTGGTGTCGATGTTGATGAAACGCAGTCCGAGCAGGCTCAGGATGATCCGGCCATCGACCGGTTCGAGCCGCGCCACGAATGGCGACACCAGATAAACCAGATGCGCCACCCAATACATCGGATAAAGCCGGAGAAATCGTGTCCGATACCATTCGCCCCAGGCCAGTCCGCCGGAATCGGCTCGGCGCGCCGTCGATTGCATCAGGGTCCATCCGCTCAGGATGATAAAGACACTCACCGCATGGAAGCCGAGCCCGGAAACATGCAGCCAGCTCGATCGCAGGATCGACATCGCAGCCGCGACGGCATTGCTCCAATCCGGCGGTGGGACTTGGCCGTGCTCGAAGTATGTTTTTAAAAAATGAAAGTAAGCGACGAACAGAATCGCCAGCCCTTTCGAGATATCGATCCAGACGAGCCGTTTCATTTCGATGGGCTTACCAGCGCAGAGCGGCTTCGGTCAAGACGTGCGGAAGCAGGAGGAAGAGTGACGAGTGACGAGTGACGGGTGACGGGCTGACGAGTTACGGGTGATGAGCCAAGGAGAATGGCGAACGAAAACTGGAGACAGATGACGGAGGACGGAATGAAAGAGGCCGAAGGACAAAAAACTAAAGCTTCCGAGCTCTTCTCCGACGATATTCATTTGGAATGAATTGGATTCTACTTGGGGTCGGGATCGCGCTGTTTGTGATGTGGTTTGTTTTCCACATTTTCTTCGCGGTTTCCGTCGGGGTTTTGAATCTGCTTTGGATGCTCGCCATTCTGATGGCCGTGCTTTGGGCCGTGCAATGGACTATTTGATTTTCTCGCACCCGGCAGCGCGGACGAGCAGTGACCAGCCTTCACCACGTTATGGCTCGGCATGCGAGAGGGCGGCTAAGCGCCGATTGAAACACGAAGTCATGGCGTGAGCAAACGCCCGCGGTGTTCACACCAGCTGAACAACCCTCTTTGGCTCGCCCGGAGCTAAAAACTCTCAACCGTTTAGTCTTTCGTCTCCTGCTTTCCTCGTCCATTATCGATTAGCCGGGGACGAATAAGCCCAACCAATGAATCAGAAGTTCTCTGCGATTGTAGCATTTTGGGGCTTGTTCTGCCTTAGCGCTGTGCCCTTGTTCGCAAATGGAAGATCGAGCGCGGGTGATCTCGTTTCTGGCCCGGACATAATCGTGGGAGAGGTCACAGCCGTGAGCCAACGGGGAAGCAGCGGGACCCAGGTCGGTCTGGCGATCGGCATCGCGGCGTGCAACAACGGAACCGCAGACTTGGATTTCTTTCACTTGCCGAATCCGGATCACCCCGTGTTGGCGCAGAATCTTTATCGAATGAGCGGAGGCGGGACTAACGACGAGCGGTTCGAGCAAGTGGGCCAGTCCTGGCTGAAGCACATGTATTTTGCGCTCGAGCAAAACGGGTGCGGCTTTGGTTGTTCGCCATACGGCGACGGGACCCGCTTGGGACCAGGCTGCTCCGATCCCGAAAGTGCGGCTTCGAATGGTGATCAAAACAATCTGGGATCGCGGGCTTGGGTGAATCCGTTTACCGGAGTTTTTCCCGCAAATCCGAATCCGGACAATCACGCAGGCCATACCCACACCGGCGTTACCCACCGCGTGTTAGTGGAAGACAACGATCTCGAGCCGGCGCTTAACGAGGGCGCGACTTATTATGCCGAGGCTCAATGCATCACTCCGCACGAGTATGCCTGGTGTCAGACGCATCCCGGGCAGTGCAATATGTTTAATAATGTGTCCTATCGCCAGTTCAACGTGACCGGGACAACGAACTACGTTTTCGCGGCGATTGGATCGACGGTGCGGAGCACGGCGGCGATCACGGCCTGGACCGGCGCGACGATCAACGCGATCGAACCGGCGCCTGGAATCGATGGCCGGACGTTGATTGGCTACAAGGTGACGAACCCATCTGCCGGCGTTTGGCATTATGAGTACGCGATTTATAACGAGAATCTCGATCGCGCGATTCAATCGTTCCGTGTGCCCATGGGATGCGGCATCACGATCAGCAACATTGTTTTTCACGCGCCCTTGAATCATCCCGGGATTGCCAACGACGGAACCGTGGGTGACGCAGGATTCAGCAACGTGCCATGGACCTCGAATCAGACCGCGGATGCGCTGACTTGGAACACGGAGACGTTTGCCCAAAATCAGAACGCGAACGCGATCCGGTTTGGCACCCTGTATAATTTCCGATTCGACGCCGATCGCCCGCCGCACGCGGCCAATGCGACGATCGGCTTCTTCAAAACGGGCAGCCCGATCACCGTCGCAATTGCCGCGCCTACGCCGGATACATGCGTGCCATTGCAGTTGCTGTCGGCGGTTTCGCGCAAGACGCACGGAGCCGCGGGCGATTTCGATGTCGATCTACCGCTCACCGGTGAACCCGGCGTGGAATGCCGGAACGGCGGCGGCGATTACACCATGGTGGTCATGTTCAATAACATGGTGGTCAGCGGGAACGCGACCGTGACCAGCGGCACGGGCAACGTGGCGGGTAGTCCCGGCTTCAGTGGCAACACAATGACAGTGGAGTTAACCGGAGTCACCGACGAGCAGAGAATCGCGGTCACTTTGACTGGAGTGACGGACAATTCCGCGCAGGTCCTGCCCGATACGCCGATCAGCATGAATATGCTTATCGGCGATACTAATGGGAACAAAGCCGTAAACGCCTCCGATGTTGCTCAAACCAAGGCACGATTAGGATCGGTGGCCAGCGCCGTCACCTTCCGCGCGGACGTTAATGTTAGTGGCACGATCACCGCGTCGGATCTTGCCCAGGTAAAGGCGAGCTTGGGACATGCGGTTCCATGACTAGGGACGAGTGATATTGACCATGGTGGGTCGAGCAGTCCTTTGCTCGATGCTATCAATTGCGGCCAGCGGCCGTCTGACATTTTAGCATCGACCGACCCGTTCGACTTCGCTCAAGGCAGGCTGAACGGAAGAAGCGGCTTCACGCCGAACGAAAGACGAAGATAGAACGTGGACAGACCCGCCCGCGAATCACACTGGCTGAACAACCGGCTTTGGCGGCTCGCTATCGACGAATGGATCGCGCTGACAATTTTGTTCCTGGCCATAGTCCTGATTTTCTGTCTCTTCTTCATTCGCCGGCATTCACTCCCTTATCATTTCGAACACACGTTTGGGGTAAGCGACCCGGAATTCATTGGCTCGGCTCTCGGACTGGCCGATCCCGTCCTGATATCAGGCAACAAGATCGATTTGCTGCAAAATGGAGACGAATATTTTCCAGCGATGCTGAAAGCGATCAGCAGCGCGAGGGCGACGATCAACTTCGAATCCTACATTCTCTATTCTGACCCAATCGGCGAACAGTTTCGTGATGCCCTGTGCGAACGGGCACGGGCCGGTACGGAAGTGCGGGTAATTCTCGATGGCATCGGGTCCGGATGGCGACTGAACAATTCGGATGTAAAAATGATGCGTGAAGCCGGGTGCAAGTTTGCCTATTATCACCCGACGCATTCCTGGCGAGTCGATCGCACCAATCGGCGTTCGCACCGCCGTATTCTCGTTGTCGATGGTAAAATTGGGTTCACCGGTTCTGCCGGATTCGCCGAGAACTGGTCCGGTCATGCCCAGGATAAGGACCATTGGCGGGATGTGCAGGTGCGGATCGAAGGACCGCTGGTCGAGAAATTACAAGCGGTGTTTCAAGAACATTGGGTGAAAACTTTCGGCGAAGCGCTTAGCGGCGCGGGGCAGTTTCCTCCGCTTAATTCGGCGGGCGACTTGAAAGCGCAACTGGTGGCGTCCCATTCTTTTTCGGTCGCACCGGTGCCGCTTCTCCAAGCCGTCGCTTTCACAGCCGCAACGAGGCGGATCTGGATTACGAACGCCTATTGCACGCCGACCAGCGACCAGGTCGAACAACTCACCAAAGCAGTAAAGCGACATGTCGATGTTCGCCTGCTTTTGCCCGGACCGAACAACGACCAACCACTCACGAAATCAGCCGGGCGCGGTGCCTACGGCAAAATGCTGGCGGGTGGAGTGAAAATTTTCGAGTACCAGCCAACCATGCTCCATGAGAAATCGATGGTGATCGACGGTTTATTTTCCATGCTCGGCTCATCCAATCTCGATGCGCGTTCGTCGGAAATTAACGAGGAGCTCGATGTGGTCGTTTACGATCAGAACTTCGGGCAAAAGATGGAATCGGTCTTCCAAAAAGACCTGGCCCGTGCGCGGCCATACACGCTGGAGGATTTCAAAAAGCGTTCGCTCTGGGAGCGTGTCTCGGAATGGCTCGCGGCACCACTGCGTTCGCAGTTTTAAAAAAAATTGACGGCGTTGATAGGGTGAAATTCTGAGGCTAATATTTCGTTCCGTCGCCAGATAGCCAAACGAAACCAACGAGTCTAATAATGATTAAGTAGCGACAATGTAGTTTCACCTTAAGGAAAGGTTTGCTCGATTTTGCGATTCTTGTCGAGCGTTACGGTCAGCGGCTATCATTCGTTTGCAGTTCGTTTCCAGGCCAGCATCATGCCGTCGCGCACGGTCAGGCAAATGTTCTCAACGCGAGGATCGGATTGCACGAGGTTGTCGAAAGCAACGATGCTCCGGGTGTCAATATCTGAGGGAGCGATGACTTTGCCGCTCCACAAAACATTGTCCCCCACAATCAAGCCGCCGGGTTTCACCAGGGGAAAACAAACTTCGTAATAATTTGAATAGTTGCCCTTGTCGGCATCAATAAAGATCAACTCCAGCGGACCGGACAATGTCTTGATCGTGTTCATAGCCGGTCCCATGCGGATGTCGATCTTGTGCCCATGCGGACTCTCCGCGAAATATTTTCGCGCGATCGCTTCCGCTTTCGGATCGACTTCGCACGTGATGAGACGGCCGTCATTCGGCAGGGCTTCGGCCATCATTAGCGTGCTGTAACCGGTGAACATTCCGATCTCCAAAATATTTCGAGCGCCGATCAGTCGGACCAGCATTTGCAGGAAACGTCCTTCTATCAGGCCAACCTGCATCTCGGGCGATTGCATTGTGCGATACGTCTCCTCGCGGAGCCGGGCATATAAATCCGTCTCAGGCTCTGTGTGATCCTGGGCGAACTGCTCGACTGCGGTATCAATGAAGCGAATCATGAAAAACGGCGGCCATTTGAATGTGTTACGCCGCCATTCGTGAAGTCTCGGTACGCTGATTTTGTTTGCCGGCCATGACAACCCTTTTGAATCGCTCACAACTAATGTGGGAAACAACCTCGGGAAGGCAACTGGCCAAAACCGAGTTGCTAGTTAGCGGACGCTGAGGGGTAGAAGGATCGAAACGTGAAATGCTTACGGCCGGATCCAGTCTGAAATACGAAATCCGACAAAACGGGGGAGCGTTGTTATGATCGAACCAACCATAACTCAAAACGGGGCGCTCTATCTTGCGCAACACAAGGTTCCAACCAGACGTGGCGGAAGATGGCGGTCTTTTGGAAAGCCGGTACGTAGCCAAAACGTCCTTCAAATCCCGCCTTCGAGCATACTCTTTCTTTACCCGCGCTTGCCGCATCTACACAGCCGCTGACCAGATTTTATCTGATCAGGAAAACGCGGCGTTGATGGGGTGAAATTTTGAGGCGAATATTTCGTTCCGTCGCCAGATAGCCAACGCAAACCCGCAGGGCGTTTCAGCTCTTATCCTTGAATTTGTCGGTTTTGATGACGCGCGGTTTGCCGTTCGCATCAAATTCGATCGTGAATAGGTAAGTCGCTTTGATATCTGCTGATTTCGTGCCGGACCAGAACGCTTCCGCGTAAAGAACGGCAGTGCGCGAATCGATCCAGTTGCGAACTCTCAGAAGGTCGTGGTCCGCTTCCTCCTGACGATTCCGAAGGTTCTTCGGGAGTTTGTTCCCGCCGAGTTGAACCAGTTGGGCAATGTGTGGATCCGGCAATAGCTCGGGCATCTCAGTCCATTTACCGTCATGGAGCTCGAAAAACGTGACAGTCTCAAAAACGGTATGCGGCGCGTGCGGTGGCGAGTAATTGAATGCGAACCGTTGGGAGTCCGGCGACCAAACGACGCTCGCGTTCTGGCAATAGGGAACATCGACAGCGTTCGACAGGTCGAGCGTCATCTTGCCGGCGGCGGTGCTGACGATCGATGACCACAGCCCATCTTCGCATTTGTATTCCCAATGTTTGTCCGGCGAAATCGGATCCGCCCGTATTGTGCTCACGATGAACAGCGCGAAACCAACGAGTCCAATAACGATTAAGTAGCGACAATGTAGTTTCACCTTAAGGAAAGGTTTGCTCGATTTTGCGATTCTTGTCGAGCGTTACGGTCAGCGGCCATCATTCGTTTGCAGTTCGTTTCCAAGCCAGCATCATGCCGTCGCGCAAGGTCAGGCAGATGTTCTCGACGAGCGGGACGGACGCGTTCGGCCAAACGGCTATCGGGCCGTTAGGCGAAGAAATCGAGGATGCGTTTGGGAAACTGTCAGCTTCCCCTTACAGCGACTACAGCGATGCCAGGAATGTATCCAGGACGCGAAAAGTGTAATCGTGTCCTTCGGCCCAATCGCTTTGGCGCGGCCCGGCGACATTGAGATTGTCGATCTTGTACTCGCGGACGGAATCGCGAGTCAAAGCCGCCGCGGCGTCGATCGAATGCGCAGATGCTTCAATCAATTGAGATGGTTTTTTTAACTCCGTGCAAAATTGAAAGGTTTGTTCCGTGCCTCCGGTGAGTTGATCGCGATAGAAAAGGATCGTGCCATCGGAATCTTTCACATTTTGCAGAGTCCGTTTCCAGTAGCCGCCGTATTCCAACTCCTTCACCGGATATCGATCGGGGATTCGCCCAAACTCATCGAGACGGCGGCCGGACACCAACCGCCGCAATCAATCCCATGCTTGAGCGCGGCATCGAACGCGGCGCGATCGACGCCGGTTTGCCCGCCGGAAATGATTTTCATGGTGGAACGCGATCTCCGAGCGCGTTGGTTATTTTGCTATCGTCTTTTCGCCACGGCGAATCTTCGACCGGAGAAGCCGATCCACCTGATGTCAAACGCGATTTTCGAAATCGCCGTGCGCTAAAGGTGAGAAATGTTTCAACCAGGGACCTGTTTAACGAACAACGGGATCGACGCTTCGTGGCGATCGTCGATTGCCAGATCGATCGAATACTCGCCGAACTTCGGCAGCTTCAATTGGTGGATCACCAGAACCAGACTGGAAGTGATGCTCGATTCGCCCGGCGGAAATTGAATCTGCGTGTTCGCATCCAGCGTGGGCATGATCGCTTTGCCGTCCGAATCGACAAAGGAAATCCGGATCCGTTTCTGCCCTTCCTCGATTTTGTCATAGCGCAATTTGATGGCCAGGGCGCATTGCGGATGGGTCACGGGCGCTTCCTTGGCTCCGAGACGATCGAACGAGCCGAGAATGTTGAGTTTGCCACCGGCATCGGTGGTGGCGGCATCGCACAAGGTAAAAATTTCAACTTTCATTGATTGATCACAACCTATCTCACAAATGTCATTCTGAGCGAAGCGAAGAATCTCTGATCATTTTTCCGCAGAGGAATAGAATGAGATGTTTCGCTACGCTCAACATGACAGGTCTGTTCAGGAGATTGTTCTAGTGAATCATAGACTCGGCAAGGAACGAAATTACTCTTCGCCGTCGTAGTAATCGGTCTCTTTGGCGTTTACGATTATTTCTTCCTCCGCCTCCTTGATTACGGCGAACTTTCCGCTGTCGGGATAAAAACAAGTATCGCCGCGCGGGTTATCGGCGATCACGTAATAGACGAAATTCTCGTTCCCGGCGTTGGTGAGCTGATGGGCTTCGCCCGGTCCGAAGAAAAACGAGTCGCCCGCTTCGACTTCTGTCGTGCCGGATTTATCGCGCACCTTTCCGCGGCCGGAAACCACGAGATAAAGCTCCGTTTCAGACGAATGCGAGTGATACGGGCAATAAACTTTGCCCGCTGGAATGCGCACCAGAGCGAGATCAAACGGCTGACGTTTGGTCAAATCGAGCGAGTCCGGCTCGCGCCCGAGCGCGATGGAAATGTCCTTCACGAACTTGTGAAATTTTCCGCTGGGCGATTTCCGCTCGTTCTCCGGGATTTTTTTTATGTTCACTTTGTGCATACAACGAAATCTATTATCGCGGTCGGGTTGATCATGGAAGCCATTTCGTGAAGCGATCAACAACGTTCACCGAAACAATTGGCGATTCCACAATGCGGCGCGCCAGGCGGTCGCGCCCCACCAATCGTCCTAATCGGAGATTGCTCGCCTTCGTCTGGCTATAGAAAAGAGAGCGATGGCGATCCAAATCATGTTCACGAAGGATGAGGGATACGCTCTGTAAAAGATCGTGTTCGCCGCCAGCAACATGCTGCCGGCGATGTTGAGAAACTGGTAAGTAATCGAGTCGCCTTCCAATTTCCTGGCGGAAACCATTGCGTAAGCGACAAGCAGAGCCGCTGCTCCGATCCATCCAATTCCATCGAACCACAAATGATTATTCATGTTAATGCTTTGTGCTAAAAGCTTATGTCATTCTGATCCCGCAGTCGCGGGAGAAGAACCTCTGATTATTTTCCGGAGAGCAATAGAATGAGATGTTTCGCTTCGCTCAATTCGCCGCAGCACAAATCCGCCGTGGCGACGTCACAACAATATACGCGCGACTGCCCTTTATAACTTCCACTTTCTCGGCAGTCTGCTGTTCTGATTTTTGAGGCGGAGTCTCATGTCGATTTAACGGGGGATACTCGGAAAGGGTTCAAGACCTTTAGTTCACCAATCGTTTGGCCATGTTGCAGATCCTCGGAATAAAGAGTGCGGCAACCGGATTGGAGAGCGGCCGCGATAATGAGCGAGTCGTAAAACGAGGAACGAACACTGGTCTGCACCTCGAGAGCCTGGCGGTAGAGCGCAATCGTGGGAAAGCTTTCGCACAGCGGTGATAAAACGGCATCGAGATAGGCGCGGCTTTCGTCGAGAGTCATGGGTCGCTCGAACTTAGCGGTAGCAACATTGAGAAATTCCTGCACGACCTGGGCGCTAATCACCCCCAGATGATCATCAAGCGCTTTTCCGACCAGCGCCTCCGCTATCTTCTGCTTGCGACGATCACGGCGATCGAAGCAATAGACGAACACGTTTGTGTCCAGAAAATATCTAGCGGGCATTTAGCTCTTCGCGCGAAAATCGCCGCCCGGCAGATACGTGTTTCAATTTCCGGGTCAAATCGCGGTATCGAGACGTGCGAGCGCCTTTGCCTACATAGCTGGCAAGCCACTCACGGAACACCATGTTCAAAGTTTTGCGTTCGCGCTGCGCACGTTCCCGCGCTTGCGCGATCAATCGCTCTTCGGCGCTCAAAGTGATATTCTTCATGCCACTGAAATAGTGTGCACAGATGTCGTGCTGGCGTCAACTGACCCTACACGTTCCACTTCTTGGGCAGCTTTTGTTTCAGTTTTTCGACCGGCTCAAACAGGTCGCCCATTTTTTCGACCCGGGCCAGCGTTTGATCGGACCGGAATTTTAGCAGCTTCGCTTTTTTCTTTTTCAGACAATTCTCGACCTCGTCCCACGTGACCGGCGTGGACACGGTGGGTTCTTCCCTGGCCCGCAACGAGTAAACGCAGATCGTTGTCTTGTGTTCGTCGTTCTGGCTCCAATCGACGAAGATTTTTCCTTTGCGCAGCGCCTTCGACATTTTCGATACCACAAGATCGACATGTTCCCGCTCGAGATACTCCGCCAGCGCGTGCGAAAGTTCTTTCGTCTGATCGTAAGTGACCGGCGTATTGAGCGGGATATAGACCTGAAGTCCCTTTGAGCCGCTCGTTTTCGGGAAACTTTTCAATTTCATTTCGCCGAGCAGATCGCGCAGCCAAAGACCGACCTGACAACACTGGACGATGTCGGCCGGCGCACCGGGATCGAGATCGAACACCATCATGGTCGGCCGCTCGATGTTGTTCTTGCGCGAGAGCGAAGTATGCAATTCGAGATCGGCCAGGTTCGCCGCCCAAACCAGCGTGGGCAGATCCTGAGCCAGGCAATAATCCATCATCCGATTGTTTCCTTCGCTCCAGACTTTTGCTGTTTTCACCCAATTCGGCCGGTGCGACGGGCAATTCTTTTCGTAAAAAAATTCGCCTTCCACACCGTTGGGATAGCGCTTCATGGTGAGCGGGCGATCCTTGAGGTGCGGCAACAGAACCGGCGCGATGCGGATGTAATAATCGATCAGCTGCGACTTGGTGAAACCGGCCTTCGGATACAAAACCTTGTCGAGGTTCGATACGGAGAGCTTTTTGCCTTCAACTTCGAGCTGAGCTTTTTGAGCCATACGCTGTGTTGCACGATACAGGTAGGGGCGATTGACCTCAATCGCCCGCGGGCGGTTCGGTGAACCGCCCCTACCTCGGCGCGTCACGCAAAAAATCGCTCCGGCGAAAGTAATGGCTGCGGTTTGCAGATCCGCGCCACGCAATGTTCCCAGCTTTCGTGACCGCTCAGGATTTCGATCTCCACTCGCAGAAAATAAATCGGGACCTTAATCTCTGCTGCGGTCAGCCGTGGCATGCGCACGGCGTCCTTCTCGGTGGTTACGATCATCTCCAGATCGCGCCGGATGCACCGATTGATGAAGCTCTGCAACTCCGGCTCGGTGTAATAGTGATGATCGATGTAGCGCTTGGCCAGATCGATGCGCGCGCCTAATTGTTTCAGCGCCTGTTCGAAACTTTCCGGTGCGGCAATTCCGCAAATCGAGCCGATGAATGTGTCGCGCAAACTTTCCAGCGGCAGTTGTTCGCCTGTGTAGATGTTTTGCAGATAAAGCGGCTGATGCGCGCACTCGATGATCTCCGCGGTGCGATTGTAACGCCGGATCCGTTCGATGAGGGCAGCGTTCGATTCGCCAGTGTTTTTGGTGATGAAAACATAACTGGCCCGGCGCAGATTCCTGGCCGGCTCGCGTAATGTGCCGCGGGGCAAAAGGAATTCGTTTCCGAACGGCGCCTGACGATCGACAAGCACGATATCGAGCCGGTGTTTGAGGTGCAGATATTGCAAGCCATCGTCGAGCAGAAGCGTGTCCACTTTCCAATTGTCGATGGCGAACCGGCCGCTTTTGACCCGGTCTTTGTCCACCAACACCACGACATCCTTCAAATTATGAGCCAGCATGTACGGCTCGTCTCCCGCCGTGCGCGAATCGAGCAGCAACGATGTCCCATCGGAAACAATTCGCGGAGGATCTACATTTCTCTTCGTGAGCCGATCCAGCCAGTTTCGCTTGCGCGGCATGCTTTTGTATCCGCGGCTTAAAATGGCGACCCGACGCCCGCCCGCTTGCAATGCCCGCGCGAATTTTTCCACGATCGGCGTCTTCCCAGTACCGCCCACCGTTAAATTGCCAATGCTGATGACAAGACAGCCGAGAGTCCGCTCGCGAAAAATTCGTTTCCGATAAAGATAAAGCCGGAGCTGAACGATCCGTTCGTACAAAAAGGAAAGCGCGTAAAGCAAACCTCGCAAAAGCGCGGCCCGGACTCCGCGGCGACGTTCCAGCACGACGTCGATCCCGAACTGCTCCAGATTTTCAAGGTGGCGACCCATGGGAAAGTTTGAGGTTTGATGTTCGATGTTTGATTTGAGCGCCGCGATTCTCAGCGGTCGTGACAATTGTTTGTGCCGGTGTCGATCCTGCAGCGCGTTTCATCGCAGCAGCAACTTCGTCCGGATTCTGCAATGTGATCGCGCAGATTGTCGATCCACTCCCGCTTAAGAAAGCGCCGAGAGCGCCCGCCTTTTCGGCAGCGGCAATCACTCGCGGCAAAAACGGAATGAGTTTGTGGCGAAACGGCTGGTGAAGATGATCGACAAATGCGCCGCGCAAATTTTCGTAGTCCCGCGAAGCGAACGCAGCGGTAATAGCGCAAGCATTCCCGCAATTTTCTACTGCGTCCGCTCGAAGTATCTTTCGCGGCAGAATTTTTCTCGCAGCCGATGTCTTCATTTCAAGCTCCGGGACCAAAAGCACAAAACGCAATTGCGATGCGACATCAAAGCGCTGCACGGTTTGGCAAGAAACGACGGTGAATCCGCCGAAGTTCGCCGGCGCGGCATTATCCGGATGGCCTTCCAGTTCCGCGCACAATCGGAAGATCGACAATGGATCGAGCTGTTTACCTGCGAGCTCGTTCAATCCCTGCAGCACGCCGAGACGAATCGTAGCGCTACCGCCCAGCCCGCGAGCGCGCGGGATTCGTCCCTTGATCGTGCAGGAAAATGGAAGCGAGCGGCGACCCGTCGATTTGAAGAAAAGATTGGCAGCCTCCGACACGATCCGTGGAAGAGATTGTCGATCCACGGGGCCACGGGTGATGGTTATTTCGTTATAAATACGGAGGGCCACGCCGAGACAATCGAAGCCCGGTCCCAGATTGGAAGTGCTGGCCGGCACGCGAACAGTAACTTGTTGCAACATTGTCGATGTAAGGTAGGGCCGAGAGTGTAACGGATTTGGATGAAAAGAAAATCCGAGTGGATCGACGCAACGTTGCTGCGCGATTTCGAGGGGGAAGGAACCAACGCGCATCGGCTTTGCACCACTGTGGATGGATGGGTCGAGCGCTTCGGTCGCGACATCCTCATCTCCTACAAGTATCCATCGGCCCGGGAACAGTTGATCACGAACTTTCATTCCTGGGCGGAAGAGATTGGTTTCCAGTTCAACCGCATCTTTGCCCGATTTTTGCCCAAAAAAAATGAGGAACGCGAAACGCCGCGTCTCTTCATCGGAGATCCCAACGAGAATCTTCAAACGGCCGCGACCGAACGCCGGCTCCAATTTGGGATCGATTTTGGCGCCGGCTATTCTGTTGGTTTGTTTGTCGATCAACGAGAAAATCGCAGTTACCTCCGACGGCTCGGCGCGAAGCGGCTGCTCAATTGTTTTGCCTACACCTGCGCCTTTTCTGTCTCGGCAGCCTCAGCCGGAGCGATCACCCTCAATGTCGATCTTTCAAAAAAATCGCTCCTGCGCGGCCGTGAAAATTTCTCATTGAACAGTCTGGCGACCAGCGGACATCGCTTCATTGCGGAAGATGTTTTCGCAATTCTGCCTCGACTGGCGCGCCGGGGAGAAAAATTCGATGCCATCATTCTCGATCCGCCCACCTTTTCCCGGTCGTATCGCGGCGGATCCTTCCGCGTCGAACGAGATTTTGAGAAGCTACTGCTTACCGCTCTGGAGTTAACCGAACGGAACGCGAGCATTCTGATTTCAACCAATTGCTCCACATTGAGCGGACGCGCACTCGAGGTGATGGCTCGTTATTGCCTGAAAATAACCCGGCGCGCCGGAAATTTTCGTCGAACACTGCCCCTTTCCGATTTTCCGCCTGGCGCAGGGGCCAGCTCGGTGTGGTTAACTTTGCGTTAGGTAGTGTTTGTTGATTATCAGTTACCAAGAGTGGCCAAAACAACCCTCACCTGGCGCTTCGCGTCCTCCTCTCCCTGCCAGGGAGAGGACTGAGGTGAGGGTTCGTGTGACCTGACAATCGACCAACACTACCTTTGCGTTGACGCCGAGAGCGTTCGGAGTTGACCAAATTGATGCGCGCGGGCAATGATCGGTATTCGAATTCTAAGAGAGTATGGACAAAACCGAGGACTTTGCGCAGCGCGGGATTGAATATGCTCGGGGACAGGTCGATGCGGTTCTGAGTCAGACGGAAGATTATGTCCGCGAGCGACCCGGGCAGTCGCTTCTTTATGCATTTCTGGCAGGATTCATTGTCAATCGGCTGCCGGTGGGGCGAATTCTGGGTGGCCTTTTTCGCCTGGCATTGCTGGCATTGAAACCAGCCATGCTGATATACGGCGCGACCAAGCTCTACAAAACGCTGGAAGAAGAGCGTTGAGGCGTGGCATCGGCTTCCAGCCGATCGTCCATCGACAGGATGTCGATGCTACTCGTCGAGCGTGAAGCCGACTTTCAGCGTCACCTGCCAGTGGGCAATCTTGCCTTCTTCGACGTAGCCGCGCGTTTCGCTCACCTCAAACCAGCGCATGTTGCGAACGGTTTTCCCGGCGCGCGTCAGCGCGTTTTTCACGGCGTCGTCAAACGAATTCGGCGAAGAACCAACCAGCTCGATTTTTTTGTAAACGTGATCAGCCATGATTTGATTCTGACCTGATTAGTCGTTGACGCCAGAAAATACGTGATCGCCGTGACCAGCTTGGTTAACTCATACCGTTCTTTGCGAGTTGGGCGCCGAAAAAGCGGTGCGAAGACGCCCCGCCACTCCGAAAGCTTCGCAAAATGAAGCGATGTCCGTCATCATTTCGCACGAAGTGCTTTCAGAGTGCGTGCGCGTCCTCGCGTCGCTTTCAACCAGCTGCGCAAAGCCAGGAGTAGCCGTCGCCACGAGAACCAGCGCGCTTGCCCTCCAATGCCATAGCCAAGGATGCGGCGAGAGAAATTGTAGGGCAGGCGTTTCGCCTGCCGACCACATCCCAGATATGCCGGCAAGCGGAGCGCTTGCCCTACAATTCGCTTCGCGATATTAAAACTCTGCATGCAGGCGAACATCGAATCGCATTTGAAGGAGAAGCGCGTCTTCAGGCCTTCCAAACAATTTGCGGCCAAAGCGAGAATCAAGAGCCTCGCTCATTATCGGCGGATGTATCGAGAGTCGCTATGGCAGCCAGCAAAATTTTGGTCGCGCGAAGCGCGTGAGCTCGTCTGGCGCGCCCCTTGGAAAAAAGTCCTCCAGTGGAAGGCACCTTTCGCGAAATGGTTCATCGGCGGGAAAATCAATGTCTCGGAGAATTGTCTGGATCGACATCTGACCGGTCCGCGACGAAATAAGGCCGCGATTATGTGGGAAGGTGAGCCTGGTGAGAAACGCACCCTCACTTACCAGCAGCTTCACCATGAGGTTTGCCGGTTCGCCAATGTTTTGAAGCGAAACAAGATCGACAAGGGCGATCGCGTAATCATTTATCTCCCCACGATCCCGGAGGCGGCGATCGCCATGCTCGCCTGCGCCCGCATCGGCGCAGTGCATTCAGTCGTGTTCGGCGGATTTAGTCCGGATAGCATTCGGGACCGAATCGCTGATAGCGGCGCGATTGCCGTGATTACAGCCGATGGCGGCTATCGACGAGGCACGATTGTTCCGCTCAAGAAAAATGTCGATGATGCACTGCGCGGTCCGGCGGCTGCCGGATCCATCAAGCGCGTGATTGTCTTTCGGCGGGCCGGAAATGAAATCCACATGGAAGAAGGTCGCGACGTCTGGTGGCACCGCGAATTGGAGTATGTCGATGCAAACTGCCCGCCGGTTGCGCTCGATTCCGAGCATCCGCTTTATATTCTCTACACCAGCGGTTCTACGGGTAAACCGAAGGGAATCCTGCACACCACCGGGGGTTACCTGGTCGGGATTTATTGCACGACGAAGTATGTCTTCGATCTCCGCGACGAAGATATTTTTTGGTGCACGGCGGATGTCGGCTGGGTGACCGGTCATAGCTATGTCGTTTACGGTCCGCTTGCCAATGGCGCGACCACTTTCCTGTACGAAGGCGCACCGAACTGGCCTGAGCCGGACCGGTTTTGGAAAATCATTGAAGAGAACCGAATCAACATTCTTTACACGGCGCCGACGGCGATCCGCGCGTTCATTCGCTGGGGCGATCACTGGGTGAAGAAACACGATCTCTCTTCCCTGCGGTTGCTAGGCACGGTGGGCGAACCGATCAACCCGGAAGCATGGATTTGGTATCAAAAACAAATCGGCGGCGACCGTTGCCCGATTGTCGATACGTGGTGGCAGACGGAGACCGGCGCGATCATGATTACGCCATTGCCCGGCGCGATTCCGACAAAACCTGGAAGCGCGACGCTGCCGTTTTTTGGCGTCGATGCGGCGATTGTCGATGCAAAAGGCAAACAAGTGGGACCGAACGTCGGCGGCAAGTTGATCATCCGTCAGCCGTGGCCGTCGATGCTCCGCACCATCTACGGCGACAAGGAGCGCTACCAAAAACAATACTGGAGCGAGTTTAAAGGAAACTATCTGACTGGCGATGGGGCCCGGCGAGATGAAGATGGATATTTCTGGATCGTCGGCCGAATCGATGATGTCTTGAATGTCGCAGGGCATCGGTTAGGGACATCGGAGATCGAGAGTGCGTTGGTGAGTCATCCGCGAGTCGCGGAGGCGGCCGTTGTCGGCAGACCGGATGAGATGAAAGGCCAGGGAGTCGTCGCCTTTGTCACGCTGAAGTCAGGAATCGACCCGAACCCAATTTTGAAAAGCGAATTACGCCACCACGTCGGCGTGCACATCGGCGCCATCGCCAAACCTGACGAAATCCGTTTCGCCGAGGCGCTGCCGAAAACGCGCAGCGGAAAAATCATGCGCCGTCTTCTCAAGGAGATCGCCACCGGCGCAAAGGTCACCGGCGACACCACGACGCTGGAAGATTTCAGCGTGCTGGCGAAATTGGCAGAGACCGACGAATAAGATCGTCTACCACTCGCGGAATGGCGCCCAGCCGTGCCAGATTTCTGTGATCGGATATTCTCTTGGCAGAGCCCTGATTACAAAAATGCCCTGCTGACGCTTGCTCTGAATTTCCGCATTCTCGAAATACCTGCGGTAAGCATATTGATCGCCCACATAGAGCTGTCCGGTCTGAGTGTCGGGATAAAGATAGTAGGTCGCGCCGCCCTGCCTGACGGCGGTAAACGTGTCGGTAGGCATGGTTCGCAGTTGTTCCCTCTGCATTGGCGTGTTCGCAGACCTGACCCTAAATCCGGCTGCAACGAGGGCCGGGCCCGGTGAAGCAGTGGCTGTCATGTTTGGTTCCGACGCGCACGCCGAAATCAAAATGCCCGCCAACGCGCTGAGCAGCAAACCGCCGAATACTCTGGTCTTTTGGTGTTTCATGTTTTCATCTTTCTACGTCGATCCCCCGAAATGGTTTCGCTTTTCGACACCGGCGTGGCCGTTAGCAACGATTTGTCGAAACCGGTTACGAAATGGCAAATTCGCTTTTTCCGGCTGCCGGTTCGGATAGGATTACCCCGTGAGTTTCATTCGAACAGGATTGCGCGAAATCGTTCTGAAGGTGCGCCGGCAGCGGACCCGTCTGGCTCTTCGGCATCAGCGGCGGCTTTTGCAAAGAAGCGAAATCAATCTTGGCCGGGAAGGAACTTCCCAGGCCGCCAATTTCCCCGAGCTGCGCAACGAGATCGTGGCGCTCAAAAAACTCGAACAGGAGCAGAAAGAAGTCGCGCTGCGGATCAGCCAGATTGAGGAAGGCATCAAAGGCATAGCCGGTGAGCGCGAAGAGAACACTCGCCAGCAGAATGAAGCGATCTCGAAACTCGAGGCCGACAAAAAACCTCTGCTTCAGCAGCAAAAAGAGGCCCGGAACGCTGTCGAAGTTTGCCAACGCGAACTGTCGGCTGTGGAAAATCGTCTGGAGGAAAATGATGCTGCCAATCGCGAGCTTTCGAAAAAACTGGCGGATCTGCAAGCAGTCAAACCTCCCCCGGACGATTTAGAAGAACAATCGGCCAATATTGCCAGCCGTCGGGCGAGACTTCCAGGTGAACGCGAGGAACTCACTCGAGCGCGGCTCGGCAGCGCGGATGCGGTTCGTCTTGCCAAAGAGAAATTGGCGGCGGCGGAAGCGGAGGTCGCAGTCGTGGATAAGAAAATCGCGGACGTCCGAGCCGACTTCGAATCGCGCGACCGGGCGTTAAATGAAAATCTCCGAACACAGGAGGAAGCGATGCGCGAGGCACGCGCGCATCACCAAGTAGTCGAAGAACGAAAGAACCCGGCTTATCTGAACATTGGGCGTCACCTTGCCTCGCAGGGAATTGCTCCGCCGAATGCGCCCGAACTACTCACCGAAGTGCAACGGCATCGTGCGGCGGTGGATCGACATCTGGAGCACACCGCCGAGCTCGCCTTGCTTTCCAGTAAGATCGACAAACAGGAGCTGCGTAAGTTTTACTTTAGTGTGATTTCAATCGTGGCGCTGTTGGCGATCATCCTGCCCTTGATTTTCCAGTCACCGTCAAGGCGGGAATGGCTGCCACAGGAAACCGACGCCATTCTATCGATCAACACCGATGCGCTGGAACACGATGAGCTCGCCAAGTCCTGGCAAAAAAGTCAGCCCCAGGAATGGGATCAAATCTGGACCGGGCTTGTTGGCCCTGCAGGAAAAGCTCCAGGGTTAAATCTGTCCAAGGACGCAACGCGAATCACGCGTGCCGTGACCACAGACCAGGCTGGCAAAACCCGGGAGTTCATTCTGATCGAGGCTCGCGGGGATGTATCCAAGGCAATCGCTGCCATGGATCAGGACAAGACCTTCGACAAACGCGCGATCAGCGGGCTTCCGGTTTGGGAACGGTCCGATTTCTCTGTATCTCGAGTTGGACCGAACACGTTGGCCGTGGGGGCATCGAGTGAGGTCAGCGAGCTGGTCCGCGTCCGACTCGGGATGGAATCGGACCTCAAGATTAGCGGGCAACTCTTCGATCGATTTCAAGCGCTCGATCGCGAAAGCACGCTCCGCCTGATTTCGCGCAACCCGCCAGACCTGGCTCGCCTATTTCAACCAATCTTCACGCCGGAGCTGCTCAATGCTTCACAATTGTTTGGGCTTGCCCTAAGTTTGCAAAAACCACCGAAGGCCCGGCTATTATTGAAGCTCAATTCACCAGAAGACGCTTCAAGGCTCGCGCGGGAAATACAAATCGATCCAAAAAAATGGCTGCGTCTCGAGGATTCCGATCTGCTTATTTATTCCCAGGCTCCGGATATTCAAAAGCAAGGAACCAATCTCGAGCTGCGGTTCAGTGTTGCCGAGGGGACCGCGAGGGCGCTGCTCGAAAGAATCGCGCACACGCCGCCCTCAACTCCGGTCGCTACGGAGTAAACCAATTTCAATAAACGCCTCGCATATGGTGAAAAAGCAAAAACTCTTCGTCGTGATTGCCACGCTGTTGGCGTCGTTCGTTCCTGCGCACGCGCAGGTGAAATTCCCCCTGGTTGATATCAAGTCGGTCGATCCTTCCATTGCGGTCAAGCTTCGCTATGCCACTGCCAACAACATCGCCGGTCATGCTTTATATCCGGCAAAAATGCGCGCACTGGTTCGACCGGAGGTCGCCCAATGCCTCGCCAGAGCGCAGAAATTTCTCAGACCTTATCAGTACTCGCTCATCATTTGGGATGCTTATCGACCGAAATCCGTGCAGCGGAAACTGTGGCACGCTGTTTCCAGAAATGCTTACGTAGCCGATCCGCATGTCGGGGCGGGATCCATGCACAGTTGGGGCGTCGCTGTCGATGTTACGCTGCTTGATTCATATGGGCGGCCAGCCAGTATGCCGACCGATTATGATACGTTCACCCCGGCAGCCATGTGGCGTTATCAGGGACGCGACCCGGCGGTCCGCAAGCATCTGCTTCTATTGCAAACCGCCATGTGCCGCGCCGGCTTTTATGGATTGCCCAGCGAATGGTGGCATTTCACTATCGCGAACTGGGATGAATTATTGCCGCCGAACGAAGTGAAACGTGCGGCCGAAAATTTTCGGAAAAAACGGGGGCAAAAATCATGATCGATGCGCTGATGCGCGATCTGCGCCAACCCGAATACATTCACGTCCTGCTCAATCCGCTGCCGGTTTATGGATTGTTAATGGGCTGGATCGCATTGCTAGCGGCGATCTTGCTGCGCAGCCGGGCGGCCCATATCGCTGCTCTCGTGGTCGTATTCATTAGCGCCGCGTCGGCCTGGCCCGTCTACGAATACGGCGAGGAAGGATACGATCGCGTATTGTCGATGACCGACGATCCCGGTCACGCCTGGCTCGACGAGCATCGAGATCGAGCCGAAGACCTGATCTATTTCTTCTACGCACTTGCTGTTCTGAGCGCCGTTGGCATTGTCGCGCCTATCAAGTGGCCCAAATCATCGATGCCGCTCGCGGTTGCCGTGCTCCTGATGGGAGCCGTAACGGTGGGAATGGGAGCATATATTGCTCATGCTGGCGGCAAGATTCGGCACCGGGAATTTCGGAACGAACCGCCGCCGCCTACACACGAGCACGAGTATTGATTGTTTGTGAAACGTTAACCACCACATCGATAGAATGATTGTAGGGCAGGCGCATCGCCTGCCGTTATTTTCGATGGGCAAGCGGAGCGCTTGTCCTACAATTGCGATGCTGCCGTGAAAACCGATCTCGATCGCGCCGAGCGCAATGTTGAAGATCACAGCGTTTCTCTCAAAAAACCGCTTGGGCTGCGCGATCTTGTGCTCACTCAGATTGTGTTCGTGGTCGGTTCGAGTTGGGTTGGGACCGCGGCCAAGCTGGGCACCGCTCATCTGTTTTTCTGGCTGCTGGCGATTCTGCTTTTCTACATTCCGCAAGCCGCCGTCGTAATTTACTTAAACGGCCGAATGCCGCTCGAGGGCGGGATTTATCAATGGGCTAAGCTTGGGTTTAACGAGTTTGCAGGATTCATTGCGGCTTGGAACCTCTGGCTGCTCTCCATCACCGTGATTGCCCTCGGTGGAATGTTCGTGACCACCAATCTCTCCTACGCCTTTGGTCAGGGCGCCGCCTGGATGCCGAACAACAAATGGTGCGTCTCGCTGATCAGCTGCGCGCTCGTTGCCGGGCTGGCCTGGACAGCGATCCGTGGCCTTTCGTTAGGAAAATGGGTCCATAATGTCGGAGCAGTGGCCATGTTTCTAGCCTATGGCGCACTCATTCTTCTGCCATTCTTCAGTCTCGCGCGAGGTGAATTGAAAGAATATCACCCGCTACAGATCGCCGCTCCGGCGATGTCGATCTTCTATTGCATGAATATTTTTACCAAGCTGGCTGTCGGCGCCCTGAGCGGATTTGAATACGTGGCGATTCTCGCCGGCGAAGCCCGCGCCCCGGCTCGAAACATTGGCCGTTCGGTCATCATCGCGTCCCCCATTATCGCACTGATGTTTATTCTCGGAACCAGCTCGGTCCTGGCATTTGTCGGGAATAATCCGATCGATCTCATCGGACCAGTGCCGCAAACCTTGCGGTTAGGTCTCCGATATTTTCCAATCGCAGGCGCGGTCGCATCTTTGGGGATCATCATGATGACAGTGCGGTCGATTTCTGCCACAAGCGTTCATCTCACCGGAAGCTCGCGTTTACCAATGGTCGCGGGTTGGGACCGACTGCTTCCCGCTTGGTTTTCGCGATTGCATCCCCGATATAGGACACCGATCAACTCCATTTTCTTCGTCGGTGCGCTCACTTTGTTGATCGCGGTGACCAGTCAGATTGGCACAGGAATTCAGGAGGCGTTTCAGATCGTCGATAATGCGGCCAACGTTTTCTACGGAATTGTTTACCTGATGCTCTTTGCCATTCCCCTGGCCGGCGCAAGGACAATTCGCTCCGGCGCCCGATTGTGGCTGCGAATGGCGGCGGGTTGCGGATTTGTAGTTTGCCTGCTGACCATTTTCTTCACGATTTATCCCATTATCGATGTTCCCAACCCGATGATGTTCGGCTTGAAAATAATCGCCGTGACCTTAATCGCGAATGCAATCGGAATTGGCGTCTTCGCGCTTCCCAAGACGCGATTACATTGATAAGATGCGGAACTGCTAGAAAGGGGGGACTGATGGTAAACCAATGGCGATTTGTGATGGGAACTTTTCTCGTCCTCGGTTCACTCCTGCTGGTCGGAGCGGCTATCGGTTCTTCTCAGAGGAGCGAAACAATTCTGCCTCAAGATTCCGCCACAAGCGGCAAGATCGCATCCTGGGTTCTGGAACATACGGCCGACGGCAAAGAAGCGGAATTTATTGTCGTGCTCGCGGACCAGGCTTCGCTTGCTCCGGCGTCGGCGCTAACAACCAAAGCGGAAAGAGGCCGATTCGTCCGCGATACTTTGTGGCAAAAAAGTCAACAAACCCAAGCTCCGATCATTGGCTGGCTCGAAGCTCACAACGTTGAGTATCGCTCATTTTACATCGTCAATGCGCTTTGGGTAAAGGGCAGCCGAGAAACCGCGGAGGCGCTGGCAGCTCGCGCCGATGTCGCCAGAGTTGAAGGAAATCCCAGAGTTCCACACGTCGTGCAGGCCGCGGCAGTCGAGTCTGCGACACAGCCGAACGAGCCTGTGACAGTCGAACCCGGCATCAGTTACACGCATGCCCCTCAGGTATGGGCCGAGGGTCATACTGGGCAAGGAATTGTGATTGGCGGAGCCGATACCGGGATTCGCTGGACACACCACGCGTTGAAGTCGCACTACCGTGGCTGGAATGGAACAACTGCCAGTCACGACTATAACTGGCACGACAGCATCCACTCCGGCGGGGGCGTTTGCGGCCATAATACGAGCGCACCTTGCGACGATGACGGCCACGGCACAAATACAATTGGGGTTGCGGTTGGCGATGATGGCCAGGGAAATCAAATCGGAATGGCGCCCGGAGCAAAATGGATTGGTTGCAGAAATATGAACCAGGGCGTCGGCACACCAGCCAGTTACATGGAGTGCATGGAATTCTTTCTCGCTCCGTATCCCGTGAATGGGAACCCTTCGCAGGGAGATCCGAACAAAGCTCCCGATGTCACAGTTAATTCGTGGATCTGTCCAAGTTCGGAAGGTTGTTCCATTAGCACTTTACGAGCAGCTGTCGAAGCGCAGCGCGCGGCCGGGCTAATGATGGTGGCAGCCGCGGGCAACGACGGCTCGAATTGTTCTTCTCTCTTTGATCCGCCGGCAATTTACGCCGCCTCATACACTGTCGGTGCGCTAACCACTGGGACCGACGTCGCTGCACCCTCTAGTAGCCGTGGACCCGTGACAGTGGATGGAAGCAATCGGATCAAGCCCGATATCATGGCGCCCGGAGTGAATATCCGGACGTGCGCCGGCAGTTCTGACACCGGTTACCTGACCAATAGTGGAACGTCTCTCTCTACTCCCTTTATCGCCGGAGCGGTGGCTTTGCTCTGGTCGGCCCGGCCTGCATTGAAAAACAATATCGACGCCACCACTGCAGCATTGGATGAGTCTGCCGTCCACATCTCTTCCACCGTATGTGACAATGGCGTGCAACATACGCCTAACAACACTTATGGGTATGGGCGAATCGATATTCTCGCCGGCGTAAACGAATCAACACCGAGCGATCCCACCCGCCCGGATTTCAACAGAGACGGACATCCCGATTACCTCCTTTCGGCAACTCTTCAAACCGCCGTTTGGTACATGGACAACAATGCGTTTCTCTCCGTGGAACACGGACATAATATCCCGAACGGATGGCAACTCATCGACGCAAATGATGTCGATCGAGACAACCAACTTGATTACATTTTTTTCAACCCCGGAACTCGCGAGACAGCCATTTGGTATCTATCGGGACTCAGCGTTCGCACCAGCAAACACGGCCCAAGATTGCCTGGCAACTGGACTCTGGTCGCGGCCAGAGATTTCAACGGCGACAATAAACCGGATTTCGTTCTCTACGACTCAAGCACTCGTCAGACCGGAATTTGGTACCTGGACGATAATAGATTTGTCGGAAGCGCCTACGGACCGACTTTGCCCGTAGCTTGGAATTTGATCGCGACCGAAGATTTTAACCGCGACGGGAACCCGGATTACCTTCTTTATAGGCCTTCATCTCATCAATCGGCGATCTGGTACTTATCCGGAGCCCATTACGCGGGCGGAGTTTTCGGACCGACAGTTGCCGGTGGCTACCAATTAACCGGCGCAGCCGATTTTGATTCGGACAACAGGTTCGATTACCTGCTCTATTCCCCGACGAGCAGGCGAACAGCCATTTGGTATTTAAATATTAATGCGTTCGTTAACAGCGCATATGGACCAACTCTGCCTGCTGGCTGGAACCTGGTTACACCATAGTCTTGGTGCGAGCTAAGACACTCCGCACGAGTTTTCGCAGATCCAACGCAGATAATCGGGGAGTCCGTTGTCGATTTTGAAAGCGATAATCTCGGGCAGCTCGTAGGGATGCAGTGACCGCAGTTTCTCTTGAAATGCGGATTGTCGATCCTCGCTCAATTTGAAGAAGACGAGCGTTTCGCTTCCAGTTTCAATCTTGCCTTTCCATCGGTAGATCGATTCGATCTGCGGCAAAATGTTCGCGCAGGCCGCGAAGTTTTCGCTGACAAGTTGCTTTGAGATTCGGCGCGCTGTCTCAACGTCTGGAAATGTGCTCAATGCGAGCAACGCCCGGCTAGCCATCGCAATCAAGCGAGAACCGCCGACTCGCGCCGGCAAATCCATCCGCCACCGACCACAATGTCGCCAGCATACACGACCGCAGCCTGCCCCGGCGTCACCGCGCGCTGGGGATCGTGGAGGGAAATGCGAGCGCGATCATTTTCCAATGGCGTTATCATCGCTTTCGTTCCGGGATGGCTGTAGCGAATCTTCACCGTGGCCTCGAACGACGAGCCGGGATTATCCCCGCCAAGCGCCGGTGTTCGGTCGCCTCTCCCCTCGAAAGGGAGAGGGTAGGGTGAGGGTTTGGAACTTCGACCTTCTTGCATTGAAGAAATCCTCACCTCCCGCCTTCGCTCGGCTACGGCGTGGCAGGCAATCCTCTCCCCTTCATTAAGGGGAGAGGCGGAAACGTGTCCGCTATGGGTCACTTCAACATGCGAATGCCAGTTCACGCGATCAATTTCGAATTCGTCCACAACCAGATCGTCGGCGTCGCCCACGATGACGCGATTCGTTGCCGGGTCGAGATCTACCACATAGCGCCGCTGCGCGGATCCACCGGGAAGACCTTTGCGTTGGCCGATCGTGAATAGCTCGAGACCACCATGTTCACCCAGAAATTCTCCTGAGCGGTCGTAGATACCGCCGCGATGAAATTTATCTTCGCCAAGATGCGCGCGCAGAAACGCTTTGTAATCGTTGCCGGGCACAAAACAGATTTCCTGACTGTCAACCTTGTCTGCCACTTTTAGCCCTAACGATGCGCGATCTCGCGGGTTTGCGCACGGCAATCATGCCAGAGGCCCGAGACGGGTCGAGCTTTTCAGCGTAATTCACCGCAATGGCGGCCACAGATCGATGGCTACAACGGACCAGCTCTAGGGCAACCCGGTGCCGAGGTGAGATTTGATGATCGACACGTCCGTCGAGTTGATAGCCCCGTTAGCATTTACATCCGAGCGGAAATTCGTCTCGTCGAGCAGGTGCCCAACTCGCGATTTGGTCTGCGCGACATCGCTGGAATTCACGGAGCCATTGTCGTTTGTGTCGCCAATCAGGATGTTCATCGGGATGCTGACGTCGGTCGCGGGTCTATCCGCTGCGCTGTTTACGCCGTTTATCCGGACATTGATCGTCTGGGCATTGGCAATGTTGGTCAGCGGAACGGTAACGATATTGCCGCTGACGGTGACATTGCCGCTGCACGCACCGCCAATTCCTACGCAACCCGTGCCACTGATAACTTCGGCCTGCGGGCTGCCGGTCACGCTCACGTTACCGGAGAAGGTGGCCACCATCGTGTAATCGTTGGTCGCGCCTCCAGTGCGGTCTTCGATTCCCGGTGTGCCGGTAAGCGGCAGATCGATATCGAAATCACCGGCGGCGCCGTGCGTTTTTCGCGAAACTGCACTGAGCAATTCTGTCGGGCAATCCAGCGTCAGCACCAAGTCGGTCACGGGCGGTGGGATTTGTAGCACGCCTGTCTCAACTACTCCGTTGCAGCCGTCTTTTTCGGCGCGCACTTTGTAAAACCCGGAGAGTACATCCCAGCCGAAATGGCCGTCGGAGTCAGTCATATCGGGGTTGTGCCGGTTGCCAGGAGACATGACGGCGCTGCCATCGGGCACGATATCGAACGGACCCATTGGTGTGTCCGAGCGAAAGAGCGTTACAGTCGCGCCTGAGACGGGTGCGCCATGATTATCCCGCACTGTGCCGCTCGGATCGATGTACAAATCGAAGCCGATTGTGATGGTGCTGCCGCCGCAATCTATCGTCATCGACACTGTAGCAGCGCCATGCGCAGGGAAGAGCGCCGGAACTGATGCTGTAAAAGTGCCGCTCCCTGGCGGTGTCTCCGTCATCGGACCGCTGGCGAAGATTGAAAATCCGCGAGAGATAATATACGACGCTGTCCCGTTCGGGCAGCCGGTTGTAGTGAGGGTGAGGGGCGATTGCCAGTAGACAGTCGGCACACCGCCGCCGCCGTTATTGTGCGGCTCGATGTCAGTTCCAGACGGAGGCGGAGCCGGTGCTTGCAACATCAGGTCTTGGTTCGTGAGCGCGCTGCTACAGCTCTGCACCGAGAGATCAAGAAGTTCCCCCGGCACGGCGACCGACCCTTGCGGCGGGAAGACGGTCAGATCGAAAGGTGTATTGAGCGGCAGGCCGGTAATCTGGTAATTACCGGCGGCATCCGTTGTCGCGTTGAAGGAACACGGGCCATTGTTAGGCTCGCAGGCCTGCACGAGCGCGCCTTGGAGTGGGCCTTGCGCGTCTGTGATTTGCCCAGATATCACCCCGCAAAAATTAGGCGATGGCGATTTGCACTTGCCTGCGATACCAGCGTTGAAGATGGCTTGGACTTCCGATTGCGTCAGCGCGCGATCAAAGACTTCCACTTCGTCGATCAACCCAATGAACGGCTCAAGCCTCGTGTTCGATTGCAAGTTGCCGATGCTGACTCCGGGGTTCGCGCCCGTGAGGGTGCCAAACGGCCTGACATTCGTCGTCGTTTGGGCAGCGGAGATGCCGTTGAGATAAAGCGTCATGATGCCCGTGGCGTCATCGAGCGTGCCGGCAACGTGCACGAATTGGTTCAGCGGCAGTGGCGCTTGGACAGATGCGCTGTTTCCGACGGCGTCGCTGACTTGGAAATAAACATTACTGCCGACCATGCGCAGGGTGTACGGATCGAGATTAGGGCGGTCGTCGCCGCGGAAAATGATGTCGCCGATGCCATTTGGCGGGGTGGAAGCGGCGTTGACCCAGGCATCGAGTGTCAGGGAAGCGGTGATGGCGAGGCTGGGAGAATCTGCGATGAACACGCGCTCGGAACCGCCAGTGAACTGGAATGCCTGGTCCACTTCTCCAGGAGCGAAGGTGGCACCATTCATGAGCGTGCCATTATTGCCGCCTTGAATATCAACTGCGTTGCCATCGCCCGGATACCATCCAACCATGTTCGGTGGCGGCGTGACGCAGCCCGGCACAATGGTTATCGAGTAAGCTCGCTGCGCTGTCGTGTTGTTCGCGTCTGTGACTTGAACAGTAAAGTTAGAACTACCTGTTGCCTGCGGCGTGCCGGTAATCATGCCGCCACTCGACAAACTAAGACCTGGCGGTAATGAGCCGTTGCTGACCGTAAAAGTGTATGGGGGGGTTCCTGCCCCAGCAGTAATAGTCTGCGTGTAAGGCAATCCCATAGCTCCATCGGGCAATGAGGTGGGCTGGATGACAAGTGCAGGTTTGCACTGCCCGGCGCCCCCGGCATTGAAGATGGCTTGGATCTCTGAGGCGCTGAGGGCCCGGTTGAAGTATTGCGCTTCGTCGATCAGGCCGTTGAAAAAGCGCGTAAGAGTGCCACCGCCCCAGGCCACTCCGATATCCACGCTGCGGGTGTTGTTAGCGGGAGGTGTACTGAAAAACAAGCGTGTTCTGCAATACCCCATCTTCGTAAATCATGATCTCAGTGCCGGTCCAGACTCCGGCGAGATGATGCCATTGGCCATCCAAAATGCTGGCCTGGGTGCTGGATCCGTGGAAGTCGTTGCTGCCGCTGCCTCCTGTTCCGTAAAAGAAATACGCAGTGCCGTCGGGGTTTGTTTGGATTGCCCAACCTGTGCTGTCCGTGAAGCCATGAGACTTGTCGATAATGAGCGATTGAGCACTCGTTTGCTGTGAATTGGCGTTGATCCACACGTCCACACTAAAAGGCCCGGTCGGGTTGAAGTTGTCATTATTTGGTACGGAGACGTAGGCGTCCGTGCCGTTCAAACCAAATGCCTCACCTACTTTGCCCGTCGGAAAAGTTACGCCACCATGCGCTGTGCCGTTGTTGTCACCTTGATAGTCAAGGGCGTTTCCGTCGCCCGTCCACCACGCTACCAAATCGGAGGGCGGCGGGATGCAGGCCTGCCCGTGCGGCGAGCGCCGGGCGAGTCCAACGCTCGTTAACGTGAGAGTGATGAGGATCAATTTTAGGAGTTGATTCACTTTCATAATTTTGTCTTTCACCGAGTAACCGTGCGATCCGGCGGCCAAACTGGACAAAGTTTCCAAAAATACTTCACCTTTCCCCTGTAAACGGGTAAGATCGGCGCTCCCAAATGAGCATTGCCCCACCAAAGAGGTCACGCGTGTCCTTGAGGAATGGAATCTGGGCGCCGAAGACGCGCCCGCGCAGCTTATGCCATTTGTCTATGAAGAGCTGCGCCCTCGCGCGTAATCCTGTTTTTTGTGGTTAAGAGAGATAACAGATGCTAGTCTCTGCCCGCGTAAACACGATTGCGAAAATCAAGATCGCAGCTCTAGAACGGATCAGGTGAAGACGCTCAAGTTCATCGTAGAGAAACATCGGGACGGTTATGTAGCCTACCCTCTTGGGCTAAAAGGCGCCGTCGTCGGTCAAGGCGACACGTATGAATCAGCGCTGGCCGATGCTAAATCAGCCGCCGCGTTTCATATCGAAAGCTTCGGAAAAGAAGTCTTCGAGAGTGAGGACGAGGTGATGGAAGCCTTTGTCGCTGAAGCATCGCTCGGCGCGGGATGAAGTTTCCGGTTGACGCGCCAAAAGGAAAAGTCATCCAGGCGTTGCGCGCGCTCGGTTTCGAAATCGTTCGGGAACGTGAACACATCTCGATGGTCCGAACAAATGCCGATGGCACCCGTAATCCGCTCACCATGCCAAACCATCCCAGAATAAAAGCTTCAACCCTTCGCACGATCTGCTCGCAATCAGGTATATCACGCAGCGATTTCTTGCGCGCTTTTTACGACCGATGACGCACGCGAGACTGCGCGACGACTGTTAACCGTGCGATCCGGGGGCCAAACTGGACAAAGTTTCCAAAAATGCTTCCCCTTTCTCCTGTAAACGGGTAAGATCGGCGCTCCCAAATGAGCATTGCCCCCACCGAAGAGGTCACCCGCATTCTTCAAGAGCGGAATCTAGGTGACCAGGGTGCGGCAGCGCGGCTTATGCCATTTGTCTATGAAGAGCTGCGCCGGCGCGCGGCGGAATATCTACGGCGTGAACGACCCGACCATACATTACAAGCAACCGCGCTCGTCCATGAAGCTTATTTGAAACTGGTCGATCAAAGCCGGGCGAGCTGGAAGAACCGGGCGCACTTTGGCAGCGTCGCCGCCCACCTGATGCGGCGCATTCTGGTGCAGCACGCTCGCAGTCACAATGCGGAAAAGCGCGGCGGGAAATTGGAAAAGCTTTATCTCGATGAAACAAGGGAGCTGTCGTGCGAGCGCCCGCCCGAGCTGCTTGCGTTGGATGAAGCGCTGGAAAGTTTCACCGCCACTTATCCCCGCGAAGGTCACGTGGTTGAGCTGAAGTTCTTCGGCGGTCTCGAAGCGAATGAAATCGCGGAAGTACTCAACGTCTCGGCGAAAGCGGTTTCACGGGATTGGCATTTTGCAAAGCTGTGGCTCCGGCGCGAGCTAAGGGAAAGCGCGGCCCATGCCTGACGAGCAAATTGTAGGGCAGGCGCATCGCCTGCCGTGTATTTAGCTTTGGCAACCGGAGCAGTCGCCCTACAATCGTTCGGTAACAATCATCGCCATGGGTCATCCACCGCGAATTCCTGTCTGGCTACAATGGGATCAGCGAGCTTTGGCTCCGGCGCGAGCTAAGGGAAAGCGCGGCCCATGCCTGATGCGCAAATTGTAGGGCAGGCGCATCGCCTGCCGTGTATTTAGCTTTGGCAACCGGAGCGGTCGCCCTACAATCGTTCGGTAGCAATTATCGCCATGGGTCATCCACCGCGAATTCCTGTCTGGCTACAATGGGATCAGCGAGCCGTCTATTTCATCACCTTCTGTGTCGCCCATCGCGCGAAGGTCTTGGACAACGAGGAAACTTTTCGCGCATTTAAATCTGCCGTTTCGAAACTGCGCGGTTGGTCCGTCGCTGGGGCCATCTTAATGCCAGATCATGTCCATCTTCTTGCCGCACCTCAGGCAGATCGTGAGGCGAAGGTCGGCGATCTGGTTGGCGCTCTAAAACGCTGGACGCGACAAACGTTAAATGCCCGCTGGCAATGGCAGCCAGGCAGCTTCGATCGTCTTCTGCGTCGGGACGAATCAGCTTATGAAAAGTGGCTGTATGTTGAAGAGAATCCTGTGAGGGCGGGCTTGGTTAAGCGATCACACGATTGGCCATACCGTATCGGCTTTGATGAATGAAAGTTTGGCAACCGGAGCGGTCGCCCTACAATCATTGCCCTCAAGAAGCCACGACATTTGTAGGGCGGGCGCATCGCCTGCCGTCTAATTTGGTCTCGGCAACCGGGAGCGTTTGCCCTACAATTGCGACCAATGCGCGAAAGAGCCCAACAGGTCGCGGAACTGGTTAAATCTGCCATTGAACGCAAACCCGCAGCGCGATCCGCGTTTCTGGACGAAGAATGCCGATCCGATCCGGCCATGCGCGCGGAAATCGAATCGTTGCTCGACCAACAAGATGGTGCGAGCCGATTCATCGAAATCCCGGCCCTGCACCTCGCGGCGGAGTCGTTCATCCGCGAGAGCGCATTTCACGCCGGACAAACGATTGGCGATTATGAGATTATCTCGCTCATCGGCAGTGGCGGCATGGGCGAAGTTTATCTGGCCCACGATTGCGAGCTTGATCGCAAAGTCGCGCTTAAGCTTGTTCGTCGTCCCCTGGCCTCGGGCGACATGCTGCGCCACTTCAAACGCGAAGAGCATCTCCTGGCCAGCCTGAATCACCCAAACATCGCGCAGCTCTACGGCAGCGGCCTTACTGCGGATGGAGTTCCATTTTTTGTCATGGAATATGTCGAGGGCCAACGACTGGATGACTATTGCAATGAGCGCCACTTAGGAACGGAAGAGCGCCTCCAGCTTTTCCGCAAGGTCTGCTCGGCTGTTGCTTACGCGCACCAGCGCCTGGTTATCCATCGAGACCTTAAACCGGCGAACGTGCGAGTTACTGGTGGAGGCGAGCCTAAGCTGCTCGATTTCGGCATCGCGAAACTAATCGACGTGGACGAAAGCCAAAGGAGCGGCATGACTCTCACACTGCAAGGTGTTATGACTCCCGAATATGCCAGCCCTGAACAGGTACGGGGCGAAAGCATGACAACCGCCAGCGACGTTTACAGTCTCGGCGTCGTCCTTTACGAACTGCTCACCAGCCAACGTCCCTATCGCCTGACAAATCTCAAGCCGCACCAGATCGCGCAGGCCATCACCGACCAGGAACCGACGCGGCCCGGCTTGCTGCGACACGAGCTGGCAGGCGATCTCGAGACGATTCTCCTAATGGCGTTGCGCAAAGAGCCAGAGCGCCGCTATTCCTCAGTCGGACAATTTTCCGAGGATATCCGGCGTTATCTCGCCGGGCGGCCGATCGCGGCGCGTAAGGACACCTGGAGTTATCGGAGCGCGAAGTTCGTCCAACGCCATCGCCTCGGGGTGACCGCCGCGACGCTGGTTTTGCTGACCCTCCTCAGCGGCATTGTCGCCACTTCATGGGAAGAGCGAACAGCCCGACAGGAGAAAGCGAAAGCCGAGAGCATCAGCGCCTTTCTCGAAAAGATTCTCAACTATTCCAATCCATATCTGAATCCTTATGGCTCGGATGGCCGTGTGACGACCATTAGCGAGGTCCTCGATGAAGCAGCCAGGCGTCTGGGAGACGGCGCTTTTGCGGACGAACCGGAGGTGCGAGCGGAGTTGGAGCGAATTATTGGCGCGAGCTATCTTAGCCAAGGCAAATTGCAATTGGGGCGCAAGCACTTGCAAAAGTTTGTCCAGTTGGTTGGCAGCAGCTATGGCCCCGACGATCCCAGAAGGGTTCGCGCCTCCGCCATGCAGGCCATGCTCCTTTTTGCCGACGGGAAGATAATGGCGGCAGAAAAGCTTTACCGGCAAATGTTACCTCAGATGCGAGTTGAGCGGCGGCGGGGAACGATCACAGCCTACGCGTTATCGGATGCGCTCTGTAACCTTGCCTACATCCGTCGAACCGAGGGTGATTCGGGGGAAGCAGAGTCACTCTTTCGCGAAGCTTTGGTTCTTGGTCCGCAATTGCGACCGGAATTGCGCTATCTCCTTGGTGTGACTCGAAGCACCCTGGCTTCCACGCTCGCCGATGAGGGAAAATTTGACGAAGCTCTGCACACCGCGCAGCAGGCGGTCACGATGGAGCGCGCGGAAGGCCAGGTCGGAATGCCGCCCTACGGATTCTCGCTCACTATCCTGGGTGGCTTTCTCGTTGACACACGAGATTTCGCCGCGGGCGACGCGGCTTTGCGCGAAGGGGAAGCGATCTTCCGCAAGCTACTAAGCCCATCCCATCTTTGGCTGGGCGACAACTTGCGTAACCAGGCGATCTCTTCCTATGAGCAGGGGAACTTCGTCGACGCGCGAAAGAAGGACGACGAAGCGCTCAAAATCTATCTCGAAAGCTTCGGCCCCAAATACGATAACTATCCCACTGCTTTGATTACGGAAGGTTTGATCTTAAACAAGATGGGTCAATCATCCGAGGGCGAGGCGATCTTGCGGAATGCGCTCCAACTGCGGATTGAGTCATTGCCGAGAGATCATTTTTGGGTCGCTCTGGCGAAGGACGCGCTCGGTGAGTGTCTAACTACCGAAGGACGCTACGCCGAGGCGGAGCCGTTGCTCTTGACCGGCTACAGCGATTTGAAAACACGCTTGGGTAAAAATAACCCGATGTCGTTGACCGCGGCGCACCGGTTGCATGAACTTTACACGGCATGGAACAAGCCCATCGAGGCCGCAGCCTTCGCCGCGCAAGAAGATCCTCGCGCAAACTACTCGCAATGATCTTCACCTAAGTCCGATCAAGCGGGATCGGATTTGCCGCCATGCCTGAAGGCTCCAGGGCAGGGCAGTGCCGATGCGGGATTTTTGAACTAGCCAGACATTGTTGGCGTGACCGTGCCGTTGGTGTTTACGTCGGGGCGGAACTTCCCAGAGCTAATCGATAGGCGATCCGCGGCTGCCCAGAGGCATGTGTCATCGGTCGAATGCTACTATCTAGCGGTCTGCCCTCCCAGAAATCACGGTTCGCCGCTGCAATTTTCAGTGACCCAACGCAAATAATCAGGGAATCCATTGTCGATCTTGATGAAGATTATTTCCGGGACTTCGCAAGGATGAAGTGAGCGAAGTTTTTCCTGAAATGCTGATTGTCGATCCTCACTCAGCTTGAAAAAAACAAGTATCTCATTTGCGGTGTCGATCTTTCCTTTCCAACGATAAATCGATTCGATGGTCGGCAGGATATTTGCGCAGGCGGCAAATTTTTCGGTGACGAGCTGGTGCGCGATCCCGTGTGCGGTTTCCCTATCAGGAAACGTGCTTAGCGCGAGCAGAATGTTCTCGGTCATGCGATGGCGCCTACTGAACTGCTGAACGAGTAGATCAAACTTCGTACTCCGACTTCTGCTACGGTCTAGGATGACAGGTGCCGACAAATCCATCCGCCTCCCAGAACAACATCTCCAGAATAGATAACCGCGGATTGTCCGGGCGTGACGGCTCGTTGCGGTTCGTGAAGACGAATCAGAGCACAATCATCATTTATTGGCGTGACCGTCGCCTTCGTTCCGGGATGGCTGTAGCGAATCTTTACGGTTGCTTCGAAAGGTGAGCCGCTGTCGAAGACTTCGGCGGCAGGATGCCAGTTCACCCGATCCAGTTCGAATTCATCCACAATCAAATCATCGGCATCGCCGACAATGACGCGATTCGTTGCCGGGTCGAGGTCCACCACATAGCGCGGCTGCGCGGATCCACCGGGAAGACCTTTGCGTTGCCCGATCGTGAATAGCTCGAGACCACCATGTTCACCCAGAAATTCTCCTGAGCGGTCGTAGATACCGCCGCGATGAAATTTATCTTCGCCAAGATGCGAGCGCAGAAACGCTTTGTAATCGTTGCCGGGCACAAAACAAATTTCCTGACTATCCGCTTTGTCCGCCACTTTCAGGCCTAGCGAGTGCGCGATCTCGCGGATTTCCGTTTTGTGCATTGAGCCGAGCGGCGTCAGCGCGCGTCGCAACTGAGGCTGCCGCAAGCTGAATAGAAAATACGACTGATCTTTGCGCGGATCGACGCCCTTGCGCAATACGGCACGATCCGGCTGATGTTCGATGATCGCATAATGGCCGGTCGCGATGTAATCGCACCCCAGCGCTTGCGCTTTTGTCCAAAGATTGCCGAACTTCAATTTCTCGTTGCACATCACACATGGATTCGGCGTTCGCCCCGCTTGATATTCACTGGAGAAATAATCGATCACCAAGCGTTCGAACTGGTCGGCTTCGTCGACTACGTAGTGCGCAATGCCGAGCGAATGCGCCACGGCCCGTGCATCGGCCACCGCTTGCGGGCCGCAGCATTTATCTTCCGCGCGCGAAATGCAGTCCTGCGGCCAGACCTTCATAGTCACGCCGACGACATCGTAGCCCTGCTCACGCAGCAGATAACCGGCGACGCTCGAGTCCACTCCACCGCTCATACCGAGCAAAACTCGCTGTTTGGTTGGATTCATCGGGAGACAGAAGTTCGATTATTAGCCGCTTCAGTCAAACCTGCGGCTCCGGTCGCGCTGTGAAAAGCGAGGCGTTTTCGCATCGCTTTCATCACGCTTTCACCGGCCGGCTAACGAACGGACTGCCACGCAGCGTAAATCGCCATGGATGGTGCGCCGAACGGCTAATCCCGATTCGGGCGTCGGCGATAACATCGACATTCGCCACTTCGCGTTCCACGAAGCAATGCCGAGGATCAACGCACAAATCGAGCTCGTGATGTCGATCGGTTATATCAAGCGCCTGCGTCAGTTTTCCTGGGCCTGAACAAAGCTGGCGAACGTCATCAACTCCGCGGCGTTTTTGCATCAGCGCGATTCCTGAACGCGGTTCTAGTGCGCGAATCAAAATGAGACCGTCTCGCGGGCCGCCTTTGATCAACACGTTAAGCATCCAGTGCATTCCGTAATTAAAATAAATATAAGCCGCGCCCGGCTTATTCCGTTTTACAAACTCACGGGCGCTGGGCCGGCTAAAGGTGTGACAAGCCTCGTCCTCTTCGGTCAGGTATGCCTCAGTTTCCACGATCACTCCTGCGCAACGTCCCCAGATTAGCGTGGTCCCGATCAAATTCGAGGCGCAGGCCAGCGGATCGCCCTTGAAAAAATTTCTGCTGATCAATTCCGTTGAGTCGCTAAGACCCGGATTCTTTTGCGCGATAAAAGACGGGCAATTGGATAGTACACTCCACTCGCTTACCATCGCGAAACGCCGGAATGAATTTAGCTCCCGTAAAGTCGGCAATCGCAGCATCGGCGAAGCCGTTGTCCGGCGGATACTCGTACGTCACTTTCATTTCCTTCACGTTTCCCTCGTCATCAACCTGCAGTGTGAGTTCCGCCAGTCCATTGACCTTCCCATTCGCCTTCTTTGGATAATGGAAGCCGAGAAATTTCGAATCTCCACCGAAATAAGGCTGTGGACCGATAAAGTCGCTCTCGGCGGCGACCTCATCGAATTGTTGGTTGGAAAAAATGCGCAGACGCGGCGTGCCATTTACCATCCTGAACGTTGCCGTGCCGTAGTATACCGCATCGACAATCTTACCATCGTAAACTCCGGGGATAAAAACCGAGCTATCCATTCGCCTTCTCAACTCGTGTTCCAAAGCATCCGAGCCGGGCGATGCGCGATAGGTAGAGCTGGAGACGACTTTGCCATTCTTGTTTACGATGCAATAGAACATCACTTCCTGATCGCTTGGACTACGCTCGCCAACAGTTTCCCGGTCAATCTTATTAATGAGCGCGTTCGCTTCCTCCCCCATGAGGATTGGACGATACTGTGGGAGCGCTTCCGACGATTTAGTGGACGGCGCCGGTGTCGAAGTAGTAACAACCTGCCCCAGAGCAGGGCCAACAATCAGCCCGAGAACGAGCAGCGCCAATGAAAAATATCGCATGGCTGATTACGCAAGCGGAAGGCGATCAGTTTGCAAGGGCGATTTGCTGAGTCCACGACTTGAGGTTCGCGCATCCACCATCCATCGTGCCGATTATGAACCTGGAAGGGATCGATCATGTCGCCATGAGTGTTCGTAATGTCAAACGCGCCGCACAATGGTACATCGACGTCCTCGGATTTGAGACACGCTATCAGGGCATGTGGAACGGCGTCCCGACCTTTATCGGGAAAGGCGACACGGCGATTGCCCTGTTCCCTGCGGATGCATCGACACCATCGACATCGCCCGGCTACCGAGGCATCCAGATGCTTCATTTGGCTTTTCGCGCCGATCGCAAAAACTTTGTGGCCGCGCAGAAGGAACTAAAACGGCGCGGGATCGAACTTGAATTCCAGGACCACCAGATTGCGCACTCAATTTACTTCTATGATCCTGATGGACACGCGCTCGAGATTACAACCTACGATATCTGATTGAGATATCTTACGCGGTCCTGCCGCAGCAGTTTTTGTATTTCTTCCCGCTGCCACACGGGCACGGCTCGTTGCGTCCGACCTTGGGTAACGCTCGCCGCACAGGCAGATCAAGTGTCACTTCACTTTCACCATCGCCATTGCCGCCAACGGTGGCCATCGCCCCGACACGTTGCCGTCCGCGCGCAGGAGCATTCGCCGTTGGCGCCGTTGGTCCTTCTTCGCGCAATAGAAATTGCGGGAGACTGGCCAGGAAATTTTCGAATGCTTGTAGGTTCGACGTGCTGCGGAAGAGATTATGCAACACTTCGTTTTTAATGTTCGCCATCAACTCGACGAACATGTCGTAGGCCTCGGTCTTGTACTCGATGAGAGGATCTTTCTGTGCGTAGCCGCGCAGATACACACCCTCCCGCAACGCATCCATGGCATAGAGATGCTCCTGCCATAGCCGATCGATCGCGTTCAAAATGATGTAACGCTCGAGGCTTTTCACCGCCGCCGGCTCTTCATGGCTCGACTTCCGTTCGTACGATTCCTTGATCTTCTCGCTCAAGAATTGCGAGTTTTCATCGACAGTCCGCGTTTCAAATTCCGCTTTTTCTTTTGTTAGCCCGAGGGGAAACGTGGTGTTCACCCAGTGCATCAAGCCGCCGTAGTTTGGTTCATCGGCCTCAATGTATTCCTTCACTTTTCCCGGCACCGCTTCATTGATTACTTCATAAATCAGGGCCCGCGGCTCCTCGGCATCGATCACTTCGTTACGATAACCGTAAACGACTTCGCGTTGCATGTTCATCACGTCGTCGAAATCGAGCGTGCGTTTACGAATCAAATAATTGCGCTGCTCCACCCGTTTCTGCGCGGTCTCCACCGATTTATTCAGCCATCGATGCTCTAGCTCCTGGCCTTCCTCGAGTCCAAACCGCTCCATGATCCGCGTCATGCGATCCGCTGCGCCGAAGTTCCGCATCAGATCGTCTTCGAAGCTCACATAGAATCGTGACGCTCCGGGATCGCCCTGACGCGCGCATCGCCCTCGCAATTGTCGATCGATCCGGCGTGATTCGTGCCGTTCCGTGCCGAGCACCATCAGCCCGCCTAACTCCGTCACACCGGGTCCCAGCTTAATATCGGTGCCGCGGCCTGCCATGTTGGTGGAAATCGTCACAGTTCCCGGTTGACCAGCTCGCTGCACGATCTCCGCTTCCTGCATGTGGAACTTCGCGTTCAATACGTTATGCGGAATTTTTTCTCGCTTGAGCATTCGGCTTAACAACTCCGACGCTTCCACGCTCACCGTCCCGACGAGCACCGGTTGCTGTTTGTTGTGGCAATCGCGAATCTCGTTGATGACCGCGTTGTATTTCTCCCGGCGTGTCTTGTAGATCCGATCATTGGAATCCTTTCTCGCGACCGGGCGATTGGTCGGAATCATATTGACGTCGAGCTTGTAAATGTCGTGAAACTCAGCCGCTTCCGTTTCGGCGGTGCCGGTCATGCCCGCGAGCTTTTGATAAAGCCGGAAGTAATTTTGGATCGTGATCGTGGCCAGTGTCTGCGTTTCCCGATCGATCTGCACTCCTTCCTTCGCTTCGACTGCCTGATGCAGCCCATCGCTCCATCGTCGTCCCGGCATTTTGCGTCCCGTGAATTCATCGACAATGATCACCTTATTTTCCTCGATCACGTACTGCACGTCCTTCTCGAACAGGCAGTAGGCCTTGAGCAACTGCGAGATGTTATGGATCCGCTCGGCTTGCGTGTCGCATAGCTGCTGGCGCTCCGATTTCTTTTTGTCCTTCTCTTCGTCGGAAAGCGCAGGATCAAGATCGATCTCGGTAAATTCGCTGATCAAATCCGGCAGCACGAACGCATTTGGATCGTCGGGATTTAGAAAAACGCGGCCCTGCTCGGACAAATCGGCCTCGTTCGTTTTCTCATCGATGGTAAAAAACAATTCCTCCTTGAGCGCGAACAGTTCTTCTTTCCGCGTGTCCTGATAAAACGAAAGCTCGGCTTTATCGATGGCGCGGCGCTTGTCCGGATCCTCCATCATGCGCAGCAATTGCTTGTTGCGCGGCTGACCCAGCTTCACTTTGAACATCAATCGTCCGCCCGTTTCCACATCACCTTGCTCGAATTTCTCGATCGCCTCACTGGCCAGGCGATTGCACAGCATGTTCTGTTTGCGCACGAGTTGCTCGATTAAGGGTTTGAACTTGTCGTACTGATGGGTCGAAACCGTGGCAGGCCCGCTAATGATCAACGGCGTCCGGGCCTCATCGATCAGGATCGAATCGACTTCATCGACAATCGCGTAATGATACCCGCGCTGGACCTGCTGGTCGCGCGTCGTCGCCATTCCGTTGTCGCGCAGATAATCGAAGCCGAACTCACTGTTCGTTCCATAACAAATGTCCATCGCGTACTGCTCACGGCGCACATCCGGCTCCTGGTCGTGTTGAATGCAACCGATCGTAAGGCCGAGAAAATTGTAGAGCGCGCCCATCCATTCCGCATCGCGCCGGGCCAGGTAATCGTTCACCGTCACGAGATGAGCCCCGCGACCGGTGAGTGCGTTCAAGTAAAGCGGCAATGTGGCAACCAGCGTCTTACCTTCGCCGGTCGCCATTTCCGCGATCCGGCCGCGATGCAAAACGATTCCGCCGAGCAATTGGACGTCGAAGTGGACCATGTCCCACGTCATCGGCTGCTCGCACACTGTGAACGTGTGCTGTCGATCCTTCAGCCGCCGGGCTGAATTCTTTACGACCGCGAAAGCCTCCGGCAAAATTTCCTCGAGCCTCTTCCACTGGTTCTCAATCTCAGGAATTTTCGCCAGCTCCTCTTTCCAGGCCGCCGTCTTGCCGCGCAACTCGTCATCCGATAAGCTCTTGAACTGCTTGTCGAACTCGTTGATCCGCTGCACAATCGGCCGGAGCCGCTTCAGTTCCCGCTGGTTCTTCGAACCCAAAATCTTCTTTAGAATCCACGTAACCATGTGAACAAATAATATTGCCTAGATTCCATCACTATCAATCCGGTAGGAACGCTCGCCGAGTCCTCTGCGTCGCATCCGGCGGTCGCGCCCGAGCATGGCGTTGTGCCGGTCACATTTACAGCTAGAATCGAGCGCATGAAAAAAATCATTTCCACGTCTGAGGCGCCAGCGGCCATCGGGCCGTATTCGCAGGGTGTGCGCACAGGATCGACAGTCTATTGCGCCGGCCAAATTCCGCTCGACCCAAAGACCGGGCAGATCGTTGCCGGCGACATTTCCGTTCAGACACGCCGCGTCCTCGACAACATTGCCGGAATCCTGCGAGCCGACGACTTGAATTTCGAACACATTGTCAAAACGACGATTTTTCTCACTAATCTCGGCGATTTTCAGACCGTAAACGAAATTTACGGTAGCTATTTCAAGCAAGCGCCGCCGGCCCGCTCGACGATTCAAGTCGCCGGTCTACCAAAAGGTGCGAACATCGAGATCGAAGTGATCGCTGTTGCTGGCGACGGCGAGGAAACTGTGGCGGATACATCGGGCTAGATCCAACTGTAGCGGCGGTCTATGACCGTCGTT
Organism: uncultured Verrucomicrobiae bacterium; assembly: GCA_963772365.1. GTDB lineage: Bacteria > Verrucomicrobiota > Verrucomicrobiia > Chthoniobacterales > UBA10450 > CAVYXA01. The sequence goes on from CAVYXA010000001.1 coordinate 1,181,683, forward strand.
CGAAATTTGCGACGCTCATACGGCGCCGCGCATTTATCAGCCTGATTAAAATCGAAATGGAGACCTTCGAAGCCGACAAAGTACCCGCCGATCTTGCCCGCACTCCTGCCGTAGAACCGGGAAGTCTGTAGCGGCGGTCTAAGAGCGTCGCCATTCGACACAAGAAAATTTGCGACGGTCACAGACCGCCGCTACAAACATAGCGTGCTCGCCGATCAGCAATCCCAACCCAAATCCGCTGCCACACCAACGATTCAGGTTGTTCCGCCGCGCCGACCATTTTTATCGCACTTTTATCAATCTTCGGTCGGCAAAAAAATGATCGTCGCTGTGACGGGCATCATTTTGATCCTGTTCGTCATTGGCCATTTGCTCGGCAACCTGCAAATCTTTCTCGGACCGGATTGGATCAACAGTTACTCCCAGCATCTTCGCGATCTCGGGCCATTGCTTTGGGCGATCCGGGCGTTTCTCCTGGCAACGGTCATACTTCACATCTTCGTGACCATTCGTCTCGCCATCGATAACCGCCGGGCTCGCCCCGACGCGTACATCGACAAGCACCACGTGAAGGCCACCTTCGCATCCCGGCACATGGTGATGAGCGGATTGATCGTGCTCGCCTTCATCATCTATCACCTCGCCCATTTTACCGTTCGCGTAACCGACAAACGCTTTGCGCTGCTGAAGGCTGATTCGCTGGGACATTACGACGTTTACTCAATGATGGTTTACGGGTTTCAAAATTATTACGTGTCGGCGTTCTACATTCTCGGGCTTTTCCTGCTTGCGCTGCATTTGAGCCACGGCTCCTCCAGCTTTTTTCAGTCATTGGGTTTCAACGACAAAAAACTGGCGCCGCGGCTGGCATTGGGCGGGCGGGTCTTCGCATGGCTGCTTTTTATCGGGTACACTTCGATCCCGGTCACGATCCTGCTCGGTCTAATCAAACCGGCGCAACAACTCTGAAAGAAAATCCGAAAGTCGAATGTCGAAATCACGAATGTCCCGGCAAACTACTCACAATTGTCATTCTGAGCGCAGCGAAGAATCTTCAATCGTTTCTGAATCGACGCCGTCAAGGAATAGATAGAGATGTTTCGCTTCGCTCAACATGACAGCACCCGATTTTCGTTTCAGCCATGATTGGTAACCTGGACTCGAAAACTCCCCCCGGCCCGCTCGACCGAAAATGGCAAAGCCATCGCGACCATTCGCGGCTTGTTAGTCCGAACAATCGTCGCAAGTTTGAAATTATCATCGTCGGGAGCGGACTGGCCGGCGGTTCGGCAGCGGCCACGCTCGGCGAACTCGGTTATCGGGTAAAATGTTTTTGTTACCAGGATTCGCCACGGCGCGCTCACTCGATTGCCGCGCAAGGCGGAATTAATGCGGCGAAGAACTATCAGAATGACGGCGACAGCGTTTACCGGCTGTTTTACGACACAATTAAAGGTGGCGATTTCCGTTCGCGAGAGGCGAACGTTTATCGCCTCGCGGAAGTTTCGGTAAACATCATCGATCAATGCGTCGCCCAAGGCGTGCCCTTCGCCCGTGAATACAGCGGTTATCTGGCGAATCGTTCTTTCGGCGGAGCGCAGGTCTCGCGGACGTTTTACGCGCGCGGCCAGACCGGCCAGCAACTCCTGCTTGGTTGCTATCAGGCGCTTTGCCGGCAGATTGCTTTCGGCAGCGTGCAAATGTTTCCGCAAACGGAAATGCTCGACCTCGTCGTTGTCGATGGTCATGCCAAGGGAATCATCACTCGCGACCTGAAAACCGGCAGGATCGACAGGTTCGCTGCCGATGCCGTTGTGCTCGCGACCGGCGGCTACGGAAATGTTTTTTATCTTTCAACGAACGCGCGCGGTTGCAATGTCACGGCCACGTATCGCGCCTATAAGAAAGGCGCGCTTTTCGCCAATCCCTGTTTCACTCAGATTCATCCCACTTGCATCCCCCACTCCGGCGAATTTCAATCCAAATTGACGTTGATGTCGGAGTCGCTTCGCAACGATGGCCGTGTGTGGGTGCCGAAGCGCAAAGAAGATTGCGCGAAGCCGCCAAACCAAATTGCGGAAGCGGATCGCGATTATTATCTCGAACGAAAATATCCGAGCTTCGGCAATCTGTCGCCGCGCGACATCTCATCTCGCGCCGCGAAGGAAGTTTGCGACGAAGGCCGCGGCGTCGGCCCGGGCGGGCGCGGCGTGTATCTTGATTTTGCGGACGCCATCAAACGACTCGGCCAGGAAACGATCAGCGAACGTTACGGAAATCTCTTCGAAGTTTACGAAAAAATTACGGGCGAAAATGCCTACCGGGTGCCGATGCGGATTTATCCGGCGATCCATTACACCATGGGCGGGTTATGGGTGGATTACAATTTGATGAGCAATTTGCCCGGTTTGTTTGTAATCGGCGAAGCGAACTTCTCCGATCATGGCGCGAACCGGCTCGGAGCCAGTGCGCTGATGCAAGGTCTCGCTGATGGCTATTTCGTTTTGCCTTACACATTGCCGAATTATCTAGCGGGACAATCCGGAAAACGGCCCTCGACTGAAAATCCAGAATTTACAAAAGCCGAAAGCGAAGTGCGGGCGAAGATCGACAATCTCCTCAAGATCAATGGAGATCGCTCCCTCGATGCGATTCATCGGGAACTTGGACTCCTCTTGTGGGAAAAATGTGGAATGGCGCGTAGTGCGAAAGGCTTGCAGGATGCGCTCCAAAAAATCCCTGAGCTACGCCAGGAATTTTGGAAAACTGTGCGTGTTCCCGGTGAGAACGAAGATTTCAATCAATCGCTCGAACGTGCCGGACGGGTAGCCGATTTTCTCGAATTCGCCGAGCTGATGTGCATCGACGCGCTCGCCCGCGATGAATCATGCGGCGCGCATTTTCGCGAGGAACATCAAACGCCCGAAGGTGAAGCGAAACGGGACGATGAAAATTTTGCGTCCGTGTTTGCCTGGGAATTTCAAGGCGCAAATGGAACGGTCGCGCCGCCGCAATTGCATCGTGAACCCTTACAATTCGAAACCGTGCATCTAACCCAAAGAAGCTACAAATGACCAAATTAATTGTAGGGCAGGCGCTCCGCCTGCCAAAGCAAAGGAATGGCAACCGATACGGTTGCCCTACAATTCGCCAACTATGAACTTTCGGCTGAGAATCTGGCGACAGAAAAATCGACAATCGCGCGGCAAACTCGTCGATTACGATGCGCCCGACATCTCGCCGAACGCATCGATTCTCGAGATGCTCGACATTGTGAACGAGAGATTACTGCTCCGCGGTGAGGAACCGATCGCCTTCGATTCCGATTGCCGCGAGGGAATTTGCGGAACCTGTTCGCTTTCCATCAATGGCGAAGCGCATGGGCCGGATCATCCCGGCGCTGCCTGCGAAGTTTACATGAGAAAATTTCGCGATGGCCAAACGATCATTATCGAACCATTTCGGGTAAAATCGTTTCCGGTCGTCAAGGACCTCGTCGTCGATCGCAGCGCGCTGGACCGCATTGTTCAAGCAGGCGGATTTATTTCCGCCCGGACCGGTTCCGCGCCGGAAGCCAATTCGATTCCCGTTCCCAAGCACGATTCCGACCTGGCCATGGAAGCGGCGGCGTGCATCGGCTGTGGCGCATGCGCGGCGGCGTGTCCGAATGCCTCGGCCATGCTGTTCACGGCGGCGAAGGTTTCGCACCTCGCGGTTTTACCTCAAGGTCACCCGGAGCGCGAAAGTCGCGTTTTAAAAATGGTTCGGGCGATGGACGCCGAAGGTTTCGGCAACTGCACGAATACCTATGAATGCGAAGCGGTGTGCCCGGCGGAGATCAGCGCGAGTTTCATTGCAAAACTGAACCGGGAATACGCACGGGCAAATTTCCGGCGCAGCGTCGAGGATTGATCACGCTCAATCCGCGTAGTTCTGGGTAGCGCACGCCTCCGGCGTGCTGGTTTCGGTGTTCCGCCGAAACAGTCTTTTTGGAGATCCGCTCGCAATCCAGCTTCAAACCTGGTAGGGAAAGTTCGCGATCGCGAGGACGCGCTCGCCAGCACGCGAGACGCGTGCGCTACCCAGTCGTTTCGCATGCGCGCGTCCACAATTGCGGATCCAACTCGGACTTCGCACGGTTCGCTACAAGATCGGCCTTCACATTCGGTCGCATGATCGCGAACATTGTCGATCCTGAACCGGACATCAAAGCGGCGCTCACTTCGGGCTGATTCAATAGCCACATTTTCATTCGTGCCAGGAAAACAAACTTCTCGAATGCGGGACGCTCCAGATCATTCACCAGAATCTGGTTCGAAAATTCCTGCGCTCCATATTTGATTTCCGGAACTTCGCGAGAACTCTGCCAATGTTTGTAAGCCCACGCCGTCGGAACGCCAAATTCCGGCTTTAATAACAGGATCGACAACGGTTCCGGCAGTTTCGTCGGAGTTACCAGTTCGCCACGACCCTTGCAGATCGCCGCGGATTGAAAGATGAAAAATGGGACATCGGAGCCGATCGATTCCGCCATTTTGGCCAGCGCTTCTCGTGGCAATTTTGTTTCGAACAATTCGTTCATTGCCAGCAGTGTCGAAGCGGCATCGCTGCTGCCGCCGCCAAGACCTGCACCGTGCGGAATCTTTTTCCTCAACCGGATTGAGACTCCATCAGTGAGCTTTGTCGCGTCGAAAAACAATCTCGCAGCGCGCACGACCAGATTATCGGCGCCTCCGGGAATCGACGGATCATTGCATTCAAAATCGATAAGTTCCGCCTGCTTCTCGATGTCGATCTCATCGTAAAGCGAGATCGGAGCAATCAGAGTCTCGATCTCATGAAACCCATCCTCGCGTCTCTTGAGAATGCGCAACGAAAGATTGATCTTCGCGGGAGCAAGGATTTGCATATTTGTCATGTCGAGCGTAGTCGAGACATCCCGTGATGCCAGCCAAAGGTAGGCTACGGGGTCCTCGACTTCGCTCGGAATGACAGACGTATCTGACAAAATCATTGTCGCGCTCGACGTATCTTCAAAACAAGAGGCGCTCGCGTTGGTAAACGAACTGCGCGATCAGATTTCGTTTTTCAAGGTCGGACTCCAACTTTACACCGCAGAAGGTCCCGAGATCGCACGTGCCGTTCGAAAAACCGGCGTGAAGGTTTTTCTCGATCTAAAGCTTTACGACATTCCAAACACAGTCGCCCGCGCCGTGGAGTCAGCGGTAACTCTCGACGTGCAAATGCTCACGATTCACTTGAGCGGCGGCAGGGAAATGATCCGCGCAGCCGTCGATGCTGGAAAAAACATGTCGATCCTTGGGGTGACAGTGTTGACGAGCGCGACCGAAGAGACGCTCCGCGAAACCGGCGTTTCCGACAACGTCGATAATCAGGTGGTGCATTTGGCGAAGCTCGGCTGGGAAAATGGAGTCAGCGGAATTGTGGCCAGCGCTCGAGAACTGAAGCAGCTGCGGGCGGAGCTCGGCGAGAAGATCAAAATCGTTGTCCCCGGTATTCGACCGTCCGGTTCCGAAGCGGGCGACCAGAAACGGGTGATGACGCCACGCGAAGCGATCGATGCGGGTGCGGATTATCTGGTGATCGGACGACCGATTACTGCGCAGCGAAATCCCCGTGAGGCTGCGAAGAGAATCTTGGAGGACCTCGTCGTTTGATGAGAACGGATCCATTTCTGTCATTCTGAGCGAAGCGAAGAATCTCTGACTATGTCTGGAAGGTCCTCTTCAGGAGGAATAGCTAGAGATGTTTCGCTTCGCTCAACATGACAGAAAAGCTCTTCACAGATCTTCGTACTTACTTCGATAATGCCGCGCACTCGGCACCAATGAACATGGCGCTGGATGAAGCTTTGCTTGAGTCGGCCACTGTTCCGAGCATCCGCTTCTATGAATGGGATCACGATGCGCTTTCGTTTGGTTATTTCGGACGCTTCAAGGATGTCCAAAGATTTGCCGGTGAGCGCGACCTGGTGCGGCGTTGGACAGGTGGTGGAATCGTTTTTCATGGCACAGACCTGACCTACTCGATCGTAATCCCGCGAAGTGATCCGGCGTTCGATGAATCATCTATGTCGATCTACGAAAAAGTTCATCGCGCACTGTGCAATGCGCTCTTTGCCAGTGGAAACCGCGCAGAATTATCGGCTGTAGCGGCGGTCTGTGATCGCCGCAAATCCTGCTCCCGAGAAATGGCGGCGGTCACAGACCGCCGCTACAAGGATATGTGCTTCGAAAACCCGGTTCGCTCCGATGTAATGATCGACGGACACAAGATCGCCGGTGCGGCCCAGCGCCGGACCAAGCGCGGCTTGCTTCAGCAGGGCAGCATTCAGCATGTCGATCGCGGCGGCAGTCTTGGCAGTCGCTTTGCTCAGGCGTTGTCTCAAAATCCTGTCGATCGCGAGCTTGATCCGGCGCTACTGGAAAGGGCAAAGCGAATTGCGACTGAAAAGTATGGCAGTCGCGAATGGCTGCAAAAGCGGTGAAATTCTTGCCTGTTGCTTTGACAACAAGTAAGCCTGCCCAGTATTCTCGCGGTGTGAAAGCTGTGGCACCGGCCAATCTGGAACCGACCATTCCCGTAGCAGGGCCGCTGGCCCGGGTGGCGCAACTAATTAAGCCGCACCTGGACTCTGTCGAAACACGCATCGCGCGACAGACTGCGGAGTTTGATCCGGCCATCGAAGGCTATGTGGCATATGCAGTTGGCAGCCGCGGCAAACGTCTTCGTCCATTGCTCGCGCTTTTGGCCGGCGGAGCATCTGGCACGATTAACGCCGGACATGTCGATCTTGCTGTGATTGTCGAGCTCATTCACATCGCCACGCTGGTTCACGACGACATCATGGACGAAGCGGAACGGCGTCGCGGCCAACCGACGGTGAATGCGCGTTGGGGAAATTCGCTCAGTGTCTTGCTGGGCGACTGTCTGTTTGCTCACGCCCTAACTCTGTCCACGAATTTTGAGAATGCGAACATCAGCCGTGGAATCGCCCGCACCGCGACGACGGTTTGCTCCGGCGAGATGATCCAAACCCAGCGCCGATTCGATCTAAAACTGACCGTCGATGAGTATCTGCGGATCGTGGAAATGAAAACCGGTTCCCTGTTTTCCGCGGCGGCAGAACTCGCAGCGCTCATTAGCGAAGCCGATCCGGCGGTGATAACAATGTTGAAGCAGTTCGGAATCCGCATCGGTACGGCTTATCAAATTTACGATGATTGTCTCGATCTTGCCGGAACCGAAAGCGCGACCGGCAAGACGCTCGGGACTGATCTTCGCAAGGGCAAATTCACACTCCCTGTCTTAATTTTCCTCCGCTCGGCTTCCGAGTTCGAGCGGGAACAGTGCTGCCGGCTCGTGCTCGAGGAAAAAATTGAAGAGATGACAGCACTCCTGACAAATGGAGCAACGAACGGAGCGCTGAACGAATCGATCGCGGCAGGCTGCAAGTTAATTCGCCAGGCGCAGACAAGTCTCGACCGGATTATTGCCAATCCCTATTCGGATGCGCTCTTCGCACTAGGCGACGCATTGTGCGACATGTTTGAGCAACTTCGCGTGTGAAACCGCGGTTTTCCAAACCTGTCATTCTGAGCGAAGCGAAGAATCTCTGATCATTTCTTCGACAACATCGTTCCCGCCATAGTCATGCCGCAGCTCAAAATTCGCGAAATGCCGCAGGAAGAGCGTCCGCGCGAAAAACTTGCCGCCCATGGGGCATCGGCCCTGACCGATTCGGAGTTGATCGCGATTCTGTTGCGGATAGGAATTCCCGGCGCGAATGCCATCGAGATCGGGCGTCGATTGCTGGAACAATATCGATCTTGGAACCGGCTGAGCCGATGCACTGTTCACGATTTAGCGCCAATTCCGGGGATCGGTTTTGCCAAAGCAACCCAGCTCGTGGCTGCATTTGAGATCGGTCAACGGCTGGCGCGCGAGAAACTCTCAGATCAAAAGATTGATTCGCCGGAATTGGTTCACGAATTACTCGGACCGGAAATGCGCAGGCTGAGCAAGGAATCGCTCCGCGTCATCCTGCTCGATACGCGCTATCATTTGATCCGCACTGAGGAAGTCTCGGTCGGCAGCCTCAACGAAAGCATCGCCCATCCCCGCGATGTTTTTCGGCCGGCAGTGATCTCCTCTGCCTACGCGGTCATTGTCGTCCACAATCATCCCTCGGGTGATCCATCCCCCAGCCAGACCGATCACAGTTTGACTCGCCGATTGGCCGAAGCCGCTGAGCTGTTACAGATCAAATTGCTCGATCACGTTATCATCGGCGCGCCCGGAGAAGGCAGTCCCGGCTATTTCAGTTTCAAGGAAGCGGGCGTGTTATAGGGGCAATTCTAAAACAGAATGACACGGGGAAAAATTCACCATACGGCAATTGTCGATCCTCGCGCCGAGATCGGCAGCGATGTCGAGATTGGGCCGTTCTCGGTTGTCGGCCCGGAAGCCAAGATCGGAAACAATACCGTTCTGCAATCGCATGTGGTTATGGAAGGCACGGTCGCGATCGGCTCCGGGAACTTTATTGGACACGGCGCAATCATCGGAGCCGCGCCGCAAGATCTCTCATTTTCAGCCGATCGAAAAACCAAAGTCGAAATCGGCAAGGACAATGTCATTCGCGAATATTGCACCGTTCATCGCGGGACAGTCGAAGGAAGCGCCACGAAAATCGGCAGCAAAAATTTTCTCATGGCTGGTGCGCATATTGGACACAATTGCGAGATCGGCAATAACGTCATCATCGCGAATAATTGTCTGTTAGGCGGTTACGTTCGAGTGGATGACGGCGCGTTTCTCGGCGGCGGCTGCGTGTTTCATCAGTTCATGCACGTGGGGCGTTTGGCCATCGCCCAGGGGGCTTCGGCTTTTAGTAAAGATATTCCGCCATTCGTCATCGCGGCTGAACGCAATTACGTCTTCGGGTTGAATGTCATTGGGATGCGCCGCGCCGGATTCAGCCCGCAAGATCGAGATGAGATTAAAGCGGCATTCAGGCTGATCTACAAGAGCGGACTCAACATCAGTCAGGCACTCGAAAAGGCGAACACGATGAAAGTCGGTGCGGCTGCGCGTGAGTTTTTTGATTTTATCGCCGACGCGAAGAAGCGCGGGATTTGCCCGCTCAAACGCGGCGAACGCGATCAGAAGGAAATGACCGAAATCTAACGGCGATCAATTTTTGCTGGCAAGATGAGCGAGCGCAGTTTGGACAAAGGCGGGCGCCATTCGACCAAAGATTGGCCCATGGCCGCCGTTCGGCACAATCCAGAGAGCCGCTTGCGGTATGCCGCGAAATAACTCAAACGCCATTTCCACCGGATAAAGCGGATCGCGGTCGCCATGCACGATCAGCGTCCGCGCCGTGATCGTTGTGAGGAGTGCGGGCGTAAAGGCCATGTCATCGTAGCTGGTGGCGAACGATCGTGTCATTGCATAGAGCTGCGCGATTTGTTCGTCTCCATGGATATGGCGACTGCGTAACATGTCCCGTTCGGCAACAGGCAAATGCTCAAATGCTTCCTCAGTGTATTTAGCGGCCGTTTCCCGCAATTGAGGTGGAAAATAGGGCGTCGCACTGACAAGGACCATCGACTGGATTCGATTCGGCTGCATGGTGGCGACATGCAGCAGGGTCTTCGCTCCCATGCTCATGCCGATCGCTTTCGCATGCGCAATTTGAAGATGATCGAGCAACACAATGACATCGTTGGCGCATTGTTTGAACGTAAAGGACTTCGCCGGGTTCGTCGATCGACCATGCCCGCGCAGATCCGGCACGATCATTCGGTAATCCTCGGGGTCAGACGTAAAAATATGTTTCCAATCGCTGCCAATACCCATTCCTCCATGCAGAAGCAACAGCGGCTCACCTTCTCCGCGCACTTCGTAATACATTTCGAATCCATTCAACGCGACGATGGGCATATAGATGTTATTTGATCCCGAGAAGCGCGAGCATGCGGCCGGTTTTTCCTTTCTCGGCCCGATAGGAATAGTAGCGATCCAAATCGCGGGCGGTGCAGATACCAATGTCGTAAATTTGCTTCAGTCCGCAGGATCGACATTGGCGAATGATCTCCGCGGCAAAATCGATTTCGTAATGCGGCGGACGAATGCACGGGCTGAGTTGGACAATCATGTCGACTGGATCGGATCCGAATTCGGTCTTCATTTGTTCAATGGCTTTGATCACAATCGACAAAGCCGTTCCTTTTTTCCCAGAATGAACGAGACCGATCGCTGCAGTCTTGGGATCGACAAGGTAAACCGCGCAGCAATCGGCCACATGAATGCCGAGAAGAATTTCTCGCCGGTTGGTGATCATCCCGTCGCATCCTTCAAATTGCAGGTCCGATGCAATTTCTGGATCAATCACTGCAATCTTATCGCCGTGGACTTGTTCCGCGGTAAGTAACGGCCAATCCGCCAGACCGATTTCGCGCCGAATCTTGTCGTGCGCAGCCTCGAGTTGTTTTAAAGCCTCCGCTTTGTCGTGGGCGACATCGACACCGGGAATCCGTGTGATAAACGCGTGCCGGCACGGCGGGAAATCCAGCGCGGCGAATTGTTCAACGTGATTTGGCGCACCGCCCAATCGCGCCGTGCCGTTCATTTTGCCAGGGACTCGGGCGGATTCACCATCGCTGACAGCGGCAGCGGCGTAGGCTTTGGCGGAGGCGTCGGCACGGCGAGTGTCTTGAGTTTTTCGCGCGTGTTTGGTTCGTCAAGCAAGCTCGAGAATTTCACTTCAGTCGCGGTTACGCGGTCGAACTCGGCCACCGCCGCGATATAACTGTAAAGCGCCTGGAGTCGGGTCGATTGCGCAGTTGTTAATTGAACGCGCGCGTCTAGCACTTCGAGCTGTGTCCCAGCCCCAGCATCCAATCGTGCCCCGGCGAGACGTAATGCTTCCTCGGCTTGCTCGACATTTTTCTCCTGGCTCTCGTAAGTTTCGCGTGCCTGCTGCATGTTGGAATAGGTTTGCTGAACTTCCAGCTCGACCTGCCGGCCGGCATCGTCATATGCAATTTTCGATTCCTGGAGCACGGCCTTGGCCTGCTTCATCTGCCCCCAGGTTTGCCCCCAATCCCAGATCGCCCATGTGCCGGTCGCTCCAAAGATGTAACCCGTGCGCGTGTCGCGGATGTTGTCAGTAAAGGGTGAGCTGCGAAATTCGTAGCCGCCGGTCCCATTGATCTGCGGGAAAAATCCGGAACGCGCCACGCGGACCTGCTCGGCGTTGCTGAGGACATTCGCCTTTTGCTGTTTGAGAAATGGCCGATTTGTTTTTGCGATTTCGATTGCCTGCCGAATAGGCAGCTCACGCGGCTCATAGTTGAGCTGGCCCACCACTTCGATCGGCGCCAGATCGCGCAAATTCGGGTTGTAATTGATCCCAAGCGTTTTGGCCAGAGCCAGCTTGGCAAGGCGATAATTGTTCTGAGCCGTGATCAACTGTGGAATCTGGTTCGAGAGCGCGACCTCGGCCTGCAACACATTAAAACGCGGCACCGTCCCGGCCTCGAACCGATTCTGCTGATCTTTCAACTGACTCTTCAGCAGGTTCACCGATTGTTCCTGCACTGTGATGAGCTCGCGGTTCAGGATGATCTGGTAGAACTGCTGTTTCACTGTGGAAACAACTTCATCCACAGCGTTTCGAAACGCGTAGTAGCTGCTGTCCCGTTCGAAATCCGCCATCCGGATTTGAGAAACAATCCTGCCGCCGGCGAAAACGACCTGGGTCGCCTCTATGACCAGTTGATATTGGCGTTCTGCCTGACCGCTACCGGATGCAAGTCGACCCACACCGGGAATAATGATTGTGCCACCGCCGCCGGTCGAAGTCAGGGAGGGCTGAGTGTCCTGGAAAGTGGCGTTGGCGTTGATATTGGGTAATGCCTGACCGCGAAACTGAATGTAAATGCCTTTCGTCCGCTCGATCTCCTGACGCTGAGTTTGGATCGCGGGATTTTGCTGCAGCGCAGTGAGGATTGCCTTTTCCAAAGTGAAAGTGGGAGTCCCGGGAGCCACAATCTCCTCACTGCTAGCGGCCGAGGAATCTTCGGATCCGGCTTTCACCAGCGTTGTCAGGCCCAGTGAAAAAACTGCAAAAAGCGCGGTGAAGACTCCAGATTTGTTAAACATGTAGGGTTTTGAGCCGAATTCCGAATACTCGAATCCTCAGGCTCGTGAAGAAGTTTTGCCGCGCCGCCGCCCGACCGTCGGGACGGCCTGAGGTTGGTTTCGTGACTGACAATAGTTGTAGATCTTTCCGTAAATGTGGAGCCATGCCTTCTGCTCGTCAGCGGTCAGGTATTCCATGATTTTCATCAGATTGGCGACCATTTCCTCGCGAATGCGTCGCACCAGAGCCGAGCCTTTGGACGTGATGCAGACCATGACCTTACGTCGGTCCTCCCGTGCGCTCGCCCGCGTGACAAATCTTAGATTCTCCAGTCGCGCCACCAAGCCGCTCGCGGCTGCAGTGGTGTGCCCCATTTTCTGGGCAATCGCAGACATGGTGATCACTTCTTTTTGATCGAGATATGCGAGGAGAAAAAATTGCGGGAACGAAACATTGCCCGGTGCGAGCTCTTTGCACAGATGAAGAACGAAACAGCGCTGCATCTCCAGAACGATGTGGGACAGCCGTTCCGCGTCGGCACGGATTTGCGTGCTGGAGTCTTGCGGAAGAGACGTTTTGGTATTCAACGGGCTAAAGCTAGAAGCGACCCATAAGCTGTCAACCGACCACGGGACAAAGAAATTGCATTCCAAGCCAGGCAGTCTCATCGCTCGGTAAGATGCACCGGCGGGCGCGATTGGATTCGCGATTTACAAAAAGAATTGCACCTGCACAATCGCGCCGCGCTTGATCCTTTCGCCCGGCTCCAACCGCAACAAGGCGTTGGATCGACTTAGACCGAAGAGCGCGTGGGATTCCTGTCGACCCACTGGAGCAAATGTTCCGTTGTCGATCCTGCCGCGAAAGTAATGCGCTCGATCGCCGTCGTTGATAAGATCGACAGTCAATTCGGTCCGCGTAGAGGGCAGATCGAGGTCCGTTGCGCCCATCATTTTCAAAATCGCCGGCCGGACGAACACCGCGAAAGTGACGAATGCCGAGACTGGATTTCCCGGCAAACCGAAGACCAAACAATTTTCCAATTGTCCAAACAGAAATGGCTTTCCCGGCTTGATCGCCACTCGCCAGATGTCGATCTTCGCGCCTAACTCGCCCAACACATCTTTCACCAGATCGTGTTCGCCGACCGAGACCCCGCCCGTGATAATAAGAATGGAATTCTTGGCGCCTTCTTTAATTGCTTTGGAAAGCGAATCGCGGTCGTCGCGACAATGTTTTGTGGACTTCACCGCCGCACCCGAGCGCTGAACCAATGCTTGCAGCAACGCCGAATTGCTGTCGTAAATCTGGCCGGGTTGAAGTGGTTCTCCGATCTCCGCCAGCTCGTCACCGGTGGAAATAATTGCCGCACTTGCTTCGCCGCCGACTGAGACTTCACGAAAACCCTGCGACGCCAGCAACGCGACAATCGTCGAGCAGATTCGTTCGCCTTTACTCAAAATTTTCTGGCCGTCGCTCAAGTCGCAACCGCGCCGGCGGATGAACTCGCCAGGATCGACATCGCCCTTCACCACGATCTCGTCACCCGTACGATCGACATCTTCCTGCATCACGACCGCGTCCGCGCCGGTGGGGATCGGCGCACCCGTGAAAATCCGAACCGTTTCACCGGAGGAAATTTTGAGATGTCGATCTTGTCCGGCCGGCTGTTCGCCGACGACCCGCAATCGCACACCGGTTTTACAATCATTCGCGATCACGGCATAGCCGTCCATGGCCGAATTGTCGAAGACCGGCAGCTGCAGGTGCGCGTAACAATCTTCCGCGGCGAAACTATCAAGCGCATCGAGCAACGAAATTTCCCGCGACGGCAAAGGCGAGATCGCTTTCAAAATCTTTTGGCGTGCTTCTTCCTCGCTAATCATGGGCAATGCTAGTTTTGTAGCGGCGGTCTATGACCGTCGCAAACTTTGTCTCAAAAGTCGGTGGTCACAGGCCGCCGCTACAGGCGCCGAGGATGTTTGACGATTATCTTGTCCACCTCATATTCCCAGAGTTCATTTTTGGTGAGGTGGCTGAGTGGTCGAAAGCAGCGCTTTGCTAAAGCGCCGTACCTCAAAAGGGTACCGAGGGTTCGAATCCCTCCCTCACCGAGCCTTAGTGAGGTGAGGGAATTTATAATCAGGACCTCAATTTCGGATGGCGCGGGACCGCAATCCCTCCCTCACCGAGCCTTTTTCATTCGACGTTCGGCGTTCGATGTTTGATTTCGCCTCTTGCTCCTGCTCGTCCCATTTCAGCTTTCAGCATCTCAGCGTTTCAGCTTTCCCTGATCTCGCTCGTGATCGCCCATTTCATCGTTTCAGCTTTAATTTCCTGCGGTATTTCTCGCTATCGGGTCAATGTCTGCGATTGGTATCGCATGCCACTGGAGTCTTGTCCCACTTGCGGCTACGCGCTTTCAATCGTCGATCATCATTGCCGTCATTGTGGTATCGCATCGCGGGCAATTCCATCGCAGCCTTTTGATGTGAAACACCCGCAGCAAATGATTATTACTGCCGTGGTGGTGTTAAGCGTTATCGTTTACTTGATCTTCTTTCGCTAACGAAAAGCCGCTAAGAAGGCGGATTTCGTGCGCTAAGCCCGGAACCTGTATTTCAGCACGTCGGCGTTTCCGCTTTTCAAGAGTGTCAAGAATTTGCTGCCTGATCCCTAATTGCTAATTGTCCCTAATTGTGCCATGAAAATCTCAGTCGGGGACGGATCTTGCTCTTTGCACCAGTCTCGAACAAACTGCGCAAGCATTCATGGTCACAGACGAGGAGGACGTTAGAGAGCTGCCGGCATACGGGATATCCGAAGCTGCGCACTACCTTCTTGTTCCGCGGGCGACCTTGCGTTCGTGGGTCGCGGGAATGTCGTACCGCACTGGCTTTTTCAAACCGATGATTCAGCCGGCAGCGAAATCACCGGTCGCTCTTTCATTCATCAATTTGATTGAAGCCCATGTGCTCGCTGCCATTCGGCGAAAGCACCGCATCGACATGGCCGACGTTCGCCGCACAATCGTTTTTCTGAAAAAGGAATTTGGATCGAAACACCCTCTCGCGGATCACAAGTTCGAAACAAACGGTGTCGATTTGTTCGTCGAACACTTGGGCGAATTTATTTCCGCATCTGAAGGTGGGCAGATTGCCGTGAGAAATATTTTGAAGGCGCACCTGCGCAGAATAGAGCGCGATGACAAGGGTTTTCCGTTGCGCCTTTACCCGTTCACGCGAGTAGACGAAGCCGACCAACCAAGGAATATCGTCATAGACCCGTTCATCTCGTCTGGTAAAGCCGTGATTGCTGGTACCGGCGTGAGCACCAACATCGTTGCTGAACGTTTCAAGGCCGGCGAGTCCGCGGATGAGCTGGCGCACGACTACGGCTGCGTCCGCGAAAAGATTGAAGAAGCGATCCGCTGCGAGCTCTATTTCGCGCAAGCCGCCTGAAGAATTAACTTTCTTTCTCGACCGCTAGCTTGGGCTCGCAAACCCTTCTCCGTCGGTTATGCGTCAACGCGACCGTCGATCTTGCTTAGGCCAAGATCGATTGCTGCCTGAACTAGTGCTTGGATCACGGGATTGCATCCCTTAAAGACAAGACGCTTCAAGATATCGGATCCGTGTTGCTCGATAAGTCCGGCAATCAGTCCATTGATAAAGGAGCTGTTTGCCGTCCGCACACCGGTGAAATCGAGCACGATTTCGCTGTGGAGGTCGACATATGGATCGATCCGGCCCCGGCGATAATCCGCCGCCGCGGAGCCGTCCGCAAGGTGGCTCCCGAGGTCGCTGGCGATATGCAGCTCCATTTTCATATTCGAAATCTAGCGTCTATCGTGCCGACGGCGCAAAAGTCCAGCCGAGCTCTGTCAGATCCTAAGCGCCAGCTGCTCTCCCGGTAATTCGAGAAATAGTCGCAACTGTTTTTCGATCTCTTTAATTAACTGCGGGCCGAACCGACCAATGGTATGAACGACGAGCTTTTTGTTGAGGGTAAAGATTTTGTCGATTCTCACCGCGGAATTGAATCGTAAGCCCGTTGTTATAAACTCCGGGTGAGAGTTTTGCACAACGAAATCAAATGGACTTCGTCGCGAAGTGTTTGTTGTGATCAAAACGAACACCGCGTCTTGACTCGTTTGATTGTAGGAATCTGGTGAGATTATTACCGCCGGGCGGACCTTAGTCGCCGAAAGATCGGTAAAAGGATAGCTCAGGACAACGACATCCCATTTGTTCATTCATTCTTTTGCAGCAGGTCGTTGTAACCGTCCTCTTCCGTGCTGTCGAGAAATTCAAATGTGCCGGCCTTCTCTGCAGCCACGAGAAGCTCCGAATCAGATAGTCCTGTTGCGGCGACCGCCACGATGGTCGGCAACGTCAGCCGAAATTCGAAGTAGGTCGTGTGCAGTCTGCTTCCTTCGCCTTTCGCCTGATTTTGAGGCGGCGCGTCGGTAAGCGGATGAAAATATGGCGTTTCCTTAGTTATGGTCGGCATACAAACTCTTTAGGCAGCTTTCATCATACCAACCTCGAACCGGCTCTGCAAGATAAGCTCGCCGTCACACAAAAACTCAATGCTATGGAGGCCGGGTTTAGCAAAAGTCACGTTGTTAAACTGAAAACTCATCTCCACCACATGATTTGGATCCTGGAATGGAATTGCACCTTTCATGGCAAAAATCTCGGTATTTTGATCTGTTTCATTAACGCATTTGATCTCGGCCTCGGCTGTGCCACGGCCATTCGTGACCGCGACGAAAAGCGTCAATCGCGGATGCACGCAAGGAAATCTGCTTGCCAACACTTGGTTGAAAGTGCTGACGAGAGTTTTTTCGTGCGTCACGGCGTCGGTGATCACTCGGTCACAGATGATTAACGCGATTCCAATCGGCTTGTCTGCGGATGCCATGCGTCTCGCAGACTAGCGATGCGAGCTTGAGAAAGTCAATCTGTTCGCAAACCAATCGGATCAACCGCCAATTTACCTCTCCGTCGCGGCTTTTCAGAACTAGCTTTCTGCGCTCCAATTCGTTCCAGCAAAACTGAAGCAGGTTCGTCGTTTGGATCTTGGGGGACAAGTTCGCCGCGGAAGGCTTTGGCGAGAATCGATTGGGTGAGATTGTCGATGTACCCTTTGGCTTTGGCATAGCGCGCTTCAATCTGGTCGGCCAGCGCAAACAACTCCTCCACTCGGCGCACGATTTCTTTTTGCTCGGCCAGCGGCGCGATCGGAAACTCAAGCTCCCGGAATCGACGTTTGTTGATGATCGGTAGGGTTGTCGACGATGACTCTTCAATGATTCGTCGCTGGAAATATGGCGAGGAGCAGTAGAGAAAGGTGAAGCTCGGCTCGACATTATCGCTAGGCAGAATTGAATTGATTTGTTGATTGGTCGCACCGCGCACGCGAAGTAAACCTGTTTTTCCGATCGTCGCGCCAATAGACGTTACGCATGTGGTCATAGATGGAAGCAATCGCGCGTGTTTCTCCCCCTTCGTGGAAAGCCATTCGCGCGCTTCGCGAACATACGCTCCTGCATCCAAGTCGGTCGGCTTGAAGAACGGACAATCAGTTGATCTGTCGCTGTAATTCTCTGCGTACTTTTTAGGTGGTGTCGTTCCAGTTTCAACTGTCAACACCGTTCCAAGTCGTTTCCACCGCCAAGTCTGCGGGAGCTGAATCGAGCCATCGGTTTGATCATCGCTGAATTGGATTTTAATTTTTTCGTTGCGTTCGCGCCAATCGGCGGTGAGGCGGCCGGAGCAGGCGGCAGCGAGGACGGATTGGCGAAAGCGTTTGAGCAGGACGAAAATTTTCGTCAGCCGTTGGCGACATGCATCCACTTTGCCTAACAGCTGCTCAAGTTTCGCCACAATCCGACGCTGCTCGTTCAGCGGAGGGAGGGGAACTCCGATCTCTTCTAAATCGGACTTGCTGATTTGGGTGAATGTCGATCCCGTTCCCTGTGTCGCGAGCCAAGGTTCAATGCTACGCAGGTAGGAAAGTAGATAGTGAGGCGGAATGCCATCGCGCGGACGAATCCCCGCTAATCCGCGGCCGATGCACGAGCGTTCGCGGGAAAGATTCGTTGGGCCAACAGGTGCCCGAACCGAAATCAGGATATCGCCAACCTCAGCAACTTTGTTTGGGTGTGAGCAGAACTTCCGAGGAGTCGGATACAATTCGCCGAACTCCGCCTTGCCTTGGAAAAACGGAAGGCCTTCACCGATTGTATTGTAAGTAGTGGACGGAGGCGACTGCCCCATGTTTAAGGCGGCGATTTGCGACAGCGCAACTTCTATCCAGCCCTGTGGCAGCTCGTCGCTCATCGCAGCGGACCCCATACTCAGGCAGATCGACCCAGCCACCTGAATACGGCGGTTTCGACTTCGATAACTTGCGCTGAGGTAAGCGCACCGAGTTTGCGAATCGCGCGAGCGGTCGGATACGTGGCGATGCTTTGGGCAACGAATGCGCCCTCTTTGAGAAAGGGAACGTCTATTTTAATTTCGAATTGCGAGCCGCGAAGACTGGTGGTGTGGAAGACAACAGTGATAACGGCGCGGTCGGTGTCGGCAAAGGGCCCACTGAGAATGAGAACAGGCCGGATCTTCTCGACCATGCCGCAATCGAAAAGCCAGACTTCGCCGCGTTTAAGAGGCACGTTCTTCCTCGTCGAGCATCGCCGCGAGCGCATCAGCAGCGGCAGCAACCGTCTCATCGGTGAGCGGCCCGGAGTCCCACGGCGGTAGATGATCAATCACCTCGCGCACGAACTCCTGTTTTTCCTCGGCAGGTAACGCCTCAAACTCGGAAAGCAATTTTGCAGTGGCGGTACTCATGTTAGAAATTTAGCGAATCTTGATCCGCTTGTCAGGTGCGAAGTTCCTAACATCGATCATTTCTCGACGAGTTCTTCTTTCTCCACAAGATCGACAATCTCGCGGAGATCATCGACCACGGCTTCCAATTCGGTGATGGCTTCCGCCTTCGGCAAGCCTACGGCGGACACGTCGCTTCGTCGGAGGCTCATGTTTCGACCGCTTCCTCCGTTTCAACAAGCGCGATGATCTCTTTGAGATCGTCTACTACAGATTCCAATTCAGTCACCGCCTCTGACGCGAGGTCTTGCGGTTCGGGAAGTTCGTCGCTGTCTTCGAGCGATTCGTCTTTCAACCAGGTGATGTCGAGCTTGTATTCGCGTTCCTTGATCTGGTTGATGTCGAAACTGCGGTAGCGTTCGGCTTCGGTCCGTTTACTTCTGCCATTCGGATCGGACCCGTAAGCCTTTTCGAATTCCACGAAATGCTGCGAAGAAAGGGGGCGATCTTTCTTCGTGATGCCGGGCACATTGGAACGCGCATCGAAAATCCACGTCGCTTCAGTCGGCGCGCCTTTTTGGAAGAAGATCACGTTCGCTTTCACGCCTTGGCTGTAGGGAGTAAAAGTGCCGCGCGGGAGCCGTAGGACTGTGTGCAGATTGCAATCTTGCATCAGAATCTCGAACACTTCGCCGGCTTTGCCTTCAAAGAGACAGTTGTCCGGCAATACGATCGCGGCGCGTCCGCCGGGCTTGAGCGCGGTGAGCACGTGCTGAACGAAATTGAGCTGCTTGTTACTGGTCTCAATAGTAAAATCTTCGCGCTCCGGCGCCTGGTTCGCGCCTTTGGTTCCGAATGGCGGATTCGTCAGGATCACGTCGTTCTTCTCGCCGCGGAATGGTTCGTAGATGGTGTCGCCGAGATAAATGTGTGGCTCAACGCCGTGCAAAAATAAATTCATCAACGCCAGCCGGCGCGGACGCGGCACCAAATCCTGACCGTAATAGGTTTGCGTCTTGATTCGCTTCGCGTCGGCGCGATCGAAGACGCCTTTGGCTTGATCGACAAGCCATTCGTAGCTGCACACAAGAAATCCGCCGGTGCCGCAAGCCGGGTCGGCGATAGTGAATTCCGGCTTGCCGCGCGGATCGGGCTTCATCACGCGCACAATCGATTTGATGAGCACGCGTGGAGTAAAGTACTGGCCCGCGCCCTTCTTGCCTTCACTCGCTGCTTTTTCCAACAAACCTTCGAACGCTGCGCCCTTCACATCCACGTCCATCGCTGACCAATCCTCTTCATCGATCATCGCAATAACACGCTTGAGATTGACCGGATTGTTAAAGCGCGGCGTGGCTTGCGCGAAAATATCGCCTAACAAACCACCCGCTTCGCGCAGCCGGCGCAAAATGTCTGCGTAGTGATCGGTGAGCTTAGTGCCGGATTGTTGCTTCAGACTGGCCCAGTCGCAGCCCTTCGGGACTTGGGCGGCGCGTTCCTCCGCCATTTTGAGAAAGAGCAGATACGTGAGCTGCTCGATGTAATCGCCGTAATCGATTCCGTCGTGGCGAAGCGTATGACAAAATCCCCAAAGTTTTTGAACGATGTCAGACATAGTTAAGCTGCGACGAGAGTGTAGTTGAGTCTGTCGATCAAAGGTCTGAGTTCATTCCCGAACAGTTTGCGAGCGCGTGCCAAGCCACCACGGTTGCTGAACACCGGTTGCGATTCCAGATCGTCTTCACTGATGCTCAGATTTTCTTTCAAATGATTCGCGATGAAGCCAAGCCATTTCTTTTGCTCAGGGGTGAAGGAGTGAAACGCTTCGAGTTCTTCAATAGCTTTTGTGACACGCTCCTCCGCGGTAAACAGCGGCGCCTGTTGATCGGCTGCGTGTTTTACCATCGAGATGATGTCTGCCAATGTATGATGCACTTTTTCGTGCGCTTTTTTTAGCGCATGCTCACCAAAGCCACCTCCGCCTAGGGTTGTTCGTAGCTTCGATAAGGCGTCCGGATTCCACTCCTGCGGTTTTTTGAAAAGGATTCGCAAGGCATCGAGTTGGTTTGCGTTGTCGCGAACAAACTTGGCGAACGCTTCCAAGTAATCTTCAGGTTTCTCCCATTTACCGAATAGTTGCCGCGAGGTGACGCGATCCTCTACCTCGTATCCGACAAGGAAAACGCGCTTGGCGCGCGGGTAATCGAGGAGGAAGTTCTGGAAATCTTTGTTGCGTAGCAGCTTCATTGTTTCGTCGAAGTCACCACGAAGTCGTTTTGGAAGTTCGTTAGCGAATTTGGCGATGTTCCCATCGGTGATCCATCGCTTCAATTCTTCGCGACCGTCCGGCGTGATGTCCTTGTCGATGCGAAGGAAACGTTTCGCGAGAATCTTGACGTGATAATTGCGATCAATGTTCTGCCAAACATTTTCGATGATCTCGGGAATGGTGAGTGGAGTCGCTCGGGGTTCCTCGATTTCGAAGTTGGACGCGTCTTTGAAGTAGCGGAGGAGCGTTCCATCGAAGCAATCGAAGACGACGAACTTTGTTTTGTTGATGTCGTTACAGCGACGCGTTCCTCGACCGAGCATTTACTCCCATAGAATGCGGGACTTTACCGGCCTGAGGAAGACGATGAACTCCAACTCTGGGATGTCGACGCCGGTGGAAAGCATATCAACGGTGATAACAACCCGCGGCTTCGGGCGATTGCGAAACTCGCGAATGCGTTGGAGTGGGCGATCGACATCTGGGTTGCCCGTTATCTTCTGGACGAAATCATCTCCTTGGTTGAACACATCGCGGCAGATCCGGACCAGTTGCTGAGCGTGTGAAATGTGCGGCAAGTCATTTACCGCAAAGATCAAGATTTTAGGAAAGCGGCCTGTTTCCTTCTCATGTTGATACGCATACTTCGCAATCTCATTGACGATCTCGCGGTTACTTTTCGGCGCGGTGACAGCGCGCTCGACGGCTGATGCGTCGAAGGTGCGTTCGTCCTCGAGATTATCGAGCGCTTCAACGCCAGTCTGTGTGTCAATCCGACCGATCTGTTCGCCTTCTTTGAGAAAAACGCCATTGATGCGCACGGCGGATTGAATGACGATCGGGTCGTAATCGACGAGCCAACCATCGAGAATTGCTTGCTCGACTCCGTATCGAAATACCGGTTCACCGAACATCGCGATTGTGTGTGCTGCAGGAGTGGCGGTCAGGCCGATTCGAATTGCATCGAAATGCTGAATCGTATTTCGCCAGATGCTCGTTTCCTGCGCGGTGTAACCTCGGTGGCATTCATCGGCAATAATGAGGTCGAACGCATGAATAGGAATGTCCAGACGATCAGCGTCTTCTTCGATGTCGGCATCGCCGCGCGCTTGCGCGAAACTACCTTCAGCGCCGAACAAATTCCGCGCCATGCGTTGGATCGTCGAGATATAAACAAAAGTCTGGCTCGCCTTTGGAGCGGTCAGGTATTCGTTGGGTAAAACCTTCGGATCGAATGGCGCGTCATCGCCGAAGTCTTCCTTTTGGAATCGTTGGCTGTAAACCTCATATTCCTGCGTGAACTTGTTTCGCTTTGGTGTGTTGAACGAGTTGAATTCCCGTACGGCCTGCGCGGCTAACGCTTTGCGATCGACGAGAAACAGAATGCGTCGCGCCAAACCTGATTCGAGCAGACGATAAATCTGCGCGACTGTCAGATACGTTTTGCCGGTTCCGGTCGCCATCGCGACCATCATGTCGCGCTTCCCGTTGAGGATGGCTCCCTCGGTGGCCAGAATAGCGTCGCGCTGATAAGGGCGGAGTCCTTGAATCTGTTCTGGAAGCGTATCGAGCAAATAAGCTCTGGCGTTCCTCGAATCAGTGGAAAAAAAGCCCACTAAAGCATCGGGTGTGTGAAAATCACTTAGCTGACGCGAGATCAGTTTGTTCCCGCGCACATCCAAATGCCAAATGAGCGTGCCGTTACTTGCGTAAAGAAACGGCACACGAAAATCATTCCATTGTCCGCAACCATTAAAAGCGCCGCGGGCATATCGCTTCGCCTGTTCCAACACATTCTGTGGATTTACGGTGATCTTCTTGGCTTCAACGATTCCGAGGAGTTTTCCGCCGATGAAAAGTGCATAGTCGGCCGGGCCATTCGCGGTGGGCAGTTCCTCGACAGCGACCTTGTCGAGTTCATTCAGTTTGAGACTTTGGGAGAAGGGCTTGATCTGCCAGCCAAGATTCTTCAATCGTTTGTCGATGCGACTTTTCCGCGTGAGCCATTCTGCTTCTTGAACTGCCATTTACGGGCGAAATCCTAGCCGAAACTTTTACGAATGGCAGCGGAAAAATGGCTTGAAAGCATAAGGATGGTAACGCCGGCGGCCACGTCCAATCTTTGGGGTCACAAACCATAGCCGTGGATTTCCCCTCCCTCACCGCGCCTTGTCGCACATTCCCGCTCCAAGCTCGCGCATCATCGCAGTGGCCGGTTTCCTGCTCTTTTCCAAAGAGCTGTGAAAATCTCCGTCGTCATTCCCTGTTACAACGAGCGAGATACCATCGAGGAAATCGTCATGGCCGTACGCACTGCGCGCGTCCCGGATCTCGAAGTCATTGTCGTGGACGATGGTTCGACCGATGGAACTGCCGATCTACTCGAACGAAGAATCCAGCCGCTCGCGGATTGCATCATTTATCACAGCGTCAACCGCGGAAAGGGCGCTGCTTTGCGGGCCGGGTTTGCGGCGGCGACCGGCGAAGTGATCATCGTTCAGGACGCCGATCTCGAGTATAACCCGGAGGATTATCCTGCGTTGCTGGAGCCGATTTTGGCAGGGAAAGCCGACGTCGTTTTCGGATCGCGTTTCATGGGCGGCCGGCCGCATCGAGTCGTTTATTTTTGGCACATGATAGGGAACAAACTGCTGACCCTGTTTTCCAACATGTGTACGAATGTCAATCTCACCGACATCGAGACCTGCTACAAAGCGTTTCGCAGATCAGTCATCGAACAACTCGACTTGTATGAGGACCGCTTCGGATTCGAACCGGAAATCACCGCGAAGGTCGCCAAAGCCAACTGGCGAATTTACGAGGTCGGCATTTCTTACGACGGACGCACTTATGCGGAAGGGAAGAAAATTACGTGGCGGGACGGCATCCGTGCACTGTACGCGATCATCAAATATAATTACTTTCCGGCTCCACGACGGGCACGTGCCGCGATACTCGCGTCGGCCAATGCATCTGTGAACGGCGCCAGCCTGCGGCCCGCTGTTCGGCCTTCGTAGGAATGGTACATCGCCTGAATTTGGGCGTGCGCTTGTTTTCGTGCGTTGCCGCGGTCGCCGCATTTCTCGCAATTGGCGTGCCGCCGATCTTCCCCAGTCTGGCGCGAAGCACCATTCATTTCGCCGGCCCATTTCATTCTACTGACAATTTTCTCCAGTTCGCCACCGGCGCAAACGGCGGCTCCGAGCGGCTTGTCGCGCTCTTCGATTCTCTGCCTTCGACATCGAAAATACTAATCGTTGTGCAGAATAATGATCAGCAGAGCGCATTTCTCAGTTCGCTTGTCGCCTATCTGGCCTGGCCACACCCGGTAGAGATTGTCGATCTTAGAAAGGGCCGGAGCCCGGTCGAAGGCGAGATCGACAAGATCGCGGCAGTCGCATTTTGTCGTGTTCAACCACCGGCTTCATGGCCGCGCGGCATGCGCTTCGGCGATTCGCTGGAGATCGTGTCGGTTAGGAGAACAAAGTGAATATTCTGGCGCTTGTCGGTGCGATTCTCACAATTCTGGCCGCCGGATCCATCTTCTTGTTGCTCGGTCCAACGAGAGTGCATCTCAATCTTTTCACACAATTGGCCATTTCGTGGATTTTCGGGACCGCCTTGATTTCGATTCTCATCTGGATTCTCGGATTTTTTGTTCGAGCTCCGTTGCTCCCAATTCTCGTGGCGGCAATCAGCATGGTGCTTGGGCTGACGTATTTGAAAATGCGTGGTCATTTTGCGGTCGCGTCTCGGCCCTTGCGAAAACCGCAGCCAATTGAGCTTGTTCTAGCGGCGGTTATCGCAATGGAGATGTTGATTGTCTTTTATCTCTCCTACGTCCACACACTCGGCGGAGATGGTCTTTTGAACTGGGAGATCAAAGCTCGCTACGCCTACGCCAATGGAGGGGCATTGCCGGCATTTTATTTTC
The DNA here is from genome assembly GCA_963772365.1 of uncultured Verrucomicrobiae bacterium. Lineage (GTDB taxonomy): Bacteria > Verrucomicrobiota > Verrucomicrobiia > Chthoniobacterales > UBA10450 > CAVYXA01. The sequence goes on from CAVYXA010000001.1 coordinate 1,206,897, forward strand.
AAGATGCTGGCAGAGCGACGAGCCATCCGGAATATCCACTGGCGATCCCCTACACCGAGCTGTGGTTCTATTTCTGGCTGGGCGAACCGAATCAGTTTTGGGCAAAGACGATCTTTCCGCTTTTCTACGCGGCGGGAATCATTCTGGTTATTTCGTTCAGCACGCGGCTCACGGCAAAAAACTGGCCAGGTCTGATTGTAGCAGCTTTATTCTTTTTTATTCCCCAGATCACGACCGAGACTGGGAGCGCGATTGTTGGTTACGCCGATTTTCCGTTGGGCGTTTTATACCTAGCCGCCATTGGAAGCCTTCTCTGCACGTGTAACGAAGAGAATGTCGATGGAAATGGCGCGTTCTCGATTTTTGCCGTTGCGCTGGCAATGCTGCCCTGGATGAAACGCGAAGGATCGGTGCTTTGGCTGATCGGTGCATTGTGCGGGCTTGTTGTGATCTGGCGAAAGAAAAAATCGCTAGCCTGGATTTTTGCGCTTCTGCCCGGTCTTTTCCTGATCATCGGCTGGAATTTATATTTGTGGAAGATGCACGCCATTTCCTCGCCGGATTTTGTGCCACTCAGCTACGGCGCTTTGAAGACAAACATTCACCGCGCCGGTCCGATTCTGTCGATGCTGTTAAGGGAATTAGTCCACACCCGGATCTGGAATCTGTTCTGGCCGGCTGTAGTGCTGGCGTGCATTTCGTTCCTGTATCGCACGCGCGTCCTTGCGGCTGTGGTAGCCGTCTTCGGGATCGCCGTTCCGATTGCCGTTTATACTGGGGCATACGTTTTTAGCAACTGGCCAGACTACCACCACCACGTCGCGCTTTCGGTAAATCGACTGCTCATGCACGTCGCGCCGCTCGGCGCGGTGATCGTCTCGATTCTCCTTGGCTCTTCTAGGCACTGTCCCGCTTTGGCAGCAACGTTGCCAATGCGAGCAACAACTTTTCCCTCGAAAAATAATGTGGCCGCGCTGACGGGCGTAAGCGCGGATTGAATTCGGACGGCGCTCTTGAACCGCTAAGCTAATAACGAATCGCGGGATTGCTATCGCGGACGAGAACATCGCGTTGCGCGTTCCAGAGGTTCCGCTCGCCTTCGCTGGGTTGCGGCCCTTCTTTCTGTCGCTCAATAGCGGCCCGCCGTTTCTGCTCCTGATTGCCGCGACCGGCTGTCTCGGTGCTTTCACAACCGACCAGAAATGCGATGCAAATGATGAAACCAAACAAGCCGATCTGTTTCATGGAGGAGGAGTTTAGCAGAGTGCGTTCCTAAACATAAGCAAAATCACTCGTGCACGGCTCAAAAAGGCATGCAATTTAACCATGCATGACCGCGCACGAGCTGAAATCGATTCAAGCGCCGATCAAGGATCGTTATCGCAATGAACCGAAGGCGGCGATGGTCACGCTGCGTGCTGAAGGAAAAATCGGCGAGGGCGTGACCTGCAATGTGCAGACCGGAAAAGCTCTCGTTGAAGCCGGACTGCACCCGGCGACCGGCGGAACGGGGCTAAGCGCATGCTCCGGGGATATGTTACTCGAATCGCTGGTCGCTTGCGCCGGAGTCACTTTACGTGCAGTTGCGACGGCATTGGACGTCCCGATTCGGGGCGTCACCGTTCGGGCCGAGGGCGATCTCGATTTTCGAGGGACGCTCGCCGTTTCCAAGGAAGTGCCCGTTGGTTTTCAGCGGATTCGGCTCCAATTCGATTTGGACACGGACGCGAACGAAGAACAATTGGCTACATTGATTCGACTGACAGAACGCTATTGTGTCGTTTACCAAACTCTCGTTCACCCGCCTAAGATCGACATTTCCCATCGACACACATCAGGTTAGATTAGCTGTAACTCATTTAGAAATTATGCCGACCTACATGGACATTCACGAGATTCCGGGAGGCGTAACCGCGGCCGATGTCGCCAAAGCCCACTTCAAAGATATGGAGGTGCAGGGCAAATATGGCGTTCACTATCACAAGTACTGGGTCAACGAGAAGGAAGGTAAAGTTTTCTGCCTTTGCGATGCCCCAAACGCCGAAGCCGCAGTGGAAGTACACCGTGAGGCACATGGGCTTCTTCCAGACAAGCTCATTCAGGTGGAGTCCGACGTCGCGGAACTTTTTCTCGGCGGCTGCGAAGTAAACGAGGCCGGAGCAGTATTGCTCCCAGGCGCATCAGCCGATGATCGTGATCCGGGAATTCGCACGATTCTATTCACTGACATTGTCGACTCAACATCTCTCACTCAGCAGCTCGGTGATGAAGCGGCCATGGCTTTGCTGCATGTCCATGATTCAGTCGTCCGGAAAGCGCTCAGCGATTTCGGCGGCCGGGAAGTGAAACACCTCGGAGACGGCATCATGGCGTCGTTCATTTCGGCGGCGGCGGCTGTTAAATGCGCAACTCAGGTCCAGCGTGAGCTGGTCAAACAAGCCCAGGCACCAAGTAATGCTCCGGTCCGGCTTCGTGTCGGCATAGCGGCGGGTGAGCCGGTGGAGCGTCACAACGATCTCTTCGGGTGTACCGTCCAATTGGCCGCGCGTCTGTGTGCTTATGCTGAGGCCGAGCAAATTCTCGTCTCAAATGTTGTTGCCGAATTGTGCGAAGGGAAAACGCTTCCATTTCAATCGCTCGACGAAGTCCTCTTAAAGGGGTTCGATCGTCCGGTGCGCGTCCACGCTGTCAGCTGGGCTGACGCATAGCCTCGAGGTGTGGCGGTGCTTGTGACAAACCGCCGAATCTAAAAAATGGTCGCCAGGCCAAACCGAAAGAGACGCTTGGCACAAGCGCTCCTACAACGTTTACTTCGCTGTGGTGCATAAGGAGCCGGTCAAGATCGACAACTTTATCGACGGCGAATTCATTGAGCCGACGAGCCGCAAGTATCTGGACAACATCGAGCCGGCAACTGGAAAGCCCTATTCGCAAGTGGCCGATAGCGATGCACGCGATGTCGATCTTGCAGTGCGGGCGGCTGAGAAGGCATTTCCGGTCTGGTCAAAGAAACCGGCCCACGAACGATCCAAAATCCTTTTGCGTATTGCCGACTTGATCGAGCGCGATCTGGAAATGCTCGCTCGCGCCGAATCAATCGACACCGGCAAACCACTTGCGCTCGCGCGCTCGTTAGATATTCCGCGAGCGGCTAGCAATTTTCGGTTTTTCGCCACAGCAATCCTGCACACGGAAAACGAGGCGCACGTCACTGATGGGGTCGCTTTTAACTACACCTTGCGACAACCCCGCGGCATCGCCGGCCTGATTTCTCCCTGGAACCTGCCGCTTTATTTATTGAGCTGGAAAATCGCGCCGGCCATCGCCGTCGGCAATACCGCCATCGCCAAACCAAGCGAGCTGACGCCCATGACCGCGTCTCTATTATGCAAAGTGTGCGTCGAAGCAGGACTGCCAAACGGCGTCCTCAATATCGTGCACGGAACCGGGCCAAGTGTGGGCGCTGCCATCACGGCGCACCCAAAGATCACGACAATTTCCTTTACCGGCGGAACGGTGACAGGAAAAAAAGTCGCAGAAAGCTGCGCGCCGTTGTTCAAGAAAGTTTCGCTCGAGCTCGGCGGGAAGAATCCAAACATCATTTTCGCAGATGCCGATCTCGATGCAGCCATTGCCGGGAGCGTGCGATCATCGTTCGCGAATCAGGGCCAGGTTTGCCTGTGCGGTTCGCGGGTGTTCGTGGAACGCTCAATTTACAACGATTTTGTCGATCGTTTCATCGACAAAGCCTCGCACCTGAAGCAAGGCGATCCGTTAGACGACAAAACCGAGCAAGGCGCCATCGTGAGCAAGACGCAGCTCGATAAGGTAAAGTTCTATGTCGATCTTGCCCGGAAAGAGGGCGGCAAAATCGCGCTCGGCGGCAAAGCGCCGGAGGCAATCGGCGAACGTTGCTGCGAAGGTTATTTCTTCCCGCCCACGGTGATTGTCGATCTTCCGGTCGCGTGCCGAACGAATCGCGAAGAAATTTTCGGTCCCGTTGTCACGATCACGCCGTTCGACAGCGAAGATGAAGTGATTCGTTATGCTAACGATGTCGATTATGGACTCTCATCGAGTATCTGGACCCAAAACCTCAATCGCGCCCACCGCGTCGCCGAACAAATTCACACTGGAACAGTGTGGGTAAATTGCTGGCTCGTCCGCGATCTGCGTGTTCCCTTCGGTGGCATGAAAGCCAGCGGCGTCGGCCGCGAGGGCGGCGAAGAAGCGTTGCGCTTCTTCACTGAGCCGAAAAACATCTGCATTGCGAAATAGCAGCTTCATGTGAGCAAAGCCGACAAAATCCTGGAAAAGGTGATGAGCGGCCAGAGCGATGCGAACATTCGTTTTGACGACATGTGTTACTTGCTCGCGCAACTTCGCTTTACTCAGCGCCAACGCGGCGGAAGTCATGTCATCTTTCAACGCGGAGCTGATTTCGTGAATTTGCAAAACTTTCACGGGAAGATTAAGCGTTATCAGGTTCGCCAAGTCCGCGAGATCTTAAAGAAGAACTAATTATGCCGACAGCGCGAGATTACGAGATTCGCATTTGGTATTCGCCGGAGCCGGGCGACGAATGCTACGTGGCGCAGGTCGTTGAATGGCCATCGATCACGGCGTTTGGCGATACTCGCGAAGAAGCGGCTCGCGAGATTCAGATCGCGCTCGATCTTGCCTTAGCTTCCGCGCGAGATGCTGGAGTTAAGCCACCGTTGCCGCGGGAGACAGTTGTGCGTGAGGCGCCATCCGATTACGGCACGAGAGGCTCATAAGTTCAGCCAGACTATGGTTTGCGGCGTCGGCCGCGAAGGCGGCGAAGAAGCGTTGCGCTTCTTCACCGAGCCCAAAAACATCTGTATCGCGAAGTAGAATGCTACCAACGCTCGGGATGACAGCGCGGCGTTGCCCTTTACGAAATTGCCGCTTACTTATCGCACGTGAAATGGTTCTTAGGGATTCTGGTCGCAACCTGGGCTGTGACCACGCCGGCAGTGTTCGCGCGCGATTACAATGATGTCGTTCTCGAGCAGATCAGAAAAATGCCGCGCGGCGGACGCTATTCTATCTCGCACGTCGCCAACATTCGCTTGCAACACTCCGCTCACTTCGAGTCGGGCAAGTTTTTCTTTCTGCCATCGGCCGCATCCCCCAGTTTCTGTTCGGGCGCGACCTATCTGGTTTTTATTCGAACCATTGAAGCTCTGCGGGCGCGAGGCGACCTTCATTTGGATTATGCAACGCTGAATCATCTCGTGATTCGCGATCAACGTGACGGCGAGGGAATTTGGGGACGCTGGAATGCCAACGGGCCAGGCACAGCGCGCTTGTTTCACGAACTGGGTCTTGGTCACAACTTCACGAATTTCGATCATGCCAAGCCCGGCGACTTCATGAAAATTTTTTGGAATCGACACGTTGGCCGGCACGAAAGCGGTCATTCGGTAATTTTCATGGGAACGGAAAACCGCTTTGGCCAGGAATACATTCGTTATTGGTCGAGCAATATTCCTTCCGGTTACGGTGAGAGAAGCGTCCCGCGGAAGAAGATTGCCTACGCGATTTTTTCGCGGTTGGAGCGGCCGGAGAATCTTGCGCGAATCAACGAGGCCCCTCTGGTCGATCGTTATCTTGCGTCGCTGCTCCGCAAGAATTCCAGCTTCTCCGAAGCAGACGCGAAATGCGGTTTGTGATGGACGGAGAAATGCTGACGATTAACGAAATTTATCATTCGATCCAGGGCGAGAGCAGCTGGGCCGGGTGGCCCTGCGTTTTTGTCCGGCTCACAGCCTGCGATCTGCGCTGCAATTACTGCGACACGGAATACGCGTTTCACGAAGGCAAGAAGATGGAGCTCGATCACATCGTCGATCGGGTGAAGACTTTCGGCTGCAAACTGGTCGAGATCACCGGGGGAGAACCGTTGCTGCAAAAGAATGTGCTGCCTCTGATGTCGATGTTATGCGATGCCGGCCACACCGTTTTGCTCGAGACCAGCGGCACGCACGACATTTCGCAGGTGGATGCAAGGGTTCATCGGATCATGGATTTGAAAACGCCGGGCAGCGGCGAAGTGGAAAAGAATTTCTGGGTAAACATCGATTATCTCAGCAAGCGGGATGAAGTGAAATTCGTAATCGGCTCGCGCGAGGATTACGAATGGTCACGCGAAAAAGTGCAGCGTTTCAATCTAGATACGCGTTGTAATGCAGTTCTGTTTTCACCGATCTGGGGCCGGATCGATCCGCGCCAAATCGTGGAATGGATTCTGGCTGACAATCTCAACGTCCGTTTCCAACTTCAGATGCACAAGTTCATCTGGACTCCCACTCAGCGTGGCGTCTGATGCGAAAACGCGTTTTGCGTTGGCCATTGACCTTTTACCACAAAACCGGTACGATCGGACTTCTATGAAAAAAACGATTGCTCTAGTCCTTCTGTTGTCTTCGTCGCTGGCATTCGCTGGAACTACCTCTCTTGAAGGTACAGTAAAGGACGCGCGTGGAAACAAAGTCCAGGGAGCTGACGTCAAGATTGAAGCCAAGAACGGAAAGAGCATCATGACGAAGACAGATGCGAACGGTCACTACATCTGCAATGGATTGGCCGTGGGCAACTATCACGTCACGCTTTTAGTGAATGGCGTAGTAAAAGCCTCGATTCTTAACGCCAAGGCTCAGGCCAAGCACCCAACGGAGCTTAACTTCGATTTAACCAACACCAGGGGCCCCCGCAAGCTGCACATGGTGTACGTGCCGACAGAAACAGGCACTCACATAGGAAGCGGGCGATGGATTACTGTCGACGAAAATGGGAATGTGGTAGGCGAAAATTCGAACGTGCAAAAGCTGGGTACCGAAGCGATCAATCAGATGCAGATGAACGCCAACGGATCCCGCTCAGCAAAAGATTCACATTAGTCGATCTCAAACAGTGTCGCCCAAAGTGATCTCGTCGCGGAGCCAGCGCGAGATTTGAGCTCCGTTCAGTGCGAGGTCATCCTATTGCTCGGGATGACGCTCGGAAATCCGTGGTATTTTGCACCTTATGCGCGCTAGACTAATAAAGGATTTCACTTTCGAAGCGGCGCAGACATTGCCAAGCGCACCAGAAGGACACAAATGCAGGCGGATGCATGGGCATAGCTTCAAAGTGGAGATTTCGGTCGAGGGAGATGTCGATCCTAAGACGGGCTGGGTTTACGATCATGCGGAGATTTCCGAGGCGATGAAACCGCTGCTCAAAATGCTCGATCATTCGTATCTCAACGACATTGAAGGGCTGGACAATCCGACAATCGAAAATATGGCGGCGTGGTTCTGGAAAAAACTAGAGTCGAAGTGCGCCGGGCTTTGCGAAATTGTCGTGCACGAAACCCCGACGGCACGCTGCGTTTATCAAGGCGAATAAATCTGTAGCGGCGGTCTGTGACCGTCGCCGATCCTTGAGAATAGTTTGCGACGCTCATAGAGCGCCGCTACAGAAAGGAGCGCTTTAGAACTTCGACGCGCGGACGGTGCCAGTCTCGATGGCGGATTTGCGTTGCTCGACGATTCGGTTGGCGATCTCCTCGACCATTTGCTCGAGCAGCATGCGCAAGTGTGTGTTTGGCCGATAATCGGCGGGAGCGATGTGTTTTACCCTGTCGGCGTGTGTGGAAAGCTGGAAACATTTTTTGAATCCGGTGCGTTCCGGATCCTCCGGGTTGTAAACCGCGATCGCTTCGCCGCCGTTCTTTTTCATCACCGTGAAACAGGGCACATCGGTCGGACCATCGCCAACATAGATCATGTTTGGAAATGGGATCGGGCGGATATCGGGGTCCATGTGATCGTTTACGTCCTGCGACATATCGAGCAGACCTTTGTTGATGCGAAACAGGAACTGCGTCTTTTGCGTGTGACTGATCACACGCTTGGGAAATGTGATCCGGCCTTCTTCTTCCTCGGCGAATTCGCAGCCGAAGATTGCGCGCACATAAGACGCGAGCCGGCTGCCTTCGATGAGAACCTTCATGCCCGACGAGATGATGTAATGCTCGACGGTGATCCCGTTCGCGACCTGCTCAGGCGTCAGCAATCCATTGCGGAACTGTTCAAACATCTCCGGCAGCCCTTTGTAAAAATTTAACTTGGCTCCGAGCTGTCGAAGCTCGGTGTTGGTGGGGCGATCCATGCTGAGGGTATCGAGTAGCACTTTCATGTAGGCGAGCTCGTTATCGTAACCGGCATCGCGCACCAGCTCCGAGCATCTGCGCCAGAAATTCTCCGCTTTGATCCCGAACGCTGGAAAGATGACCTCGTCCTGCATGTAGCTCGGGCTTAGCGTCTGATCGTAATCGTAAACGATCGCGATTGTGTTTTGCGGCGTGGACAAGGAAACGTGATTCGTTAAAATGTTACATCGAACTAGTCAGCCGCGAAAAAAAATCCTCGAACAGGCTGGCGTAGTAGGCAGCGTCGCGCTCCGGATGATATTGGACGCCTAACACAAAGGGCCGATGCCGAAGCCGAACCTGCTCGATGATGTCATCGCTGGCGCTCCACGCTTCTATTTCCAAGCCATTCCCCAAACGATCGATCGCTTGATGATGCGCGCTATTGACACGCACGAATCGATGCTCGGCACTAGCCGCAGTTCGCAACGGCTGAACATTCTGATCTTTCTGTTCCTCCTCGCGGTGCCCGGGAATATCGAGCTTGAGCGACCCGCCGAGGGCTACGTTCAGAACCTGAATGCCTCGGCAAATCGCCAGGATCGGCAGCCCCCGCGACAATGCGTTCTCGACAGCAGCAAATTCCCATTCGTCACGCACAGGATCGACATCTTTTTCAAGCACCGATGGATCGACAACTTCCTGCTTCAGATATTGCACCGAGATATCGGAGCCACCGGTGAGAAGAAGACCATGCATACCCGCCACTGAGATTTGCCCCGTCGCCGCATTCCAAAAGTTAATTTGAGAAAATCTGCCAAGGATCGGGCGAAACCATGTTTGGTCTTTTTCTCTGATCCAGGTCGCGAGATTAGGCATCTGTTAGTAGTCCCTTCAGCTTAAACGATTCCGACTTTGGAGAGCGTCGGTGCAAAACCAGCATGAGATAGAGCAAGGTCCCCAGGGCCATCGGAATCATGAGACAGCTTGCTTCGGTTCCCAGTTCCCCGCCAGTAAGCCAGACCGGGCCGGGAAAACTGACATTCAGAAGCCGATCTACCGGCACTTGTCCGCCATTTCGGGTACCGATGATAAAGAGCTGGCCGAAATCAAAGGCCGCATGCCATCCCACCGCCCACCAAAGCGATCCGGTAACACGAACACTGAGACAAATGATGATCCCCAAAGCGAAAATCATCCCGATATCCAGAGCATTTTCATGCGGCTTCGATACATGAGCTCCCGCGAACAGGGCTGTAGTGATCAGCGCAGCCGGCCAGAAACCGGCGGCGCGCCAGAGTGATTGTAAAGCGTAGCCGCGGAAAAGGTACTCTTCACTGATTCCGACGAGCACCATCGCAATGAGCCACAAAAGTGGTGAGACGATCCAATTCGACCCGTGCAAGGCGACTCCATGTACGCGCATCGCGCCGGTGACCAGCATTCCTAGCGCTACAAAAATAGCGCCTCCAAGGCCGAGAAAAGCTCCATTCCAAAACAGACCACCGGACGCTCGTTCCAGCGGCAAACCATAACTGTCGATTCGGCGATGTTCGAGGAGAGCAACGACTGCGGTCCCAGCCAGCAAAGGAATCAAATTCAAGATCTCGCCAAGAATGAGGCCCGGTGCGCTCAGCGCCTGAAGTTGAAGCTGGAGCTTTGGGAATACGAACGCCAGCACCGGTCTTTCCACGAATTGGTAGGCAAATTCGATCGCGACAGCGAAAGCGACGAACCGCCAGCCATATCTCACGCCATTTCGCCCAATAAATATCCGTTTCAAGCCGTTCATCGAAAGCAATTCCCGATTGCGGCCAGGTCGTAGAAAACAAAGTGAATCTTACACTTCCGGTTGGACGGCGAAGCCGACCTGCGGTTCGGCCTCACCCGCCACATTGGTCTGATCCTGCAAATACGTGCGACCTCTGTAAAAGGGAGTGACAATCACGAACAACACTGCCGTTCCCAGCATCACCCAAACGAAAAACATGAAATAGCTTGAGCCTTGTAGCTTCACCGAGCCATCCGGATTTTGGATGAAGAAGTTCACTGCCGCCGTGAATTGATTGCCCAGTGATATGGCAAGCAAATAGGTGCACATGACCAGCGATTTCAGTTTTATCGGCCCTTGTGTGTAGGAGAATTCCAGGTGAGTCGGCGAGACGAGTGTCTCACCAGCAGTCAGGACAACGAATGCCCAAACTTGCCAGATGATGTTCGGCTTTGCACCGGCATCGATCCGCGTTTGGATCAGCGCCACAATGAAAAATGATGCCGCGGTAACAAAGAGTCCGGCGCCGATTTTTCGAAGAGGCGTCAGCTTCACAAATTTTTCCAGGAATGGATAAAGGACATAAGAAAAGAGCGGAAGCATTATCAAAATGAAAATCGGATTAACGGTCTGGATTTGTTCCGGGAGCCAGTCAATCCCGAAAAGATGTCGATCCATTGATTTGGCCTGAAGGATCCATGAGGAAAAATTTTGCTGCCAGAGCGCCCAGAACATCGCTACGAACGGAACGGGTATCAGAATATTGAGAATGATTTTGCCAGTTTTCTTATTGAAAATTTCGCGCCCATAAGTTCGCAAGCCGACTGGCGGAATGTGGACAAATTTTTTGCGACCAGCCCAAAAGAAAATCGTCGCGATCAGCATGAATATACCTGGCAAGCCGAAAGCAACGTCCGGGCTATGCAATCGCGGGCTGACCAGAAAATCTGCAACCGAAACTGGCAATAGATTTTTGAGCCAGTCCGAAAGTGAACCCGGCTCAAGTAACCATGGGATCAAAAGCGTCGACAGCGCTGAGCCGGCGTTGATGGAAAAATAGAACCAGTTAAAAAGGCGCGGCAGCAGATGCTTGTTGCTTTCGCCAAACTGATCGCCCACGTTCGTTGAAACACACGGCTTGATCCCACCGGCGCCAAGAGCGATCAAAAAAAGTCCGATTCCTGAGAGGACTACGGGCGGAATGACGTGCGCAACGGCTGAACCCATCAACGCGAGCGTCGCGTGCCCCGCGCAGTAGACGATCGACAGCCAAAAGACGACCCAAAATTTTCCAAAGAGCGCGTCAGCGAGGATCGCGCCGAACAATGGCAGAAAGTAGAGCGCCGAAACAAAAGTGTGATACCACGCATCAGCCTGCGCTGGCCCCATCACAGCGAGGTTGCCCGCCTTGTCGTGAAGGAACGTCGTCCAAAAAATCACGACGATGGAATTCATCCCGTAATACGAGAAACGCTCGGCGGCTTCATTGCCGATGATGTACGGAACGCCCGGCGGCCAAGTGCTGATCTTCGGCGGTGAAGTCAGGTATTTCTGCTTGGCCATGAGGTCCCCTTTTCCCTACGGATTTTTGGTAGGAAAGAAATCAACCGGCGTGGGTGTGGCCGGAGCCGGAGAAGTTGATTCCTGAGCTCCTTTTGAATTGTCGGCGTTGGCGAGATCGACATGCTCTTTTTGCACTTCGGGCATCTCGCCGAGGTGGTGTTCTTCGCAGGAACAAAAGAGAATCGCTGCGGCGCCACCGAGGATTGCGAGGCCCTTTCGCAATGAAAATCGCATCATGCGCAGGGACAGTAATCACCCTTCGGCCTGGCGCGCAAGTCAAAGCACGTGTCTTCTTCCTCATACTCATACTCATACTCATACTCATGATCCTGATCCTGATCCTGATCCTGGTCGAATGACTTATCAATTAGGATTAGGATCATGGGTATGATCAGGAGCATGAGTATGAGGAAGAGATATTGAAACGCGCGCCCGGCGCATTACTATCTGCCAAAGTGGCCCGCTCAGTTAAGAACAACGCCTGGAACGAGGTCTTTGCCCTTATTCTGCTTTTCGTCGGCACACTCCTCTTTCTCGCGCTGATTTCCTATACGCCAAAGGATGTACCGTCGTGGGTCTGGTTCAGTCATATTTCGCCCGCGAATCATCCAGCGCAAAATTTCATTGGACCGTTCGGTGCGATCGTCGCCGGAATTTGCTATTACCTATTTGGCGCCGCCTCGTATTTGCTCGCGGCGATCCTCCTCGGCTTCGGCACGGCGAAATTGTTTCACTACAGCCTGCGGGTTACGCCGCGGATTCCGTGGATTGTTCTGTTCATCATTTCAGGTGCGTGTTTGCTTCAACTGCAAACCAGTCATCTTCAGGGCTGGAGAGGCGCTTTCAATATTCCGGGGCCCGGCGGATGGGTCGGTTATTTTTTTGGGAAGACGCTTCTGCTCAATTCCATGGGCAAAGTCGGATCGATTATTCTGCTGGCGGGCGTTTATCTGGCCACTTTGATTTTAATGACCGGTCTTCGCCCGATTCATTTCGTGCGCGAAACCATCGCGGGCACAGGTCGCGTCATTGGCAAGCTCCACGAGTGGCAGTTGCATCGACAATTGCGAAACGCGGATATCAAAGGGCAGCTCGAGATCAGCCGGAAAGAATTGGCCAAACAACGGCGCTCGATTGAGAAGCAGCTCAAGAAAAAAGGCGCACCGGTTTCTGAGTCGGCGGCTCCATTCATCTCAGCCGAAGAATTAGCCGATCGCCCGACGCCGAAGGTAGTCGATACGACCGCGCTGCCGAACGAGCTGGCGCCTTCGCGAAGGAAACCTTCGCTGGCGGAATTGCGTTCCGGTCCGCAAAAATCAGCAGTTTCTTCCGGCCTAACAACCCGGAACTGGGATGCTGCCTCTTACTCCTTGCCAGGACTGGATTTGCTCGAGGAACATGATCCCGAAGGTCGCGGCGGCGCCGACCCGGCCGAGCTTCAGCGTGTCCAGCAAACTTTGATCGATACACTCGGCCAGTTCGGAATCGCTGTTGCCGCCGGCGACATCACCAAAGGCCCGACGATCACCCGTTATGAAGTTTACCCGGCCAAAGGCGTGCGTGTCGACAAGATCGTTAGTCTGGAGCGCGATCTCGCTCGGGCCACGCGCGCAGAACGGATCAATATTCTCGCGCCGATTCCGGGCAAGGACACGGTCGGCATCGAGCTGGCCAATTCGCGTAAAGTCACGGTCACGCTTCGCGAACTGCTGGAATCGACCGATTGGGATGAAATCAAGGGGCGCGCCAAGATTCCGCTTGCCTTAGGCAAAGATGTTTACGGCAAGGCGATCATCACGGATCTGGCGCAAATGCCGCACTTGTTAGTTGCCGGCACTACCGGCAGCGGCAAGAGCGTTTGCATCAACGCTCTCATTGCCAGCATGCTGTTTCGGTTCACGCCGGAAGAGCTGCGTTTCATCATGATCGATCCGAAGGTCGTCGAGATGCAGGTGTACGAAGCGCTGCCGCACCTGGCTTTTCCCGTCGTGGTCGATCCTAAAAAGGTGTTGCTGGCGTTGCGCTGGTTGATCGATGAAATGGAACGACGTTACAAAATTTTCGCCAAGGAAGGCGTGCGCAACATCATTGGATTTAATGCGCGTCCGAAGAAGAAAACGCAAAAAGAGCTGGACGCTGATGCTGTAGCGTCCGCTGTCTCACCGGACAATTCGCGCAAGTCCGCTGAGACAGCGGACGCCAAAACGAAAGTTCCACGCGGCGACGCGATCCAGATTCCGGACAACCTCCCCTACATCGTCGTAATCATCGATGAGCTGGCCGATCTGATGCAAACCGCGCCGGCCGACGTGGAAAGTGCAATTGCGCGGATCACGCAAATGGCTCGCGCAGCCGGGATTCACCTCATCGTGGCAACACAAACGCCCCGGGCGGATGTGATCACTGGAGTAATCAAAGCCAACATCCCGAGCCGAATCGCATTTCAAGTGGCGAGCAAGATCGACAGCCGCGTGATTCTGGATGAAAACGGGGCCGACCGATTGTTAGGTCAGGGCGACATGCTCTATCTTCCGCCGGGTGCTTCCCGGCTGATCCGCGCGCAGGGCGTTCTCGTGACGGATGAGGAGATTCGCCGGCTGATCCAGTTCGTTACCGCCCAAAGCCCTCCCGCATTCGATGCGGCCATGCATGAAAAACTGCAAGCGGCCAGCGCATCGGCCGGCGAGGAGGTGACGGATGAAGATGAGGAGCTGGTCGAGAAATGCATCGAGATCATCCGACAGGAGAAGCGCGCTTCGACTTCATTGCTGCAGCGGCGATTGCGACTTGGTTATACCAGAGCGGCCAGAATCGTTGATATTCTGGAGCAGCGCGGTATTTTAGGCCCCGGCGAAGGCGCTAAGCCGCGCGAGATTCTTGTCGATCTCGACGCCGCTGTTTAGCCGGCAATTCCATTATGACGATCGAAGGTCTGGGCAAGAAATTTCAGGACGCAAGGCTCGCCAGGAGGCTAACCATCGAGGAAGCCGCCCGAATGACTAAGATCCGGCCTTCGCGGCTGGCGGAAATCGAGGCTGATGACTTTTCCCAATTTCCAAGTCTGGCTTACGCCAAGGGGTTCCTTTTGATTTACGGAAAATTTTTGGATGTCGATGTGACGCCGTATCTGGAAGCCTTCGAAGGATCGGAAAACGTCACGGTCGATGGGTACTCCTATCTGCAGGAAAGTCCGGCGCCCAAACCGACTCGCACACCGGTTGTTCGAACACCGCGTAGACAGACATCACTCTGGCCGCTGGTGATCGCGGTCGTCGTGCTGGTGCTTGGATTTTCGGTCACAAAATTGATTATCAATCTCAAAAGACTTGCCCCACGAACAGAAACCATGATCGGAATACCCGAGTCGGCGCTTGCCTCGCCCTCTCCGGTTCCGGCTTCTCCTGTGATGGCGATAGCGTCTCCTGCACGACCAATGGCAAACACTCCACCATCGAGGCCGGCGCCATCAGCTGTCGCAAGTGCGAGATCTCCTGAGCCGGAAGTGCGTCGCGCAGAGCCAGTAGGTCCACAGGATGTGACTAACCAAGCTGCCGCCCAGGTTCCTTCGCCTGCGGAACAGGCCACGGAGAACTTGGTCGATATCAAGCCACTTAAGAAAACCTATCTCAAAGTCGTGGTCGATAATGGCTCCAGCACGCCGCCGTACGAACGCTGGATCTCGCCGTCGGATGGAATCGTTGAATTCAAAGGCCAACACATCGCTGTGCGAGTTTTGGATCGCGAGGCGATCCAGATCCGGAAGAATGGGAAGCCAATCACGGATGGCGATAACGAAGTCACAATTCAATAGCGCGCATCGGCAAGCAATTTTCTAGCGGCGTCTCGAACAATGACATGAGTAACAGGATTCGAATCGGCATGATCAGCCTGGGCTGCGCCAAGAACCTGGTGGATGCCGAGATCATGCTCGGGAGCGTTTTACAGCGTGGAATGGAAATCACGTCGGATGCAGATGAAGCCGATGTGCTGGTGGTGAATACCTGCGCGTTTATCGATTCCGCCAAAGAGGAATCGATCGAAGCGATCCTGACCGCGCATCAGGAGCGCGGCTTGAACAAACGGCCGAATCAAAAACTGATTGTGAGCGGGTGTATGTCTCAGCGCTTTGCCAGCGAGCTGCGAAACGAAATGCCGGAGGTGGATGCGTTTATCGGGTTGGATCAGGTCAGTCAGCTTGGTGAAATTGTGGAGGACTTGGTTTCACATAACTCACAGAATTCCTATGCGAGACGTGAGCCGTTCACCCAGACGCGACCGACTTACATTCCTGATTACGACACGCCCCGGTTTCGACTTACTCCCGCGCATACTGCTTATCTGAAGATCGCTGAGGGCTGCAATCATCCATGTAGTTTTTGTGTGATCCCGCAGATGCGCGGCAAACACCGCAGCCGCACCATGGATTCTGTGCTGGCGGAAATGCGCGGTCTTGTTAGGGAAGGTGTGCGTGAGATTAATTTGATCAGCCAGGATACGACTTATTACGGAATGGATTTGTGGACGGAAAAGGCCGGGCCGCGCCAACCGGTCGATTCCTCACGCGGCCCAACTCTCACCGCGCTTCTGCGCGAGATCCAAAAGATCGACGGCGAATTCTGGGTCCGCCTTCTTTACACGCATCCCGCGCATTGGAGTGATGAATTGATCGAAACGATCCGGCAGCTGCCGGACAAAGTCGCGCGTTACATCGACATCCCATTGCAACATATTGATGAATCGATGTTACACCGCATGCGTCGCGAGACATCGCGCGCTCACATCGAGCGCTTGATCGAGAAACTGCGGGCCGGAATTCCCGGCGTCGCGCTCCGAACAACATTCATCGTCGGTTTTCCCGGAGAAACCGAAGCAGAATTCGAGACCTTACTGGAATTCATTGAGCGTGCCAGGTTCGAACGGCTCGGCATCTTCAAGTATTCGCAGGAGGAAGGCTCGCGCGCGGCCAAAATGCCCGGCCAAATTCCCGCAAAAATCAAGAACGCGCGCTACCGCAAAGCGATGTCACTCCAGCAAGAGATCGCGCACGAACTTGCGCGCGAGAAAATCGGACGCGAATTGAAGTTGCTCGTCGATCAACCGCACATTGCCCGCACAGAAGCGGATGCACCCGATGTCGATGCTCGCGTGATCTTGTCCAGGTCCGCCCCGGTAGGTGAATTCATTACGCGAAAAATCACGGGCAGCCGCGGCTACGATTTGTTGGCATAAACTCTCCGCGTCTTCTGCTCAATTCGGCGGAAGGAGGTAAGCGGAAAAGAGCTGTCTTCCGCCTCGACTATTCACTACGCGAGTTGTGCCGCCGGGATAACGGGATTGAATCGCCGTTAAATATTCTTCGCTGCCCGGAAAGAAGATGAAGGCGATACCTTTGCCCGATTCTACGCGTGGCAATTGATCCTCGGTGGGCTGGGCGACGTTCGCATAATCTTCTGTGCCCGAAAGAAACTTCGTCATCCCGGAATCGTAAGCCACAGTGCGGTTCGCTATCGACCTCACCGAGTAGTTATGGCCGAGTGAGCCGAGGAAACGGCTCAGTGCCACTTGAATTTCGTACCCTTCTTGCGCCGATCTGTAGCGAGAATCGACGATTAGATTGGGATTCGCGTAATAATCTTTGAAGTAGAATCGAACGTTCAGCGCGCAAAGCCCCATCAGAACAATAGCGAGCGTGGCCGGCGCTATCATTTTCCATCTCAGTGACAACTCCTTGCTCAACAGATCTGTCGATGCTCCAAGCGCTATCGCGACCGCCGCATAGAACGCGGGGAAAGCGCCAGTCAAATGATTGAGGAACGGCGCGCCCGCAACCAGCGTTCCGCCGACGATGATCACGCCCAAACCGCTCAAGATCATCAGAAACGCCGCGGGATGTTTCCAATCGCGCATCAACAATCCCGCGCCCAGAATGAGTAGCGCAGCTTCGATGGGTAACAGGAAAGGCGCAAAGTAGATGATATCCTGTGATGGAATCGTGGTTAGGCCGAGCAGACTTCGCACGAAGTTGGGCCAGAGCACCGAACACATCCGGCTGAAGTCAGAGGGAGTATCCGGCCAATGATCCCAGGCCAGAACGCTGGTTCCATGGTGAAAATAGAGACCCGGATGCACTAGAAAATGCGCCAGCAACGGACCAAAACCAATCAGATAGCCCACACCGACCAAACCCCAGCCCATCGCAAACCTGCGAATCTTTTGGCGGTGGAAGATCGACAAATACGCGAGGAAAACCAGCAGAAGAAAAGGCAACAAGCGCGTGGCGTAGAATCCATATTCGCTGACGCCAGCCGACATTCCGGCCAGCCCCCAATCCGTGGGTCGGGAGAAGAAAAGCGCGCGCATTAGAAAGAAGAAACAGAGCGTCCAAAAAAACGGCGTCAGAATGTTGTTGATGCCGAGCCGGCTGTAGTGAACGTCGGCCGCGCTGAACGCCATGATTGCTGCGCCCGCGATCGCCACATTCCGCCCCCACGCCGTTCGAAGGAATCCATAAAACGGCAGCACGGTGGCAGCGCCGAAAAGTGCCGACGGCAAACGCACTGCAGCCAGGGTCGTCCCAAAGATTTTGAGTGAGATGGAAACGAGAAAGAACCAGAGGCCGGGCAAATCGATATCACCCCAAACCGTGCTGAAGATCGACGGCGGCAACCCACCGCTGAGATAGGATGCGCTACTGATTTGTCCCGCGGTGATTTCATCTGGATAGATGTTGTTAGGAAATTCAGCCAATTTCCAAAGTCTCAGAACAAAACCGACCAGCATAATCCCGGCGAGTGCAGCTATTTCCCAGTTCGGCCAATTATGTGCAGGCTTTTGCTGTGATGCCACAGAGCGGGGAAGACGCAGAAAAGCCAATGAAGTCGCAAACAGACCGATGCTGAGGAGCCACAGCCAGCCCGCTGCACCGAAGGTTGCATGCGGTTGAGCGAGATAGGCCAAATCGGCGGCCAGTCCAGATAGCAACGATGCAAACAGCCCGATCCACGTTGCTTTAGTGAAATATCGAGCAGGTAAGAGCGCAGCCGGTTCTGCGAACTCACGCGGATGCCAGGATCGACAAGCGAAAAGGATTAAGACTGCTGCAACCGCGGCAACCATCAGACCAAAAATCCGCCATACTTCTACGCGCAAAAGAAAAACGCTGATGAACGCAAGTATCCACGCAGGGATTGCGAGGCTTGCTTCGAAAAAGCTGTGTCGCTGGTCTCCGGCCATCGATTTCGAATTGTGCAGCGAAATCCGCTTGTCGTCCTAAATCTATCAGATTACGGGCAATCTCCGTCGTAAAGTCCAGTTTGAGTGGTGACAAGTCGACGGTTTTTGATCAATCTGGTTTCGATCAATTCGCCGCCCTTTAGGCCCGACGCAAACCAATTGAGAAAAGGAACTGTTCAGATGGCACTGCCACCCAAGCTCGAGCCGCCCGTCGGAAACGCCGAATCGCCTGAGACCGCAGACATTCTTTTGTCGAGACGACCATCGCCGGACCAACGTTCGATCCCGTCGGAAGCCTCCTCTGTTGCCGCTGCGATCGCGAAAGCTGATTCGAGTTCGCAGACTGTTGCCGGCGCATCCAACAACGAAAATGCCGCTATCGGCTCTCTGCGCGATTTGCCGAAGCCGCCCAAGGTGCAATTGAAAAAGACCCAGCCGCTCAGCCGAATGCCGGCTTCGATCCCGGCCAGCGTGCCGCTCAAGATGGCGCCCGCGATTAGGGTGGAACCGGAGCCAGAGAGGAATGTCGATCGAATCCCGACCGGCCTCTGCTGGGGAGTGCTGATTTTATCAGCTGGGATTTTGATTATTCAGATTTGGACTTATCTTTTCTGAGTTATGGAAAATTCAGCCACCCTCAAACTCGATGAGTCCAACTTTGACCGTGAAGTAATGCAAAGCGACAAGCCGGTGATTGTCGATTTTTGGGCCGAATGGTGCGGTCCGTGCAAAATGATCGCCCCGGTGCTGGATGAGATCGCCCGTGAAAAAGGCGATTCACTGAAAGTGGCAAAGGTGAACGTCGATGATAATCAAAGTCTCTCTTCCAAGTACAACATCCGCGCGATCCCATCGCTCCTCTTCTTCAAAGACGGCCAGGTCCGCGATCAAGTCACCGGTGTGACCAGCAAGAAAGATTTGCTGAACCGGATCGAATCCCTGGGCTGAATCCGATGGCTACGCCGGCTGCAATCCCGCGATGGGCGGGTCCCACTTTGTGGACGGATCCAAATCCGGCGGCCGGTGGCCCCACACATCGCCATATTGTTGACCCTTGATATGACTGATCGTGAGCCGTTGCACGAGATTCATGTTCGGTAACGCGGAATGAAAGCCGCTTTTTTCTAAAAGTTTGTCTTTGAATTCCCAGAAGCCGAAATCTTTGGGAGCAACGCAAACAATTTCTTCGATGGGAATAAAGTTCGCCTGGGCTCCGAGATAAGGCACGGTGTTATCACCGGTGACAACGTCACTGGCCGGAGTTCCCTTGTGCCACTCGTTGCGAGCTGCTCCGAGTTCAAACCATGGCTTGCCGCTATCGCTGGTGATTCGCATCGAAACCCGTGTGTCTTCATCGACACCCACGATTGAAAGCCACATCTTGGAATCGGAGAGCGCCAGTTTTTCGATCCGCGTGCGATGTTTCCAGGCGGCGTCCAGCATCGATTCGAGCAATTCGATCGCCCTATCCTGCGGCGTTCCATCGCCCAATCCGTACATGCGAATGAATGAAGCGAGGGTCTGAATCACACTCGGTTGCCATGCTTTGGGCAAAAACAGATCGTCGGATAGTCCAGCCTCGGCTGTGACCGCGCCTTTGTACGAAGGTAGAAGATGATACAGGGCCGGGGTGACTCTGGCCGCTTCTCTCTCGCGAGAACTCCCCGGTGCTTCTCCCAATGCGCCAACGCCGGTGGTCACCTTGGCTACAGCTTCGAGCGAACCACGGAACGGCGACGCGATCGTGACCACTTTCTCCACTTTGGCTTCGCCACATTTTTGGATATAGCCCGCGACGATCAGGCCACCCATTGAATGCGCCACCAGGTTGACCTTTCCCGGGAAATCCTTCGTGCCATAGCCGGCCTTGTTGTAGTGACGGAGCAGTTTTGTCCGATCGATCACTTCATCGATGAACTCCGACAATTCATCTTCCATCAGCGCCAACGGCTGACGCCAATCGTAAGCGAACGGATAAACCGGCACCGGCCGGTCGGCCTGCGGCGTTAGATTATGACGCATTTCTTCAATAATCTCGCCATAGACAAGCACGAACACTTGATCCGCGTTCACGCGCGCCGGCTCGATTAGCTCATAGCGAACATCCGAGGGATGCAACGTGATCCGCTCGTACGATTTGATCAGAAGTTTCAGAGGCGACCAGACCGTCTCTGGATCAACCGGATATTGATCTCTCAACACGCTCCCCATGATCCCAGGAACAAAAATGACTGGAGCGGGCAAGCGGGCCATGATCTGGTTTTGTTTTATTAACGATGCTCAGCCAAGCCAAGCTCAAAAATCGAATGGTCTATCGAATGAATCGCTTCAGTCTCTGCAACCCTCGCGAAGCCTGCGCCCGGCGGGGGTCGAACCCACAACCTTTGGCTCCGGAGGCCAACGCTCTATCCAGTTGAGCTACGGGCGCGATGAGTCCCGAAGATAGCCCAATTTAATTATTTCGCGATTTGGTGATTCGATGATTTGTGAATGATTGCAGCATCGCGACAGTCGATTCGCTAGATCTCTCAATCGTTATATCGCTAAATTGCGCGCCGCCGAGTTGCAATCTGCGCGAGTCTGTTGCAGACTCTCCGCCCCACGAACGGAGGCCTATCATGAATCGCATCATCGACAGCATTGAAAAGGAACAGCAAAAGGATGGCGCGAAATTTTCCGTGGGCGACAGCGTGAATGTGCACACCCGCGTAGTCGAAGGCGATAAGGAGCGGATTCAGATTTTTTCCGGGATCGTCATCGGCCGCAAAGGCCGCGGTCTGAACGAAACATTCACCGTCCGTCGAATCTCCTACGGGGAAGGCGTCGAGCGGGTTTTCCCCCTGCATTCGCCACGGATCGCCAAAGTAGAAGTCGAAAAGCAAGGCCGAGCCCGTCGAGCGAAGTTGAATTACCTCCGCACCCGCAAAGGCAAGGAAGCGACCACCGTTCGCGAGTAGCTTCGCGAACGAAAAGCTGAAAAACTGAAACGGTGACACGCTGAAATTATTTCAGCTTTTCAGTTTTCGGCGTTTCAGTATTTTCCCAGCGATGTATCGTCGCTGCGGGTTCCGGCATGAAAAGAAATTGCGTCGCATTCTCGGAGTAGTTCGCATCGCCGGGATTGACGAAGCTGGGCGAGGCGCTCTGGCTGGACCTGTGGTTGCCGCAGCAGTCGTTCTTCCGGAAAAATTCAAGCACCGGCGCCTGAACGATTCCAAACAACTGGCGCCGGATTTGCGCGAAGAAATTTTTGTCGATCTTACCAGCGAGGCCGAGATCGCCTGGGGCGTAGGAATTGTCGACCATCTCGAAATTGACCGGATCAATATCTTGCGGGCGAGCCATCGGGCAATGCGGATCGCGATTGACGGTTTGGCGATACCGCCCGATCACGTGTTGATCGACGGCCTGCCGGTCGTCCCTTTTCCGCTTCCGCAAACTGCGATCGTCGACGGCGATTGCCTGAGCCTAAGCATTGCGGCGGCTAGTGTGATTGCGAAGGTCATACGCGACCGGATGATGCGTGACTTTTGCGCGCAATTTCCCGAATATTGTTTCAGCCAACACAAAGGTTACGGCACAGAGCTGCACTTGTTGAAACTTCATGAACTTGGGCCTTGTCCAATCCATCGCCGATCTTTCGAACCGGTGGCGCAACCGCTTCTCGCTCTCGAAGGACTTGTCGAAACCGCAGCATCTCCGACGCGGCGTGCGCGGCGAAAGATTGGCGTGCCGGCATTTGAGGCGTAACGGTTACAAAATTCTTTTTCGCAATTTTCGCGGTCACAGCGGTGGTGAGATCGACATTGTTTGCCGAGACAGAGACACGCTGGTCTTCGTAGAAGTCAAAACGCGCACCCGGGAGGATTACGGGCGGCCTTTCGAAGCCGTCAACCGGCAGAAACAAAAGCTCATTTCACGTGGAGGGCTCGCCTGGCTGCGCATGCTGGATGATCCGGATATTCTATTCCGATTCGATATCGTGGAAGTAATTTTGACCGAGAACGCAAAACCGCAAATTGAGATCATCAAGAACGCTTTCGGGCTTCCCGCGCCGTATCTTTATTAGGCAGTCGACTGTTTCCTGTTCGCGAAAATAAGAATCGGCAGCGAGGCCAGCTGAAGCAGTATTGATAGTAAGACTACGGCCAGGATCGATCGATCATAGAGAAAACCCATTGCTGCGCTCCCCAGAAACCAGGCGAAACCGTAGCCTGTGTCGAACAATCCAAAAGCTGTGCTTCGCTTTTGCGACGGGATGACATGCGTGAGCATTGCTTGAAAGAGTGAGCCCTGAGCACTCATCCCGATTCCCCACAGAATCATTCCGACGAGCGCGAGAATCGATGATCCCAGAAACAAAAAAGGCGCTGCAGCGGCGGAAAGGAGGAAAGCGCCCAGCGAGACGTTCGGGCCAAAGCGATCGAACAAAAGGCCTAATGGGATAGAAACGAGCGCGCTGCTGGCCATGGCAACTGCGTAGTAAACCGGAATCAGGTTGGAAGATACGGTGTGTGCCTTGTGAAAGTGAAACCCGATCAGCGCGAAATCGGCGAAGCCGGCGGCAATGAGGACACCCGCCGCCAGATAGAGCCAGTAGCGCCGCCGAAAATCGACATGTCCAAAAGCGCGTTCTGCGCCTTCCTCTAATTCGTGAGGGCGCGGATGAAGAACGCGCGCGGCAATCAGGGTGACAACGGCCAGAAGCGCGGGTATGAGCAATACGCCAAATCCGAAACGAAAGCCTCGATGAAGATACAAAACCAGCGCCATCAGGAGCGGACCGACGGTCGCACCGGCTTGATCGAGCGCCTCGTTCAAACCAAATACCCAGCCTGCCCCGATCGATTTTCCAGCGTGCGATAGCATCGCTTCCATGTTCGGTTTACGAATTCCCCTGCCCGTCCGTTCCGCGATCACCAGTGCTGCAGCCAATGGCCATTGACCAGCGAATGCCAACGCCGGAACAGCCAGCATGTTCACGATGTACCCGGCGATCGCAAACGCCCAATAACGTTGGGTCCGATCCGCGTAATAACCCGAAACCGAGCGCAACCCATAACCCATCAACTCGCCCAAACCCGCAATACTTCCGACCACTGCGGCGCTTGCGCCTAACGATCCGAGAAATGGCCCGATGATCCCGCGCGCGCCTTCATAAGTGAAATCGGCAAAGAAATTAACGATGCCGATTGTGAGAACAAAGCGAAACGCGGCGTTGTGTTTCATCCTGAAATGGTAGGGCGCGACCGCCGGGCGCGCCTTATCGAATCAGAATTGCGGCGGCTCGTCCGCAGGTCCTGGTGCTTCTTCGCCGCCGCCGCGAAATTCGTGGCGCGCTCCGGAGAAATTCCCAATGTGCGTCAGCGCCCCGTCCCAATAAACGTAACCGCGCAGTTTGCTCGGATCCCGTTTATCGACATAAATTCCGCCTTTGTGACCCCGCGATCCTATGGCGGTGTGCTCAACAACTGGCTGAGGAGCAGCGTAGTAATATCCCGCGTCATCTGTCGCCTGCAGAAAATACGTTCCTGTTGGAAAATGCAGCGTGGCTACGTGCACGGAACGTTCGAGCTCCAGGTATTTTGGGACCGCCGGCGGCCCTTCAGCTGGAATCGGGTGATAATCGCGGCTGCCAGCGCAACCCGCGAGCGTGAGAAGGCCAATAATGATTACGGCGCGACAAGTAACTTGCATCTTGCTCCGATGCTCAATGGAAAATCGAAGATCGACAATCGGAAAATGATCTGGGCGGTGAGGGTTTCGAACCCCCGACCTCCTCGGTGTAAACGAGATGCTCTACCGCTGAGCTAACCGCCCCTCGAGCTGGATGATAAATGACGAGTGCCGGGTGTTGAGTCAAACCGTTTCCAATTGCTCATTCTTGCGCAATCGGTCTCAATGCAATCTGAATGAAAAGACATTACTTTGATGACTGCAAACGCGGTAAGCGTTTTCGCTCCACGACATTTCGAGTAACAAAAAAGCAGATCATTGAGTTTGCTCGCCAGTTTGATCCGCAGCTGTTTCATCTCGATCCAAAGAAAGCGAAAGAGACAATGTTCGAAGGGCTCACCGCCAGTGGCTGGCACACGGCCGCGATCTCGATGCGTCTGTTTGTTCAGACGTTGAATTTTGCCGACGGCGCGATTGGGCTGGGCGTTGATGAATTGCGCTGGCCAAATCCCGTCCGGCCGAATGACGCACTCCGCGTCGAAACGGAAATCGTGTCAGTCCGTCCATCAAGATCCAAACCCGGCTACGGAATTATTCGAATATCCAACGTCACGACGAATCAGCGGGGCGAAGTTGTGCAGACCATGTCCGCCGCGGCGATGCTCAGAAAACGAAAGTAGTCGAGAGCCGGTTATTTTGGCTCTGCCGCCACTCTCAGCACAATCTTGCCGCGTGTGTGATGAGTAGCGATCTGCTGCTGAGCTTTGGCGGCGTCAGCCAGTGGGAAGGTTTGCGTGACGAACACTTTGATCTTTTTCTCGTCGATCATGTTTCCGATCTCTGCCAACTCGGTCGAGTTCGGTTCCACGGAAATGGACGCCCCGCGAATACCGTTTTGATCCAGTTCGCTCTGGTCTAATCTCGAAACAATGGTCGCGATGAATCCGCCCTTTTTTACTACCGCGTAGGATCGCTTGAGCGTGTCACGGCCGACAGTATCGAGGACAACATCGACATTTTTCGCCGCGTCTTCGAATTTCTGCTTGGTGTAATCGATCGCGACGTCTGCGCCTAACTGCTTCAAGAAATTCTGGTTCGTTGTCGAAGCGGTCGCGATCACTTTGGCTCCGCGCGCCTTTGCCATTTGCACGGCAAAACTCCCGACGCCGCCAGAACCGCCGTGAATCAGCACCGTCTGACTCGCCTGTAATTTTGCGGCATCGAACAAAGCCTGCCACGCCGTCAATGCGACTACCGGCACTGCTGCCGCATCTATAAAAGAGATCGATTTCGGCTTAACAGCAGCTTCGCGTTCCGTGGCTGTGACGTATTCGGCATAACCGCCACCTTCAGGAATATCGAGATACGCATAAACTGCGTCGCCCGGTTTGAACTTCGTGATCTTTGCGCCTGTCTTTTCCACCACCCCGGCGACATCGTAACCGGGAATGAGAGGAAGGTGACCATCGTATCTTCCGGATCGAATCGAGACGTCCACCGGATTCACGCCGGCCGCAATGACTTTGATCAGGATTTCATTTTCCTTTGGCTCCGGCCGCGAGACCTCTTCCGACTTCAATACTTCCGGTCCGCCAAACTCATGCGCGACGATCGCTTTCATGTTTTCGGCGCAAGCCCAGCGCACCGAGACGAGTGCGAAGACAGCGAACAGACCGATTGTTTTCATATCTTCTCCGGGGTAGAAGCAATCTAGCTAACTTATAATCTAAAGGCTGTCATCCTGAGCGAAGCGAAGGATCTCTCGCCATCGTCTTCCGGGCGCGCAATCGAAGCAGAATGATTTGAGATCCTTCGCTGCGCTCCGGATGACAAAGCCTTATTTCAGGAGCGATTGAGAAGTTTCATCATCGCTTCCGGATAGCGCGAGCCGGCAAATGCATTCAGGGGCGCCACTTCGTCGATCCTCGCCAGGTCCTCACTGGTAAGATCGACATCGAGTGCGCCTATGTTTTCCTGAAGATATTTGCGGTGCTTTGTCCCGGGAATCGGCACAATGTCGTTGCCCTGCGCCAGAACCCATGCCAGGGCGAGTTGCGCAGCGGTGCAACGTTTCTCACGCGCGATCTCCTCCACTCGCTTCACGAGATCGAGGTTGCGTTGAAAATTTTCGCCCTGAAACCGCGGTGTCGATTTCCGATAATCGTCGGCCGCCAGATCGCTTGGCTTTGTGATTTTGCCGGTCAGAAATCCCCGCCCGAGTGGACTGTAAGGAACAAACCCAATGCCGAGCTCGCGGCAGGCATCAAGAACCTCGCCCTCCGGATCGCGCGTCCAAAGCGAATACTCCGATTGCAATGCTGTGATTGGATGAACCGCGTGCGCGCCCCGGATTGTCTCCGCGCTGGCTTCAGATAATCCGAGAAAACGGACCTTCCCGGCACGGACAAGTTCCGCCATCGCACCAATGGTTTCCTCGATTGGAGTATCCGGATCGACCCGATGTTGATAATACAAATCAATAACATCGACACCGAGACGGCGCAGACTTCCTTCGCACGACTGCCGGACGTATTCCGGTTTCCCGTTGATCCCACGAAACTCAGGCTTTTCCGGATCGCGCACGATTCCAAATTTCGTGGCAATCACCACCTGCTCGCGGTGACCACGCAATGCGCGTCCAACCAATTCTTCGTTTATATGCGGACCGTAAACGTCGGCCGTATCGGAAAATGTAACGCCGAGCTCGAGCGCGCGATGGATTGTCGCGATCGATTCCTCATTGTCGCGTCCCGAGTAAAAATCCGACATTCCCATGCAGCCAAGTCCAATCGCCGAAACCACCGGCCCACCGCGTCCGAGTTTTCGCTGTTTCATAACCGCAACTAAAACGCATCTCACCCGGGAGTCACGCCAATTGCGGCGAATCGGAGAAGCTGAATATCATCTCGGGCGGAGTGCTTTTGGAGCGCGAGGCGTCTTTGCACCGCTTTTGGGATGCACGTCCGCCCTCGGAAAGCGACGCGAGGACGCGTGCGCACTCCAAAAGCTTCGCGAAATGAAGCAGGGCGTCGGAGATCAGAAGGTCAATTGCGTTCTTCCGCTGCCGCGTTCAATCCGCCCAATTGCTTTCGCTTTCAAGATCGACATCGCGCGTCTTGCATTTTTCTCAGACACGATCGCGACCATGCCGATGCCCATATTGAAAACCTGATACATCTCCGCAGGATCGACATCGCCATTTCGCTCGATCGTTCGACAAATTCGCGGCACGGACCATGATTTCGTGTCGATCACGGCATCACAATTCTTCGGCAGCACGCGCGGAAGATTGTCGATCAAGCCGCCGCCGGTTATGTGAGCCAGTCCCTTGATCATTCCGCTGGGCGCTTTTGCCAGAAGCGGCTGATAATTCTTGTGAACACGCAACAGTTCCGCGCCGACGCTCTTTGGCTTCATTTTCATTTTTCCAAAGAGAATTTTTCGCGCGAGCGAGTAACCATTCGTGTGTAGTCCATTCGAAGGGAGACCGAGCACGATGTCGCCCGGCTTGATTGTCGATCCATCGATCATCTTCAGACGTTCGACCACGCCGATGATGCAACCCGCCAGATCGTATTCGCCTTTGCGATACATTCCCGGCATCTGCGCCGTCTCGCCGCCGATTAGCGCGCAACCTGCCTCGCGACATGCGCGAGAAAAACCGCGAATAAGTTGATTGAACACGCGCGGCTCAAGTTTCTCGCATCCGATATAATCGAGAAAGAAAAGCGGCCGCGCCCCGATGACTGCGATGTCGTTCACGCAATGGTTCACCAGATCGGCGCCGACGGTATCGTGTTTGTTCAGAGCGAAAGCGACCTTCAATTTCGTGCCCACGCCATCAATGCTCGAAACCAAGACTGGATCGCGCATTCCGGAAAATTCTGCGCGAAAGAGACCGCCAAATCCCCCGACTTTGCCGAGCACTTTCGGCCCATGCGTTTCCTTCACGAGCGATTGAATTTGCTTCTTCAGCTGATTGCCGAGATCGACATCCACGCCCGCGCGCACATAGGCCTTTTTCACGTCTTAATGTTGTAGGGCAACCGCTCCGGTTGCCAACAATTTTGGCAGGCGGGGCGCCTGCCCTACAATTCATTTTAGATCCGCGAACAGCTTCGGCTGGCCGTCCTGATCGGCGAGCGCTTTGGCCCGGTTCTCTCGTTTTTCCATGATGAATTTGTCGAGGGCGGGATCGACCGGCAGCGGATAATTACCTGTAAAACAGGCGAGACAGAATTGGTTTATCGGTTTGCCGGTCGCGCGCACCATTCCTTCGACATCGAGATAGCCGAGACTGTCCACACCAAGATACTTGCAGATTTCGTCGATCGACATTTGGTTGGCGATCAATTTTTCCGGATCGGGAAAATCGATCCCGTAATGACAGGCAAAGCGATGCGGCGGACAGCTCACGCGCATGTGCACTTCCTTCGCGCCGGCTTCGCGCAGGTTCACGACTCGCGCCCGCGCAGTGGTTCCGCGGACGATGGAATCATCGACAACCACGACCCGTTTTCCGGCGACCATTTCCTTGACCAGGTTCAATTTCACTCGCACATCGAAATCGCGAATGAGCTGGCTCGGCTGCAAGAACGTTCGGCCGATGTAATGATTGCGCACAAAAGCGTGCTGATAGGGAATCTTCAGTTCCTGCGCAAAACCGAGCGCGGCATAATTTCCGGAGTCGGGCACTGGAACAACGATGTCTGCTTTCGCTGGGAATTTTCTGGCCAGCTCGCGCCCCATTTCCGTGCGCACTTTGCCGACATTCACGCCGCCGATGATGCTGTCTGGCCGCGAAAAATAAACGTATTCGAACATGCAAAATGCCGGCTGCTGCGGCTGAAACGGAAACTCGGAGCGCAATCCTTTTTCATCGATGATGAGCACTTCGCCGGGCGCGATCTCGCGGATGAACTCGGCGTGGATCAGATCAAACGCGCAAGTTTCTGAAGCGAGGATATATGCATCATCGAGCCGGCCAAGGGAGAGCGGCCGCCAGCCAAATGGATCGCGCACCGCGATCAATTCTCGTTCGCTCATGATGATCAGCGAAAATGCGCCTTCGATTCGGCGCAACGCCGCCAGAACGCTGGAACCGTTATCCGCCGGACGCGCTAACAAATGCAGAATGATTTCGCTATCCGCCGTCGTTTGGAAAATCGAGCCTTTGCGCTCCAATTCATCTCGCAAAGCATCGGCATTTGTCAGGTTGCCATTGTGGGCGATCGCGATCTGGCCGCGCACGCAATCGACCACGAACGGTTGCGCGTTTTTGATCGTGCTGGTGCCGGTGGTTGAATACCGCGTGTGTCCGACCGCGCGCGTACCCTTGAGTTTCTCCAGTTCTTCCTGCCCGAAGACCTGCGACACGAGTCCCATTCCTTTTGCCTGCAAAAAGGTCTGATCGGGTCCGCTCGTTGTGACGATCCCGGCGCTTTCCTGCCCGCGATGTTGCAGGGCGAAAAGTCCATAATAGGTCAGCACTGCAGCGTTTGGATGCCCGAACACGCCGAACAATCCGCATTCGTGCTGCGGATAGGATTCACGCTCGGTCGGCTCGGGGATGTCGATCTTCACTCGCGATAGGTTTTCGGAGTCGTCTGGAGGGATCACACTCAATAATCCACTAAAACAAGGCGCGTTCAATGTCGCGATTTCTATTTCGCGCCACCTTTCGGAGTGAGACGCGTCCTCGCGTCGCTTTTATCGCGCGGGCATTGGCTTTCGGTATCCAAAGCGGTGCGAGGACGCTCCCGCACTCCAAAATCAGAAATCGTCCGGCACATTGACCTTGTCGATCTTAAAATTCTTCACCGTGTTCCCGAAGGCTGGCGAAGTATTGTGCAGGAACCAGGCGGCCGAACACCATTTGTAATTCTCGGCGATGGCAGTCACGCCATGATGGACTGGGTTATGATGAACGTAATTCAGTCGGGCCAAATAGGAGCGTTCAAAGGTGATATGGCTATCCCAAAATTGGTACCAAACTCTTCGACCAGGGGCATTGTCCCAATGATTCAATTTTTTGGACGTCTGCATGTGCAGCTTTCCCAAAAATTTCCGGAGTGTCCCGGGCTCCTGCGGCGAAGCCGCGATAAAATGATAATGATTCGCTAGAACTGCCCAAGCACGGAGGTCCCAGCAAAATGCCGCAGCCGAGGCAAACAAAGACTCGACGAAAAAATTAAGACGCATCGGTGAGTTCAAATGCGGAAGCTTTTTGTAAGTCCCGGCCGTAACCATATAAAGCCCAGGCTCGAAAAGCCAATGCACCGGGGCATGCGGCCACTTCATGCCGTAGTGAATGTCGAAAATTTGATCAACTGGCAACGTCTTTTTGGAGTGCGCGGACATGTCCGCGCTTTCAAAGCGGCGACATGTCGCCGCACTCCAAAATCACAAGCTCGGGATGCGTTCACCAGCGGAATCGGATTCCACTGCGCGCCGGATCGCGTTCCACCAATCATCGTAAAGATCCCTAATGGACCAGCGAAGGTCCTCATCGTTCACTTTGATTCGCAATTCGTCGCCGCCGATTTTTCCAAGCTGTTCGAAAGGAACATCAAGGTCGCGGAGAATCGACATCGCCCTTTCCGCATTGTTCGGAGCGACAGAAATGATGATGCGCGACTGCGATTCGTTAAACAATGCAACCGGAGCTGGTTGGTTTGTTTTTAGATCGACATCCGCGCCCAACAGCTTTTCGGGATTGAAACAACATTCGGCCAGAGTGACGGCCAAGCCGCCTTCACTGCAATCATGCGCGCTTTTAGCGAGACCGGCGCGAATCAACTCGCACACCGCATTTTGTATTTTAATTTCGTGGCCAAGATCGACGTGCGGTGGCGGGCCGATCTTGAGACCGTGACAAGTTTTCAGATAACGCGAGCCGCCGAGCAAAGACACTTCATCTCGACGGTCATAGACCGCCGCTATAGCGCCGATGAGAAGAATCACGTCGCCTTCGTTTTTGAACCATTGCGTCGTTATGTGTTTTTCGTCGTCGATCAAGCCGACCATCCCAATCGTCGGAGTAGGATCGACAACGCCAGCCGGACTCTCGTTATATAAGGAAACATTTCCGCCGGTGACCGGTGTTCCGAAAACGCGGCACGCTTCGCCGATTCCTTCAACCGCTTCACGCAACTGCCAGAAATTCGCCGGTTTGTAGGGATTGCCAAAATTCAAATTATCGGTCACGGCGAGCGGACGCGCGCCCGAGCATGTGAGATTTCGCGCTGCTTCGGCCACGGCAATTTTTGCTCCCTCGCGGGGATCGAGCGCGCAGTAGAGCGAATTGCAGTCCGTCGTCGCAGCCAAAATCTTATTCGCATAACGAACGAAAAATACCGCTGCGTCCGAACCGGGTTTTACAAAAGTTCCGGTCCGGACAGTGTGATCATATTGGCGATAGACCCAGTTCTTCGAAGCAATGGTCGGGTCGCGCAGCAATTCGCAAAGAGATTTCACCACAGAGGACGCAGGGAGCGCGGAGATTTTCTTAATTTTCTCCGTGATCTCTGCGGTTGGTTTCCTGGCTTCTCGCGAATACAGCGGCGCTTCTTCAGCCAGCGGTTTCGCCGGAATTTCAGCAGCGATCGATCCATTGTTGCGCACGCGCATCAGGCCGTCATCGGTCACGCGGCCGATCTCGGCCCATGGCACATCCCATTTATCGAAAATTTCGCGCAGCAGATTTTCCTTACCGCGCCTGGCGATGATCAACATTCGCTCCTGCGATTCGCTGAGCATGATCTCATACGGCGTCATACCAGGTTCGCGTTTGGGAACTTTTGCCAAATCGATCTCGATACCGCTGCCGCCGCGACTTGCCGTTTCGCAAGTCGAACAGGTCAAGCCAGCCGCGCCCATGTCCTGAATTCCTGCGACGGCATCACGGGCAAGAAGTTCGAGGCAGGCTTCGAGCAAAAGTTTTTCCTTAAACGGATCTCCCACCTGCACGGCCGGACGATCTTCTTTTGATTCCTCGGTCAATTCCCGCGAGGCAAATGCCGCGCCGGCAAGTCCATCGCGACCGGTCTCAGCGCCGACATAGAAGACAGGATTCCCGACGCCACGCGCAGCTCCACGAGCAAGTTGTTCGTGCCGAAGGACGCCAAGACAAAAAACATTCACTAGCGGATTGCCCTCAAAACTTTCATCAAAATAAATTTCGCCGCCGATTGTAGGAATGCCGATGCAATTCCCGTAATGAGCGATGCCGCTCACCACGCCGGTAAACAGGCGGCGGTTGGCGGCGATACGCGATGCGCGTTCCGCCATGCGCGATGGATCTTCTGATTCCGCATCTCGCACCCCACATCCCGCACCATCGACAATTGGCCCGAACCGCAGCGAATTCAGACAAAATTCCGGCCGCGCGCCCATGGTGAAGATGTCGCGAATGATTCCTCCGACTCCGGTCGCTGCGCCCTGAAACGGCTCGATCGCGCTGGGATGATTGTGGCTCTCAATCTTGAATGCAATCGCCCAGCCGTCGCCGATATCGACCACCCCGGCATTTTCTTCACCGGCTTTGACCAGAATATTCGGGCCGGTGGTGGGCAGTTTCTTCAATTCCTTGCGGGAGTTTTTATAGGAACAATGCTCGCTCCACATCACGGAAAAAATTCCCAGCTCGGTGAAATTCGGTTCGCGTCCCAGAATTTTTTTGATCCGCTCATACTCGTCCGGCGTAAGTCCGTGTTGCTTCACCAGTTGCGGCGTGACGATCGGATCGGCAGTTGTATGTTTGCTGCTCATCGACAAAGCAGGTTAACGCATCCGAAGCATCCGTCGAATACACTCATTACGAACCTTGGAAAAACAAACGAAGGGAAAACAGATGAAGAAAACAATTATTGGTCTTGCTTGTGCGATCATAGCGCCATTCGCTTTTGCTCAAACGAGCACAACAACCACGCAGGAAACGTCCACAGATGCAACCGGCACGACATCGCAGACCACCACGACCTATACCACCGGCACCGTAACAACCTACGAGCCCGGTAAGACGATCGTAGTGAAAAGCTCAG
This sequence comes from uncultured Verrucomicrobiae bacterium, assembly GCA_963772365.1. Classification (GTDB taxonomy): domain Bacteria; phylum Verrucomicrobiota; class Verrucomicrobiia; order Chthoniobacterales; family UBA10450; genus CAVYXA01. Next base: position 1,240,339 of record CAVYXA010000001.1, read on the forward strand.
AAGGTCCCGTGAGCTTCGCCCTGGGCACTGCTGCCAACATCGTGGACGCCACGGGCAAATTGCTGACAGCGCCGTTGCGCTCGGGCCAAAAGGTCCGTGTCTATTATAGCGGCAGAGGCGATAACCGCACAGTTGAGCGCGTGATGGTGGAAGATTAGCAACAGAAAGCGAGCCGGTTTTTTTGCCGGTCTCGTCAGTTAACACTAAGGGCCGCAGATTGAACAATCTGCGGCTTTTTGTTTCGTGACGCTATCATGTGGACATCCGAAAAAATCGACGGCTGCGAAAACTTAAGAAACATCAACAGCAACAAAAGGAAGGGAAATCTAATGAAAACATTACTTGTATTACTTGCTTTCGCGCTCATGACACCGTTTGCCTTTGGCCAAACAACCAGAGCGCGCGTCCGGACCAACACAGCGAACACGGCCGGCACAGTCCCGGGGAGTTTCAATGCGAGCCATATTATGGCGGTGAATTCCTTTGCTCCGGGTGATAGGATCGTTGTGCAGACTTCGGGCGACACGCATCCGGTGAGCATCTCGCTCAATGGGGCGGATGTCGCTTATGTCACAGCGGCCGGCCAGCAGATCAATCCGAACTCGATCCGGCCCGGATCGCATGTGCGGCTCGAGTTTACCGGCACAGGACAAAATCGAGTTCTCACTCGCATTGTGCTGGTCAGCTCATCTTAAGGCCGTAGAATCGAGAGAGATTAAAGCCGCAGGACTTTAAGCGGGTTCTGCGGCTTTCTTGTTGTCGATCTTCCACCGGCGAAGCGCTAGTATCGTGTCATGGATCTTGCCACGCTGGCTAATCTGGCAACTGCGGTGACTGTGATCATCGGCGTTATCTTTGGCTTGATAGAAGCGCGCCGAATCCGGCGCGAACGCGAAGAGCGAGCGGCATTGGAAGCCGTGCACGTTTTATTGACCCCGGCTTACATGGATTCGTTTCTTATCGTGCAAGCTATTCCCGACGGAGCGACTGCGCATGACATCGAATCTGATCCGCGAATTCTTCAGGCGGCACGTTCAGCCGGAATTGTAATAGAAGGCCTGGCCTTTGCAGTCTTTCAACGGATTGTTCCGTTGTCCGTGGTCGATGACCTGGCCAGCGGAAGTATTCGGGTGATGTGGCGGAAGTTGCGGCCATATGCGGAAGCCGAGCGAGCGCGAAGTTCGCAAAAAACTTTTGAATGGTTTCAATGGCTGGCCGAGCAGCTGGAAAAATATCAAATGGGAAAAACGAGCCTCGAGAAAGGCGCCCACGAAGCCTACCGGGATTGGAAACCGTGAGGCGTGTCCGGTCTCAAATTGTAGGGCAACCGCTCCGGTTGCCGCCGCTTGGTCTGGCAAGCGAAGCGCTTGCCCTACAATTTCAAATCTGGTAATTCGTAGCGATACGGCCAATCTTCTGGTCGTTTTATCAAGCTGGCTCGTACCGGGTTTTCTTCAATGTATAGCCATTTTTCATACACCGATTCCTAGGCCCGTAGGAGGCGGTCAAAACAACCTGGTTGCCATTTCCAGGAAGCATGTAGTTCCTGTCGCATCCAGCGTTTTAATGCCGCCGCAAGATTTCCGACCCTGGCCTCGCGATCTTTTGTTGGCGCGGCCAGAATATGAAGATGATCAGGCATGACTACGGCGGCGAGCATATTCCAGTCGCTCAGCTTCGCCGCAGCATTTTTGAATGCAATGAAAGCGCGGTCATTTCCCAGGACAGGTTTTCGATTCGCCACACAAATCGTGACGAAATAAGTCACGGATTGGTCCCAGCGTAACCAAACAGGAATCCTCGGTGGATGACCTATTGTCCTAATATTGCCAGGCGATGCGCCCGCCCTACAACACGAAACCATGAATGCCGGTGCTCTTACAAATTGTAGGGCAACCGCTCCGGTTGCCATGTCTTCATCATTATTTTGGCTTCGGGTTTGGTCATTCTCCTGGGCGGTTTGCGTTTCAATTCTAAATCGCGGAAGATTTCCTGATGGCTTTTGATCTCAAAGAAATCATCGCCGCGCGACTCGGCGAAAATTATCAACTGCACGAGAAGCACGTGAATCGCACGCTCGTGCAGGCCCAGCGTGTCATCGGTTTCGATAAAGTCTATGCCCGGGCCGAGGGCGCATATCTCTACGACATGGATAATGTCGCCTATCTCGATTTCCTCAGCGGCTACAGCGTTTTCAACATCGGCCGCAATCATCCCGTGGTGAAGAAAGCGATCCGCGACGTGCTCGATCTCGATTTGCCGAACATGGTGCAAATGGATTGTTCGCTCTTGAGCGGCTTACTGGCGGAAGCGATCGTCAAACGCACACCGTCCCATCTCGATGCCGTATTCTTTTGCAACTCCGGCACCGAAGCGACGGAGGGCGCGATCAAATTTGCGCGCGCCGCTACGGGCCGGAAACGGATGATCTCATTGGCGAGCGCGTTTCACGGGTTGAGCGTCGGTTCGCTTTCGCTCATGGGCTGCCAAAGTTTTACCGAAGGTTTTGGACCGTTGATGGAAGGATTCGACGCGCGCGTGCCGCTCGATAACATCGACGAGTTAGATCGACAATTGCGTTCGCGCGATGTCGGCGGGTTCGTGATCGAGACCGTTCAGGGCAAAGGTTGCCAGACATCGAAGACCGATTTTTTCCCGCGCGCACAGGAACTTTGCCGCAAGTACGGCACACTCTTAATTTCTGATGAAGTCCAGACCGGACTTGGTCGGACCGGGAAAATGTTTGGCTTCGAACATTGGAACTTGGAGCCGGACATCATCACGCTCGCGAAAACGTTGAGCGGCGGCTACGTCCCGTGCGGCGCGATCGTGACGAGGCGCGACATTTACCAGAAAACATTTTCGCGGATGGACCGTTGCGTTGTTCATTCAACGACGTTCGGCCGGAACAATTTAGCCATGGCCTGCGGACTGGCCGCGCTGGAAGTGATCGATCAGGAAAACCTGGTCGAGCGCGCGGCGAAGATGGGCGCGCTGCTCATGGAGAAGATCGACAATCTGAAGTCGAAACATTCGTTCATCAAAGAAGTCCGCGGCAAAGGGTTAATGATCGGGATCGAATTTCACGAGCCGAGCGAGTTCAAGCTCAAGATGGCCTGGAAACTTTTGCACAAGATCGACAAGGTGTTGTTCGCACAGATGATCGTGACCCAGATGTTGAGCAAATATCGGATCCTCACCCAGGTCGCCGGTCATGCCATGGACGTGATGAAAATTCTTCCACCGCTCATCATTGAGGAAAAAGAAGTGGACATATTCGTGAATGCGCTCGACGGGGTGCTTACCGAGTGCCGCAAATTCCCCGGCCCGATGTGGGAGCTGGGAAACAATTTCGTCAAAGCCGCGCTCGGCTCGAGAAAATCATCCGAGCCAAAGCCGGTTTCGGCGTAGCGCAATTGTAGGGCAAGCGCTGCGCTTGCCGTGCATACCTCGGGCTGCAGCGAGTCTAGTTCACGGTGCGTTTTTCGATTGGTTTGAATAGTCGAGTTCAGTCGCGCTTCTAACTTCCCTTTTGCAGTCCCGGAAAACGCGGGACGATGTTTACGCAGGAGTCATCACGCGATGTGGGTGGCTCTAGCCTTGAAGCGTTCGGATGGTAAGCGAAGCAGCGCGATCGGCTAGTCTGCTTCGTGAGAAGCTGGAGTTTCGGTAATTTTTAGAAATTAGCGCAGGCTTGCGCTTGGTTGTCGCGCCTACGCATCTAACCAGACCAAGATGAGCGACCAGTGCAAAGTAAAGCGCGCGGCACGGCGCGGACGAGAATACCGAGCGGTGGGAAGGCTCGGGATAGACGGCCAAGCCGCGCAGGTAGCCGCCGTTCGCTCCCATCTCACGGTTATGCGTCTTGCGCGTCATTAACAACAGCGTCAGCTTCAAAATCAATTAGCCACTCCGGATCATGGATGGAGTCGCGTTATCATCGTCATCGCCGATATGCGAAACGCTTTCGCTAACGTTCTCTCATTGCCGTAGATCTGTCGCTAGCATATTCATGCAGAAAGCTAGCTTCCACGCATCGCCATCTTTGACATAAACCGAGTTACCGTGCACGGGCGGAACTTTTTCGCCGTAGCAGGTGCCGTCCGCCGTGCCCGTATGCATCAGCAGCCTGACGGTGGGCGAGAGCGCTGTGGCAACTCCATCAGTCACGTCGACGCTCTTGATCTCGCAGATGGCACCGATCCAAGCTTTGATGGTGTCAGGCTTATTGCTGTAAGAGTTGCCGAAGATGTCGATAAACGAAAGGTCGGCGCTCGTTAGATCTTTGAGTTTCTGAGCGTCGTGCGCCTTCCAAGCTTCCCAAACGGATTTTTCCACGGCGACCAAAGCGTCGGTGCTTGGGTCGGTCGACGTGATCCCAGTTTCCTTGGCCGGCTGCGCAGGCGGCACCGTAGTTTTAGGCGAATCCTTGGGATCGATGATTGGGTTCTCGCCATGGAACGCAGCCAGCCACTTGCCGCCGCCGCGAATCCAGATCGTGGCGGTCCGCGTCGGGCTCGGGATCTTCGCCGGTTTACCGTCCGCCGCCGTACACGTTCCGTCGCATGTGCTCCGATAGCTCAATACGTATGTGTCGGCGTCGATCTTTGCCATCCAAGGCTCGTCGAGGTTCCAGGTTTTAACATCACACTTGTTGCCAGCAATCATCTTCACGATGGCAGCCCTGTCCATCCGCTGCCCGCTTTGGCGCATGACGAACTTCTCGCTCAGTAAATTCTCGAAAAATTTCGCGTCACCTTTGCTGTAGGCTTCATCCGCCTGCTTTTCTAAAACCAGCAGTGTGTCGATTGTCGGTGACTGCGCGACAGAGTCAGAGGCATTACTACCGTTTTGGGCGTCCACCCCGCTGTCCACAAAATAGGCCGAGGCTATCAACGTTAAAGTTAGCAGATTGTTCGGTTTCATAATTTTCTTTCTAGTTGAAAAGGTGCTTCCCGGCGGGAACCGCGGCATTTCATCTAACGAGAATAAGAAGAGCGACGGCGATCTTTGCAAAACAATACGGCGGGAGTGCGTGAGCGTGAAGACCTGAATCGCACTAGGGGAGCCGGGACCTTGGATGAAGTCCAAGCGAGCGCGCGCGTCGTGCCCGGTAGAAGTGTGGAAGTCATCAAGTCATCTCAAAAGTGGAAGCGTACAGCGGTCCGCCGTTCGCTCCATCGCCTAGATGGCATGTAAGGGTGCGGGCGAGTGGTTAAGCTCACCCGCACTATGCAAAATACAATCGTTCATAACGAAGGGGCGACCTCACCCGAGGGCGCCGTTGGTAAAGTAAAGCTCCCGTGCTCGGTGATCAAGCTTGGACTGGACATGCACGCCCGGGTCTATGTGGTAGTGGCCCAATACGATCAGCTCTTGCCCAAGGCGCCTCGACGCTTTGCCCCTCCCGAGTTTGTTCCCTGGGTGGAAGCAGTGTTGCGAAGGGGTCACACGGTTCATGTGGTTTATGAGGCGTGCGGGTTTGGCTTCGGACTGTATCGGCAGTTGTGTGCCGCTGGAGCACATTGCTGCGTGATTGCGCCGCGCAAACTCGACGAACAGGGCACGGGAATAAAAACCGATCCGCGCGATGCTCTGACATTGTGTCAGCGGCTCTCGCGTTATGTGGAAGGCAACACCTGGGAACTGGCCGTGATTCGGGTGCCGAGCGAAGAAGAAGAACAGGCCCGGCATGTTTCGCGTCAGCGTGGCCAACTGGTGCATCATCGGCAGAAGCTCGAAGCCCAAGGGCGCTCGCTGCTAATCAATCACGCGCTGGCAGCGCCGGCTCATTGGTGGAAACAACAGACCTGGAGCCGATTGGGCAAACATCTGCCGGTCTGGATCAGGCTACGGCTGGATGTGGCACGACCCGCTCTTTTGAGTTTAGAGGAGCAAATTAACGCCCTAACCAGTGAATTGGAAGCGGCGGCGGGGGCTTGCATACCGGCCGGGATCGGCAAACTCACCAGCGTGGTGCTCACTCGCGAGATCTGTAATTGGCACCGGTTTAACAATCGGCGCGCGATCAGTTCTTACACCGGACTGTGTCCCGGCGAGCGCAGCAGCGGGAGTAAACGAGTTCCGGGCAGTGTGACCAAACGAGGCAACCCGCGGCTAAGAGCCGCGCTGGTCGAGTGCGCCTGGCGCATGGTGCGTTTCCAGCCGCAATATCCACCAGTTAAAAAACGGCTCGCTATCCTGGCAAAGGACGCGCCCGCCACCGGCGCACAACGCAAAAAAGCCATCGTCGCTGTGGCCCGGCATTTGGCCGTCGATCTGTGGCGCGTGCACACCGGACGCTGTAGCGCAGCCCGGCTCGGCCTAATTAATTAACTACTCAAGTTCGAGGGGAACAGTTTTGGAACGTGGCGCGTGTCCGGGATCTAACCTGAACCGTTAAAACGACGAGCTTCGTCGCTTTAGATTGGACCGCGCCAAAGTTCCGCTTCAGTCGAGACGGAATAAGTCACATTGCGCTGTCAAAATTAACATCGACATGCGCGGATAGGAGTATCAGCCGCTGAACAATCCAAAGCGCGCACCAAAAGCGGAAGCGTTCCTACCCAAGTTCAACCCCACAACCTGACAAACCAATGTAACCGTCATCCTCAAAACTTATCTTTGACACCCTTCATAGGGGTTAGATGATTAGCTGTCATAATCTCACGAGCTTTTCTTCTGCGAGTCTCTGAACGAACGGCAATTCAGACTCGACGATCCAGAACTCATCTGGCGTGTCATGAAATCCGGCGAGTTCGTCCCGGCCTCGCTTCAATTTGAAATCGCGCGTCGCACGGATGCGGGCGTTCGTGCACCAACTCGCGATGAGCTCGGGAAACTTCGAGCTCGGATAACGCTTGCGGTCTATGATGGCTGTCGTGCCATCGGAGTATTCCTGGAGCAAACGCCGCAAGACCGCTGAGTAACGTTTCGTACGAATGGCAATCACCTTCGGCGACTCGCGACGCGTCCACATCATCTAACGAGACACAAGATCAGCTACCGCGCCCGGGAGCGCGCGTGGCCGCAAGTTGAAGGTTCTAGCTACTCTCAGCGGGGAAGCAGAACGGGGCGCGGTTAGCTGCATCGCCTGGTTAGACCCCGTTACCATGCAGCGCGATGCGAGAAGGTGCCCACTTACCGGTGGTAACCTGCTTGCAAATCACGATCTCCCAAGACTCTGGCGACATCTTTCGTGTAAGCTCGACCGCGCGCGCCCATTCTGGTGTGCCAGGTCTGATAGAGTATGGCTGGTAGTCTTCGGGTCTCTGAGGCGCTTCCGATGCAAGCCACTTAACGTAAATCGTATATGCTTTCTTGTCCGAGTCGCTCATCTGAGCCCACGCGTCGTCAGGAACGAGCGCACGCAAAACATATTTTCGTGAGGACGGCTCTTCGACGACCTTCGGTGAGGCGAAAAACGAACTGCCGTCGTCGCCCGGGTCTGGATGCATCAGCGTGAATGCAAACGAAACCTTAAGACCCTGCTCGATGCGAGGATCCTTCTCCATAGCTCGCTGCAGGCGATCTTCGGCGCGAGCAAATACCGCCAGAGCTAGGAGTAGCGCGATGGGTAGCCTCATAGAGGCTTCCCGTCGCGCTTTTCCCATCCGTCAATGTATCCAGCCTTGAAGCCGACTTTGTAGGCTTCAGATGCGTTGGGAACGGTGATCTTGAGAATGCTGTCGAGATACTCAAGGGTTGGCTTCGGGAAGCCTTCGCGTGCGCGCTTCGCGCCGATCGATCTTCCGAGGTTAAATCCTTCGAGGGCGTCACGCTCTTCCTGCGGCGTGCCGACGCGGATGATCTCCGACTGCTCGCCAACCGGAGCCGCGGCAGCGGCGCCGCTGGCGAGCACAATGCTGATAATGATGGTCGTGATAATGGTTTTCATGGTGGTATTGGTGTGGTGCTAGGGGTCTAACGAGAACAAGATGAGCGACGGCGGACGAGGGCGCGCGTCGCTCGGAGTGGAAGGGTGGAAGGCATCTCAAAAGTGGCGCGCAGAGCGGTCCGCCGTTCGCTCCATCGCCTGGTTAGATGACGGACGTTGCATCGTATCGGACGTCGTCTCCATCATCTTCTGATATTGTGACGCTCCATCAGAGAGCGAATTCCGAAGACGCTCAAGGCGACGGCACCGAGGATCAAAAAAATGAACGCGCCGATGCTGGAAGCAGTGTGTGCGGCGGGAAATATTCTGCCGATCGCTATCGCGCAGAGCATGAGCCCGATGCATCCAAAAAGGATGCCGACGATTTGGAGGTGCCTGATGCGCGACGAAGTCATCTAACGAGAATAAGATGAGCGACGGCGGACGAGGGCGCGCGTCGCTTGTTTCATAATTCTTAATTCTTCCTTCAGCCTTGTCATGCGGCGGTCCGCCGTTCGCTCAATCGCATGGTTAGACGACATATCAGTATGAGGCCTTCATGGCTTCCGATGCTGTAATGAATGCATTTAAGTACCGGACAAGGCGCTTCCGATAATGCGCCATCAAAAACTGGCCAGGCTCCAGAAAGTTGTGCATGCCGTACTCTTTCTTGTACAATTCATGCAGACGCCGTCGTGCCTTGAAACTGTAGTGGGCCAAATAATTTCTAATGACGTAAACTTCGTCAATGAGCTTTGCGGTGGCTGGCGGTATTGCCGTGAAAGGGTTGCAGTGATCTGAGAGGATTTTCTTCGAAAATCCTTTCAGATCTCCGATGGATTTAAAATCTCGATAGCTATCGCCAAACACTAACACCTGACAAACGGCCTTGCTGGGGTGCTTCGGGAGATCCACGCCGAAGTAATTAGATAACTTCGAGCTGTCTACGTTAACGCAGTCTATGAGGTGCTCATCAACGAACGACTCCCAATAGGCGCAAATGCGAAGGAGAACTGATTCGGCAAGGTCTCGCTTTTCCTGCGCCGTCTTAATGACGCGCTCGGAATGCACAATCTTGGCCAGAAATTGCAGGTATCGCAGCACGACGGCGTCGAACTTCTTGTGGTTGTGTTTGAGGTTCGCTTTGCGCACGCGTTGTCGTCTAACGAGAATTCGGCCGAATTATTCGGCATTTAAAGGCGGAATTATTCGGTCTAATCCGCTTGCCTTCCAGGGAAGCACCCGATAAAAACCGAATCATGGCCACCATTGTGCCGCTGGGACTGCCGGTGGACAAGCCAAAAAAACTGCTCGATCAGGTGCGCGACGTGATGCGGCTCAAGCATTACAGTCTGCGCACAGAACGCTCCTATTCTGATTGGATTGGGCGCTTCATCCGCTTCCACCAGATGCGGCACCCGCGGGCGATGAGCGAAGTTGAGGTGAGCGCCTTTCTCACCCACCTGGCGCGGGATAGCCAAGTGGCAGCTTCCACCCAAAATCAGGCCCTTAGCGCGATCCTCTTCCTCTACCAGCAGGTGCTCAAGCAAGAGATTGGCTGGCTGGGCAATGTCGAGCGGGCCAGCCGACCGGCGCGACTGCCGGTGGTGCTCAGTCGCGAGGAAGTCGACAAAATCTTTGCGCATCTGCATGGAACGCACCGCCTCATGGCGGGATTGCTCTACGGGAGCGGGCTCCGATTAATGGAGTGCGTGCGCCTGCGAACCAAAGACATCGAGTTTGCCTATGCAAAAATCATTGTTCGCGACGGCAAAGGTATGAAGGATCGGGTAACGATGCTGCCAGTCGCTCTGGCACCACCGCTGCAGCGCCATTTGCAGAAGGTCCAAGCGCAACACGAACAGGACTTGGAAGATGGTTTTGGTGAAGTTTACTTGCCGCACGCATTGGCGCGGAAATATCCCTATGCAGCGCGGGAATGGGCCTGGCAATTTGTCTTTCCCTCGACCCGTATTTCAAGGGATCCGCGCTCCAGTGCAAAGCGGCGGCACCATGTCGAGGAAAGTTCCCTCCAACTTGCCATGAAAAAAGCCGTCCGCGCATCGGGGATTAACAAGCCGGCCAGTTGTCACACTTTGCGGCATTCGTTTGCCACGCATCTATTGGAGAACGGCTACGATATTCGAACCGTGCAGGAGTTGCTCGGCCACAAAGACGTGAGCACGACAATGGTTTACACCCACGTGCTCAACAAGCCGGGGTTGGGCGTTCGCAGTCCGCTGGATTGAAAGCTCGAGGGGGCGAGATGTCTCCACTTTGCGCGGGTGCGGCTAAATCTCGATGATGCGAAACGGTTTGCCGTTTTTTCGGAGAACGGGTGCGGAGACATTGTAAACGGGAATGCCCGTTGCGGTAGCGCCGTCTCCGGTTCCGTTGTGGGCGTGGCCGTGGAGGACGGCGGTGACTCGAAACCGGTTGATCGGTTCCTCGAGGCGGCTGCATCCGAGGAATGGGAAGATTTCCGGATCTTCGCCCTGAAGCGTCCCGCGAATGGGCGAATAATGGAGCACCGCGACCTTGCGGTCGGTTTGCAATTTGGCCAGGGCTTGTTCGAGATGCACAGCCTGATTGATTGTTTCCTGGACGAATTGTTTGATGAGCGGTTCGCCCCAGGCATTTAGCATTCGTCTGCCGAATCCACCGCCGAATCCGCACACGCCGGCGAAACCGACGCCTTCGATCTCGGTCGCAGCGCCTTCGAGCAAAATCACGCCGGCTTGATCAAGAACTTTGCGAACCAAATCCTGTTCGTTCGATTCGAAGTCGTGATTACCGAGCACGGCCAAAATTGGGATTCGCACTGCGGCGCGAAGATCGACAACCAGTTGTTCCGCTTCCTCGGCCAATCCGTAATCGGTTAAATCGCCGCACAACAAAAGGACATCCGCCGAGCGCGACATCTCGGCGAAATCGTCAGCCATTTGGCCGCGCGAATGTTTGCCGTAGTGAATGTCGGCCGTAGCGGCGATGCGAAGTTTGCTCATGGCTCCGAGAATGAAAACGGATGCGCCGGCGGCGGCGGACGTTTAGCGGAACCCGACGGCTGTTAGCCCATGTCCTCATCGGCAGAGATGCCGATGCCACTGCTCTCGCACGGACGCGGCTACAAAATGCACGCACTGCCGGAGGCTGGCTCGTTTATCAATCTGGATGACGAACAGATCGCATGAGCCGACCGCGCTCGATGATTTCTATCGCGCCTCGATGGAGGTATTGAATCGGGCCAACGTTCCGTTTCTGGTCGGAGGCGCATATGCTCTGGGCGTTTATACGAAGATTTCGCGGGACACCAAAGATCTCGATCTTTTCCTGCGACCGGCCGATGTCGATCCTGCGTTGAAAGCATTCGACCGGGCCGGTTATCGAACGGAAAAGACGTTCCCGCACTGGATCGCGAAAGCAAAACAAGACGAGTATCTGATCGATCTGATTTTTCGAGCCGGAAACGGTTTATGCGAAGTGGACGATTCGTGGTTCCGGCGCGCCTGCGAGCAGGAAGTGCTCGGCGTCCGGGAAAAACTTTGCCCGGTCGAGGAATTTGTCTGGATGAAATCGTTCATCATGGAACGGGAACGCTTCGATGGCGCCGATGTTCTCCATTTGATCCAGAGCAGGGCGACCAAACTGGATTGGGCACACTTGATCGACTTGTTTGGCGAAGACTGGCGAGTGTTGTTCGCTCACCTGATCCTGTTTGGATACGTTTATCCAAGCGAGCGGCATCTCATCCCCGCAGATGTGATGGACGATCTTCTCGCGCGCGCTTCCGGGGACAAAAATCAGAGGCAGCTGGAACGGTTGTGTCGCGGCACATTGCTATCGCGCCGGCAATATCTCATTGACGTCGAGCAACGCGGTTTTCGCGATGCGCGGTCGGACCAACGCGTTCAAATGAGTTGCGACGATATCAAACGCTGGACCGACGCGATAGCGCGGTAAGGCAACCTCTGCTCGAAGGTCTCACCGATTGAAAAGCGACGCGAAGACGCGTGCGCACTCCTAAAGCTTCGCAAAACGAAAAAGTGCGCCGCAGTTTCGGACGCAGTCCTTTTGGAGTGCGAGGCGTCTTCGCGTCGCTTTTCACGCCAGATAAAACACGCAGCCAGCCGATACCAATTCGAAAGCACCCACTCTTCACGCTATCCGATTATCGCGGAGTCGATATCGATGCTGGCGATGGCTTGGGAGACGGCGAAGCCGATGGAGCCGGCGTCGGACTCGCGGCAGCCGCTGCAATTTTGGCCCTAGTTTCTTCGAGAAGTTTTTTTTCCTCGATGTAGAGATGATCGTGCGATGCGGCCTGGACGTATTCCCGCGCGGCATCCATTTGGTTTTCATCGACCAAAAGAGTCGCCACGTAGACAGCTGCATGTGGATCATGCAATTTTTCCGGTGGCAACTTCTTGATGATATCGAGGCCTTCGGTTGTGCGTCCCAGGCTGTAGAGGGAAAAAGCGTAGGTAACGGCGCAGTTCACATCGTTTGGCGCCTGATCGTAGGCTTGTCTGGCCAACAGCTGCGCCTGTTTTGTGTTTTGATCGATGTTCAGCCCGAGCCGGGCCAGATCGGCAGTAATCCCAGGTTCGTTAGGTGAGCTTTCGTGCAGACGCTGGAGAATATCGTGCAATTTTCTCAAGTCATTGTTGGCGCGATAAATCCGGTAAAGAGCGTCCAGCGCTTCCCGGCGGGTAGGTGGATTTTGCGAAACATTCGACCAGAGCTGGGCTGCTTCACTCGTGAGATTCCATTTCGTCGCCAGTCGGGCCAGTTTGATTTGCCGGTCCGGCTGATCATGAGCGGCATACTTCGCCGAACGCCAGAGCCGGTCCGCTTCGGCATCGGCCGCAGCCTGACGTGACTGACGGGCGGCATAAGATTGATAGGCCAGACGCAGGTAATCATCCTGTTTCCACGATCCGGTGCGCGTCCAACGCTTGAGGTGCGACCAATTTTTTAACTCGGCAAAAGCTTCCGCGATGGCCACGGCCACCGGCGTATGCGTTGTCACATCCGACGTCAGCTTGTCGTTCCATTTGAGCACCTCGGACGACAGACCGTGGTTATTCATCCAATCCATTAACATCGCCAGATCGGCCGGTTCTCTTGCAGCCACCGGTTTCACTTTCTCCAGCAGCGCGCGAAATTTCTTTTCGTCGAGCTTCCGGTAAAGATTCAGACAAAGCAGATAATCTGAAAATGTGACCTCCTGCGACATCTGGAGTTGCTGAGCAAACTTATCGGCCGATTCCAGATCGTTTCGATCGACGGCATCGTTCAACAAAGCTCGGACCGCGCCGGTGCGAAACGATTGGGATTGGCTCAGACGCTCTAAGTTTTGGCGCGCCTCCGCGCTTTTCGCCGCGTCCGACGATCGAATTTGCAGCACTGCCAGATTGAATTTGTAGAGATCGTTGCCCGGTTCGCGGTCCACAGCCGCCGCGAATTGGCGTTCCTGTTCGGCAATGTTGCCTTCGGCCTGCGCCAGCCAGCCGGCTACAACATGAAACTTCGCCTGATCGCGGTCGCGCGGTTCGACATTGCCGAGCGCTTCGCGAGCCGTGTCGAGATGACCGAACCGAAGGGCGGCGGAAGCCAGGTTGAGTTGGCTATCGAGATCGTGCGGCAGAAGCCGGGCAATTTGGGCGCGCCAGGAAATCGCCTCCTCAAGATTTCTTTTCTCAGCTGTTTCGGCCAGGATGTACAAAGCTGGCAGGACATCGGGGCGCTTCTCCAAGACTTCGCGGGCAACCCGGGCCGCCTCCGCCAGTTGGCCAGTCTGCTGGAGTGTGCTCGCTTGTTTGACTAAATTCCGTTCCCGCCAGCCACGGTAAAATTTCAATCCATAGTTAAACGAAAATCCCGCAACCGCGAGCACCAGCACAGTCATCCCGATTAGAATCACGGCGCGCTTAGGAGAGAGATCGCGCCGCAAAATGTCGAGCGACCGCCTTTTCCTGCGGCGAACACGAACGATTCTCTCGGGCATTTTTTCCCCTTATGCTAGTTTGAATAGGACAATGCAACCGCGCCCCATCGCGAGCTGCGGCGACATTTACGCTTCAACGCGTTCTGCTTCCCGGACAACCGGCAGGCTTTCAATCGACTCGAGCGTTTCCTGCCGCAGACGGCGGCCCCACACATATCGCGCGAGCAGCACCTTCAACGTGGCAGTTAACGGCACGGCAAGTATCGGCCCGAGCAATCCGCCAATGAGTAATCCCCACACGAAGATCGACACGATCACCGTCATGGGATGCAGACCCACGTAAGTTCCTACGATCCGCGGCGCGTAAAATAATCCTTCGAGATTTTGAATCACGATGAAAATGATCGTGACCCAAAGCGGCCACCAACCGCCCATTTGGAATGTCGCGATCAGCACCGCCGGGACCCAGCAGATGATAATCCCGATGTAGGGAATCATGGTGAGGACGGTCACCATCAGCCCGATCAGTGGCGCAAAATTCAGGCCGATGAGTGTGAGAGCGCTGCCAATAAGCACGCCATCCACCATGCAGACCAGTAATTGCCCGCGGAAATAAGCAATGATGTATTTGTTAATCTCCGACAACACGTCTGCCACTTCGTCTTTGAACGGCGACGCGCGCAATGGCAGATATTCTTTCCATCTCCGCGCAATGCGCGGGCTCTCCTTCAAGAGGAAAAACAGATACACCGGCACTAAAACAAGACTGAGAAGGAATCCGAAAACGCCGAGAAAGCCCCCGATGCTTTTTTGGAGAAGATTCCAAAACTTCTCGGTCAGGATCGGGATGTATTTCTCCAGATTGGGCATTTCTTTTTCTACCCAGGCCTGAACACGCTGCCGGTCTGCCGAGGAAATCTTGTCTGGATTAGGGGCAATCACTTCACCAGACGGTCCGGCGCCTTCGGGCAGCGGTGTCGCAGTGGGCGAAGGCGAAGGACGCGGTGAAGGCGCGCCGAGAAGCCAGTTCACAAAATTCGCCGTGGGCGAAACGTGCTTCTCGTGCGACGCCTCGCTGGAAGCACCGAAGTTTCGATTAAACTGAAGCGCCAAATCGACCACGTAATCGCGCGCTTTCTGGGTATAATTGGGAAGTTCTTTCGCAAAATTCGCGCTTTGCGCCGAGATCGTCGGCACCAGCCACCAGAATAATCCAGCCAGGGCGATGAATGCGGTCAGGAAAATCAGTGCGATGGCTTGCAACCGGCCCCTAACGACCAGACTCAATCGCGTCACCAACGGATCCAGCAAATAGGCAAGGATCGCCGCGATGGCGACCGGGATCAGGATCGGCTGGAGAAAACTCATGACGTTGGCGCTCACCCAAACTACGGCGCCCGCCATGATCACCAGGATAATGACGAAAAAGGCGCTAAGCGCCGCCCACATCGTCTTTCTTTGCCAGGGCGTTGGATAACTGCTCATGCGTTAATCAAGGTCGACTATCGAGTCAAAGCAGTTCTCGTTCGAGCGCAATCTGCGAGTTTCTGGATCACTGAATGAGATTCGGATTCGCCGGTTCACCCTTGCTCATCTTGGTTTTGGCGTTGTCGATCTTCTCCGCCAGTTTCTTGTCCTTGGGATCAAGGGCCAGCGCTTTCTGCCACGATTCCAGCGCCTGAGCCGGGCGATTTAATTTCGAATAAGTATCGCCCAAATGATTGAACACCACCGGATCGTTATGTGCCATGTTCTGCACGGCTCGCTGCAAATCAGCCAAGGCTTGCTCGAATTTGCCCTGCCGAAATTCCACCCACCCGAGGCTGTCGAGGTAAGCGCCGTTGCTCGGGTCGCTTTTCACTGCCCGCCGGATCATCTCCTCGGCTTCGGTCAAATGCATATTTTGCTCCGCCCACATGTATCCGAGATAATTGCAGGCGTCCGCGCAGTTCTCCGGGTCGAGCGCAATCGATCTGCGAAATAATTCGGCCGCTTTGTCGTAAAGGCCTGCTTGCTCAGCCGTCGCGCCATAGTTGAAATAGAATTTCGAATTGACCATTTCGTTACCCTGGAGCTCGGCTTCGTGCAAAGCTTCGGCGAACATGGCCATCGCTTGTTGCGGCTGTTTCGCTTCTCTTTGGGCCAATGCCAGATAATAGGAAATCTCCGGGATGCCTGGGAAACGGCGGCGTGCTTCGCTCAAAACTTTGACGGCTCGATCTGCATCCCTTACGGCTCCGAGGAGCAGTTCCGCCAATCGCAGATAGGTGGTGACGTGCGTTGGATTAATGAGCAGGCTCTGTTCGTAATTGGCGGCGGCTTTGGCAAAAAAGGCTTTGGCCTGCTCGGCCTGGTTCGCCCGGTCCAAGGAACGTCCCTCGTCATCCTGCACCTGGGCGAGCAATTCGTATGGCTGAAATTTTGCCGGTTGCTGCTTAATGATTTCTTCCAGTGTCTCGATTGCCTTGGTCCGTTGATTGGTCAGAACAAAGCCGGTGGCGAGTTTTTCCCGCGCGTTGGCGTCGTCGGGCTCTAGTTCGAGCACTCGCAAGTACAGCGGGATCGCTTCTTTGATTTGCTGCGTCGCGGCATAATAATCCGCCACATCCTTTAGCACCTCGGGATCATCTCCAGCGTTTTCGGCAGCTTTTTTGAAAACCGAATTCACCCGCTCGAGCTCGGCCGGTTCCGGCGTCGAATCGTTCTGGAACAGAATTGAAGCGTACAACTTCCCCAGTTGCGACCAAAAGGCTGGATCTTTGCTTTGCACCTTGAGCGCGCGGTCGAGCGATTCGAGCGCTTTTTTATCTTCACCGGCAGCGACGCGAATTTCGTAAAGCCGCTGATAAGCGTCGATGTTTTGCGGATCGAGATGGATCGCTTGATTCGCGTAATCGACGGCCTGATCGGTCCGCTTCAAATACTTCGCGTAGATGAACGCGAGCTGCAGATAAGGCCGGGCATCTTTCGGGTTCGCCTTGACCGTGTCCTTCAGAACATCAATTGCCTGGGGATAATCGCCCTGTCGGCTTAACAAGCCTGCCACGCGCACCGCAAGCTCCGACTGACCAGGATCGACATTGAGGACTTTGCGATACGCGGCCAGCGCCTTCTCCATTTCTCCCTCTTCTTCCAACGCGTTACCCTCGACAAAATAAGAGAGCGCCTCGGCCTTGTGCACACCTTCGGGGCGCAAGATTAAATCTTTGGCCGGCACGCGATCGAAAGAATCGTCCTGCCGACCGACACTCCTTTTGGTCGCGACGGACGACTCAAGCGGCGTTGCTTGCGATGTGGCCGCCGGCGCAAGTTTCCCCCAGGCTAAAAGCAAAAGGAGAACAGTTAGACAAAAAAGAGGCCGGAGACCCGCGTGCTTCAGCTCCGTCATGTTTTGCCGAATCTAACTGTGGAGATTGGCCTCCGCAAACCCAGCGAACCGCCGGCTTGGGTTCTGTTTGCAGTGATTTCGCCGCTCAGGCATCTTTGGCGCGGTGCAATATAACGAAGAGTACGTGCTTAAGCTCCTCGAAGACACGGGACTTATTACCCCTCAGCAGATCGAGAAAGCACGCTCGCAATTGAACGGCGAGAAAGTGATCGACGTTCTGATTCGGGAAGGCGTCATATCCGATACCGACGTTTCGCGCTCGTTGGCGGCACAGGCCCACATGGATTGGATCGACATCTCTTCCATCGTCATTCCGCCAGAGGTAATTGCAGAAATTCGGGCCCAGGAAGCGCGCCGGTTCAAAGTGATACCGGTGGCGTTCGGCGAAACCGGGTTGGTTGTGGCCGTCAGCGATCCGCTCGATATCAACACCATCGACAGCCTCAGTTTTCTGCTGCAACGCGAGATCGAGCTGGTTTGCAGCAGCCCGGAAAAAATTCGCGAGGCCCTGGTCAAATATTATGGTACCGCGGAAGAGGCAGCCGACGTGATCCGGCAAAAAATCGGCGAAGATGTCGATCTTGAGCTGGAACTTCCGGGCGCGGGTGAAATCGCCGAAGGCAACGAAACCGACGCGCCGATTGTTCGGATGGTGTCGATGTTACTGGTCGAAGCGTATCGGCTTCGGGCCAGCGATATTCACCTGGAACCACTCGACAAAAAATTTCGTGTTCGCTTCCGGATCGACGGAGTTCTTCAGGAAATGCAGGCGCCGCCCAAGCGTTTGCAGTCGGCGATTGTCAGCCGGATCAAAATCATGACCGGCTCGATGAGCATCGCCGAAAAACGTTTGCCGCAGGATGGGCGGATTCGGGTAAAGATCAAAAAAAAGCCGCTCGACTTGCGTGTCTCGACGATTCCCACGAATCACGGCGAGAGCGTGGTGATGCGATTGCTCGACAAATCGAGCCTGCTCCTCGGCCTGCCGGAGCTCGGTTTTTTCAGCGATGATCAGGAAACGTTCGAGCGCCTGATCAAATTGCCCGACGGGATTCTGCTCGTGACCGGTCCGACCGGTTCCGGAAAAACGACGACCCTCTACGCCTGCTTGAATTACGTGAACAAACCCGATCGGAAGATCATCACGGTGGAAGAGCCTATCGAATATCAAATGACGGGCATCAACCAGGTCCAGGTGAATCCGGAGATCGGGATGACGTTTCCGGCTGCGTTGCGGTCGATGCTTCGACAGGCGCCCAATATCATCATGATTGGTGAGATTCGGGATACGGAAACGGCGAACATCGCCACCAACGCGAGCCTGACTGGTCATCTCGTGTTCAGTACACTGCACACAAATGACGCGCCTTCGGCAGTGGCCCGTTTAATCGACATCGGCGTGCAACCATTTCTCGTTGCCTCTTCCGTTCGAGCCATCATGGCCCAGCGGCTTGTCCGGCGACTCTGTTCAAACTGCAAGAAACCTGCGGAGCTGACGGAAACTCAAATGCGGGCACTCCGAATCGAGCCGGGCCAGATCGGCGACGCGCAAGTGATGGAACCGGTCGGCTGCGATCAGTGCCGGGAGACTGGGTACAAAGGCCGGATGGGTATCTTCGAAATCTTTACCATCGACGACGACGTCCGCCACATGATCAACAAACGGAGCCCAACTTTGCATTTGCGGCAACGCGCTCGCGAGCTCGGTATGCGCACATTGCGCGAAGACGGCATGCGCAAAGTTCTGGCCGGCCTCACTTCTGCCGATGAAGTAATTTCCACAACCGTAAGAGACGTGAGCTGATGAAGATTCGTTTTCCCTCACCCGGCGACTTCGTTGTCCCCCTCTCCCAATGGGAAAGGGTTGGGGTGAAGGCCATCTATCGTGAACGCTAAACAGCTTGCCGAGCTTTTCGTCGAACAACGCGTCCTCGAGCGATCTCAAGCAGAGGAAGTGGTGAACGAAGTCGAGCTCAACGGAAAAACCTTCGAGCAGGCAATGATCGACGGCGGTTATGTCGACCAATTCGGATTTTATCAAACCGTGGCCGATGCGCTTGGCACTGAGTTTGTCGATCTTATCAATAAAGAAATCGCGCCGGAGATTTTGCGTTTGATTCCAAGCGGGCTAGCTCGTTTGCACCGGGCACTTCCGGTTTCGTTGAGCGGAAATACTTTGCGGGTCGCTCTGGTCGATCCTCTCGAACCGCGCACAGCCGAAGATCTTCGATTCGCTCTGGATAAAGATGTCGATGTTGTTGTCGCTCCAACCGAGCAAATTGAGGAGCGAATCAAGAATTTCTACGGCACGGAGACCGCGAGCATCGAGGAAATCCTCCAGCAACTGGGTGAGGCCGGCGATCTTCTTCAATTACGCGAGGCGGACGATGCCGCCGCGGCGGTCGAAGCCGAGGCAAACGCGACTCCGATCATTCGCTTTGTCGATCTAATTCTTTATCAAGCCATCCAAGACCGCGCCAGCGACATCCATTTCGAGCCGTTCGAAAACGAATTCAAAATCCGCTATCGCGTCGATGGCGCACTGTACGAAATGTCGCCGCCGCCGCGCCATCTGGCTTTGCCGGTGATTTCGCGGGTCAAGGTAATGGCCAACATGAACATCGCCGAGCGCCGCTTGCCGCAGGATGGACGGATCCAAAAAAATATCGCCGGGCGCAGTGTCGACCTTCGGGTGTCGACCTTGCCTACGCAATTCGGAGAAAGCCTGGTCTTGCGCGTTCTCGACCGCTCGACCGTGAATCTGGATTTGGAGATGCTCGGCATGCCCGATTACATCCTGGAGGCCGTTCTGGAAATCATTCAACGGCCAAACGGAATTTTCATTGCTACCGGTCCGACCGGTTCTGGAAAAACGACGACGCTTTATTCCTGTCTGCGGAAAATCAACACAATCGATTCCAAATTGCTCACCGCAGAAGAACCCGTGGAATATGATTTGGAAGGAATCGTGCAGGTGCCGGTAAATGAAAGCATCGGGCTGACCTTCGCCCGGGCGCTCCGTGCCTTCCTGCGACAGGATCCAGACCGGATCATGATCGGCGAAACCCGCGACTTGGAGACGGCGCAGATCGCTATGCAAGCTTCGCTCACGGGGCACCTTGTTTTCACAACGCTGCATACAAATGATGCGCCCGGCGCGGTCACGCGCTTGATCGACATGGGAGTCGAGCCATTTCTAATTTCATCGACGCTCGAGGCAGTTTTGGGCCAGCGATTGTTGCGCCGGATTTGCACGGGGTGTCGCACGACTTATCAGCCGAACAACGCCTTGCTCGCCCAACTCGATCTTTCCCGACGCGACATTGGCGAGAAAGAATTTCATTACGGGAAAGGATGCGAGAACTGCAATCAAACCGGTTACAAGGGACGAATCGGCATTTACGAATTGATGAGGATCACCGATCCGCTGCGGGAATTAATCAACGAACGAGCGCCTACAGTCGCGTTAAGACAAAAAGCGATCGAGTTGGGAATGGTGGCGCTGCGTCAGGATGGATTGCGCAGCATTTTCGCCGGCGACACTACAGTCGAGGAAGTGCTGAAATACACGTGAGCTTTCGACGACTTAACGATTTAGCGAGTCAGGGATTTAGTGATTCAGATGGACTGGCGGGCGCACTTTCGCTTCAATCGCTAACTCATTGAATCGTTAAATCATTAAATTCCATCATGCCACGCTTCACTTATGTCGCTCTAGATTCGCGTGGTCAGGAATCGACCGGCCTGGTCGAAGCCAGTACTTCCAGCGAAGCGATCGGCCAATTGCGGCAGGCCGGTTTTTTCCCGACCAGCGTTTACGAGGAAGGCCAAGCCGGGGGTCGCGATGGAAAAACGGCGCGCAAATCGGCCAAAGCGAATCGTGCGCCGCGAACCAACCTTGCATCCAAAGAAATCACGCTATTCCAGCGCAAGAAAATCAAACCGAAAGTCTTGATGATTTTCACCCGTCAACTTGCGACCCTGATCGATTCCGGGCTTCCGCTTCTGCGGAGCCTCAATGTTCTTTCGAAACAGGAACGCGATTCCGTTTTGAAAAAGACCATCGACAAGGTGGCCGACTCAGTCCAAGGCGGGAATACCTTTTCCGACAGTCTCGCCCAACATCCGCTGATCTTTAACGATCTCTACGTGAACATGGTGAAAGCGGGCGAGCTGGGTGGTGTTCTCGAAGTTGTGCTCAAACGGCTGGCGGAGTTTCAGGAGAAAGCGGCCAAGATCAAGAACAAGGTCGCCTCGGCCATGGTTTATCCGAGCATTGTGCTGACGATGGCTGTCGCCATCCTGTCTTTCTTGTTAGTGTTCATTGTCCCAAGATTTGAAACAATTTTTCACGAGATGCTCGGCGATAAGCCGCTCCCGGCCGTTACGCTGCTGGTCATCGGCATAAGCGGTTTTGTGAAAAATCACATTTTTGCTCTGCTGGGCGGGATTGTGGCGCTGATTGCGGTTTACAAATTCATGGCTCGCACCAGCAGCGGAAGAATCATTGTCGATGAAATGAAACTCCATCTTCCGCTTTTCGGGGACCTGCTTCGCAAGACGGCGATCTCACGTTTTGCCCGGACCCTCGGCACGCTGGTCACGAGCGGTGTTCCCATTTTACAGGCGCTCAATATAACCCGGGAGACAGCGGGCAATACCGTGATTGCGCGCGCCATCGCAAAAGTACATGACAGCGTGAAAGAAGGCGAATCGATCGTCCAACCGCTCGAAGCCAGCCGGGCGTTTCCACCGATAGTGATTAGCATGGTTGACGTCGGCGAAGAAACCGGTCAGCTCCCGGAAATGCTTCTCAAGGTCGCGGACGTCTTTGACGACGAAGTGGACACATCCGTGGCCAGACTCACGGCCATGCTGGAACCGATCATGATTGTTTTTCTCGCCGTGATCGTGGGCACGATCGTCATTGCTCTCTTCATGCCGCTCATCAGCATCATCAGTGGATTACAGGAAAAAACGTAAATCCAATGACGCCCCATGATCTCATGAATGCTGCTGTCATGTTGAGCGAAACGAAACATCTCAATCTATTCTTGGAGCGACAATTACAGAAATAAGCGGGGATTGAACTCGTTCGTCTCCCGACTCACTCGCCGCTACCCTCGCGGCCTTACAGTCCATGTCGCTCATCCCATTCGCTCCATTCTTCGCTGCGCTCAGAATGACAGCTATGAGATGTCTTCAACGGCTTGAATGCATTAGCGATACGGCCAAGCGAAATAGATTCAACGTCCGCGACCGTGGCTTCACGTTGATCGAAATTTTGGTTGTCATCGCCATCATTCTCGTGCTGGCGGGATTGATCCTGAGCACAGCGGGCTACGTTCAAAAGAAAGCTGCGCGTTCCCGGGCCGAAACCGAGATCGCCGCCATGTCCGCCGCGCTGGAAAGTTACAAGGCGGATAATGGCATCTATCCTACCGACCATGACAGAACGGAAAACGTTAATCCCGACGATCCACCACCCGCAACCGCCAGTCAGTTTCTCTATGAGCAACTTAGCGGAGATGCAAACGATGACCGAACCGCGGAAGGAAAATCATATTTTACATTCAAGCCAAATATGCTGAGTCCCCTCGATCAATCGGAAATGGTGCAGTACATCCGCGATCCGTTCGGCAATCCCTATGGCTACTCGACAGCTCGAGCGACCGGACAGATCTACGGATACAATCCCACATTTGATCTCTGGAGCAAAGCCAATGCAGACCCGGCCACTGATCAACGCCAGTGGATCAAAAACTGGTAGGCGACACAAGTAGCTGCGATTGCCGCTAAGAAAGCGACGCGATGCACGTCGCACTCCCAAAGCTTCGCAAAATAGGATCGACAGCGACCTTGTCCATTCAAAAGCGGCGCGAGGACGCGCACACACTCCTAAAGCTTCGCAAAATGTAAAGTCTGTCTCGGTTTCGGACGCAGTCCTTTCGGAGTGCGATGCGTCCTCGCATCGCTTTTCCCAGCGAATGCAACTCGCCACTCGGCAAACCCGGCCCAGTCCTACCGCTCGTTGGTGTGTACGACGATCTCGACCCGCCGATTTGGTTGTTGCCGTGCAATCTCATAATCGGTTTCTCCTGCGTAAGAATTAGGCTGGACGACGAATTTCGTTTGACCGTAGCCGCGAGTCTCGATTTGCGCCGGATTGATTCCCATCACATAAACCAAATACGTTTTTACGCTCTCAGCCCGCCGTTGGCTCAGATCGAGATTGTAATCCGGCGGCCCAAACGAATCGGTATAGCCTTCGACTGTGAACGTTGCCTTCGGATTTCGCCGGATCAGCGTGCCGAGCTTTTGCAATTGGGCGATCGCGCTCGGCTGCAAATCCGCACTGTCGTATCGGAAAAGCTGGTCGTCCGGCATCCGCAATTTGGTCCCCGATCCGAGCGGTCCTTTCTGCGACAGTAACTGATCGAGATCGCTGAAACCGGGCGCGCGTCCCTTGTTAGGCCCGGCGCTGTCCGCCGGGATCTTACTCGTAAACGTGTTCGGTTTTTTAATCGTCGTGCTCGTGGCCAATTCGTTACCATCCAGGGCCGGTTGCGGACGCCCCGAAATCACCGAGTCGTTCAGCAGCGATTGCTCGTGGATCGCGTTCGGACTGTCAGAAAGTGATTGCGCCGTGCTGCGTTCGATCTCGCTCATCACCGATGTCGCGTCCGGCTGTTCCACTTTCGGCTTATCCGGCAATACATCGCGCGTGTCGTCCGGCATTGCCGCACTGGCTTGAATGTCCTGCAAAAGTTTGTCGAACGATTTCTTCTCGTCCGGCAATTGCACGTCGGTCTTATCCGGCTCCGGTTTCGCCGCCGGATTTATTGTATCGACGCTGTTCTTGTCGATGTTCGGATTTACATCAACGCTTCTTACCTTGAACGTCGCCGTCTGCTCTGGCTTGGTGATAGCTGCTTCCAAGGGCTGAAATCGTGTTCGATAAAACCAGAAGCAAAGCGCCAAATGCAACGCGAGCGAAACGATCAGCCCAACGAAGAGCCAGTTGCGTTGCTTTCCCCCGCTGACTAGCGCCTGATACCCGATATCATCAATCTCCCGAACATTCATGATCGGACATTAGACAACGCGCTGCCGTTTCGCGTTCGCTCAATAAATGCCCGGGCCGCACGCCGGATCTCCTCGGCCACACGCGCTTCAGGCGAAACAAACTTTGGGGTAAACCATGGAAAAAAACCGATCAGGTCGTGCGTCACCAGAATCTGGCCGTCGCAATGTTCTCCCGAGCCGATACCGATGGTGGGAATACTGATCGCGCTTGTGATTTGTTTCGCGATGTCCGCCGCTACAATTTCCAGCACGACCGAAAACGCACCCGCTTTCTCAACCGCTCGCGCATCAGCCAGCAACGCCTCGGCTTCGGATTGCGTCCGTCCTTTGACCTTGTAGCCACCTTCTTCGCGAACGCTTTGCGGTAACATTCCAATGTGCGCCATGAACGGAATCCCTGCGTTCGTAATCGTTTCGATTTGCCGAATGCGAGCAGTGCCGCCTTCAAGTTTCACCGCTTGCGCGCCAACATCGACAAAACGCTTTGCCGTCTCCAGTGCGTGCTCAGCAGTCTCGTAGGTATGAATTGGCATGTCCGCTACGAGCAGCGCCTGCTTCACCCCGCGCGCGACCGCGCGAGTATGATGCAACATTTCATCCAGTGTCACGCTCGTGGTGTCCTCGTAACCGAGGACGACCATCCCCATGGAATCGCCAACCAAAATGATGTCGATTCCGCTCTCATCCAGCAGGCGCGCTGTCGGATAATCGTAAGCCGTTAACGCGGTGATTTTCTCACCGCGCTGTTTCATAGCTCGAAAATCTTTCATCAACAACACTGTAGGGGAAGCTGACAGCTTCCCCGCGAATCTGCAACTGAGCCGTGAACCGCGGTTTCCGGGGAGCGCACGCATTCTGCGTGCTGGTGAAGGCATTCTGCCTTCACGAAATTTAGGGACGAATGGACATCGCGAATCATTGGGGAATCGATTAGGTCTGGAAAGTTCGCCTCTTTAAAATACGGCGGCCAGCACTCTGTAAGCGTGCGCTCCCCCCAATCCCACACGCGCGCTTGCGTAGTAGAATGCGCGGCAACATCTACCATTCACTGCGAAACCGCGCGACGCCGCTCTGTTCTTTGATTCCGCCGAGCAGCTCGCGAGCGCTTTGGGTTTGGCCGGGAAAAACGAAATCGGGAGCAATATCGGCAAGCGGTTGCAGAACAAACTTCCTGTCCTGCATTCGAGGATGCGGAAGCCGCAATTCTTCGCTGTCGACCCTGACATCGCCCGCATAAAGCAGATCGATGTCGATCTGACGCGAAACATTGCGCGGATGATTAGAAGGACGCCCGAGAGCATTTTCGATCTCGCGCAATTTTTTCAACAGCGCAAAAGGGTCGCCCGAATAATCGAACTCGATCACCGCATTCAAGAATTTGCCGGCGCCCGGTTCGCAATTCACGGCATCCGTCTCGTAAACTGCTGAGGAAAGGATCGGCTGTTCGACACCGGGAAGATCGACAATCGCTTCGCGCGCCGCGCGCAGATTCGCCAGTCGATCGCCAAGATTTGACCCTAGAGCAACGGCGGTTCTCATGATTCTTACCCAGTCATGTCGAGCGAAGTCGAGACATCCCGCGGACCAACCCTTAGGGCAACATCACGGGATTCCTCGACTTCGCTCGGAATGACGAGTTCGCTACAATCCGAGCACATCCTGCATGCTGTAAAGTCCGGGCGACTTTCCAATCACCCATTTTGCTGCGCGCAATGCGCCTCGCGCAAAAATCTCACGACTGCTCGCCCGGTGCGTAATTTCCAATCGCTCGCCGCTTCCTTTGAAGATCACGGTGTGATCGCCTACAATTTCTCCTTCACGGATCGACAGAATTACGATTTCCTTAAGGTCGCGGCGTGTTTCTTTTAAAATCTCGGCCAAGGTTTTAGCCGTTCCACTTGGCGCGTCTTTTTTGTTCGTATGATGAGCCTCGGTGATCTCGAGATCAAAGCTACCTCCTAGGATCTCAGCGGCCTTCTTCGTTATTGCAAAGAGTACGTTCACACCAACGCTGAAGTTCGATGTATACACGATGGGCAAGCTCTGCGCCGTCTTCTCAATCAATTCGCGTTGCTCGAAAGAATAGCCGGTTGTTCCAATGACAAGCGCTGTTCGATGTTTTAAAGCGGCGGCACAAATCTCGTCGTTGGCGGCGGCGTTGCTGAAGTCGATTGCAACATCGCACTGCTTCATCGCCGCCTCAATCGGATCGCCCAGGTCGCATTGGGCGACGATGTCGATGTTCGGATCACTTTCGGCAAGATCGACAATCGTTTTGCCCATCCGACCGGCTGCGCCAATTAATAACGCGCGAACCGGTTTGCTCATTTTGCTTTTTCGAATTCCTCCAGCGTTTTGCGCAGACGCGCCTGATTCGCTTCGCTCATTTCGCACAGGGGCAGGCGGACTTCACCCGACATCACTCGGCGCCAGGCAAGCGCCGTTTTCACCGGGACCGGATTCGGTTCGATAAACAAATCTTTGAATACGGCAAACATCCTTTCGTGTAATTGCTGGGCGGTTTTGGCATCCCCTGCTTCATAGGCGCGAACCAATGCGCATACTTGCGACGGATAAAGATTGGAAGCCACGCTCACAACTCCCGCAGCACCGACCGACAGGAACGGCAGAGTAAGCGAATCGTCGCCGCTCAAGATCGTAAATGAATCCGGAAGCCGCCGGCGCAGGTCGCTCACCCGCTCGACGCTCCCGCTTGCCTCCTTGATCGACACGGTGTTTTTGCATTCAGCAGCGAGACGCACAACCGTTTCCGGTCCAATATCCACGCCGCAGCGGCCGGGAATGTTGTAAAGAATAATCGGCAAAGTCGTCGCTCGCGCGATGGTTTGAAAATGGCGAAACAAACCCTCCTGGCTGGGCTTGTTGTAGTATGGAGCCACCAGCAACGCGCCGTCGGCCCCGAGTTTTTCGGCCAATTTTGTGTCGTTCACGGCATGTTGCGTGTTGTTTGAACCGGTGCCGGCAATCACCTGGCATCGCTTGTTCGCGATCGTGATGGCCAGCCGAATTACCTGCTCACGCTCGTCGGCTGAAAGGGTAGGCGATTCTCCCGTTGTTCCAACGGCGACGATGCCTGTTATGCCGGCGGCAATCTGCGATTCGATCAGTTTCTCCAATGCGGCAGCGTCGACGCCGCCATCGCGAAATGGTGTGACCAGCGCTGTGAATGTGCCGCGAAACATCTTCCAATTTGTAGCTAAATCTCGATTTGCCCTTCAAAAACAAACTCGGCCGGCCCGGTGAGCGTGACCTTCTCGAGCTGCTCACCCTTTTTCTCAAAGCCAACTTGTAATTCATCTCCCCCGCGCACGAGGACACAGATCGGACCATCGACATTTTCGATGGCAGCAAAAATCAACGCGCTCGCTACAACGCCCGTTCCGCAAGCAAGGGTCTCATCTTCCACTCCCCGCTCGTAAGTACGAATGGCAATTTCTCCTGGTCCGCGCTTTTCCAGGAAATTCACGTTTGCACCTTTGGGCGAAAAGCTTTCATGCTGGCGAATGGCGCAGCCTTCGCCGCGAACATCGACATCATCAATACGCGAAACCGGAACAACAACATGCGGCACACCACTGTTGATGAAATGGACCGCTCGTTGTTGTTTTCCGAGCGTCAGCGGAATGTTGAGCCGCAGATATGTCGGCTCGCTCATCTGCAATGTCACGAGATCACCGCGCAGTTCCGCGCCGATGACGCCAGCTGGAGTTTCAAAGGAAATCCTGCCCTTCGATCCGGCGAGCTTGTTCGCAAAACGAGTGAAACAACGAGCGCCATTGCCGCACATCTCGGCTTCGCCGCCGTCGCGATTGTAATAGCGCATCCGGAAATCGGCGCCATTCAACGATTTTTCAAGCAGCAAAATTCCATCTGCGCCGATGCCCCGATGACGATCGCAAATCCGCGCGATCTGGTCCGGATTCAGATGAATGTCGCCGGCCCGATTGTCGATCATCACGAAATCGTTTCCCGCGCCATTCATTTTGGTAAAGCGCACCATGATGTCGATCTTACTCCAGCTTGTTATCATGTCGAGCGAAGCGAAAGAAAGTCGAGACATTCGGAGATTGGACCGAAAATTCCGCTTTTCACGGCCTGAATTCTCGCGTTCTTAATTATTAGTTTTACTAGTTAACTCAGGAAAACATGTGCCGAAACATCAAGACTCTGCATAATTTTCATCCACCGGCGTCGGATGACGAGATTCGCGCGTCGTCGCTGCAATTCGTTCGGAAACTGTCCGGATTTACCAAGCCGTCGAATGCCAACGAAGAGGCTTTCGCTCGCGCGGTAGACGAAGTCTCGCACGCCGCACATCATCTGCTCGATTCGCTGGTAGCGAATGCGCCGCCGCGCAATCGTGAAACGGAGGCGTTGAAGGCGCGTGCGTGTTCGGCGAAGCGGTTTGGCAGAGCCGCGATTCAGAACGGAAATGGACATTGATCATTCGAGGAATCTTTCCCGATGAAGAAATTATTTGTTGTCACCAGAGTGCGCGGGAAAGCGTGGGATTCGAGTAAACCGATGCGGTCTCAAAAACTATGGGAGGAACACGCCGCCTTCATGGACGACCTGGCCACGAATCGATTCGTGACTTTAGGTGGGCCTCTTGACGATGGACCAAAAACGTTGCTCGTGATCGATGCCAGCGATGAAGCGGAAATTCGAAATACCCTTGCTCGCGATCCGTGGAGCAAGTCGGGCATCCTTGAACTGCAATCGGTCGAATTATGGACGGTCCTACTTCAGGCCGGACCAGCCATTCGCGTGATGCCCTCGGCTCAGGAGCCGGTCGGATCCAACGCTCGCGCCTCGTAAATTTTGTAGGGCAAGCGCATCGCTTGCCGATTTCGGATTGGCAGCCGGAGCGGCCGTCCTACAATGGAATCGAAATGAGCAAAGGTTTCGAGAGCAAGCGCGCGCCCGAACCAGTCGGCGCATTTCCGCACGCCAAGCGCGTCGGCAACTTACTTTTCCTTTCGGGGATCGGACCGCGAAAACGCGGGAGCAAAGAGATTCCCGGTGTCACGCTGGGATCTGACGGCAGGATCGACAGCTACGATATCGAAACGCAATGTCGTGCGGTCTTTGAAAATGTGCGGCTCGTGTTGGAAGACGCCGGTGCAACCTGGAACGATATTGTCGACGTGACGGTCTTCCTCACCAACATGAAGAACGACTTTCCGGCCTACAACAAGCTCTACGCCGAATATTTCGCGGGCGAGGGAAAACCAAACCCGACCCGCACCACGATCGAAGTCGGTTCATTGCCGACTCCGATTGCGATCGAGCTAAAAGTGATTGCGGTAGCAGCCAGGTAGGGGCGATTGACCTCAATCGCCCCCGGTCGTTTGTTCCGATTACGAGTATGAGCACGAGTAGGAAGTTCCGGATCGTCGCTGTCGATCATACCGGCTTCACGGTTTCAAATCTCGAGCGCTCGCTAGAATTTTGGCGTGACGTTCTCGGGTTCGAGCTCTCTCATCGGCCGCACCAAACCGGCGATCTTGCCAGCGAAATCACTGGAGTCGCCGGTGCCGAGATTCAAATCGCCGTGCTCAAAGGCTACGGTCATAAAATCGAGTTGCTCGAGTATCTGGCGCCTGTCGATCGCAGACATGCCGATCTTCGGCCATGTGATGTGGGATTCGTTCATGTCGCGCTCGTGGTAGACAATCTCGATGCGATTCTGGAACGAATCGCCGCGGTGGATTGGAAAGCTGCCGGCAAACCGCAGACGCTGACTGCCGGGCCGAACGCTGGCAAACGCGTCGTTTACGTCCGCGATCCGGATGGCACCACGATCGAGTTCATGGAGTTGCCGCGGGATGGCTGAGAGTTCCGCGCGCGACGTTTTTGTAGACGACGCCAGCTTTCATGACGAAAACGACGCGCCGCACTGCGGTGATGTCTTTGAGCGGATCGCCATCGAGCGCGATGATATCGGCTTCGTATCCGGGTACGATGGAGCCAATGCGATTACCCATGCGCATGGCTTCAGCGGCTAGCGAGTTTGCAGAAACCATGGCGCTCATCGGATCGACACCGGCATCGCGGACGCGATCGATGAATTCCTCGGCGTTGCGACCGTGCGAGCCCGCAAGCGCGTCCGTGCCGAACACCATTTTGAGTCGGGGAATCTTGCTAGCCTGGCGGACAATATCGTGGTCACGCGACAAGGCCCGTTCCATCGCGGCGAACCCCTCCTCGGTGTAACCTTCCGTCCCGAGGAATCGGTCCTTGTTAGCGAGATAATTCTCGATCACGAGTCCAGCTTGCGGATCGAAGTAAGTGCCGTGCTCAGCCAAGACTTTCAGATCGTCATCGGTCGCCAGCGTGCCGTGCTCGACCTCGGTGCAACCAGCAAGCGCGGCGGCACGCACCGCGTCCTTGTAAGCGTGCACGAGCGTGCGCAAACCAAGTTTGTTAGCCTCGCCGCAAGCGGCATTGAGCTGTTCTTGCGAGAGCGTCATTCCGCCGCCCTGCCGTATGGAAGCCGACGCAAAAATTTTGATGAGATCCGCGCCGGCTTGCTTCTGCTTGCGTACGAACGCGCGAATCTCATCGGGTGTTCCCGTTTTCTCGCCTTTACCTACGAGCGGCTCCACCGCTGTGAGAATGCGCGGCCCTGGGATCGCTCCTTTTGCAATCGCGTCACGCAACGGGAGGTCCATAGGTGAGCCGACGCTCTGCACGGTGGTAAAGCCGGCCATTAACGTCACCCAGGCGTTTGATGCTGATTGATACGCGGCGAACTGCGTGGTCTCCTCCGGTCCCGCGTTCTTGCCGTCGGGGCCGAAACTCCACGTGATATGAACGTGCGAATCGATCCAACCGGGGATCACGGTGAAGCCACCCAGATCGTAATCGACGGGCGAAGCCTTCGGATCGAGCGCCACGATCTTCGAGCCTTCAACCACTAGGCGCGTATCGTGCAGGACGTGGCCACGCCCATCGAGCAGCGTACTCGCCCCGATCACGATGCGCTTTTTACCCGCCTCGCCAGTCGCGCATTTAATCTGCGGAATCGCGAACATGATGAGGATAACTGAAAGGACGAAAATGAATTTGGTGAATCGCATCACGAGCAATACCGTTCTGATCGCAAATCGATTTCGCCGTGTCGAGCGCGAATTGCGCGCAGATCACGCAAAACCACTCGACACTCGTGCACGGACCGGAATGCTGAGCTAAGATCGCGTGATGGAATTTTCGTCGGACGAGCATTTTGCAATTCAACTAGACCGCGAGGATCCGCTCAACCGGTTTCGCGGTAAGTTCCACCTACCGCTTGGGAAAGATGGAAACCCGGTGATTTACCTCGCCGGCAATTCGCTTGGTCTGATGCCCAAAGATGCGCGAGCGATTGTCGATCAAGAGTTGGATAACTGGGCAAAGCTCGGGGTGGATGCGCATCATGCCACAGGCACGCCATGGTATTCGTACCACGAGCAGTTTCGCGAATCAATGGCGCGATTGGCCGGGGCGAGACCTGTCGAGGTCGTCTGCATGAACAGCCTCACCGTGAATCTGCACCTTATGATGGCGACCTTTTATCAGCCGACAAGATCACGCTTCGAGGTTCTGATGGATGATCCAGCGTTTCCCTCCGACACTTACGCGATCAAGACACAGATCGTGCAGCGTGGGCTCGATCCGCGCGAAGCGCTCGTCCTGGTCCGGCCGCGCAAAGACGAATTCGCCATCCGCACCGAAGACATTGTCGATCTTATTGAGAAAAATCGCGAACAACTCGCCGTCGTAATGTTCGCAGGCGTGAACTTTTTCACTGGCCAGCTTTATGACATTGAGGCGATCACAGCTGCGGCGCAGAAGCAGGGAGCCATCATCGGATTCGATCTCGCCCACGCGATCGGCAATGTCCCCCTCAAGCTGCATGACTGGAACGTCGATTTCGCAGTCTGGTGCTCTTATAAATATCTCAATGCCGGGCCAGGCGCGATCGGCGGCGCCTTCATTCACGAACGCCACGTCAAGAATACGAAATTACCTCGGCTCGCTGGCTGGTTCGGGAACGATCCGAATACCCGATTTCGTTTGCATCTGGAACCAGAGTTTGTGCCGGTTCCATCAGCCGATGCCTGGCAAATCAGTAATCCACCCATTTTTTCAATGGCCCCATTGCGCGCTTCATTGTCGATCTTCGATGAAGCGGGTGGAATGGAACCTCTTCGGGCGAAGTCGATCAGGTTGACGGGCTATCTTCAGTTCCTGCTAGAACGAGCCGGTTCAAACCGGTTCAACGTGATCACGCCGCGCGAAACGAATACGCACGGCTGTCAATTGTCGATCCTGGCGCAAGAAAATCCCAAGGAGCTGTTCAGCAAACTCAAAGCCGCTGATGTGAAATGCGATTTCCGCGAACCGGACGTCATCCGCGTCGCTCCCACGCCACTTTATAATACTTTTCAAGAAGTCTGGCGCTTTGTCAGAATCCTGACTGAGCATCAGGGATAGCCAGCCGGTTCAGGCAAACAATTCCTTTACGCAACTGATTAGCAGTTGAATCGAGAACGGCTTAACGAGGTATTTCACCTCGTGCTGGTTGAAAAAGAGAGCGATGTTCGGGTCGGCAGCAAAGCCGGTGATGAAAATGAATCGATCAGACAACGATGGCCGCATTTCCGCCGCTCTGAGATAAAATTGATCCCCGCGCAATTTTGGCATCTTGAGGTCACAGATCACGGCATCGTACTCATGCGCTTTGACCTTGAGCAAGGCGTCCTCACCGTCGAATGCGGTATCGACCAGAAAATTTTCGTCGGCCAGGATCCACTGCAAAGCCGAGGCCAATTGCTTATCGTCATCGACAACCAAAATCGCTCTCAGTTCGAGAGTGTTAGTCGGCAGCTCAAGTTCATCCGGTTCCGGCTCAAATTGTCTCATCTGAAGCTGACCTCTCAAGCAACCTCGATGCCAGTTAAACTGGCTTCCTGAGCATTGCGTTTTTGGTGGAGCTTGTGCGAGCTTGTCTCGATTGAACGCAAAATTCATCTTGATTGGCAGCGGTTTGGCGGGCGGATTGCTGGCCGCCTATCTGGGCCGGCGCGGATACGATGTCGATCTTTACGAGCGACGGAGCGACCCGCGCGAAGGCAACATCGTGGGTGGTCGCTCGATCAATCTCGCGCTTTCCACCCGGGGAATTCATGCGCTCGAACAAATCGGCATTGCCAATGAAGTTTTGCGGCACGCGATTCCGATGCGGGGCCGAATGATTCACGACAAATCGGGCGAGCTTCACTTCAGCTCCTACGATGTCGATCCAAACAAATGTATTAACTCGATAGGCCGGGCCGCGCTGAACACAACGGTGATCGAAGCGGCCCAGCGCTATCCAAATGTCCGTGTGCAATTCAACCACAAATGCATCGATGTCGACCTTGATGGACCGATGGCGAATTTGGAAACTTCGGCCGGCAATGTCACAGCGCATGGCGACGCCGTGATCGGCGTCGATGGCGCATTTTCCGCCGTGCGCCAGTCGATGCAGCGCACGATTGACAATTTTCAACACGACGAGAGCTATCTGGCCCACGGCTACAAGGAACTCACGATTCCTCCGGCGCCGGATGGCTCGTGGCAAATGGAAAAGAACGCGCTCCACATCTGGCCGCGAAAAAGTTTCATGATGATTGCCCTGCCGAATCCGGATGGCTCGTTTACCTGCACGCTATTTTGGGAGTTTGAAGGACCGCGCAGTTTTGCCACCGTAAAGACCGATGAAGATGTCCGCCGATTCTTCGATCAGGAGTTTCCCGATGCCGTCCCGCTCATGCCGACTTTACTGGACGATTTCCGCGAAAACCCAACCGGATCACTGGTGACAATCCGCTGCGGGCCATGGTTCTATCGCGACAAAGTTTGTTTGGTTGGCGATGCCGCGCATGCGGTCGTGCCGTTTTATGGGCAGGGAATGAATGCCGCGTTTGAAGATTGTGTCGTGCTCGACGAATGCCTGGCTAAATTTCCGCAGGATCGACAACGGGCCTTTACCGAATACTTCGACAAACGGAAAGAGAACGCTGATGCGTTAGCTCATCTTGCGGTCGAAAATTTCATCGAGATGCGCGACAAAACCGCTTCACGCAGCTTTCGCGCAAAGAAGAAGCTCGATCATTTCCTCGAAGCCGCTCTTCCCGGAATTTACCTGCCGCTTTACACGATGGTCACGTTCACCCGCATTCCGTATTCCGCCGCGGCGAGTCGGGCGCAAAGGCAAGACCGACTTGTTTACGGCACACTTGCTGTGCTAGTCCTCGCTGCGCTGATGATCCTCCTTGTAGCGGTTGTCTGATCGGTTGCTGCCTTCAAACTTGACGCGTTGGATCAAGCGACATCACGCTAGGACTTTAGCCAAGAACATGATCGAGAAATTCTTTCTAGCTTTTATTCCGCTGTTTGTCGCTGTCGATCCGATCGGGCTTGTCGCCATTTTTATCGGTCTGGGCACAGGCGCGTCGCACGAACATCGAAAACACCAGGCGTTTCTCGGAATTTTTACCGGCTTGTGCGTGGCCGTCGGTTTCATTTTTCTCGGCAGAGCCATTTTCGCTGCCCTCGGAATCACGGTCGCAGATTTTCAGGTGGCGGGAGGATTAATCCTCCTGTTGCTGGCTGTACGTGAGTTGGTCGACATTGGGCCGCACGATCGCGGCGGCAGCGATGAGTTCGGTGTCGTGCCGCTGGGCATGCCTCTCATTGCCGGACCGGCGCTGCTAACTGCGTTGTTAATTTTGGTGGACACGGTCGGGCTGTTTTTCACGCTTTTGTCCCTGGTGATTAATCTCGCACTCGTGGCGGTCGCGCTCTGCAATGCTGAGCGATTCACGCGCTGGATGGGAAAACAGGGGCTGCGTGGTGTCTCGAAGATCATCGCCCTCCTGTTGGCCGCGATCGCCATCAGTCTGATTCGGCGCGGTTGGAAGGCGGGTTGAGTTTCGGAAACCCGCAAATCCAAAGTCGCCGCGGCAATCGATTTAGAGTAGAAAATGGATCAGATCGCGGTCTATTGACACCCGGTCACCCCTTGTTACTATCCTCGCTCCTATGAGATTTCCCCTCCAACTTACGGCTAAGATCGCAGGCTATATGATCGGCCATAAGCTCCGCGGCACCAAGAAGTTCGCTACCGTCCTGCAGCTCGAGCCGCTGCATACGTGCAACCTAACCTGCACCGGATGTGGCCGGATTCGGGAATACTCCACTTCGCTCAAGGATATGATGAGCTTGGAGGATTGCCTCGGGGCAGCAAAGGAGTGTAACGCGCCGATGGTCTCGATTTGCGGCGGTGAACCGCTGATTTACCCCCATATTGAAGCGCTGGTGAACGGTCTGCTCGACCAGGCCCGGATCGTTTATATCTGCACCAATGCAATGTTCATGCGCAAAAAAATGCGCGACTGGATCGCGGCGGAATTGGCCAAAGCGCAAAACGGCAACGGCCAGAAATTACAAAACAAGATAGACATCCTGCTGGCCAAAGGATTGATCTCGGAAAAAGACGCAGCCGAAATTCGCAAAGGGCCGAAAGATCCAGCCAAACCAGCAATTGGTCCAAGCAAATGGATGTATTGGAATGTGCATCTCGACGGTCTGGAGCGAATTCACGATCTGATCGTCGAGCGCGAAGGGGTATTTAAGGAATGCATTCTAGCGATCAAGATGGCCAAGGTTCTCGGTTATCAGGTCGCAACTAATACGACCATCTACAAGGAAACCGACATGCGAGAGGTCGAGCAGATGTTCGATTACCTCTCCGATCTCGGCGTTGACGGTCACACCATCTCGCCGGGTTATGAGTACGACGCAGCCAAGAAGGACATGATCAAACGGCTCAACCTGCTGCCGGAAAATTTCTTTCTCACCCGCAAAATGACGGTCGAAAAATTCGCCAATGTCGAAGAATGGATGAATCGCTATGCGTTTCTCGGAACGCCAATCTATTTTGAATTTCTGGCCGGCAAACGCGCCCTAACGTGTTCAGCGTGGGCCATCCCGACCCGTAATATCCGCGGCTGGAAAGGACCATGTTATCTGATGACTGACGCGCATTACTCGAGCTACGCGGAGCTGCTCGAGAAAGTGGAATGGGAAAAGTATGGCGTTGTCGATGGTGCGGCGCGCGATCCGCGCTGCGAGAATTGCATGGTCCACTGCGGCTACGAACCAACCGCGAGTCTCGGCTTGCAAGCGAAACGCGGCGACACCTGGAAGACAATTAAGTTTAATTTTGGATCAAAACCAAAACCGACAGGGCGCGGCAGCGAAACAATCGCGTTTAACGGCGTGAGCAGCGGGAACGGACACATCACCGGCAAACACGCAGAGACCGACGGCACGGCTGCGCGAGCGTAGTTCTCGTCATGTCGTAAGATCGACATCGTGAAGCCACAGACCAGCAATCTCATTTCCTTGCGCGGTGCCGAACCCGAAGCTGCCAAGGCCGAGGAAATCGCGCGCGCCATTTCCTTCGCTCAGGAAAATCTGTTACGCCAGCAGCATGCTGATGGGCATTGGTGTGGCGAACTAATTGTCGATAGCACCCTTTGCTCGGACTTCGTCTTCTACATGCATTGGGATGGCGAAGTGGATGACCTGGTCCAGAAACGGTGCGTCCAGCATATTCTGAAACGTCAACTTCCCGATGGCGGCTGGAACATTTATCACGGCGGGCCGAGCGAGATCAATGCGTCAGTGAAAGCGTATTTCGCGCTGAAACTTGCCGGTTATTCGGCCGATCTGCCGTTCATGGAGGCGGCGCGCGCGACGATTTTGCGCCTCGGCGGCATTCCGCGCCTGAACACTTTCAGCAAATTGTATCTCGCGCTGCTCGGCCAGTTTCCATGGAATTACCTCCCGACGATTCCCGTGGAAATGATCCTGCTTCCCACATGGGCGCCGTTTCACATTTACAAGATGTCATCCTGGAGCCGGGCGATGATCGTGCCCCTGGCGATCATCAATCATTTTAAACCGACACGGCATCTTCCCGGTCTGAAACAGTTACATGAATTGTATCCGCTCGGAACCGAGCACGAGGATTTCAAGGTGCCGCGGGATGAGCGTTTCTTCACGTGGCGGAATTTCTTCCTGCGCAGCGATGATGTTCTCAAATTTATCGGCGGGCTGTTGAATAGTCCGATTCGGCGGGTCGCACTCGATGAAGCGGAACGCTGGATGACCGAGCGAATGGGCGAAGGCAGTGATGGTTTGGCCGCAGTTTATCCGGCGATGCTGAACTCGATGATCGCCCTGCGCGCGCTCGGTTACGCGAAGAACCATCCGCTGTTTGAAAAAGCGCGGAAAGATTTTGCCGGGCTCTTTGTCGATGATCCGGAAGATTTCCGGATTCAACCGTGTCTTTCGCCAGTCTGGGATACAGCAATCAACATTATCGCGCTGGTGGAGTCCGGTCTGTCGCCCGACGATCCGCGCTTGCGCAAGGCGGCTGATTGGTTGTTCGACAAAGAAGTGCGAATCCGAGGTGATTGGACCAAGAACAACCCGCATCCGGAAGCGAGCGGTTGGGCATTCGAATACAACAATGTTTATTACCCGGACGTAGATGACACCGCGATGGTATTGATGGCGTTGCGCCTCGTTGACCCGGAAAATCAATCCACCTCCGCCGGGGTGGAACGCTTAACGAACGTTTTCGCGCGGGCGCTCCCATGGCACCTGAGTTTCCAATGTGGCGACGGCGGCTGGGCCGCGTTCGACAAAGATGTCACCACGTCCTGGCTCGAGGACATGCCGTTTGCCGATCACAACGCCATCCTCGATCCGACATGCAGCGATCTAACAGCCCGGACGCTTGAACTTTTCGGCTACATCGGTTTCGAACGAAATCACACGTCGGTAAAGCGCGCCCTGAAATATCTCATCAACACTCAGGAAAAAGATGGGTCGTGGTATGGCCGCTGGGGCGTCAATTACATTTACGGCACCTGGCAAGTCTTGCGGGGCCTGCGCGCGATCGGCGAGGACATGACACAAACATGGATTCTGCGCGGACGCGATTGGCTCGAAAGCTGTCAGAACGACGATGGCGGCTGGGGCGAAACCTGCGAGACATACGACAATCCTGCCGCAAAAGGCAAAGGCGAAAGTACCGCGTCGCAAACCGCATGGGCTGTCATGGGCATCTGTGCGTGTGGCGATCTCGACCGGCGCAGTATCCAGCGAGGACTTCGTTTCCTCCTGGATCGACAAAAGCCGGATGGCTCGTGGGATGAATTAGAAATTACCGGCACCGGTTTCCCGAGAGTGTTTTACCTCAAGTACGATATGTACCGCCAAAATTTTCCCCTGCTCGCGTTCGCAACCTATCTCAATTACTGCAACGGGACCGATACCAAAGCAGGCTTTTACAGTTGGGGCGCCCGAGCGTAGGGCCTGCACTGGATTTTCCAGATCCGTTTTGCCTGTCAGCTCACGGTACAGATCAGCGTCCGCAGAATTCGCGCCTGAGAAAAACAGCCATAGCTGGCGTAGTAAATACGACAGCTCTAAGGAGAGGTTTTGCCTTTGCAACGGAGGTTTGCCTTCGCTACCTTCGGGCCACAGTCATGGGGAAGATGGTTTACCTGGTCCTAGCGTTCCTGCTCACGGCTGGGATCGTTCGAGCGGAAATCCAAACGCCCGGAGGGAACCCGATCGAAATTACTTCCACCGGGGAAACCACTTACGAGAACGGGTTGGCTACGGCTCGCGACAATGTCGCAATCCACATGGGCGATACCGATCTTTACTCCGATTACGCCCAGTACAATTCACAGACGCACGAAGTAATAGCCGAGGGAAACGTGCGTGTTTATCGAGACATTAAACTGTACCTGGCGAACCGCGTCGTTTACAACACCGAGACCAAACAGATTTCGGCGATGGACACCCGGACGTCGTCGTTTCCTTATTTTGTCAGTGGCGAAAGGGTTAACGAGATCGGGACCACCAATGGTTATGTGATCCGGAACGGAAACTTTACGACTCAGGACTCAAGCCACCCGAACTTTCATCTCCGGGCGCGCACGATCCGGGTTTATGAAAACGATCGGGTAATTTTTTCCAATGTGACGTTTTACGTGGGCAAAGTTCCGATCATGTGGTGGCCGTACCTGTATCAGTCGCTGAACGACGCCTTCAGCTTCAGCGTCTCGCCGGCATTCCTGAGTTCGTGGGGTCCCTCGCTTTTGACCGAAGTTTTGTTCCCGATAACTGACAAAGCAAAAGGCCGGGTCCGGCTTGATTATCGCGGGCGCCGTGGTGTCGCGCTGGGGTTCGAATCGGACATTCACTACGGCAAAGAGGACGACAACGACACGCTGGCTCGGCTCAAGACCTACTACATTCAGGACCAGAATCCGCTGATCAATCGCACTGCATTGCCTCGTGGTTCGGTTCCCACGGACCGTTACCGGGTGACCCTCGAGAACCGCACGAATTTTACTGATGACATCTATGCCATCGCCGACGTCACCAAGCTCAGCGACAAATACGTGATGCAGGATTTCTATCAGGGCGAATTCCGCCTCAATCCGGTTCCGGACAATGTCGTTGCTCTGACCAAAACCGATCCGTTTTTTTCCCTCACCACGATCACCCGATTTCAGGCCAACGACTTTTTCGAAACGACCGAGCGTTTGCCAGAAGTCGCACTCGATATCAAACGCCATGCGCTGTTCGGCACCCCGATTTTCTACGAGGGCGAAAGCAGTTTTGCCGATTTGCGGCGGGAGTTTCCTACTGATTCAGGCTTCCAGAATTACGGCGCCATTCGCCTGGATACGTTTCATCAATTGTTGTATCCAAAAACGTATTTCGGCTGGTTGTCGATTGTTCCGCGTGTTGGTTTTCGTGCCACGTATTATGATCAGACGCGGGACAGTGAATCTGAGAACGAGCGCCTGCTTCGAGAGGAGCAAATGTACATGCCCTTTCGGCTCTCCTTTACGCCAAGTGATAATCCGCTTGTTCCCGATTTTCTGCTGCCGAATCCGACCCTGCTGAAAGTCGCGCCATTCGGAACTCCGCTTCATCCACGGTACGAGATTTTTCCCGGGCCGATCGATTTCGCAGGATCGACAATTCGAACGGTGTTCGACACTGGCGCGGAAGCTTCCTTCAAGATCTCGCGGACCTGGGACGATGTGCAAAGTCGAGCAGCCGGTCTGGATGGATTGATGCACGTGATCCAGCCATTCACAGATTTTTCCTACGTTGCAACCAACCGGGACGATCCGTCCGAGATTCTGCAGTTCGATCGATTCGAACCTTCCACCCAATTGCGCACCATCGATTTTCCTCAATTCACCACCATTGATTCCATAGCCAGCTGGACAGTGTGGCGCGCTGGTGTGAGGAACCGGTTGGAAACCCGGCGGGACGACAAAACGATTACCTGGTTCGAACTGGACACGTTTATGGATGTCAACTTCACCAATCCCTACGATCGCACACCTTATTCGAACCTATTTAATGACGTCACTTTTACGCCCCTGCCCTGGGTGAACTTCCGGGTCGATTCGCAGGTGCCGGCATTCGATAAAGGTTTCACCGAGATA
This sequence comes from uncultured Verrucomicrobiae bacterium, assembly GCA_963772365.1. GTDB lineage: Bacteria > Verrucomicrobiota > Verrucomicrobiia > Chthoniobacterales > UBA10450 > CAVYXA01. Next base: position 1,281,240 of record CAVYXA010000001.1, read on the forward strand.
AACACCTACGTCGCATTTCAGCCTGCGGCGGATCTCCGGGTGACCTTCGGTCATCGATACTTGAATAATAATCCGTTCTTTCTGGACAGCAGTTTGTTCGTTGTGGGCGGTTATTACCGATTAGACGACAACTGGGGATTCGGGCTTCAGGAGCAATATGAAGAAAATACCGGCGTGCTGGAGCAGCAGCGATACGCAATCTATCGGGACTTGACGGACTGGGTCGCATCTCTGGGTATGGTCATTACCGATAATGCCGGCGTCAAAGACTATGGCGTGCTCTTCACTTTCACGCTGAAAGCTTTCCCGAAATTCGGTTTCGACTTGAACTTCGATCCCGGTGGCGCCGGTGAAAATCCATGAGCGCGGTGGTCCAAATCGCGCTATCATTTCCGCTTCTGCGCCGGTCCTGCTAGCAGGATTAAAACCCACGGGCATCTCAACTATGGACATTTCTATTATTGGTTCCGGCTACGTTGGTCTCGTCACGGGAGCCTGCTTCGCCGAGGTAGGCCATAACGTAGTTTGCGTCGATAATGATGCCCGCAAGATCGAGACTTTGCAGGCCGGCAAAGTTCCGATCTATGAGCCCGGGCTCGAGGAATTGATTCATCGCAATGTTTCCGCTCACCGGTTGCGATTCACTGGAAGCATCAAGGAAGGAGTAGATAATTCCCAGGTTGTTTTCATTGCCGTTCCTACCCCGCAACAGCCGAATGGCGATGTCGATCTTAGCTTCATCGAAAAAGTCGCCCGCGAAATCGCCGGCGTCTTGACCAGCTATCGGGTGATTGTCGATAAAAGCACCGTTCCGGTGAAAACCGGCGAGAAAGTCGCCGAGTCGATTCGGCGTTACAATCGGCACGGCGCCAAGTTCGATGTGGTGAGTAATCCGGAGTTTCTGCGGGAAGGGTGCGCAGTGAACGATCTGATGCATCCCGACCGAATCGTGATCGGCGCACAAAGCGAGCATGCTGTCGATCTGATGAAGAAAATTTACGAGCCGTTCATGGCTCCGATTCTCGTTACCGATGTCAATAGTGCCGAGCTGATCAAGCACGCGGCTAATTCTTTTCTGGCCTTGAAGATTTCTTACATCAACGCCGTTTCCGTTATTTGTGAAGCCAGCGGTGCTGACGTGGAAAAAGTTGCCGATGGGATTGGGATGGATCGCCGGATTGGCCGCGCATTTCTCAACGCCGGCATCGGATATGGCGGCTCCTGTTTCCCGAAAGATCTAGCCGCGTTCATCGCCATTAGCGAGCAATTGGGAGTTCCATTTGATCTGCTCAAAGAAGTGCAGCGGATCAACACTGCGCAAAAACAGCGCTTCCTGAAAGCGGTCCGGGACACACTTTGGGTTTTACGAGAAAAGAAGATCGCCGTCTGGGGTCTCACCTTCAAACCGGATACGGACGATATTCGCTCGTCGGTTGCGATCGATCTGGTGGCCGACCTTTTACGGGAAGGCGCGCAGGTCAGCGCCTATGATCCAAAAGGAATGGAAAAAGCGGGGCAGGTAAAAGCGATCGCGGATGCCAGATTGACCGACTCCGCTCTGGAAGCTGTCGATGGCGCTGAAGCGCTGATCATTGCCACGGAATGGAAGGACTTCGCCGATGTCGATCTTACGGTGGTTAAGAAACGCATGACCACGCCGATTGTGTTTGATGGGCGAAATCTTTTCGATCCCGAAACCATGGCCCAATTGGGCTTCCAATATCATTCGATTGGACGCCCAACTGTGAAGCCGCAGTAGAAACGACTCGGCATGCCACAGCTCTCCGCCCGTCGAGCCGCGGTGAGAGCGTTGCAGAAATGGCGGAGCCAAACCCGCTTCGCCGATTCCATCATTTCCGAGCTGCTCGCCGACGCCGACTTGAGTGCGTCAGATCGCGGGTTTGCCCTGGAATTATTCTACGGCGTCCTGCGCAACCTGAGTTTGCTCGATTTTTGGACTGATTGTCTTCGGCCGTCGCCGGTCGATGTCGATCTTCGCGACATTCTGCGACTCGGCTTCTATCAGCTCTTTTGCCTCAAAACTCCCCCGCACGCAGGAGTCAACGAGACCGTGAATCTTGCTCCCAAGCGTGGACGCGCGCTGATCAACGGAATCCTTCGCGCAGCCGTGCGGCAACAGGATGAACTGCAGGCCCGGGCAAGAACTCAGCCGCTCTTCATTCGACTGTCGCATCCGCAATTTCTATTTTCGCGATGGCAGCAGCATTTCGGGACGGAACAAGCCGAACAGTTGTGCACATGGAACAACAAAGCGCCTGCGGTTTATGGGCGAATCAATCTGCTGAAAATTGACCGGGACGCATTCCTGCGACGATATCCGCATTCGAAGCCGGTCACCAATTATCCTGGTTTTGTCGAGTTCGATATCTTTCCAGTGGAAGCGCTGGATCACGGCCATTGCTACATTCAGGATCCGAGCAGCGCCATCGCCTCCCACCTCGTCGATCCTCAGCCGGGCGAAAAAATTCTCGATGCTTGCGCGGCTCCAGGTGGGAAGACGAATCACCTCGCAGAACTTATGAAAAATCAGGGAACAATCGTCGCATGCGATCGCGATCCGGAGCGGGTTCGTGTATTGCAGGCAAACTGCGCCCGTCTGGGAATCGACGTCGCGCAGATCTTTCGCTACGACTGGGAGAATGATGATTCCGATCAAATAGCCGGCCTTGGTCCATTTGACCGGATACTGGTTGATGCGCCGTGCAGCAACACAGGCGTGATGCGACGGCGGGTCGACGTGCGATGGCGATTGCAGCCGTCTGACTTCGTCCACATGCAAAAAAGACAACTAGCGATTGTTCGCGCAGTTTTGCCGCTGCTGAAGCGTGGCGGCGCCCTCGTTTACAGCACCTGCAGCCTCGAACCAGAAGAAAACGAAGAAGTCGTCAGTCATCTTCTCCACGAATTGTCGATCCTCGAATTGAAAGAGGAGAAACGCTTCCTTCCTTTTCGGGACGGATTCGACGGAGCATTTGCGGCGAAATTGATGCTCAGAATTTCGTGATTAGTTGCATCTGATTTCACTAATGGAATCGTAGCATTTCTATGCATGACCCCAGATTTGATAAGCTCGCCAAGGTTCTCGTCGAATATTCCACGCGCCTCCAGCGGAACGAAAACGTCCTGATCGAATCGTTTGATATTCCGGACGAAATGACAATCGCTCTGATTCGCGCTTCTCGAAATGCAGGTGCGGTCCCATTCGTTCAAATCCATCGCGGTCGTGTCAGCCGCGCATTGGCGCTGGACGCAACGGAGCGTCAACTGAGTTTCGCAGCGCGACATGAGCTGGCGCGGATGAAAAAAATGGACGCTTACATCGCCGTTCGCGGCAGTGATAACATCACTGAGCTGTCCGATGTGCCAGTGGACAAAATGAAATTGGTTGCGAAAAAGATGCGGCCGGTCATGGACGAACGAGTTAAGAAAACCAAATGGGTGGTGTTGCGCTGGCCGACGCCCTCGATGGCGCAACTGGCAGGGATGAGCACGGAAGCATTCGAAGATTTTTATTTCGATGTTTGCACACTCGATTATCGAAAACTGCAGCCCGGCATGAAGGCGCTCAAATCGCTAATGCAGAAAACCGATCGCGTCGAAGTGAAAGGACCCGGGACCGATCTGCGATTCAGCATCAAGGGGATCAATGCCGTAATGTGCGGCGGCGATCGCAATATTCCTGACGGCGAGGTTTTCAGCTGCCCCGTGAAGGATTCCGTTCAGGGACACGTTACTTTCAATGCGCCGAGCATTTATCAGGGGACGGGATTTGATGGAGTCCGTCTGAAATTCCGAGACGGCAAAATTGTCGATGCTAGCAGCAACGAAACCAAGAAGCTGAACAAGATTCTCGATTCGGATCCGGGTGCGCGTTACATCGGCGAATTTTCGCTGGGATTTAATCCGCGAATCTTGCAGCCGATGCGGGATATTCTGTTCGACGAAAAAATCGCCGGCTCATTTCATTTCACACCAGGTCAGGCTTATGAAGAGGCCGATAATGGAAATCGCAGCCAAGTCCATTGGGACATGGTTAATATCCAGCGGCCGGAATACGGCGGCGGCGAGATTTATTTTGATGGGAAACTGATTCGGCGCGATGGCGAGTTTGTGCCGAAACAGTTGCGATCGCTGAATCGCAAGTAGTTCAGTTCGATCTATCGGCAACAGATAGAAAATAGGGGAAGCTGTTAGCTTCCCCTACAGAGAACGAGAGATATTGCGCAGATCTCTCTTAGCCGCGACGACCGCCCAACAAGTTGAGCTGCATCATCCCGATGTCACCGCTGCCGGTCAGTTGCAGATTCGCAATCTCGAACATCGGAGCGCCTTCGCCCGCGGGAGCCGGACCGGGCAGCTGGACGAGCACCTGCTTCGAATTCGATGAAAGCGCGATGGACGCGATCTCAAACGAGGGTGAAAACTCGACGGTCGAAATCTGAAATGGCGCGGTCACCAGAACCGAAGCCGCTTGACCGGATGGAGTGAGTTGCACGGGTGCGGACTCGAAATTCGGAACAAGCTGCAGCCCGGCAACAGTGAATGACGGCGTGCCGGTGGGCGTTGGACGCTGCTGTTGAGACGGCGTCAGCCGAATATTGCCGAGCGCTCCTCCCGTGGGCTGAATCTTCGCAATCTCAAATGTCACCTGCAGATTCATCCCGGGTTGTGGCTGTTGCGATGGCGCCAGGCGCATGGTGACGATCTTCGAGGTCGGCCGCACTTGCAGCGCGCCCATCTTGAAGTTGGGCGTCAATTGCATCGAGGCGATCTCGAAAGTGAACGTAAGTTGCACAGCTGTGTGCATCGCGCCTGCCGGTTGAGGTCCGGCGCCAGGCGCTGAAGTTGGTCTAACGGTTGGGATTTGGATCGGTTCAGGCATGGTTACAGGTGTTGTTGTTTGGACTAAAGATTCGGACGGCTCGATGATACTCGTTTTAAACGACTGACTGTCAACTGCCGGTTCGACTGAGGAAACTTCCGGCCACGCCGGCATTTGATTTGGAATTGGTTGTCCCTGCCCAACGGGTTCCACTTCCGTTTCAGCGACGGCTTCTGCTTCGAGTTCAGGCTCAGCCTCGGCGATCACCTCGGGCTCCGCGATCGATTCCGGCTCGACAACGGGAGCTTTCATCGTCGACTCAGCTGTCACCGGTTCAGAAATTGCCGCGTCGAAGATTGGTTCCTCCGAAATCGATTCGAAAGCCGGAGATGCCGCGAATGCCGTCGCGGCTGGAACTTCGCCAGGCCAAATTGCTGGTTCCAAAGCTTCCGAAGCGGCCGGCATTGTCGGTTCGGTTTTCTGCTCGATTTTCGATTCCGCAATCTGCGGCCCCTGCTCGATCACTGGTCCAACAGATTCGGCAATCGGCGATTCAAATACCGAGCTTATGGGCTCGCTCACCGCCTCAATGACTTGCGGTTCGCCAACTGCGGATGTCGGCGCTTTGAAAGCGACCTGCTCTGATGCGCGTCGTACCATAGGTTCGGCAGTTCCTGCCACAGCCGCTTCAGCACCATTCGGACCACGATGAGGTTTGCCCGAAGGCATTGTTGCCCGCCGCAGAGAAGGCTCTGAAGCTTTCAACTGCAATGAAATCTGGCGCGGACCGCCGTTGAGCCGCCGTGAAACGGCGGGGCCTGTTTCCGTGGGAGCAACGGTTAATGACGGAACGCTTGGTCCACCCGCCGCCGCAGTCTGGCGGAAAAGCGGAACCTGGGGTACACCCCGCTGACGCATCAACCGCAAACCCCCAGCGATCAGGAACATTGCGGCCACCAAAAGCCCACCGATGATCCACGTTCGTGGAGCGGCGAAGCGGGTTTTCTCGGCGGCGGTCGCTTTTGGCGCTTCACTGACGTGAGCAGGGGCGAGTGCAGTTACAGGGGTCGAAGCAACCGTCGGTGCGGATTGAGCAACCGCGGGCTGTGTGGCTTCCGTCGCGGGCGAAGTCAGAGCCGCCACCGATGGGGCCGGCGAAGATTCGGCCACGACCGGCGTCGTCTCAACTGTCGGCGATAAAGTGGGCGCCGGCGCCGCCGGCACTTGTTCCGGCGTAGCGGGAGTTCCAGCAGCAATCGTAGCAGCGGCGGTTCCAGCAGGAGAGGCAGCCGCTTCAGCAACGTTGGCCTCTTTCCAATTAACGAATGGACTCGCCGCCGGTGAAGAAGCGGCAATAGATTCTGGTTTGGATTCGGATTTCGGTTCCGCCGCGCTTTCAGCAGCAAGTTCCGTCTTCGTTTCCTTCGGCTGTTTAGCCGATGCCAATGCCGTGCCGGGGATCGGGCTCGGTTCGATTGCCGGACTGGCCTCGGTTGGTGCCGACATTACCGTGGCCGCTTCAGCAGCCGGAGCAGGTCCCCCTGCAATTGCTGGACTCTGCATCCACCCGAGATCGTAAAATGAATCCGCGAAAACATTATTCAGAGCGGAGGAATAAATCTTCTTCGCTGAGGCGACCCAGTCGTTCGCCTTATCCGCGTTGTTATGCTTAAACTCCCAGGCCGCTTGGGCATAATAAAGAGCCGGCGTATCGCCAGTGAACTGAAACTGCTCCATCAATTTTTGCGCCCGGCTATCCTTGCCCTCGAGCAGGTAGGTCATGAAAACCTTGAACTTCAGGATCTGTGAAGCCTGGTTCTTGTCGCCGCCCGGTGTTTGTTTCAACAGCGTCTCGAATCGATCTCGCGCCGTGTCGTAATCCTTCTTTTTGAATGGAATTTGAGCCAGGCTGTATTGCGCCTCGCGGAATTTCGGATCGACCTTCAGTGCATTTTTGAATGCCTGGTCGGCTTCTTCGAATTGCTTCTGCTCCATCAAAATCTCGCCCCGCAGAGTCAACGTTGCAGGCTGATTTGGCTCGGCTGCATCAGCTTCATCGACAAATTTGCGCGCCGTATCCAGATCCCGCTGCTGGAAAGCCTGCTGCGCCTGTTCGAATCGGGAATGAGCAAACGACTTTGTCTTTTCGGTTCGTTCCGCTGCTGTGGTTAACGGCATGGAAGCCCGCGGCTCACCGGCCGGCTTCTGCAACCATCCCACTTCATACAGCGATTCGGCGAAGAGCTTGTTCAACTGCGGAGAAAAATTCTTTTCCGCCGTAGCCATCCAATCTTTGGCTTTCTGCTCGTCCTTGTGCTGAAAAGCAATCGCCACATTCGAATAATGAACCGCCGGCGTGTCGGGCGATAATTCGAACTTGGCCAGGATGGAATCGACCATGTTCTCTTTTCCCTCGAGCAGATAAGTCAGCAAAATTTTGTATTGAATGAGCTGCGCCGCCTCGCCTTCCAGATCGGAGACATTACTGGAAAGCAAATTCTGGAAGCGCTCGCGAGCTTGCGCCCAGTCCTTTTTCAAAAATGGGATCTCGGCCAGATTGAATCGCGCATTCCAAAACTTCGGATCGATCTTGACCGCTTCCTGCAAAGCCGTTTGCGCCTCTTCGTATTTGCCTTCGCGCATTAAAATCACACCCCGCAGGTTGTGCGATTCCGCCACATCCGGTTGACGAGCATCAATTTCGTCGAGTTGCTTGAGGGCTTCGGAATAATTGTTCCCGTCAAATTCGCGGAACGCCTTGCTATACATTGCCTCCAGCTCGGCTTTTGAGGGCGCCACATTACTGGCTGCGAAGGAACTGAAAACCAAAACCATTACCGCCGCGATTTTCCGAATCTTCATAGGATGTTGATTAGAATCAATTCGTCTGATCCGTGACAAGCCTAAATTTCAGCAATCGCCGGCCACAAATTCGGCCCATTATAATAGCAGAAAATCGACCGGCAACTTTTTACTGCAGCGCTGGAATATCGACAACTGTTTACGAATTGAGATTCGCAATGATCCGCAGGCCTTCCAGCGTTAGCTTCGGGTCAATGGCATCGATCTCGCGTAATTTCGTGGCCAGCAATTTCGCATAACCGCCGGTCGCCACCACGTGCACTTTTTCTTTTGGAAACTGTTCGGTTTTAACACGAGCGATGATCTCGCGCACTAAACCGCGATAACCGATTACCGCCCCCGACCGCATGGCTTCGATTGTCGATCTTCCCACGGCGCGTCTCGGCTCGCGTAAGGTCAATCTCGGCAGCAACGCCGTGCGGTGATACAGAAAATTCGTCATTGCTTCCAAGCCGGGCGCGATCACTCCACCAATGTATTTTCTTTGATTCGAGACAATGTCGAAAGTCACCGCCGTTCCGAAATCGACCACGATGGCTGGACAACCATAAAGCGCCCCCACCGCTGCCGCGTTCGCCAAACGATCGGCTCCAATCTTTTCCGGCGCCGGATAATCAATGCCGACACCCAATTTGGTTTTCGAATTTAACGAAAGCACTTTCGTTTTTCCCGCCGCTTTTCGAATCAGACGATTTTTCTTCGGGACCACCGAGGAAAAAACAATCAGCTCTATCTTTCGTTTTCCCAGGACGCGGTGAACGAATTTGGCCGTGAGTTGCGGCGTGCTGATCCGAATCTGCCGGGCAATTCGAGTTCGCGAAGCCAACGCGAGCTTCGTAAACGAATTGCTGATATCGATCAAAAGATAGTTCGTCACGCGAGCCATGCTTGCGAGAGTTTAGCCACATGCGTAGCCTCGTCCCGTGCGAAAATTAGTTCACCGCCCGCGCCGATTGCGCCGGTCCCCTGCCCTGCGCAATCTCGTTCGGGAAACAATTCTCAATCCGCACGATTTCGTGCTGCCGCTTTTCGTGAGCGAGAAGATCGACAAACGCCGCCCGATCGCCACCATGCCTGGCGTTTCACAATTGTCGATCAATGAAATTGTCGAAGAGGCACGGCGCGCTCAGGATCTCGGTCTCCAGGCCATTTTGCTTTTTGGAATTCCGGAGAAGAAAGACGAGCAGGCCAGCGAGGCTTACGCCAAAGATGGAGTCGTGCAGGGAGCAGTCCGCGCCATCAAATCGAAGTGTCCGGAACTGGTCGTGATCACCGATGTTTGTTTGTGCGAATACATGAGTCATGGCCATTGCGGCGTCATGCGCATCGATGGCGATCATTTTCACGTGCTCAATGATGAGACTGTCGATCTTCTGGTGAAAACCGCGGTGTCCCATGCCGCTGCCGGCGCAGACATGGTTGCGCCGAGCGACATGATGGACGGACGGATCGGCGCGATTCGCGAAGCGCTCGATTCAAATGGCTTTAATGAAACCGGTATCATGAGTTACGCGGCCAAGTTTGCCTCCGCATTCTATAGTCCGTTTCGCGATGCAGCCGAGAACGCGCCGCAATTTGGCGATCGGCGGTCTTATCAGATGGATTATGCGAACGCCGAAGAAGCGATTCGCGAAGTAGCCCTCGATGTCGATGAAGGCGCCGACATCGTGATGGTCAAGCCAGCCCTGCCCTACCTCGATATTCTCTGGCGCGTCCACGAACGCTTCGGCAAGCCGACCGCCGTCTATCATGTCAGCGGCGAATACGCCATGATCAAAGCCGCTGCCGAAAAAGGTTTATTGGATGAACGCGCCGCCGTTCTGGAAGTGACAACCGCCCTCAAGCGCGCCGGCGCAGACCTGATCGTCACCTATTGGGCTTGCGAGCTGGCGCAATGGACGCGGCCGGTAAAAATTCGCCGCGGCGAAAGCGAAACTCATGCGCGCCTGAAACGCCTCGCCTTTGCCTGGGCGCAAGCGAACGGTTACTCCGCGTGCGCAATGGAAGTGCGGGTGCCGAAATGTCGTTACCGGGCCGATGTCGCCGCCTATCAGCCCCAAAAGGAAAGTCTAGGATCGACAGCGATCTTCGAGTGCAAACAAGCCATGCCCGATTTGCGGCGGGACAACTGCGACGTCATGGCGACTCGTGAACGGTTGGAAAGCGTCTGCCGCCGGCGGACCATTCTCGAAAAGCATCTGCGGATTCATTTTCCGAATCTTCGAATCGCTGATTCGCTATTTCCGGAATTCGATTCGCACAATTTCGCCGCCATCCAACACCGCGGCTACAACCGCGTGTTACGGGAACTAAACGCGCTTCAAAATCGTCTCTACGATTGCACAAAGTTCGACAAACTGAGCCGCTATCGCTGCGCAAACCTGCTGTTTTTAGTTTTGCCTCGCGATTTATTTCGGGAATCAGAAGTACCAGTCGGTTGGGGAGCGCTCGTCGAATCCGACGGCGAACTCGTGCTCGCCCGCAAACCGGTCCGGCAGGACAACAGCGCTGAAATCCGCTTGCAGCTCTTACAACGAATCGCGGCTGCCGGCACTCGCGCGTTGAATCGACAATTGCTCTAGCCAGCGTTGGACAGAACGAAGACGTTCGTGGGGAACCCGCGAAACATTGTTTGTTTCTCCAATTTCATGCCGACTTTCTCGGCAACGCGCCGGGATGGGACATTATCCGGGTGAATCAGCGAGATGACTCGCGGCAGCTTCAAATCATGAACGCCGTGATCGCGCACGGCCCGGGCGCCTTCCGTCGCCAAACCGAGGTTCCAGTAATCTGGATGCAATCGATAACCGATCTCAATTTCGTTCGTACCATCGACAATTTGATGAAAAAACCCGCAGTAACCGATTAGCGCACCGGTTTCACGGTCGATCACCGCAAATTGCGATGGCAACCGATCTCGATTCCAGCCCAGGATTTTTTCCAAGAACGCCTTCGTTTTGTCGCGAGTGAAAACTCCAGTTGAGAAACGCATGAAACCGGGATTGGCCATGAGGTCGGCCAATCGATCCACATCTTGCTTACAGAACGGACGCAGAATCAGGCGCTCGGTTTCTAAAATCATTTCAAGGCGGCGACGCTCATAGAGCGCCGCTACAGCAACGGAAGAGCGGCTTCCAGTAATCGGCGAAAAGTTCCAGCGGCTTTCTCGGCGGTTTCCAGAACTTCTTCATGACTGAGCGCTGTACCCGAAAATCCCGCCGCCAGATTCGTTAGACAGGAAAACCCCGCCACTTCGATGCCAATCGCGCATGCTTGGATGGTTTCCAGCACAGTCGACATCCCGATCGCATCGGCGCCGAGTTTTCGCAGCATCCGCACCTCGGCTGGTGTTTCGTATTGCGGGCCGAGCACGCCGGCATAAACGCCTTCGCGCAATACCATGTCGATCTTGCGCGCGGCTTTCCGAAAGCTCTCAAGCCATCGCGGCGAGAAAACTGCCGTCAGATCGACAAGTTCCGTCGTTCCCAGCAATGGGGTAGTTCCAGTGAGATTGATCTGATCGGTGATCATCATCCAGTCCTCCGGCTTGAATTTTGGATTGGTCGCGCCGGCGGCATTCGTGAGGATGATTTTGTCAATTCCGGCATCGGCCAAAATGCGAATCCCGGCGGTTACATCGCGAGCCGATAATCCTTCATAAAGATGGACGCGGCCTTGCGCAAAAATCACGCGCTCATCGCCGATCTGATCAAGAATGAAACGTCCGGCATGTCCGGGCACAGATGGCTGAGGTATCTCCGGGAATTTGCTGTAGTCGATCAGTTGATCACTCGCGGGTTCGCCGACGACCGAACTCAACCCAGATCCGAGAACGATTGCGATTTTGGCATTATGAGCCCGGAGCCGTTCCAAAGCAGGATTTTGCATGGCTGTCATCCTGAGCGAAGGGAAGGATCTCCACTCATTTCGAACGCACCCAATCCAGAAATGGCGCGAGATGTTTCGCTCCGCTCAACATGACCGCGAAAACTATGCAGCCGAGACCGGTGGCGCGCTGGCCGGTTTTCGCGTCTCAGCCATCACGTCAGGCCGGATTCCTTCCTCGCGGGTGCTGATCGTGCGCGGGGGCTGTTTGGGATAGGCGATCCGGCTGTGCAACATCGTCATGAGCGTGAACTGGAAGCGCTCGGCGATTACCTTGAGCTCGCCCAAAGTCAGATCGCACTCGTCCAGTTGACCGTCGGCAATTCGTTCTTCGATCAATTCGCGCACCAACTGGTCGATCTTTTGCGGCGTCGGCTTTTCCAAGCTTCGCGATGCGCCCTCGACGATATCGGCCAGACTAACGATCGCGCTCTCCTTCGTTTGCGGCTTCGGGCCGCCGTAGCGGAAATTCGATTCCTGCACGTCGGGGATGTCTTCCTCGCGGATGTTAGTGATTTTTCCATCTGCCCGCGCCTCCTCCTGCTGTTGAATGGCCCGCTGGTAAAAGTAATAAACCAGTGACGTGCCATGGTGCTCCTGAATGATGTCGATGATGCGCTGGTTGAGTTTGTATTTGAGCGCGAGATCGACACCTTCTTTCACGTGCGCAATGATGATTAATGCGCTCATTGTCGGCGCGAGATCGTCGTGCGGATTGCGTTCGAAATTCATGTTCTCAGTGAAATATTCCGGCTTCACCAATTTGCCGACATCGTGAAAGTACGAGCAAACGCGGCAAAGCGTGGCGTTCGCGCCAATCGCTTCGCCAGCCGCCTCGGCCAGGTTCGCGACGACCAGGCTGTGATGATACGTGCCAGGCGCTTCGATTGTCATTCGCCGGAGCAAGGGGTGATTGAGGTCGGACATTTCCAGCCACGAAATATCCGTGGTGACTTGAAATATCTGCTCGAGTATGGGCAGCGTGCCGCCCACTACCATTGCCGTAACGATGCCGTTGCCGACAGCCAGCCCGCTCTGGAGACCGATCAATTCCCAATCGTTCGCCATCGGAGGGAAGAAATCGATCGGGCCGATAAAACCGAACGTGAGCGATAACAACCAGATCGCAACGCCGACGCCGACACCGGCTCGGATCAGCCGGCTACGCCGTCGCACTTGCAACGTCAGATAGACGGCAGTGAAACCGCTGATTAAACAACAGACCAAAAGCGGCGCGTTAATGGTTCCAAAGAGGATGCTGCTCCATAGACTCACAGATACCGCCGCGTAAAGACCGTGGTTGCGTCCGAGTAAGACACTCAGCACCAGTGGAGCAAACGCATACGGCGCAATCAGCACTCCCATTCCGGGTTTCAAAAATCCAAACGTGCCGTTATTGCAGAGGACGATCAGTAACTTCGTCGCGGCGAGTTGCGCGAAAATGATTCCGAAGACGAGAAGCACGAGGGAATTTTGCGCGAATGTTTTCGGCTGATTGATCCAAAGCTGGGTGACGGCGATACCCAGAAAAAGCAGCGAAATGATGAAATTCTTCGTCGGCTCCGATTCCTGTCCGCTGAAGATGAGAAACGCCAATCCGACTACAAACGCAGCCAGAATGAACACCTTTACGTAGCCGGCACTTTGAAGGTTTTGCAGCAGTTCGTTGCGCGTCCGTCGACGCCGCAGTTTTCGCGACGCCCAGCCTCGCCTTATCAACCGTCCGCGCTTTAGAAAATCAAACATGCCAGTGGGAGAAAATTGTCGATCCTATTTTCGGCTCGGCGGCGCAGGCGACCGATGTTGTTGGTAAGCGTTAATAATGGCGCGCACGAGTTCATGCCGAACAACATCGCGTTCGGTGAAGTAAACAGTCGCAATACCGGGGATGTTTTTCAATGCTTGAAGAGCTTCGACGACGCCGGAGCGTTTGTTGGCTGGAAGGTCGATCTGAGTTACGTCGCCCGTGACCACGCATTTGGAATTGAGCCCGATACGGGTTAGCAACATGAACATTTGCTCCATAGTTGTATTCTGCGCTTCATCGAGGATGACGAAGGCGTTATTCAATGTCCGGCCCCGCATGTAGGCCAGCGGCGCGACCTCAATGATCTGCCGCGCCATCGCTCGTTCCAATTCCTCAGGGTCTAACATGTCGCGCAATGCATCATTAAGCGGCCGCAGATACGGCGTGATTTTTTGTTCGAGATCGCCCGGCAGAAATCCGAGCGCTTCGCCCGCTTCCACCGCTGGCCGGGTCAAAATGATTCGGGCAACTTCTTCTTTTTTCAGGGCGGCGACGGCCATCGCCACGGCCAGATAGGTTTTGCCAGTGCCGGCCGGACCGATCCCAAAAACCACATCGTGTTTCTGAATTGCCTCGACATAAGCGCGCTGGTTTGCGCTTCGGGCCATGATGGGCGCCTTGCGCGAGGATGTGACAATCTTTGTCGAAGCTAATTCGCCCAGGTTCTCGGGCCGCTCTTCGCTGACGGAACTCAAAGTGTAATTAAATTCATGTTTCTGAATCGGGACGCCTTGTTTGCGAGCTTCGTCGAGCTGCTGAAATACCTGCTCTGCCTTGTCGATCTTCTCCGGGTCGCCTTCCAGTTTCACCCAGCCTTCCCGGGTTGTGACTTTCACTCCCAGTTTGTCTTCGAGGTTCTTGAGCAGTTTGAGGTCATTCGCGTAAAGCGATTGCAAAGCGCGCGGACTCTCAAACTCTAATGTGCGTGTTTCCGTCACTTCGGATCAACCGATCTAGCGGAATCCGTAAACAAGCGCCCAGTGTGTGCGTTCTTCGGGGGATTCCTCGACAGCGACAATAACAAAATAGCTGCCAGTGCTGTTGGGAATAATGTGCGCGGCTGCGAAATGTCCCTTTTGCCACCCATCGGGCTGCTCGGCCAGTTTTCCTTCCGAGTCGTAAATGTGCACGGAAATTTTGGCCCGATCGACTTCGGTGCCCATCCAAAACCAATATTCGTTTCCTTTGAATAATTGCTGGCGCACGGCCTTCTTTTCTCCCGCGCCCAGATCGCCTCCCCAATAATCTTCGCGCACCTGAAATCCTTCTTTGACGTAAGGCTCCGCCGCCTGAAGCGCGAACGATTGAGCGTCATCGACCGATCCGCCAGCCATTGGCGTAAGGGCGAGAATGGCGGCGAACAACAGAAAGACGCGCATGGTCATTCTGACTGAAGCAGTGGACTCTTGCATGGAGTAATACGGGGCCATCGCAGGAATTATTCTCTGGTCACGATGCCATGATCGAGACGCGTCGTGATGTCGTTAATTTTCTTGACCGACGTCGCGGAGATTTTCGTCGTCCCTCCGCTGATCAAAGGTTTCACGTCGCCGAGAGCGGTCTGGATCTGACGAACAATCGGCACATTATAGCGTTCCGGCATCGCCTGAAGCTGGGTCTGGAAATGATCCACCAGATCCGGCTGATGTAACAATTCGGCGCCATCATGCGAAAACTGCTTCGAAACAACCGAGGTCAACACTTCCGTGCCGCGTAGCCACCCGCCCAGGCTCACCAGCTCGGATAATTTCTGGTCCTGCAATTCGTTCATCGCCTGCTGCACGCTGTTTTGGGTGCGGTCGAGTTCCTGCCGAACATTGTCCCAGCGTCTTTTATCGGCCGCATCGATGATCGCCTTGGCATGCGGCGTGATCGAGCTGCCCACGCCGATTTGTTTGGCCAACGCCAGAACCCGCTGACCGATGTCTTTGACAGTGGGCGCGTCCTGCGCCTGCACTGCAATGAATCCATCGGCAATCACCGTCCCCAGCAATAAAGCAACGCGCGGACGTTCGATAAAATTAGTTCCCTTATCGCTGCGGACATGTTCCTTCCAGTTCACCGTGCCCAGTTTATTCAGTGCGCTGAAAATTTCGTTCGGGAGCGGGACCACAACATCTTCGACGTTTTTGGATAGCCCTTTGATATCGACATGCTGCGGCGGCGCCTCGGCACCGGGCGCAGTCAGGGCAAACCCGACGGCGGCCAGCGCGCTCAGTTTTAGGAATCTAGGAAATAGGATCATTACGAGCTTCGACTGTTGATTTCGTCTTGGTATTCAGGATTAATGGAGCAACTCTAAGCAGAACCTTCGCTTCACACAAATTGCCTTCGATAGTTGATCCTTGTAAATCGAATGATCGTCCTGTCCCGGCGGTATCGGGCCTCCTTTTGCTATGGATTTAACCACATTGCAGCAAATTCTCGGCCGGGCCTCGGCCAAACGGATCGTTGTCATCGGCGATCTGATGCTGGATGAATTCGTTTGGGGAAAGGTTGGCCGGATTTCGCCGGAAGCACCGGTGCCGGTTGTCGAAGTCACCGGCGAATCATTTTATCCCGGCGGCGCCGCCAATGTTGCTCGCAATCTCCGTGAGTTTGTCGATCACGTCGCGATCATCGGAATGATCGGCCAGGATCAGAGGGGCGACCAACTGCGTGCCCTTTTGGGCCAATGCAAGATCGACATCGCGGATGCGGTGGGCGATCAGACTTTTCACACCATCGTCAAGACCCGCATCATCGCTAGGAATCAACAGGTCGTTCGAGTCGATCGCGAAAAAATTGTCAAGCCGTCCTCTGCCCAAATCACAAGCGTTGTCGAGGCGATCCGAACAAATCTTGCCAAGACCGACGCCATCATTTTCGAAGATTACGGCAAAGGTTTTCTGGACCGCGAATTAGTATCGCAAATCGCCCGGGATGCCGTTTCGGCGGGAAAGATCGTCGCGGCCGATCCAAATCCGCACAATCTCATCGAGTGGAATAAGATTACCGCGGTAAAACCAAATCGTGCCGAAGCGTTCCAGGCCGCAGGAATTCCTTGGCGCGATCCGGGCGGCTCACCCGTCGACGATGTCGATCTTAAAACGGCCGGCGAAACATTGCTCAAGAAGTGGGGCTGCAAGAATCTGCTGATTACGCTCGGCGAACACGGCATGATGCTCTTCGAACAAAATAAGCAGCCGCATCATATCCCCACCAAAGCCCGCCAGGTCTTCGATGTCTCCGGCGCCGGCGATACCGCCATTGCCTTGTTCACTCTCGCTCTGGCCTGCGATGCCACGCCTGTCGAAGCAGCCGAAATCGCCAATCACGCCAGCGCCGTTGTGGTGGGCAAGCTGGGAACTGCGACCGTGACACGCGATGAACTCATCGCCAGTTTCGAAAATGATACCCAAGCGTTGTAGCGTCTGCTGTCCTCAGCGAATGAATTGCCCGCGTCAGACTCAACCGGTACGCTCGGGAGAGCGCACGCTACAGCATTGCTCGCATTGAAATTGCCCACCGTTTTTCTCGATCGGGACGGCACAATCATGCGCGACGCCGATTATTGTTCCGATCCCAAAGACGTCGAAGTCTTCCCCGATGCGTCGAAAGCGTTACGCCGCCTAAAGACAAAAGGGTTCAAGCTAATCATCATCACAAACCAGAGCGGAATCGGGCGCGGCTTTTTCACTCTGGAGCAATATCGCGCCGTCGAAGCCGAAGTGCTAGGTCAACTGGGCGACGGTTTAATCGATGCGACCTATTTTTGCCCGCATCGACCGGACGAGAATTGCAAATGCCGCAAGCCCGCGCCGGAAATGATTTTGCAAGCCGCGCGCGAACACGATGTCGATCTTACGCGATCGTTTTTCATTGGCGATAAATCGAGCGACATCGAATCCGGTCGTGCCGCCGGCCTGAAAACGATTCTGGTTCGGACCGGCTACGGGAGGCAAATCGATGAACAATTGGCTGACTTCGTGGCCGATGATCTTGGAGAAGCTGCTGATTCGATCTTGAAAACTGCTTCATGAATAAAGCCGTTGGAATTATTCCCGCACGTTGGGCATCGACCCGTTTCCCGGGAAAACCGTTGCATCTCATCGCCGGGAAACCGCTTCTCCGACACGTTTGGGAACGGTGCAGGCGTGCGAAGGGTTTACATTCGGTCATTATCGCTACGGACGACATGCGAATCGCAAATGCAGCTTTCGATTGGGGCGCGGAAGTCGCCCTCACTTCTCCGAAACACCAAAGCGGCACCGATCGCATCGCCGAAGTCGCTACGAAAACGAAGCAGTTTGAATACATCGTGAATATCCAGGGCGACGAACCGCTCGTGGAACCGAAGGTGATCGATCAACTCGTGGCCGGGCTTCGCTCCGATCGCAAGATCGACATCGTTACTGCGGCCCACCCGTTTACGAACCCAGCGGATGCTTTGTCGCCCCATCAGGTCAAGGTGGTTGTCGATCTTCACGGAAACGCTCTCTATTTTTCGCGCTCGCCAATTCCATCATCCCGAAAAAATATTCTGCGACATCAAGGGATCTACGGATTCCGACGCAAAGCGCTGCTCCAATTTGTAAAATGGAAACCGACTCCACTGGAGTTGGCGGAATCGCTCGAGCAATTGCGCCCATTGGAAAATGGGGTAAAGGTTCATGTGCTCATCACAAAACATGGCTGGCCGGGCGTTGACACGCTCGAGAATGCAAAAGCGATAGCCGCTTCGCTGGGTAAAGTGTCCGCAAAACGGAAGAGGCGATGAAATACATTTTCGTCACCGGTGGCGTAGTCAGTTCTCTGGGCAAAGGTCTCACCGCGGCGTCGCTCGGCACTTTGCTCGAAGCCCGCGGGCTGCGCGTTGTGATCCAAAAATTCGATCCGTATCTCAATGTCGATCCCGGAACGATGAACCCGTTCCAGCATGGCGAAGTTTACGTGCTCAATGACGGCGCGGAGACTGATCTCGATCTTGGCCATTATGAGCGCTTCACCAATTGCGTCCTGTCCCGTCACAATAATCTCACCAGTGGCCAGGTTTACGAAACCGTGATCAACAAGGAACGGCGAGGCGATTACCTGGGCAAAACCGTGCAGGTGATTCCGCATGTGACCGATGAGATCAAGAACCGCATCCGCGAGCTTTCCGACGAAACCAAATACGATGTCGTTGTTACCGAGATCGGCGGAACCACTGGCGACATCGAAGGCCTGCCGTTTTTGGAAGCGATCCGGCAATTCATTCTCGAAGTCGGCGCGCAAAACGTGGTTAATATGCACGTCACGCTTGTGCCCTACATCAAAGCTGCGGCCGAATTGAAAACCAAACCGACCCAGCAAAGTGTGGCCAAGCTGCGCGAGATCGGATTGCAACCGCAGATCCTCATTTGCCGGACCGAGAAACCACTCGACGCTGAAATGCGACGGAAATTGTCGATGTTCTGCAGCGTTTCTGAAAAAGCGGTGATCGAAGAGCGCGATGTCGAGCACACCATTTACGAAGTGCCGTTGACCCTCCACGCCGAAGGACTCGATCAACTGGTGTGCGATCTGTTAGGCCTGAAAACACCCGAGCCCGATCTCGCCAGTTGGAAACAGTTCGTCAAACGCGTCATCAGCCCGAAGAAGCGGGTCAGGATCGCCGTCGTCGGCAAATACATGGAGGTGCGCGACGCCTACAAAAGCATTTACGAATCGCTCACCCACGCCGCCGCCAGCGAAGATTGCGGGATCGATCTGGAGCTGATCGATGCCGAAGCGTTTCAGGATGGTGTCGAAGACGAATTGAAAGATATCGCCGGCGTTTTGATTCCCGGTGGATTCGGGGCTCGTGGCGTCGAAGGAAAAATTAAGGCCGCCGAATTCGCCAGGGAGCGCAACATTCCCTATCTCGGTCTTTGTCTTGGGATGCAGGTGGCCACGATCGAGTTTGCCCGAAATGCCTGCGGGATCAAAGGCGCTAACAGCACCGAGTTCGACAAAAACACGAAGGAACCTGTCATTTCGCTTTTGGAAGAACAACGGGGAGTAAAGAACATGGGCGCCAGCATGCGACTCGGCACCTGGCCTACCAAGATCGTCCAAGGCACGCTCGCCGAAAAAATTTACGGTCAACCCGAGGTCATGGAACGCCACCGGCACCGGTATGAGTTCAACATGAACTATCGCGACCGGATGGCGGAGAAAGGCTTCGTCATTTCCGGCACCTCGCCCGACGGCACCCTGGCAGAGTTAATTGAACTCCGGGATCATCCCTACTTCATCGGCTGCCAATATCACCCTGAGTTCCAGAGCAAACCGAACAAACCGCACCCGCTTTTCAGAGGATTCATCCACGCCTGTCTCGCGTATCGAGAGGAAGCAGGCCGGGGCGATCGTCGGATTAGACGCCAAAATGGAGTCTTAAATGACGCCATTTTGGCGCCGATATCTCGTTAGGCCACTAAGAGAGCTATGACCGAAAAAGAACTTGCAGTTCGACTAGTGCGGCACGGGATCGCGACACAGCGACGAACGCCGAATGAACATGCCGAGGCGAACCAAGATGCGGAAGTTAAGGCATCCGGCAACGCCGCCACAGCTAACGCTCTTGAGTTCCTCGGCAAGCACTCTGTAGTCGCGGACGTTCAGCCCACTTTCGGCAGCGCCGGTATTGGTTTCGCCTACACGATTGCTCCGCAGTTCGTCCAAGAGCTTACCACGGACGACGCGATAGATTCCCGCATTGAGGTACTTTTTAGTGACCCGAAGACCGAGACTGGCGACACCATCCACGCACTATCGAGCGGTTGCGAGCGTCAAGCAGGCTGGCCTGAAGTACTGATCACATGCGATACGCCATTGTCCTTGAGCGCGGGCCCACAAGCTACGGAGCGTATGTGCCGGATCTGCCGGGTTGCGTAGCAGCGGCGGAGACGCGCGACGAGGCGCTTCGCCTAATCCGCGAGGCGATCGAGTTCCATATCGAGGAGATGGAGGCAGATGGCATTGCTGTTCCGGAGCCAGCATCGAGCGCCGAGTATGTTGAGATCGCCAAGGCCTAACCATCCAATGGAGTGAACCCCAAAAGCATTCGGGCTGTACTCTCCACTTGTGAGATGACTTCCAAACTTCCACTCCGAGCCACGCATGCTCTCGCTCGGATTGTATCCGAGGCCTCGGCTTCCCTGGTGCGACTCGCCGCTTCGCGCTCGCGCACCCCCGACGTATTGTTATTCAACGGTGGCCGTCGCTCATCTTGTTCTCGTTAGATCCCATGCGTACCTCGTTCGTGATTACAATGATCCTCCTCGCAGCCTTGCATTCCGCGGCCGCCTACGAACGCGTAATCGCTCCGAACGGACTTCTCGAAGCTTTCACTACAGCAAAGAAGCCGGATGGAACAGGTATGAAGCTTTTCGTGCGCAACCGCCGCTCAAACGCCCCAGCCGTCCTGCTTCTCCAAAATGACCGCTGGATTGACGCAAAATGGTCGCCGGACTCTCGCTTCCTGGCCGTTATCGACCATCCCTACGGTCACGTAGCGGATGTTTACGTTTTCGGCATCAGCGCCGCTAACTCGGCTCGACCGCCAATCGCAAACCTTTTTTACCACACACCCGAGCTGCGGACGCATTACGTTCAATGGGATGTTGTCGATTGGCTGTTGAACACGCGCAATATCATCCTGAAAAAGAACGTGCACTTCGGCTTTCGACAGGAGACTATTGTCGCGCACATCGGCACCTCCGCATTGAAAGCCCCGGCGCCGGACTAGACCAAGCGTTGAAGCTTGTATCCTCTTAAAATGCCCTATCCGTGCCTGAGCTTTTTTTGCCTCAGCACCATTTAACCGCGAAAGCTTCGCGCGTTGATCAATGCCGTTCAGTGCGGAAGAGGAACCGGAAAGCTTACGAGATAGCGCCGGAATTAATCACCATCGCTCGACTTTTGCGCGGCGCGCTCCAACCGGTCCATGATCGCTGCGCCAAGTCCGGCGAGGGAAGTCGTTCGGCGACGATGAGATCGAGATCGAGCGCATCGAGCTCGCGCAGATAGCGGAAGAGATTTGCGGCGGCTTCTCGCAAATCCTGTCGCTCGCTCAGCATTCGAACGGCGGCGAATTTCTTTTCCACTCCGACAAGATTCCACGCAAGCAAACCGACGCGCTGATTTTCCCGCGGCGAAAATGATTTCGGCATCGTCGATCAAGCGCAGCGGCGTGTTCGGCGCGTAATGCGATGGGAATTGACCCGGCGCGGAAATTTTCTCGGCCGAGTGTGACGATGCTCGATCTTGCCAAACTCGGAAAGTTGTTCCGCGGTGATCGGTCCGCGGCGCAGGATGTCGATCTATCCCATTGCGAACCGCAGACAATGGTCGATTCGATTCCGTGCGTAGTCGGTCCGCGCATCGATGATCAACGGGATACGGCCCTCGAGCTCATCGAACACATGCTGCGCAGTGGTCGGGCTGATCCGACCGAACCGATTTGCGCTCGGCGCGGCCAGAGGTTTTCCAAACTCGCTGAATGATTTCTGCAAAAATCGGATGCGCGCTGATGCGAACGGCAACTGTGTCGAGGCCGGCAGTGACAATATCGGGAACGATTTCGCGTTTGGGCAAAACCATCGTAAACGGGCCGGGCCAGAATCGATCCGCCAATTTCGAAATTGCCGGTAGATTGTCGATCAGGAAGATCGGCAACTTTTTCCAGCCAATCGCGATCCGGCAAATGAACGATTAGCGGATCGAACCGCGGACGCTCTTTCGCTTCGAAAATCTTTGGCGACCGCAATCGGATGCAGCGCGTCGGCGGCGAGGCCGTAAACAGTTTCGGTCGGCAGCGCGACGACTTCGCCCTTGCGCAGCAGTTCAACTGCTCGCGTTCTGTAGCGGCGGTCTGCGACCGCTCGTCGGCGGTCATAGACCGCCGCTACCAGTTTCTGTTTTCACACTGGCAATCTTGCCGCCAGCACCGATTCGGTTTGTCTTCTTTCGGAATTGCTCGAGTTTTTGCCGGAACCGT
Source organism: uncultured Verrucomicrobiae bacterium (assembly GCA_963772365.1). Classification (GTDB taxonomy): domain Bacteria; phylum Verrucomicrobiota; class Verrucomicrobiia; order Chthoniobacterales; family UBA10450; genus CAVYXA01. Next base: position 1,303,638 of record CAVYXA010000001.1, read on the forward strand.
AATTTCGTCGGAGGTGGCCAGGATCGCGGCGGCGAGTAGCGCCGCGTTTTTCGCTCCCGCCTCGCCGATGGCCAAGGTTCCGACCGGAATACCGCCCGGCATTTGCGCGGTGGACGAGCAAAGAATCGAGTCCCTGCAATGCTTTGGATTGCATCGGCACACCGAGCACCGGCAGCCAGGTATGCGCGGCGATGACTCCGGCCAGATGCGCCGCGCCGCCCGCGCCGGCAATGATCACGCGCAGGCCGCGATCGGCTGCATCGCGCGTAAACTCAGCAGTTGCATCAGGAGTGCGATGGGCAGAGAGCACGCGCGTCTCGTTCGGCGATGCCAAGCTTATCGAGCGTTTCCACGGCAACCCGCATGGTTTCCCAGTCCGATTTGCTGCCCATAATGATGGCGACTAATGGATTTGATTCCGGCATGACGAGATTGTAGGGCGTTTCTGTGAAACGCCAAGCCCGGCATCTGACCCAGACGCCCTTATATCGGAACTTCAGCGCTCGATCGTTCTCGTCGGCATGATGGGTGCCGGAAAATCCGCCGTGGGAACGTGTTTGAAACGCACGTAGCGGTCTTGCGATTGTTCGACAACGATGAAATGGTCACGGTCAAATTCAGGCTCTCGATTCCCGAAATTTTCTCCAACGATGGCGAGGAAGCGTTTCGGGAAGCCGAAACGGAGGCGCTTCGACGCTTTCGCCTCAGGATCCGGCAATCATTGTGACAGGCGGTGGAATCGTTCTGCGCGAGGAAAATGTCGATCTTCTGAAACAGCTCGGAACGATAGTTTGGCTCGATGCGGATGACGAAATCCTTTTCCAACGCGCTTCGCGAAAGCGTAATCGCCCGTTGTTGGAAAGGGTGAATCCGAGGGAAATATTCTCGCAATTACTCAACGCGCGACGACCAATTTATGCCAAAATTGCAGAGGTGAGCATCGATACATCAAATCTCAGCGAGGAAAAAGTTGCGGATGTGGTGTTGCGTGCAGTTGGTGAAAAAGCGACGCAAGGACGCGCCGCACTCCCAAAGCTTCGCGAAATGTAAAGCAATTCCCCGTGTCGCGCGAAGCGCTTTGGGAGTGCGATGAGTCCCCGCATCGCTTTTTGAAAGATGCTTTTTCATGAGTGAAGACGCTGTTGAAATAAAAGCCAGACTCGCTGCGTTTGCGCGCGAGATCGGGTTTGATTCGTGCCGGATCGCGGCTTGCGAGTCGCCTGCGCACGCTGATGAATTTCGCCATTGGCTGCGCGATGGAGCTCAGGGTGAAATGGATTACATGAAGCGCGGCGAAGAAAAACGCTGCGATCCGCAACAAATCCTGCCAGAGGCGAAGTCGATCGTTGTGGTAGCGCTGAATTATTTTCAGGGAGACGCCGCCCATAGGGCGGCGGCTACAGAAGGTAAGATCGCGCGGTACGCCTGGGGCGAGGATTATCACGAACTGATTAAGGCGAAGCTTGATAAGATCGACAATTTTCTTCGCCAATTCGGCGGCATCCAAAAATGTTACGTCGATACCGGTCCGGTTTTGGAGCGGGATCATGCGGGGCAGGCGGGAATCGGCTGGCATGGCAAGAGCACAATGCTGATCGATCCACGATTGGGGACGTGGTTTTTTATTGGCGAGATTTTAACGACACTCGAGTTGCCGCCCGACGCTCCGCAGATTGATCGTTGCGGAAAATGCGAACGGTGTATCACTGCTTGTCCCACCGGCGCAATCACTGCGCCTCACCGGCTCGATGCGCGCCGCTGCATTTCCTATCTGACCATCGAACTGAAAGGTTCTATTCCTCTCGAATTCCGGCCGCTGATCGGTGATCGTATTTTTGGTTGTGACGATTGCCTGGAGGCATGTCCATGGAACCGGTTCGCAAAAGTATCGCGCGAAAGTGCATTCGCAGCGCGAAGATCGACAACAGAAATGTCGCTGCGCGATTACTTGAGCCTTGGCGAGACGGATTTTCGAGCGCTGTTTCGCAATTCACCAATCAAACGGATCAAGCGCCGCGGATTTCTGCGCAATGTCTGTGTTGCGCTGGGAAATGTGGGCGGACCGGAAGATTTGCCGGCCTTGGACCAGGCCGCGGCCGATGCCGAGCCGCTGATTGTCGAGCATGCAGTTTGGGCCATCGACAGAATTAGACAACGTTCGAGGCGCACAGTTTCTTGAATCCACAAAGGCTGGTTCCAGCATCTCATTGTCGATCCTGTCGATGAACGCGAACTCGCTTACAACAGTCTAAAGTGCCATTATTTGTGACGCCCGCCCTTGCCTAAGCCTCCCCGACATATGCATCAAACTGTCGTGACCCCACCCACCGCGAAATCCGCAGCGAAACAACGCCGTTCCCGTCGCAGGCGTCGCATCATTTTCGGCGCGATCGGAGTGGTGCTGCTTTGGATCGTGGTGTCGATCATCTTGAGCAAACGCGAGAAACCGATCCCGGTCACGACGGAAAAAGCGGCGAAGCGAACGATCGTTGAAACCGTGTCCGCCACCGGCAAGGTTCAACCCGAGACGGAAGTGAAAATCTCGCCGGAGGTCGCGGGCGAGATCATCGAGTTGCCGGTCGAAGATGGAAAAGTAGTCAAGAAGGGCGATCTGCTCCTGAAGATCAAACCAGATACTTACAAAGCGCTTCTCGAACAAGAGGAGGCGGCAATCAGCGCGGCTAAGGCCACAAACCTTCAGCAAAAAGCGACGATGGTGAAAGCCGAGCAGGACTTGAAACGTGCTGACAACATGTATGCGACGAAAGCAATATCGATTCAGGAATACAACGCCGCCCAGGCTGCCTACGACGTTGCGAAAAATACTTACGAGAGTTCGCTGCACGAAATCGAGCGCGCCCAGGCCGCTTCGAGTCAGGCACGCGAGTCGCTGGCCAAGACGACCATTTATTCACCGCTCGATGGCCGGGTGACCGTATTGAACAGTAAATTGGGCGAGCGCGTTGTTGCGACCGGGCAGTTTGCCGGCACCGAAGTGATGCGCGTTGCCGATCTGGATCACATGCAGGCCGTTGTCGATGTAAACGAGAACGATGTGGTCAAAGTCAAACCTGGCGACACGGCAAACGTTAAGATCGACGCTTACGGTGACCGCAATTTCAAAGGCATCGTCCAGCAGATCGCCAATACCGGTACAACGACCGGTACCGGAACGCAGGAAGAGGTGACAAATTTTGAAGTTAAAATCGATCTCGACCGGGACGGCATATTACTAAGACCCGGCTTAAGCTGTACTGCCGACATCGAGACGAACATGGTGAAAGACGCCGTGGCCGTGCCGTTGCAAAGCGTCACCATCCGCACCGGCGACACAAATCTGAGCCCGGAAGAAATTGAGAAACGCAAACAGAAGGAAGCGGCCCGCGACAAAGGCGACAACAATGCGGAATTCGTGAATGAGCGTCAGCAAAAACAGGCGCAAAAAGAGGAGCACGAGAAGTTGCAGAAAGGCGTGTTCGTCAAGAACGGCAGTAAAGCGCGGTGGGTAAAAGTCGCGACCGGGATTTCTAACGATACCTACATGGAAGTTAAAACCGGAGTAAAACCGGGTGATGAAGTGATTTCCGGCAGCTACAGCGCAATCAGCCGAAAGCTGAAGGATGGCGCGAAAGTGACTTATGAAAAGGAAGATAAAAAGTGACGGGTGATGAGTGACGAGTGACGAGTGACGAGTGACGAGAGTTTCGCTACAACGCTCGCCATGAAAATGAATACTCCTCGTGATTATAAAGATCTGCTTGTTTGGCAGAAAGGAATGACGCTTGCGAAAATCATTTACCGGCTAACGCAAAAATACCCGTCAGAAGAGAAATTCGGACTTGTCGCTCAAATGCGCCGAGCAGCTATTTCGATTCCATCGAACATTGCGGAAGGGCAGGCGCGGCATACGACGGGTGAATTCATTCAGTTTATTTCCCATGCAGAAGGCTCGGTCGCCGAACTCGACACGCAGTTGATTCTCAGCATCGAGCTCAACTTCTGTCGCGCCGCAGATACCGAAAAGGCCTTTGAATTGATCAATGAGCTCCGAAAGATGCTCAATGTGTTGCGGCGTAAGCTTTCCACGAGGCAATAACTCATCACCCGTCACTCGTCACTCGTCACTTCCTCTTCACTCGTCACATGTCACTTGTCACTAGATCGGCGGAGCCGATCATCATCGACATCGAAAACATCACGAAAGACTACGTGATGGGGGAAGAAATGGTGCATGCGCTGCGCGGGGTGTCGTTGCGGATTCATCGCAATGAATATCTCGCCATCATGGGCCCGAGCGGGAGCGGCAAATCGACTCTTATGAACATGCTCGGTTGCCTCGATACACCTTCATCCGGCCGCTACGAATTCAACGGGCGTAACGTTTCGGAAATGGACGACGATGAGCTCGCTGCGATCCGGAACCGCGAGATCGGATTTGTATTTCAAACTTTCAATCTATTGCCGCGCGCCAACAGCTTGCGCAATGTCGAGCTGCCCCTGATTTATGGCGGCGTCGATCCAGAAACGCGCGAGGAGCGCGCTGCCCAGGTGCTGCGCGATGTGGGCTTGGGCGATCGGTTGCATCATAAGCCGAGCGAGCTGTCCGGCGGCCAACGGCAGCGAGTGGCGGTCGCGCGCGCGCTCGTGAACAATCCGTCCATCATTTTGGCTGACGAACCGACGGGCAATCTCGATTCGAAAACCGGCGAAGAAATCATGGCCTTGTTTGAAGAGCTGTATCAGCGCGGAAACACGGTCATTCTGGTCACGCATGAAGCGGATATCGCCCGGCACGCCCGGCGAACGGTTCATTTGCGAGACGGATTGATCGAAAGCGACAACGCGAGTGGCATTGGCATCTTGCCAATGGAACATCGGCTGGAAGCCGATGCCACGGCCTAGTGATGAAGCGCTTTCTCTATGAGCTGACCGAGAGCTGGAACATCGCGGCCGCACAGATGCGGGCGAATAAAACGCGGTCCACGCTTACCGCGCTCGGCGTAATCATCGGCATCGTGGCAGTTACCTTAATGGGAACTGCGATCTCCGGGATCCAGGTCGGATTCGATAAGAGCCTCTCGGTCCTCGGCGATGACGTTCTTTACGTCACTCAATGGCCTTGGAAACGCGTGGACGACTGGTGGAATTATCGCGACCGCAAAAAGATCAAGACCGAGTACGCGGAAAAGCTGAACCGAATGATAGCAGCCACGCCGAACTCGAATCTCATCGTGGCCGTGCCGACCTCGAGCCTGATCCGATCCGTCAAATACGGCGGAAGCGAAGTCGAAAATGTTTTCGTTCTGGGGACAACCTCGGATTTCATCGTAACATCGACAGTCGATTGCAAAGAGGGCCGGTTTTTTAACGAGATCGAATCGCGGGGCGCGGCCAACGTTTGTCTCATCGGCTACGACGTGGCCGACGCCCTGTTCCCCGCGGAAAGCCCGATCAACAAAACCGTGCTCATTAACGGCCAAAATTTCAAGGTCGTGGGCGTGAATAATCGGCAGGGAACATTTCTCGGGTTGTTCAGCTGGGACTCGATGGTGGCGATGCCGCTGGGTGCCTTCAACAAATACTTCAGCTCCAAAAGCGAATCGGACATTCGAGTGAAAGTGAAAGACAAAACGAAGCTGGCCGAGGCCAAAGACGAATTAACCGGCCTGATGCGGCGGGTGCGCGGTTTGCCGCCGGAAAAAAAGGATGATTTTTCGATTAACGAGCAAGAGGCATTCAAAACGACGCTCGACCCGGTGAAAAATTCGATCGCTATTGCCGGCCTTTTTATCACTGGCCTTTCTCTTTTCGTCGGCGCGATCGGTATCATGAATATCACTTTTGTCAGCGTAAAGGAGCGGACGAAAGAGATCGGGACCCGCAAAGCCCTCGGTGCGCGACGTCGCACCATCCTGTTGCAATTTCTCATCGAATCCACGGCGCTTTGTCTTTTAGGCGGATTCATCGGGCTGACCGTCGCCTACTTTCTCTGTTTCGGAATCGGCAAAGCCTTCCCCTCGTTCCCAATCAATTTTTCCTTCGGTCTCGTCTTCGCCAGCATGATCGTGTCAGTCATGACCGGTTTGTTTTCCGGTTTCGCGCCCGCCTGGAGCGCGTCGCGTCTCGATCCCGTGACGGCACTTAGATATGAATGAACGAATTTTAACCACAGAGATCACGGAGACCACAGAGGTGCTGAAGGAGATCAACCGACTTACCGAGCTAGTGATTGGTTGCGCAATTGAGGTGCATAGCGCACTCGGTCCGGGATTATTGGAGTCGACATATGAAATGTGTATGTGTCGCGAGCTGGCACTGCGAGCGATTCCTTTCGATCGGCAAAAACCAATCCCAGTTATTTACAAAGGTGTGAAGCTCGACTGCGGTTATCGCGCGGACCTGATCGTGGACAATCGCGTCCTCGTGGAAATCAAATCGGTCGATCAAACATGTGCGATCCACGACGCACAACTGCTCAGCTATTTGAAGCTGACTGGTCTTAAGGTCGGACTTCTCATTAACTTTAATGTGCGAATGCTAAAAGAGGGAATTCGCCGCAAGGTCCTGGGCAACCCAAACGAAGTGTCGTTATGACTCCGTGTTCTCCGTGATCTCTGTGGTGAATAAAGTCAGAAACTAAAATGTTTGGCGAGATCATAAAGATGGCTTTGGCCTCGCTCGGAGTGAACAAGCTTCGCTCCGGGTTGACCATGATCGGGATCACCATCGGTGTGTTCTCCGTCATTTCGGTGATGACTGCTGTAGGCGCGCTCCAATACTCGATCGAGAACGGAATCAGTTTTCTCGGGGCGAATATTTTCCAGTTCGCCAAATATCCGGCAAACCTCTCTGCCAGCGGCGACGTGAAGAAAAAATATCAGAACCGGCGAAACATTAGTTACCGCCAGGCGATGCATTACTACGAACTGATGGAGGGAAACGCCACTGAGATCTGTCTGAAAAGTTTCGGTTACGAGATTAAAGGTCAGGCCGTTTACAAAGGCGTGAAGACGACCCCGAGCCTTCTTGTCGTCGGAGCCAACCGGAGTTTTCTTACCGCCAACGCCTATACGCTCGGTTACGGCCGAAACATCAATGATGAAGATGTTGCATTGTCGCGCCGAGCGCTGGTGGTCGGAAAAGTGATCGAGAAACGATTATTCCCCCACGAAACCCCGATTGGCAAAGTCATCCGGCTAAGCGGCCACACTTACACCATCATCGGCGTGCTCGCGGAGAAAGGGACCGCGTTCGGCCAGAGCCAGGACGATCTTTGCATCATGCCGATCACGCGGTTCTTCGAGGATTACGGCGAAGCCAAGCGCACGGTCAATATCGCGACCCAGGCGTTCTCGGCGGAAACGTATAATCGCACCCTGGACAGAGCGATCGGAGCGATGCGAATCGCCCGCGGTCTTCGGCCGGATCAGCCCAACGATTTCGAGATTTACTCCAATGATTCGCTCAAGAGCGCGTTTATTTCCGTGGCTGGAATTGTCCGCGTGGGCGCGTTTGTTATCAGTTTGATCGCGCTAATCGCGGCAGGCATCGGCATCATGAACATCATGCTCGTGAGCGTAACCGAACGGACGAAGGAGATTGGCGTCCGCAAATCGATCGGCGCGCGCAGTCGCGACATTCTGCGGCAGTTTCTGGCTGAGGCCGTATTTATTTCCGAGGCAGGCGGTATCCTGGGCATCATTCTAGGGATCATCGTCGGCGATTTGCTGGCAGCCTGGCTGAAGGTGGACGTGATTTTTCCCTATGGATGGGCCATTGCCGGATTAGTTGTGTGTTCGGCAATCGGTATCGGATTCGGGTTGTATCCGGCCTATCGAGCTGCTTCTCTCGATCCAATCGAAGCCCTGCGCTACGAGTAAGATCGACAAATTAGAGAGCGGCAGCGAAGCGCGCCTGCCGCTCTTGCTCTCGGGTCGCGAGAGCCTAACCCCTCAGAATTGGTGTTTGGTGGAGTCGACTGCCTACTCTAGACTTTATAGTTTTAGTATAAATTATCAGCCGAAGGCAATACAAATCTTGGCGGATCCGCCATCCGCGCGGATAACATCCGACCGCTCAAACCGACCCAGTTGCTCAATTGCCGATTGGCGTTTATCATCTCTAGCGCGTCAAAAACGCGCCTTTTCTATTCATGCAGAAAATTGGATTTGCCGAAGCTCTCGACTCCATCGTCGCGAGCGATCAGCGCTATCAACGGGAGGCTTACGTCTTTCTGCGGGACGCGCTCGATTTCACGACTAAACAGCAAAAGCGAGCGCGGGGCGCGACCGTCCGCCACGTTTCGGGACCGGAATTGCTCGATGGCGTGCGCCAATATGCTCTGAAAGAGTTTGGACCGATGGTAATGACGGTGTTCGATGCCTGGGGAGTTCATTGCACGGAAGACATTGGGCACATGGTTTTTAATCTGATCAGTGCCGGCATTTTCGGAAAGACAGCGGAAGATTCGATCGAGGATTTTAAAAACGTGTATGATTTCGAAGAAGCTTTCGTTAAACCATTCGCACCAGAAAAACCTGTCACTCCGCAGCGGAAGCCAGGTTTTCCCGCGCCAAAATCTTAGCCAATCCGCCCCGCCACTACTTGAAACGGAGCGTGTTAACAAATCATGAGAGGTTGTGAAGCGGCGGGGCTGATGGCGGTAATTATGTTTACTGTTTCCAATCTCAATGCCGCCCAGCCCAAGGAATCGGCGGTTATAACCGTTCCGCCGAGCACAGCTACAAAATGGGTTTTGCCGGATGGATTGACCGTCATCGTGCAGGAAGACCACAGCGCGCCGGTGGCGAGCGTGCAAGCCTGGTGCGCAACCGGCAGCATCGACGAGGCCGACCATCTGGGAGCCGGTTTGTCGCACATTCTTGAGCACATGCTGTTCAAAGGCACAAAGAGAAGATCGACAAATGCAATTGCCCAGAAAATTCAGGACGTCGGCGGCTACATCAACGCCTACACCTCCTTCGATCGCACGGTTTTTTGGATCGACGTTCCAAAAGAGGGCGTCTCCACCGCTCTGGATGTGTTGGCCGATGCCATGATGAATTCAACGTTGCCGCCGAACGAGTACATGAAAGAACAGGAAGTGATCCGGCGCGAGTTTGCCATGGGTATGGATGACCCGGACCGAATGGTCGGCCAGCTTTTGTTCGCGACCGCTTACCAGAAGCATCCCTATCGCTTTCCGGTCATTGGCGAGATGGAAATCTATAACCAGCTCAGCCAGCAACAGGTGATGGAGTATTACAAGAAGCGATACGTGCCGAACAATCTCACCTTCATCGTGGTCGGCGATGTCGATACTGAAAAAGTCCATCAGCAATTGGCTGATTTCTTCAAGAGTTATCCAGAAAAATCGATCACGCCGATATTCATTCCGGCCGAGCCGCCACAGCTTGGCCGGCGGGAAGTGCATAACGAGTTTCCCACGGAGCTGACCCGGCTGTCGATGGCGTGGCATATTCCGGGGATCACAGACCCGGACGTTCCCGCGCTCGATGTTCTTTCGACGGTTCTCGGCGAAGGACGCAGCTCGCGATTGTATCGAAGGGTTCGCGAAGAAGCCGGTCTCGCTTACGGGATTTCGGCGTTTTCCTACACGCCAGGAGAGCCCGGTTTGCTCGGCATCGAAGCGACTGTCGATCCTAAAAATCGCCAGTCGGCGGAGAATTTAATCTTACAGATCATCGACGAGGTCAAAAACGGAGGCGTCATGGCCGATGAACTAACCAAGTCGAAGAAAATTTCTCTCAGTCACCAGCTCGATGCCCTAACAACGATGCGAGGGCAGGCGAGCGATATCGGTTCGAACTGGCTGTTGACGCGCAATCTGAATTTTAGTCGGGATTATCTCGACGCTCTGCAAAAGGTGACGGTGGAGGACGTTCGCCGAGTAGCAGGAAAATATCTCACCGGATGACAATTTAACCGTCGTCTCGTTAAATCCGAAGGGAAGCTTGGCCGGCAAAGGCGAGGCCGCGAAAGCAGATTGAAGCCGGGCGAGATCCAAAAATTCGAACTGTCGAACGGCCTGCGTCTCCTGGTTCGGGAAGATTCGCGTCTGCCATTGGTGTCGATCTCAGCGGTATTTCGCGGTGGGCTATTGGCCGAGACGGCTCAGGACAACGGAATTACCCGGCTGATGGCCCGGACACTTCTCAAAGGAACTAAGACTCGCACGGCGGAGCAGATTGCTAATCAAATCGAGGCGGTTGGTGGCGCCATCGGCAGCGACGCCGGCAATAACAGTTTCAGCGTTTCACTTCACATTATGAAGGCGGACCTGAAATTGGGCTCCGATATTTTGGCTGATGTATTACTCAATGCCACGATGCCGGAGAAGGCGGTCGCGCGCGAAAAAGAAGTGCAAATCGCCGGGATTAAAGAGGAAGAGGAAAGGCTAACCTCGGTGGCTCGCAATATCCTGCGCCAGGCGCTTTTTGTCGATCATCCTTATGCGCTTCGCGGCAACGGCACCGTTGAATCGGTTCAACATCTGACTCAAAAAGATCTGCTCGAGTTTCGCGATCGCTACCTCGTGGCGAAGAACGGCGTCATTTCCGTTTTTGGAGATGTCAAAGCGGCAGAAGTAAAAAAATTATTCGAGCTGCTGCTGGGTAAGATGAAAGCTGGCGGTCTCGCCCTTGCCGAGGCGAGTCCACCTCCGCGCTTGAAGGAGGTCGAGACTGTTCAGAGCGTCAAAGACAAAGCGCAGGCGGTAATCATGGTTGGTTATCGCGGGCGTGGACATTTTCGATCCGGATCGATACGCGCTCGATCTCATCGACGAAGCCAGCAGCGATCTCGGCTCGCGGTTTTTCATTCGCATTCGTGAAGAAATGGGACTGGCGTATTACGTAGGCGCGAGCCAGATGCAGGGACTGGTCCCGGGCTTGTTCGCATTTTATCTCGGCACTGATCCGCAAAAGGTTGCGCCGGTAAAAACGGCGTTGCTTGATGAGATCAAGAAGCTCGCCAGCCAAGGTTTGTCCGAAGAAGAATTGATGCGAGCCAAGAAGAAATTGATCGGACAACAGGAGATCGCAAACCAGAGCAACGATTCGTTTGGCCAGCAGGCCGCTCTCGATGAGCTTTACGGGCTCGGGTTCAATCATTACAAAGAGCTGGAATCCAAGGTGAACGCCGTGTCCATGGAAGATATCGAACGCGTAGCCGCGAAATATTTTCGCGATCAACCATATGTCTTGGCCTCTGTACATCCGAGCGTCTCCGCCGGGAATCCGGCGGCCAGACCACCGAAGGCAGCAGCGCCGAAAAAGAAATAGAATGATTTCAAGGTACACTGTCCTCATCCTCACCTTCTCCCACTGGGAGAAGGAACCTCTCTCACGCCGGGAGAGACGGACGCGAAGCGCCAGTGAGGGCAAAACAAAAGCGGGCTGTTCGCTGTAGAATATGGCTGAAGTACAATCAGGACAAACAATGGGCGAGCTTTCCCAGCGCTTCATCGAGTTTGTGATGATGCATGCGCAAAACGCTGCGCTCTTTCTCGGGCAAATTCCCAATCCGAAGACCGGTCAGGGCGAAGTGAATCTCGAACTGGCGAAAATGTTCATCGATCAGCTCGACATGATTCAGGAAAAAACCCGGGGCAATCTCACCAGCGAGGAAGCCACCGTGCTGCGCAATGCGATTTCCAATTTGCAGATGGCCTATGTGGAAGTTGCGCAAGGATCCTCGCAAGGTTCTGAAGGTAGGGCGCAACCGCCGGGCGCGCCGCCTGAGAGCGAAACACCGCCTCAGCCAAAAGAACCATCACCAGCCGACGTAAAATCGACAGCTGCCGAACCGGCTGCATCATCTCCGTCAGCCGAAGCGGAAACCGAATCAAAGAAGAAGTTCACTAAGAGCTACGGCCCTTAGCACCCGGCGTTCGCGCCTTCGATGGCAATCAGAAAGTTCAGCGTAGGAATCGCGCTCGTCTTTGTTTTCGCTCTTCCAGGCATTGCCCAGGAATCTCCCACTCCGTCCGTTTCCGCGATTCCAAGCGAAACTCCTTCGCCCACGCCCGAGCCGACTCCGTCACCCACTCTGTTCACGTTTCCAACTTCGTCGCCTTCCCCTACTCCGACGCCCGTACGAATGGTTCGGCTGAATTTCGTGCCACCGCCGATGGAAGGAAAAATCAGCCTCGGCATTTTCGATGAGCAGGGAAAACTTGTGCGCGTTCTTTACCGCGAAGCTAACATCGACAAATTTGCCGTTGGCGCGGACTCGTTAAGCACGACGTGGGATGGAAAAAATGACGCCGGCGAAGATTTGCCGCCGGGAAAATATCGTGCCCGCGGCTATGCGGTTGGCCAACTCAAGGTTGAGGACTTGGGAAACCCAAATGTTCCGCCGTCCAATACGGCCGATTACGTTTCGATCAAGCTCGTAGCAAATCCACTGGCAAACGATACGCGTTCGGTTGTCGATCTTGGCGTCGGGTGTGACAATGAAGGAAGCTTCATCAAAACCATGGACGGCTTGCCGCTGTTTACGGTGAGCAAGATTCCGAACCTCGTGCGGGCGTCGATCACCAAGTCGGGAGAGAAATCGGTCGTCGTTTGGCAGGGCGAAGGCGCGGCGGTCGAGCAATTTCGCGTCTCGAACATCAACCAAATGATGGGGTTCGATTGCGGCTTTTTTGAATTGAAGTAAGTGTGCCGACACACACCAGGAACCACGCGTTCCGTTTCACTATCGTATAGCGCCAAAGGCGCTGCTCACCGTTAGCCTGGGGCATCGCCCCGGGAATGGAAAGGTCCACGGCGGCAGCGCTGGAAGCGCGAATCAGTTCTCCTCTGCTAATCGATATCGTCGGCTATCCCACCCGTAGCGTTCATCGAAATCGATGCCGTGTCGGCGCAACAGCTCGCGATATTCCTCCTGAAACCTGCGAGTGCGATGGTGATCCGATTGCGTGTAGATGTATCGAAGCACAGCCTCGAGCTGACTCGGGCTCACTGAAAACGCACCATAACCGCGCTGCCAGAAAAATAATCCTGGGGCGATACCCCAGGCTAATGGTAAAGGGCGCCTTTGGCGCTAAACACGTCGCCCGGTCGTTAATCTTCTAGTTAATAGCCGGGGCATCGGCCTCTGAAATGGCTTCGCGACAAGCGCTGGTCACGATACTAAATCTCTGCTACTTAAAACGCTCATGGCTCCCAGCACGGAACTTCAACATACTCTCGGCAAACCCGCCGGATTTAGCGGCACATCATTGCATACCGGCGAAAAAGTTTCGCTAAAGCTTCACCCCGCATCGGTCGATCACGGAATCAAGTTCCGGCGCAAAGATTTGCAGGACGAACCGACAATCGACGCCAGGATCGACAGTCTCAAGACGGTCGAGCGCGCGACTACAATCGGCGAAGGCTCGGTGCGGGTGCACACGGTTGAGCACGTGCTGGCGGCGCTCTCCGCGATGGGAGTAGACAATGCGATTGTCGAAATGGATGCCAACGAGCCGCCAATCGGCGATGGCAGTGCTGAAGCTTATGTCGATGCTATAAAACGCGCCGGTATTGTCCCCCAGGACGCAGCCCGAAAATTTTTTGGCGTTCGCGAACCGATGCACGCCGAATCCAAGAGCGGCGCGCTTCTGATTCTGCTGCCCGACGAGAAATTTCGAATCTCCTGCACACAGGCTGGTCCGAACAATCGCTTCACTCAATTTTTCTCGACCGAGATCACTCCGGCCATTTTCGAGCGCGAAATCGCGCCAGCGCGCACATTCGTTTACTACGAGGATGTCGAACCGTTGATGCAAAAGAACCTGATCAAGGGTGGTAGTTTGGAAAATGCCATTGTCATTCGCGGCGAGTCGGTTCTGAGCAAGGAGCCGCTGCGCTTCCCGGATGAATTCGTCCGCCACAAAATTCTCGATATTCTTGGCGATCTTGCCCTGCTTGGATCCCGCATTCGCGGTCATCTCATCGCGGTCCGGCCCGGTCACGCTGTGAATGCCGAGTTGACGCGCGCGCTTGCTCGCGAGTATGCGCGAACGAGTGCGCTCTCCGTCCCGCGAGTTTTCCCAGCGGGGGAAGGCGGTCTCGATGTCAATCAGGTGATGGAGATATTGCCCCATCGTTATCCATTTTTGATGGTCGATCGGGTGATCGGTTTCGAAGGCGATACCAAGGTGACCGCGGTAAAATCGATCTCCATTAACGAGCCTTACTTCGAAGGACATTTCCCCGGACATCCGGTGATGCCTGGCGTTCTTCAAGTCGAAGCCATGGCGCAAACGGCGAGCATCTTGTTATTTCGATTAGCCAAAACCACGAGCCGGATCGGCTATTTCATGAGCGCCGACTCCGTGAAGTTTCGCAAGCCGGTTTTTCCCGGAGACACGCTTTTTATACATGCTGAGATTACCAAAACGCGCGGTACCAGTCTGGCCAAGGCGAAGTGTCACTGCGTGGTAAATGACACGGTTGTCTCAGAAGGAGAGTTGATGTTCACGTTTCTCGCCCCATGAGACATTGTCATTCTGATCCCGCAGTGCGGGAGAAGAATCTCAAATCATTTCCGCGTGACTGCTCACTAAAAATAGATGGAGATGTTTCGCTTCGCTCAACATGACAACCCGAGAAAGTGATGCCGCTCCGGATGCAGTGACGTTCGATATAAACAACAATGACTGACGTGCAGATTCATCCCACGGCGATTATCGATCCTGCGGCGGAACTCGGTGGCGGAACGATCGTCGGCCCATATTGCGTGATCGGAGCGAATATTTTACTCGGCGCTGATTGCTGGTTACAAAACCACGTGACCCTGGCCGGACCGATGCGAGCCGGAAACGGAAACAAGTTTTACGCCCATTGCTCGATCGGACAGCAAACCCAGGACTTAAAATACAAGGGCGAACCGACCTATCTCGAAATCGGCGATCAAAATACGTTCCGCGAGTTTGTCACCGTCAATCGCAGCACGACCAGTGAAGGCAAAACACGCGTGGGCAGTCGCGGCAATTTTCTGGCGTATAGCCACATTGGACACGATTGCAGCGTAGGCGATGAAGTCGTTTTTTCGAATAACGGCACGCTGGCTGGGCACGTGCAAGTGGGCGACAACGCCGTCATGGGCGGACTTACCGCAGTCCATCAATTTTGCCGCATCGGCCGGTTTGCCATCACGGGCGGCTGCTCGAAAATCGTGCAGGATGTTCCGCCGTTCATGATCGCAGATGGTAACCCGGCGGAAATTCGCGGAGTGAATGTCATCGGGCTCGAGCGAAAAAATTTCCCGCCGGAAAGTGTGAAGGTGATTAAGGAAGCGTTTCGCTTGCTCTATCGTGCTAAGCTAAACACCGCTCAGGCCATTGAGGCCATGCGACAGGAGTTGCCTGCACAAAAAGAGATTGCCGATATCATCGAGTTCATCGAGACGAGCGAGCGCGGAATTATTCGCTAAGTGTCAAAGCTTCTCATCCTGAGCGCGGCGAAGGGGACAATGCAACTCGCTCGCATGACAAATTTGAGGCTCTATTGCTTTACCGGTGTTGGCGTTGGCGATCTTCCGCTAGCTTCGGTTTCCAAATCGCGCAGGAGCGGCGCGGCGGGAGAATCCGGCGCGACCCGCAACGTCGCCCGAATTAATTCAAGCGCTTGTTTTGGCTTCTTCAGTTTCATCCAGGCATTCGCCTCTTCCAGAACCACCCGCACAATATCATCTCGATTCGTGTAGTAGGTGCGCGCCAGATCGAAATCCCTGTTCGCAGCGGACAAATGATCGTCACTCTCCTCTAATAACCCCAAATCCTCCATCATTGGACCGTTCTCTGCACGCATCGCGGCCTGACGCGCGGCCGGACGAAAGTCATCCGGTGTGCGGGTCGCGTTTTTGATTGCGAAATCGTGGTACATCTTCCAATCGCTCTTTGCCGAATCATGCTGTGAATCGATCTGCAGCCAGTTCGCATAGGGTCGATACAGCGGATCTCCCACCATCACCGACATCCAAGAGAGGACTCGCATCGACATGTACGCGCTCTCGGCAAATGTGAACCCGTGAAGCAGGCGATCGTTAAGAATATCCAGCTGCGGCGTGAATTGCAGATACGGTTCGTAAACATTGCCTACGCTGGCCGCGGCGCCTTTTGTAACTAACGGACCGACCCATCCCGACTTCGGGTCCCGCAACGTTCCGGCACTGTAAGAGTGAATGTGAACCGCAATCGCTCCCGGGAGGAAATGAAATTCCGGCTGTGCAAAAGCGCCGGCTATGTTCTCCGTGTACCAACCATAATAAAGCGCGCAATCTGTGACGGGAAAACCGTCGGGAAAAATTTGTGGGTTGTTGTCATAAACCACGGGGATTCCGACTCTGCGACATTGCTCCACAATTTCCGACAGCCATTTGTCCGCCACGGAAAGACCCGGCGTCGAATTACGAGCTCCATCGACATAGGCGCGACCCCACAAGCCTTTCTTCTCGGTTTTGATTGCCTCGACAATCATCTGCTTCACTGTGGCTGCGCTCGGCGCATCCAGGCGGCAAACGAGTAGCAAACCGGGATTTTGGAAATCTGCGATCGCGCGAAAACTTTGGAAATATTCGTTAGCGATAACGCCCGAGATCTGGCGCGAGTAAGCGGCCAGCACCGCCAGCTCGGAATCGACCGAAGCTTCATTTCGATTCCCAATCGGGTCCTGGCCTGGAGCATCACCGGGATAATCCTTCGCAGGTTGGATTTTCATGGGGACGCCTTTGATCAGAGCGACGAAACGGATCGCGCTGCCGATTACCGAGGTCTCTCCGTCGGATTCATGCGTCGTCCACCAGCCGCGTTTTACAAAAATCTTCCGGAGCGGATCGGCGATTGTATCATCGTATTCGGCCCGGCTGATTTCCTCGTTGCTTGTGCAATTGAGGCCGATCAGGTGATCGCGTGGAATGCCACGTTGCTTGGCGTAAAATTTCGCCAAAACAACGGATTCGGGAACCGTCTTGTTGTAAATGACGAGTGTCGATGCTGCGAGCGATTGATCGGCGCGCGCCTCGATCAGAAGCAGAAGCGGAAAAAAGAGAAGCAGAGCGAAAGATCGAAACGCGTTCACTAGAGGGTCAGCTTTAAACCGTCGTAAGCAATGTGAGTGTGAGCTGGAAGACGTGACTCGGCGGCTTGCGGCAGCTCGTGGCTAACGTGCGTAAAATAGGTCTGTACCGGGCTTAACCCGCGCAGCTACCTCGAGCGCCTGGCCAATGCTGAGATGAGTGGGATGCGGTTTTTCGCGTAGAGCATCTATGATCAAGATTTTGACTCCGGCGATAAGATCGACAATCGCATCGGGCACGGCGCTGCAATCACTCAGATAAGCCACGAGCTTTTGCGGAACACAGGCGTTCTCGCCTGTGCGGATGGCGGACATTCCTGTCTGCTGTTTCTCTTCGCCAGACTCAAAGTCCGGCGGCCGCACAGACTGCAAGTCTGTGTTCCGATTCGCGCGTGAAAAGAGATAACCATTCACTACGACATCGCCATGCGGCACCGGCAATGGAGTGATCAGCGTCGATCCCAGCGCAAATGCGCCTTCAATCAGATGCGGCTCCGGTTTCAGATAATAGGGAATCAGCTTCCTGGCCTTAAACGCGAATTGAAAAACGCGCTCCAGATCACCCATCGTTTCCGGCGAGGCATAAACCGGCATCGACCCACGAGCGTGTGAAAATCGGCGGAGATCATCGAAGCCCATGATGTGGTCTGTATGCGAGTGAGTGAAAATTACCGCATCCACCCGCCGAATATTTGCGCGCAACGCCTGCGCCCGAAAATCTGTGCCCGTGTCCACCACGAACGCGCACTCCGGTGTTTCAATGTAAATGGAGGAACGCAGCCGTTGGTCGCGCGGATCGGACGAATGGCAGACGTCGCAATCACAGCCAATCATCGGCACGCCCTGTGACGTGCCGGTGCCAAGAAATGTGAGAACGAACCCCGACTTGAGATTTGAAGATGCAATTGGCAAGCTCAAACTTTCGACTCAACCAATCAACCTCTCAACCACCAATGCCCGCTACCCTGAGCTTATTGCGAATCAAAAATCTTGCGCTGGTGGAAGAGCTCGAGTGGGAACTCGCACCCGGTTTCATTGCCGTGACTGGCGAAACCGGCGCGGGCAAATCGATTATCATCGGAGCGCTTCAACTTTTGCTCGGCGAGCGCGCGGACAAATCGCTCATTCGCACTGGGGCGGATCAATGCACGGTCGAAGCGATTTTCAGCGGAAAAGAATTACGCAAGTTGAACCCGCAGCTTGTCGAAGCTGGCGCCGAACCGTGCGAGGACGATCTCATCATCAAACGAACATTCTCGGCCACCGGCGGCACTCGCCAATTCATCAATGGCTCGCCGACGACGTTGTCGATCTTGAAGAATCTTGGTGATGAACTTGTCGATCTTCACGGACCGCACGATCATCAGTCTCTTCTCTCGCCCGAGAAGCAACTGGGCTTGCTCGATTCCTTCGCCCGAGCCGAAGCCGATCTCGCTGAATATCGGAAGCGTTACTCCGAACTGCAGAACTTGCTGGCCGAACACACCGCACTCAATACCGCTGAGACCGCCCGGGAACAGGAGCTCGATTTGCTTCGACATCAGATTGGCGAAATTTCCGCGGCTAAACTCGCGGCCGGCGAAGAAGAAGAAATCGAGACGCGTTACAAACTGGCCAGCAACAGCAAACGTTTGATCGAGCTGGCCAGCGCCGTCGCTCGCAGGTTGTCCGAAGCCGATGATTCGGTTCTATCACAGCTGGCCGAAACCCAGCGACTGTTGCGCGAGCTGGAGAAGATCGATAGTTCCATCGCACAGTTCTCATCGGCGCACGCTGCCAGCGTGGTCGAGCTCTCGGAGATCGCCCGAGCACTTTCGAATTACGCAGAAAAGCTCGATCTCGATCCGGAACAACTCGCGGCTCTCGAGCAGCGCGTTTCCCTGTTCGAGACTTTGAAACGCAAATACGGCGGTTCGATTTCCGAAGTGATCGCCTTTGGCGAACGGGCGGCTGAGCGAATGCGGAAGATCGAAGGACGCGACACGGAGTTGGAACGTTTGGCAGCGGAGATCGAAAAAGTCCGCGAGCAAATGAATCG
Organism: uncultured Verrucomicrobiae bacterium; assembly: GCA_963772365.1. Lineage (GTDB taxonomy): Bacteria > Verrucomicrobiota > Verrucomicrobiia > Chthoniobacterales > UBA10450 > CAVYXA01. Next base: position 1,322,763 of record CAVYXA010000001.1, read on the forward strand.
GGCCGGCGAAGCGCTGCGGAAGCTACGAACCAAGGCCGCGCCGAAACTTTCCGTCACAATTCGCAAGAACCTTGTCGATCTTGGGTTTCGCCAATCGGAATTCGAAGTGAAGCTCGATGCTCTGGAAAATCCGCGCGCCATCGGGTTTGATTCCGTTGAATTGCTGTTTTCACCCAACCCGGGCGAGCCGTTGAAACCGCTGCGGGTAATCGCTTCCAGCGGGGAAATTTCGCGCCTCATGCTGGCCATCAAATCCGCGCTGGCCGCACATGACGCGGTCCCGTTACTGGTTTTTGACGAGATCGACACAAACGTGGGCGGAGAGATCGCAAATGCGGTCGGCGCGAAGATGAAAACGTTGGGGGACAAGCATCAAGTAATTTGCATCACGCATCTGCCTCAGGTCGCGTCGACAGCTTTCTCGCATTTTGTTGTGACCAAGGAAGTAGTGCGCGGCCGCACTTACTCGCAACTTCGCGAGGTCACCGGCAAAGCACGGCGAGAAGAAATCGCCCGAATGCTCGGCGGAAAAAGCGATTCGGCTTTGGAATTGGCTGCGACATTACTCAAACAATAGTGAGTCGCACGTTCCGCGTTTGTCCGTTTATTTACTCGGAACGCCAAGCGCGAGGATCGTCTTTCCGAAGATGTCGTTGAGAACTTGGGCGAGGCCCGTATAAATGGCGGAGAAGCCGCAGAAAATTCCTTCGTAACCGGTGAAATGCCTGAAGCCGGGACCGGCGTCCGTGAAGTCGCCGATGGCGAGCAGAAAGAACAAAAGCGTCAGCGAACCAAAGACGACTCGGGTAGCGACATACAGTTTGAGCGTGGCGATGAACATGACAAAGGTGAACAGGCCCCACATTGCCAGATAGGCAGCCATGGCCGATTCAGCCGATGCCGTCGCCCATCCGATTTTCGGCATTACTATTAAAGCGACGAGCGAAAACCAAAATAATCCATAGGAAATGAATGCGGTGGTGGCGAAGGTATTGCCTTTCCGCCATTCCATAATTCCGGCAATGATTTGGGCGATGCCACCGTAGAAAATCCCCATTGCCAAAATCATGCTGTTCAGTTCAAAGAAGCCCGCGTTATGACAGTTGAGCAGGACTGTAGTCATACCGAAGCCGAGCAGCCCGAGCGGCGCGGGATTACCCGTCGTGTCTTTGATTTGAGTGAGCCCTTCGTTCATGCGGGCAGTGTTGTAAGAACAACATCGACAATGCAAGGAGAATGACGCAGGGAGAAACAGTCTCAAGTATTCCCGGCTACGAGGCTTCTCGGGCGGCGTTGTAGCGACGTAACTCTTTTAACGATTTAACTTGTCGGCAACGGAGCGCCGAAATTATCGTCGGTTCTTTCGAACATGATTCAGCGCGATTATCTCATCGTCGGCGGCGGTATCAGCGGGGCGAGCGTCTGTGAAGGCATTCGCAAATACGATAAGCGCGGATCGATCACTTTGGTCGGCGCCGAAGTTTTCCCGCCGTATCGACGCTGGATTCTCTCGAAAGATTTTCTGCGGGGCAAGACAGCCGAGCCCAAGAAGCTGATCGAGCACGATGAGCGATGGTATCGCGCTCATAAGGTCGAGGCCCGTTTTGGGACAATTGTCACTCAGTTCAATATCGACCGCCGGCTCGCAGTCCTGGCCAATGGTGAGAGCATCGAGTTCAAGAAAGCTTGCCTGGCCATGGGCAGCCGGCCCGCCCGGCCGACAGTGGCCGGCACAACTCTCGGCAATGTCATTTATTTGCGAACGATGCGCGACGCGCTCGCCCTGCGAGAAATGGCCGATCTGGAAAGGACAATCATGATTGTCGGCGGCGGCCTACTCGCTTGCGAAGTCGCCGCCAGCCTGCGGCGAGTCAAACACAAGGTCAGCATGATGCATCGAGATGCCTCTTTGCTGGATCGGTATGTTGATCCTGAGACTGGCACGTGGTTGACGGAATATTTTGCAAAGCACGGCGTCACCCTGCTAATGGGTGAAAGCTTGAACGGATTCGAGGGCAAAACTGTGCTGCGAAATATTCAAACCAAAAGCGGAAACCGCGTGCCGGCGGGTCTCGCCGTGGTGGCCTGCGGAGCGGAGCCGAATCTCGATCTTGTCCGGGGCACGCCGCTTTCGGGACCGCACGGATCACCGGTAAATGATTTTCTCGAGACGGAAGAAAAAGGAATCTATGCGGTGGGCGATCTGGCGTTTTATCCCGATCGGTTGATGGGAGGAATGCGGCGGCAAACGCACTGGGACAACGCGCGTGGGCAAGGCCTGGTGGCTGGCGCGAATATGACCGGCAAGAAACGAATCCGGTACGAACAGATTCCCTATTTCTGGACGGAGATGTTCGATCTTCGAATGGACTTCGTGGGCGATTTCAGTATCCAACCTACTCGGGTCGACGTAACGGGCGCACGCGCGAAAAAGAAATTTGTGATCCGTCATTTTCAAGGAGACAAATTGCGCGCGATCTTGTTGTGCTGTCAGCCGCAGCGCGAAGTGGACGCGGCCAAAAAACAATTGCGCCACGCAGTCCAAAAATAATCGTCACGCCCGGGCCCGCTTTCGATACACCAGCAACGCGGCCGCAATATCTTCTACCGCCATCCCTAGCGATTTGAAGATTGTCGTTTCATCGGGACGCGCGGGGACCTTACCTGCAAGCGCTTCGCCGAGCTCGGCATAAATCTTCGCCCGGGAAAGAATGATGTCACCGGATTCCTTTTGTGCGCCTTCACGCGAATCGACAAAAACGAGATTTTGCATGGCTTCATCATCCAATTCGCGCCACTCGGGACGGCAAGCACCAACTGCATTGACGTGACAACCCGGCTTGAGCCATGCCCCACGCAAAACCGGCGTCTGTGAGCTTGTCACGGTCACGATTACATCCGCGCCGCGTACGGCATCTTCGGCCGCCATTGATGTTGCGCCGATTTCGACGGCGAATGTCTCAGCATTCTCTTTGGTTCGGCTCCAAACGCGAATTTCCTCGAATTTCCTCACCAGCCGTAGCGCTTCAACGTGACTCCGCGCTTGGACTCCACTTCCAAGAATGGCCAGGATTTTAGCGTCCGGTGATGCCAGAAGTCGGGTAGCCACAGCCGACACTGCCGCCGTCCGCATCTCGGTGATCAATCTCCCATCCATGACCACGAGAGGCGTGCCGGTCTTCGGATCGACAAGAAAGATCGTGGCCATGTGCGTGGGCAAACCGATCTCGGCATTTGGAGGATAAAACGTGACCACTTTGAGACCGAGTCCTTGCGAAAAGGCTGGCATGATTCCAAGAAAACCTCCCGGAGGATCGACAGCGATTATGGAGCGCACCGGCTGAATCACTCTGCCGGCAGAAAAATCGATCAGCGCTTTTTCCATGGCAGGAATCAGCTCCTGCATTCCCAGGTGCTGACGGACCACGCTCTCATCGAGAAATTCCATCACGTTTTGTAATATCGTGGAACAAGATGAGCTTTACAGAAAGCCAAACCTGTAGGAATTGAGAGGATGCAGATGTTTTCAAGTCGCAAACAGGAATCGCCGTCAGTCGAGACGCCAACGCCGGCCGCCCGACCGGAACAGTTCAACCGCACCACCCCGCCCACGCCGAACCGATCCGGTGGGATTTTGTCGAGGGGCGTCTCGATCAAGGGGACCGTGAAATTTAACAACGAACTTTTGATCGATGGTGAAGTGGAAGGCAAAATCCAGTCCACGGGAACTCTTACGATCGGCGAGCACGCAAAGATTCGCGGTGAGATTCGGTCAAAGTCGGTGAAGGTGCGCGGAAACGTGGAAGGCAATATTTTTGCCACGGAACGTTGCGAGCTCCAGGCCGGGTGCACCTTGCGTGGCGACATCGAAGCTCCGCGCTTCGTTGTCGATGAAAACGCGGCTTTCCTCGGCAGCGCAAAAGTCGGAACACCGAAGTAACTCGGACAAGCGGGCGCGTCGGCAGGTTCCATCTGCATCCGCGCGTGACATCCGTCGGCAGGCGCAGATAATCCTGGAGTGGACAGACTCAATCTGCTCGGCGTCGGTCTCGGGCTAGCCTATCTCGCCGGGATCAATCTTTATCTCACGGTTTTTGCGACCGGGCTGGCGATTCATTTCCATTGGATCACCCTCGCGCCGGCCTATCAATCGCTGGATGTACTGGGCGATCCCGCGGTGATCATCTTCGCCGGCGTTCTCTACTTTCTGGAATTTTTTGCGGACAAGATTCCGTGGATCGATTCGGCATGGGATAGCGTGCACACCGTGATCCGGCCAATTGGGGGAGCACTTCTCGCCATTCAAACACTTGGTCATCCTACTCCAGCGTTCGCGGTTATCGTCGGTCTTCTCGGAGGCGGTACCAGCCTGATCTCTCACACGGCGAAAGCAACGACTCGTCTCACCGCTAATACATCGCCCGAGCCGTTCTCAAATATAGCCCTGAGCCTGGCTGAAGACATCGCCGTGCTGGGCGGACTGGCTTTGATCCACTTCAATCCTCTGCTCGCATTGTCGATCTTTGTCCTGACGATTTTCGCCCTCCTCTACTTCGCGCCAAAAATGTTGCGGGCGATGAAGGCAAAGATCTGGCTGGCTTGGAAAAAATTAAATGGGCCGGCCGACCTCGACATGCCGGCCAAGCTCCCGATCGCTTTGCCTAACCGGTTCGCATCGATCTTTAACCGGCAAAATCTGCTCGGCGAAACGATTGCGTGGGCGGCGCCATGCATCAGCGGACGCGGCCGCCGAATTCCACCAAATCTGTTCGGCGCTCTGGTCGCAACCGACCAGGAGCCGCGAAAGCTTCACTTCGTCGGGCGCAAGAACGGTCGGCCTTTCTCGCAAACGATCGATCTCGATGGATCAATGATTACGCACGAGCCGAAATTTTTGTCCGAGAACCTGATCATTTTTCCGGCAGCTGGGAAGGGCCCGAAGTATTTGTTCGTTTTTCCGCGGTCGCAGGCCGCCCTGGTGGAAAAGATTGTGGAATATTTTCGGGGACATTTGTCCGCCGACAGTGGCATTGTTTCATCCGCCCATTCTGTCGTGTTGAGCGAAGCGAAACATCTCGTCATCCCGAGCGAAGTCGAGGGATCCCGTCGCGGAACCTTGAGGTGACGCCACGGGATTCTTCGACTCCGCTTCGCTACGCTCAGAATGACAGGTCCCGCCAGCAGCGACTTCGGAGTCGCCCTTTGCTGAAGCTTGCCCTACAACGGCGGGATGCAATCGTCTCCCGCCGAGCGTTACCGCGAGCTTCGCGACACGACGCGCGTGAGGGAGTGCGCTCTTTTTCTTCCGTTGCGGGTGCCGAGCGAATTGGAGCTGCAAGCCCGCTGGTTTGCCGGCGATTTTGGCAAACAGTTTGTGACGCCTGACGGAGACAAGATCGACATCGTTCAATTCGGAACTTGGAACCGCGAAGCTGGGCCGGATTTTCGCGAGGCGGCGATCTCAGTTAACGGAGGGGACCCAACTCGTGGCAGTATCGAATTCGATCTGGTGGATCGAAACTGGGAGACACACGGTCACGCCACTAATCTATCGTTCGAAGATGCCGTGCTTCATGTGTTCGTAGAAAAGAGCGACCGCGCTTTTTTCACTCGAACGAAGTCAAACCGCGAAGTGCGACAATTGCAGGTTGATCCGAACGCGCTGCCCGAGAGCTTTAGCGCGAATATCCCGCTGGCCCGGCCGGGGCGATGTCAGGCGCCATTGAAAGATTTGCCGGAAGATCGAATCAACGAAATCCTGAGCGCGGCCGCGCAGTTTCGATTGCAGCAAAAAGCCGCCCGAATCCGCCGTAAGCTCGACAGTCATGGACGAGATGAAGCTGTTTTTCAGGAAATCGCGACGGCTTTAGGTTACAAACAAAACAAACTGCCATTCACTTTGCTGGCGCAACGCCTTCCTCTGAAACTTTTGCGCGAGAACATCGACAATTCCGAGGCCCTGCTTTTTGGCATGGCCGGTTTTCTTCGAAACGCCGATCTCGACGTTTACAAAAAATCGACGCGCCAATATGTGCGGCAACTCTGGGATCGGTGGTGGCCGCATCGCGACGAGTTCGAACGTTTGATCTTGCCGGGTAAACTCTGGCGGCTCAGCAGTTCGCGACCACTCAATCATCCGCAGCGCCGCCTGGCCGCGCTAGCCACGCTGGCACGGGAATGGTCCCGGTTTCAACGGGCTTCGGCGAAAAGCAGAGCCGACGCAGCCAACGATTTCTTTCACAGCCTGGAACACCCGTTTTGGAATTTTCATTACACGCTTACCGCTCCAGCCTCGCCCAAAAAGATGGCGCTGATCGGCGAATCACGAGTCGCGGATATTCTGGCGAATGTTCTCTTCCCGTTTTGGTTGGCGGAAAATGCCGAGCCTTGGACGGAATACGTGAAATTGTCGGCGCGTTTATCCAATCGGAGATTGGAAATTGCCGCCACGCGATTGTTTGGAAACGATGATCGGCGGACGCAATTTTTGAAAACGGTCGCCCATCAACAGGGTTTGCTTCAGATTTATGAGGATTTTTGCATGCGAGACAATTCCGATTGTGCTCAGTGCCCATTTCCCGAGCAAATGGCAAAATGGACGTGACCAGCGCAAGCATTCCGCGGCATCATTTCAGGGAATTCTTGTACTAACAATAAAGACAAAACATAATTGCGACCCGATGCCGACCCGGTTGAAATCTTCGAAAGGCTTCACTTTGCTGGAGCTCATGGTGGTCATCCTTGTGATCGCCACATTGATGGCTCTGGCGGTTCCGGTTTATCAAGGCGTTCTGGAACGGGCGAGGAAAGTCCAGGCGAAAAACGACGTCACTCAGATTGTGACCGCCATCAATGCTTACTATACGGAGTATGGTAAATACCCGGTTGCAGCCGATGACACGCCGATCACCGATAATGGCACTTTGTTTAATGCGTTGCGTGCCGTTACCGGGAGTGATTCTGATAACCTGCGAAAGATCGTCTTCATATCGCCTCCCAACGTGAAAAGTGACACCGTCGGAACCAGGCGAGGCGGCGTCAGTCCAACTGACGGCAACTATTACGACCCATGGGGGAATTCCTATCGCGTAGCGATTGATGGCACTTATGACAATCAAATCGCAAATCCGTACAACGCCGACAGCGGCGCTGGTCCAAGCCAACTAAGGCAAGGTGTCATCGTGTGGTCGCTGGGCAAAGACAACATGCTCGGAAAAGCTGGAGATAGCGTGTTCACGGGCTCCGACGACGTGATTTCGTGGCAGTGAATGAGCGGGTGAAGGGAATCGAACCCTCGTATGCAGCTTGGGAAGCTGCCGTTCTACCATTGAACTACACCCGCGGAGGAACGTTCGATGCTCGATGTTTGATGTCGGATTTGCAAGCGCCGATTGGTCGCCCATAGCGCCAATATTGGTTTGCCAAGAAAAGATCGACAGTGAGATAGTAACGAAACGCGGCGTCGCGTTATCGAAGGTGACGCCTCGATTTTCCTAATGCCAGTCGATCTGCCGCAAACAACTCAAAGAATGGGAGGACCACTGGTCAAACAGTTCTCCGTATTTCTCCCGAACAAGGTCGGTGCGATGCTCGACCTGGTGAAACTGCTTAATAGTCACGATACTCATGTGGTCGCACTTAGCGTTTCCGAGTCGACGGATTCGGCCATCGCCCGAATCATCGTAAGCGATCCGCAGCGGGTGGAAAAGTTGTTGCGGGAAAACAACATTGCCTTTGGGCTGAGCGAAGTTGTTGTCGTCGAGTTGCACGAAGTGGCGACCCAACTGGTCAAGCTTCTTGCGGCGTTGTTCATGGCGGAAGTGAATGTGCACTTTACCTATCCGTTATTGACCAGACCACATGGATTCGCCGCTCTCGCTCTTCACGTGGATGACACCGATTGCGCCTCGTCGGTGCTGCTGAGCGAAGGATTCAAAACGCTCAGTCAAAACGATATTTCCCGGTAGAATTTCACACTACAGCCCCGGTTCTCCGGCCGGTTCGTTGGGATTTTTCCAAATTCAGTCTGACCGTGGCATAAGCGAAGCTTTACCGATCACGTTCCCTGGCTTATGAAACTATTCCGTAAGAGTAGTCCGGCACATCATTCCGTCGAGCCTCCTCCGATTCCCAGCTCGCTGGTGGTGCCGCCCAAGCCGACGATTTGTCTCAGCGCCGAGCAAAAAGCGATTCTGGAGCAACCTGTCGATCCTCGTGTGGACCGCATCCTGGGTGAAATCTACGGCGAAAAGGCTGCGGCAGAACGGGCTCTCAAATCTCATCTTCGAATCGTCAAATTTCCCGACGCTCATTCCGAGGAGCGGCACGTCGTGCAGGATAAAAACGGGTTCTGGCGAATCGTTCCGGGCCCGGCGCCGAACGAAAAAAGCGGTTTATTTGACGCGTTGTAGCAGCGCAATTCTCTTGCGGGGCGGGTCAATCAATCCGCCGTTTGTTGGAGAAGAAACTCGGCCAGACGCAAATCGCGCGGATAAGTAATTTTGAGATTGCACTCTTTATTTAGGACGAGAGCTATCTTGTGACCGATGATTTCGACCGCTGATACTTCGTCAGTAACAGACAGTTCTTTCTCGGAGATCAGGCGATAAGCTTTCTCGAGTAAACTTCTCTCGAAGATCTGAGGTGTTTGCATGGCATATAGATCGTGACGATCCACTGATCCAGTTACATTCAAATCAGCATCGGCGCGTTTGATTGTATCTCGGATCGGCTCGGCCAATGTCGCGGCGCCCGTCGCCCGAGCCTTTTGGTAAACAGATTCAATTTGTGACGGGCTAACGAGTGGTCGCGCTGCATCGTGGACGGCAACATATTTTATTTCGCTGCCAAGCTTCGCCAAACCTGCCCGAACAGAATCTTGTCGATGTTCCCCTCCACGGACAATGGATCGCACTTTCGTAAAATTCTCCGCACGGACCAGTTCTTCCATCTCGCGATGTCGATCCTCTCGGGCGACGACAAGAATTTCGCTGACCGATTTGGCCTTTTGAAACGCTGCGATAGCGTGCGCGACCACCGGTTTGCCGGCGATCTGGACAAATAATTTGTCGACAGCCATGCGACGACTGCTGCCGGCGGCGACCAGAATTACTGAAAGCATCGTGGAGGTGTTAAAACGCTGAACCGTTGAACCGGAATACAGCCATTGTCATTTTGAGCGAAGCGAAGAATGGAGCGAATGGAAATAACGTTTCAACGATTTAACGTCACGACAGTTGGCGCGACACTTCCGCGCTTAGCGTTTTCCCATCGGCTCGTCCGGCCACTTTCGCCTGCAACGCTTTCATGACCGCGCCCATTTGTGCTTTCGATGTTGCTCCAACTTCGGCAATTGTTTCGCGCACTGCTTTGGACAGCTCATCAGCGCTCATCGCCTGTGGCAGATAAGAATTCAGGATCGACAATTCTTCTTTCTCCTTCGCAGCCAGTTCGGGCCGCCCGCCTTTTTCAAAGCTCTCGATGGAATCCTGTCGCTGCTTGGCTTGTTTGCGAACCACCTGGGTTACCTCAGTATCGTTCAACTGACCTTCGGCTCCGGACTTCTCGATTGCCGCATTCTTCATCGCCGCTTTCAGCATCCGTAAAACGCCAAGCCTCGTCGCCTCCCTGGACCGCATCGCCTCTTTCAAATCCGAATCTACGCGTTCAACGATCGTCATGGCGCAAAGATTGTAGCGGCGGTCTGTGACCGTCGCAAACTACGGCTCCTAACTTAACCGCTCACAAGGCGGCGAGCTGCTCGGCGCATCTTCGCACCGATTCCGCGTCGGTCACCGAAACAACATCCATGTCTTTTCGTGTACGCCTGAGCAATCCGGCGAGCACGCCGCCCGGGCCGAGTTCTATGAAAAAATCGCAGCCGAGTTGAACGAGGCGCTCCATGCAATCGGTCCAACGAACAGGTCCTCGTAATCTGGTCCTGCAATGTCCGGTGGATTTCCGGCAGCGTTTTGACCTCTTCGCCAGTTACATTGCTGATCACCAGAAATTGCGGCAATTGCATTTGAACGTCGAGAAGCGCCGAGCCGAATTTTTGATAGGCTTTTTCCATGAGGCGCGAATGATAGGCGCCGGCAACGTTGAGCATCGTTGCGCGACGCACGCCATATTTTTTCGCGACCCCGACAGCCGCTTCTACCTTGGCCAATTCACCCGAAATCACGATCTGCCCCGGCGCGTTGATGTTCGCAACATCGACATCTTCATCCGCCGCGAGACGCCTGACATCGTTCTCCGCGCCGCCGATCAGCGCCGCCATTCCTCCCCGCGTCTCCTGACAGGCTTTGTCCATCAATTCGCCACGAGTCTGCACGAGCTTCAGGCCACTGGCGAAATCGAAGGTGCCTGCGGCAGCATGCGCAGTAAGTTCGCCCAGCGATAAACCGGCCGCGCCACCAATCGAAAGATCACCCGTTAATTCGCGCAGCACTTCGAGGCAGGCGAGGCCATGAACGTAAAGAGCTGGCTGACAATTCGACGTTTTCGTCAATTCCTCGATAGGACCATTCCAGGCGATGTCGGTCAGTTTGCGTTCCAGAATTTCATCCGCCTGTCGAAACAATGCACCTGCCGTGGCGAATTGTTCCGCAAGATCGCGACCCATACCGACGGTCTGCGCGCCCTGACCGGCAAACAGCAATGCAACTTTCTTTGGCATGACACTTTGTAAACGTGTTTCAGGCCGATCGCGAGTCGGGAATTAGTAAAAGTGCTTGCGCGCAAGAGTCCACTCGCCAGCGTAAAAGGAACTGTCGATTTTATGCCTTTCACTGTGCGCGAAATTGAATCGCCCGATCCCGTAACGCGCGTGGTCGCGGCAGACGCGAAGTTGCACGAAGCAGATCAGGACATTGGCGAGAAGATGGTTCTCAACATGGGACCATCGCATCCGGCAACTCACGGCGTGCTGCGACTCGTGCTGGAGCTCGATGGCGAAATCATTGTCAAAGCGGAACCGGATGTAGGCTTTTTGCATCGCGGCGATGAGAAGATCGCCGAGAACATGCAATACAATCAGTTCGTGCCTTACACGGACCGGCTCGATTATCTTGCCCCGCTCTCGAACAATGTCGCTTACGCGCTGGCGGTGGAAAAATTGATGGGCTGGGACGTCCCGCCTCGAGGCAAGACCATTCGAACAATTTGCTGCGAAACTTCGCGGATCTCGTCGCATTTGCTGGGGCTCGGTTCGATGGCGCTCGATCTCGGCGCCATGACCGTGTTTCTCTACACTTTCAAAGAACGGGAAAAACTTTACGATCTCTTCGAGCTATTGACCGGCGCGCGTTTCACGACTTCCTATACGCGCGTTGGTGGCCAAATTCGCGACTTGCCGGACACATTTATTCCGCGGCTCAAAAAATTTCTCGATGATTTCCCTCCGAGCCTGGACGAGTGCGATAATTTGCTGACGCGGAACAAGATTTTTGTCGATCGTACCAAAGACATTGGAGTCATTCCTAAAGATCGGGCAATCGCTTACGCTTTGTCTGGACCGAACTTGCGAGGAAGCGGAATCGAACACGACCTGCGGCGCAAACATCCGTATCTGGATTACGAGCATTACGACTTCGATGTCGTGATTGGCAGCGCGGGAGATTGCTATGATCGTTACCTGGTGCGCATCGAAGAGATGCGTCAGAGCATCCGCATTTTGCGGCAGGCAATCGAGAAACTACCGAGTGGCCCCATCAATCTGTCTGATTGGAAGAACATGACGCCGCCGAAATCGCACACGATGACCAAAATGGAGGAGCTGATTCATCATTTCATTGTCGTGACCGAAGGACTCGATTCGCCGCCGGGGGAAGTTTATTTCGCGGCGGAAAATCCAAAAGGGGAGCTGGGTTTTTACATCAACAGCAAAGGCGGCGGAGTTCCGCATCGCCTGAAGATCCGGGCGCCGTCATTTGTGAACCTGAGCATTCTGCCGGAGCTATTGCCCGGCTGCATGGTGAGCGACATACCAGCCGTGCTAGGCAGTCTGGACTTCGTGATGGGCGAATGCGACAGATGATTTGGGTTCGTGATTGGATAAATCGTTACATGGTTAAATCGAGAATTCGTTTCAGTGTTCCAGCGCGGGCTTTCGTACTCCTGCTCATGATCGTGCTCGGAATTTCGTGTTCCAATAACAGGTTGCGTAAGGCCAATGTCGATGAAGTGACCGAGGGAATGTCGAAGAAGCAGGTCGAATCGATTCTTGGCCCACCCAGCGACGTGGATAATACGGACTTCGTTCTTTCGAAAAAGATGACTTACGTTTACCGCCAGGATAACGGCACGGTGACGATCGTATTTAAAGACGACAAGGTTACCGATAAATACAGCACCCTGCCCCGCTGATTTCTCTAGTGAACTCGACGAGCACAAATGTTCCCGCCGAGTTAGAGCGGCAGATGGATGAGGCGATCGCCCGTTATCCGGAAGATCGACAACGGAGTGCGGCCATGCCGCTGCTTCATCTTTGGCAGGAGAATTTCGGATTCATTAACGGCGAAGCGGTCACGTGGATCGCGGCCAAGCTCGGTCTTCAGCCGATCAATATTCTGGAGCTGGTCTCGTTTTATCCGATGTTCCGCACAGCGCCGGCTGGCCGAACCCATATTCGGGTTTGCCGGACGCTGAGCTGTGCAATGGCGGGCGCGTATCAGGTGATGGAAAATCTGTGCGGGGCCACCCACATTCAGCGCAATGTCGATCGCGAAGGAATGCACAATCCGATCTCGGTAAGCCCGAACGGACATTACAGCATTGAGTTTGTGGAATGCCTGGCCAGTTGCGGCACTGCTCCGGTTTGCATGGTTAACGAGCAACTGCACGAGGGTGTGCAACCGAGCTTCGCGTCAAATATTCTGACCGGCCCCCCGATATTGCTCTATGTGAATCCGTCGCATCCGCTCGAGCATCGCCTCGTTTTCAAAAATATCGGGAACCAGGATTGGACGACCGACATTGATTGTTATTTGCGCAACGGTGGCTACGAAGACTTGCGCAAAGCTGTCACGATGTCGCGGGAGCAAATCGTGAATGAGATCAAAACATCCGGACTTCGTGGCCGCGGTGGAGCCGGATTTCCGTGCGGAGTAAAATGGGGGTTCATCAAGCCGAACGAGAAGCGACCGGTTTATCTGATCTGTAATGCGGATGAATCGGAGCCCGGCACGTTTAAAGATCGCTACATCATTCACGAGGATCCGCATCAACTGCTCGAAGGAATTCTGATCTCATGCTTCGCCCTAAACGCGCGAACAGCCTATATTTACATTCGAGGCGAGTTTCCCGAAGGCGCGAAGATTCTCGAACGCGCCATCGAGGAAGCGCGGGCGCATAATTTTTTAGGCGAAGATATTCTCGGGACCGGGTTCGATGTCGAGGTTTACATTCACCGAGGCGCAGGCGCTTACATCTGTGGCGAGGAAACGGGCTTGATCGAATCGCTCGAAGGCAAGCGGGGTTATCCACGAATCAAGCCGCCCTATTTTCCGGCGGTGCTCGGTCTCTATATGTGCCCCACGATCGTGAACAATGTCGAAACGCTCTGCCATGTGAAACAGATCATCGCCATGGGCGGCGCGAAGTATGCGCGACTCGGACGGCCTAACAATACTGGAACGCGCATCGTTTGCGTGAGCGGCGATGTCCAGCGACCGGGATATTTTGAAATCGAAGTAGGCGCGGTCACAATGGGCCAGCTGATCTACGATTTGGCTGGCGGTATGAGATTTGGCCGCACGCTCAAAGCCGTCATTCCCGGTGGGACATCGGCTAAAGTTTTGCGCGCCGATGAGCGGTTCAAGCTCAAGGAGAAACAGCCCGATGGATCGACAATCGAGCGGGAAATGTCGATCGACGAACTCCCATTGGATTTTGATTCGCTAGCCGCCGCCGGATCCATGGCTGGTTCCGGAGGAGTGATCGTGCTCGACGATTCACGCGACATGGTCTGGGCGCTCAACAATATCAACGAATTTTATGCTCACGAATCGTGTGGTCAGTGCACTCCCTGTCGCGAAGGTTCGCTTTGGATGAAGAAAATTACCGACCGGATGCTGCTAGGAGGCGGCGTAACGCAGGATCCACAGACGTTAAAGACAATCGGCGATAACATCGCCGGACGTACCATCTGCGCGTTCGGCGAAGCTTGCGCCTGGCCGACCCAAAGTTTCGTCCAGAAATTCCCGGAGGAATTCGCCGCTCACGCGCAGAAAGCTTCGCCGCCGCCACTGCCGCCTGAGATCACACCGGAAGAATTGATCGAGAAAGAAAAAATTCCCACTGTTCCCATGGCACGCGATCCGGGCTGGGAAAAAGCCGGCGCCGCAGGAACGATTTAGAATGAATCAGGAAAGCAGGAAAGCAGGAAGATTACGAGACAAGGAACTGACGGATAGAATCATTGCCGCCGCTATTCGTGTTCATCGCGAATTGGGACCCGGCTTTCTCGAAGCCATCTATGAAGAAGCACTTGCCGTCGAATTCGCTTTGACTGGAATTCAGTTCATTCGGCAAAAACCAATACCGCTATTCTATCGGGACCACCAAAATCGGCGAACACCGGCTGGATTTTCTTGTCGAGGACAAGATCGTGGTCGAATTGAAGGCAATCAGTGCTCTCGACGACATTCATTTTGCAATTGGCCGCAGTTATTTGAAAGCGGCAAATCTTCAAGATGGGCTTCTTCTGAATTTTGCGACCGCTCCTTTAATGATCAAACGCTTTTGTCGTGAGCGTCCACTTCAAGATGAGGATGTCGATCTTGTTCTGTAATCCCAACCTTTCCTGTTTTCCTGCTTTCCTCATTCATTAATGTCCTCCGAAGCTTCAGTTCCAATTTTCAACGTCCAGATCAATGGCGTCTGGCATCAATTCCCCAAAGGCACGCGAGTGATCGAAGCTTGTGCGCAAGCCGGCGTGTTTGTGCCGCGATATTGCTATCACAAGAAACTGAGTTCGCCGGGTAATTGCCGGATGTGTCTGATTGAAATGGGCATGCCCAGGATGGGCCCGGATCGCAAGCCCGAGCTCGGCCCCGACGGAAAACCGGTGGTTAACTGGATGCCGCGTCCGCAAATTTCCTGTGCGCAGGAAGTTTCCGATGGCATGGGAGTGCGGACCGATTCGCCGCTGGTCAAGGAATGCCAGCGCGGGGTGATGGAGTTTCTCCTCATCAATCATCCGCTCGATTGTCCGATCTGCGATCAGGCCGGCGAATGTGAATTGCAGGAGTTCAGCGTGGAATTCGGCAACTCCCAATCGCGTTTTCTCGAGAACAAAGTTAAGAAGCCAAAGAACGTAGAGCTGGGACCAAGAGTCACGCTCGACGACGAACGCTGCATTCTGTGCTCTCGTTGCATTCGTTTCTGCCAGGAAATTGCGCATGACGACGTGCTTGGATTTGTCGATCGTGGGAGTCACACCGTTCTCACTGCTCATCCGGGCAAGCGTCTCGAGAATAATTATTCACTGAACACAGTCGACATCTGTCCCGTCGGCGCGCTGACTTCGAGCGATTTTCGATTTAAGATGCGAGTTTGGTTTTTGAAAGAAACGAAGAGCATCTGCACGAGCTGCGCGACTGGCTGCAATACGATCATCGGCTCACGCGAAGATGTGATTTATCGCCAGACCCCGCGCGAGAATGACGCAGTCAACTCCTGCTGGATGTGCGATTACGGACGGCTCAACTTCGATTATCTCGAATCGGAAAACAGATTGCTGGAGCCGCGCATCCGCGTGGGAGAGAAGTTTCACCCAACCGATTGGAACAATGCAATTACCCAGACTGCATTTCTGTTGCGTCAATTCTCGGGATGGGAAATTGGGATTCTGGCTTCGGGACGAATGACGAATGAAGAGCTTTGGTTGACCTCGCAACTGGCCCGCATACTGGGGGTTCAGTTGATCGACATCGTCCCGCGGAACGGTCCCGGAGACGATATTCTTCTGAGCGAAGATCGAAATCCGAACACGAACGGCGCGCGCCTTCTCGGGGTCACGTCAAATCCGGGCACGAACCTGCCGATGATCATTGATGCGGTAAATTCCGGACGCGTCCAAGCATTGATCTCGCTCGGAGAAAATCCGATTGCTGCCGGAATCCCGGCCGAAAAATTGTCGATCCTGCCGGCATATGTGGTGATGGACCTTCTAGGAAATGCGGTAACAGATCACGCGACAGTTGTGCTTCCATCATGCGGCTTTGCTGAAAAGCGCGGCTCGATGGTCAACGGCAAGGGTCGTCTGCAGCGACTGAATCGCGCGGTCCGGCCGCCGGGTCAGGCGCGCGATGATTGGGAAATTCTGCGCGATTTGCTCCAGGCGCTCGGCAGCAGCAACGGCCTGTATTCCATCGACGACGTCTTCGCGCAAATGAGCCAATGGGTTCCGCAGTTCACGGGGCTGAGCCTGAGCAAAATTGGCGACCTAGGCGTGCAAGTTATGGAAGCGCACGAATCGCCTCCCCCGCCCATCGATCCTGCCGCCAAAGACATCGAAGAAGCAGACTCCAAGAGACCGACGGGTCGCTAGCTCGAAGGCAAAACAAATGGATTGGTTCTTCATCATCGCGTCGCTGCTCAAAATCCTCGGGATTCTGTTTATCGTCATCCTGCCGATGGTTTCCTACAGCGTTTATGCCGAGCGAAGGATAAGCGCGTTCATCCAGGATCGGATCGGGCCAAATCGCGTCGGACCGGCCGGTCTGCTTCAGCCGATTGCCGACATGTTCAAACTTCTGCTCAAAGAAGACTTCACGCCGCGCAGTGTAAACACCTTCTACTACTGGCTAGCACCGGCACTGGCGATGATGCCGGCAATCATTACGATCGCAGTCGTCCCGTTCGGCAGCACATTGTTCGGCGTTCCGATGGTAATCGCGGACGTGAATGTCGGCATTCTATTCGTCTTTGCGATCGCTTCGTTGGGAGTTTACGGAATTGTCATCGCGGGTTGGGCGTCTAATTCGAAGTATCCCTTCCTCGGCGGAATCCGTTCGAGTTCACAGATGCTATCGTATGAGCTCTCTCTCGGCCTCTCCGTGATCCCGATTTTTCTGCTGGTGGGAAGTCTGCGTCTGACCAGCGTCGTGCAGTATCAGATCGATCATGGCTGGTTCATTGCACCATTTGTCGGCGACTGGGCCAATCCCTGGAAATGGTTGCTCACAATTCCGATGGTCATCTCGTTCCTGGTTTTCACAATCGCGATGTTCGCGGAAACGAACCGGTTGCCATTCGATCTTCCCGAAGCCGAACAGGAATTAGCCGGCGGTTATCATACCGAATACAGCTCGATGAAGTTCGCCCTCTTCTTTCTCGGCGAGTATGCTGCGATGATTACCGGTTCCGCAATTCTGGTGACGCTGTTCTTTGGCGGCTGGTATTTCCCGGGAATCCCGGATGGCTCGCATGGCTGGATCTTTGGCTTGCTGAACATCGCGGTTTTCTTTGCCAAAGTGACCGTCGTCTTATTTTTCTTTATCTGGGTCCGCTGGACGTTGCCCCGCTTCCGCTACGATCAATTGATGCGGCTCGGCTGGCTTTTCTTTTTCGAAATTGCACTGTCAAATATCTTCATCGCCGCCGCAATCGTGGCTTTTGCTGGATGAGTTCGAGCTGCCATTCCCCTGTCATGTTGAGCGAAGCGAAACATCTCCGTCTATTCTTCTGATGTATCGGAGCAGAAATGAACAGAGATTCATTGCTTCGCTCAGAATGACAGGCTAACAAATGCTCCGCCTCGGCGGGCAGCATGCGGTCGCGTTCCACCCCGAGCCAGCTTGAGAATCGACTAATTTACCGGATATTCTCCGATGGTAAGTGCGGGTATACACTTCGGTGTCGATCTTGCCGAAGAACTGCTGGAACTAAAGCGCGAGCGAAACGCGGTCATTCTTGCGCACAATTACCAGGTGCCGGAGTTGCAGGACGTCGCGGATTACGTGGGCGATTCGCTCGGGCTCAGTTATCAGGCAGCCAAAACGGACGCCGATGTGATCCTTTTCTGCGGCGTCCATTTCATGGCCGAAACGGCGAAGATTATTAATCCCGCTAAGCGCGTTATTCTGCCTGATCTTGATGCCGGCTGTTCCCTTTCGGAGTCCTGCCCTCCGGACAAACTCGCTGCCTTCTTGAAAGCGAACGCGGACAAAAATTATTACGTCATCGCCTACATCAATTGCAGCGCCGGAGTCAAAGCGCAGGCCGACGTGATTTGCACCAGCGGGAATGCGGACAAGATCGTCCGCTCCGCTCCGCCGGATCGCAACATTCTGTTCGTGCCCGATCAAAATCTTGGCGCCTGGGTGATGGAACGCACCGGGCGCAAGATGGATTTGTGGCAGGGCACTTGTTATGTTCACGTCGAATTCACAGCTCGCAGTATCAACCGGATTCGCGAGCAGTATCCGGAAGCGCCTGTGGTCGCGCATCCGGAATGCACTTACGCCGTGCGAATGCTCGCGGATGAAGTCTGTTCGACCGAAAAAATGATCGTGTTTTGCAAACAATCGCCCGCCCGGGAAATTATCGTCGTGACAGAAGCAGGAATGTTACATCGACTCGAAAAGGAAATTCCCGACAAAATCTTCGTTCCCGGCCCCACGGAGAATTGTTTCTGTGGCGAATGCCGGTTCATGAAAATGAACACTTTGGAAAAAGCGCATGCCGCGCTGCTAAATATGGAGCCGGAAATTGTTTTGCCCGAATCACTGCGCAAGCGAGCTGAGGCCCCGATTTTGCGAATGCTCGATCTGTCCAAATAAGCAATTCGTTATCGACGCGAACCGCGATTGCGCTTCACAAAATTTCCGGGCGGTTGCTGCTCGTCGTCGGGAACAGACCCGGCAGCGTCGCTCAGATGCGCTTCCTCGACCGGCAGAAGCTCCTTGAACCGGTTCTTGTCGATTGCTTTCATGAATGCTTCATGCGGTGTGATGATGCCCCGCTGCAGCAAAGCCCAGATTGCGTCATCCATGAATTGCATCCCACGGTTTCTGCCGGAGATGATTACGTCCTGAAGTTTTTGGGTCGCGCCTTCGCGAATGATGGAAGCGACCGCGGCGTTGGCGATGAGAATTTCATTCACGGCAATCCGTCCCGAACCATCCGCTTTTTTCAAAAGAAGCTGGGCCAGGACGCCGCGAAGTGAATTCGCCAGCATCGCCCGGACCTGCTCCTGACGAGACGCAGGAAAAACGTCCACCAATCGATCGACCGTCTTTCGAGCATTGTTCGTGTGCAATGTTCCCAAAACAAGCAGGCCGGTTTCTGAAGCGGTTAATGCCAGCGCGATGGTCTCCAAATCCCGCATTTCGCCGAGTAGAACGATATCGGCGTCTTCCCGCAACGCGGCTTTGAGCGCAATCGGAAACGATTCCGCATCGTCTGGAATTTCCCGCTGCGTGATGACGCTGCGTTTGTTGTTGTGAACGAATTCTATTGGTTCTTCGATTGTCACGATGTGGCGCGAGAAATTTTGATTGATGTAATCGACCAAGGCCGCAAGCGTTGTCGATTTTCCCGAGCCGGTGGGGCCGGTGACCAAAACCAATCCGCCGCGCAAGTGGGCGAATTCCTTTGCCACGAGCGGAATCCCCAGCTCTTCGAGGGTGGCGATTTTTGTCGGGATCAGACGAAAAACGGCGCCGTAGCCATGGGTCTGCTTGAGATAGTTGCACCGAAACCTTGAATACCGGTCCATTTCATAGGCGAAATCGAGATCACCGCGGTCTTCAAAGATTTGCCAGTTATGTTCGCGGCAAACCTCGCTCAACATTTTTGCTGCTTCTTCACGTGAAATTGCTTCGGATCGAATCGGCATGATGTCACCGTGTCGGCGCATCTTTGGCGGCTGACCTTCGCCGATATGCAAATCGGAACCGCCTTGCTCGACGATCACAGTGAGAAATTGATCCAGGTATGCCATGAACGCTAAGGATGAGGAATGAGGGTGGAAGGATGAACAAAGGAGAATGCGCAGCTAAGAAATTTCATCCTTCCTCTCTCATCGTTTCAATTGCGGGCTCACTTGGTCTTTTTGATCGGTACGGGCAAGGGCTTCCTCGCCGCTGATTAATCCGCGCTGGAAAAGATCGACAAGGGAATCATCCATCAATTGCATCCCCTGCTTTTTGCCGGTCTGGATAATGCCGGGCAGCATGTAGGTTCTGGCTTCGCGAATCATGTTGGCGACGGCTGGAGTATTGGTGAGAATTTCCAATGCCAGAACTCGCCCCTGATCGTCGATCCTCGGAACCAATTGCTGGCTGATCACTCCGCGCAACGATTCGCTCACCATGACCCGGATCTGTTCCTGTTGATCGACGGGGAAAACATCGAGCAAACGATCGAGTGTCCGTGAAGCATTGCCGGTGTGCAAAGTTCCCAACACAAGGTGACCCGTTTCCGCTGCTGTGATGGCCAGCGAGATGGTTTCCAGGTCGCGCATTTCGCCCACCATGATGACATCCGGATCTTCCCGCAGCGCACCCCGCAGCGCGACGGCGAACGATTCGGTATGAGTGCGCACTTCCCGTTGGGTGATGTGGCAACCCTTCGGCTCGATGATGTATTCGATCGGATCTTCCAGAGTGATGATGTGCTCCCGCCGTTCGACGTTTATCTGATCCACCAGTGCAGCCAGAGTTGTCGATTTGCCGCTGCCCACCGATCCGGTAACCAGAATCAAGCCGTTCTGATAACGCGTGAGCAGTTTCAGGTGCTCGGGGAGGCCGAGCTCGTCCATCGTGCGCACGTTGGTATTGATGATGCGAAAAACAAGATCGACACCGAGCCGCTGCCGAACCACGCTGGTGCGAAAGCGGCCGAACGAATTTGAATACGCAAAATCGGCATCACCGCGCCCGGCCAACTGTTTCTTCTGGAGATCGCTCAAAAATGCTTCCGAAAGCTTTTTTGTATCGGCCGCTGTAAGTGTGGGAGCACCGGCCCAGATTGGTCGCAGCGTGCCATGCAATCGCCAGAGAGGTGGAGCGTTCACGCCCAGATGAATATCGGACGCGCCCGCTTTTTGGCCGATCGCCAAATAATCGTCCACGTGAGAAAGCAAATGCGGAGCAATGGCACTGCGTTTGTCATTTGATTTCTCAGTCATGGCAGGACTGACGGAGATAATCATGTGCCGCCGAGCACAGGTAAATTCAAATCCGATTAGCGGTTGAGAATCCGCGTTGGGAATCTGTTACAAGCGCGACGCTAAATCACTTGGCCCGGGAACCAGTCATTTTTTTCTCCACGAACTTGACCACTGCCGGTTTAAGAAGCTCCGAGGCAATTCGTAGAGCGCCTAGAGCGAATCCCACCGTCAGAAGTTTATTCGGCGGTTTGCTGTTTTTTGCGGCGACAGTGACAACTCTCTTGCCACTCGATAAAATGAATAACACTGCGCCGATGGCGACAGCTCCGCCAATCCAAAGGAGCGGTTGCGCCCGGAATGATCTGCGGATTTTCCTGGGAAAATCCAATTCATAACGCAATCCGCAGAGGCTCTGCTCGACTCCGCCGCGCGTGAGAGCGATCTCCTTCTTTAGGTCGTCGGCCGACTTGTCTCCTCCAGATTTTTTATCCATTCACGATCTTTCTTTAACTCGGACATCAGCTCACGAAACGGCGCCTTGGAAGCGAGACTTCGCGCAATTACTAGAAAAACGAAGACCAGCGCGAAATGGAGCAGCGCGGCGACCAGCACGACCCAAATCCAGGAAACCTGGACCAGGCGAGCAATTCCAGCAATCACGCTGACAATGATGAACACATAAGAGATCACCAGGAACACCAGCGCCCCCACCATGCAGGCGAGAACCCCGAGCCATTGCGCGACAGCCGCTTTCGATTCTTTGGCAAATAGGGCGAGCCGGCTCTCAACGAATCCGATGAAGGCGTTAGTGAACGCCAGCAGATTACTGAGAAACCCGGTACGCGCCACCGGATTGCGGGACGGCATGGTCGTCTCGCCATTCATTTAGCGAGAGGCTAGCGCCGGAAAATCAGTCCCAGTACGAATCCGATTCCAAGCGCGGTAAAGACTGCTTTGGTGGGGTTTTCCCGCACATATTCCTCAGCGTCTTCCTGGAACGTTCGAACTCGTTCCCGAGCTTCGCCCCACGCTTGTTCGGCTTTGCCCCGCGCTTCGCCCCAGGCTTCTTCGGCTTTGCCGCGATATTCGCCGGCCCAAGCGCCAGCAGCCGAGCGCAGATCGCCGGCGGCGGAACGCAAATCATCGGCTGCTTTGCGTGCGTGTGTTTTGCTGCTCTCGAGTTTATCGGCGGCGTCATTCGCAGCGGATCTTTTATTTGTATTTTCTTCAGCCATTGGTCTTCTCCTGTTGAATTATCTCGAAATATCCGTGCGCATCGCCTTTCAGGCAAACGGTTGCGGCGGAAAATCTTCCTCTAGAGAAAACGAAACTCAGGCTGCAATCGGTCTTTCCAAGTTTGGGATTTTGAAAACAAACGCCAGTCCGACAGATGCCACTTGAATGGAATGAACAATTATGGCGCAACTACGATCCAGCCCGGCGGAGCCGTCGGCCCGTAGGCGCTGCCGGTGAAACTATTATTGTTCAAATACCAGACCGCCGTTTGCCGCGTCGTGGCATTGAACAACAAATAGTCGGGCGTTCCGTTCATGTCGAAATCAGCTGTCCCGCTTAATTGATATCCAGGCGCGATGGTCGGCCCGTAGGCGGTACTCATGAAGGAGGTTCCGTCCAAGTACCAGATTGCGGATTTCCGCGTGCTCATATTAAACAGCGCATAATCGGCTTTGCCGTCACGGTTAAAATCGGCCACGCTTGCCACGGTCCACCCGGCAGGCGGCGTCGGTCCATAGCTGGAGCCCGTGAAAGTGTTGTTATCTAAAAACCAGACGGCCGTTTGATGTGTAGTCGCATTATAAAGCACAAAATCTGGTTTGCCGTCGTAGTTGAAATCACCTACTGCCACCAAAGCCCAACCAGGCGGTGGCGTTGGTCCATACGCACTGCTAATAAAACTGGTGCCGGTGAGGTACCAGATCGCTGTCTGTCGGGTGCTGGAATTGAACAAGGCGTAATCGACGTGACCGTCCCAGTCGAAATCTGCGACATCAATTACATTCCAGCCCGCCGGAGGAGTCGGTCCATAGGCGCTGCCGATGAAAGTGTTATTGTCGAGATACCAGACCGCTGTCCGGCGGTCGCTGGCGCGGGACAGGACCAAATCCGCGTTAGTATCCTCGTTGAAATCCGCTTGGGGCTTAATCGTATGAGCGTGGACCGAAGCGTCATCAAAGTACCAAAAGGCTGGGAAGTCAAAAAAGCCAAACCGAAGATACGTCGACGTCGGTACCTGGCTTCGAGTCCTGAGTAGGTGTACCGGTTGTAAGGCATCGCGGGCCCGTTATCAATCGAGTCGACAATGCTCCCGTCCCACGAGACTTCGAAGTGATTCGGAGTGCTGCCCGTATTTCGCAACCAAAAAACCAAATCGTAGCGACCTCCGGCCATGGTAGCCAGAGCCTGGGTGATGTAACCATTCGAGCCCCTGGGACCAAAAGCGGCTCCATATGTGCCAGAATGTGCCGCTTGGAGTTCCACAAACGTAAAGCTGGTATCGCCGCTCTGGGTCCAGCCGCTAAAATCCCCGGTCTCGAAACCTCCATTGGTGACGAGCTCTCCCGGCAGGTGGGCGGCGCCTTCCGTGCCATTAAATGAAGTCGCGAAAGAGATGCTGGAGTTCGCCGGATGCTGCCCGTTATCCGGATGTGCGCTTTTGGTCTGACCCAAAACAGGCCCTGCCAAAGCAAGGCTGAGAGTTAGAATGAGGCAAAACGCACCTCGGCAGAGATGCGCAGTTATGTCGATGGAACCAAGTTTCTTCATTGGATTCTCCTTTATGTGGATGTTCTTGCGTAGAAAATTGGAGATGGCTCATGAGCGGCAGTGCTCGTCTTTACAGCAATGACGCCTCCGTTGCCGCACCCGAATCTCTGCGCGAAGTGATCACTCCTAACGGGGCAGGCCATGAGATCCTCGATCAGAGATACGTTACGGGCACAGGAGTTGGATGGCAAATTTTTCGAATTTCCGATTTTTGAGACGGGCCGTGACCCCCAAGAAAGTTCACCGCTCCCGGAAAATGATGCATGTCTCCGACATTTCGTAAAGTGACTCGCCGTCTTTCAGACGCGCGTCTCTCGAACAAACGCATGGGGATCGTCATGGATGCAACCATGACGATGCCATGCGATTCAAACCAACATTACGGCGCAACGATCATCCAGCCAGGCGGAGGTGTCGGGCCGTAGGCGCTGCCAACGAAGCTGTTGTTGTTCAAATACCAGATCGCTGTCTGCCGCGTCGTTGCTTTGAACAACAAAAAGTCAGGCTTTGCGTTGATATCGAAATCAGCTACGCCAATCAATCCGTAACCGGACGCAATGGTTGGCCCATAGGCGCTCCCACTAAATGAAGTGCCATTTAAATACCAGATCGCTGTTTGCCGGGTGCTGGCATTGAACAGCGCGTAATCCGGTTGCCCATCGCGATTGAAGTCGCCCACGCCTGCCAAGCTCCAGCCCGAAGGGAGCGTCGGGCCATAGCTCGAACTCGTGAACGCATTGTTATTCAAAAACCAGATGGCCGTTTGCCGCGTCGTCGCGTTGTAAAGCACAAAATCTGGATGACCGTCGTTATTAAAATCGCGCACCGCGATCAGCGCCCAGCCCGGCGGCGGAGTTGGTCCATACGCACTGCTGCTAAAGCTGGTTCCATGTAGATACCAGATCGCCGTTTGCCGGGTGCTCGAGTTGAATAATGCATAGTCCGGGTTTCCGTCTACGTTAAAATCGGCTGTATCAATGACCCTCCAACCCGGCGGAAGAGTAGGACCGTAGGCGCTCCCGGCAAAACTGTGGTTGTTCAGGTACCAGACTGCTGTTCCACGCGTGCTGATGTTGTACAAAACCAAGTCAGGATTGCTGTCGTCGTTGAAATCGGACGAAACAACGGGACAGATGGTATAGCTCGTTGGGAAGAGAAGCGGCGCCCCCAATCCGTTGCAGAAATATTGGGTGTAATTTGTTTCGTCTTTTTGAACACCGGCTGTGGCAGCCGCAGTTCCCCGATCAATCTGACCGTAGATTACATCGAACCGGGCCTGGCCTTCATATAGGCGCACCTCAAAATGAGCCAGTTGACTGTTATCGTCGTAGTAAACCGTATTGAACTCAATATTGAAGATGCGATTGGGCGCGGTACCGGAAACCGAAGTAAAGATCCCGCATCCTGCGGCATAGCCTGAACAGCCCGACAATCCCGTATCAGTCCGCAAATCGCCCCAATAGGGGAAGATGGTGTAGCTAAAGTCCGTGTCCGGCAGACATGTATTAGAGTAAGCGTCGTCATCGGAATTGAATTGCACATTGCCATTCGAGCTGACGTTGACGGAGTCAAACACGTGTCCGTACAGACCATAGCTGAAAGGCAAGGGGACGTTGGTAGTCTCGTCGTCAGCGTGATTTCCCGTATCAGTCGTTCCAGGCACGATCCCAGTGGCGATTGGGTTTACGATGTAATTGTCCGGATTGTGCCGACACGACATTCGGCGGGTGCACGAGAAAATTTCCGTAGAAGCGAGAGGGGTGAGATTGTCATTAGCATAGCCGCCGGCCAGCCAGATGCGGGTGCCATCGGTAGCAGCAGGGAAATTGCGACGCGCGGTGGTAAAGGGACTCCCGATTGACCAGGTATTGGTAACAGGATCGTAAATATCCACCTCATTTGAAGGATTGGGTGATTGTCTGCCGCCACCCAGGACCCAAAGTTGATTGTCCACGTTTACGCCCCGGGTCTCACCTGTTGCCCTCGGGATGCTGGCAATTGTGGTGATCGAATCAGCGATTGGATTATAGCTGAATGAATTCGTGCTATCCACGGGGACGGCGCCAGTGCTACCTCCGCCGGTCAAGATGCGAGGGCCGCCCGGCGTACTGACCGTAGCGGTTGGTATATAGCCGAGCGGGACTGGCAGATGAGCAGATTTCTGTACCCACGCATTGGTGCCAGGGGTAAACTCCCAAATCGTGTCGGTCATCGCTACGTTGATGTCGAACCCGCCAAGGATGTACAATTTGTTTTGAACAACTGCGAAACCACCGGGCAAAACGGTTGTGCCAGCGCCTGGCCACGGCGCGGCCACAGTGGTGAGCGTGTTGGCGACAGGGTCAAAACGGAAGACCCGGCCTGTCGCTGTCACTGCGCCCGCGGCCGATCCGCCTACACAATAAATGTATGGAGTGCCGGCATCGGTCAGGACGCCACAGGCCATATTGTTCACCTGATTATCGGGATAGGTGCTTCCAAACAAGCCCCAAACATTGCTTTGAGGAAAATATACGAAGGGATGGGTTAAATCACTGCCTGATGAGTCCGAGGTGCGCCCGCCCATGACGTAGAAATTGCCAGTAGCTGGGAAAAAAACACCGACTCCGCGGATGGTCGGACTCGGCAAATCGGGGCCTGCCAACCAATCCCGCGAACACATTGTGGCAGGCAGCGCGGGAACTGTTCGCGCCGGGGCGACTCTTTCGGGTTTGGAGGCACTTTGGTTTCCTTCTTTCTGTCCGAGCGCTCGGGGTAGCGCCCAGGCGAGTGTATACAGCAGGAGGGTGCAAACTGCTCCGCGAAGCAGATGCGTAATAATAATGTTCGATCCATGTTTTTTCATTGGGTTTTCCTGGGTTAACTTCTTTTGAAGACAGAAAATTTAGGAGATGCTTTGGTCGACTGCATTCTCCGAATCGGAGAAGTCTAGGCGGACAAAAAGTTGAGGGTCAAGCCTCTTTTACCGTGCGGAATAGAGACCATAGTGTTGACGGCTTGTCAGTTGGAACGAGACCCTCACCTCAATCTTCTCCCTGGCAGGGAGAGGAGGACACAGGGCGCGGGTGCCTTGGGAATCGGGGTCGGAGGCCGTATGCGAAGTGCCAGGTGAGGGTTGTGGAATTCGCCTCCCCGAACTGACAATGAACAAACACTACCAATAGAGCCGAAATGCAGAAACCGATGGCTGCGCCTTAAGCGACTTGGTCTTAAAGTGCAGCAATTCGAGTTTCGACCTCTCTGCGGCAGTTAACCTTACGGGGCAACCACGATCCAGCCTAGCGGAGGTGTCGGGCCGTAAGCGCTGCCAACGAAGCTGTTGTTGTTCAAATACCAGATCGCTGTCTGCCGCGTCGTTGCTTTGAACAACAAAAAGTCAGGCTTTCCGCTGATATCGAAATCAGCTACGCCAATCAATCCGTAACCGGACGCAATGGTTGGCCCATAGGCGCTCCCACTAAATGAAGTGCCATTTAAATACCAGATCGCTGTTTGCCGGGTGCTGGTATTGAACAGCGCATAATCCGGTTGCCCATCGCGATTGAAGTCGCCCACTCCTGCCAAGCTCCAGCCCGAAGGGAGCGTCGGGCCATAGCTCGAACTCATGAACGCATTGTTATTCAAAAACCAGATGGCCGTTTGACGCGTGGTCGCGTTGTAAAGTACATAATCTGGATGACCGTCGTTGTTAAAATCGCGCACCGCGATCAACGCCCAGCCCGATGGCGAGGTTGGTCCATACGCACTGCTGCTAAAGCTGGTTCCATGTAGATACCAGATCGCTGTTTGCCGGGTGCTGGTGTTGAATAAGGCATAATCGGGGTTTTGATCGCCGTCAAAATCGGCTGAATCGATCACGTTCCAACCTGGCGGAAGAGTCGGACCATAGGCACTGCCGGCAAAAGTGTGATTATCCAGGAACCAGACCGCCGTATTCAAAGTTGCAGGTTTGAACAGAACCAAATCGGGGAACCCGTCATGGTTGAAGTCCGTTGGCACAGTTCCGCACAATCCGAACACGGTCATGGTATAAGCAGGACAACCTGCATCGGGGGTGGCTTCTGATACCACCAGAACAACCGTCTGCCCGTTATCGAGGTTGAAGGAGAACGTCTGTTCCGGGTTCGGGCTGGAGCCCGCATCCCCGAT
Organism: uncultured Verrucomicrobiae bacterium; assembly: GCA_963772365.1. Taxonomy (GTDB): domain Bacteria; phylum Verrucomicrobiota; class Verrucomicrobiia; order Chthoniobacterales; family UBA10450; genus CAVYXA01. The sequence continues at coordinate 1,350,814 of CAVYXA010000001.1, forward strand.
CCAGTTGGTGCAGATGTTGTTTGGATCGAAGCTGCCCAGATAAGCGGCGATGAAGATGAAATTGGTGCCTGTGCAAGCGGTATTAGTATCCACCGTCACGCATTGAGTTGCGCCGGTCGTATTGGTTAACGTGTAGGCATCGTAATGGTGCGGAGTCGGATCACCAAAGATCGCACATGTCGTGCTCGCTGGACAGGTTTGGGGAATACCGCTGCGAAAGAGGCGATCCACCTGCGTAGGATCGGAGGTGTCAATGCTTCCGGTAACGTTGGTAAAGCACGTTGGCGTTGGCGTTGGCGTTGGAGTTCCGCAGATGTAGGTGACTTCCAAGCCATTGGTGAGCGTAGCCGTCCCGCACGAGAAGGTCGTAGCCGGACCAGTCGCGCTTGCCTGCACGCCGCTGGTCTCATCAAGGCCGTTGTCGGAAGTTGCGCCATAGATAACGTCAAAACTTGATTGGTTCTCGGAAAAGACTACTTCAAAGTTGGCTGACGTGGTGGGGTCGGCGAAGTGCACCGCGCGCCACTCGATGTTAAACTGCCGGTTAGGCGCAGTACCGGTGATTGAATAGAAAACGCCACAGTTGCCACCGGGGAAACCCGAGCAGCCGGCGAACCCGAGGTTATCGGTGCGCAGGTCATCCTGATACGGGAGAATGGCCATGGTCCACAGGGCGCTCGGCAACACCTGACAGCCATGGGTGAAGGGAGTCTCAGTGCCTATAAGGTCCAAACTGCCGTTAGACGCGACGTTCGCAGAGTTGAAAGTCTGGCCGTAAACGCTGACCGGGAACGGAAATGTAATAGCGGTCGCGCAATCATCGCAATGGTTGCCGGTATCGGTGGTGCCAGGCGTGATTGTGCCTGAGCCAGTCGATGTGCTATAGCTGCACGCTACTTCTGGCGCCGTCAAGGCTGGGGGAACCCCCTGCGTGCCGCGGACCACCCCGTCGGCGGACTGCACGACCGGCATGTCGCTTGAGGCGGCGTGATTGGCTGCAGTTTTCTTGCCGCGTTGCTGCGCCAGCGCAAACGGAATTGCGCAGATGGCGAGAAGCATGGGCGCGTAAAGGGCACCTCGAAGAAGATGCGTGACAAACGTGGCAGCAGTCTTTTTCATTGGTCTCCTTGTATTAGTTTGTCTAGCGAACTTCCGAAGACAGATTGCAAACTGGCATGGCGTCGATGGTGTCTCCCCGAGGCGTTAGGCGTCAAGCCTCAAATTGCCACACAAACGGACGAGGGTAGTGTTGGTCAATTGTCAGTTGGAGGGTGGAGCAGATGAAGGTCAACCTGGGTTTACGTTGGCTTTGGCTAAAGCGGTCTTTTTCCACCAATGGTTCCAATCGGGGGGATGGCTTTTGAGCCAGAGGAGTTGAGCGAGATGTTCAGCGCCGCGTCGCGTCCAACTACGGCGTTGGCGTTTGAAGCGCCGGTTGATGTGGACCTCGATATTCTTTTCGATCGCACCCACTGCCGGCACGAATCGGAAAATGCGGTCGCAGGCTGGTTCGCCCCACGCCCCCGCCGTTGGCGTTTGAGGTAGTGGAGTCCATCTCGCTCACCACTACGCTCGCCCCGCTGGGCAGGGCGCGATCCGGCCACCATTGCCGATCAAGCTGTTCGCTCAATTTCGCTCGGTGATATTGCACACAACGCCAAATCAGTCACGCGCTTACTCGCACCTGCATCCAGCGCCACAGCTCCGCCCCGCCGGCCGGTAATTTTGCCCAGTAGCTGCTTCCAGCGCCCGCTTTTCCACCCAAGGCGAAAGCAGCCGCGTCGTTTCTTACATGCTGAAGGGCTCATCCATTTTTCGCGATTTGGTTGAGCCTTTCATTTTGCCCCTCTCCCTCGACAACTGACAATCATCGAACACTAGCATCGGACGAGCCTAAGGATTATGGAACGCGACTCGGTTTAAGGCACGACTATGTTCCAGCCCGCCGGCGGAATGGGACCGTACTTACCACTAACATAGATGTTGTTGTTCAGATACCAGATCGCCGTCTGCCGCGTGGTGGCATTGAACAACAAATAGTCTTGCTTCCCATTTATGTCGAAATCAGCTACGCCAATTAATGCGTAAGCCGGCGCGATGGTTGGCCCATAGGCGCTGCCCTTAAATGACGTTCCATTTAAATACCAGATCGCCGTCTGCCGCGTACTGGCGTTGAACAGCGCATAATCCGGTCTCCCGTCCCGGTCGAAATCTCCCAAGCCAGCCAGCATCCAGCCCACCGGCAGGGTCGGGCCGTAGCTGGAACCCATGAACGTATTGTTGTTCAAAAACCAAATGGCTGTTTGCCGGGTCGATGCATTGTAAAGGACAAAATCCGGATCGCCGTCGTTGTTGAAATCGCGCACGGCGACCACGGCCCAGCCCGATGGCGGGGTTGGCCCATACGCACTGCCGGTGAAACTGGTCCCGTGCAGATACCAAATCGCTGTTTGCCTGGTGCTGGAATTGAACAATGCGTAATCGGGGTTTCCGTCCCCATCAAAGTCGGACGTATCGACAAGATTCCAACCGGCCGGAAGAGTGGGACCGTAGGCGCTGCTAATGAAACTATTATTATCAAGGTACCACACGGCTGTTTGACGCGTGCTCGTTTTGTACAGCACGAGGTCAGGATTGCTGTCATTGTTGAAGTCTGAGGGAACGACGGGCGACACGCCGCAGATGTTCAATGTGTAAGAAGGACAGCCTGCATTCGGAGTAATTTCGCTCACCACTAGAATAAATGTCTGCCCGGCATCAACATTAAAAGAGAACTCGTTCATCGGGTTTGGACTGGAGCCTTCATCTGCGATCCAGTGTGCGCAGAGATCGGTCGGATCAAAGCTGCCCAAATAAGCGGCCGTAAAAATTAAGTTAGGGTCCGCGCAAGCTGTGCTCACCTGCACTACTACACATTGCGTCGTGTCGGTCGAGTTTGTGAAACTGTAAGCGTCGTAATGGTATTCCATTGCGGTACTGAAAACAGCGCACATGGTTGGCGTATCGCATGTGCTTGGAACGTCCGAACGGTTCAGGCGACCGGTTTCCGTCGGATCGGCAGTGGTGATACTCCCGTTGACCGTGATCGGATTCAAGCAGAGCCGACCTTCGGGCACACTCGGTTGTGATTTGGCGGGATTTTCAACATCGCTAGAACGATTCGATGTCGAATCTTTGGCTTGAATCAATCCAGGCCTGATAACGCCAAAGCTTATTGCCAGAATTAAGCAAACCCCGACTCGGCAGAGACCGGTCGTAGTAATGCGAGGTTTATTCATTGAGTTCTCCTTGTATCAATTTTTCGTGTAACAATTGGGTTTGAGGCTGGAAACCAGCGGTTCCGAAGCTTCCAGAGCAAGAATCGGCTGTCAAACGCTACAAATTGATGAATCCGAAGGCTCTGGGCCATAAACTTGCCCCCGTTCAAAAAACGGTCGGGAGGCCCGAATCGGACGGGAAAATTTTTGGCTTGGCCAAATTTTTGAGGACGCGCGGAAACCGCGAACCTTCACTGTTCGCGCAAAATAATACGAGCCTTCGTCAAATCGTAAGGCGAAAGCTCGACCGATACTTTGTCGCCCGGCACGATCCGGATGAAGTGCTTGCGCATTTTGCCCGAGATGTGCGCGAGAACATTGCGTTGACCGGGCAGATCGACCCGGAACATCGTCCCAGGCAATACTTGGGTCACCCGTTCCTTCGGCAACGATCGGCCCTTCTTTAGCCATCGCGCAAAAGATACGCGCGCCGGCAGGTGACTCAACCCGTCAAATCAATAGCGGTAATGTTCCGACTTAAACGGACCATCAACCGGCACGCCCAGATAATCGGCCTGTCTTTGCGAAAGCTTTGTCAGCTTCACACCAATCTTTTCCAAATGCAGACGGGCAACCTCTTCATCCAGCTTCTTCGACAACACGTAAACTCCGACCTTGTAGGAGTCGCGATTTTTCCAGAGATCGAGCTGGGCAAGCACCTGGTTGGAAAACGAGTTCGACATCACGAAGCTGGGATGCCCGGTGGCGCAACCGAGATTCACCAGCCGGCCTTCGGCCAATAAAAAAATCTCGCGCCCATCTTCGAAGGAGTATTTGTCCACCTGCGGTTTGATGTTGGTGCGCGTTACCCCTTTGGCCGTATTGAGCGCATCCACCTGAATTTCATTATCGAAATGGCCAATGTTGGCGACGATTGCCTGATCCTTCATCCGCCGCATGTGCTCGAGCGTGATGATGTCGATGTTGCCCGTGGCAGTGATGTAGATATCGCCTCGGCCCAGTGTGTTCTCGATTGTCGTGACTTCATAGCCTTCCATCGCCGCTTGCAGCGCGTTGATCGGGTCCACTTCGGTGATGACAACGCGCGCGCCCTGACCGCGCAATGACTGGGCACAACCTTTTCCTACATCGCCGTAACCGCAAACAACTGCGATCTTTCCCGAAATCATTACGTCCAGCGCGCGGTTCAATCCATCCACCAGCGAATGCCGGCAGCCGTAAAGATTATCGAACTTCGATTTGGTGACGGAATCGTTGACGTTTATGGCCGGAACCAGAAGCCGGTTCTCCTGATGCATCTTGTACAGGCGATGCACTCCGGTAGTGGTTTCCTCAGAAACGCCACGCCAATCCTTCACCATCTCATGCCACCGATACGGATTCTCCCTTTGAATCTCCAATAACAAGTCCTTGATGACCTGTTCCTCCCGGTTGTCCGACTTCGACTTTGCCCAATCGCTTCCCTCTTCCAGCTCGTAACCCTTGTGAATCAGAAGCGTGGCATCACCGCCATCATCGACGATTAGCTGCGGACCTTTTCCGTCGGGATGCGAAAGCGCGCGATAAGTGCACCACCAATAATCTTCCAAACTTTCACCCTTCCACGCGAAGACGGACGGTCCCGCTTTCGCGATGGCCGCCGCGGCATGATCCTGAGTTGAAAAAATATTGCAGCTCGCCCAGCGCACGCTGGCTCCAAGATCGACAAGAGTTTCGATCAACACCGCCGTCTGAATCGTCATGTGCAGTGAACCCGTGATGCGCACGCCCGCCAACGGTTTTTGCGGCGCATACTTCTCGCGAATCGCCATCAATCCGGGCATTTCCTTTTCGGCAATGGAGATTTCCTTCCGACCCCAATCCGCCAGATTGATGTCCGCGATTTTGTAATCCTGTTTCGTTTTCAACTCCGTTGCTGTTGTGTTCATAAAGATTTCACAGATAGATTTCCTCCGCAGATTTCGCAGATTTACGCAGATTCTCAGAAAAGTTCAGAACCAGGCGTTTGTGTTCGAGACTGGGCGCTCCGAAATTTAGAAGCAGCCCGCGTGGAAAACCGGTCGCCTTCAGTTCGTTGATCACCTGCGCGTCGTCGGCGGACGTCAATTGAGCGATTCCTTTTGTTTCTACGAGCACAGATTCAAAGCAAATAAAGTCCGCTCGATAGGCACAGCTGAGAAGCTTCTTTTTATAACGGACAGGTAGTGCGACTTCGGTTTGGAACGGAATTCCTCGATCCTGGAATTCGAGTGCCAGTGCAGTGTGATACACGAGCTCGAGAAAACCATGCCCAAGCTCGCGATGCACTTCCATCGCCGCACCGATGATTGCGAAAGTCTCTGGATCTCTTTGCATCTTAATCTGCGTAGATCTGCGGAATCTGCGGATTACTTCGCTGCCTTCTTTAGTTCTGTGACCTTGTCGGTGGATTCCCACGTGATATCCGGATCGTCGATCTTGCCGAAATGTCCGTAATTGGTCGTCTTCGAGTAAATCGGCCGGAGAAGGTTAAGCTGTTTGATGATGTCAGCGGGTTTGAAGCTGAAAACCTTCATAACCGCACTTTCAATTTTCTCTTCATCGACCGTGTTGGTGAGGAAAGTATTGACGTGCACGCTGACCGGCTGCGGATGGCCGATGGCATAAGCGAATTGAATTTCCGCGCGTCGCGCCAGGCCGGCCGCGACAATATTTTTCGCGACCCAGCGTCCCATGTAAGCTGCGCTACGATCGACCTTGCTCGGATCTTTGCCGGAAAATGCGCCGCCGCCGTGGCGGCCCATCCCGCCATAACTATCCACAATAATCTTGCGACCAGTCAGGCCGGTATCGCCCTGCGGTCCCCCGATAACGAAACGCCCGGTGGGGTTAATGAGAAATTCCGTTTTGTTGTTCAGCATCTCGGCAGGCAACACTTTGCGAATCACTTTCTCGATGCAGAAGTCGCGGATCTCTTTGTGAGGAACATCTGTGGCATGCTGGGTTGAAATGACGACATTGGAAATACCGATCGGCTTGAGATCGTCGTAAATCACCGAGACCTGCGACTTCGCATCCGGACGCAACCACGGGCACTCGCCATTCTTGCGAATGCGGGTGAGCTCGCGGCCAAGTCGATGCGCATACATGATTGGCGCAGGCATGAGTTCCGGCGTTTCGTCCGAGGCAAAACCAAACATCAAACCCTGGTCGCCCGCACCCTGCTCAGCGTGGCCCTTGCCGTCTGCTTCTTTTTCATCGACGCCCTGCGAAATATCGGATGATTGGTCGGTGAGAATGTTGCTGATGAAAACCTTGTTGGCGTGAAATACATCGTCCTCGTTCACATACCCGATCTCTTCGATCGCGCTGCGGACGATTTGATCGATGTTCAACACCGAAGTGAGCGAGCGGCGTTCTTTTTTCAGAAGAGGCACAGTGATTTCGCCGCCCACGATCACGATATTGCTCTTCGCGTAGGTTTCGCAGGCGACGCGGCTGGTCGGATCAAGCCGCAAACAGGCATCGAGCACAGCATCTGAGATCGTGTCGCAAACTTTGTCGGGGTGGCCTTCACCGACTGATTCAGAGGAAAAAATATAACGGCGGGGCATGGGATGGAAAAAGCGTGATTCGTTGAAAGGTTGAAACGTTAAATTGGATTAACCGAGGAACGCATCCCGCCATTGTAACGATTTAACGTTCTAACGATGTAACGAGTGCCGCCCGCGACATATTGACCAATCATGATACGTCGATATATGGTTTAGCCGCCCGATGGCGTCAACCATTAATTTCCTCCGTTTACTGGCCGATCCGACTCGCCTGCGTTTGCTGCTTCTACTCGAGCAGGAAGAACTTTCCGTCGCCGAGCTTCAGGAAATCCTCGGTATGGGGCAATCGCGTATTTCCAGTCATCTCGCCCAATTGAAGCGCGCCGGTATCGTGAACGATCGCCGCGCGGGCAAAAATGTTTATTATGGAGCAAAACCAAATGGACACGACTCACGCCGGGCGCGAGTAGCAGAATTGACCCGGATCCTGGCGCGAGAACTGGCGGAATCTTCGCGCGATCGGACAAGTCTTAAACTTGTTCTGCGTAAACGTCAGGACAAAGCCCGCGAATATTTCGATGAACTGGCCGGAAAGTTCGGGCGAAGCTATGTGCCAGGCCGTTCCTGGCAGGCGCTGGCGCACGCGTTCATTCCCTTGATTCCACCGGGAATCATTGTCGATCTTGGCGCCGGTGAAGGAACACTCTCGCAATTACTGGCGAAAAACGCCCGCAAAGTCATCGCCATCGATAACTCGCCGAAAATGGTCGAATTCGGCGGGAAGCTGGCAAAGAAACACGGGTTCAAGAATCTCGAATACAGGCTTGGCGACATCGAAGATCCACCGGTCGAAAGCAACAGTGTCGATCTTGCGATTCTGAGTCAGGCATTGCATCACGCGATTCATCCACAACGCGCCATCAACGCTGCACATCACATCCTCAAGCGCGGCGGCCGGCTCATTATTCTCGATCTTCTCAGTCATCGGTTCGACAAAGCGCGCGAGCTGTATGCCGACCACTGGCTCGGGTTCAGCGAAGTGCAACTGCACCAGTTTCTGGAAAAGGCGGGCTTCCGCGACATCGAGCTCAACGTAGTTTCACGGGAAAAACAGAGCCCGCATTTTCAGACCGTGTTTGCGACTGGCGTTAAGTGAACGCAGTACACATTTCCCTGTCCAACGATTGACACCGCAGTATTGTCCCGATGAACACCGATCCCCCGCCCATGAGTGGTTTCTTCGAGGAGATAAAGCGCAGGAAAGTTTATCGCGTCGCAGTCGCTTACATTATCGCGGCGGGCGGCATCATTCAGCTCGCCTCCGCTGCATTTCCTGCATGGGAGTTGCCCAACTGGTCGCTTCGGGCGGTTATTGCTTCCTTGCTGGCGGGTTTCCCGATCGCTCTGGCACTGGCTTGGGCGTTCGATATCACTCCGGAAGGAATCCGGTCAACACCGGCAACAGGATCTGCATCCACGCATCGACGTCGCAATGCGATCATGCTCGTGGCTGCCGGGGTGGTCATTTCCGCTCTCATCGGCTTGTTCATCCTGCCGCGTGCGGCGGCCCACAAGATCGACAAGTCCATTGCGATCCTCCCATTTGAAAATCTTAGCGACGATAAAGAGAACGCTTATTTCGCAGATGGTATTCAGGACGATGTCCTCACAAACTTATCGAAGATCGGGGATCTGAAAGTCATCTCGAGGACGTCGGTAATGCAGTATCGGGGCACGGCGTCGAACGTTCGCGAAATCGGTAAAGCACTGGGTGTATCAAATATTCTCGAAGGCAGCGTCCGGCGTTCGGGAAACAAGGTGCGCGTGAACGTTCAGTTAATCGACGCCAACACCGATGAGCATATTTGGGCAAATGATTACGATCGTGATGTGACCGATGTCTTCGCGATCCAAACGGACCTCGCGCGCGAGATTGCTTCGGCGTTGCAGGCAAAACTATCTCCGTCCGAGAAATCGCAAATGGAACGCAGGCCTACTGAGAATGGAGAGGCCTACCTGGCCTTTGTTCAAGCCCACAATCTCGCCGGCGACCTGGAGAATCTGGACAAGCTCAAACAGGCCGAGCAACTTTATGCGCGGGCCATCGATCTCGACCCGACTTTCGCTCTGGCCTGTGCTCGCTATTCACAACTGGAGAGCTGGATTCTTCACTCGCTCGGGGCAACCCAGGGCCGCAAGGAAAAGGCGCGTTCTCTGGCTGATCAAGCTCTGCAATTGCAACCTGACATGGCTGAGGCTCATTTGGCCAAGGGTTTTGTCTATTATTATTGCGATAACGACTATGGCAACGCCCTCCGTGAGTTTGAAGTCGCGCAGAGTGGCTTGCCGAACGAGTGGGAGGCCTTTCTCGCCATTGGCGCAATTCAGCGCCGGCAGGGCAAGTGGAAGGAATCGACCACCAATCTCAGGAAAGCTGCTGAGTTAAACCCAAACGACACCTGGCCGCTGCAAAATCTGGCTTTCAATTACCAAATGCAGCGCGAATTCGATGAGGCGATCAAGATAGTTGATCGCGGCCTTCGGCTGAACCCAAAAGCGCTTCCGCTATGGGAGATAAAATCAAAACTGGCGATTGCGGAAAATGGCGACTTCGGCGTTGCTGAGGAAGCATTCGCGAAATGCCAGTCGTTTCCCATGACGGACGACATGAAACTAAAAGTCGCCAATGGGCGCGCCGATGTTTTTCTTTTGGAACGTAAGTACCGGGAAGGATTACAGACAGCGGAAGGTCTCTCAGATGATCAGCTGGAGAAGTTTCCCGGTGCTCTGGCTGAAAAATATTATTTGATTGGTTTCGCCCGAAGGGCACTCGGGGATCAAAACGGCTCACAAACCGCTTTCCAAAAGGCAAAGGACTTTCTTGAGAAACAGTTAAAGCAAACGCCGGATGTGGCCTCGTTGCGCATTCAGCTCGCAAAAGTGCTGGCTTATCTGGGAGAAAAAGAGGCCGCGCTGGCTGAGGCGAAACGCGCTACCACGCTCCAACCTGAGAGCAAGGATGCCTTTGAAGGTCCGGACATCACCACCGGAGTAGCTGAGGTTTATTGTGTTGTCGGAGAGAGCAATCGCGCGATTGAAGTACTCGATGGATTATTGAAACGCCCGAGCGGCGTCACAGTTGCCATTCTGAAACTAAATCCGGTTTGGGATCCACTGCGAAGCCAATCTCAATTTCAAGCCCTCTTGAACAGTCAGGTCAGAGAGACGTAGATCCCCGTTCTGCTCAGGCAGCGTACCGTTCCAGCTTCTGAGCCAGCTCGGGAGGCACATGAGCAACGATCAAAGCGTTGTCGCCTTCGTAGTGCAATTCCAACACGTGACCGACTCGGTGGATCTCGGCGATCAAGGCGGATTCGCTGGCTGGAATTTGAAAATGCGAACGCAAACGCCATGAACTGAGCGCCATCTCCAGCGCCTCGACCAACTTGCTGATTCCTTTCCCAGTCCTCGCGGAAATCGCTACGCTGCCGGGAAATCGTTTCAAATAAGTTTCCGCCAGTTCGCCGTGATCGAGCTTGTCGATCTTGTTGAACACGGTCAGGGTCTGCTTGCCGAAGGCGCCCAGCTCCTTGATCACGCTCTCCACCGCTTCCATCTGTTCCTCCACGCGCGGATGACTAAGATCGACAACGTGTATCAGCAGATCGGCTTCGCTCACTTCTTCCAGCGTCGCTTTGAACGATTCGATCAATGTGTGCGGCAGTTTTCGCAAAAATCCCACGGTATCGGTAAGCAATACCCTTTGTTTGTTGGGTAAAACCAGACTACGCGTTGTCGGATCGAGTGTGGCGAAAAGTTTGTCCTCGGCGAGGAGATCGGCGCCGGTGAGCAGATTTAGCAACGTCGATTTTCCCGCGTTGGTATAACCGACCACGGCTGCGACCGGCCATTGATGGCGTTTGCGTCCCTGCCGTTGAACCGCGCGCGTTTTCCGCACAGCTTCCAATTCGCGTTCCAACCGGGCAATCCGTTCCTGAACGCGCCGCCGATCGACTTCCAACTGGGTTTCGCCCGGTCCACGTGTCCCGATCCCTCCGGTTTGTCGCGATAGGTGATGCCACATTCGAGTCAGCCGCGGCAGCAGATATTGCAATTGCGCCAACTCGATTTGGAGGCGGCCTTCGCGACTGCGCGCACGTTGAGCAAAGATGTCGAGGATCAATTGCGTACGATCGAGAACTTTCCGCGAAAGCAGATTTTCCAGGTTGCGACCCTGCGCCGGAGAAAGTTCATCATCGAAAATCACCGACGTGACTTGTCGATCCTGCAAAGAATCTTTAATCAATTCAGCCTTTCCCTTGCCGATGTAGTAAGGCGCCGTCGGTTTCTGCAGTTTTTGCGTCACAGTATCGACCACAACCGCGCCGGCGGAATTGGCCAGCTCAGCCAGCTCTTCGAGCGAATCACGCAGGTCCCATTTCGAAATGCCGTCGTGTTCCAAGCCGATCAACACGGCGCGCTCGTGGATTTTTTTCGGTCGAGTCTCAATCATTCCCAGGCGCGACCCCGAAAGCTTTCGGGGTTCGCGAAATCCGTATGACAGCTTCGTTGTGCGTAAGAAGCGATAAATTCAGCGGTTCAAAATTAGTTTGGCGACGGAACCAGGTCAACTGCCGTTTGGCATAGCGGCGGGTGGCCTGTTGAATCGCTGCCACGCATTCCATCATCGACATTTTGCCCGCGATTAGTTCGCGAATCTCGCGCAGACCGATCATCTTCTCAGCTGTCGAGCTGAGTTCTCCGATCCCCCGTACTTCCTCGACCACGCCGCATTTGAACATCCTTTCCACTCGTGAATTGATTCGACGGTAAAGCTCTTCGCGGTCGCGGAAAACGAACACGCCTTTAGGATCGACATCGGCTGCTTTCCAGTCGGAATCCAATCCGTGCGTCAGTGCCTTCACGTAAAGACCACTTCCGCCGACGACGAGCACAGCTTTACCGCGCGAGTGAATGTCGTCGATCACAGGCAAAGCCATGCGCCGAAATTCGCCGGCATTCATGTTTTCGTTGAGCGGGACTGCTCCGACCAAGTGATGTCTCGTCATGCTCAAAATCGCCGGGTCGGGTTTGGCGCTGAGAAGATCAAGGCCGGCATAGACTTGAAATGCGTCCACATTGATAATCTCGGCATTGATCTTCCGTGCCAGATCCGCAGCGATCTCGGACTTGCCGCTGGCGGTCGGACCCACAATGTAGAAATCGCCGGTCATTCCTCATCCTTACTTGGAATGACAAATCGGGAGACGAGCGTTTTGACGCCGCGTCTCCCGATTGAATCCACTAATTGGTATTCTCAGTGCGATTGATGCTCGCTCGTCTTTGCTCCGCTTACGACGAGCTTGCGCCCGAGGAATTCTTTGTCGTGCAATTCTTCCACTGCCCGTTTCGCTTCCTCAACTGTCTGCATCTGAACGAAAGCGAAACCTTTCGAGCGTTGGTTGTGGCGATAGCTCACTACCTCTGCGTTCTGGACGTGGCCTACGCCATTGAATAATTCGAACAGATCGCTCTCGGTGGCATCGAACGACAGATTGCCGACGTAGAGCCGCGGTGAAGTGACTTCAACTGGTTCCGGCTTGCGGACTGGCCGTGAGCCCTGTTCGCCATTGCGCCGTCCAGTGGTGACGGGTTTGCTGGTAGTCTTTTCGTTTCCTCCAAAGAACGCTACTACTCGCTGCCAGAATGTTTTCTTCGGCGCTCTGGATGGTCGTGCCTCGAACTGACGTGGACGACCGTCGCGCCGATATCGAGAGCCGCCGCGCGACCGGCGCGAGCGCTTCCCGTAGGAATGAGAGTTCATATTGATCCTCAATGTTTACCCTGTGTTGTGATGGACGGAGCGCCCCAAATTTCGGGACACGGTCCAGGGCGCGCGGACCTCGGAAGGTCCATCGAGGCAAATTGGCACTGCGATTGTGGGGCGACGCCATTGGAAACTCCGTCTCGTTATGTCGGGAAGGGATTCGTCTCGAGCCGTCTACCACTACAGTGACCGAACGAAGCAGCGAAGATGCAAAAGACCGCATCATAATTTCAAAGCCTGGATCGTCGTTGGAGAGCGAACGGAATCGATCAAGATTCCCGACAACGCGCGTATTATGGAGGAGAGGTCCTCTGAATGCAAGTCGGCATTATTGAGGGGCAATAAGCATCGATTTATTTCAACTGCGCGACGGCCTTTAGCGTCGAATCCAATCATCGCGAAGGGAATAAGCGCGTGATTTCAAATATTCGCGCGGTTTTTCACCACGAACCGGTCTGGCAAAGTGGCGTAGCGAGCGTTCGCTCAACAATGGTTGATAGCCAAACTCCGGCATCAGATCCCGGCAGTGCCATTCCACCCACCCGATTTCATCCCGCGAAAGCTCACCTTGCCAGCGAGTTGCGGGTTCCGTGCTGATCTCGGAAAAACGGATTCGTGCCGCCGAATTGCCGCTCCAGAAGTTACCCATTTTCGTCGGCCTCAGCACGGTTGCCGGATCAAATGTGATCTCGAGATAATCGCAGACTTTCTCCATCATTTTGGCCGGATTGGAGACTAACTCCTCATACGGAACAACCAAGCCGGGCAGTTCCCCGGTGCGAATACGGTGAGCCAAGCGGGCGGCTACGCGCCAATGGGCAATGACGTAATAAGTCGAAAATCGACCGGTCTTGCGAGTTTTTTCCAGCGCGATTTGCGCCGCAAGAATGGCCCGCGGATCGCGCATCGTCACAACGATCTTGGCGCGCGGAAAACGTGTAAAGATTGCCGGGATGTGGTTGCGATTCGCCGGGGTCTTTTCTACCCAACGCCGAATCGTATCGAGCGGGCGTCCCAGCATGGCAGCGTATGCTTTGATCATCAGGACCAGCAAATCCTCCTGCGCGTTGGCAGGATCGAAGGCCGCGCTCTCAAATGTTTGCAAAAATTTCTCGCGTGGAAAATTCGCGTAACTGCGCTTGCCCCATTTGCAGGGGCCACCAAAGAGAACGTTCGACAGCGATTGTTTGGTCAGATACTCAAACTGCGCACGGCGCCCGTGCGGCGCGTACTTTGTGAGGACGGTCGGAAAATAGGCGGTCTCTTCCGGCAGCACGAGCAGTTGCGGATGGCTGTCGAGTAACGCAACGAGCAGCGTCGTGCCGGATTTGGCCTGGCCGGCAATAAAACAGGCGCGCTGATTGAATGGCAGGACGTCAGTTAGATCCATTCAGCCGCTGAAAATAGCACAGAGAAAGAAATTTGTTGGCGTTTGCCGGCGAATCACAGTAAGATATGTGACAAATCCATTCGCCCCTACCGGAGTGAATCAAACTCAAAAACCATAAATGAAGAAAAAATCCAGCAATCCAATCCGCGTTCTTTAATCTGCGAACCTTGTTCGGGTTCGTTGTTTGTCTCGCCGGTATTATACTGGCGCTATTCGCCTTCGGGCCAAATCCAGCCGGCTCGGCGTTGGCGCAGGGCTCACGGCAGCCTAACGTCACTGCGGGGCCTGACATTATTCGCATGGTCGGTCCGGTCCGTCTCGACCAGGACTTGCGAAACGCTTCGTTACGTCGCGCCCAAGGAGGAATTCGAAGAGCGACGACTAATGCGCTATCCACACAATCGGGCAGTCAAGGCCCGTCAGACAGAATGCCGCCGGCTCTGACATACGTCCAGTCGCTCCTCAAAAGTATTTGGCGGCCGGCGCCCAGCATGCCGGGACCGATACTGACGTTTGAGGGGCAGGGCAATACATGCGGTTGTCAGCCGAGTGACACCGACGGCGATATCGGGCCGAACCATTACGTCGAAGCGATCAACGAATCGATCAGGATCTTTGATAAAAGCGGCAACACTTTGTCGGGCCCGACCAGTTACAATTCATTCTTTGCCGGCTTGGTTGGCACTCCTTGCGCTACCTCAAATGACGGAGACCCCTATGTTATCTATGATAAGGCCGCTGATCGCTGGATGATCAGCGATTTCGCTTTTCCCTCTTTCCCCGGCAGCTTCATTCTACCAGTGCATCGGGGTGTCTCAGACCCCCGATCCGGTCGCGGCGGATGGTTCTTATATGCCATACAGGTCGATCCAGGCAACCCAACGTACCTGGGCGATTATCCTAAGTTCGCCTTGTGGAACTCTGGCGGAAGCCCAGCTCAAAACGCCTATTTCCTGACGATGAACCTGTTTAGCAACAATACCACCTTCAACGGTGTGCGTGCCTATGCACTCGACCGCGCCAGCATGCTCGCTGGCGGTCCCGCGAACGCGATCGGCTTTACTCTCTCTGCGGCCGATGTGGGCGATCCTATAGCTTCGTCGCCGCGAACTATCGCACGGGCGATCCGCCGCCTGCAGGAAGGAATGAAATGGTGCTGGCCATCGATAGCCCGGCGAGTGGCGGGGTAACCTTGACCCAGGTCCACGCCCGCTTCTTTCATGTCGATTTTGTCAACCCGGCAAATTCGAACTTTCGGTCGTTGGAGCCAACCATGCGCCGAATGCCGAGATCACTGTTAGTGGATTCGTCGATGCTTTCACGAATACCACGAGCAATCTTGTGCCCCAACATGGGCACTGCAACAAAGCTTGATACTTTAGGCGATAAGATCATGACGCCCGTTGTTTACCAGAACCTCGGCGGCACAGAGTCGCTGTGGGCTTCTCAGACCGTAATCGAGAATTACCCGAACGGGCCGACTGCAGTCCGTTGGTATCAATTCGATGTTACCGGCGGCAATTTCCCCGCCACCGCGGCGCAACAACAGAGTTGGGACAACACTAGCGATGGCTTATGGCGCTGGATGCCCAGCATAGCCGTGGATGAAAATGGAAACACCGTCCTGGGTTATTCCACTTCCAGCACGACAATCTTCCCTTCTATCCGGTACGCTGGACGTCTCGCCAGTGACCCGGCAAATAATCTTGCGCAAGGAGAAGCCATCATGTTTGCGGGAGTCGGATTCCACAGTGGCACCCGTTGGGGTGATTATACCAGAACAGATGTCGATCCCTCCGATGGCATGTCCTTCTGGCATATCAACCAATATGCAAGCGGCACCTGGCACACACGAATCGGCAAATTCGCGTTCGCGCCGCAAGCGCCTGCCGTAACGTCGGCGGTCTCGCGCAAGACGCATGGGGGCGCCGGCACCTTCGACATCGCTCTGCCGCTTACCGGCACCCCAGGCATCGAAGATCGCACCGGCGGCGCGACTAACGATTACACAATGGTGGTGACTTTCGTGAACCCAGTATCCGTCACTGGTACCCCACAAGCTGAGCTGACCGCAGTCACGGGCTGTGTGGGAAGGGAGGGGGTTGCAATGGCGGAGTAGTCAGTGTCGGCAGCAACATAGTGACGATTCGCGTTGTTACCAACATTGCCGATGACCAGACAATCAATGTCCGGCTCAATGGGGTCAGTGATGGCATGGCCACAGATAACGTAGTCGTTCCCATGACTCGTAACGCCGGCGATACCGATGCCAACGGCACAGTAAATTCATCCGATGTTGCCCAGACGAAAGGGCAGGTTGGCCAGCCCGTTTCCGGGACGAATTTTCGGACGGATGTCAATGCTAGCGGCGCCATCAACTCGACCGACGTCAGCGTAGTCAAACAGAATATTCCGTAACAGTAAACATTCCCATAATTAAGAGCAGGGCAAGGAACGATGGTTCGCCATCGTTCCTTGTTTTGTCTTGACTCTGCTCGCGGTCGATACAGATGATCGGGGCTTCTTATCCTCGGAGGGCCCGGACTATGCATTCTAAGACTATCTCTATGAACAGAACGTTCCCATTCATCCTGCTGCCACTTCTTTTTCTTTCGCCGATGCAATCTCGCGGTCAGCACATGGTGATGCAGCAACAGACAGCGGGAATTACGATCGTTGATGAAAATGGTCGAGCCGGCAGTCAGCGGGACCCTCGAGAATCGGGAGTCAAATTTTTGATGTAACCGTTGGTCCGGGCGGGCAATTGATTTTTTCGCCAAATATGGTCGATATCTCGGTCGGAGATACTGTGCGGTGGACTTGGGCGAGCAGTTTTCACAGTGTCACCAGTGGACAGCCTTGCACAGCCGATTCCCAATTCTGCTCGCCCAATGACATGAATTGCAGCGCCGGTACGCTTTCTAACAGCGGCACCATTTACACGCATACTTTCACACAACCCGGAACATATTCGTACTTCTGCGCTGCACACTGCTTCTCCGGGATGACCGGTATGGTCCACGTGACAGCCCAGGCGCTTCAGCTCACTTCTGCCGTCTCGCGAAAAACACACGGCGCGGCCGGTACCTTCGACATCAATCTTCCTCTCTCCGGCACAGTTGGCGTCGAATGTAGTCTGGGCGGCGGAACGGCGATTACACGTTGGTCGTGACTTCACCAACAATGTCACCAGTGGGAACGCTAGCAGTAACGAGCGGCTACCGGAACGTAGTCGGGATCACCAAGCTTCTCCGGCCAGACTATGACGATCAATCTGACCGGCGTAATTAATATCCAAACCATCACCGTACTCTTAAGTGGTGTGATGGACGAATTTTCGCAGGTCCTGCCAGATACTTCGATCAACATAGGTATCCTTATAGGAGATGCTAATGGTAACCGGGCAGTGAGCGCTTCCGATGTGGCATTAACCAAAGCTCAAATCGGACAGGCCGTCACCGGCACAAATTTCCGAGAGGACGTAAATGCGAATGGCTCAATCAACGGGAGCGATGCAGCCATCGTCAAATCGCACTCAGGAGAAGGGCTTGCTCTCCAGCTTCAATTCTAGCGACTGCCAAGCGTCGTCTCGAAACCATTCGATAAAACGCGGCAGCCCTTCGCTTAATCGGGTCGTCGGGTTATAGCCCAGCAGCTTTTTAGCTTTCGAAACATCGGCGCAAGTCAGTGGGACGTCTCCCGCCTGCTCAGGCAGCCGGTTGATTTTCGCCTTTTTCCCAAGTGTCTGCTCGATTGCCGCTATCAGATCTTTCAGCTGGATCGTTTCACTCTCACCCAGGTTAAAAATATCGAAAAGCGGGCCGTTGTAATCGAGCGCTGCCATAGTGCCCTGGATGATGTCGTCGATGTAGGTGTAATCGCGTCGGGTCGTGCCATCACCAAATTGATCGATCGGCTGTCCAGCGTGAATTTTTCTCGTAAACTGATGTATCGCCAGATCGGGACGCTGCCGAGGCCCATAAACAGTGAAATATCGCAGGGCGACCACCCGCATCTCATAAAGATGAGAAAACGTCGAGCATAAGAATTCCCCCGCGATTTTTGTAGCCGCGTACGGACTGATCGTTTGAGTAAGATGCTGTTCCTCGGAAAATGGCACTTCTTTCGAGAGCCCATAAACCGATGAACTCGAGGCGAAAATTATCCGCTCCACTCCGGTGACATGGGCGGTTTCCAATAAGTGCAATGTCCCATCGACATTGGTATCGTAATAAAGCTGTGGATTTTGAATCGATGGCCGCACCCCGGCTCGCGCGGCCAGATGAGCAATCGCATCAAATTTTTCCGCGCGAAAAAGACTTCGGACCGCATCGGTATCCCGAAGATCGATATGGTGTATCGCCGCGTCTTTAGCTATGCCGGCGATGTTTTCATGTTTGATTTGCGGATCGTAAAAATCGTTGAAGTCATCCAGGATCGACACCTGATGTCCGGCCCGAAGAAAGTTCTCGGCAAGGTGAGAACCGATGAACCCAGCGCCGCCAGTGACCAGAATTCGCATTTGTCGAGCCTAGTTTTGCAGCGCGCGATTGCCAACTGCGTTTCACCCGCCCTTGGCCGATCCGAGACGGCGGCAGAAAACCCCGAAATTGATTGACAACCTATTTAATTCATTTACTTGCCTGCTGTGCCGGGACTGCTTTAACCTTTCCGCGCGCAACAACCCTTAAACCAACCAAATTTTTATGGCCGAAAAATCTACCGAAGAAAAGGTCAAGGACATCATCGTTGAGCAGCTCGGCGTCAATCCCGAGCAAGTCACACCACAGGCTTCGTTTATTGAAGATCTGGGAGCAGACTCGCTTGATATTGTCGAACTTGTTATGGCCTTTGAAGAGGAATTTTCTGTGGAAGTGCCCGACGAAGACGCCGAGAAACTGCAGACAGTCGGCGATGTCATCAAATACATTCAAGAACGAGCGAAGCAACAGGGCGACGGCGGCGGTCCGGCCCCGCAATCTTGAGCAATTCTGCGGGCGCTAGCGCCGTGCATGCGGCAAACGTTAATACGAGTTCTGCAGCTCGTTAAACGCCTTACCCAGATGGTCGAGTACGTCGCTGGCAAGCAAAGATTGCTCGCTGGCGCCGCCGTTGAAGATCGAAATCTCCGCTGCGCGAGCACAGACCCACGCTCCGAGCCGTGCCGCATCGTACAAGACCAGATTTTGGCCCACTAATCCGGCACACACTCCAGTGAGAACATCTCCCATTCCACCAGTGGCCATGCCCGGAGTTCCGGTGGTGTTATAACTCAACGGTCGCCCGCGCTCGGCTACAATCGTTCGGCTCCCTTTGAACAAAAGCGTAACTGGAAATTGGTCGCAGAAATTCTTAACAGTGCCCGCGCGGGACATCCGGCCGGTGTCGAGCAATCGTTTCATTTCCCCAGGATGCGGCGTGAGCAAACGAAAACCGCGGCAGTGTTTCAAGATGTCGATCTTCTCCGCGAGCGCGTTCAATCCTTCGGCATCGACCACCATGGGCCGGTCGTCACGCTCGATCATCCGCAAGATGTCACTGTGTGATGCGCCCAGCCCGGGACCTATTGCCCAGATGTCGATGCTGCTCTCGTCTAGCAATGTCCGATAACTGCGCACTGGTTTTACCATTGCCTCCTGAGGTGCCGCCGACGCTACGACTTCGTAGATTTCTTCAGGAACAAAAACGTCTACCAGGCCGGCGCCGGCACGCAACGCGCCTTGCGTGGTCATCAATGCCGCTCCGACAAATCCCTTTGAACCCGCCACTACGCCGATTCGTTTGAATTGATTCTTGTACGCGCTGAATTTTCGCCGCGGCAAAAGCTCACGTAATGAATATGGCGCGCCCAGCATTTCATTGCGCGCTCCTTCCGGAGGGGCAAGATCCGGCAACGGCACCACCTCAAGGCGCCCCACAATATCGAGGACATCGTCCTCAATTAGCCCATGTTTGGCGAAGCCGATGGTGACGGTGCAATCTGCCACGACGCAATCCGGGTCCGTTTCACCGGAATTGCCGTCGAGTCCGGTGGGAAGGTCGACAGCGAAGACAAACGCGTTTTCTTCACGTCTCATCCGGTTAATTTCAACGGCACAGGCGCGAATGGGCTCCCGCAAAAGCCGATCGGCTCCCAGACCAAGTAGTCCATCCAAGATAATGGTCCGTGTCCGCAGGTAGCTACTAGCCGTCTCCACGCTTCCAGCGAGATCTTGCGCTTCCGTAAATTTCTTACGGGTATGTTCGCTACAATCGCTCTCATCAAATGCGAGCCGGATGTCGATCTTCCACCCCGCCCGTTTGAGGTGTCGCGCGGCGACGAGAGCATCGCCTCCATTATGACCTTTCCCGGCGAAAACGATGCACCTGGCAGGCTTTGGGAAGAACTGGGAGACTGCGCGGGCTATGCCAGCCCCGGCCTGCTCCATTAATGATTCAACCTCAACACCGCGAGCGAAAGCTGCCTCTTCCGCATCACGCATCTGAGCTGCGCTTACGACCGGCGAATCCAATCAATCCTCCGAACTTTTTTCGGTTCTGCTTTTCTTCGCGATTGTCTTGCTCGAACTCTTTGCTTTGCTGCTGTGCCTGTGGCTGGAAGTTGTTCTCCGCGTTCTCGATCTTTTTCTGCTCCGGTGCCGCGAGGCCGATTTGCTCTGATGCCCCATATGAGTCTGGTCGATGTACGGCTGAAGCGGAATCGATCCAGCGGTGGCAGTGCGGGAGCTGCTAACCAGAGAACGGGAGCGGATTCCGAGCGCAATTTGTTCAGCCAACATTTGCCGATATTTCGCGCTTTGCGCATACTGTGCCTCCGTCGGATTCGTTAGAAATCCGCACTCGACCAACACAGCAGGAATTCTCGTCCTTCGCAACACATAGTAACCGCGACGCCGCACTCCGCGATTGTCGGTTGGCGTCGCTCGGGTTAGATAATAATGGATCGCCGAAGCCAGCGGCAGGCTGTCCGAGCCATAAAAATAGGTTTCGACGCCGTTTGCACCGCGGCGCGAGGCGGCGTTGAAGTGAATACAAACGAAGATCGCGTCGCGATACGAATTTGCTATTGCGACTCGCGTCGGCAACGGCACAAAGACATCCCGATTGCGCGTCATGACTGTGCGATAACCGCGCGCATTCAGAATGGCTTGAAGCCGCTGAGCCACATCTAGCGTCATCGTTTTTTCAGCGACGCGCTGTCGCGGTATACCGCCACGGTCATGACCTCCGTGGCCGGCATCGATCACGACGATCGTCGAAGGAGCGCTGTGAGAAGGGGTCGCGTGATGTGACGTTCGCGCGCAAACAACGGGTGTCATTGCCAGCCAGACGAGGAGGAACCCGAAATCGCGAAGTCCTTTTCGCATCTTAGTCCCCTTTTGGCATTTCCGCCGGACGATCGGAAAGCTTCGGCACATTCTTATGCGTCGTTGCGGATGGCGGCTGTTCCGCGATGCCGCCCCGCACCGCTACGCTACCGTCGCTGGCGCGGAAGAGTCTGGGCCGGCTTGTTGATTCCATGAATGAGGAATGAGCAAGTAGCTCGCCATTCAGTCCGATGCGTGAATAGGACCAACTTCGCGGCGCCGAGCAGTGAAGGATGTGGAGTTCATTAGCCTGATCGATCTCGGCCTGAGGAGAATCGACGGCGATGGCGCGTCCTAACGGGTAAGTCGCGTAAATCATCCCGCTTTCCTTGTCCTCTACTCGCACATACAAAGACGTGTGATCGGCGAATCGATTCGTCAGTAGCGAATAAGTGCGAGAACTTCTTTCTCCCGGAATACCCACCGTCTTCTGCCAGATCGGACGCGCATCTGTCACTTCGAAAACTTTCGTCGGAGAGTAAAAAAACTTTCCCAGATCGCCAAAATAAACATGCGCCCGCACATGATAGACGCCAAGATCGTGCACCGGATAAAGCGAAATGATATTGATCCGCTGTGTAATTTTCCTGCCAGCTTCAATCTTCACCGGCGGCTGAGCCTTCTTGGCCGGAAGTGGTGCGATTGGTTGCCCTTCCTTTTCTGTGATCTCAAACCCAAACCACGCCTGAGCATTAGCATCGCGAAGATCGACATCGCGTCCGGCTAGATTAGTGATACTGATCGTCGCCATCACCGGTTCATAGGCGATGTATTGCAATCGCTTCAGCTGCAGCTCGACATCGATCTGGGCGCGGGCTGTCGTTGTCAGAAACAGGATAGCGGCACCTACAAGGGGGAACTTCATGAAAAAGAGAATATGACTCGTCACATGAGAAATGGTCCGGCTACTTTCTGCTTGAATTCTGCCTATACAGAATGGGCCGATTCACCCGCCATTCTTTGTCCCTTATGATGCATGGCTACTTCCCTTCACAAATTGAATCGCTCCATCGCGTCTGCTAGGACAACACATTTACAGAACATCGACAATATCAAACCGATCGACCATTTTGGACGCCCCGTCGTGCCGGGGCGCCATGCGCAGTCATATTACTGCGAATTCGGCGATGACGGTGGAAAGAGGGCCAGCAGCCGATCCGGATCGGCTTCGACTGCTTGCAATTCATCGTGGTAATAGATCCGAATGATATAGCCAAGATAACGTCGCCGGCCGGCATCGCTGGGCGGTGGAGGTGTGGCCTGTTTGCCTTTCCGGCTCGGGTTTACTGAAGCTGCTGCCGCAGCCAACACGGCATCTGATGATGCGACTTTGTTCTTCGGTCGCAGATAATTCACCTTCAAAATTTCCGCATCGTTGCCCGCCCAATCATGATTGCGGGTCACCCATTCATAACTTACATCTGCGTCGGTCAGCTTGATATCCTTGTCGTTAACCGTGTCGTAAAAGAAAACCTGGATTTTTACCTTGGTATGATCGACGACGGTGTTCGGCTTCTTCTTCACCGAAACGCGCAGCGTCAGGTTCGTCTCTGCATCCGGATCTGGTTCTTCCGTCGCGCTTACATTGGAGATTGTGAATACCGGGCCGCCGGCAGCTGCTTCGCTGGGTTGAGTGACAGGCGGAGCGCCGGTTTTCAAGCGGGCTACGGCAAGATCATAGGCTTCGCCAGCTGTGGGGCCCAAGTCCTGGATTTTGCGCCAAGTTTCGTTTGATCGATCGAACAATTGCATCCCTTCGTAGGTCTTAGCCATTTCTTCGAGCACTTTCGGATTTTTCGGTGCGCGCTCCGCCGCTTGATGCAACCGTGCCAGAGCATTGGTCATGTCTCCCTGGCTACGCAAGGTCACAGCTTGTTGGACCAGGCGATCGGTTTCCGAGACGGCTGCCGGCGCGTTAGCAACCGGGGGCGGAGATGCCAACGACGAAGGTGGAGCGAATTGCGCGGTCCCGGTTGTTTTTTCGGCAGCGATGGGCGCCGGGGCGGCAACATGGAAGTGTCGCAGATAATAGTAGCTCACGGCCAGAATCTCAGCCGCAGCAAAAATCCCAACCAGAGCAAGACCGATGTGAAAACTTCGATCGGCTCGCGGCGAACTAGATAGGGTCAGGACAGGCATGGCAAAATGTGCATTTCTGTAAACGCTTTTTGGCAAAGCTGTCAACCCTGGGCATCCAATGGCCGTTCAAACTGACTACTCCTGCCGAAGCTGATCGAGAGAAATGGTCGGAAGATACTCTCGGAGTTCTTGTCGTTCCCACCAGGCTCCGGTTTGTCGATGTTGTTCCGCCGTAGTGAAACGATAGCGATAAAACTTTGCCCGAATGAACCGCGGCGGAGCGTCCCGGAATGGATCTCGACCGAGAAGCCGTTCCACATCGGGCTTGCCTTCAAGCAAACAAATTACCAGCCGAACAAACCATGGATTTTCCCGGGCCGTTCCTAACGCAGCGAACCACATTTGCCAGTCCAGCCGAGGTTGATGCGGCGCACACCAACTGGGCGCACGCATCACATCGCCCGGTTTCCATTTGAATTCGTAAGGCCTCCACTCGATTCCGTCAGCGCTTCCTTCAATAATGATCTCGAGTCGATCCTTGGTCATTACCCGGAAGAGGCCATAACCATTGACGATCCGAAACGCTTCCAAATGTGCATACGCGCCGCCGAGCGGTTTCGGCCACTCGGCTTCTGGTTCGAATGCTGTGAAAATGAGCCACGCGTTGACGGGCAGGGTCACGATCAAAATCGCCACCGCCGCGTACCTCGACAATCGATCTGGTAGGGCGCGACCGCCGGGCGCGCCGCGGACGACTCCGCGAACCGTCCCTACCATGGCGTCATCAATTAGTAAAAAGCAAAGGGCGATTGTGAGGAGATTGAAGAAGCAATAATTGCCTGTGATCGCGATACAGATTTGCAAAACGATCAGCAATCCGGCGGCAATTATCCGGAGTCGTCGCGGCGCCCAGAGGAAAAACGGAACGATGATTTCCACGATGAGACAAAAAGCGACCGAGAAATGTTTGAACCACTCGGGGCTCTTGTCGGCATACCACGCAAAAACGGTCGGCAGCGGTTGCGACCAGTAGTGATAATCGAGCGCCGTGAGATTCCACCAGGAGCTATCGCCGCTGGTCAGTTTCACTACGCCCGACATCAAGATCAGTTTGAAGAGCAAAAATTTGAGCAAGAAAAGTGCGAGCCTCGAAAGCGGGGGTTCCTCTCCTCGCTTTTGCCAAAGCCGCCATGGCGCAAAGGGAATCGCAAAAAATCCGGCTTCGAGCAGAAGCACGTCCCATTGGAAACTCAGGAATGTTTGGCCCGCGATAGTAAGTGAGAGATAAAAAACGAAGAGGCCGACCAGCGAAATCGCGGGCGCGATTCGGAGGATCAGGAGCAGCGAAAGGATTACGCCACCGGCGCAGAGAAAATGCAGAAATGCGTTGCTGGAATTAAGCCAGCATAGCGTCGGCAGAATCCAAATGGCACGCGAGCCAAGTTCCTGGTGAGCAGCCGGCAGAATCTGACTGATTGGCCAGATTCCGTTCACGCCGATAAGGCCGTCGATCTGAACCCACAACGAAACGAAAGCGATCAAGTAGATCACTCCGAGCGCGCGAAGAAACCATCGGCGCGCCCAACAATAATTCGGTTGCTGCACATCGGTTCCCCAGAGCAATCGCGTAATTCCTGACGCAAAACGGCGGTGGCTTGAGATCAGGCTGTAACCGGCTTCGGAAATTGTGGCAAAACCGGGAACGTGTTCGTAGCTCCAGGCCATCCATTTTTTGGAAGATCGACATCGGAGCGAGCGATAGATCGCTTCCGCAGCAACAACTATCTCGCCATCCGGCCCGATGAAAACAACCGAGCGCGCGAACTGATCCCGCGGAATTTCCGGATATCGATCTCCGACTTCCTGAGACGTAACATAATCAACGTCGCCCGCAGTGATTTCGCGCCAACGTTCAATCCAGCGGTCGACAAAGGTGACATTCACCGTCCCAAATCAGGAGCGGTTTGGTTGGCGGATTTGCAACACGTGAATGAGATCGGCGCTTCACGAATTCTTCTAATTCGCGAATTCTGCCCAAACCGGAGCGTGATCGGAAGGTTCTTTTCCCTCGCGCATTTCCCGGTCGATTCCCGCGTCAGTGCATTTTTCGCCAGGGCCTCGCTAGCCAGCA
The DNA here is from genome assembly GCA_963772365.1 of uncultured Verrucomicrobiae bacterium. Classification (GTDB taxonomy): domain Bacteria; phylum Verrucomicrobiota; class Verrucomicrobiia; order Chthoniobacterales; family UBA10450; genus CAVYXA01. The sequence continues at coordinate 1,376,419 of CAVYXA010000001.1, forward strand.
CAGCGTCGATCCGCAGCCCGCGATTTTTTGCGAAGGCGAGCATTCGGTAATCCCACCAGCTGAACATTCCTCCTCCGTTGTGGTGAATTCGGAGCGTGTCGCGCAAACCGATTTCGCACAGTTCGTGAAACGCTTCTCGTTCGCCGTCGGAGCACATGATTGCCCCGCGCCAAAGATCGGGATCGTAAACATCGACATCTTCCGGCGCAACATTGAAATCGCCGCAGACAATCAGATCGCGCCGTTTCTCCTTCGCGACGCAATCACGCAGACGTCGGTACCAATTCAGTTTGTACTCATAAGCTGGTGAACCAACAGCCTGTCCGTTCGGCGCGTAGATCGAAAAAATCCGCACATTATCGATGCTAGCCGCAATTATGCGCGCTTGCGGATCGACAACTTCATCGCAAAGCGAAGCCCGCACATCGTGCATGCTCGCTTTTGGAGAGAATCGCGACGCCATTATACGATTTCTCTCCGTGATAGGACGCGTGATAGCCAATCGCCTTGAGCGCGAGGACAGGAAATTGATCGTCAGGACATTTCGTTTCCTGCAAACAAACGATGTCCGGCCGTGGACTTTCCAACCAGCCGAAGAAGCGGTCCTGCCGCTTCCGCAATGAATTAATGTTCCAGGAAACAACTCGCATCGCCATTGGTCACAATTCCAGTTCGACGCCCGGTTAGGCACGAATGACTTCTGCATTCGGCAATTCGCTCGCTGAGAGTTGCGCGCATCCATTCGACAGCCGGCGGATCGCCATGCACCAACACGATTTTCTTTGGTGAAGCCTTTTTTGCATAAGCAACGAGTGTTTCCCGCGAAGCGTGTGCGCTGAATTGGAATTGATTCAAATTGCACCGGACCGTTGCCCGGCCTCATCCGGATCGAGTTGAACTTCGCCTCCCTCCGGCGCGTCGCGTAAGAGACCAGCCGGAGATTTTGGATCGGCATAGCCGACAAAGAAAATGGAATGCCGTGGATTTTCCACCAAACGCCGCGCGAAAATGTTGGATAACGTTTTTGCATCATCATTCCACTGGAGAGCGCATAAACGCGACCACTGCGGGCCGGCGCATCATGAATCGTTTCGCCATTCAAAACGAACGGGGCGACTGTATCCAACAGCTGCAAACGCGGGAGTTGTCTCCGGACGATGGCTGCACGGCGATCGTAAGTCGCAGTCATTTTCGAGCTGAGACCGCCGATATAGATCGGGCAGTCGCGCAGCAATCCTTCGCGCCGGAATTTGTAAAGCATCGCCAGTGCTTCCTGCGTTTTCCCCAAGCGCGAACACCGGAATCAGGACGCACCCGCCGCCTCGACTGAAAGCTTTTTCAATCGCTTCACCCAGCCGTCGCTCTTCGCCGGATCGCGTCCATTCGGCAGGCTGAGCATGATCGCCACGAGTACATTCCATGATCAGAATGTCGATCTTCTCCTCAGGAAAAACGGCAGCTTGCATGATGGTTTGATCGTCGAAATTGACATCACCCGTGTAAAAGACCGCGCGGCCTTCGGCGCGAAGCAGAACTCCAGCGGAACCGAGAACATGTCCGGCATCGAAAAATTCAAACGTCAGCCCTTTTACATCACTGGGCGAAGCGCGTTCGCCCGATATCGAAATGCACTGACGCATCGGGCAGGACCGCCAAAAATTAGCCGCGCGATCGACCCCGCGGTGCGTGAATAGCGGATACAACATTGCTCCAAGCTCTTCCCGTTGGCGCGTCATCACGTTCACGGAATTGTGCAGAAGCGTGTCCCCGATTTCCGCCGTCGCTTCGGTCATAAAGACCCGTGCGTCCGGCTGCCGGTGCATCAAGACCGGGAGCGTGCCGATATGGTCCTGATGCGCATGTGAAATAATAATGGCATCGATCGTTCGATCGGCGATCGGCTTGAAATTTGGCAGCGCATTTTCACCCATCTCTTTCGGATGCATCCCGGAATCGAGCACCAGGCGATGACCGCCGATCTCGATGAAATACGAGTTCGCACCGATTTCGACGTGGCGGGTCAGGTTAGTGAATTTCACGGTTCTTTAAGGCCTAAAAGCGTTACGGTGTCGAAGCGGCAGATTCAATGTCATGTCGAGCGGACCGAAACATCTCGATCCATTCCTCCGCGGACGAATCGGAAAATGATCGGAGATTTTTCGCTTCGCTCAGAATGACAATTGTGAGATGGATTCTGGGTATGATCAGACAGCAATGGGATCACAAAATCTGTTCGATGATACGCAGCCAGTTCTGGAACAGGATTTTCTCGATTTGTTCGTCGCTGAATCCGCGCTCGATCAGTTTGCGAGTAAGGTTCCGCGCGTGCGAATGATTGGTTAGATCGGGAATGTAATGCGGCGTGGTCAGTTTGGCCGCCAATTCTTTCGCGACTGATTCCGGCACCTGACTCAGCAGATACTCGCAGAAATCGAACCCGATCCCGACGCAATCGATCCCGATCAGATCGGCCACATGTTCGATATGATCGACATAATGATCGATCGTGCTCTGTTCCTTGTTGGGACTTACCAGAATGGCATTGATCCCGATGACTCCGCGCCGGTCACCGATCACTTTGATCTGATCGTCACTAATGTTGCGCTCGATGTCGTAGAATTTTCGGGCATTGGTGTGAGAAACGATCAGTGGTTTCTTAGTAAGATCGACAACGTCATCGAAGCCCTGCGGATTGATGTGAGCCAGATCGATGATCATGCCCAGCCGTTCGCACTCGCGAACGATCTCCCTGCCAAATCCGGTGAGACCATCGCGCGACGATCCGCTCGGCTTGAAAATCCCGCCGCTGCCCGCGGCATTGCGCCGCGCATGGGTGAGTCCGATCACGCGAACTCCCAGCTCGTAAAAGATGCGAAGTAGACCCGGATCTTCGCCTAACGGTTCCACGCCTTCCATCGTAATCAGAAAGGCAATCTTGTTCGCTGCTTGCGCGTTCCGGATGTCGTCGCGCGTTTTGCAGATCGCAAATCGCGCGTCCGTTTCAATTTCTTTGTAGAGTTGCGCGACCTGGCCGAGTCCGACTCGCAATGCCATTTCCGGCAGATAACGGTCCTCGATATAAATCGCGGCGCCGATAAGGCTGATATTTCCCGCCTGGAACTCCGGCAAATAATGGGAAGTTAACGCGCCCGGTCGCTGGCGTTTTTCATACAAATCCAGCGGCAAGTCGAAATGAAGATCGACAAGTCCATGCCGATGAAGCCGATCGATGCGCGTTTCGATTGAGTGTTCAGACATGATCAATTAAGCCGCATGACCATCTTTAGCTGTCATTCTGAGCGCAGCGAAGAATCTCTGACTTTCTCTTCGAGGCACTGGTAGCCGAATAGTTTGAGATGTTTCGCTCTGCTCAACATGACAATGGGATGCTGCGCCGGCTTGGAGGCATTAAATTACGGTAGAGCCGCCGCTCCGGTTCGCTTCCTCTGTTTTGGTTTATTGAAAATGGAGGCAAACACGACGACGACCCAGATTAATCCAAGCGGCAGGAAACCGGGGATCCAAACATTCCAGCGAGTTAAAACGGTGAACGCGATGAGACAATAGGCGGCCGAAAACGCGATGCCTGCCAACAGCAGATCCACGAAACGCAACCGGCAGAGCAGCCAGGTGGCCGCTGCGATTGCTAAAAGAATTCCATAATCAAAAATCCAGCTGACCCGGTGGACAAATGAGTTGGTCTCGATTGTGGCAATGGTCGCCGGCAGCATATCGGGAGTTTCAAATGGATTTCGAGCCCGGCGCCCCAGCACAATCTGATCGTGCAGATCATCCAGAGAGATCGCTTCCGGGAGCTTCCTCTCCTTTTGCTGCGCTGCCAGCAAAAGTTCGTTAAGGATAAGATATCGGGCGCCTCTGGCTGCGCTCGGCTTGATCAAAGCTGTGCCATCGGATCGGATCGGGATTCTCGTCCCGTTCGGGAATGAAATGGAGGAGCCGATGTCGATCTTAACTTCGGCGGGTGTGACGCGCATCCAAAGCATTGCAGCTTGCAGCGCAAAGGAAGGAATGACTTCTCCGCGATAGTCGAACAACAACGGCACGTGGACAGTGGCTTCGCCCGACAACGGAACAAACCCAGGCGCCGAAATGAGCCGGAGATCTTCGTCCGGTTGCCTACTGATTCTTAAAAACGCCGGCAGATCACCGCGCTTACCGCGGACATTTGGAAACCCGGAGATTTCCGCCACCGGCGCATCGGGGTCCGGGGTCGCGGTCAACTCGGTGGCGAGCAGTAGCTTCGGCACTCGTATAGCTTGGTCGACCAGGATTTGCTCTTCGTCTTTTTTGTTTTCAGGCCAATCCAGAATCGGCTCGAACGCGACGACAGTGGGATTGAATTCGAGTAAAGCCTGGAGAAAAAGCGCCAGTTCGACGGGCGAATTCTTCGCGCCGGCTCCTCGCAAAAATCTCTCCGTCGGATCGAAGTCGCTGCGTTCCTTCTGGTCTTCCGGCTTGCCAGCGAGATCGACAATCGTCAATGGCGCCGATTTTACATGAATGGCCGAATTGCGGACCAACCAGCCAAGAAAAATTTCTTCCGTGCGCTGAAGTCTTTGATCGCGAATAAAAAGAATCCCCAGCACTAAAACTACCAGCATCAGCAGGGTCGACTGTCGTCGCATCGCGGCAGAACGTAGAAACTACCGGCGCTAAAAACAAACTGAATCAGGTGCCCGAGTTGATTACGAGCACAGGCGATCCGGCGAAAGCGCCACCGGAATATGACCGACTGGTGCGAAAACGGTCCCAGCATCCAATAGAAAAAGCTGGCTAATGCGGTCGGACCTGCGCCCCGCGATCAAAGCTGGGAGATTCGCTCTGATTGCCAGCCAGCGTCGGTCACGGCCTGAACAAGGTCCAGCCAGCAGTAACGATCGGGCCGTATGCTCCGCTGACAAAGGTGTGGTTGTTCAGGTACCACACAACTGAGCGGTGTGCTCCTGGACTAAAAAGAGCGTAATCAGCTTTGCCATCCCTATTGTAATCCGCTGTACCCACCAATGTATATCCGGCTGCAACAGTCGGTCCATAAGCAGCACTAATTCTCGTTACGCCATTTAGATACCAAATTGCAGTCTGCCTCGTCGGTGGGTAGTAAAGCAAATAATCGTTCTTCCCATCACGATTGAAATCGGCCACGCCCGCTACGGTCCAACCCGGCGGTAGAGTCGGCCCGTGAACGCCACTAACGTAAGTACTATTATTCAAGTACCAGATCACTGTTTGGTGAGTGGAGGTATTATAGAGGACATAATCGGGTTTGTTGTCTCTGTTAAAATCCCCGGCTCTCAAGAGAATCCAAGGAGCTGGCAGCGTTGGCCCGTACCTTTGAGTAATCAGATGTCCAGCCGATAAATACCAGATTGCACTTTGGCGCGTACTGGAACGGTAAAGCAGGTAATCAGCTTTGCCATCAAGGTTGAAATCAGCGACGTCAATCAATTGCCAGCCTGCCGGAATTGTCGGCCCGTACGTTGAGCCGATTCGTGTGATATTATTCAAATACCAAACTGCCGTCTGATGCGTACTGGGCTTGAGGAGCACGAAGTCGGCTTTTCGATCTCCATTAAAATCGAACCGAACCGGCTGCGGCGTTGTCCCGCCGCCATCCCACCCAATCACATCAAGATTGATCCCTTCGGGCGAAGTCGCAGTGACATCTAAATATTGGCCTGGGCAAAGGAAGGCATTTTGCGGATAAGGATGCGGCTGCGGGCAGGATGGGCTGTCCCAGTCTCCACGATCACCATTCGGGTTCTGACTAAAATCAACAATATTCGTGTTGCCGTTGTTGATCGAAAAATAGCGCAAACCAGTTGTCTGGTTACTCCTCACACCCGGGCTTGAAAAGCTAAAGAGATCTTGAGGCCTAAGAGCACCATTATTCTGGCAGAAAGGACAATCATGGTAGGTGCCGAAGCCCAGGACTTCATCCATCTCGTGTTGAAGTGATCGCTGCGCGTCATAGTTGCTGGCGCTAGGTGGCCGAGTGAACTGGAACGGATCAGCTGAATTCAGTGTGACGATCCCGTCATATGGCCCACCGCTGGATGAACAAGTCCCACTCGCGTCACACTCCGGCGGCGTGTTGAATCGAAGGGCTCTCCCATTGGCACTTGAGATAACGACGCTGTTAACTCCGGGCGGCGGCCCCGGCGGCAAATTCGCATTCGCGACATTATCATTCGCCGTGGTGTGATCCGCTACCAGAGCATTCAGATAAGTACTCCACGGTTCACTATTGATCCCGTAAACACTGTACGCATTGATACTGGGAGGCAGTGGAGTGCCATCGGGCTTGGTCGTTGCGTAGCGATATCGAATTGGCACTGTAACCGCGTCGCGATGGAGATTTTCCAGAATTCCGATCGCGCGATTGATGCAAGCCTCGATTGCCGCCGCGTTTGGCCTCCCAGTGATCGAAGAATCAAATGTCGGTACAATATTCAGACCCGTGGCGGGCTGGGTTATCACTTCAGTGGGCTCTGAACTCACGCCAGCGCCGGTCGCACCGTATGCCGTGACTCGATAATCGTACTTTGTGCCCGGCTGGAGGCCCGTCACAGCTGTTGCCGTAACACTGCCAACATTCAGCTTGCGATAGCCTTCCACATAACTCACAAATTCGCGAGTGGAAGATACGTCTAGGATATACCCACTCGCCCCAGCCACCGCTTGCCAATTCGCCATGAAGGTGCTCCTCGTCGGCGGCGTTGTGGCGATGTACGCAGCTAGCTCTTCCGGACTTTCTGGCACCGTCGGCCCCTGAATACCCGCGTCCCTGTTCCAAGTGCTATGGCTATTGCTATTGGCTGGAACGCCGGCGTTTGGAGCAAAACTCTGCCTGCTCCCAGCTCCAGTTGAGCCTGCACGGAGCACGCTAATAGCCATGATGATGCCGATAAAGCAAAGAAGCGACCCCGCTAAAACGCGAGGGATAAAGAAGCCGGACTGGATGGAGCGATGTTTTTTCATGATACGTGGATTGTTAAGTTGTTTGTTTCAGCGCTGTCCCGGGCAAAGCGCCAGACAAAATTCTGCGGAAAGCGGAAATTCTAGTCGCGATAGCAGGTTTCTAAGCATATTTGTTCTCACCTAAGGAAATGCGAAAAATCGACCATCAAAACGGACATTTCCCGCGAAAATAGTTCCCATTATCCGATTAAACAGATAAGATTGAGAAGCGGCCGAGAGGAGGCCGGGAATGAACGATATTACCCAGATTCTAAAAAACTGGAGTGCCGGAGACCAGAGCGCCGCCGACGAACTCATGCCGCTCGTTTATGAACAGCTTCGACAGCTAGCCCGGAACTATCTTTCCCGCGAGCGAGGCGACCACACCCTGCAGCCGACAGCACTCGTCCATGAAGCTTATCTGCGGATGGCTGATCAGACACGGCTTACCTGGAAAGATCGGGCGCATTTTTACGGAATCGCCGCCCGCGTGATGCGAAGAGTCCTGGTGGATCACGCTCGTGCCTATAACGCCGCAAAACGTGGAGGTCTCCAGCAGAAGCTCACCATCGAGGAAGCACAAGAACTGCCGGCTGCGCCCGATGTCGATCTTGTGCAGCTTGATGGCGCACTGGAGGACTTCGCGAAAGATTACCCGCGCAAGAGCGAAGTGGTGGAGCTGAAATTCTTCGGCGGACTCGATGCCAGGGAAATCTCCGAAGTATTGCACGTCTCGGAAAAAACGGTGTTACGCGATTGGAATTTCGCCAAGCTCTGGCTGTGCCGCGCGTTGAGCGAAAATGCAGCCTGAGCGGGATAGCCCGGCGGAAGAAGCCGTCGCCGACTTCTCTTCCAGTCGAAAGCAGCGTGTCGCGGAGATCGTTGAAGCCGCGGTCGAACGTCCTTTGGCAGAGCGCGCAGGATTTCTGGATGAAGCTTGCGCCGGTGATGTCGATCTACGGCGCGAAGTTCAATCGCTCCTGGCGTTTCAAAATGACGCCACCGATTTCATTGAAAAGCCAGCGTATGAAATTGCCGGCGCCAAGCGTTCGGATTTTCAAGGCGAACTCAAATCTGGCGACCAGATTGATGATTACAAAATCATATCGCAGATCGGGGAAGGAGGGATGGGCGAAGTTTACCTGGCCGAAGACCTAAAACTGGGCCGCAAAATAGCGATCAAGCTTCTTAAGCTCGGGCTTGGCACTGCGAACATTGTCCGGCGCTTTCGACAGGAAGAACGGATCCTGGCCGGCTTACTTCATCCTAATATCGCCCAACTGTACGGCGGCGGCGTTGCAACAAATGGATTGCCATATTTCGTGATGGAATATGTCGATGGCCCGCGGTTGGATGATTACTGCCGAGAAAGATTTCGAGATTCCGGTGCGGGTCATTTGTCGATACTGGAGCAACTGGGCTCGTTTAGAAAAATCTGCTCCGCTGTCGCCTACGCGCATCAACGCCTGGTGATTCATCGCGACCTCAAGCCGGCTAACATTCGAGTCGCTGCGGATGGCGAACCGAAGCTCCTCGATTTCGGAATTGCGAAATTGCTCGATCCGGCCACCACCACTCCCGAAATGACCATGACGTTCGCCCCGATGATGACGCCGGAATACGCCAGCCCGGAGCAAATCCGCGGAGAAAATATGACGACGGCAACCGATGTTTACAGTCTGGGCGTTCTCCTTTACGAGCTGCTAACCGGTATCCGGCCATACCGGCTGAAAACGCGCAACGCGACTGGAATTGCGCGAGCAATTGCCGAGCAGGAACCGATTAAGCCGAGCTTGGCGGTAGCTGAGGAGATTCCAACATCGAAAATCGATCGTCGAAGATCGCTCAAGGGCGATCTCGATAACATCGTGCTCAAAGCGCTGCGCAAGGAACCGGAGCGACGGTACGGATCGGTGACGGAACTGTCCGACGACATTCGCCGTTACATCGAAGGCCTTCCGGTGACGGCTCGCAAGGATACGCTTGGCTATCGCACGGCGAAGTTCATCGCGCGTCATCGGATCAGTGTAGCGGCCGCGGTTCTCATGGTTTTGATCCTCGCCAGCGGCGTAATAGCTGTCGGCTGGGAAGCGAACCAGGCAAACCAGCAGCGCGCGCGCGCCGAACATCGATTCAACGAAGTACGGCGCTTGGCGAACTCGCTCCTCTTCGAGATGCATGATGCGATTCAAAATCTCCCCGGATCCACGGCGGCACGCGAGCTCCTGGTGAAACGAGCGCTCCAGTATTTGGACAGCCTGGCGCGGGAATCAGGCAATGATCTGTCCCTGCAACGCGAGCTCGCGGCGGCGTATGTGCGAACCGGCAACGTTCAAGGCAATCCGAACAATGCGAATCTTGGGGACACGAGCGGTGCGCTAGAAAGTTATCGTCATGCCCAGCGTATCAACGACGAGATTTTGGCAGCGAATCCCGGCGATTCCGAGGCTCGACGTGCGCTGGCGATCAACGAAGAAAAGATGAGTGACGTGCAAGCGGCGATGGGAAAAATTGGAGCGGCCGTCGAGACTGCACGCAAATCGCTGGCAATTTTCAAGGCGCTAGCCAAAGCCAATCCTGCAAATCTGCGGGCACAACGCTCAGTGGCGATCAGCTACATGAAAACTGGCGATGTTCTCGGCAACTCGAATTTTCCAAATGCAGGCAATAATGAAGCCGCCATGGCTAATTACCAAGCTTCCTCCGAGATCGTTCACGCGCTTTACCGAGCCAATCCCAACAACGTGGACCTCGGAATGTGGCTCGGTCGGATTTACGAAAGAATCGGCACGATTCTGGAACAGCAGGGCAAAATCGACGCGGCAAAGCAGAGTTATGGTCAATCCCAACTAGTTCGTGAACGTTTGGCAAAAAGAAATCCGCAAAACGCCGATGCCGTTCGCGATTTGGCGGTCGCCCACGAAAAGATGGGAAATGTCATGACAGCAGTTGGAGATTTAAATGCCGCACTCGAACATCGAAACAAGTCGCTCCAGATTTTTAAACAACTTGCCATCGCCGACCCAAACAATGCGCAGGCTCAGTTATCGCTCGCCATTAGTTATATCCACTTGGGGGATCTGCTCGGCTATCCGGGCTCGCCGAATCTCGGACGCCGTGACGAGGCGCGCGAGAATTACCAACACGCAATCGACATTTTGCAGCGCGCGAAAAATTTCGGATCGACGGACGCCAAAGTGCAGACCAACCTCGATCTGCTCCGCGATCGGATCCGGCAGTTGTGATTTGCCGAAGTGAAATTCGGCCGGGCATGGCTTGCTCATGCCGCTCTGGACGGTAGCATGTCACTGATAAATCATGGCCGAGCGCGCATTTGATTGGTTTAGACAAGCGGAGGCCGACTTGCGATTGGCTCGCAGCGCCCGCGACGCGGGTCATTACGAATGGTCCGCCTTTGCCTGCCAGCAAGCCGCCGAGAAAGCCGTTAAGGCAGTATTTCAGCATTTGCACAAGGAAGCATGGGGCCATGTCTTGATTGCGCTTCTGGATGCGCTGCCAGCACAGGCCAAACCGAACGCCGAACTGATGGATCGTGCCCGCGTTCTCGACAGGCATTACATCCCTACGCGTTACCCAAGTGGCTTCGAACGCGGAGCTCCGGTCGATTTTTATTCGCAGAGAGATGCCAACGAAGCAATCGGACATGCCGAGGCCGTCCTTGAATTCTGTCGAAATCAAATCAGTTGATACGGCCCGCGTGCGCCGCTGGATGGACGAGTACGCAACGCAGTTACTGGCGACACATCCCGCCGTGGAAGAAATCGTTGTGTTCGGTTCCTTCGCGAATGAGACCTACGCCCCGGGCAGCGATCTCGACGTGTTCATCATTCTGAGCACAGCGCAAAAGAGCCCACGTGACCGGATGACGGATTTTTTCCCAAGCAAATTCCTAGTTCCGGTGGATGTATTTGCCTTCACTCGCACAGAGATGGCCGAGTTGGAACCCTCGCCTTTACTGGCGGCGGTCAGAAAGAGTGGCTGGCGTTACACGAGATAAGGAAAACAGAAGTGGAACATCAGAGATCAAGAAATGAGAAGAACCGCCGTATTCTTGAGTTTGCCGGAACGGAATTTTTCCATGGCGATATTTGCTTCTTCGAGCCGAAAAGTTTCAGTCTGAGATTGAACGGGAATGCGCGGTGCGATTTTGAAAAATTCTTCTCCATCGCGTCGCGTGAGATTTGCCACCGAGGTAATTACGCGTTCGCCCCAAAGATCGCGATAGAGAAATGATGGGATGTCGCTCATATGAATCCCGCCGCAGATAACGATCCCGCCTTTTACGAGCGCGCGCAGGGCCGTCGGAACCAGCGGCCCGACGGACGCGAAAATGATCGCGGCATCGAGCGGCTCCGGCGGTTGCTCATCGGAGCCGCCCGCCCATTTTGCGCCTAGCTTTCTTGCGCTTTGTTGCGTTACCTCGTCGCCAGGTCGAGTGAAAGCGAAAAGCTCCCGGCCTTCATAAATCGCAATCTGCGCTATCAGATGCGCAGCGTTTCCGAAACCATAAATGCCGATCCGCCGCGCATCGCCAGTCTTGCGATAGGCGCGGTACCCAATCAGACCCGCGCAGAGAAATGGTGCAACATCGACGTCGCCATAGTTTTCCGACAGAGGAAAACAAAACCGGGCATCGGCCACGGCAAATTCCGCATAACCGCCATCGATCGTGTAGCCCGTGAATTTTGCGTTATCGCAGAGGTTCTCCCGATTAGATCGACAATAAACGCACTCGCCGTCCGTCCACCCAAGCCACGGAACGCCGACCCGATCGCCGATGGAAAATCCACGGACACCATTGCCGATCTCTTCCACGCGTCCCACGATTTGATGCCCAAGAATCAGCGGCAACTTCGGCTCGGCCAATTCACCATCGACAATATGCAAATCGGTCCGGCAAACCGCGCACGCAGCCACCCGCACAAGAAGTTGTCCCTTTGCCGCCTTGGGCTTCGGCACATCTCGCAACCGAAGCGGTTGCCGCGGCTTTTCGAGAATCATCGCGCGCATACTGCCAAAACATATATGTCAGCATCTCATTACTCCAACCGAGTGGACACGGCGCGAACTTCGAACTTCGCCAACCGCTCAATCAGGGCCGATGGTGTTGCTGATATTCCGCAAGCCGCCTTTTCGCCTGTTGCAATTCCTGCTCGGTGTATTTTCCGCTTTGGATTGCTCGCTCCTCGTATTTAATGGCATTCTCGTAATCGCCATTCTCGGCATAAGCCAGCGCTAGCGTGCCCATGTACCTCGCTTTGCCCCGATCCAAATTGCACGCTTGCCTGGCATCAGCGAGGGCCTGTTTTAAGTCGTGAATGCTGCCGTCTCGACAACTCATCCGAAGTAATGCTCGCTCGTTCAGGGCGATCGCATTGACTTCAGCGTAGCTGTGGAAAGAGAGAATTTTGTTGAGATCATTCAGCGCGTCCTGACATCGGCCAAGGTTACGATAGATCTCGGCTCGAAGCGTAAATGTCCGATAAAAATCCGGCCGTAAACGCGAGGCGATATTGCAATCTGCCAGCGCGGCTTTGGGTTGGCCGGCGGCGAGAGAAAGTCCCGCCCGATCGAGATATGCAGGCCACATGGTTTTGTCGATCTGAATCGCCTTATCAAAACAAAAGCGCGCACCTTTCATATCACCTTTCTGGGATAACTCGATGCCATGGTTGACGTAGTTAATAGCTTGAGCGTCAAAACGACCGTGAGGATCCATCATGAATACGTCCTTTTTGTCGGCCTTACTCGTGGCTCCAGCGAGACTAATGGCCAGAACGATCGCGAATTGGTGTTTTAGATTCATGGTTCAGCTTCGAGCCGTTCTAAACCGGGCGACCGGAATTGACACGCGAAAACTGCGACGGACGCGATCCGTCCGACGCGGCAGCAGCGCTTCGTCAAACCTGCGCGAGCGGTGATTCTGCGGGGCCGGCGATGACTTCGCCGGTGGGTTTGAATCGGGAGCCGTGACAGGGGCAATCCCAGGTCGATTCGGCGCTGTTCCAACGAACGATGCACCCGAGATGTGGGCAAATCGCGCTGCGTTTTTGCACTTCGCCGTTTGAATCGCGATACGCGGCGATCTTTTTTCCATTCAATTTCAGGATCATTCCGGAATTGCGCTCCAATTCCCGCACCGAATCGCCTTCCGCTCGCGCGAGCCGATCCTTGATCATGTAATACGGATAATCCGCGTTCTCCTTCACATAATCCCAGGCGCCGCCGCGGATCACTTTTCGATCGACATCGAAAAGATCGCGCCACGGATTCTTGCGGCCAGTCGCCCAATCGCGCGCCATCATCGCCGAGACCGTTCCAAAAGTAATTCCGTTGCCGCAAAAACCGGTGGCGATGAACTGACCGGGCGCGTTTTCACCGATGAATGGTAGCCCGTCATTAGTCTCGATCACCTGACCGGACCAGCGATGCTCAATCTGCGCTTCCGGCGCGAATTTCTTCAAATGCATAACGAGGCGGCCATAACAATTCTCCGTGTTCGTGACCTGACCGGTCTTGTGATCTTCGCCGCCGAAGATCGCGTAATCGAAATCATCGTCTCGATGGACGCGCAGATAATTGTAAGGATCGGCCGTGTCCCAAAACAGCGCGATGGGCAATGAATCCCGCGGGATCCGCGCTCCCAGCGCATAGCTGCTGTAGAGCGAAAGTTTCGTCTGAAAAACCGTGGCGCTACTGAGATCACTCAGCCCGACCAGTGGATTGTTCGTTGCCAGAATCAGACGATCAAATGTGATCCAATGCCCGTTCACTTTCACGCGGCGTTTCTCGGAATCGAATTCCTCCGCAGAGCTTTTTTCGAAAACGTCCGCGCCGCGTTCAACGATCTTTGCCGCTAACGGGCCGAGATATTTTCGCGGATGAAACTCAGCCTGATCGGCGAAGCGAACGCCCGGCACGTTAAAAACCGGCACCGACTTGACCATGATGGCATCAAACCCGAGCTCCTGCGCGAGCTTTGCGTCCTGTTGCACTTCCGCACGATCGCTTTCACTCGGCTCGGCAAAAACCGATTCGTGAAAGTAACCGGGCACGCGGGTGAGTCGACACTCAATCTTTTCCTTATTTACAACGCGCTCGATCTCGTCGATTGCCGCAGCGCCGGCATCCCATACGGCTCGCGCGTGATCAGGTCCGAAGCGTTTCACCAGCCTTTGGAGCGGCGTGTCGGTAACGTAAGTCAGATGCGCCGTCGTATGCCCGGTATCAATTGAGGCGATTCCCTCCCGCTCGATCAAAGCGATTCGCAACCCGGCTTCCTGCAACAGATACGCCGTGGTCACTCCGGTCACGCCACCGCCGACGACCAATACATCTACTTCCAAGTCGGAGCGCAGTGGTGGAAAAGGACCGATCTGCATCGTGTCGATCCAATACGGCACATTTTTCATCACCCATACTTTGCGTCTGCAGCGGGGATTAGCGTGTGATAAAAATCCTTTTTGCCCGGCGGCGAGCGTGTCGATCCTGCGGCAGATTCACTTTTGCCACGCCGCCATCACGATCCAAAAGCGAGCGAACACGCTCAACGATCTCAAAGCTCACATTCGGAATATTATGCGCGCGCAGCCATCCCAGAATTCGCCGACGCTGAACTGCCACGGTCAGGGCGCGCAGCTTTTCCACTGGAAGATCGATCTCGTTCCCGTAGGGCAATTGATTATCGATCCAACTTTCTTCTTCGGCCAGAATGGTCGCCGTTCGCCAAATGTTCTGGCGAATATTCCGCCCCACTTCTTTTTCGAGATATGGAATGATTTTGCGGCGAAACCTATTTCGAAGTGGCCCCAAACTCTTGTTGGATGCGTCTTCCCGGAATTTCAGTCGATGCACACGAATGTATCTGTCGATATCAGTGCGCCAGATGCCAAGCAGCGGTCGGACAATTGTAAGATCGACATCGTCCACCCGACGCGTGGAAATCTCGCGCATGGCGGCAAGGCCGCTGGTGCCGGCACCGCGGAACAAGTTGATCAGAAATGTCTCGACAAGATCGTCAGCGTGGTGACCGAGAAAAATCGTGCGACATCGACGACGTTTCGCGATCCGCGCGAAGAAAGAATAGCGCGCTTCGCGCCCGGCGGCTTCGATCGACATCTTTCTTTCTTTCGCAAGCGTGCGCACATTCGCCGAGCCGAGCGCAAACTCGAGATGCCCCAATCGCATTGTAGGGCGAGCGCTTCGCTTGCCCGCGCGACTCGGCAGGCGGAGCGCCTGCCCTACAGTTTTGGCGTTGTAATTGGCGATGAGCCTTTCGACAAAGCGCGCGTCGGCATCGCTCGATCGTCCGCGAAGCTGATGGTTAAAATGGCAGACGATCAGTTTCTGATAACCAAGATCGACAAGGTAATGCAGCAGCGCTACGGAATCGCGTCCGCCGGAAACGCCGATCAGGTATCGCTTCTCCCGCGGTAACCCGCGAAGCACAGCTGACTTATTTTGAATCCAATTCATTCCGTAGCCGCATCGAACGTTTAGAGATTCAAGATGAATGATCCAATGTTTAGACAAAAGGAGAACCCGGCGACGTTTGAAGGGAAAGGAAGAACTTATGAATAGGGCAATGGAAACTACTTATGCACTGTTGATTCGCTCAGAAGAAGTGGGACGCAGCATCGTGGAGACAATAGTGTATGCGGTGCTCGGGTTGAGCGTGATCGTGTCGATCCTGCTCTTCGTTCAGCAGCAGGACCGGGTGCCGGCGAGTCTGACATCACAGACCTATGGTATTCCGCACTTTACGCAGCACCAAGCGATGCCGGTTTTGAGCAGGAAATCCTAAAGGATCTTCCAGAGCGTTTACCTTGCTCCGAATCGAGGAACGAATGACGGGCAAAGAGCGGATTTGACAATGAATGAACGTTCATTCACATTGCCAGCCTTATGTCCCAAGCCCAGGTCGAGCCATCCTCTTCAGATCGCCCAACCCAGATCCTCGAAGCTGCCCTCGTTTGCTTTGCCAAACGCGGGTTCCATCAAACCAGTATGCATGACATCAGCGCCGAGGCTGGAATTAGCGTTGGCCTGATCTATCGCTATTTCGAAAACAAGGACGCCGTTATCTCGGCGATGGCAGCGCGTCACAAAAATGAGATCCAAGAGATGCTGGAGCGCGCCCGCCACGCTCCGACGTTGCTTGAGTCGCTGGAAATTCTTTTTACCGCGCATTGCTGCGAGGAGGAGCCGCGGCTGGTCTCGGCTTTCGTTGTCGATCTTTACGCAGAAGCTTCCCGCAACCCCGGCATGGCTGATTTGGTGAGAGACGTTTTGAAAACAGCCATGGATGGTGTGACGGATTTAATTTCTCGCGCGCCGGAAACACGTGAGGTAGCACGCGATCTGGCTCCGGCAGAATTGGCCGAATTAATTTTTGCAGTCGCTCGAGGAATGCTCATGTTGGATGTGCTGCGTCCGCCAGAAATGACCGCTGCCGAGCGGCGGACGCGACAGCTCGCCGTAACTCGTATGTTATGGCGCTTGCTCTTCAACCCGGAGACCGAACCCACTTATGCATGACGTAGCCAAACCCAGAACCATCGAAAATCGATTCAAATCGATCGGCAAAAAAATTTTCCTGCTGATCGTGTTAGTCGTGGCTTTGCTGGGCCTGATCATCGTGCTCAAGCTGCTGGGCTTTGGAGTTATGCCCATCATCGTCACGGTTTTTACTTTTCTCGTGATACTCTTCGGCATTTTGTCGTTTCGCCGATTTCGCCGCAGCCGAACCACATCCGGGGCGGTGTTCGCGGTTCTCGGTCTGCTCTGCCTGCTTCTGGATGTAAAAGCGATGCAGTTCAACAAGATGATGTCTTCCCCTATGCAGATGCCTCCCACGACGGTATCGAGCACAGTAGTGAAAGAGGAAGACTGGGCGCCGGTGTTTTCATCAGTTGGAAGTATTTCGGCTGTGCAAGGCGCGGTCGTTTCGACTGAATTGGGCGGCGTTGTCGCTGAAATAGGGTTTCAAAATGGTGGCGAGGCGAAAAAAGGTGACGTGCTCATGAGACTCGATGCATCGGCTGAAGAAGGGCAGCTGAAAACTGCGGAGGCGGATTTGGAATTGGCCCGGTCGGATTTGGAACGCGCGCACGATCTGGCGAAGCGGAAAGTGATTTCGAAAGCGGAACTCGACAGTGCCGAATCGAAATTCAAGCAAAAGGAAGGCGCCGTTGAACAGATGCGTTCGATGATTAGCAAGAAGGAAGTTCGGGCGCCTTTCGATGGGCAACTTGGCATTCGCCAGGTCAACGTGGGCCAGACGATTAATGCTGGTCAGCAACTTGTCGCGCTGACCTCGCTCGATCCGGTGTATGTCGATTTTGCTTTGCCGCAACAAGACTTGCCAAAAATTTCCACCGGAGTTGAAGCCCGGGTCCATTCGGACGCGCTGCCGGGCCAGGAATTCAACGGCAAACTTACGGCGATCAATTCGGTCGTTGATGCGGCAACGCGAAATGTGATGCTCCAGGCAACGCTCGAAAATCCCGACCACGCGTTGCGACCAGGAATGTTCGTCAAGATCGACGTCGTGCTGCCGGAGAAAAAGAAGACGCTCGCAATTCCGGGTAGCGCAGTTTCGTATGCGCCTTACGGCGACTCCGTATTTGTGATTGAGAAGAAGAAAGATCCGAAAACGGGCAAGGAATCGCAGGAAATTCGGCAGCAGTTTGTTCGGATCGGCGAGGCGCGCGGCGACTTTGTTGCAGTGATGGAAGGATTAAAAGCCGGCCAAACGGTTGTCAGCACGGGGGTTTTCAAACTGCGTAATGGAATGGCGGTCACAATCAACAATGACCTCGCGCCAAAGCCGCAGTTGAATCCAAAACCGGTCGATTCATGATTAGAAAGAATCGAAATTTGTTACATCGTTCCATCGTTCAATCGGGCTGCCGATTTAACGTTTCAACGTTTCAACGATTCAACGAAGCCGAGTCATGAAATCGTTTACCGATCTTTTCATCAAGCGACCGGTGCTGGCGATTGTCGTCAGCCTGGTGATTCTCATCGCCGGATTGCAGGCGATTAAGACGATCAACGTCCGGCAATATCCGCGCAGCGACATTGCCTCGATCACGGTCACGACTGTTTACGTCGGCGCGGATGCGGAACTCGTTCGTGGATTCATCACCACGCCGATCGAGCGGGCGATCGCGGCGGCCGACGGCATCGATTACATCCAGTCCCAAAGCACACAGGGACTCTCGACGATCACTGCGCGCTTGAAGCTGAACTACGACGCAAACAAAGCGCTGTCAGACATCAGCTCAAGGGTTACTGCGATTCGGAACAATCTCCCGCCGGAATCACAGATTCCGGTCATCGCGATTCAGGCGGCTGATTCACAATTTGCTTCGGCGTATTTGAGTTTCACTTCGAATATTCTCCAGCCAAACGAAGTCACCGATTATCTGGTTCGGCTGGTGCAACCGCGATTGACCGCAGTGAGCGGCGTGCAGAAAGCGGACATTTTGGGCGGACGCACGTTTGCCATGCGGATCTGGATGAAGCCGGACCGAATGGCGGCGTTGAACATTTCGCCGAGTGACGTTCGCAGTGCCCTGTCCAAAAATAATTTCCTTGCCGCTGTCGGCAGCACCAAAGGTTCGCTGCTTCAGGTCAACCTGACCGCGAACACAGATCTGCACACGGCTGATCAATTCAAACAACTCGTAGTCAAACAGGACAAGGACACGCTAGTCAGGCTGGGTGACATCGCCGACGTCGTTCTCGGGGCGGAAGATTACAACACGGAAGTTCGTTTCTCCGGGCAGAAAGCGGTCTTCATGGGCATCTGGGTTCTGCCAAACGCGAACTCTGTCGAAGTAGTCAAAAACGTTCGCGCCGAGCTCGATCAAATTAAAAAAGAACTTCCCACCGGCATGCAGGCCGAGATGGCCTACGACGCCACCGCTTACATCAACGACGCCATTCACGAAGTCGTAAAGACGCTCATCGACACATTGCTCATCGTGATGCTCGTTATCTTTTTGTTCCTTGGTTCGCTGCGGTCCGTAATCGTGCCCGTGGTCGCGATCCCTATTTCTCTCATCGGTGCGCTGTTTTTGATGCAGGTGTTTGGTTTTACGCTCAACCTGCTCACGCTCCTCGCGATTGTCCTGTCGGTCGGATTGGTCGTGGACGACGCGATTGTTGTC
Source organism: uncultured Verrucomicrobiae bacterium (assembly GCA_963772365.1). Classification (GTDB taxonomy): domain Bacteria; phylum Verrucomicrobiota; class Verrucomicrobiia; order Chthoniobacterales; family UBA10450; genus CAVYXA01. Next base: position 1,395,594 of record CAVYXA010000001.1, read on the forward strand.
GTCGAAAACGTCGAACGTCACATCGCGGAAGGAATGTCGCGCATGCAAGCGGCCCTGGTCGGCGCACGCGAATTAATCGGCCCGATCATCGCGATGACGATTACTCTGGCCGCCGTTTACACGCCAATCGCACTGCAGGGCGGATTGACTGGCGCCCTGTTCCGAGAATTTGCACTCACTTTGGCAGGCGCGGTTTTCATTTCCGGTGTCGTTGCATTGGTGTTGTCACCGATGATGTCGTCATATCTTTTGCCGCCGCACCACATCGAACATGGATTCAAAGGCTGGGTCGACCGGACGTTTGATCGATTCCGCGACTGGTACGGAAATCATCTGGACCGGACCCTTCAAGCCCGCCGCGCAGCTTACATTATCTGGGGGGGAATTTCCGCGCTCGCCATTTTGATGTTCCTCGCGATTCCGAAAGTGGCGACTAAGGAATTGGCGCCGAAAGAAGATCAGGGAGTGATTTTTGGGATCATGACTGCGCCGGCCAACGCAACTATCGACGACACGATTCGCTATGCCGACGCCGCCGGAAAGATTTTCAAAGATATCCCGGACACGCGTTTCACGTTTCAAATCACAAATCCGAGCGGTGGTTTTGGTGGAATGGTCTTAAAGCCGTGGGGCACCCGCACAACGCCGACGAAAGATTATCTGCCCATTGTGCAGAAGAAGCTCGCCGCCATCCCCGCGATTCAAATGTTCCCGATCATGCCTGAGGCGCTTCCGGGCAGCGATAATTTTCCGGTAAGCTTCGTGATAGCTTCGACAGCGGACCAGGAACGCATTTTGGAGTTTGCCAAGCAGATCTTCCAAAAGGCAATGCAGGCGCACGTATTCCAGTTTGGCGATATCGACACCAAGATCGACCAGCCTCAGGCCCAGATCGTTCTGGATCATGACAAGATCTCGACCATGGGACTCAGTATGCAACAGATCGGGGCGGACCTTTCGGCCAGCATCGGCGGCAATTACGTCAACTGGTTCAACATGGAAGGATTGAGTTATAAAGTCATTCCGCAGATCAAACGCGTGGACCGATTAAACCCGGAGCAGCTGAAGAACATTTATGTGACCGGCCCCGATAATCATCTGATCCCTCTTAGCACGATCGCTCACATCAAGCATCGGACCGTCGCTCGCTCATTGAATCGAATGCAACAGCTGAACGCTGTCACGATCAGTGGCGTCCCGGCCGGTTCCGTGGATTCCACGCTGAAGTTTCTGGAAAACGAAGCCCACAATATTCTGCCGGCGGGTTACGTGATCGATTACACGGGCGGTTCTCGCCAGCTTCGACTTGAAGGAAACAATTTTGCCAGCGTCTTTCTGCTTGCCATTGTGCTGATCTTTCTTGTTCTCGCGGCGCAGTTTAACAGTTTCCGCGATCCGTTGATCATTCTGCTTGGCTCAGTGCCGCTGGCGATGTTCGGGGCGGCGATTTTCATGTTCTTGAAGATGCCGTTCGGACAATTTTTTACCGATCACTTCACCACATCCTTCAACATCTACTCGCAGGTCGGTCTGGTCACGCTGGTTGGTCTCGTTTCCAAGAACGGAATTCTAATCGTGCAGTTCGCAAATGAGTTGCAACGCGGCGGGATGACCAAGATTGTCGCCGTCGCCCAGGCCGCACGAATTCGTTTGCGACCGATTATGATGACCAGTGTTGCGACTGTCGCAGGTCACTTCCCATTAACACTCGTCACTGGCGCCGGCGCGGCTGCGCGAAACTCCATCGGTTTAGTTCTGGTTGGCGGAATGACGATTGGAACCATTTTCACGCTGTTTATCGTGCCGTGCCTCTACATGCTGTTGGCAAAAGAGCATCACGAGAAATCGTTAATGGATGCCGATGGCGAAGATCTCGAGGAAGATGTCGATGTTACGCGCGAGCTTGCGCCAGCCATGGCGCCCGACGGAAACGGCAACGGCTGGAAAAAAATGTAGGGATGCGGTGAACCGCATGGCCGCACCTGCGACCAACAAATCAGCGGGACCAGGTTCCGCGATAACCGCGCCGCCGGAACGTGCTGACGAAATCTTTCTGGAAGGCCCGCGGTCGCGGTTTGCTGAAACCGTCACTTTGTTCCGGGTGATGCGCGATTTTGTTCGCGGATTTCGAGTGCTTCACTTCGTTGGGCCGTGCGTAACGGTTTTTGGTTCGGCTCGAATTCAGCCGGAAGATCCTGCTTACGAGCTCGCCCGCAAAATGGGAGCGGCCATTGCCCGCCTCGGTTTTACCGTCATGACCGGAGGAGGCCCGGGAATTATGGAAGCGGCGAATCGCGGCGCGAAAGAAGTCGGTGGCCGTTCCGTAGGCTGCAATATTGAACTACCGTTCGAGCAAGGATCGAACGATTACCTCGATCGCTGTGTTCGGCTGCATTACTTCTTCGTCCGCAAGGCGCTGCTCGTAAAATATTCGTACGCGTTCGTTGTCATGCAGGGCGGAGCAGGGACCACCGACGAGCTTTCCGAAGCGCTCACTCTCATCCAAACCGGCAAGATCAAGAACTTTCCCATCGTTCTCATGGGAACGGATTACTGGAGTGACCTGCTGGCCATGATCAGGAAAATGGCGGATACGAGGATGATCGACAGTAATGATTTGAATTTACTCTACGCGACCGATTCAGTGGAAGAGGCAATCGAGCACATTCGCAGCAAAACCATCGAACCATTCGGACTCAAACGAGTCATGCGGGCCCGTCGAACTTTTCCCTGGCTCGGCGAACGCGCGTTGGAGAACAACGCGGCATCCGAGCTCGCAGAGCCGTGAAAGTCGGCATCAATCTCACTTGAGACCGAAGCTTGGAAGAATGCTTTTCTCCATTGCCTCCGAAAACGTGGGATAGCGTGGAACCCAACCGAGCTTTCGCAATTTGGAATTGCTGATCCGTTTGTTGCTATCACCGCGCTTCCGGGGCGGCGTCGATCCTGCAATCGGCGGGAGCGGCCGATTGAGTTTCCCGGCCAGCCAACGATAGACCTCGCTCCGCAAAATTGGTTTATCGTCAACTACATTATAAATCTCGCCTGCCGGAGCAGGGCGATCGATCAACAGAAAAAGCGCCGTGGCGATATCATCGCGATGGACTTGGTTCACGAAACGATCATTCTCAAGATCAATGACTGCTTCCCCTGCGAGAAACTTCTGCAGCATCGCCGCGCGCCTCGGTCCATAGATTCCCGCCAGCCGCGCGACGATCCCGCCGCTTTTCCGACCGTATTTTCCGTTTCGAGAAGAATCCGGCTCGTTTCAGCCGCGGGTTTTGTCTCGCTTTCCTCCGTTACCCACGATCCATCGCGCTGGGCATAAACGCTCGTGCTGCTGGTAAAAAGAATTGTCGATCCTGCGTAGCGATCACAAAGGTTGCGCGCGCCTTCGAGATAAGTTCGGCGGTAAAGATCGACATTGCCGCCACGCGTGCTCGGGCAATGAATCACAAAATCGAAACTCTCCGGCCGCTGCCCAATTTCGCGAGCGTTTCCCACATCGACCGCGATTACGGGATACGGTTTTTCGGACAGACTAGCAGCAGATTCATCGGATCGCGTCCAGCCTTGCACTTCCCAGCCGGCCGCATGAAACAGATCGGCTGTGGCCGTTCCTACATAACCGCACCCAGCGATCAGAATTCGCGGCATCGATTGTCGATCCTCACGCCGCAGCCGGGGCGATTTCAATTTCATCGAAGACACTTTTTTGAATTGCCCGGACCTGCTTCAAACGAATCAATTCGAGCAATGCCAGAAAAGTGACTACTACTTCGAGGCGCGACGCGACGGATTCGAACAACGCTGAGAACGATAGCGGTGCACCGCCGCTGATTCGCTGCAGGATGACTTCAATTTTATCCGAGACACTGAAATGTTCGCCGAAAATTTCCGTCAGGTTCTCTCTTTCTTCCACGCGCTTGATCACGTTTTGAAATGCGTTGATCAATTGAAAAATTCCAACCTCCGCGAGACGAAGCGGTCCGCTCTCGATTTCCAAAACCCCGCTCTCGCGTGTGAAAATACGCTCCTGCTCGAGCTCGCGCAGGTGTAACTGTCCGGCTGCCTCTTTGAACTTCTTGTATTCGATCAACTGACGGATCAAATCCCAGCGCGGATCGTCCTCCTCGGCTTCTTCATCGGGTGGCTGTTGATCGAGCGGGAGAAGACTGCGGCTCTTCAGGTAAATCAAATTTGCAGCCATTACGATGAACTCGCCGGCCAGATCGATGTTTAATTCCTTGAAAGCCTGAAGGTATTCAAGGTATTGCCGGGTAAGCCGTTCCAGCGAGATATCGTAGATGTCGATCTCGTCGCGTTTGATGAGGTAGAGCAACAGATCGAGAGGTCCTTCGAAAATCTCGAGCTTAACCTTGTAATCAGTTTCCATTCTTCGCGACCGACTTTAGGCAAGCGCGCGCCAATGTCGATCTTACAGCGCGCAGGAAACTCAGGCCGCGACTTTGCGATGGACCCAGACGCTATTCACGATACCGAGCCCGAACATGATCATCAGAACAAACGAACCGCTATAACTGATCAGCGGCAATGGCACGCCCGTGATGGGCAAAAGCGCGATGGTCATTCCGACGTTTTGGAAGATGTGTGTGAAAACCAGCGCAGTGGTCCCGACAACGAGGAGCAAGCCGAATTGATCGCCTGCGAAAAAGGCAACAAAGAGACAAGTCAGTAATAGTAGGGCGAAGGCCGCGATCAGAAACATTCCACCCACAAATCCCCATTGCTCGCCAATGGCTGAAAAAATGTAGTCGTTATGCACAGCTGTGGAGGGCAGAAAACCGAGCTCGATCTGCGTATTGGGCGCCTTAAACCCTTTGCCGGACCATCCGCCAGACCCGATGGCGATGAGGGATTGATTGATTGCCCAGGCTGATCCCTGCTTGTCGATGTCAGGATTAATGAATGCCGTGATCCGCTGGTATTGGTACGGCTTGAGTCCGAGGTGAATTGCGATTGGCACAAAAGCGATGCCGATCAGGATCACGCAAATCAAGTAGCGCAGCGGCAGGCCGGCAACGAACAGCAGGGCTAAAAGCACCGGCGCCCAAATAATGACCTCGCCCAGATCGGGCTGGAGCAGGATCAAAAGACACGGCGCGCCCGCGATTGCGCCGCAAACCAGGAGTCGCAACATCGGATGCATGTCCCGGAACTGACTCAAGAACAACGCCAGCACCATGATGCCGGCGATAACCGCGAGCTGCGCTGGCTGAAAATTGATCGGACCCAAATGAAGCCAACTGCGCGCACCGTACACCTTGGTGCCCATAATCTTGGTCAGGATTAGGAAGGTGATGCCCGCCAGATACATGGGCAAGGCTCCCCAGCGAATCCAATGGTAGTCGATCAAGCTGGCCACCATGAAGGCGAAGAAACCGACCAAAACCCAGTTGGCCTGCTTGCGCCAGAAATCTGCTGTCACCGGGTCCTGGCGCATGTAAGTCGCGCTGTAGATGGCAATAACGCCGAAAATAGCGAGAGCCATCATCGTCAGGAGGAGTAGCCAGTTGAGCCCGAGCAACTTTCGAAGGAATGGCGTCATGTCGATCTAATTTCGGGCTAAGTCATCCGAGGTTTTGAGAAGATTACACGGGGATTACGGCTTTCGCAAAGCAAGTCGCGGCGATTAAGGGTCTAAATCAGCTCTACAATACAAGTCGCTGTCCTGTAAGCCCTTATAAAAATAAGCTGCAAAATTCACGGCTTTTGTTGTCAGTCTTTCAAAGCCTATTTAAAATATGCCGAGCAGTTCAACTCGGATCTTACCTAACCGAAGTCATGGCCAAAAAAACCAAACGCAAGATCGCCTATTCAAGACTACCGATTCAACGCCATTTGAATCTTCAGCACGAAGGAAAGCATTTCGATCTTCGCCGGATCTTCGATGATTTGAATCAAACCTATTTTCGCCGCCGACTTCGCGGCTACAAGGTCGTTTGGGGACGCCGACGAAAAGAGCGACCGCGAGAATATTTTGTTTTCGGTACCGTCCAGGAAGAGGATCGCGTGATCCGAATCAATCCACTACTCGATCAGGCTTTTGTGCCGACCTGGTTTCTTCGCTATGTCTTGTACCATGAAATGCTGCATTCGGTAGTGCCAGATGAGCCTGGCCCAAACGGACGACGGAGAGTTCACACCGAAGAATTTAATCGGCGAGAGCGGCGGTTCCGCGGTTACTCGCGTGCGCGGAAATGGGAAGAAGACAATCTCGCGCGTTTCCTGCGCTGAAGGCAAGCCGATTCAGCGCGTTTCAGCTGCCGGAGCGGACCTCATCTCATACCGCGAGGGCGTCGTCGCTACGTTCTTTTTGATGAGGTACCAGAGCATTGTCGCGAGCAGGAGCGAGATCAACTTCGCCCGCCAGTTGTTGAGTATCAGCTTCTTCAGTCTCTTCATAATCGCGATGCAATAAAAGTTCGGCAATGCGTTGACGGAATGTTTCCGGAGTAAAGTTGCGCTCGATCCGCCGCCGGTGGCAAATGGAAATGCTGCCGTTTTCTTCAGAAACAACGATTGCGATGGCGTCCGATTCTTCCGTGATCCCAAGCCCTGCGCGATGGCGCAGACCCAAGCTTCGATCCAGAGTTTCGCGTTGACTAACCGGAAAAATGCAAGCCGCGGCCGCGATTCGACCGTTACGTATGATCACGCCGCCGTCATGCAAGGCGGCCTTGGGATGAAAGATCGACAAGATTAACTCCACGGAGAACTCTCCGTCGATGGTGACCCCTGTTTCTTCGTAAACACGGATCGAAGTATCGCGTTCAATGGCGATGAGCGCGCCAAATTGCTTGTTGGCCAGTTGCGTTACTGCCTCAGCCAAATCATGGACAGTTTCCCGTTTCTCGCTGGTCAGGGAAAAAATCGGGATGCCCGCCCAACTCGGCCAGCGCTCGTCGAAGTTCCGGTTGAAAAATCACGACCAGTGCCACGGCGAGAAACACGGAAAAACTCCGGATGATCCAGCCGATTACGACGAAATTCAGCAATGTCGAGATCAGGGTCAGAGTGAGAAAAACGATGGCCAGCCCGGTCAAAACTTTGGCTCCGCGGGTTCCGCGAAAATAAAGATAGCCATAATAGATCACGACCGTCAGCAGCAGAATCTCAAACAAGCTGCGCCAGCCTCTGAGCCAAAGATGAAGTAGTTGATCGATCATTTCCCCATATCCAAAATTGATTCGGCAATCCGCAACGCGTTCACGTTTTCCTTCACATCATGCACCCGAAATATATTCGCACCGCGCGCACACAAAAGCGAAGTCAATGCCGCCGTCGGCGCGAGCCGTTCGTTCATGTCCTCCGAACCGATCAGCTTCGCCAGAAAACATTTCCTCGAAACGCCGACTACGATCGGGCGATCATGCACCCGAAGTGCCTCGAGGTTTTGCGAGCAACGCCAGATTATGGGCAAGCGTTTTACCGAAACCGATTCCCGGATCAAACGCGATGGCCATGGGATCAATATTGCACTTTAGGGCGCGCTCATATTGTTGTCGAAAAAAATCCGCTACATCTGCGACAACATCGACATAATGCGGCGCGATTTGCATCATGCGGGGATTCCCCTGCATATGCATGATTATGAACGCCGACTTTGGTCTCGCGCGACAAGCTGCATCATCTCCGTGTCCCCTCGCCCACCAGTGACATCATTGACAATTACGGCGCCTGCTTCAATCGCCGCGCGGGCGACTTCTGCTTTCGAAGTGTCGATGGAAATGAACTTCGTTGAACGTTGAGCGTTGATTTTTCCGCTCAAGCCTTCGACCACCGGAATTACACGTCGAAGTTCTTCTTCGGCACCGACCGACTCCGCGCCCGGTCGCGTCGATTCGCCGCCGATGTCGATGATATCCGCGCCTTCCTCTGCCAATGTCAGCCCACGCTTGATTGCATTTTCTGGAGCAAAATGTTCGCCACCATCAGAAAAGGAATCGGGCGTCACATTGACCACGCCCATGATCAACCCACGCTGCGCATAGATCAACCATGCCGTCGCCGATTCTCCAAAGGATTTCGCGCATCAAAGATCGAGACTAACACACAGACTGTCTTATTCGACGCCCGAAAGGCGATGCAATCCGCGTCTTTGTAGGGCAACCGCATCGGTTGCCCGGCAGGCGAAGCGCCTGCCCTACAAACCGGCGTTCATTTCTTTGAATAGCGGCCCATCAGTTGCCCTTCGCCGATTACGTGGCCCTTGATCGCAGCATCGACATCTTTCCGTTTCGCGCCGGAGCGGGAGATCGAGCGTTTTATCGAGCGCGAAAATCTTAAAGTAATAGCGGTGTGTGCCGGACGGTGGCTGAGGGCCGTCGTAGCCTTGTCCCGGATAATCGTTAGTCCCTTCCACCGCGCCTTTCGGCGCACTATCTTCGACAATCTCGGTCGTCTTCGGATCGATGTTCCAAACCAGCCAATGGGTAAACAGCCGACCGGCGCATCGGGATCATCGACGAATCAGAGCGCAGGCTTTTGCGTTCGGCTGGCATGCCTTCGATCCGCAACGGCGGATTCACGATTTTGCGCCGTTCTTGCTGTACTTCTCCGGAATAGTTCCTCCTTCTTGAAATGCCGAACTCGTAATTTTCATTTTTGCACCTCCGGCTCCGAAGAGTTCCGATTGCGGCCAAAGCGATGGCCAATCCTGCCGATCATCTTAGTATTCATAGTCGATTGGAAATCTCGTTACATCGACAATTATCGGACAATATGCTTTCGATTGGATGACCAAAAACGGACGTAATATTGCGACAACAAATTCTCGGCGTTGCTGGCGCGCAAGGATTATCAGCCGCTCGAACAAAAGGGAGTAGCTCGAAGACGCTGTCAAGTCGGGCGCGAGGCTTGAACAAGGTCCTGCGCGAGCTCGAGCGTTCCGGCGAAATCGCGCGGATCCGCAAGAATCGTTACGTGTTGCCGGCGGAGGCCGATCTTGTGACCGGGAAATTGTCGATTCACCAGGCGGGTTACGGTTTTCTGGTCACGGATAGACCTGGCGAACCAGACATCTTCGTCGCCGCGGCAAAATACGGGCACCGCGATGCATGGCGATCGCGTGGTAGTGCGCGTCACTCCAGACGAAGCATATTGCGCGAACGCGGCAAGATCGATCCACCTCTGCTGCGCTTCGGCGCGAGGGACGGGTGATTCGCATCCTGGAGCGGGCCCACGACACCATCGTTGGCACGCTTCAGCATTCGCGAAAGTTTTATTACGTCGTTCCCGGATGATCCGCGACTGGTCCACGACGTCTATGTTCAAGCGCCGAGCGGCAGAGCGGGCGACAAAGTCGTGGTTCGTCTGGAGGCCTGGGAATCGCGCCACGTTAATCCCGAGGGCGAGATCATCGAGGTGCTCGGTCCCGCATCCGCGCCGGGGGTGGACATGCTGTCGATCATCCGGAAATATCATTTGCCCACTGAATTTCCGAAGGCGGTGCTTGACGAGGCCAGCCGCATTCCGGAAATAATCGCTCCGGGTTCGCTCCAGGGGCGCGAGGATTTGCGACAGAAATTCATCGTCACGATCGATCCCGACGATGCCCGAGATTTCGATGACGCCATTCACGTCGAGAAGATCGACAATGGCGGCTGGATGCTCGGCGTCCACATCGCCGATGTGGCCGCTTACGTTGAACCAGGCAGCGAGCTTGACCGCGAAGCGCGTTGGCGCGGCAACAGCGTTTATCTGCCGGACCGAGTCATGCCAATGTTACCTGAGCGTCTGAGCAATGGCGTTTGCAGTCTTAAGCCGGGGTCGATCGACTGACCCATTCTGTATTCATTCAAGTCGATGCCCGAGGTGCTCCGAGGAAGACGCGGTTTACCAAGAGCGTGATCCGCAGCGCTCATCGCCTCACTTACAAGCAAGCCCTACGCAATTTTGAAATCGTCACCGCGCGATAAATTGGGCAAAAGGCTCCATCGCGCCTGGGAACTTGCTTCGCTATTGCGACGAAAACGATTTCAGCACGGCTCGCTCGATCTTGATTTTCCTGAGGTAAAGGTGCGTTTGGATGAGAATGGGAAGACCAGTCGCGTTGGAGCGGATCGAAAATGATGAATCGCACCAGTTGATTGAGGAATTCATGCTGGCGGCGAATGAAGCCGTCGCGCGCGAGCTGAAAAACCGACGCCATCCCTACGATCTATCGCGTTCACGAAAATCCCGATCCGGAAAAATTGGCCGAATATCGCGAGTTTGTGCTCAGCTTTGATTACAAAGTTGGCGATCTGACCAACCGCGAAGAATTACAGCGGCTGATCGCCTCGTTTCAAGGCAAGCCGGAAGAGCAAGCCTTGAAAGTCGGGCTGCTCAAAAGCTTGAAACGCGCCCGTTACCTTCCCCAGCCCCTCGGCCATTATGGATTGGCGAAGACCAACTATGCACATTTTACCAGCCCGATTCGCCGTTATGCCGATCTGGTGGTGCATCGCGGATTGGCCGAGCTTGAATTCAGGACGACGATCGCGCAGCGATATGGGCGAGCTGGCATCGATCGCCGAGCACATTTCGGATACCGAACGCAATGCCGCCGATGCAGAAATTGAAGCTCTCCGAATGAAGAAGCTCGAATTCTTTCAACGGCAACTGGACGAGCGCCATCCGCAAATTTTTCAGGCGAGCATTGTCGACGTTCGCAATTACGGACTTAATGGTCGAAGTTGCCGGACGCGTTGATCACGGGTTTGATCCACGTCTCATCTCTTACGGATGATTTTTATTCATTCGATCCCACGCAACGGCGGCTTATTGGCCGGCGATCTCGGAAACGTTTCAAAGTCGGCGACGAGGTTCGTGTTTTTGTTGCCCGGGTGGATACTTTCAAACGTCAGGTCGATTTTGCCCTGGCCGGTGAGCCGAAGCGGCAGCGCAAGCGATAAACCAAAGCCTTTCCAAGCGCGGGAAGCACTTTTAACGCAAACCGCAGCAGAACGATTCCGACCGAAGAAGTTGTGAATAATTTAGACGAAAAATTTTCTTCCATTTTATTGCCCGGTGGTCACCCTAAACTCCACGGTTCGTTCAGAAAATGGATAACATCATCGAGGCAAAAGAACTACAAATCGAGCGCAAACATTTCTATGTAGAGTTCCGCGAGAACGATCGCGGGAGGTTTTTGCGGATCACCGAGGAAGCTCACGGCCGCCGCAATACGATCATCGTGCCCAGCACAGGCGTGGATGAGTTCACCGCGGCCATAGACGAAGTGCTCGAGGGCGTCGAAATCGCGCCGGCATAAGGCTCAGGTCGCAAGACTTGAACCTGGCGCGGGGCTTTCACTGCGTCGCATTTTTTCGGCGGTGACTCGTCTAAAGAACGCAGCCGCCGTTTCGTTGACACTCCCACGTGCGGAATTAGTTTGCGACTCCGCTCCATCAGCAATTTAACTCCCCTCATCTATGGCCAAACACAAAAGGATTCGCATCGCAAAGAGCCGGTCGAAAGCAAGATCGACAAAAAAATCGAAAACTGCGCGGTACGTTTACTATTTCGGCGATGGCCACGCCGATGGCGGCGGCAAGATGAAACCGCTCCTCGGTGGCAAAGGAGCAAACCTGGCGGAAATGACCCGGATCGGATTGCCGGTACCTCCCGGTTTCACGATCACAACCGAAGTCTGCACATATTTCTATGAACATGACCGCAGTTACCCGTCGCAATTAGAAGCTCAAGTCGCGGCAGCTCTGGCCAGGGTCGAAAAATCAGTGGGCAAAAAACTCGGCGATCGCGAGCGGCCATTGCTGGTTTCCGTGCGATCCGGCGCGCGCGATTCGATGCCGGGAATGATGGACACCATTCTCAACCTCGGGATGAACGATAAGGTTGTCGAAGTTGTGACCCAAAAAACGAGTAATCCGCGCTTCGCCTGGGATTCTTATCGCCGATTTCTACAAATGTATGGCGATGTGGTGATGGGCGTTCAGAAACGACCCGACGAAGATCATGAGCCATTCGAAAGCGCGATCGAACATTTGAAGGATCAGCGTTACGGCAAACACGATTTTCCCGATGTGCGATTAACCGTAGCCGATTTGAAGGAGTTGGTCGCGCGTTTCAAATCACTGATCAAAGAGCGAACCGGAAAGTCTTTTCCGCAGGATGCGAAGCAGCAACTTTGGGGTGCTATCGGCGCGGTTTTTGGCTCGTGGATGAACGATCGCGCGATTGTTTATCGCCGGAAATATAGGATTCCACACGATTGGGGCACGGCAGTGAACGTGCAGACGATGGTGTTCGGAAACATGGGAGATTCCAGCGCGACTGGCGTGGCATTCACGCGCGATCCGGCTACCGGCGAAAAAGTTTTCTACGGCGAGTATTTGATCAACGCCCAAGGTGAAGACGTTGTGGCTGGAGTTCGCACGCCGCACCCGATTGCCCATTTGGCCAAGGAAATGCCGGCAGCACATCAAATCGCTCATGAAAGTGCGAGCCATTCTCGAAACGCATTTCAAGGACATGCAAGACCTTGAGTTCACTGTGGAAGAAAACCGGCTCTACATCTTGCAAACCAGAAACGGAAAACGCACCGGGCATGCCGCCGTCCGGATCGCCGTTGACATGGTGGACGAAAAGCTGATTCCGAAAAAGGAAGCTGTTCGTCGTATCCCGGCAGATTCTTTGTCCCACCTTCTGGCGCCGATTTTCGATCGACAATCCGCCCGCGAGGCAAAAAAGATCGGGAGTGGTCTCGCAGCCGGACCGGGAGCTGCATCCGGTCAGGTCGTCTTCAGCGCATCCGAGGCGGTGCTTCGTTCGGAGAAAGGACAAAAAGTTGTGCTCGCGCGAATCGAGACTTCCCCGGAAGACTTGCGCGGGATGATTGCCGCAGAAGGAATTCTAACCGCGCGCGGCGGCGTATCTTCGCATGCTGCGTTAGTCGCTCGTCAGATGGGCAAAGTCTGCGTCTGCGGCGCGAGCGAAATTCAGATCGATTATCAAGCCCGAAGGCTTACCGCCAATGGCACCTCATTGAAACAGGGCGATTACATTTCAATCGATGGAACTGCCGGTGAAGTTTTCGCCGGCGAAGTAACGACCGCGCCATCGGAGATCGTCCAGGTTCTCGTAGATCGATCGCTCGATCCGAAGCAAGAGCATCACGTATCAGGAATATGCAAAGCTGATGAAATGGGCCGACGAATTCCGCAAACTCGGCATTCGCACAAATGCCGACACGCCTGAGCAGGTAAAAAATGCTGTTGCATTCGGAGCCGAAGGAATCGGTCTTTGCCGGACTGAGCACATGTTTTTCGAAGGCGATCGAATCGACGCGATGCGCGAAATGATTCTCGCCGGCACAAAACAGGAGCGCGCCCAAGCCGTGGCAAAGTTGTTGCCGTATCAGCGCGGTGATTTTGTCGGCATCTTCACCGCTCTGAAAGGGCTTCCAGCGACGATCCGTTTTCTCGATCCTCCGTTGCATGAATTTCTTCCCGCCGATCATACGCTCCAAAACGAACTTGCTGAGAAAATCGGCATGCCAGCGGAGAAAATCGCGCGACGGGTTGAGGAGCTGCACGAGTTTAACCCGATGCTCGGGCATCGGGGTTGCCGGCTCGGCATTTCATTCCCCGAAATTTCGGAGATGCAGGCTCGCGCCATCTTCGAGGCAGCTGGCGGAAGTGCAAGCCAAAGGAATCAAGGTGCATCCCGAAATCATGATCCCGCTGGTCGGTTTTCCCCGCGAGCTAAAACTCCAGATCGATATTGTCCGTCGCGTGGCCGATGAAGTGGCCAAAGAGCGGAAAACCAAATTCAATTATCTCGTCGGAACGATGATCGAGATTCCGCGTGCCGCGCTTTTAGCTGATGAAATTGCGCGCGATGCCGAGTTCTTCAGTTTCGGCACGAACGATCTGACTCAAACAACGCTCGGAATGAGCCGGGACGATTCCGGTAGTTTTCTTCCGCACTATGCTGAGCTCGATATTGTCGATGCTAACCCATTTGCCTCGATCGATCAGAAAGGGGTCGGCCGGCTAATGGAGATCACGCGCGATTTGGGACGAAAGACTCGTCCAGATATCAAGCTTGGCATTTGCGGCGAACACGGCGGCGATCCTGCCAGCGTGAAGTTTTGCCATAAGCTTGGGCTCAATTATGTGAGTTGCAGCCCGTTTCGAATACCGATTGCCCGCCTGGCCGCAGCTCAGGCTGCGATCGCCTGAGGCAAAGGGCCCGCATTATTTTGTTTTTGCCGACCAAAACTCCTGCCACGCGGTCCACGCGCGTTCCCAATTTTCTTTTGCAGCCCAGGTCTCAGCTTCAAGGTAATGGAGATAAGCGGGCGAACTCGGGCGTTCAGTGAAATGGCGGATGGTGTTCAGGGCGTCGTCGATCCTCCCCGCGTCCATCTGCTTGCGATAAAGTGCGTAGCCAATGGCGAGATTATCCGGGTTGGAATAGAAGCGCTGGTTTAGCTCATCCAACGAAAGAGTCGTTTGGGCAATGCGAGGTAGCGCAGCGGGTTCACCAAAACGCTGCGTCAGTTGATAGGCTGCCCGGAAATCGTTCTTGCTCGCGTAATATTTCGCCATGCCAAGCCAGGCGTACTGAAGCCAGCCGGGATGATTCGCCACTTCTTGGACCAACTTTTCTCGGTCACCCCGATCGGACCACAAGGTGAAGAGTGCGAGCTTCTGCGTCTCGGTCAGTTTTCGCAAATCGGGATCATTTTTCAAAAACTCTGTAAGCGCGCGATCGAAATCGGCCCCCGATTGGTCGGACAGATAGGCCAGCACTAAATCGGGCTGAGTCAGGCCTGTCTCCTTCAGAAGACTCCCGATCAGAGGATTGTCTTTCGGCGCGGTTCGCAAGATGACTGAATAAACCCCGCGTCGATCGTCTCCGGCCCTGCGCAATGCTTCCCGCCACGCCGTAGCTGCGAGAACCGGATTCGATGACATCCAGATGTTTCCTTCGGCCAATGGAACCTCGTAAGAGTTCGGTTCGAGAAAACGAGCGCGGCGAAAATCCGCGAGGGCGTTCGCCGGCTTTTTCTGTGCAACTTCAGCAGTCGCGCGCAAGAAATAGAGCTGCCAATCGAGCGGCGCCCATTCGAGTGCTTGTGACGTCAAAGTGATCGTTCGAGGAAAATTCCAGCCGCGATTTGCGATTTCCGAAAGTTCCCTGGCGCTCTCGACTCCCACCGATCCGGGAATAAGCATTCTTCCCCGCGCAGCGACTGTCCACGAAACGCCGGCAATAAGCAGCGCAAGTCCGATGAGACGAAACGAAATCGGGATGAGCCGGTTTGATTTCAAATCCAGCGGCCGATGCAATGATAAACCGAGCAGAAAAATACCGGCAAACACGGTTCCTACTTTGTGCCCCGGAACATCGACAAGCCCATGGAGCGCAAATATGAGCGCAGCGAAAAGCGAGGCCAACCGAAAGCGTTGATTCGTGCCTTCTCGCAGCGGAAAAACTCGACGAATCAACAGCGCGATTCCTAAGACCACCATCACGACGGCTGGCCAACCTGCTTCCGCCCAAAGCCAAATCCAGTCACTCTCAGGATGTAGTGCGCGAGTGTTGCCGATCGATTGGTTGCGAAAAATTGCGAAGACGGATTCGAAATTGCCCAGGCCGATTCCGCACCAGGGCGAGGACCGAATCATTTGGAAAGCATCGTGAAATATGCGCCAGCGAAAATCGGTTGTTATGCCGGGACCTTCAAAACCTCGGAGATGAAAACGTTCCAGGGTTTGCCCGCCCAGGAGCAGAAGCGCAGTTACCAGAAGTAGAAGGAAAGAGAGGCCGATTGCGACGGGCGCCGGGGAACGTTGTCGCACCGCGACAATCGCAATCCACAGGGCGCTTCCGCCCACGAGGATCAGAATTCCAGCACGCGAATAATCAAGAATGATCGCCCCGACCAGTATCGCGAGCCCAATCACCCACAAAAACCAGCTTTTTCGGCTTCGCCGAAGATCATCCTGACCGCAGGCCAGCAGGACGATCGCAGTGATGCCAAACAGATCGGCCGTATGATTTCGGTTTGGGAATGGCCCGAAGCCGCGCTCGTTTTTCCAGAACGGCAAAGCGAGATGCAGCCAGTAAAGCACCAGGCAAATCGACGCTAAAAATGTTACGCCGATAACGAAGATGCGCAGTTGAAATCGGGTCAGGCGCAGCCCGATCTCCTGCGTGCTGACGACATAGAGCCAGGCGATTCCGGCGATCAAAGTGATCATTCCTCCTCCGGTGATCCAGGGCTGAGGAGAAACGGTTTGGGCTAAATAAATCCCAAGATCGTTAGTGAAAGCGCGCCGCCAGGCCGGCAAAAAGAACCAGTCAGCAGGCCAAAAGGCAACTGCTGTCAAAGCAACAAAAACGACCAGAACACAATTGAAGATGAGCCCCAGGGAGACGCGCGGTGGCCGCACGAGCATGTACAAACCGAGAATCGCGACGATAATTCCCTCAGCCCATTTTTGCGTACTGCCGCCAAGGAAACAGGCAAACACCGGAAGCAACGCGATGATCCCGCTGCTCGCCCATTGACTGGTCGAGATAGTTCGACTGCGCTGAAGATTAGGATGCTCAGCAGAATCTGGCATTAGCCGTCACTGATACCGCCATTCGGAGGGAAGTCGAGAAAACCCGTGGCACTAAGATTACCATGGTATGGGAATAGCTTTTCAGGTTTAATCTATTCCGTAAGTGTCATTCTGAGCGAAACGAAAATCTCCAATCATCTTCTGTTTATCCCGGCTTAGTTGAAGGCGTGCCGTGATGGCGTAATCTCATTCCGCCCGACATACAATAGTCATGGTTACACAACGCACGGAAGGCCTTTACCGGCTTTTCCTGCTCTGCCAGATCATCCTCGTCGCCCTCCTCTTCTGGTTTGGGGTTTGGGTGATGGTCACCTTCTATTCTCCTGGGGCAGATCTGACGTGGAGCCGCTACAGCATCTACTGCGGCATGCTCGTGTTCGGGATGTTATTCGAATCGCTCACTCGCGATGGCTCGAAGAATTATTTTCTGCAAAACGAATTGCTCCGGCAGCACCAGCTCAGCCTTCGCCAAACCATCGCCAGCACTGGCACACTGGTTTTGTATCTGATTGCGACCAAGGACGCGTTCATTTCGCGTGTCTTCTTCTTCAATTTTGTGCCGTGGCTGTATGTCGTGCTGCTTTTTTCTCATTACTATCTGCCTCCGCTGCTGGCCCGAACAATTTTCAAGCGGGAAGACAAAACATTGCTAATCGGGTCCACGCGGAAAGCGGCGCAGCTTCGGGAATGGCTCCGACGCAAAGCCACAATCGGACTTCATGCCATCGGCCTGATCTCCGATGAGAAGATCGACAAAACCGAAGACGGAATACCGGTGCTTGGCACGTCGGACGATTTGGAAAAGGTCATTCGCGAGCGCGGCATCACACAAGTGATTCTCCTGGAGTTTCCGCTCTTTACCGAGATCAACTGGAACATTATTCGCACGTGCGACCAGCTCGGGATCCGCCTGCTTATTGTGAGCGATCTCGAGGAAAAGCTGCGCCACTCGGTCACTCACTTCGAGGACGACGGCTTTCGGTTTATCGGTCTGCGAGAAGAACCTCTGGAAAATCCTCTCAACCGCTTCTTCAAACGTGCGATCGATCTGGCAATCGCGACCCCGGTAATGCTAATCGTTTTTCCGGTGCTCGCTGTTATCGTCTGGATCGCGCAACGCCTGCAATCGCCCGGTCCGCTCTTTCATAAGCAAGTCCGGGCCGGCATCCAGAATCGGCAATTCACAATCTACAAATTCCGGACCATGCGACCCGACCATACGGAAGTGGAGCGACAAGCAACTGACCACGACGACCGCATTTATCCGATTGCAAAATGGTTTCGTAAACTCAGCATCGACGAGGTCCCCCAGTTTTGGAACGTGCTCCGCGGCGACATGAGCATCGTCGGGCCGCGTCCACATTTGATTGAGCATAACAATCAATTCTCGCGATTACTCGCTAACTATCACGTCCGCGCCTTTGTAAAGCCTGGAATCACCGGCCTCGCCCAGGTTCGCGGCTTTCGCGGCGAAGCGCGCAATAGCGACGACATCGCGAATCGCGTGGCCTGCGATCTCGAGTATCTCGAAAATTGGAATCTCTCATTGGAATGCGGAATCATCCTCCGCACATTTGCGCAATTGATTGTGCCACCCCGGACGGCATATTAACGGGAACGCTTTTGAAATTCTATGCCGCCCATTCGGCGCAGAGGAGCTCAGCTTGTTGGAGGACGAGTTTTGTTGCTTCGTCCTGCAAATCTGGTGGGTAGCCGTGCTTTCGGAGGATGCGTTTCACCATTACCTTGATTTTAGCTTGGGCGCTTTCGCGCAGGGTCCAATCGATGGTTACGCTCTTACGAACTTGCGTTACGAGCTCGGCGGCAATGACTTTTAGCTCGTCTTTGCCCATCGCTTCCACGGCGCTGTCGTTTGCTGCTAACGCGTCGTAAAAGGCGACCTCGTCGTCGGTCAGGCCAAGGTCGACACCGCGCTTGTCGGCTTCGCTCAATTGTTTGGCGAGCTTGATCAACTCTTCAATGACTTCCTGGGTGGCGATCGCTCTATTATGATAGGCGTTTAGCGTCTTCTTCAGCATCTCGCTGAACTCGCGGCTTTGGACGAGGTTTCGCTTGGATCGCACTTTGATCTCGTCCCCTAACAGCTTCGCGAGTAGCTCGGCTGCAACGTTCTTGTATTTGAGTCCCCTCACCTCGGCCAGGAATTGATCGCTCAGAATGCTGATGTCGGGTTGTTTCAGTCCAGCCGCGCTGAAGACGTCGATAATCTCGCCTTCGGGAACGATCGCTTTCGCGACTAGCTGTCTAACAGCATGATCGAGTGACTCGGATGACTTGCGTTCGCTGCGCGGTTTGGCGAGCGCGGCTTTGACGGCTTGGAAAAAGCCGATGTCATCGCGAATATCGAGTGCGTCCTCGCTCCCTGCACAGAGGGCGAAGGCTTGCGATAATTCGGTGACGATCTGGACGAAGCGCTCCTTACCCTTCTCCTGCTCTAAGATGTGCTCCTGCGCTGGCGGGAGCAGCGCCATCTTTTGTGCTGGCTTGCCGTCGCGCCACTCGGACCAGTCGAAGCCGTGCATCATTCCGCAGGCTATCTCGTGCTTCTCCTGCATCGCCGCGATTGCGGCGGCAGTGTCGATGCTCGGATCACCGCGGCCGCCGCTTTGCGTGTAGGTCGCCAGCGCCTGCTTCAGCTGGTCGGCAAGGCCGAGGTAGTCGACGACCAAGCCGCCTGGCTTGTCGCGGAAGACGCGGTTCACGCGCGCGATGGCTTGCATGAGTCCATGCCCGCGCATCGGCTTGTCGACGTACATCGTGCTAAGCGACGGCGCGTCGAAGCCGGTCAGCCACATGTCGCGCACGATCACAATCTTAAAAGGATCCTTCGGATCTTTGAAGCGACCCGCGAGCGCGCGGCGTTTATCTTTGTTGCGAATGTGCGGCTGCCAGTCGGGGCCATCCTCTGCGCTGCCGGTCATGACGATCTTTGCGACGCATGACTTTCCGTTGTCATCATCGTTCGGTGCGCTCGCCCATTCGGGGCGTAGCGCGATGATCGCGTTGTACATTTCCACGCAGATGCGGCGGCTCATGCAGACGATCATCGCCTTGCCTTCCATCGCTTCGAGCCGGCGTTCGTAATGTTGGACAAGGTCGGCGGCGATCAGGTCGATGCGCTTCGGATTGCCGACGAGCGCTTCAAGCGCGGCCCACTTGGTTTTCAGCTTCTCCTTGCGTGTCAGCTCTTCGCCTTCGGTGATCGCTTCGAATTCCTCGTCGATCTTCGGCAGCTCGCTTTGGTTCAACCCCAGCTTGGCGACGCGGCTCTCGTAATAGATCGGCACCGTCGCCTTGTCGGCCACGGCGCGCTGGATGTCGTAGATGCTGATGTAATCGCCGAAGACCGCGCGCGTATTGGCGTCGGTCTTCTCGATCGGCGTGCCGGTGAAGCCGATAAACGACGCGTTCGGGAGCGAGTCGCGCAGGTTGCGCGCGAGCCCGTCGATCAAGTCGTATTGGCTGCGGTGCGCTTCATCGGCGATCACGATGATGTTGCGGCGCTTCGAAAGCAGAGGTGCTCTTCCGGTGTCGGCTTCCTGCGCGAATTTTTGGATGATAGTGAAAACCACGCCGCCGCTCGCGACATTGAGCAGCTTGCGCAGGTGCTCGACCGAGTCCGCCTGCAGTGGGGTCTGGCGCAGGATGGCGTGACAACGCTGGAACTGGCCGAAGAGTTGATCGTCCAGGTCGGGTCGATCGGTTAAGGAAACCAGCGTCGGATTCGCCATCGCCGGCTCTTCGATGATGCAGCCCGCTCCTCGACCGCGGCTGGGACCTAAATACAGGCGCGGGCGCGACGGAGCCAAACGTCTGAAATATTCCTGGCGAATTTCCTTCTCCTGGCCCGCATCTATATGCTAGACGCGAGTATGCGCACGTCACGATCAGGGGCGGTTTACAATCGTTGGACCCAACCAAGCTACGAAATAAAAGTTCGCGGGACGATGCATCTTTGGGGCTCCGCCGGCATTACCAAAGACATCGCTTTTGACAAGCCGCTGCTGCTTCACATCCACAACGACCTTTTCGGCGAAGCCATTACTTTCGGAACGCACAAGTCATCGGGAGGCAATGAAACGATCGGAACTCTCCAGCCCGGAGAATTCATTTCGATTCCCCTGAATGATATTTCCGGCGTTTTCGCCACTTGCGAGCACGAATCCACGGTGTGTTGCCTGATTAAGTAACAAATTCGCCATGTATGAAATCAACTGAATAAAAGAATAAAAACAGGAGCATTATGCCACAAGTAACAGCAAAACCCCTTTCCCTGACCGTAAGGCCGTTCAAAGTCGCGAATCTTTGTTTCGAGGTCGGTGGTATCCTCGGAGAGTCGTTCGCCGAGCTAGGCGCACAAGTATTCGCCTTTGATTTCGACGATGTCTACAAGTCGTTCCGGGATGCAAGTACCCTGCAAGGCAATGCCGGCCGCCTGGAGTTCGATTCGGTTCGCATTGATAAGCTGACCAAAACCCTTTTCACCCCATCGTTTCCACCCGGCACAGGCCACCCACCCGGGCCGGAGAGCCCCCGCCGGTTCGCATTAGCAGCGCTGCGTGCAGAACCGGTGAAGGCAGCTTTGAATAAAGCGATCCTCTCGCGCGAGAACGGCTTTATCACCAAATATGGGAAATCCACTGAAATCGCTTCCCTCCTGAAGGCGCATCGCGACGATAAAACCTTCCGGCTAGATCGCCTTACGCATCGCTCCCAGCAGCGAACCAACAACCTCCTCTTCGCATACTCGCGGTCAGGCCGGAGTGAAAGCGATGTGGTAACGAAGACGATTACCGATATAATATCGAAGCATCATGAAGAACCCTTTGTGACAACGGCGACAGTCTCCGATAAAACAACTACTTCGAGAGTTGCTCACGAACATGTTGTCTCGGCGAATGCCGTCAAAAATAATGATCTAGCTGGTGCTGTCGAAATTCAGAGAGTCGAAAATACTGGCTATGAATTTAGGATGCCGTTTATCGACGAGGATATGCGGAATGACCGGGACGTGCTTGTGCTAAGCGACCAGACCGTTTCTCACTTCCTGCAGACCCATTACTTGGACCGCCTTGAGGACGTTTACAAGAATGAACTGGCGTCGATCGATGCCGACGTCAACCAGATGCAGGTTGCTTACTTGAACACAATCCTTATGTCGCCCATTGACGGCGTTGTTACCGGTGTTTACAAACACCCCGGCAATCCGGTGGCCGCGGGCGAACCGGTGTTTCGCGTGGAAAACAATGACAACATCCTCATTGTCGCAAGGATTTCTTGCCGTGGGCCGATCGTGGTGGGTTCGGACACCACAGAGGGCTCGATGCTCCAGGTCACGACAAGGCTGTTTGACTTACCGAACTCACCTGTCACCACCGTCGAAGCCAAAATCGTAGCCGCCCGGATCCAGGGCGAGGACGACCAATGGGAGGTAATAGCCAAGCGCCCGAACACTGACAACGCCGGAAAGGGCGGCCCTCTTTTTCCTCTTGGGTACAGTTTCGATTATGACGACACGGAGGTTTCCGTTTTTGGACCTAACGAGATATAAAGAGTACGAGAAGGCGCAAACCGAGGCAATCGCTCTCCGCCATTGGTCTAAATCGTGGACCTGATGTCGCGCGCGCTCTGAAGTGAAGCGCCTACTATAATTTGAAAGACAAATAGTATGATGATTAACCGCTCACTCAAGGACATCATATTTCCCGAATTTAGTGGAGGCGGTTATGATGCATTCAGGTACTAGTGATGCATTCGGTGGTCGTGGTGGCCGCCTCGGCGAAAAGGACTATCAAGGCCGGATTCCGGACCAATCGACGCCGCCCGGCTGGAGGCCTAATCCTGTAGCATTCGATCCATTCAACCCATATAAGGGCGTTGATCCGTCCACCGGTCGTCCCATTCTGAAGGATCCATCCACGAACGACCTTTACGGGCCATTCTGCAGCCTACACTTTCAGGACGTGTTCGATTCTACCGGCGGTCCGTTCATCGGTTATCCGCTTATTGGCGAGCCGTCCGATCCATGGGAGACGTTCGATCCTTTGGACAGTTTTGAGCTTACGTGGAAAACGGACGACAGAGGAGAAAGGCTATTGTGGGCGAAGAATGACGCAAATCCGGGGACCGCTTTCAACCCGACTGATCTGGAAACTGCCTCTGATTTCGATCCTGCGCCTAATTACAATCCCGCTATTTCGGATACCGCCTCTGATACGGGTGGTTCATTCTATGTCGGAACATACCCCGATGAAGAAGGTGGTCCCCTGTATGATCATTTCGCCGATATTGACGGATTTGAATATAAATTTCTCACAGATGGGGCAACGAACCCGAATGACCTGAGTGAGTACGTGACTGTAGTAGCCCCGCGCGACCGTCCTTCCACACCGATCGACAAGTCCTCATCAGTTCCTCCGGAAGCAATAGCGCCGCCACCGGGAGATTCAGCTGACAGCTCCTCTGGCCGAAGTGCTCTAGACCCGACTCCCCAATGGGTGAAGGAGACGGTGATTTTCAAGGACGAAGTGGATTTCGAGCGCGCACGGAATACTCCTCCGGCGGTTCCGGAGCACAGGTTTGGATTCTATCCCTTCAAAGACGCTGATCGAAGACTTACTGATCGATATGGCAACTTATGGACGAGCCGTTAAGGAAGGGCTCCGCCTCCACCCAGAAGCAGTCGAAGCAGCCGAGGAGCTGCTTCCGTGGAACGCTCCCGACCACTTTCTCTCTGCGGGTAGTTATGCCAAACGCTGGGTATGGTATTCTCAACGCGGGCAGAGCGGAAGGGGGTTATGGGAACTCTTCCAAGGCCACCTTGAGGCCAGTTCTGCCGTCGGAGGCGTGGAAATCGCGGCAGGCGTCCTAAGAAGCGGGATTGGCGCGGGCGAGCGAGGGCTGCAGACGCTTGGGCCGGAAACCGGAATTACACTCCCACCTGAAAACGCAAGTGCTGTTCCACAGGCTTCATCGGGGTCAGGAGGTTCCGGACCTTGGATTCGCTTTTCAAAAAGCGAAGAGATGGCGAATGCATTTGAGCGCACCGCGAGGCGAGCGGCAGACCCCTATCTGCCGCCCCTCGATTCGCAATGGGGATCACCATTCCGAAATACACCGCTTAAAGGAAAGTCTATCGGTGAGTTGCCGGATGCGCTTGGTCCATTCCGTGAGTACACCGTATATCCGGACGCCACCCTCCTTCCCAAAGAGGAGCGCGGGTTATTACGACTTGTGACCGGCAACAATGGGGAGGCCTGGACGTCTTGGACCCACTATGGAACGAAGGATCCGAGATTTCCATTTTTTCGCGCACGCTAGTGCCGGCCAGGTGCGCCGGCGGCGTTTCTATTAGCAGGTGTTTGAGCGGGCTGGCCAGCCGCGACATGGATGGGCCGGCCGCACAGGGCAGCTCGTCTGGAGTTACGTTAGCCCCTGGTACGCTTTTAATGACTCACCATCGCTCGCGCGAATCCGCCCCCTTAACTGCTCGGTCATCCGCTCCGGCCAATCGACTTCCAGCGCGGCAAAGGCTTTGCAAATCGTAGTCGCGCTCTTCCACCGCTGCTTCTGATTCTCGATAAAAGCCTTCCGCGTCGAAGTCGTAATCGTTATGCTCCCGAAAAATCTTTTCCATTTCCGGCCGAAGCTTCGGGGCGCTAATTCCATGATCTTGATGTAATCCACGTCCGTGGCGAATAATCTTCTCGATTAGTTGATCGAAGCGCTTATCGCACTGGGACGCGGTTGACGAGCGTTCTCATTGTCCCTGCATCGACAATGAGAGTCTCGCGTCGGCGTTTTCGAAAGCTAACCGGCTTCGAATTATCTAAACCCCTGAACACGCCCGCGGCTCTCAGTTTTAACCAAAACCAGAAACGGACGAGGACGAAGCCGGCCATTCCGTGGGGCGCCAGGTGGTGGATGAAGTGCTGCACCCAGGCGAAGTTGGCGCTGCCCCGCTGGGGAGAAGGATATTGATGAGCCTGATTGTGCTCACCCTTCGGGCTCCCGTTGGTCGTCCATGTCGCTTCTCTCCATTGCCAGCGCACGTCGTCGTCTTTGCGGAACCAGTCGGAGTCGTTGAAGGGCGGGTTGGCGAGGACGGGACGAAGTCCGAACGTGGAGTTTCGAATGTCGAAGTAGTCAGTCATACAAAATCCGAGTGTCGAATTTCGAATGGCGAAGTGATTAGTCATTGTTCCCTCGGGCCGTTTTCCGCGATGCGACCGTAATTGCAACGAGTTGGTTGGCCTCATCGAGCAGGCGCATCAATTCCTCGGAAGTTCGAAGATCGATTTTCAAGTGCCGAAGTTGGGCGATATCGAGGAGCATTTCGAGCCAAAAGCCACTTTCATCGGCTTCCTCTTCGACAGTTCCAAGTTTCGAAATGAAGTCGGCCCTGGATTTTCCGCGACACGCTGAGCGATAATTGGCCGCTACCGAGCTTGATGAGCGGATGACCTGCCCAATAGCATGTCGTGTTTCGAGGATATGCGGCAACTCAGCGCAGATCACGATCACATCGAGCGCGAATTTCTTTGTGCGCATCTTCAGTGCCTCACTCATACGAAGTTGGATTGTCGAATTTCAAATGTCGACGTGCTGCGCATTCGGTTCGGCATTCGCACTTCGGCATTCGACATTTCATAGATGCGGCCTTTGTAGGGCGCGAGCATCTCGACGAGAAGGCGGACGACGCTCTGCGGGGTGTAGAACTGGCCGCCTTTCTTGCCCTCCGCGCTGGCGAATTGGCCTCGCCCCGTGGGAGAACCTGAAGTCGGGCGAATAAAGATCAACGCAACCATTCTCTCCCACGGGGCGAGGAAGTATTCGTAGACGCGGCCAAGGATGTCTTTGGATTTATGGGACGCCTGCGGAGAGGCGTCCCTACCTGCTAACTCGAGCGTGCCGATCAAGTCGATGAGTTCGCCGAGACGATTCTTGTCGAGTGCGGGGCGCGCGTAGTCTTTCGGCAGAATGCCTTTTAGGCGCTGATTGTCGCGCTCGATGGCGACCATCGCGTCGTCGACGATCTTGCCGATTGTCGGCTGCTTGGCGCTGTTCTGGAGATAGGACCAGCGCGCAGCGGGTGGAACCCAGAAGATATTTTCGGCGCGGTATTCGTCGGAATCTTCCGGGTCGGCGCCCTTTTCTTTCGTTAGCGCCAGCATGCTTTTCTTCGAAGGCGTCGGAGATGTATTTAAGAAAGATGAGCCCAAGGACGACATGCTTGTACTCCGCCGCGTCCATGTTGGAGCGCAGCTTGTCGGCAGCGAGCCAGAGCTTGGCTTCGAAGCCGATGTTAGCGGAGTTGTTTGACGAGGGTTTGGATTTCCCGCGAGCCATTTTTGCCAATCGAAAGCGTAACAAAAATCGATCCGGTGAGAAGAGCAAATCCTCGTGGAGAGCATGCCATCACGGCAAAACCTGCTGCGCGCAGATTGACCGGCCCGAATCATCCACTACACCAGCGATTCCAGCTGCGCAGTGAACTTTTCGAGCAAATGTTTCTGCTCGAAGCGGTGAACGTACTGGCGACCGCTTTCGCCCCATTGAATCAGCCGTGGTCGATCGTGCGCGAGATTTTGTAGAACTTTCGCCAAATCCTCAGGGTTTCCCGGAAGAACATTTCTGCCAAAACCTCCTTCGTTTACGGCTTTCGCTAATGCGCTTTCTTCATCCGCCACTGTCACGACCGGACTTGAATGCGCGAGCGTGACCAGAAGTTTGCTCGGGAAAAATGCATTTCCTGACCCGCTTTGTTGCGTGATCAGCGATACGTCGGCATCCACGAGCAGTTCCCGATAATCTTGCCCGAAATGCAGCGGCAACATGGTCACATTCGTGAGATTTCGATCTTGCAAACTTTTTTCCAGGGAACTCCGAGCCGCACCGTCGCCGCACAGGACAATTCGGATCCGTTGCTTATCGAGGCGTTCGGCAGCATCGAGCAAGATTTCAAGTCCTTGTTTTACTCCAAGATTACCGGCGTAGATGGCTAGGAATTCATCAGCTCCGAATCCATGTTTCTTTCGAAATTTTCCACGCACTGGGATCCGCTCTGGCGATGGAATAGCGACGCCATTCGGGAACAGAATCAGCTTTTCTTCCGGCACGCCTTTGCGCCGGAACGCGTCGACAATTTCTTCGCTGATTCCGGAAACACGCGTCGCCTTTTTGTAAGCAAACGATTCGAGCCAGAACAAGGTGCGTGTGAACCAGCCGCTCTTGAGCATTCCCAAACCGACGGCAGCATCCGGCTGCAAATCCTGCACGTGAAATACGAATGGAGCGCGTTTGATCCTGGTGACGAACCACGCCGCCATGCCGAGCAATAGCGGCGGTGAAACGACCACGAAAATATCGGGACGCTTGAGACCGAGTATGCGCATTGTCGATGTAACGACGAAGCTGGCTTCGTGAATGATCCGCTTCCATGGCGAAACCTGTTTCGGAACAAAATGCCAGCATCGATGAACCAGCACGCCTTTCATCACGTCAGTTCGGAACAGACGATGTCGATCTTCCGGGTGCTTTTGCCACGCAGGATAATAAGCGAACGTCGTGACCATTTCGACATCGTCGCCTTTGCCGCGCAAAAATTCGCACAGAGCGACATTATGCGGCGCGATCCCCGTGATCTCGGGTGCGTAATTGATTCCCCAAACGATGACGCGCATCAATTGCAATTACTCGTCATGTTGAGCGGAGCGAAACATCTCTCGCTATTGCTTTGGGCTGCTGTTGTGCAAATGATCAGAGATTCTTCGCTTCGCTCAGAATGACAACCTCCGAATCGAGTCATTGTGATTCGGCATTACCTGCGCCGAAGGTTTCTGCGCAGCTCGTAAGTTTTCGCTACGGAAAGAAATTCGTAAACCGCATGAAGTCGAGCGAAGTAATAGCCGTCGCGCCCATCGAGAAAACCTTTTTGCCAAATGTAGATGTAAAGGAAGCGCAGAAGCGGACGAAACGGCAAACGTTGGGAAAATCGTTTCAGCCGTCGTTTAAGATCAACATGCTCATGGGCGATCGCGCTGCCTGATTCGCCCGCGATCGCCACGCGCGCTTCCCAGTTCGAGTAACGCTGATGTTTCTCAAGAAAAACGTCAATGGACGGAAACGCGTGATGTTCCATCTCGCATTTCAGCCGCGCGGTCGGACCATTCACAATCACGTGCTCGTGCACTTCGTTGTCGCCGCTATCGGTCGCCGCGTCTGTCAGTTTCTCATAGCGACCGAGCCGATGCCGAAACAAACGCAAGTTCCAGTTTGGATGATAGGCGTGCCGCAATCTTCGGCCGAGAAAAATGAAATGGCGGTTGATCCAATAACCGGCGGTCGATCCGGCATTCGCAATTGAACTCCTAAATTCCGCCTCGGCTTCCGACGGCAAAACTTCGTCGGCATCGAGAATAAACACCCATTCATTCCGAAATGGCAGATTTTCCAAGGCCCAGTTTTTCTTTTTCGGCCATGTACCATTGAAATCGAACTGGACGACTTTCGCGCCGTTCTTTTCCGCGATCTCGATCGAGCCATCGGTCGAGTGTGAATCGACAATGAAAATTTCGTCCGCCCATGGCACCGAGCCGAGACAACGGGGCAGATTCGCCGCTTCGTTTCTGATTGGAACGATCACCGAGACCGGAACGCGAGAAGTCATCGCGCGTGGAGAACTTTGCAGGGATTGCCAGCGGCGATGACGCTCTCTGGCACGTCGTGTGTTACCACGGAGCATGCACCGACGATGCTGCGCGAACCGATTTTCACACCCGGCATTACGAACGTTCTCGCGCCGACAAAGGCATCCTCACCGATGGTAATCTTGGCCACGACGAGGGGCATCCCGGGTTGATCGAAATCGTGACCGGCGGCACAAAGATAGGCTTCCTGAGCGATCGTGGCACGGGCGCCGATTTCAATTTCACCCAGACTGTAGGCATTTGCCCGATCTCCCAGGCAGGCATGATCGTGCAGCGTCAGGTTCCATGGTATGGCGATGCGGGCGCGTTGATGAACAAACGGTTTGCCGTCGATTTTTGCCTCGAATACGCGCAGCCAAAACAGACGCCATTCGTTTAACGGCTTTGGCGTCCAGGCGCAAAAAATAAACCAGCAAAATTCCCAGAGCACGCGCAAAAAGCGGTTGCTGTTCGACCACGGAGATTCGTAGGCGGACGTTTGAGCAGGCTTAACGACTTGTTCTTGCGACATCGGGATCAAGAAGCGAATTGAAATCTTCCAAAAATTGGTCGGCGACGCGAGTAATTGAATAGTCCGTGGAGGCTTTACGATAGCCTGTTTCGGCTACACGCGCGAGCAGGGGTGGATCGACGATTGCATTCGCGATTTTCGTTCGCAGAGCTTCGACAGGATCTTCGGCGCGATGATTGAAGATGAAACCAGTCCCGCTATCACGAACAAAATCGTGAAAACAGTCGAGATCGGAAACGAACACAGCGCAACCGTGAGCCATGGCTTCCAGCGCAGCCAGCCCAAATGTTTCGCCCCGTTCCGCCAGGGACGGATACACAAAAATTCGTGCGGCTCGAAACTCTCTCTCCAGGGCTGCCGGATCGAAAATTGGGCCGGTGAAAATTACAGCGGCATCACCGGCGCGACGTTTAAGATCGACAGCGTAGGCATCGCCGGCGCCGCCGAATTTTGTTCCTGATGGGCCGACAATCACAAGTGTCCATCCCTCGAAAGCAGCCGGCTTGCCCACGAACGCATCGACCAGAAGATGAACACCCTTTTCCGGGTGCACCCGACCGACGAAAAGAATCTTTTTCTCGCGCTGGTCGATCTTCGGAGGCGACGCGGGCGATTGTTGTTCCGGCGCCGGATTGGGAATGATGGAAATCTTTGAAGCAAGATCGGGAATCTCACTTTCAATGGCGCGCGCCAGCGATTGAGTCATCGCTTGTAACCGGCCGACGTGCCGGTAAAGCCGCATTTGTCCTTTCGGGTGGCGACCGACATGCACATAGACTTTGCCGCGGTTTTCATTACGAAGAAGAATCGGCAACCAAAATGTATGAGTAACGATTATGTCAGCCGGCGGCAAAACACGCAGGACTCTCAGGGAATAAATCAGATCGAGAAATTTGAGCCAGATCATAGATCGCGGCGTATCGAATCCGGGAACGCGCAAAAATCTGATGTCGTCGCGCACTTCTTCTCGCGGAAAATCAGGAACCGCCCGGGAAACGCTCGTCACCTGATGACCGCGCCTGGCAAATTCCTTGGCTAGCGCAAGGCTTACTTTTTCAATCGCGCCACCCATGATTGCTGGGACGGGCAGAAATGCGCCGTTCACAATCGTGATCTTCATACTGACGCACGTATTTCATTCAAAACGCGCAAGAGTGAATCGACCGCGCGATTGATTTCGAATCGCTGAAGAAAACATTCGCGCGCATTCTTGCGCATTATCTCGCGTTCCTCTGGCTGCGTTTGTATCCAACGCTGGAGGAGACGCTTTACACCCTCCAAATCGTCGTTGTCGATGTAACCAGCGCGATCGTTTTCGATCTCGCGCCAAATGTTGATTTGATTCGAGATCAGCACCGGGGTTCCGCAGGCCAGCGCTTCGACGACTGCGATACCGAAATTTTCCTGATGTGATGGCAAAATGAATGCATCCGCGGCGCTCAGCGCGCCCCATTTCATGCTGCCATTTAGCATTCCGGTGAAGGTGACGGACGCTCGTCTCGCGGTAACGAGTTCCTTTAACCGGGCAAGATATGAGTCGCTGGATGCTGGGCCCGCCATAACAAGATGCGGGAGAGGACCCTTCTCAGCAGCAAAGGCTTCAACCAAAATATCGCACCCTTTCTTTTCATGCAGCCGACCAAGAAAAACTAAGAGTTGTTTTTCACGGAGCTCGGGAAATCGATCCAGAAATTCTTCGCGTGCTTTCGGAAGATCGACATCGGGCGAGGCCGTGCCGTAATTCACCACGATTTCTTTGCAGCGATAAAATGGAAACGATTGTTGCGCGAGGCGCCGTTCTTCTTCCGAGGTGAAAAGAACAGCCGCAGCATCGCGCAAAACGCGGCGTTCCGCCGGTAGCCAGTAAAGCAATTTCTTCAAATGTTTGAGCGGATAAGCGCGTTTGAACCATGGATCCAGCATGCCGTGCGGAAACACGAAATAAGGTTTCCGGGTTTTCCGTAACGCGCGCCAGACTCCAAAGCTGCTGTATTGCCAGATGCCGTGGACGATGACGGCGTCGAAATCGCGATGTCGATCCTCCAGCCATTTGGTAAATCGCGCTGTGTAACCGTAGCCACCCCACGCTGGTCCAACGGCGTGAATTTCAAGCGGCAGATGTTTCAGCCACGGCGAATTGGGCGGATCGAGGCAAATGATTTCCACGTCCTGGCCGCGCTTGGATAACGCCAATGACGATTGAATCACCGATTCGATCGGTCCACCAATCGCCGGATTCAGAGAATGAATGGAGCGCAGGATCTTCATGCGCGTGGCAAGCGAGCTCGTTTACCCGACCTATCACCCATCCATCGGGCCATTATTTTGGTTAACGGCTCCATCGTGGAGACGGCTGGCATGAACAGAACGCCGCGGAAGCGGTTTTGGCGACCGCGCCTCAACATCCGTTGCGACTGCCGAAGCTTCAACGACCTGGCTCGCTCTTTGCATGGAAGCGAGGCAAAGACCAGCCAGAACAACGGCGAACCCGAGAGTAGTTGGCTGCCCGAGCTGCCCGTTTAGCAGAGCGAAGAAGCCGCTGCTAAAGAGGAAGATTGGCATTGTCACGCCGCGTCTGAGTGCGACCAGGCTGAGATAGCCGATGTGAAACGCTAGAATCGTTCGCCAGAGAATGAATGCGAGTCCCAGAAATGGCCCGCATTCATACAGGATCCGGGTCCATTCGTTTTCCGACAGAAGAAACGCAGGACCGCCGACGAGATAGTGAGCGGCGACGTTAGTGCCGACTCCCAAACCCCATCCGGCCACAGGTAACTTATGGAGATTTGTTATACCCTCGGTGAATTCTCCGGCCACTCGACCAAACAACCCAATAACGAGGCTGGTCTCCTCCTCTTCGCCGGCGCTGGTGAACCGATCGGAAAGGATCTCAATACCTTGCTTGAATACTGGCAAACGCGCGGCAACGAAGGCGGCGACGATGGCAATCAGCAGAAAGGCCCCGATCCGATTCACGGCACTGGGTCGAAACAGGAAAATGACAAGGATCGTTGAGAATACCAATGCGACCGATAATACGCAGCCGCGGCTACCGGACACTGCCACCGCAACGACCAGAGCAACTCCGGAGAGAACCAGGAGCCACGTCTTATAACTCGCACGAGACAGAATCCCGTGATTAAGAAATGCCGCAGCCATCGAGCAATAGAAGATTGGGCCGGAGATGAATGAGAACGTGCCCGGCGGGCGTATCTTGCCGCCGCCGGCTGTCAATTGCTCGCCTTCACCGAGACCTGCTGTGCGATTGATAAAGGAATCCGGCGACGCATGAAACTGCGCCACCATGAGCAACGCAAGCGGAATCATCCCAAGCAAAATCCACCATCCAATTCGCCTGACGTCCTTTTCATCAAATACTTTTGCCATGATGAAGATGAGCGGCATGTGAAGAAAATCTGTCCGGAAACCGTACAGCGTGATGATCGCCACCCAAAGCCATGGAAGATAGCTCGCCAATAGATAAACACTGAAAGCAAGGGAGAGAATGCCGATGACGAGAAGTGAATATATGTAAGCATTGCGGGGAAAAATTCGCGCCCGCCAGGCTAGAAAATAAATGCCAAGCAATACCGGATCACGGATGACCAGGATCGGATCGGAAAAGCCTGGCACAATCCATTTTCGAAGAGCGCCTTCAGTCATCAGCAGGAAGATGTAGAGCACGATCAAGCGACCGACCCAGCGGACCGTCTTGCTGCGATCGACCATGACCGGGGCAGGCATCGATATCGGGAGTGACTTGAGCGCTGCTCTCATGAAGTAGACATCTTACCTGCGATCACTTCCCGTGCCATTTCCACGAGACGCTGCCGATAAATTTTCCAAGGATTAGCAGCGGCTTTTTGCTGCGCGGCAGACTTCATCGTCATCAAGCGGGCCGAATCTCCGGCCAGGATGTCGATCTTCTCAGCGATCGCTTCGGCGGAGCGAATCGGCACAATGAAACCGTCAACGCCGTTCTCGATGATGTCCGGACCGGCGGTGTGGTCGGTAGTGATAACCGGTGTTCCCTGAGCCATCGCTTCCAAGATGACCAAACCAAATCCCTCGAATAGCGAAGGAAAAACAAGCAGGTCGTGTTCGTGCATCTCCTGCAAGACGCGATTGTGAGGGAGAGTCGGAATCCAGCGATACTTGCGAACGGCAGCGTCCAACGGTTGGCAGTCCGATGCCGCTTTGCGGCCGAGCAATGTTAGATCGACAGAATTCTTCAGCATCCCGATCGCACTCAGGAGATACGACAATCCTTTACGTTGGCCTAACGATCCAGCAAACAGCACTTTTAATCGGCCGGCCGGTTTCCTGATCTGAGGCGAAACCGGCACTGGCGCGCCGTATGGAATTACATCGATTACCAACCTTTTTCCTTCCCTCACTGCCGTGCTTCGCACGTGCGTCTCTCCCGCAGGGAGGGAGGTAGAGAGAGTTAACCGCGTGTCGTGGTCAAAGTCCGCAAGCGTGTTTTTCGTGAAGGTGCTTGCCACGATCACGTGCTGGGCCAGCCCCAGTTCTTCATCTTTGCGCGCTAGTTTTTCTGCGCTGTCTTTGGTGCCGGTCAAAGTGACGGCCCATTCCGGCTCGCGTTCTTTTTCCTCGGCAAAAATGCGTTGGGCGGTTCGCCAGTAGCCTATCGGCAAATCATACACACGAGGGATGCCGCGCTCTGTAGCTGCCTGGAATGTCTCCAGCGCGGAATCTTCGTAAGCGTAAACGATGTCACAATGGTCGATCTTGCGAAGTCGCGCGGCCACCTTCTTGTCCAGTTGGCTGCTGACCGAATCCAAATCGAACGCGCCTGTGGTCAAACGAACAGCTTCGCGAAATGGGACCGTGTGGATCCTCGATTGAACCGAGGCCGGATAGGACCGCCGGGCCAAGAGTTGTCGAAGTTCCTTGGGCAATAAACGATGAACCAGACCATTTGTATCCCAATTCAGAGTCGTCCAGAATTCGCCCAGCATTCCGGCTTCCTCGAAGGCAATCAGCGCCTGGCGGACGAATTCGTTACCAGTGGGATGAGAAAGCAAGATCATCCAGTGTTATTTTACAGCTCGTTCACGGCGTGATGGATGCTGGCCTGGGTAGCGCACGCGTCTCGCGTGCCGGCGAGCGCGTCCTCGTGATCGCGAACTTCGCTGAAACGCCTGTCACAATCAAAATGAGCGCACAAGGAAAGACTGTTTCGGCGCGACGCCGAAACCGGCGCGCGAGACGCGCGCGCTACCCAATCCGACGAATTTGCATCCATCATCTTTGTTCGATCAGCCCAAGGTAAGCAGAAGCGATTGCGTCCCTCCGAAATTTCGCCAGATGCGACTGGGCATTCTCGCGCAAGAATCCGATTTTTGCCGGATCAAGAAGCAGCTCTTTCAAGCGGGCAGCGAGCGCATGTTCATCTCCATTGGGAAATATGAGCCCGCACGGTCCGATCGCTTCCTTCAAGCCGCCTTCAGCGGATCCGACGACGACGCAGCCACAGGCGATTCCTTCCAAAGCAACGATTCCGAACGGCTCGGCCCAGCGTGAGGGAACAATCAAAATCCGATGGCGATTGAGTAACTCGGCGAGCTCAGATCCAACCTGTTTACCTGCGAACGTGACTTGTCGATCCAAATTCAAGGCCTGCGTAAGCTGTCGGAGATTCCCTTCTTCCGGGCCGCTACCAATGATACTCAGGTCCGGCTCAAGGCCATCATTCTGTAAAATCTTCATCGCTTGCAGAAGAAGATCGACACCCTTATCGGAGACCAGCCGTCCAGCGAATACGAGCGTCTTGTCGCGCGGAATGTTCGACAGCAGTCGAAACGTCTGATGATCATATGGATTGTAAATCACACGAATTGAGGATTGTAGGGCAAGCGCTCCGCCTGCCAGGGCAACTGGTGCGGCCGCCCTACAAATGTCCCCGCGAATCGCTTCGCTGATTGCGACGTTCGTCACGCGCGATAGCAATGCGCGTTTGATGCGATTGTTCCAGCCGATTTTCCCGGCGTGACTCCGAAGCCAGGTTTGATGGACGACAATGCTGCGTTTTCCAAGGAATAGCGCCGGTATCAGACTGCGTAGGCTGATGTTATTCTGAAAAAAGAGATCGCACCAGGAAAGGAGGCCAAGCAGTTTCCTGAGGGAGGGACCTCGTGTGATGCGGTCTTCAAAATCGCCGGGAGTCTCTGTGATCACTTCGATTTCATGGCCTGCCTTGGCGAATTGTTGGGCCAGAATCGTCGAGACCGATTCAATCCCGCCCACATCTGGTGAAAATGTGTAGGAAGAGAAAAGGATCTTCATCAGGAGGCACTTGATAGTCTCAATCGCACTCGCAGGAAACGCGGAAGATAGGAGAGCAGAAGCGCAGCCATTGAGCGCCAATTGAATTGTGTCTGTAGGGATTTCAGGAAGCATTGTCGCGCCTCGTCCGCCTGGTTGAAATACAATTTGTCGCGACCCAAAAGAAAGATCGTCCCAGCCAGACTCCATTGCAGAAACGCTCTCGAGTTTGGAAACCAATTGCGGTCGAGCAGCTGCGAAAAAAAATAAACTTGATTAGCACACCTGTCCGGACTGCGTCGGGCAGTCTCAGAACGTGAATGCACCCGGTAACGGGTGAGACGTGTGGGAACGTAGTAAAATTTCCCTCCAGAAGCAGCAAGCATACAACCGATCCAGAGATCGTACCAATTCGATACCTCGTCAGTAATCAATGACAGATCGATTGCGTCTTTTCTGAAAAGAGACGCCATTGCCATCGGCACGCTGCGTTGGACGAGTAAAATATTTTCGACGTCGGCTACATCGCCTTCCGGAAGTCTGACGCGACCGTATCGGCTAGTGTTGTGGTCTGTTTCCTCTGGATCGATGGAACCATCTTCAGAGATGATCCAATGATCGCTGAATGCGAGCACACGGCGTCGGTCCTGCTGGAGAGGCGGAACAAGTTCAGAGAGAAAATTGTTTTCCCACACGTCATCGTCATTGAGGACCGAGATGAACTCGCCGTTCGCCGCCGCGATTGCGCAGCGTACACTTGCCGCGATTCCAAGCGTGCTTGGATTTGCTCGATACTGAATCTGACTTTTTGTCGCAAAAGGCTCACAGATCGAGCGAGCTGCATCAGTGCTGGAGTCATCCGCCACGATGATCTCTCGTGGGCGGTTCGTCTGTGTGATCACGCTCTCCAGTGCTTCTCTAAGAAAATCCAACCTTTTATAAACCGTAACAATGACTGAGACACCGCTACTCATAAAAAGATGTTGCCCCGCTACGTGTAGCCTTGCCACACACTCCGCAGCATCTGTTTCCGTTTCGCGAATTTTTGTTTCGCATTGGGATCGTGTCTCGATCTCGATGCAAGGATCGCTGCTTCAATGGCGTGGCGACCAAAAAGCAACGGCTTGAGCAATTCAGCGGATGCTCCGCGATGGCGTTTCAGAACCCGAAGGCGGCTTTTGTGGAAATCGATCACGCGATTGGCCGACCAGGCCGAGGTTTGCTGCAGATTATCGTGAAGGACGCCATCGGTGGCAACGACGGCCATTTTCCATCCGAGCTTGGCTGCGCGCCAGGCCCAATCCACATCGCTATCTGAAAACGGAAAGCTTTTTGCATCGAGCCCGGCAGTCCGCTCCCAGGCGGTGCGCCGGATAAGAAGCGGGCTAGTAAAAACGACATCGCAAAGACGCCAGCGAATCCCTTGCGTTTCCTCCCAGGGCGAATCGTTGGGCCGAAGCAAATCCCAACGGGCAGTGAGATTTTGTCCGAGAACAAGTGAGTGATAACTCGGAAAACGCATTCCATAACCGCAAGGCTGGCCACTATGCAATCGAACGGTGAATCCGGCGGCGCCAAGCTGCGGATGCGCTTTGAGAAGTGATATTGCTTGGAGCAAAGGATCGACATCGGCGATCCAATTATCGGTTTCGTAGAGAAACAGCCATTCGCTATCTGGAAATTGGGCCAGGGCCGCTGCGCATCCGGCATTTACTCCATCGCTGAACGAATTGGGTTGCTTATTCGGGAAGCTGTCAGCTTCCCCTACAATCTCATCTGACGCAGGGTTGAGGATGATAAGATTGTCGGCGGGATTTTGATTACGCCAGGTTTCGAGGAATTCCTTGCTCCCATCCGTTGAACCGGCGTCAAAGACGATAATGGCCGAGCCGAATGGTGCGGTTCGCAAAGCCCGCGTGAGTGATTCGATGGCCTTTTGCAGAAGTGGCCGCCGATTGAAGGAATTGACGATCGCTACCAGCTCAATCTTTTCATTATGCGGTGCGAATTCGTTCATCGAGCTAATTGTTCACACCAGAGTTGCTGGAATGAAGGCCGAGAGCGGATGCGATTCCGTGTGCCAGATGCGAGGAGGTCGCCTGTCGATGGTACCAGGCATAAATCTCATTCGCGATCTGTTGTCGCTCCTCCGGAAGATGGAAGCGATCAGCGAGAATGAAATAAGGGCCAGGCAAAGCATCGTCGGCCAGGGTGATTCTTGAAGCGGCATGAGGCAAAATCGTGATGACGCCGT
Source organism: uncultured Verrucomicrobiae bacterium (assembly GCA_963772365.1). GTDB lineage: Bacteria > Verrucomicrobiota > Verrucomicrobiia > Chthoniobacterales > UBA10450 > CAVYXA01. Next base: position 1,432,980 of record CAVYXA010000001.1, read on the forward strand.
GAGCGCAGGCCGCCGCAAAAACACCGGATTTCAAGAGTGCGTCACCGGGCACATTGGCGCGATGAAAATAATCGAGCCAGGCAAACGAACAGCTGGAAAGAATTTGTGATGCATCCGCGGCGGTGATTTCCGGGTGATATTCAACGCGAAGATTTGTTGTAGCGGCGCTCTGTGAGCGTCGCCATCTGCCAGATCGAGACTTGCGACGGTCACAGACCGCCGCTACAAGCATCCGCACCGCGGGATTTTCCTGGCCGGCGATCACGAAAACTTCTTCGGGCCGGATTTCCTTTGGGATTCGATCGAAAATTCCGAGAAACGAGCGCACTGATCGTTCGACCAGCAGAGTTCCGCCGCAAATGACCCATCGGTGTGTAGAGCGATTGGCAATTTGATCGGCCGAGAGCGACGGTTCGCCAAAGTTCGAGAAGACAGGATGGATTTTGATCTCCGCATCCGGCGCAAGAGCGCGAAGCTGCCGAAGTAATAGCTCACTGCTGACAATGCAGACGTCGGACGCACCTGCGATTGTTCTGGCAATCCGCTTTTGAAGCGGCTCTAGCCAAAATGCGCTCTTCCACGGTGGGCCCGAAGCATACAACTCGTGAAAAATTGCAACCAACCGCCCCGGGCATTTCCTGCAAAGCTTCCGCAGCATCGACGGGAGCGCGAAGGGGACGCCGCGTTTTTGATAGCCGTAATTGACGTAATGAAGAATGATGTGCTCAAAGCCGCCGTCAGAGAACGATGTGTCGGGCGTGGTGAAGATCGTATCGTATGAAAAGATCTCCCTTAATCGTTCGGCAAGAATGGAAGCGTAATCGCCGACACCGTCCGATGTTCCAGGCATTTTGGGGACAATCTGAAGAATCGTCCTGGTCATTCTGAACGCCGCAACTTTTCCAGTGCGGCACGATATTTGTGGGCCGTGTCGGATGCGATCTTGTCCCAGCGAAATTCATCCGCGCGCGATCGACAGCGTGCCGCAAGCTTTTCATAATCGGCTACGGTCATGCGCAGAATTTCTACGGCACGATCGGCAATTGCTGCCGCATCGCCGCACGGCACGAGGGATGCGGCACCGAAAGGTTGCAATATCTGACGCGGTCCAGCGACGTCATACGCGACAGTAGGAATCGCGCAGGCGAGCTGTTCGAGGACGGCGAGTCCGAAACCTTCGATGTAGCTGGGGAAAATTCCTACGGCGCAGGGTCTGAGAAGAACTGGCAGCTCTTTGCGATCAAACGTCGAAACGACGCGAATGTTGCTGCTGTTGTCGAGCAGAAGATCGCTCAGGACCGTTCGGCTATCGTTCATTGTCCCTAGAAAAGTGAAACGCGCATCCGGTATGGCGCTGCGAACACGAACGATAATTTTGCGCCAATCACGCGATCCTTTGCGCAATCCCCACATCCCGACAAAACAGATTTCCTTTCCTTGCAACCGAACGCCGGCAGGTTGAATCGCATTCGCCAGTGCAGTCCGCTCCATTTCGTTGAGACCGTTAGGCTCGACGATGAATGGTTTTTCTATGACCGGGGATTCTCGGAGGAATGGAATCTCGTCACTGTTCAGCAAGTTAATCAAATCGCAGTGACGAAGAGAAGCTTCGCGATCCTGGTGAACACGATGATAAATAAACCGATAGAAAAATCGCCCAAGAAATTTCCCGCGCGGCTGATCCGGCCATTGCCGGTGACTGAAGGCGGAGAATTTGTCATAGGCGCGATGAAGGCCGACCGATCGGGCGACTAGCAAACCATCGAAGCCCAAGCGCTTTTTTGAAAATGGCAGAGCGCCGATCAGCGCATCGATCACATCAAAGCGGGAAGCATTGTTGCGAACGAACCGCAGGGCCTGTCTCCGGAACGACATCTGGCGCAAGGCCGACAGCCAGGAGGATCCGAGTGGAGCCGGGCAGGCATCCGTCAGGCTAAATTTTTTGACCGTGTGCCCGGCAGCCTCCCATTCGTCCGCGAGATCAATCCAGACGCGGGAGGCTCCAAAACGAGGATCCCACGGAAGATCGAAGATTGAGAGAATCCGAAGCGGTTTATCCATTTAATGTTAGCCGGGCGAAATGCGTCCAGAATTTGTGGCGCAGTGGATTGACGTAGTGCCGCATGGCAATTGGTTTTCCAGCGTAGTTATCTCGATATCGGAATTCATCGTCGCTCTGCAGGACATATTTTTCAGGATCGAACGGCTGGGCACCATTCAGATGCATCGTCAGATGAACGATCGTCTGAGTGGTAAAAAAATTCGGAGCGCCATCAAGTTGGAGAAGTCGCTCCAGGCCCAAGGCCCAGTCGAGTTTTTGAAACAGAAGCAGAAAGCCGGCGTTCACTGGATCTTTTTTTTCGAGTGGATCGTGAATCAATCGTTCGTCGCCGGAGAAGTGACAATCGGCAAGATAAAGCGCCGGTTTTTCTCGAACTGCCGCGCGGAACACCAGATCTGATGCGCCTGAGAAAAATAGGACATCGGAATCGACGTATAACGCGGGACCATCGATCGCCAGCGACATGATCACTGCGAGCTGTTTACCCATCTCATGGTTCGCCAGGTACTGAACGATCGCTTGGGGAAGTTCGTGCGGGATCGGCACTCCTGTTTCCACTTTTATCACGGGATCAATTTTCTCAAGCAGATCGATGCTTTCTCGTGTGTGCGTTCCATCGGACACAACAATGAAGCGGTTGGGCCGTCCCGCGAACCGGAGAAAGGATCGAATCGAGGCGACTTGTTCTGGTAACGTGCCTTCATTGGAATAAGCAAAAACATCGATGTCGATCTTGCGAGGCGATTCGATCCTGCGGCGAACAATCGATGGTAGGATGGATTGATAGAATCGACGTGTTATCCGCCCTTCCAAACGAGCGAGGTGATAGGGGTAATTGATCATTGCGGCGCCGGCTCAGTCCACGAGCGGAAACCGCGATAACTGAGGAATGCATTCACGAGCAGACTCGGGAAACCGGAAACGAGATTAAAGGTCAGAACCCCGGCCACGCTCGAGAAATCGGTGAAAGGAATCAGAGCGATTTGCGTTGCGAGTGTAAGAGGAATGTAAAGCCATGCGCCCTTGACCCAGGCTTTCGACGCGTTCAGCGACCACAACGCTCCCGCCATTGCCGAAATGACCGTGCCACCAACCATCAACAGCAATTCGCGCTCGAGATGTGCGTATTTGTTACCGAGAACAAGCAGGAATTCTCTTGGGAAAAAATCGGCACCGGCCAGGATCACAATACAAAATGCCCCGACTCCACCAATGATGCCGAGGTAAAGCAGACCCAGTTTTCGCTTTTCCTGAGCGCGCGCAAAAGCGGGCACAAAGATGTTCGTGAGCAAATTGCTGAGGACCGCAAATATCATGGCGAGCCGGCCGAGAGCGCCGACTTCAGCGACAGATATCGCGCGCTGGGCAAAAACGCTGATGAGAAAAACGGTGATGTGTCCCTGGAGCGCGTAGAAAATCGCGTTTGGAGCGAGATGCTTTGTCAGCCGTAGAATTTCTTGTCGATCCTCCGGGTTTTGTGACGCGCGGAGATCGATTGCCCGCGCCGCATAATTGCGAAGCATCGCATACTGTAAAAATAATGCGGCTGAGCCGACCGCGACAGCGACCCCGGCGTTGAGAAAAAAATAGGCGAGCGCGAGGAAGTACGAAAAAGCGAGCGATCGCGCCAGTGAAATCGATTTGCTGGATACGCTTGATATCGGAGCGAAGCCGGGGAACAACGGTGAACACGCCGAGCGACAATTGAACCAGAAGTCCAGCCAGGACGAGGACGATCAGGATCGTTGAATAAAAAAGCGAGGCGCCATTTCGAGCCAACAAGAAATAAGCGAACGGAGCGACGACGATCACGGCAATGGCACCAAACGTTTTCCGAAGCTGCAGCGCAGCGTTGATCAACTGTCCGAAGCGATGTCGATCCTGCCACACGCGCCCACCGATGGAGATCAAGCCAACGCTGATGCCAATATCGGCCAGCAGATTCATCGTGCCCTGGATCGTGTTGGCGATCGTGTAGTAGGCGTATTGACGCTGCTCCAAGGTGCGGACAATCAGGATCCCGCTGCCAAAACCGATGATCTGCACGAGTCCCTGGACGATCGCAAAATTGCCTACAATTTTGACACGTTGAAGCGCCCATCGAAAAGCTGGCGACGATGTCTCCCCTGATGCTGGTGAGGAAATAGGGCCAAACAAATTCATGGCGCAATCATTTGCTCAAGAGAGCAATGAGCGGGCAAAGTGCCAACAAGAATTGTGACCGCCGGTATAAGGAGAGACACCGGCTGTTATTGTCCCGCTGTCATGTTGAAGCGATCGCGTAAATCGCCAGCGTGATTTACCTAAGAAGCCTGGACTTGCTTGGCGCGGGTACGGGAGGCAGTGGAAACGGATTCACCATTTGTTCCCGAGCTGGACGAAGGTGAGTTGTAATATTCTGAGTACTGGTAGTAGTAGTACTCGGGCAGAGAAGTGTTGACAAAATTCAGGATGACGCCCGGGACATTTACCTGGCGATGGTAAAGCAGTTCCAGCGATTTGCGGACAAGTCGGGCGGAAGTGTAGGCCAATCGGGCCACAAAAATGGTGGCATCGATCTTCGGGGCAAGGCTCGTCGTATCGTCCGCGGCGAGAACCGGCGAACTGTCGATCACGATATAATCGTATTCGTCATACACTTCGCGCAAGAACGCCTCGGTCGAATCGCGAAGCAGATGCTCACTAGGCTGCGACAATGTTTTGCCGCGGGGCAATATGAAGAGGTTCGCATAGGAAGTCGGGACAACGACCTCCCGCCAGTTTACTTCCTGCTTCAGCACTTCCGAAAATCCGATTTTCGATGAGATGCCGAAAGTTTCGCGAAGCGCGCCTCGACGCAGGTCGGCATCGATCAACAATGTGCGTGCACCAGATAACGCCATGGTAATGGCCAGGTTTGCGGCGATGGTGGATTTACCCTCACTTGGAACTGCACTGGTTATGAGCAATGTCTTCGGGCGCGGCCCTTCATAAGGCATGAAGAAAATCGACGAGCGGACATTGCGATAGGATTCTGCAAAAACGTGCCGGGCATCATCGGGCTGGAGAAGAGTAACCTTGCCTTTGGTGTGCTCCCTTGGGATCTGGCCGAGCACACTCTCGGAAAACTGCCGCTGGAATTCGCTCAATGAAGCCATGCGATCGTCGATCCTGTCCAGGAGGATGAGAATGGCGACACCAGCCACGAGCCCGAATCCGAACCCGATGAGGAGGCTCTTGACCAATCCTGGGCGCACCGAAACGCCAGGCGTAGCCATTTCCATGATTGCGATTTGATCAGCTGAATCGATCACTTGAGAGACATCGACTTCCTTCAGGTTGTTAGCCAACCGCTCATAGAGAACCTTCAACCGATCGACTTTCCCTTTGACCCGGTTGAATTCGGCGAGTCGCTGGCTCAAGTCGAGCGCTTTGGCTTCCCATTCTTTGATGTTTGCCTGGAGGTTCTCCATTTGTTTGCCGATTGATTCGCGCCGGGTTTTGAGTTTTTCGAGGGCGTCACCGCGATACAGCTCGATGAGTTTTTCCTGTTTCGAGATCTCGTCGTTGATCTTGATGATCTTGGGATGCTTTGGCCGGAGATTTTTCGACAAAATATCGCGCTCGGCCTTCAGCAACTGGACTTGCTGTTTCGCTTTCAAGTAATCCGCCTCGGGACCGACGCCGGGGAACGGCATGACCGGTTCCTGACTCTGGGCGCCACCACCGACACCGTCCGCTTTCGCCTTGGCTCGATCGAGATTTTGATCCAGATCGAGCATCTCGAGAAGATCGTATTCGGTTTTGAACGCCGCGTAATCGCGATTCAATTTTACCAGGTAAGCGGCCGCGCTGTTTCCCTCTTCCTGGATGAAACCGATGTTGTTCTGTTTTTGGAATTCGAGCATTTCATCCTCAGCCGCGCGTAAATCCTTTTCGGTCTGAATGAGCTGTTCGGTAATGCCAGTAATGACGGTCTGGCCTTGCCCTTGGCGCATGCCTTTTTTGAAATCGAGATATTTCTGCATGACGGCATTGAGATATGCCTGCGTATACTCGGCCGAGCGGCCGATCGCTTGAAGCTCGAAAATCGACGTATGCGGCCTTTGCACAATCAATAGATCTACCAGACTGGACTGCAATTCAGGATGCGTCGCCCGGACCTGAGCTTCTGCTCCGCGTCTGACTTCGTCGCTTTGCATTAGCTGGATCTGAGTGCCGAAGAAATTCTGCGATTCTTCGCTGTAGACGGCGCCTTGCGGGATGTGCAGTTGGCCCGGCATCATCATTTTGCTGGTGGAGAGATAAGAGGGCGGTGTCTGATAAGCGATCCATGCCTCCACGAACAATCCGAGGCAGATCGTCAGGACCGGAATCCACCAGCGCCTGAGCAAAAGCGTTTTGTATCGGTGCAGCCGGGTAATGAAACCAGTGGACCAGGTCGCGGGTGTGAATTTTTCAGCGCCGGGAAGTTGCATGATTACATGTTGATCAACCGTTGCGGGACATAAATCTGATCGTCTGGTTCGAGAGTGATGTCTTCCTCAGTGTGTCCCTCCTCAATCACTCGTTTAAGATCGACAGTGAAATCTTTCCCGTTTTGGCGAGTTAATTTCACCTTGCGTTTGTTGGCAAAATCGCCAAAGCCACCGGCACGAATGACCGCCTTGCTCACCGTGTATACTTCGTCCGGCGGAAGTTCCTGCGGGCCTTGCGCTTTGACGGAGCCATAGACATAGATCCGGCCGCGCGATTTCTCGCTGACGCGGTCCAGCGCCAGAATCACAGTTGCGTGATAATAATACTCTCTCTCCAGAGCGGCCTTGATGTTGTAGGCGAGTTGTTTGCAGGTTTTACCTTCGGCTGGAACCGGACCGATGTAGGGAACTTCCAGCTCGCCGTTATCGTTGACTCGAAGCCGCTGAGATTCATCATCTCGATCCTCAACTACGCGAAAACTGACGAAGTCGTTTGGCCCGAGCTTTTTCTTATCGTCCAGAACGCCCATCGAGTTGGTCAGCATGACCGTGCTCGTGCTTGGGGCAATATCCGGCGCCGGAGCCCTCGTAGCCGAAGGTACGGCTGGACTAGTGGCGTCCTGACCACGTCCCGCCGGTGACACAAAAATGAAAACGGCGGAGATCAGTGCATAAACACGAACTCTCATTAAACTCCCAATCTATCCCTGGTTAAAAACTATATGTGCCGTCGAGGGAAACACGGTTCTGGGTATAATCGCGGAACAAAAGATCGGAATCCTTCTGCGTGTATTGATAACGCAGCCCAAGCGTGACGTGCGGCGTCAATTGATAACCGACTGTGATCGCGCCGCCATATCGGTGAAGATGCTCGCCGTTGAAGTCGCCCTGAAAAATTCCGGCAAATCCACCCGATTCATCTGCATCTTCATAAAAGAATTCGGTCGAGAGAAGGGTATTGCGAATGACATTCCAGTTAATCGTGTAGCGTACATAGTTGAGCTCGATGGCGTTAGAGTTAATGCCGAGCTGGTTTTCATGTCCTGCGCTCAGAGAATGGCTCACGTAGCCATTAATTTGGTGGGTGATCAGTCCGTTGACGTAAAAATCTTCTACGTCACTCTTGTCGGGGACCATGATGATCCCGAAGGGCGGACCGAGATCGAACAGCACGAAGTTGTGATCGAAGTCGATCCATTGATATCCTCCCGCCACACGCGCCCGGATGTTATTAGTTAATTGCGTCTCCAGAAATGCGCCTGCGCTATAGGTGTTGGAATCGTTTAGTATGTTGTCGTCAAAAGAGGTAAAAACGGCCGTGCCTTCAACGCCAACGATCATCGTGTTGGTTAGATTCACGCCAGCCGATCCATAAACCTGCTCCGCCATTCGATTCAGATAATCGAACTCGTCCGTCGTGGACACGTAAGTGTAATGATCGTACCCGACGGTGACTAAAATCGCGTTCAGGTCCCACAGCACCGATAAACCCGCATAATTTTCGAGCCGGCCATAATCGGTGGTGTTGCTAAGGGCGAATTCCGCAATCGGGTCCTGTTGCACCGAGAGGCGATCGTGGATGTTGATTCGAAAATCACCCACGAAAATGTCGAATGCCACCTGCGAGTTGGGGGCGATCAGGATGCCGTTTGTATTTGCCTCGGAATGGTCGAGATAAGCCGCATAGCTGAAGCCGAGGTCGAGGCGGAAGGTGTTGATCTCCGAGATCGGCCAGATTGCGTTCAGGGTGACTTGCGGCCGAATAATGACGTCATCTTGGGCGAACTGGTCGGGAGCGTAGTTAATATTGTCATTGTATTCGACACCGATGCTTGCACCGACCCGAAAACGCACAGGACCAACCAACAGATTGTAAGGGATTCGCTCAATATCCTGGCGCCGGGCCTCACTGGCTGATTCTCCCGCCAAAGAGGGCCGGACCGCGTCTTGCGCGCGCCCGACCGACGGAATCAGCAGAAGCGACAGCAGGAAAAGAAGGCCCAAACGCCGGAGAGGAGAAGGGCACGAAGAAGTGGGTTCACGGCACATAGACAGGTCAGACAGGTTTATCATAGCAGTTGTGATACCAAAGGAAATTCGCTGGGCGAAGAAGCCTTTCTACACGACATCTGTATTTGCAATAGCTTGCCACACTGGTTTTCGCCCTCTTTCAATCTTTTACTAGAAAACAGGGCAGCCCAGCAAGCGAAATCGATTCAAAAGTTTCACCCTTGCCGGCAGCAGAATTTGGCATTCGATAAGCCGCCCGCCAAGCCGCGTTTTGGACCAATGGACAGAGCGGAAGGAAAGTGTGCTGACTGGCCCGCTCTAAGCTTTCATCAGCTCACATGAATCCGTGTCGATCCTCTTTCCCGGAGTTGATCACTTTATTCGGCTGTGGCCTGTTTTGCGTCCTCCTTCAAAGTGACCTCTCTGCTTCTACCGGTGACGCCGCTGAAAGAGATCGGGGCGCTTTAGGATCAACCGAGTCCCACACCCAGGTCGAATGCATAATGCCAGATGGGCGCCTCGTGCGGGTTTCGCAAGCCGATCAGAATGCGCCTGCGACGGTGAAAGACGATGCGATCAGCTGTGCTTTGCGTGAGGGCGAAACGGTTTTCATCATTGCCTTCCCCAGAACCGGAGTTCTCGACCGACTTACGTTCGTAAATAAAAATTCCGCAGCCTGCGGCGAACTGAAAATTGCGGTATCCAATTATCACCTTCGCGCGGACAGCCCGGCATGGACCGATGTCGACGGAGCGATCTCATTCGCTCGCAAGCGGCTCTTTAATCTTTCGATGATCGGCGTCGAAGCCAAGTACGTGAAATTATCCTTTCACGTTCAGAAGTCGGAGAAAATGACAGGCATCAGCATTGATCCTCGTCGTCTGCGCCTGGCCGCTACCGTCGCGGCAAACTGACAACGAGCAGCCCCGGATAGCGGCTTGGCAACGCGCCACGGTTCAATCTCCGTCAGGATTTCATAACAACTTTCCCTTTTCCCGTCGATGCAGCAGGGGCATGGAACTAGCTATTTTGATCGAGGGCTCCGAAACGTCGCGACGACATGCTATCGACTAATGGGAATCAAGGAGAAAGTGCGATAGCGGGAGTGGTCGAGAGCGGCGGATCGAGTCAAATCTGCGACAAATCCACGAACCATGAAAACCAGACTGCGTTGCTACTGCAAGATCCTGCGCGGCAAACTGCGAACTATTTTGAACTTATTGCCCGGGCTACAAACGATGCAGTTCGGGATTGGAATGTAAGAACTGGCACACTTTCCTGGCCACAAGGTTTGGCAACGTTGCTCGGTTACGAAACACATTCTGGCAACGGCACAATCAATTTCTGGCACGACCGAATTCATCTTGAAGATCGGTCGCGCGTCACAAGGAGCATTCAAGTTGCTCTAGCTGCAACGGATGAGCATTGGAGCGGGGAGTATCGCTTCCGGCGAGCAGACGGGCAATACCTCCAATTGCTGGAGCGTGCTCTGATCGAACGCAATGCCGACGGACAAGCAATTCGTTTCACCGGTTCCCTTATGGACATCACTGCCCGCAGACAACTTCGCGACCAGCTTTGTCGCTCCCAAAGGATGGAAGCGTTCGGTCAGCTTGCCGGTGGGCTGGCACACGACTTTAATAATTTTCTTACCACGATACTTGGCTACAGCGATCTGGCGCTGACGGAGCCGGGCGTCAAAGGAATAGTAGCCGACCATGTTGTCGAGATTCGTAAAGCTGCCAATCGCGCTTCCGATTTAGCCAGTCAATTGCTCGCTTTCAGCCGGAAGCGGGCTCTCGAGCCGCAGGTGGTCCAAGTGAACTCTTTGATTACCAATCTTGAACGCTCGCTCCTAAGACTGCTCGGCGAAAATATTTCGGTGGTGTGCGAACTGCATCACGACAAAGAAGGCGGACATGTTCGTGTGGATCCTGGCCAAATCACCCAAATCATCCTAAACCTCGCGGTAAACGCGCGCGACGCAATGCCAGGAGGAGGCCGGCTGACTATCAGAACGACAATCGTCGATCTTACGGTCGAACATCCCCCCCCTTTTTTCTGCAATGATTTTGTTCCGGGCACTTACGTCTTGATTAGCGTGAGTGACACCGGCACCGGGATGACTCAGGAAGCGAAGTTGCATTTGTTCGAACCGTTCTTCACGACCAAAGACCATCACAGCGGGTTGGGACTCGCGAGCAGCTACGGAATCGTCCATCAAAGTGGAGGCCACATCCTATTCGAGAGTGAGCCCGATAAAGGCACCACGGCACAGATTTATCTTCCAAAAGTCCCGGCGCCTCCCCCCGTGTTTACTTACAACAAACCGGGAGTGAAGAAGCTTGCGACCGGAAACGAAACAATCCTCGTGCTCGAAGATGATGTCAGCGTGCGTCACATTTCAGTGCGTGTGTTGCGAAAACTTGGCTATCAGGTGATCGAAGCGGCAAACGGAGACGACGCCCAGCGGATGATCACCGAAAGCGCGGGACGCAAAGTTCACCTTTTGCTTACCGATGTGGTGATGCCTCAAATGAGCGGCCGATACTTTGCGGATTGGCTAAGAAAAATCAGCCCTCACACGAAAGTAGTCTTCGTCTCCGGTTATCTGGCCGATTCGCTCCATCCCGGAGACAGGATCGACAACGGAATGTTCTTTCTCCCCAAGCCGTTCGATCCGGAGCAACTCGCCAGTACCGATTCGCCAGGCGCTCGACTCTTAGAGTTCCGGCTTTTCGATCAGGTGCAGTCCGGATTGCGCCGAGACTCAACCTGGGCAACCACGGCAGAAGCGATGAGAACGAGACATAAAGAAATCCGGCCTGAAACATGAGTAAAAATGGCAGCGAAAGAAATTGTCGATGCTCGAGGGCAAACCAGACGAAATAAGTAAAATAAATCGCGAACGCCATCTCAGCTACCGGCAGAAGGGATTTTAACGGCTTGTATTTGCACCCACGCCACAGCTGTTCTTTGCGCTCGATGCCGTACTTCGGTGTGCGCGTAAATTCCGACTTGTGATTGCAGATTGCCTCGAGCACCGCGCGGGCATTGTTCAGGGACAGACCAATACCAAGAGCAAGCAAACAGGGGAGAAATAGAATTTCCTTCATCCATGTGTGCGGGTGAAGTTCGCGTTGCGCGCAGACGTAAAAAACTCCCACCGAAACCGAGGCAGCAAAAAAGATCGGGATATCAATTAGAATAGTTCTTGTCCATCCGGGCTGCGGTCCTCCGATCGAAGGATGCAGCAGCACACATAGGCAGGCGAGCAGAAGATAGGCAAAATTCGACATTAAGTGCCCGGTTGCTTCGAGCTTAATGGCAAAAGGAAGTCTGCTCCGCCAAATCCGAGGCAGCAGTTTTTTACAAGTTTGAACCGATCCTTTTGTCCAGCGATGCTGTTGGGACTTGAACCCGTTCATATCGACCGGCAACTCCGCGGGAGTCACGACATCGGCAAGGAAAATGAATTTCCAACCGTCCAGTTGGGCGCGGTAGCTCAAATCCAAGTCTTCTGTGAGCGTGTCGTGCTGCCAACCGCCAGCATTCTGGATGCACGATTTTCTCCAAAGCCCGGCGGTGCCGTTGAAGTTGAAAAAACGGCCGCTCCGGCTGCGGGCAGTTTGCTCCAGCAGCAGGTGACCATCCAAAAACATTGCCTGGACACGGGTCAAAAGCGAGTAGCCGCGATTGAGATGTCCCCAGCGTGTCTGAATCATGCCTACTTTCGGGTCGGTGAAAAAATCGATGGTGCGTCTGAGCAGGTCGGAAGTCGGGACAAAATCGGCGTCGAGTATGCAAACGAACTCGCCTTCGGCCGACTCGAGGCCGATGGCCAGAGCTCCAGCTTTAAAACCGGTCCGATCGACGCGATGGATTAGATCGACATTGAACCCGCGCTCTCGCAGTTCCGCCGCGCAAGAAGCTGTCATCTGATGGGTTTCGTCGGTGGAATCATCCAGCACCTGGATTTGAAGGAGCTCCCGCGGATAATCGAGTTCGCTTACGGAGCGAAGCAGGCGTTCGGCCACGTAAACTTCATTAAAAATCGGCAGCTGCACCGTCACTTTGGGCAGCCGTTCGAACTGATGCAGCGGTTGCGGCGCGCGCCCCTTATTCTTTAGGAACAGATAGATAATGAAATACCGATGCAGACCGTAGGCAGAGAGGCCCGTCAGCACGCTCAAATAACAAATTGTCCAGATAAGATGGCCGAGGCTTCCTTGCATTAGGTTTCAAGCGGTGCCTGTTCAGATACAGCGCGAATGATGACGCTTCCCTAGTGGGCGTCAATTCAAAAAAAGGGGCGGTCAGCTTTCGCGATAGTGTTGACGGTTTGTCAGTTGGAAGCAGACCCTCACCTCAATCCTCTCCCTGGCAGGGAGAGGATGACATAGGGCGCGGGTGCCTTGGGAATCGGGGTCGGGGGCCGTACGCGAAGCGCCAGGTTAGGGTTGTGGAATTCGCCTCCCCGAACGGACAATGAACACACACTACCAGCTTTCGCCGTGCTCCAAAGTCGGCTGGCTTACGTTGTCGATCCTGCATGATCCCATTCTGCCCTTGCCTGTGACGAGGGACGGGTTGATTGGTGAAAAGCGAATTTCCTCGGTCGGACGGAATGCAACTGCCAGATATATTTCGAAAACGGAGGCGCGACCGCTTCGAACGTTTCAACATCGGCTTCCTGATTCTCTTGGCTGGATGGGTCCCATCGATCCTGACCCTCGTTGTCTCCTACACTATCCTGAGCAACACGCTGGAATCAAAAATCCTCCGCGACCGCCAGACTTTCGTGCAATTGATCGCGCATCTGATCGGTGACGATCTCGATCGAACCAGTGGGATCATCGAATATTATCAAACCCTGCCCGGCATCGTCACAATGTTAACGATGCCCAATCCGCAGTCTGCCGCTCAACAATGGCTTGGGTCAGCTTATTACTCGCAACCGCGGATTGACGGGATGTTTGTGACAACGAGCGACGGTCGTCTCATTGCTTCCGTTCCGGAAATACCCGAGATGATCGGGAAGGATTTCCAATCCGGATTTTGGCGTGAGCAGGCGAATTCCACCCGGGATGTCTTTGTCTCTGCGGTTCATCATCGTTTACCTGATCAACGGCTTGCTACGGACATTGTGGGGGCCGTTCGTCAGCCGGACGGCACGATCGTCGGCTACATTGGTGTGTCAGTTCTGGTGGAGAGAATGGGCCGCAGGCTTTCGAGCATCGAATTCACCGATAATTTATTGTGCGAGGTGTTCGATCAAAATGGCATTCCTTTGTTTGATCGCGATTTCAAACCAAACTCAAACGCTCTCCGACCAACCGGCGGAACTTTGATGGATGAAATCCGCACGAGAAAGACCGGGCATCTTGAGAAATACGACAATGTCTACTCGTTTAGCCCAATCGAATCGACTGGGTGGGCAGTGGTGATTCAGCAGCCCATGGCTGTCGCTTATAAACCCGTTCACGATCTGCTAGGCAAAATGAATTACCTCGTAGGATGGCTCGTGGTCGGGACCGCCATCGGAGCCTGGGGCGCAAGTCGGCTTTACCAAAGACAAACCGAAGCTACCCGGCGGGTCGAAAGGGAGGTGATTTTCAACGAAAATATTCTGGCAAACATGCCAAGCGGTATCGCTTTCGTCGATCCTGTGTCGCGCCGCTTTCTTCAGGCGAATGAAGCCTTCGGGCAAATGGCACAGCGATTTGGGCAGCTACCGGCGGGACGAGAAATCAAGAAGGCAAACTTCGACGAAATCACAATCGCTCCGGCCGGTGCAATCGAAGGAGTGCTCGCTTCGGGAATACCATTTCACCTGGCCGAGCATTCAATCAAAGACGAAGCCGGAATGACCCACTTCGTGGATATCAGTCTGATCCGGCTGGAAGGTTCGAAGCAGAATGTGCAGGGTGTGCTCTATATCGTGGAAGATAAGACGCGCGATGTGGCATTGCGGCAGGAACTGATCGCCGCTAATGCAGCCAAGGATCAATTCTTGGCGTTGCTCTCCCACGAATTGCGCAACCCGCTTTCACCGGTGATTGCCATGGTGAGCGAGTTGGAAGCAACTGTTTCGGATTCATCGCGGGTCCGGCACGCGCTCGATGTGATTCGCCGCAATGTTGAACTGGAAGCGCGCCTGATCGACGATCTACTCGACGTTACCCGCATCGCCAAAGGCAAGTTGCAATTGACCTTTGAGCTGGTCAGTGTGCATGAGACTCTGCAGCGCGCCTTCGAAATTTGTGGTGAAGATATCGCCGCCAAGAAGCTCGAAACAGAATTCCGATTTCGCGCTGAGTCAGATTATGTCCGGGGAGATCCTGCTCGCTTGCAGCAGATTTTTTGGAACCTCATCAAGAACAGCGTGAAGTTCACGCCGGAAGAGGGAAGCATCACCATTGAAACGCGCAACCCCGTGGCGGGCGAGATTGAGATCCGAATTAGTGATAATGGGATCGGAATCGAGTCGGAGAAGATCGACAAGATCTTCAACGCCTTCGAGCAAGGTCAAAGCTCGATCACCCGTCGGTTCGGCGGGCTCGGCCTGGGCCTGGCAATTTCAAAAGCCATGGTCGATGCTCATGGTGGAAAAATTCGAGTAGAAAGTCCCGGAAAAGATCAGGGGGCAACCTTCGCCATCACTCTCAATACAGCGCCGGCCCCCCCGGGCATCGATCGCGACGGAGGAGGCGATGGAGAAATCGCCGCCCCAGCGGACAAAGAACAACTTAATCGCAAAAAAGCTCGGCTGCTGGTTGTCGATGATCACCAGGACACTTGTATGGGGATGAAAATGATGCTGGAGCGCCGCGGTTACAACATCACCGTCGCCCATTCCGCAGAGCAGGCTGTCGAAACGGCGCGCGGAAAAGAATTCGATCTCTTGATCAGTGACATTGGACTTCCCGATCGAAGCGGTTACGAACTCATGCGCGAATTGCGGAACAGCAAGGGGCTAAGAGGAATTGCCCTGAGCGGATTCGGAATGGAGCACGACGTCAAGAAAGCCCAGGCTGCCGGTTTTTCAGAACACTTGACGAAGCCAATTAATTTCGAGCGGCTCGAAGAAGCGATTGAGAACCTGTTGATCTGAGCCGGAACGCTGAAAACGAAAGCTAATGGTTGCCGCTTGCTGCCGTAGCAGTTGCTCTACGCTGCTCAGCCTCTTTCAGCTCCCGGGAAAGCTTCTCCACCCGTTGCCGCATCACTTTGCCAGCCTTGAACTTTACTGTCGCCCGCGGCGGAATCACAAAACTGCTCCCGGGCTGGTTCGGATTGCGGCCAACACGCGGCTTGGTTAATCGCGGCTGAAATATCCCAAAGTTCCGTAGCTCCACCGGGACGTTGTTAGCCAAACTGTCCGTGATTTTGTCCAGCGTCCGTTGGACCACATCGAACACCTGGTGTTGCACCATTCCGGTCTGATTGCTGATCGCGACCACGATGTCGCGTTTGGTCAATTTTGCCATAACTCTATTCTAGTATTCGGCGGCCGGGTTCATTGCGGCGGTCAAAATAAACAGAAAAATCCGACCTTCTCTTTACCGTGTAACCTCTTGCCGAAGAAGCGCAAATGCAATTTGCGGAGCGCTTTGAGAACCCAATGTTCGGGCGGTGTCGCCAAATCGCCCGTTGGAAGAAGCCGTGCTGCGTCTCGTGGAATCGTAAACGAAAAATCAGCAGGCTGGCGTCAATCGGCCAAGCAAACGAGCCAGATAGTAACCGAGAATGGTTTTTCCCGCTAAAACTTTGCGGCGTGCTTTCAATTGTCCTTGGACTACGCCCAATTTCGTAAACACGGTGTTCCATTCAGTTTCCATCCGGCGGACTTCATCATTAGTCAGATCGCGCACGCCGCGCACAGATGACGCGCGCCCCAATACATTCATAACTTTTCCGGAGAGTTCGGAAACGACATTGAGTGTCTTGAACACGTATTCGGTTTCCTGCAAAAGACTGGAACGAATCTCTGTGAACTGCCGTTCCTGTTCGCTGGAGATGATTGGTTTGGCCTTATCGAGACCATAGGTGATCAGGTCATGCAATTTCGTCCAGTTCTCCAGTTGAATACTCAGGAGCCGGAGCCTTGTTTCGAGTTCCTTGTCCTTCATTCGGAGCGAGTGGATACGCTTACGAGCTCGAGGGTCTCATCGAGTTTTTGCAAATTCTCGATCAACAGGTGCGCCCACGGACGGTCGACAGTCTGCACCTGGCTAATGATCCCTTCTTCAAAATAGAACCGCCCCTGCCGCCACCGGAAAATCTCGGCCACCGCCGCCTCGCCTTCCAACGCACCAAACAGAGCGTGCCGCACCGCTCCATGCTGCAAAAAAATCTCACTGCTGCCCCTGCTCGATTTGAACGTAAAGCGTCCGCTGCGCTGGCTTAGGCAGCTCATTTGCAGAATTTCGGCAGCCGTGAACTGATTCAGGTTACCAATCAAGGAATGACACGGGTCGATCCCTTCGGATGGATCACCGGAAGGCGTTCCCAAGGATTGGGCAAAGCGGTTCAATTCTGCTTCCAGCTGGCGATTGGTTTGATTGCTCAGAATCATAGCAATGTTCTGCAGCTCTGCTTCCTTCTGGATCCTTTCATCGGTCCAGCCTGGAACAAGACAGGCAATCTTGAGCGAGGGAAAATGCTGCCTGGCGTTTGTCGCCTGTTCCAGCGCCAGGGCAGACTCCCCTTCCACCACAAAAGCATCGAAATTCTCCTGGAGCAGGACTGTCACCGCCTCGGCGAGGGTTCGAACAGTGCGCAATTCCAAATCGTCGATGGCATCAAAAAAGGACAGGGCGTTATCTTCGAAGACTGGATCCGCATTTAGAATAAGCAGCCTGTTTTCCATAATCCCCCAAAATCCTCCAGCTTTTTAGAGCAGATTCCTTGCCCGAATTTGGCCGATTCTTAGCGACTTTCCCTCGACCAATCGGAGCGTGGCGCCCGAGCGGCAAATTGGTCCGGGGCTATTTCATGAGCGGTCCGAAAGTGAACTTTAGCCACTTCCCGGAGTGCTTCGGCTCCCCTTTTTTCCACCAACTCTTTCGCGGTGGCTTTCACATTGGGCGAAACACCTCGCTCTAGCCGTAACCCCAATTCTTTGCCCCTGCGTTCCAACCAATTAATGAATCCTTCGCGCGCCAAAACCGATGCCGCAGCGACCGCGATGTCCGATTCAGCCCTGGGTCGCTGTTGGATCTCGATCTTGCGACCATGCTTGAGCAAGGACTGCTTGATCACTCGCGCATCAGCAAATTGATCCGACAACGAACGCGGGCAGTCCGGCTTGCGCATCAGGAGATTCTCGATCACCCGAGCGTGCCCCCATCCGAGCAAGCTATTTAAATTGCTGAACTTTTGGTACAGGTCGTTGTATTTCGCCGGTCCGATCAAGACCGTATCGACCAATCCCATCGCACTTTTTCGGACCACGTCCGCCAGCGACCGAATCCGTGCGTCCGACCCGATTCGCTTGCTGTCTTGAACGCCGGCATCCAAAAGCTTGCGCGCAATGCCGCCATCCACATACACACCCGAAATTACCAACGGTCCAAAGAAATCGCCCTTCCCGCTTTCATCCACGCCAAAGTGCGACTCGAACATCTCCGGCGAATGCACCTCTTCGTAGCCAAGCCTTGCTTCGCCCAGTATTTTCGGCTCGATCTCAAACTGCACGAACTCTTCCACGCCCTTTCCCTGGACTAGAACTTTCGGCCCCTTCTCATAAACGGCCACACTGAGTTTGTTTTTCTGAGCAAAGAAAATCGTGTAAGGCTTGGGCGAAAATTCAAACCCCGCTTCCTCCAACAACACGCGCAGCTTCCCGACCTGTTCGTTCGTCAAAGGCTGGGTGTAGGCATTCATTGCAAGCCAGAGATTAACACGAGCAAAGGACGAAGCGCGAATTACGAATGTCGAAGCAATTCTTCGTGAGTCTTCACACGAATTACCGGGCTGGAGTCTGGTGGAGTCAAAGGCAACAAGGAAAACGAAATGAAAAACAAGCTTGCCTGGCTCGAGGCAGGATTGCTCGTCGCGCCGTTCGTGGCTCTTGCTCTTGTCTGGAAGCGAATCCGGGCTCGCGTCCCGATTCACTGGAACTTCCGCGGCGAAATCGATGGCTGGAGCTCGAAAACATTTGGCCTTCTTCTCACGCCGTGCATCGGTCTGGCAGTCGTCGGACTTTTGCACGTCGTATCTCGGCTTGACCCGAAATTGCGGCGAAACCTGGCGAACAGAGATCGCATGAACAGGGTCTTGCAAGTTTTACGTATTGCCTTTGCCAGTTTTTTCGACGCGATTCTTGCGATTCAAATCGCCGCCGCCTTCGGTTATAAGCTCGGGAGCACTCACGCAATCAGCGCTTGCGTCCTTCTCGTCTTTTTGGTCATCGGGAATTACCTTCCGAAGCTACAGCCAAACTACTTTGTCGGTATCCGCACGCCGTGGACGCTGGAAAATTCTGAGACTTGGCGCGCCACGCATCGACTCGGCGGTAAACTGATGTTCTTTGGTTCGTTGTTGCTGCTGATTCTCCAGTTTTTTGTAACGCCGAGCATTTTCGGTGTTCTGCTAACGATCTTCATTGCGCTGCTCGTACTTTGGGCGTTTCTGTATTCCTGGTATCATTTTCGAACGCATGCCGCCGCGCCAGAAACGTGATTTGCCGTTCGAATGGGTATTGTTTCGGCGGAAACTTCTGCACTGGTTCCGGCGAAACGGCCGCGATTTACCGTGGCGTCATACACGCGATCCGTACGCCGTTGTTATCTCCGAGTTCATGCTCCAGCAAACCAGGGTCGGTGTGGTAATCCCGTACTATAATAGATGGCTCCGCCGGTTTCCGGAGTTCGCGGCCCTTGCCCATGCATCTGAGAACGATGTTCTCCACGCCTGGCAAGGACTCGGGTACTACGCCCGACCCCGAAATCTTCATGATCTCGCTCGAACTGTGATTGATCGCCACGGTGGATGGTTTCCAAACCAGATCGACGAAATGCGAAAACTGCCGGGAATTGGAAAATACACGGCCAACGCGATCGCTACCTTTGCGTTCGACCAATCTGTTCCCATCGTCGAGGCCAATACCGCCCGCGTTTTGACTCGGATTTTCAACGTTCAGACCACGCTGGACCGACCGAACGGCCGCGCGCAGTTATGGGAGCGCGCGAGTTTACTCGTTCCGAAGCGTTCCGCGCGCGCCTTTAACTCCGCGCTTGTCGATCTGGGAGCGATGATCTGTTTGCCGAAACCAAAGTGCGGAATCTGTCCCGTGAAAACTTTTTGCCGCGCGCGCAATCCCGAGATGCTCCCACACAAAAGAGCGCGACCGTTGATCCAACGACTTGTCGAAGATCACGCCTTCAGCATTCGGAAAAATAAGATTCTCCTCGAGCAATCACAGAAGCGCTGGCAGAGAATGTGGATATTGCCAACTATAAAATCAAAAAGCGAACACAGCCGCCCGATTTTCGTTTTGGCATTTCCATTTACGAATCATCGCATCACACTCCGGGTTTTCCAGCGTGCGCCAAGTAAGATCGACAAGAAAAGGCAGCGCTGGTTTGCGCCGGGTAAACTGAATTCCATTCCAATCCCGTCGCCGCATCGGCGAGCCATCGAACATCTACTAATGTCGTCGGGGAAATGATCGCGCATCAACTTCCTATGCGCTCTTGGCTTCAATCTCTTCGAGGCCACCGGTGGATCGCCGGCCGTGCTGCCTTCGTGCTCCCATAAACGACGGGATAGTTAGGATTTTGGCAGTTCTTTCTATTTGTTATTTCCGCGCTCTTTCGAGAAGCTGGATCGCTGTGAAAAGCATGACAGGTTACGGACGCGGCGAAGCTGACTACGACGGCACGAAGTTTTGCGTCGAACTTAATTCAGTGAACCGCAAGCAAAGCGATATTGTCATCAATCTGCCTCGCGATCTGATCGAGCTGGAACCGAGGATTCGTCAGACGATCAATGAAAGCATCTCACGCGGCCGGACCAATGTCCTTGTCAGTTATCACAGCGGCCCAAATGCGACGCCTCGACCCGCGCTCAACGTCGATTTGGCTCGCTCGTACTACGAGGCGATCCGCGCATTACAAAAAGAACTAAACGCAACCGGTGAGATCGACATCGGCACAATTTTGCAAGCTCCCGGGGTCATGCACGTTCCCCAGATTACAATTGAAACACGCGAGGCCTGGCCAGTTATCGAACGTGCGCTCCATTCCGCGCTGGCGGAATTGCTGAAAATGCGAGAACGCGAAGGGAAACACCTCGCCAAAGATTTAATCCGTCGGCTCAAGGAAATGCGGAGACAGATCAAGGAAATCCGCGCGATACATCCTGAGGTCGTTAAGCAATATCGAGCAGCTCTTCTTGATCGCATCGAAAAGGCCGGTCTGGCCATCACCTCGGATGACGAGAGATTGACGAAGGAGATTCTGTTTTTCGCAGATCGAACCGATGTTACCGAGGAGCTGACCCGGGTGGAAAGTCATCTGGCGCAGTTCGCTCATCACTTGCGCAAGAATGAGCCCGTGGGCCGCACTCTGGAATTCATCACCCAGGAAATTTTTCGGGAACTCAATACGCTGGGAGCCAAAGCCAACGATGCCCCCATTTCGCAGGCTGTAGTTGCCTGCAAAGCCGAGCTGGAAAAAATTCGCGAGCAAATTCAGAACCTTGAATAACCGATTCAGCCGTTACGGAATTCTTTTTGTTGTTTCTGCGCCATCCGGAGCCGGCAAGACCACTCTTGTAGAAGCGCTGCGGCGAACACCGAATTTTTTTTACTCCGTTTCCTGCACTACCCGGCCTGCTCGCAGCGGCGAAGTCGATGGCGAGGATTATCGTTTTCTTTCCACCGCTGAGTTCGAATCGCGAGTCAAGGCAGGCGAATTGCTTGAGCACGCTCAGGTGCACGGCGATTATTACGGAACCCTGAGCGAGCCGGTAATGACAAATTTGAAGAATGGTATTGATGTTTTGATCGACATCGACACTCAAGGCGCCGCGACCATTCGGAATTGCGCTGATCCTTTGATTCGTCAGGCGCTGGCGGACGTATTCATCATGCCGCCTGATCTGGATGAATTGCGGCGACGCTTGAAGAAGCGCGGCACGGAAAGTGATGAGCAGATCGAGCGGCGTCTAAAAACCGCTGCGCGGGAAATGGAATCGTGGAAGAAATATCGCTATACCATCATCAGCAAATCCATCGAAGAAGATTTGCAAAAGTTCCGAAACATCATGAGCGCGGAAAGTTATTTGAGCCGGCGATTGATCCAGAGATGAACGCCGCACGGTTTTCCACTGTCATGTTGAGCGAAGCGAAACATCTCAAACTATTTGTTTGTCGCGATGGAAGAGAATGATCAGAGATTCTTCGCTGCGCTCAGAATGACAACGGGCGGATGATCGTTGATCCTGACCAATGGCTAATCGAAAATCGAAATTCGAAAAACCTCTCCGGAGCGACAGTCGGCCGAATCGACAATCAACCGTCGGTACTCGGCGTTACCGGATCAATCGCAGCCTACAAATCGGCCGAGCTGACGAGTCTGCTGGTGAAGCAGGGACATGAAGTTTTCGTCGTGATGACAAAAGACGCGACCGAATTTATTACGCCGCTCACTCTCCAGACTCTTTCAAAGAATCCAGTCATGACGAGCTTCTACGATGAGAAAGAGAGCTGGCGACCCGGACATATTGAATTGGCGGATCGCGCCAATCTTCTTTTGATCGCGCCCGCCACTGTGCACATCATCGCGGAGCTGGCCAACGGTTTGGCCGGCCATCCGCTCGCCGCCATCGCGCTTGCTACTCGTGCACCAATTTTGATCGCGCCGGCTATGAATGGAAAGATGTGGGAAAACCGCGCCACCCAGGACAATGTCGAGAGATTAAAAGCACGCGGGATGGAATTCATCGGGCCTGAAGAAGGAATGCTTGCCTGCGGTTACGAAGGCGTGGGTCGTCTCTGGAAGGTTGAGGACATTGCATTTCGCGCCGAGTTCATACTGGCACGACAGCAAAAATTGATCGCGTGAGATTTCTCGTCACGGCGGGCCCAACGCGTGAGCCGATCGATCCCGTTCGCTACTTAAGCAATCGTTCGTCTGGCAAAATGGGTTACGCCATTGCCGAGGCAGCAATCGAAGCCGGACATGAGGTTGTGTTGATCTCCGGTCCGGTCCATCTCGATCCCCCGACCGGAGCGAAATTTATCTCCGTCACGACCGCGGCCGAAATGTTTGAGGCCGTTCATCGAGAATCCGGGGCGTATGACGTATGCGTTTTGTGCGCCGCGGTTGCCGATTACAAGCCGTTGAAATTTTCCTCGAGCAAAATAAAAAAAACCGGCGACGCAATTTCTCTCGAGCTCGTTCCCACTCGGGACATTCTCGCCTCGCTGTCAAAACAGGATCGACAATTTCTGGTGGTCGGATTCGCCGCCGAAACTGACGATATGGAAAAAAACGCCCGGGGAAAAATGCGCGACAAGGATTGCGACATCATCGTGGCCAACGACGCTGTCACGGGAATCGAAGGTGATGAAAACGAAGTTGTCGTACTGTTTCAAAACGGCGGGAAGCAAAGAATTTCCCGCGCGCCAAAAAAAATCATCGCGCGCGAACTCGTAGAAATATTTTTAAATTCGTGCGAAAAACGTTTGACAAAAAAAATGTGATGATTACTTGACTCGATGTAAGTGAAGTTATTCCCAACTCACAAATTTCCGCGATTGCGGATTGAAAGGGGGGAACCAGTCGATGGCTAAGAAGAAAAAAGCAGCAAAGAAAAAAGCAGCGAAGAAGAAAAGGCATTAACGCCTGACGCTAGCGAACGGTCCCGAATTTCTTCGGGACCATAAATCCAACTTCAACCCGGGAGGAGAATTTATTTTCCTCCCGGTTTTTTTTGGTTGAATAGTTGAGAGGAAGTTTGCTGCCGATTCTAACCAACGGCTCAACTCCTCAAACTCTCACCTTCCATGAAACATTATCTCGAGGCAGCCGAACGAGCCGCGCGAGCCGCCGGCAAACTGCTCCGCAAAAATTTTCAGCATCCGCAGCGCGTGCAATCGGCGCAGGCGCACGACCTCAAGCTCGAGATCGATGTGCGCGCGCAGGAATTGATTACGCGCTCCCTGCTGAAGCAATTTCCACATCACGCTCTGTATGGCGAAGAAGCCATGGTCGGGGATCAGACAAACGAACACCAATGGGTCGTCGATCCTCTGGATGGAACGGTGAATTATTTTTACGGCATCCCGCATTTCTGCGTGTCGATCGCGTTTCGGTTCCAGGGCGAAATTATCGCAGGCGTGATCTATGATCCGATGCGCGAGGAAACGTGGTGCGGACAAAAAGGAGAAAAACCGCGGCTCAACGGCCATCATTTCCACGTCAGCGAGCGCACCGAACTGGCCGAAGCTGTGATTTCGGTAGGTCTTTCTAAAACAGATAATTTGATCGATGCGAATCTTCCGCTGCTCGATGAAATGGTTCATCGCGTCCGGAAATGTCGTGTGTTCGGCAGCGCTGCACTCGATATGGCGTATGTGGCATGTGGACGGTTCGACGCCTACATCGAACGGGGAATTAGTTTGTGGGACATTGCCGCCGGATGGTTGTTGATTGAAACGGCTGGCGGCAAAGTCGATCTCCGGCCGCGTAAAGATCTAAAAGATAAATACAGCATTATCGCCACCAATGGTGTTCTAAATCTAGGATTGCGAATGACGAATGCCCAATGACGAATGATAAAGGAATAACGAAGCACGAAGTTTTTCGCCATTCACCATGCGGGTGTGATTGGTCATTCGTCGTTCCAGATTCATCATTTTTCCCATGATCCGCACCGGCATTGGTTACGACGTACATCCGCTGGCCGAAGGGCGAAAGCTGATCTTGGGCGGTATCGAGATCGCCTACGCGCGCGGACTGGCCGGTCATTCCGATGCCGATGTTCTTTCTCATGCGATTGCGGATGCTTTACTCGGCGCGATCGGCGCCGGTGATATCGGTCAGCATTTTCCAAATACCGATGAGTCTTTTCGTGATATGAGCAGTTTGGATATTTTGCGTCATGTCGCCGCGCTTCTGACAAAACAAAAAGCGCAACCTATCAACGTCGATGCTACCGTGATCGCCGAGGCGCCCAAGGTCGCGCCGCACATCTCGGCGATGCGCCAGAAGATCGCCACAGCAATTCTCCTGAACGAATCACAAGTGAGCATCAAGGCGACGACCAACGAGCAGCTCGGCTCAATCGGACGGGGCGAAGGCATCGCGGCCATGGCCGTGGCGACGGTCGAGATGGAGTGATGCGCTTTTTCAACACCTATTCGCGCCAGCTCGAAGAATTCACGTCTCGAGATCCAGCTTCGCGGAAGATCGACATGTACACATGCGGTCCGACCGTTTATAGCCGCGCGCACATCGGAAATTTCCGCGCCTACGTTTTCGAGGACTTGCTGCAACGCCATCTGGAGTTGCGCGGCTACGGCGTTCATCGGGTGATGAACATTACCGACGTAGATGACAAAACGATCCGTGGCGCCCGCGAAGCAAAGATTCCGCTCTCGAAGTTTACCGAGCCATTTAAGCGGGCCTTTCTGGAAGACATGGAGACGTTGCGAATCAAGCGAGCCGATGAATTTCCGGCCGCGACAGACCAGCGTTACATCGTCAGGATGATTTCGATGATCGACACTTTGATTTCCCGCGGCCTTGCTTATCAGGCTGAAGACAAATCAGTCTATTTTCGAATCAACAAGTTTCCAGATTACGGCCGGCTGGCTCATTTCGACCTGACTCAATTGCAATCGACGGACCGAGTGAAGCATGACGAATATGATAAGGAACACATCGGCGACTTCGCACTTTGGAAAGCGTCGGACGAAGAAGATGGTGAGGTAAAGTGGGATTCACCATGGGGACCGGGCCGGCCCGGCTGGCATATCGAATGCAGCGCAATGGCGACTGCGTTGTTAGGCGATCAAATCGATATTCACTGCGGCGGTGTGGACAACATTTTCCCGCATCACGAAGCCGAGATTGCGCAAAGCGAAGGCGTCACCGGAAAGAAATTTGTGCGCTACTGGCTGCATTGCGCACATCTGCTCGTCGATGGACAGAAGATGGCGAAGTCACTCGGTAATTTTTACACCGTGCCCGATGTGCTGGCGAAAGGCTACAGTGGTCGCGAGCTTCGTTATGCTCTAATCCGAGTTCATTACCGCACGCCACTGAATTTCACCTGGGAAAGTATGAATGAATCTCGCGAAGCGCTCGGCCGAATCGACGATTGGCTGGAACGCTTGCGAGAGATCGGGAAAAATACAGTGGAACTTCGGCCCTCACCTGGCGCTTCGCGTCCGCCTCTCCCTCAGGGAGAGGCGCGCGAGCAGCAGCACAACGGTGAGGGATTGCCGAACCAAGAATTTGAAGAAGCGCTCGATGACGATCTGAATATCTCAGCCGCGCTTGGTTTTTTGTTTGAATCGATTCGGGAAACGAATCGCGCAATGGACCAAAATAAAGTGAACGGTGTCACCGCAGCCGCCTGGTTGAAATGGTGGAAGCGAATTAACAACGTGCTCCAGCTTGAGACCGAAATGGAGCCTGCGCCGCCGAGAGAAGTGACGCAGCTCGCAACGGAACGCCAGCAAGCGCGCCATGACAAAGATTTCAAGCGAAGTGACGAATTGCGTGACAAGATCGCCGAGCTCGGCTGGGAAGTGCGCGACACCAAAGATGGACAGAAACTCACGCCCCGAAGCGCCATGATTTCTGCTCGCAACGAAATGGGCAATTCTTCATCCTGAGGCCCCAAATGTTTGCGCCGGCTGACCTCCTCAATCTTGAGCACACCGCTCATCCGAAATTGTTCGAAAATCAGACTTATGTCTGGGAGGCGCTGAAACAGATCGCCAGCTATCTGCAATTTCGATTGAAACCAGCTGTGCTCGGCGAGTTGCTGGGAAAACCATTCATTAGCAACACGGTTTTTATTGGTGCGGGAACAATCGTTGAACAAGGCGCTTTTTTAAAAGGGCCCGCCTGGATCGGCGAAAAATGTCATATCCGCAGCGGCTGCTATGTGCGCGAGAACGTGATCGCAGGCAATGGCGTAGTGATGGGTAATTCATGCGAATTCAAGAATTGCGTTCTGTTCAACGAAGCGCAGGTGCCACATTTCAATTACGTAGGCGATTCGATCGTGGGATATCGTGCTCACCTTGGCGCAGGCGTGATCCTTTCGAATGTAAAGTTGGACCATCGAGAAATTACTGTTTCCGGACCGGATGGCAGTATTGCGACGGGGCTCAAGAAATTTGGAGCAATTATTGGTGACCAGAGTGAGATCGGTTGCAATGCCGTGATCAATCCGGGAGCCGTGATCGGACGGGATTGCATCATCTATCCTGGTGTAAACTTTCGCGGCGTGCTTGAAGCAGAGAGCGTGGTAAAAATGCGCCAGAACACTCAGACTGTCAGTCGGCGCGATTTCGAAAAACGCTGATCGCGCTGACAAGCGAGTCTTAGCTGGAAAATGGATCGATTGTCCGGCTCGGCTTCTTCTTTAGCCATCCGAACTGATAAAGGAGGCGATCGAACCAGCCGGTCTTGCTGACATCGAAAATCTTTTTCGCGCTCTGAACCCATTTCCGACCTTCGGAGTTGTTTCCGTGATCGAAAGCCCAAGCGGCCTGGGCATAATAATAAGCTGGCGTTTCGGTAGGAAACAAAATGGCGGCCCGGGCCTCACGCGCTTTAGATTGATTATGTTCGCCCAGCGAACTCATCAAAATTCCGAACCGGAGATAATCCGGCCACATCGGCGACTTCACCAGATCCAAAAGTTTCTCGTATTCGCTGCGCGCCTCCGAAAATTTCTTCTGCTGCAGCATCAAATCGGCAATGTGAATTCTGGGACCGAAAGCATCGTAATCAGATAAATGGGCCGACTCGAAGGCCTTTGCGGCTTCATCCAGTTTCCCCTGTTCTCTGTAGATGCGGCCTCGCAGATCGAGTGACTGCGCCGTACTCCCGGATTTGTCAGCACGATCCAGAGCAGCCAGCGCCTCATCGAAATTTCCATTCAAATAGGCCTGCTTCGCAGTGCTCAAATCATGGCTGAGAGCGGGAAGATTAGTCTGAGCCAAGGCAACAGAACCGAAGACAAAGAAAATCAGGGTGAGGATCGTCCGCACGGGAAGATCATTTCTGATCAGGGCGCGCGGGGCAAGAGCAAGTTGCAGCGCGGATGGGGGGGGATTCGAACCCCCGGTGCCTTTCGGCACACACGCTTTCCAGGCGTGCACAATCGACCGCTCTGTCACCCATCCTTTTGACTCCTGCTCGTGCTCGTAATCGTGATCGCCTTCATCTCGCCTGCGGCGCGGCGGGCATCTTACAACATCGAGAGGCCACACGCGAATTGCGCGTTGTAGTCCTCAACCGATTCAGCCCGTCATTCTGAGCGAAGCGAAAAATCTCATATCATTTCGCCTGAGCATTCGACGAGGTGAATGGCTCGAGATATTTCGCTTCGCTCAATATGACAGAAACGGGAAGAAGCCAATGCTGCGTCGCTTCTACAATTGCAATCGCCGGAACAGTTCATCGAGCGGCAATTGGATCCCGATAAAGAATTCGCCGAAATCAGCGTATTCGGCGCTCACCGGATCAAAGCGCATTTTGTAAACGATGGCCTTGATTTGGAATGTGTCGCGCGAGAACAAGGTGACGCCCCACTCGGCATCGTCCAAACCTGTCGATCCGGTGATGAGCTGTTTGACTTTCCCGGCAAATTCGCGGCCAACAGTAGCGTGGCCTTTCATCAGTTTTTTCCGCTCGTCGTAGGGAAGAGCATACCAATTGCGCTGGTCGCCGCGGCGCTTGTTCATATTGTAGAAGCAGACAACCGGCCAATCAGGCAGTGTCGGATAAACCCGATCCTGCCGATAATGTTTGATTCGGTCGCGAAAGGTAGCCAGGGCCTGCTCCAGTTTCGCTGGATCGCTTCGGGTAGCCTGATCGAGCCCCTGAATATATTCGTCTTCCGTACCTGATATATTCGCTCTCCTCCGTGAGAGAAAGATAACTGTAAACAGGTGTCAGAACGTCAGGACCGAGTGCGAGAGTCAACCGCTTTTCGATCTTGTTCGCCGTGTGCAAATCCGGCGTGAGCAACATGAAACCGAGATCCGCTTTCGGAGTGACGATGCTCAGCGTGAGCAATTGCGTCGAATCCATCGCCCGAATTTCTTGAACCAGCGACGTCAGATTCGTTTTTGCCGCGTTTTGTTCCGCTCGGTTGAGCAGTTGCCACTGGCCATATTCGATCCGGTAGAACAAATGCAGGCAATGCCAACCCTCTTCAGGGAGAAGCGCGGTATTCTTATCAGTCATCGCCGGCTAGTTTCGGACGTTGGTCGCGTTGGTCAAGATGCCATGAATTTTTCATATAACCCGTCACCTGCACCTATCATGAACGGTGACAAATTCCGCGCAGTGATCCCTCGGGGGTTTTTGCCAGATCTACGTCGCAGGCGTTTCGGCTCGTGGTAAATGCGCCAGGCAATACTCTTCGCCATCGCGGGCCACGCGGAACTCAAGATTCGGATCGCTCAGTTCGGTCGCACCGCAAACGGCGCATTTGTGCAGCGGCTCCGCTTCCGGTCGCGCCTGCGATTCAAAACGCCGGCGGCGCTTTGAGACTTCACCACGATGCCGGGCGTCATGGATGATCTGCGGTCCAAAGAAGATCAGATAATTGCTCAATGCAGCGACCATGGCCATTCGATAGGCATTCCCGTTCGTCACAAAACCGAACAACAACAACGCGGCCGTGACCCAGGCGATCCATTTGATCTTCGCCGGCAGGATAAAAAAGATGTAGATTACTTCCTCGGGATAAAATCGGGCGAAAGCGAAGAATAAAGATGCGATGAGCATCTCATTGGAAAAATTGCTGCCGAAGAAAAATGCCGCGGCGGTCGTGCCGATCCATCCCACAAAGAAATACAGCGTAAATCGGAATGCGCCCCACGCCCGTTCGATCCCTTCTCCAATCCACCAAAGAAACCAGAGAACGAGGATGATCCAAAAGCTAAGTGTTTGCGGCAGGAAGATGTAGGTGAATAGCCGCCAGACCTGGCCGTGAAGTATTCGTCCCGGGTCGAGCGCGAGAAAAAATCGAAAAGGCGGATTCAGCCAGATCAGCAACCAGACCAGGGCGGTGAAACCGACAACGATGCGCATGAGTCCCGGAATGCCAAGAAAACCGAAGCGGCGCTCGAGTTTGTTGAGGAAAGTCATCGTTGCGGCAGCATTGCGCAGTCCGACGGCGAAGTCTAGGCTTGGCCCCGTGAACGAATCCGCCAGACGCACCCCGCTTTACGAGGAACATGTGCGGCTAGACGCGAAGATTGTACCCTTCGCCGGCTGGCTGATGCCGGTGCAGTACACCAGCATCGTCGATGAGCACAAAGCTGTGCGAAACAGTGTCGGCATTTTCGACATTTCACACATGGGCCAATTGATTGTCGATGGTACCGACGCACGCAATTGGCTCAATACGATGCTGACCAACAACATCGACAAACTCGAGGTTGGCACCGGCCAATACACATTTCTGCTGAACGATAACGGCGGGATTATCGACGACCTGATCGCATACCGAATCGCCGATGAACAAATTTTGCTGGTCGTGAACGCAGCGCGGACCGACGAAGATCTCGCATGGCTCCAAAAACATTTGCGCGGCGAAATTAGGATCGACAACCGCAGCGAAAAATTTGGCGGGGTTGCTATCCAGGGGCCGGGCGTAGTCGAATTATTCGACGAGTTGCCAGCGAGAAATCACATTGTCGATGTTACGATCGACGGAATGCCGGTTTCGATCGCGCGGACTGGATACACGGGCGAAGACGGCGTCGAAGTTTTCTTCCGCGCGGAAGACGCAGTGAAATTCTGGAGACTGATGGTGGATCGCGGTGCGAAACCATGTGGACTTGGTGCGCGCGATACGTTGCGACTCGAGATGTGTTACCCGCTCAACGGTTCAGATCTTTCACCAGAACGAAATCCGATCGAAGCCGGACTCGGTTTCTTTGTCGATCTTACCAAGCCAAAGTTCATCGGCCGTGATGCGTTAATAAAAACCAAAGAGAACGGTCCGCGTGAAAAGCTGGTTTCATTTCGAATGAAAGAGAAAGGGCCGCCGCCGCGGTCGCATTATGCCGTGTTCGAGAACAGCGACCGGATTGGTAAGGTCACGAGCGGAACACTTTCTCCGAGCTTGAACTGGGGCATTGGGATGGCGTATGTGTCGGCCAAACACGCGAAGATCGGCGCCGAGATCGACATCGAGATTCGCGGTCAAAAATTTCCGGCCGTTATCGAAAAGAAACCGTTATATAAAAAATAACCGCGCCGCTGAGGACAGCGGCCCCTACAACATCATGAATGTTCCCGAAGATTTACTTTATACCGAGAGCCACGAATGGATTCGCCGCGAAGGCGATAGAATTCGCGTCGGCATCACCGATCACGCCCAATCGGAGCTGACCGATGTCGTGTTTGTCGAGCTGCCGAAAATGGATCGACAAGTGAACGCGAAGGAAGCAATTGCCGTCGTCGAATCAGTGAAGGCCGCGAGCGATATTTACGCTCCAGTTAAAGGCAAAGTTGTCGAAGTAAACAAAGCTCTCGAAGCGGATCCGGGTTTGATCAATCGCGAACCGTTTGGCCAAGGCTGGATTTTTGTCCTCAAGATCGACAATGCGGATGATTTGAAAAATTTGAAAGACGCTGCCGCCTACAAGAAGCAGATTGTCTAGTCTGTCATTCTGAGCGAAGCGAAGAATCTCCGATCATTTTCCTCCGCCAGCTCGCTCTGTGTAAGTCAATAACACGAAGAGCTGCGAAAGCAGCAAATGGATGCGGTACCACTAGTCTTTACCAAAAAGAAGCTCGTCCACGCCGCGGAGCACCTCTTCGATCCGCACAGGCGCGGCGAAAAAGCTGTGGCCGCTCAGAATCCCGCCGGAAATCATCTGGCTCTCCGGCTTGAGATTGCTCAGGCAAACCACCGGAGTGTCTTTAAGAACGGTGTCGTTGTGTAGCTGACGCTCAAGAACCTGACCCTCGGGACTTGTCGGTGGGGTATCGAGCAGGATCAAATCGGGCTGGAAACCGCGAGCGGTTTGAATTGCCGAGTGATCATCGTGCTCTTCCTGGACCAAATATTTGCCGGCCTTTTCCAATGCCTGCCGAACGAGCCGCGTAACTCCCGGTTCGTGATCGACCAATAAGATTTTTTTGGGTGTGCTCATGATAAGCTGAAATCGGCAACGTTTGGAGCATCGGATGTGCCAGCAGGCCAGCGCCATCGACACCACAAAAACAGAACCAGGCGTCGCTGGATTAGAACTTCGTCCATATGATCATTTTCGACACGACAGCGCGCCTGCCGTTTCATAGGATTGAACCATGAACGACCCGATCCTCATCGCGGTAGCGAACTCTCCGATTTATCTGTTGCCGAAAATGGCGAACCGTCACGGCCTGATCGCCGGCGCAACCGGGACTGGCAAGACAGTGACCTTGCAGACACTCGCAGAAAATTTCAGCGCCCGCGGTGTGCCGGTGTTTATGGCCGACGTAAAAGGCGATCTCGCCGGATTGAGTCAACCCGGCGGAAACAATTCGAAAATCGTCGAGCGGGTAAAGGAACTTAAGATCGACGATTTTAAAGGCGAAGCCAGCCCGGTGATTTTCTGGGACGTATTTGGCGAGCAGGGTCATCCTGTCCGCGCCACCGTCTCCGAAATGGGCCCACTTTTGTTGGGACGCTTGCTGGAACTCAACGAGACCCAGGAAGGCGTGCTCAACATGGTGTTTAAGATCGCTGATGAAAACGGTCTTCTGCTTCTCGATCTAAAAGATTTGCGCGCGATGCTGCAATACGTCGCCGACAACGCCGATCAGTTCCAGACTCAGTATGGAAACATTTCCGCGGCGAGTGCGGGAGCAATCCAGAGAAGCTTGCTCGCTCTTGAATCGCAAGGCGCCGACAAGTTTTTCGGCGAACCTGCGCTGAACTTGCAGGACCTGATCCAGACCGAAGGCGGCAAAGGCATTATCAATATTCTGGCCGCGGACCGTTTGATGCAAAAATCGCCGAAAGTTTATGCAACTTTCCTGCTCTGGATGCTGTCGGAATTGTTTGAGACGTTGCCGGAGATTGGCGATCCGGAAAAACCGAAGCTGGTTTTTTTCTTCGACGAAGCGCACTTGCTGTTCACCGATATCGCCAAGCCGGTGGAAGAGAAGATCGAGCAAATGGTGCGACTGATTCGATCCAAAGGCGTCGGCGTATATTTTGTAAGTCAGAATCCGCTCGATATTCCGGACGTAGTGCTGGGGCAACTTGGGAACCGGGTGCAGCATGCATTGCGCGCATTTACTCCGCGCGATCAGAAGGCGGTGCTGGCGGCAGCCGAAACGTTCCGACAGAATCCAAAGTTTAAGATCGACAAAGTGATCACTGAACTGGGTGTGGGCGAAGCATTGGTATCGATGCTGGATGAAAATGGCAGCCCGGAAATTGTGGAACGGGCCAAGATCGTTCCTCCGCGCAGCCAGATCGGTGCAATCACGCCAGAGCAACGCAAAGAAATCGTCTCTTCATCCCTCATTGCCGGTCATTATGAGAAGGCAGTCGATCGCGAATCGGCTTATGAGAAATTGCAGGCCCGGGCAGCTGACAAAGTGGAAAGCGCGGGAGCTCCGCCCGCCGCTGCCACCAGCACTGGAGCTCCAGAAGGAGCGAAACCTTCATTGCTAGCTGAGGCGCTCGGAACGGTTACGTCGGCGTTCCAACCAACCGTCGGCCCGCGGGGTGGAATCCACGATTCGGTGGCAACATCAATGGCCAAGAGCGCTATGCGCGCGGCCAGCAGTCAAATCGGGCGGCAAGTCGTGCGTGGCTTGCTGGGCGGAATCCTCGGGGGAAGCGGGCGAAGGCGATATTAGCGGGCTGGAACTGAAGCGCAGGGCACGCCGATCAGTTCGTTCGAAAAATCGCCGGCGCGATCCGAATTACGCCGGCGATTCTAATTCGTGGGATCGGCATCTCCGCCGATTTTCCTCGATGGGCTGGAAGTCCTGACTACATTACTTTTTCTTCGCTTCTTTTTTCGCCGCGCCCTTGGCTTCGATATCGATAGCCGTCATCGTGTAGTGAACGGTCACCTTATCGCCCACTTTGACTTCCCCGCTCATTTTAGTGTTGGCATCGCGCGCGATCTCCCAACGGTCTTTCCCTTTTTGGACCGCGATCATCGAGTCGTTCATTTCGAGGACGGGTCCTGTGACCTGATATTCCTTCGTTCCGGCGAACGCCAGGCTGCTGAGCGCGAGGCTTGCTGCTGTTAAAAGACTGACTGCTGTGGTGGTTTTCATAGTGTGCCTGATTAGACTACCGGCAACGTGTTCTATTCAAGACTTTTGCGCTGGCCAACTTGATGTCCAGACGATTGGGCACTCGCCGGCAGTCAAGATGTCGGCTTTTCCGAGAGGCACCACTGTGCTTAATTGCGAGTTCGACATGAGCAGCAAACCGAAGTCGCCTGCAGCTGAGCTCAATTTCGAGAAAGCGATGGATCGACTCGAAGCAATCGTCGACCAGATGGAATCGGGTAAATTACATCTGGAGGATCTGATTGTGCGTTATGAAGAAGGAATGGGCCTGGTAAAAATTTGCCAGGAACGACTTGCCAGCGCCGAACAAAAGATCGAGATGATTGCACGAGACAAGGCGGGCAAACCGATCGTGAAAGATTTTGAACCTGCCGCAGATACGTCTGCCGAGACTCAGCCAGCCGAAAGGGAAGAAAAGCAAAATGACGACGTCAGACTCTTCTGAAACCACGACCACAGCACCAGCCAGATTACTCGACGGCATTCATTCACCAGCCGACATCAAAGTATTGAACGAGCACGACCTGCCGCAGCTGGCGCAGGAAGTGCGCGACGAGTTGATCAAAGTGCTTTCTCAAACCGGCGGCCACCTGGGGCCGAACCTGGGTGTGGTGGAGCTTACGATTGCGCTGCACCGCGTGTTCAATACGCCTCACGATCGTTTTGTCATGGACGTGAGTCATCAAGGCTACGTCCACAAAATGTTTACCGGTCGTCTCGATCGGATTCATATGATGCGGCAGTTCGGAGGCTTGAACGGATTTTTGTTGAGGACGGAAAGCGAGCATGACAGCTACGGCGCCGGTCATGCCGGCACGGCTCTCTCTGCTGCATTAGGCATGGCGGTGGGCCGCGATTTGCGTGGCGGCGACGAGCACATCGTGGCGATCGCCGGTGATGCTGCGTTTACGTGTGGGATCAGTTACGAAGCTCTCAACAATATAAGAGCACAGACAAAACGTTTTATCGTTGTCCTTAATGATAACGAATGGTCGATCGCCAAGAACGTCGGCGCGATCGCGAACTACCTGAATAGTATCGTGACCAACCCGACTTACGCGCACCTGCACGAAAAGGCACACGCTTTTGTGAAAGCAATCCTTGGCAAAACCGGGGTGCATATTGCCCATAAAGTCGAAGAGAGCTTCAAAGGATTGCTGGTGCCGAGCGTGATTTTTGAAGAGTTCGGCCTCCGCTATTACGGACCCATCGACGGCCACGATATTCCCCTGCTCATTCGGACGTTCGAATTTTTGAAAACCCAGGACGAGCCTGTCCTGCTTCATATCCTGACGAAAAAGGGCAAAGGCTACGAGCCGGCCATCAAGCAGCCGGACAAATTTCACGGACTCGGCAAATATAAGATCGAGAGCGGCGAGACCGCGCCTTCGCCGACACCGACGTATTCGGAAATCATTGGCAAAACCCTGGCAAAATTTGCCGAAACGAATCAGAAACTTGTCGCTATAACTGCGGCGATGCCGAGCGGCACGGGTCTTTCGCATTTCGCAAAAGCTCATCCAGCGCGCTATTTCGATGTCGGCATTGCCGAAGAACATGCGGCGTTATTTGCGTGCGGCGTGGCCACGCAAGGACTAACCCCTTTTCTGGCGATTTACTCCACTTTTTTCCAGCGCGCCTACGACATGGCCATTCATGACATGGCGATTCAGAGATTGAACGTTCGCTTGTGCATGGACCGCGCGGGATTGAGCGGAGATGACGGGCCGACCCATCATGGATTGTTCGACATCGGTTATCTGCGGCACATCCCGAATTGGGTGCACATGCAACCTAAGAACGAAGACGAATTCGTGGACATGCTCTGGACGATGGCGCACTACAACTCCGGGCCGATCGCCGTTCGCTACCCACGCGGCGCCGGAACGGGCGCGCAGATCAAAGCCGAGCCGAAGCTGCTCGAAATCGGCAAGGCGGAAGTTGTGCAACATGGGCGCGATGTGGCGATCTTTGGCCTAGGCAACATGTTTGAAGTGGCTGAGGAAGCAGCGCGCAAACT
Organism: uncultured Verrucomicrobiae bacterium; assembly: GCA_963772365.1. Lineage (GTDB taxonomy): Bacteria > Verrucomicrobiota > Verrucomicrobiia > Chthoniobacterales > UBA10450 > CAVYXA01. Next base: position 1,469,049 of record CAVYXA010000001.1, read on the forward strand.
GGAGGAGAAAGGAATCTCAGTTGCATTGATCAATCCGCGTTGGATCAAACCGATGGACACTGGCACGCTGGAATTTTTCGCTCGCAGTGTCGAGGTCGTCGCCACGATTGAAGATCACGTTCTGCACAACGGCTTCGGTTGCGCTGTGATGGAACATTTGCACTCGCAAATGATCCAAACGCCGGTCGTGCGGGTCGGTTGGCCGGATGAATTCATCGAGCACGGCGCAGTCCCCATCTTGCGGAAGAAACACGGCATCACCGCTGACGCGCTCGTCGAGAAAGTGCTGCCTCTACTCAAGAAAAAATCGGTAGCGAAGACAAGCGCAGCCTAGAGGGATGAGGGATGAACGATGAAAAAGATGATTTGCGCAAACGCACAAAACGATTCGCACTTCGAATCATTGAAGTTTACGAAAGCCTGCCGCTCTCCGGTTCTGCCCAAGTCCTAGCACACCAACTCCTGCGATCTGGAACATCGGTAGGAGCGAATTTTCGCGAAGCACATCGCGCGCGGTCCGATGCGGAGTTTATCTCCAAAGTAGGAGATTCGCTGAAGGAGCTGGAAGAAGCGGCATATTGGCTCGAGTTACTTGTCGAATCTGGAGCGATCAGAAAAAAAGCTAGACCCATTGCGTGATGAAGCATCGCAATTGACGGCTATCTTTACATCAATCGTAAAGAAGCTCCGTGCACGCATTTAATTCATCCTTCATCGTTCATCCTTCATCTTTTTATGAGCGCAATCGAAGCCCGCAACCTGACAAAGATTTACCGCACCTATCGCAAGGAGCGCGGGCTTTGGGGTTCCATTAAAGGATTGGCCAAACGGCGGTATGACGAAACCCGCGCTGCGGATCACGTTTCATTTAACATCGACAACGGCGAGTTTGTCGGATTTCTCGGGCCGAACGGAGCGGGCAAAACCACCGTGCTCAAAATGCTTTCCGGATTGCTCAATCCTACTTCGGGGGATGCCCGCGTGCTTGGGTTCGTGCCGTGGGAACGTCGCAATGAGATGAAGCGGCAGTTCAGTTTGCTCATGGGACAGAAGAACGCGCTTTGGTGGGATTTGCCGGCGCAAGAATCGCTCGAGCTCAACCGGGTGATCTATGGAATCGATCGCGACAGATTCAAAAAAGTCGTCGGCGGTCTGGCGGAACTGCTCGAAGTCACGGACAAGATGAATGTGATGGTGCGCGAGCTCTCGTTGGGCGAACGCATGAAGATGGAATTGATCTCCGCGCTCATTCACGAGCCGCGGGTGTTGTTTCTAGACGAACCAACCATCGGTCTCGACGTGGTCAGCCAGAAACGAGTGCGCGAATTTCTGCGGATCTATAATGAGGAACATCGGATCGTGACGCTGCTCACGAGCCACTACATGCAGGACATTCAGGAACTTTGTCACCGTGTTCTGGTGATCGATCACGGGAAAATCTTCTTTGATGGTCCGCTGGATGAAATCGTTGACCGCTTTTCGCGTCACAAGATTTTGAGCCTGACTTTCGATCAACCAGTGGCGCGCGATTTTTCCAATTTTGGCGAAGTCATTGAGCAAACCGCTATGTCAATCCAACTCAAGGTGCCGCGCGCCAAGGTGACAGAGACATGCCGGCAATTGCTCGAAGCGTGCAACGTGAGCGACATCAATGTCCAGGAAGTGCCCGTCGAAGACGTGATCCGGCAACTCTTCGGCGAGCGACGCGCTGCCGATCACGATGTCGATGTTAGTGCGGCCGAAACCGCGCACGCAAATTAGCTTGCGCCAAACCGCTTAGCGCCGGATCAGAGCTTCGCGCAGATCATGCGCGTATGCCGGGTTCACTTCAAAGGCCATCACTGGCATCTCCGCGAGCTGAATTTCTTCCGCGTAGGGGATGCTTTGAACAAAACCGGCGGATAACAATCCATTTAGAGTATCGGTCAGATCCTCTATTTCCATTCGCGAGAGGTCCTGAATCTCTGCGCCGAGCATCGATTCGGCGAAACCAATCGCCTTGACGATGTTCGCTTCACGTCCTGTAAGTTTAATCTGACGCACGCCAAAAATTTAGCAGCTTCCATACCGAGGTGCGCGACGTGGCAACTGCGCGTTCGGAAACTAACCCGCCATGGGAGGAGTTTTCTACGTTATCAGAGCTCGATTACCTGTGCCGACTCAATGTCTTCGCTTGCTCGAAGCTGGACGAGGACTCTTTCGCCAGGCGCGGTGTCGAGATTCAAGACGGTGAGCGCGGTGCCGCCCGCTTGATTTCGGCTTAACGACATCGTGGCAATGTTGATTCCATGATCGCCCAGCAATGTCCCGATGCGTCCGACCATTCCGGGACGATCTGTGTTCTCAAGCACGAGTAGAACACCATGCGGACGCGCTTCGACTGGCCGGCTGTTAATGCTCACGATCCGTGGTGTCGCACCAAAAAAAGCGCCGCCCACGGAGACACTTTTCCCCTCGCCCGACGCAGATAGTTCCAGCATATCGGTGTAATCACCGGGAGCGCTCAATCGCGACTCACTTAGTTTTAATCCGAGGCTCTCGGCAAACGCAGGTGCATTCACTTCATTCACTTCGCTCCCGCCCGCGATTTGCAGAAAACCTTTTAACACTGCTCGCGTGATCGCAGTGGTATCGACTTCGTTCACTTTGCCGCTGTAGTTGACATTCAGGGTCTCGGCCCGTTTCGGGGCGATTTGGGAAAGGAACCGCCCAAGCTTTTCGCCAAACCGCAGATGCGGCCCGATGATCGACAATGTTTTTGCATCGAGATTTGGCATGTTCACCGCATTCCGGATCGTTCCTTCAAGGAGAGCGGCGCGAATCGATTGGGCGATCTCGATGCCGACACTTTCCTGCGCTTCCGCTGTCGATGCTCCCAGGTGCGGCGTGAGAACAAGATTAGGAGCACTTCGCAATGGCGAATCCGGCGGTAACGGCTCGTTCTCGAAAACATCAAGCGCGGCACCGGCGACTTGTCGATCTTCCAAGGCGTTCATAAGCGCGCGCTCGTCGATCAAACCGCCGCGGGCGCAATTGATGATGCGCACACCGCGCTTTGTCTTTTGTAATCGAGCCGCGTTCAGAATGTGCCGCGTTTCATTGGTCAGCGGCGTGTGCAGCGAAATGAAATCCGCGCTCGTGAGCAAGTCGTCGAGATCATCGACGAGTTCGACTTGCAAGCTGCGCGCCCTGCTCGCTGAGAGATACGGATCGTACGCCATAACGCGCATTCCAAATGCTATCGCTCGCCGGCTCAGTTCGCTCCCAATCCGGCCCATGCCGATTATGCCGAGCGTCTTGTTGTAAAGCTCGACGCCTTCGAAATTCTTTTTGTCCCATTTCTTCTCCCGGACGTTGGCGTCAGCAGCCGGAATCTTGCGGGCGACCGAAAGCAAAAGCGAAAAAGCATGCTCTGCGGTTGAAACAGTATTCCCGCCCGGGGCATTCAGCACGATGACGCCACGTTTGGTTGCCGCTTCAACATCGACATTGTCCACGCCCACACCCGCGCGCCCTACCACACGCAGCTTGGTCGCAGCATTCAAAATGTTTGCCGTCACTTTCGTTTGGCTTCGTACAACGAGCGCGCTGAACTCCGGGATAAGATCGACAAGTTCCTTTTCGCTCAGGCCGGTTTTCACCGCGACTTCCAGTGCGCCGTCGCGAGTAAGCTCATCGACTCCGCGAGGTGAAATCGAATCGGCAATCAGAACCTTGGCGACGCTCATGTCTTGTAGGGCAGGCGCATCGCCTGCGAGGCAACCGAAGCGGTTGCCCTACAACTACGCTCTGTCTTTACGCACCTATCCATAAATGAGCAGGCGGATCGATTCAGGCAGTTGCTGAGCCACATTTGTGGCCACACTACCGCGCAGAAGTTTGGTCATGGCAGTTCGTTGTGACGCGCCGATGATCAAGTAATCGACGCCCATGGTCGCGGCCAGATCAAGAATGGTCGAAGCGGTGTCTTCGCTCACAGCATAAATCGGCAGCACGGAGATACCACGCTCTCCGCCCACCTTTATCATCATCGACATGATGGTAGCGGCTTGCGGATCGTCCTGCCAACGGGCGCGGGTGGGAAGAGTCGGTCCGCCACCGTAAAAAATGGCGATCTCTTTCACATAGAGAACAAAGAGGCAGGCCTTTCTCAACTGCGCCTCCTCAAGAGCAAAGGTGAGTACGGGAGTGATACCACGCGCTGCCACCATGATTTTCTCGCCTTCGTGCAAATGGGGGCGCAATTGCTCCGTCAATTCGGGCGTGACCATGGCAGCTACTTCGCGCGTGACGGTGAGTGTGGTCAGACCCTGCCGCTTTAATGTATAAGCGCGCAGTGCAAGACCGCCGCCTAAAACGCAGATGATAAAGAATAACGCGTCCGGTTTTGTGCGGGCGAGCGTGATCTCGACCCCGCCGAGCACCAAAAAAGTGACGGCGAACAAGACGCGGTCGTACCAGGTAAAACCGACCGTCTTGTTAAAGGCACACGACCCGACGTTTACTGTGATGGCGCCGACGACCCCGATTGCGTACAGGCCGACCAGTGAATTAAAATTGGCCGCGCTTAAAACCACGACGATCGGCAGACCAAACGCGATCAGCAACGGAAGAAACGGTACGCCGTGACCGTTCAATCGTTTGAATTGACGCGGCATTTCACCATCGCGCGCGACCATGTAGAGGAGACCAATCATGGCGACGATCGCCGTATTGGCCGCACTGAGAAGCAACAGGAAAAAGACAATCCCGACAACCCAACTGAAAATGCTTCCAAACCAGGGCGCGATCGTCGCCGCTCCAAATTGTTCTCCAATGAAGCGCAGCATGTCTTCCTGGCGTGCGGCGAGCGCATCTGAAATCGCCTTGGGGGTGGTAAGATGGAGAGTTTGGCCCATGACGCTCGGTAGCGAGAGCATTGCCCAGCCCAGCAAAATGGTTCCAATGACGACCTCAATTGCAACCGGCAAAATCGCCTTGAGCGATTCGCGCGCGACCCTCGGATGTTCCGATGTGTATCCCGGGTCGAGCTTCATGACGCCAGTGAGGTTGGCGATCGATTCCGCACCCGAAAGAGCGAGGATGACGCCTACAAATTGCACCCACAAAGCGCTAAGACTCTCGTGACGTGGTTGCAAAAATTTGGTCGTGAGATGCGGGGCGCTGATCGCAATCAAGACCAACACGACAATGACGGCCGGCGCTGCCAGAACGATGGCAAGATTACCGCTGTGCCTGGGGCCAAAGTAATTGATCGCTCCCAGCAAGAGCAGCGTTGCCATCGTAGTCAGCGCAATGTGATCGCGTAGGAATTTGATCCAGGCAATCTGTTCCGCTCCCGAAGTGATGTAACTTAGAGCGGCCCAACCGCTCAGTGCAGCCGTGACAGTCAAATTCGCTACGAGCAACAACGCACCCACTACCGCCAGCAATCTGCCCTGCGAACGCGCTGCAGAATAAACTCCTCCGCCATCCGGGAAATGACGGCAGATGACAATGTAATTAATGCCGACCAATCCGGTGACGGCGCAAACAGCAATGATGATCGGCAGCGACGAAAACCCCGCGGCAACAAAGGCCAACCCGATTACATAGGCCTTGCTCGTGCCCCAGTCGCCGTAGAGCAATGCCGCCGCGCGTTTCCAATCGAGATTGCGCGGCCGATGCACTCCGCCGCTCTCGCTTGCCACCAACTCAGCCATGTTTGCGCTGACTGTCGATGGGTACGGTTGGCCGACCGCAAGTCCTTTCTGGGTGGCATGGCGGTGCCGCCCGACCGCGACCACAACTGTTGACGAGCTACACCTCCACACGCGCACCGAGTTCGACAACGCCGTTCGGTGGCAGGCAAAAGTACGACGTCGCGTCTCCGGCATTCCGTGTCATCCAGGCAAAGAGCGAGCCACGCCAGGCCGAGAGACCGAGCTTACGCGTGGCCAGAATTGTTTCGCGACCAATGAAATAGGTAGTGCGCATGGGATCGAACTGGAGGCCGGCTTCTTTGATGGAATCGAGCGCCGAAGGCACATCGGGTTTCTCGATAAAGCCGAAGTGGATTTGGGCGCGCCAAAATCCTTCGCTCAATCTCTCCAGCGCAACGCGATCCTTTATGTTCCTGAGATACGGAACTTCTTCCGTTCGCACGGTGAGCAACACAACATTTTCATGAAGCACTTTGTTGTGCTTCAAATTATGCAAGAGCGCGAGCGGCGTTCCAAAGCGATTGCCTGACATGTAAACCGCTGTGCCGGGCACGCGCCGAATGTTTTGGTTTTTCAGATCGGCCAGGAAATCCTCGAGCGGTAGACAAATTTCCCCGAGGTGATCGCGAAGAATGCGGCGTCCTTTTCTCCAAGTCAGCATAAGAAACAGAATGCCCGCCGAAACCAGCAGCGGGAACCATCCTCCGTGCGCGATTTTCAACATGTTTGCCGAGAAAAACGCAAAATCGATGGCAATGAAGAACGCTGCAACAGCAAGGGCAATAGCCGCGGGCCAGCGCCATCGTCTTCGCGCCACCATGTAAAATAAGACGGTCGTGATCAGCATCGTCGTGGTGATGGCTACGCCGTAGGCAGCAGCAAGGTTGCTCGACGATCGAAAGCCAAGAACAAGTCCGATGCAGGCGATCATCAGGATCCAATTCACCACCGGCACATAGATTTGGCCGATCACGCGCGCGGAGGTGTAGTTAACTTTCAGACGCGGGATGTAGCCGAGTTGAATCGCCTGCATCGTGAGAGAGAACGATCCGCTGATGATGGCTTGCGAGGCAATCACAGCGGCTGCCGCTGCCAGAATCACCATTGGATAAAGCGCCCATGCCGGCGTCATTCGGAAGAATGGATTGACAGCAGATTCCGGTTCCACGAGGAGGAGGGATCCCTGCCCAAAATAATTTAGAGTTAGCGCCGGAAGAACAACAGCGAACCAGCTCCATCGAATCGGCGCCGTCCCGAAATGTCCGATGTCTGCGTAAAGCGCTTCGCCTCCGGTCACGACGAGAAAAACAGCGCCAAGGACAATGAAACCGCGCCAGCCGTTGTTCAGAAAAAACTCAAAGCCATGGATTGGATTAATCGCGCCAAGTACTTGCGGCGCGCGAATGATTTGGTGAACGCCAAGCGCGCCGATTGCCAGAAACCAGAGCAAGGTAACAGGACCAAATACAGCTCCAATCCCAGCAGTGCCGCGCGATTGGAAAATAAACAGGCCAATCAAAATGCCGATGGCGATCGGGACGACAAATGGATCGAACAACGGCGTCGCGATGTGCAGTCCTTCCACCGCCCCCATTACTGAAATCGCGGGAGTAATCATTCCATCGGCGTAAAGCAGGGCCGCTCCGAACAATCCCAGAAGAAAAAATATTTTGCCGCGCCTAACGATGTCTCCGACCAGCGTAGCCAGAGCCAGAATCCCACCTTCGCCTCGATTGTCGGCCCGGAGAATCAGGGTCAGATATTTGAGCGAAATAATGAGAAGCAACGACCAAAGAATTAGCGAGAGCACGCCCAGAACATTTGCGTGCGACGGAGCGATGCCGTGCTGGCCGTAAAAGCATTCGCGCAACGCATACAACGGGCTCGTCCCGATGTCGCCGTAAACGATCCCGAGACAGGCCAGGCAAAGTAAAAGCAGCCGCTTCTTTCCAACTTTTGTCGGGTTGGAAGGCTTTGCCCGGACTCTCTCCGGAGCGGCTGAAACTAGCGTTGAAAGGCCTGAGCTCACCTGTTGTTACCGATTCTAAGCGGGCTAACGGTCCAGAATAATTAAAACGGTACTAAAATTCTGAGCCGCGCATTTCCCAGGCGGTTAGATGCGCTACATTTGCGGCGTGCTGGGAAAAACCAGTTCGCCCGTTGTTAAACAATCTTCCGAAATGCTGACCTCGGAAGCGCCCAATGATCGCGACGTCTCTGAATTTGCGCCATTAAAGGAATACATCGGCGCAGTTGTGGGAGTTGTTTTGCTCACGCTTGCCTGCTGGTTGCTAACGCCGTTTACTGGATACGGAGCGATTTCGCTGATTTATCTGCTCGGCGTCCTGCTGGCCGGAATGATCCTGAGTCGCGGACCAGTCCTGTTAGTCGCCGCGCTCAGCGCGCTTTGCTGGAACTTTTTGTTCATCCCGCCACTGTTCACGTTGCATATCGCAAAGTTGGAAGACGCCCTGACGTTTGCCACTTACTTCATCGTTGCCCTTACTGTCGGAAGTTTGACCGCGCAGTTGAAAGCACGCGAGCATCTTGCCGCTCAGGTCCAACTTGCCGCCGATTCCGAGCGGCTCCGCAAGACTTTGCTCGACTGCGTTTCGCACGAGCTGAAAACGCCGCTGTCGGCAATTGGCGCTGCCAGCCAGGAACTTTTGCGTCTGGCCTCGAATTCTCAGGATCCAGAGATGCTTAAACAGTTGGCTGCCGAAATTCGTCACGGCTCATTGCGTCTCAATCGTGTCGTTAACAATCTTCTAGATATGAACCGCCTCGAAAGCGGAGTGGTCCGGCCTGACTACGAATGGTGCGATGTGCGCGATCTGTTGCAATCGGCCATCGAGATCGAGCGCGAATCAATCGAGGGCCGTGAAGTCAGATTGGACGTGGCGGAGAACATGCCGCTGGCGCTTGTCGATCATACTTTGATCGAGCAGGCCGTCGCGAAGTTAATTGCCAATGCCGGAAGTCACACGCCACCAGAGCTGCCGATCGAGATCGACACCGAATACGCCAACGGCCAACTCGTGATTTCGGTGAGCGATCGCGGCCCCGGGTTTTCCATCGAATCGACACAGCGTGCTTTTGAAAAATTCTATCGAGGCAACAATCGCAAGACCGGTGGCCTCGGGCTTGGACTCTCGATCGCGCGCGGTTTTGTCGAAGCACACGGCGGAACACTTACCGTAGAAAATCGCGATGGAGGCGGCGCGCGTTTGATCATGAAATTGCCGGTGCGCACCACTGACGCGAACGCATTGAAAGAAGAGACATGAAATCATCTCGCGTGGCGCTGATTATCGATGACGAAAAACAGATTCGCCGGCTTCTTCGCTTCGCGCTGGAAGCGGCGGACCATACGGTTTATGAGGCCGAGACTGGGCAAGCCGGACTTTCGCAAATTCTGCAACACCGTCCCGATATCGTGCTTCTCGATCTTGGGTTGCCCGACATGGAAGGCGTCAAAGTCCTGCGCCGTTTGCGGGAATGGTCGGATGTTCCGGTGTTAATCCTTTCGGTTCGCGACGATGCAGAGGAAAAAGTCGCGGCCCTCGATGCCGGAGCGGATGATTACGTGACCAAGCCGTTCGATACTGCGGAATTGCTGGCCCGGGTTCGTGTCGCGCAACGCCGGTCGCTAACGGAAACGGGCGAACCGGTTTTTCATTCGGGACCGCTTTACGTCGATTTCGCGGATCGGCAGGTCAAGCTCAATGGCGTGGAAATTAAGCTCACGCCTACCGAATATTCACTGCTCCGCGTGCTGGTTCAGAATGCCGGGAAAGTTGTCACGCATCGGCAATTGCTCCGGACGGTTTGGGGAGAGAAAGCTGAAAGCCAGGCGCAATATCTGCGCGTCTATGTCACGCATCTGCGCAAAAAACTGGAGATCAATTCCGAGGTACCAAGTCTAATTGGAACGGAAGTCGGAATCGGTTACCGATTATCGCTCGAACCACCAGCAACTCGCTGAAAGAATCGCGGGGGGTGCTCTAAGTTAACAATCTTTTAGCACTCCGGAGCCCGATTTTAATTAGCCATCGCACTACAGAGCGAGCCAGCTTTGGATATGCAAACGATCGTCGTTATGTACATCCAAACGCCCGGCGCTCGGCTTTCTCCGGAACAAATCGGCGTCGTATCGACCGGCGGCAGCTCGAATGGATGGATTGACCCGCATTCCTGGGACAGCAACCACAGTTTCAACTCATCCCAACGGGAGGAAAAAACGCCTCCCTTCTGGACGTGGTTCATGGAGAATCCGCGCAGCCGCAGAACAACCTGGTGATCTCAACTGACGTCCGGCGTCCGCGCAATGTGGATTGGAAGCGCGCGGCGGCGATTCTCTACGGCGATTGGGGCACGAGCAAAGCCTAGGTGCCGGGCCTGGCGTTCGCGATTGCCGCCTACAGTTCGCGTACGCTGTCAGCCCGTCCGCCGCGGAAACAATTGCGATGTTGCTGCGACCTCGGCGCATCGCGAGTCATCCTCGGCGCGCCGCAACGCAATGCGCTGCTAAATCTTTTGCGCGGAAATGTACTTCGGGAAGTCTCGAGCTCGCTTCCCGAAGAGATCGATCTCCTTGGTTTACGCTTAACTGGACCGGGTCGTGTCGATTTCAGCGTTCAGCGATCGACGTTGGGCGTTTTCTTCTCTATCCCCGCACCGCGCTGATCCCCTGTCGGGTGATTCGCTCGATCAACTGTGGATACGGCAATCCAGCTTTACCCGCGGAAAGCGCGAAGTCTTCGTCCTCGGCAAGATGAGGGTTGGGATTTGCTTCGATGAAGTAAATCTTCTTCTCCGGTGTGATCCGCAGATCGATTCGAGCGTAACCGTCAATGGTGAGCAGGCGATAAATCCGTTTGCAGGTTTCCTCGATCTCTTCAATCAGCGCCGGCTCGAGGCCGTCGGCGAACTGGTTCTCCAAGCCCCATCGTTTCCGATATTCGTCATCCCACTTCGCTTTGAACGTGGCGATCTTGGGTTCGTTCGGCGGCACTTCTCGAAATAGCATTTCTCGAATAGGAAACACAGCCAGCTTCACGTTACCCATGATGCTGACATAGAGTTCGCGGCCATCGATGTATTCTTCCGCGATTGCGGAGCTGCTGTGTTTCTCATGAATGAACGCAACGCGCTCCCGAAATTGTTCGTCGGCCTCGACGAACGACGCCTGCGAGATTCCATAGGATGCTTCTTCCTTAACGGGTTTTACCAGGACCGGGAACTTGAGCTGTTTGGGTCGACCGATCCGTTGCCCGCGTGGAATCACCACAAAATTCGGAACGTGGATATGATGATAATGCAGAATCTTCTTCGAAATGCCCTTGTGTTTGCAAAGCGTCAGGCCGGTCGAGCCGCACCCGGTAAACGGTAAGCCTTGCATCTCGAAAAACGAGACGATGTTCTGGTCGAACCCGGGATTGTTTCGGAATTGCTCGACCAGATTAAAAAGAACGTCCGCCGAAAACGTCTCCATCTTTTGCCGGACAAGATCGACATCGTCATAAATGGCCAGATGCTCGGCGGTGTGACCGAGCTTGCCCAGCGCATCCATCACGTTCGCCTCGGTTTTCCAGTCCGGCGTCTTCATTTCCTCGCTGAAATCCTGATCGACCTTCGTTGGACTGGTGCCGTCGAACAGAACCAGAACTTTCAGTTTCTTTTTCATGCTCTAAGCCACCACCTGATGTCATTCCGAGCGAAGTCGAGGAATCCCGCAGCAGAACCCCATGTAATTCTGCGGGATGTCTCGACTTCGCTCGACATGACCAATTGTCTTCACTTCGTGCGCTTAAACTTGCCGGTAAATAAGTAATTCATCACCAGCGTGGTGATGTAGGAGGCGGTCCGGAGGTCTTGCTGAGGATCGTCATTGAGCACTCGAAGACCGAGCTCATCCGTGCGGTCGATCAGTCGATTCAATAATTTGTTGATCCGATATTTCTTTTCATTCGTCCACTGCGACACCGAATTCATGATCCGCCGTTTCCGCTGCCGCAGATACGAGCTGGCCTTGATTGCGGCGTCGCCAGCCGAAGCGGAAAACAGTTGGCGAAGATCGACATCGTAAAAGGCGGGATAAGCTTCCGCATAGAGTTTTCGCTTCCGCGCATAATAGGTCCGGAGCTTCAGGTTCAGGCAATTGTAATCGGCCGCGCGATATTTGGGCATGTGAACAGGCGCAGTGCCGGCGAGCGATCGCATCAATTCATCAACGCACTCGAGTTTCTGGAGAGCAATTTTCCAACGGGCATACTGCTTTCGCCAATCGAGCCCCGGTGTCAGCCAGACCGCGAACGTCTCGGCGAAATCTTCATCCGGATGGGCCTGAGCATACCAATCATCGAGATGGAGAACGTAACTTCGACTAAACGGGCGCGGCCGATAAAAACTCGGCGTTTCCTCATCGGAAGTTTGACCAAAACATTGTTGCCATTTTTTCCTGTGCTGAAGTTCGTAAGCGTAGCTGTAAGCGTGACCGGCCTCATGCCGCATCAATTTCATGAACCAGGCCGGCGTCTCGCCTTCAACTTCGAGCATCATCGAACGTTCCAGCGCACGGAGCCGATCGTGCACCAGAAAAAACGGAATAAAGATCGCCGGGATTCCGATCGGCACGAACCATTCATCACCGATGTAACATGGCGGAAGAAACGTCAGACCTTTGGATGAAAGTTCATCGTAAAGTTGTTTAATCAACGGCTCGAGCGGCGTGCCTTCGAGTTTTAAACCGAGCGTGGAAATTCGGCGCTCGAGCAATTGCTCGTCAGTAAGTGATGGCCAATTTTCGGTCGCCGCTTCCATTGCGGAAAAGAATCATCTATTTACGAAGTCAGGAAAGAAGGAAAATTGGATTGTATGCTGACTGGCATACAAGGTGATACTCTGTCGTATTTTTTCAGACAATGAAGTTTCCGACGATTATCTACAAAGCTGAAGACAAAGCGTGGATTGTGGAGTGTCCCGCCATTCCGGGCTGTATTAGCCAGGGCCCGACGCGTGAAGCGGCAATGGCAAACATTAAGGAAGCCATCGCGGCTTGTCTCGAAGTCCGCGCCGAGCACGGGATGTCATGAGCTTGTCCGAAATCAAAACTGCGGTGCGCGATCTCTCGCCAAAGGAACTGGCGGAGCTTTCGGCATTTATCGCCAAGCAGGACAACGCGGCGTGGGACAAGCAGATGGACGACGACGCGCAAAGCGGCAAGCTAGATTTCCTTTTTGAAGAAACCGAACGCGAGTTGTAGGGCAGGCGCTCCGCCTGCCGATCTGAAGAAATGGCAACCGATGCGGTTGCCCTACAATTTCTGTAGCGACGGTTTATGACCGTCTAGTCGTTAGTTTCAATGTTCACCTCTCAACTCTCAACCATCAACAGGTTCTATTTGTTGTCGGCCCGGCGAGCCTCCGCCATCCAACCTCTCAAAGCGTTGCGACACGAGTAGGCCCTGGAACATACCCGGGGATTGCATCATATCACGACTCCGAACACTTTTGATTCGTTCCCTCCCGCTCACTCACCCTTGCCTTTCGGGTTGTGATCTATGTCGCGGCATTCCCGCTTCGCTCCATTCGCGACGCCGAATTCGCGCGTGAGCGGTTTCGGGTCAAAGAATGAATTGTGAAGAAACAAGGATTGCAATCCGGGCGCTTGAACTGCTCGCTATATCGTCGTAATATCGACGCATGAAGACGCTTTCTCCTACGCAGGCACGGAGCAATCTTTCCGCATTGCTCAAGAGAGCCGCCAATGGCGAAGACATCGGAATCCTCCATGGCGATCACGTCATCGCGCTCCGACCGGTCACGGTTCACTCGGATGATTACGCTCTTCAAGAATACGGAGTAACCGAGAAGGAGCTCGACCGGTTTGTGAAGGGGATGAACCGAAGGATCACTCAAGAGCGTAAAAAGGGGACGATCAAGAAGTACAGCGGCAATCTCGAGGCCGATCTTGCAGATTGAGCTTTTAAAGGCGTTTCGGGCGCGAGTACGCGAGATGCCGAAGGCGCGCCGCCGGGAAATTGCTCGCGTAATCGACGCGACGCATGTCGGTTTTGGCAAACCTCATTTGCACTCGGGCCTAGGTATTCGGCGACTGCGACAAAATTACTTTGAGTGCCGAGTTGGATTGGACATTCGATTGGCGTTTCGCGTGGAGGGCGATCGGCTGATTTTCGTTGCGGCCGGCAATCACAATGAGATTCGCAAGCTAATAAAGACTCTGTGAACCCGAAGACCGCCGTTGACAGTTGTCCAGAATAGCAGTTGAGAGTTAGCCGGTGAGCCGGGTTTTGATTGCGGATGATCAGCGCGATGTGCTGGAGGCGCTGAGGATTTTGCTCAAGGGCGCCGGGCATCAGACGGAATCCGTCCCGTCGATCAGCGGAATTTTCAATGCGCTTCAGCAACGCGATTACGCGCTGTTGATGATGGACCTCAATTACACGCGCGACACGACTTCGGGCCAGGAAGGGTTGGAAGTGATTCCGAAAATCCAGGCGCTCGACAGCACGTTGCCGATCGTGGTGATGACGGCATGGGCGACTATCGATCTCGCGGTCGAGGCGATGAAGCTCGGCGCGCGCGATTTCGTTACCAAACCGTGGGATAACGAGCGGTTGCTCACCATCGTTCGGACCCAGATCGAGCTGGGCAGCGCTTTGCGAAAAGGACGCAAGCTCGAGGCCACAAACAAATTGTTGGGCGGCAACATTCCGAACTTAATCGCGGAAGCGCCGTTGATGCGACCGGTAATCGAGATGGTCCAGCGCGTCGCGCCGTCGGACGCGAATGTGCTGATCACGGGCGAGAACGGCACGGGCAAAAGTTTAATTGCACAAGCGATGCACGCGCTCTCACCGCGCGCGTCGCATAGCATGATTACAGTGAACATGGGTGGTCTGTCGGAGACACTCTTTGAGAGCGAATTGTTCGGTCATGTGAAAGGCGCGTTTACCGACGCGAAGAGCGATCGCGCGGGACGGTTTGAGCTGGCGGACGAAAGCTCTCTTTTCATGGACGAAATCGCGAACATCCCACTGAATCAACAGGCAAAACTGTTGCGCGTGATCGAGACGGGCGAATTCGAGCGCGTCGGTTCATCGAAAACATTGCACGCCAATGTGCGGATCATTTCGGCCACAAACGCAAATCTGGCGGACGAAGTCGCGGCCGGACGTTTTCGTCAGGACCTGCTTTTTCGTTTGAACACGATCGAGGTCGCGCTCCCGCCATTGCGCGATCGCCGCGAAGACATCATGCCGCTGGCGAATAATTTTTTGCGGATGCATGCACAGCGTTATCGAAAGGGGCTCTCTGGATTCGATGAGATCGCACGGGATCGATTAATGCAGCATTCGTATCCCGGAAACGTGCGCGAGCTCGATCACGTGATTGAACGCTCCGTGTTGATGGCGCGCGGTCCGCAAATCAAAGCATCCGATCTTGGCCTCACCAGCAGAGGCGGCGAATCGAAAAGTCTGGAAGAAATGAGCCTCGAAGAAGTGGAAGCGTTCCTGATCAAAAAAGCGCTTGCCCGAAACAACGGAAATGCGCGGAAAGCCGCCGAATCGCTCGGTCTGAGCCGAAGCGCGTTTTATCGCCGGCTGCAGCAATACGGTCTCTGATGCCGCGCAAACCAAAAAATCGCTACCGCTTCTCGCATCAGGGCAAATTAACATGGCTGATCTTCGGGCGCAGCGATGCCGGCCGTGATCATTGCGATGTCGATCCTATGGTTCGGCAACTTCACCTCCAAAGTGCAATGGACGCTGACCATTTTGATTTTCGCGTCCGCTGCCGGATTCATCTCCGCCGCCCGCGATAATGTCGTTCATCCGCTGCGGACGATGAGCAATCTGCTGGCGGCCTTGCGCGAAGGCGATTATTCGATTCGCGCCCGGGGCGCGCGAGCGGATGACGCGCTCGGCGAGGTGCTGCTCGAAATCAATACGTTAGGCGAAACCTTGCGGGTGCAACGTCTCGGCGCGTTTGAAGCGACGGCGCTTTTGCGCACGATCATGGCGGAGATCGACGTGGCCGTATTTACCTTCGATCCGGACCGGCGTTTGCGGCTGGTGAATCGAGCCGGTGAAGACCTTCTCGCTCAAACAATCGATAAACTTCTGGGAAAAACCGCAAAGGATCTCGGGCTCGAAGCTTGTTACGACGCCGATCAAGATGAGCCGCTGACTTTATCATTTCCGGGCGGCTCCGGACGTTGGGGCGTGCGTCGCAGCACATTTCGCGAACATGGATTGCCGCATGAGCTGATTGTTCTAACGGATTTGAGCCGCACCCTGCGTGAAGAGGAGCGCCGCGCCTGGCAACGCCTTGTCCGCGTACTCGGCCACGAAATGAATAATTCACTCGCGCCGATTAAATCGCTGGCCGGCAGTCTGGAAACGCTTTTGCGCCGCGAGCCCATGCCACACGATTGGAAAGACGATGCCGAGAGCGGATTGAAATCAATCGGCTCGCGCGCGGATTCACTAAGCCGATTCATGCAGGCTTATACCCAGCTGACGAAACTGCCACCGCCGCAAAAGGAAGATGTCGATCTCACGGAGCTGGTGGAGCGGGTCGTTAATCTCGAACCGCGACTCAAGGTGCAAATCGTTCCGGGACCGCGGCTGCGGATCCAGGCGGACCGCGCCCAAATCGAGCAGGTTCTTATCAACCTGGTCCACAACGCCGTCGATGCCGCACTCGAAACGAAAGGCGCGGTGGCAATTCGCTGGCGCGAGGCCGGGGACTGCACTGAAGTGATCGTTCATGACGAAGGCGAAGGAATCATGAATCCGGCGAATTTGTTTGTGCCGTTCTTCACCACCAAGCCCGGTGGATCAGGAATTGGACTCACGCTCAGCCAGCAAATTGCGGAAGCGCACGATGGAGCGCTGACGCTAACGAATCGCAAAGATCGCACCGGTGCGGAAGCGGTGCTGCGTTTGCCGCGCTAGTTGTTACCTCGAGATCTTCTGAGGACGAAACATACCTCGCGTGTCATGTTCGACGCCTCGCCGACTAATCCTTCCAGGGCGGCGACTATTTATCAGTCAGCCAGACGTACATCGACGACGATGACGGTTTTAACCGCATCATCTTTTGCCGACCACTTTTGAGAACTGCTTCGAGGAGATCGATGTTGAGAAGACCTTGGAGGCTCCACCAGCGCCTATCTGTCCTCCAAGCGTTTTTTGAAATTCTTCCGGCGTGAGCCAGTGCGACGGATCTTTATCGTTCAGACGCCGCGCCATCGTGGCCTGATATGCAGCGTCCGCGCGATGCCGTAAATGAAAAAGGAACGCGGTCAATTCATTTTGTTCCCCCGGCGAGAGCGTCGCCAGTGATGCTCTGGTCGCCGCGCTCGAGACGGTGAAGCGTCGAGGGCGGCAGCCCACTCGGTGCGAAGATTCGGCAACATTTCACCTCGGCATTTCCGGAGAAAGCTAGGTTGCAACATAGACTCGCTAGGTGTGGAAATATGGGGCTTTCAAAGAACTTTCGGAACTCCGCTTTCGATTTCCCGGACAAGTTTGTGAGGGCCTCCGATGTTTCGATCACCAAATCGAACGTGGGCACCGGGCTGCCGTGAGGGGGCGTCGCCCTCCAGAGATCAGAAGACAGAAGTCAGAGGTCAGAGGGTCACACGCGCGAGTGTTCTTGCGTGCTCAAACCGGCAGCGGTATCATCGGTAGAAATGAGCACGCTAACGAAAAACTTGATTGAAGAAATCAAGGCGGCGCCCGAAACAGTGCAGCGCGAAGTTTTTGATTTTCTTGTTTTCCTGAAAGCTCGGGAGTCCGCGCAACCAGGAGGACAGAAGGATCGCCTCGCTCAGGCTGCCGAGGCTCTTCTCGCTGATTACACCTCCGATCCGGAATTGACCGCATTCACAGGCCTGGATGACGAGCCATTTCATGCATAGAGGCGAGATTTGGCTGATCAACCTCGATCCCACAGTCGGCGCAGAAATCCGAAAAACCCGTCCTGCCGTTATCATCAACGATGATGCCGTCGGAATTCTACCGCTCAAGGTGGTTGTGCCGATTACGGAATGGAAGGACCGTTATCGAGTCGCGCCTTGGATGGCAAGACTTGAGCCCAATCCGACAAACGGCCTGAAGAAATCTTCTGCCGCCGATGCATTTCAAGTTCGCTCCGTGGCACAACAGCGTTTCGCTCAACGGATCGGAACGGTGTCAGAGAATCAACTTCGTCAAATCACGACAGCCTTGGCCGTCGTATTGAAGATCCATCCCTAAGCACAAGACGAACGGCAAGAGTGCGGTAAACGCCAGCCTGTTCCAAAGGAATCGCGCATCGGCCAATCGGTGAATGCGACAAACTTCAAATCCGATGCGAATGCCAACAGGCCAATCACCGCCTCCGATATGTCGATCATCAAATCGCACATCGGCATGGGCTCGCCGTGAACTGAGAATCTGTACTTGGCACGCAGGAGCCGGTGCTGCGCTTACCGCAGTAGAGAAGCGGCGAGTCAGTCCGAGCCGGACTGGCATCTGTGACGAGCGACGAGAATTGCAGCAGCATCTATTGCTGTGGCGGGTTTCAGAACTCTTTGAAGACATTCCTGGGTTGCTGTTTTCCTGATTAAAAATTGACTACGCGGTTGTCCCGAATTCGGGACTGGGTTGTCCCAAAAGCGGAGCACTTCGCGCTTCGCCGAAAAAGGATCGACAACTTTTATCGGCTGATCGTCAGCAACTTAGAACCGGTCGGGAGCGCGTGGCATGCGCGTTGCAACAGGGAGAATCCGAAATGAAAAAACTTTTGAATCCATTACGAGGCCGAAGCGCTTCTAACTAAGGACGAGAGGGAAATTATGAAATCAAACTCAACCACAAATCACAGCGGGCGGCGATTTCCGCTCGTCGAATATCATTATCAGACCGCGGCTCTGGAGAACTTGAGCGGTTCTTGCGTAACAACGCCCAAAGTCAGCCACAGAATCGGCGGCGACTACTTCGATGTCGAAGCGAACCGCGATTTCCTGGGCGATGTTCTGGTTTTTGGAACGTTAATCGTCACAACAGCGGTGCCGATTCTGACTACCGCGAGCGCAGTGCTCGAGCTTTGCCGAACGCTTCCCTTGTTTTAATCATCCGTGACCCCACAACTCCACAAAGACGACGATAATACCATCGTTCGCCCCAGCGGTTTTACTCCCGGCCTTTCATCGATGGATGTTCCTCGCCAAGGCGTAGCCGCGAAGAAACGGAAGCGCCGGATTCTCATTATTGCCGGGAGCGTCCTCGGCTTAATCGTGGCGACGATCGCATTGTCCCGCCTAAAGCCGGCTGCGCCGAGCGTAGATCGTTCAAGTGTTTGGATTGACACCGTGAAGCGCGGGCCGATGTTGCGACAGGTCCGCGGTCTCGGCACTCTCGTTCCCGAAGATATCCGTTGGATCCCGGCGAACACCGAAGGCCGCGTCGAAAAGATTTTGATCTGGCCGGGAACAAAAGTCGAACCCGGTGACGTTATTCTAGAATTGAGCAGTCCGGAACTGGAACAAAGCGCGCATGACGCGCAATTGCAGGCGAAAGCGGCGGAAGCGGAGCTTGCCACGATGCGGGCAACTTTGCAGCGCGAGGTGCTTGACCAGGAATCGAAGACCACAGCGGCCCATGCTGCTTATGAGCAGGCGAAGATGGAGCGCCAGACAAACGATCAATTGGCCAAGAACGGTTTGGTAGCCGAGCTGGTTTACAAGAGTTCCAAGATCAAAGAAGAAGAAGCGCAAAAAAGCGACGAGATCGAGCAGAAGCGGCTAACATTCTCACGCGATTCAATCGAACCGCAGCTCGCCTCGAAACAAGCAGCGGTCGATCAAGCGAATCAGCTGGCAAAGTTGAAAGAGGACCAGGTTGAAGCGTTGCATGTGAAAGCGGGAATGACCGGCGTGTTGCAACAATTGCCGGTCCAAATCGGTCAGCGCGTAAAGGTAGGAGATAATCTCGCTCGCGTCGCAGACCCGACAAAACTTAAGGCCCAGATCAAGATCGCGGAAACACAGGCGAAAGATATTCAGCCGAAACAGCAGGCGACAATCGACACCCGCAATGGTGTGGTGAAAGGCCACGTCACCCGGGTCGATCCAGCCGTCGAGCAGGGAACGGTTACTGTCGATGTTGCATTCGATGAACCGTTGCCAAAAGGTGCACGTCCCGATTTGAGCGTCGATGGAACCATTGAGCTGGAGCGTCTCGACAACGTCGTCTTTGTCGGTCGACCCGCATTTGGTCAGGAAAACAGCACGGTAGGGATGTTTAAACTCGTGGCCGGCAGCAACGAAGCTGTGCGCACCCCGGTGAAACTGGGCAAGAGCTCAGTCAATAGCATCGAGATCTTGAGCGGCCTGAATCCCGGCGATCAGGTCATCCTTTCCGACACCAGTGCCTGGGATTCACACGAAAGAATTCGACTTAACTAAAACAACTATGCCAACCATGACAACAACCTCGCCCAATCCACATACATCCACTTCTCGCAGCAACGGTTCGACACCGTTGATCCGGCTCGACGGCGTCACCAAAGTGTTTCTCACTGACGAAGTCGAGACGCACGCGCTTTCCGGAATCCATTTGGACATTCGAGACGGCGAATACATTTCAATCGCCGGGCCGTCGGGCTGCGGGAAATCGACATTATTGTCGATCCTCGGATTGCTCGATACGCCTTCTGACGGCAGTTATGCGCTGAAAGGACACGAAGTCGCCAATCTTTCGTTTGCCGATCGCGCGCGAATCCGCAATCGCGAGATCGGTTTCATTTTCCAAAGCTTCAATTTGATCGGCGATCTCACGGTTTTTGAAAACGTGGAGTTACCGCTGACTTATCGTGGAATGAGCGCAGGCGATCGCAAAACTCTGGTCACCCAGGCGCTCGATCGCGTGGGAATGGCGCATCGCGCGAAACATTTGCCGAGCCAGCTTTCGGGAGGTCAGCAGCAACGAGTGGCAGTCGCCCGCGCGCTCGCGGGTAAACCGGCCATTCTGCTTGCGGACGAGCCGACGGGAAACCTCGATTCACGCAACGGCGAAGCGGTGATGAATTTGCTCAAGGAGTTGCACGCCGGCGGCGCGACCATTTGCATGGTCACGCACGATGAACGTTTCGCGCAACATGCCGACCGCACCGTTCATTTGTTCGATGGCCGCGTTGTCGAAGATAACCGGGTAGCAGCCTAACGATGTAAGATCGACAATCACCGGCGATTATGCTGAGCGAAATCAAAGTGGCGCTGCGGGGCCTGGCGAAAAGTCCCGGGTTCACGGCGATCGCGATTGCAACGCTGGCCTTGGCGATTGGCGCAAACAGCGCTGTCTTCAGTTTGATCAATGCGTTGTTGGTTCGGCCGCTGCCCTATCAGCAACCGTCCCGAATCGCCGTAATCTGGGAACGCTTTGCCACACTGGGATTGGATCGGCTTCCGTGTTCGCCGCCGGAATATCTCGACCTGGAAAAAGAATTCCAAAGCGGAAGCGGCCTCGCAGCATTCACGTTCGAGAGATTCAATCTCGGCGGCGGCGATGTTCCGGAGCGAATCTCGGGCGCGGTGGTAACGCCGTCGTTGTTTCCGCTCCTCGGAGTCGAACCGATTAAAGGCCGGACGTTTGCGCGCGAAGAGCAGGGAATCGGTCGCGACGATGTGATCGTGATCAGCGAACGGCTTTGGAAACGTCGTTTTAATTCTGATCCCACCCTCATCGGGAAGAGGCTTCTGTTGAACGGCCGCAGCTACGCTGTGATCGGGATCATGCCGGCACGATTCGAGTTTCCGATTCCATTGTTCGGGCTGAAGGGAAATCAATTCGCCGAACGGGCGGACATTTGGAAACCGATCGCGTTTACGCCGCTCGAGTTGAAGGAACGCTATTCGCGGAGCTACGGATTAATTACGCGATTGCGCCCGGGGGTGTCGATTGCTCAGGCTCAATCTGAGCTGGACACAATCATTTCCCGCTGGATCCAAAGCCATCGCGCTAATTACACGGGAGGCTTTGGTGCGCGAATTTATCCGCTGCGCGACCAGGTCGTTGGTGGAATGCGAACTGGTCTGGCGATTTTATTCGGCGCAGTGGTTCTTGTTCTGCTGATCGCATGCGCAAATCTCGCGACGATGTCGCTGGCGCGCGCGAGTGCACGCGAACGCGAGCTCGCCATTCGAGTTGCCCTGGGAGCAGGATGGTGGCGATTGCTCCGGCAAATGCTGATCGAAAGCGTGTTGCTCGCTCTTGCCGGTGCCGCCGGCGGTATCTTTCTCTCGGTTTGGGGACTTGAATTTCTCAAACAGATCGGTGCGCGCACGGTTCCGAGACTCGCCGAAGTAAATGTCGATCTTTTGGTTGTAATCGTGACCGCGGTCGTTTCGGTTGGAACCGGAATTTTGTTTGGATTGATTCCGGCGTTCGCGACCGCCAAACCCGAACTGACTGAGACACTCAAGGAAGGCAGCCGTTCTTCAACGACCGGTGCGCGCCGAAATCAGGTGCGCAATTCGCTCGTGGTCGCGGAGATTGCGCTCGCGTTAGTCCTGCTCGTTGGCGCTGGACTGCTGCTAAAAAGTTATGCGCGCGTGCAGAACATCGATCCTGGATTCGATCGTCGAAATGTGCTGACGGCGGAGCTGAACCTGTCGGAGACAAAATACCCGCAGCGCGGCAGCGTCGATTACAACAACGGCGCGGCCATGATCAACTTTTGGAACGAAGGACTCCGCCGAATCCAGCAATTGCCGGGAGTGGAAGGTGCCGCTTACACGGTCATTCTTCCATTGAGTGGATCGAACTCCGATTCATCATTTTCGATCGAAGGGCAGGTGTTGGGCAAAAACGAACCCGGCCCCGATGAAGAGATCCGCGTCATCTCGCCGGATTACTTTCGCGTATTGAAAACGCCGCTGTTTCGGGGCCGGTTCTTCCTCGATTCGGACAACGCGGACGCGCCCAAGGTTGCGATCATCAACGACGCGTTGGCGAAAAAGTATTGGCCGAATGAAGAAGCGCTCGGGAAACGAATCACGTTTAACGACCCACAAAAGAATCCGACGTGGCTCACCATTGTCGGAATCGTCAAAAGTATTCGGCACCGAGGCCTCGATGTCGATCCTGCGCCGGAATATTACCTGCCGCTTACGCAGCGCGCCGAGGGAACCATGATCCTGACGCTTCGCAGCGCGCAGGATCCCCGCAGTTTAACCTCCGCGATTCGCCGCGAAATCCAATCGATCGACCCCGACCAACCGATCGCGAACGTGCGCACACTGGAAGCAGTCACCGCCGAGTCGGTTGCTCCGCGCCGGATGTCGATGGTGTTGCTCGGCGCGTTTGCGGGCATCGCGTTGCTGTTGGCGAGCGTCGGGATTTACGGAGTGATTTCGTATTTGGTGGTGCAGCGCACGCACGAGATCGGCGTGCGAATGGCACTCGGCGCGCAACGCCGCGATGTTTTATGTCTCGTCGTCGGTCACGCAGCTAAACTCGTTGGGATCGGCAGCGTGATCGGATTGATTCTGGCGTTTTTGTCAACGCGCACGCTTTCGGCGTTGCTTTACAGTGTCGGGGCATTCGACCTTGGCACTTTTCTTTTCGCAACGATCGCGCTCGGAGCAGTCGCTTTGCTCGCCAGTTACATGCCCGCGCTTCGCGCAACCCGCGCTGATCCGATGATCGCGCTCAGCCATAACGCATGATCGCTCTCCGAAACCTCGAACGCCAGCCATCCGCTATCGCACGGCAAGTTCTTCTATGTTCTGCGCGATATCGGCATCCACGTTGCCGAGGGAGAATTCGTTTCGGTGATGGGTCCTTCGGGCGCCGGAAAGTCGACACTCCTTCACATTCTGGGAATGCACGATCACAGCTGGACCGGCGAATATTTCTTCAACGATACCGCAGTTCATCATTTGAAAGCCAAAGAACGCGCCGCGCTTCGTAACGACAATATCGGATTTGTTTTCCAACAATATCATCTGCTCGATGATCTGACCGTCTATGAGAATCTCGAGATTCCCCTCTCCTATCGCAAAGTAAGCAGAGCGGAACGCGCCGCGATCGTGGCCGACGCGCTCGATCGTTTCCAAATGGTAGCCAAGAAGGATCTGTATCCACGGCAATTGTCCGGCGGCCAGCAACAACTTGTGGGCGTGGCGCGGGCGATCATCGGCAATCCGAAATTGATTCTAGCAGATGAACCAACCGGCAATCTTCACTCGAGCCAGGGTGAAGAGATCATGGAGCTATTTCGAAAACTGAATGCCGAGGGCACGACCATCATTCAAGTCACACATTCGGAAAAAAATGCCGCTTACGGCAACCGCATCATTCAGCTGCGTGACGGTTGGGTGATCGAGCCAAACACAAAGTAACCATATGATTCTCGATTCATTTCGTCAGGATGTACGCGTCGGGCTACGTGTGTTGTTCAAGGACAAATCCTTTTGTTTCCTGGCGGTGCTGGTACTGGCTCTCGGCATCGGTGGTGCGACGACCCAATTCACTGTGGTTAACGCGATCGTCCTCCGTGGCTTTTCATTTCCGCATCCCGAGCAATTAGCGAGCGTCGGGCTGATCGATCCGAAGGCTACCGACCAGAACAACAACTTCGGCATTGGCCAAATTCCTTCCGCGCAGGATTACGAAGATCTCAAGGCGGCGCAAAAATCATTCTCGCTCATGGCGGGTTATCTCAGTGGATCGACAATCAACCTCACTTACAGGAACAATCCGCAACGTTATACGGGTGGATATGTCACCGAGGATCTTTTCAAAATCGTAGGAGTATCGCCGGCGCTTGGCCGCGATTTTACCGCCGAAGACAATAAACCGGGCGCGGAGAAAACGGTCATTTTGGGCGACGAAATCTGGCGGCGCGATTTTGGCGCGGATCCAAACATCATTGGTCAAGGCGTTCGGGTGAATGGCAAAGCCGCAACCATCATCGGCGTTATGCCTGCGGGTTTTAAATTCCCGTTCTCAGAAGAACTGTGGACACCTTTATATAATGAATTTCCGCCCACGCCGCGCGGAGACTTGCGGCTCGGGGCGAACAATAACGCGCCTGCCGTTATCGGTCGCCTCAAAGCCGGTGTCACTCTCGATCAAGTAAACGCTGAGTTCGTCACACTTGCCCGACGTCTGGCTGAAGAAAATCCGAAGACGAACCAGAATTTTACGTCGGCAAGCGTGCAGCCGTTGCTCTATGCATTTACTCCCGTGCAACTGCGCCAAACGATTTGGGCAATGCTCGGAGCGGTCATCCTCGTTTTGCTGATCGCATGCGTGAATGTCATGAACATGCAATTCGGCCGGGCCGCACTGCGGGCCAAGGAACTTGCGATTCGTGGCGCACTGGGGGCGACACGCTGGAGGATCGTTAGGCAAATGTTGACGGAGAGTCTGGTCGTCGCGGTCTTTGGCGGAGTCGCTGGCATCCTGCTCGCGTTTTGGGGGATTGATATGCTGGTGAGAGCGTTTAGTGCGTCACCGTTTCCCTTGCCTTACTGGTGGCAATTCACAATCGATGCGCGAGTTCTCGCGTTCACCCTCGTGATTACGCTCGTGGCGACGGTTGTTTCCGGTTTGGTTCCGGCCTTTCTCAGCGCCCGCGGCAACGCGGCTGAGATCATGAAAGAAGGTGGTCGAGGCAACAGCAGCCGCCTTGTAAACATCATCACGCGCGTACTAGTCGTGGGACAGATCGCCTTAACCGCCGCGCTTTTGATCGCGGCTACTCTGCAGATCAAGTCGATCCGGAATCAGACCAAGTTGAACTACGGTTACGACGAGAACGCCGTTTATACCGCACGAATTGCCTTAATGGAAGGCGCATATCCCAACGAAGAAGCGCGGCGGCAATTTTTCATCCATGCGGTGCAGGCGTTACGAGCCGATCCGCACTTCGCAGCGGCCGCCATGAGCGATCGCTTTCGAATGACGTTCGCTCCAAGCGGTCAATATGAAGTCGATGGTCAGAATTACTTGACCGATCGCGACCGGCCTCGCGGCAATTTCGAATCTGTCTCCGACAATTACTTTTCCACGCTTGGTGTGAAGATGCTCGAAGGTCGTGACTTCACCGTCAATGACTCGGACACAAAGCAGCCAGTCGCGATCGTGAACGCGAGTTTTGCGCGAAAGTATTGGGGAAACCAGAGTCCCCTGGGCCATCAGGTTCGCATCTTTAATCCCGGCCAGCCACAACCGTGGCGAACCATTATCGGGGTGGCTCCGGACATGTTGATGCAGGGCCCCTTCGATCAACAAACAGAGGCCGCTGGTTTTTACATGCCGCTGCTGGGCGCATCCCCCACCACGCAGTTTTGCACGATTATCGTTCGGCCGCGTGCCGGGCAGCGCGCAGAAACTCTCGGTCCCGCTCTGAGCAAAGCAGTCACTGAAGTCGATTCCAATCTGCCGACCTATTTTCCCGGCACGCCAGCACAATTGCACACCGAAATTCTGAGCGGCCCTCGCATCATCGCGATGTTGTTCAGCATCTTTGGAATGGTTGCCTTCATTCTCTCAGCGGTTGGCCTTTATGGAGTCATGAGCTTTTCGGTTAACCAGCGAACGCAGGAATTCGGAATCCGCATGGCCCTGGGCGCCGACGCTGCGCGCATTTTCCGAATGGTTATGCAACAAGGGGCGTGGCAGCTCGGGATTGGACTCGTTCTCGGTGTCGGTGGCGCCGCCTTGTTGCTCGGTGTGTTGGCTGCGGCTGCCTTGAAAAATATTTTGTTCCAGGTCAATGCGCTGGATCCAACGATTTATTTCCTCGTGGCGGGACTACTCGCGCTCGTCGCCGCAGTTTCCTGCTTCGTTCCCGCGCGTCGCGCCACCCGTGTCGATCCGATGGTCGCTCTTCGTTACGAATAACCATCTCCCATGTTAGACGATATCCGTTTCGCCTTCCGGCAGTTGATCAAGAATCCCGGGTTCACTCTGGTCGCGGTCCTGACGCTCGCGCTTGGCATTGGCGCGGGCACTGCCGTGTTCAGCGCGCTCAATGCGCTGTTTGTTCGTGCGCTTCCAATAGAGCAACCGGAAGCCGTGGTCTGCGGCTACGCGATGCGCGAAGGCCACGATCCTTATCTGACATCAGCGCTGGAGTACAACGCATATCGCGAACAAAGCCGTTCTTTTACCGTTACCGGAATTGCAACTCCCCGTTCATTTAATCTCGCTGGTGGGGGCGAACCCGAGCGCCTGCCTGGCGCAGCCGTAACGGTTGATTATCTAACGACTTTAGGCGTCAAACTATTTGCCGGACGAACTTTTCTGGAAGACGAGGATCGGCCCGGCGGGCCGACGGTTGCGCTGATTAGTTATGAGCTCTGGCAACGCCGGTTCGGTGGTGATCCAAAATTAGTTGGGCGATCGCTGACGCTGGATGATGGCAGCTACACTGTCATCGGCATTTTTCCGCCCGGATTTAATATGCCGTTTGCGGCCGACATCTGGGTTCCGCTCCAGAGTGACATCAACGCAGCTCCGCTCGATCAGCGGGCGCAGCCCGCTTACGACATGGTTGCGAGATTGAAGCCAGGCGTAATCCTTCGCGCCGCGGACGCAGAATTGAAGCACATCGCGGCACGTCTAGCCGTTGAGTATCCGCAATTCAGAAAAGGCTGGAGCTATAAGCTCATTTCGCTGCGGCAAAACTTGATGGGCGACTTCGAAGGCGGCACCAGGAAGGGACTCTTCGCGTTGGTGGCCGCCGTCGCATTTCTATTGCTGATATGTTGCGCGAACCTGGCAAATCTTTTGCTTGCACGAGGCGTCGCGCGCGAAGGCGAAATCAGCATCCGTTTCGCATTGGGCGCGGGACGTGCCCGGATCGTTCGTCAACTGCTCACCGAAAGTTTGCTTATCGCTTTGCTCGGCGGCGCGGCTGGTACGCTGCTGGCGGGATGGGTCGTTCCGCTGCTCGGCAAATTAAGTCCAGTTAAGGTTGTCTCGCTGGCGAGTTTTTTGCGCGACTTCCGAATCGATTCCCGCGTTCTTGCTTTTTCCTTCCTGCTCTCGCTCCTGACTGCGGCGATCTTTGGTTCGATTCCCGCAATTAAATTGATGCGGTCACGTCACCTAATCACGGTGATCAAACAGAAAGAGCAACGCGTGGGCGGAGCATCGGGTGGACGACTACTGGACATTCTGGTCACCGCGGAGATAGCGATGGCGGCAACGTTGCTCGTAGCCGGAGGTTTGATCGTGCAAAGTTTTCAAAGCCTCCAACGTATTACATTAGGTTTTCGCCCGGATAACTTGCTGATGGTCGAGATGCAGCTGCCGCCCAGCAAGTATCGTGACCAGAGCGCGCGCGTCGCATTCGCGAAGCAGTTGCTCGAGCGAGTCAGGGCCCTGCCTGGCATCGACTCGGTAGGAACGACAACAAACTTTCCATTACAACTGTACGACGCTGCATCCAGTTTTACGGTCGAAGGCGCGCCCGCGACAACTGCCGGTTTAGCGCCAATGACGGTGCACCGTCTGGTTAGTCCTGGATATCTCAAAACGATTGGGGCCGCACTCTTACGGGGCCGCGACCTTAGCGAACAGGACACGGCGCAAAGTTTACCGGTCGTTGTTGTCAGTGAAGAATTGGCACGACAAGCCTGGCCAAACCAGGATCCAATCGGCAAACGGATCAGACGCGGCCGCGCAGACGAGACAAATAATCCGTGGCTGACTGTTATTGGAGTAGTCGCGAACATCAAAGAGGATCGGTTCAACTTTCGGGCGGACAGGGCAGTGTGGTACCTGTCTTATGCTCAGGAGATTAATCGGCCGTTAATCGGCCCGTTGATCCTGGCAGTGCGAACAGAAGGCGATCCCGCGAATTTCACCGGCGCGATTCGCGGTGCGATTCACGCTGTCGATCCAAATCAGGCGATCTCAAGTGTGACAATAATGAAGGCATACTTGGCGGAGGTGTTAATGAGAGAACGCTTCAACGCGCTTCTCATGGGAACACTCGCCATGCTCGGATTAGTATTGGCCGCACTGGGTCTTTATGGAGTCATGGCATATTCGGTCGCCCGACGGACCGGTGAAATTGGACTGCGCATGGCGCTCGGCGCGGCCTCGCGCGATGTTTTTCGTCTGGTTCTCGGTCATGCTTTCGCGTTGATCGGGTGCGGTTTGGTGATCGGATTGCTCGGCGCGTTCGGCATAACGCGAGGCTTGTCAGCAACGCTCTACCAAATCAGTCCGACCGACCCCGCTACGTTTACGGTAGTTGCAGTACTGCTGGCCAGCGTGGCACTACTGGCGTGCTATTTGCCAGCCCGCCGCGCTACGCGGGTCGATCCGATCATCGCGCTACGAACCGAATGAACCAGATGGCCGAATCACCTCCATGTTAAACGACATTCGTTTCGCCCTTCGCCAGCTCCGCAAATCACCGGGGTTCACCTTGATTGCCGTGCTGACTCTTGCGCTCGGGATCGGCGCCAACACTGCGATCTTTAGCGTCGTGAACGCCGTATTGCTGCGACCGCTACCCTATCCCGACGCAAACAAACTCATCGCGATTCGCGAGCGCTCTCATACGTTTGAGCGCGGTTCAGTCGGTTACAAGAACTGGCTCGACTGGCATGCTGGCCAGCGCAGCTTCACCGACCTTGTGCTGGTCCGGCGCGAGAACTTTAATTTTTCCGTTGGATCAGAAGCCGCAGCGCCGCAGCGCATTCGTGGAGTTCGGGCAAGCTCGGGGCTTCTTTCGACGCTTGGTCTCAAGCCCAAGATCGGCCGCGATCTTAGCCCGGCCGAAGATGTCGATGGCGCGCCGAATGTGGTCCTGATCAGTGAAAGTCTCTGGCGCAGCAATTTTGGCGGATCAACCGACGTGCTCGGAAAACGCGTTTTGATTGACGGACTTGAGCGCGAGATCATCGGCGTTTTCCCTCGCTCACTGCAGTTCGGCCGCAATCCTGACGTGCTCGTTCCTCTCAGCGAGATCGTGAAAGACCCTCTCATGCAGGACCGTGACAATCATCAAGGTTTCTGGGGAATCGGACGCTTGAAACCTGGCGTGACAATAAGTCAGGCAAATAGCGACCTGGATGCGATTGCCGCGGATTTAGAAAAAAAATATCCGGCGACGAATACGGGGCGTCGCGTCCACATGTTTCCACTGTTCGAAGCGACGATTGGAGATTACCGGGCCAGCTTAAATATGTTACTGGCGGCAGTTGCGTGCGTGTTGCTCATTGCCTGTGCGAATGTGGCAAATCTGCAGTTCGCACGTGCTCTTGCTCGCGCCCGGGAGATCGCCGTGCGTGTCGCGCTCGGAGCAAGCCGCTGGGCAATTGCGCGACAACTTCTCATTGAAAGCACACTCGTGGCTGTGATCGGCGCTTGCGCCGGAACTTTGCTGGCCACTTGGAGTTTGGACACGATCCTCGCTCTGACTCCCCCCACGGTACCACGATTTCACGAAACCAGGATCGACCTCAGTGTTCTCGTGTTCACGATGTTTTCGGCAGCGCTTGCCGGAATTCTCGTGGGCCTCTGGCCGGCTTGGCGAATCTCGCATACCACATCGCTCGCGGGCGCTTTGCACGAAATAGGCGGCCGCGGCTCGAGTGATGGTGCGGGCCGCCAACGCATGCGGTCCGGCCTCGTTGTCACACAGGTTGCGCTCGCGATTGTCTTACTTGCCGGAGCTGGCCTGACTCTGAAGAGTTTTTGGAATGCACAGAACGCACCGCTCGGCTTCAATCCGCACGGGATCGTGACTTTTCCAATCTCTCTGCCTGAGGCGAAGTCACAAAAAAGACGAACAAAAAGACGCGTTCTGGACGGCTCTGCTCGAACGCGTGAAGCATATTCCCGGGGTCGAAGCGGCGGCGATCAGCGCCAACAGCCCATTCGATGACGATGAATGGGACAGTTATTTTCACGTCACAGGGACACCACCGGCACCCTTGGGAGAATCGCCTTCGGCTGAGGTGGCGCTGGTTTCGCCGGATTACTTCAAAGTGATGGGGATGCCGATTTTGCGCGGGCGCAATTTCGGTCCCGAAGATCCGCCGGGAGAAAAAGGACATCCCCGCTCCATCATAATCGACGAGACATTTGCGAAAAAATACTTCGCCGGGAAGGACCCGATCGGTCAACACATCGACGACAACCAAACTAACGACAAGGCAGCGCCACCAATGGTGATTATTGGGGTGGTGCCGCGAACGCGCAACGAAGCTCCGGGCGAGAACAACACCGAAAAACTTCAGATGGTCGAGGAATACTTGCTGGCGTCGCAGGCTCCGCAGGGGGCGAATAATCTTCACGTGCGTACGGGCCTGCACGACATCGGTCCGCTTATTGCCGCTGTCCGTGCCGAAGTTAAGGGACTGGACCCCGATCAACCAATTGGGCAAATCACGACGATGGACGACGCGGTCGCGGCGAGTCTCGCCACCAGGCGATTAACGATGGTATTGCTAGCCACGTTTGCGGTTCTGGCGCTGGGCCTGGCAAGCATTGGTTTGTACGGCGTAATGGCCCTCACCGTTACCCAACGCACTCGCGAGCTCGGAATCCGAATGGCGCTCGGCGCGGAACGGTCCAACATTTTTCGACTTGTTCTCCGACATGGCATGTCGCTGATGGCCGCTGGCATTGCCATTGGTCTCATTGGTGCAATCGCCGCTGGTCGCGCGCTGATGTCGCTACTTTATAATGTCGGCTCGCTCGACACTGGCGCGGTCGCTGTTGCCGTTTTGTCCCTGCTCGGTGTGGCTCTCATTGCCTGCTGCGTCCCCGCGCGCCGCGCAACTCGCGTCGATCCGATCCAAGCTTTGCGCGCCGAATGATTCCGAAAATCCAAAACCGCCAACTACCACCATCATGAACGACATTCGCTTCGCCTTTCGCAAACTTCTACAATCTCCCGGCTTCACCTCGATCGCATTACTCACGCTGGCATTGGGGATCGGGCTCAACACGGCCATCTTCAGCCTGGTTAATGACTTGTTCCTGCGCGGCCTGCCGTTTCGAGAACCGGCGCGCGTCCTCCACGTCTTTTCCCATTTCAAAGATCAGCGAGTTGATTTTCCATTGTCAGCACCGCGGTTCATGCATTTTCGCGACGGTCAAACCATCTTTGATGGATTTGCCGCTGAAAACGGGCTCGCGGCCACGGTGACCGGATTGGGCGATCCATTCCAGGTTCCGATTTTCAAGGCGACTGCAAATTATTTTGATGTGCTTGGCGTGCGAGCAATCCGTGGTCGGACGTTCTTGCCTCAGGAAGAGGAAGGGGCCGATGTCGCGATTATCACCGAGCGGTTTTGGAAATCGCGACTTGGCAGCGATCCAAATGTAATCGGGCGTGGTCTCACTCTGGATGGAGTATCGCACACGATCGTCGGCGTGATACCCACTTTGCCAGTCTCGTGGACAGGACCGAACGCCGATATCTGGACGACAAAGCCATTCGTGATCGCAGGATTTTCCTACGAACGGATGATGCGGGGCACCGCGTTTCTCCGGGCAGTTGGCCGCTTAAAGCCTGGCGTTTCCGTCAAACAAGCGCGCGCCGCGCTGCAATTACTCGAAAACAGTTACCGCGCCCAGCATCCGGAGAAGATCGACGCCAAATCTACCACGGTGGTAAAAACTTTACCGGAAGATGTAACCGAAAATCTCCGACCGGGCTTTGCCATATTATTTGCGGCGGTGACGTTTGTTTTGCTGATCGCGTGCAGCAATGTCGCCAATCTCTTGCTTGTTCGGTTCACCGGGCGCCGTCGTGAAATTTCACTTCGAATGGCCCTGGGCGCGACGCGCGCCAGCGTGCTGCGTTTGTTTGTTTTCGAAAGCGTGCTGATCAGTTTGCTCGCTGGAATTCTCGGTGCGGTGCTCGCGTGGCAGCTCGTGCCGCTGCTGCCAAGGCTTGCCGCAAATTTTCTTCCGATCGAAGCGGGAAGTGCCACGGCGATTTCACTTCCTGTCCTCGGCTTTACAATCGCGCTCTCAGTTCTCACCGGTCTGGGAATGGGAGTCTATCCCGCGTTGCAAAGTTCGCGGGCTGACATTGTCGATGCACTAAAGGAAGGTGGCCGCGGTACCGCTGGGAGCGTGCGTCAACAGCGCTTCCGCAAGGTGTTGGTCGGCGCCCAAGTGGCGCTTTCCGTGATGCTACTCGGCGGTGCGTCGCTGCTTATCGCAAGCTTTGTGCGACTAAATCATCAGGATCCCGGCTTCAAATTCGAAAATCTCTGGACGTGTTTCACCGGTACTGCCGCAAGCGCAATATCCAGATGAAGCGACACGCAGCCGATTCGCCGACCAATTGACGAAGACATTGGGCGCAACAGCTGGCCTGCAAGAAGCGACGATTAGCACCAGTATTCCGCTCAATGGAGGCGCCGGCGCGACGCTCTACACGCGTCCCGAAGGGAACGTGCCTCCTGTGCCTGAACGCAATGGCGCGCCTTCCAATGACATCCCTCCGGGATGGCTGCGCACACTTGGCATTCCGCTGCTTGCCGGTCGTAACTTTAACGAGCAGGACGTCGCAGATCACCCCAATGTAATTCTCATCAGCGCTTCTGGAGCGAAGACTGTGTTTGGAAACGAAAATCCGATTGGAAAAACTTTGCTCATCACCAGTGGCAGCGTCCCGGTCGAGATCGTCGGTATCGTTGGCGATGTGCGCTCTGTGCGACTCGATCAGCACAATGATATGGAATTTTACCGGCCCCTCGCGCAGGAGAACTTCCCATTTCTCTCCATCACGGTGCGCAGTTCCTTGCCCCCGGATACGGTGACAAAAACTGTGCAGGCGGCATTGCGCACGATCGACCCAAATCTTGCGCTCATTTTGCCGCAACCGGTCAAAGAGATCATGAGGCAAGCGCTCGGCCAGGCGAAATTGATGATGGTCCTGCTGGGAGTTTTCGCCGGTGTCGCGCTTCTCCTCGCCACCGTCGGGATCTATGGCGCCGTGGCTTATACTGTTGAACAACGCACGGGCGAGATCGGTGTTCGCATGGCGCTGGGTGCGCAAACGCGCGACGTCCTCCGCCTTATTGTGAATCAGGGAATGAAGCCGGTCGTTATTGGATTGGGGATTGGAATTGTCTGTGCGTTCGCCATCGGGCGATTAATCGGGTCGCAGCTCTATCAAGTCTCCGATCACAACCCCGCTTTGCTCGCTGGCGCGACACTTCTGCTTGCGGTCGCTGCCTTGCTCGCATGTTTGTTACCGGCCCGGCGCGCCACGCTTGTCGATCCAGTACACGCGTTGCGCGCTGAATAATTCTTCAGCATCACAATACGCATCGAACTGCCACTTCGATCTCGGCGGTTTGGGGAAACATGTCGAGTGGAGTCACGGAATCGATCGCGAAAGGTTCACTCAACTCTTTCAAATCGCGCGCCAAAGTGGACGGATTGCAGGAAACATAAATCAATGTCTGCGGTGCAAGATCGACAATCGCTTTTCGGACGTTTGAGCTGAGTCCGGTTGCCGGAGGATCGACAATGAGCGTGGAGAGCGGTTGTTGCGCCTTCGGCGATTTTTTTAGCATCGTCTTCGGAGAAGCCGATCCACCTAGCTCTCTTTCAATGTCGCCAGCGATGTAAGTTTCTTTCTCAGTCGCGTTTTGTTTGGCTGCGGCAATGGCGAATCTGTCCCAATCGATTCCCACGATGCGCTCGAATTTGTTCAGTAGCGCCTTGGCAAAAAACCCGGCGCCGCAATATGCATCGATCAGTAACTCCTGATTCGGCGCAACAAGATCGACAACCAAATCACGCAATGCGTTTGCGACAGCATCATTCGCCTGCGAGAAAACGCGCCGTCCCGTTGAAGCGCGCAATGTATAATGCCCTTCGCGAGGATTCTGCGAACGCAATTCCGCTAACGCGCGATTGACTTCGTTCATCGAAATCGGGCAGCGCTCGATGTCGATCAATCGATGCGAATCGCGCCGATAAAATCCGATCACGCCATCCTGCACATGGACCGTGATTCGGTTTCGATAACCATATTGTTCGGGCGATGGGATGATCGGACGCATCGGCGGATTGTCGATCTTGCCAATGCGCCGGAGAACATCGCGGACCTGGCGCCATTTGACGGCTAACTGATGCTCGTAATCGATATATTGATAGGCGCAGCCGCCGCATCGACCGAAGTACGGACAAAGCGCTTCAACCCGATGTGGCGAAGATTGTTTAACGGCGACGAGGTCAGCTTCAGCGAATTGCTTTTTTTCACGGACGATCTCGGCCGAAACCAATTCGCCCTCGATGACATAGGGAACGAAAACGGCTTTTCCAGTTTCGCGGCCGACGCCTTTCCCGCCGAAAGCGATGTCTTCAATGTTAAGATCGACAACGCGCATTGAAGACGTGATTCGACATTGGCTGCATCGTTAGATCGGAAAACTCGTAGGAGAGCTGCTAGGAAACAGCCGCTCCTTCCAGCGCACGTTCAATGGCGGCTTCGAGTTTTTCCAGCTTCACCGGTTTGACCAGATGCTGGGAGAAACCGGCCTGCAAACTTTTTTCGATGTCGCCATTGTTCCCGAAGCCACTGATGGCAAGAGCCGGCATCTGAGAAATGGCGCGCAGCTGCATGAAAAGATCGATGCCAGTACCATCAGGCAAAGAAATATCGCTGATCAACAAATCAAATTGATTACGTACGGCAGCTTCCATGGCTGTGCGAACGTTGTGGGTTGCAGCGACCAAATGGCCGCGCCGAATCAGTAATTTTTCCAGTGCTTCACAGGTGTCATGATGATCGTCGACTAGCAATATGCGAAGCCCATGCCGCGGGCTGCTTGTCGGTTTGGCCTCCCGTGGAATCAGATTTTGCGGAGGTGAAATTGTTTCCATCGCCAGTGTAAATGTCGATCCTTGATTGCGGCCTTCGCTCCGGGCCGTGAGCGTGCCACCGTGCGCCTGGGCCAGCGATTTTGAAATAGCAAGACCGAGACCGAGCCCGCCGAAACCGCGCTCGACCGATCGATTCCCCTGCTCAAATGGATCAAAAATTCGCTTCATCAGATCGGGCTCGATTCCGACGCCGCTATCGCGCACGGTAATGTTCAGAATTCCCGACGCCGGATTGAAGGATGAGATCGCTATCTCGCCGTTTTCGGGAGTGAACTTGATTGCGTTCTTGAGGAGGTTCCACACAATTTGCTGTAACTTCGCTGCATCCGCGCACACCGTATGAGCACCGGCCCGCAGGTTCGCGTGGATGCGGATGTTCTTGGCGTCCGCTTCCGGACGACAAATCTCGATCACGTTGTGAACGGCGCAGTGAACATCGACCGGGTCGAACTGCAATTGCAATTTGTCTTTTGCAATCCGGGTAAGATCGAGAAGATCGTCAATGAGCTGACTCTCCAATTCGACGTTGCGCCGGATCATGGCCAGCGCGCGATTCGATTCGTCCGTGCTCAGCGGACCTGTTTCGAGAGTGTCGACTGCAGTGATCACAGGAGTGAGCGGCGTTCGCAACTCGTGGGAGAGCATCGCGAGAAAATTGTCTTTGGTGCGGTTGGCGGCCTCTACGATCGCTTTCTGCTCCTGAAGGGCTGATTCAAATCGGCGACGCTGCGTCATCGCCGCAGCCAGGGCCAGAGCGGTGATCGCGAGGATCGCAGTCCGCATTTGCAGGATGAGCAGCGACTGGTTCTCCGTTTGCAAAACGAACGGGCCTCTCCCCTGCAGAGTTCCCCAAATGGCAAAGCTGACGAGCACGAATATTCCGGTCGCCGCCTCGCGGGGCGTAAAACGAAACGCCAGCCAAACTACAAACGGACCGTAGAGAAACGAAATCGGATAATTTTTCGCGCTGATCGGGAACCACCCGCCAAAACTAATTTCAGCCAGCACGATCAAAGCGAGGAAGAGAGCGCTCACCTCGGCAATTTCACTGCGCGTCCATTTCCGCACCGAGTCACTGCACCAAAGCACAATCAAAGGCGCGATGATGAGATCGCCTGTCAGATCTCCCTGCCACCACGTGAGCCAGACGGGGGAAAAATTGCTCCAAGAAGCAAAACCGCCGAGTGCCAGACTTGTTATGCCGATCGTTGGGCTGACCAGAGTGCTGATTGCGGCGGCGACCGAGAACTTGAAGACATTCGCGGCGTTGTCGAACGCCTCGATTCCGCCGGCGAATCGATTGACCAGCCATGCGCCGCAAAATGCTTCGAGAGTATTGCCCGTCGCGATCCCGAGCGAGGTCGCGATGTTTCCGGCGGTCAATAAATTGACCAGAAATGCGGCGGCAAAGATTCCCGGCCAGATCCGATTGCCTAACAAAAGCAATGAAGCCAAAGCAATACCGGCCGGCGGCCACACCGGCGACGCGCTTTGGTGCAGCGAGGCGAACGTCAGCCCGAACTTACCTGCGGCAAAGTAGATTAGTGCGACGATGCAGACCGCAGGTAACGTGGAGATACGTCGCACTTGCATGGACAGGAGCCAGTTGCGAACCGACTACCCTCTACATGGCTATTGGCCCTCGTCAACAGGGGCGCAGGGAATACTGGACCAGTTCAGGGATTGTCACCTTGAATGACGAGAGCCCAAGTCGGAACAGATCAGGTGTCGCCGGACAATCTTAATAGTCCCGCACCCACGGATATTTCGTCTCGTTACCTAACTCAGGCGGAAACTCCGAATAGCCCGCATGGATGTAGGGAATATCTGGTCGGAGGACGGGATAATACGTCCCATGATAGGTTGGGAACGGGAACGTCAGGATTTCATAGAAGCCAAGCATGCGCCGCCAGGTCGCTCGGCCAACACCACGGACGACTCCGTATCCTGCGGCAGCGGAATTGCCCTCATTCGTATTCACGGTTGTGACGGTCACGAAGACTTCCGCCGGGGCCAGAAAGAAATTCGACAGGCCACGTCCCAGTTTGCGGGTCGGGCCGTAATCGTTTGCCGGAGGATCCTGTATGTCCGCCAGCACGGGGCTGATCAAAAGTGCAAAAACAGCGACAACAGTGAACTTTTTCATCCGTGTACCGCCAGCTAAACAACTCTGAATAAGAAAGGCAACAGTTTTTCATTGTCGATTTTCAATTGGACCTCTCCTGTGGGTTACGGCCATGGAAATAATGATCGTGACAGCAAGGATAACGAGAATGATGACTAGAGAAAGACCCGTAGGAATTGGGAAATGATCAGCCACAATCATCTTGATGCCGATGAACCCCAGAACAAGGGCCAGTCCCGTCCTCAAGTAGATGAATCGATCCATCACATGGGCCAAAAGAAAATAAAGCGAACGCAAGCCCAGAATGGCGCAAATATTAGACGTATAGACGATAAAGGGATCGCGGGTGATGGCGAAGATGGCGGGAATCGAATCGATCGCGAACATCAGATCGGTCAGCTCGATCACGAGCATGGCCAAAGCGAGCCGGGTGAGCATCCAGCGGCCGTTGACCCTCACTTTGAAATGCTCGCCGTGAAATTCGTGAGTGACCGGCAGCATCCGGCGGGAGAATCGCATGATCCCTGTTTCACCAAATTCACCGGCCGAATGTTTTTGAAAAAACATGCGGAAGGCAGTGAACAACAGAAAAATCCCAAATAGATAGAGTATGAAATGAAAGCGTTGCACCAGGGCGATCCCGCAAATGATGAGCACACCCCGCATCAGCAATGCGCCCAGGATGCCCCAGACCAGGACACGGTGCTGAGCGTGACGAGGCACTTGGAAATAAGAAAAAATGAGGACGAAAACGAAGATGTTGTCGGCGCTGAGCGAATACTCAATGAGATAGCCGGCCAGGAAATCGATCGCGTGATCGAGTCCTTTAACACGCCAGACGAGCAGATCGAAAGCAAGCGACACCAGTACCCAGAGCAACGTCCTCCGCGCTGCCGCGGTCATGCTCAGCTCGCGTTGGCGGCGTTTGAACGTGACGAGGTCGACCCCGATCGCGATAAAGACGCCAACGTGAAAGGCGAGCCAGAACCAAATACTCGTGGACACTGGCCGTGACATTTTCATGCCAGATCACTAACGGCAACTCCGAAAGTCTTCGTGAGCAAAGTCGCAAATTGCGCGCGCAGCTTCTCCGACCTATAAGTCAAAGGAACATATACGACCCGATAAATGGACATCGAACTGCAAAAGCTGATCGAAGCAGGAAAACTCGCGCCGCAATCTGCCCTGCAGCTGGACAAACTGAAGCCGGCAACCTTTTGTCTGCACAAGAGCTGGGGATTTGGTCGGATCGCCGAGTGGAATCTTCTGCTCAATCAAATCGTCATCGATTTCGTCGGGAAAAAAGGACATCCGATGCAACTGCAATATGCGGCGGACAACCTGACCCCGATTCCTCCGGAACATTTCCTCGCGCGCAGGGCGACCGATTTGGCCTCCGTCAAAAAGCTCGCCAAAGAAGATCCTGTCGCGCTCGTGCGCAACATTCTGGAAAGCCTGGATGGTCAGGCCACGCCGCAGCAAATCAGCGAATGGATGATTGGCGATCTGTTTACCGAAGCGGAATGGAAGCGCTGGTGGGAATCGACCAAGAAACAGCTCAAGACTAGCGGCACGTTTTCCATTCCCGCAAAAAAGAGCGAGCCGATCCAGTTGCGAGGCGAAGGCGTGTCGCACGCCGATGAACTGATTACTGCATTCCACCAGGCTCGACAGCCGCGGCAACAAATCGCTGCCGTCGATCAGATGGTAAAATCTCATCAGCAATTCAAAGAACCCGAAAAGCAATTGCAGCCCGTCATTGCCGCGATCGAGAACGTGGCCGCTCGGAACCAGAAAATGCATCCCGAGATTTCTTTCGAATTGGTCCTTGGCCGGGACGATCTGCTCAAGCAATTTCCGCAACTTCATACGACGCACGTCGGTCTGACTCTGGGAAAATTGATCGGAGATGAGGAGAAACGGCTGGTCACGATCCTGCCAAAGTTGTCGGCTGCGAAAGAAAAGCTCGTCTTGCAGGCGTTACCGTCCGCGCTGGGGGAACGATGGAGCGCACGGGCGTTGCAATTGATGCAGGCAACTCATGGACGCATGGTGGCCCAGATTCCGCGCGTTTTCAGCGATG
Organism: uncultured Verrucomicrobiae bacterium; assembly: GCA_963772365.1. GTDB lineage: Bacteria > Verrucomicrobiota > Verrucomicrobiia > Chthoniobacterales > UBA10450 > CAVYXA01. Next base: position 1,508,858 of record CAVYXA010000001.1, read on the forward strand.
CGGGCCGTCATGAGGAATTACGGACGGCGTTGGATCGCAGCATTCGCGAGCATTCCGCCACCAGCGAAATGCTGGTCTGGCTCTCTTCCGAACGCGAGGATTGGCCGGATTTGATCAGTCCCGAATTGCTGGCTGCGATTTTATCCGCGATTGAGCGCGAACAACATCGGGCAGTGACCAGTCGCAATAGCAAACTGCAGCGGTTGCTGGTCGATGATCGACAATTGATCGCCGATATTTTCAAGGAAGCAGACGTCGGAATTGCCCGGGACGCAATGCGACGACTCCAGCTGAGTCATTTATTCGACGAATTGACGAAGCGTTCCTTGCTCGCGCGAATCGTCAAAATCTTCCCCGACCTCGAGAGTATGATCACGGGTGGTCAGGCGGAGGAAAAGGCCGCGCCGCTGATTGTTTCCTGGAGCAGTTTGCAGAAGCGCAAGGGAGAATACGAAGAACTGGTCAAAAAGAAGATTCCGGAAAACACGCGGGAAATTTCGATCGCGCGATCGTATGGCGATCTAAGCGAAAACTTCGAATACAAAGCAGCCAAGCAAATGCAGGCCGTTTTGATGCGTCGCAAGACCGAGCTGGAGCAAATGCTGCATCGAGCGCGCGGAACTTCGTTCCAAGATCCGGATACTTCGCGCGTCTCCATCGGCACGGTTGTGACCGTTCAGGACAAAGAGAAAGGCGATAAAGAAACTTACACGATTCTCGGCGCGTGGGACGGCGAACCCGAGCGCCATATCATCTCATATCAAACGGCGATTGGTCAGGCCCTGCTCGGGCATTCAGCCGGCGAAGTCGTCACTCTGAACACCGACCACGGCGCGAGTGAATTCGAAATCGTATCGATTGAGGCCGCGCCGCCAGACCAAGCAACCGCCGACGCCGCCCCGTTAGAGACCGACACCGTAGCAGCCGCAAGCTAAGGTGGATCGTCTTCTCCGAAGACGATGGTACAGCAAGCGCCGAAGGCGCTAACTCATTCTCGCGTCGTGCATTCGAACAACGTCGTCTGTCTAGCCGGGAGATCGTGTCGGCGTCGCCGAACAATTCCCTTCATTGTGGTGCCCGTCAGTCGAAGGGAACTCCACCGTTACAGTCGCACCGACGCTTAACTGTCCACTTTTAACTGTGATAGACGCGCGGTTAATCGTCCATACATCGGTGCCGACTTGCAGTGTGACTTCACTGTCAGTCAAACTACAGACCGTGCCCGTGAGATTGGTATTTTTTCCTAACGCAATTCCGCTGAGCAAGCATACGCCAACAAAAACGCTAAGTAAGATTTTGAGTTTCATGCCGCCATTGAACGACCGGGGATTCGCCCGATGCAAGCTTTTTGTCGGCACTTCGTTAGACTGCGAAGTTCCCGGAGAAATAGTGGCATTAACCCGGCAAAAGTGCGCCGATCAGAATCGACTTGCCACACCAGTGACAAGATCGAGATAATAAGAGAGTTGAATAATCATAAGATTCATCATCTCGCCGTCTGGATTCTCGCTGTCATTCATTTTTTTATCGGGCTGGGATGGTACGCGCTCTTCGGCGAAGCATGGTTAAATTACAATGCCCGCACGATGACAGACATCGAGCAGCCGCACAGCCCGATCCCGTATCTGATCGCGGCTGCTTCCGCCATCATTGTCAACTACGCGCTGGCCTGGCTCTTTTCGAAGTTACGCGTTGCCCACGCTCTGACCGGGTTGGCAATCGCACTGATTTGCTGGTTCGCATTCCTATTTGTCCAGTACGCCACGATCTCGGTTTTCTCCGCTTTCGAAACCAATCCATGGCCGCTGATCTTGATTAACATGGGCCGACCGTTCCTCGCCTTTGCCATCAGCGGCATCGTTCTCGGCGCCTGGCGCCGCCGCGAGTTGTAAATGAGCGCCACGACTGACTGTCCATAGTTTCTATTTCGCGTTAACCGTTTCCTTGCATTACGAAAACTTGAAACAGTGGCTGGAAGAATGTCGCCAAACGATGGGACTCCGATAGTTTCCTGTATTCGCGCCTGATATGATGCGCTTTAAATGACCTATTGGCTTGATTTGTTTACCGGCCAGACATGGCAGGAATTTCGCGACCATGGCGCGACTGTGAGCGGATTCCGCAAACGAATGCACAAAGCTGTCGAGCGAATTAAGCCGGGAGACATTTTGCTCTGTTATTTGACTGGCGTGATGCGATGGGTAGGCGCGCTCGAAGTGTTAGGCCACAGCCGAGACAAGAGCGCTATTTGGCAATTCGATGAATTTCCTGAACGACTCAGCGTGAAGCCAATCGTGATGTTGTCGCCCGAGCACGGCGTGCCGATGGAAGAACTAGAAGCGAAGGTGGATTTTTATCGGTCACGCGCAGACCGACCGGGTTTCAATGGATTTCTGCGAATGAGCCCGAACCGGTTCAAACGCGCAGGCGACGGTGAGTTAATATTGGATTTGCTTAGAGCAGCCGAGAAGCAGCCGATCAATCGATCTGTCGATCCAAAGAAACTTGCGCGAAGACCATTCTACAAAGCCGAAGAGAAGCGTGGCAAGCGGAAAGTCACGATAGTTGTGAGTGTCCCGGAAGCAGATGAACAACAGTCTGACACGCCGGTTGCACCCGAAGCAGAACCGACTGGAACACGCCACACCGAAATCCAGTACGCGCTGCTCACTCTAGGTCGGGATATGGGGTTTGATCTCTGGGTTGCACGGAATGATCGTTCTAAGGTTTGGAACGGATCCAATCTCGGATCACTGGCTGGAATGGTTGGTCAATTGCCAACTCAATTTAACGAAGCGACTAATCGTACGATCGAACTAATCGACGTTCTCTGGTTGAAGGGAAATTCGATTGTTGCCGCGTTTGAAGTTGAATCGACAACTTCTGTTTATTCTGGTTTGTTGCGGATGAGCGATTTACTCGCGCTGCAACCAAACCTCTCAATCGACTTGTTTCTAGTCGCGCCTGATGATCGCCGGGACAAGGTGGAAAGCGAACTAATGCGTCCGACATTCAAGCTCCGCGAAAAACCGCTTTCGTCGATCTGCGGTTTCTTGGGATTCGATTCGCTGGTTGAGAAACTGAAAGCCATCCAGCAACTCGGGTTGGCTTCTTCGCTTAAGCCGGATTTTCTGGAAAAAACGGCCGAATACTTCGGGAATGAGGATGCAAATTGAGGCGTGCGAATGATTATTCGTAAGATGCCCGACCTAACTTTTGGGCGATCTCATCTGGTTCGATTCGTCCCAACGTCGGTCTTCGATGGCCGATGTACCGACTCTTATCAACTAGATCACTTTCGCCCTTTGTAGTGTGGAGAAATAGCTGACAGATTGTGAATCCGGGCCTGATCGCAATGGGAATTTCTCCCACGTTCGTTAGTTCAAGCGTTAGGCAGCCGGTGTACCCCGGATGAACTCCCGCTGCGGTGGCAATGATCAAGCCACGCCTGCCCCATGATGATTTCCCAATCACGTACGCTGCTAAATTTGTAGGCAGTCGTATCCATTCTAAGGTTGCCGCCAGCACAAAAGAGCGCGGATGGATGATGTATTCCCCACCGAAGGGTACGAAGTTCGTGCGCGTAAACTTTGCGTCGTTCCACGATCCAGTCTTCGTTGGATCGATTTCAAGCAGCGGCATCCGTCGTCGGTAGAGCGTGACAAACCATGAACCAAGCCGCAAATCAATCGACGCTGACCCGCTCGCGCTCAAAATTTTGAGATCTGGCTGCGGTCGAATTAACAATCGTTCGGGCCTGCTTCCCTCAAGATCCGACAGCAATTTCGCTATTTCGTCAGCCTTTAAAATCATGATGAAACGACGATCTCTTGGTACTCCAAAACTTCGATGGATTTTAGAAGAAGCTCCTTGAGGTACAGTTGATCGTCGAGATTTGATCTGCGGTATATCTGACCACAGATTCTCATCGTGGAAGCCGCGCCAACCGGCATTTAGAATATTAGCCAAGCAGCCAGCATGTTGTGCGGGCGCGATTAGTTGGAAATCCGCGTAAATCTCATTATTCTTTTCCGTTGAAGGCAGCGTCAGTGCAGCATCGGTGACAATCTCATTTGCGAGTGTGATCAGCGTCTTAGTTTGATTCTGCGATGCATAATCCGCCAGAGAGAGCAGAAATTTCTTGTTGCGTTCGTATTCCGCGGGTTCACTGAAGTCTTCAAACAACCCGGCAAAACTCGGTCGCACCTTAACGCCGTACGCATCCGCAGCGGTATCCATGTTCCCAACACGCCGCTGCAGATTTGGGTAAATCACAGATCGCGTACCTCGCGGTCGCGGGGAAAGTAGATACGCAAATGCCTGACAGTATGATTCGCCAAAAATTCGGACGCCTATCACATCGCAAAATGTCTCTTCCATTTGGCGGGTTGCCCAATCTGTGGCAGCCCACCACGTTTGCCGCACAATCAGATCTTCTGTGACTGAAGCTTTATCTTGTACTTCCGGATGCAGCGTTTGAAATTCCTGCCACCGAGGTCCAGTGATTTGATTGACGATTTCATCCTCTATTGGTCGGCTAAACCGGTTGTGCATAGTCCTGTCGGTCCAAATCGTATGGCCCAGCTCATGACCGGCTAGGGGAACAAGCAACGGATTCGATGATTCGTGAGCTGGCAGCCCGATCAGTACAAAATTGGGCAGATGGGTTATTCGTGCGTAAGTGAAAGGACTGTACTCCCACTCGGATGACAAAAGCAGCTTGGCATCTTTCCCCAGAATTTTCTGGCAAATTCTTAGAATAGGGCGGTAGATTTCAAACGCGTTCCGCACATTCGTTGAACGCAAAATGAAACCGAGGATCGGAAGGTAATCGAACAATCCGGCGACCTCGGCCATCGACGCGGCACGCATTGTGTCAGGGTCGCTTTCGTCATCAAGATTTGCTAAAATCTCGAGAAAACCGCGGAATCTTCCTTCGATTAAGTCGAGCGCCCGCTTGGAATCCAGATAAGGAAAGTCTGAAGCTTGGAGCTTCGTTATCTCATCTAGAAACGCTGTGACGCGTCCTTTAGAAAACTCGAGCGATACCACTACCGCCGAAAAGTATGTGTGGGTTCAAGGTCCTGCAATGATTGTCGGTACGCAGTAGCATATTTTGACAGCGCGACGCAAAAATTCCGGATTTTTTCTACCTGCTCGGCTTGGGCGTCTTCGGCCAATTTGGTCATGGCATCGGCAATGTCCCCTGCTCCAGTAATTAGTTCGTTGGTTGTCTTGACCGGGCCTGCCCACTCAGTGGTATCGAGTGCTGGCCCCACAATCGCAAATGTGCTGGAATCAAGCACGGCACGTTTTCCATTCGCAATAGAGCCCTCAAGAGAAACTCTCAGCCGATTTCCAATCTCATTCACCGTCGATAAGCCGATACGCCTGCCGCGACGCAGACTGTCAAGCTCGATCGCCGCTTGCGCGGCGAGCATCGGAAGATCGGGATCATACAAGCGCAAGGATGTGGGAGCACTGAACGGAGACATATTTTTCACCTTTCTGATTTCGACACCGACAAAGAGATTTCGTGCCGGTGAGACCATTTGGATCCCATGCTATTTTCGCCGGTTGATACCGTGCAAGCATTAAGATGAGTAAATATTACAAGGGCTTGTTCTCCACTTGTCAACAGCTTATTCACTATATCTAGTACCCTCTTGAGCTGCACCCCCACTATTTAGTGACTCGACGGCGAGAGGATGAGGCGCTCTGCCGATATGCAACCAGCGCGGATTGTGCCAATGCGCTGCAATTTCTCCAACACGGCCTCGCGTCGATAGATTTCCCGCAGGGGGAGGTTCTGTTTTTCGCGTAAAGGATTCTAACGAATCATCCACATCCCTGGCTCGTGCCGCATTCGGTGCAGACGCCGGCGCGGATCATCCGGTGGCGGCCGGACTGCCGCACATCATTGCCGAAGATCAAATCGCGTTTCATCAAATTAACCACATCCTTGACTGGTACCGCACTCCGTACATACACCGCAGGCGCCGGCGCGGATCACTTTGTTGCTTCCGCACACGGAGCAGGTGATGTCCATGAACATGTTGCCGAGCGCTTCTTTGACGCGCTCAGCGTGGCTGTGACCGTTTCCGGCCACGGCGGGCGCGCCTTCGTTAGGGGAGTGGCCGGTGATGACGTCGATTAGTTCTTTTTCGCCGGTGCGCGGAAGATCGACAACGGGCCGGTTGACCGCTTTCTTCTCAATTTCGGCAATCTCTTTCATCGGGAGCTCGGGCTGGCCGCGATTGGGTGAGGTCGCTTCTTTGTAGCCTTTGATGAACTGGCAACCGAGCCAGCGAAACACGTAATCGGTGATGCTGGTCGCGCTGCGGATATCGGGGTTCTTGGTGAACCCGCTCGGCTCGAATCGCTGATAGGCGAATTTTCTGACCAGGCTCTCGAGCGGCACGCCGTATTGCAATGACATGGAGGTGAGCGTGCCTATCGTATCCATGAGTCCGCCGATGGTGCTCCCTTCCTTCGACATCTGAATGAAAAGTTCGCCCGGTTGGCCGTTCTCGTACAGGCCGACGGTGATATAGCCTTCGTGTCCGGCGATCTCAAACTTGTGCGTGAGCGACATCCGGGTGTCGGTCATGCGATGGCGCACAGGTTGGTCGGCCTGGATACGTAACATCGACAATTCCTGTTCCAGCTCGAGGATGCGTTCCTGGAGATCGTCGGAGCCGGCATCTGATCCGCTGAGGACAGCGGACGCTACAGTATCGTCGGTTGCGCCCATGTGTTTAGTCTTGCGCGTGTTTAACGGGGCGGATCGCTTCGAGTTTTCGCGATAAATGGCGATCGATTTCAGCCCGAGCCGCCAGCCTTCGATGTAAGCATTCATGATTTCATCGGCGGTTGCCGATTCGGGCAGGTTTACCGTTTTGGAAATCGCGCCGCTGAGGAACGGTTGGGCGGCGGCCATCATGTGGAGATGCGCATTGTAATGCAGTGAACGCTGCCCTTTGAACGGCTTGAATGCGCAATCGAAGATGGGGAGATGCTCAGGTTTCAACCCGGACGAAATTGTCGATCCATCGGTGTCGGTCACATCTTCGATGGTGTCGAATGCGTCGATGTGGGCGATGATTCGTTCGACCTCTTCGGAGTTGTAGCCGAGTTTTTCCAGCGCTGGTTTCACGGTTTGATTGACAATTTTCAACATACCGCCGCCGGCGAGTAGTTTGTATTTCACCAGCGCAATGTCCGGCTCGATTCCGGTGGTGTCGCAATCCATCAGAAAACTGATCGTGCCCGTAGGTGCGAGCACGGTAACCTGCGCGTTGCGATAACCGTGTCGTTTACCCAGCTCGGCTACTTTTTTCCAAGTCTTGCGCGCTTCCTGTTTTAAATAGAGAAACTCGTCCGTGTCCGGGATTTCGCTCACGGCGCACCGGTGGAGATCGATCACATCGAGCATCGGCGCGACATTGCTTTTCGCGACCGGTTTCGGCACACCGGCGCATTTGGCGTCCTTGTAACCGGGGAAGGGTCCCATGGTCCGCGCCATGCGGGCGCTTTGCTCGTAGGCTTCACCGGTCATGATCGATGTGACGGCGCCGCAGAGCGCCCGGCCTTCGATGCTGTCGTAGCCGTAGCCGTAGCTCATGATTAGCGAGCCGAGGTTCGCGTAACCAAGCCCGAGCGTGCGGAAAATGTGCGAGTTTTCGGCGATCTCTTTGATCGGATAACTGGCGTTATCGACGATGATCTCCTGCGCGGTGATGAACACGCGCACCGCCGACTTGAACCGTTCGATATCGAATTCGCCGTCGGCGCCCTTGAATTTGATTAAATTGAGCGAAGCGAGATTGCACGCGGTGTTATCGAGAAACAGATATTCCGAGCACGGATTTGTTGAGTTCTGTCGATCCGTTCCTTTGCAGGTGTGCCATTTGTGGATCGTGGTATCGAACTGCATCCCGGGGTCGCCGCACACCCATGTGCCTTCCGCGACTTTGCGCAGCAGTGCCCGCGCGTCTTTCTTTTCGCACGGTTTACCGTCCAGCACGCGGCGAGTCCACCATTCGCGGCCTTCCACGGCGGCTTCCATGAATTCATCGCTGACGCGCACGCTCAGGTTTTCATTTTGATACATCACCGAGCCGTAGGCGTCGCCGTTGTAACTGCCGTCGTAGCCCTGCTCGATCAACGCCCACGCCTTTTTCTCTTCTTTTTGTTTGGCGTCGATGAACTCCTCGATGTCGGGATGCCAATCTTTCAGCGTGTTCATTTTGGCCGCACGCCGCGTTTTGCCGCCGCTTTTCACAACGTTCGCGACCTGATCGTAGACTTTCAGGAAGGATAGCGGCCCGCTCGGTTTACCGCCGCCGCTCAATTTTTCCCTTGTCGATCTTAACGTGGAAAGATCGGAGCCAGTGCCACTGCCATATTTGAACAGCATCGCCTCGCTCGTGGCCAGCCGCATGATGTCTTCCATCGTGTCGTGCACGCTCTGAATGAAACAGGCGCTGCCCTGCGGGTATTCGTATTGCGTAGGCGCGCGCTCGGCTACACCACTCTGACGATTGTAAAAATAGTTGCCTGCTCCTGCATTCTTGCCCACGCCATATTGATGATAGAGCCCGACATTAAACCAGACCGGCGAATTGAACGCGCCATGCTGATTCAAACAGAGCCAGGTCAATTCGTCGTAGAAAATTTCCGCCGATTCAGCGTCGGCAAAATAATCATCCGCGATTCCCCAATCAGTAATCGTGCGCGTCACTCGATGAATCAATTGCCGCACCGAACTCTCGCGACCGCCTTTGCTCGGATCGAGACCCTGCGCGATGTCGCCATAGAAATATTTCGAGACCGCAATCTTCGTGGCCAGCGCGCTCCAACTTTTTGGAACCTCGATGTCTTCCTGTTTGAAGATGATTTTGCCGCCATCGTCCGCGATTTCAGCAGTCCGGCGTTCCCATTCAATTTGATCGAATGGTTTCACCGTTGGACTACTGAAAACGCGTTCGAAACACAGGCCGGCAGTTTTCTTTTTGGACGCACGCGAACGGCGAAGATCCGCCGATTTAGCTTCTTTCCTGAGTGAGGCTGGCGTGAGACCGGGCTTGAGTTGGATCATGGCGTTAGGAGGGTTGAGGTTGGGAATTCCAGTTAATACCGGTGAACAGCCAAGGCCAATAACCTGTGAACCGTAGTGAACAACAAGTAATAGCGCAGCTGTCCGGGCGGATGCACAATATGCAGTGCCGCAGCCGGTCAAGGCAAGACAAAATTTGTGACATTTTTCGGAGCCTGAGCTTTACCCGGTAAAATCGGCGAGAAGTTCTCGAAAACGTGGGCCGGAGACCCTTCGACTATGCGCGCGTTAGGGCCAGGGACGCAACCCCGGGCCGCGCGGATAAAGTGGCGCTTGACGGTACGAACCGAACCATGGCGAGCGGCTTTGTATTCTTTGGTACCTCGAACCGCTTCCTCGCGGCGTGCGCCCGAACACGTTGACCGGTGTGCCGATGTCGACCGCATTGAAAAATGCAATCGCCATTTCTCTCGGGATCCGAACACAACCGTGTGAAGCGGGATATCCGGGCAAATAGCCGGCGTGCAATCCATCAGCGCCGTTGAACCGCATGGAATAAGGCATCGGCGCCGGAACAAATCTGCATCCGTGCGGCACTTTTCATATCGATATCCACATCAGCCACGACCGTGTTGCCTCGAGCATCGATAATCTTGCCGTAAACGCTGGAGTAATGCGCTCGCTCTTTCTCGATAACTTTGAATGCGCCGGTCCCGGTAAGATGACCGTAGCGCCCACTCGAGATGGGCGACTGCAAAACGGCGTGCCGGCCACGAAGCAGATACGCCACCTGCTCCTCTAAATCGATTTCGATGCGATACGGAGTCGGATTTTCGGCAAGAGCAGACATTCCCACCAGCAACAGGATCGACAGTAAACACCAGAACCTCACAGGAAGTTCAACACCAAAAAATGAAAGAAGTCTCAAACTGCGATTGGCGCTTTGATTGATGGATGTGGATCGTAACCGAGCAACTCGAAATCTTCGAAATCGAATTCGTGAATATTCTTGATCGCGGGATTAATTTTCATTCGCGGTAAAGATCGACAATCGCGCGTCAACTGTTCGCGGGCCTGATCGAGATGATTTTGATAAAGATGAAGATCGCCAAAAGTGTGGACAAAATCGCCGGGCATAAGATCGACAACCTGTGCGACCATCATCGTCAGTAATGCATAGGAAGCGATGTTGAACGGCACGCCGAGGAAAAGATCTGCGCTCCGCTGATATAGCTGGCAGCTAAGTTCGCCATCCTGCACGTAGAATTGGAATAGGACATGACACGGCGGCAAAGCCATCGTCTCGATTTCGGATGGATTCCATGCGCTCACGATCAAGCGGCGGCTATACGGGTTTGATTTGATGTGATCGATCAGGTTGCCAATCTGATCGATTCGTTTCCCGTCAGCTCCGCGCCAATCGCGCCATTGCGCTCCATAAACGCGGCCGAGATTGCCATTCTCATCGGCCCATTCATCCCAGATTGTGACTTTATGCTCATTCAGGTAACGAATGTTCGTGTCGCCCCGCAGAAACCAGAGCAGCTCGTAAATGATCGATTTAATGTGGAGTTTCTTCGTGGTCAGGAGCGGGAAACCTGGTCCGTTCGAGCGTAAATCGAAGCGGGCCTGGGCGCCGAAGATCGACAATGTGCCGGTTCCGGTGCGATCGGCGCGCGGTTGACCGTGATCGAGAACAAGCCGCAATAGATCGTGATATTGGCGCACAAGAAACAGTAACTAATAGCTGGCAGATTAGGAAATCGAAATCGGCAGGAGTCGTGCATCAAATCGTCACAACCTGCGCCTTCGACCCGGGACCGCGAGCAGTCGATACGGTCCATTGCGCAAATCAAATGCAGCCATTTCTCATCCGTTACGTTTTCCTTGGACGCAGTGATACCACTAAGGCGTGGCTCCATTGATGTGGGTGAAGGTATCGATTCAGCAGCGACGATTCCGCACAGAACACGCGCCAAAGTAATCGATTTGCGATTGCAGATAATTACTTTTTTCTGTGATCGACCATCTCGCCTTTAATCGTGCGAGCATCGACACGGGTGAGATTTTTTTCTATTGTCGATTTTAGGAGACGAACATGCGGTATGTCGCAGAGATGTTCGGCGATGAACCAGACCGGTTTGTCGGTTGTCATCCAATGCAGATGATCGAATCGGGCGAGATTCACGGGACGTGAATATCGTCGAAGCGTGCGCTCACCGCGCAGATTGAAGTAGATGTTGAAGTAGCTAATGGCCAATTCGCGCAGAGACCGATACACCGGTTCGCGATAGCGGCAGCCGGTGAAATTTGATTTCGCCACCGCACCCCAATGGCCGCGAATTTTGAAGATTGCGACCACGTGATCTGTGTCCTGCTCGGCTTCCAGATCGAAAATTAAAGGCGGAAATCCGAGCACACGTAAAGCAGCAGCGCCAAAAATCCCACCCTCAAGACAGGAAGCGGTGCGATCTTCCAGGACTTTTCGAGGCGAGCGCGCTGTGTACGTGAGATTGTAGGGAAGCTCATCGAGGAATTTCTGAATCCCGACCGGAGTCTTGAACGATCTGAGTTTGCGCCATCCCGAAGGCGCGAAGCCGAATTGAGGAGAATTCTTAGAGTCCAACCGGATGGCGAGCCTCGAAGCCAGTCGGTGAACGCCGGGTAATTTGCCAACCGGGAGCCCAGCGTTCTCTACCCGTGATATAGGGAGTGGTATCAAGCCGAAGACCAGCGATCACGGCAAAGGTGTGGCCGTTACGGGCATAAACGGTGATCCATCGTCCGCGACCATGTTCTCCATAGTGGCGGAATTCCGATGAGCTGAGCGGCGCTTTGATGAGGCCGGCCCCGGCGAGGGCGAAGGAAACTGTTCCCGAGCAATCGTAGGCGCGATCAAAAAATGTGCGATGACCGCCGCCGTAACGATATGGTTTGGAGTGCAGTTTATTGGCGGCCCAGATTGCCCGCTTCACCGGAAGAGGTGCTCTCGACGGTGCGCAGGCGATCCCATGTCGAAGGCAAGCCTTGCTCCCTTCGATAATGGGGCCGGACGCCGGAAATGGGTTCGCCAGAGCGGAACCGGCAAAGACCGCAAAAACGGCTGTTATTGACGATTTCTTACCAGGAACAAACCTCATTACTCTTTCTCAGCGTTTGCTGTGCCAGAAATTTTTTGTTTCCAAGACCGAGTAGTAGCAAAGCAAGGACAAACTGCAAGCGCATAGCGTCGAAAAATGATTTGCGCACCAGGGCAAATACGAGTTTCGGATAAGGGAATCAGCGAGTGACTGACTCGCTCTGCTCGATTTGCATTCTCAATCTCTGAAATTCGGGCTGAATCGGATTTAGCTTGAGCGCGTTGGCAATCTCTGTTCGGGCAATCGCGATTTGGCCTGCTTTAACATGAGCTTCGGCCAACAGGTAATAGGTCTTGGCGTTGCGAGGATTCTGCACCAGCGCTTTGGAAAAGAAAGCCGCGGCCTCATTCCATCGATGCTGATCCAGCGCAAGAAGCCCAAGATTGTTGTAAGCGCCAGCATGTGCGGGATCGAGTTGAAGCGTGGCGACGTAGTACCGATTCGGCTCCGACCTTGTTTTGCTCGGCCAATCGAAGATTGCCGAGAGCGAAATTTGTCTCGGCGTTACCGGGAACGTAAGCATAAGCCAGTTCGAGCTTTTTGTTAGCGAGCTCGAGATTATTCGATTCCAGAGCCTGCCGTCCAGAGTTGTAGGCATCGAGAGCCCAAAGAGAAGGATTGCGTTGCGGCCACGCCACGAAAATTGTTGAAGCGATTAGAAGTCCTAAATAGACAGCAGCAAAACGAAATCTGTTCGTGGCCAGGCTTTGCCAGAAGATCGACAACCCAAAGGCGCCAAGCAAAAGCAGGCCGGGGACAACTGCCATACGGTAACGCTCCGTGATGAAGACGGTAAGCAATGCCAGCATCTGCAATAAAATTGCCGCAATTATCCAGCGTGACCTGGGCGCGAGCACCCAACCCAGGAGTATTCCCACTAACCCAAAAGCTGCGACGACACCGAAGTAAAGGCCGGGCAGGATCACACCTTCATCCCGCAGAATCGTTATGATGCTCAGATCATCATATTGAAAGGCACTCCAGAAGTTTCGCAGTTTGGTGGCCAGTAGCTTTAGCCAATCCGTAAAATGACCGGCGATATAGGCCCTTGTCTTGTCCGACCAGTAGGCAGAAACCTGCCCCCGTTTGAGCGGATGGCCTGCGGCGATTTCGGCTCGAGTAATCGAGTCCTGGAGCATTGCCGTTTGCCCTGCGCGTAACCCTGGCGGAAATCGCGGATAACCATTCGACTCCGGATTATTGCCGATCCAGAAATTGATTCCGCTGTGAGCCGAGAGCAAGACCGGTTCGCGCGCGATGAAATAGTTGTGAACCCAACAAGGCGATGTCCCGGCCGCGACGCCTGCAAATAGTAGAACCGAAGCCAGCAACAAAGAGATCTTCCATTTTCCGTGATTGCCGCGGGTCGGTTTCAAGGCTATGGCGGCGAAAACGAGTGGAATAAGGAACAGCATCGCCGCCACTCCCATGGCAATAAAGCCTATCAAAAGACCCAGCCAGAAGCACTCCACGCCGCGCGGTGCAAAGTCATTGCGAACGATTCGCCAGGTGACGAACCAAAAAGCGAAAACGAACCAGGCGGTCGGCATAAGGATAACCGCGTATGCTTGGGCCGGAGCGAAGAAGCCCCAGCCAAGTGCCGCCGTCATCCCAATGAATTGAGCCTTACTCCACGGCCGACAGGGATTGCCTTCTGCGCTGAAGATCCGAATCCCGAGCTTGTAAAGAATGGTGGCGGTCCCAGCGTCGAAGCAGGCTTGCAAAAAAGCGGGAACAAACGGGCCGTACCCGACGACTTTGTAAATGAGAGCGAGCAGATAGGCATAGAGCGGCAGGCCATAAAAGGCCAGGTGATCCGTAAAGTGACGTTCGAGGATCTGCCGGGCCCACTCATCATAGAAATGCATGTCGCCATAGGTTGGTAGGAGAAAAGGCGAAATCGTCAGGCGTGCCAGGACGATTAGCCGCAGGAGCAATACGGCCGCAAAAACGTAATGAGCCGGCCCGGGTGAATTCCGAAAGGGCGATCTCGAAGGGGTCACCAGGCGAGCTTAAGCACAAACTATGCGCTGGTTGGAGAGTCTTGGGTTGGAATCGCGACGGGAAGGGGGTTCATAAAAACCATAAAAAGGCGGCCGCTTGGCACCGACACTGCTGTTAAAACGCCGTTCGCGATGAGTATCGCGGACCGCAATCAAAAAACAAACTTGGGAGAATAGCAAATATATGTTACAGAAACTGAATAACCGCCGCGGGGGCTTCACCCTCGTGGAAATCATGATCGTGGTCGCGATCATCGCATTGCTGGCAGCCATCGCCGTGCCCGGATTCCTCCGTGCCCGGAAGCGCTCGCAAGCCACTCGAATCCTGAACGATCTTCGCCTGATTGATTCAGCAGTCGACCAATACGCGATTGAGACCAATCGCTCTACCGGTGCCACGGTGAATACGGTGGACTGGACGAACTACCTTAAACAAGGAACCGCGCTCTACAACACGGGCACGGACATCCTTGGCAACGGCTTTGGCGCTCAGGCCGTTGATACGCTGCCCAAAGTTCCGCACAACAGCTTCCTCGCATTGTCGGACGTTGCTCCAGTTGGGTTCTGGTCGCCTTATTCGGCTAACTAAGAATCGCACGATTCATTCTCCTGGCGTTCTCGCCCTGGCGCGAACGTCAGGGAATGAGTAGTGCCACCGCTGACTTTTTGCGGTCCTCGCTCCCGGTTCTGTCGCGACACAGACATAAGAACCGTTCCGGCTCGCCAGCACTCCCCTCCGTGATCTGGTGAATCTACAAGCATTTTTCACCCGCCTTGCGGGTGGCGACGTTTTCGGCATCAACACTGCTGCTTAGACGGTATCCGCGACGATAAATCGCGGACTGCATTCAAACAAACAAACAAACGGAGAAAAGCGCTAATCATGTTACAAAAACTGAATAAAAGCCGCGGGGGTTTTACCCTCGTGGAAATCATGATCGTCGTCGCGATCATCGCATTACTGGCAGCCATCGCCGTGCCCGGATTCCTCCGTGCCCGGAAGCGCTCGCAAGCCACTCGAATCTTGAACGATCTTCGCCTGATCGATTCAGCGGTCGATCAATATTCGATTGAGACTAACCGCTCTACTGGCGCTACAGTGAATACCGTGGACTGGACGGCCTATCTTAAGAAGGGAAGTGTCCTCTACAACACAGGCACGGATATTCTAGGCAACGGCTTTGGTCCCCAGAGCGTTGATACGCTGCCCAAAGTTCCGCACAATAGTTTCCTCGCATTGTCGGACGTTGCTCCAGTTGGGTTCTGGTCGCCTTATTCGGCTAACTAAGAGTCGCACGATTCATTCACCTGGCGTTCTCACCCTGGCGCGAACGTCAGGGAATGAGTGGTGACCTGAAGACTGCATTAAACGATTTCCCCCTACGTAGCGGCAACAAGAGCGATCGGATATAGAATGAAAACCGCTCGGCGGATCCAGGGTGGAAGGTTTCCCCGATTGATCGATGCTTTTCATAGCACCTGGGCGCGCTGTGTTGTTTTGATATTTGCGGGTGTTGCGACTCACCTTCCGGCGCTCCAAGGCGAGCGAATCTGGGACGACGAGTATCTCTCAAAAGGCAGTCCGCTCATCAAAAGCCCCTTGTTTATTCTGGAAAGCTTTCGCCATTATCTTTTCCTCGACTCTTCCTCACGCTACTACCGACCGGTTCAGAACGTTTCCTACATAATCGATTATCTCTTCTGGAATAACGATACGATCGGCTTCCATCTCACGAACATTCTCCTGCACACAACAGCCGGCGTATTGCTCTATTTTCTGCTGCGTCGATTATTTCAGTCGCTACTAACGGTTACGAATCTCGAATTGATCGGCCGCAGGACAGTAGCCACGGCCGCATTCCTCGTGGCTTTGATTTGGATGGTTCATCCGGTCCATAGCGCTGCCATTGATTACATCTCCGGACGCGCAGATAGCCTCGCATTCCTATTTGCGTGCGCCGGATGGTTGACTTTCCAGCGCGCCCAAAATTCGGGCCGCCTCGGCATCCGTATCTCGCTCTATTTTCTGGCCGCGATCTTCGGTCTGGCAGCTTTGTTCTCACGTGAAATCGCCTGCGTCTGGCTTGTGCTCTTTTGCGCCTATCTCCTTTCGATCGAAAAAGGGAGACCGTTTGCTCCGCGAATGACAGCGGTCGTCTGCTGCGTAATTCTTTTCAGCATTTATTTCGCCTGCCGACAATTGCCAGCAGCGCGTCCACCTGCAACGTCAGATGCGATGATCGGACAGGGTGAGGTCCGCGCTGTCCTGATGCTCCGCGCACTCGGAGATTACGGCCGCCTTTTGCTTTTTCCGGCAAATCTTCACATGGAGCGCCGTGTTCTTGATCCGATTGCATATCGAACCCAACTCGATTGGCGACAGGATATCGGTTTCGAGTACTTGTCGATCCTCGGACTGCTTGTGCTTGCCGGCTTCATCTTTGGAAGCATCAAACCGGGGCCTGGCCAGACGATGCGGATCTTCGGTGCAGGGTGGTTTTTCGCAGCATATCTGCCGATCTCAAACATCGTTCCGCTCACTGCAACTGCCGCGGAGCACTGGCTTTATTTGCCCAGTGTCGGTTTTTTGATTTTCGCTGGCGGCTGGGCGATCGATCTCCCGCGGCAGCATTGGAGAATCGCTCTTGTTATCGCCGTTTTGGCAACCAGCGCATTTGGGGTTCGGTGTTACGTGCGAAGCACAGATTGGATATCAGCCGAGACTTTTTATCGGCGAACAATTGCCAGTGGCGGCGCAAGTCCGAGATGCGCGCTCAATCTGGGGCAGCTTTACGCAAGCCGGGGTGATTATGCCGAGGCAGTAAGAATCTTTCGCAAGTTGCTCGATATTGTGCCCGATTATTCTCTGGCCCAGAACAATCTCGGCAGCGCGCTTTCCAACGAGGGCAAAACCCGAGAGGCTGAAGCCTTGTTTGCTAGTTTGGAAAAAAATTCTGAAGAACTTCGCCATGACTACCCGCGAAGTTGGATCGGCGCTTTGAACCTCGCCGGCGTTCGCTACAGCAGAGGCGACCATGATTCCGCTATCGCAATCCTGGAGCGCGCACGAAGGAATTATCCAGAGGTATGGGAGTTGGTCAGTTTAGAGTCAGAATTTATCCGCCAAACCGACGGGCCTGATGCCTCTTTGCATCTCGTCGAACAGTTTGCGCGAAAAAATTGGTGGCATTACAGCGCTCAACTGGCTTTGGGGCGGTTGTATGCACAAAAAGGAGATGTCGATCTTGCTCGTGCGGCTTGGCAGCGCGCCAGCCGACTTGATGTGCACGATATCGAGTCATTGAGGCTAGCAGTCATCATGGAGTTGCGGGAGAAGAACTTTGAAGAAGCGCGTCGCACGCAATTGCGCGCCATCCGGCGACAACCGGATCAACCGCGGCAGTATGCCTTGCTTTCGGAAATTCTCACCAAGATGGGACGGGCCGATGAAGCTCACGTCGCTCTGGCTAGAGCTGCGGAGCTGCGCGCTTTTGCTTTGGCGAACTAAAAGTAATCTGGCAATTGCGAGCCAGGTTAGCTCAGGATTGTATTGAGGCGATCAGCTTCCCGAAACACGCAATGGCTGCACGAATTTACACCGACAAAGATGTCGATCTTGCCTGGCTTAAAGGAAAAACGTGTGGCGTTATCGGTTTTGGAGCGCAGGGCCGAGCACACGCGCTGAATTTAAAGGACAGCGGTTTCAGCGTATTGATAGGTCTCTACGCAGGAAGCAAGTCGCGATCGATAGCGAAACGCAGCGGGCTCAAAGTGATCGTCACTGCCGAGGCTACCCGGCGGGCCGACATTCTTTTCCTCGCGCTTCCGGACACGAAAATGCCAGAAGTTTACGAAAAAGAGATCGCGCCCGAGCTTCACGAGGGCCAAACACTCCTTTTCGCGCACGGCTTCGCCATCCATTACCGAACAATTCGGCCACCGAAAAATGTCGATGTTATCATGGTTGCACCGAAGGGGCTCGGACCGATGGTGCGCCGGGAATTTCTTCGCGGCCGGGGCGCGCCGGGATTAATTGCGGTTCATCAGGAGTATAGCGGAAAGGCAAAGCGTACCGCGTTGGCCTGGGCGAAAGGCATTGGCTGCACTCGGGCGGGGGTGATTGAGACGACATTCCGTGAAGAGACCGAGACCGATCTCTTCGGCGAGCAAGCAGTTTTATGCGGAGGGACGACTGCGCTGATAAAAGCCGGTTTCGAAACGCTGGTGCGCGCCGGTTATCCGCCGGACTTGGCCTATTTTGAGTGTCTGCATGAGCTGAAATTCATTGTCGATCTTATCCACGAATCCGGAATCGCCGGAATGACGAAGCTGATTTCGGACACCGCAAAATGGGGCGAGCTGACCGTCGGACCGAAGATCATTGACGCATCGGTGCAGAAGCGAATGAGCGCGGTCCTGAAAAAAATTCGTTCCGGAACGTTTGCCTCCGAATTCATTCAAGAGATGAGAGGCGGACAAAAACGTTACAGGCAGTTGCTGCGCGAAGCGGAAAAACAGCCAATTGAAAATGTCGGACGCAAGCTTCGAGGGTTAATGAATTGGAAAAAATAGCTCCCCCTTCGCTGCCGATTTGGCAGCGAACGCCTTTCCCGCGAAAGGTCGGTCGAGCCTTATTGTAAGCGACCCATCACTTGGACGGGGCTCACGGTGGTCGGAATTCCCACAATATAGCGCTTGCAGGGTTGCGGAATCCCAGACGCGATGGTTTTCACATAGCAAAGCACAACCCTATGGGTTGTTATATGCTTTGCGGGTGTTACCACCGTTGTGGTACCGGAACCTGCCAAGCCTGATGCGCAAAACGCCAGCGAAACGGCGGCGATTGCGCATCGCACCGACCAACCGCACAGGCTCGATGTCCTGTTTACAGTTGTCATGCACACACTGTGCGCTCTTCTAGCCGTGAAGCAAAGAAAAATGTTTCGTTCTAGGAGACAAAAATCCGGCGTTTTCGGCTATTGCGGCTCGACAGCTCAAATCAATTCGCCCAGAGAAAATGTTCCAGGCGTAATCGGGTGAGCCGCGCTCTTGCTTCCTCGCTGCGGCTGCCTCCTGCATTAGCCAGTCTTTCATAAACGGCGGCAGCCGATTCCCATTTCGAATCCTCTTCCAAAATCCGCGCAGCATTGAAACCCGCCTTGTAATACCAGAACAATTCATGCTGCCGATCCGGGCGCGCCTCGTCTTCCAGGACGCGATAAAATGTCTCAAGCGCACCCGTGCGATCGGCCTTTTTTTCGAGGCAGAGCGCCTTCTTGAAAAGTGCCTGATTGCGCCAGTGAGCAGGCAGATCCTTGTCGGATGCTAGTTGATCGTAGGCATCAATGGCGCGCTGATAATCGGCTCCGCCCGTTTCGAAGAAAATGTCGCCCTTCGCGCAAAGCGCTTCGCGCTTTTCAGCGGGCCGGGCATCGCTTTTTAGAACTTCATCGTAAAGCGAGAGCGCATCGTGGGACTTGCCCAGCTTGCGTTCGATTGCCGCTTGCTCATTACGCGCGGCCCACTTCAGATCACCGTTCATACGGACCACCTGGTCGAAAAGTGTAATCGCATGGTCGAGCGCCCCGCTGGCCATGCTAGACACAGCTGATTCGGCCGCAAAGAAAAGCGCTTTCTCGGCCAGCGGTCCCGTCGGATTCTCCTGTGCCAGTAGTTCGAATTGAGTCTGGGCGTTCGGAAAATCCTGCCGGAGGTAATATGTTTCAGCCAGTTTCATTCGGACGTCCGGGGCAAAGGAGGAAGCGGCGTGCTGCTTGAGAAAGCGGTTGGCCAATTCGACGACCTTCGCGTCGTCGTCGTTCGATTCGGTCGCGTCTTCGATCCAGATGCGCAAATAATCGGCCCGCTCAGCTGCAGCGAGGGTTGGTTTCGCTTCGGCTGCTCGAGTCAGATATTTTCGAGCCTCATCCAGATGTGGCGGAGAGGAATGGAATGCCAGCTCCGCTAATGCCACAAATGCCTCGGATATGCGCGGATTGTCAGGAAAATCGTGGACAAAGGCGTGCAACGATTCCGCGGCTCGCGGGTCGGCTTTTGCGGCCTGGACCAAAGCTTCTTCCAAGCGCAGTTCCGCACGCGATCCTTCATCGCCTCCCTGTTTTTCGAATTCTTTGTAATCGGTCAAAAACTGATCGTGACGATCGAGCTGCAGCCAACCGGCGGCAGCATTGAAAAAAGCGAGACGGGAGAAAGGAGAATCCGACCGCGCCAACTTCTTATATTGGTTAGTCGATTGATCGAACCGTCCGGCAAGATAGTTCGTCCGGCCGGCAAGCAAATCAATCCGGTCGAGCAAGACCGAGTCTGGTTTGGCTGCGCGCGCGTCATTCAAAATCGCAAGCGCCTGATCAAATTGTCGATCTTCCAATTCAAGTTTCGCAAATTCCAGCATGGCGACGGCGTAACTATTCGGGAAAAATTTCGCGCCATCGCGCTGCAGATCCGAAAAGTATTCTCGCGCTCTATCGCGATGACCCGCCCGCAGCTCGAAACTAGCCAAATGCCATCGGGCCAGACTGCGCCTTGGCTGTGCCGGATCGCGTGTCCACCGCTCCAGTTCGGCGCGAGGCGGTTTTCGCTCGGCGCGATACAGTTCATCCAACTTGGCGAAGATCCGGGCTAGATCGGCGTCCTGCGGATGATGATCGATGTAATCCTCCATTATATCGGCACCATCCTCCGCGGTTTTTCGTTTCAGCTCGGCGTCAGCAACCCCGAATAGCGCCGCCAGCAACACATCGTGACTGGCGCCCTCCGGTTTTCTCAGCAGCGATTCAAACAAAGCAATTGCCTTCTCGATTTTTCCCGAAACCAGCTCCGACCGCGCGCGGAGCAAATGACGTTGTTTGCGCTGAGCGGCGGTTTTTGGATGCGTCTGATCAAGTAACCGTTTCGCTTCTGGTGCTGCTCCCTTGTCGATGTACAGTTCCGCCGAGCGCAGACGGGCTGGTATTCCCCATTCTTGATCTCGTAGAAGCGGAGCCAGCTTTTGCAATGCTTCATCCTGGCGTCCAAGCGCACAAAGCATTTCTGCCGCTCCGAAAGCAGCATCCTTGGCAAACGGCAAATGATCGTCAACGGCAAGCTGTTCATAGAGCGGTAGGGCCTCGCTCCATCTGCCCAAATCGGCGAGACCTTGCGCTCGCCAGAACTTTGCTGCAGGCACATCGCGCAGGCGAGCATTAGCAAGAAGTTTGACCGCGTTTGCCGGTTGCCTGGCAGCGACCAGCGCTTCACCGAGTTTTACTGCCGCGACGCGCCATTCCTGTTCTGAGAGATCTTTATCCAGCAAAGACTGCAACCGGACGACCGCAATTTCCGGAACTCCCGCTGCTAGCGGGGCCGTGGCTTCGGAAAGCTGCGCAGAAATATCTGCACACACGATTCGCGCGAGTAGAAAGATACTAAGAAAACTTATGTGTCGTATGCGTCTCATTTTCTTTCGAGTAGCGGTTTGAGATAAATGCCGGTGTGGCTTTCGTTAATTTCCGCGATTTTTTCCGGAGAGCCCGCGGCGACAATTTCCCCTCCCGCTTCTCCGCCTTCCGGACCGAGATCAATAATCCAGTCCGCGCATTTGATCATCTCGAGATTGTGTTCAATGACGATGAGCGTATTTCCCGACGAGCGGAGTTTCATTAGCACCTGAAGCAGCTTCTCGATATCGGCGAAATGCAATCCCGTAGTGGGTTCGTCCAGAATGTAGAGGGTTCGTCCGGTCGCCTTTTTCGCCAGCTCCGTGGCTAGCTTGACCCGTTGCGCCTCACCGCCAGAGAGCGTGGTTCCGGCCTGGCCGAGTTGGAGATAACCGAGGCCCACATCCAGCAGCGCATTCAGCTTGTCCGAGATGCTTGGCACGTTACGAAAGAAACGCGCTGCTTCGTCCACAGTGAGATTAAGCACATCGGCAATGTTTTTTCCCTTGTAGGTGATTTCGAGTGTCTCGCGATTGTATCGTTGGCCGTGGCATACTTCGCACTGCACATACACATCAGGCAAAAAATGCATCTCGATCTTGATCATGCCCCCGCCTTCGCAATTTTCACATCGGCCACCTTTCACATTGAAACTGAACCGGCCGGAATCGTAACCGCGCACCCGGGCCGCAGGTAACTGCGAAAACAACTCGCGAATCGGGGTGAATGCACCGGTGTAGGTAACTGGATTGGAACGGGGTGTTCGTCCAATCGCGCTTTGGTCGATCACAATTGCCTTGTCGATCTGCTCGACTCCCCGCAAAGCGCGATATGCACCGGGTTTTTCCTTCGAATTGTAAAAGCGGCGGAACAGCGCCCTGCGCAAAATGTCATCCACTAGTGTCGATTTGCCGCTGCCGGAGACACCCGTTACGCAGCTGAAACAACCGAGTGGAAAAAAGATGTCGATGTTCTTCAAATTGTTCTCTGATGCGCCGGTCACGATCAACCAGCCATCCGGCCGCGGCTTCACCCTTTGCTTGGGAACTGGAATTCGAACTCGTCCTGATAGGTAATCAGCCGTTAGCGAATTTTTTGCCCGGAGAACTTGCTCAAGAGTTCCCTGGGCGACGATCTCCCCTCCCCGAGGCCCTGCGCCGGGGCCAAGATCGACAATGTAATCCGCTGCGCGGATGGTTTCCTCGTCGTGCTCGACTACGATCACAGAATTCCCAAGATCGCGCAGCCGTCGCAGCGTTCCAAGCAGACGTGAATTATCGCGCTGGTGCAGACCGATGCTGGGTTCATCGAGAACATAAAGCACGCCAGCCAGACCTGAGCCGATCTGTGTCGCCAGGCGGATTCGTTGCGCTTCCCCGCCACTGAGGGTCCCGCTTTCGCGATCCAGCGTAAGATAACCAAGCCCGACCTCGACCAAAAACTGGAGCCGCGCCTGAATTTCATGAACTACGTCGGCAACAATCTGTTTCTGTTGCACCCTCAGGTGAAGATTCTCGATATACTCCAAAGCTGCCGCGGTTGTCAGTTCGCTGAACTGATGAATGTTCAATTCAAGTCCCGCGGCATTTTTGATCGTCACAGCGAGAATTTCCGGCTTGAGCCGCGCGCCATGACAGGTCTTGCAAGGGACGCGAGCCATGAAGGCGCGAATCCGATTCCGAGTAAATTCGCTTTGCGTTTGCTCGTAGAGCCGCTGCATCTGCGGCACAAGTCCTTCAAATGGGCGATGTTTTCCGCCATTTCCGCCGAGATTGATCGGAATAGGCGTTCCATTTGTGCCGAAGTAAAGCGCGTTTTGAACGCATCCGGCAGATCTGCGAACGGAACATCATCATCGACGTGGAAATGTTTTACCAGCGCGCCTTGCAATTGGCGGTAGTAGGCCCGCATTCGCTTCGTCCCACGCCGCCACGGGGTGATTGCGCCTTCAGCAATGGTTTTTGTGGGATCGGAAATCATAAGCTCGGGATCGACCACCAGCTGCGTCGCCAAGTCCATGACAAGCCGGACATGCGCCGAGATGGCTATTGAACGAAAAATGTTTCGGAGTTAGCTCGCCCAACGTGAAACCCGTCTCCACGTTGCCGTAATCGGTCGAGTAGCGCAATGCTCCTGACGCTCGCCTGAGGACTTTTCCGAACGCACAGCTAATTTATTCCGCTCCATTTCAATGCCGTCTCCACCGAATCAGTCAAGCCGCGTCCGAATTCCTTCGCGGACAACAAGGCGATCGACCACCGCCTCGATCGTGTGTGCGCTGATTTTTTTTCAGCCGAATCGGTTCCGGCCGATCCAGCTCCATAATTTCGCCATCGATGCGGGCTCGCACAAAGCCTTCCCGCTTGATTTTCTCGATCACATCCCGAAACTCGCCCCGCTGTCCCGGACAAGTGGCGCCAACAAGATGATCTTCGAGCCGGGCTCGAAGGCCAGAATTTGATCCACAATTTGCTGAGGCGTCTGCCGATAGATCGGTTGACCCGTGCTCGGATCGTGGGGCTGGCCGACTGCTGAAAAAAGCACTCGCAGATAATCGTAAACTTCCGTCGTGGTCGCGATTGTCGATCTTGGATTCGCGCCGGCGCTTCGCTGTTCGATCGCGATAGCTGGAGAAAGGCCTTCGATGAAATCCACGTCTGGTTTTTCCATTCGGTCGAGGAATTGCCGCGCGTAGGCGGAAAGACTTTCCACATATCGCCGTTGCCCTTCGGCATAAAGTGTGTCGAACGCGAGCGAGGATTTTCCGGAGCCACTCAGTCCGGTAATGACCACCAGCTTCTCCCGCGGTATTTCCAGGTGCAGGTTCTTTAGATTGTGCTGGCGCGCACCACTGATTTTGATAACTTGCGCAGGCATTCTGACGACAAATCTCGAACCTTTCAGTCAAGCACACCCGCCCGTTTCTCCAGCGAAAATTATACTATGAATGAATCAGATTTTCAAATGACCGCGAAAGAATTTGACCAGTTGCGGAGAAAATTCAGCGAGATCAAGCACTCGATAAATAACGCTCTCGCCGTGATGATGGCTCTTTCGGAAATGTCGCAACGCCGACCTGATTATTCAGAGAAACTGGCCACCACCGTCTTGAGCAAGGCGCCTCAGATCGTTTCCAATTTGCAGGAGTTTACCCAGGCGCTAAATGAAAAAGCCGGCTGAATCCAGCAGCTGGCAGACGGGGCCGCGTAAATTCCGCAGCTACGTCTCTTATCGAAATAAGGCCTATTCGTCTGTGTTATGAACATTATGTCTGAGAAAAAGAATCCTGATCGTCGAAGATGAAAGCGATGTCCTCGATTTGCTTATTTGGCATTGCAAAAAGCCGGTGGCTTTGTCGTTTCTACCGCCAACGATGGCGTGACCGGCCTCAACAAGGCGAGGTCCGAAAAGCCCTCTTTCATCGTTCTGGATCTAATGCTGCCGAAGATGCCAGGCTTGGAGGTTTGCAAGATTCTGAAGGGCGACTCAGCGACACGTCATATTCCGATAATGATGCTAACCGCGAAGGCGGAGGAGATGGACCGGATCGTTGGTTTGGAATTCGGCGCGGATGATTACGTCACAAAGCCGTTCAGCCCCGTGAAGTGGCGCTGCGGATTCACGCTATCTTCCGCCGCGAGTGAGCCGAAACAGGCTGATGAACATCTTAGTGTGGGTCCAATCACAGTCGATCCTGTGCGACATGAAGTCTCGGTGAATGGCAAGGCGGATTAATCTCACGATGCTTGAATTTAAACTTTTGCGGACATTGATGGAACGACGCGGGCCGTGTTCAGGCTCGCGATCGTCTCCTCAATGAGGTCTGGGGATACGAAACATTTGATCGACACTCGCACAGTGGACACGCATATTCGTCGACTCCGGAAGAAACTCGGGAAAGCCGCCAATGTGATCGAGAGCATGCGCGGATTCGGTTATCGGTTGCGCGAAAACTAGGGTGCGTGGTTGCTTCCGCGAAGCTTTGACCAGTCTCTTCTGAATTTGCCTTTTGCCGGCCATCCGATTGCGGAACAATAGAAGCCGATGTCGTGGCTAGTTCTGGGGCTGGTTTGCTATTGTTTGCCGCCATTCTTTGGATCGGCTGGCGAAAATGGGTTTTGCCCTGGCGTCAAGTTCGCGAGCTCGCCGCACAGATCGCCCACGGCGAACGACCGCGCACTTTCTTGGTCGATGGCGGCACGGAGGCGAAGAGCGATCGGGCTCGATCTGGAAAACGTTTTTGCGCGGCAGGAGGAACTTGAGCGTTAGAGCGCTGGCCGTGAATCTGGCACCCAGGCAATTTTACGCGCGATGCAGGATGGTCTGCTGGTGGTGGATCGCAGCCGACGTGTGATCGTTGGTGAATGAAGCTTTTCGCCAATTGTTCGATCTGAATCGGATGTTTCGTTAGGCGGGCCCTGCTGGGTAATGCCATTCGCGACGCCAATCTGGATCGGTTGATCGCGGAGACCTCGGCACCGGCAATGCGAAACAAAGTGAATTGTTCTGCCGGAGACAATGTAAAACCGGGAACGTCATATCGAGATCACGCGCCGTTCCCATCAACGGTGATGTCGATCTTGTCAGCGGCGCAGTGGTGTTGTTTCATGATATTACCGAACTCAAACGCGCCGACAGCATCCGGCGCGATTTTGTCGCCAATGTGTCGCACGAATTGCGCACGCCCTTATCGATCTTGGGCGGTTACATCGAGACACTGCTTGATCAGCCCCAAACGTCGCCCGAAGAACTGGAGCGAATTCTCAAAGTGATGGAACGACATTCCCAGCGCCTTGGCTTTCTCGTTAACGATTTGCTTACGCTGGCCCAGTTGGAATCGGGCAATCCAAATCTCCGACGGGCCGAAGTCTCAATTGCTGACCTCTTCAAAAACGTAGTTCGCGATTGGGAAAAAAAATTCGCTGACAAACGCTTGACCGCGGTTGTCGATATTCCGCGGGCGCCACTCGTGATTCAGAGCGGATGAAACACGGCTCGAGGAGGTGCTTCATAATTTATTGGATAACGCGGTCAAATATTCGCCCGAGAAAGGTGAGATTCGTATTGCGGCCGAGCGTCACGGCGACGAAATTGCCTTAAGCATCAGCGACAAGGGCCCTGGGATTGCGAAGGGCGATCTGCCACGAATCTTTGAAAGATTTTACCGAGCCGACAAAGCCCGCAGTCGCGAACTGGGCGGGACGGGTCTTGGATTGGCAATCGTGAAACACATCGCCCAATTGCATGCCGGACGCGTGGAAGCGCGCAGCGAGATCGGGAAAGGAACAACGATTCGTGTGATCCTCCCGGTTCACGCCGACGTAATCTAAGATCCGGAGATTGAGCGCCGTAACGAACGCCCCGAGATGTGGCTTGGCCCGTAAATTGCTTGCCTGTCGGCGTCGCCCTCAGTAAACTCCACGTATGGCTGGCCAAGGAATGCAGCAATCGCAGAATCTATCTCTGCAGCAAGTCCTTGCCCCGCAACTTCAGCAAAGCCTTCTGATTCTTCAGGCGCCGCTCCTCGAACTGCGGAATCTGGTTCAGCAGGAGATGGAAACAAATCCCGTCCTCGAGGAGTTGGCCGATCCGCCGAAATCGGAGGAGAGCAGCGAGCCGACGAGTTCGGGTGACGATAACTTTAAAGAAGAATTCGATAAGCTGGCCAAGCTCGATGAGGAATGGCGCGATTACATGGCGCAATCGAGCAGTTACAGCGGGCGCTCGCAAGAAGCGGAGGAAAAGCGGCAGTTCTTTTTCGATTCCATTGCCACTCAGGAAACGCTCCAGCAGCATCTCATGGGGCAACTTAATCAAACAGTTCTCAACGCGAATGATCGCAAAACGGCGGAGCTGATCATTGGCAATGTTGACGATAACGGTTTTCTCCAGACGACGCCGGACGAGATGGCGCTCAATACCGGCATACCGAAAGAAGATTTCGATAATATGCTTACGCTCGTCCAGAGTTTTTATCCGCCCGGCGTGGGAGCGCGCGATTTACGGGAATGTTTGCTGATCCAACTCAAGCGGGAAGGCCGTCAAAGCAGCCTCGAATACAAGATTATTTCCGAGCATATGGCGGATCTGGGTAAACGCCGTTTTCCCGAGATCGCCCGCCGGATGGGGATCAGCGTCGAACAGGTCCAAAAGTGCGCTAACAATATTGCCCAGCTCGACCCGCGGCCGGGCGCCATCTTTGCCGCAGCTCCGCAAAATTACGTGCTGCCCGATGTAACGGTCGAGAAAGTGAACGGCCAGTATCAAATCATTCTCAACGGCGAACAAATTCCGCATCTTCGCATCAGCAACACCTACAAGGACATCATGGCGCAAGACAGCAATGGAAGCGAAGTGAAGGATTACATCCGCGACAAAATCCGTAGTGGGAAATTCCTGATAAAATCGATCCACCAGCGCCAGCAAACCATTTCCAACATTGCTCACCAGATCGTGAATCGGCAGCGGGAGTTTTTCGAGCACGGTTCGTCTCATCTCAAACCGATGACCATGGTCCAGGTAGCCGATGCTGTGGGAGTGCATGAAACCACTGTGAGCCGCGCCATATCGGGCAAATACATGGCTACGCCACAAGGTGTGTTCGAGATGAAATATTTCTTTACCCCTGGTTATCAAACGTCGAGCGGAGAATCGATGAGCAATACCAGCGTCAAAGAAACCATTCTCGATCTTGTCAAAAATGAGGATGGAAGTGCGCCATTGAGCGACAAAGAAATTGTCGAGATTCTGAGCAAACGCGGCATCCCGATTGCCCGCCGCACCGTGGCAAAGTATCGGACCGAGTTAAACATTTTGCCGAGCAACATGCGGCGGAAATACTGAGTGGCGGCTGCGCTATTCAAAACCGCATCACATTCTCCGACGAGAGGGATCCCTGTAATTCAGGATAGGTTAACATTGCCAGACTAAGGCCTGGGATTTTGGCTTTGCGACGCAAGGAGTGCTTCGAAGCGTGGATCGTTGCGAAGAGGATCAAACATCGGATCGAGCCGAAGCAGTGCTGGCGTGAGTGGCTGGCCTGAAGCAATGGCGCCAGCATACGGCATCCGCAAGAGCTTTTCTAAAGTGGCGAACGCGCGGTCGTGGTCTCCAGTTTGTGCCGCGACTCTGGCCAGCACCTCCATCGGAAGTGGCCCCGCCATAGCGTCTCGTTCGATCGAATTCATCGCCATCGCTCGTTTCGCCAGGAACAGAGCCTCAGCCCTGTTGCCAAGAAATGCATTGGTCATGGCCAGAAGCCCGGCGAGGCCCCAATTTTCTGGTTGTTCCTTAAAGTATGACTCGAATTCAGTGCGCGCTTTCTGCCAACTTTCCTGGGCCGCAGCATGATCGCCGGCGATTTCTTGCGCCCAGCCCAACCAAAAACGAAAAGCGGCGTTGTAAAAGCCCAAGGCTGGATCAGGCTTGGCCAATATCTCTTGCAGTCGAGGGATGATACGTGCAGATCGCCGTTCGAGAATCGCTTGATAAAACTGTGTCTCTACAGCTGAGACATCATCCGCGGCTGGATGCAAAGGAGCGAGTAATGCAGCGGCACGTGGCAAATCGCCTTCGGCTTGCGCGATCGCCGCTTTTGTGGCGACGGTGTCCACGTCATTCGGAGCAATGTCCAGAACCAAATCAAGCTTTCGCTCCGCTTCCGCGAAACGCCGAAGGCAGACATAGGAAAGGGCGTGTTGTGTCAGCAGCGTAACGTTTCGCGGATCGAGTCGCTCGGCTTGACGGAAGTACAACTCGCTCCGATCCCAGTCACCCCGCCTTCGGGCAACGCAGGCGAGCGATTCGGGAATTTGGCTGCTGTTTGGCAGGTAATGACGCGCTTCCTCAAAATAGCGGACCGCGGTATCGTAGTTCCGGAGGCACGCATAATGATAATATCCGATGGCGAAAACAGCCTCGCCCAGATCAGGTTGCAGAAGGAGTGCGGTTTCAGCTGACTTCCGGGCCTCTGCACGAAGAGCAGGAGTTGGTTGAAGAGTGACGATGTTGTATCCACGCGCTTCCACGTGCGAGAGAAGTGCCCAGGCAAGGGCAAACTTGGGATCCAGGTGCACGGCCCGTCGAAGATTTTTCTGTGCGGCCAGCATGTTGGCCGGCGTACTTGCGGTTTTTGAGCTACAGACGAGTCCGCGCAGATAGGCGTCATATGCATCGATGCTGTCAGTTGGTTCGGCACCCATGACCTGCTCTTCGTCACCGGTGAGCCTCGCCTGCAGCTGGTCGGCAACCGATTTCGCAACCTCATTTTCGACAGAAAAGATGTCCGTCAGTTTTCGATCAAAACTTTCGGCCCAAATACGCGAACCGTCCGATGCACGAATTAACTGCACGTTGATCCGCATTGTGTAGCCGCTCTTCTGCACGCTTCCTTCCAAAACGTTTGTGACGCCAAGTTGTTTAGCGATCTCACCCAGATTTTGCGGCATGCTTTTGTATCCCAGAGTGGAAGTACGCGAAACTACCCTCAAATCGGCAATCCTGGACAGTCGCGTGAGAATCTCGTCGTGAATACCATCGGCAAAGTAGGCATTGGCTTTTTCTTCAGTTCGGTTTTCAAAAGGGAGAACGGCCACAGTCTTCTCTGGAACGAAAGATTGTTGTGTAGACGCGATCGGTTCGCAAAGCAGCCATATGACTGCAGCGCCAAGTAAAAAGCATGCCGCCGCGGCCGTGGCTAGCTTTGGATTTCGTCGCGACCAGGTCCGGATACGAGTGGCCAAGAATGGCGGCCGGGCAATGATCGGTCGACTTTCCAGCCAGCGCTCAAGATCGACAGCCAATTCGGCGGCACTGTGATAACGGGCCCGCGGTTCGCGTTCCAAACATTTGGCGCAGATCGTTTCAAGGTCGCGATCCAACCCCGGCGCCAGCGTGTGCAGTTTCGGGGCCGATTTTTCAGATGCTTGCTGAATGACGGCCAACGCCTGCTCGCCTAGAAATGGCGGGCGTCCGGCAAGCAGATCAAACAAAATGGCGCCCAGACTGTACACATCAGCCGCCCCCGATGTGAGCTTGGCTGCGCCTTTGATTTGCTCTGGGGCAACGTAACCCGGTGTTCCGAAAATTGTTAGCGTGCGTGTAAGATCGCTCGAACCATCGAGCCACTTTGCCAGACCGAAATCGCTCACCATCGGCTCGCCGCGCGCGTCGAGCATAATATTTCCCGGCTTCAAGTCCCGGTGCAGGATTCCCTGCGAATGCGCGTATTGCACCGCCCGTGCGACTTTCGCCATCAGCCCTACGCACCGACGCGGGTCTCTCCGCAGCGCGGTTCTGGCTTCCAGCAAGCTGCCACCGGCTGCGTATTTCATGCTGAAAAAAGGCAGGCCATCTTCGCCTTCACCGACTTCGTAAATCGGTAAAATGTTTGGATGATCGAGGCTTGCTGCTGCCTCGGCTTCACGCCGAAACCGCGCAAGGGTTTCTTTCGAATCCGCATGATGGGACAGAATCCGCTTGAGCGCGACAATCCGGCGAGAATGGCGCTGTCTTGCCCGATAAATAACACCCATTCCGCCGCGGCCGATCTCTTCTAGAATTTGATAGTTGCCAAACCGCCAATCGGTATCGCGGATATCGATTTCGACCAGAGCCGCGGCGAATGATTCGCGATCGCACTCGGCATCAAAAGGTGGTTGCAGCAGGCAACCCACACAAAGGCCATTCTCTACCCGCACGACCGAGCCGCAGCGTTCGCAGGCGCTCGTCTCGGCCAAGATTCCAGCATGCGAATCAGTTAGGCCATTGGAAATCATGATTCGTAAGCGTTGAATCGTTAGCTCGGTCCAGCTCCGGCAAGCGCCGAGCAAAGATAGCGCACTTCATCATCAATCGAAGCTGGCGATTCAACGGTATCTGCGACTTCTTCGCGCAAGAGCGCGCGATACCGTTGTCGCATCAGGTGCAACAACTTTTTGACGGCAGGCTCAGTTGCACCAATGCGTCTGGCCAGATTCACGATCGAAACATCCGTGCGCTCGGCCATCAATATGCTGCTAAGCGCATCGAAGACGCGGCGACGGCCTCGCGCTTCGCATTCCTCCGCGAGCCGCCTCAAGGCGCGTTCGACAACGGTGGCAGCCCACCGCAAATCAAAAATTTGTTCCGGCGACGAGCTGGCCAGCGCTTTCTCCGGAATCAACAGCCGCGAAGGCGCTTCCGCCATCCAATCATCCCATGAGACAAATTCCACGTCACCGCCCCGTTTCCGTGTGGCGCGCTTGTCCTTCTCATCGTTGAGGAAATTGTTCAATGCTTTGAGCAGCAAAGAACGAAATCGACCGCGTTCGGGGTCGGCCCGCTTCAGGAGTTTTCCATCGAGCACTTTGAGAAAAAAATCCTGCGTGAGATCCTGTGCATCCACCGCGGAATGACCGCGCTGACA
Source organism: uncultured Verrucomicrobiae bacterium (assembly GCA_963772365.1). Taxonomy (GTDB): domain Bacteria; phylum Verrucomicrobiota; class Verrucomicrobiia; order Chthoniobacterales; family UBA10450; genus CAVYXA01. The sequence continues at coordinate 1,540,900 of CAVYXA010000001.1, forward strand.
GATATAAGCGAAAATGGGACGCCAGTAAGTCTGACAGAGTTGCGCTAGAGCATCACGCGCTACCCGACTATTAACAGACGAGGTGGCACACTGGAGAACGACGCTCCAGCGGGTCGTTGCGAATCGACCGGGTTTCCCATTCTGCCTGGCAGCCATCTCTATCATCGACGCCGCCGATTCTCTCTTTTACGCAAATGTCAGGCAAGCTCGTATTCATGACGGACGTAAAGCTCTTCGAAAGTTACGAATAATTCGAAGTGTGCTCGGCAAAACCGCTCGGATTCAGGATGTTGAAAGTCGGTCTCTGGGATTAGCCAGGGCGGCCAGCGGTCGGCGATAGTTTATCCCGTACAATATTCACGCGCCCCTGCATTAAGGGCTTTGGTGTCGGGGTAGCCGAGCTTCCGCCCAAGATGTTTGCAGTGTGTTTGCACAGTGGTTTTGCTGATCCCGAGGCGTTTCGAAATTGCTGCGACGCCTTCTCCCATGGCGATCAGTGAAAAGATCGCCAGCTCAATCTCGCTAAGTACATCAAGCGGATCCGGAACGGGACTGCGCCCGGCAAATCGCTGCACAGCCAGAGAAGCAATGTCCCTGCTGACGTAAATCTCTCCGGCGGCGACCGTGCTAATCGCTCGGAGCAATTCTGCCTCCGGGTTCTTTTTCATCCAGTACCCGCTCGCTCCTGCTCGGAGCGCGCGCTCGGCATAAATGCGTTCCGCCTGACTAGAAACTACCAGGACTCGCGTGTGAGAAAATTCCGTGACCAGATCGCGGATCCATTGCAGTGCGTCGCAGTTTTCCAAAAATGGTTCCAGCAACAAAACATCTGGTTGAAGATCGCGAATCAACCGCATCGCCTCGGAATAATCATGCGCTGTGCCGCATACTCGATACTCCTCCCGTTGCGCAACGATCCTCGCGAGTTCGCGCGCTCCGGACGGTTTTTCATCCACAATGACAATGAAATAAGCCCGAGTCCGGCCCGGCTTGCTGCTTTCGGAAACAAGGGAAGTCATTGGCCCCTTGCAATTCTTTCCGAGAATTTCGCGAGGAAGATTCTGCGTAATGTCAGATTTGCACGAAATCAATATTTCACCTGGCACGAATAATCCGCTAAAAGGGAAACATGACCCCAAAGATGCGAGCTGCCGTGATCGCGGAATGGCGCGGGTTGCCAGGCAAACAACCACTGCGCGAGCGATGGCAATCGCCGGGCGAGGTATTGCCAAAACTGATCCAGCGCCTTGGATTACGGGAACGCTTACACGAAACCGAAGTGATTGAAGCGTGGGCCGCGATCGTGGGCGAATTCCTCGCCACGCATTCGGCACCGATCGCATTGCGCGACGGCATTCTCTACGTCCGTGTTCTCCAGCCAGCGTTACATTACGAGCTCGATCAGGTTTCGAAGATCGACATCTTACGAAAGCTCAAACAGCGATTCGGCGGAAAGACGATCCGCGATGTTCGTTTTCGGATTGGTTGAATCTGCCTCTTCTATTGCCAATGACCTTCGATCCAGACCGAGCCGCCCGGTCTTGGGATCCAATGGCCTTCTACCCAGACCGCCGTCGGCGTTGGCCGAGCGATCCAACTTCCGCCGATCCACACATAACGGGTGCCGGTCCACCGCCAATGGCCCGTTGACCAGACGTAACCGGGTCCGGGAGCCGCGGTCCTGGTTTCGATTCGGACTGCCGGTGGCGCTTGAGCGACCACCACTTCTCCCATGCCGGGGCGAGTCGTAGTGGTGACTTCGCGCGTGACCGTGGTGGTTGTTTCCACCGGCTGAGCGGCACAGCCGACCAAGAAAAGCGCCGGCAATGTCAAAAGATAACGAAAACGATTCATAAGCTCCTCCTCCTGTTGATTCGTTTGCCGGAGGTTCTTCGGTTTTGCAAGTGGATTGATTCGTCGCCCACACGCTGGCGCGGCCGGTGGTTCTGTCGCATTATCTTTTCATGCTTTACGTGGTCGCAACACCGATCGGTAATCTTGGCGACATCACCCGCCGCGCGCTCGATGTCTTGAACGCTGTCGATCTTATTGCTGCGGAAGACACGCGCCACTCGGGCATGTTGCTTGTGCATTTCGGAATCAAAAAACCACTGCTGAGTTATCACGAGCACAACGAAGCCATGCGCACTGCTCAATTGCTGGAAAAACTCGCCGCCGGACAAAACGTGGCATTGATTACAGACGCCGGAACGCCTGGCCTTTCTGATCCTGGAGCGCGACTGATTCGCGAATGCATTAAACGCGAGTTGCCATTCACAGTGATTCCCGGCCCATCGGCAATTCTAACAGCACTCGTCGGCTCTGGATTTTCGCTGGAAAAATTCTGTTTCCGCGGATTTCTGCCGGTAAAAAGCGGCCAGCGTGAACGCGAATTACGCACCGCCGCGGACCGCGACGAGACCACGATCTTTTTCGAGTCGCCTTACCGATTAAACAAGACTCTCGCTACATGCACTGGGATTATGGCGGATCGACAACTTTGCGTGGCCCGAGAGCTGACGAAGAAATTCGAGGAATTTCGCCGTGGTACGGCCAAAGAACTTCTGGCGCATTACCAGGCGCACCCGGCAAAGGGCGAAATCGTGCTCTTAATCTCAGGCAAGGGCGATTGAATCAAATCGCCCGCGGCTCGCGCCTTCGGAGAAACCGATCCACCTTTCAACTTGCGAAACCAAGCCATTTGTGGAACTTTGCGCCTCTTTTCCCCGGGGAAACGTTATGGCTTACGTGATTATCAGAACTGGTGGCCGCCAATATCGGGTCGCGGAAGGCGAAACGGTTGATGTTGATCTTCTCGATGTGGAGCCTGGCAAAACCGCCAGTTTTGAAGTGCTCGCCCACGTTGATGGCGATAAAGTCACTTTTGGCGCCGGCAAGGTAACCGCGGAAGTCGTCGAACAGCGAAAGGACAAAAAGGTCATCGCCTTCAAATACAAACGGCGAAAAGGTTATCATCGAACCGTCGGGCATCGGCGTAAATTGACCCGGCTAAAAATCAAATCGATCGGGGGCACTAAAAAATCGACGGGCAAAACGAGCGACGAATAAATTTCATCCTTCCTCCCTCAACCTTCATCCCTTCTCTCACAATGGCTCACAAAAAAGGACAAGGCAGCGTTAAAAACGGGCGCGACAGCGTCAGCAAACGTCTGGGCGTGAAAAAATTTGGCAGCGAGCTCGTGGTCGCTGGCAATATCATCGTGCGGCAACGCGGCACGAAATTTGTGCCCGGCAGAAATGTTGGGCTCGGACGCGATTACACGATCTTCGCCCTCGTAGACGGCAATGTGCGCTTTGATCGGGGCGGGCGGCGGGTGAATGTCGATCCTGCGCAAGCGTCATCCTAAGCGCAGCGAAGTCGAAGCACCCCGCGGCAAGGCCTCAGTCTTTGTTACCTGGACTCGGTTCACGAAGCTTGCCGACTTAGATGCTTTTGCGGTATAACGACATTTCTGCCATGAAATACAACACCTTTATCCTTTTTGGCGCGCCGGGCAGTGGCAAAGGGCACTCAGGGCAAAACGCTCGGCACAATCCCGCGCTTTTATCATTGCGCCTGTGGCGATGTCTTTCGCTCCATCGACACCCGCACAAAAGTTGGAAAGGCGTTTCTGGATTACTCCAGCAAAGGCAAACTCGTCCCGGACGAGATCACGGTCGAACTCTGGAAGGAAGCGATCGATGCCGCGGTGGAAGCGCACAAGTTCAAACCCGATATCGACATTCTGGTTCTCGACGGGATACCTCGGAACGTCGGCCAGGCCAAAATCATGGACGACATGATCGATGTAAAGAAAGTTTTTCACCTGTCCTGCCCGAATCGCGACACGCTTTTCTATCGCTTGAAGAAACGCGCTCTCAAAGACAATCGGCTCGACGATGCCAACGAAGAAGTGATCCAGCGCCGGCTGGAGATCTATGACACAGATTCGAAGCCCGTGCTCAGTCATTATCCTAAAGAAGCTGTGACGGTCATTGACGCGACGCAGCCGCCCGCGAAAGTTCTGCTGGATATTCTGCACAGCATGAACGGCGCGTATGAACCAGCAGCAGTTTGAGAATTTCACCGCATCGACTCTTTATTGCGACAAATGCAAGGCCACGATGCCGGTCCGTGAGCGATTGCTCTTAGTTCTGCCCGACAAGGAAATTTTCGATTATCTTTGCACCGGCTGCGGCTCGTCGGTCGGTTCGCGCGAAGTTACTGCCGGCGATAAATTGATGGCTCAGGCCATGGCTGGCCGGTCGCGGCGCGCCCCTAATTCCATTCGCCTGCGCTAGTCGAATGCGCATCGTCTTTATCGGCTCCGGTGAAATCGGTGTGCCGACTTTGCGAGCGTTGCTCAAATCAGAGCACGAGATCATCGCGGTCGTTACCCAGCCGGATAAACCGGTCGGGCGGGAACAACATCTGGAGCCACCGCCAATCAAGAAAGAACTCGATAGGGCGCGACCGCTGGACGCGCCGGCGATCTTGCAACCGGCGAAAATCAAAGATCGACAAGCAATCGAACAGATTCGGGCGTTCCATCCGGAGGTAATCGTCGTGATGGCTTACGGCCAAATTCTGCCAAAGGAACTTCTGGATATTCCTTCGATCGCTTGCCTCAATTTGCACGCCTCTCTTTTGCCACGCTGGCGTGGCGCCGCGCCCATTCAAGCCGCGATCGCGGCGGGCGACGCCGAGACTGGTATTACGATTATGTACATCGCCGAAGGACTCGACACCGGGGATATTCTGCTCCAACGCAGGATCGACATCTCGCCGGACGACACCGGTGGCTCGCTTCACGATCGGCTCGCGCAAATTGCTCCTGAAGCATTATTTGAATCCTTGCTGATGCTTTCCACCGAAACCGCGCCGCGCATTGCCCAGGACAACTCGATCGCAACTTACGCACCGAAATTAAAGCGCGACAACGGGCGAATCGATTGGACTGAGCACGCGGAAATCATCGAACGAAAAATCCGAGCGTACAATCCCTGGCCGGGAGCATTTATGGAGCTAACCGGCCGGCATCTAAAAATCTTTTCCGCATCCATTGTCGATCTTAACGGAAAGCCCGGCGAGATTTTGCGAAGCGATAATGAGTTCATCATTGCAGCAGGAAAGAGCGCGTTGTTATTGCGCGAAGTGCAGTTGGAAGGGAAGCGCCGGATGAGCGCGGCGGAGTTTCTGTGCGGGCGCCGCGATTTCTAAAGCGGTGCGAAGACGCCCCGCACTCCGACAGTCCGCCTTCGGACGGACTCGTCCCGTGGCGAGCTTCGCCAAACACAAACGCGTCTGGAGTTGTTTTGCACGAAGTGCTTTGGAGTGCGACCGCGTCCTCGCGTCGCTTTCGGCAGGCGCACTTCAGATGTTCCACGCATTTTGCTTTTCAAACGTCGTGCTCTCCTGTTTGATTTGCCCTGCGCATGAACACGGACTCGCCGGCCTACAAACGAATTGTGCTGAAGTTGAGCGGTGAAGCGCTTCAGGAACGTGGCGCGCGCGATAATATTTCGCCGGCGGTCGTGCGCGAGATCGCCGAACGAATCAAAGAGGTGAACCAGCTTGGCGTGCAGGTCGCCATCGTGATCGGCGGTGGAAACATTTGGCGCGGCGTTTCGGCGTCGCATCGGGGAATGGATCGCACGACGGCGGATTACATGGGAATGCTCGCTACGGTCATCAACGCGCTGGCTCTGCGAAGCACACTTGCCCAGATCGGAGTCGAAGCACGGGTCCAGACAGCGATTGAAATGAAAAATGTGGCCGAGTCGTTCATTCTCGGCCGAGCCATTCGACATCTCGAGCTGGGACGTGTGGTAATTTTCGCCGGCGGAACAGGCAACCCTTATTTTTCGACCGACACCACGGCGGCTTTGCGGGCGAGTGAAATTCGCGCCGACGTGATCCTGAAAGCCACGAAAGTAGATGGCGTTTACGATCGCGATCCAACGAAACATTCCGATGCGAAGCGTTACGATCGCCTTACATTTAGTGAAGCACTAGCCAAACGACTGCAAATCATGGATTCGACCGCATTCAGCCTTTGCATGGACAACAAGATTCCCATAGTCGTGTTCGATATGTATAAGCCGGGCATTCTTCGCGAGGCCGTGCTCGGTCATAAGGTCGGAACATGGTCGTTTGAGGAATCGCAGCCGGGCGAGAAATACAGGCACATGAGCAAGGAGGACATTCTTCTGGAGGCCGAGATGTCGATGGAAAAAAGCGTCGATTATCTGATTCACGAATTTTCCGCCGTTCGCACGGGCAAAGCTTCCCCCGCTCTGGTCGAGAACATCGACGTGCAAGCCTATGGCTCGACCATGAAACTGAAACAGCTCGCACTGATCACCACGCCGGAATCGCGTTTGCTGGTGGTGCAGCCATTCGATGCCGGCACGGTTCAGGACATTGAGCGGGCGCTGAAAGAATCGAAGATCGGGATCATGCCGGCGGTCGAAGGAAAAATCATTCGGTTACCCATCCCGGAATTATCGGAAGAACGTCGCAAGGAGTTGGTGAAATCGCTCGGCAAAATGGCCGAGGAAGCGCGCGTGCGAGTGCGCTCAAATCGACGGGCGGCACTGGATGAAGCCAAAAAACTCAAGACCAGCGGAGGATTGACGGAGGATGGGATGCGGGACGTCGAAGACGAAGTGCAGAAACTGACCGATCATTTCGTCAAATCGATCGACGATCATCTCAAGCACAAAGAAGCCGAGATCCTGAAAGTGTGATCTTCCTCTTCCGCTTCCTCTACTCTCTCTCGTTTGCTGTAGAGATTAAGATTTAGGAAGAAGTAGCGGAAGATTACAACCGGACCAAATCGAGCAGAAACTGGCACCAGAGATAAATCATTCCCCGCCAGGAATATTTCACATCGCCGTCAGGCGTTTGCTTGAGAACGCCTTTGTCGATGTTGTGCGCGATTTGGTCTCGCAGGTCTCTTTCCATTTCCGCCTGGATCCGCTTTTCATCGAGAACATCAATTTCCCCAACCTCGACATCGTTGCGCCGGAGAAATTCACGATGGCTTTGGTAAAGCTGCCAGAACGATTGATCCGGCCGCTGCCGATTGATGCGGAATTGCGGCGTTAGTTTCAAGCCGTAGGAGAGCGGATAATTCCACGTCGTCCAGATCATGCCGCTTTTAGCGCGCGAGGAGATTCGCAAGTAGTAAAAGGAGAGATCATTCTGTTCGTTTAGGCAGATCGTGGCCTGGGCGCGATCCTCCTCCTTGTAGAACAAGCGAAAAAATTGCCGGTAATCTTCCCAGTCCCACCCGGCATCGTCCGTGTGGATGAATCCTTCGTTCTCGATCTCGCGAGTGATCTCGTTAAGCGTGGGAAAAGTATCCGATGAGGGCGGGCTTTTAGGCCGAAGTTGTTTTTCCTTCGGCAAACGCAGCGTCCGAATGCGGGTGAGAATTTCCAGCCAGGGCAGAAACAGCCAGCTCAGTGCGGCGACGATCCCCAAGCCACGCTGCTCGTGATGAAATAAACGGCGAGATAAGAGGAAACAAGAATACCGAGCGCACCCGCTTTTTGAGAGAACGATGTTTGAAAGCTGCGCAGGGCGACGCTGAGCACCGCTACGCCTAAGGTCAGGAAAAGGCCGAAAAGCATTAGGGATTGATCTCGTGCTCGCGCAAAAATCTCTCGAGCTGATCGGTATCGAAATTGGCCAGGACTTTGTCGCCCGCAACAAACGTCGGCACGTAAGTTTGATCGGAAAGCTCCTTCATTTCCTCGTAGGCTTGTCGATCCTGGCCGACATCGATCTCAGTAAACCGGTAACCGCGCTCGGTGAGATAATCTTTCGCATCAATGCACCAGGAGCACCATTCACGGCTGTAGAGCTTTAATTCCATAAGCGGCGGAAATAAACAACTGCCGCTCGCTACGTCAACAGAAGGAGACTCAAAATATGAAGGTCGAGCGATCTTCGAGCGCGTTAGAAAAATCAATCGCCGCACGCAACACTCAATACGACTTTGCCCAAACCACTCGCCGCGCGCTAGGTTCGCCGGTAAAAATGCATTTCCCGGACTCGGCCTCGCCGAAGGGAATAACGCGGATCGTGACTTTTAAGTCGCGTCTTGATTTGTTCCTCGATCTCGCGCGAGCCGTTCCAATGCGCCAGCGCAAAGCCGCCATGAATTTCCGGTTTCTCCGCATTCTTGGGGTGAAGAAATCGTAGAATTCTTTTTTGTTGTCGATCCTGCGGGTATGTTGGTCGCGGAAATTGCGTCGCGCGCTCAAGCAGATTTTGCTGGATCGACATCAAAATTTCCGGCGCGGTAGCGACAAATTCCTGGATCGACATTGTTTCCTTGGATTTCAACGGGCTGATCGCGCCGGCTAAATACCAATCGAATTTTTCTCCAAGTCGCGCGGCCCGACCTCGACCCGCACCGGCACACCTTTCTTGATCCATTCCCAATTTTTCACTCCGCCGCCCAGATCGCGCTTGTCCACTTCCACTTCGAGCGCAGCATCCACAAAGTTCTTGCCGCGCAATTGCAAGGCCAGAGCTTCGCAGGTCTCAAGCACTTTTGCGCGCGTCTCCTCTTTCGGAGTTACAGGCAGAATGATCGATCTGAGTTGGCGCAATCCGCGGCGGCAGAACAAGTCCGTCATCATCGCTGTGCATCATGATCACGGTGCCGACCAGGCGGGTGCTCATCCCCCAACTCGTCGTCCAACCAAATTCCTGTTTGCCTTCCCGATTCTGAAATTGAATCCCGCTGGCCTTGGCAAAATTCTGCCCGAGAAAATGCGACGTGCCAGCTTGGATCGCTTTTCGGTCCTGCACCATGGCCTCGATCGTCATGGTTTGGACCGCACCGGGAAATTTTTCGCTTTCGGATTTTTCGCCGGCAAAAACTGGCAGAGCGCAATGGTCGCGGGCGAATGTCTCGTAAACGCCAAGCATGCGTTGCGTTTCCTGGCGCGCTTCGGCTTCGCTCTCGTGCACGGTGTGACCTTCCTGCCAGAGAAATTCAGTCGTGCGCAAAAATAAGCGCGGCCGCATTTCCCAACGCACGACGTTACACCACTGATTGAGCAGAATCGGCAGGTCCCGATAGGATTGGACCCATTTTGCGTAACTCGCGCCGATGATTGTCTCCGAAGTCGGCCGGACAACAAGAGGCTCGGCCAATTCGCTGGCCGGTTTCAATTTGCCGTCGACATCGACTTCCAACCGGCTGTGCGTGACCACTGCGCATTCCTTGGCGAATCCTTCGACGTGCTCGGCTTCCTTAGCGAAATAGCTAAGCGGAATGAAAAGTGGAAAATAGGCATTGCGATGTCCCGTCGCGCGAAACATCCCATCGAGCTGACGCTGCATGTTCTCCCAAATCCCGTATCCCCAGGGACGGATCACCATGCAACCACGCACATCAGAAGGCTCCGCCAGTTCGGCCGCACGGATCACTTGTTGATACCACTCTGGAAAATCTTCCGACCGCCGTGGCGTAATCGCAGTTTTTGCGTCCGTCGAATTCGACATGGTCAGAGAATTAAGCGTGAGCAGAGAAAATCGCGAGCCGCGATTTTCCAGGACAGGGATGTGGGGAGCTGCCGATCTTACGGCTCGCGAGTAGCGTCGTTTTCGCGTCAGCTTTGGAGTGCCCACGCGTGCTCGCGTCGCTCTCAAGGCGCCAACCATCTCCAGAAAAGCGATGCGAAGACGCCTCGCGCTCCGAAAGGGACTTCGTCCGAAATGTTAATATTCTCGTTCGAGGAGATAATTTGCGAGCCCGTGAAGCGCTTCGCCTTTCGGGCAGAAGATCGACAATGCATTGTGCGCGTTTCGCGTCAGCCGCCTCGCTTCGGCGCGCGATGCGTTCAGACCGATCACAGCAGGATAAGTCGCTTTCTTTGCTGCAATATCTTTTCCGGCGCTTTTGCCCAGCTTCTCGGACGTCTGGGTCACATCGAGAATGTCGTCGATCACCTGAAAAGCTAGTCCGAGAGCGCGACCGAATTTCGTGATCGCATTCAGCTGTTTTGAATTCGCGTTTGCGCTCATCGCACCCAATCGCACCGATGTCGTCAAAATCGCAGCAGTTTTGTTTTCATGGATGTAACGAAGCTCGGCGCGCCCCGCGTTTTTCCCTTCCGCTTCCAAGTCGGCGACCTGTCCGGCGATGAGCTTCTGACTTCCCGCCGCGATCGCAATTTCGCGAAGCAAGATCGACATGTCATAACGGCGGGGCGGTCTTGCGCGGGACACGATTTCAAAGGCGATAGTTAGAAGCCCATCACCGGTCAGAACGGCGATGCCGTCGCCGAAGACTTTGTGGCAAGTGGGGCGACCGCGACGGAAATCGTCGTTGTCCATGCTGGGAAGATCATCGTGAACGAGCGAATACGTGTGAATGCATTCCATGGCGCAGGCGAGCGGAAGGGCTTTGTCGATCCTGCCACCACAAGCTTCGGCCGCAGCGAGACAAAGAATCGGGCGGAGCCGTTTTCCGCCCGCGAACAAGCTGTAACGCATCGCCTTGTGAATCGTCGCCGGTTTGGTAGTTGCCTTGGGCAAGTATTGGTCCAACGCCTGATCGATTAGTTTTTGTCGAGGTGCGAGATAGGATTTGAGATTCACAGTCGCGGGCGATTGTAGCGGCGTTCTGGAAGCGTCGCATTATTTTTCCAAGGCTTATGACCTCGGCTGGCGAGCGGACTCGCTAGATATTCTCTGCTGTCTCGGTGGTGGCCACTGGTTTCGTGCGCATAGCGAGGAACGCACCTATAAGAAGAATTGCCGCGCTCCAAAGCTGCGCATGAGTCATGCGTTCGCCGTAAATCCAGGCGGAAAGAAGCATGGCACCGACGGGACAAAGAAGTTGGAGGGTTTGCGATAGCGCTACGCCGATTTCGTGAATGGCCACATAATAAAAAATGTGCGCCAGGGTGATGCAGGTGACGGCGGAAAAGATCAGGATCAAGTTCACGTGAGCGCCAGAGTGAAGCGGAGTGTCGATGCGGCCGAACATTGCGGTCAAAGGCAAGAGCAGGGCCGACGTGATGAAGCTGATTAGAGTGAAACTGCGAATTGAGCCGAGTCGGGCGGATGGACGTTTGACCAATACACCGTAAAGCGCCCAGCAAAGTGTCGCCGTGAAAACAATCAATAATCCCGGTAATGCGATATGTTGATGATCTCTGCTCGCCTGGAACCAGATCACGCCAAACGAACCAATCAAGCCAAGCAGAGTGCCGATTTGGAATTGCCATTGCCGGATCACGTATCGCTCCTCGGGGAAGAACGCGAGCGCGAGCAAGGCAGTAAAAATTACCGAGGAGCGGGCGAAGATCGCGTAAACGCCGGGGCCGATGTAAAAAAGCGCCATCACCTGGGTCACTTGATGGATTACATTCGGCACACAGGGAATAAGGCACAGACCAACCGCGCGGATGTCGATCCTGCCTCGTCCGCGTCGGCCCCAATAAATTGCAAACGGCACAATGGCAATGAAAGCGACCAGGTATCGATAAAAGTTTTGGGCCCACGGATCGTAATAGCGATTCAAGAAATACATGAAGAGCGAAGGCGTGGACCAAATCACGACCGTGGTGAAGAGGGCGGCGTACCCTTTGGAGAGATTCCGCCTGCCAGGATCGACAGTTCCAGGCGGACGTGATTGAAGCATGGATAAATTTGCCGGTTTAATTTGCTGGCCTACAGACAATTCATCCTCAAAATAAGCGCTAAAGGAGAACACAAATATGAGTACAACTCGGATTAAGGCATTTTTGATCCTCGCTGGACTATTGAGCATTGCCAACTTCGGGACAGCCAAGGAGGGCGGCGCAGGAATTAGCGATTACGAGGAAGGAAACAAATTGTTCGATGGCAAACAATACGATATGGCGGCTGCCGCATTTACTAAAGCCATCCGGGCAAATCCGAAACAACCGATTTACTACGAAAATAGGGGCTTCACTTATCTGGCCATGAATAAACCAGTGGAAGCAGCCGACGATTTCACGAGGGCCGTCGAGCTGGCACCGAAGGACGAAAAGGGATACATCGGCCGCGCGCAGGCTTACTTGCAACAACGACTGTACGATCAGGCCCTGGCGGATTCCGAACAGGTGATTCAGCTCAAGCCTGAAGAGACGGAAGGCTACAAATTACGCGGGTTCGCAGAACTGGGCCTCAGCCAGTGGGACAAGGCTCTGGCAGATTTTAACAAGGCCATCGAGAAAAATCCCAACGATTTGGAAAGTTATGATCGCCGCGCTTTCGCGTATCGCGGCCTGAAGAACTACGATGCAGCGATTGCCGATTACACCTTGATCCTGGGGAAGAATCCAAACGATGCCGAAACTCTGACCAAGCGCGGATACACCTACAGCCTGAAGCAGGACTACCAAAAGGCGATCGATGATTATCAAGCGGCGCTCAAGCTGAAGCCGAGCGACTATGACACGGAGCAGCGCCTCCAGTATGCGAAATCGATGCTGGCCGCCAAAAACGCGCCGCCCCCGACGCCAACGCCAACTCCTGCCGGGCCGGGCTTGATCACACCGCTGAACATCGGCATTGCGATCGCGGTAATCATCGTCATTGCTGTGATTGTACGCTTGGCAACGCGGGGGAAACCCGAGACCACGAGCGGGCGAATCCGCTAAGCTATTGTCCAGGCACCTTTGGTCTTCAGCCGGAACGGAGAGTAATGATTACCCGCTCCGTGACCGACTAGCGATGGGCCTTTGATGAATGAGAGGCAGACTGTGTTATTTGATTTGCGGTACTCATCGGAGCGGGAGCAATCTACTTTGCGAAGCTCTCACCAGCACCCGTCTAGCCGGACATCCGGGAGAGTTCTTCGTGGAGCGCTTGATCCCGGCATACGCCAAGCGATGGAAGGTGGCATGGACCGGTGATTTCCTTGCGTATGTTCGCGGGCTTATCGCAAAGACAGCGACGGAGAACGGTGTTTTCGGCGCAAAAGTAATGTGGATGCACCTTGGAACCGTTCTGGACCACATAAAACGCGGCTTCATCTCTTTGCCGTCGGAACCCGCCCCGGCGGAACTGCTGAACTTACTCTTTCCAAGTTTGCAATACGTCTGGATTACCCGTGAAGATAAACTGGAACAAGCGATTTCTCTTTGGCGGGCGAAGCAGACCATGCAGTGGACCGCGTTCGAAGTACCGCAACGGGTGCCGCAATACGATTATTGCGGAATCAAAACCTGTCGCGATCTGCTTGTTCAAGACGACGACGCATGGTCCTCATTTTTCGCGAAAAATCATCTGGAATATCATATCGTTAGATACAGCGAGTTGGCTGCAGATTATGCAAGCACGACGCTCAAGCTGCTTGAGGCCCTGAATATTGATGTGCCGGCAGAGTGGAGGTTCCGCCAGCTGCGGCTGCATAAACAGGCTGACGTGATTACTCAACAATGGAAGCATCAATTCTTAGCGGAAGATAGCTGATCCGATTTCCAAATCCGGGGGATAGGTTGGCGCAAAGCCGCTTCCGTACTGGCGTTCTGAACCAGAACAATCGCTCGAAGCATGCACGAGCGCCTCCAAGAAATTTCTTTGACAGCCACAAGGGCGCTGTTAGCTTGCGGACGCTTTTTGCTGGAACGAGCGGTCCCATGGTCGTTGACGCGGCTCTGGGACTTTTGACTCTTTGGCGAAGAGCAAAACCGGTCCGCCACCGGATCAACCATCCGATGGCGAATTCGTTGCCCGACTCCGTTGCGCAATGTAGCGAGGGATCGACGATGACGAAGAGCGGCCCATGTAGCTCAGTTGGTAGAGCACGTCCTTGGTAAGGACGAGGTCACCGGTTCAATCCCGGTCATGGGCTCCAGTTTGAGCTCGCGGCCGGGACAGAGTAAGAAAAGCAGTTAACAAAATAGAAAGATCGACATGGCTAAAGAAGCATTTAAACGCGACAAGCCGCACGTGAACGTCGGCACGATCGGGCACGTGGACCATGGCAAAACTACTCTCACGGCCGCAATCACCAGCGTGCTCTCAAAAAAGGGCATGGCGGAAGTGCGCGCCTATGATTCCATCGACAACGCGCCCGAAGAAAAAGAGCGCGGAATCACGATTAATACGGCCCACGTGGAATATCAAAGCGACAAGCGCCATTACGCGCACGTCGATTGTCCCGGTCACGCCGATTACGTGAAGAACATGATCACGGGCGCAGCCCAAATGGATGGCGCGATTCTGGTCGTTAGCGCGGCCGATGGCCCGATGCCGCAGACTCGTGAGCATATCCTGCTCGCGCGCCAGGTCGGTGTGCCATCGATCGTCGTGTTCCTGAACAAGGTAGACATGGTCGATGACAAGGAACTTCTCGATTTGGTCGAGATGGAAGTCCGCGATCTGCTCACCCAATACGAATTTCCAGGAGACAAAATCCCGATAGTCAAAGGCAGCGCGCTCAAGGCGCTGGAAGGCGACGCCGAGGCGGAGAAAGCCGTGCTCGAGCTCGTCAAAGCAATCGACGATTACATTCCCGTGCCAGAGCGGCCGATCGATCAGCCCTTCTTGATGCCGATCGAAGACGTGTTCAACATTGAAGGCCGCGGCACCGTCGCCACTGGTCGTGTCGAGCGCGGTATTCTCAAGAAAATGGAGGAAGTCGAGCTGGTCGGTATTCGGCCCACTGCCAAGACAGTAGCGACCGACATCGAAATGTTCCGAAAACTTCTCGATGAAGCACGCGCCGGCGATAACGTGGGCATTCTGTTGCGCGGTTTGAAGAAGGAAGAGGTGGAGCGCGGGCAGGTCATCGCCAAGCCCGGGTCCATCACGCCGCACAAGAAATTCAAGGCCGAAGTGTACGTCCTGACCAAGGAAGAAGGTGGGCGTCACACTCCATTCTTCACCAATTATCGCCCGCAGTTTTACTTCCGGACTACTGACGTTACCGGCACGGTTAAACTTCCCGATGGCGTGGAAATGGTGATGCCTGGAGATAACATCTCCATCGAAGTCGAGTTGATTACCCCGATCGCGCTGGAAAAGACGATCCGGTTCGCTATCCGAGAAGGCGGTAAAACCGTCGGCGCGGGTCGCGTGAGCGATATTTTGGATTAAAATAGAAGCGCCGATGCTGGTTGCTGTTGTAGGGCAGGCGCACCGCCTGCCTCGGCAACCGGAGCGGTTGCCCTACGAAAACTTACGCCAGTAGCTCAATTGGTAGAGTAGCGGTCTCCAAAACCGTCGGTTGGGGGTTCGAGTCCCTCCTGGCGTGTTTTGAAGGAGGAAGGATAAATTATGAAGAATGAAATGGCTGGGAAATTCAACGCCGTTATCTCTTCAAACCTGATTCTTCGCCCCTCATCGTCTTAAGCATGATCACAAAAACGAAAAACTTCTTTAATGAAGTAAAAGTCGAGCTCCAGAAGGCCTCCTGGCCGTGGGATCCAAAGGAGAAAGGATTCCGCCGCTACAAGGAGCTTACTGACTCGACTCTGGTCGTGATCATCGCCATGTTGCTGCTCGGTGGTTACGTCGCGCTTTTCGATTTCGTTCTTGTGAATGTGGTCCATTTCTTCACCCGGTTGCACTGATTTATGGCCCAGACGCTCGCAGGCAAAGATCAATGGTACGTAGTGCACGTGCTCTCCGGCCAGGAGAACAAGGTCAAGGAGAACATCGACAAAAGGGTCAAGACGGAAGAGATGAGCGATCTCGTTTACGAAGTGCTCGTCCCGACGGAACGAGTCTCCGAAATCAAGAAGGGCAAAAAAAGCGAGACCACACGAAAGTTTTTCCCGGGCTACCTGATCGTGAACATGCATTTGCTCGACGAGAATAATCAGCTCGTCGGGCGCACCTGGTACTTCATTCGGGAAACTCCCGGCGTGATCGGCTTTGCGGGAACCAAGGACAAACCGATTCCAATGCGCCAATCGGAAGTCGAAAGCATGCTCGCGCAGATGAAGGAGCGCGAAGAAAAAGTAAAACCGAAGGTCAGTTTCGAAGTTGGCGAAAGTGTGAAAGTCGCCGACGGGCCCTTCCAAAACCAGACTGGCATCGTTGAAGAAATCGACCCCGAACGCGGCAAGTTGCGCGTCTCCGTCACGATTTTCGGTCGGGCCACACCGGTGGAATTGGAATACTGGCAGGTCGAGCGCGGCTAATCTTCGCTTCAACGTTTAACGCTTAAACGAATCACCAATGGCAAAAGAAATTGTAGCTCACATCAAGTTGCAGATTCCCGCCGGTCAGGCGAATCCCGCGCCGCCCGTCGGTACTGCGCTCGGACCGCGCGGTGTCAACATCATGGCTTTCTGCAAGGAATTTAATGCTGCTACGCAGAAGCAAGCCGGCGATATTTTGCCGGTCGTGATCACTGTCTTCAAAGACAAGTCATTTACATTTATTACCAAGAGCCCGCCTGCGGCGGTGCTGTTGAAGAAGGCAGCTAATATCGCCGCGGGCTCAAAAGAGCCCAACAAAACTAAAGTCGGCAAAGTCACGCGCAAACAAGTGATGGACATCGTCAACACGAAGCGCAAGGATCTCAACGCCGGTAATGACGAAGCTGCTTTTCGGATCATCGCCGGCACCGCCCGCCAAATGGGGCTGGAAATCGCCGATTAGCTCCAACTCGAGGCGGGCGAGTCCTTGAATGCTTCGTTCTCCTAAAGGGGAGCTTATCAGTGCAGCAGCGGTATTTTTCGTCGCGCTGTTTATTTATGTCGCGACACTGGCGCCAACGGTAACACTCGTAGATAGCGGCGAGCTTATCCTCGCCGCGCGGACACTGGGAGTCGCCCACCCGCCCGGGTTCCCATTGTATTTGATGCTGGCGCATCTCGCGTCGCTCCTTCCGATCGGCAATGTCGCGGTGCGAGTGAACTTTGCCTCCGCGTTTTTTGCCGCGCTCGCTTGCGCGATGATCGCGCTAGTTGTGGCCGAGATTTTGATAACGGCAGCGTACGCGCACGAATCCAAAGGAAAGCCTTCGAAGCGGGACCGAAAGAGAAAGAAAATGCCGCATTCTTCGGTCGCTTCCACAGATACCTCAGGGATCTGGAGGAGAACGATTGCGCCTTCCCTCGGTGCTGGTTTGCTCCTGGCCTTCTCGCGCACGCTCTGGGCTTACGCGACGATTGCGGAGGTTTATACACTCAATGCATTCCTGATCCTTACAATCTTCCTTCTGATGCTGCGGTGGCGCCGCTGTATCGTCGAAGATGGAGGATCGACAATAGGCCGGCACATCAACGCCAAGCACGATTTCCTTCTCTATACCGCGGCTGGAATCTTCGGTCTGGCGCTCGGCGTCCATCACGTCACCGTCGCTCTGATGCTGCCGGCTCTGGCGGTTCTCGTTTATCGCACTCAGGGGCTAAAGTTTTTTTTGAGCAAACGGTTGGTTTACGCAGCACTGATTTCTTTTGCTGCATTGATTTGTGTTTACGCTTATCTGCCGCTAGTCGCATCGGCTTCGCCCCTGTTCAATTGGGGCGACCCCAGATCATTACGAGCGATCTGGTGGCACATCACTGGTAGACAATATCAAGTGTTCTTTTCGTTCGCGCCTCAATTCGCTGCCGAAGAGCTGCGGAAATTTTTCGCTCTTCTTCTAAACGAATACGGATTTTGGTGGCTCCCGCTTGCGTTGATCCTGGCCGTGATCGGATATATCTCGGCACTTCGACGCGACCGCACAGCTTTTTGGTTCCTGGGCCTCATCTTTCTGTGCGATCTGGCTTATGGACTTGGATACAATATCGCCGAGGACAAAGACGCCTATTATTTACCAGCATTCATCTCGATCACGATCGCAGTTGGATTTGGCCTACGCGAATTCCTTCAGCGCATTCCGATAAAGATTCGTCGAGTCGGGACGCTCTTAGCGCTTTTGATTCCGCTGATCGCGCTGGCTGGTAATTGGGCTTTCAATAATCGCAGCCATTACTTCATCGCCCACGATTATGTCGAAAACATCCAAAGCACGATCAAGCCAAATGGCCTGCTGCTTACAATGGATTGGCAGGTTGCGTCGCCATGCTTTACACCCGCGAGATCGAACATCGTCGCCGCGATATCCGAGCCATCGACGTTCTACTGTTGCGGCGCTCCTGGTATTTCGAGTATCTGCGGCGCGCCTATCCGGATTTGATCGAGCGGTCGCGCAATGAGGTCGATGCATATCTCGCCAATCTCAAGCAATGGGAACAAAATCCAGAAGCCTACAGAAGAAGCCCGGCATTAACGCGGCAAATAAACGATTCCTTCCAGAACATGCTTCACTCATTTGTGAGCAGGGAACTGGCCGTCGCGCGTGTTTACGTCACGGCCGACCTGATTTTTATGAGAGAAGGCGAGAACAGCGAGTTCGTCGATTGGTTCGGTCGAAATTTTCAGGCGATTCCACGCGGGCTGGTCTTTCAAATGACTCAGGAGCCGGGTTTTCACGATCCGGGTGAGTTCCATCTGCAAACGCGTGGTCTTGTCGATGGTACAATTCAATTTGCTAAGGACGACGTAGTGAGAATCAAGATCCTGCCAACCTACCGGATCATGCTCCAGAGCCGCGGTCAGTATCTGGCACATTTCCACCAAGAAAAGCGCGCAGCTACGGCATTCTTTGAAGCCAGTCGATTCGACCCGAGCTCCGATCTATTTCACGATAACTGAACACTCCCGGGGATGAGGCGGATTGCTCAACGCCGGTGTAGATACTCCCACTCCTGCAATGCAATCGGAACGTTGCCGTTTTTCCAGAGATAATCATGGAAGGCCCGAAGATTGAATTTGTCTCCTTCCTGCATGCGTGCATCCGCGAGGAACTTTAAAATTTGGAGCTTCCCAATCTGATAAGTGAGCGCCTGACCGGGACCGACTGAAAATGCGATCGCCTCCTGGCGAGCGGTTTGTTCGTCCATCGGAACTTTCTCTTGAAGATATTTCGCGGCTTGCTCGAGCGTGAACTGGCCCAGCGCCAGTTTCACATCCACTTCCACGCGTAGCGCGCGTAACCGCATAAAGTTGTAAATGATTTCGCGCGTATGGGGGCTGTCGTCGAACAGTCCGGCTTGTAACATCATTTCCTCGGCGTAAAAGCCGATGCCTTCATTCGCGCCCGAATCGTAGTAGTGGCGCCGAATCGGGTCTTCGTGTTTCCAGGAAAGACATAGCTGAAAGTAATGACCGGGAATTCCTTCATGCACGCAAATCGGCCGCGAGTCCATCGCGGTTGCCCGCCAGAAGTACGGAAGCTTGTCAGACGGCTCAGTTACGTAACGGATGCAATTCTCGTTCAACCGCGATGGTGAAGTGAAATCATCCGTCTCAGTAAATCCGAGTGCTCGCAAATATTCCGGTGTCGATCTTAGCGTGTAATGCTGAACCCAATCCGGCACCGTCAGAATTCCTCGGTCATCGAGAAATTTTCGGATCTGCAATTCCTTTACAGCCGCGTCTTTGATCTCAGCGTCGAGATTTGATGCGAGTTGGAGCGGCGGAACATCTTTGTTCCGATTTTTCTCGTAGGTTTCAAACGCCACCGCTCGATTCCATTCCTGTTGTCCCATCGCCAGAATTTCCTCGGGCGAGTACGGATACAATGCGACCTTCTTAAGGAAAAAGAGGTAAGCGTCACGGCCGAGTGCGGTTTGCTGCGGAAGCGATGGCAAGAGCTTTTGTAGATGCGAGCGGAAATGCTCAAGCGCGTCGGCCGCGCGATTTGTCGCTCCATTCAATTCCTCCTCCTTAAGGGTTGTCGAAGGGCGGAGCGAGTTCGCCATCTTTTGGAGTCGCTCGCGGATTCCACCTAACGCTTGAATCGCGACCCCGGCGAACGGCGCAGGTGGCTTATCGAGATTTCCTTCAGCCTCGTCGAGGATCGAGGGGATGTTTGCAATCCGCGTGAGAATTTCACGGCTCCGCGTTTCATCGTAAGGTGCGGGAACTGTTAGCGCCTCAGCGAGTGCGGTGAGCGTTTGTTCCAGATAGAAGTTCGGATCGCGTTTCCAGCGCGGATTGATGTCGAGCTCCCAATGGACGCGCGAGAGCGCCGACCCCATCAATTTGTAGTCAACCTGCTTTGAAATTGACCAATCCTGGGTGCTGATTTTTTTCAAACGCATTTCAAATGCGGCGCGATCCTTTCGGCGTTTCCCGATCGCTGCGCGCGACCAATCACGAATCCCGTCCGGGCGTTCCATCCGGTTTACATCGTCGCCGGTAAACGGCGCATTCTTGGCGCGCCATTGCCAGAAATCGTCAGCCAGTCGTTCAAGCGAGTCCGCCTGCGCGTGAGAAATCGCCAGAACGACCACTGAACAGATGAGAATGGTAATTCGTTTTGCCGCCGTCATGCTCGATCGCTTTTCAATCGTTTCTCGCGCTCAAACCGTTCCAGCGCGAGATGGATCAGTCTATCGATTAATTCCGTGTAAGAGATGCCGGTTGCTTCCCAGAGCTTCGGATACATGCTGATTCGGGTGAATCCTGGGATCGTGTTGATCTCGTTAACGATGATTTCTTTGTCGTTCCTGAGGAAGAAATCGACTCGCGCCATCCCCTCACAGCAAAGCACGGAAAACACTTTGATTGCCAGATGTCGGATGCGGTCTGAAATCGCCGGAGGCAGCTCCGCCGGTATTTCCAACGCAGCGCCGTTCTCATCGAGATACTTCGCTTCGTACGAATAAAATTCGTGGCTCGGCAAAATTTCGCCCGGGACTGATGCAATGGGTTGGTCGTTGCCGAGCACTGAACACTCTATCTCGCGACCACTGATGCATTCCTCGATCAACACTTTATTGTCATACTGAAATGCATCACGAAGGGCGCTCTCGAATTCTGCCCGATTTTGAATTTTATGGATGCCAACTGATGAACCCAGGTTTGCGGGTTTGATAAAAAGTGGCAGACCGAGTTGCTCCCGCGCAGAATCGAAACTGATCGCCGTCGCAGGATATTTCCGGATCACGATAAATCGGGCGACCGGAATGCCAGCATCTCTCAATAGTCGCTTCATTGCGTCTTTATCCATGCCAATCGCTGAACCCAGAACGCCGGCGCCCACGAATGGGATGTTCGCGAGCTTCAATAGTCCCTGAACGGTGCCATCCTCGCCGAATGGGCCGTGCAGAACAGGGAAAATTACATCCAGCGAGCCAAGCCTTCGCGCACCGGAAATCGACACCAATTGTTCCCTCTGTGTTCCTGGAACAAGCGCAAGATTTTCACCGGTTTGCACTTCGGACAATTCGGATCGTTCTTTGAGAGGAAGGAAGCGCGATTCTTCATCAAGATGCCATTGCCCTTTTTTGTCGATGCCGATCAGGACAACATCGTATTTGTCGGTGTCGATCGCGTCGATAATGTTCTTCGCCGATTGCAAGGAAACTTCGTGCTCTGCAGAACGACCACCGAAAAGTATTCCAACGCGGATTTTTCGGGCCATTAGTTGTTGATTTTCTGCAACGCGTCCGGCTCGCGAAAGGGCAGTTCGATCACGCTGGCATGGGCAGCGTCATGATAAATCTGCACGTGGCAGGTCTGTGCGCTCTTGGCTGTTTCTTCCGCAACCACACCACCTGAGCAGTAATCCTTCTGCCAGAAAATGGAATTAGGAGAAGTAACGATCAGCCGGAGACGGCTGCCTTTCATCAATCTTCGCGCGACAAACAATCCCGGATCGAAATCGCACTTCACGATTTCGCCCGGCTTCACCAATTTCGCCTGGCGCAGTGATTCACGATAACGCAAACGCCGAACATCGCTCCACAGGGCGATGCTCGTTCCATCCGGCTGAATTTCGTAAAGATCGGCTTCAAGATCGACATCGGGTCTGTCGATGGACGGCCACAGCGTCACCTTCGGGCAACCTACCAGCGGAGTCTCAGCGGAGAGCGAATCGGTATGATAAACGAGGCCGTCTTTGCCGATGCTTAAAGCCAATCGTTGATCAATCCCCGCCGTTTTGTCATTCGGCTCTACACCCTCGACGTTTTCGCCACGGCTCGTGTCGAGCGGATTGTAAACATATCTGTCCGTCCCCGCGCTCGGCTTTTTGTCGCTGAGAAATCCGGATCGAAATACGCCATTAGCGTCCCCATTCTGTGAATCGAGGTAGAATGTTTTGGGATCGGCGACGAGCGCCGAGAAATCATCCGCATATTTCCACTCCCCGTTGGCGCCGCTATTTCCCGCGGCTAGCAAATAATACGCGACTCGCCTTTTCAGGAACTCCGGTTTCGGACCGTTCTTCAACGTCCAGTCGTACCATTGCCGATGCAGATCGTTAAGATCGACAATCGCTGCCGGGCCAAACTTTACTCCGCCGACTTCATCCGTTGGCGTACGTGTACCGGCATGGTCCCATGGGCCGATGACTAGGAAATGCTTTGCCTGCGCTTCCGCTGAAGCATTCGCGATGTGACCGCGATAATACGCCAGGGCACCGAGCTCGTCACCATCAAATTGACCGGTGATCGTAAGGATCGGGACTGAGATCTTACTGAATTGTTCGACGCTCGGCACCATTGCGTCATAATAGGCATCGGCGATTGGATGCTTCAGGATCCGTTGAAAATTAACTGACGGATTTCCGACAAATGAATCAAGCTCTCTGAAGGCGATGTGCTTCTTGTAAGCGTCGAGAAATTTCCCGCGCCAAAATTTTTGATCGCTGAAGAGATTTTCCTGACCGGTATGCCCGCTGGTGAAGGTGAACCATTGTACGTCGTAAGGTTCGCCGATGTCGTTATAGGAAGGATAATCGAGAGGCGGATGGGCGGCAGCGGCTGGAACGATCGTGGCCAGATGTGCCGGAAAGTCCTTCGCGGTCGCCCACTGAGCGAACCCAGCGTACGAACCGCCCCACACTGCGACTTTGCCGTCGCAAAATGGCTGTTTGGCCAACCATTCCACAACGTCATGTCCATCGCGCGGTTCCTGTGCGAATGGCTCGAATTCGCCGCCGGAATTGCCCCGGCCGCGAACATCGACAAGCGCGAAGACATAACCATGCAACGCGAAGTATGCCGCGCGGGCATGATAGGAATCGGAAATGTAAGGCGTGAGCGTGAAAATAACGGGCATTTTCCGTGAGGAACCGTCCGGCGCATTCGGCAAATACAGGGTCGCGTTTAGTTCGACCTTGTCTTGCATTGGTATTCTTGCGCCCCAGCGAAGATGGTAATCAGCTGGTTCCCGGGACGGCAAAGGCGATGGAGAGAGAAGTGGCGGTGGCGTTTGGACCGCAATGAACGCGATGAAATTCAGCCACCTAAGGAAAGCTAAGATCGACGGTTTCATGCCGGCCAACGTTGAAACGAAAGGTTGCAAAAAGACGCAAGCTTTGGCGACTGATTTATTGCAATGAATTCCGCAAATCCTTGCCGCAGCTCAACCATTCACAATCGTGCCGCCAGTCGGATGAAGAATCTGCCCTGTCATATAGGACGTATCGTCGGACGCGAGAAAAACGTAGCTGGGCGCGATCTCCTCAGGTTGGCCAGCGCGCCCCAACGGGACATTCGATCCAAACGTCTCAACGTCTTCCTTTGGAAATGACGCCGGAATTAGCGGCGTCCAGATCGGACCCGGTGCGACCGCGTTCACGCGAATGCCTTTTTTGGCAAGGTTCTGCGATAACGAGCGGGTGAAAGCCACAATCGCGCCTTTCTTGGATGAATAGTCAAGCAGCCGCGGATTGCCTTTGTAAGCAGTGACCGATGCGGTATTGATGATACAGAGCCCTTCTTGAGGTACTTCATCGCGGCTTTGGTCATGAAGAAGAATGAGAAAATATTTGTGCGAAATGTGCGCTCCAATCGCTGCGCACTGATTTTCGTAATCGAATCCTGAAGATGCTGTTCGGCTGCGTTGTTGACCAGGATGTCGATCTTGCCGAATTCGTCGACAGCTTCGTCAATTGCTCGCCGACAGAATTCCTCATCACCCACATCGCCGTCGATTAGCAGACATTTCCGCCCCCATTCTTCGACGCAGCGCTCCGTTTCCTTCGCGTCCCTGTGTTCCTCGAGATAAATTACGCTTGTGTCAGCGCCTTCCTTGGCGAAAGCGATCGCGACCGCCTGCCCGATACCGCTGTCGCCCCCGGTAATAACTGCGACTTTTTCCTTGAGCTTCCCGCTGCCAGAATATTCTTGGTCCGTAGATTCTGGTCGCGGAACCATTTTGTACTGCCGCCCCGGCTGTCTATTTTGGCGTTGAGGCGGCTGCAGCTTTTTTTTCGCCGGCATTCCTAAGAAATTCGTAGCAGGACGGTGTGCCAGATGTTTTGCCGCGCAGACTTCCCGTAAAAGGCTACGTCGTAGGCGAATACGGCTGTCAGGAAATCTCGAAAAATTAACTGAGACAGGGTTGACGAAATAGCGATTGCCGTTAAGATATTGATCCCGCCTAACGCGGGGCTCCTTAAATCAGGAGCGTGTTCTACGTACATTTGGGACTGCAAATTGGACTCAATTTTGTCCCCGCTTTCGCCAAGGCTGCGGCGGGCAAGCCCGCTGGTTGAAGAGGAGAATCCGGGGCGCAAGATTGAGTTTTTTTGTCGCCTCAAAATGTACGAAAAGAATTGGTTCTTTGACATCTACATACAGGGTAGTAAGAAAGTACAACTTTTAAGAGCTGAGTCTGAAATATCTGTGGCGACGGTCTGTGACCGTCGCTCAGGAGAGTTTCAGTTATCAAAGAATCTCGATCCGGCGCATGCCGGATTGAACAGATTGATCAAGCTACAAAGAGCGCATCATGGATGCCTTGGTGCCAATAGGCGATGAAGGACGTGGCAAGCTGCGATAAGTCACGGAGAGCGGCAAACACGCTTTGACCCGTGAATTTCCGAATGGGATAACCTGAGCGAGGTAACACTTGCTCGAGTTCCTGTGAATTCATAGCAGGAACATCGCGACACCCGGTGAAGTGAAACATCTCAGTAACCGGAGGAATAGAAATCGAAAGAGATTCCGTCAGTAGTGGCGAGCGAAAGCGGAAGAGGCTAAACCGTTCAATTTATTGAGCGGGGTTGTAGGAGCCCGTTGTGGCAGTGCAAAGGTTAGGTGAAGCTTCTGGAAAGCTGCGCCATAGAGGGTGAAAGGCCCGTAACCGAAAACCGGAGCACGCCTAGGGATGTCCTGAGTAATACGATGCACGTGAAACTTCGTATGAATCTGCGCCGACCACGGCGTAAGCCTAAATACTAATTGGCGACCGATAGTGAACAAGTACCGCGAGGGAAAGGTGAAAAGAACCGCTGTGAGCGGAGTGAAATAGTACCTGAAATGATGTGCTTACAAGGTGTGGAAGTTCGCCTCGGCGAATGACCGCGTGCCTTTTGCTTAATGAGTCTGCGAGTTATTATCAGTGGCGAGCCTAAGACGTTCTGCGTTGGAGGCGAAGCGAAAGCGAGTCCGAAATGGGCGAATTTAGTCGCTGGTAGTAGACCCGAAGCGGAGGTGATCTACCCATGAGCAGGATGAAAGTTGCTTAACCGCAACTGAAGGTCCGAACCGGTGAAAGTTGAAAATTTCTCGGATGACTTGTGGGTAGGAGCGAAAGACTAATCAAACCCCGTGATAGCTGGTTCTCCCCGAAATAGCTTGAGGGCTAGCCTCGTGTGCTGACCTGCGGAGGTAGAGCACTGGATGAACTAGGGCCCATACCAGGGTACCGAACTCAATCAAACTCCGAATACCGCAGGGTGTAACACGGGAGTCAGTGCGTGAGGGATAAGCTTCACGCGCGAGAGGCAAACATGCCAGACCAGCAGCTAAGGTGCCCAAATACCGTTCAGTGGAAAGGATGTGAGGTTGCTTAGACAGTGAGGATGTTGGCTTAGAGGCAGCCATCATTTAAACAGTGCGTAATAGCTGACTCATCGAGCGATCTCGCGCCGATAATGATTGGCGATAAGCGGTATACCGAAGCTCTGGAAGATATTCTAATTCGTTAGGATAGATTGGTAGGGGAGCGTTCTTAATGCATTGAAGCAGGAGGGTAACCAACTGTGGAGCGTTAAGAAGTGAGGATGCAGACATGAGTAGCGATAAGACAGGTTAAATTCCTGTCCGCCGTAAACCCAAGGTTTTCTGGGGAAGGTTCGTCCTCCCAGGGTTAGTCGGGACCTAAGTCGAGGCCGAAGGGCGTAGACGATGGAAAGCAGGTTCAATATTCCTGCACCGGCTGTGGTTAAGCTCGGAAGTGACGTTTCTGTAGAGATGGGCCGCCGGTTGAAAGTGGCGGTCGCGCAAGCGGACGTGGAGGCCTCGGCTGAAGCGGATCCATTAACGCAGGAACCAAGAAAAACTTCCGAGTGTTCCCACGGTTGCCCGTACCGGAATCCGACACAGGTGGGTGGGCAAATTTTTGCCAAGGCGCGTGAGTGAAACCTCGTTAAGGAACTCGGCAATCTAGCCCCGTAACTTCGGAAGAAGGGGTGCCTCTCGCAAGAGGGGTCGCAGTGAAATGGGTCAACCGACTGTTTAACAAAAACACAGCACTCTGCCAAGTCGTTAAGACGACGTATAGGGTGTGACACGTGACCAATGCGGAAAGATTATGGTAAGACGTCAGTCCAGCGAAAGCCGGACGAAGCGTTGAACCGAAGTCCCCGTGAATGTCGGCCGTAACTATAACGGTCCTAAGGTAGCGAAATTCCTTGTCGGGTAAGTTCCGACCTGCACGAATCGTGTAACGAGTTGACCGCTGTCTCAACGAGGAGCTCAGCGAAGTTGTAGTGGCGGTGAAGATGCCGCCTACCCGCAGTAGGACGGAAAGACCCTATGCACCTTTACTACACGCTGTTACTGTTGTTTCGGTTTCGATGCTTAGCGTAAGTGGGAGGCTTTGAAGCGGCCCTTTTGGGGGTCGCTGAGCCAACAATGAAACACCACCCTTCGGTACTGGAATAACTAACCTCTGCCCGATAACCGGGAGAGGGACACTGGCAGCCGGCTAGTTTTACTGGGGCGGTATCCTCCCAAAGAGTAACGGAGGAGTACGAAGGTTGGCTCAACCTGGTTGGCAATCAGGTGACGAGTATATGGATATAAGCCAGCTTAACTGTGAGACACACACGTCGAGCAGATACGAAAGTAGGTCCAAGTGATCCGGTGGTTGAATGTGGAATTGCCATCGCTCAACGGACAAAAGGTACGCTAGGGATAACAGGCTGATCCTGCCCAAGAGCTCATATCGACGGCAGGGTTTGGCACCTCGATGTCGGCTCATCACATCCTGGGGCTGGAGAAGGTCCCAAGGGTCCGGCTGTTCGCCGGTTAAAGTGGTACGCGAGCTGGGTTCAGAACGTCGCGAGACAGTTCGGTCCTTATCCACTGTGGGCGCAGGAGATTTGAGGGGTTCAGACCTTAGTACGAGAGGACCGGGTCTGACGAACCGCTGGTGTTCCAGTTGTCGTGTCAACGGCAGCGCTGGGTAGCTATGTTCGGAAAGGATAAGCGCTGAAAGCATCTAAGCGCCAAGCCTATCCCAAGATGAGATCTCCCTGAAGGGTCGTGGTAGACCACCACGTTGATAGGCTCCGGGTGCAAGCA
This sequence comes from uncultured Verrucomicrobiae bacterium, assembly GCA_963772365.1. Taxonomy (GTDB): domain Bacteria; phylum Verrucomicrobiota; class Verrucomicrobiia; order Chthoniobacterales; family UBA10450; genus CAVYXA01. The sequence goes on from CAVYXA010000001.1 coordinate 1,568,452, forward strand.
CAGTAATGTGTTCAGCTCAGGAGTACTAATTACCCGTTCGGCTTGATCTTTTACTTTTCTATTAACCCGTTCCGCGCAAGCGGAACGGCAAACAGAGGAGACAAAGGATCTCAAAACTCAGACGAAGTTGTAGCGTCGGCTGTCCTCAGCCGAAATGAAAACCTGTATGTAGATGTCAGCGAATTAGCAGTTCTTTGAAAAATCGAGATAGTCTCCAGACTTCGCAATCGGCCAAGCTCGCCGCGATAGCGGCGATACAGCCACTCCGGGTACGGAGTCTGGTGACATTAGCGCAGTGGCACCACCCGTCCCCATTCCGAACACGGAAGTGAAACGCTGCAGCCCCGATGGTAGTACGGCGATAGGCCGTGTGAGAGTAGGACGTCGCCAGAACAGAACCCCGCTACTTTTAACTACGTGGCGGGGTTCTTCTTTTGTAGAGTCTTCGATTCGGAGCGGTTGGCGCAACTGCTTAGCGCGCAATGTCAGAGACCAGCCAAATATCTTCTTCCAAATCACCAACAATGCCGCCGAGGTCTTCGGCATCTATTGGTTTGCCAATCACTTCATCGACATCCAGTTCCTCGTAGATGCCGATATTATTTGGAGAAAGATGGCCTGAAAGCACCACGATCTTGCCCTTATATTTTCGCCGACGCAGCTTGCGCACGAGTTCCAGACCACCCGATCGCGGCATTCGATGGTCGGTGATTACAAGATCGAACCTCTTCTTCGCCAACAGGGCGAGGGCGTCCTGCCCGTTCTTCGCTACGGCGATCTTCCGATGCGGAGCTTTCAATAGACTGGCAATGGACTCGCCTATGATCGGCTCGTCATCGACTGCGAGAATATGTGTTTTTCTCTTCATCCTTGCCTAGAATAAGAGCAAACCTCGCGCCGTAGCTCGGTGGAAAGCCGTTAACCTGCGAACCAATATTTCTAACGGCGAGACAATACTATCCGCACGCCTTCCCCCTTTGCATCCGTGCAATCCGCAGTAATTTTCCCCTCATGCTTACAAGTCAAAAGGTCGTCGATGCCATTAACGAACAGATCGGATACGAATTTAGCGCCTCGCTTCAATACTTCGCCATCGCCTCACACTTTGCAGCTGATGCGTTGCCGCAATTGTCGCAGCATTTTTTCCGGCAAGCAGAAGAAGAAAAGGGTCATGCTCTGCGATTCATTAAATACGTAGTCGATGCTGGAGGACGTGTAGAGATTCCCGGGATCGATGCCCCGAAATCAAAATTCAAGACGGCGCGCGACGCCGTGAAATTGTCACTCGATCAGGAAGTGCATGTCACGAAGCAGATCAATGCACTTGTCGATCTTGCCCGAAAAGAGAACGACCATATCACGATCAATTTTCTCCAGTGGTTCCTGACCGAGCAGCTCGAAGAAGTCTCGTCAATGGACAACTTGCTGAAAATCATCCAACGCGCGGGAAATGATCTCCTTCAGGCGGACGAGTACCTGGCTCGCGTCGGGATCAAAACAATGCCAGAAGCGCCGGCCGAGTAAAAAAATCAGTTAGTTCCGGTTCACACTTCGCGAATCACTTCGCTTGCCCTCTTGTCTTCACGCAAACCGAGGAAGACCGGAGCACGCAATTTCTTGTCGCGAGTCCACTCGGCGAACTTGATCTCGCAGACGAACATCGGATTGGTCCAGTGCATTTTGTTCATCATTGAGGGCGTGATACCCTGCACCCATTTGCCAGCATGTTTCGAAGGAAGATCGACAAACGGACAATCGCTCCGTTCTTCGGCCTGAAGTTTCTTGTACAACATCGACAATGTCTTCGACGTGAATCCGGTGCCGACTTTACCGGCAAACATAAGTTTCTTGTCCTCATAGTAGCCGACCAAAATCGCGCCAAAGTATTTCCGCGAACCCTCAGGCGGGGTGTATCCGCCGATAACGAATTCCTGTTCGTTCACACATTTGAGTTTCACCCAAGCACCGCTGCGGCGGCCGGCTTCGTAAACCGAGTTGCGCTGTTTCCCAATCAAACCTTCGAGGCCGCGTTTCCTTATTTCCCCTAAAAGCTTATCGGCATCACCTCCGATGACGCCGGAAAACCGGATCAACTCGGGAGCTCCAGCACACAACTGCGCAAGCGCGTTCTTCCTGGCCTCGAGGGGGAGCGGCATCAGGTCTTTCCCGTCGAACTGAAGCAAGTCGAACGCGTAGAAATAAAGCGGCGATTTTTTCGCTTGCATCTCCCGCATCTGCAAGAGCTGAAATGCCGATCGGCCTTCTTCATCCAGTGCAACAACTTCGCCGTCGATCACACATTCTTTGGCTGGCAGTTTTTTGACAGCATCGACAACTTCGGGAAAGCGGGCGTCTAATTTCTTTTCGTTTCGCGAAAAGAGCGAAACTTTTTTGCCGACCTTGACCGCTATTGCGCGAAACCCGTCGAATTTTAGTTCATAAATCCACTCACCCTTCGCCGTTGGTTTCTCCACTAACTTCGCCTTCATCGGTTCGATGAAGCGCGGCTTGTTTGAGGGCAAGTCCGCCAATGCGGTTGTGGGGCGACCGTTCCGATTCCCTGCCGTCCGATTCGGCAGGCGACGCGCCTGCCCTACCATTTCATTTTTTTCTTTTTTTTTAACTGCCGCGCGAATTCGCGCCTTGAATTTCGATGTGGCACTCTGGTTTTCCGCACGGTTCGATTCCCATTCGGCATCGCGATCGGCGGCAATTTGCTTCATTGTTCGGCCACTCTTAACCGATTGATCCTCGACCTTTTTCGAAGGCGCTTTTGCGTTGGCACCGGTTTTCAGGATTAGCCATTGATTCTTCTCTCCATCGCGACCTCGAATTCGAACCAGCGTCCATTCTCCTTTTGCTTTCTTTCCGTCGAGAACCAGATGGAGTTTGCCTTCATGCAATGAGTTCGACGGTTGCTCGCCATAAACGTAGTAGTCGCCCCGATCCCATACCATCACAGTTCCGCCGCCATATTGTCCTTCCGGAATGACTCCTTCGAACGTTTCATACTCGAGGGGGTGATCCTCAACTTCCACCGCGAGATGTTTTTCGCCTTTGGACCATGGCAGCCCTTTCGGCAATGCCCACGATTTCAGGATGCCCTCCATTTGGAGTCGAAAGTCGTAATGCAAACGCCGGGCGTCGTGCTTTTGAATCACAAAGCGCGACGCCCCTCGCACACTTTTGGGCAACGGCTTGCCGCCTGCGGGCTCCGCCGTTTTGCGGAAATCCCTTTTTCGTTTGTATTCAGCGAGCGCCATGATTCCAGCTTAATTTCGGATCGCGCACATGCTACTGGATGTTCGGCAGGATGACAGGGTCATCTGACTGTTTTCATTAAACGAAATGAAGACGCCACCGATATCCGGCAATAACGGTGGCGTCTTCTTCGGCAGCAGGTCGGAATCAGGAGCGTGTCCCGCTCTAGATCCCGAAAGTTGCCTCTACATTGATACATTCTTCGGCAAGCTCGGTCAGCTTTTTATCGGTTTCGCCTTCTTCATCGAGAGTGTCCTGAAGGGATTCGACGTCGGCATCTCTTCCCAGGGTCTTCGCAAAAGTGCGAAGAGAACCGTAAGCAGCGATTTCGTAATGTTCGACGCGCTGGGCCGCGCTGATCAAGCCTGCGTCGAGAGCTGATTCGTCTCCCTTGGCTTTGAGCAACTCGGAACCTTCTTCAATTAATCCCTTCATTCCCTTGCAGGTCTTGCCCTTAGGGCTTTTGTCCAAGCTCTCGAAGATCTGCTCAAGGCGAGTGACATGCCCCTCGGTCTGTTCCAAGTGCTCCTCAAAAGCCTCTTTCAGAGCGGACGAGGAAGCATGTTTCGCCATCTTTGGCAGGGCCTTCAACAACTGATTTTCGGCGTTGTAGATATCGCGCAGTTCTTCCACGTAAAGTTCTTCCAATGAATCGACTTTCATATTCTCCCTTTGGTTGAATTGACTTTTTGGCCTGTTTCCAAGCGTTGCGGCTGTTCTCTAATGGACAGCCACGTAGAAGGAGAACGCGTCTCACCGGAGAAGCACGTGTAAGAAAATTTTGGCCGAGTTCGGCTATTCCGATTCGACCGGTTCGCCCATTAAATAACGGGTAAACCGCCGGATCACAATGTTTTCGCCAAGCTCCGCGATTTTGGCCTTCATGAGATCGCCTATGGTCTGGTCAGGATTTTTGATGAACCCCTGCTCTAAAAGACAGACCGTGCTGTAAAATTTTTCAAATTTACCATCGACAATTTTATCGACGACATTAGCCGGCTTGTCTTTTACCTGCGCCTTATAGATCTCCCGTTCCGCTTCAATCAGTTGGCCCGGCACGTGTTCCCGGCTGACGTAAAGGGGATGCGCTGCGGCAATGTGCAGAGTGATATCTTTCACGAACACCCGGAAATTTTCATTTTTTGCGACAAAATCCGTCTCGCAATTCACCTCCACTAGCACACCCACTTTCCCCTGCTGATGAATGTAAGAGGCAACGATTCCTTCCTTGGTCGCTCTCGAAGCTTTCTTGCTTGCGCTGGCGATGCCCTTCTCCCGTAAAATTTGCTCCGCACGCTCGAAATCCCCGGCCGCCTCGGCCAGCGCCCGTTTGCAATCCATCATTCCAGCGTTGGTCTTTTCGCGAAGTTGCTTAACGAGTTTTGGATCGATTTGCATTGTATCTATTAGTCATGTCGAGCGAATTCGAGACATCCCGCAGCGAGATCTTCAGAGCAATTCTTCCCTACGCCGATACGCCGGCCATTTCGACCTGCTCGCGAATCCGCGCTTCGTTGCTCGCGGAAACAATCGCATCGACAAGTTTTTGCAGTATCACGCGAATTGCGCGAATCGCATCGTCATTTCCGGCAATGGGATAATCGATCACGTCCGGGTCGGCATTTGTATCGACAATTGCCACGACTGGTATTCCAAGCCGGCGAGCTTCATTCACGGCATTTTGTTCCCGAAGTGTGTCAATGACGACCATCGCATCCGGCAATTGCGACATGTCCAAGATTCCTTCGAGATTGCGTCGCAGTTTGGCTGCTTCCCTATTCAGCGCAGCCAACTCTTGCTTACCCATCTTCCTGTATTCAGGGGATTGTTCGATTTGCTCTATGTATTTCAGTCGACCGATGCTCTTACGAATAGTCGTGAGATTGGTCAATGTACCGCCGAGCCAGCGTTGATTCACATAAAACTGCCCACAGGCCGATGCTGCTTCTTTGATCGCTTCCTGCGCTTGTTTCTTGCAGCCGACAAACAAAATTTTACCACCGCGTCGAGCAACATCCTGGAGAAATTCCGTCGCACGCTGAAGCTGCTGGACAGTCTCGTCAAGGTTGATGATGTAAATCTGATTGCGTTGTTCGAAGATAAACGGCTTCATTTTCGGGTTCCACCGCTTGGTCTGATGACCAAAATGGACTCCCGCTTCCAAAAGTTCTGGTACTAATTCAGTTGTATTTGCCATAGACAAAAATCGCGCCGGCCAAGCCTGGCGCGGCGGAGCGGGAACATGCTACGAGGGCTGGCGATTAGCAACTACAATTTGCGCGCTGTGGGATACCGCTCTGCCCTTCGATTTGCCCTTCCTAATCAAAGTCTCAGGATGGGGAAACTTGCTTCTCTGCGTACCGCGCCAGGATCCAACACAAATCAGAGAGTCGATTCAGGTAGCGCACGATTTCAGGGTTGAGATCTTTTTCGGCCCCCATCAACTTGACTACAGCTCGCTCCGATCGACGGCAGATCGTGCGAGCAAAATCAAGCGCAGCAGAGAGCTCGCTCTGTCCCGGTATTACCCAATCTTTTGGATAAAGCGATTTATCCTTCTCGAGATCGACAATTGCTGCGGTAACGCGCTCGACCATTGCGCTCGTTGTGAGATGGAATCCATCTTTGACATAGCGTTGTCGATCTTGCGAATGAGTGGCCAGCTCGCCCATCACCACAATCAAATCTTTCTGCACGGTCAGGATTTGTTCGGATAAGAAGTCCTGAATACAAACGGAGCGCGCCATACCGAGCGCGGCCGTTAGTTCGTCCACGCAGCCATAGGCATCGACGCGGGGATCGTTCTTCGACACGCGACGGCCGTACATCAAAGACGTCTCACCCTGATCACCCGTCCTCGTTACGATCGACATCGGACGAATTGTAGGGTGTTTCTGCTTGCCACGCCATAGCTATGCGAGGTCTGGCCTGCCGCGCCGCAGCGCATCATAGGCGGGCGAAGCGTCAAGGCTTCTACAGCTTGCGCATCGTGACGCAGTTATTCGCCCGCCGGCAATCTCATGCATTTTGGGCGGCCAAATAGCCCTTAAGATTCATTGCAATCCCGTGCCGAGGTACGATTTGGCGACCGATGTGTCGGTGGCATTGATAGCGCCGCCCGTGTTCAAATCAGCGCGAAAGTTCGATCCGTTAATTGTCTGCCCGATCCGGAGTTTTATGTAAATAATATCAGAGGAATTCACCGCTCCGTTCCCGTTCGCGTCGCCAGCAAGAATGCTCATTGGGACAATAACATTGCCCGATGTCGATCCATTGCTGACGTCAAAAAGCGTCACGTTGATGGTCTGAGCGTTGGCGACGTTCGTCAGCGGCACTGTGACGATATTTCCATTAACGAAAACCATTCCACCATTGCTCATTCCTTCGCTTCCAATCGTACCAGTTCCCAAAGTAACTGCCGCCTGTGGATTTCCGTTGACCATCACGCTGGTTGGAAAAGTTAGCACCATTACGTGATCGTTAGTCATGCCGCCGCTGCGGCATTCGATTCCGGGCGTTCCGGTGAGCGGCAGATTAACATCGAAACTGCCGGCAGCTCCGTGGGTTTTCCGAGAAACTGCACTCGTTGGAACGGGCGGTGTCGGCGTTGGAGTTGGCGTCGTCGTGACATTCAGGACGATACTGCCCGCCGGAATGATGGGGTTATCTTCCAAGTTCATGTCGGTTACCACCGACGTACGCGGACTCACGGTCGTCGAGCGCAGTATGTAAGTCCCAGGAGGAGCGTTGGGGGCAAGCGAGAAGGTCACGTCAGTGATATGATACGTGCCGGGCGGCACCAGTTGCAGAGGGTAGGTTATGGCACCCAGATCGTTAACCTCACACATAAACCCAGCCGTGGCTCCGCTGGTTGAATTAAATAGGAACGGATACGGGGATATGTTGTTTGGATCGTTAAATATAAAGTACTGGACATTGGTAATCGTCAGAAAGGGCGCCAACGCATTTTTGGTACTTCCAGCCAGTAATCAAGATAATACGCACTGTAGCCGCCAAAGCTTAGATTAACCGAAATGGTGAACGTGCTACCCGGAGTCAGCAGACCCGGGTCGCTGAACGACAACGACTGGGTGTGCTGGCCAAAGAGAGAACTGGTGGCCGTCGTCCCGCACAGAATTCCGGCAAGTAATGCAATTCTTACTCGTTTCACACGTCTGACCTTTCGGCCCGATTTTGGGCAGCGTAATCTAAGAGTCAAGCTCCCTTTCCCCGCACCTTCGGCACGATCGCGTGCTGTAAAGCCATCCAATCGCCACCTGATCGTCGGTCTTGGTTACGATCGACATTCGACCTTGATGGTAGAGCGACACTCTGTGGAGCCCACAAAATGACCGGCACAATCACGGCTCAACAGAGTCTCGCTCTACCGGGGGATTCGCTTAACCGATCGCAGGCTGCGGCTCGGCTTCCTCCATTACAGGAGCGCCGATCGGTTCGCCTTTCTCGATCAATTTAATCTCGCGATGCGCGCCGAATCCTGTGCCCGCCGGAATCAAGTGGCCCATGATCACGTTCTCTTTGAATCCGCGCAGCTTGTCGACTTTTCCAAGCGTGGCGGCTTCGGTGAGCACGCGGGTCGTGTCCTGGAATGACGCAGCCGAGATGAAGCTGTCAGTTTCGAGGGAAGCTTTCGTGATGCCGAGCAAAACGGGAACCGCCTCAGCGGGCTTGCCGCCTTTCTCGACAACAGCCTCGTTTTCTTGCTCGAAATCGAGTTTGTCGACCTGATCGCCCCAAAGCAATGAGGTATCGCCCGGATCGGTGATCTTCACCTTGCGCAACATTTGGCGAACAATGATCTCAATATGCTTGTCGTTAATTTCGACGCCTTGCAACCGGTAAACTTCCTGGACTTCGTTGACCAAGTGTTCCTGCAAATCCTGTGGCCCGCACACCTCGAGAATTTCGTGCGGAACGACCGGACCCTCGGTGAGCTGTTGACCCTTCTTCACAAAATCGCCTTTGAAAACGATGATGTGTTTTGTTAGCGGAATCAGGTGCTCTTCTTCGACGCCCGTTTCCGGGTCCTTGAGGATGAGCCGCCGTTTGCCGCGAGCCGTGCCGCCCATTTCGACAATACCGTCGATCTTGGCAATCTCGGCCGCATCCTTCGGTCGTCGCGCTTCGAACAATTCCGCGACGCGCGGCAAACCGCCTGTGATGTCCTTGGTCTTTGCGACTTTTCGTGGCGTCTTGGCCAGCAATGCACCAGCCCGAACCTTTTGTCCTTCTTCGACGATAAGGTGAGCGCCGGCAGGAATAGAATAGCTTGAAAGCACTTCTTTTTTGTCGCCCATGATCACGATTTGCGGATGCAAATCTTCCTTGTGTTCGATAATGACCGTGCCCATCAAGCCGGTCGCTTCATCGACATCGCGTTTAATGGTCACGCCCGCTATCATGTCGCGGAATTCAATCTTGCCACCCTTATCGGTCAGAATTGGCACGTTGTACGGATCCCATTGCACGAACGTCTCGCCTTTCTTCACCTGACCACCGTCCTTGATCGTGATGACGGAACCAATAACGATATTATAACGTTCGAGCTCACGGCCATCCTTCCCGTGAATCCCGACAGAACCGTTTTTGTTCAGCACAATCCAGTTGCCCTCGAGAGATTCAACCACGCGCAGATCGTTGTAACGAATTTCGCCGTCATTCTTCGCCTTAATAATCGGCTGTTTGAACGTTTGACTGGCCGTGCCACCAATGTGGAACGTCCGCATCGTCAATTGCGTGCCGGGCTCGCCAATGGATTGTGCGGCGATGATGCCAACTGCCTCGCCCATCTTTACAAATTGGCCAGTGGCCAGGTTGCGGCCATAGCACATCGCACAAACGCCGCGGCCGCACTCGCAAGTCAGCACTGACCGAATCTTCAGTTGCTCAACACCAATCCGTTGCAATTCCGCCGCGATCTTCTCGTCTATGAGCTGGTTCGCCTTAACAATTTTCTTCTTCTTGTCGACAGGATCGGCAATCGTTTCACAACTGACCCGACCGATGATGCGTTGGGCAAGATCGACAACTTCTTCATCCCCTTCGTAGATCGAGCGCACCAAAATGCCGTTGACCGTGTCGCAATCTGGTTCGTTGATGATCACGTCTTGGGCGGCATCGACAAGTTTACGCGTGAGGTAACCCGAATCCGCTGTTTTCAGCGCTGTATCGGCCAAACCTTTCCGAGCACCGTGAGTCGAAATGAAGTATTCGAGCACACTCAATCCCTCGCGGAAATTCGAAGTGATCGGGCGCTCGATGATTTCGCCGCTCGGCTTTGCCATCAAACCGCGCATTCCGGCGAGCTGTCGCACCTGTTGACGATTGCCACGGGCCCCGGAATCGACCATCAGATAAACCGGGTTTAATTCCTTGCGTCCCTCATTGTGTTCGAGAGTGCGGAACATGACGCTTGAGATCTCATCTCCAGCGTGAGTCCAGATGTCGATGATCTTGTTGTAACGCTCGCCGTCCGTAATGATACCTTTGCGATACTGCTGCTCCACCAAACGGATCTGCTTGTAAGCACTCTCCAGCTCCGTTTGCTTCTCCTTTGGAATAATCATGTCCGAAATTCCAATCGAGATGCCAGCCCTGGTCGCTTCGGTGAATCCGAGTTCTTTCAATCTATCCAAGGTAGCCACTGTCTCGGCGGGTCCGGCGACCTGGTAACAGCGCCAGATAATGTCGCTGAGTTGTTTCTTGCCGGCGGCCTTGTTGAAGAAGCCGAGTTCTTTTGGCCAAATTTGATTGAACAACACGCGGCCGGCAGTCGTTTCGATCGTTTTGGCGGTCGCGTTGCCGTTGATTGTCTGCTTGCCCAAATCCGGATTCTTGAAGCGAATGCGGTCGTGAGTGCGAATCGTTCTTTCCGCCATGGCAAATTCCACTTCGAAAGCTTCGGCAAAGAGCGGTAAATGTTGAGCATCCTTTGTCGCACCGCGCGGATTCTGCGTCAGGTAATAGCAGCCTAGCGTAATGTCCTGCGAAGGAGTCGTGATCGGTTTCCCGCTCGATGGCGAGAAAATATTGTTTGGTGCCAGCATCAACATTCGCGCTTCCAATTGCGCTTCGACCGACAGCGGCACGTGGACAGCCATTTGATCGCCGTCGAAGTCCGCATTGTAGGCGGTACAAACGAGCGGATGAATCCGAATCGCTTCGCCCTCGATCAATTGCGGTTCGAAAGCCTGGATCGACAATCGATGCAAAGTCGGCGCCCGGTTCAACAAAACCGGATGCCCACGGGTAACTTCATCTAGAATGTCCCATACTTCGGGCGTCTGGCGTTCGATCATTTTCTTCGCGCTGCGCACCGTGTGCACATAACCAAGGTCCTTTAGTCGGCGAATGATGAACGGCTCGAACAACACGAGCGCCATTTTCTTGGGCAAACCACATTGATGAAGTTTGAGCTCCGGCCCGATAACGATCACCGAGCGGCCGGAATAATCGACACGCTTGCCCAAAAGATTTTGGCGGAACCGGCCACCTTTGCCCTTAAGCATATCGCTGAGCGATTTAAGCGGTCGGTTACCGGCACCCGTCACAGCGCGCCCGTGACGACCGTTGTCAAACAAAGCATCCACCGCTTCCTGCAACATCCGCTTCTCGTTTCGAATGATGACGTCCGGCGTCTTCAGCATCAGCAGATTCTTGAGCCGGTTATTTCGGTTAATCACGCGACGATAAAGGTCGTTTAGATCGGAGGTGGCAAATCGGCCGCCTTCCAAAGGAACCAATGGTCGCAAATCCGGCGGAATCACCGGCAGCACATCGAGAATCATCCATTCAGGACGCGCGTGCGAGTGCTGGAATCCCTGGACGAGCTTGAGACGTTTCGCGAGTTTCTTGCGAATCTGTTTGCTCTTGGTGGCGCCCATCGCCTTTTCCAGCTCTTTGTTCAGCTTATTTAGATCGATTTCAGACAGCAATTTCTTCACTGCTTCGGCGCCCATGCCGGCTACAAAATCCTCGCCGTACTGTTCCTGGGCTTCCCGAAATTCCACCTCGTTCAGAAGCTGGGTCTTTTGCAACGGAGTCTTGCCCGGATCGATGACGATGTAGTCCTCGTAGTAAATGACGCGCTCAAGCTGCCGCGCACTCATGTCGAGCATCAATCCGATCCGTGACGGCATGCATTTGTAGAACCAAATGTGCGAAACCGGGACCGCCAGCTCGATGTGGCCCATCCGCTCCCGGCGGACACGAGCCAGAGTCACTTCCACGCCGCAGCGATCACAAATCACGCCCTTGTGTTTGATCCGCTTGTATTTTCCGCAAGAACATTCCCAATCCCGTGTCGGACCAAAGATTCGCTCGCAGAAAAGACCCCCCTTTTCCGGTTTGAATGTCCGGTAATTGATGGTTTCGGGATTTTTGACTTCGCCCTTGCTCCAGGACCGCATCGTGTCGCTCGACGCGACACCGATCGCCACTTGATCAAAACCCACAGGGCGTTCCTCGCCCACTAACTCACGCCAGGAATGTTCGTTCATGTTTTTTTCTTCTAATTGTCGATCGTAAAATTAGGTCACATTTTCCAGGAAAGCGGTCGGAGCTTGTGCGCCAACTTTTACGTCGAGCCCGAGGCTCTGCATTTCCTTAATTAAAACGTTGAAGGATTCCGGGGTTCCCGCTTCCAACGAATTGTCGCCTTTAACGATCGATTCGTAGATTCGTGTGCGTCCCTGCACGTCATCGGATTTCACGGTCAAGAGCTCCTGCAACGTGTAAGCCGCGCCGTATGCTTCCAGCGCCCAAACTTCCATTTCGCCAAAACGCTGGCCGCCATATTGGGCTTTTCCGCCAAGCGGCTGCTGAGTCACCAGGGAATATGGACCTACCGCACGAGCGTGAATCTTGTCCGCCACCAAATGCCCTAGCTTCATCATATAAATGTAGCCGACCACAACTTCCTGATCGAAAGGTTCACCGGTCCGGCCATCAAATAGCCGGGCCTTGCCATTTTCCTGGACCCAGCCAAATCCCTCCTGTTTGCGTGCATCTTTTAGATACTCGCGAATCTTGGTTTCTTTGATGCCATCGAACACTGGCGTCGCTACCTTGAAGCCGAGCGCTTTTGCGGCAACACCCAAGTGAGTCTCAAGAACCTGGCCGACGTTCATTCGGCTGGGCACACCGAGAGGGTTCAGCACGATTTCCACTGGCGTTCCATCATTGAGAAACGGCATGTCTTCCTCCGGAACGATGCGCGCAACTACGCCCTTGTTTCCATGGCGTCCTGCCATCTTGTCGCCCACGCTCAATTTGCGCTTGCTGGCGACATAGACTTTCACCTGCTTGATGATCCCGGGATCGATATCATCGCCGCTTTCGACTCGGTCCATTGCGCGCTCGCGCTCGAGCTCGAGTTCGGCGAACTTGTGTTGGTACGAGGCTATGATCTCGCGAATCTTGTTTCGAATCGGGCTGGGATCGATTTCAATGTGGTCATAGACGTTCGCCAATTTCCGCAACAACGTCTTGGTGATTTTGCGATTTGCGGGAATGATAATCTCACCCGTTTCCGCGTTGACCACGTCGAGCGGAATTTTTTCTCCGAGCAGGATATTAGAAAGTGCATCTGTGAGTTGCTCTGTCAGCTCTTCTTTCTTGCGCCTGTGTTCTTCGCTGATCTGCTTTAGCTGCCGTTTCGTTTCCGCCGGCGTCAACTTCTCGCGCGACACTTCGCGACGAGATGACACCTTCACATCCATCACGATGCCATAGGTGCCGGATGGAACCGTCAGCGATGTATCCTTCACATCGGCGGCTTTTTCCCCGAATATGGCACGCAAGAGCCGCTCTTCTGGAGCCAATTCCGTTTCGCTCTTGGGCGTGATTTTACCGACAAGAATATCGCCAGGCTTCACTTCCGCGCCGATTCGCACGACGCCATCCGGGCCGAGATTGCGCAAAGCTTCTTCGCTGACATTGGGAATATCGCGCGTGATTTCTTCCGGGCCGAGCTTGGTGTCGCGCGCGCCGATCTCGAACTCATCGATGTGGATCGATGTGTAAACGTCCTCCTTCACGACCTTCTCTGAGATCATGATGGCATCTTCGAAGTTATAACCGTTCCACGGCATGAACGCGACGAGCACATTTCGGCCGAGCGCGAGCTCTCCATCCTGCGTGTTTGGGCCGTCGGCAATAACCTGCCCCCTCTTTACATGCTGGCCCTTGTGAACAATCGGCTTCTGATTGATGCACGTGCCGGCATTTGAACGCATGAACTTCCGCAGCTCGTAGACGTGAATTCCTTTTTCGGGATCACTCTTCAGCTTGCGTTTTCCTTCGGGCATATCGCCATCTTTCGTGACAACGATCTGCTCGGCCGTGACGGAAGCGACTCTGCCGCTTTCCACTGCGAGAAGCACCGCATGCGAATCGCGCGCCACCTTGGCCTCCAATCCCGTGCCGACGAGTGGCGCTTCAGAGACAATCAAGGGGACACCTTGCCGCTGCATATTCGATCCCATGAGAGCCCGGTTGGCATCATCATGCTCGAGGAATGGAATTAATCCGGCTGCCACCGAGACGAGTTGTTTCGGCGAAACATCCATGTAATGCACTTTGGAAGGCTCGACCTCCAAAAAATCACCGCGATAGCGAACAGAGACTTTTTCACCGGTGAAATGCCCGCGACCATCCACGGGTGCATTTGCCTGCGCAACTAGGTAGTTCTCTTCCCGATCCGCAGTGAGATAATCCATCTCGTCGCTAACGCGACCGTTGTGGACTTTCCGATACGGCGTTTCGATGAAACCAAATTCGTTAATCCGGGCGAACGTGCTCATCGAACTGATCAAGCCGATGTTAGGACCTTCCGGCGTTTCTATAGGACAGATCCGGCCATAGTGCGATGGATGCACGTCCCGGACTTCGAAACCCGCGCGGTCTCGACTCAAACCACCCGGCCCAAGCGCGGATAAGCGCCGTTTGTGAGTCAGTTCCGCCAGCGGATTGGTTTGATCCATAAACTGGGACAACTGTGACCTCCCAAAGAAATCTCGAATCACCGCACTGAGCGCCTTGGGATTAATAAGCTTTTGCGGCGTCATTCCATCGACATTGATGTCGAACAATGTCATTCGCTCCTTGACCAGGCGCTCCGTTCGAGCCAGACCAACGCGACATTGATTCGCCAGCAACTCACCGACCGTTCGCACGCGTCGGCTGCCGAGGTGATCAATATCATCCAGCGTGCCTTCACCGCGACGCAGGTTGATCAAATACTTGATCGCAGCGATAAAATCCTTGTCCGTTAAAATTCGCTCGCCAAGATCGACATCGATGCCGAGCTTTTGATTGATCTTGTAACGTCCGACCCTGCCCAAGTCATATTTCTTCGGATCAAAAAAGAGACGCTTTAACAGAGCACGCGCGTTTGCGACCGTCGGCGGGTCTCCCGGGCGCAACCGCCGGTAGATATCTTTGAGTGCTTCCTCCTGATCATGCGCCGGATCTTTCCGAAGGGCTTTTACCACTGTGTCATCAGTTGCGATATTGATGACCTTTACTTCCTTGATCTTGAGCGCCAGTATCTGGCGAACGGTTGCCAGAGTAAGCGGCTCGAACGCGCGGGCAACGGTGACTTCGCCATCACGCACTTCTTCAGTGAGCACCTTCGTGGCCAGCTCCTCTTCATCGAGCTTTTCGCTCAGCTTCAGCCTCTCGATGTTATAAAAAAGCTCGATGACTTCTTCATCAGAGCCATAGCCAAGTGCGCGCAGAAAAGTCGTGGCCAAAAATTTTCGGCGGCGTTTGCGGCGATCGAGATAAATGTAAAGCAGATCGGCTGTATCGAATTGAACTTCGATCCAGGAACCTCGATCGGGAATGATGCGAAAGCTGTAGAGTACTTTTCCGTTGAGATGCACCGTTGATTCAAAGGCGATGCCAGGTGATCGATGTAATTGACTCACGACCACGCGCTCAGCCCCATTGATCACGAATGTCCCCTGCTCCGTCATCAACGGGATTTCACCCATGTAAACCTTTTCTTCCTTTGTCCCCTTTTCCTCGCGCAACTGGAACGTCACATGAAGCGGCGCACTGTAGGTCTGGCCTTCGCGTTGCGCTTCCAGAGCACTGAGTTTGGGTTCGCCAATCTCATAATGGCTGAAATCGAGCACTGCCTTTTCATCGTAGCTCTCGATCGGGAAGACTTCCTTGAAGACGGCCTGCAATCCGTGATTCTTCCGTTTTGCGAATGGCACGTCTTTTTGCAGAAAATCGACGTAGGAATTGAGTTGAACTTCTATAAGGTTCGGCGGCTCAGTGGCTTCTTTGATTGTTCCGAACTGAATGCGATCCGAGTTTCGTTCCGCCATAATCAATTAAGTGGACCAGGGTTGTAAAGACGCCTCCGGCCACGATGGTCGCGACCAGCAGACGTAGTGTGTGTTTAGGGGGTTACCAGCGCGCGAAGAGCGCAAAAATGGCAGCAAAACAGCAGGCTGTCAAATCGACTCCCTCTGTTTTGTTGCCAATTGTGTGTTCTGCCCTTGGACGCCGGGTTAAAAATACTTCTAACAGACGTCGACTTTATTTGAAAAAAGATCCTGCGCAACAATAATTCTGCGCGCAGAAAAAATTTCTTATGGGGCGCATGTTTTTCATGCGCCCCATGCCAAAAAGCTTTACTTGATCTCGACCTTCGCCCCGGCTGCTTCGATCTTTTTCTTGATCTCTTCAGCCTCCGCTTTGGTAACGCCTTCCTTGATCGGTTTTGGAGCGCCTTCCACAAGCGCCTTTGCTTCAGCCAAACCGAGTCCAGGCACTGCACCGCGCACTTCCTTAATCACGCCGATCTTGTTCGCGCCCATCTCTTTCAGAATGACGTCAAACGTCGCCTTTTCTTCAGCCGGAGCCGCGGCTGCACCGCCCGCCGCACCTACGGCCGGACCCGCCGCCACTGCGACCGGCGCCGCTGCGCTGACGCCCCATTTTTCTTCGAGCTGCTTGACCAATCCAGCAATCTCCAGGACCGAAAGGCCACTGAGTTGTTCCACCAATTTGTCTGTTTCTGCCATTTTGTTTCCTCCAATTGCCGCCTCCGAACGCCTCCGAAGAATTAAAGCCGATAGCCATCGGCTCGGACAGTTTGTTTGTTAGTGCTCATTCCGCTCCAAAGCGAAACGAAATTTTAAGCGGTAGCCTATGCTGCTGCGCCCTCCTTTTCTGCCTTTGCTTTCAGCAGTCGCGCCAGAGCCGATCCTGGCTCGTTAAAAATGCGAACAAGGCGCGTGGCCGGCGCAAGTAGCAACCCCAGCAACTGTGCCTGCAAAACTTCGCGCGCAGGTAGATCGGCCAGCTGTTCCAACTCACTTGTCGAAAGAATGACCCGATCGACAAGGCCAATCTTGAGCGCGGCGATCTTAAATTCGGTTGCAAACATCTTCAAAACCTTGGCCACCGGCGCGACATCTTTTTCCCCTGTCACCACCGCTGTTTGGCCAGCCAGCTTCTCGCTGACATCCGCCATTCCGGAATCAGCCATCGCTCGTTTGAGAAAATTATTCTTAACCACATGCACTTCAGCACCCGCCGGCGCCAGACGGTTCCGCAATTCATTGAAATCCACGACTTTCATCCGCTGGTAATCAGCAACGAGCACAAAAGGGGAGCGGCTCAACTTCTCGGAAAGATCGGAAACAATACTGGGTTTCTCTCGTCGCATATTCGTAGCTCCTATGCCGCAGCGCCCAAGTACGGCGCTGGGTCGACATGAACACCGGGCGACATGGTCGCACTAATGGTGACACTTTCAAGATAGCGGCCCTTTGCGGTCGCTGGTCGTGCGCGCACCACCGCCTCAATGACGGCTTTACCATTCTCCACAAGGGCATTTTGTTCGAACGAAAACTTTCCTACTGGCACAGCGACATTGCCATTTTTGTCGAGCTTGAATTCCACGCGACCGGCTTTCACTTCCTGTACGGCTTTTGCCGTATCGTCAGTCACTGTGCCCGTTCGTGGGTTCGGCATCAGACCGCGCGGCCCGAGCACTTTTCCAAGTTTGCGAACTTCAGCCATAGCCGTGGGTGTGGCGACCGCCACGTCGAAATCAGAAAAGCCTTCCTGGCACTTCTGAATCAGATCTTTGAAACCGACATGTTCTGCGCCAGCATCCTTCGCAGCCTGAGCGGCCTCGCCTTCCGCAAACACGAGGACGCGGACCTGCTTGCCGCTTCCATGCGGCAATGCACACGTGCCGCGCACCATCTGATCTGATTGCTTAGGATCGACACTCAGGCGAAAAGCTAGCGTCACTGTCTGATCGAACTTGGTAACGGGAAATTTCTTCAATGTCGCTACGGCGTCATTGAGGGGATAGATCTTTGATCGGTCCACTAGCTCGGTGGCCGCCCGGTAACGTTTGCTGCGATTTTGTGGCATATGATTGTGCAGTTCGAACGAGCACGATGCTCTCCTGCGGTTGGGTTGGGACGCGCACAATAGATGCCGAACACAAGCTGTCAACTAGAGATCAATACGAAGTCGCAGCGTTAAGTGTTATCGTCCTGATTAGCCGTTAAAAAGCTTGCAAAATTCGCAGATATCCTGGTAAAAACGGCCATTATGAAACACCCCACTGGTTATAAATTGTCGATCCTCGCGCTTGCGCTTCTCGGCTGGATCCAGACGACCTCCGCACGGCCGATCGATTTTAAAGAATTATCGCTGTTGGTTCGATCGCACGAGAGCGAAAGTTCGATCCGGCAGGATGTGGCCGATCGGAAGCTCATGCATTCGCTGACTTCACAACAGGAAAACAAACTCAAGTCCGAAGGGGCGAGCGATTCCCTTGTTCGCTACCTGCGCAATTCCGATCTCGTTGTTTCAAAAGATGAGGCTGCCAGCTACGAAGTGACCCGTGAGCAGCAATCCAAAATCCCGGCCTTACAAAACGGAGGGACTGGCGCGCAGGGCAAGCTGTATGTATTTGATGTCGCGTTTGGACATCCCATTAATCTAAGTCAGTGGGGCGGGTACGATTGCGAACTCGCATTTTACGCGTACCGCTCGGCCGGTGAAGACATCATCGAGCCGGTGATGATCGACAACGTCCGCACCGGTTCGGTTGTAAGCCGGGTGATCCCGAGTGCAGGACTGAGCGAGAACGAAGCGTTCGCCGGCGAATCGTATCGCAGGCAGCGTTTCATCACGAACGACGACAATGGCCATCGATTCACGCCGTACGATTCGCGGGGCGATCTCAAAGATGACCGCTTCAACTTCAGCGACACGGCCTCAGTCAGCTCGCAGTCTGCATCTCGCCCGCTCGCGATCGACTGGAGAAACCCGGTCTCTGTCGAAGGTGTTCCCTACGCGTTATATCCGGTTTATGGAGCGGGTGGCGTTTCGCTCTATTACATTGGTGGGTCGAGCAGTTCCGTGAAGCTCGCCGTCGCCACGCGCTAGATTTCAATCCACTGGAATCTCAGGAGACGGTGCGTCGACGGAGGCCGCAGAACTCGATGTGGCCGGGCCGTTCCGGATGATTTTTCCTTCTTTCATTACGAACGAGACGCGCTCTGTCGCCGTGATGTCTTTGGTGGGGTCGCCCGGAATCGCGATGATATCAGCCAGCTTTCCTTTCTCTAACGTGCCGACTTTCTGAGCGATGCCGAGAAGGTCGGCATCATGCGATGTCGCAGATTTTAGAGCATCAATCGGCGTCATGCCGAGATCGACCATTAACTTGAATTCTTTGGCGTTTTGGCCGTGAGGAAAAACGGCCGCATCGGTTCCAAAAGAAATTTTCACGCCTAGCTTCACGGCGTTGCGAAACATTTCTGTGCGCGCCTCCATCGCTGCTTTGGCTTTCGCCTGTAGCACAGGGGGGTAGTTCCCGATTTTGCCCATGATCCATTCTGACGCCATCAACGTAGGCGTGAGATACGTGCCTTTCGCTTTCATTTGCTTGAGCGTCTCCGGCTTCAAAAACGAACCGTGCTCGATGGAATCGACGCCGGCTGCAATTGCATCGCGCGCGGCTTGATCGCCGTGACAATGGACCGCTACTTTTTTGCGCAACCGATGCGATTCATCGACCAACGCCGCCATCTCAGCCGGCGTCAGCTGCGGAGTGTCCACTTCATCGGCTAACGAAAGCACGCCGCCTGAGACCGCCGCTTTGATCACGTCGGCGCCGTTCTTCACTTCGAAACGAACGGCCTTCCGAATTTCATCCGGGCTATCGACAATCCCGTCGGTGTAATCCGGTTCTCGACCAAAGAGAAAATCGCGAAACCCGCTGGTAGGATCGAAGTGACCGCCGGTCGCGCCAATTCCTTTGGTCGCCACGAGCATGCGCGGCCCAACGATTACTCCTTTGTTGATCGAATTGCGCAGCGCAACATCGACAAATTCGCGGCTGCCAACGAACCGGCTGCCCAAATCGCGCACAGTAGTGAAACCGGCTTCCACAGTGGCGCGGGCGTAAGTTGTCGCTTTGATCGCTTGCTCGGCGACATTGAGATCGAGCTCGTGCAGGCGGCGAATATTGTAATCGCCGGAAAAATCCAGAGTCAGATGTGTGTGAGCATCCATAAATCCTGGCGATAGCGTGGCATCGCCAAGGTCAATCACCTTTGCTCCGGCAGGCACGGCCAGATTCGAGCCTGCATCGACAATCTTGTCGCCCTGCACGATGACGACGCAATTTTGAACAAGCGCGTTTGATTTCCCATCAAACATTCTCGCTGCTTTGAGCGCAATCGTTTGATCGGACGCATGAGCAGCGATTCCGAAACTGAGCAAGAGGAAAAGCAAAAGAATCCGCGACGCAATTTTCATGCGGGTTGTTTAGAAACAATTCGTTCTACTAGCAAGAACGGATTCGACCTGGAGCCCGTCGTGCGATGATTTAAGAGGCGGAACTAGCTGCGGGGTTTTTTGCCGTTCTTGAAAAAGCGCAGGTATCCTGCCCCGTGCCCGGCATTAATTGTCGATCCTACTAATTGGCACGTCGCCAATGATTGATCTCCTCAGCATCTGCCGGTTGATCTTGTCCCAACAGAATGCGAATATGGGCGACTTCGGCGACTACGGAAGTAGCGGTATAGTTTCCCAGCTTAACCGTTTCAGAATCGCTGAACAGCCGAGCATCTATTTTGGTACAGGTGATTGAAGAAGCTACAAATAATCGCACAGGCGTTATCTGGATAACCGGCTACTCCGGCGCCGGCAAAACCACTGTGGGCAGAATCGTGGAACGCGAGCTGAAACGTAAACGTGTGCCGGCAATTCTGCTGGATGGGGACGATTTACGGAATGTATTTGCTGAGAAGTGGGGCTACGCTCGAACAGACCGGATCGAACTGGCGCGCGTTTATTTTCGGCTTTGCAGTTATCTTTCCTCGCAGGGATTTACAGTCATTCTGGCGGCGGTCGCCATGTACGATGAGGTACGGGAATGGATCCGCTCGAACATACCGAACGTGATCGAGGTTTACCTGGACGTTCCTGAGCAGGAGCGGATCCGCCGCGATAAGCTGACCAAGAATGTGTACTGTACGGCTTGGTTCGTTAGCCGAATTGTCACAGATGAACCGGCCAATCCGGACCTGCGAATACCCTCCTTTGGAGATATCTCGCCAGAAGCGGCGGCCGCTCGCGTAATCAGACGCTTTCTTTTTTCCGAAGGCGCAGAGACGATCAATCGCGGTCAGAGCGAGATACTGGGAAAACTTCTACCGCGCAGCTGTGGGCGAACAGGCGCCTTCGCCCTTCGCGCAACACGTCATGAAGCGGCTCAGGGGCGATGAGCGATTGTTGGAAATAGGTTGTGGCAATGGCCGGGACGCGTCGTTTTTCTCTGCAAACGGGCTGCGTGTTGTGGCGCTGGATGCTTCCTCCGCTGCGATTGCGCTCTGCCAACGGTTGCACGGCGGCAATGGCATCGATTTCAAAGTAGGCCGGCTGGAAACTGAGCAAACAGGTATCGGCGATTCATTTGATGCCATCTATTCTCGGTTCGTGCTTCACGCCATGACCCAGGCTGAGGAGGAAGAGATGCTGTTTGAAGCCTATAATCGCTTGCGGCCCGGCGGCTCGCTTTATCTGGAGTGCCGATCGATTAATGATCCTCTTGCCCGGGCGGGCGAGGTCATAAGTCCGACGGAAAGGATTCATGGCCATTATCGGCGTTTTATTATTTTCGAGGAGCTTCGGCAGCGCTTAGAACGAGCCGGCTTCAATATTGATCACGCCTTGGAGAGCACTGGCCTAGCGCCGTACCGTGACGAGGACCCGGTCGTGATTCGCATCCGCGCCTCCAAGTGATTTTGGCCGTGACTTTCAATTCTCTTATTCCGCCAAAGGACGAATGGTTCGCTCCCGACGCCGAGCCTCCTCCGTGGTTCGATGTTCTCGTTTACGATCACGGCCAATTTCCGCCAAAGGCCGACAAGAAAATCGTCTTTCATGCGGTGAATAAATCCGGGTCGCTTTGTTTGGATCGAGTAATTCGCGATTCGTTTTGCAGGCAAGGACGCAAGCACGAATTTTGTTCACACTATCACTCTGGGTTAACAGTTGAGAGATTTGTTGATGTTATTCGAACATCTGCTCCGCCCCGATTTTTTATTGGCCATCAGTTGTTCGGGAGAGTACCTCTGGGCGACCCGACTTTCACGATAATTACTCAGTTCCGACACCCGCTCCCTCGGCTGTTGTCCTGCTATGAATGGACTCGCAAAAGGCACATTGCAAACGGAGGAACTCTAGAGAGTTTTTGTAGCTTCGAACAGTTTGTGCGCCGCGGTGCTGGAAAAAGCCACAGTCAGATAATCCAATTTGCCGCTAAATCAGGCGAAGATTCGCTAGCGATTCGGAGGTCGCTCACACCGAGAAAATTATTCGAACGCTCGCTCGAAAATATCGAGCGGTATCTCTATTTCGCAGGTATCGCGGAAATGTTTGAAGAGACAATCTTTCTTGTGGCGCACATCTGTGGTATCCAGAAGGTTCCACCGTGGAAAAGGGACCGGAGAAATGTCGAGCGTCCCATGGCTTGGACTTTAGCGCAGGAAACAATCAATCTCGTGCACGAAGTTTACCGCTACGATTTCGAGCTTTACGACTGGGCAAAACGACGACTTGAGCAATTGTTGCGCAAGATCACTCTCGCCGGTGATTTCGCTGCGTATCAGCGAAAATGCAATGATCAGTCCAATGATCGCTTGCTGTCCACCCATCAGCAAGCCGCGCGGCTGGCTTCGGCAGGGCAGCCGACTGATCAAGATTCTCGCGCGGCTCGGACAAGTTGATTTTGACAGGCCGTGAGGCGAGGATTCGCTGTTTTCCTAGCATGCTTGGAGTCACCGGGATAAACTACCCAAAATGCAGGTAATAGTTTTAGGAATGCACCGCTCGGGCACGTCCGTGCTGGCCCGCTTGCTGAACATGATGGGCATCTATTTCGGCCCGGAAGGCGTCGCGACTAGGGCAAATCAGGAAAATCCAAAAGGCTTTTGGGAGCGCCGCGATGTGCGTCAGGTAAACGATCGTTTGCTGCAAGCCGCAGGTGCGGACTGGGACAAAGTGGGAAGCTTTGCAATCGAAAAAATTCCGCAGCAAGCGCTCGAAAAAATCCAGCCGGAAATGCGCTCGATCCTGCTCGATCTCGACGCACATCGGCCCTGGTTTATTAAGGAACCGAGATTGTGTCTTCTTTTTCCGGTTTGGCAGCCGTTACTCGAAATGCCAATCTGCATCCACATCCATCGTCATCCGTTGGAAGTAGCTCTTTCACTACGGGAACGAAACGGCTTTTCCATTCCGTTAGGCTTGGCTCTATGGGAGCGATACACCTTGGCGGCGTTCACAGCGACTACTGGTCTGCCCCGAATTCTAATTCCTCACGCACAGCTCCTAAGGTCACCGATGGAAACTCTGCAGGTCCTGGCGGGGCGATTGGTTGAGTCCGGAATGCGTGGACTGCGGGAGCCTGCCGAAGCGGAGATCAACGCGTTCATCAAGCCAAATCTTCACCATCATCGGTTCGACGATCACTCGGAGGTTCGAGATTATCTGCTCAAAAACCAACGCGAGTTACTGAAGCTGATCGAGTCCAGCAGAATTCTCGACAGACCTGCAACTGAGCTTCCCGATCTCTCCGCCTACTCGCTGGATCTGCTCAAGGCCCACGATTTTTCTCGTGAAAAGTTACTGGAACTCCGTAACCAACTGATCGAATCGGAAACGAAGATTTCGGCGCTCAAAGGGAAAGTACAGGAAAAGAATCTGGCTCTCCTCAACCGCGAGCAAAGAGCGACTATCGAGAAACAGACTCGAACCCTCCAGCAGCAAACCGAAAAAATCCAAGCCCAACAGGGAGCAATCGAGCGGCGCGAGCAGCAGCTTCGGCAGCAAAGTGAAAAGATCCTGGCCCAACAGCAAGCAATCGAGCAGCGTGAGCAGCAGCTTCGGCAGCAAAGTGAAAAGATCCTGGCCCAACAGCAAGCAGTCGAGCGGCGCGAGCAGCAGCTTCGGCAGCAAAGTGAAAAGATCCTGGCCCAACAGGAAACAATCGGGCGGCGTGATTACGAACTCCAGCTTTTCAGAGATGCTGAAAACCGCTGGAAGAAGGATTATGCCAATTTAGCCAAGTGGTCGGATCGCGTTCTCGACGATCTGAGCCGGGTTCTAGAATCCAACCGCTGGCGTATAGGCTGCTGGTTGAGTCTGAAGTCTTCCGGCAGTACGAGCAAGGAAGCCAGGCGATTGGCTCAATTGCTGGCAAAGCGGCCGCAGCCACAAGCCTCGACAGCGATTGGTGAGAACAAAGACGTAGATCGGTTAGGATTACGCCCGGGAAACCGACCGGGTATTCCAAATCTACAAGAGCAGCCTGCTCCAGCGGCTCGTTCGCTTCATCAAGTTCTGGATCCTAGCCGATCATTAGCATCGTCTCAGCCGGAGCTGTTAAAAAAAAAGTGTGACGAAGCGCTCGCCTTTCGATTGATATCATCGGCGCGGAATGCCTTGCCTCGACCGCCGAGGCATATCCCCGAAACTGCGTCCGTGTGTTGCATTGTCCTGCATCAGGCAGGCGAAGAGCGTCTGCAGAACCTGCTAAGCTCCTTCCTACAGGTGAACACGTTCAAGCCGGTCGAGTTTCGCATCGTCTTGCACGGCTGCGCCGATAGGAGCCGCCAAGTGATCGAGTCGTTTCAGGATCGCTTATCTATTGATGTCACCGAGTACGCTGACAACAAATCGTTCGCCTATTCTAACAATCGCGTAGCAGAAGCGACCGATGCGCAGTATCTGCTTTTCCTCAATGACGATATCATTTTCCAGGATGATGTGATCCCGGAACTCGTTCGGTGCTTGCAAGATTCGAGGAACGGTCTGGTGGGGCTGCGGCTATTCTTTCCCAGCGGCCGAATGGGAAAAAGCGCTATCCTTCAGCACGCCGGAATCAAATTTTCTTCCGATCCCAAACATTTTTTCTATCGGCCGTTCAATCTAGGAATAGACCAACTCCTACCAGACAGTTCTCAGGTCCTGGAGAAATTTCCTGCCGTCACCGCAGCCTTAGCTGGTTGCAGACGGGCCGATTTTCTGGCCCTTGGCGGATTCTGCGAAAAGTTTCGATACGGTTATGAGGATGTCGATCTTTGTTTATCATTTCGCAGGGTTTTTGGTCTGCGATCGGTTTCGGCGAATTATGTCTCATGCATTCATGACGAAAGCGCCACGAGACGGGCCGACAGCAGCGAGGAAAGAAGAGAACGCAGCCTCGCCAACATTGATCAATTAGTTCGACGTCACGGCTGGTACCTGCGCCGTCAGATCATGAGAGACAGAATGCTTGGCGGACTGTTTTTTTCTGATCAGCCACTTACCGTCGCCCTCACAGTAACAGAATCTGGCGACACTGCCGCTGCAGGCGATTTCTTTACAGCCTCAGAGTTTGGCCGCGCCTGCGAAGAAGAATTCGGCTGGCGAATACGTTACCTTTCTGCCGAAGAGGATTGGTACGACGTCGAGGGTGTCGATGTGCTGATCGTGCTGCTCGATTCATACGAGTTGGCCAAGGTTCGCAACGCAGCTCCCGAATTGCTGAAAATCGCCTGGCTGCGCAACTGGTTCGACCGTTGGGCTTCACGAGCTGATTTCGATGCCTATGATTTGTATCTCTGTTCCTCAAAAAAATCCGCTCGCTGGCTGCGGGATGTGCACCGCAAACCAGCCTGGTTTTTTCCCCTGGCCACAAATCCAGATCGATTTACCAGAGGCAAACCGACCAAAAGTATGCGATCCGACTATTGCTTCACAGGCAGCTACTGGCAGGCTGATCGTGACATCGCGACGGCGATCGCTCCGGCGAAGCTCCCGGAATATCAGTTCACGGTTTTTGGCAAAGGTTGGGAAGCCCACCCCAACCTCGCCGGCTATACTCAAGGCTTCAGGCCGTACTGGCAGATGCCGAATGTTTATGCCTCAACCCGCGTGGTTGTGGATGATGCCAATCACGTCACCAAAGAATGGGCATCGGTGAACAGCCGGGTTTTCGATGCTCTGGCCGCCGGCGCCCTGGTCATCACGAATGGGGAAGCCGGAGCCGCCGAATTATTCGATGGACAATTGCCGACCTACAGTTCTCCGGAAGAATTAGAGGCACTGCTCC
This sequence comes from uncultured Verrucomicrobiae bacterium, assembly GCA_963772365.1. Taxonomy (GTDB): domain Bacteria; phylum Verrucomicrobiota; class Verrucomicrobiia; order Chthoniobacterales; family UBA10450; genus CAVYXA01. The sequence goes on from CAVYXA010000001.1 coordinate 1,594,385, forward strand.
GGCAATACTTGAGTAATGAAGAGGAGCGACGCGGTTTAGTTGATCGGTTACGAAGGCAGGTGCTGTCTCGGCACACGTACCGCCATCGGGCTCGCAACCTCAAGCGTATTCTGATCGATCGCGCCCGGCGCGGCTACAGAATCGCGTTCAAGATCGGCGCACCTAGCCGCGAACAAGCCCGACACTGGGGAGATTATCATTTTGCGCGCTCACTCGGGCGTTGTTTCGCCGCCAAAGGTCATTCGTTTCGGATCGATTGCCTGGACGAGTGGGAGCGTCCGGAAACCTTTGGTGATGATGTGGTAATTGTCTTACGCGGTCTGAGTCGTTACCGGCCCAAGCCCGGCCAGATTAACTTGATGTGGAACATCAGCCATCCAGACAAGATCGACGAAGGAGAATACGAAGAGTTTGATCACGTCTTTGTAGCTTCTGAAATTTACGCAGCGGAACTCGCAACCAGGCCAGGAATCTCGGTGAGTGCTCTGCTTCAATGCACTGATCCCGAAGTTTTTTATCCGGATCCAAATCCGGAAATTCCATCGGAGAAGCTTCTCTTTGTGGGCAATTCCCGCAAGCAGTATCGCGAAGCCGTGCGTTTTGCGGTTGAGGCGGAACTGCCACTTGGCGTTTATGGCACGCATTGGCCGATGTTTATTGCGGCCGATTACATCCGGGGCGAATTCATCGACAACTCCTCCCTGCGCCAGCACTACAGCCGATGTGAAATCTTGCTGAACGATCACTGGCCTTCCATGCGGGAGGCCGGTTTTATTTCGAATCGGCTTTTCGACGGCGCGGCGGCAGGCGCTTTTGTCATTTCCGACGCAGCGGAAGGAGTAGCCGAAATTTTCGGTCCCGATCTGGTAACTTACAAGAGCCAGGCGGAGTTTCTGGCTGCGGTTGACTATTATCTGGCGCATCCGGATGAGCGGCGGAGGCGGGCCGAGCGGGTGCGGGCTCGAGTTTTGGAGGGGCATATTTTTGCCGATCGCGCCGAGGAGATTCTCACCAGGATTCGCGACTTGGATCGAGAAAAGCGAAGTCCTGGCTACCTGATACTTCCCGAGAAGGACGACGGGAGCACTACTTTACCAGTCGCTCCAATGACGCTCGTGACGGCGAGCTCCGGCCAGCCGGGATACAAATGAAGTTCGGCCCGCTGGCTGGAAGATTATGGCGAAGAAAACGTCTTGCTAATGCGAAAAGGACCGACGAAAATTCCGGTTCCTCGCCGCCGCGCTTGTGCTTTGGTTTGCATCGTTGTCTTTCGCAGGAGCTTGTCTTAAAGGAGAGATTTGAGTTATCAAAGCTACGACGATAGTCCCGGGATTTCCAAATCCGAGGAGAAACTGCGCGCTCTGCGCATACCGGCGAAGTTGACCGGGAAATCGGTCTTGGACCTCGGGTGCAACGAAGGCTATTTCGCGATTGAGATGAAGCGGCGGGGTGCGTCCAGGGTCGTCGGTCTCGATCATAACGAAAAGGCAATCGCAGGGGCGCGGCAGCGGGCGAACGATGCCGGGCTGGAAGTCGAGTTTATCTGTGGCGACATGTTCAGCATGCCAGATGGCCCTTTCGATCTAGTCCTGCTCCTGTCGGCGCTGCATTACATTACGGAGCCGGGAAAGCTCTTTAGGCAGATTCATCGTGTCTTGGCACCAGCAGGCATGTTGCTGTTGGAGTGCGGAGTGGCTCCCAGTTATGGCCAAACTGTACATCGGGCCTTGCGATCGATCGACGATGCGCTCTTTCCCACGTTTGAACTATTACGAGACGTCTGGCTGGCCGATTTCGCGGTCCGGCTGACAAGCAGAAGCCCGAATCAGGCTGGTGATCCGATTCCGCGTAGTGTCTATCATTGTCATCGCAGCAAGCCAATCGTGATGCTGGTAGAAGGTGCTGGCGGTGCGGGAAAGAGTGTGCTCGCCTCTAGATTCTCCTCGGCCGTCATCATCAGCACCGATGTTTTGTTCTCGCCCGCGCGCTCTTCCGGACGAATGTTCTATCCAGAGGAACAAAAGCTTTATGATACCACTAAAATCAAATTCAATGGTTCGCATCGTTTGGCTTGGGAGAGCTTGAAAGAGGATGAACGAGTGCGACAATTCTTTGTGCAGACGATTGCGCGTGCGGTCAGGCTGTGTCATGCAGCGCTCATGGTGGTCGAAGGACATGTTATCTCCGATCTTGCCGCAGAAATAGTCAAGCTTCTCGAGCCGGACTACCGGTGCTGGAGAGCGAACGCCGCCCCGAGGCTGCCCTTGTCTAAGTAGCGCTTCTGACAGTCTGCGATGAAAGACTCCGATTTAGGCACAAGTGCGGCCAGCTCCCATCTCACTAGCGACTCTTCTAATGTTATTGGACGTCATTGGTCGCAGCGTCGCGCTCAGACTGACGCTGCCGGCCGCGTCTTGAAGCTGCGCTGGTGGCAACATGCGCCCATCCTTCGCCATATCAACCAACTCGTCTGCGGCGAGGCAGTTGATGGATTTTCCGCGGGTCTCACCCTTGGCGCGCGCAGATTGCTGGCGGGTCGACTGCCACTCGAAAAAGGAATCTCTGTAGGCTGTGGCAACGGGAGCAAAGAAATGACTTTGATAAAGGAGAATTTCGTCTCTTCGTTTGATCTTTTTGAGTTGGCGGAGACTCGCATTGCCGACGGTCGAGAGTTGGCGCGCAAGCGCGGGCTCGCTGAGATGGCCCACTTTTTCCAAGGCGATGCGTTCATTCTGGCAGATCGGCCGGAGCAATACGATCTCGTTCACTGGAACAACTCGCTCCATCACATGCTGAATGTGGAGACTGCAATTGAGTGGAGTTGGAAAGTATTGAAGCCAGGCGGGCTTTTTTATATGGACGACTTTGTGGGCCCGGATCGGTTTCAGTGGTCTCAACAGATGGTTCTGGTTGCTACAGCTGTGCGGCAAGCGCTTCCCGATCGTTTCCTGGCAAATCCGCACAAGCCCGGCTCCCTCCTTTCGCGGATTATGGCAAAACCTAACTTTGACAAGATGCTGCAGACCGATCCTTCCGAAGCCGCAGATTCGAGCCGAATCCTCAACTGTGTCCGCAAGCGATTCCCGCGTGCCGAAATCACTCTAACAGGTGGTACGATCTATCACCTTGCACTCTCGGATGTGCTGGTGAATTTCTCTTACCCGGAAGACTCTGAATTGCTGAATCGATTGCTTAATTTAGACGATATGTGCATTGCCGGCGGCGAAACGCACTACGCCACCGCCTTAGCGTTCAAGAATTAAAACAGCGCTTTGCAGATGACTCAGCGACTTGGGCCTAATTCTCCGGCGGGAATCCAGAAGGTTCACGTCGGATGCGGTCCGCATGCAATTCTGCCCGAATGGTGGAACGTGGATATTTACAAATTTGAGGGAATCGATACGAGGTGAGTGACGGATTTCCCTCTGTTGTAATCTTTGAAGCCACCCGCGAGGCGTCGGCTCCCGCTCGTTCCCAACCCTTAACCGACGATGCGACCGCCGCCGCGGAGTATGAAGTTACTTAGATGCTCTCTTTGAAAGATAGATCGCAATTGCCTCCCTTTCCGCCGGCCTCGCTCATGTTTATGGGCGAGACGGAGGAGACCGCGCGTCGAAATGGAGCCACGCTTTTGCGGGTTGTCGACGGACTTTACGACCGTAGTGGGCTCATACTGGATCTCGGGTGCGGCTATGGTCGCCTCGCCTACGCGCTGTGCGACAGCGGCTTCGCAGGCACTTACATTGGGTACGACATAAAAGCCGGTGCAATCGAGTGGTTAAACGAGAATTTTACCACCACCTGCCCGCGGTATCAGTTTGTCCATATCGATGTCCAGAACGATCGCTACAATCCCAGTGGGCGAGAACAGGCTACTGCCTTTAGTCTACCACCGCCGCCCCGGCCACCAACTCTTATTCTGCTTCTCTCGGTCTTTACTCACATGTACGGAGAGGCAGTCGCGCAGTATCTCCGCGCCTTGGCCCAGGTGATGGACAGGCATTCGCTTGCTTACGCTACGTTCTTTCTGGTTAACGCCGAACAACAGGCACTTGAGAATGAAGGCCGGACCAAATGGTCATTTCCACATGTTATCTCGAAGGACTGCCGCTGCCATTCAGCCGAGAATCCGCTCTGGGTGGTCGCTTTCACTGATGAGTGGGTCGATCGCGCTATCGCCGCGGCTGGCCTTAAAATCGAGAAAAAGCTATATGGCCACTGGGCGGGCCGCCGTGGCGCGCGGGTAGGTCAGGATACGTTTTTGATCCGAAAAGCCTGAGTGGGAGATCAGCTCTAGCGCGGCGACTCTGCTTTATTGCCCAACGATTATCCTTCCTTGCACAAAATCAGATGAATTATCAAAGCCACGCGGACAGGCCTGGAGTCTCAAAATCTGTCGAGAAACTTCGCTCGCTCCACTTACTCGGGGGGCAAGAAGGGTGCTGGGGATCGATCATAATGAGAAGGTCATCTCCGCGGCGCGGCAGCGGACACTGAAGGCAGGGTTGGAGGTTGAATTTATTTGTCGGGATATCCTCGATCTGGCTGCAGAAAAATTCGATTTCGTGCTGCCTTTGTCCGCGCTTCATTACACCGCGGATCCTAAACAGCTCTTTAGGCGCATTCTTCAGGTTTGTCGCCGAACGGGAAACTGGTTCTGGAATGTGCGGCGGCTCCGGCAAAAGCATTTCTTTCTTACACACTGTCAGCACTCTGTGACTATCAGCACGGATTTTCTTTTTTCGCCCGCGCGCGGAATGCGGGCCGGATGTTTTGTCCAGAAGCACAAAAATTGTACGATGAAGAAAAGATGCAACGGCTTTGTTTAGGAGTATGAAAGAAGTTGAAATGTCCGACCAAGGGGCGCCGAAGTCGCCTTCAAATGCTATGTTTGAGGCAATAGCGGACCACTGGTCTAAATCCCGTAGATGTGTGGATTCAAAAAGGGCGTGTGCCAAAAACCCGTTGGTGGCAGGAATTAAAACAGCGCTTTGCAGATGACTCAGCGACTTGGGCCTAATTCTCCGGCGGGAATCCAGAAGGTTCACGTCGGATGCGGTCCGCATGCAATTCTGCCCGAATGGTGGAATGTCGATATTTCCAACTTTGAAGGAATCGATGAGGTGCTCGATGCTACTGAGCCTTGGCCATACATTGACCTCCACTATGTCTATGCGGAGCATTTTCTCGAACATTTGGCACTAGATGAAGCAATCCGGTTTCTTGTCCATGCAGGCCAGAGCCTTCGAAAAGGCGGTGTTCTTCGCCTCTCGACCCCTAATCTCGAATGGGTTCTTCACACGCATTTTGAGACAGGTGCGATTGACTCCTTCCGAAAACTCATGCAGACCTTGCGAATTAACCGAGCGTTCCACGGATGGGGCCATAAGTTCCTCTATTCTGCGGAAATGCTTGCCTACATCTTGGAGTCGATCGGATACGGCTCTGTCGTTGCTTGCGGCTATGGACGCAGCGCTCATCCCCATCTGGATAATCTCGAGCAGCACGGCAAATACGAGGTGAGTGACGGATTTCCCTCTGTTGTAATCTTTGAAGCCACGCGCGAGGAGTGGGCTCCCGCTCCTTCCCAAGAGTTAACCGACTATTTGGACGAAAATTATCTCCGCTACGTCGAGGCGGGCTTTTGAACAAAGAACGCCGGAGTGTATGTAGGGCAGGAGCCTCAACGCCAACAGGGCCAGAACAAAATGATCGGATTTCGCACTCTGTCTCCAAACCGTCGGTGTGATACGTTTCGAAGCTTCCACTACCATATCGCCACGTTTCGGTAAGCGGCTATAATCACTTCATTATGTCCCGCCGCGGCCTTCCACCTCCTCCGGCTCGCCTTCGTTTTATGAAAGAAGATGATGCCAGATTCCTGCGCATCGCCACGAAACACGTTGAGTTGCTCGAACGCTTTGGCTTTAACGCGGGTTCGAGCATTTTAGATATCGGTAGCGGTTATGGCAAGCTCGCCTACGGCATTCTGGACAGATTCGATTTCCATGGGCGTTATGTTGGGCTGGACATCCTTCCCGCACATGTGCGGTGGTGTCAGGAAAACATCAGCAGCCAACTGCCCCAGTTCCGCTTCGAGCGGATCGACGTTTACAACGATCGGTATAATCCGCAGGGATCCAACATCGCCGCTGGTTTTCGGTTCCAATTACCGGAAGCTTCCTTCGAATTCTGCGTCCTCTTCAGCGTCTTCACGCACATGTACGGCCCGGATATCCAGAGCTATTTGGCCGAAGTGTCGCGATTATTGCAACCTGATGGAATAGGCATAGCGACCTTTTTCTTGTTTGATGAAGAGCGGCTCCGCAATTTGGAAACGCATTCGGGCGGCCTTACAATGCAGTATGCATTAAACGAATACACCCGTTACCACAATCCTCAGGATAAGCTACACGCGATCGCGTTTGACCGGGATTGGACACGGCGGATGATCCAAACATCCGGTTTCGAAGTTTTGGAAATGAGCGACGGTCATTGGGCGGGTGCCACTTCAGCCAACTACCAGGACTACGTGGTGTTTTGCAAAATCCCGGACAGGCATGTCGGATCACGAGAAGAGAGATGATGCACCTGCCAATTGCCAAGGAGCCTCTTTTGACGGTGCAAGAGCAAAGGGAACGTCGCTACAAAATTCTCTTTCTTCTCTTTCTTGTGCTGCTGACGCTCACCCGGTTGTGGCTAACTCGGAACGAGGATATCGTCGGTATCTCGTCGCCTTACGGCGACTACCTTTACGCAGATCTGGGCGAACACGCGTTTTGGGGGCGTGCGCCTGATGACTTCTCGATGCTACGGCTTCCGGTTTACCCGCTCTGGATCTGGCTCTGTCATGAGATCGGGCTTCCACTTTACCTCGGGACAACCTTGCTGGCGATATGCGCCTGGCTTTTTTTCATCTACGCCCTCCGGAGGATCCGCATTCCGCGTTCAGCTTGTACCGCAGTGTTCGCTGCGCAGCTATTCGAGATCAATGCAATTTGCACCTTTCGGCGAGTGACGGCGGATGTCGTTTACGGAATTCTCTTTGTTGCAACGGCCAGCGCGATCCTGTTAGTGCTGGCGTCCAAAACTCGTCGCCAATGCTGGATTCGATCGGCAGGGCTTGGCGTCCTGCTGGCCCTCTTTGCAGCGACACGCGCAGAATCCATTCTGTGCTGGCTTCTTTTTTTTCTTTTTATCTCCGCGTTTGTCTTGCACCACCTGGTGAGCCGCAGCGGAACGCTGCCTTCGTTGCGCGTCCTCTCCTCGGCCGCTTTGTTGCCTGCGATCGCCCTAACAGCGACGCCGCTTGCAGTCGCTATGGCGAACAAGAGTGCCTTTGGTGTTTTCACTTTTTGCAGTCTTACTTCCACCTCATTTACAAACGCGATGAACCAGTTGCTCAAAATCAGGCCCGACAACGACATGGCTTACGTGCCGGTAACGCGAGATGCACGCATGAAGGCTTACGCCATCAGCCCCGCTTTCGCAAAACTCGAACCTCTTCTTGAAGGACGATTAGCAGCGCGGTGGGGTCAATTTGCCATGAAGCGCTATAAAACTCCCTCACAAGAGATTGGTGGCGGCTGGTTCTTCTTCGCCTTTCGAGATGCCGTTGCCGAATTGAATGCGGGTTCACCAATCAAGATAGAAGCATATTACCGGAAAATTGCTCGTGAGTTACGCGGTGCGTTTACGGAGGGCAAGCTGCCGCAGCGGCATCTGTGGCTTAGTTTGATGCAACCAGACAGGACCATCCTGACGCGAATCCCCGCTGCCTTGCGGAAAATCCTAAAACAGACATTCAGTCCGCCTCCGCCAGACAATATTTCTTCGTTCATGGCGAATCTGAAGACGGACCTCGCCGCCGAACAGGAATTCAACCGGGTAACGAACCGGCGATCCCTGGCTCCCATTGCTGATACAATCACAGTCTCCGGTTGGGCGTTTTCCAGCGCCCAACCGCTCGTCTCCGTGCTCGCCTGGGAAAAAAGCGGCAGATCTCTGCCCGTCTCTTTTAAGAATTCTCGTCAGCCAGCTGTTTACAAAGTGAACAAGACCGAATTTCCGTCACTTCGACCCGAGATACCTTTTTCCTTTTCTGCGGTCATCTCTCAGCCAGGAAAAGCAAATCTCAAGACAATAAAGTTTATTTTCGGCGACAACACGATGTTTTCCATTCCGGCGAGCAAACTAAAGCCAGGCCGTTTCGAGACTTCGAACGCTGGTCAACGTTCGGGATGGCTGCGGGTTGTCGCGATTAGCCATATCGCTGGCGGTGCAAACGACTATCAATTCGCTGCCCGTCAACTTGCGGCCGTTACGCGCATCTACGCGTTTCTCTTCAAAGCACTTTTGGCCATTACGATTCCGGCTGTGGCCGTGTTGTGGGTGATGCGCCGATCACCGCGACAGAATATCGCTCTCTACTGCTGGCTTATTCCGGTTTTCGGATTCATCGCAGCCCGCGTGGCACTGCTCGCGCTAATCGATGCCTCCTCCTTTAACGGCGCAGAAAGTCGCTATCTTGTTCCTGTCGCTGGGCCATTCGCTGGTGGATTGATTCTTTTGGTCGCGCAAGCAGTCACCGTTGCACACTCGCGATTTAGCCGCAGCTTAACCAAGAATAACTTCTTCGATGATCACCCCACAGATCGAATTTTTCAAAACCGAAAAGACGCTCGTTAGAAGATCGATGTCGGAAGCTGAGCACGGCGACTCTCCAGTGTATGAAGTGGCCATAGTCATTCCGTGTCTCAATGAAGCGGAAACAGTAGCCACATGTGTGCGCAAAGCGATCCGCTGGATGGAAAAAGAGTGCATTCTAGGCGAAGTGATTGTGGCCGACAATGGGAGCGAGGATGATTCGCAAACATTGGCGGCTGAAGCGGGAGCACGTGTTATTGCCGTTCCGGAAGCGGGCTATGGAAACGCATTGATGGGTGGGATCGCCGCAGCCCGTAGCAAGTATATCATCATGGGCGATGCCGATGATAGCTATGATTTTGCCAATCTCACTCCGTTCATGGAGAAGCTCAGAGAAGGTTACGATCTCGTGCAGGGATGCCGGCTTCCAGCCGGTGGAGGCATAGTGAGACCTGGCGCGATGCCGCCGTCTCATCGCTGGATCGGAAATCCTACTTTTTCGTTCCTGGCCCGCTGCTGGTTCGGCACGCCCGTTCACGATGTGTATTGTGGTCTTCGCGGGTTTACTAAGATCCTCTACGAGCAGCTCGACCAGCGGTGCACCGGGATGGAATTTGCGACTGAAATGATCATCAAAGCGAGCCTCAACGCGGCTAAAATCGCTGAGGTGCCTATCACGCTGCATCCCGATGGCCGAATGACCCGTTCACCGCATCTAAAAACGGTCCGGGATGGTTGGCGGACCTTGCGTTTTTTCTTAATGTGCAGCCCGCGCTGGCTATTTCTATTACCGGGCGTGCTACTGACCCTGCTCGGTGCAATCGGCTATGCCATCGCGCTCCCGGGGATAACTGTATACGGCGTAACCTTTGATGCGCATACTCTTCTGTTTGCCAGTCTTGCGATGCTCTGCGGCTTTCAAGCCGTCGTGTTCGCGGTGCTCACGAAGATTTTTGCGATTACCGAAGGTCTCCTGCCGCCGGATCCACGACTGGAACGGATCTTCGAGTTCATAACACTTGAGCGCGGGCTGGCCGCCGCAGCGATCGCCTTGATAGCCGGCTGTGGTTTGTTACTTGGTGCAGTTTTAATTTGGCGGGAAGCTGGATGGGGCCGTCTGGATTACGGCCAGGTCATGAGACTTGTGATTCCTGGCGCTACGCTCACGGCCTTGGGATTCCAGGCGGGGCTTTCCAGTTTCTTCATGAGTATTCTCGGAATGAAGCGAAGATGAACGTGTGGGAAACAATTCACGACCGGCATGTTCATAGTCGAAGGGTCCGAGTTCTCACGCGGGAACTCTCTTCCCTTCTCCCTGACCGTGGTTGCATTCTGGACATCGGCTGCGGCGATGGCTTGCTGGGATCGCTTGTTCAGATGGCTAAGCCCGACACTTCCGTCACCGGCATTGACGTTTTGGTTCGACGCGAGGCAACTATTCCGGTCCAAAGATTTGATGGCCGCAAATTGCCCTTCGCGGATCGAGCCTGTGATGCAGTGATGCTGATCGATGTGCTGCATCACACAGATGAACCGATCCCGCTGCTTAGAGAGGCGTCGCGCGTGGCGCGAGAATTGATCGTGATCAAAGATCATCTTCTGGAGGGCATCGGCGCTGGCGCAACGCTGCGGTTTATGGACCGCGTAGGTAACCGGCGTCACAACGTGGCCTTGCCACATAACTACTGGGCAAAAGAGAAATGGCTGGAAGTATTCGGGATTCTTGGCGTGGAGATTTTGGTGTGGAAATCGAAGCTTGCATTGTATCCGCCGCCAGCCAATTGGCTTTTCGGACGGTCGCTTCACTTTGTTGCTCAGCTCGCAGTGCCAAAGTCTCACCATGACGCGCCCGCCTGACCTTGTGCATATCGATGAAACCCATCGCTGCTGCTCAACGCCATGGGAGAAAGCCTATGGTCGGTTCGAAACCCCGGAGCAAGAAATAACGAAATTCGTTAAACGACTGAACGCGGTGGGCGCAGCCAAGTGGGATAGAAATCTACGCATTGTCGAACTGTTCTGCGGTCGCGGAAACGGTCTGCACGCGCTTTCGCGTTTAGGCTTTGCCAATATTGAAGGCGTTGACTTATCGGAGTCGCTGCTCGCGCAATACCAAGGTCCAGCCAAATGCTATGTCTGCGATTGTCGTCAATTGCCTTTTGACAATGCCAGTCGAGACGTGCTGATCGTGCAGGGAGGACTTCATCATCTGGAACGATTTCCCGAAGACCTCGATATCGGTACTGGCGGAAATGCGGCGGGTACTTCGTCCAGGCGGATTCGTTGTAATTATTGAGCCATGGTTGACATTTTTCCTTAGATTGGTGCACATACTCTGTGCGTCGCACTTCGCGCGAGCTCGTTGGGCTAAATTGGAGGCTTTGGCCGCGATGATCGATAACGAGCGGATGACGTATGACCAGTGGCTCAATAATCCTGCGAAGATTCGGCAGTTGCTTCAGGACAGCTTCGAGCGCACCAAGATCACCATCGGCTGGGGCAAGATTATCTGTCTTGGGTTTATGTCCGCTTAAGTGGAAAGCCTCAACGGAATTCGTTCTCCAAGGAATACGCCGCCTTTTAATTTTCTCGGCTAAACGGAACGCGCTCCGCACCGATGTCGTACAAATCTATATCGATTCTATTGTTGGCGGTCTTTGTTCTGCATTTTTCTCGCATTCTATTTCATGGGGAAATAATCTTTCCGCACGATAACAGTCTGGAAGTCGGTCTGTCCGAAACACGGGAACTTGACCGGATTTCCAATCGCAAGTTCTCCGATGAAAGCAGCGTGTTCATTCCGGAGTTGGCAAATAACCTTCGCTATGACTGCAAAGCCTGGCTGGCGACGTGGAACCCCCACGTGGAACTCGGTCGTCCCGCGTTTCAAGGCGCATTGAGCCGGGCATTTCTGCTTACAAACCTGCTTTCGTGGTTCACGTCTAATCCATTTATCCTGTACACTATCCTGATCCTGCTCACCGTCGGGTTAACCGCTACATTCTTCCTGCTCTTTCTGCGATCTCTCGGGTTGCACCCGGTGGCCTGCGCTTGCGCGGCAATCGGCCTGGCTTTTACGACCGCGACTTCGTATTGGCTTTGCTTTGTAATGTTCGTGTCGGCCACCTGCTGGCTGGTCTGTTTGTTGTGGCTGATTACCGAATTCACCAAGAAACCGTCGTGGACTGTGGCCGTTGGTCTGGCTTTTGCGATCTACTGTTTGCTTATCGCTGGTTATCCGCAGGTCACGATTTTGTTCGCCTACATCGCAGGGCCATATGCTCTGATCAGACTCGTGCAAATGCCGGGAAGGCGTAGAGAAAAATTGTGGACAATGCTCGCTATGTTCGGTTGCGCTGTCGCGGGGGTACTGGCGTCCCTCCCGGTCTTTCTCGATTTGCTGTTTACCGCCCAGGACTCCGCCAGGCTCGGTGATGTTAGCGACAGCTTTTTCCTCGGAGTTCTGCCACAATGTCGCAGCCCGCGAGACGTGGCCAGTTTTTTGATGACACTTTTCGACGGATCCTGGCTCGGCAACGCCATTGATCCCAAGTACCCGTTGCATTTCAATGGCCTGAGCTTCACGCCGATCTATGGGAGTTTGATCTGGCTTTCGTTCCTCTTGAAGAACAAACGCGCGGTATTGTTTTGGCAACTAGTTCTTATCGTCTGTCTCGCCGGGACAATTTTCCCGGCGGTCTATTTATTTGCGGTCCATCATCTCGGTTTTGGATTGTCTCGCATCCAACTGCTTGGCGGCGGGATTATTCCCGGCTTCGTTCTGAGCGCCTTCGCGTTGGACGCAATTCTCCATGGCGACTTGCAGCTGACCATGCGCTCTGGGGCCTGGCTACTGGCGCCGCTCGTAGTGGAATCAGTGGTCGCGTTGTCGATCTGGCAGCGGTTCCCGATCGACGCGCTTGCAGTCGTAGCCAGCTTCCTGCTCGTCGCCGCGTTGCTCGTCTCCATCTATTGGCGCAGTGTTCCTGGCTTCATCGCAATTGCTGTCGTGTCCGCATTCTTTTATGGGCGAGCGTTGATCCTGAGTCGTCCGCTTCGCTCAATTCACACCTCATCGAAGCTGATCGATGCCATTAAAGCTCATACGCCGGATGGAAGCCGTTTCGCGATTGCCGACAGCCCGATCACTGCCCTGCCCCCGAATCAGGAGGCCCTGTTCGATCTGAACAGCGTGAATTCCTACGACTCGCTTTCGTCGCGCAGATATCAGGCTGTAGTCAACAGGTGGAGCGTCAGCGGCGCTCGTACGTATGGAAGACACTTTAGATTCCTGGACATCGAATCAGCGTTCGCTGATCCCGCATTCTCGTTTTCCAATGTCGAAGTTGTTTTGTCAAAGCGCTCGCTAAGGACGGATCGGTTAAAGTTGGCTACCGAGGTGAACGGAATCAAACTCTACGAAACAACCGCCGCACCCATCGAGCTACTGCAAACTCCGGATTTCAACTTCTCGAATGGACAAGAAGCCGCAGTCGATACATCTGCGGGCCGAGCAAATTTGCCATTACACCGAGCGGAAATGTTAAATGATTTTCAGAGGATCGAAGTGACTGCATCGTCGGACGAAACGCTGTTGTTCCTGAGCCAGCAATATCATCGCAGATGGTTGGCCCGTTCTCAAAACAGAGCACTCCGCACCGTAATCGCGAACGGATTTTATCAAGGAGTTGTGCTGCCTCCGAACACGAGCGAGGTGGAGCTCTGGTTTCGGCCGTTCGTTTTATGGGGCTGGCTCCCGCAAGTGCTTTTCATCGCTTGCGCAGTGCTGCTGATTCTGCGCCAACTCATGCGCATTGAGCGTGGTAAAATGAGGCAGCTTGGTTAACTTTCTGCCGTGTCATCTGATAATCTTGTTGCATTATCACCCACTGCGCGCCCGCTCTCTGTCGTTATCGCTACCTACAATGGTGAGAGTTCGTTGCCTGAACTCGTGCGAAGATTGAGCGATGTTTTGCCGAAGATCGCTGTTTCCTATGAAATCATCTTAGTCAACGATGGCAGCGTGGATCGCAGCTGGGACGTAATTAACGAGTTTGTCCGTACCTGTGCTGCGGTTCGTGGAATTAATCTGATGCGTAATTACGGTCAGCATAACGCGCTCCTCTGCGGTATCCGTGCGGCTCGCAGAGACTTGATCGTTACAATGGACGACGACTTGCAACATCAGCCGGAGGAGATTCCGCGACTGCTCGCTCGGCTCAACGAAGGGTTTGATGTCGTTTACGCAACCCCCGAACGCGAGCAGCATGGTTTTTGGCGCGCGCTCGCTTCCCGCATCACCCGGTTGGCCCTTCGCTCTGCCGGGGGCATTGAAGTCGCGAGGAATGTAAGTGCGTTCCGTGCTTTTCGAACCGAACTGCGTAATGCGTTTGCCGGCTACCAGGCGCCGTTCGTTTCCATCGATGTGTTGCTGACGTGGGCGACGAGTCGCTTTACCGCTGTCAGAGTTCCTTTTAAACCGCGACACTCTGGTTCATCGAACTACACGTTTACAAAGCTCGTGCGGCATGCGTTCGATATGATGACGGGCTTTAGCACCGCGCCCTTGCAGCTGGCCAGCCTGATTGGGTTTGGCTGCACATTGTTTGGGATCGGCGTTTTCCTTTATGTATTCGTCCGTTATTGCCTGGAAGGAAGCATACCCGGATTTCCGTTTCTCGCCTCTATCATTGCCATCTTTTCTGGCGCACAACTTTTTGCGCTTGGCGTGATTGGCGAGTACCTCGCCCGCATGCATTTTCGGACGATGAATCGGCCGGCTTACGCCATTCGCAGCACGTCTGAAGGCGAAAAGTCAAAGGCGCAAAGCCCGTAATGATTGCACGACTGGATTTGGGGGCGATCGATGAACTGCGTGATGCGTTGCCACGGTTTGCTCACGTTCCGCTGCCTCATTTGCATCACTTGCAGTTCGATCAACGCCGCGCCTACTGGCTCGACGAAATCACGCAAAGTTTGGCCAAGGAATCATCGATTGCGTTTAGGTCAGTCGACTCGGGGCGCATCAACGGATTCGTCGTCTATAATGATTCGCCTTGGGACAGCGATATAACCGGGCGGCGCATCGGAACAGTGCAGCATCTGGCCGTCGCGGCTGGCGGTGGTCCAGGTGCCGAAATCCTCCACGGGTTAATCGACGAGCTCACCCGCAGTCTCGCCGATCGGGGAACACAATGCATGACCTGCAAGGTCGAGTGCAACGAGATGGCCGTAGTTCATGCTTTGGAACGACACGGCTTTCTGCTTATGGACACTTTGCAGGATTTCGTCTTCGATTTTTCCCAAACGCCGATCGACAAAATTGATCGCGGGAAGCGAGATGGACTATTGATTCGCCGGGCGAAACCAACAGACCTACCAGCGCTCTTGACGATAAATGAAAAAGCATTCGCTGACTACTTTGGGCGGTACCACGCAGATCCACAAATGCCGCCCGGCACGGCCACGAAAATTTACACTGAATGGGTGCGCTCCGCGTTTCAGGGCTGGGCGGATTGGATTCTCGTCGCAGAGATCGGTGGCAAAATCGCCGGCTATGGGCTGTGGAGAAAGGCCTTGAAAACTGAGGCGAAGAATTCGCTCAGAATTGCCCATTATGATTTAGGTGCAACCGATCCCGAATTTCGCGGCCGTGGTCTGAGAACGGCTCTGACGCTCGAAGGCATGGCTATTGCACGGGACCTCGCGCAATATCTCATCGGGCCGGTGCATATCCGGAATTACCCGGCTCAGCACACTCTGCACAAACTCGGTTGGAGAATTTCCGGTGCCAGACATTCCTTTCACAAATGGCTTTGGGCGTGAACCAGGAATGAAACGGTGTCTCGCGTGCGAAAGCCGCTTCGAGAGAAATGGTTGGAAATGCCCCCACTGCGGCTATCGTCCAACCCTGCGCGGCGAAATATTTCGCTTCGTCGATGACCCATCCGATGGCACCATCGGATTCAAACCGGAGTATTTCGCGCACCTCGCGAAAATCGAGGAAGGGAATTTCTGGTTTCGTGCGCGTAACCAGATCATCCAATGGGCGCTAGCCAACTATTTTCCGAATGCCAAAAGTTTTTTCGAGATCGGTTGCGGGACTGGATTTGTGCTTACCGGGATTCGCAAAAATTTTCCGCAAATGCGCCTCGGCGGGAGCGAGATTTTCGCGGACGGCCTCGCTTTTGCGCAAGCGCGCCTGCCGCAGGTAGAGTTGTACCAGATGGACGCGCGCTGCACTCCGTTTGACTGCGAGTTCGACGTGGTGGGAACGTTCGATGTGCTGGAGCACCTCGCCGAGGACGAGATTGCACTGACACAAATGTTTCAAGCAATCCGCCCAGGCGGCGGATTGCTTGTTACCGTGCCACAACATCGTTGGCTCTGGAGCGCAAGCGACCAATACGCAATGCACAAACGCCGCTACGGTCGCGCCCAATTGCATAGAAAAGTCGAGGGCGTTGGATTTCAGGTAGAGCGAATCATTTCTTTCGTTTCCCTCTTGCTGCCGCTTATGATTTGGTCGCGTCTACGACGAAAACGCTATCAGGATTTCCAACCGTGGCGCGAATTTGAAATCAGCCCTGCGCTTAACAAAATACTGGAGAGCATCTTAAAACTCGAACAAAAGATGATAAGAAACGGCGTTTCGTTTCCAGTGGGCGGATCGCTTTTGTTGATCGGGAGAAAACCTTTAACGGCATCGTGATCCGCATTCCTTTCAATCGCCCATTTGCTACTGGAGCTGAGCTTGATTACGTCCGGGCCGCACTCACGACGCCGAAGTTCTCAGGCGATGGAAACTTTACTGCAGATTGTCATCGGCTCCTGGAAGAATCGCTGGGCGTCGCCAAAGCGTTTCTTACCACCTCTTGCACGCACGCGCTGGAAATGGCTGCTCTTCTTCTCAATCTCGGCCCTGATGATGAAGTTATTCTTCCATCATTTGCATTTAGTTCTACAGCAAACGCGTGTGTGCTGCGAGGAGCGCGGCCTGTTTTTGTCGATATCCGCAACGACACTTTGAATATTGATGAAAAGCGGATCGAAGAACTAATTACCGAACGGACCAAGGCAATTTTTCTCGTGCACTACGCAGGCGTCGGCTGCGAAATGGACAAGATCCTCGCCATTACCCGGCAGCAGGGCATCGCAGTCCTGGAAGACAACGCGCATGGTCTCTACGGGAAATACCGCGGCCGATATCTGGGGACTTTCGGTGAACTGGCAGCTCTTAGTTTTCATGAAACGAAAAACTTCACCTGCGGCGAGGGTGGAGCGCTGTTAATCAACAATGCCCGGCTGGTCGGACGCGCCGAGATTATTCGAGAAAAGGGGACGGATCGCAGTCGATTCTTCCGTGGCGAGGTGGACAAATATAACTGGGTCGATATCGGCTCGAGCTACTTGCCTTCCGATCTGCTGGCTGCGTTCCTGCGCGCGCAGCTCGAACATCGGGAACAAATTCAATCAGCACGTCAACGGCTCTGGGAGAATTACATGCGAGAATTAAACAGTTGGGCTATGGAGAATGGCGTGCGACTTCCGACGATTCCACCCGACTGCGAGCAGAGTTATCATTTGTTTTATATCATTTTGCCCTCCTTGGATCGCCGGCAGGCGTTGATCTCCCATTTGTTGCAACGCGGAATTCTGGCCGTCTTTCATTACCTGCCGCTGCATCTGTCCCCGATGGGCCGTCGCTTTGGCGGACGAGAAGGAGAATGCCCCATAACGGAAAAGGTCTCAGATCGCCTGCTACGCTTGCCCTTGTACACCGGCATGACGAAATCTGAACAGGCGCAGGTGATCGACGCGGTGACCGTATTTCGTCGGTGATCGCTGCCGTGACGATGACTGCGATCGCACCGCATTCCTTCGGCTCCTGGAATGTTTTGCTACTGGCGATCGCGTTAGGAGGCGCCTCTTTTGCGATGCAAGCGCGTTCGGGGATAAATCTCGCAGACGAAGGTTTCTTATGGTACGGCGTGCAGCAGACCGCGCGCGGCAGGGTGCCGCTGCGAGATTTTCAATCTTACGAGCCGGGTCGGTATTATTGGGGCGCAGCCGGGATGCTTCTGTTCGGCAAAGGACTGGTTCCACTGCGTTTTTCGGAAACTCTTTTCCAAATCCTGGGGCTTTGGGTCGGATTGCTGGCTGCGACCAGAATGGGGCAGAATTGGGCGCTGCTCATTGCCATTGGCGTGATGCTCACGTTGTGGATGGTTCCTTCGTACAAGCTGTTTGATCATGTCCTCTTGCTTTTCGGAATTTGGATAGCTGTTCGGCTGATCGAAGAGCCATCATCCGGTCGGATCTTTACGGCTGGTTTGTTCATCGGCCTGTGCTTTTTCTTCGGTCGAAATCACGCCCTGTACAATTTCCTGGCTCAAGCCTGTCTGCTGCTCTTGCTCTATTTTAAACTGCGCTCACTCTCGGTGTCGCATTTCGGTCTGTGGTTTACGGGAATCCTGCTCGGCCTTGTGCCCATGATCATCATGTTCCTCTGTGTGCCTGGATTTTTCGCCAGTTATCTGGACTCGGTCCGAGAGATTTTCCGTCATGGCGCCAACCTCTCATTGCCCGTTCCGTGGCCGTGGCGAGTCGCGCCAAATTCTCTCGCTGGCGTGTCACAATTTCTTCTCGGAATTCTTCTAATCGCGCTGCCGCTGGGATATCTCACGGCAATCGTCATGTCTCTCGTTATGCGATCGCAAGCAATCCAAAACCACGCCTTGCTTATCGGGTGCGCCTTTGTGGGCTTGTTCTACTTGCACCACGCCTTCTCGCGTCCTGACTTGAGTCACTTCGCGCAGGTCATCCATCCATTTACTCTGGGCATTCTGGCATTCATTAGCTTTTTTGGAGCACGGCAATTTTATCATTGGACGGCGACCGTGCTGCTCATAGCCATCGGAGCATTCACTGTCTGCAGGCAAACGCCCACCTATCAGCGTATCACATCGCGGACGTCCTGGGTGCTTTGCGATGTAGGCAGCAAAATTTTCGTACCTCCGGGCATTGGCCGACTGATTACGTGTTTGCGAAAATTCAATGTCGAAAACATTGGACCAAAGGAGGGCGTGCTCATAGCGCCCTACATGCCAGCGTTATACCCGATCACTAATCGCGAATCGCCATTGTGGGAGATAGGCTTATTCTTTCCAGCTACGACGGGGCGTCAACGGGCAATGATTCAAGATCTGAATGCTCGGAACGTAAACTGGGCGATCATTTCCGATGCGCCTCTGGGCAAACGTGAAGATCGACGTTTCTCCCTAAGCCACAGTCTCGTGTGGCAGTATCTAATGAAAAATTTCGAACCAGTCGAAAGCACCTGTTTCCCAAAATGGCTGAGAATTCTCCACCGGACGCTGCCCGAGAGCCGCGTTAGTAAGGAATAACCGAACGCAATCTTTACAAGCTTATGGATCGGAATGATGGCAGAAACAGCGAACAACTGCGCTCAATCCATTTCGACTTGAATATCGCGCGGCATGCCAGCGGTTCGGTCCTTGTTTCCACGGGCGATACGCGTGTGATTTGCGCCGTCACCATCGAGGAGACAGTGCCACGATGGATGACTGCGCAAAAGGTCAGCGGCGGATGGCTCAGTGCCGAATATTCGATGCTTCCGTATTCGACTCACACGCGCAAACCCCGCGATATCACTCGCGGCCGGCTCGATGGTCGCAGCACGGAAATCCAGCGTTTGATAGGCCGATCTTTGCGCGCCGTTGTCGATCTTGGAAAACTGGGTGAGCGCACAATGTGGATCGATTGCGATGTCCTCCAGGCCGACGGCGGAACTCGGACCGCGGCAATTACCGGCGCCAGTCTGGCCGTGGCAATCGGCTGCCAAAAACTGGTCCGGGAAAAATTGGTAGCGGAGTCGCCCGTTCGAAAACTAGTCGCAGCCGTAAGCGCCGGCATTCTTGATGGAAATGCGATTGTCGATCTTAACTATGAAGAAGACAAAGCCGTCACCGTCGATTTCAATCTTGTCGCGACTGAAGATGGCGAATTTGTAGAAGTGCAAGGCTCGGGCGAAGAAGCGGCGTTCACCCAATCTCAAATGGATCAAATGCTCAGCCTGGCGCGCAAAGGCGTAGCCGAACTAATCGCGGCTCAGCGTGCAGTTTTGGCCCGAATGATGGTATCGCCACCCGAGAGCTAAATCGTTTGCTCGTGCACGCTGTCTGCTTTAAACCGAGACCAATCTGATGAAACGCGCGTTGATTACCGGCATCACGGGGCAGGATGGAAGTTATCTCGCCGATCTCCTGCTCGAGAAAGGCTATGAAGTTCACGGCATTATCCGCCGTGCCAGCACATTTAACACGTCGCGAATCGACCATCTCTACGCCGATCCACACATCAACGGTGTGCGGATGTTTCTTCATTACGGCGATCTGAGCGATTCGGTCAATCTCGTTAAACTTGTCTATGAGTTGAAGCCGGACGAGGTTTATCATCTCGGCGCGCAAAGCCACGTCCGCGTCAGCTTCGATATCCCCGAATACACTTCGGACGTGACCGGGATTGGCACGATCCGAATTTTGGAAGCCATCCGGGAAACCGGCGTTCGTTCCCGGTTTTATCAGGCGTCCAGCAGCGAAATGTTCGGCAAGGCACAGCAAGTTCCGCAAAGTGAAAAAACCCCATTCTGGCCTCGAAGCCCCTACGGCGTCGCCAAGGTTTTCGCTTACTGGGCCACGGTGAACTACCGCGAGAGCTACAGCCTCCACGCGAGCAACGGCATTTTGTTCAATCATGAAAGCCCGCGCCGCGGTGAGACCTTTGTGACACGGAAAATCTCACGCGCGGTGGCCGCCATTAAACAAGGCCTGCAACACGAACTGTTTTTGGGGAATCTCGATGCGAAGCGCGACTGGGGTTACGCGCCTGAATACGTCGAAGGCATGTGGCGGATTCTTCAGCAGGAGGACGGCAGCGATTTCGTGCTGGCCACCGGCGAAACGCACAGTGTGCGGGAGTTCGTCGAAGAAGCGTTTGCGCATGTTGATCTTGATTGGAAAAAATACGTGAAGCACGACGAGCGCTACGAACGTCCGGCCGAGGTCGACTTGTTAATCGGGGATCCTTCCAAAGCCAAAAAGGTTTTGGGCTGGGAGCCGAAAGTGCGTTTCAAAGAGCTGGTCCGGATCATGATTGATGCCGATTTGGAACTGCTCTCGCGTGAAACGCCGCGCAAACATCTCGGGAAACTTCCGTGACCATGGCAACAGTCCCGCACTCGCGCTGTTCAGGAAATAATCGCGCCCTTAATTATCGTTAAAGCTCGTATTGGCTGGGCCGAGCAGTCCTACTGTGTGGTAATACCCCGCAGCAACCGCAGTCACAATCCTGCTTGAGAGCGCTCCGATCAAGTTCACCGCGACCGGGGTTGTACGATTCGTGGTTGAGCCATCCCCAAGTTCTCCGTAACCGTTATTGCCCCAAGCATAGGCTCGCCCTTCGGAGGTTATCGCCATTGTGTGAACGCCACCCGCGGCGATCATAGTGACGGTCTTTCCCGCGAGTACGCCGCCCAAGAAAACCGCCACTGGCATCGAATTGTTAGTGATCGTGCCATTTCCCAATTGGCCGTAGCTGTTGTTGCCCCAGGCAAAAACGTCCCCGGCTGAAACCGATGCCACCGTATGGTCCCCGCCCGCGGCAATCGCAGTCACGATCTTCCCCGAAAGCACACCACTCGTGTCCACCGCTACAGGCCTTGTGCGATTAAAAACTGTGCCATCGCCCAGTTGTCCGTAGGTGTTGCGTCCCCATGTGTAGATTTTTCCCTCGGAAGTCAACGCCACCGTATGTTCGTCGCCCACCGCGATCGCCGTAACGATCTTGCCCGAGAGCACCCCGCTCATGTCCACAGCCACGGGCGTCGTACGACTAATAGTTGTGCCATCCCCCAGTTCTCCTTCGTTGTTGCGTCCCCACGCATAAATTAACCCGTCGCGAGTTAACGCTGCGGTGTGGCTCTCGGCAGCTGCGATCGCGATCACGAACTTACCGAAGAGCGCTCCGGTGGTGTCCACCGCCACCGGCCTTGTTCGACTGGTTGTTGTGCCATCGCCCAGTTGTCCGTAGATGTTGTAACCCCAGGCATAGACGTTTCCATCCGAAGTGAGCGCCACTGTGTGGAAGAGACCGGCGGAGATTGAGGTCACGAACTTGCCCAATAGTTCTCTGCGCATGTCAACCGCGACCGGGGTTGAGCGATTAATCGTCGTGCCATCACCCAATTGCCCAGCCCCGTTGTAGCCCCAGCCATAGATTTTCCCTTCGGAAGTCAGCGCCATGGTATGCGCGCCGCCCGCTACGATTCGAGTCACAACCTTGCCTGAGAGCACTCCGCTTCTATCTACCGCCACCGGCAGGTGCTGATTAGTATCGCTCCCGTCGCCTAGCTGTCCGAAAGAGTTATTGCCCCAGGCATACGGATCCGCCCCTCGCGCAACCGCACAGCAAACAAGAACCACAAGCGCGGCGACAAACGCCACAATCTTTGTAGTCGAAATGATACGGCGCCGCATCATCATGTTAGTTCCAAATCGGGGAACTGAGTTCTAGTCACGAACGCCGACGTGAGTAAAGGCATTTATTTCGGTTAGGGGAAATTTTCGCGCGCTCCCGTTCGATCTTCAAACAACTAGCGTTGGACCAGCGCGGGGCGATTCACGCCAAAGGGCGAAGCGGCAAGGCGAAGCGCGGGAACGACGCTCACCAGTGGAGCATCGACAATTGTCACGTCTGCCCCACGGCCCACCAAATTATAGAGGTTGACGATGTCGCGTGACCGCATCCGGATGCATCCATAGCTGGCGGGCCGCCCAATGTTTCGCTCCTCTGGCGTTCCGTGAATGTAAATCCCGCGACGGTAGGCATTGGCGTTCTGACGTTCTATGCCTCGCAGCCAGAGGATACGCGTCACGATGGGATCACGTCCCGGTGAATCGATGGCTACGATCTCGCCAGTTCGGCGTCGATCCTTGAATACCGCGCCTAACGGAGCGCCATTACCGATTTTCTGCGCGACCTCGAGTTTTCCCAGTGGCGTACCATAACTCCCCGGTCGGTCACTTAGGCAAAACTTTGAACTCGAGACGGGATAGGTCGCGAGGAGTCTGCCCTGCTCGAGCACGGCCAACCGTTCGTCGCGAACGCTAATGAGAACCTGATGTTGCGTGTCTGGGGCAGCGCAAGAGGCGAGAAAGAGTCCAATGATGATTGCTGTGAGCCGGGTAAACAGATTATCCATCTTCATTTCCGATCAAACCGGAAGAACTCTTCGGCAGTTGCGGTGGTTGCGCGAGCGATTTCTTCCAGGGAAATTCCGCGAGCGGCGGCAATCGACTCGGCCACCAGGCGAGTATGGGCCGGTTCGCAGCGTTTCCCGCGAAACGGAACTGGCGCAAGGTAAGGACAATCTGTTTCCACCATAAATCTATCGAGCGGAGCCTGCGCTGCGACTGCACGAACATTTGCGCCGTTCTTGAACGTCACGATGCCAGTGAAGGAAACCAAGTGCCCAAGATCGAACACTTCATTCGCCTGCTCGAGAGTTCTTCCAAAACAATGGAATACTCCACTGACCTGCCGGCCATACTCTCGCAAGATCGACAATGTATCGTCCCAGGCATCGCGTTGATGAATCACTACATTCAGCCGCAATTCGACCGCCAAATCGAGTTGCTGCTCAAACAAGCTCGCCTGTTTGGATTTGTAAGCGCCATCGCGAATCCGGGCATCGACATCTTGCCCGGTCTCGCTTTGCAACGCATGCATCACTTGCGCCCGTTTTTCTTTCGCAGCCTCAATGCTGGGCAGGTGATGATAATCCAGACCGATCTCGCCGATCGCCACTACCTGCGGGTTTTTCGCCAGCTCCCGGAGCGGGGTTATCACGTCCTCTTCCGCTTGCTCGGCGTAGCTCGGATGAACACCTATCACGGCGAAAATACTCGGATACTTCTCCGCAAGATCGACAGCGCGCCGGCTGCTCTCGACTGAAGTGCCGATGGTGAGAATTCGAGTGACTCCCGCATCACTCGCCCGGCGGATTACGTCGTCGAAGTCGTTAGCGAAATCGGGATAATCGAGATGGGCGTGAGTTTCGATCAGCATATCGAAGATGCAAGAATTAAAAGGTTACAAGGTTAGGCCGTTACAAAGGAAAAATTCTCCCATTTAACCATGTGACTTTTTAACCATTTAACCTGCGCCGAAGGCGCTCACCATTCGATCACTGTGCTCGCCCAGGTAAGTCCACCGCCAAAAACGACCATCAATATGTAATCGCCCGGTTTGATCCGGCCGCTGCGATTGGCCTCATCGAGCGCAATGGCAACAGCTGCCGCCGAGGTGTTTCCATATCGATCGAGGTTCACATAAAATTTTTCGATAGGAATCCCAAGTCGGTCGGCAATTCCTTCAATGATCCGCAGGTTCGCCTGGTGTGGGATGACACAGGAAATGTCGTCAATCGACAATCCGGCTTGCTCGAGCGCCTTGTTCGCGGCGCTTAGCATTGCGATCACCGCCTGCTTGTAGACCTCTTTGCCTGTCATGTGGATGGTGGCCAGGTTCATGTCGGCGTTGTCGCGCGTAATCGGGCAACGCGAGCCGCCGCCCGGCATGAATAGAATGTCACTGAATTGACCGTCGCTGCCGATGTAGGTGCTGATCACGCCGTGACTGCCGCCGCGGTGCCGCAAAATTGCCGCGCCAGCGCCGTCACCGAAAAGCACGCAGGTGTTGCGATCCGTCCAGTTCGTGATCGACGTCAGTTTATCGGCGCCAATGACGAGAACGGTGTCGTAGGTGTGGGATCGGATGAATTGTTGGGCGATTTCGATGGCAAAAAGAAATCCAGCGCACGCCGCGGAAACATCGAGGCAGGCAGCATTCGTGGCGCCGATTTTTTTCTGTACGAAACAGGCGGTCGCCGGAAAAAGCATGTCCGGTGTCGCCGTCGCGACGAGGATCAAATCAATTTCCTTGGATGAAATTTGCGCCTGCTCCATCGCCTTGAGGGCGGATTGGGTAGCCATGTCGCTGGTGTGTTCGTCCCTGGCGGCAATCCGCCGTTCTTTGATGCCGGTGCGAGTGGTAATCCATTCATCGCTGGTATCGACGATTCGCGACAAGTCCTCATTCGTCAGGATTTTTTCCGGCACATAGCTGCCGGTGCCGATGATCGAGACGGTCCGGATTGCTTTACCGGAGCGCGGGCTCGAGCGGGGCTGTGGTTTCATGATAACGGCGAATCTCTTTGACGATATGCGGATTGACCTGTTCTTCAATCGACTCCGCCGCCACGCGCAAGGCATTCTTGATTGCCAGCGGTGTGCTCGCGCCGTGCGCAATGATACAAATTCCGTTGACGCCAAGCAGCGGCATCCCGCCGTACTCTTCGTAATTCGTTTTATCTTTGATGACTCGAAACGCCTTGCGCGCCAGATAAGCGCCCACCATGTGGATCTTCGAACGCGTCAATTCATCCTTGAGCCATTTGAAAATTGCCACCGCGATCGATTCCGAGGTCTTCAGGATCACATTGCCCACAAAGCCATCGCATACGACTACCTCGACCGGCTTTTCAAACAAATGGCGACCCTCCACGTTGCCGCGAAAATTCAGCCCGCTCCCCTTCAACATGTGGAATACCTCCTTGGTCAACTCGGTCCCTTTCACATCTTCCTCCCCCAGCGAGATCAATCCCACGCTGGGTTTTTTGTAGCCGAGAACATGACGGGAATAAACCGATCCCATGATCGCGTACTGAAGAAGATGCTCGGGTCGCGAGTCAATATTGGCTCCCGCGTCGATCAGGACGAATTCGTTAAACTGCGTCGGCAGCACCGCGGCAATTCCAGGCCGATAAATTCCCTCGAGGGTCCGCAATTTGATCATGCTGGCAGCAACTGCGGCGCCGGTGTGGCCGGCCGTGACGATGGCGTCCGCGTCGCCACGCTTCACGACATCGACAGCGCGGCTGACCGACGAATCCTTTTTTCGACGAACTGCGGACCATGCCCTGTCGCTCATATCCACGACCTGGCTGGAATGAACGATGTCGATCCTGCCGTCGTTAAAATGCAGCTTCTTTAATTCCGCCTCAATCTGAGGCGTGTCGCCGACCAAAAATAGTTTGCTGATGCGCGAATACTCCTTGAGCGCCATGACAGCGCCAGCCACGAGATTCGGTGGGCCAAAATCGCCCCCCATCGCATCCAAGGCGATCTTCATTGCGGAGAGATTCTGCGGAGTTTACCCGCGCAATGCAAGTGACTTAAAGCGGGCGAGCGATATCCGTGCTCTCAGCCTGTGCTACTTCCCCTCGACAGTCAGGACCTGTCGACCTTTGTAATAGCCACAGGAAGGACAAACTGTGTGCGGCGCGACGGTGCTCCCGCACTGAGGGCATTTGTTCAAGTGAGGCGCATGCCAGCGATTGGCAGCCTTACGCGTGCGTAGCCGCATTTTCGACGTTTTGCGTTTCGGAACTCCCATAGAAGCGAATTAGGAAAGCAGGAAATCAGCAAAAGACAAATGACTCCGCGGTTCTCAGTGTTTCAGTTTCAGCTTATCCAGCGCGCTCCAGTCCGATTTTCGCTCTGGTTCCAGCGGCGACGGTTTGGGAATTTTGCCCTTACAAATCCGGCCGCCATCTCGGTCGCAATGAGGATGAGCTGGCAAATTCAGCAACAAATCTTCTCGGATGAACGGCGTAAGATCGACAACTTCCGGACCTGCCAATTCCGTGTGCATGGCAAAGGTCGGGACATTGATCCGATGCACAAACCGCTCCAGACACGAAACACAGCGCAATTCCACCGGTTGCGAAAGCGAGCCCTTTGCCCAGAGTGCGCCGTTTCCCACGCCAATATCGATGTTGTAATGAAGCGGCCCGGCGCACGAGATATCTTCATTATCCAAACCCAATAGCTGGCAATCTTCATCGCCTTCGAGATGCAGTCCCTCGGCCGGGATTTGTTTGAGATGAATTTTCATTTCGCCCTGAGCCAATTCTGAACTCCCTCCTCAATTCATCGTTTGAATTTCCTGCCCAGCGCCTTGGCCACAATCTCCGGCACGAAGCTGGAGACATCGCCGCCCAGCCGCGCGATTTCTTTAATAATTCGCGAGCTCAAGTAAGTATATTCCTCTTTCGGCATCAGAAAAATTGTTTCCACCGAATTCCGAAGTTTCCGATTCATCAGCGCCATCTGGAATTCGAATTCGAAATCCGATACCGCGCGCAGACCGCGAACAACTGCAACCGCTTTCTGGTCCACCGCGAAATCGACCAGCAATCCATCGAATCGCGCAATCTTGACGTTTTCGACATTGGCAACCGTCGCCCGCAGCAAATCGAGCCGCTCTTCCAACGTAAAAAGGGCCTGCTTTTCCTCATTGTGCGCGATCGCCACAACGACTTCATCAAACAGCTTGCGCGCCCGCTCGATGACATCGAGGTGCCCATTAGTCACTGGATCGAAACTGCCGGGATAAATCGCTCGTCGCATTTCCGAAGAATCAAACATCAAACGTCAAACATCAAACGTTCGTCGCTCCGGTTTGCTGAACCGGCGCGAAGCGGGAAGTTAATTGCTGTAGATGCACAATCCTTCGACATATCGCCGCATTGCGGTGGCTAGCACCTTCTCACCGCGGTTCAAGCAGGTCCTGGCCGAAGCAAAGCGAATTCGCGATCGTTTTCGATCGCGATTGGAACTTATCTATGTGGGCGAACGTACCGACGAAACGACCGCAAGATTTCGCGATGCTTTCGCCGAACTCGAGCTGGCGCCGGACTCCGTTATTCATTACCGAGACGGTGATCCGGCGGAAGCAATCCTCAAGGTGGCCGCCGAGAACGATGTCGATCTTCTCATCGCCGGCGCGCTGGAAAAGGAAGTCATTTTGCGACCGTTTCTGGGCGATGTGGCGCGCCGTCTTGTTCGCGACGGGAACTGTTCTGTCTTGCTTTTCACGAAACCAGACCAGAAACCAAAACCGCTCAAGCAGATCGCGTTTGTGGCAGATTATTCCCAGCACGCGCAGGAGGCCCTGCAACGGACATTTCGCCTCGCTGAAGCTGAATCATGCGAGCGATTTCACGTGGTCCGCGTTTACACGAGTTTCGATCGGGCAAGAGCCGCCCTATCCGGAAGCGCGGGAAAAATTGAGGCGCCGGCTCGGACATTCGAAGAAGAGGAAACCGCACTGGAAGAATTTATTTTGGGCGCGGGCCATACCGAAGTGCCGATCGAGGCGCGATGTCTTCGCGGCAACACCGGATTTGTTGCGTCCGATTTCGTTCAATCGATTCACGCCGATCTTCTCGTGGTGCCGGTTTCACGCGATCACGCCATTACCGGCACGCTGCCAAGTCACGTCGCCTGGATCACCGACGTGATTCCGTGCAATTTGTGGGTGATCCGATAGCCAAAAGCTTCAAATCGGTTTCGTGTTCAACGCCGGAATTTTTTCTGTCATCTTGAGCGGAGCGAAAGATCTCAATTCTATTGCTGGCAGGCTTGGCCCTGAGAATGATTAGAGATTCTTCGCTCCGCTCAGAATGACAAGTCGGAAGACGATCTAGGTGAACGACGCCCCGCAATTTCATGCCTACGGTCCGGCGCATCTGATTGTGATCGCTATCACTATCACGTTGCCATTTCTGCTGGCGACAGTGGCCAAATCGCGCCGGATCGAACGCGCAATCGTCACTGTGCTCACTGCGCTGCTAATTGTGAACTACGGTGGCTATCTCATTTTCATCCGCGGCCACGGCGTAACGGACTGGCTGCAAATGCTACCTCTGCAAATGTGTGACTGGGGAATGGTCGTTGTGATCGTCGCGCTCTGGACCTGCAATCAACGCTGGTTTGAGGTCGCTTATTTTTGGGGATTTGGCGGGACGCTTCAGGCCATCCTTACACCGAATCTCCAGTACGGTTTTCCCGATCTGCGCTTTTTCAGTTTCTTCGTTTCCCATTCGGCCATCATTGTCGGTGTCGTTTTTCTCATGATCGTCCGCCGACTCCGCCCCTATCCGATGTCGATTGTACGAGTGTGGCTCTGGTCCGAATTCTATTTCGTGATCACGTTCATTGCCGATCAGTTAACCGGATATAATTACGGATTTCTTCTTCACAAACCGGAGGCGTTTTCTCTGTTAAGCCTTCTCTCCGATTCCCGCCCGCTATACCTCCTGGAGATGCACGGCCTCGCGCTTTTGTTCTTTCTCGTCCTCTACGCGCCGTTTGCGATTGTCGATCTTGTGAGAAAAAACAAACTGTAGGGCGATCGCTCCGGTTGCTATGGTGAAAGCAAAACCTTGGCAGGCGGAGCGCCTGCCCTACAATCATCTTGTGAAGGTGAAACCATTGCGCCTTGGGATAGGTGGCCGCCGACCGGTTTTTATTCTCGGGCCGTGCGTCATTGAGTCGGAGAAGTTTGTTTGGCGGATGGCGAAAAAGATCGCGACAATCTGCACACTGGAAGATGTCGATCTTATTTTTAAAGCATCCTACGACAAGGCGAACCGGACTTCCGTGCGTTCGTTTCGAGGCGTCGGAGCGCAGCAAGGATGTCAGATGCTCGGAGCAATCGGTCGTGAATTGAAAATCCCGGTCACGACAGATGTCCATTCGCCGGAGGAGGCGGAAATCGCGGGTGAGAAGATCGATATGCTCCAAATTCCGGCATTTCTCTGCCGGCAGACCGATCTGTTGCGTGCCGCTGCCCAAACGGGTCGGGCAGTGAATGTGAAGAAGGGACAATTTCTCGCCCCGTGGGACGTGAAGAATATCGCCCAGAAACTCCGCTCGTTTGGCTGCAAGAATTTCTGTTTCACCGAACGCGGCACGACATTCGGTTACAATAATCTCGTGGCCGACATGCGTTCGCTCTACTGGATCCGCGAAGCCGGTTATCACGTCATCTTCGATGCGACTCATTCCGTGCAGCGGCCTGGCGGGGCTGGCGATGTCACGTCTGGTGATGGCGTTATTGCTCCGGTTCTGGCCAGAGCTGCCATGGCCGCCGGCTGCGATGGCATCTTCATGGAAGTGCACGAAAATCCGGCCCGCGCGCTGTCGGATGCGGCGAACCAGGTTCCCCTGAAAAATTTGCCGAAGCACTTGCGCATGTTAAAAGCTATTCATGCTGCCATTTCGTAGCGGCCCCGGAAGCTTTCCGGGCTGGCTGCTGAGCTTAGTTCTGATTCTAATGCTGCCGATTTTGATCGTCGCTCAGTCATCCCTTGCCAAAGGGAAAGGCGGTAAGAAGAGACAGAACCGACAGGCGGCAGCGGCCAAACAGAGTCCTTTGCCGGGAGAAGAGAGCCTGACAAACATTCCGCTGCCCACCGGTCATGAAGCAAAGGGCCTGGTCTTGCCCGATTACGATACCCAAGGTCGTCTGCGAGGAAAATTCGAGGCCGGCACGGCCCATCGAATCGACGACGACCACATCGGTTTTCAAAATTTGAAAATCACAACTTACACGCCAGAGAAGAAGCCAGATCTTGAGATTGATCTGCGTACTTCGGTCCTGAATCTCAAGACGCGCGTTTTGAGTTCCAAGGAGCGAAGCTTCGTCAAGCGCGCGGATTTTCGTATCACAGGCGATTCGGTCCAGTTCGATACCGTCGCGCGAACTGGGCGACTGATGGGAAACGTGAAGATGGTTATTACCGATAATTCGCGTCTAATGGGAAAGGAAAACGAATGAAGCAGTGGATGATTTTCCCGCTCATTCTTGCTGCACTGTCGATTCACGCAGGGGCACAAACTGCGGCCACGCCGACAAAATCACCCACCAAAGAAAATGCAGTGGCGAAGACAATCCCGGCCACGACAACCCAATCAAACGAACCGGTGACCACCCAGATCTATGCCGATGAAGCATTTTTCGATTCGAACAAAGACATGGGTATTTTCAGCGGCCACGTTCGAGTCATCGATCCGCGGTTCAATCTTCAGTCGGAAAAACTAACAATTTATGTGAGCAAGGGAGAGAACCAGGGATTGGAGAAAGCGATCGCCGAGGGAAATGTCGCGGTCGTGCGCGATCGTCCCGATCCAAATGGCGGGCCGCCCACTCGTGCTATTGGTCGCTCCGAGAGCGCCACTTACGTAGCGGCAACCGGCAATGTTGAACTAAAAGGCGACCCGCGTGTCCAGGAAGGGTTAAATACGCATGTTGCGGCGAGCCCGGAAACGGTCATGATCATCAATCAAAACGGCCAATTGACCACACACGGACCAAGTCGGACGGAAATTCGGCAGGAACCCAAAGAATCACCGAGCCCAAGCCCGACGCCGACACCGACGTCAACTCCCAAGTCATGATCACTGCGCCTGATCTAAAATCGCAGCCGGGATCCACGCCGCAAGTTACAGCGAAGATCGACGATGTTCTTGTTACCGATCAGCTAGTGAAGGTCTATGGCGGTCGTGCCGTTGTCGATGGTGTCAACCTCACCGTCAAAGCGGGTGAGATTGTTGGATTGCTCGGGCCCAACGGCGCCGGCAAAACGACCAGCTTTTACATGATCGTCGGCCTGGTTAGGCCAAACAGCGGCCGCGTCATGTTTTCCGGTACCGATGTGACGAATTACCCGATGTACAAGCGGGCCCGGCTCGGCATGGGATATCTGCCGCAGGAAGAATCGATCTTTCGCAAAATGACGGTGGAACAAAATATCATGGCCATTTTGCAAACGTTGCCACTGAGCCGGGCCGAGCGCCGCAATCGCTGCGATCAATTGTTGCATCAATTCGGAATTGAGCGGGTGGCGAAAAATACCGCGCTTACATTGAGCGGCGGCGAAAAACGGCGCCTGACTATTGCCAGATCGCTGGTGACTGGCCCAAAATTGCTGATGCTCGATGAGCCGTTCAGCGGCGTCGACCCGATCGCGGTTTACGATGTCCAGCAGATCATCATCAATCTGCGTAAATCAGGTCTGGCCATCATGATCACCGATCACAACGTGCGCGAGACATTGTCGATCGTCGATCGCGCCTACTTAATTTACGAAGGCCGGGTCGAAAGCGAAGGCACCAAAGATTTTCTAATCAACGACCCGATTAGCCGCCAGTTGTATCTCGGCGAACGATTCAAGATGTAGCCGATGCAAATCTGTCATCTCTTCGTTTCCCCGGGACATAATTTCGTCGGTCATCATAATCGGGAGCCAGACACATTCCCGATGATCGAAGTGCCGGCGATCGAGTGTCTGGCGGGACGCGGGATTCGTGGCGACCGCTATTTCGATTTCAAAGATAATTACAAAGGGCAGATCACATTTTTTTCACTCGAAGTTTTCGATGAGCTGTGCGACGCGCTCCACTTGGACGGTTGTTCTCCAAGCCTCGTCCGGAGAAACGTGTTCACGCGCGATGTCGATCTTAACAAATTAATCGACCGTGATTTTGAGGTTCAAGGCGTCCAGTTTCATGGAACGCAGGAATGCGCCCCGTGTTACTGGATGGATCGCGCTGCCGCGCCCGGCGCGCAGGAATTTCTCAAAGGCCGCGGTGGTTTGCGGGCGCGGATCCTGAACGATGGCGAGTTGCGCTCGCTGGTGCAAGTCCACGCGTCTTCTGGAATTTGAATTAGCTACGTTTTCGGCAGCATTGCGCAGGCGCGATGTCCGCTTTAAGACAACGCGATGAGCGCTCCGATCTACACCTGCCCGATGCATCCGGAGGTGGAGCAGGATTCACCAGGCAGCTGTCCGCAATGCGGAATGGCGCTCGAATCGAAGACGTTCGTTCCCGGCGACGAACCGGAAAATGCCGAGTTGATCGATATGACGCGACGCTTCTGGATTGGCGCTGCATTGGCCCTGCCCGTTCTGGTTCTGGCCATGGCTCATTTGTTTCCCGGCGGTTCGAAATGGGCATCGGCTAATTGGTCGCGCTGGTTGCAATTTGCGCTGAGTACTCCGGTTGTAATCTGGGCCGGCGGGCCATTTTTTCAGCGCGGCTGGCAATCACTCCGCCATCGCGCGTTGAATATGTTTACGCTGATCTCGATGGGCGTCGGCGTGGCTTACGTTTACAGCGCCATTGTCATGCTGGCGCCGGGAATTTTTCCAGCGTCGTTTAAAGAACACGGCAGAATCGGCATTTACTTCGAAGCAGCGGCGATCATCACCGTTCTGGTATTGCTTGGACAAGTGCTTGAGTTGCGCGCCCGAAGCCAGACCGGAAGCGCCATCCGTGCTTTGCTCGATCTTGCTCCGAAAAAAGCACGGGTCGTCATTGATGGCGA
The DNA here is from genome assembly GCA_963772365.1 of uncultured Verrucomicrobiae bacterium. Classification (GTDB taxonomy): domain Bacteria; phylum Verrucomicrobiota; class Verrucomicrobiia; order Chthoniobacterales; family UBA10450; genus CAVYXA01. The sequence continues at coordinate 1,627,346 of CAVYXA010000001.1, forward strand.
AGAACGCGAAGTGGTGCTGGACGAAGTTCAGCACCAGGACCGCTTGCGTGTCCGTCCCGGCGAGAAAATTCCCGTCGATGGTAAAATTGTCGATGGTAAAACCAGCATCGACGAATCGATGCTCACCGGCGAATCGATGCCGGTTGAAAAAAATATCGGCGATCGCGTCACCGGCGGCACGATAAATCAAACCGGCAGCTTCATCATGGAAGCCGAGCGCGTGGGCAGCGAAACCGTGCTGTCCCAAATCGTAGAAATGGTTGCGCAAGCGCAACGCAGCCGGGCGCCGATTCAAAGCCTGGCTGATAAAGTGGCCGGCTGGTTTGTGCCCGGCGTGATCTTTATGGCGGCGATCACATTCGTCGCATGGATTTTCCTCGGACCAGAGCCGCGATTTGCGCATGCGATGATCAACGCCGTAGCGGTCCTCATTATTGCTTGTCCCTGCGCGCTGGGATTGGCGACACCGATGTCGATCATGGTAGGCGTGGGACGCGGCGCGCAGGCGGGTGTTTTGATCAAACAAGCGGAAGCGATCGAGCGTCTGGAGAAAGTGAACACGATCGTGGTGGATAAAACCGGAACTCTCACCGAAGGCAAACCGCGCCTGACGAAAACGATTCTGAACAGCGATCTTTCTGAAGAGCAATTACTTCGCCTGGCCGCCAGTCTCGAACAACGAAGCGAACATCCTCTGTCGGCTTCCATCGTCGGCAGTGCGCTGGAACGCGGCATTCGATTGAGCAACGTCTCGGAATTCGAATCCATCACCGGAAGCGGCTTGAGCGGCGAGGTGGACAGCCACAATGTGCTCATCGGCAAACCGGAATTCCTGAAAGCGCGTAACGTTCGAGGCGTTGAAACCGCGCAAAGCGCGGGGACCGATTTGCAGCAACAAGGTCAGACCGTCGTCTTTGTCGCCGTCGATGGTATTGTGGCCGGCGTTCTCGGAATAATCGATCCAATCAAAGAATCTTCCGTCGAAGCGGTGAGACATTTGCATCGGCTCGGATTGAAAGTCATCATGATGACCGGCGATAACGAGCGCACCGCGCGAGCAGTTTCACAAAAGCTTGGAATCGACCAAGTTGAAGCCGGTGTCGAGCCGCAGCGCAAGAACGAACGGGTGCGGCAATTGCGCGAGCAGGGAAGAATCATCGCGATGGCTGGGGACGGAATCAACGATGCGCCAGCGCTGGCGGAAGCAGATGTCGGAATCGCAATGGGCACAGGTGCGGATGTGGCGATGGAAAGCGCCGGCCTGACCTTGATGAAGGGAGATCTCCGTGGAATCGAGAAAGCGATTCGGCTTAGCCGCGCCATGATGCGCAACATTCGGCAGAATCTCTTCTTCGCATTCCTTTACAACTCGATCGGAATACCGATTGCCGCCGGCGTGCTCTATCCGTTCTTCGGAATCTTGCTCAGCCCGATCATTGCCGGGGCGGCCATGAGTTTCAGCTCCGTCTCAGTGATCGCCAACGCATTGCGGCTTCGATGGGTTAAACTTGGCTAGCGATGTGAAGCTGAGGCACAATGAGGATCCGCACTATGAAGATATTGCGAAACAGTCTCCTCCTATTTCTTGTTTGTTTTTCCGGCAACATGCTCCGAGCTGACGATGTCGATCTTCTCCTGATCCACGGCAACGTTTACACCGTTAATGAACGCCAGCCACATGCGGAGGCGATTGCGGTAAAGAAAGATCGTATCGTATTCGTTGGCTCAAACGCTGACGCGAAAAAACTGGCCAGAGCCAAAACAAAGACTGTCGATCTTCATGGACACACTGTCGTTCCTGGACTGACCGACTCGCACTGTCACATCTTCGGGATCGGCCAGCGTGAGCTGACGTTGAACCTGGAGGGCACAAACACGCGCGAAGATTTTCTGGCGAAAGTGAAGGCGCGCGTCGAAAAAACTGCGTCCGGCGAATGGGTAACAGGTCGCGGCTGGATCGAGACGTTTTGGAAACCGCCGCAGTTTCCATCGCGCCAGGATCTCGACGCCATCGCGCCGAAGAATCCGGTTTTTCTTACTCGTGCCGATGGACACGCATCCATTGCCAATAGTGAAGCATTGGAAATTTCAAAGATCGATAAAAGCACGCCAGACCCGTTCGGCGGAAAGATTCTCAAGGACAAAGCGAGTGGACCGACGGGAATGCTGCTCGATAATGCACAGGATCTGGTTGCAAAAAATATTCCCAAACCCACGCAAGCCGACCGCGAATGGGCACTCCTCCGTGGAATCGAGCGCGAGATCGGCCTCGGCTGGTGCGAAATTCAAAATGCCGGCAGCCGCCAAGAGGACATCGAACTCATCAAAAAAGTATTCGCCGAGGGCAAAGCAAAGATTCGTTTCATCAACGCCGTTTATGGCCCGGGCGAGGACGCAGAGCGCCTGCTGCGCGAGGGACCGGTGCTCAACGAATACAGTCATCATTTCACCCAGCGAACGATCAAAGTAATTTTCGACGGCGCTCTCGGCTCGCGGGGAGCTGCTCTGTTAAAACCGTACAGCGATGCTCCTGACACCTCCGGATTTCTGACCCAAAAACCGGAAGAGTTGAGGCCGATGTTTGAAGAAGCGCTTCGGCGCGGAATTCAAGTTGAAACGCACGCCATCGGCGATCGGGCCAATCGATTGATTCTCGATCTTTACGAAGAGGCATTCAAAGCGGTTCCTTCAGATAAACGAAAAATTCCCAAGCCACGTTGGCGTGTCGAGCATGCGCAGATTGTCGATCCTGCAGATATCCCGCGGTTTGCAAAACTGGGAGTGATCGCTTCGATGCAGCCGTCGCACGCGATCAGCGATTTATTTTTCGCCCCGGCCCGACTCGGAATGGAGCGCCTCGCAGGAGCGTATGCGTGGCAAAGTTTTCTCAAATCGGGCGCGGTCGTCTGTGGCGGATCGGATGCGCCGGTCGAGCGCGGGGAACCGATGATTGAATTTTACGCTGCAGTCGCGCGTAAAAGTGTCCGAGGCGAATCGGGGGCGGGATGGCATCCCGAACAGGCAGTCTCCCGCGAGGAGGCGCTCAAGATGTTTACGATCTCGCCTGCTTACGCTGCGTTCGAAGAAAAAGACAAGGGTTCGATCGAACCGGGCAAGCTGGCCGATTTCACGGTTCTTTCACAAGACATTATGAAAATTCCCGAGCCCGAAATTCTAAGGACACGCAACGAGATGACCGTGGTCGCCGGAGAAATTTTATACTCCCAGTAGATCCACTTAGAGAACATGAAGGCAGGCTAAGTGATCTGAAACCGCGAACGGATCAGGACGGAAACGGAAACCAGCACAAGTAACGCGCCAAAAGTGCAAACGATAGCGGCGCCCGAGGGAAGATCGCACCAGAAGGAGAAAAACAGACCGGCAATCCCACCAATCAGGGAAAGCGCCCAACCGAGGAGTAATCGATTTCTGATTGAGCGCGCGAGAATCACAGCGCACACCGCTGGCGCGATTAGATAGCTAAAAACGAGCAAAACGCCCGCGACCCGAACGAACACCGTTACAACAAGGCCGAACGTCGCGTAAAATAAAAAATCCCACCAACGGACACGCAGTCCGCGCCCGTAGGCAATTTCGCGCTGAAACGAAAGAAGCAGAAATTGGTTGCGTAATCCGAAATGGAGCGCGCCCACGACGGCGAATACGGAAAAGCATTTCCAAACTTCCGCCGCGCTTACCACAGTGATATCTCCCACGAGCATGTTGCGAATTTCTTCGTTCCCGTGCGTGGAGCGACTGAGCAAAAGGACGGCGGCGGCGGCCGAAACGACGTAAGCAATTCCAATAATCGCTTCCTGCGGAACGCGACTCACGCGTTTTCCTGTCGCAGAAAAAATCGCCGCGCCGATCAAGGTAACAGCCAACCCAATGCCGTAGGCCTTCCAGTCTTCCGGTTCGAATCCGGCGAGAACGGCGATGGAAATCCCGAGCGAAGCCATCTGGGCCATCGCGATGTCGATAAAGATGATACCGCGTTGCACGACGTGAAGCCCGAGATAAACCAACAGCCACGGCAACAGGACGCAGGCCATGATCGGCCAAAACATTATTTCAAACATGGCTATTTCAGGGCTGATGAGAGCCTCGAGATCATCGTGTCCATCAACTTCGCGTAATTTTCCGTGCCGGGAATTCCACCGGGAAATTGGGCAAATTCAACTACCTTCGCGCCCGTCGCGCTGGCGACTCTGTCTGCAACTTTCCTGTCCTGATACGGCTCGATAATGATCGCTTTGATTTTCTGCGCTTTCATTTGCGTGATTACTTCCGCCAGATGCGAAGGCGAGGGCGGAATACCCGGTTTCGGTTCGAGAAAGATGTCGATGTTAATACCGAACCGATGCGCGAAGTAGGGCCAGGAATCGTGGTAGGCAACCACGGTTTGACCTTTGAACGGCAGCATGGCCGCGCCCCATTCCTGAAGCTTGGAATTAATCGTTGCCTCGAATTTCTTGTTGTTTGCTTCGTAGAAAGCTGCGTTTGCCGGATCGACAGCCGAGAACGATTGCGCGATGTGCAGCGCGACTGCTTTCGCAATGATCGGATCGGTCATGAAGTGGGGATTGCCGAGGGCGTGCACATCACCGGCCGCGCGAGTGACGTTCGTCGGCACATTCATCAGACGAATGCCTTGCGCCGCAACGACGCGCCCCGGCTTGCCGATCTCGATCTTCGGGTTGCGCGCGTTTTGTAACAATGGTGGTAACCAACCGAGCTCGAGTTCCGCGCCGCCGTCTATTAACACATCGGCATTGCGTAACGAAACTACGAAGCTGGGGCGAGCATCGACAAAGTGCGGATCCTCCGTCGGTTTCGCCAGCACTGTAACGGCGACCTTATCGCCGCCGATCTCGCGAGCGAGCGATCCGAAATCCGGCAGAGTCGCCACGACGTTTAGCTTGGCTTTGGCGGGAATGGCCGCAGCCAGAACCGCAAACAGAATGAACAGGAGTTTTTTCATAGACTAAAATTTGTGAGCGCCATGCGCGCCGAGGATGAATTCGAACTGAAGGAACACAGAATCGACATCGTTATCCGCGAGGAAAAAATTTTCCGCCAGAAAATCATGATTGTATTGCAATCGGATTTTCGAAAACTCAGTCGGATACCAGGTGAGATTCGCGCTGATTCGAGAGCGCGATTGTCGATCCGGATCGTCGGTGAACCTCGAATCTTCCATGTCTAGATAATCGCCGCGGATTCCCGCGACCCAGCCCTTCTTGAATCCCCAGAGCAATTGCGAATACAGGCCCCAGTCATGGAACGTTTCCGCAACCGGAAATGTCCAGTCCATTCCGCGGCCGGCTTCAAACCGGCGATACATAGCTTCGGTCTGCCATTTCAGGAACGGAAATCCGCCCTCGGCATGTGCGCTTTTCCACTTGTAAAGAAAGTCGCCGCCGTAGATCTGCGTTCGAGTGTCGGCTCCGGTGTCGTTTGACCCGAATGCTCCGGAAGCGCCGATCAGAATGACCTGGGTTGGGCTCAGGTCGAAGGAATTTTCCAAGCGCGGCAGCCAGACAAAATCGTAGAGGCCGCGAATTTCTCGATCGGTTGTCATTCGGCCAAAGAAGATTCGGTCGTCTCCGGGATTGCGAAACGAATAAGCGGTGCCGCCGCGTCCATTCTGAACACCGAGGATCAGTTGGGAATACCACGGCACCGGAAGCAGCCATGAGATTTGCCCGCCCACGCCGCGTAATCCGTCCGGTCCGAGGAAGCGGCCGTTGACTAACGGAGCATCGGCAAACTCCCAGACGTGCGGATGCGTCGGGTTCAAGCGGCCAAAGGCGGCAAAAAACTGGCCGCCTTTCAACTGAAGATTGAACGGAAGATTTGTCGTCTGGAGAAACGCTTCCTCCACTTCGACTTCGGTTTCGTTGTCGTTGTCGAGCTTGAAAACAATATTGGCGAATCCTTCGAAATAAGGATCCACCGCGCCATCGAAGGCCAACTCGATATTCCGGGCGTTGAAACCGCGCTGTTGCGGATCGTGATCGCCGACTTCGATGCGGTCGAGATGTTTATCGCTCGAATAAGCGAGGGCGAACATTCCATCGAAGGAAATGTTCATGTAATTCTTGCCGCCGCCGATCGTAATCGGCCCGATCAAGCCAGACGAAGGGGTTGTCGATCCTACCACTGACGTGTCGGTTGTCGGAAAGGCAGCGCCCACTGCATTACCGTTTTCATCCATTGTTGGACTGCTTTCAGGCGGAGGCGTCGAGGCTGATTCTACAACCGACGTGTCTTCGGTTGGAAATTGAGGCGCCGCCGTTGGACTGGGAGATGGCGACGGCCCTTCGGAAACTTCATTTTCCTCAGGAGCAACTCCTTTCGCCTTTTCGAACGCCGCTTGCTGATCTTTCACTTGCTGTTGTAACGCCTTCACTGTTTCGGTGAGGGCTTGGACCTGCTGCCGCAGGGCCGCGACGTCGGATGCCGACGCCGGCGTGGAATTCGAATCCGGAGACAGTGAGAGTTGCGGTGCGAGTTCCTGCCCAGACGCGACCGCGGCACATGAAACCGCAATTATCATTACAAAAATCTTTTTCATTAAGCACTCCTTCTCTGCAAACAGATATCGGTGGATTTATGGTCCACGCAAAATCTCAGAAAGTCGTGCGCACTCCGACCACCACACCGCGACCGGGTAAGGGAAGCACTTCTTTCAAAAACGAAAGATGATCGCGCGCTTCTTCGTCTGTCAGATTTGTGCCGCGGACGTAAACGTAGTTGTAAGTTTTTCCCCATTGGAATTTGTAGCCGAGGCTGACATTCAAAAACGTGTATCCCGGTGTCGATGTTTCGAACTCGGCCGTGCGATTCTGTCGGCCCACCCGTTGGCCCTCGATGCTTGCCGTCCAATGCTCGGTTTCATAATTGAGTGATGCGCTGTAACGCAAAGGCGTGATTCGCGGCAATGGCTCGCCGGAATCGGTATCTTCGGCTCGGACATAATCACCCTGCAGTCGCAAATAGAGGTCGTTCGGATTTTTCTCTGTCGTGGTTTCGCCTCCGGTGATCACGTTCTTGACTGATTTTGAGTCTTCGACCGGGCTTGTTCTCGTTAACGTTAACGGCAAAAAATGAATATCGGCTCGCGCTTCACCGCCGAAAAACTCGGCGCCTTTCGGTGTATAAACAAAAACCCGCAAACCGTCTTCAAAATCTGCCGTCGGAGCGAAATCGATAAAGCCATCATAGTTTGTGTAGAAACCGCTGATGAAGCCGGTCACGACTCCGGCAGTTTTACGCAGGCTAAGATCGAACGTGCGGCTAATTTCGACATCGAGATTGGGGTCGCCCACAATGAACTGAAAGGTCGCGTCGTGAGGACCGCGGGCGAAAAGCTCTTCCGCTGTCGGAGCGCGTTCCGACCAGGCGAGGTTGAGTGCCAACTGCCAGTTTTCGGCAAAATCGTAAATCGCGCCAGCCGCGCCGCTGATTGGCAGAAAATCCTGGTTCTTCTGGCTCGGAGAAGTCAGCGAAGTGAGATTGGGATCCGTCGAATCGATGTCGACTGAGTCGTGTTCGACTCGCACTCCAAATTGCAGACGAAGCGGGGCTAATTTCACTTCTTCAAAAACAAAGCCGGCGATGGCCAGCGTTTGGCTCGGTTGCAAGAAAGCTTCTTCACCGAGGATCGACAATTCCTTGTAAAAGATTTGCGAGCCAATTGATCCTTCGAATAGATCCGAAGGTGTTTGCACGAGCTCAATACGAGAATCGACTCCTTTTGTTTTGAATGTCGCGCCCACTGTGCTGTCGTCGATCTCGTCATGTTTGTAATCGGTGTAGACGAATTTCAAGTTTCCCACCGAGAACCAGGGCAGAGGATCGACAACTGAGCTGCGCAAATTGTACTGGTCCTTGCGCACGTTTAGATGGACGCGCTCCGGCGGCATTGTCGGGTCATCCACTTCCGGATCATCCGGCACGCCGGTACTCGGATAGAAAGCGCGAATACGAAGCTCCAATGTAACCTTTGTCCCACACATAGGAACCGCCGAAACCGAAATCTTTTGTTTCGACGAATGTATTCGGGACTTCGTCGAACGGATTGCCGCCGAAGCCGTCGTTGCGCCGTTGCGCAGGCGTGAGTAGCGCGCGTATCCGTTCGTCCAATGCAAAGCCTGGAATTGTGCGATTGTCGGTGCGCACCCACGAACCCTCGCCGTGAAAGACCCAATGTTGGAACGGCGAGATTGTAAGCGCCATTGCGCCGCTGCGTTCGAGATCGGCGCTGTCGAATCGAGAGTCGGCTTCGCCGCTGACCGACTCAACTGGTTGCTCAACCGGAATGAGGTTATCGGTTACGTTAACGACTCCACCGATCGCACCGGAGCCGTAAAGAATCGTGGCTGGTCCGCGCACGACTTCGATGCTCTGACTCAGCAACGTGCTCACGCTAGGCGCGTGATCGGGACTGAGATTCGAAACATCGAAGACTTCGGTCCCGTTGTTGAGGACACGAATGCGATTGTCTGATTGGCCGCGAATGATGGGCCGGCTCGCACCCGGAGTAAACCCGCTGGCGGCAATACCCGGCTCTTCGGCCAATGTGTCGCCCAAGGTGGGCCTTGCCGCCATTTTCAAATTATTTTCGTTCAGAATGACAACGGACTGCGCCGTGTCAGTCTCGCTGCTCTCAATCGCACCGCCGGAAACAACCACACGTTCAGCCGTCGCGGTCTGATTCATATTTGCGGGAGCCGGGCTGGGCGTCGGAGATGGCTCCTCGGCGCCGGCCAAGATTGCTGCGAAAAGCAGGAGAATTGCTATGATCCAAAATTTTTTCATCGAGATTTTTTTCAAAATTCATTTCAAAGAGTTGCTATACTGATGGCTTCGCGATCTGCGACCAGATCGACGAAAACGACGCAATGAATTGTGGGGCGTTTCCACGAAACGCCTGTCGTTTGACTAGCGTCCACCGAAAGTGGTGGATGCCCCACAATAGTTAAGCGAACGCAGGTGGCGCGTGCTCGAGTATGCTCGCGCTGAGAAATGGCGATTGGACCCAGAGCGGATTCAGCTCGGGGACAAGGGAGCATTCGGTGACGGGTCGCGATGAGTTAACGACTGGCGGATGAACCGAGTGCTCGCAACTGCCCGATCGAATCATCGTGACCGCGCAAGTGTGCTCGACGCGATTGGCATCGGAATGGATGCGCTCGTGTAATTGCGGAGAAACACTCAAGACGAGTGCCCAGAAAAATGCCGCTGAAATCAGCGCCGCGACCCAGCTGTTACTTGGGATCGGCAGACACGGGCTACTCTTCATAGCGAAGCGATTTTGGCGCCGCAAACAAAGTAGGTCAAGCGGATTGTGGTCGCGACCTTGCTGCGGCTGTCGCACTGCCAGACTCACGACTTCGCTCGAAATGACACTGATGAATTTGTTTTCAGATGCTCTGCACAAGGCGACGAATGAGATTTTCCAGCGTCACGATTCCGGCTAGATTGCCCGATGGATTGACCACTCCGGCCAAACCGAGATCGCGCGGCGCGCAACCGTTGCACGATCCGATAGGCCGGTTCTTCTTCGCTTGTCGTGATGATGCGCCGCATTTGCTGGTTCAATGGCCGAGGCCCATTCGCATCCAACAGAAGATCGAGACGCATTCACCAACCCAAGCGCTTTCCTCAGGCGTGACGACTGGCAGCCGATCGATTCCCGAAGCGCGGGTCAGTTTGAGAACATCTCCTGCCGACATGTCCGGCTCGGACGACTGACGATGATCTTCAATGGAACCATCACGTCGCTGCGCTTTGACCATTCGAAAATCGACAACGTTATAGATCATGGCACGCTCCGGCGAAGTAAGCGAGCCCTCGCGCTCACTTTGGGCGGCCATGAGCTTGAGCTCTTCGCGAGCAGCAAAAAGCCGGGCGCGGCCTTCGTTTCGGCTGGGAATGAATGTCGCGCCGATCAGGGATCCGAACTCCAAAGCCGGCGATAGGATTATGAAAACAAATTCGAGCAGACCGGCCAGGGGCACGAGCGCGCGAAAGGGAAGTCGACGAAAGAGCGATTTCGGAAACACAGCCAGCAAAAACAGATAGACCGGAAGCGCGATCAAGAGGGCGAAAAGAAATCCGGCGAGCCGAAGGCAGGACAAGCCTGCGCGTAAGCAAAAGCAGACCAAGGATGTCGGCCAGGTTCGTGATCAGCAGGACGGTGACAAATAAGCGCTCCGGCTTTTGGAGTAACTCGGCTCAAGCTCGGACTGCCGCGCGCAGTTTCGTTTCGCCTGATACCGTAGCCGGACCGGATTGACCGATAACAAGCCGGCTTCAATTCCGGCAAAAAGGAAGGAAATAATCCAGCAGAGAAGAATGGTGGCGATATCCATTACAAGGCCGAAGCAACAAGAGGTTACGAAGCATCTTCGCCGGCTCGGTCAGTTTTATTCGCTTGTTTCATCGACATCCAGAGCCGCCGTTTTTTCCAAGAGCAGTTCCCGGATCCGTTTGCGGCCGGTTCGACTGACAGTGACGGAAACCTCGGGAGATCGAGATGCGTGCCGGCGGTCGGGAGATAAGCCAAGCCGATTGAACACTAATCCGCCGATGGTGTCGATTCCTTCCGCGTCCACCTCGAATCCAAGCCGCTCACTCAAGTCGTCCGAGCGCGCGTTTGCCGCTGACGAGAAATTTTCCATCTTCCAGCGGTTCGATGTAAAGATCGGCGCCCCCAAGGGAGCGGCATCACTCAGAATATCTTCGACGATATCAGCCATCGTAATGATGCCTTCCGTGCCGCCGAATTCATCCACCACGATGGCGATTCCCTGGGGATGGGTCAGAAAACAGTTTGAGCAAATCGATCGCCCGCATCGTCTCAGGGACAAACGAAGGCGCAATCATCGTCTCGGTGTAATGTTCAGCCGGGTCGAACAGGAACACCTTCACTTCCACGATCCCACGATTTGATCGGGCGTGTCCGCATAAACTGGCACTCGGCGGTGCCGTTTTCCTTTAGGCGCGCGATTGCTTCTTCGTTCGATCAGAGTCATCCGGCAAGGCAAACATATCCACGCGGGGCGTCATGCAATCTTTGGCGGTTTTGTCGCCAAGCTTGATGATCTCCTGGATCATTTCGCCTTCCGATTCCTGGAGCGTTCCTTCCTCTTCCCCGATTTCCACCAGCGTCTCCAGTTCTTCGTCACTCAGGCGTGGTCTTTTTGAGTCGAGTCGGGCGTGACAAGATCGACAACGCGGTGCTGAATTTTTCCAGCGACCTGCCCAAATCGATCGAGCACTGGCATCGAGGATTTAGGGTAAAGCCCCAATGGTGGATATCCGATAAGATGCGGAAAGGCGCAGCACTTTCGGGATCAGATCGCAAAGATTACAACGACGGTGAAGATCACGACCGTAGCCAGCCATTGCGGCACGCGCCCGGCCAATGGGCCTTCCCAGAGCAAAACCAAACAGAGCAAGACGAGCGGGACGTTGACAAGACTGTCCCCGAGAAGAATGACATTGAGAACGCGGCGTGGATGTTCCCGCAGCATGTGGGTAAACCTGGCGAGCGACGGATGTTGCGCTTCCAAGCGGCGCAACTGATGTGGCTTGAGCGAAAAGAGGGCGGTCTCCAGCCCCGAAAGAGAGCGCGAACAGAAAATCAGCGCCGCAATGGCTGCGACGAGGATGATTACTCCGGCTGCCGTCATTTTAGGAGTGCGGTGACCAGCGGCCGCTGGACGTTTCGAAAGCTCGCCACGGGACGAGTTCGCCCGATTGGCGGACGCGGACACCGCGCACTCCAAAATCTTTTCTCCGAAAAGCGAAGGATGCGATTTGCCCATGATTCGAGCCGCTACAAATTATGCGTGCGATGAACAAAGGCGAGAGGATTTCGCGTTTAGTGCGCGAACTCGGTCGCAGGATCCGAATTCAGCGAAGGTCGACCTCATCAATCACCCAAATTATCGCGCCTATTTCACGTGCTGGAATCAGCAGCGGTACTACGAAGCGCACGACGTTCTGGAGCAGCTTTGGTTGAACAAGAATTCGCCCGACGACGATTTTTTTAAGGGACTGATCCAGGCCGCCGGCGCATTTCGTTCATTTGCAAAAAAATTTTGAAGACCCGTCCCACGCGAAGCACAGCAAACGATTATCCCCGGCGGTTCGATTGTTCCGGCTCGCGGAAAAAAATTTGTCGAATTTCGGCCCGCAACATCATGGATTGGATGTCGCTGCGCTTTGCCATCTCTTACGGACTTTCGCGGATGAAATCGTCGCTTCTGATTACACGAAATCCCTGGTCGCCGGAAGGGGCGCAACTTGCGTTGACGGCTAGGTAGAGGCGATTGACCTCAATCGCCCGGGCAGGTTTGATGAGACGGGTCGGGCGGTTCAGGTGAACCGCCCCTACTGGTAAAAATTAATTTGGCCCCAGCGATCGTCAGCACGATCGCCAGCAGATCGCGATCGTTCGACTGGGAAAATGCCGACTACCCAGACGCGACCCGATCGTGCCGCCAACAATTGCCGCCGCGGCCAGAACAAGCCTAGCGAAGGAATGGAATGTTTTTCGTGAAATAACCCGCCAGACCACCAATCGAATTGACCAAAATGAACAGGGCTGAAACCGCGGCCGCTTGTTTGATGCGAGCCCAACGACAGAACAACAGCAGCGGCGTCAGAAATATTCCGCCGCCGGTGCCTGTCAAGCCCGGAAAGAAATCCAAGACCTGCGCCGAGGCTCACTGTTTTGACGGGTCAGGAATGGTAATCGATGGCGGATCGCTGCGGCGAAAAAACAACCGAGCCGCGGAAAAAAGCAGGACCAACCGATCAAGATTCGCAGGATGGAGGCAGACGGTTGGAGATAGCCACCCAAATACGCCGCCGGAATCGAGAGCAGGGCAAATGGCCAAAACAGTCTCCAGCAAAAATGACCCGCCCTCCAAAATTGGAACGTGCCGATTGTGGCCACCAGAATGTTCAACACCAACGCCGTCGGCCGAATGACGACTGGAGCAAGTCCAAACAGCGTCATCGTTGCGATATAACCTGATGCTCCGGCGTGCCCAACGGATGAATAGAGAAAGGCCACAACTCCGACAGCGAGAAAGACAGGATAGAAGTGAGTTGTCCGTCGGTCCATTGGCGATCCGAATACGCTAGTCCGTTCGGACCGAAGCAAAAGTTGTTGTCGAAGAATCCGGCAAGCTCACGCTGAATGGGCTCGCGGTCAAGAGATCGCGCGACTGCGCCGCATGGTTTTGCCAATGGTTCCACCTGTGAGCGCTTTCAATCTATCGCATTAAGTTGCGGAGATCAAGCCCGCAAGCCGAGCACACAAATAGACTAGCCAAGGAGAAGTCGCCTTATCTCCTCCAGCACGCACATAATCCAGTCGATTGGTATCCGTGGGGCGAGGAAGCGTTTGAAAAAGCGCGCAAGGAAAACAAGCCGATCTTTCTCTCTATCGGTTATTCGACCTGTCATTGGTGCCACGTCATGGCCCACGAATCTTTTGAGGATGAAGCGACGGCCGCGATCATGAATCGCGAGTTTGTGAACATCAAAGTCGATCGGGAGGAGCGGCCCGATGTCGATCGTGTTTACATGACATTTGTTCAGGCCACTACGGGCGGCGGCGGTTGGCCAATGAGTGTTTGGTTAACGCCTGATCTCAAACCTTTCGTAGGCGGAACATATTTTCCGCCCGAAGATCGACATGGCCAGCCGGGTTTCAAAAAAGTTCTGGGGCGAATCGCATCCGCGTGGAAACAAGACCACAAAAAAATCGCTGAGCAGAGAGCACGAAGATTGTCTGAAGCGCTGCGCGAATCGCAGACCTCACAAGCAGCAGCTTCGGGCGAGATCGACAACGACGTTTTCCAAAAGGCCTACGAGCAATTCGACCATAGTTATGATCCCAACGAAGGCGGATTCGGCAATGCGCCGAAATTTCCGCGCCCGGTCGCGATGAATTTTCTGGCCCGATTTTCTGCTCGCGATGCCGAAGAGCGAATCCGGCAAGCACGCGTTGGAAATGGCGTTGTTCACATTGCGAAAAATGGCCGCGGGCGGAATGCACGATCATATCGGAGGCGGATTCCATCGATATTCGGTCGATCGCTACTGGCACGTCCCGCATTTCGAAAAAATGCTTTACGATCAAGCGCAACTAGCCGCCGCTTATCTCGATGCGTTTCAGACTTAAACGACCCTCACCTTCATCCTCTCCCCGGCCAGGGAGAGGCGGACGCGAAAGCGCCGGTGAGGGTCGAGTTCGAAGCGGCCGCCCGCGATATTCTCGATTACGTCCGCTCGAGACATGAGTGTCAAAAGATGGCGGATTTTTTTCCGCCGAAGATGCCGATAGTCCCATTCCTGTAGGGGCGGTCTGTGACTATCGCAATTCGGACGAAAAAGACGGCGACGCTCCAGAGCGCCGCTACAAGCTAAAACAAAAGAAGGCGCCTTTTACATTTGGACTGAAAAGGAAATTGACACTGCGCTCGGACCGGATGCCGAGATCTTCAAATATCACTATGAGGTGCAACCTATGGAAATGCGCCGGAAGGCAGCGATCCTCAGGATGAGTTTCGCGGCAAGAACATTTTGATCCAGCGCCACAGCATCGCCGAAACAGCCAAGCAGTTCAAGAAAAGCGAGGACGGCGATTCGAAGATTACTTGCGCGCAGCCGAAAAGACTTATTGTCGATCCGGAATGGGCGTCCGCGTCCGCATCTGGATGACAAGATCATTGCAGCATGGAACGGGCTAATGATTTCCAGCTTACGCCCGGCCGGCCAGGTTTTGAGGACCGGAATTACGTCCAAAGAGCGATCACGGCCGCCAATTTCATACGAACAAATCTTTATGACGAAAAAACCAAATTGCTCTTTCGGAATTACCGAGACGGGCGCAGCGAAATCGAAGGTTTCGCCGATGATTACGCATTCCTGATCCAGGGTCTGCTCGATCTGTACGAAGCATCGTTCGATATCGAATGGCTAAAATTCGCAGTCGAGCTGCAGGAGATACAGGACTGCCTGTTCTTCGACGAGAAGAATGGCGGTTATTTCAGCACCAGTGGAAAAGACAAAAACGTCGTGATGCGGATGAAGGATGATAACGACAGCGCGGAACCGGCGGCTAGCTCTATCGCAGCCCTCAATCTTTTGCGCCTCGCCCAATTTTTAAACGATGAAGAATTCGCCGAGCGCGGCAGAAGAACAATCGATGCATTTGCCACGACCTTATCTCATTTCGCCAGCGCTATGCCGCAGATGCTGGTGGCGTGCGATTTCAGTTTCAGTAAACCGCGTCAGATCGTGATCGCGGGCAAGGTTGACGATCTTAATACGAAAGCATTGCTCAACGAGGTGCATCGATATTTCCTGCCGAGGACGGTTCTCATGCTGGCCGACGGCGCGGACGGGCAAAAATATCTAGGTGAAAAGAACGAGGCGATCCGCGCGATCTCAATGGTGGATGGCAAACCAGCCGCGTACGTCTGCGAAAATTTTATCTGCAAAGCGCCGGTGACGGATGCAAGCGAGCTGCGCTCGTTGCTTTCGACCGCCTAGTTGCGATCGCGGCCAAAGCGAGGAAGCCTGCCCCATCTGACAATCGGCCAATATTCCTTCCAGACGGTCACACTCCTAAAAAGATCGACAAACGAGGGTACTTGGCTGTAATGTCGCCAAACAAAATGAGGCCGAATCAGAGGCTGTTCATCGCATTAGGTTGTTTTGCCGGAGCGGTATGGTTTTTCGTCTCGGCATTCTTCTGGCCACCGAGAAGTGCCGTCGCCGAGCAAATCAGCGCGGACAAGAGCACAATCACAGTTGTCCATTCGTATTTCAATGATACGTCGTCGCCGCTCCGCGATATGACGCCGATGCCGGTGCAATTTCGTCCGGAGCGTGAGGCCAACGAGAATCCCAGGATCCCACACTTCCACTTCGACGTTCCCGACCAGGCGCTTCAGGATCCAGCGGTCTCGTTACGCGCGCTCTTGCAACCGAGCATCCCGAGTCCGCTGCTCACATTCGACGGCATTCCGTACCCTGGTGTGGGATGCAACTGCGCGCCACCCGATACAAACGGTGCGGTCGGATCGACTCAATATGTGCAGATTGTGAACGAGGCGCTGCAAGTATTCGACAAGACCACAGGCGCATCGGTTTTGGGCCCGGTTGGAATCTCAACCATCTGGGACGGGTTTGGCGGTGTTTGCCAGAACAACGGCGATGGCGATCCGGTCGTTCTGTACGATAAAATCGCCGGCCGCTGGGTCATCAGTCAGTTTGCCGGGGCCGGGGTGCCGACCGATGAATGCATCGCTGTGTCGGCCAGCGATGATGCAACCGGGTCGTGGCATCGGTACGGTTTCCATCTGGGCACGAATTTTTTTGATTATCCCAAGCTGGGCGTGTGGCCGGACGCTTACTACATGTCAATGAACGTGTTTAACTCTTCCGGTACGCTTTTTCTCGGGCCGCAGCCGTTCGCGTTCGATCGCGCAGCCATGCTGGTGGGCGTTCCCGCAACTTTTATTACTCCGGGTATAACCAACGGCCCTTCCGAAGAAACTTATCTGCCGGCAGATCTCGACGGTTCAACATTACCATCCGCTGGAGCTCCAGAGACATTTGTGGAATGGCCGAGTGGTTCCCCACTCGTTTACAATGTCTTCCATTTTCACGTCGATTTCGTTACGCCCGCGAACTCGACTTTTACCCTGTTCGCCACGCCGCCGGCTGCAGGCTTCACACAGCTTTGTTCTACCACGCGCAGTTGTGTGCCGCAATCAGGCACGACTTCCAAACTCGATGGAATAGGCGATCGTCTCATGTTTCGGGCAGCTTACCGAAATTTCGGTGATCATGAATCGTTGGTGACGAATTACACCGTTTCGGCCAGCGGCCGCGCGGGAGTGCGCTGGATCGAGCTGCACAATGTGACGAACGGGCCCGTGACCGTGTTCCAGGAAAGCACTTATTCGCCTGACAGCATATGGCGCTGGATGGGGAGCGCAGCGATGGATCAAGCCGGCAACCTTGCCGTTGGGTTTAGCGCTTCCTCATCAACCATTCATCCAGAGATTCGTTATGCGGGGCGGCTGGCAACGGATCCGGTAAACACTTTGGCGCAAGGCGAGACCACGTTGTTCGCTGGCGCTGGCAGCCAGACAGGCACAAGCAGTCGTTGGGGCGACTACAGCGCGATGACGATTGATCCCGTGGACGATTGCACTTTCTGGTACACTCAGGAGTACTATGCCACCACTACCTCGTTCAATTGGCGGACGCGCATCGGTAAATTCAAATTCGCGGAATGCCCCCCGAATCCGACTCCGACTCCGACTCCGACCCCAACTCCCACACCGACGCCGACTCCGACTCCAACCCCAACTCCCACACCGACGCCGACTCCAACCCCGACACCAAGTGCGACGCCTACTCCCACGCCGACAATTCAAGTCGTTGTCCAGACAAGTCCCGCTGGCCGCACGTTTAGCGTTGATGGAGTCAATTTCAATTCAGCGCAAACGTTCACCTGGATCTCTGGCTCCAATCACACCATGGCCACGACGTCGCCGCAGGACGGCGGCCCCGGGGTGCGCTACAATTGGAAGAAGTGGAATGATCACGGCGCTATCTCGCACACCGTCGCGCCAACCACGAGCACGACTTACACGGCAACATTTACCACGCAGTATTACCTCACCATGATCGCGGGCACCGGCGGCAAGGTCTCCCCGGTCAGCAACTGGAAAAACGCCGGCGCGATCGTTTCGATTACAGCCACGCCCACCAACAATAGCCAGGTCAGTTACAGCTTCGACAATTGGATCGGCACTGGGCCCGGTTCGTATTCCGGAACAAATAATCCGGCCTCCATAACGATGAACGGGCCGATTACCGAAACCGCCTCCTTCACACAGAATCCCGTTCAGGTCACAGTCCAGACAACGCCCACCGGGCGTGATTTCATCGTCGACGGTACGAATTATAACTCGACTCAGACGTTCTCGTGGGACCCCGGTTCGAATCACACGATCGAGACCACTTCACCGCAATTGGGCGACCCTGGTGTCCGCTATGTTTGGAAAAAATGGAGTGATAACGGTGCAATTTCCCACACTGTTGCACCCACCACGAACAAGACCTACACGGCCACATTTACCACCCAATATTACCTGACCATGATGCATGGAGTCGGCGGCACCGTCACTCCAGCGAGCAATTGGAAAAATCAGGGCGCAGTGATTACAATCAGGGCAACTCCAAGCAACGGATACAGTTTTGTCGATTGGACAGGCGACGGGGCAGGTTCCTATTCCGGAACCAACAATCCGGCGTCGATCACGATGAGCGGACCGATTACCGAGACCGCTTCGTTCATCCACAACTAAAACTTCAGTTTCATCGGCGTAACCAAGCTCGCCGAGGCAGATTTTGCTCGAAGAACGGCGAAAAATCTTTCGTTCCCGCATCCATCTCCGAGTTGCTAAGTACCTTCCACGACGATCATGTTCGCCTTCGCCGTGCGATGGCGCATTTTGCGCGGCTCGCGGTATTCTACGCTGTTGAGCCAGGACTTGGCGCGCTCCATCGAATCGAATTGCAGCACGACAACGCGCTTCGGATTCCAATCGCCTTCGAGCACTTCATTCTTGCCGCCGCGCACGATGTATTTGCCGCCATATTTCTCAACCGTAGCGCCGGCTAACTTTTTGTATTTTTCGTATCCTGCAGGATCGACAACATCTATGTCAACGATGATGTAGGCCGGCATGATGAAATGAAGGTCGAAGGATAAGGATGAAATAAACTAATGGCCGTTACCGCTGTCTTTGGCGGCCAGCTCGGGAATTCTTTTGCGACGACGGAGACGCAGCCAATTGTTCCAAGTTTTTCGCAGACTGTCGCGCGGAGTGAGATATTTTTGGTTGAGCTCGTTGCTCTTGACGATCTGGGCCAGAATCCCTTTTACCGAAAGATCGTCGGTGTTCAGGATCGTGTAAGCAGTGCCGACGGCGGCGGCATGGTGCGCGTCGCTGGCCGCGATCATCGGCAGACCGCGAATCTGCGCGTACTTGAAAGCGTACCGGTTGTAACGGCGCAAGGTGGTAGCAGCGTTGAAGACTTCGATAGCATCCACTGGCAGGGTCTCCAATGTCGCGAAACGGATTCCGGCGCGGAACAGATCGTAGGGATGTGGAGGAATGGCGAGACCGCCGCGTTCGTGGATTAAGTCGCAAACTTCGCGAGATGGTTTTCCTTTCAGGTAAGGCAATTCCGCCCCGATACAGAGCAGATGGCCATCGGCAGTGGTGACTTCGACTCCGGGCAAAACCAAAAAGCCATCAACCGCCTGACCATCCAGCCGCATCAAACCTTTCTCCAGCAGGTAATTGATGGCATCGCAGGTGTTGTGATCAGTAATTGCGATGCCATGCAGGCCTTTCGCACGCGCCGCCGCTATCAAATCCTCCGGGCTGGAAACACCATCGCCGGAAAAGAAGCTATGGGTATGGAGGTCGAAGTTGAACGGCATTTGGCGCAAGCTACGTTGCCCCGCGCAAAATGGAAAGCGTCGGATTCAAGGAATGGGCGGTCGTCTGCGAGGCGCTTGGCTGCGGGGAGCAGACCGTTATTTTGCGCAAAGGTGGGATTGCCGAAGGGCGCGGCGGGTTCCAATTTCGGCACCAGGAATTCTTTCTGTTTCCAACATGGTTCCACGAGCAACCGGCAAAAGTGCGGGGCAGCGGTTTCGAATTTCCGCCGCCCGCCCCTGATAAAATTGATATCAAATATTTTGCGAGGATCGACAGCTCGAGCGTGATCACGTCCTGGAAAACAGCCGAAGCGCTCGAAGCTTTTCACATTTTGCGACCCGAAGTCGTCCGCGAGCGATTCGATTATAAAAAAGGGCCGAGCCTGCACGTCGCGTTTGTGCGCGATATTTCGACTTCAACCACCGTGGATACTTGCTGTCGAGAAGAGATACGGCGGCTGTCGATCCTGGGTGGACCTACCGGAGCCTGCGGCAGATCTTCACTTGGAACCGGTCCTCACCGATTCTGAACATGGCCGCCGGCGAAGTGAATTTTGCGAGATTATCCGTACGGTTACCGTGGCCGCCTGAGTTCAGGCAAGCGTGTCGACCAGCGTCTCGAACTTGTCAGGAACAGTCTCGGCCCGATGGAACTGTAGATCGTAGAACTTGCGATAATAGCCCGATTTATCGAGCAACTCGGCGTGTGTTCCCACCTCTTTGATCCGTCCTTCGTGCATCACGACTATCTGATCTGCTGAGAGAATCGTAGAGAGCCGATGGGCAATGGCGATCACGGTGCGTCCTGCGCAAAGGCGTTCGAGCGCCTCCTGAATTTGCTTTTCCGACTCCGAGTCAAGAGCCGAAGTGGCTTCATCCAGCAGCAGAATCGGCGCGTTTTTCAGAAGAGCCCGGGCGATGGCGACACGCTGTTGCTGCCCACCGGAAAGAAGACAGCCTTTGTCGCCGATCACGGTTTGATAACCTTTCGGTTGCGCAACAATGAAATCGTGGGCGCAGGCTGCTTGCGCCGCTGCCTGAACTTCCGCCGCGGTCGCGTCGAGACGGCCGAACTGGATATTTTTGAAAATCGTGTCGTGAAACAGAAACGTATCCTGGGTAACCAGGCCGATGTTTTCCCGCAACGAACGTTGCGTGATGTCGCGCAAGTCGTGTCCATCGATCATCACGCTGCCGTTGGTCGGATCATACAGGCGCAAAATCAGGGAGAGCACCGTTGACTTGCCCGCGCCACTCGCGCCAACGAGAGCATAACTTTTTCCCGGTTCGATTCGAAGGTTAAGATCGGCAACTGCATCGGACGTGCCCGTCTCGTAGCGAAAGGTCACATTCTCGAAGTCGATCCGACCAGCGCACGATTGCAAATCCTTCGCACCCGGCCGGTCTTTCACGGTCGGGTCCGAATCGAGAATCCGAAACATCTCCTTCGTCGCAGAGATGGATCGCTGCAAAATAATGTGAATTTTGCTCAGCGTCTTGATTGGACCGTAGAGAAGAAAAATTCCCGAGATCAGTCCAAAGAAACGGCCGGCCCCCAGGTTCACTGTGTAAACGTAGAGCAGAGCCAACCCTATTCCCGAAGCAGCGATCGTTTCCACCAGTGGGCCAACCGCTTCGGTGGCGCGGATCATACGCATCATCTGCTTAAACTGATGCTGGTTACTGCGCCGAAATGATTCTTCCTGATGCTTCTCGCGCCCGAAGGATTTGATGACCCGGATCCCGGCGAATGTCTCCTGCATGGTCACAACCATTTGCCCCATTTCTTCCTGCTGACCCTGCACCGCTCCGCGCGCTCGCTTGCCGTAGATGCGAATCGGCAGCATGCAAATTGGAAAAAGAATGAGAGTTACAACGGTAAACTTCCAATCCATCAGAAGCAAAACAGTGACTCCACCGACAATTGCGACCGGCTGCTTGAAAAGATCGCTGCTCACGGTGCCAAGGGCCATCTGCATAAAGCGCGTATCATTGGTAATGCGGGACATGAGGACACCGGCCCGCGTTTTGTTAAAGAAATCCATCGAATTCCGCACCATTTTGCCAAACAGATCGGAGCGGATATCGCTGACAACTTTGTTGCTCACCCACTGCATGTAATAGCCGTTGAGGTAATCGAACAGGCTGCGCACCATCATGATCAGCGGAATGGACAGGCAGATAGTCGCAATGGAATTGACCCTTGGGCCGTGACTGAGCAGTTCCGGGTGAGATCTTAGCGCGGACAGGTTCGGTGCTCTGCCGTGAAAGATGAAACTCGTGACTCTGGCGACGGCTAATGGAAACAAGGAATTAACGAGACCGAAAGCAAAGCCAAACGCCAGACCCAGGACAAACCGCCACCTGTAAGGCGCGACATAGGTATAAAGACGCCGGTAGGGGCCCCATGCCTGCCGTATCGTGACCAAGAAGCTTTGTTTGGGTTTTCGACATTTACCCGGGATCATACCGTGTGCGCCGCCGGCGCCGGCAGCAGGCCACTGATAGCATCGATGACCGTTTCCGTCGAGATTTGATTCATGAAGGCGCGTGCCTGCTTGGGGGAAAACTCGGTCACAGGGGCAGGCGATTCCCCTCGCAAAATTGTGACGGGACTTTCTCGCGGCCGCCAGTGAAATGGATTGGTTGGCCCAAACAAGACCACTTGTGGCGTCTGCATCGCCGCGGCCAAATGCATCGGCGCGGAATCAACTGTGACAAGCAACTGTGCCCGGCCAATCAACGCTGCGAGAGTGAGCAAGTCGGTCCTGCTGGAAAGATCGACAACCGATTGCCGCAGCGTCCCCTTAATCCGCCGAACCTGCTCACGATCGAATTCGGAAGAAGCGCCCTAATGACCGCCTTGAAGCCCCAGTTCAATTGCACATACTCGATAATCGCTGCCCAGCGGTCCGCTTCCCATAATTTTTCCGACCCGGGCAGCGCCGGGATGAAAAATGACAAATGGATGGTCGATGCTGTTATCGCGGCAGAGTTGGTCCGCTTTGGCGCAGGCTTCCCGCGGTAGATCGAGATGCAGTTTCGGCAAGGCGTCCTGAATACCGAGGGGCTGAAGCAGCGCCGAGATGATAATCGCTCGTATGCATCGTGTGCATCCGCGCTTGGACAAATTCGTTATAGATTCGAGAGCGCCGCGCCGATTTTCTGCTCCACTTTGTCCGAAGCAATCCGTTTGCTCGCGCCGGAAAGAAACGCAAGCGCGGCTGATCGATCGTTCTGCGTGAAATCGATGCAGTAATCGAATTTCTCGCCCGGCTGCTGTGGCGAAGAACACGCCGATGTCTCGTAACTTTCGCCGCACTAACAAAGGTCCGATCCACATTGGAAATCGCGGGGGCCAATTCCTTGCACTCACTGGAAATCACAAAGTGATTTGGGACTCAGGAAATTGTTTTCCGCATGGCGTCGATCGCCGGTGTGGTCAAAATCAGGTCCCGATTCGTCTGAGCTGAAGAAGGAGAATTTTCATCGGAGGGAACACCGTGGATTCCGCAGTGAAGCGATAATCAGGAACCGCCGTTGCCGTGGATTTTCATTGCCACTGCGTAAGCGTCGAGCAGGCGTGACCGAAAGTGGTCCCAGGTAAAATTTTCCACTACTCGTTTGCGTGCGGCCCGACCCATTTTTCGATGAGATCAGGGTCTACGATAAAATCGCTCGATTCCTGCGGCGATAGCATCGACATCTCCCGGCCGGACGATGATCCCCTCGATACCATCGCGCACAACATCGCCCGCCTCCCGGGTAGTGATTAACGGCAAAGCCACAAGCCGCGGCTTCGTAAACAACTTTCGCGCTTCCTTCCCATTGCGACGGAAAAATGTAAATGGTTCTTTGGTTAAGATAATTCTCAGGATCCTTCACGAACCCGACGTACCGAATGTTATCGCGCCAAAACTCCCGCAAAAACGGTCTGGCCTCGTCATGCACAGCGCCCACCAACCATAGCTCCGCATTAGGCAAGTTTAGCCTATGCCACGCCTCGAGCAGGTGGTGAATGCCCTTGCGCTTGATCAAGGCCCCGGAAAAAATCGCGCGAAATTTCGCCGGACGCTTTCCCGGCTTGAAACGCTCCGCATCTACGCCGCGCGGCAGATAAAACAATTTCTCTTCCGGGAAACCCTGGACCCGAAAAGTATCGGCGGCCATCTCGGAGAGGACGAGAAGCAAATCGGCCAGCTCGTATTCTTCAATGAAACGCTGTCGCTGAAGCACGAGGCCGGCTTTCCATTTTTCAAACCACGAAGCATTGCTTGGCGACCCTGACGGGACAGGTTCATCGATTTTCACTTTCGCGCCATCGCGATGCCAGGTCGGAATTTCGAGAATGGAAGGGATTCCAAGTTGTTTTGCTACGCGCAGCGACAGCAGGCAATCGCCCGACCAACTGTGAAATAGATCGTATTGTCCACTGGCCAGATGTCGTGAGGTGATCCAGTCGAGGTATTGCTTCTTGGCGCCGTAATAATACGGCCGATCCAGGAAGGAGATCAGACGCACGGGATGCCAGCGCAGCGAATGAATGTAGCGCGCCGGAATTTCTCTCTGCCGATTGTCGTAGGCCACGGCTTTGCCCAGAAAACCGCCACGATACGATGCCCGCAAAGTTTCAAACGCATCCGTGTCCAGGCCCGAACCCCCGATCCGGGCAAAGATCGAGTAGACCAAATGCTTTGGTAAAACTCGCCTTTCCCGGGAAACAGGATGAGACAATGAGGGCGCGTTTAGAGTTTCACCCAACATGAGATTCCAATTAGTCTGGCAAATATTAGCATTGTGTCGAACCGGAAACTAACCATCGGATTCGTCCGCCGCGGCTACTCCTCCAGCGGCGGCGCCGAAACTTACCTTAAGCGGCTCGCGCGCGGCATTGTCGATCTTGGATACAATACGCCTCTCTTTGCCACGGTGGATTGGCCGGCCTCGGAATGGCCATTCGGCCCAATCACGCAAATCCGCGCAACATCGACAATTGGATTTGCCGATGAAATGGAAAAATTGCCTGCGGAATCACCATGCGATGTTTTGCTAAGCTTGGAGAGAATCTGGCGATGCGACGTTTACCGGGCCGGCGATGGAGTTCATCGCGCCTGGCTGAACCGACGAAGAAAGTTCGAGATGCCGCTCGAACGATTCGTCCGCGGCCTCAATCGGAAGCATCGCGACATTCTGCGATTGGAGGAGGCTCTGCTGGCCCGCGGCGGAGCCGGTGGAGTAATCGTTAATTCGCAGCTCGTGGAAAACGAAATTGTCGATCTTTACGGTTATCCTCGCGACAAGATCCACCTCATTCGCAACGGCCTTCCCCTCCAGCAATACGAATTTAATCCGGCTCTGGGAGAAGAAACGCGCGACCGTTTGAAATTGAAGCCGGACGAAACCGTGCTGCTTTTTGCCGGATCGGGCTGGGAACGCAAAGGCCTGTTGTTTGCCATTGAGGCGATGGCGTTGTGCAAAAATTCCAGGATGCATTTGCTCGTGGCCGGTCGAGGGAATACGCGAGCCTACAAATCCAAGCGCGTTCATTTTTTCGGCGAGGTCGATGATCTCCGGCCGTTCTATGCGGCCGCAGACATTTTCATTCTGCCTACGATTTATGATCCGTTCTCGAACGCCTGCCTGGAAGCGCTGGCCTGCGGTTTGCCTGTGATCACGACGCGCGCCAATGGTTTTAGCGAAATCATGGAGGATGGCGTGGACGGCTCGATTGTCGATCTTCCCAATGACATGATGGCCTTGCGCGATGCCATCCAATTCTGGTCGGACGAATCCAGGCGCGCCGAGGTCAGATCAAAAATCATCGAACACGCGTCGCAATTCCCCATTTCGGAAAACGTCCAGCAAACGCTGTCGATCTTGGCCGGCCTGCGCTCTGGTTAGGCCCAGTTGCTAATGCAACAATTTCTCGAGCGAGGGGTCACGATCGCTGCCGAGCGCCGTGGCTTTCGCATAGTGTTGCCTGGCGAGTTCTTTCGCCGGCGGTTCGGCGGTGGCATAAATCACCGCCAGATTGAAATGCGCGTCGGGATAATTGGGATTATTGGCCAGCGCCGCTAGCAATTCCTTTTCGGCTGCTTCCTGCCAGCCCTTCTGGCTGGCCGTGATCCCGAGATAATTATGAGCCGTGGCGCTTTTGGGATTGATCGCCAGCGCCTTGGTCAGTTCGGTGAGCGCAGCATCGAATTTCGATTGCCGATAGTACACGATCCCCAGTGTGGTATGAGCGAATTCGTCCCGGGGCGAGACCGCGACGGCTTTTTTCAACGTTAACTCCGCAGCCTTGAATCGGCCGGTGCGGAAATAAACAACACCAAGATTCGAGAGGGAATAAAGATTGTTCGGGCTCTTGATCAAAATCTCCTGATATTCTTTTTCAGCCGAACGATATTTGCCGCGCCCAAAATTCTGCTTCGCTTCGCGCGCCATCGGTAGCAAATCGTCCGGCAGGTCCGGTTTGAATCCGCTACCGCCAATCTCCCCGGGGTTTTGTTCCGGAGCGTCCAATTTGTTAGCCGCATCGTTGTCATCATCGCCGGCATTGATCGTGACCGAAGTGGCGGTCGTTTTCTTGGCATAGGCGAAACTCGCTTTCATCGTCGCGGGATTATTGTCCGAAATGGAAACAATGGGTTGCCGAAGAAGAGCTAGTTCGTCATCAGTCAACTTCGTGACCGGTTGGGCCAAAAGCTCGATCTGTTTGTTAAGCGTGTCGGATTTGATCCGAAGCTTGTCGAACTCTGCCAGCATCAATTTCTTGGCCTGCTCGCGGCGGGCTTCCTCCTGCCGCTCGCGCAAAACGATATTCCGCAGCATCTCATTCTCTTTGCGCAGGCGCATGGTTTCTTCCGCCGTCGCGCCTACCAATTTTGCTTTCGTGAGCTGGCTGGCCATCGAATCCAATTGCCCGCGCAGGTCCGCCACCATGACTTCGTAATCGCGGTTCTGTTTCTGGCTGGTGGCTAGTTGCTGTTGCAACTGGCCGATCTGACGTTTCACCTCAGCCAACTGCTGCTCCTTTTTTGGCTTGTCCTCGCTCAATTCCTGAACTGCCTTCTCGGCGGCAGCCAATTTCTTCTGCAATGTGGAATTTTCCGCCAGTAGCGCGTCGACACGCTGTTGGGCGTCTTTCGTTCCTTTGGCCTGAGCCAGGGCGTCATCCCGCTCTTTTGTCATCGCGGTCAGACGCTTTTCCGCCTCGGCTATTTTCGTTTCCTTTTCCTTTTCGGCGGCGGCAACTTTTGTCTCTTTTTCCTTTTCCGCCGCGGCCCGGGCCGCTTCGGCGGCGAGCACGGCATCTTTTAGCCGTTTGATCTCGGCGCGCAAATCTCCCTCAGCCTTAGTATTCTTCTGGTCGGTTGCGGTCTGCGCTTTTTTTAATGCTTCCTGAGCCTTGACCAACTGGTCGCGTAGCTGGCGATCCGCGCCTTTCGGTTTCTGCAGGTCAGCCTGCGCCTGGTCCAGTTTCGAGTGGGTGTCTTTCAAACGGCTGTTGAGATCTTCTTTTTCCTTCTGAGCGACACCAAGCTGATTGCGTGATTTATCGAGCTCGGCCTGCAACTGATCCACTCTGGCGTTCAATTGCTTCGTCGCTTCCCGGATTGCGACTATCGGCGCCTGCGCGGGAGGTTCGGGAGCTCGCGTCGTTGTCGATGCATTTTTTGAGGCCGAAATTTCGGCGCTCGGCTGCCGCGAAGCGGTCGTCTTTTGTTCAGGCGCCGCTTCTGTTTCTGGCGGCGGCTCCGAAGTGGCGGCAAGATCTTTTTGCGTGGCAATCTCGTCCTGAAGCCGGAGAATACTTTCGCTGATCTTGCGGCCGCGATAATCGACAATCGCCGGCTGCCAGTCGCCGTGATTCTTGCGGATTTCCTCGATCAAACTTCCAGCGAACCGATATTTTGCCAGCGCGGCTTTGAACTGGTTATCGTGCTCGAGTTTCTCGGCCTGTTGCGCGGTCATGTAGGCCTTGAGGAATATCTCGCTCGGATCATCGGCCTGAGCGGAGAGACGCGGGGAAAGAAGTGCAAAAAAGAAACCGGCGAATAGAATCGACCCTATTCTTTTCATCCGACAGCGAGGCGGAATGATAGTCCGCTCCTGTCCAGTTGCAATCCAGCCTTCCACGCGGTTTTGAGAATAAGCGGAGAGCGTGCCAACGAGAGCTCCAAATTAAAAGCGCCAAATTCCAAGATTCAAAATTGGAGCTCTCACGCTTCCCTCGGAATGGTACAGCTCAATTTCTCCATTCATTTAGCGCCGCAATCTTTTCGTTTGCCCTGCTGACGGCTCGGCACGGCACGGTTGCCTTTCGTTGAGAAAACCTTAAGCTCTTTTCCCCGCGAAGACGCAGACGAGATGGTGGTCGTAGCTCAATGGTAGAGCCCCAGATTGTGGTTCTGGTTGTTGCGGGTTCGAGTCCCGTCGACCACCCCAGATTATTGTCGATTGTTCGAGTGGCGTTCTTGCAGTTTCGAATAGACAATGGACAATCAAATTTCCCTGTGTCTGTAGCTCAACTGGATAGAGCATCTGACTTCGGATCAGAAGGTTGGGGGTTCGAATCCCTCCAGACACGATCCGCTGCTGGTGAAGATCAGGGTTTCCTCTTGAAAACCACGAGGCTGCATCGTTCGACATCAACTTTTGCCAAAGGTTCCTGCCAGCCAGAAGTCTTGTCGCCTATCAAATAACCGCCCACAAGATCGTATCTTTCATTGAGAACCTTGTTCAGGTAATCTAAAAAACCTGGAGGAGTCGTGCGTTGGCTCAACCAGCTCGTGGCCAGACGGACGATCGCAACAACCGCAGGAGGCCGCGACTCCAGATCGTGGATCGCTTCCGATTGATAACGCTCCGCGACAGTCGTTGGAATCATTAACGGATAGATAATTGCGAATCGAGAACAACTGAACCGGTCGGCGTAATAAAGGATTTGCGGTTCCGATCCCGCGATGAACACGCAATCTTTGGGCGAGGTCAGTCTCTTTACGTGACCGGCGACCAGCTTCGATTCAAGAAATGGGCTCCATGTTTTCATCTTCGCGGCGGCGAAATCTTTCTTGCTGGCTAGTAACGAAGGAACATCAGGTAGACACGCTCCGATCACCAAGACAGCTGTTAGCGCTGAGCCGAACCAGGACGGCAGCGTCAGTCGTGTTCGTCTTAGTCGGCAATCAAGGTTGTGAATCCCGATCGCGACGAGCAGCGCCCAAAACGGCATAACGGTCACATAATATTGCCGATACGGGCTGCCGGCGGTTGTCATCCACGCGGCCAGAAAAATCAGCGTCCAAAAAAATGTTCGCGGCCATCGGCCGACTAGAATCAGGCCGAGCGAAGGAAATAAAAACCACCACGCGATCCAAAGTTCCTGCAGCCGGTGGCCCAGGTTCCTCCACCCAAATGTCGCGGCGGCGTATGATTGGTTGTATTCAATTGTGCATTCCCAAAGCGACCTGCCACCATCGTGGATTAGAAAAAAAACCAGCGCTGCTAGCGTCGCGGCGGTGACGCCTAACAAGGCGAAGAACCAGCATTTCGCCAGGTGACTCACGCTCCGTTTCCGACGCCATTCATCGAGCGACGCGGCGACGAATAGCAAGACGCACAATGGGAACGACGTGTATTTGTAACAGATCGCTACCGCGCCCAGAACGCCGCCGGTCAGCCAATATCCGGGGCCGCCGCCCGAGTGACGAGCGCGCACGTAGACGGCCAGCGTGCCCATTACCGGCAGAAGCATGAACATCTCAGTGTTTGCCGTGAATTGAGTGATCCCAGGCAAAAGGATCATTGGCGTCATCAGCCACATCGCGGAAAACGAGACACTTCTTCCAAACTCCTTTTGGCCGATGTAACCGAGTAGACACGTCGCCAGCCCAGCGAATAAGTAAGCCAGGATACGAGGAAACCAGTAGAGACCCGGCGCGACCAAATTAGCCAATAGATAGGTGTAAATCACCATTGGCGGTTTTTGCAGAAAGGAGTTTTGATATGGTGCGAGCCCATGTCTGAGGAGTTGTGCTGCATAGGCGTATTCGCCTTCATCGCGAATCAGGGGCGCATCGTAACTATTCCAGCGCAACGCCAGAAAAAGCAGCACGAGTCCGATAATCCCCGCCCAACTCCGTCCGCTTGTCCTGACTTTCGAAACACGATTCGAGTCCGATTCCATTAGAAGTTTAATAATCTTCTTCTTGTTTTGGTCAGTCTTTTTAAAATAGCGAACACAAATGAAGCTTACGGCCTCGCGCTTCGAGCTCGATTCGATGGTTCGAGACATCGAGCTCACACTGGTCAGCATCATTCAAGGTGTGGCGCTGACCGTGTTGATCGAAAACGCGAAAGATGTGATGACGAAAATGGACTGGCCAGCCTGGCCTTATGTGCTGGCCGGCTTGTTCGTCATATTCGTTTTCTGGTCGCGAGCCGTGTTGCACATCATCACGGTGATTCGCTGGCCGCTCGAGTTCGGACACAACTTTCTTTACGTCGCCTGCGCCCTGGTGGAATCCCTCGCTTTTTCGCAACTGGCTACACCGGCGCGTTGGTTCGGATTCGGCGCGGGTTTCATTGCCGCTGGCTGGCTCCTGTTTGCCTACGATGTTCGCCTCATCCGGGCCCGAATGGAGGATAGCGCCGGGGAATCGAGTAATCGGTTATTCGCGCTCGTAATGCGCGACCAATGGCTGAATCTCGGTCTGCTTTTGCCGGCTGTTTTCGTATTGAACCTCGCCTGTGCATTGTCGATCCGCGCCTGGCCGGAAATTCTTCTGGCCGCAAACGGTCACCTTTGGCTGATTGGGGCACAGTTGATCGCGTTCGTCGTCTACTTGTTTTACGTGGTGAAATTTTATGGCCGGCTCGCGCCCTTGATCGATCAAGCGCGAGCGGAATGGCAGATCAAAGAGGAATAGACGACTCGAAAATCGAGCGCCGAAATTCCGCGCAGTTGTTTTTCGGCCAAACCAGACGATACTTCAGCGTTTCATTCGGATGAGTATCGGCAACAGGGTGAAACCGCAAAGTTCCCCCGAACATCGGTAAAGCGAGAACTCGTTATCGGGTTGGAGAAAAAACTTATGATACCCACAGCCAAAAAGAATGGACCGGTCATTAAACGCATTCTGGTCCGATGCCCTTCCACCGCGAAACTGACTTCAACGGGTCAAACTGTTGAGGAACAGCTCTGGCCTACGACAAAACTGAAAAGCCAGCGCTTCAACTGTTCCCATTGCGGGCAGACCCACACTTGGAACAAAAAAGACGTCGTTCTGGCGCGATAACGCGTCCCAGCCTTTAGCAGGTCCGAATCGACGACGCTTTCTCGTTTCGATAACATCGACAGCTCTCGATGAAGACGATTCGGAGGACTGGTCCGCCGGATCGGTTGCGCCTGACGAAGCGCAGCCGGATCGCGCGAAGTCGATGGGTGGTTCCAACTGTCGATCAAATCATGGCCGAGGAACGCGCAGCTGCGTTCACCAGACGCAGCATTAAGGGTTCGGCCAAACTGCAAGGCCTCAAGATGGCGGTCTCGATGATGGATCTGACCACGCTCGAAGGAAAGGATACGCCCGGCAAAATTGCGTTCCTCTGCCGCAAAGCGATGCAACCTCTCGATCCGCGCTACGATGTTCCCCCATGCGCCGCAGTTTGTATTTATCCAAACCTGGTGCCGTTCGCTAAGAAATTTCTCGGCATTTCGCGAGTCAAAGTCGCATCTGTAGCCACGGCATTCCCGACCGGACTGATGCCGTTGAAACTAAAACTCGAAGAAGTTCGCGGTGCCGTGCGAGATGGCGCGGACGAAATCGATATGGTGATCGATCGGGGCGCTTTTCTGACCGGCGATCATGGCCGGGTATTCGATGAGATCGCTGCTACGAAAGAGGCGTGCGGAAGCGCGCACCTTAAAGTGATTCTCGAAACTGGCGAGCTGCAAATCTACGACAACGTTCGCATCGCCAGCGAGATCGCGATGCGCGCCGGCGCAGATTTCATCAAAACATCGACAGGAAAAATTTCGCCCGCCGCGACGATGCCGGTCACCTTGGTGATGCTCGAGGCAATCCGCGATTATTTTTACGCAACGGGTATTCGCATCGGGATGAAACCGGCCGGAGGAATTCGCACCGCCAAACAAGCTCTCGGATATCTCGTGATGGTGAAGGAAACCCTGGGCGACGACTGGCTCACGCCAGAGTTGTTCCGCTTCGGCGCCAGCACATTGGTCAACGATGTTCTCATGCAAATCGTGAAGATCGTGGATGGAAATTATCAGGCGCCGGACTATTTTTCTCTGCCCTGAGCGGCGCGTTGGCGAGCGAGCGGCTGGCTAAATTCCATGGAGGATCGACATTTGATCCTCATCTTAGCCGCGGATCATACCGGAAACGCGCTGGCTTTGCGACCCACTCAAGCCGGAACTGCGGATGCCGCGGATTAATCAACGCATTGCTTTCCACTGGCACTATTACGCTCGGCACGACTAACGCCGCGCTGCGCTGTGCTGCGATCCATTCATCGCCCGCTGTACGGCTCCCGGCGCTAACCGGCTCTGCGTCCCATTGTTTGGGCAACGGACGCAATTCCTCGACCAGCCGATCAGGCACCTCGATCGCAAAGAGCCAGCGTTCTTCCGACTCCCGCAGCGTCCGGACGTGCACAAGAGTTTCGAGACAGGCCAGCGCTACCGAGCTCGAAGTGTAAACGAGACGTGTGCCGAGGGAATTCCAACGGCCCGCAGCATGCAGGCCGCCTTCTCCGCTAAACGCCTGCGACGGCTTTGGGCGATCGAGCGTTTCGAGGCGATAGAACGTCACGCATAAACTCCCCACTTGATGGATTGCAGGAGATTAGTGACTTCCTGCGCGCCTACGTCGGTATCGAGCAACTCGAGCGGGCGTTTTCCGCCTAACGCGGGGATCTGGTCGTTTACCCATTGCCGCGCCTTGTCTTCACTCCCGAGCACTTCGCTGGCCTGGGTAAACACGCGCGCCACGCGCAAACTCTTCTCGGCTTCATCGGCGGAAAGCCGGCGGGATTTCCGCTTGCGCAACGTCTGGGCGTTGATGTGCAGCCTGCGCGCGAGCGCTTCCTTTCCGACACCGAGCGCACTTGCCAACTGATCGAACACCTGCGCCGCAATTCCTTTGCGAATGGTTTCGATCTGCTCCAGCGGCGATAGCGCCGCAATGGCAGCCACTTTGGCAGTGGGTCCTTTCTGTCGGGAGATTGTCGGCATGCTTCAGGATAAACGGTAATTCTACCGTAAGCAACTGGTAAATCTACTCATTTCGCGCCAGTTGATGCGCGATCTACTTCTCCCTGCCCTGAGCAGCCGCCGCATTTTCTGGCAACCGGGCCACGCCGGTTCGCAGAAATTTTTTGCCGCTTGGGCAAAGGCGAAAGACTTCGCATTGGCCGCAATCCGGCTTGCGAGCGTAACAGCGCCGGCGGCCATGCCAGATGAGCCAATGACTCCAATTTGTCCAATGCTCGCGTGGCACGAGTTTCATCAGGTCGCGCTCGATTTTTTCCGCGTCGGAATGTTTCGTTAGGCCGAGGCGTTGCGACAGCCGAATCACGTGGGTATCCGCCACGATCCCCTCGTCTTTATGGAAGGCATTCCCCAGCACCACGTTTGCGGTCTTGCGGCCAACACCGGGCAGATCGACCAGCGCTTCCATTGTCGATGGTAATTTGCCGCCATGTTTTCCTGCAATCACGCCCATCGCTCCGCGAATGCTTTTGGTTTTGCTGCGGAAAAAACCGGTCGATTTGATCGCGTTCTCCAGCTCGGTCTGCGGCGCATTAGCGTAATCTCTAGCCGTCCGATATTTCCTGAACAGGGCCGGCGTAACTATGTTTACTCGTTTGTCGGTGCATTGGGCCGACAGAATCGTGGCGACAAGCAGCTGGAGAGGATTGCGAAAATCGAGCTCGCAATGCGCATTGGGATAAATCTTTGGCCAGACCTTAACAAGTTCGGCCACACGTTCGCGCGCGGTCATCTGCCAACTATTTCTGTCGCTGTCGATCTTGCAACAGATTAGCGTCTGCCAAAGAATGCGATCCGCGCGATTAATTCTGATTCTCGGCTTTGTTCTCGCGAAAACGGGACTGGCTGAATGGCAGGTTGTTCACGCAACCGGCGAGCCCTCGGCGGAATCGCTCGTTATTCATCGCCATATTACCGTGACGGAATCGCAGACCGGGGAGCGGGCCGTTGTCGATCTTGCCATTTTCTCCTCGAAGTCATGCACCTTGCGCGTGATTGAAAATAAGAACGGCGAGACCAATCTCGCTGAAGCCGTGAAGAGTGGCGGATGTGTAGCCGGCGTGAACGGTGGTTACTTCGACGCCGAGTTTCAGCCCATTGGGTTACGAATCATTAAGGGGAAAACGATCTCGCTTTTGAAGCGGGCGAAATTATTAACCGGTGTCCTGGAGGTGACCCCGCATCAGTCGAAAATCGTGCGGTCCAGCGAATTTTCGATGAAACAAAAACTGCTCTCGGCGATTCAGTGCGGGCCATTCCTTGTCGATGCTGACCGGCGCGTTCGCGGTTTGAACGATTCGCGGCCGGCCCGGCGAACATTTGCTCTCATAACACGCGGCAATCGCGCCGCGCTCGGCGTTTGCTCGGAAATCACTCTGGCTCAACTGGCCGAAATCTTGGCCACGCTTCCGCTGATTGATGATCTCAAGACAGCGCGTGCATTGAATCTCGATGGCGGATCATCCACTGGATTCTGGTTTGCGCGCGAAAACGGCGATGCATTTTCCATCTCCGAGCAAAAGCCGGTTCGCGATTTCGTAGCGATTGCTCCAAAATAATCCACACAAAATTTTCTGAAGCTCTCCTTTTCCAATCGCCAAGGATCTGCGTAATCTGCCGACTTCCATGCGCACATTTGGCGGCTTCCGGTCCGGCGACAAATTTTTCTACGGTGAATTGCAAGGCCAGGACGTCCATATCCTGGCGCGTCCCTACTGGAATGGGATCGAGCCGACCGGAATGTTTTACAAGTTAAGCGATGTCGCTGTCGATCTCCCGGTCGCGCCGTCGAAGCTGATCGCCGTCGGGCTCAATTATACCGAGCACATTCGCGAGATGTCGCGAACGCCGCTGGGCACGCCGTTGATCTGGTTCAAAGCGCCGAGTTCGCTTCTGGCGAATGAGGGAAAGATCGAAATCGCATTCCCAGATCATCAAACCGATTTCGAAATCGAGCTGGCGGTTGTGATCGGCGCTCGCGTAAAGAATGTGAGCGCCAAACAGGCCCGGGAAGCGATTTTCGGATACACGATCGGGCTGGATATCAGCGATCGCGATCTACAGAAAACGGAAAAGCAATTTGGACGCTGCAAGTCATTCGATACCTACACGCCGGTGGGTCCATTTGTTTACGCCGATGTCGATGTTCGCGATTTGCCTATCGAGCTGCGGCAGAATGATGAGCTCAAACAAAACGCGCGAACGAGCCAGATGATTTATTCCGTAGCGGAAATCATTTCTTTCGCGAGCCGGGCGATGACCCTTCAACCTGGCGACGTCATTTTAACGGGAACACCATCCGGCGTCGGCCCCCTCCGCAATGGAGATCGATTGGAAGCGCGCATAGGAGACTGGCCGCAATTAGAGGTGAATGTGGTTATTTGAAATGCTTGCGTTACGTCCTCCGAATGAAGATAATCCGAATTAATAGAGCCACCGTTGCGAACAGGAGATCGAAGCAAATGAAAGGTAAAAAGTTTTCCTCGACTTTCCCCCGGCTCATTTGGGATAAGATAACCAACAACGGAGTCGGTAACTCCATTCTTTGCTCAACTATGAAAACACTGCTCATCGTCTGTCTCTGCACCATCACTGTAACGTTTACTTCATTTGCTCAAAGCCCGCCGCCTCCACCGGACGCAGTCACTTCACCTTCGGGGTCGCCCGCGCAGGTCGAAGCGCCCACACAACC
This sequence comes from uncultured Verrucomicrobiae bacterium, assembly GCA_963772365.1. Taxonomy (GTDB): domain Bacteria; phylum Verrucomicrobiota; class Verrucomicrobiia; order Chthoniobacterales; family UBA10450; genus CAVYXA01. The sequence continues at coordinate 1,662,899 of CAVYXA010000001.1, forward strand.
CGGAGCGACGATGCCTTCGCCGGCAGAAGGGATGTCGCCCGGCGCAGCAATGTCACCTGCAGCGCCGGGAATGTCGCCAGGGGAAGCAATGGGCTCACCTGCGCCCGGCCAGAGCGTGCCGGTTACGCTTAGTCCGTCGCCTGCCGCTTCTCCAGCTGCCGGCGCGGGGCCATGGGGCGGGGAACGAAAGCTCACTGGTAATTTTATCATCGACAATTTCCGGAAGGGTGGCCCGATTATGTGGCCGATTCTGATCGTGTCGATCGTAGCTTTGACGGTCGTGATCGAGCGCGTTTTCTGGTGGCTGGGCCGTTGGTTCCGGCGCGATCCCAAGCGGATCGAAAAGGTCTTCACCGCAGTCGAGAACGGCGATATTCCCGAAGCTTCGAGACTGTCGCGCGGTTCGCGGGATCCAGTGCTGCGAATGATGTGGAACGGGCTCAATCACCAGCACGCCTCGCTCCAAGGAGCGTTGCAGGTGGCCGCTGGCATCGAAATCAAACGGGCCGGCCGGTTCCTCGTAGTAATGGATACCCTGGTTACGCTGGCTCCCTTGCTCGGTCTGTTGGGAACGGTGACCGGATTGATTCGGTCGTTCAGCTTTCTCGGTAACGAAGAGCTCGCCGTTCAAGCTGTGACCGGTGGTATCGCCGAAGCTCTCATCGCTACCGCATGCGGTCTGGGTATCGCCATCTTCTCTCTCATTCCCTTTAACTTTTTCACTTCCCGCGTGTCTAACTTGGAGTTCGAGTTGCAAACCGCGGCCACGAATCTGGAGGTGATGTTGGAAGCGAATGCGAAAAAGGAAGCTGAAGTCGGCCGATGATCGACTGAGTATGGCATAAATCCATCAAACTATGACAATAGGTTCTCCAGTACCTCACAAGAAAGCACGGATCGAGATCATCCCACTGATCGACATCATGTTCTTCCTACTGGCCAGCTTTATGATGGTGAGCCTGAGCCAGGTGCACATGAAAGGTATCAAGGTCACCCTGCCCACAGGTCAATCCGGCGAGACTCAATCGAAGCAAAATTACGTCAGCGTTTCTGTGGATCGGAATGGGAACTTCTTCTTCGACAAGCAGGAGATGAGTTACGATGCGATGGCTCAGAAGTTACAACAGGTGCATGAGTCCGATCCCGAGGCGAAAGTGTTCGTTCGGGGCGACGCCGACACTGTTCACGGAAACATCATCCGGCTTCTCGATCTGCTCCGGGCGGCGGGGTTTTTCAAGATCTCGTTTGAGATTAAGAGCGAAGCCTTGAGCGGAGTGCCCGGCCCCGGCAGATAGGCAGTTTCTATGGCACAAACCGCGACCATAACCGAGCCAGTGAAACCGGTGCTCTACCGGCCTGCACCAAAGTGGCACGTTTGGGCCGCACTGGGCGCAGCCTTGGCGATTCATCTGACTGCGGTAGCGCTCGCCCAAAAACGCGAAAAACCAGCCGTAAATCTCGAGGATATCCCTATGGCGACGGTCGAGGCCACCTTGGAACCAGTGGAACAGCCGACACCGCCGCCGGAAGAAGTTCTTGCACCGACCCCACCGCCGGAACCCGAAATTAAGCCGGAGTTTCATGAGGAAACCACGCCGCCACCGCGAATCCAGCGGCCACCAAAAATTGCGCCGATCAAGGCGCCCACTGTTGGCCGGCCCGGTCCGATGACGATTTCCAAAGCAAAAGCGCTGGCAGTGTTTTCGCCAAGACCCGCTTACCCGTACCAAGCGCGGGCCCACCACATTACCGGTAGCGGCGTTTGTGTTGTCACTGTCGATACGGGCAGTGGCCGCGTCACCGATGCCGATATGGCCGTAAGTATCGGCAGCCCGATTCTCGATAACGCTGCCCTGAGTGCTTTCAGAAACTGGCGGTTTAAGCCGGGAACCGTATCAAAAGTTCGAATACCGATCACGTTCACTATGGCCGGCGCTTCCTATTAGTTATGAGACTTCCTTCACCGATACCTCACAAACACGCCCGCATCGAAATCATTCCACTGATCGACATCATGTTCTTTCTGCTGGCCAGCTTTATGATGGTCAGTTTGAGCCAGACCCACATGAAAGGAATTCGGGTGAATCTTCCTTCCGGAGCACCGCCTCCGGGGCCCCCAAAAAAAGATTTCGTTTCCATTCAAGTGCGCGAGGGCAATGCCATCTACGTGGATGGTCGATACGTGGGGCCGGATGACTTGCAGCCGATGCTCTACCGGCTTCACCAGGCAAATCCGGGTATCAAAGTCTCGATCAGCGCAGAAATGATGGCCCTGCATGGTGATGTGATCGCAGTTTTGGACAAGGTGCGCACCGTTGGAATTGACAAGGTCGGCTATCAAATCCGGGCCGCTCAAGCCCCCGGTGCACCCGGCGGAGCGCCACCGGGTGGAGCTCCACCGCCTCCACCTCCGCCTTGATCCTCCCATCTGCCTGCTGCCGATCGAACAAAAGTCTCGAAGTAAGTACGATCCAAATTGCGCAGGAGCGCCGCGGCGAATTGTTGCCGATCCACCTGTCGATCTAACGCCATCGCCAGCGAGATAGCGTGCTCTCGCAATTCTTCCGGAAAATCTTCGCTTCGGTGATTAACATTGATGCCAATTCCCGCAATCGCTATGTGCGGCGCATTGGATTGGGCCCGCATTTCCACCAATACTCCTGCGACTTTTCGCTTGTCGATCTCAACATCGTTAGGCGATTTCATCTTTACTGAAAGGCCAAATTCGCTCCGAATGGAATCTGCTATCGTGGCTGCGGCCCAAGCCGTGAGCCGTGCCGAGTGAGCGAGGTCGATCTTCGGTCGCAAGAGAAATGAAAACCATAAACCCTTCGAGGCTGCAGATTGCCACCGGTTTCGGCGTTGGCCGCGTCCGGCAGTCTGACATTCGGCAAATATTACCAAGCCTTCCGGCGTATTCCGACCGGCAAACTGCAAAATGGCATCGTTCGTCGAAGTGGTTTCCTCGAGGACGATAATTTCGCGTCCAATCGTGCAATCTCTCACTGCGCAACCAAGGGCTTCGGAATCAAGACGCGACATTCTTGATCTCGAGCGAAAGGTTGATCGCCGGCGCCGAATGAGTGAGCGCGCCGACAGAAATGTAATCGACTCCAATCGCGGCAATCTGACGCACGTTAGTTAGGTTGACGCCGCCGCTGGCCTCAAACTTTGCGGCCCCGCCCCGGCGCAACTTTTTGCGATATGCCACCGCTTTTCGCATCTCACCGGGGGTCATGTTATCGAGCAGGATAACATCGACATTTGCGATTTGCAGAAGATCGCGGACTTGATCGAGATGGTCCGCCTCGACCTCGATTCGAATCCGTGGGTGTCTCTTGCGAATTCGCTCGATGGTTTTTGCTAGACTGGATAATCGTGCGCCCGCCACCAGGTGATTGTCCTTCACCAGAACCATGTCGAACAAACCGAAACGGTGATTCGTGCCGCCGCCCGCCAGGACTGCCGCTTTCTCGAGAAGTCGCAGGCCCGGCGTGGTTTTACGCGTATCGAGAATTTGCACGGGCTTGTTCCCCGCAGCTTCGACAAATTTTCGAGTGAGCGTCGCAATTCCGCAAAGATGTTGCAGAAAATTGAGGGCGACTCGTTCCGCTTTCAGAATCGAGCGGGCCGAGCCGCGTAATTCGATAATCGGTTGGCCCGGAGCAACCGCACATCCGTCGTGGCGAATGATTCGGATTTTGATTTTTCGATTGACGCGCCGAAAAACGGCCGCGGCAGTTTTTGTTCCGGCAACAATGCCTCGCTGGCGCGCGACGATTTTGGCCGTGGCCTGTCTTCCAGCCTGAACAAACGCTTCGGTTGTGATATCGCCTCGCCCAATGTCTTCATTGAGCGCGGCGGTCACAGGATCGAACTTTTTCACGATCATGAAAGGCTCTCTCAGCTTGATTTTCTATAAACCAATTTGCCGCGCACGTAAGTTTCTGGATCGGCCGAGGAAAATTCGTGGTTCGAAGAAAAAAGATTCGGACGGCGCACGCCAAGGAGAAACAGCAAATACGAGAAACGTGCAACCGCCCGAATCGCCTTAACCTGTTAAATTGGACATCGATCCAGGACTACCGTTCGAATTTTTTACGAAAAATTCGTATCAGCCCCGCAAACTGCACGAAAACCCGGGTAGCTCCCAGTTCGAAGCGCATCCTCTATAGGAGATTTCCCTGTGCGGAGGCGCCAAGTCGTAACGCTTCCTCGCGCACTTCCTGAAGCAGTGATTTAAATTCACATTTCTCTAACGCCGCGATCAGCTCAGGATAATCGGGGTCAATCCGTAGATTATCGATCGGCATTGGCAACTCCATGTTGCAATCGAGCTCCACCATTTTGCGATTTTGTAGAATCTGCTCGCGCGCGTTCGCGAGCTTCTCCCGGCTGCGCTGGCTTTTTACTTTGTCGATCTTAGCCAGCAATTCGTCGAGCCCGTCAAATTCTCGAATCAAGGCGGCGGCAGTTTTTCGTCCAAAGCCGGCACCGGGAATATTGTCCACGGAATCGCCGGTTAGAGCGAGAACATCGCCAATCATTTTCGGCGGCACTTCCCATTTTGCGGTTGCTTCGGCTTCGCCCAGCAGGGCAAATGCATCCTTGGGAGAGGCGAGGTCGGCCTTGGCAGTGGTGTAGACTTTCACGCACGGACCAACCAGTTGATACAGATCTTTGTCGTTGGTAGCGAGAATCACTTCCATTCCCGGCCGTTTGCAGCCGGCAATGGCATAACAGCCCATCAGGTCGTCCGCCTCGGTATTCGGCAGCGAGATGCTTTTGAACCCAAGCAACCCCGTCAGCTTTTCCTGGATGAACTTCAGTTGCGGGACCATCGGTCGCGGCATTTCTTTGCGGGTCTCCTTGTAGGCCGGCTGCAATTTTACCCTGCGTTCCGGCATTCCTTCGTCCCAAAAAACCGCGCCAAAATCCGGCTGCAGATGTTTCAGCATCAACCGAAGCGTTTTAGTAAAACCGAAAATGGCGTTGGTCGGTTCGCCCTTCGAATTCGATAGATTCGGAATCGCAAAGAACGAGCGATAAACGTAGTAATGTCCGTCGATAAGCAGAAGCTTCATTGCAACGCAGTCTGATGCTGGATTCTGGATGCAGCATGCTCGATGATCAAGCGATGGCCGAGAGTTGGTTTATTCGAGTTGACGGGAAAGAGTATGGGCCCGCGGAATTGGAGACACTTCGAGCATGGAAGATCGACAGCCGCGTTTTGCCTACTAACGAGGCCAGATCGGCAGAAAGCGATAAATGGGTCACCGCGGCGGAAATCCCTGGTTTGTTCGAGACGGAGAATGTGGCAACAGGTTTGCCTGCCACCAGGGATTTGGCACAGGCGCCGATACAACAGCCTCGCAGTTTCGGCCAAATCATCGGCGAGATTTTTCGGATCTATGGTCGCGGGTTTTTTCAATTTCTCTATCTAACTCTGCTGGTGTTATTGCCGTCGATTTGTGCACAATTGAGCGGCTCGGGATTCAACAGTTCCTCCACCAATCTTGAACTTAATTCAGCGGCAGCCGCTCTCTTCACTGTATGCATGACTGGACTGAGCCTTGCCGCCTGGCCCGTTTTTATCATCGGCATTCAGATTCTAACGGCAGAATTCATGGCTGGCCGAAGACCGAACGTGTTTGGCATCTTTGGAGACATCCTGAAATTTTGGCCTCGGGTGGCGATGCTCTGCATTCTTGTTTACGGCATTTTCCTTCTACTGAGCGTGTTCGCGGTCGGTATCGCCGCAATGATTATTATCGGCGCGTCATCACCATTCTTGATCCTCATCGCATTGGTTTTGCTGAGCGTTCAAGTTTGGTTGTTCGGCCGCTTTTACATCAACGTTCTTTTTTGGCAGCAGTTCGCGGTGCTCGGCGATTCGGATGTGGCAAGCGCATTGCGCCGGAGCAAAGAACTCGCTCGGAGCGGACGAAACCTCGCGTGGTATCAACGGCCCATGTGGCGCGGCGTTTTCATCTCCTCGCTCTGGTGCGCATTCGTTCTCGCGATGATTCTGGGCCCGGAATGGCCCATGATCCGGCAGTACTACCATGAGATGATGACCACGACCGATCCAGAAGCGCTCCTTAAAACCTTACGCGCCGGTTCAACTCCTCACGGTTTTAACGTGGTGGCCTTCGCCCTTGGCCTCGTCCAAACCATTCTGAGACCACTTCTGGGCATCGCCTTTGTGGTTTTGTATTTTGATGCAACAAGGCAAAAAAAATACTTGCCTTGAGAAGTCCGATTATAGTAATTATAAGCCGAGACAAGATTCCTTCCTCCAATGAAAACTAAAATCGTAGCCTGCCTGTTCGGACTCAGCCTGACTTTGCTTTCCGCTTGCTCGACAACCCAAACAGCCGAGCGCCAGACACTCCAACAACGGCTAATGAATAAATACGCCGCAGCGGACGTGACCGGTGCCGAACCTGCCCCGCCTGCGGAAGGCCCAGAGGATGTTGCCGCGGAAGCACCACAGGATCCAAAAAAGAATCCCAAGCTGGTTCCCACACCATTGCTCCGGCTGTCAGCCGCGTCCTCCACGCCGTAGTCTGCGGTTGAAACAAGAATCTCAATCGCGGGCCTGCTACATCCAGAGGCCCCAGGAAAGCAGCGCAGAGGCATCACGCCAGACCCCAGCTTTGCTGTCCCCCAATACGACTACAATGATATCGCGGCCTGGTCTTGAGCCGCTGGAAATCAGACAATGTCCGGCTGCTTCGGTGTAACCGGTCTTCATCCCATTGCAATAAGGAGAACGGCTCAACACTTTGTTTGTATTTTTTAGCTCCCGAGTTCGTCCGTTCGCATAACGAAAAACAATGCGGGGATGGCAAACGATGGATCGAATGGTCGGATTTGCATAAGCGGCGCGCGCAATGATGGACAGATCGCGCGCAGTCGAATATTGTCCGGGCATGGGCAATCCATTGGGATTGACAAAATGTGAATCAATTGCCCCCAGCTCGCGGGCCCGCCGGTTCATGATTTCGGCGAAACCTTCGATGCTGCCGGCATAATCGCGGGCCAGGCAACGAGCCACATCATTCGGGCTTTTTACCAGCAATGCGCGCAAAAGTCGATCCGTCGATAAGTCTCGCCGGATTTGATATTGAGTTTTACCGGTTCGCACAACGTATCGCCGCCCTTAACCGTAACTGGTTCATCCAGGAATCCTCGCTCGACGATAATCAATGCGGTCAATAATTTTTGCGTGCTCGCCGGGGCCCGCGATTCATCCGCATTTTTCTCGTACAGAATCTGTCCTGTTCTAGCATCAACAATCATCACCGCCCTTGCGCCCGTAGCCGGCGCCTCGCAGAAACGGGAGGGCTTGTCTCTCCATCGGCGAGTGGTCAGGCGCTTTTCGATCTTTGGAGCGCCGCGACGTTCGCTTTGCCGCGGCCTTTGGGCCGATTTTCCATAGCTCGGAAACGTGAGTTGGCCCAATCGCGTCCTGCGTCCGCCCGGTAAGCGTGAAGGAACAGTCCGATTGCTGTCAGAACTGAAATCTTGCGAATAGTCAGTTTCATCTTGGCGCAAAAAAATTAGAAATAGAGTTTTTATGATGCAAGCAGATCACGGGCTGAAAACGGCGCTTTATGACTTTGCGCGTCGATCAGTTCGATCTCGTAACCTTCTGGCGCATCGACAAATGCGATCCGGCCACTGCTACTCGCGTGCGGGCCATCGGAAAGCGGATAGCCTTTTGCCGCAGATTCCGTGGCGAACTCATCCAGATCGTCCACTTCAAAGGCGAGATGGGTCAGATCGGGACCAACAACGATGGGTCCGCTCTCGTCGAACTTGCAAATCTCGATTTCCTCGTCGCTGTCCGGCGCTTTGAAGAAAACAAATTGCGAACCGCGCCCGGAAGTGTGCCGTCGAATCTCCTGCAGCCCGAGCACATCTTTGTAGAAGGAGACGGTCTTTTCCAGATCTTTCACGCGATAGCGAGTGTGTAATAGCTTCTTGACCATGACGTATCTTATTGCCCCGATTAGCGATTAAATTCAAACTCGGCTTAAATTCCATCGATGAAACTTGTCATCGCCGCGACCGGTGCGAGCGGAACGATTTATCTGCAGAGATTGCTCGAGCAGATCGATTGCTCGGCGCATGAGGTGCATCTGGTCATGAGCGTCCATGCCCGGCAGGTGGCCGTGCAAGAGATCGATAAACTCAACGTTCCGGAAAGGAGTCACCCAGCACACCGAGAACGATCTCAACGTGCCCTATGTCAGCGGTTCGGCGCGCTTTGACGCCATGGTGATCGCACCTTGCTCGATGGCGACGCTCGGGCGCATTGCCTCCGGTTCGGGCGAGAGCGCCTTGTTGCGCGGCGCTGACGTTTTCTTGAAGGAACGGCGCAAGCTCATTCTTGTTCCGCGCGAGACACCGTGGAATCTGATTCATGCGCGCAACGTTGCCACGTTGCTCGAGGCGGGCGCGATCGTTCTGCCGGCGATTCCTTCGTTTTACAGCCGGCCAAAATCGATTGTCGATCTTGTCGACACGGTGGTCTGGCGCATTCTCGATCAACTCGATCTTCCCAGCGCCCGCGCCTACCGCTGGCCGAAGAAAACCACTAAAGCCGTCCGCAAACGTTGAAAATCCAAGGTCGGCCCGCGCGTTGGCTAATCGCGTTTGGATTTCATTTGCTCAAACTCTGGGCGCGCACGCTGCGTTTTGAGATAGACGACCGGGCCGACATCGCAGGCAAACCGGTGGTTGAAAACTACATTGGCGCGATCTGGCACAATCGGTTGCTCATTTGGCCGATCGTCTTGCGTCGATTTTTTCCGCATCGTTCGGGCGCGGCCCTGATTAGCGCGAGCCGCGACGGCGATCTGCTGGCCGATGCCGTCCAGCGTTTCGGCTACGGCGTTGTGCGCGGATCCAGCTCGCGCCTGGGTGCGAGCGCGATTCTGCAGCTTTCTGAGTTGCTCGCTTCACATCGAGATGCCGTCATCACGCCGGATGGCCCGCGCGGCCCGGTTTACGAAATCGGTCCAGGCGTCATATTTCTCGCCCAAAAAACGGGCGCGCCTGTTCTGCCGATGAATCTGGAATATTCGAGCTGCTGGCGTTTCAAGAGTTGGGACCGATTCATTGTGCCGCGGCCATTCGCGACGATTCGGATCAAGGTCGCGCCGCCATATCGCGTTCGATCGACTTCGACGCCGGAGGAATTCGAGGCTGAGCGACTCCGTTTGCAAGACGCGATGATGGCACTGGTTGAACGGCGTTGATTCTTCTAGGTTGCAATATGGGTAACTTGATCGACGGCCGCGCCATTGCCGAAAAAGTCTATGTCGATCTTCGAAGCGAGATCGCGGAGTTAAAAGCGTGCAAGCCTCACGCCCGGTCTCGCCGTCGTTCTGGTTGGCGACGATCCTGCCTCGCGTGCCTATGTGCGTTCGAAGGACAAGATGAGCCGCGATCTGGGTCTGTATTCGGTCAAACTGGAGCTGCCCGAATCCACCACGCAGACGGAGTTGCTCGCGCATGTCGAAAAATTGAATCGCGATCCCGCGGTTCATGGGATCCTGGTCCAGTCTCCGCCGCCCAAACAAATCGATGAAGCCGCGATTGTGCGCGCATTGGATCCGCGCAAAGACGTCGATGGTTTTCACCCGCTCAACGTTGCCAAGCTCGCGCTGGAAGATCCGACAGCTTTCGTGCCCTGCACGCCCCTCGGAGTCTTGCGTTTGCTCAACGAAAGCAAGATCGATATCTCCGGCGCGCATGTAGTTATTCTCGGTCGCAGCATGATCGTTGGAAAATCGCTGGCCCTGCTGCTCATGCGAAAAGGGACAGACGCGACTGTCACAGTCATTCATTCGCGGACGCGCGATATTCCCGCCCTCACGCGGTCCGCCGACATATTGATCGCAGCGATCGGGCGGCCCAACTTCGTGAAAGCGGAGCATGTCCGCGACGGCGCGGTGATTGTTGATGTCGGAATCAATCGCGTAGAAGACGCGGCCAGCCCGCGCGGTTATCGATTGGTGGGCGATGTGGCGTTTGATGAAGTTGCGGCAAGGGCTTCGGCTATCACGCCCGTCCCCGGCGGCGTCGGTCCGATGACTATCGCGATGCTCATGGCAAACACGGTCAAGGCGTGTCGCGAACTCAATTCGGCCTGACGATTTTCGCAGTCAGCAGCCGCAGAAGAGAAGGCTGAAAGCGCGCGATTTGTAAGGACGAAAGAGGCAAGACGTGGCGATAGAACCGCGGCGCGAGTCAGTTGGTTGATCCATAATCTGCCGCGGTACATCGCCGCGTGCGCGTTCGAAAAATCGCGCAAAGCAGATTTACGATCCTGTCCGCGAACGATTTGGATTACAGCGCTTGCCGCGAGTTCTCCGCCGCGCAACGCGTAATAGATTCCTTCGCCGGTAAACGGCTCGACGACACAGGCCGCGTCCCCGATTAGAAAAAGATTTTCGTGCGCCGCCGGCAGCGCGGTCCGGGTTAGCGGCGTAATTGTGCGCCACGCATGGTCGGGAGCGAGCGAAAAGTTTCTTTCCGCCCATTTGCGCAAAGACGAAATGCTCGCTGGCACACCGACAAGACATAGGTTCAGTTCCCGATCGTTTACCGGCGCCTGGCCGGAATAACCCTCCGGCAGGAATTGCAAGACGACGCGGTTTCCAAAATCGGCAGGCAACGAAACATGGCTTTGGAGCGCGATGCGCTCGCGAGCAGGTCGCGGCAGGAGATTGCAAAGGCGCGCAACAGTGGAGTTCCGGCCATCGGCTGCGATCAGGATTCGCGCTTCGATTGCTTGGTCGCCGGTATCGATCTCCCAATTGTCCGTCGGGGTTTTTCTGATCGCACTGACGGTGGTTGCGTCGCGCACGTCGGCTCCGAGCTTCCTTCGCGCGAGCTATCAGCAGGTCGTCAAACAAACTGCGTTTGACCGCGATCTCACTCTCGTCGCCGCGCGGCAGATCGACATGTATTTTTTGCCCGGCAATGGCGATGAATTCGACCGCATCGAGTTTTCCGTGGGGCAACGCGCGCACGCGTTCGAAGACCCCCAGGCGGCGAAGCACCGGCCAGCACGAGGGATTCAGACAATCACCGCAAACTTTTTCCCGGGGAAACTTCTCGCGCTCGAGCAAGAGGACGCGCAATCCGGCATTGCGCGCAGAAAGCGGCACAGGCCGAACCGGCCGGACCGGCCCCGACGATTGCAACATCGAAAAGTTCCATTTCCGAGAATAAATTACACCGAAGAAAACAAAGATAGCGAAGGTTTCGAGACAAAGAGCGGCACCGCAGTTAGCCTCCGTTCATTGGCTGGCGCGCGATGCAATCCCAGACGAGATTCACGTCATGAGCTGGTCTATTCCCATTTTGCGCATCGCCGGAATTCAATTGCGGATTCATGTTACGTTTCTACTGCTCATCGCCTGGCTCGCATTTCGGTTACTACTCGCAAGGCGGCGCGCCGGCAGCAATCAACGGAGTGATTCTGATTCTGTTGCTTTTTCTTTGCGTCGTGCTGCACGAATTCGGCCACGCGCTCGCGGCGAAATCATTCGGCATCAATACGCCTGACATCACGCTGCTTCCGATCGGCGGAGTGGCGCGACTGGAGCGAATGCCGGAAGAACCGAGGCAGGAGCTAATCATCGCCGCCGCCGGACCGGCGGTTACGGCTGTAATCGCGCTCGGTCTTTTTATCATTGCCGAGATTGTGCGCGCTCAAATCCAGTCGCCGCCGATGCAGAGTCCGATCTTGTTTCGTCAACCTGCTTTCAATAAACGTCCTGCTGCTTCTGTTCAATTTGCTGCCGGCCTTTCCGATGGATGGAGGTCGCGTGCTGCGGGCCTTGCTCGCGACGCGCATGAGTTACGCTCGCGCCACGCAAGTTGCGGCCACCATCGGACAAGGGTTCGCTTTTATTTTTGGTTTTGTCGGTTTGTTGGATTGATTAGTGGAATCCGTTCTTATATTCATCGCTGTTTTTCGTTTACATTGGTGCGTCGCAGGAAGCGGCCCTCGCGCAAATGAAAGATATCTCGCGCCGGTTTCCCGTCTCGAGCGCGATGGTGCGCGAATTTCGGACGCTGCCGGAGAATGCGACGCTGCATGAGGCGGTTGATGCGTTGCTCGCGACGTCGCAGCACGATTTTCCGGTCGTCGATGAAAACAGTAATGTCGCGGGGGTGCTCACGCGGCACGATCTGATTGCCGCCTTACGCCGGGGCGATCCGGGTCTGCGCGTTGCCGACGTCATGCGGCGCGATATTCCGACGGTCACGACAGGCACGCGATTCGAAGAAGCATTCCGGATCATGCAGGAGTGCAATTGTCCGGCTGTGCCGGTGCTCGACCACATGAAACGGCTGGTCGGATTGCTCACGCCGGAAAATGTGAGCGAGCTCATGATGGTGCAATCGGCGCTGCCCCGGCAGCGCGTAGCATAGAGTCCGTAGTATTGTTCGACAAAGCGCGGCGATCCCATTCTCGATTGTCGATCTGCGGGCCGGAGCAAGATTAGGAGCGAGAAGCATGATGATGGCAGAAAAGGAAAGACCTGATTTGACCAAGAAGGTGCACGAGGTGCCGCACAAACCCGGGGTGTACCTGATGCGCGACCGGTTCAATCGCGTCATTTACGTCGGCAAGGCGCGCGATCTGCGCAAACGTGTGAGTTCATATTTCTTGCCCTCGAAAATTGCGCAGGCGGATTTGAAGACGCGCGCCATGCTCGATGCGGTTTGGGATTTTGAAACGCACATCGTCCGCAGCGATGCGGAATCCGCTCTTGCTCGAAGGCAAACTGATCAAGGAATATCGGCCGCGTTACAACATCTCGTTTCGGGACGATAAACGTTTTCTTCTGGTGAAGATCGACATGTCGGAGGAATGGCCGCGTTTTCGCCTGGCGCGTTTCAAGAAAGATGACAATGCGCGTTACTTCGGACCATACGCGCACGCGGGCGCACTTCGGCAAACGTTGAACTTCATGCGCAAGAAGTTTGGGGTTCTGACTTTTGGGCGCGGCTCGCCCACCGAACGAGAATTGAAATCATCCACCTACCAGGTTCCGGTGCGGTTGAGCGAGATCACGGCCGAGCAATATCGCGAACGCGCCGCTCAGGCCTGTGAATTTCTGGAGGGAAAATCGCGCGAAATGATCGAAGCGCTTGGAGGAAGAGATGCGCAAGGCGGCAGGGAAAACCGATTTCGAAAAAGCTGCCGAGCTGCGCAACATGATCGACGACCTGCGCGACACGACGAAACCGACACGGCGGTTCACCCGCGGCAGCTTGCCGAGCTCGATCGATCCGATGGCAGACGTGCAGGCTTTGGCTGATGCGCTGCAACTTCCGCGCCCGCCGCCCGTGATGGAGTGCTTCGATATTTCAAACATTTCCACGCACGCACGTCGTTGCTTCGATGGTCTGCTTTCGCGAACGGCGTGCCGGACAAGGACAATTACCGGCGCTATCGCGTGCGCACCGTCGAAGGGCAGGATGATTTTGCCAGCATGGCCGAAGTCGTTCGACGGACGATATTCGCGGATGTTGCTCGAGGCGCGCGCGGCGAATCCGGAGGCGGCGGAATTTTCGCAGGAGGGAACGGTGGATGCCATGCGAGCGATTGAAGAGCAACCGCTTCGGTTGCCGAACGGACGAAGGCAGGCGGAACGCTCAGCCCTACAACTGCAGAAGAGGAACAAGACGACTTCGTTCGATTGCCCGATTTAATCATTGTCGATGGTGGAAAGGGCCAGCTTTCAACCGCGTGCCGGGAATTGCAGCGGCTCGGTTTACATGATTTGCCGATCATCGGTCTGGCCAAGGAACACGAAGAAATTTATCGGCCGGGCCGGGCGTTGCCGTTGCAGCTTGCCGTTCGATTCCGGCGCGTTGCGATTGTTGCAACGGATTCGGGACGAGGCGCACCGATTCGCCAATGCCTATCACCAGTTGCTGATGAAGAAGCGAATCGGCGAAAGCATTCTCGATGATTGCCCGGGCGTGAGCCAGAACCGGAAAAATCTGCTTTTGCGCAGATTTGGATCGGTCAATCGGACTGCGCAAAGCAAGCATGGAAGAGATTGCGGCCACAGAGGGAATCGGCCGAAAGTTGGCCGAAGACGTTCACCAGTTCTTGCAGCAGCATCATTGACCGCAGATTCGCAGATGCCCAGCATTTTCGGGAAGATGTCGATCTGAGAACTGCGCGGATTTACGCAACTTGTCTGCTTTTTCTGTCGCTCCTGTTGTGTTTGGCGTCTCGCGCAAACACGACGCCAGCCGGTAGCTCAGTATCGTCACGCCACACCCCGCCTCAGGCGCCCGCACCGGAAGAAGAAACAATCTCCCGACTTTCGAGACGCAAAAGTTGGCGCGAACCTATATTCTCGATATTCCCGCGCCGCGCGGGCAGATCACAGATCGCTACGGGGTGCCGCTTGCGCAAAATAAACTTAGCTACAATCTCGCGATAAATTTTCCGACCCCGCTCGATTTTTCGGACACGCAGGCGATCGGTTTCGTCCGCGAGAAGATCGAGCAAGGCGGAGAAATTACTTGGCCGTTCGATCAAAATCTCCGAGCAATCAATTCTGCGTCATTATCACAACCGCGGGATTATGCCATTTGAGATCGTGCAGAATCTGAGCGACGCGGAATACAACAAGATCAAGGACGATGTTCCAGCGGGGATGGTCGTGCGGCCGATTTATATTCGCGTTTATCCGAAAGGGAAAGTCGCTGGCGACATCGTTGGATATACGGGCAAAACTGGACGCAATCCGACGGGATTGTGGACAATCACGAAACGCTCTGGCCGGAGACCGAAGGACGCGAAGGACTGGAGCAGACATTCAACGACATGCTCACCGGCAAGCACGGCGAGTACAAGCTCGATATTCGACAAGGACGGTCGCAAAACGTCCGAGAAGCTGATCTCGCCGCCGATCCCCGGTTACAATGTAGTGACCACTCTCGATATTCGGCTTCAGGAATTGGCGGAAAAGGCCCTCGAAGCAAAAGCCAAACGCGGCGCGATTGTGATTGTCGATCCTAACAATGGCGACGTTCTTGCCATGGCCTCCTGGCCGAACTACGACCCGAATGTATTCGTCCCGTCGATCTCGACGGAAAAATTCAAAGCGTTGCAGGATGATCCCGATATTCCGTTATTACCGCGGGCATTTCGATCTGCTTATCCGCCGGGGTCAGTATTCAAAATCGCGGTCGGGATTGCCGCTTTGGAAAGTGGCGCAGTGCGGCCGGAAGATCTCTACCAATGCGTTCCCGCCATTCACATTGGTAATCTTACTTTCCACAACTGGAAGAAAACGGACCGCGGCGCGCTGAATTTCGTCCAGGCACTCACGGAATCATGCGACACATGGTTTTATCAGGTCGGAATCAAGACCGGCGCGCAACCGATCATTGATTGGGCGTTGAACCTCGGTTTCGGTGCAAAATGTGGCATCCCGCTGCGAGGCGAAGCCGAAGGCCGGGTACCGAACGATGAATACATGAAAGCGACCCACGGCCGGAGACTTCTGAACGGCGACATTGCCAACTTGTCGATCGGCCAGGGCGACACGCTCGTTACCCCATTGCAAGTGGCCCAGGCGATGGGGATCGTGGCCAATGGCGGCACATTTTATCAGACGCGTCTGGTTCAACAGGTCCAGACTCTGGACAATAAAATCGTAACTGCCTATCAAGTCCGTGCTAAAAGAACACTCGATATTTCTCCGACGACTCTGGATCAGTTGCGGACGGGCTATGATCCAAGTTGTAAGCGGATCGCGCGGCACAGCTCACCAGGCAAACCTGGACAATGTCGAAGTCGCAGGAAAAACCGGCACCGCGCAATGGGGACCGAAACATAAGGAGCGCAATCGCGGCGTGGTTCGCCGGGTTCTTGCCTGCCGACCAACCGCAGTTCGCTTTCGCGGCAGTTTACGAGGGCGAAGTTGGCGTCAATGTGCATGGCGGCTCGGTAGCCGCGCCGATGATCGCCGATATTTTCAAGGACGTATACAAAGCGCAACAGGTCAGCATCCGTCGGCATCCCGTTGTCGCGCCCCCGCCCCAGCCGGGACAGCCAATCCCTCGCGCTCAGCCGGTAGACGAGGACGAATCGGACTAATTCTCGTCGTCCCATTGTCATCCTGAGCGAAGCGAAGGACCTCCAACTATATCAATCTGGCGGTTCTCGCGGGACCGCTCAGAGCAGATCCATTTGCGGTTTATCCGGAATCTTTTTTGGGGTTCTTCGCTCGCGCACTTTTGAAGGCGGCGTTTCGTTAACGCCGTTTGGCTTCTCCAAGTGAGCGAGAATGTCTTTGGCCCGGTCGAGAATTTCTTTCGGTATACCAGCAAGCCGCGCGACGTGGATACCGTAACTTTTGTCAGCGCCACCGGGCACGATCTTGCGCAAAAAAATAATCTGATCGTTCCATTCGCGCACCGCCACATTGTAATTGGAAACACCGTCTCGCTCCGCCGCGAGCTTCGTCAGTTCATGATAATGCGTCGCGAATAGTGTGCGCGCCTTGATTTTATCGTGCAAGAATTCGGCCACACTCCAGGCGATCGAGAGTCCGTCGAATGTCGATGTTCCGCGGCCGATCTCGTCCAAAATGACCAGGCTTCGTTCGGTTGCATTGTTGACGATGTTTGAAGTCTCATTCATTTCCACCATGAACGTAGATTGGCCGCGGGCGAGATCGTCATTCGCGCCGACCCGAGTGAAGATGCGATCGACCAGCCCGATCTCGGCGCTTTCCGCCGGAACAAAGCTGCCGATCTGCGCCATCAATACAATGAGTGCGACCTGGCGGATGTAAGTGGATTTCCCCGCCATGTTCGGACCGGTGATGATGGCCAGACGCGCCATTTCGCCATCTAGCATCGTATCGTTAGGGACAAATTTTTCTTCCACCAAATTTTGATCCAGAACCGGATGCCGGCCATCTTTGATAACCAATCGAAGAGAATCGTTTAACTGCGGCCGGCAATATCGATAAAGCCGCGCCGTCTCGGCCAGGGCGCAGATAACATCGACAATCGCAATTGCCGCAGCCGTTTGTTGGATCAGTCCCAGCTCCTGAAGAATTTCGTCCCGCAATTTTTGCAAGAGCTGGTACTCGAGTTGACGCGCTCGTTCATCTGCTCCGAGAATCTTTGCCTCCATTTCCTTGAGCTCGGGCGTGATGAAGCGCTCGCCACCGACGGTAGTCTGTTTGCGAGTATAATGCCCGGGCACGCTTCCAAGGTTCGACTTCGTGACTTCGATAAAATAACCGAACACCGAATTGTACCGAACCTTGAGTGATTTGATCTTCGTTGCCGCAATTTCACGCTCCTGCAATTGGCTGATCCAATTTTTTCCGTCGCGTGAGGCCTGGCGCAAGGTGTCTAAATCGGCGTCATAACCATCGCGAAAAATTCCGCCCTCCTTTACCGCAATGGGCGGATCATCAACAACCGCGCTAGTAAGCTTCTCCGCCAGTGCGGGCATTTCGTGGATCTCGTTTTGCAGATGAACTGGTAGGGCGCGACCGCCGGGCGCGCCGACATCGGTCTCCTGAATTGCAGGCGGGCTCGGCGAGCCCGCCCTACCAAAACTTGTTCGCTCAATCAGTTTTCCAAGCTCCGACTTGAGTTTCGGGAGCTGTTGAAGTGAATTTTTTAAAGCGACCAGATCGCGCGGATTGCCCGAAGCTTGACTCAACCGCCCGGCAGCACGCTCGATGTCGCGAATCGCTTTTAGCTCGGAGCGGATTGAGCCCAGCAGGTCTGGCTCCTGTAACAAATCCGCGATCATTTGCTGTCGGCACTCGAGCCCAGGCAAATTGCGCAGGGGTCGCAAAATCCACGCCCGCAATTTGCGACCGCCCATCGGCGTTACCGTCCTGTCCAGCACCGCCAGCAGACTCGTATCGCGAATACTGCGGGACTCGACCAGCTCGAGATTGGTCTGAGTGGCCGCGTCGAGCGCCACATGGTGCGCAGGCGGATCGCTCCGCAAAGAAGTCAGATGATCGATTTTCCGCCGAAGCTGATGTTTCAGGTAATGAACAATCGCGCCTGCCGCGGCGATCGCCTGCGGCATTTGCCCGCACCCGAAACCGTCGAGCGATTTCACTTTGAAATGTTCGCATAGAGTGAAGACGGCCTGCTCGGGTAGAAATGCGTAGCTGTCGTAGTTCAATGCGCCGCTGATCCCGTGGAACTTTTCCGCCTGGGTATCGCTGATCAAAACTTCCGCCGGAGAAACGCGAGCCAGCTCATCGAGCAAAGATTGATATCCTCGGTTCCCACCTCGCGTACCCTCTCGGGCTGGCCCGTCTACGTCGCACGCGTCCCCGCGGCTCCGTTGTCGATCATCATCAAATTGAGTCAAACGAAACTCGCCAGTGCTCAGGTCGGCATAGGCAAATCCAAACAGGCCGGCTTCGATAGCTACTGCGCCGAGATAATTCGCCCGTTTGGAGTCGAGAAGATCGAGATCGCTCACTGTCCCGGCGGTGATGATCTGAGTAATGTCGCGGGTAACGATCTTGCCCGGTCGCGGCTCGCTGGTCTGATCGCAAATCGCTACTCGTCGGCCGGCCTTGATTAGCTTCGCGATATAAGTTTGTGCCGCGTGATACGGAACGCCGCACATCGGGACCTCGTTTCGCTTGGTCAAGGCAACGTTCAGCAGCGCCGACGCTTCCTTTGCGTCCTCGAAAAAAAGTTCGTAAAAGTCGCCAAGCCGAAACAGCAAAAGTGTATCGGCTGGAATGCTGCTTCGCAGCCGCCGGTACTGCTGCATCATCGGAGTAAGCGCGTCGGCCATTACTTCCAGTATCGAGGAAACGCGAAACTAGGAAAAGCCTGATTGCATCGGTGCCTTTGTCATCCTGAGCGAAGCGAAGGATCTCCGACTTCCTCCGGGATTCACGAAGAACAGAATGATTAGAGATGTTTCGCTCCGCTCAACATGACCGGAGAAGGGAACTATTGTTTCGCCAGTTGAGACAGATACTCAACAAACGAAAGCACCGCTCCGTCGTATCCTTGAATCTTCGGGTTAGATGATTCGATGACGAAATATTCGTCCGGAGCATGCGCTCCGCTGCCGTGTCCAAGGCCGAAATGTCCGGCCGGCACCTTGAGCGGGTCGCTAGTGAAAACATAACCAGGCCAGGAACCGGCGCTGCGCGGGAGAATAACCGGATCGATCCCTTCATCTTTCAGAACCGCCAATTGCGCTTGAATCAGTTTTGAATCGAGAGCGGTGCTGGTGGGATCCTAACCGCCGGTCATATTAACATCGATGTCGCCGAAACCTCGCTTAGCCAAATGCGCTTTGAGCGCAGCCAGCGCGCCGGCTGCCGTCATGTTCGGAACCAGACGCAGATCCAATTTCGCCACAGCTTTGTGCGGCAAAATCGTTTTGCCTCCCGGGCCAGTGTAACCGCCCACCAACCCTTCGATATTCACGGTGGGTCGCGAAACCCAAAGCTCGAGCGCTCTCTCCCAATCCACATCGCGCACCCAATGTTGCACACTCAGAGCCTTCTTGGTTTGCGCTTCGCCGAGGCGCTTGGACGCTTGCGCGACCATGGCTTTTTCCTTCGCATCCATCGGCCGCACCTTTGCGGTGAAATTATCTATAGCCGGTTCGTTTCCATCTTCCGACACCAGCGTGTTCAGCGCTTTCAGCAAATGCCAGGCGGGACTGTCCACGCGCGCTTTGTTCGACGAATGAATGTCTTTGCTCGGGCCGCGGCCCCATTTTTCTCCGGTCGATGTCAGTTCCACTTCGATCACACCTTTCGCGCCTAAAGTCAGGGTCACCATTCCATCCAAACCCTGTTCGGCTGAGGGAATGAAAACGCCATCGCATTTTGACAACGCGGTCTGCACTTCGGGCTTGTGCACGATTTGGGGAAAATGAGGCGAACCGATCTCTTCTTCACCTTCGGCAACGAAAACAAGATTGACCGGCAACTTTTTTCCAGCTCCACGAATGGCATGCAGCGCGGCGAGAAAGGCGGACTCCGGTCCCTTTTGATTCACTGCTCCGCGGCCGATGATCACTTTTCCCAGCCCGGGCTTATCGACGAGCGCGGCTTCGGTGGGCGGAGAAGACCATTCCGCCGGATCAAATTGTTTGACGTCGTACATGAAATAAATCCCGATCGACTTCTTTGCGCCGGCATCGAGAGTCGCGAACACTCCAGGTTTTCCATCCGTTGGAACCTGGACTGCTTTATCAAAGCCTGCGTCCAACAGGAGTTTGATGATGTAATCGGCGCCTTCGGGATATCCGCGATTTTCGGCGGCAATGGAAACCTGGTGAACCCAATCCTGGAGGCGTTTGACCGATTCGTCATGCTGTTTCGAAATCTGCGCCTTGATATCGGCAAATTGGTCCTGCGCTGACGCGCGATGATTTCCCAGTGAAAACGTCAAGCCCGCAATCGCCACGATGAAAAAGCTTTTCCAGTTCATGCTTCTTACATGACGGGTGAAGTCGTTGCCTGCAACCTGCTATTTCAAAGGGAAATGCGATATTTCTGGCCCCAATCCGCAGCATCGAGAGAAATATTGTCCTTCGCTTCCTGTTCTTGTGGAGGGCCTTATGACTCGAGAACAGGTGTCGCACTGGACAGGCACGTAACCGGCTGTATGGAAGTAAGGATGAAAACGATCATCGCGCTCTCTCGCTCCGCCCGCCAAATCGGGCGACTTGCCTAGAGGGTGCGCTGGATCTCGCCAAGTTGGAGACCGCCTTTCGCGGCACCCCAGTGGTTGAATCTCACCACGCGCGGGTTTTTGCGCCGGAACCCAGACCGGAATTTGGGGAAAATTTATGAAACCAACACCTCAAATCAGCTATCAACCAGTTCGGCAGAATTTGCCGCGGACTGATTATCATTATCAATCCACCCTCGAAACATCGAGCACGACCGTTGAGAACAGGCGCGACGCGCAACGGCTCGATGGGTTCTGGAGGTTAAGCTCCGGATTTTTCAGCGCCGAAGCGAAGCTCGATTATGCGACCGAGCTGTTGTTTTTCTCGCTCATCACAGCGCTTTCGGCCTGGCCAGTCATCTCAGCGTTTGTCGCGGTCACCCGAATGGTCCGGAATTACTAGTTCGCTGCGGCGATGGCCGCGTGATGTTTTAGTGGGCAAGATCAGTTGTCGCCGGCTGAGACGTTGAATAGTTTGGTCTTCGATCATGAAGACAATTACCAACGCTTTCCAAATCGTCTGGTTGACCTTGGCGCTGACCATTAGTTCGTCCGCTGTCGATGAACCGTTGTATAACGGAAGCGAAGTTTAAGAAGATTTGGGCAGAAGCCGATCTCAAGATCGACACCTCGTGTCTCTGTTAGCCGCGGGCGTAACGGATCGTCGATCGTCTTCTTGCTTTGTCGATCCATTTCGTGACGTCCGAAAGCGGCATGAAATTGACGATTCGCTCCGGCGGAATCTTTGCCTTGAGCGCTGCGGCGAGACCGAGCTCAATGAAACCGAGTTGCCAGGGATGATGGGCGTCGGTTCCAAGTGAGATTCTTGCGCCTTCTTTTCGCGCCAGCTTCAGCAGCGACAGATTAAGATCCTGGCGATCGGGATAACAATCGATTTCGGCCGCTTTATTTAGCCGGGCGGCTTCGGCAAAAACGCGCGACCAATCCGCTTTCAGACCAAGCCGGAAATTGTAAATGCGGCCACGCGGATGGCCGAGAATTTGGATGTGCGGATTGCGCACCGCTGCTATGTAACGCGAGGTCTGATCATCCAGCTTGCGCAGGGCGGAATGAAAAGAACCGAGCACCAGATTTAATCGGCGCAGTGCTCGCGGATCCATGTCACCTTCCCCGCGCGGATTCAGGTTCAATTCGATCGAACTCAGGACCGTGACATTCGATTTCGCTCGGGTGAGCAATCGGTTCGCTTTCGTAATTTCGTTTGTCTGTTCCTTCAGCTGCGTTTCATCAATACCGCCGGCGATCTTCAGTCCTTTGGAATGATCGGTAATCGCAATGTATTCGTAGCCGCGTTCCTGCGCTGCCTTTGCCATTTCCAGAACCGTTCCCGAGCCGTCGCTCCAGCGGGTATGCATCTGCAAATCGCCTCGAAATCGTTTCGACCAATCTGGCTTCCTGCTAAGGAGAAGCTGGGCATCGGCCAGAGCAAGGAAGTCTCGCCGAATTTGCGGCGTTCTCGGCAACGGCTGTGGTGGTTTGTCGATCCAGCGGCGGATTCGTTCGGCCATGAACGGACCGACAGCGGCCAGCTCCGTTAACGAGCGATTTTGGATGACAAGCTCAGCTGCATGCTCGGGCCAAAGAAATGCACTTCGCGCAGCACGCCGATAGGCCCGGACTAGGATTCCCGATTCCCGCTCTGACTGCCGGGCAAGCAGCTCCGCGATCTCCGAGTTTGATAGCATCAATCATCCAACGATCTCCACGCCTTCCCTGGCCGTCCGCCGGCCGTAAAGATCGCTCAGGCGTCGAGTCATGGGACCAATTTGGCCTGTGCTGATGATGCGATTGTCGATCTTAATTATTCCAGCCAGTTCACCCATCGTGCCTGTGCAAAAGGCTTCATCTGCGCCGTATAAGTCGTCGAGTTTCAAATCAGTTTCGACGCACGGTATTTTTTCCCCAGCGCAAATCTCGATCACGGTTCCGCGAGTGATTCCTTCGGGGCAGGCCACGACGCGGCTCGTGGCCAGTTCATTCTGACGCACGATGAATACATGCGTCGCGTTGGTTTCAGCAACGAATCCCCGCATGTCCAGCATGAGGGCGTCATCCGCGCCGGCATTGTTCGCTTCGATTTTTGCCAGGATCGAATTGAGCAGATTCGCGTGATGAATCCTGGCATCCAAAACTTCTGGTGGTGGACGCCGAACTTTGGTCGTGATCAAGGTGAGACCGGTCTTGGCATAAACCGGCGCTTTGTGCTCGGCCAGCACGATCAACGTTGGTCCGCTTTGATTGAGACGCGGGTCCATGCCTGAGGTGATTTTCACCCCGCGGGTGAGTGTCAGGCGAATGTGAACTCCATCACGCATCTTATTCGCGGCAAGGGTGCGCTTTATCTCGTCGATGATTTTGTCGCGCGACGGAAGATCGAGAAACGATAGTGCCCGGGCGGAGCGTTCGAGACGATCGAGATGTTCGTTGAGCTTGAAGATGCGACCGTCATATAAGCGCAAGCCTTCCCAAACCGCATCACCACCTTGCACCGCCGAATCGAACGGACTGATGCCGGCCTGATCCCGATGAATCAGCCGACCATTGATATTTACGATCAGGTCGCGGTTTCGTTCGTCGAATTGTTGCAGCATGACTAAACTCCAAACGTCACATTGTCATGTTGAGCGAAGCGAAACATCTCCAATCATTGGCTTTCCGCGCCGGTCAAAAAAGATGGAGATCCTTCGCTGCGCTCAGGATGACAAAATGGAAGTTTACAATCGATATTGATGAAGCCGCTCATAACACTCCCGGCAACTTTCATAGATTTCGTTCAATTGATCCGGAATCTCTCCCTCTCGCGGTCGATACAGCTCAAATGCTGTCGATGTTATCACTTCCCGGTACCAATACTTCGCCCAGACGCCGTCCGTCTCGCGCAAACCCGGTCGCCAGGAAAGCATCGATGTCTCGAATTCGACTCCGACCGCGTCACACAAAAGTCGCAACAGACGCTCAGGATTTTCCAGCACGTCTTTTGCGTCAATAACCGGCGGAATCGATTTTGTCTGATCCCGAACGGAATCGAAAATCTCGGTCTGCTGGACAAATCCAAGATCTTCAAGGGCAGGCTGCTCACGCTTTTTTACGTAGGAGAGAATCGCCTCGCGCGGATCACGGATGAGAAAGCAATTCGTTACTTCCGTGAGCCATTGTCGATCTACCGTCGGCAACAAGTGATGGGTCATCTGTTTCTCAAAGAAGATGCGCTTTCCATTTGGAATCGGGCCGGTGAGCTGCGCCACCACTTTTCGCCAATCTGTTTCGCCGGTAGCGATGATTTCTTTTGCGCCGGGATGATTCTTTCCCGTCGCCTGCAAATAAAAGGCGTAAAACGGTTCATCGATCACTGCGGTATCGCCCCGGTTTCCCCATGATCGCATCATGGCAGTCGAGATGTTTCTCGGGCCCGACCACATGGCGATGCGGACCGGGTTCATAACGACATCAGGAACTCCGCAATATCGAGGGATGCGCACGGCCGGCTCAGCCTGGCAGTGTTCGCCGACCATTCACGCCATTGCCGGGAATCATCGGTGAATGCCCGCCGAACCTGAGCTACAACTTCGGCCGGCTCGAGAGCGATCACGCCGGAATTGGTTTGCTCAATCAACTGTGCATTGCCTTCTTCCTGGCCGGATACGATGTGATTGATGATCATCGGACAACCAGCCGCGATCGTTTCCTGCACGGTCGCGCCGCCGGCTTTGCCGATTAGCAAATGGCTCTCGCAAAGCATCTGCGGCAATCGATCGGTCCAGCCAACAATGTTGACCTCGCAATCTCCGGCCGCTGCTTCGACAGCGCGACGAAGTTTGTCGTTTCGTCCAACCGTCACCGTCAACGCAATATCCAGGTCGAGAAGTTTCCTTACCAGATCCGGGGCGGAGCGCGTGCCCGCGTTGATCATGTAAAGCACGCGCGGGCGCAATTGAAGCGAAGGCGGTCGTCGATCCTGGGGGCAATCGGCAAATCTTGGACTAACAGGAAACCCGAACACTTTGATCTTGTCGGACGCGACTCCGCCGGCTTGCAGCACGGCCGCGCTTGGTTCATTGGGAAGCAGAAAATAATCGGCCCGGGATTGGTACCAGCTTTTGTTGATCGTGATGGAATCGGTGACAACGACGATGTTTTTCGGGGTTCGATTCGGTCCCTGAATTTGGTCGAGCACGTAGGGATACGGTGGAAAAACCGAAACAACGACATCCGGCTGAAAGCTCTTCAGCAAACGAGTGAATCGCTCTTTAAGTCTGTCAAATTTTTGAAAGTCCCGATTAAAATCCTCTTTCTTCTCGAGCCAACGATAAACGGTGCCCCAAAAACGCGGCGCATAATTCACGATCATCAAATAGGCGCGTCCGGCAAATCGGAACCAAAACGGGTACGTCTCTGCCAACAGATCGCGCAGCTCAACCTCACATTCGCCGGGGGCCACACGGGCTAGACCGTCTCGGATACCACGCGCTGCGGCATTGTGACCTTCCCCAAATCCAGCGGTGAGAATGAGGATCTTTTTCACATTCAGTCAGGCAGCAACCGGAGCGCACCTCTCTACAAATGTCATTCTGAGCGAAGCGAAGAATCTCTGATTACTTTTGACTGATCCTCCAGCGGAATGGATTGAGATGTTTCGCTTCGCTCAACATGACAATTCTGATGAAATCTCCAGGCTCGTCACTGGTGAAGCATTCGGAGTTTAATGGATATTTGCCACGGGCAAAGTAAACTCTGGCCGCGATGAAATTTTTCCGATTCATCTGGCGAGTCGTGCGGCGCCTGGTTTGGGAAACGGCGACTGACAACACCACAGGCTTCGCGGCGCAGATGGCTTACCTTCTCTTGTTCGCACTCGCACCCGGCTTGTTTTTTTTCTGGCATCTGCTGGGTCTTTTCGGGACTGATCCGGCAAAACTTCATCGCATGTTCGTTATTTTAGAAAGCTTCATGCCTCCGGATGCCAAGGTGAAAGACATTCTGGATATCGCGATGGCCAGCGTTGTGGTGACCGGTTCCAGCGGAATGCTGGCGAATGTGGGCATCATTCTCGGGATCTATTTCGGCACTGTGTTTATCGCGACTATTTCCCGCGCCCTGAGTCATACTCACGGCGTGCTGGAGGATCGACATTGGTGGTCCAAATATATCATCTCATTTTTTCTGCTGTTCTGGTTCGGGATCACGATTCTGGTTTGCTTCAACGCCATGGTTTTTGGCGAACGGCTCGCCGGCGTGGCTGAAGTCAATTTTCAGCTCAGCATTCCGCTGCAGACCTGGTTCGCCTACTTAAACCTGCCATTTATCGCGCTGGCCCTCATCGGACTCGCTCTCGCCTTGTATCTACTCACCCCGGAAAATTATCTGACCATTCGGCAGGCATTGCCTGGTGCGATTTTCTTTTCCATCGGCTGGATCATTGTGACCAAGCTGTTTCAGTATTATGTCGTAAAATATAATCGGTACAACCCGACCTACCTCGCTTTGGCGTCGATCATCATGCTCCTGACCTGGATGTATCTGACTTGTTTACTACTTCTGCTCGGCGGAAAACTGAACGCTATTCTTCAGCGGGAACGCGAACGTCATGGCAAACCCAGCCCGGCGGCGACGGCCCCGACAATTCAGCCTGCCTGAACTGCACACCGATCCCGAGTTGATCCAACGGCTCGCTCTGTTACGCTGCGCTGCGGTGGTGCGCTTCCGGATTTGCCTTCTGATTTTTCTCGCGCTGAGCGCGATCATCGGCACCGTTCTCTGCGCTCAAATCAGCGACGAAGAACAACGGAAACGCGAGATATTTCTAAAAACGCGCACTAGTCACTCGTCGAATGCGGACGAATCGCCCGCGCCGAAGCGGCATTCGAAGAAAAAGTCATCGACCACCGAAAAACATTCCACGTCATCGAAGAAAAAGAGCAGCGTGACTCCGAAGCCGAAAACGTCGAAACATAAGGCGAGTACAAAGAAGGGCTCGAGCTCAAAAAAAGGAAGGAGAAAGAAAAGCGCTCGACCGGAGAAAACGCCGGTCCCGAAAAAAGAAAAGGAACCAGCCGCTACGACTCCTTCCCCGCCGGCCGAGCATCCGACACCATCGATCCCGCGAGCCATCCCAATCCCTTCGCCGCAGGAACGAGCACAAGTTGTGGTCGAGAAATCGGGATTTGACGGCGACCAGGGGTTTGTGCCGCCGCCCGAGCCGCCGCCACGGCGATTCAGGTTCTGGCCATGGTCGCGACAATCGCGCGCGCCATCCTATCGATATCTGACTCGATCGGTCGTTGAAGAGATTCGGCGGGCACCGGTGCAGCGCCGCCGGTGGCAGTTCATCGTCGTTCACAACAGCGGAACTCGGCAGGGAAACGCGCGCGTCTTTGATTATTACCATCGACATGTGCGCCGGATGCGGAACGGGCTCGCCTATCATTTCGTGATCGGCAACGGAACCTCGACCGGCGATGGCGAGATCGAAGTGGGTGATCGATGGCGGCGCCAGATCAATGGCGGCCATGTTCACAGCGATTATCTCAACAATATCTCGCTCGGGATTTGTTTGGTCGGCGATTTCAACCGCGATCAACCGAGCCGCGCCCAACTCGAGTGTTGCGAAGAACTGATTCGGTACCTGCGCCAACGCTGCGGAAAGGTCGATGATCACGATATCCTGGTCCGGCCCCATCGGGAGATGAATCCGCCGCGCTGGCCGACCGATTGTCCGGGCGATCGATTCCCCTATTCCTGGTTCCGCCGATTTCGCTAGTGGTCCAGTCCCGAGGGGAAATTTCCGTTGGGGAACGCGATTTGCTTTTAACCTGACAAAGCCATCGTTTTTCCATGAAGCACATCTCACTGACGAGCCTTATTCTACTGGGAATAATCTTTTCCACGGTCGCGCAGGCGCCGGACACACGAGCGAAAAATGAAGAGCAGTTGCTTGCCCTCGTGAAAGACGTTCAGGCGCAACAGGCTCAAATTATTGCCAATCAAGCCAAAATTGATTCCAAACTGGCGCAGGCGGACCGAAGCTGTCCGGATCGCACGCATCTTTGCCAGTCGAGGAAAATAGAGAAAAATGAAGCCATCGATTTTGTCCCTGTCGATCCTCAGCACGATCTCGCTGTTGGCCGCGAGCGCGCAATCGCCGATGCCAGTAGTTGTTCCGGCGGCCTCACCAATAACGGCAACATCTAGCACTTCTGCCTCCGGCGTTCAGCTCCAGAAAAAAGGCTCCGGCGCAATCGACGCCGCCATAAAACAGCTCGAGCAAATGAAAGCAGCGAACGAAGATCTGCTTCGAAAACAGGAGACGATGCTGCAGCAATTGGATGAGCTGCAAAAAGCGGCCGAGCAGTTGAAAATTTTTAGCGCGCGGAGCTAGCCGTTTTCTTCGGCTCAATCTTCCGGTAGAGCGTGGCCATGCTAATACCCAGCATGGTTGCGGCTTTTTCGCGCGAACCGCTGCAATGGTTCAGGGTCGCTTCGATGTAGCGACGCTCCTGTTGCTGGATGTAATCGTCCAAGCTTTGCCCGACCGGCATTTTCTCCATTTCTTCGTCAGCCTTCTCGCCTTTGGCTTCGCTTACAATGTGCGGCGGCAAATCGCTCGCTAAAATTGTTTCGTCCTCGCACAAAGCGCAGGCGCGCTCAATCGCGTTCTCCAGCTCGCGCACATTGCCCGGATAAGAGTAATGACACAAAATGTCGACTGCTTCGGGATCGATCTTCTTCGGCTCGCCGCCGGTGGCACTGGCCTGCTTTTGAAGAAAATGATTCACCAGCAATGGCACATCTTCGAGCCGGTCGCGCAATGGCGGAATCTCCACCGGGATAACGGCCAGCCGATAGTAAAGATCTTCGCGAAATGTGCCGTCCTTCAGCTTCGGTAAAAGCGCTTCATTCGTGGCGCCGACCACGCGAACATTAACGGGCGAACTCTTGTTGTCGCCCACGCGGCGGACTTCGCGTTCCTGCAAAACTCGAAGCAACTTCGTTTGTAACTGGGGCGCCATGGAATTGACTTCATCCAGAAAGATCGTACCGAGGTTCGCTTCCTCGAATAATCCGCGCTTATCTGCCACCGCGCCGGTAAACGCACCCTTCTTGTGTCCGAACAATTCCGATTCGAGCAGATTTTCCGGAAGCGCACTGCAATTGATGGCTACGAAGGGATGATGCTGGCGGTTGGAATTGAAATGCAGGCCGCGCGCGATGAGTTCCTTGCCGGTGCCGCTCTCCCCGATGATCAACACTGTGCTGTCGGTATCGGCGACTTTGTTCACCAGATTGTAAACCTGCTGCATCTTCTGGCTCGTCCCGACGATGTTCTCGAACCGGTAACGGTTTTTTAGTTCCTTGCGGAGATAAGTGTTTTCCCGAACAGCGGCTTGAAAATCGAGCGCGCGCTGAATGGTCATTTGTAGCTCGTCGATCTTAAACGGCTTGGGCACGTAACCATATGCGCCCATCTTCATCGCCTCTACTGCGGTATCGACTGATGCATAAGCCGTGATGAGAATGACCGAAGTTTGTCGATGATGTTCCCGCACGTGCCGCAACACGTCGAAGCCGCTCATTGTTTCCATCTTGATGTCGGTGATCACGATTTGCGGTTGGACCGTATCGAGCTGCTCGACCGCTTTGTTTGCCGAGTTAAATGGAAAAACCTCGTGACCTTTTTCTCGGCAAAGGGTCACGATTACTTCCACCATCGCCGGCTCATCATCGATAATTACGACTTTGGCCATAAAATCTCAGCGCGGAGAATATTTCAGAATTGAGAAAAGGAAAGCGAAAATGAGAATTATCTCTAGGCCGCCACCATTCTGAGACTTACTGAACCTCACCGCCGAGCATCATCCAATCGACCGCGCCGTCGAAGCCGAGGATCTGCTCGAATGCGTCTCCGCCCGAATCCGGCGTGATTGCAATCAAATCCGCCGCATAGCCAGGAGCGATCCGCCCTAGCCGAGTTCCGGCATGCAACGCTCTAGCCGCATTGATCGTGACCATTTCCAAAATCTCTCGCGGCCAAAGTTTCTCATGGCTCCGTTGCAAAGCGCGCATCTCGGCGAACAGGCTCAGGGTTTCATTACTGGCAAGGCTGTCGGTGCCGAGGCAAATATTCAAACCGAGCTTGCCGAACTTGCCGATCCGAAATGGCGAGTGTCCGAAGTATTCATGGCTGCGCGGACAATGCACAATCGTGGGCAGCGTTTTCCGTTGGACGAGAAATTCCAAATCGTGCAGCGAAACTTCATTGAGATGTACGAGCAACCAGCGGTCGTCGAAATTGCAGAACTCGGATAGATGCTCGATCGGCGTGACATGATGCAGGTCTGATGGATCGCGGCCAATCCCGGCGAGAAAATCCGCCAGGAGGCCGCGAGAATGGGCGAACATCTCCATCTCTTCGCGCGATTCGGCCAGGTGCGTGGTGAGCAGAGCATTTTCGCGGTGCGCAATCTCTTCGCAACGCCGATACAGATTTTCCGAGGCTGTGAACGGCGCATGGGGAGCAAGTCCCCAATTTTGCGCGGATTTCAGGGCGTTGCTGGCGAGATCGACAAATTCATTCGAGCGTTGCGGTGAACGAAGATCAATCAGCTCGCCAAACCACCACGTCCGGATCGGCGGCCGAATTTGCGCGATCAGCTCGGGAAACGCGGTGAGATTCGCGATAGCAGTCGTGCCGAACTTTTTCGCTTCCGCGAAACCTTCATTGATCGACGCGACATAATCCTGCGGGGAAAGTCTCTCTTTTTGGGCAATGATCGCTCGAACCCAATCCGCAAAAGACTTTTGCGGCGGAATCTTGCCGCGCAACCATGTGTAATCGAGGTGGCAATGAGCGTTGATCAAACCCGGCAGCAGCACTTGTTCGCCAAGATCGACAACTGTGCCTGACTTGCGGGCTCGGACCTCGCCAAATTTACCAACATCGACAATCTGCTCGCTCTCGACGGCGACGGCGCCGCTTTCGATCGGCGCGCCTTCCATCGTGACCACGATGCGCGCGCGGAGAATCATTCTCCCTCTGTAGCGGCGCTCTGTCAGCGTCGCAAACTTTGCGGACAAAACGGCGACGGTCGCAGACCGCCGCTACAATCCAGAGGTGTTTACTCTTCGCCTTTCACGACTTTCCGGCACTTGGCCACGAGCAGATTGCACGCTTCCTGACAAAGCAACGGTATGCTCGGCTCGTTGCGACCGGTTTGATCATGCACAGGATCGAATTTTTCTGGAGGCAAGTGTGTCGATGGAATCGTGCCGGATCTGTCCCGCTTCCACAGAATCGTCCGAAGACATCCGCCATCGGACCTGCAAAACTTTGCCACAAGCGGATCGAGTTGTTCCTCGGAAATCTTCGCTGCGACTCGATACATTCCCGATTGTCGGTTCAAAGTCTCTCGCAACGGCGTAGTGTTAAGTCGATCTGCCTTCCAGGCAGCGAACACCGGCAGCCGACCCGGATAAAAATAGTCCAGGGTTCTGTGGACTTGGTCTCGATCAACAAGTTCCAATTGCCAGCCATGTCGCAAATTCGGCGCAGTCTTCAATGGGCGATATCGTCCTTCGTCATCAAATTTGGCCATGCGGATCGCCTGCTCGTAATCCGAGAACTTTTCCAGATCATTCCGCGGTTCGTCATCGCGATGTTTTAGAACGAACCGATTCCCGATCCTGCGCACCAGGATTTGCCCGATGCAAAAACGATCGCCCGGCCGGAATTCGCTTGCCATGTCGATCGAATTGTAGGGCGTCTGGGTCATACGCCAACCTCAAAGACGTTTCACAGAAACGTTCTACAACATTCGTGGCGTCTCAGTGTAAACAATGCGCGATCAAGCCACCGGCGCGCTCGAGAAATTGTCGATCTTCCTGATCGAATGCATTTACCTTATCGCTCTCGGCATCGATCATACCTACGATTTTGCGGTGATCGTTCGTCATCGGCACAATGATCTCAGAACGAGTTGTGTGAAAGGTCGGCAAGTACCGCAGGTCATTTTGCACATCACCGACGATAATCGGTTTACCCGATTCTAATGCCGCACCACAAATACCCTGAGTAGTCGGGAAACGCGGATAAGTCGGCGGTTCGTTTCCAGTCCCTGAGAGAATGACAAAATCATTGTTTACAATCTTATAGACGCCCACCCAGCGGTAATCGCGCGCGGCCCGAACCATCTCCAACAACTGCCGCATCCGCTTTTTCGTGCATCCACCGGCTAGGGCAAATGCCCCAATTTCCTGCAGCTTTTTACACGTGGTTTCCTTCATTAGCCGGGAAGCAATCTCGCGAAAAAGGAAACAAGCGCCAGCCCGATTTCAACTTTTCCCATCAAATTTTGCAGCCATGCGTGGTATCAGCGTGCTCGCTCGATTGACCCTGATTCAGAACAGATTTATCGAGGGCTGCAGCGGGACGCAACTCGCTTCCAAGCGTTCTATAACGGTGGGTTTTGACAATTCCTGGACGTCGCTCTTCAGAAACTCCGTGTTTGGTCGACGATGATGTCAGCGACGCCCGGATCAGTGCCAATCGATGGCGCATAGAACAACGCGCGATTGTCGATCTTGTAAGGGTCCTGGCGGAAAATCTCTCTAACCGCCTGACCGCGGTCCACGCCCGCGGCGACAGCGATCCCCAACAAAACCGGAATGTCCTCATAGCTGTGAAGCCCCTCTGCGATAAAGAAAGGGACCACTATCACGTTTGGCGTTTTGGTTAACTTTCGCCACTCGGAAACTAGCGGGGCTTCTTCCATGTAAACATTCAGAACTGCTGCGAACTTTCCGATCGCGCGGATTTTTTCGGCCTCGCGTTTTGCCGCGGCCGCGCTGTTTTCGTTCAAATCTGTGCCGTGAGCGACGATCAACAAAGTCGTCTCGGCAGGATCGACATCCGGCGCAATCTCCGAGGCACGGCGCAGGAGGAGATTGGTCATGGCAGGATGATTTCCCACTGGCTCGCAATAATGCCAGACTTGACCCGTTTCTCGCCTCGTTGCCCGCCCGCTCAACTCAAGCTCGCGGGGGATCACCGTCTGCGTGAAATAACCTTCGCTGATGAAGTTCGGCACAACGGCGACTTTGCGGATTGATTCGGGATCGAACAGGAATAGCGCATCGCGCAAGCTCGGTTCCTCTTTCCAGAAGACACACTCAACGCTGGCAAAAATGTCGCGCCGGCGAATCTCAGCCGCATGTGCCAGCGTCGGCACATCGGAATCGGGATTCACCGTCGATCCGTGGCCGACAATGAGGAGACCAGTCGATTTCGTATCCACCTTGAACGTTTGGCCTTGGAAGGTTAATTTTCAAATCCTATGCGTTTCCGGACTTACACAAACACCGATCTGAAGGTCAGCGAAGTCGGATTTGGTCTCTGGACCATTTCGACTGGCTGGTGGGGAAATTTCACGGAAGGCGAGGCGATCGCGCTGATGCACAAGGCGTTCGATTTCGGGATGACGTTGTTTGATGCCGCTGATACTTACGGCAACGGCTTGAGCGAAGAGTTGATCGCGAAAGCGTTTCCGAATCAGCGCGACGACATCGTGATCGCGACAAAGGTTGGCTATGATTTTGTCCATCACGGCGAAGCGCGCGGGCGTGGGCAGCGTGAAATTCCGCAGGATTTTTCACCGGAAGCCATTCAGCGGGCAACGGATGCAGCGTTAAAACGGTTGAAGACCGATCGAATCGATCTTCTGCAACTGCACAATATTCGAATGGAGCAGGTCGAGGACGACGCTCTTTGGAAAACGCTCAAGAAACTAAAATCCGCCGGGAAAGTGCGCTATTACGGAATTGCTCTCGGCCCGGCAATCGGATGGTTGTACGAAGGAGTTAATTGCATTCGGGAACGCGACATCACAAGCGTTCAGCACATTTACAACTTGCTCGAGCAACACCCCGGACGCGCAATGCAGAATGCTGCAACCGAGACTGGTAAGGACACGATGTTTCTAGTCCGCGTGACGCACTCATCGGGAATGCTCGAGGGCAAATACACCGCCGATACTGTTTTTCCGCCCACGGACCATCGGAGTCACCGGCCTCGAAGCTGGCTGCTAAATGGAGTTAAGAAGATCGACAAGCTTCGGTTCGTGGAAAATCAGGGTCGGACGCTTGGCCAGGCAGCCTTGCAATGGTTGCTCGCAGATAAACGCGTCGCCTCGACATTGCCAAACATTTACAACGAAGAACAGCTCGTCGAGTTCGCGAAGGCGCCGGAAACAGCAGCGTTAACGAGTGAAGAAATGGCGAAGATCGACAATCTTTATTCGGACAACTTTGGTCTCGAACCGGAGCAACCGAAATTTAAGGGCACAATGGAATTGCCGCAGGAATCGGCAGCGGCCTGAGCCGATACTGCTGACTTCGC
Source organism: uncultured Verrucomicrobiae bacterium (assembly GCA_963772365.1). Classification (GTDB taxonomy): domain Bacteria; phylum Verrucomicrobiota; class Verrucomicrobiia; order Chthoniobacterales; family UBA10450; genus CAVYXA01. Next base: position 1,697,064 of record CAVYXA010000001.1, read on the forward strand.
TCACTGACGCAGGTAAAGCGCAAGTCAGGTAATTTGAGCACCTTTCGAGGTGACGATACGCCACGCTGGAATTATGATCAGCGGTTCGGTTTTTCATATGCCTGTTAAGACGGAAAAGGATCTCGGCGAAACGCAGCGTAGCCTTTGGCTGAAGGCGGTCGCGGCGATTGAGCTGCGTAATTTTGGTTACGCGATTTCGCTTTTACAGGGCATACTTAAACTGGAGCCGGAATTTCTCACCGGCCGCCAATTGCTTCGTCGAACCGAGATCACACGAACCAAATCAGCTAAAAAAAGTCTGTTCAATATCTCCACCGCGCCGATCGCGGTAATGAAAGCGCAGCGCGAGATCAGGAAAGATCCGAACCGTGGGATGGAAATGCTGGAAAAGGTGCTGGAAAACGAACCTCACCATCGACAGGCAAATCTCGCCTTGAAAGAAGCAGCGGTGGCCGCGGGCTGGATCGAGATCGGCATTTTCGCATTGCGGACACTGCTCGAAGAAAACCCGCGCGACGTGAAAGTGCTCTACGAGCTGGGGCGTTTGCTTCAAGAGCTTGGCCAGAATGATGAAGCAGTCGAAGTTTATAATCGCATCACCGCAATTGATCCGCTCGATGCCGAGGCGCGTCGGCTGGGAAAAGATGCCTCGGCCCGAGCGTCTATGAAAACCGGCGGCTGGACCCAGGCCGAAAGTTATCGGGACCTGATCAAGGACAAGGAAGCGGCAATTTCGCTGGAACAACAGAGCCGGATGAAATTGAGCGGCGAAGGATTGGATCGACAAATCGCTGAGGCCCAGAAACGTCACGAGGCGGACCCGAACAATGTCGATGTAGTCCGGCAGCTCGGAATGTTGAACGAAGCGAAGGAAGATTTCGGAGCTGCGATCGACTGGTATCAATGTGCCGCCGACCTGACCAAGGGCGCGGACACAGGTTTGGTGCGCAAAGTCGCCGATCTCAAGGTCAGGCAATTAGAGAAGGAAATCACCATGCACGAGGAATACATCGCCACGCATCCACGTGATGATAAGCGGCTGGCCGAAACCACTGAAAAGTTAAGAGCGGCCAGGCAGAAACGCGCGGAGATGCAGATCGCGGATGCGCGCGACCGCGCCGCCCGCAATCCAACTGATCTCCAGCTTCGCTTTGAATTAGGAGAATGCCTGGTGAACGCCGGACATTTTCGTCAGGCTTTGCCGGAGTTACAGCGCGCCCGGCAAAACCCAAATGCCCGGCTGAAAGCGATGAACTTGCTTGGGCGCTGTTATGCCGAGCAGGGAATGCTCGATTTGGCCATGAAACAGTTGGAAGAAGCGTCGAAGGAAATCCTGTCGATGGACGGAATGAAAAAAGAAATCGTTTACAATCTCGGCCTGGTTTACGAGCGAATGGGTGAACGCGAAAAATCACTCAACTGCCTTAAGCAGATCTATGAGGCCGACTACGGTTACAAAGACGTGGCGAATCGCGTGGAAAGCTCGTACGCTCAGAATCCACCCTAAGCTGAACCGCGAAGAAATGTCGATCTTGCGGGTGTCAACCCGTTGGGCGGCGAAGGCGTGTCCCGGAGCCGAGATCGAATTTGCCGCGTCTAGGCAGTCGAGAGTTTGCGATTCCTTGAATATCAACTCGTCGAATTTGCGGGGTGAAGCTTCCGAGCGAATGAGAGGTAACAGCTTTGTTACGTTTCAGAAGTTGAGAGCTTCGCTCATGTGTTTCAACTGAAAATCAAGGAGCTAATTTATGAACAGCATCAATCATAAAATAAGATCGATCGTTATTTCGCGGTTTTGCCATTTTTCTCTCCTAATCGCATTCTTTGGTCTCGCCGGACTGGCAGCCGCCCAACGGAGACCGATAAGAAACTTCCGAGAAACAGGAAGCGAAGGCGACAGCGCGCTGTACGCTGTCGATGCTCTTTCGTCGAACGACGTGTGGGCAGTCGGCTATAAATATCAGGGTTCGCAAAGCTTTCCTCTCGTCGAGCATTGGGACGGCACTGCCTGGAGCATCATTCCAAATCCCCCTAACGTTGAGCAAAGTCAGATGTACGGTGTAGCAGCGGTCGCACCTGACGATGTTTGGATTGTCGGCCAAACGTGGGTGGTAAGCGACAGAGCGTACGTCTTGCATTGGGACGGTACGAGTTTGCAATCAGTCTCGCCAGCCAACCCCGGCTCTTACGTTGCATTCTATGATGTGGCCGCGGTCGCGCCGAACGACGTTTGGGCGGTTGGCACGTCCTCTTCGAATGGCCACGATTACTTTACGCTGGTCGAGCACTGGAACGGTGTGAATTGGAGTGTTGTCCCCAGCGCGAGCGGTACCTATGACACGCTGACCGGAATCTCGGTCGTATCGGCTAATGATATTTGGGCAGTCGGCTGGGGCCTCACTAACGCCGAGATTCTGCACTGGAACGGTCAGTCGTGGACGTTCTCCCCCTCTGGGTCGGTTGGAAATTACGCAATCTTCTCTGGCGCAGCGGCCATTGCACCGAACGACGTTTGGGCGTTCGGTGGCGGGAGCGGCAGGCCGTTGGCTGATCATTGGAATGGTTCAGTCTGGCATCTTTCGCCCACACCGCGAATGACAGGCGACGGCAATTCCGTCAATGACGGAGCCGCATTGGCAAGCAACGATGTTTGGGCAGTAGGCCAATCCTTTGCCCTGGGGAACGCATGGCATACCTTCGCCATGCACTATGACGGAACTCGCTGGCGAAAGGTGAGGACGCCGAGCCCCGGTAGCGGTGAATCTTACACGAACATTCTCAATGGTGTTTGTGCAATTGCACCTGGCGACGTTTGGGCCGTCGGGGTTGGCAACCAGGCTATGACGATGCATTGGGACGGCCAACGCTGGACAGTAATTCCGAATCCCGCTGCGAACTAGCCGCACCCGAGAGTTGCCCTCCGACACATCCGTGTGGACGAGTCGTTAAGATCTGGATCCAGCGGAGATCGAAATCACATCACCGTAGCAACCGTTTCAGCAGACTGCGTATCGTCCGCTAAAACGCGCTGATCGCATTTCCCACATTTGCGCTGCGTTGAAGCTCGGTGTTAATGGATTCCAATCTCGTAATTCGTGCGCAAAACGAAAATCATCTGCACACTCGGTCCAGCTACTCAGCAAAAGGATGTGTTGCGGCAATTAATCGAAAAGGGCGCGGACATTTTTCGATTGAACATGAGCCACGCCACTCACGAGTGGGTGGGCCGCATCGTCCCGCAAATCCGCGAGCTGGCGCGCAAGGCCGGGCGGTCCATCGCTATTCTGCTGGATACTCAAGGCCCGGCCATTCGCACCGGCGATTTGAAAACAAATCTGCACCTGAAACCGGGCGACATTTTGGAATTTACCGTGCGCGGAGCGAAAAAGACCAAACCCTATTCGGTAGGCGTAAATTACGGTGGGTTTGTTGATAACGTTTCCGTCGGCAATACCATTTTGGTCGATAACGGCCTGATCGAGATGCTGGTGGTCGAGAAACGACGCAACCGTGTGATTTGCAAAGTCCTGAACCGCGCCCTGCTCGGGTCGCGCCGGCATATTAATCTTCCGGGAATACATGTGAAGCTCCCGCCGTTAACGCGAAAAGACATTGTCGATGTTAGCTTTGGCGTCGAACTGGGAATCGATTTTATCGGAATGAGTTTTGTTCGCGAAAAAGGCGATATCAAAGAATTGCGCCGTTTGCTGGCCAGGAAAAAGAGCAAAGCTCTGATTGTGGCCAAAATCGAAGATCAACTTGCCGTTCGTTCGATCGACAAAATCATCGAATGCGCGGACGCGATCATGGTGGCGCGAGGCGATCTTGGGATCGAATGCCCGATGGAAGAATTGCCGATTATCCAGCGCCGGATCGTGAAGAGTTGCATCCGTCTGGGCAAACCAGTGATCGTCGCGACCCAGATGCTGGAATCGATGATTTTGAATCCATTGCCCACTCGGGCCGAGATTACTGATGTGGCCAATGCAGTCTTCGAGCAGGCGGATGCGATTATGTTGAGTGGAGAAACAACCATCGGCCGTTATCCAGTCGAATGCGTCGAAGTATTGAACCGCGTAGCCCGGCGGATCGAGCGCAGCGGCGGGGCCGGTTATGCCGAAGATGCGTTGCTGGAAAATGATCGGCAGAAAACGGTCGCCTCTGCTGTTCTGCTCGCCAATTCACTACATGATTCCAAGCTGGTCGTGTTTACCAGACATGGACGAATGGCCAGATACGTCTCGAATTTGCGACCGCAGCACGCGCCTATTTTCGCTTTCACTGAAAGCGAACAAGTCTATCACCAACTGGCCTTGTATTGGGGGACGGTCCCGATCCGGATCGATTTTAGCAAAGAACCGAACGCAACGATCGAAGCCGCCGAACGTTATCTTCGAAAGAATAAGCTGGCCGCCCGAGGCAATCGCCTGGTGGTGATCAGTGACATCGAATGGGGCCGAACCCTGGTCGATTGCGTCCAGTTACGGATCGCAAAGTGAATATTCATCTCGTCATTCCGAGCGAAGTGAAGCCCAGCGAACGAAGTCGAAGAATCCCGCGGAATAAGCCCCCAGGTTGCGCAACGGGATCCCTCGACTGCGCTGCGCTGCGCTCGCTCGGGATGACGGTGGGGTCTAAGCTTCGACCGGCAATTCGACGTCCACCGGGCGCTCTTTCTTGCTCAGAGCGCGACGCAATTTCGACAGCGCGATGTTTTGCAATTGCCGAATTCGTTCGCGGGTGACGCCGAATTTCTTGCCGACTTCCTCGAGCGTCTTTGGCTTGCCGCCGTCGAGCCCGAAGCGCTGGAAGATGATTTTCTTCTCGCGATCGTCGAGCACATCCAGCAAACCGCCCACTTCGTTGCGCAGGTTCTTGTCGCGCAAAAGTTCAAACGGCGTCTGCGCCTCTTCATCGCCGACAATCTCGCCAAATTCAGTCGAATCATCATCGCTGATCGGAGCGTCGAGCGAAGCCGGCCGGATCGACACGGTCTTCAACTGCGACACTTTTCCGGCAGCAATTCCGATCTCGTCACCGAGCTCTTCATCGGTCGGCTCGCGGCCGAGCTCCTCGCTCATTTGCAACGAAACCCGGCGCATCTTGGAAATTTTATCGACCAGATGAACCGGCAACCGAATCGTCTTTGACTGATTGGCCAGAGCCCGCTTGATCGATTGTTTGATCCACCATGCAGCGTAGGTCGAAAGCTTCCCGCCCTTCGCCGGGTCGAAACGCTCGACGGCTTTCATCAAACCGATGTTTCCTTCCGAGATCAAATCGAGCAGCGGAAGACCGAGATTGGCGTAATCGTGCGCAATCTTCACGACCAGTCGCAGGTTAGACCTAATCATGAGCGCACGCGCCTCGCGGTCGCCCTTCTTGATTTTGGCGGCCAGCTCGATCTCCTGTTGCGGAGTCAAAAGCGGGATCTGCCCGATCTCGCGCAGGTAAATCTTTATTCCAGTATCGCTATCTTCAGCGGCCATATAACTTCTCTTCATGAATCGTTGGGGGGACGGGGGGTTGATTTAGCAAGTTTGCGGCGGTTTCATCCGCCGAAGCCTCGTAAATCAGACCTATAAACATTTACCAACTATTTAACAAGGTTAAATATTCGCATCTCAGACAGGCCCCGGACGCCTCTTGTTCAAACTTTTTCCAGTCCGCGAGAAGCAGCTAAAAAGAAGCGTGCTCCACAGACTTCCTGACCTCGATTTGTCCTTCCCTCCTTACTAAGATCGGCTCAGCTATTCCGCTTGGTTCCACCAGAGAAATGGCTTCTCCATCGAACGCGGAGAACTACCGCTCTCCAGTCCGCGATTGACCTTTTCCTCCCCCGCAATCTTTGACAACCTGAACCGCGTGACGTTGGCGAAATTTTATTCGGCTGCGGTTTACGGCGTCGATGCGTATGAAATAGAGATTGAAGTTAATGGCGCCGGCGGTCTTCCGGCGATTGTGGTCGTTGGTTTGCCCGATACTGCGGTCAAGGAGAGCCGCGACCGGGTGACGACCGCGATCCAGAACAGCGGTTACTATTGGCCGCGCGGCCGGACCACAGTGAATCTGGCGCCGGCCGATATTAAAAAGGAAGGACCGAGTTTCGATCTGCCGATTGCGCTCGGTATGATTGCGGTAAGCGAAGAGATCGATACCAGCGCCTTCCAGGATTTCAGCTTCGTGGGCGAGCTGGCGTTGGATGGCGCCATTCGCCCGGTCAAAGGTGTCCTGCCAGTGGCTTTGGAAGCCAGACGCCGCGGCAAGCGCGCATTGTTTGTTCCGGAAGCCAATGCCCGGGAAGCGGCTATGGTAGATAAGATCGACATCTATGGTGTCCAGAATCTTCGGCAAACCTTTCAATTTCTGCGAGGTGAGATTGCGTTGTTGCCGACACGCGGCGATCTCAGTGAATTTTTCTCCAAGCATCAAAACTACGACGTCGATTTCAGCGACGTGAAAGGCCAGGGACACGTCAAACGCGCGATCGAAGTGGCGGTTGCCGGCGGTCACAATGTCTTGATGATCGGTCCGCCGGGTTCCGGGAAATCGATGCTGGCCAAACGGATCCCGACGATCATTCCACCGATGTCGATTGATGAGGCAATCGAGACCACAAAAATTCACAGCGTGGCCGGCTTGCTCCACGACGACAAGTCATTCGTGGCCACTCGCCCCTTTCGATCGCCGCATCACACCATTTCGGATGTTGGATTGTTAGGCGGATCGGCGACGCCTGCCCCGGGCGAAGTCAGCCTCGCTCACAACGGTGTGTTGTTCCTCGACGAACTGCCCGAGTTCAAGAGATCGGCTTTGGAAGTGATGCGTCAACCAATCGAGGACGGAAAGGTCACGATTTCACGAGCAGCGGGCAGCGTTACGTTTCCGTGTGAGTTCATGCTGGTCGCAGCAATGAATCCCTGCCCATGCGGATATTTTGGCGATTTGAAGCGCGAATGCCGCTGCAGCCCGACTCATGTGCAACGCTACAGACAACGGATTTCCGGACCGCTGCTCGACCGAATCGATCTGCACATCGAAGTGCCTGCCGTGGAGTATCGCGATGTGGCCAGCGAGCGGGTCGAGGAAGCATCAAGCGCAATCCGCGAACGGGTGAGTCGGGCCCGACAAATTCAGCAGGATCGTTTCCAGAAAGACCGAAGAACAAGTTGTAACGCCCGCATGGTCACGCGACACCTCAAACAAAGTTGCAAATTGAGCGCCGATTCGCAGGAACTCATTCGCGTCGCGATGACAGAACTGAATCTCAGCGCTCGCGCTTACGATCGAATCCTAAAGGTGTCCCGCACCATTGCCGATCTCGATGGCAAGTCCGCCAGTCGGACGGACTCGTCCGTTGGCGAGATCGACATTGCGCCGGAACACGTCAGCGAAGCGATTCAATACCGCACCTTCGATCGGACGCTTTGGGTCTGATCGACTGGACGATGGACTCTTGAAGTTCGGTTCCGCGCCGTGGATTATTCGGAATGCGAAAAATAGTCTGGGTAACTGTTATCGTCTGCGGGATTTTCACTAACTCGAAGTCGATCTTGCACGCTGCTGCAAAATCGCCATCAAAGACCAAACCGATGACGACGAATCCGTTGCTTTCCGAAAGCAAACTCCCGTTTCACCTGCCACCGTTCGACCGGATCCGAAACGGTGATTTTGCACCCGCTTTCGAGAAAGGCATGACCGAGGAGTTGAAGGAAGTAAAGAAGATCGCGGACAATCCAGACAAGCCGACTTTCGAAAACACGATCGTGGCCATGGAACGCGCAGGCATTTTGCTCGGGCGCGTGGACCGGATTTTCTCAAGCCTGGCCGCATGCAACACAAATCCCGAAATTCAGAAAACCGAGAAGGACATGGCGCCCAAACTCGCCGCGCACGAGGACGAGATTCATTTAAACAAGCAACTCTTCGATCGGGTACAAGCGATTTACGACAAGCGTGATGAGCTGAATCTCGATCCAGAATCGAAATGGCTGGTCGAACGATATTACAAAGATTTCGTCAGGGCTGGCTCCAAGCTCTCCGAGCCGGACAAAGCGAAATTGAAGGCCATGAACACGGAGCTGGCCGAACTTCAGACCACGTTCGCGCAAAATGTTCTGAAGGAGAAAAACGCTTCTGCCATCGTGATCGACGATCGATCGCAATTAAAGGGTATGTCCGACGCGGAGATTTCGGCCGCCGCAGCCGATGCAAAAGCCCAAGGTAAGGAAGGTAAATTTGTAATCGCACTGCAAAACACGACCGGTCAACCTCCGCTGACTTCGTTGCAGAATCGACAGTTGCGGGAAAAGATCATGGAGACATCGCTGGCCAGGAATAATCACGGCGGCGAGTTCGACAACCGCGCGGTGGTGTTGCGCATGGTGAAATTGCGCGCAGAACGCGCTGCCCTGCTCGGTTATCCCAATCACGCGGCCTATCAATTGGAAGATCAGACGGCCAAGAACATCGAGACTGTAAACAAACTGCTTGAGCAAATCGCGCCTCCGGCGGTGGCTAATGCCCGGCGGGAAGCAGTCGAGATGCAAAAAATCATCGATGAAGAGAAAGGCGGCTTCCAGCTAGGTTCGTGGGATTGGGCATTCTATGCGGAGAAAATCCGGCAGAAACAGTACGCCTTTGACGAGTCGGAGGTGAAACCATACTTCGACCTGAACCACGTCCTGCTCGATGGCGTTTTCTTCGCAGCGAATAAACTTTACGGAATCACGTTTAAAGAGCGACACGATCTGCCGGTATATCAGCCGGACGTGCGCGTGTTCGAAGTAAGCGATAAAGACGGCAAACCGCTGGCCTTGTTTCTGGCGGATTATTATGCGCGCCCATCCAAACGCGGCGGCGCCTGGATGAACGCGTATGTCCAGCAGAGTGAGCTGTTGGGCCTGAAACCGGTCGTGGCGAATCATCTGAACATTCCCAAGCCCCCGGCTGGCGAGCCGACTCTGCTCACGTTCGATGAGGTCACCACCATGTTTCACGAGTTCGGACACGCGCTCCACGGGATGTTTTCGCACGTGAAGTATCCGCGGTTCAGCGGGACGAGTGTGCCGCGCGACTTCGTGGAGTTTCCCTCGCAGGTAAACGAGATGTGGGCGACCTGGCCGGAAGTGTTGAAGAATTACGCGAAGCATTATCAAACGGGGAAACCGATGCCGCAGGAATTGCTCGATAAAGTCGTCGAGTCGGCGCGCAGATTCGATCAGGGATTCAAGACGACGGAATACCTCGAGCCCACCATTCTCGACCAGGCCTGGCATCAACTGTCACCAGATCAGATCCCGACCGACGTTCTCGCATTCGAATCCGCAGCGTTAAAAAAGGCGAATGTTGATTTTGCGGCGGTACCCCCGCGTTATCGGAGTACCTATTTTTCGCACGCTTTCGCGGGCGGTTACTCGGCCGGTTATTATTCCTACATCTGGAGCGAAGTGCTGGATGCGGACACGGTTGAATGGTTCAAACAAAATGGCGGGCTGAAACGGGAAAATGGCGATCGTTTTCGCGACTTTCTTTTATCGCGCGGTGGCAGCGACGATGTCATGAAATTTTTCCGTAACTTCACCGGACGGGAACCGTATATCGAGCCGCTCTTGAAACGCCGCGGCCTGGAATCGGCGCCGCCGGCAAAGGCGCACGATGAAGCGCCGCAACCGGACAAAGATTAATTTCGTGCAACGTCTCCGGCCTGCGTTGTTTCTGCTGGGGTTGTTGCTTGCCGGGTGTGGCGCATCCCGCGGAGTTCTTGAACAGACTATCGAGGAGACGCTCCAAATTTATCCGACGGCCTCGGTTACCATCGACAACGGCGATGGCTCGATCCGAATCTACGGCGCGCCTGCCTCCGAGATGCGAGTGAAGGCAATCAAGCGGGCTTATACCGCCGATCGATTAAAGAAAATCGACGTGAAAATTTCCGCGCAGCTCAATTCTGTGTCGATTCAAACCAGCTTTCCACCGAAGCCAAAGTGGGGCATCACCGATCGCTCCGGCACTGTCGATTATGTGATCGTGGTGCCAGACACGGTCAGCCTCGCGCGAGTAAAGTTGGATACCGGTGAGATTCTCCTGAAAGAAATGCGCGGGCAGGAAACACACGCGCAACTAGGCACCGGCCGATTGTTTGTCCATGATTGCTTTAGTAATTTGCACCTCGGCGTGAATACGGGTCCGCTCAATCTGATTTATGATTGGTGGGAGCCACAGAAATTTTCTGTCCAGGCAAACGTAAACAACGGTAGCGCCGTCGCTTGGGTTCCTGGTCAGGCTTCTTTTCATTTGGCAGCCAAAGCTCCCGTCATTTGGAACGACTTTTCTCCGCAGCGCAAGGTCGACTCAGGTAAGATCGACAGTTTCATCGGCCCAAACCCAACCGCCAGCTTCACCATTGACGTTGAAGACGGAAGCATCAGAATCTTCAAAGCGTTTCCGTAGAGTTAAAAGCTGTCATTCTGAGCGAAGCGAAGAATCTCCAATCATTTGCAGCTTGAGTTGCGACCTACATAATTTGAGATGTTTCACTTCGCTCAATTCGCCACAGGACGAATCCGCCGTGGCGGACATGACAGCATAAACCCGCCATGCCTTCATTCGATATTGTTTCCGAAGTGGACAGCCAGGAAGTCGATAACGCCCTGAATCAGGCGCGAAAAGAACTGGCTACGCGCTTCGATTTCAAAGGCGCGCAAACGGAGATCGTTCAGGAGAAAGACAAAATCGTGTTGACTGCCGATGACGCCGGTCATTTGAAAGGTCTGCGCGAAATCGTGATCGGGAAATTGTCGAAGCGCGGTGTCGATCTTCGCAACATCGAACAAGTCGAACCATCGATCTCATCGATGGGACACGCCCGTCAGGAATTGAAAATTCGGCAGGGGCTCGAAGGCGACAAGGCCAAGGAGATCATCCAGGCGATCAAGGCGCAGGGATTCAAGGTCCAGAGTCAACTGCAGGATCGACAAATTCGCGTCACTGGAAAAAAGAAAGACGACCTGCAAGAAGTGATTCAGTTCGTCCGCGGCCGCGATTTCAGCGTGGCTGCAAACTTCAAGAATTTTCGCGACTAATTTCGAAACTCAAAAGCGGGACTTCTAATCTTGTCATGTCCGCCACGGCGGATTCGTCCTGTGGCGAATTGAGGGAAGGGAAACATCTCTAGCTATTGGTCTTGGCGATTGTGGGAAGAGATGATTGGAGATCCTTCGCTGCGCTCAGGATGACAAGGCTTTTCTTACCCGCCTTGGACCGGCGGCATGATCGCGATCTCTTCGCCATCGTGCATCTGATAATTGCGATCGACGAATTCCACACCGGCTCCGATCAAGATCGTCTTCTCGTGCGCGCGAAGTGCAGGCGTTTGCGAGTAAATCTTCTCGATCAAATCGCGCACTGTCGATCCTAGCGGAAGATCGACATCCTTTTCCGGAACGCCAACCAGATCGCGCAGTTGAGCATAAAATTGCACTCGCACTCTCATCTTTTGCGCGAGGCGCTTTCGGAGTGCGGGGCGTCTTCGCACCGCTTTTCTCCTTGTGCCCGGTTCGATCCAAAGCGACACGAAGGCGTGTCGCACTCCCAAAGCTTCGCAAAACTGAATATCACGCTTTTCCGATTCGCGTTCATTCGGGTGATTCGCGGGTGATCAAATCTTTCCGCAGCACACCGATGTACGGAAGATTGCGGTAACGCTCCATGTAATCGAGCCCGTATCCAACCACAAATTCGTCCTCGATCTCAAAACCGAGGTAATCCGCATCCACTTTGCGGGCGCGCGGTTTCTTCTTGCTGAGTAAGACGCAAACTCGAATGCTGCGCGGTTTTGCGGTCTCGAGTTTCTCGCAAATGGCGGCGAGGGTATGACCGCTGTCCAGGATGTCGTCGAGGATCAGAATATGTCGATCTTTTACGTCCGGCAGCGCGACTTGTCCGCCACCGGAGGGATTCGCCGTGGCGAATTTGAAAATCACTTCACCGCTCGTCTGCGCTTTGCCGTGGTAACTGGCCACGCTGAGGAAATCCAACTTCAACGGGAGAGGAATGCGCCGGAGCAAATCGGCCATAAACATCAAGCTGCCGCTCAGGACTGCGATCACGGTTAGTTCGCGACCGCTATAATCCTTTGAGATTTGAGCGGCCATCTCGTCGATCCGGCTCAGGATTTTCTTCTCATGAAATAAGATGCGCTCCAGATCGTCCTGCATTTGTAATTGACGGGAAGCTGTCAGCTTCCCCTACAGCCGTACTACAAAAGATCAAACATCAACCCTTCCGATTCGCGGTGAGACGCGAATGCGTTATGTTTTCGCAATGTCGGATAAGCCTTCCAAGCTCAAAATTGCCGGCCGCGAGTTCGCTTCCCGTTTGCTCGTCGGCACCGGCAAATTTTCGTCGAATGAATTGATGCGTGACGCACTGGTCGCGAGCGGAAGTGAGCTGGTCACCGTTGCGTTGCGACGAGCCGATTTGTCCGGCAAAGCCGATCCGTATGCGAACATTCTCGATTTTGTCGATCCGAAACGCTTCCTGCTTTTGCCGAACACGAGCGGTGCGCGGAATGCATCCGAAGCAGCGCGATTAGCGCGGCTGGCCGTGAGCGCTGGGCTTCCTAACTGGATCAAACTCGAGATTCATCCCGATCCTCGCTATCTGCTTCCAGACCCGGTGGAAACGTTGGCCGCAGCCGAAGTTTTGGTGAAGGAGGGCTTCACCGTCCTGCCTTATATCAATGCCGATCCGGTATTGGCGAAACGCTTGCAAGATGTCGGCGTCGCTACCGTGATGCCGCTTGGTTCCCCGATTGGAAGCAACCGCGGAATCGAGACGCGACCGCAGATTGAGATCATCATCGAACAAGCCACCGTGCCCGTTGTTGTTGATGCTGGATTGGGCGCGCCCAGTCACGCTGCGGAAGCGATGGAGATGGGCGCCGACGCCGTCCTGGTCAACACCGCGATCGCCATTGCCTCCGATCCGGTGCGAATGGCGCAGGCATTTCGAAAAGCCATCGAAGCCGGGCGCGACGCATTTGAAATTGGTTTGGCCGAGAAACTGGCAAACGCTTCCGCGACCAGTCCGCTCACCGGTTTCTTTGCGCAATAATTGTAGCGGCGGTCTGTGACCGTCGCCATCTTCGAAGAAAGTTTCGATGCTCACAGAGCGCCGCTACAGATCGGTGCGGACGCTCGCGTCGTTGTAGAATTCGATCTGATGTCCGCCGACCCGCCGCACGATTCGCCAGCCATGATCGGCTGCGAAACCATCCAGTTGCTGATCTGTCAGCGAATGCAGAACCCGCAACTCAGCTGGATGGGTGATGAATATTTCCGGTTTCACCGCGAGCGTCGCCTGAATTTTCGATGTGAGGGCGCTCAAGTCTCGCTCCATATTAATTCACCGGTGTGACTCAGGAACTCGTTTGCGGGCCGGCTTTCGAATCGGCTGCGGTAAAGACGGCGGCAGTTTCTCTTTGCGATTCAACTTTTCTCCCAAAGCCCGATGCGATTTCCGGCTTGGCGATGGCCCGCGAATATTTGGTTTTTCCATTTCAATCTACCTCTTCCGCTTCCTCTAATATTACTCTGACTTTATCACGAGAATCCAAAACAATGCTGAGTAACAGTTAAAGCGGGAGACGAAAAGTCGGCCCGACTGGCGCGCGCAATTGGATCGGCTACAGTGGGCGGATGTTTTCGGAAACGGTTGAGCTACGCGGTCATATTATCGACTCGCTGATTCTGCCGAAGGTGCTGGATCAGATCCTGACCCGCGGCGGAAATTTTAAGATCAGCGAAATCAAAATTGGCGAGAAGCGCGCCGACCAAAGTTTTGCCCGAATCGAGGTTTCAGCCGATACCCGAGAGGCCCTCGACGAATTGATCCTGCGTCTGCGTCAGCATGGGGCGGAGGCTAAAAAACGAACGAACGTGCAACTGGCCAAAGCGCCAGCCGATGGAGTCTTTCCGCGAGAATTTTACGTAACCACAAATCAGCAGACGTTCATTCGTTTGGACGGTAAGGAGGTCGAGGTGCGTCCCGCCATGATGGACAGCGCGATTGCCGTCGATCGAAAAGCGGGAACAGCCCGGGCTGTGAAGTTTTTCGATGTCAGAAAAGGCGACGAGATTGTGATTGGCCACAAAGGTGTTCGAGTCGTGCCGGTGCAACGGGCGACGTCGCGCACGGACGTTTTTCAATTCATCAATGCCAGCATTGCCGCTGACGAGCCCAAGTCGGCGATCATCCGTGAGTTAGCTCGCGAACTACAGGAAGCCCGTGCGGCCGGAGCAAAAATTGCCATCGTTGGCGGCACGTCGATCGTGCGGACCGGTGCGGGCGAGCACCTCGAGCGCTTGATCGACTTGGGTTATGTCGATCGGCTTTTCGCCGGGAACGCATTTGCGGTTTACGACATCGAGCGCGCCATCTTCGGTACTTCGCTAGGGATCAGCTCGGAACGCGCGTTTGTCGCCGGCGGCCATGAAAATCACATTCGGGCCATCAATATTCTCCGCGAATCGGGCGGCATTGTCCCGGCCGTCGAGAAGAAAGTTATCACTCGCGGCGTCATGCGGAGTTGTGTGCGGCGCAAGGTGGACATTGTCCTGACTGGCTCGATTCGTGACGAAGGCCCGATTCCGGGGGTTGTCACGGACGTGATCGAAGCGCAGAAAATCATGCGAGATAAGCTGGCCGATGTGACCCACGTATTTTTCCTCGGAACGCTCCAACTATCGCTCGCCATCGCTGCAATGCTTCCGCCCTCGGTAAAAACGGTGTGTGTCGATATCGATTCAGCCGCGGTGGAAAAAGCCGTCGAACATCAGCCGTTGCAATCGTTGGGGCTCGTCACCGATGTCGAGCCATTCCTGCGCGAACTGGCGGATTGTCTGAGATAAAGCCTTGTCATGTCGAGCGAAGTCGAGACATCCCGTGAAGTTGGCTGGGAGTTTCGCCACGGGATTCCTCGACTTCGCTCGGAATGACGTTTAGGAGACGAGAGATCTTATGCGCGAGTTGCTGCTTTGTTCGCCGGAGCATTATGGGATCGAATATGAGATCAATCCCTGGATGAGCCGCGACCGTGGCGCGGAAGTGCCGGTCGCCCAAAAGCAGTGGAAAGAATTGTACAGCACGCTTTCCCAACTCGACTGCAAAATTCAACTGATCGATCCGCAGCCAAAACTGCCGGACATGGTTTTTACCGCGAACGCCGGTCTGACGGTTGGCAAAAAATTTATCCCTAGTAATTTCCGGCATCAAGAACGCGCCGGAGAAGCGCCGCATTTCGCGAAATGGATGGAGCAACACGGCTACGAAGTGCAATGGCTTCCGAGCAATCTCTATTTCGAAGGCGAAGGGGATGCGCTCTTTGGGAGCGATGTTCTATTTTGCGGCTATAAATTCCGGTCTGATATCCAATCGCATCGGGCCGTGGCAGACATGCTGGGTTGTCTCGTCATTTCAGTCGAGCTTGTCGATCCTCGCTTTTATCATCTCGACACCTGCTTTTGTCCCTTGCCCGATGGCGGTGCGGTTTGGTTTCCGCCGGCATTCGATGAATACGGCCAGCGCGCGATTGGAGAGCATGTCCGCGAGCTGATCAATGTCGAAGAGGAAGAAGCCGCGCATTTTTGTTGCAATGCGGTCGTGCTCGGTCGTGACATCGTTTTGCCTCAAGGAGCGCCCAAACTTGCGTCAGTTCTGCGCGATCGCGGCTACCACTGCCACGAACTGGCCATGACCGAATTCATCAAAGCAGGTGGCGCCTGCAAATGCCTGGTCATGTTCATGCCGCAACGGGAGATGTAGCGGCGGTCTATGACCGTCGCAAGCTTTCGCGACAAACCGCGACGGTCGCAACCTAAGCCTGAAAACTTTCCCGTCGTCCTAGCTTCATCGGCATTCCAAATCGGGAACGCAGAGTCAATTGCGGCTCCAGTATGATCCGGGCTCGGGAAGCAAGTTGCATCTGCCAGTGTCTCGTTAGAGTAGCGATCACCAGCACGCCCTGCGTCCAGGCGAATCCTTCGCCGATGCATTGCAGGCCGCCGGCGCCGAAGGGAAAATAGGAAAATTTCGGACGCGCCGCGACTGCTTCAGGCCGCCAACGTTCCGGATCGAAGCGATTTGGATCGGGAAAATAACGGGGATCGCGATGCATTAGAAATTGGCTCACATGAACTGTACGAACCCTTGGGTATGAGCAGCCCATTTACCTTTGTCTCGCGGATGGCGTGCCGGCCAATGATCCAGACCGGCGGATACAACCGCATCGATTCGGCAAAGACCATTTTCGCGTACGGTAATCGCTCTACGTCGGCGATCTCGGGCAATCTTTCGCCTAACACGTTGTCGATCTCAGCGTAGAGCTTCTTCGTCACGTCGGGGTTCTTCGCGAGCAAATACCACGTCCACGTCAGCGCAGTCGCGACCGTTTCGTGTCCGGCCACGAAAAACGTCAGTATCTGATCCCGAATTTTCCTGTCGTTCATCATCCGTGGTTTTTCTTCGCTCAAACGAACCAGGACGGAGAGCAGATCCGGCCGATCGGTCGGATGCGCGCGACGTTCAGCAATCATTTCGTAGATGAATTCGTCCAACCGTTTGGCCGCGCGACGGAATCGTCTGTTGGCCGGCAACGGCAATTTTTCCAGGGTCTTACTCACGAGAAGCAAGTTATTGAAACGAGTGGCGCTCATGACGGTGACCAGAGCCTCGCCGACTTCCGCCGCCTCGGATTCGACATCGACGTCGAATAGTGTTTTGCCGGTGATCGCCATGCTGAGGTGGTGCATTTCCGCCTGCATATCGATGGTTTGGCCGTCGCGCCATTGGTCGCTCCAACGCGCGGTTTGTTGCACCATCACTTCGCCCAACGCCGCGATGCGATGCTTTTGAAAGATCGGTTGAAGCAACGCGCGTTGCTTCCGGTGTGGCGCTCCTCGACTTGTTAGAAGACCGCGGCCAAGAATCCGCTGGACCGGCCGATGAACCGAACGCCGCATTCCTTCCTGATCCAATAGAATCGCGCGGATGTAATCGGGATGATTGAGCAGGAAATCATGCCGCCGGCCGATCTCCACCTGCATAATGTCTCCATACTTGCGCGCAGCGCGTGAAAGATAACGCAACGGATCCCGATAAAGAGCGGCATAAGCCAGCAGTGGAATTTTTGGTCCGGGCGCTTTTTTCATCGACAGATCAGATTCTCGAATTCGTTTCGATCGTGCCGGCCTGCGTTCGAGTTTGTCAAGGAGAGCGGATTCATCGGGATCCTTTCCGAGCGAGCTCAGTTTCGATTTTTCCGAGCGGAAGACAATTCACGACGTCTGCTTTTGTTAGCCAGCCTTTGCGTGCGATGCCGATGCCGAACCATAAATCCTGCAATCGTTCGGTACAATGCGCGTCCGGGTTGATGACGCATCTTACTCCTTTTTGTTTCGCCAATGGCCACCACCGCCAATCCAGGTCGAGCCGTTTGGGTGCGGCGTTGAGTTCGATCCAAGTGCCGGTGCGCGCGGCAGCATCGAGAATCGCCGGGAGGTCGATCTGATAGGCGTCGCGTTTCAACAGCAATCGTCCGGTCGGATGGGCCAGCATGGTCACGAACCGATTCTCCATTGCTCGGATCACACGCTTGGTCATATCCGCCTCGCTCAAACTGAAAACCGAATGCACCGAGGCGACGACAAAATCGAGTTGCGACAAAATCTCGTCAGGGAAATCCAGTCTGCCATCGCGGAGAATGTCGCATTCGACTCCGGCGAACAAACGAAAGCCATGGAATTTCTTGTTCAATCTGCGAATCGCCGTGGCTTGCTCGAGCAACTTTTTCTCGTCGATCCCATGTCCTTGCACCGAGCTTTTGCTGTGATCGGCAATGCCGAGATATTCCAGCCCCAGCTCCTGAGCCGCGGCTGCCATTTCTTCGAGCGAATTGTGACCGTCACTCGCGTGCGTATGGCAATGAAACGTGCCGCGAAGATTTTCTTTCTCGATCAGTTTTGGAAGAGTGTGATTTTCCGCGGCCTCGAATTCGCCGCAGTTCTCCCGCAATTCCGGCGGGATGTAATCAAGATCGACAGCGCGATAAAGATCGGCTTCGTCGTGGATCGTCGGGATTTTCTTCGGGCGAATTTTCTTCGCGCGCGACGGCCGGGTGGTAGGGGCGGTTGATCTCAACCGCTCGAGCGATTCGGGTGAATCGCCCCTACCTTCCGCCGGCAATGGCGCGAGACGGTATTCGTTGAGGGTCCAGCCGCGCTTTAAGGCTCGATTGCGCATCTCGATGTTGTGCTCCTTGTTTCCCGTGAAATAGGCGAGCGCAAATGCGTATTCGGCTGAGTTCACTACGCGCAAATCGGTCTGCACACCCGAGCGAAGACGCACACTCGATTTGGTCGGACCGTGCGCAATGATCGATTCCACCAGCGGATGCTCGACAAAGAACTTCGTGATTGCCTCCGGTTTTTTTGTCGCAACCAGAAGATCGACATCATGCACGATCTCTTTTCGGCGGCGATAACTTCCTGCGACGTCGACCTGTAGCGTATCGGGATGGGCTGCCAAATCCGCACGCAAGCTTTCCGTTTCGGCTGCGACCTGGCCAAATTGAAACGAGCCGGCGTGCGACGCGCGACGAGCGATTGCTTCACAAAGTTTTTGCTGCGTCATTTCGCCAAAGCCCGGTAATTCGGCCACACGTCCGGATTCGCAGGCCTTGAGCAGATCGTCGATGGAGCTGACCTTGAGCTTCTCAAACAGCGCCTTGATCTTTTTCGGGCCGAGATTCGGCAACGAAAACAATTCAACAATCCCCGGCGGAAATTCCGCGCGCAGTTCTTCCAGAAACTTCAATGATCCGGTTTTCGCTAATTCAATGATCTTCTCCGCGATGCTTTTGCCGATGCCGGGAATTTTCTCCAATGATTCTTCATCCTGGAGATTGGAAATGTTCCCGCCGAAGGTCTCAAGAGCGCGCGCCGCGTTCGTATAAGCGCGGATCTTGAACGGATTCTCATCCTTCAATTCCAGCAGCGTCGCGATCTGCTCGAGCGCCCCGGCGATTTGCTCTTTGGTCATTGCTACTTTCAGTTTAGTGAAAAATTTGCTGATTCAAAAACCTCAAGGAATGGCGACAGCACTTTTCGATTTCGCGAAGCTTTCGGAGTGCGAGGCGTCCTCGCGTCGCTTTTCCCCGCAAATGCGCAAACGGGCCGCCGTCCCAAAAGCGATGCGGGGACGCATGCGCACTCCGAAAGCGCTGCCGCGCAAAAAGTATATGGGTGCACCTCGTGCTGCCGACTATAATGATTATTAACAATGTCAGCCGATTCTGTGAAACTGATCGAATGCCCGCGCGACGCATGGCAGGGTCTCCCGCGACAGATCCCGACCGAACTGAAAGTTCGATATCTCCAGGCGTTAATCGATGCCGGTTTCCGGCACATCGACGCAGTGAGCTTTGTCTCGCCGAAAGCGGTTCCGCAGATGACTGACAGCGAGGAAGTGCTCAAGCAACTCGATTCGACGAATGGGAAGCTGTCAGCTTCCCCTACAGATCAAGCTGTGGAGATTATCGGCATCGCAGTGAATGAAAAGGGCGCAGACCGCGCAATTGCGACCGGGCGGGTGACGACGCTGGGCTATCCCTGCTCGATATCCGTAACATTTCTGCGCCGAAATCAAAATCAGACCGTTGAAGGAAACTTCAGGATCCTCGACGCAATCAAAAAACAGGCTGACGAAGCCAGGATCGACATGGTCGTTTACATCTCGATGGCGTTCGGGAATCCGTATGGCGATCCATGGAACGAAGCGGAGCTGAAGATCATGTTACAGCGAATCGCGGGACGCGGAGTTGGCGCGATCTCGCTCGCTGATACCGTTGGAGTGGCTGATCCGGAGTTAATCAAGCGAGTTGTTGGCGCGAGCAGGATCGACAATTTCGAAGTCGGTGTCCATTTGCACAGCACACGCGCCACTGCCGACGAAAAAATTCTCGCGGCGTATGATGCTGGTTGTCGTCGGTTTGATTCGGCGATGGGAGGTCTGGGAGGTTGCCCTTTTGCTCAGGACACGCTGGTCGGAAATGTCCCCACGGAAAGCGTAATCGAAGCCCTGGAAAAACGCGGTGTAAATCTCTCGATTCGAAATTCGCTCGGAAATGTCATCGCATTGAATGCCGAAATCGGCAGCAGATTTGCGAATGGAACAACGAAGTAGCGCCGTCTTCACAGAAGCTGCGCATAAAGATTTTTCGTTTTCTGGGCGATGGCGGTCCAACTGAAGTTTTCTTCGGCGCGTTTGCGGCCGGCTTTCCCGAATTTTTCCCGCAATTCTCGATCCCGCATTAGTTGATTGATGCGACTCGCGAGGTCGCGGGCGAACTTTTCCGGATTCGTGGGCGCGAATGGACTTTCTTTCATTTGCTCGAGCGGAACCAGAAACCCGGTCTCACCATCGACTACGACTTCCTTGATCCCTCCCACCGCGGAGGCGACCACGGCCGTCTCGCAAGCCATCGCTTCCAGATTGATGATGCCGAAGGGTTCGTAAATCGATGGGCAGCAGAAGACTGCCGCGTGCGAGTAAAGCTCACACGTTGTTTTTCGATCCACCATTTCATCAATCCAAATAATCCCGGGCCGTTGACTCTTCGCGCGAGCGACGGCGGTTTTCATTTCCTGCGCGATCTCGGGCGTGTCTGGCGCAGCGGCGCAAAGGACGATCTGAAAGTCGGAGTCCATGAATTGGACCGCGTCTATTAGATTGATGATCCCTTTCTGTCGCGTGATCCGGCCGACGAACAGCAAATACGGTTTGGCTGGATCAATCTCATATCGTCGGAGCGCTTCGGTGGAACCGACTTTGCGGTATTCAGCGAGATCGATCCCGTTATGGATCACGTGGACCCGCGCAGGATCGACATCGAACAAGCGCTCAATGTCGCGTTTGGTTTCGTGGGAAACGGCAATGATTGCGTCCGCCATTTCCAGCGCCGTTTTCTCGATCCACAGGGAAAAATCGTAACCGCCGCCGAGTTGCTCCCGTTTCCACGGACGCAGTGGCTCGAGCGAATGCACTGTGATAACGAGAGGAATCCCGTAGTTCTTTCTCGCCAGAACCCCGCCGAAATGGCTGTACCACGTGTGACAATGGACCAGATCGGCATCGATATTGTTCGTATTGAAATCAACGCAGCGTTGAACGGCGCCAAATACGGAACGTAGCGGTTCGGGACAGGTGAAGTCAGTGGTGTCGAGCTGGAAGCCGGTGACTCTAAGTTTGCCTTTCTCGAAACGCTGATCGCCGAAGCATCGGACTTCCACCGGCATGGTCTTGGCCAACTCACGCGACAGATAATCGACATGGACGCCCGCACCGCCATAGATGTGCGGCGGATATTCGTTGGTGAGGAACAGAACTTTCACGGCCTAGATCCCGGCGTTGGAGTTAATTTTTCACTTTGAGGAGCAACACCGGCACATCGACGCCATGACGGACTTTATCGGCGGTGGCGCCGTAGAGAATATCGCTAATGAACCGATGACCGTGCGTGGTCATCGCGATAAGATCGACATCTTTTTCCTCGGTAAGCTTGATGATTTCATCGGAAGGCTCGCCGAGAGCAAGAACGGCATGGCAGGGAAAACCTTCGCTGGTCAATTCCTGGCTGCGCTTTTCCAGGTAAACGCGGTCGGCTTTCATTTCCTCGCTTTCGGCCAGCTTGAGCTGGTTGAAATTGCGCGCTACCCAACCATCGGAGACGTGAACGAGGAGCAGCTTCGCGCCGGTCATTCTGGCCAGCGGTTTGATGTGGGTGAGGATCGTTTCATCAGCCGGCGTATTTTCCAATGGAATTAGAATATGGTGATACATGGCTTCGCCGTCCTGATCCGTTAAAATCGTTACATCGTTAAATCGGGAAGATTCATTCTGGCATTGGCAGCCCGAAGGCACCGTAAATTGTTTTCAAAACTGAAACCGGCAAGAACGTATCGAGGAGCAGTTTCACGTTTAAGAGAATAATAACTCCGGCAGTCGTCCAGCCGAGGATTTTTATCCAAAGAGCGTTGGTGAACTCACCCATCTTTGATTTTTCACCGGTGAACCGCATTAACGGCCAGACTGCAAATCCGAGCTGCATGCTGAGCACAACCTGGCTGGCCACGAGCAATTCGGTCGTCTTGCTTTCGCCAAACATGCCGATCACCAGCACCGCGGGAATGATTGCAATCAGACGCGTAATCAGCCGACGCAACCAGGGAGTGATCCGGAAATTGAGAAAACCTTCCATGACAATCTGGCCGGCCAGCGTTCCGGTGAGAGTGGAATTTTGTCCGGAAGCGAGCAGGGCCACCGCGAACAGAACACTCGCCATGCCCATACCCAGCAACGGGCTGAGCAATTTATAAGCTTCCTGAATCTCGGCCACGTTCTGGTGCCCCGACCAGTGGAAAACAGCGGCCGAGAGAATGAGAATGGCCGCGTTAATGAACAACGCGAACATGAGCGCAGCGCTCGAATCGATGGTAGCGAACTTGATCGCTTCGCGACTGCCGGCCGGCGTCTGCTCGAATTTGCGCGTCTGCACAATCGAAGAATGCAGATACAAATTATGCGGCATCACCGTGGCTCCCAGGATTCCGATGCTGATGTAGAGCATGCCCTGATCAGTGACGATGTGTGGGCTGGGAATAAACCCGAGCAGAACCTCTCCAGGGTTCGGCCTCGAGAAAGCGATTTCCGCTGCGAAACAAACACCAATGGTGGCAATGAGCGTGATAACAATCGCTTCGATATACCGAAATCCTTTGCTTTGCAGATACAGCACCAGCAACACATCCGAAGCAGTGATGAGACAGCCCCAGACCAGCGGAATACGAAAAAGGAGTTGTAATCCAATGGCCGACCCCACCACTTCAGCTAGATCACAGGCGGCGATCGCCACTTCGCACAGGATCCAGAGAAACCAGACTGTCGGGGTCGCATAATGGTCCCGACAGGCCTGCGCGAGATCGCGACCAGTAGCCACGCCCAGTTTGATGCACAAATGCTGGAGCAAAATGGCCATCAGATTGGAAATCATGATGATTGCGAGCAGCGAGTAACCGAAGCGCGCGCCGCCCGCCAGATCCGTCGCCCAATTGCCCGGGTCCATGTAACCGACTGCCACGAGAAATCCGGGACCCGAGAAAGCGATCAATTTCCTCCAAAACGATGCGGTGGTCGGCACGATGATGGTCCGATGAACTTCTGGAAGTGAGACCTGACCGCCGGTTCGGCGCCAGGCCAGCCGAGATTCCGTTACCGGAGCGATGGGATCCATTATGGTTCAAGATTTAGGCCAGGCTAATTTAGTTAAGCTCTTATATTATTCTGTCAATCTTCAATTATTTATTGCTTTGACTATCCAGAGTGAGATTCTATTTTCACCGGCGTGCCAGGAAAAAAGAGCTCTCAATCCGCTCTCGGCAGCTCAGCGGCGGTCGAGGACTATCTGGAACGAATCCTTGAGTTGATTAACTCGAAGGGTTACGCCCGCGTCGTGGATATCGCTACCGCTTTGAACATTTCCCAGGCCAGCGTGACCAACATGGTTCAACGACTCGATGCTGAGGGACTATTGAAATACGAAAAGTATCGTGGCTTGATTTTGACCGCAGCCGGCAAAGGGCTGGCCCAAAAAATTGCTCATCGTCACAAGCTTCTCACCGATTTTCTTACGCTCCTCGGGCTCGACGAGCGCGTGATCAATCATGATGTCGAAGGAATGGAACATCACATCAGCGCGTCCACTGTTCGGGCGATCGAGGCGCTCACTGCACAATTACGTCGAAGACCAGCCCTTCTCGCGGAATTGGAAGCTGCGCGGGCGTAGTGATTCTGAACTGTGACGCGCCGCGTGGGCGCTCGCAAACGCGGGTTCCATTCAGGCCGAAATCTGAAGATCGACAATCGCTCCCGGCTGGCAATTCACGAAGAGATTGATCGGCCGACAGCAGACGGAGCAATCCTCGATCAAAGTCTGTTCCGGCTGGGAGGTATCGATCTGAATCTGAAAAACCTCTCCGCAATGAGGACAGGCAACGTCCGCTTCAAGAACCAGTTCCACCTGCAACCGAGGAAGTCGCTCGTCGCGCCGCGACGTTCTAATCGCGGCGCACGGCATGTGATTTCTGGATTATTTCAGCGTGATTTCGCGCATCAATTTGTTGCCCATGATCTGGCGAATATCGAGGCGCTTTACCGCTGTGGCCCGTTGTTGATCGACGGTGCCTTCAATCTTTTTGGAGATGGGATCGAATTTTTCGCGCGCATTATCGAACGCGGCCATGTTTTTCGATTCCACCATGAGCAGGATATCGAAATCCTCCGGACTCGCAGCATCGCCGATGAGGATTTTGTAATCGAGGATGAGTCCCTGCTTTTTCGCTTCATCCAACGTGCCTTTGAAGGTTTTCGCCAGACCCTTGAGGTAATCATCGGTCATCCCGTACTTCGTTTTGACCATGGTGATTTGCCAAACCGAGCCTTCCGTATAAGGCGCGTCGGTTTGGGCGGAACAAATGCCCGACCACGCGGTGAATAAGGCCGTAGCAATTGCCAATGTGAGATACTGCTTCATTTGATCTTTTCTTTCTTGGTTCGAACGATTCGGTATTAAATCGTTAGCGCCGAGTGTGAGAGGGGCCCAGTGCGAGTCAATACAAATCCTTTCCCTACCGAAAACGCAGCTTGAACTAACGCGGACTATGTGCAGGATGCACCCCATGAAATTTCTTTTCTCGCTCTTTACTGTCGCGCTGCTCCTTGTTCCTCCTGCCGTTACCCGTGCTGATGACGCCCATCATCGCCAGGCCGCTGAATCCCTCCTGACCCTTATGGGAATGGAAAAGCAGTTTAGCCAGTTAGTCGATCAAATGCTGCAAGTGCAGGTGCAGCAAAACCCGGCGATCGCCCCCTACGAGAAAGAGATGCGCGATTTCCTCAACAAATACATGAGCTGGCCGAGCCTGAAGGAAGACATGATCAAGGTCTACGTAGAACAGTTCACGGAAGCGGAGTTAAAGCAGTTGGCGGATTTTTATCGGACGCCGATAGGGCAGAAGATGGTGCGCATCATGCCCACGCTGGTAGCGAAGGGAGCAGAGATAGGCCAAAAGCGCGTACAGGAACATCTCCCGGAATTACAGGCAGCGATTCAAGCCAAATCCGGAGCCTCACCGCGGTAGCCAAGGCACAGATTGCAATTCGCCTTCGCTTCGCGGCGCGATCCTTCAGCGTAGCGCACCAACATTGGATTTGACGATCGCCGTGTCGGTGGCGTTGATGACACCACTGGCATTGATATCCGAGCGGAAATTCATCGCATCGAGCGGTTGACCGATATGCGACTTGCACAACGTGACATCGGAAGCGTTGACTTGGCCATTTCCATTGACATCACCGATTCGGACGCCCATCGGGATCATAACCGCGCCCTGGGTCGATCCATCATCCACATTGAAAAGCGTGACCTGGACTGTGATCATGCCGGTGCCACCGGCCACACTTGTTAGTGGAATTGTGACCATATTACCGTTTACAGTAACCATGCCGCCGTTGCTCACTCCACCAGTTCCCACAATCCCCGGTCCAGCTGTTACCTGAGCCTGTGGATTTCCATTCACAGTGACTGGGCCGGCAAAGGTCAGCACCATCTGGTAATCATTCGTAGCGCCGCCGCTGCGACATTCGATTCCAACCGGACCAGTCAGCGGCAGATCGATATCGAAATCACCCGCAGCGCCGTGGATTTTTCGGGAAACGGCTCCGGTCGGAGTCGGCCCGATCGGCAACATGGCGTAGGCATGAACTGCGCCGTTGTAAACGCCGGTGCCAACGATGATGCCGGTATCGCTAATGCCAAGCGCCGACGAGGAAGTATTCATCGACAGGTCCCATCCGTTTCCGATCGGAATCAAATCCGCGAGGCGATACGTGGTCGTCCCGTCATAGAGGAACGGAATTGAAAACGCTGAGGAATCATTGCCGACCACCCAACCATCCGAGTTGACCGCGCGTGCGGATCCCTGGCTCGTGCCGGACGCCAGTGGAATCGGCTGGATGCCGTTTGCGTCCGACCAGATGAACGGCAGACCCGAGCCCTGATTCAGCATGCTCGATCCAACAACATGACCCGCGTTACTCACGCCGAACGCGAGGGCGCCGTTCATCCCTGGCAATGCACCGACTTCGAAAGCCATGCTCTGGCCCATGTCATAAACGATACCAACATTTCGGGCGGCGTTGTTCGGATCGATCCCCTGCCCGGCAATTCGGCCCGAATTATTGATGCCGAACGCGGTAAGAAAATAACTTCCGCCTGATGTCGTTTGCGTGATCACCGCAGCGCTCCCGCCGCTATAGATCACGCCGCGTTGCAGACTTCCGGCGTTAACCGAGCCGACTGCGATGCCTGATGCATTGACGCTATTTGCATCTCCCAATGTTTCACCCGCAGGCAAAGGAAGTTGCGATACGACGCCGTTCTGCCAAACGACAGGCAAGCGGCCGGAGCCGAATGATGTTGTCGATCCTGTCCCTACAACAGTGCCGCTGTCGTTCGCGCTATTCGAAACGCAATAACTGCGACTGGATAAGTTCGGCAGACCGACGATTCCTCCGCCGAGAGTCCACGTAAATGCTTGTGTGCCGCCGCTGCGAAATGAGCGTCCAACGCCGATTCCGGCCGGAGAGACGCCAAATCCCTGCGATGCGCTGTCGCCAGCTTGAACCAGGCCGATGTCGTAAATCTGGTATTGCGGCGTGCCGCCAAAGGCGTTTGGCGAAGCGGCGAAGATTGCGCAAACGAGAGAGCAAAACAAGATGGAGATAGCGGATTGAATTTTCATGTGCGGAATTCCAGTCGAGTGAAAGATTGTATCCAGCTTTGAGAAAACCTTCCAAGCTTTTCCCGCCCGGACTCGGCAGCAAACCAGGCTCCGGGACTCTCCATCCTTTCTTGTCACTCGATTGCGACTGTGGGAATCTTGCCTCCCGCCATGCCGCGATTGCATCGACAAGATTACCGGGACATCGAACGAATCATCGAGTTTGATTTTGTCCGCGCGACAGAAGCCGCTGCGCTCAATTCCCTGCGGTGGCTCGGGCGCGGCGACAAGGAGGCGGCAGACGCTGCGGCCTGCGACGCCATGCGAGGAATGTTCGATTTGATGAACATCTGTGGCGAGGTTGTTATCGGTGAAGGAATCAAAGACGAAGCTCCCGGGATTTTTAAAGGCGAACAACTTGGGACCTGGTTACCAGGCGCACCGCAGTTCGATATCGCCATCGATCCAATCGATGGCACCACTAACATCTCCAAGGGCGCGCCAAATTCGATCAGTTGTATCGCGGCAGCCAGCCCGGAAGAAGGAGTGAAAGTCGCTTTGCGAGACGTCCCCAGCTTTTACATGTCGAAGCTGGCCTACGGACCACGGGTGCTCGAATACATGAAAAAACGCGGTGATTCGCTTAACCTGGACGCGCCGATCGCCGAGACTCTGGCAATAGTTGCCCGCGCTTTGGAGAAACGGGTCCAGGATATCGTGGTGATGATGCTGGATCGACCACGGCACAAGGAAATTGTCGAACAGATTCGCGCGGCCGGCGCATCGTTACGTATGATCGGGGACGGCGATATCGCTGCGGCCATGGCGCCATCATTACCGGAGAGCAATGTCGATCTTTACATGGGCATCGGTGGTTCACCCGAAGCCGTATTGGCCGCGGCCGGGATCAAATGTCTCGGGGGAGAAATGCAGTGCAAGATGTGGCCACGTGACGAAAAAGAGAAAAAGAAGTTGATCGACGAAGGCTGGAAAAAAGATCTCGATTGCATCTATTGGGCCGACGACCTGGCTAATGGCCAGAACATCGTTTTCTGCGCCACCGGAATTAGCGACAGCGCCCTTCTACGCGGAGTAAAAGGAATGGGAACAAAAGCCGTTACCCATTCCATTTTGATGCGAGCCAAAAGCAAGACCGTGCGTTTCATCCGCGCCCTGCACGATTTGCAAACCAAGACAATCCGGTTGCGTTCCGATAAAAGGGAACACTTGCTTTGAGGAAGCCGCGGTAGTGTTTGTTCATTGTCAGGTCGGGGAGGCGAATTCCACAACCCTCACCTGGCGGCGAAATCGATTACGATACACCTACGACCGGGCCTCCAACGTGAAGAAGCGGATGAATTACAAGAACGGCTCGTTTGTCAATTACACTTACGACACCGCCGATCGGATGAGCGATCTGGACATTTATCTCTCGGCATCGGTCCGGTTCTCGCATGAGCATTTTACGCTGGACAATATGAACCGGCTCACCGCCGTCGCCCATACCCAGGGCAACACCACCAACGATTCATACAGCTATTACGCGGATGGCCAATTGCACACTGCCGCCTACGGCTGGACCACACGGGGGTTCACCTACAATCTGGATGCCGCGGGTAATCGCACCAGTGTGATCGATCAGGGCGTGACCAAGAATTATACCCCGAATGCGCTCAACCAATACACCGCTGCCGGGACAGACGCGGTGGCCAACGGAAACGTCCACGAGATCTCGACCTACAAGGGTGTGCTTTACAAATATTATGGCGACACCTGGCTTTCTTCAGCCACTGCTTTGGTCAACAATGTCTCCACCAAGTACGAGCTGTTCTACGATGCACTGGGCCGATGCGTGGAGCACAAGACCACCGTCGGAACAAACAATCCCACGAAGAATTATTATCTGTTCGATGGGGAGCATTGGACGGTGGAATACGAGACCAACGGCTCGACGATCAAGAGCACGATGGTCTATGGCCTCGGGATCGATGAAGTGATCGCCCGCGCGATTGCCGGTGGTCAATACTTCCTGCCGGATCGCAATGCCAATATCGCGGTAGTCACCGACATTACCGCGGCGGTGCTGGAGTCGTATCGCTATGACGCATTCGGCTTGCCGTCAGGATAGAAAGATAGGGGTCAGGCATCAATTCTGGATAGAAAGATAGGGGTCAGGCATCAATTCTTGACAAGTAGCACTGGTGGGGTAAAAGAGCGGCTGTGGCCCGTAGTATTTGCATCGAATATCCGGGGGGTGCCCGCAAGGTTTGTATTGCAAAGGTGATTTGGGAGCAGACGGTGGTGTCACAAAAATGGTTGGCGGACCGACTTGGAATGAAGAGCGCAGCGAACGTGAGCCAGCAGCTGCGTCGGCACCGGCCAAAATCGAAGCGATCGGATATCCCGGCTTCACTGCATAAATGGCTCTCTTTAGTCAAGAATTGATGCCTGACCCCTATTCCTATTCCCCTATTCCTATTCCCTATTCTATTCCATCGCCAATGAGATCTCCCCGGTCAGCGATTGGGCTTATCGTGGCTGCAATTCTATGCTTCGACATTGCGGCAATGGCTACGCCGGAAAAGCAGTATAACGTTCGATACCGGTTCCAAGTGACTGATCGGCCTGATCAGCAACGGTTCGTGTTGACTCTCAGATCCGCAGACAAGAGGCCCATCTGTATTTACCGCGACAATTGGCCAAATGGATTTGGCCAAGTCAATCTCGGCGCTATGCGAGTAACCCTTAAATCGTCGGAGGGAGAAATACGTGCCCATGACACGAATTTTGGGTTTTGCGCAGGTGACGCAAGCTGCTACATCCGTATCTTGCCGGGGGGAACGTTGACCGGTTTTATCGGCTATGAGCAATTTGGTAAACCGAAGACAATTGCCAAACTCGCTCGCCGTGAATTGCGTTTCCGCGTCTCGCCTATTGTGTGCGAAAAATGGCCGCCACCGCCGCCGCGATTACCGCCCTACGCACGCGGCCGTTAACGAGCGCCGGGGAGATAAGATAGAAGATAAAGATAGGGGTCAGAAGATAAAGATAGGGGTATAAAGATAGGGGTCAGGCATCAATTCTTGACAAGCAGCACTGGGGTGGTAAAACTACCGGGCGAGTCTGGAACGGCAGGCGCACGATGTCTCCAGAGCGGAGCAAGGCCTGCGAGCGGCCGGAATCACGCAACAAGAATTACCCAAGCTTTCCGGAGCCGACCTTCGGATGCCGGAATATTCCAAGCTCGACCAGCCATGACAATTCGGACGCTTGTTCTTACATGAAAACATATCGATTCCTTCGGATAGGGAAGATAGGATAGGGGTAGGGAAGATAGGGGTCAGGCATCAATTCTTGACAAGCAGCACTGGGGTGATAAAACTACCGGGCGAGTCTGGAACGGCAGGCGCACGATGAAGAGCGCAGCGAATATGAGCCAGCAGCTGCGTCGGCACCGGCCAAAATCGAAGCGATCGGATATCCCAGCTTCACTGCATAAATGGCTCTCTTCAGTCAAGAATTGATGCCTGACCCTACTCTTCCTACTCTTGACCCGTATTCTTTCTCTCCTAAGTTCGTTTCGACGAGCCGCCAAAACCAGCACGCGAGGGCGCGTGCGCTACCCTAACGAACCGAATAGCAATCCTAGGCCGTAGGTGACGACGGCGACGATGACGCCGATCCAGGTCATTTCCAGGCCGGAAGCCCACCAGGAGCGGATCGTGATTAGTGATTTTAAGGCGCCGACGGCAAAATGGGCGAGCAGACTAATCGCAAATGACTCGAGCACGGCGTCGAGTCCGCCGGAGAAAAAGAATGGAATGATCGGAACGAATGCACCGATCGCGGTGGAAATTGCGGCCGAGAATGCTGACGTCCAATAATTCGGAATAGAGAATAGGGGTCAGGCATCAATTCTTGACAGGATAGAGTTAGGGTAGTAGTGAAGGCGAGTGGCGCGCAGTATTCGAATCGAGTCTCCCGGTGCTTTCTATCACGTGATGGCGCGTGGGAATCGGCGGGAAGCGATTTTCCGGAGCGAGGCGGACCGGCAACTGTTTCTCAGGACGCTAGGGGAAGTGTGCGCCATGACCGGCTGGCGCGTTCACGCCTGGGTATTGATGAGTAATCATTATCATCTATTTATCGAGACGCCGGAAGCAAACCTGGTGGCCGGGATGCAATGGCTCCAAAATACATTCACTCGCCGCTTCAACACGCGGCATCGAGTTTGGGGCAGGCTCTTTGGAGATCGTTACAAGGCGGTGGTAGTGGAAGGAAAAAGCGGTTATTACTATGAGACGCTGCTGGATTACATTCATCTCAACCCGGTGCGGGCCAAGCTGGTGCAGCCGCGGCGCAAGCAAAGCGTGCTGGATTACAAGTGGAGTAGCGTAGCCGGAGGACATGCCTTGCCTGGGTCTAAGCGCGGTAAATGGCTGGCTTCAGAAGCGGCCTTGGCGGCATTTGGATGCCGGGATACGGCGAGCGGTCGGCGCAAGTGGGTGGAACGGCTGGATCGGCGCGCGGTGGAAGAGGAAGCGCAAAAGTGCGGTCTGATTGGGTTGCCCAAAGAAATGGACGCGCGCTGCAGTCATTTGCGACGAGGCTGGTACTGGGGCAGCCAGGCTTTTGCCGAGAAGATGCTGAAGTTGGCTGGAGGAGCGCTCAAGCGAGATCGCAATCGAATCTACCGGGCGAGTCTGGAACGGCAGGCGCACGATGTCTCCAGAGCGGAGCAACTGTTGGAGGAAGGCCTGCGAGCGGCTGGAATCACGCGGCAAGAATTACCCAAGCTTTCCGGAGCCGATGCCCGCAAGGTTTGTATTGCAAAGGTGATTTGGGAGCAGACGGTGGTGTCACAAAAATGGTTGGCGGACCGACTTGGAATGAAGAGCGCAGCGAACGTGAGCCAGCAGCTGCGTCGGCACCGGCCAAAATCGAAGCGATCGGATATCCCGGCTTCACTGCATAAATGGCTCTCTTCAGTCAAGAATTGATGCCTGACCCCTATTCTCCTATTCTCCCTGAATGCTGCTCGCGCCGACGAATGAAAAACGTGCTGATGGCTCCAGGCGCCAATCCCGTAGCATCCACCGCCACGGTGCTTTTAGGATTGTCCGACCCAGGCTGGCGGCTTTGAAAACGACGCACCACCTCGGCCAAAACTTGGGAAATTACTTGTTCCTCCAAACGCAACATAAACCGAAAGAGCGTGCTGTAATCAGGCACAACAGGGAGTTCGAGCGCTCGTCTCAACTCACGATGTTCGGCCAGCCGAACTTCCGCCGCGCGGAACGTCCAGTCCTCGTAACGCATTAAACACAAAATGGCCAGTAGTTGCGGCTGAGTAAAACGCTGTGGCGAAAAACGATGAGTGTAAGCAGGCACAACTTCCCGGCTCACTTCCAACGCCACACGGGCAAACGGCACAAGTCCAACTTCGCTCATGCCCTCCCTACTTATACACAACAACAGATAGGTACAAGTACCTTTTCAACAGAGCCACCCGTATTCTTTATTTCCTACAGGAAAGGCGATGAGTGAGCGAGCGCACCGACCACAACGGCCAGGTGTGAGCTGCAGTGAACGATATAAACGACCTCTATTTTGGACGCGACTCGGCTGCATTCCGCTTCTCGCATCCATCCATTTCGTTGCTTGCCTTGAAGCTTTTGCCGGTGTGCATTTCGCGAGCCTCGCGGACGTGAGCCACATTCTCCGCGACGAACGCTTTGAACTTGTCCACGACGTGCGTCAAATCTCTGCCCGCGATTGGGCCAGCACGGGCGTGCTGCCGCAAGGCCGAAATATTACCTCTTCGATGGTTAATCCCGGGGAGGCTTACCAGAGCGCCGATTTCGGAACTGGCAAGCTGCCACTTCGCCAGTTGCTCGTCGCGGCCAAAAACGGTGAACACGAGGTCCTTTGCTTCTGGCAGGGATCACAGGGAGGTCCTTGGCTCCACGTGATGATGATCGAACGCCGCAAACCGAAGTCGGCCCTCATCTTTTCCGCTATCATGAACAACGATATAGCGCACGATAAGTGGACGGGGGCGGAAATAAAGCGACACGTCATCCAGGGAAAGATGGAGATCCTTATTTCAGCGGAGCATCCAGGGGCTTATGATAACAGGCTTCCGTAGCGCGAGGGGTTTTCTCTTCACTGGGAGAGAATACAACTCCCAATTCGGTTTCTACAAGGACAGAGCCCGCGCATATCACCCCGTCCTCGGTCGCTTCATGAGCGAAGACCCGAAGATGCACTATCGAAAGCCGCCACCATAGAATCTCTCTGCTCGACATCGGCTCGACCCTCGTTCAAGATCGACATCGAACCTTCGCGCTTATGAGACAAATACCAAAAACCGACCTTTCACCGGATAACGGCTGCATCATCGATACCAAATGGAAACTTGGACCGCTCAGTTATTACGCTTCGGCGGCTGGCAAAGTTCAAGCGCCGCTTATCACGGAACACGTCCGCCTACCGGAGCTGATTGTGTACGACCACATCGGGTTCAAAGGCGCTTATGCCCGAACGAACCTGAGTTTCCATTACGTCGGCGATTTCTGGAATGACAGGATCAGTTGCGTGATCATAGTCACCGGCGTCTGGCGATTCTATCGCGACGAATACTACAAGGGTGATTATTGGGATCTCGGGCCAGGATATTACGAGAGCTTTTTCACTGAGAAAGGTCCTGACGACGTGGTCAGCTCTTTTCAAGCGATCGCCCTTACGTAGTTCAACGACTAGGGAGTAATCGTGCGTCTGCTCGGGTGGTTTACGTAGTTTCCTCCCATGGGCCGAGTTCTATTGATCGCTGCAGTCGGTTTGCCTCTCTGTGCTGCCACCGGTCAAATCGATCGGATCACGGGAAAAAACTTCGCCACGCGTTCGCCAGTTCTCGCCCGGCACGGAATGGTTTGCACGAGTGTGCCCGCGGCCACGCAAGTTGGGATCGATATTCTTAAACGCGGGGGGAGCGCTGTCGATGCTGCGATCGCCGCGAATGCAACGCTCGGTTTGATGGAGCCGGTCTCGAATGGAGTTGGCGGCGATCTGTTCGCCATCATTTACAGCGCGAAAGAGAACAAGCTATATGGAATTAACGGCAGCGGACGCTCGCCACTCGGCTTGAGCTACCAACAAATGAGAGCCCAGCTGGAAAAATTACAAATGTCACCCTCCCCTCAATCCTCTCCCTCGGGGAGGGAGAGGCGGACGCGAAGCGGCGGTGAGGGTTCGTTGAAAATCCCGCCGCGCGGGATGCTCCCGATCAGCGTGCCCGGTTGTGTTGATACCTGGGCCGAACTCCACAAGAAATTCGGCAAACTAAAACTGAGCGACGATCTCGCTCCGGCCGTTCGTTATGCCGAGGAAGGTTTTCCCGTCACCCAGTTGATCGCATATTATTGGTCGTTCGGGCCGCGTCTCTACAAGGGATTACCGGGCGCATTTTTCGAAATATACACGCTCGATGGCAAAGGCCGGACGCCGGGCGAAGGTGACATTTTCAAAAATCCGGCGCTGGCCCACACTTTGCGATTGATCGGCGAGAACGGCCGCGACGTTTTTTACAAAGGCGAGATTGCAGACAAGATCGACAAGTTCATGCGCGAGAATGGTGGTTTTCTGCGCAAGATCGATTTCGAAAAACACACCTCGACCTGGGTCGAGCCCGTGTCCGTGAACTATCGTGGGTACGATGTATTCGAGCTTCCGCCGAACGGGCAGGGAATCGCTGCGCTGCAAATGCTGAACATTCTTGAAGGATTCGATCTGCGCGCCATGGGCCGCAATTCACCCGACGCGCTTCACACCATGGTCGAAGCCAAGAAAATCGTCTGGGCGGACCGCGCGAAATATTATGCCGATCCCGCGTTTGCCAAAATTCCGCTGAAGAGATTGCTCTCGAAGGAATATGCTGCCGAGCGTCGAAAACTAATCGACCCGATGCATGCCGCGAAAACTGTGGCCCCGGGTAAGATCGACAATGGCGACACGATTTACATGTGCGCCGCCGATGACGAGGGAAACATGGTGTCGTTAATCCAAAGCAATTATCGCGGCATGGGCAGTGGGATTGTCGTGCCGGGCTTGGGATTCATGTTTCAGGATCGAGGTGAACTTTTCTCGATGGAGCCTGGCCACGCCAATGTGTACGCACCTGGTAAGCGCCCGTTTCACACGATTATTCCCGGGTTCGTGATGAAGGACGGTAAACCGTGGGAAGCCTTCGGCGTCATGGGCGGCGGAATGCAGCCGCAAGGCCATGTTCAGGTTCTAACAAATCAAATCGATTTCGGTCTGAACGTTCAGGAAGCAGGCGATGCTTCTCGGTGGCAACACGAAGGCGCCGACGAACCGACAGGCGAAAAAATGGAGAACGGCGGCTACGTGGAAGTAGAGAGCGGAATCCCTTACGAAAGCGTGCGCGAATTAAAAAAGCGCGGGCACGATGTTCGTTTCGACGTCGGTGGGTACGGTGGTTATCAGGCCATCAAGGTGGAGATGCACAATGGGCAGCGCGTTTACGCCGGAGCCAGCGAATCGCGGAAGGACGGCCAGGCCGCCGGTTACTAGCTGGAACTCCGATAAACACCACTCCAATCTGCCAGCCATTGTATTCTTGACGTTCGCGCACGGAATTGAGAATAATGGCCGGCATGAAGACTCTCCGCGTTCGCTCGATTGCTCTTTTACTGGGAGTGCTGGTTGTCTCGACGCTTAATCGGGCGCAAGCCGATACCGTCCTTGCTGAGAATACTCCCCACGTCGCCTTCAACGTCATACCTTTTTCAATGGATTCAGGCGCCGGCCGATATCAGGAAGTCTATTCCTCATCCCTGTTCAGCAGCCCGGTTCTGATCACGTCGCTGGCATTTTCTCCCCAAGACACCGCTTTCTACTCAGCAAATGTCGATCTTCGAATGACCACCACAATGGTGAGCGTAGGAGGCCTGTCTCCGGACCTCGATTCGAACTTCACCGTCCCGCTCACGACCGTTTATTCCAACCCGACCTTTTCCCAGAACGTCACCGGTGGGTCGGAAACCTTCAGTCTCGTATTCAACTTCACCACCCCTTTCTTGTACGACCCGGCACAGGGAAACCTGCTGTTCGACCTGGTGATTAGCGACCAAAACAGTTCGCTGGCTTTCTCCCGGTGCGGTGACGGCGCCATTCTCTCCAGAGCCTATGATACTGCGGGTTTCGGCAATGGCGCTGACGGCGTCGGACTGCGTACCTTGATCGGATATCAGGCCGTTCCGGAGCCGGGAACCTTTGTGCTTCTCGGGACTGGCTTGATTGGCCTGGCTGCCACATTGCGTCGCACGTTGATGCCTAAGCATTAGCAGCTCGGCTATAATTTTCTTACACGAACACTGATTTGGCCGTTCGCTTTCTTCGCGACTGTTGTACGACGCCGCAAAGATCGGATTGCACCGCGGCTTGATTGCCATGTTAGGATCGCCTAATGGCAAACTCAAATGCACTTCACGCGTCGCAAATTTTAGTCTCGGCCTTTCTCGCAATCTGTTTTCTCCAGTCCGGGCTGGATAAAATTTTCGACTGGCGGGGAAATCTCGAGTTCTTGAGTGGCCATTTTACGAAAACCCCGCTTGCCGGCATGGCGCCACTACTCATGTTTGTTATCACGATCCTCGAGACCGCCGCCGGGATCCTCAGCGCTATTGGCTGCATCGTGCTCATCATCTCCGACAATTCCACTGTTGCCCTGTCGGGCGCATTTGTGGCGGCGTTGTCGATCCTCGCCCTGTTTTTTGGTCAGCGGGTGGCAAAGGACTATCCCGGCGCATCGGTGCTCGCATCTTATTTTCTGGTGGCGCTAGCCGGGATCTATTTGCTCGGCTTGTAAACCGGCGCCGCGATCTTTTTGCTTAAACCATTTCGGATCGTCACGTAACCGTGACAGAATTTTGACAATTCGTCACCTGACGCTGGATCGGCAGCGCGTAGGGAAGCCACATCATGAGCTTCATCACGCTTTCGAAAGAGCGAACTCGATCAACGGTTACCAGACGATCCCTGCTTCTCAGGTCGTTCCGCGGGATATCGCGGCGCTACTTGAATGATGAACGGCACTGGCAATTTGCGTGGGAAGCACTCTTTTTTGCCACGCTAATCCTGATTTCGATCTGGCCAATTTGCGCTGCCGCCAGCGCGTTGGCGGAGCTTTTACAACAAGTTCCCAACTGACGGGCAGCTCTTTAGGAGGAGAATTTTACGTAAACTGCGACCAGCGGATAGAAACAGGCATTTTTGGAGAAATAATCGCTCACAAAACCGTCTTTTGTTCGAATCTCGACATGGCCGCCACCCTCTTTGGTGCCATACACCAGTACTGCACCGACCGGGGCGGAATATGGATTGTGCACTTGCAAACGTCGAAAGCCGTAGCGGTGCACCAGTTCATCACCTGCTTCAACTGCCCAGACAGTTTCCGGATAGGAATCGACCGCGCCCGCGGCTAACAACGCTTCCTTAACGTAATGCCAGCAGCGAAGTTGCGACCGCGCGTTGGCATGTTCCTCCGCGATCGTAGCGGCCTTCACGAGTTTCGGGTCCAATCGTGGATCAATATGCGCGAATGGATGATCGATTTGCTTCTTCCAGTAATGGCGAATGATGCGCGCAGAAGTGACTCTGCCGGCTTCGTCCTTGTAGACAAACCGCGTTTTCGAATCGCTCATTCCGGCGGCACGAAGCGCGCCAGCTGAAAACACCAGACAAACAGCAAAAAAAGTTAAACACGAGAACCGAGCCACGCGGCATTTTCATTGCAATGATTGTGCCATGCTGCAAGTGGAATTCCGAAAAAAATTCCCGACCGCAAACCATTGTCTGATTTGGACTTTCTACGCGGCGCATGCAACCGGAGCGACATCCGGGCGCGATCTGTTAGCAGAGAACTCCCCTCGTAGGATTTCGATAAAATTTCGGCAGGTGCCGGAGAGAGGCAGATGAAACGAGTATTTACCGGAGTCTGGTTTGGCTGTGCCCTCCTAATCGCGTCTACCGCACACTCGAGCGAACAATCAATCCTCGTCCGAGTTACCGCATACTGGCGCGGGGAAGGCTCCGGCGAACAGGCCGCCTGGAACGGAGCGCGATTACGAAATGGTCATTGCGCGGTGGATCCTCGAAAAATTCCCTATGGGAGCAAGATCGTGTTTCCAGACAGAGAGTGTATCGCAGTGGATACGGGAACGGCGGTGGTCAGCCGCAAATCCGCTCAGCGTTGTGGACGAACGGCCGCCCAGAAAAAAGCGCTCGTCATCGACAGATTTTTCGAAAGCAAACGGGAAGCAATCATCTGGTGCAATTCGCATCGAGAATTTCTCACCGTCCGAGTGAAAGATCCGCGGATGCTTTCCGGACGAAAGATCGCGCAGGAAAAAAAAGCTGATCTAGAAGTTCCGTTTTTGCGGATCGCCGCGCCGGGAAGATGCGAACGAAGCGATTTTTCGCAGAAAACTTTCGACCTCCGCCGGATTGCGAAGCGCAAAATGTGCAGCGGTTGGGCGCGGCTGCTCCGTCACGATGATGCCGATGCCAGACTCGTCCAGTGCGCGGAAAGCGTCTTCATCGGTGCGATCGTCTCCGATGTACACCAGTAATATATTCGATTCGTCTAGCCCAAGCGTTTCCATCAACCAGAGCAGCGCCCGGCCTTTGTTCCAATCGACATCGGGCTGGAGTTCATAAACCTTTTTCCCGGAAACGATGCGAAGACCACGATGCTGGCTGGCTACTTCGGTCACCCCCTGCGCCACTGCATCTGCACCTCTCTCATCGGTGAGTCGGTAATGCGCCGCGATGGAAAAGCGTTTTTTTTCCACCAGCGCGCCGGGAACATCCGAAAGTTTTTCGCGAAGTTGCTCTGCGGCAGCATCGAGAATCGTAAGGAATTCCGTGGCTACTTGTTTTCGCAGTCCGTCTGGCCCAACGACATCGAAACCATGACTGCCGGCGAAAATGATATTGTCGATCCCCACACGCTGGCTAATATCGTCGAGATCGCGGCCACTAAGAATCGCAACTGTGGCGTAACGCGTGAGCGTCTGGATCGCTTCACGCATTGACGAGTACAATACAGCCAGCTCGGGCCGTTCGACGATCGGCGTAAGAGTGCCGTCGTAATCAAGAAAAACTGCCAGCCGCCGATCGGAAATGTCCAGTATCCGATCAATGTGGTCCAACGCCGACGGAATCCGGGGACCTTCTCTGACACGATTTTTCGGGGAACGTGGCATTCCGGAATTCGTCATGACATCTCACGATTCCCTTTCTCGCTTTGAGCGCAAGCAACTCGCGCTCTCGACGATTTCACCTTGTGACGGACGATTCCTGTTTGCAGACTGAAGAAGTGCATCGACTCATCATTGTCTCCAACCGTCTCCCGTTCGCGCTGGAGCGCTCGGGAAGAGACCGCTGGAAAGTTACCGCTTCGGCAGGCGGACTCGTCAGCGCGCTTGGTCCGGTCCTGCGACAACGGGGCGGAGTCTGGATTGGCTGGCCTGGCGTCGCGGGAGAAATTCCGCGCGCGCCATTGGCTGAGGCGACGCGCGACAGCGGGTTCGAAGTTGTGCCGGTGGCATTGAGCAACGCCGAGCGCGACGAGTTTTATTACGGCTATTCCAACGAAGTCATCTGGCCGCTGTTTCATGATCTGCAAAATTTTTGCAATTTCGAACCCGCATTCTGGCAAACCTATCAGGCGGTAAACCAGCGGTATGCTGCGGCCATCGCCCGTCATTGTCGGCCTGACGATTTTATCTGGGTGCACGATTACCACTTGATGTATGTAGCTCAGGCGTTACGGGCGCGGGAGAAAGCGACAAAGCGTTCCAGGCTCGCTTTTTTCCTGCACATTCCGTTTCCACCCTACGACATTTTCGCCAAACTTCCGCAGCAGCAACGCCTTCTGCGCTCGCTACTTCAATTCGATCTTCTCGGCTTTCAGACCCGGCGCGATCTTAGAAATTTTCTGCAATGTGTCCGGCGCGTTTTGCCCGAAGCGGAAGCTCACGCCGGTGCGAAACTGGAACGGATCAAATTTGAAGGACGAGAAATCCGCGCCGGCAGATTTCCGATTGGGATCGATTTCGATTCCTTTGAAAAAGGCGCACTTTCCGCCGAAGTCGCGAAGCGGGCGCACGACCTAAGCGCGGCGTTCCCCGGTTGCCAGCTTATGCTCGGGGTGGATCGACTCGATTACAGCAAAGGGATTCCGGAGCGTTTAAGAGCGTTCCGCACGGCACTGGAACGTTACAAGGAACTGCACGGCCGAGTAGTTCTGATTCAAGTTGTTGTTCCCAGCCGCGTCGAAATCCCAAAGTACAATGAGATCAAGAACTGGATCGATCGATTAGTGGGCGAAATTAATGGCCGTTTCTCCACTGATACATGGGTCCCGGTGCACTACCGTTATCGCGGGCTCGACCACGAGGATCTCCTGGCCCACTATCGGGCCTGCGAAATTGCGCTGCTCACTCCCTTGAAGGATGGAATGAACCTGGTGGCCAAAGAGTATTGCGCGTGTTGCATCGACAAAAACGGTGTCCTGATTCTGAGCCAGTTTGCCGGCGCCGCTGAGCAACTCAGACCCGGCGCGCTCCTGGTCAATCCATATGATATCGAACAGGTCGCCGAGGCAATTGTGAAAGCCTTTCGGATCGATACCGCGGAGCGAAATTCCCGCATAGAGCGGATGAGACGCATCGTGCGGATGGAGAATGTGTTCTGGTGGGTGGATTCATTTCTGAACGCGGGCGGGCGTGGCCCGAAGCATCATTGACTTTCCCGGGCGTGGTCATTAAAACGCGAGGATTATGGCGACGATCCACGTAAACCGCGGCGCAACAAACCTCGGAGTATTTTCCGAAGAAGAAGTTCGTGAAGGTCTTAGTACCGGGCGTTTTCTCCCTAACGATCTTGGCTGGAGCGAAGGCATGCCGAGCTGGAAACAGCTCTCGCAATTTCCAGAGTTCGCAGCGGGACCCGCTCCATCGGCAGCGCCCACCCAGCCGGCCGGAGAATCGACGATCACGCCCGCCGCGGTGGGATCGACATCGGAATCGCCAGTCGGAAGGACCGGTCTTCCCTGGGAACATCGCGAAGAGCGCGGACTTTTTACCGCATTTTTTGAGACACTTGCGATGGTGTTGACCAAGCCCGACCTGGCGTTCCGAACAATGAGAACGGATGGAGGGCTGGGCGACCCATTGCTCTACGCAATCATCGGAGGCGGCGTTGGCGTCATAGTTTGGTTCCTTGTCTCGCTGGGGCTCAATTCGCTCGGGATCTTCGCGCCTCGACAGACTGGATACGGGCCAATGTTTGGGATGACAGTGAGCGCGATGGTATTCTTGTGGCGGCTGGTCGGGATCGCGGTGGCGCCATTCATCTTCGGCGGCTTGATTCACCTCTCGCTTCTGCTAATCGGGGGCGCCAGAAAGACATTTGAAACGACCTTTCGGGTCGTCTCGTTTTCTCAGGGTTCTACTGCCCCGCTTCAACTTGTTCCGTGCTGCGGAGGGTTGATCGCTCTGGTTTGGTGGTTGGTCGCCAATTGCATCGGCGTGGCGCGCGCACACGAAATCGACACTGGTCGCGCAGCACTCGCTGTGTTCCTGCCGGTCATTGTTTGCTGTGGCGGAGGACTGGTGCTGGCATTCATGTTCGGCGGATTCGCCGCGCTTCAGCACAACTGGAATCACTGAGTTGTGCGGGTAGGAATTCGCCGGTTGGAGAAAAACGAGATTGATCACGAGCTGATCTGGCTAACGGCATCGCTAGTTTCGTTCACTCTTGCCGCCGGTTGGTTCGTCGTCGGCTTACCATGGCCGCATTGTGCATTTCACGATCTTACCGGCCTGCCCTGCCTCACCTGCGGAATGACCCGCTGCTCGATTCAATTTGCCCAGGCGCATTTTTTCGCTGCCTGGGAGTGGAATCCACTCGTCTTTGCTTGCTTGTGCGGCGTTGTGATATTCAATCTATACGCTTTTGCTGTCCTCATAACCGGCGCACCGCGATTGCGAATTCGGTTTTCGACCGATTCGGAGAAAAAGTGGGCGCGGTTTCTTGTGATCGCAGCGCTTGGATCAAATTGGATTTATGTCCTGAGCCATTGGCGCCATTTTTAGGGGCGACACGCACTTTGTGCGAAACCGAAAACCGGCGTAAAGATTAGCAATGTCGTCCGATCCTTCATCACCCATTGACTTGCTGGACCTGAAACTGTTACCGGCTTGGGTAAAGGAACCCGCCGACGGCAAAAGTTTCGAACATTACACAGGAGAAGAAGAAGCGCCGCGCGCAAAACAGAAGCGCTCAAATCGAAGAGACTTTGAACGGCAACCTCCCAGATCAAGAGGTAAACAGAAATCGAACCGCCGAGATCGTCCTCAACATCGACACGATCGAACGCAAAATCGCCACCGCGAGTCAGCGCCGCCCATCCATCGGCCGCTGGAGGTGACCATCCGTTTTCTGCCGCGTTCCGCGGCGTTTGAGAATGTGACCGCCCAAATTAAATCCGGCGCCGTGGCCTATTCTCTGTTTCATCTCGCCCGTTTATTTTTAGAACGACCGGAACGCTATGATGTTCGTCTCACCTCAAAACCGGAATCACCGCTCCATCAGCTTGGCGAGAATGGTACAATCGCGGTCGATCGCGAATTCCTCGAGGAACGGGCCTTTCGTCTGGCCCAGGAAGATTTTTACAAGATCGACATCACGCAAGGCGAGCCGATCAAGGGAAATTTCGTAAGCGTGGCCCGGGACCGGTTGAGCGGGACATTGTTAGGCCCGACGAACTATCACACTTATCAACCGCGATTGCGGACACTTTACGAGCAACGGTTTAGCCGGCGCATGAGCTTTGCCGATTATCAGCGGCAGATCGAGATTGTGAGTGATCCAGCGCTGGTGGAACGCTGGAAAGATGAAGCGCAAAAAATCACGACGTTCACCGCCGTGCGCGAAGAACCTGCGGCCGCCTTCTCATCGATGGCAGATGCGGAGCGACATTTTCGATCCAACTACCTTCCCGGTTTGGTCCGGACCACAGAGGAGGCGACGATCGACGGCGTCTCGAGCCGGCGTTTGCCGGATCGCGCGTTGAATCGCGCAGTCGAAGAAGCGTGGGTGCGCGAAAATCGCTCGCCATCCAATCTGATGCAGGAATTAGCCAGCCGTTTTCGACAAGCCGGTCTCCATGTTTTTCGGCATCGCCGCGGCATGTTATTCGTTTCGTCGATTCGCGATCGCGCATTGGTTCACGAGCAAGCCGCAGTTTCGCCATCCATCAATTCGATCCTCGAAGCATTGGCCGCAACTCCCGGGATAAATCGCAAACAATTGGCCGAGAAACTAATTGTCGATCTTCCGCCTGAAATGGCCGAATCGCGCAAGCTCGCCCTCGCTTCGGATTTGCATTGGCTGATCCGCGAAGGTCACATCATCGAGTTCAGCGATGGCGCGCTCGATTTGCCACGGGTTAGAGTCAAACCGCCGGAAAAGGCGGAGCCGGCCACAGTGACAGATACGGAATCAACTTCGCCGTTGTCTGAAACAGAAGCGCCGAGCGCTCAGCCGCCGACTACTTTGAGCGCCTGCTCGGAATCGGCCCCTTCATAGCGGACGACTTCGTTTTTGTTGTTTAACACCGCGACCCGCGGTTCATGAATCACTGCTTCTTCCGGAGTGTACTGCCCGAAGTTCATGATCGTAATGCGGTCGCCGATTTTCCCAAGATGCGCGGTAGCGCCATTCAGTTCGATTAATCCACGCCGCGGCTCTCCGTAAATCGCATAGGTTTCGAAACGTTCGCCGTTGCGCAGGTTGGACACGAGAATTTTTTCGTAAGGAGCCAGATGAACCAGCTTCGCCAGATCGGCTGAAATCGTAAGACTGCCTTCGTAGTCCAGGCTCGCTCCGGTAACTGCAGCACGATGAATTTTCGATTTGAGAAGAGTGATTTGCATTCCGATCCAGTTCGGCAGCGCCAGTTCTCAACGAACGATCCGGCGACTTATTTCCCAATCACGCCAGCTTTTTTCAGGGCCCGATAGGCGCCATTTTTGTTGATCGTCTTGAGACCACGCGCAGTCACACGGATCCGGACATACTTCTTCAGCTCCGGCACCCAGATTCGGTGTTCATGCAAGTTCGGCGCGAAAATT
Organism: uncultured Verrucomicrobiae bacterium; assembly: GCA_963772365.1. Taxonomy (GTDB): domain Bacteria; phylum Verrucomicrobiota; class Verrucomicrobiia; order Chthoniobacterales; family UBA10450; genus CAVYXA01. Next base: position 1,741,180 of record CAVYXA010000001.1, read on the forward strand.
CGCGGTACATTTTTCGTTACATGCCGGCCAACGCCTCCCTTTTTCTTGGCCATACCCCGCCGATGAATCACGCTCCCGCGTCGGGCCCTTGTTCCTGTGATACTGCAAACCTTTGACATGATTTGGAAAAAGTCAGCTCGCGAAAGCCTTCGGAGCCGCGTAAGCTGCTGTGTATCGGCGCATGGGTCAAGCGAATCTTGAACAACAGGCACGCGGTGCGGTCAGATTTATCTCGCTTACATCTGACAACATTTGCAGGATCGACAATCCAATTCGGAGATGATGCAAAAAAATGACCATAAATTGCGGCTCGGGATTGTCGGAGCGGGCAACATCGTACGCACGCGTCACCTGCCAGGATTGAAACGCCGGCCCGACGTCGAGATCGTCGCTGTGTCGAACTTGACCTATGACAGCTCGGAAAAATTTTGTCAGGAACATCTGCCCCACGCCACACCGATGCAGAACTGGGCTGATTTGGTTGCTCTGCCCGACCTCGATGTAGTCTGGATCGGCACGCCGCCCTACATGCATTCTGCGGTGACGGTTTCCGCTTTAGAAGCTGGCAAACATGTCTTTTGCCAGGCCCGGATGTCGATGGATTTGGCGGAAGCTGAAGAAATGCTGGCAGCGGCGAAACGTTATCCAGAATTGGTCACGATGCTTTGCCCGCCGCCATTCGGTTTGCGCGCGGACCTGCTGGTGAAGAAATTTTTGGCAGAAGATTACATCGGACGACCCCATCACGTGCGCTTGCAAAGTTTCACCGGGAATTATCTCAATCCGGATACGCCTGCACATTGGCGGCAACGAATTGAAATCAGCGGGCTCAACGTGCTCACCCTGGGAATTTACGTGGAAGTCCTGCAACGCTGGCTCGGTGATATCACTGGCGTTTTTGCCCGAGGCAAGATTGTTCATCCCGTGCGACAGGGCTATGAGATCGTCATTCCCGATTTGCTTACCGTGCTCTGCACTTTCGCCAGTGGGGCGGAAGGCGTTCTCGAGTTCAGCGGCGTAAATGCGCACGCCACCGGAGATCGATTGGAGATTTATGGCGCGCTTGGAACATTATCCTACGATTTTACTTCCGATATTGTTCAAGTCGGCCGTCTCGGAGATCGAGCATTGCATGTTGTCGATGTGCCGCCGGATATGGAAGGCGGCTGGCATGTGGAAGACGATTTTCTCGCTGCCGTGAAATCCAAAGGCCGGATTCGGCCGCGGCCGAATTTCGAAGAAGGCGTCCGCTACATGCGCGTCGTCCAGGCAGTGGCGGATTCCCGCGCACGCAACGAATGGGTTCAGATCCAGCGATGAACAAATTTGATGAAATGAGAACCGCACAACACGAATATGGCGTTAACGAAATCGCCGAGCTTTTCCCCCCATTGATGCAAATCAAGGATCAATCGCTGCGCGAAAAAGTTGCTGCTGTCTGGAATGAAGCAATCACCACCGGCTGTGGTGGGAAAGGCTGGACCTTCGACGAGCTGCGCGCGGTGAAGTTCACCCTCCTGGCCGGCGACATCGATATGAAATTTGTCGAGCATCTCAATTCCTGCGCGCTGCAGTGCGTCGCCATTGCCGATGTGCTCGAGAAATCGTTCCGCTGCGACATTCCAATCAAACGTGATTATCTCATCGCCGGATCGCTGCTGGCTGACGTCGGAAAACCGCTGGAATATGACAAAGACGCGTCAGGCAAGGTTGTGCAGGGCACATTTGGCCAGCAACTTCGACATCCCTTCAGCGGTGTCGCGCTCGCTTACAAACACGGGATTCCCGGCGAAGTGATGCACATGATCGCGACCCACAGTCACGAGGGCGACAAAGTCGAACGCTCAATCGAATCGATCATCTTCCATCACGCCGACTTCGTCGATTTCGATATCGCCAAGTGGCTTGGCAAGCACGCGGCCGGGAGGCCTGTCCGCGAATCACACGAATCACGCTAAAACAAAATCGCGCAGCGGGTGAAATTGTAGGGCAAGCGCTCCGCTTGCCTCTGTTTAGTTTAGATCTGGCAAGCGACGCGCTTGCCCTACATCGGCATTTCTCGATTCAGAACAAATTGACGGCTATGATCCTTGCGTTCTTTATTTAGAATAAGTGATATGGGTTTGACACTGGTTGAAAAAATTGCGGCACGACACGCCGATGGGCTCAAACCGGGAACTGTTGTCCGCAGTGGCGATTTTGTTTCGATTCGTCCGCGTCATGTGATGACGCATGACAATACCGGCGCGGTAATTCCGAAGTTCAAGCAAATTGGCGCGACCAAGATTGCCGATTCGGCGCAGCCCGTTTTTGCAATCGATCACGATATTCAAAACACGACGCCGAAAAACTTGGAGAAATACGCCAAGATCGAAGCGTTCGCTGCCGAGCACGGAATCGATTTTTACCCGGCTGGCACGGGCATTTCGCACCAGGTGATGGTGGAACAAGGTTACGTCGTTCCGGGTGCGCTCGTGGTCGCGAGCGATTCGCATTCGAATCTGTACGGCGCGATCGGCGCGCTGGGCACGCCGGTAGTGCGAACCGACGCCGCGAGCATCTGGGCAACCGGAGTCACCTGGTGGCAGGTTCCGAAGGTCGCGAAGGTTTTACTAAAAGGAAATCTTTCCGCCGGTGTCACCGGCAAGGACGTCATCATCGCGCTGTGCGGACTCTTCAACAAAGACGAGGTGCTGAATCACGCGGTTGAATTTCTGGGCGATGGCGTGGCAAAGCTGCCGATGTCGGCGCGCATGACCATCGCCAACATGACGACCGAATGGGGCGCGCTCGCCGGTGTGTTTCCATTCGATGAAGTAACGGTGAATTATTTGCGCTCGCGCGTCCCGGAATTCAGCAATCCAAATCGCCCGGGAAAACGTAGCCCGAAAAGTCGCTCCGGGTACACCAAGATCGACATCGACAACTGGTGGAAGAATCGAAGTGAGTTGAGCGCTGATGCCGACGCGGGTTACGCCATAGAGCTTGAGCTCGATCTGGCCACGGTCGTTCCGCACGTCTCCGGCCCTAACGAAGTGAAAACGATGGTGTCGCTCCCGGAAATGCAGCGGAAATACGTGCCCATTCAAAAGGCATATTTGTTGTCATGCGTGAATGCGCGCTTTGAGGATCTGCATGACGCGGCCGAAGTCATCCGCGCGCGCGGCGGACGTGTTGCCGAGGGTGTCGAATTTTATTTGGCCCCGGCTAGCGCCGAAGTGCAGGCCAAGTCCGAGTCCAACGGCGATTGGAAAACTTTGCTCGATGCCGGTGCGATTCCGCTGCCACCTGGTTGCGGCGCGTGCATCGGCCTTGGGAAGGGACTGGTCGGCAAAGGGGAAACCGCAATCAGCGCCACCAATCGAAATTTCAAAGGGCGCATGGGTGATCGCGACGCTCTGGTGTATTTAGGCTCGCCCGCGGTCGTAGCAGCCAGCGCGCTGGCTGGATTTATTTGCGCGCCAAAAGATTTCGCCGAGCGCGCCGCAGGCACAGCAATTCGGCGCACTGAAAAGAAAGCGGAGCCAACAGGCTCGGTCGAAATCATCAACGGTTTCCCCTCAAGCGTGCACGGTCGCATTCTCTTTCTCGATAAGGACAATTTGAACACGGACGGAATTTACGGCAGCAAACACACTTATCGCGACGATATGACGCCGGAAGAAATGGCCGCGGTCACGTTTGAAAACTACGATCCGAACTTTAACACGCTCTATCAAAAGGGCGACGTCGTGGTTGGCGGACTCAACTTTGGCAGCGGCTCGAGCCGGGAACAGGCGGCCACGGCGCTAAAGTTCAAAGGCATTCCCTGCGTCATCGCCGCGAGCTTTTCGGAGACCTACAAGCGCAATGCGTTCAACAACGGCTTCGTCGTGTTTGAATGTCCGGAGTTGGTGATGCATCTGCGCGCGACATTGAAAAATCGCGCGCCGACGACTGTCGCGTCCGAGATCATGATCGATTACGGCAAATCGGTGCTGACCACCGGTGGAAAATCATTCGCCTTCCCGCCGCTCAGTCCAGCTGCACAAGAATTGATCGTAGCCGGCGGCGCGGAAAATCTGGTGGCATCGCGGCTCCGCGCGAAGGCATGAGTTTTTACCACACAGCGCACAGAGAACACGGAGGAAATGCTAGAGTTTGTAGTCTCTGCGAACTCTGTGATCTCTGTGGTGAATTCTCTTTGGTTTGAATCTTAGCCACGCTTGCACGCGCGCGGGGCTCCGATAAAATCGACATCCTATGGCGAAATACAAAATTGCTTGGATGCCCGGGGACGGAGTCGGACACGATGTGATGGAGGCGGCGCGTCTCGTTTTGGATCGGCTGAAACTCGACGCCGAGTATGTGCCGTGCGACATCGGTTGGGAATTTTGGTGTAAGGAAGGGAACGCGCTTCCCGATCGCACGGTGAAAGCGCTGAAGGAGACAACATGCGGACTGTTCGGCGCGATTACGAGTAAACCGCAGGACAAAGCCAAGGACGAATTGAGTCCGGAATTGAAGGGCAAAGGCCTCGTCTACTTTTCGCCCATTGTCGGACTGCGCCAGATGTTCAACCTCCACACCAACATGCGGCCGTGCAAAAGTTATCCGGGCAATCCATTAAACTTTCGCGGCAACAAAATTACGAACCCGAGCGGCGAAGATGTCCCGATCGATCAGGTCGTTTTTCGGGAAAACACCGAAGGGATGTACGGCGGCGTGGAGTTTTTCCCGTTGCCGGAATCGGTTTACACCGCGCTTTGTGCGAATCCGAAGATGAAGAAGTGGAAAGACAAAGCGGGCTTGGGAAACATCGCGCTCTCCACGCGGATCATGAGCAAGCAAGGTTGCACCAGCATCTGCAAGCAAGCCTTCGACTACGCCAAGAAAACCGGACGCAAACGCGTCACGCTGATCGAAAAACCGAACGTGCTGCGCGAGACCGGCGGGCTGATGATGCGTCGCTTCAACGAGGTCGCGAAAAATTATCCTGGGATTCAGGCCGATGAAGCCAACATCGACGCCATCTGCATGTGGATGTTCAAGAACCCGCAGGATTACTCCGTGCTCGTAGCCGAAAATATGTTCGGCGACATTGTTAGCGACTTGTGCGCCGGCCTGGTCGGCGGCCTCGGCTTCGCGCCGAGCGCCAACCTCGGGGACAACTACGCCGTGTTCGAGCCGACGCACGGCTCAGCCCCGAAATACGCCGGCCAATACAAGGTCAATCCGATCGCAATGCTGCTAACGACAAAGCTGATGCTCGACTGGCTTAAGGAGAATGATATGGCAACGCGTTTGGAGTCCGCGATTGCCCGCGTCATCAAGGAAGGCAAAGTCCGCACCTACGACATGGGAGGCAAAGCATCCACATTAGATGTTGCGAAGGCGATCGCGGATTATGCCGGGTAGCGGTCGCCGCGGCGACTTGGTTTCGGCGTCGTGCCGAAACAGGCATTCGTTGACCTCGACAATTGGGCGCATGGGGTCGGGCTTACGTCAGTATAATATTCCAACAATAATATTATTGACTTACTTTTGAGATCGATGTAATACCATCTATCATGAATCCAACACCAAAAACCGACACTGTGATGTTCACTGTCAAAGGGCAGGTCGTGATTCCCCGATGGCTGCGCAAAGACTTCGAGATCGACGAGGGAACCCGCGCCGTCGTTTACAAGCACAACGACCATATCGTGCTGAAACCGCTGACGGCCCAGCATTATCGCCGTCTACGAGGATCGCTCAAAGGCACAAAGGCGATGGAGGTATTCATGTCGGAACGGAAGCGCGAGCGAGAGCTTTAATATGACGATGGTTTTGGATGCTCACGCCCTGATGGTCTTGTTTAACGACGAGCCAGGTGCAGAAGAGGTCGAAAAGCTTCTTATCAGAGCCGAGAGCGGAAGTCCGAAACTCCTGATGAGCGTCGTGAATTGGGGGGAGATTTACTACTCTATCCTTCGCGGGGCGTCGCAAGAAATCGCTGAGGCGAAAGCCCATGAGATCGCCGGGATGCAAATTGAGCTTGTACCGGTAGACGCGCGCGACTTGGAACTGGTGCGCCAAGCTGCGGTTTTCAAAGCCACAAAGAAAATGTCATACGCAGACTGTTTTGCGGCGGCTTTGGCTAAGATCAACAACGCCGAGCTACTGACGGGCGATTCCGAGTTCAAGGTCGTCGAGAGGGAACTAAAGAAAATCAGATGGTTGAGATGAAACTGGAAGCCGGCATTGCTGCAAAGGCCAATCCGGCTCGGATCGTCATCAAGGAAGGCAAAGTGCGGACCTACGACATGGGTGGAAAAGGTTCCAGGCTTGATGTCGCCAAAGCCATCGCCGATTACGCCAGTTCATAAACTGAGAAGATCGACATCTATCGACAGAACGCATAGAGCTGAGTTCGAATGAAATTGCAGCTCGAAGATTTGCAGATCGTCGACCTCACAAAGTATCAAACTGACGTTTACGTTCCTTTGAATCGCGCTCTGCGCGGTTTCGAACCAGTAACGATGGCCGATTTGGTGATGGCGAAAAAAATCGATAGCGCAATTACACGCGCGGCAATTCCGCGAGACATGATCGTGTATCGCGGTTTTATGCGAAACGTGGTCAACGGGCTGGAGCCGGGCGACACTTTTACTGATAACGGATTCTCCTCCGCCAGTCTCTCTGAAACAGTCGCGCGGGACAGATTCGCCTACGGCGGCGGGGCGATTTTTCAGTTCGTTGCTCGGAAGGGCACGCACGCGATTTATCTCGACGATTTTATAAAGTTCCCGAAACCGGAGTTAGAGATCCTCTTTCCGCCCGGCACTTCCTTCCGAATTCTGAGCAAACAAATCCGACACGGAATCACATACTTTATGGTCGAATTGATATCAGCTAACCCGACGACCGGTGACACTTTGCAGGCGACGACTGCTTCGCGCGGTTTGGCGACGAGCTGATTAAGGTGCAATTTCGGCGTCAAATGTGCTAAATCGGATTGGAACGAATGCGAAACATCTTTCTCTTGTACATGCCGCTAGGCAATGCCGAGGCGATGGTGCACTATCAGGACACGATACGCAATAAAGTCGCGTTTTTGAGCGTATCGCGCCGCACGTCTCCTCGAGTTTAGCTCGGAACCTGCAACAAGTTTTCGGAACTCACTCGATCGCTGTTTGGGGTTCGCGCGACTCATCGGCGAACAGAGCGAAATTCGATCGAATGGCGGAAGGTGACGAGATACTGATTGTAGAAGGAGAGACGATTAAATTGTTGGGGCGAGTTGCCGGAAAAGTGGTAAGCCCAACACTTTCGGCGGAGCTGTGGAAAAACCTCCGTGGTGACACCATCCAAGGATGGGATCTGATTTATTTCATCGCAAATTCAAGAGAGATCGATCTCCCGTTCGCGGAATTTTGCTGCCTGTTCGGATACGAAAAGCATTTCCAACTGCGTGGATTTACGGGTATTTCGAAGGAACGACTCGAAACGTTCTATGCTCAGTACGACGATCTTTATTCGATTCTTCTGCGCCTGAAAAAAGGCGACCGAATTCAGGAGCTTCCGGAGCCGGAAGCATTCAAACCGCCTCCGCGTCGTGATGAAGAACTAAGTGCAAAACCCGAACGCGAGTTATCTGATCATCTTCGCATGCAATGGTTGCTTTTGAAAATGGGTCGCCAAGCCGGTGAGAAGGTTTGGGCGCCGAAGAATGATCAACAACGAATCACCGCTGAATACAAGTTTGCGGATTTCACGGAAACCTTCACGGCGGGTTTAGACACTCAGGCAAAATACGTCGAGAACATCGATGTAGTTTGGAAAGAAGAATTCAGGATTGACGCCGCATTCGAAATTGAAAACAGCACATCGATATATTCGGGCTTACTTCGCTTTGCGGACTTAACCATGGTCGCGCCGAATACCGTTTATCCAATGTTCATCGTTGCGCCCGGCGAGAGACGCAATCGCGTCCGGGAACAGTTAGCGCGACCAAGTTTTCGATACCTCGGCATCTACGAGAAAGTTCGCTATCTGTCTTATGAAAAGCTCAACGAAATTGAGGAGTTTTTTGATGAAGCGAAATCTGGGTTGAGTGTCGAGGTCTTCGTAGGTAAGTCGGAATCGCTGCCCGCGTAGAGCTTCATCGGGTTTCTTCGCCGCTCTCATGAAGTTGCAAGGCTGTAAGGAATGGATCGTCTAAATCCATGTCGACATCGTGTTCGGGCGCGACGCGCTTGAAGCCCGCATACATGAGGCACATCAGATGCAGCCCGGAAAACTTCCTGTCTGGAATGCTACGGAGTTCATATTTTTCATCTGGTGATGCGTAGTCGAGGCCGTTCCTGCCAAGCAGTGCGATTTCAAACGCGACGTTGCGAACTTGCTCCGTCGTCATGGCATCGAACCGCTTGAACGCATCCAGGAAATAGAAAATGGCCGCGGGCTGTTTTTCTTTGAGCAGCGCCGGATTAGTCGTGCCCTGTTTGAGCGGTTGGGCGCTCGCTTCGTGATGGCCGGGGTCAGGACGCCATTCATACCAGTCCCGCAGACCAACCATATCGGCAAACTCGTCTACCAATCGGTATTCGTCGCCCGGCTCGAGATTTTTCGCCCGCTCCTGCCAGTGTTTCCAGAGTCGTTGCGACAGCGCAAACATCTCCAGACTGCGATACGGTGCGGAGAATGTCGAAGCTCCTTGAAAGAGATCGTCTAGGAACTCGGCGTAAGCGCCGTTTAACGCGAGACTCGCTTGAAAAATCTTTCGTGGCGTGAGCCGACGGATCTCCGGATTGCTGTTCGTTTCCCACGCTTCCATCGCCAGCTTTCTGACCGAGAGAAATTGCGCGGGCTGGAGTGGCTTGAACGTGTCGCGGATATGTCGCTCAATCAGCATATCCACGGGACAGTTGAACAAGAATTCGCAAAGCCCGTTGATCAGCGTCAACGTGACCTCAGTAATCTTCTTCTCGGGGTATCCAGCCTTTTCCCATTTGCGAACATCGCTGGCGACAGATCTGATAGCAGTCTCTCGTGTGTTGGCGGTGGTCGCGAAGAAAAGATTCTTGCCGATCGCGCGGGCCTCAGATTCCAGCTTGAGGTGAGTGAGTTCGTGACTCTCTAAGTGGGCAACTAACGGGGGGGGGTAATCCGCTCTAATCTTGATCAAGTGGAAGTCGCGGTTGTGTTTCCAAGCCATTTGGATATTCGCGCCCATCTTGCTTGCGAAATTCTCTTCCTGAACGCGAATCGGAAAGCCGGACAGACTTTCCATTTCCGCTTTGTAGTTCTGGACAAGCTTGAACGCTTCAGACTGGTTGCGCCCCGCGAGATCAACTTGCAGTTTGGCGAAGAGTCGCCGTGCACCGTCGTAAACCGGTTTCGACCGCACGTCTTGCATCTTTGCCTTCAGGAACATTCGACTAAGCGTTTCAAGCGCGGCGTCTGGCTTGTGCGCGGAATCGAAGGCCATGGCCTCGCCGTAATAAGCATTGGCGAAATCAGGATTTGCGGCAATGGCTTGTTCAAACAGCTTGATCGCTTCGTCGGTTTTGCCGCGATCGTGGTAAATCGCCGCAAGACTGTTCAACGCCCACGCGTCGTTAGGCGCGATCTCCAGTGCTTTGTGAAGAAATTTTTCGCCCGTTTCCTTGTCCGACTTCGCACGGATGTAAAGATTGGCTAGTACCACCCAACTCCAAGCATCTTTTGGATCAAGACGTAGAACTTCGATCAGGTGGTTTGAGGCACTCTCAACATCACCAACTTCGACATAGGCCATTGCGAGATCGCGACGGGCGGCATGAAACGAAGGCTGCAGCTCGAGGACTCGCTTATATATTCCGATCGCTTTTTCGTAATTGCCTTCTTTCGCACGTTTCACTGCCCTGTCCGCGAGCCGTCTTGCCTCGTCTTTCTTCGCATCAGCCTCTTCGGGAAATGAGATGACAACCTCATCTCCTTCAAGCATCACGGCGATTGGCTTTGGCAAAAACGCATAATGTTTCAGAACGTAGGCCGTGATTGCCACTAACTCCCTTGGGTAGTCACGAGTTTGCGGCTCGACTTCGAATAGATCTGAAACTTTCAACCGGATTTCCTTCATCGCCGGGAACGCAATGTTTATCGCAAGATCGACAGTCGCGCTACTCACTTCGCTCAACGCGACTCCGCCTACCATCACTGAAGTTTGCGACGGTCATCCGCCTTCGCACAGCTTCGGCGTGACAAGAAGCCCGCTAGCGCTACAGAAGAAGGATGAAAACGACGCTCGTCATCCTCGCGCTTTTGCTGCCGGTCCGGCTCGCCGTTTGGACGAGCTCGTCCGGTGGCGAGCTCGGACTCTTCGCGTCGGAGCTGAAGGACAAACTCAAACCTGGCCTCGACGCGATCACGCCGGAAAAAATGCTGGCGCACATCAAAACGCTTTCGTCTGATGAATTCGAAGGCCGCGCGCCCGGTTCCAAAGGCGAGGAGCTCTCGATCAAGTACATCGAGGAGCAATTCAAGAAGATCGGGTTGAAGCCGGGAAATCCGAATGGCAGTTATTTTCAGGAAGTTCCGCTGGCCGGAATCACGAGCGATCCGCACATGACTTTCACCGTCACGGGCAAGCCGGCAATGGATTTGAAATTTCAGGATGACTTCGTCGCGTCATCGGCGCGGTTGCAGGATAAGATCGACATCGACAATTCGGATATCGTCTTTGTCGGTTATGGAATCGTCGCGCCGGAATATGGCTGGAACGATTACAAGGATGTCGATGTTCGGGGCAAAACGATTCTGATGTTGATCAACGACCCGCCGATTCCCGATCCGCACGATCCGCAAAAGCTGGACGAGAAAATGTTCAAAGGCCGCGCGATGACCTATTACGGCCGCTGGACTTACAACGCTGGCCGATATCAACATCGACAGTATGAACGTCTGGGGCAAAGCGCGCGACGTTGAAGACACCAGTTTCGGCTTTTCCGATCTCGACGACATGCTCGCTGCCGCGGCGAAACGCCAGGGCCGGGTCATGATTCCAAATCCGCGTCCCGAGAAAGGAAGTATTTATCGCGCGGACAACTTCGAATTCAGCAAAGTGGGTCTGCCGTCCCTTTACTTAGGTAACAAAGTTCATCTTCTTTCGCGACCCGAGAATGCGCCACTGCGCACCGACGAATTCGATGCAAAGGATTACCATCAAGTCAGCGACGAAATTCATTCCGATTGGGACCTGAGCGGCGCCGTCCAGGATGTCGATCTTCTATTCGAAGTTGGCTATCAAGTCGCCAACGGCAAAAAGTCTCCAGAATGGAAACCCGGAAACGAGTTCCGCGTAAAGCGCTTCGCGCCACGCGGTCATTAATCGGCGAGCAGAATGTTTTACGTATATCTGCTCCATTCCGAATCTGACTCCGGCCTATTGTCGGATACTCTGCAGAGCTGAGACGCCATCGCCGATTACGCCAGGTGAAGCGGATTTCTTGCGACGTCGTCGAGCTAACGTTACAATTGGAGCATGAGCACGCTTGCTGAAATTGAGGCTGCGATTGAGCGGTTGCCCGCTCCGCAACGAGAAGAACTTGCGTTGTGGCTAGAGCGACAACGCATTCGAAAGACAGGCGTCCTCACGTCGGAGCCAGATTTTCTCGCGCGCGCGAAGGCCATTTGGGGAGAATCCCCGTCGGGAAAGCCGTTGAGTACGCTTGTCTCAGAAGCGCGAGGTTAAGATTTGGTTTATCTCGATACCGGTTGTTTGCTGAAGCTCTACTACCCTGAGCCGGAGAGCGCGAAAGTAGTAGCGGCTGTTTCGGGCGAAACGATTGTTTTCACCGCATTGCACGAATTGGAAATCGTCACTGCGATGCAGCTGAAAGTTTTTCGCAGTGAAGCTAAGCCTGAGCAAGTGACTGCGGCACTCGACTTGGTTTATGAGGACCTCGCGGCAGGCAAATTAACGGAGATGGCGATAGATTGGCGCACTGTTTTGAAGGACGCCACGCGGACCGCTCGAACCCATGCCGCGGCAACTGGCTGCCGATCCCTCGACATCTTGCACTGCGCTCTGGCAAAGACTGTTAGCCCGACTGTATTTTTGTCCTCTGACAATCGGCAGATTACGCTGGCGAATGCCGAGGGGCTGCGAGTCCTAACAATCTAACGCGCTGCGCATCTGCAACGCGAAGCGTTCGACATTGCCCCAAGCAAGATCCGTTACTTATTGGCAATCCTTACGATGCTGCCCTTTGCCTGCGCGTCCTTTGGATCTTTCACTACGGTCACGTACAATTCTTTCTCGCCCCGGCCAAAGGCGACGTTGGTTGTTCCATCACCGGCAGCAATCTTAAATACGTGCAGAAGCTTGCCGTCGGGAGAGATTTTCAAAATCTTGCCGCCGGACCATTGCGCGACGTAGAGGTCCCCCTTGCTATCGATCTTCATGCTATCCGGACCCAGCCACCACGATTGGCTCTTGTTTTTTACGAGAAGGTTTAGCAGAGCAAAGTTCGATCTGTCGCTCAACGAGCCGTCGTCGTTGATCTTGAATTTCAAGATGCAGTTCCCGACGGTTTCGCTGACGTAAAGAGTTTTTTGGTCGGGCGAGACGCCGATTCCGTTGGCGTAATTAAGATCATTGGCAACCTCGACCCATTCGTGACCGCCCGGCGCAAGATACAGAATCCTTCCCTCGACCAATGTGGGCACGTCTACCCAGGGACCAAAGACCGTGGCATAAGCACCACCGTTGGCGGTGACCACGATATCATTGATGCCGCCCTCGAATGGTTTCCCGTCTTTGTCGGCATCCCAACGGCGCAACTGCTTGCCGGTCATGTCGAGTTCAAGAATGGCGCCATGTTCGTCGGTGCATGCCAGCAGGAGCGTCTTTCGTTTGGTGAGCGCCAATCCGTTATGGCCGCAGCCCGGAGTATGGTTTAACACCGTCGTTGTTTTTCCATCCCATTTCGACAGCGTGTTTGAGACCCAGCCAACGTAGTAAAGGTTGCCGTCAACGTACAACGGACCTTCGGGTCCAAGGACATTGCTGACGACGACTGTTTCGTCGGCATACGCTGTCGCAGCCGCCAGCACTGCGCCAACAGCGCAGCAGATAATTTTACTTATCTTCATTTTGATTCCTTTCCGGAAATTTCTCAGACAGGATTAACTCCGAAAGCCTTCGCGAGCACGCAGGATTTACGAATTCAGTTCAGAAGAGAATGGCAAGGTTTAACCAGATGTACACAGATTCCGGAACCTCGAATCTTCTTTCTCATCTGTGTTTGAAACTCGCTCGGCTCCCGCCTCTCTCGTCGCTACCCATCGCCACTTTACCTTCTATGTCATTCATCCCGCTCGCTCCATTCTTCTGTGTCAACCTGTGGCCTGATTCTGCTCGGCGCGTGGGCCGATGCTGAGGGCGCCCATCGGCTTGCATCGCGGCGCGGCATTCGCTTCATCAAGTCGTCTTCGCCTCAATGTTTCGGTACGAAGGGCCAGAAGATCGGGATGAGAATGCTGGCTACGATCCAGAGAAGGATATTGAGCGGCGCGCCGATCTTTGGAAAATCGGAGAAGCGGTAACCACCCGCGCCGAACACGTAAGTGTTGGTTTGGTGTCCGATCGGGGTCGCGAAGCTGGCTGCGCAGCCGAACATGATCGCGACCGCGAACGGTCGCGCATCGACTCCCATTGCGGCCGCAATTTCGAACGCGATGGGAGTCAGAAGGACGGCGACCGCGTTATTGCTAATCAATTCGGTGAGCAGCGTCGCCACAAGGTACGTGACCGAAAGAGTGACGGCCGGTCCGAAGCGACCGACCGCACCGGTCACCCCGCTGGCGATGAGATGGGCGGCACCGGTTGTCTCCATCGCGGTGCCCAGCGCGAGCATTCCCAAAATCATGTAGAGGATTCTCCATTGCACCGCTCCGCGCGCCTCTTCGATATCGAGGCAGCGAGTGACAACAACGAAGATGGCGGCAATCAATGCCAGAGCGGCGAGCGGCAGGACGTGGAACGCGCCGAGCACGATGACGCTCGCGATGGCTATGACCGCGAGTGGCGCTTTTTCCCGACGGAAAGCGCGCTGGGTCGGCTCGGTCAGACTCAGGAAATCACGTTCCTGCATCAGGCGATGGATTCCCTCGGCTGGTCCCTGCACAAGGAGCGTGTCGCCAAAGTCCAGTTTCACGTCTTCGAAATGTTCGCGCAGGTTTTCGCCTTGACGGTGTACCGCAAGGATGTGGACGCCGTATTCCTTGCGAAAATTGAGATCGCGTAGCGTCTTACCGAGAAATGTGGAGCGGTTTCCGAGGATTCCTTCCATCAGGACGGCTTCGCGCTCGCCGGTAGTCGCAACGCCGAGCTCGGCTTCCGATTGGAAAAGCACGCCGGGCATTTCCTTGATTCCCTTGACTCCGGCGACGGGGGTTTCGAGCAGTAGTTGGTCGCCGGCGGCAAGGCGCAGGCTTTCGAGCGGCCTCTCGATTCTCTCGCCGTTGCGCACCACGTCGATGATCCGTGCCTCGCGCAGCCGCGCGAGCGGAGTCTCGGCGATGGTTTTCCCGAGGAGCGGTGAAGCGTTGCTGATCACCGCCTGGGTGAGAAATAGCCTCGGCATTCCGCCGCCGATGAGGGCCGCGAGGCTCTCACGGTAGGGCAAAAGTTTGCGGGCAAAGATGAGTAGGTAAACGACTCCGATACCCGCGTAGATGAGTCCGAGCGGCGTGATTTCAAACATCCCAAACGGCGCGAGACCTCGACTATGGGCGATTCCGTTTACGAGCAGATTAGTCGATGTGCCGATGAGAGTGCACGTGCCGCCGAGGATCGAGAAATACGAAAGCGGGATGAGAAGGCGCGAGGCTTTCAGGTCGGTGTCGCGGGCCAGGGTCAGGACCACCGGCACGAAGACCACGACCACCGGCATGTGGTTCACCATGGCCGAAAGCGGCAATGTCAAAAGAGCGAGGGCGAGTCGGGCTCGCCATTCGCTCTTGCCGGCCAGCCGCATAAAGACCCGGGCGAGCGAATCAATTGCGCCCGTGCGCTCAAGGCCTGCACTTAAGACGAACATGCACCCGATGATGATCGGCGCGCTGTTGCTGAAGACAGCGAGCGTCTCATCTGTACTCAAAATGCCCGTGGCCAAGAGCACTCCCATCGCGCCTAACGCCACCAGGTCAGGCGATGCCCACTCGCGCAAAAAGGCGGTGAAGACGACAACCACAAGCGCGAAGACGATTATGAGATGAAGAGTATGCACGCTCATGGCTTAGCCGCAGATTTCAGACCGTGGCTGTTTTCGCCGACAATGCCGCCTACTACAATCGTGAAATTGTCGCTCTGCCGTCCGCGCCGAAGCACGCGCAACTATTCGATTACGAGCGGATGCTGGGATTACCCATATCTTCCATTTCGACTCAGGAGAAGATTCTTGATCAAGACCGCATCTGGCAGAGAATTGACCCGGGCCCTGAATTAAAACAATATACGCGAACATGATTGTTCCGAAACACGATGTGATTTCTCGACGCCGAGCAACGAAGTTGATTGGCTCAACTTTTCTCGGTGCATTGCTACCGATTGGTAGATCGTTCAGCTCCGCGGCCGACAGGACTCCTCTGCGGCGCTCGGTTCCATCTACGGGTGAAAAGATTCCCGTCATTGGCTTGGGAAGCGCGAGAACATTCGATGTTCGCCCCGGCTCACCCGACCTAAAACCGCTCGGTGATGTGCTGGAACGTTTTGTGAAGCTGGGAGGTAAACTGATCGACTCGTCCCCGATGTATGGAAATGCGGAAAGAGTGATTGGTGATCTCGCGGGGAAAAGGCATGTGCGCGATTCACTTTTCATTGCCACCAAGGTCTGGACCAAGGGCAAGCAGGAGGGAATCTCCCAGATGGAACACTCCATGGAGCGTTTTCAAACCGGGACGATTGACCTGATGCAAGTGCATAATTTGTCCGATGTAGAAACTCAGATGGCTACGCTGCGCGAATGGAAGTCGGCGGGAAAGATTCGCTATACCGGAATCTCGTATTCCGAGGATCGCGGCCACGCAGAAGTAGAGCGGGTGATGAAGGCGCAGAAGCCTGATTTCGTGCAGATCAATTATTCACTGGTCGATCGGGCTGCGGCTCGGCGTATCTTGCCGCTGGCCCAGGAACTTCATATGGGAGTCGTCATTAACCGTCCGTTTGGCGGTGGCGGTATATTTCAGGTGATCTCTTCAAAGCCGCTGCCAGCGTGGGCTGCCGAATTCGATTGCCACTCGTGGCCTCAATTTTTATTGAAGTGGATCGTTGCTCACCCGGCAGTCACCTGTGTGATTCCTGCCACAAATAATCCCCAGCACCTCGAAGATAACATGGCGGCCGGAGTTGGCCGGCTTCCCGATGCCAAAACTCGACAGCGAATGGCCTCCCTCTTCGTCGGATTCGATTAGACGACTTAATCCTTCTCCTGAGAGAGATAAAGTTTGGCCTCGCTGACAACCTGTCGCGTTCCGATATCGGCAACTTCGACAAGTTGTTTATAGAAGGCCCGTGCTGCTGGTTTATCGTCGAGGGCAATGGCGGCACGAGCGGCGCCAAGCAGGCTGTTAAAGCGATGCGGATAAAGATCGAGTGATTGCTTGTAGGCAACAAGCGCAGCAGCGGGCTGCTTTTGCTCCATGAAAAGGTCTCCCAAAAGTTCGAGCGCCGGAAGAGTTGGTCCGGGTGTGACCGCGGCCTTGGGTGTTGATGTTTCAAGATCGACAGCTTCTTTCATTAGGGCGACGCTCGATTCTCTTTGTCCTTCCAGATGGGCTAGCCACGCGTTTAGCTCAAGGCGAAGCACCCGGATATTTCGGGCAAACAATTCCTCCTTTGCGTTACGCGTCGTTTCTTCAAGTTCTTCGAGACGCTTCGCTTCTAATTTGGCGTCGTCGATCTTACCCAGATGCGCCGCACCGAGACCGCGGGCGAAGCGAACAATCGATTCCGGCCAGGTGAAATGGTCCCAATCAAGGTTCGCAGGTTCCCGCGGTTTGATCGAGATCGCCTCGTTCCACGCGCGACGTTCGAGAGCGTAACGCGCCTGAGTCGAGGCGAGATGAAACGCCACTTTAAACGTCGGCTCCAAATGTTCGGTTGCGCGCAGTCGTTTCAATTGCGCTGCCGCCTGATCGTCTGCGCCCTTTTGGAGATAGGCGTAAATGAGATACTCAACCGCGTGCGGAAACTCATCCCAAACGAACTCGCCATGTTCGCCGACAGGATATTTCAGAGCTGCATCCGCTGCTCGGAGATTTCCGCGGATCGATCCGTTCCAGTCGCCGAGCCTCGTATAAATATGCGTCGGCATGTGCAACGCGTGTGGATTATCGGGTGCGACGTCCTCGTATTTGCGGGTGATCTCGAGCTGTTCGCGTTCGCGACCGGGGACATCGTTAGCGTGAATCAAATAATGCATCGCCCCTGGGTGATCCGGATTCTGTTTGTAAATCCGGAGAAGAATCTCGGCAGCGCGATCCGAATGCTCGTGGGAAATTTTATCTGCTGGCGCGGTCGCCAGATGCGCTAACGCGTAGAAAGCACCAGCCTCCGGATCATCCGGAAATGCTTTGTAAGTTTTTTCCATTGCCTGTTCCCATCGCCGAATCCGCAGCCAGTAATCGATCGATGTTGGATCGACAAAGAATGCTTCCGCTGCAGCGACGAAGAGCTTTTCTCGTTCTGTGGGAGGTTTGAGCGCTTTGGCTTTTTGCACTTCGTCCCAACCCAGTTGAAGAACTTTAGGTGAGGGCCGAGTCGGCCAGAGGGGCTGGAACAAAGTCATCGCTACGCCCCAATGCGCCATTGCGCATTTCGGATCGATCGCTGCTACGTGCTGAAACGCTGCGCGAGCTTGCGGGTAAGTCATGTGATGCAAGAGAGCGACTGCTCGATTGAACTCCACTTGCGCTTCTTTCGAACACGATACCGGGAAATTGACCGTGCCCAGGCTGTGCTCGGCGTGTTGATCCGGCTGATCTGCATGAGCCGTCAGATAAATGCTGAAGAGAATCGCGATATTGAAACCGAGATTCACGAAAACATTCCGATGCGGATGCTTCATATGACAAACCTCGCGGGCATTTGCGCTTTGGCCATTCACCATCTTTTCACGTCCAGATCTTATCTAACATGCGAAATTCTTTGTGCCCGCGAAAAAACAGGAATAAACCCGCACCGCCGGTTCTCTTGTCTCTACTATGAAGAACAAGCAGTATTTCAACGAAAGGTTGCAAGACCCTCGCGTGACAAGACACGGTGGTGTGGTTTTCGGTGCCCACCCTTGGATTGACAGAAATTCTTTTTCGACGGCGTGTGGGAAAGAGGCGAGACATTTCGGCTGCAGAAAGCTCGCATCTACATTTCTCGCCATCCTGGCTCCGATCATATCTCTTCCCTCTTTGATGGCTGCAGACCACGCGAACTTACCAGAGGTTGTCCAGAATTTCGTCGAGCAGAAAGTCATCCCGGATGACGGCATGGGAGACGACGGCTTTGGTTACGCCGTCGCCGTTTCCGGCACGACGGCCATGGTGGGCGAAGCCAAGGCCCTCGTCAACCAGGGCCGAGGTGAGGTCTATGTTTATGCGAGATCGAGGGTTGGTTGGATCCAGACACAGAAACTTACCGCCAGCGACGGCGCACCTGAAGATGGATTTGGCTCTTCCATTGCCGTCTCGGGCAACACCGCCATCATCGGCGCCATCGACGTGAACGACGACCGCGGTGCAGTTTATATTTTCAGATATTCCGGCGGCACCTGGAGCGAGACTCAGAAGCTGACGGCAAGCGACGGCGAGCAACTCGACTGGTTCGGCTACGCGGTTGCCTTTTCTGGCACGCAGCTGGTCGTGGGAGCGAGAAACGCCAGGGGCGATCGCGGCGCGGCCTATTTCTACGATGGATCAAGTGGCACCTGGCTCCTAACGGCGGAACTTAGCCCTGCCGATCTCCAACCTCAGGATTACTTTGGCGCGTCGGTCGCTCTCTCAGGCACAACTGCGTTGATCGGGGCCTTTGATATCAATGGGCACGCTGCGGGCGCAGCCTACATTTTTAACTACAGGCCACGCGGCGGATGGACTCAGACCGCGAAACTTATTCCGAGCGATGGGCATCCCGGCGATTGGTTTGGGTGGTCGGTCGCATTATCAGATGACACCGCAGTAGTCGGTGCAAACGAAGCGCTCATCAATAACCAGCTGAACTATGGTGCGGTCTATGTATTTAACCGTTCGGGCGACCTGTGGTTTCAAAGCCAGAAGCTGCTGGCCAGTGATGGCGCAGAGTTTGGCACCTTCGGCACTTCTGTAGCAATGGACGGCAACACGATCCTCGTAGGCGCTCCCGGCCGACCGGCCGCATATCTCTTCACCCGGTCGAATGGAATTTGGGCTCAGACGGCGGAATTGATGGCCAGCGATCATTCGAGCGTAGGCGGTACCTACGGCTGGAAAGCCGCATTCGACGGCAACGTCTCGCTGGTGAGCTCGACCTTTAGCATGGTCAACGGACATCCCGAAGGCGCGGCTTATTTCTACCGGCCATTGCGGACGTTGGGTGTTCGTTCACGATAAACGAACCTTTTCCCGCGAAAAATTGCGTAATCTTTTCCAGTTTCTGATAACACCTTGCCGTTGCGTAGTGGGGCGCGAATTCTTTTAGCTACTCATGACCGCTCACTTGGCCGGAAGATCGGAATTCCAGCAATCGGCGCCGCATTTCCAGCTGCCATCGGCCTGCTTTTCCCAAACCTCGAGATATTTCCCGTGACCTTTGACTTGTTTGCCGCCGGCGTCCTTCGACACCCACTCGTAGGTGCCGCTGACGTAAGCCATGTCGCCGGACTTCGCGACTTCCACGCGCGTCGGTTTCCAACTTCCACTGATCATGCTGTCGAGGTCTTCTTTCCAAGAGGCGCGAATTGCCTCCGCAGTCCTCGCAGCCCGCTTGTTTGGCGGCAAGACAATGGCGTCCTTGGAATAATAGGAGACCGTCTTGTCGATGTCCCTCGCTGCTGCAGCCTTGGACCATTGTTTGTCGAAGTTGCGGAGTGCCTGCTCGATGCTCGAATCCGCGGCCAGACCGATTGCGGCTGCCATGATTCCCAAAGCTAACGTTGCTAACAGAGCTTTTGTTTTCATCCGCCCATCCACACCAAATTCGATTTGCGGGTCAAGCTTCTTGTTCATTTAACGACGGCTGTTTACGCTTCAGAATTGCTATTGACGTCGGCCCAGGTTTCTGACGGAATCCGACCACGATGAAAACTCAAATTGCAGCAGTAATCACAGCTCTGTCGTTTGCGGCGACAGCGGCCTTTGCAGCCGGCCCGCAAATGGGGACCTGGAAGCTCAATGAAACGAAATCGAAAATGCAACCGGGCATGGGCAAAAACACGACGGTTACTTACACGGAAAAAGGGGACAAGGTTCAGGTGACCGTGGACGGCGTGGACAAGGATGGAAAACCGACGCACGGCGTTTGGGTCGGGAAGTGGGACGGGAAAGCCTACAAAGAAAAGGGGAATGCGCCCTGGGACTCAGCCGCGTACAAAATGGTGAACGATCACACAAATGACATCACCACAATGAAAGATGGCAAAGTCGTCTGGACAGGCCAGATCAAGGTCGCCAAGGATGGCAAATCGCGCACCGTTACCATTCACGGCACCGACGCGAACGGGAAGAAATTCACGTCCAAGGCCGTTTACGACAAAAAGTAGGGCTGTGCGACGCTTCGCGTGTTGAACCGGTAAATCGGCAACACAAGACTGTATCGACATTGCAGAACGCGCCGCTACGTCACAAGCCGTGGCGGCGCGTATAATGCGCGATCGATTTGTTGGGAATTGCGATCGCCGGAGTACGAGCCGCAGTGGCAATTGCCGTTGTCGACCCTAGTTGCTCTCATCTGATTCCGTCCCAATGCTGGCGCCCTAACGTTCTCTCCGACAGGCTTCGGTAGTTCTAATACCCTCGGCACCCAAGTTGCTTCGGTAATTTGCCAGGCAAAGGGAAAATGTTCCTGGAACACGTAGACATCGCATTTCCGGAAGGATACCAGCGGGCTGCCCTGATGGTGTCGCTGGTGAGTGTCTGGATGCTGGTCGGCCTCTTTTATTACCTGAATCGTTACACGAGGCGGGAATATTTCACGATCTGGACGGCGGCATGGCTGTTCTATGCGTTGTGGTTGACGTTGAGCCTCCGTTTGGGAAACGCACCGCCCGGGAGTATTGTTTTCCTGCTCAAGCAATGCAGCGTGGCGATCTCTGCGGTTTTTCTTTTGTGGGGTAGTTTGCGCTTTCTCAAAATTCCGGTCCAGCAGTCGCTGTTGGGTCTATTCATGTTGTTTCTGGTAGCCTGGAATTTCGTTAGTCCGCATGTGATCTCGAATGTGCTGCAGCTCGAGTTGCCGGTTTTCATCCTGATTGGTTGCGGCAGCATGTTCGCCGGAGTTTGCTTTCATCGGTTGCGCAAAAAGATGCCGATCGTCGGCTCAGGGATGTTGTCAGCCGGCTTCCTGCTCTGGGGAGTTTACCTCGCGACCTATCCGATTTCGCAGAACTATCCAGACCTTTACAGCGCCGGATTCCTGATGGCGGCAGTCCTCCAACTTTTCATCGCCGTAAGTATGATCGTGCTCATGCTGGAGGAAGTTCGTTACACGAACGAGAAAACGGTGGCCGAACTCGTGGCGATTCGTTCGGAAAAGGAAGCTTTGCAGATGAAATTCCTGACTACCGAGGAGCGCTGCCGCAATCTTTACGATCAAGTGCAGCTCACCGAGGGTGTGCAGAAAGCCTACGATGAACTGCGCCGCAGTCAGCAGGGGCTGGTTCAACAAGAGCGGCTTCGGGCTTTGGGCCAGATGGCCAGCGGGATCGCACATGACATCAACAACGCGCTGCTTCCCATCGTCGCTTATTCCGATTTGCTTGCCACTACCCTGCCAAACGTGTCGGAATTATCCCGGCGTCAGTTCGGACAAATTAGTAAGGCGGCCGAGGACATTGCGCATATCGTTGCTGGAATGCGGGAATTTTACCGGCGTCGTTCAGATGAGGAGAAATTACAACCGGTAAACATTAACGAGATCATCGAGGAAGTAGTTGAACTCACACGCCCGCGCTGGCGCGATCTGCCGCAACGCCAGGGGGTTTCTATCCAGGTCGAACGGAAACTGACGCCTGCACCCCCGCCGTTGCTCAGTGACGCCAGCGAGCTCCGCGAAATTTTTACCAACTTGATTTTCAATGCAGTAGACGCGCTGCCCCAGGGCGGAACGATCACATTTGTAACGCGCATCATTGACGGTGCGGTCCCGGAGGACGGCGCGACGCCGAGGCAGCACCTTCACGTCGAGGTGCGCGATAATGGCATCGGGATGGACGAAAAGACCCGCCAACGTTGCCTGGAACCGTTCTTTTCCACCAAGGCGCAGCGAGGAGGCTGCGGGCTTGGAATGGCGATGGTTTACGGAGTGATGCAGCGTCATGAAGGCCATATCGAAATTGTCAGCGCGCCCGGCCGGGGAACTTGCGTGAAACTGACTTTCCCCATCCGTACAATGACCTCTTGCCCATCGCCGGCCCAGACTCCTCCAGCCCCCGCTAGCCGCCCCCTTCGAATCCTTTGCATCGACGATGAACCGGCAGTCCGCCAGACCCTCCAGGATTGCCTCAACAACTATAACTACAAGGTCACAGTCGCCGAAGACGGCAAAAGCGGCTTGGAGGAGTTCCAAACTGCCAGGCAGGAGAATGATCCGTATGATGTAGTCATCACCGATCTTGGGATGCCGGGAATGGACGGGCACCAAGTGGCGCGGACGATCAAAGCCGAGTTCCCCAAAACTCCGGTCATCATGATTACGGGCTGGAAAACACTCATGAATGAAGAGGGCGAAATCGCGCCGGAAGTGGACGCCGCCATCGGTAAACCGCTGCGCATCCAGGAATTGAACCTTCTGATTTTGCGGCTTACTGGTCCCACAGGCACCGGACCCGACACTCTCGTCTTTGATCTGGCCGCTCCGACCAACCAGAGTTTCAACTTTTTTTCTGGCGCACCGGAACCTCGAGTCGATCTAAAAGCTACCGTTCAAAGTTCTTCCTGAGAGCAAAATATCAGGAAAACCCAGAGATTGTCGCGACCGCATACGCGACCGCCACCTTGTAGACATTGCGCCGCTTCAGCTCGGCGAAGAAATTAGTCATTCGTGTTCTCTGATTTAGTCGCCGATTTTCCCACAAACGAACAAGATGTCGATCCATTCGGCTGCGATCAGGACAAGTCTTGGCTTATTTCGGCGCGAGCGAGGCGACGATTTTCTCGAAGCGGGGATCGCCGCGGAGCGGATCGCAGAAGGGATACAGCTTCAACGAACCGTAACTCAGCACACCTGATGCGACAGGAGCACGCAATCCCGCTTCCAGCTGTTTCAAGGCCAGCTCCTTTTCCCCGGCCCACGCTGCAGTGATGGCGAAATACTGAAGGACGCGGCTGCCATTGGTAGCATCTTTTTCCACCGGCATGAGCGCAATCGCCTGACGACCTTCCTCCAAGGCCAGGTCTTTCCGCCCAAGAGCAGCGTCAATTAAGCCAAGGACGCAAAGCGCGGGGCCGTAGTCCGGTTGCGCCTGCACGATCTTCTCCTGCTGAGCGCGAGCCGCTTCAAACGCAGTGCGCGCTCTTGCCTCATCTTTGGTCATGCGCGCCAGCAGGCCTTCGCCAAAGCTACGGCTCAGATTAATCGTCGAGTCAAACCAGCAGTCATTGTCCCCCAGCGCGACGAGTGCGCGCTCGGCCGCGGCTGGATCGCGTTCGGCCAGAGCGCAAAAGAACCAGCTGTTCGCCGAGTTAGCAATCGCGCCTGGTCCTTGCGCGAGCATTGCATCAATCGTTTGGCGCAGCGGCCGAGTGTCCGCCTTCCAGTAGAGGTAGAATTCTCCACGAGTGATCTGGGTGTCGACATTGTCGGGCACGATCGCTAAGACCCGATCCAGGGCCGCGATGGCCTCGGCATAGCGCTGCAGGTTTTGGTAACTAACGGCGATCTGTTGCAGAACATAAAAGTTACGTGGGTCCAGCTCCACCGCGCGCTGCAGGTTCTGCAGACCTTCCTCCTGCTGGCCACGCCGGCGCAGAATGTAGCCCGTGAATTCGAAGAGACGCGGATCGTTGGGTAATGTTCGCCGCGCAATCTCCAATTCCGCGAGGGCGCCGGCATAATCGCGCGGCCCGAAGTAGAGATATTGTGCGCGCGCCAAATGCGTTTCGGCAGCATTCGGCCGCAGCCGGGTCGCGGCTTGCACCGCAGCTTCAGCCAGCGCAAGTCGGGCGGGAGTGTGATCAAACCCCGATATTGCATAAAGGTTTTCGTGGGCATAGGCGAGCTGGCAGTAAGCGTCGAAAAATGACGGGTCGCGCTTGACCGCTTCATCCAGAAGTTCGATCGCCTTCCGCAGGTCTGGCTCGTTCGTCACGCTAAAATTTGCCATCAGGACAAGTGACTTCGCCCGGCTGTAAAGATCGAAAGCCGTCAGATCAGTCGTGGGCGGCTGCTCGATGGCTTTCTTCTCGTTAGGCGAAAGTTTGGCCTGCAACTGGTCGGCGATGGCTTTGGCGATCTCGCTTTGGATGGCGAAAACATCGGCCAGATCGCGGTCGTAGGTCTCAGCCCAGACATGCGCATCGGTCCGCGCATCGATCAACTGTGCGTTCACGCGAATCTTATTGGCGGACCGCTGAACGCTCCCTTCGAGTAAATGCGCCACCCCCAGTTGCTGACCGATCTCACGCAGATTACGCGCAACTCCGCTCTTGTATTGCGTCACGCTAGTGCGGCTGATCACCTTTAGGTCGGCGATCCGCGAAAGGTCGATCAGGATTTGGTCCTGCACGCCATCGGCAAAGTATTCGTTCTGTTTTTCCTCACTCAGGTTTTTGAAGGGCAACACGGCAATCGATTTACTTTCGATGGCAACGGCGGGTGGCGGTTGTTTCGTAGTTTCGATGTCTTGCTGCGAATGTAAGAACCGAAAAATCGTCACTCCGGCCGCCAGCGCCGCGACGATCACAATTACAGCGGTGAGCTTGCGCCCGGCCCTACGCGTGACTCTGCGATCGACGTCACCTTCAAGTTTGATTCCTTCCGGCGTAATCTCAAAGGCCCACGACAGGATCAAGGCGACCGGGAAGCCCAGAATCAAAAGCAGCACGACAAGGCGCACCGCCCAATTCGGAATCTCGAAGAATGGAAAGACCTGAGTCGCCACCTGGATCAGCAACCAGGCCACGACGACGTAGGCCACTGCGACGCTGTAAACACGGCGCCGCTTTAGTTCGGCGAAGAAATTGCTGATGTTCACCGCTTCGCGGTCAGCCTGCGTTGTTTGGGGTTGACCATTTCCCGCGAGAAATTAGAAAACGCGCTCGCTAATACTAACTCCAGGGATTGAACAGCGATACTCCGAGGCCTTCTACGTTCCTTACGTTTCGCGTAACCAGCGTCAGACGATGCACCAGCGCGGTCGCCGCCAGCAGGCCATCTTCCGGCGGGATCGGTCGCAGAGCGCTGAGCCGGCCCCATTCCTGAGCGATTTCCAGCGTAATCGGCAAAATGCGCTCGGCGTACAAATGCGTAAGCCGCGCGATCCATCTCGCCAGCGCGTCGGCCATTTGCGGGTCCGTGCGGCGTTTCAAATTAGCGCCACGGACCAATTCCCCGACCACCAGCACGCTGAGAAAATCCTGATTCTTCGGAACAGTCGCCGCCCACGCATTTACTTTCGGCGCGCACCGCTCTTTCTTTCGTAGCTCGGACACGACGTTGGTTTCGAGCAGGAAACCATTCATAGCGCGATCTTGCGCGGCTTGCGCTTTCGCCTTCGGAAGACGCTGTCGTGATCCACATCCGGCATCGTGCGCAGAAAATCAATTAGCGGCATGGACGGCACATCGCCCACCAGCGAACGCCGCAAGATGCGGCGAGCTTCTTCCTCCGTCGAGACGCCTTCTGCGGCAGCTTTGGCGCGAAGCTTGCGAACGACGGCACTATTCAGTTGTCGAATGAGGATTTGAGGCATCGCGCAAGATTGATAGCAATGCTATCACTCCCACGCAAGCGACTTTTGCCGGCGAGGCTTGATTTTGGCGAGAAACCATCAATTGGATCGCCCAGTTCGGAATGTTGAAAAAGGGGAAAACCTGTGTTGTGACCTGAATGAGCAGCCAGGCCACAACCGCATAGGCGGCCGCAACCTTGTAGACATTGCGCCGCTTCAGCTCGGCCAGGAAGTGATGAACTCTCACCGCGTTAGCTTCAACAATTCCTGAAATCGCGCATCGTCTCGCAGCGGGTCGAGCTTGAGCATTGCCCTCGTGAGCGGCATCTGTTCTCCATTCAGTGGACCTTCGTACGGGATTGCAAGCAGCTTTTGGAGAAGGGCAATGGCTTGGTCGGGTTCGCCGACTTGCGCCTTTACGCGGGCGAGAGCCTCGAGCATCCCCGGCCCTTGAAAGGCATCGCGGTCGACGGGCATTACGGCGATTGCTCTTTGCGCCAGGTCTAAGGCGGAAGCTTTGTTGCCCAAGCCCGTCTCGGTCAGCGCCAGCTCTATCATAGTAAAATAATTGTCTGGCTGTTGTTTAAGTATCGGCTCCAGCTCCGCGCGGCCGGTGCGCCAGCTCTCCCGCGCTTCAGCTTGTTGACCGGCAACTTCCTGCGCCCATCCTAACCAATAGCGAAGCTCGCCCATATCATAACCTCGGTTCGGATCGGGGTGGGCCAGCATCTTTTGCAGCCGAGTGATACTTGGTGCGGGCTGGCGTTCCAGAATGGTTTGGTAGACCTGGGTGTAGATGACATTGGGATCACCTTCCGATGGTCGAAGCGGCGCGAGTAACCTGGCGGCACGCGGCAGGTCGCCTTGAGCCTGGGCGATGGCTGCTGCCAAGGCGAGAGTATCCATGTCGTCTGGTATGATCTCGAGAATCCGGTCCACCAGATGCGAGGCGTCGGCGAAGCGTCGGAGCGCGGCGTAGGAACGCGCATACTGACTCAGGACGCGAATGTTCCGTGGATCGAGCCGCTCGGCTTCTTCGAGGTAGGCATTGCTTTGTTCCCAACGGCCTTGCCGTCGAGCAACGTAGGCTAGTAACTCGGGAATGCGGCTGCTATTGGGCAGAAGAGTTCGCGCCCGTTCGAAGTAACTCACGGCCGTGTCGTACTCCTTTAAGCAGGCATAATGATAGTAACCCTGGGCCTGGACTGCTTCGGCAAGATCGGGTTCCAGCGCCAGCGCGGTCGCAGCAGCCTGCTTTGCTTCTTCGCGTAATTGTATGGTCGGCTGCAAAGTCTGGGTAAGATAAGCGTGGGCATCTATAAAGGAGAGCAGGGTCCAGGCGAGGGCAAACTTCGGGTCCAACCGGACCGCTTCTTTGAGATACTTCTGAGCTTCTCTGGAGTTAACTGTGGAGTTGGCTGACTTAAGGTCGTAGGCCAGCCCGCGCAGATAGTTATCATAAGCCTCCGGGTTAGTCGTCGGCTTCTCCGCAAGGACGACTGCCTCGCGCCCGGTGATCTTAGCCTGGAGCTGATTCGCGATCGCTTTCGCCACTTCGCTTTCCACCGCAAAAACGTCCGTCAGTTTGCGGTCAAAGCTGTCGGCCCAGAGGTGGGAATCGGTCGCTGCTTTGATCAGCTGCACGTTCACCCGCACGGCGTCCGCACTCTTCTGCACGCTGCCTTCCAAAATGTGGGCGACGCCGAGTTGCCGGGCGATCTCCGGCACATTCTCAGGCGTGCTCTTATAGTGCTGGGTCGAAGTGCGCGAGATGACCTTCAGATCGGCGATCTTCGCCAGACGGGTCAGAATTTCATCCTGTATCCCATCGGTGAAATAGCCATTCGCTTTATCATCGCTCAGGTTTTCAAAAGGAAGAACGGCAATACTCTTTTGCGGAATGTCGGTTGCGGCGGTGCCCGTTCCTGGCCTCGCCCCAAGAGATGTTTTTGGCCGCAGCAGATGAACCATCATCAAACCCACCGCCAGCACCGCAGCGATGGCTGTAAAAGCCGCAATCTTCCGACCAGTCCCCCTCGTAATCGACTTGTCAGGTGCTACCTCCGACTCGCGCTTGATTCCCTCCAGTGTGATTTCGAATGCCCAGGAGAAGACTAGCGCCACTGGAAAGCCAAGGATCAAGAGCAACACGACCAGCCGCACCGCCCAGTTCGGAACCGCGAAGAAGGGGAAGACCTGGGTCGCGATCTGGATCAGTAGCCACGCCACGACCACGTAGGCGACCGCAACTTTATAGACATTGCGCCGCTTCAGCTCGGCGAGGAAAGATTTCATCCGTTAGGGCGACGTCATTGTGCCAACGATCTTAGCCTTTCGCGCAACGCTTCGGAAGCTTATTTCGCGCTCGCTTCGGCAGCCTCGTCCTACTATCTCGCCGCTTTCGGGATGGACGAATCGGCGAGCTTTTGGAAGCGCGGATCGTTCCGCAACGAATCGAACATCGGATCGAGCCGGAGGAGCGCGGGCGTGAGCGGCATGCCCGTGGCCAGACCGCCATTGCACGGGATCGAAAGTATTTTCTGTAAAGCGGCGATGGCGCGGTCAGGTTCGCCCAGGCGTGCCGCTATCCGGGCCAGGATGTCGATCGACTGCGGACTGTTGGCAGCGTCTTTCTCGATCGGATGAAAGGCGATGGCGCGCTCGATCAAGGTGAAGGCAGCGGCTTTATCACCGAGGCCCGCTGCGATCAGCGCGAGATCATCGAGAAGAGACCAATTGTCCGGCTGTTCTTTGAGAAAGGCTCCCAGTTCGGTGCGGGCTTCGCGCCAGGTTTCTTGCGCGGCGACGTGATCCCCGGCGACTTCCTGTGCCCAGCCTAACCAGAAGCGCAGTTCGCCATTTAGATAACCCGCACCCGGGTCGGGTTGAGCGAGCACTTCCTTTAGCTGAGCGATAACTCGGGCTGGCCGCCGCTCAAGGATGCCCTGGTAGGCAACCTGTTCCCATCCGGTCGGGTCACCGGCAGCCGGATGGACTTGAGCGAGAAGAGTCGCGGCCCGCGGCAGGTCGCCTTCGGCCTGGGCAATCGCCGCCTTTTCCACCAGGGCGTCAGTGTCGTTAGGCACAATCTCCAGAATCAGGTCGAGCTTGCGTAGCGCTTCGTGGAAACGCCGCAGCGCGATATAGAACTGGGCATGTCGAGTGAGCAGATTCGCATTGCGCGGATCGAGCCGCTCAGCTTCGATGAAATAGGATTCACTTCGCTCCCAGTGCCCCTGATCGCGGGCGACAAAGGCGAGCGATTGAGGAATCAGACTGCTATTGGGCAGGAACTTTCGAGCTTGCTCGTAGCAACGCACCGCAGTTTCGAAATCGTTCACACATCCGTAATGGTAATAGCCATTGGCCACCCAGGCTTCACCTAGATTAAGATCAAGTGTCAGCGCGGTCTCGAAAGCCTGTCGCGCCTCCTCCCGAAGAGCGGCCGTTGGCTGGAGATTTGTCGTGTGGTAGCCGCGCGCGTCCACATAGGAGAGGAGCGCCCAGGCCAGCGCGAACTTTGGGTCGACTTTGACTGCTTCTCTGAAATACTTCTGCGCCCCAAGGTAATTGGCCGGCGTATTCTGCGTTTTCAGGGTGTAAGCGAGCCCACGAAGGTAAGCATCGTAAGCTTCGGGATTATCTGTGGGTTTCGCCGCGATAACCTGCTTTTCCCGGCCCGTGAGATGTAATTGCAGCTGGTCGGCGATAGCGTTGGCGATCTCACTTTCGACCGAAAAAATGTCAGTCAGTTTTCGATCAAAGCTATCGGCCCAAACGTGGGAATCGGTCGCTGCTTTTATCAGCTGCACGTTCACGTGCACGGCATCACCTTGCTTCTGCACACTTCCTTCCAGGATGTGGGCGACGCCGAGTTGCCGGGCGATCTCGGGCAGATTTTCGGGCGCGCTCTGATATCGCTGAGTCGATGTGCGCGAAATGACTTTGAGATCGGCGATCTTGGATAAGCGCGTCAGAATTTCGTCCTGAATGCCCTCGGCGAAGTAAGCATTCGCTTTTTCTTCGCTCAAGTTTTCAAAGGGCAGGACCGCGATCGACTTGTTCTCGATTTTTGCTGACAGCGAAGCCGGCTTCCCGTTTTCGACTGCCGAGTGAGAACGGACAAATCGAAAGATCATCAATCCGGCCGCGAGGACGGCGAGGAGGGCGATTAGAGCGGTCAACTTGCGCCCGGCCTTGCGGGCGATTGACTTGCTGCGATCGATCTCTCCCTCGCGTTTGATTCCCTCCGGCGTGATCTCAAATGCCCAGGCGAGAATCAACGCGACCGGGAAACCCAGGATCACGAGAAGCACAACCAGCCGGACTCCCCAGTTCGGAATTTCGAAGAATGGAAATACCTGTGTCGCGACCTGGATCAGCAGCCACGCTGCCACGCCATAAGCCACCGCTACTTTGTAGACGTTGCGCCGCTTCAGCTCGGCGAAGAAATTACCCGGATTCACGGCGGCACATTTCTTCAGTGCCTACTTCGGTGCACGCGCGGCAGCGATTTTTTCGAAGCGCGGATCTTTGCGCAACGGATCCCACGCCGGGTCGGTGCGTAGGGACGCGTCGGATACGTAGAAGCCTGCCGGTGCGGCCAGCAGTTGTTCGATGTGTTTGATGGCCGACTCGTGGTTGCCGAACTGCGCTTCGACCACGGCTAGCTGATAGAGATACCACGCGCCACTCAGCACGTCCTGCGACATCGGCAACAACTCGGTCGCGCGGCGGCCAACCTGCAAGGCCGCCTCCTTTTCTCCCAGCCCGGCATGAGCGAGCGCGAGATAGCTCATTATCCCGGCCGATTCGCCCTCGCCGCGTCGTTTTTCCTCCAAGGCCTGCTTCGCTTCGAGAAACGCAGAGCGCGCCGCTTCCTTTTCACCTTTCGCCGCCAACGCCTGCCCGCGCCACAACGTCGCCGGCATCAGGAGCCCGTCCGTCGCCGTGTTGAGCCAGGCCGGTGCTTTCGCCAGGACAGCGAGTGCGACGTCGGGCTGGCGCATGGCCATCGCCAAATAACAGCGCTGAAGCGAGACGGCGCCTTGCGGATCAAGCTCCGCCGGCCCGGATGCCAGCACTTTACTCGCCGCTTCCATCTCGCCGCTCAGTTGCAGCGCACCGGCGCGATAGACATAGGCATACGCATTATCCGGAGCCAGCGCGGTCGAGCGAGCAAAGGCCGCATCAGCTTCGGCATAACGGCGCAGACAAGCCAGCGTGACTCCGATCTCACGGGCCAGATCGGTATCACGCGGATCGAGCGTGGTCGCCTGCTCGAATTCCGGAATGGCCTGTAGGAGGTTGCCCTGCCGGCGGTGCACGCGTGCCATGGCTTTGAGGACCTCCGCGTCGTTAGGCAGACTGGCCCGAGCGATGGCAAACTCGGCCAGGGCCGCGGCGTAGTCGCGATGGCCCCAATAGTGGACGTAGCCCATGGCCAGATGCGCTTCGGCCAAATCAGGCTGAAGTGTCAGGGCACGCGCCGCGGCCGCTCGTGCTGCGGCGATGGCCGGCGCTGTCGGGTCGATCCCGAACCAGTAGACGATGGATTTCAGATAAGAGAGTTGCGCGCAGGCGAGCGCGAAATTCGGGTCGGCTGCAATGGCGCTTTCGTAGAAGCCTTCTGCCTTGCGCGCGACCTCGTCCGGGTTCTCCGAGCTGGTCCAAATGATTTGATTCAGGAAATATTCGGCCTTGAGAAAGTCGTCGTAGGCCTGCGGACTCTCCGTCGGCACATGCGCAATGCGCGCCGACTCGGCCGGAAGCAACTGCGCCTTCAGCGCGTCCGCCACGGTCTGCGCGATCTCGCTTTCGACCGCGAAAATATCTTTGATATCTCGATCGTAGGTTTCTGCCCACAGATGCGCATCGGTGGCGGCGTTGATCAACTGCACATTAACGCGCACCGCGGCGCCGACGCGCTGCACGCTGCCTTCCAGGGCGTGGGCGACGCCGAGCTGTTTGGCAATTTCCCGAAGATTGTCTGGGCGGCTCGCGTAGCGCCTAGTCGAGGTCCGCGAGATCACCTTCAAGGCACTGATGTTGGCGAGCCGGGTAAGGATTTCGTCCTGAATGCCATCGACAAAGTAGGCGTTGGCTTTGTCTTCGCTCAGGTTCTCGAATGGCAGCACCGCGATCGACTTTTCCGGAATTGCTGTAGCCGCCTCGCTCTGTCGAGGCGCCGATGCCGATCTTGGCCGCAAGAATTGGAAGACCAGCAAACCAGCCGCGATTACCGCCAGTGCCACCGTAATCCCAACGATCTTGCGCCCTGTTCGCCGTCTTATCGCCTCGTTAGGCGCAACATCTTCCGAGCGTTTGATTCCTTCCGGCGTGATTTCAAAAGCCCACGACAGAACGAGCGCCGCTGGAAAACCGAGGATCACAAGCAGCACCACCAGACGCACCGCCCAATTTGGAATCTCGAAAAAGGGAAAGACCTGGGTCGCGACCTGAATCAGGAGCCACGCCACGACCACGTAGGCGACCGCCACCTTATAAACGTTGCGCCGTTGCAGCTCGGAGAGAAACCTTTTGTAATCCACCGGCCTTAGCTTGGCAGAAAAGCGGCCGTTTACCCAGCCTTTCCCATCAATCGACTAAAGGAGAAATTTATCGGCCACAGAATGGCCACGGGTGAACCCCGGATTTTAAAAAACCTGGTTCCCGCTCTATCCGTGAAAATCCGTGTTCATCCGTGGCCTAATCACTGTTCACAAAGCTTTTGAAAGCGCGGATCGTTGCGCAACGGATCAAACATCGGGTCGAGGCGGAGCAGAGCCGGGGTCAATGGGACTTGCCCTCCACCCAGCGGACCTTCGTACGGGACTGAGAGTAATTTTTGCAATGCGGCGATGGCTCGTTCTGGTTCTCCAACTTGCGCCGCCACTCGAGCGAGAATCTCGATCGGAGCAGGACCATCGAAAGCGTCTTTTTCGATCGGCATCGCGGCAATGGCCTTTTGCGAGAAATCCAAGGCAGCTGCCTTGTTGCCAAGGCCCATTTTCGTTAGGGCCAGATCATAAAGCAGATTGTAATTGCTCGACTGCTCTTTGAGAAAAGGTTCCAGCTCGCGATCCGCGGTGCGCCAACTTTCCTGCGCGGCAGCGTGGTCGCCGGCAACGTCCTGGGCCCACCCTAACCAAAAGCGAAGCTCACCCGTAAAGTAACCCCACGCCGGATCAGGCGTGGCGAGTAACTTCCTTAGCCGCGGGATGGCTGGCGCTGGACGGCGCTCCAGGATCGCCTGATAAACCTGAGTGTATAAGACATTGGAATCGTCGGCCGGCGGACGAAGTGGCGCCAGCAGGGCGGCGGCTCGGGGGAGATCGCCCTCCGCCTGAGCGATCGCTGCTTTGACCGCGAGAGTATCCATATCGTTAGGCGTGATCTTCAGTATCTGGTCAAACTTTCGCAACGCCTCCGCGAAACGACGGCGCGCAATGTTGGATTGGCCATGTTGTCCGAGAACATAGACGTTCCGAGGATCGAGCCGTTCGGCCGCGCTGAAGTAAGCTGCGCTCTCGTCCCACAAACCCTGCCGTCGCGTCACGGAAGCGAGCGATTCAGGGATCCGGCTGCTATTCGGCAAAAGCGGCCGCGCGCGCTCGAAGTAACTCACGGCGGTATCGTAATCCTTCAGACAGGCATAATGATAGTAACCCTCGGCGTGAAGCGCTTCACCCAGATCGGGCTCAAGTGCGAGCGCCGTCGCCGCCGCCTGCCGCGCCTCTTCCCGGAGCGCGATCGTGGGTTGCAGTGTCTGGGTCAGGTAACCGCGAGCATCGACAAAGGAAAGCAGCGTCCAGGCAAGAGCAAATTTCGGGTCCAGCCGAACGGCTTCCCTGAGATACTTTTGCGCTCCGCGAGAGTTAGCGGCCGAGTTAGCCGATTTCAGATTGTAAGCGAGCCCGCGCAGATAGGCATCGTAAGCATCCGGACTTTCCGTCGGCCGGTCGGCAATGACCTGCTTCTCGCGGCCTGTCAGCCTGGCCTGTAACTGGTCGGCAATAGCTTTGGCCACATCGGTCTCAACCGAGAAAATATCTATCAGTTTGCGATCGAAGCTGTTTGCCCAAAGATAGG
The DNA here is from genome assembly GCA_963772365.1 of uncultured Verrucomicrobiae bacterium. GTDB lineage: Bacteria > Verrucomicrobiota > Verrucomicrobiia > Chthoniobacterales > UBA10450 > CAVYXA01. The sequence continues at coordinate 1,775,352 of CAVYXA010000001.1, forward strand.
AGTTATCGGCCGCGCCGATCAATTGCACATTAATGCGGACTTCGTTGCCGATTTTCTGCACACTACCTTCCAGGAGATGAGCGACGCCCAATTCCCTAGAGATCTCGAGCAAGTTTTGCGGCGTGCTTCCATAGTGCTGAGTCGAAGTGCGGGAGATAACCTTTAGATCCGCGATCTTGGACAGACGCGTTCGGATCTCGTCCTCAATGCCCTCGGCGAAGTAAGCATTGGCTTTTTCCGCGCTCAGATTCTCAAAGGGCAGGACGGCGATCGACTTGCGATCGACCTCAGGTACAGGTGGAGCCTGCTTTCCTCGCTCGCTGGCTTGTTGCGAGTGCAATAATCGAAACAGCATTAGTCCCGCTGCAGCGCCGGCCACGACAACGACTACAGCGGTCAGCTTGCGACCGGTCTTACGAGCGACTTTGCGATCAACCTCGCTCTCTCGCTTAATTCCCTCGGGCGTGAATTCAAAGGCCCAGGAAAGAACCAGAGCGATAGGAAACCCGATCACCAGCGCGACCACGACCATCTGGATCGCCCAGTTCGGAATTTCGAAGAATGGAAAAACTTGGGTTGCGATTTGGATGAGCAGCCAGCTAACTACGGCATAAGCTACCGCAACCTTATAGACATTGCGGCGCCTCAGCTCGGCGAAGAAACCCTTTGAATTCACAGCGGCGCCTTTGCCATAAGTCGATGTGCGGCCAATCATACATCACTGCAAAGCGCACGCACCAGTCGAAAGCCCGGAGCAAACGGCTTGAAAATCCATAGGGCTCGTTCAAGGTCTTAGCCCTACAGAAGGAAACCAATTTATGTCACACGTTGCGACGGAATCGAAACGCCTCTTGTCTTACATTATTGCCGAATGGGCGTGCGCCCTGAAATTCGAACATCTATCGCCGGAAGCGGTCCAGGCGGCGAAACTATTTTGGTTCGATTCCATCGGTTGTGCGCTGGGCGGAAGCCAGCAGGAAGACGCCAAGATTTTGCTGAAGCATTACCGCGCGATGGGAAGTGAAAATGGTAAAGCGACCGCATTTGTCTCCGGGTTCAAAACCAACCCGGTCGATGCGGCGTTTCTAAATGGTCACATGATCCGGGCCATGGATTACAACGACATTTACTGGAAAGCTGATCCGTGTCATCCCAGCGATCTCATCGCCGCGCCGCTAGCCCTTTGTGAAAGCGAAAGACTCAGCGGCAAAGATCTGATCCTGGCAACGATCATCGCCTACGAAATTGAAATGCGACTGTGCGAAATCGGGCGTCCGGGTGTGCGCGAATATGGCTGGCATCATGCAACATTGAGCGCGTTTGCCGCACCAGTTGCGGCTGGACGCGTTCTTAATCTCACGCCGGAACAGATGGTTTCCGCGATCGGGATCAGCGCGGCGCGAACATTTTGTCCGGGAGCGGTCACGGCCGGCAAGTTGACCAATATGAAGAACACTGTCGATCCCTGGGCCGGGCGAATGGGCGCGGAGAGCGCGCTGTTGGCGCGCGAAGGATTTTCCGGGCCCGAACACATTATCGATGGCAAAGAAGGGCTCTTTGCCGTGTTCAAGCACGTGCAATACAAAGGCGAGCCCGCGACTTTTGATGGCGAAGGATTGGTGAAAGATCTGCCGACTTCACCGAAATCGCATTATCGGATTCTCGATTGCGGAATGAAGAGTTTCCCGATCGAAGCCCTCAGTCACGCACCGCTCACGGCCATGATGAAAACGGTGAAGGAAAACAACATCAAAGCGGATGACGTTAAAGAAATCAAAGTCGAAGTGATCGCGCGCGCCGCCGATATTCTGGGCGATCCGCACAAATACCGGCCGGATTCGAAAGAAACCGCCGATCATTCACTGCCATATTGCATGGCCGTCGGTCTCGTTGACGGAATGGTCACGCCATTGCAATTCAAAGAAGAACGCGTTCTCGACAAGTCGCTCATTCCGATCATGGACAAAGTGAAAGTGGTCGCGAACGACGAGTTCGAAGCGCTCTTTCCAAAATTCCAGCCAAGCCGGGTGACCATTACAACGAACGATGGCAAAGAACACTCAACCCGTGTGGACGTTCCCAAAGGCGATCTGCGCGATCCGATGACTGAGGACGAGATCGCCATCAAATTCACCGCGCTTGGCGGCGATGTGATCGGCAAAGATCGATGCAAAAAATTGCAGCACGCGATCATGAACATCGACAGCGCCGAAAAAGTTGATGAACTGTTCGCGTTAACGATCGCGCGGTGAGCTTGGGGAGCCGCTTGAAAAGCGATGCGAGGACGCATCGCACTCCAAAAGCGCTTTGTGCGAAACTTCAAAAAGCGTTGCGACATTTCGCGAAGCTTTCGGAGTGCGGCCCGTTCTCGCGTCGCTTTCGGGAAGCGTTACGCCGTCCCGCTTCCTTCGCCTGCGCCGAATTGAATTCCCTGCGCTAGCGGGAGCTCAGTCGAGAAATTGATCGTGTTGGTTTGACGCCGCATGTATTGCTTCCAGCAATCGCTTCCGCTTTCGCGGCCGCCACCGGTTTGCTTTTCGCCGCCAAACGCGCCACCGATTTCCGCGCCGCTCGTTCCGGTGTTTACGTTAGCGATTCCACAATCGCTGCCGGCGACACTCATAAACTTCTCTGCTTCACGAGCGTCGCTTGTGAAGATCGACGAGGTCAATCCCTGCGGCACATTATTATGGATCGACAGCGCCTCATCGAAGTCGCGATACGTCATCAAATAAAGCAGCGGCCCGAACGTTTCGTGACAAACGATCTCAAAATCCGGCTTCGCATTTGCCAGACACGGCGTCATGTAACAATCGCCAGGTATTTTCAGTTTCTCACCGCCGTAGAGAACTTCGCCCCCTTCGTCCTTCAGCCGCTGAATCGAATGCTGCACCATGTCCACGGCGTTCTTATCGATCAATGGCCCCATCACCGTTTTCCGATCTAGCGGATTACCGATCGGCAATGACTTGTAGGCGGCCAACAATTTGTCGCGCACTTTCGATGCGACAGATTCGTGCATAATCACGCGCCGCGTCGAAGTGCAACGTTGTCCGGATGTCCCCACCGCGCCGAAGAAGATCGATTGAACCGCCATGTCGAGGTCCGCGCTCGGCGCGACAATGAGCGCATTGTTACCGCCGAGTTCAAGGATAGTTCGTCCGAGGCGCCCGTTCACAGCTTTGGCCACGCTGAAGCCCATGTTTGTCGAGCCGGTCGCTGAAACCAATGGAATGCGCGGATCGTCTGCGAGCTTTTGGCCAACGGTTTTCCGGTCGCCCATCAGCAAGGTGAAAATCGCCGGATCAGCGCCCGTCTCCCGGCAAACCTGCTCGGCAATTTTCGTAACCGCAATTGCTGTGAGTGGAGTTTTTTCAGAAGCTTTCCAAACTGTCGCATCACCGCATACCGCCGCCAAAGCTGCGTTCCACGACCAAACTGCGACCGGAAAATTAAATGCGCTAATCACTGCAATCACCCCTAACGGGTGCCATTGCTCCATCAAACGATGATTCGGTCGCTCGGATTGAATTGTGAGACCGTAAAGCATCCGCGACTGACCGACGGCCAGATCGCAAATGTCGATCATCTCCTGCACTTCGCCTTCGCCTTCGGCAATGATCTTACCGGTCTCCATCGTCACAAGCTGGCCGAGCTCGTGTCTCAATTCGCGCAAACCATTGCCGAGCCGGCGAACAGTCTCGCCCCGCACCGGAGCCGGCGTAACACGCCATTTCAAGAACGCTTCTTGCGCCCGCGCGATCGCCTTATCGTAATCGTCATCCGATGCGGTGCGCACGGTGGCCAGCCGTTGGCCGTCAATCGGAGAAATCTTGTCGATCTTCGCGCCATCTCCACGCCATTCGCCATCGAAGACGCCGTCGTTTACATCGGACAGGCCGAGCTTTTCAAAGAGTTGCTTCATAGGTGGATCGGCTTCTCCGAAGACGATGTTAAACTAATCGCCAACGGCGCAAAATAACTGCGAACCTGCCCGTGCAAAAGTTTGGCGTCACAGGCGCAGTTTGTTTGAGAACGCGTTAGGGATGATGCGCTCCATCCCGCGTGCACAGCCGAGATAAGGCACGTTCATTTGCGCTCGCGGCAATACTTGTGCATCAGCTTCATCGCCTCATCGACAACATCCGCGGTCATGTCGAGCGCTGGCCGGAACCGGATGGAGTTTTCTCCCGAGCGCAACGTCAGAATGCCAAGGTCGAACAAACCTTTCCACATCTCTTCGCGCGTTTTCGGATCCGGTAGATCAAAGGCCAGAAACAAGCCGCGTCCGCGGACCGCATTAATGAAATCGAAAGAACCTTGCAGTTCGCGTAGTTGATCCAGAAAATACGCGCCTACCTTTGCCGCGTTCTCGACCAGGTGTTCTTCTTCAATGATCTGGAGGTAATGCGTGGATCGCACCATGTCGGTAAAATTGCCGCCCCAGGTTGAATTCAATCGGCTCGATAGGCGAAAAGCGTTGTCCTTCACTTCGTCGAGACGCGGCCCTGCCATCACGCCGCACACCTGGGCCTTCTTTCCAAAAGCCATCAGATCAGGCAGAACGTCGAAATGCTCGCAACACCAGTTACGCCCCGTTGCGCCCATGCCGCACTGAATCTCGTCGAAAATGAGGAGGATCTCATTTTCATCGCAAATTTGGCGTAACTTCCGCAGCCATTCGCCGCGAAAATGATTGTCGCCGCCTTCACCCTGGATGGGCTCGATAATGATCGCGCAGATGTCGATGTTGCGTCTGTCGATAAATTCGCGGATCTCGCGCTCGGCTGTCGCTTCGCGTGCCATTACATCAGCTTCGCGCTTCGATTCCGGCAATGAAAAATCGATGCAGGGACAGGAAACACGCGGCCAATCGAACTTGGCAAACAGATCGGTTTTGCGCGGATCCGTGTTCGTCAGGCTCATCGTGTATCCGGTTCGTCCATGAAAGGCGCGCCGGAAATGCAAAATCTCCGTGCCGCGTTCGCCATGACCTGCCGCCATGTTCTTACGCACTTTCCAATCCATCGCCGCCTTCAGGCAATTCTCGACCGCCAGCGCACCGCCTTCGATGAAGAGATAACGCCCGAGAGGAGGCAGCCCAACCACGCGTTCGAATGTTTGCACAAACTCCGCGTAATCTTCCGAATAAACATCGGAGTTCGCGACCTTGACCTTGGCCGCGCGCACGAGATCACGCTGCACCTCCCGTTGATCGAAATGCGGATGATTGAATCCAACAGTAAGTGATCCGAAGAATCCGTAGAGATCGATCAGTTTTCGGTCGCTGTGCGAGTCGTAAATATATGAGCCGCGACTCTTCTCAAGATCGACAACGATTTTGAATCCGTCGAGCAGAACGTGTTGCTCGATCGTTTCCAGGACGTTCTCGGGCGCGACTCGCTTTATTTTTTCGCTCTTTGCAGTCCGGCTTCGAAGTGAAGCTGACTCCGTGAGCACGGGCGGCATACTCATCCGTTGATCGTAGTCTGGGCGAGCAAACTGGTCAATGGCAGCCACGCATATGTCGGCAAACTCATTTTGGTCATCACGCCGGCCGCCAATTTTCCGCGTGAGGAACGGGAACTCTATCGCGACGTGCTGGCCCGCTGAGAAAACCGAAAGAGGTTTTTTCGTTATTGGAAGCTTCGGTTGTGAATCTGAGGCAATCCGCGGTTGCGAAGAAACTGAGAAGACGCTTGACAAAGAGAACGCAGTTCTTTCAAACTGCTGGTTTACCGAGGCAAAACGTAATTTTTCGTAATTTTTGAACCCATGAAAACAAAACTCTCTCCAGCGCCAACAATCTCCTCCGTTCAATCCCAGCTGGGCCTCTGCGCCGCCGCGCTTGCCGGGACAGCAGCTGCCATCCCCACCGCCCAAGCAGACATTATTACCTACGACACGCCAGTTTCTGTTCCGCAAACATTCCAAGGCGTTTATATTAATCTGGCTACTGGCGAGGTTTTTCCTTCGCCGGGCCCCGGCTGGGACTTCAATCCCTATTCTTCGGGAGGAACTTTTGCCATTTATTGGGCGCCTCCATCTGCCGCTGGTGTTGCCACCGATCCTGGTTCTTCCACCTACGCGGACCTTGGTATTGGCTCAGTTATAGGTCCGTCATCGCCGTTTACTACGGAAGCTCTAGGCACGGATCCCAATTTCCTTACTGCCGGCACTCATGTGCTCGGATTTCGTTTTCTCAACGAGGGGACCGGTGTCGTGGACTATGGTTATGCCTTCGTTCAGACAGGTGCGGGCACCGGTTTTCCGTTAACCATCCAGAGCTGGAGCTTCGAGAATAATGGCGGCCCGATCATGGTCGTGCCCGAACCTACCACCACCGCTCTGCTGAGCGCGGTGGCTCTGGCCTTGGGCGCGATTGGAGTGCGTCGGTGGCGCCGCGGCAAGGCCGCATGATACTCTGCCAAGATTTTTCGGCGCCTTGAGCCCTAAATCGTCGCTGAACTCGGCTCTCTCTTGTCAAGCTTTGTTAAGCTGCGAAATATGTCTCGGCGACTAACGAATTAGTGCAGGCCATCGCAAAAAAGCTTCTGCTCATCGGATGGGATGCAGCGGATTGGCAGATGATTCATCCGCTGCTGGACGCGGGCCGGATGCCCAATCTAAAACTCTTGGTTGAGCACGGCGTTATGGGCAACCTGCTCACGCTTCAGCCAATGCTCTCCCCGATTCTCTGGACTTCAATCGCAACCGGCAAACGCGCCTACCTGCACGGTGTCCACGGTTTTGTCGAACCCACACCGGACGGCACAGCTCTGCGCCCAATCGCCAGCAGCACTCGCAAATGCAAAGCGCTTTGGAATATTCTCGCGGAGTCCGGCAAACGCTGTCACGCCCTGAGCTGGTATGCCAGCCACCCTGCGGAAAACACTAACGGCGTCTATGTTTCTCAACAGTTTCCAGTCGCCCCAGCTTCCGCCACTCCCTCATCCTGGCCGCCGCAGCCAAACAGCGTTTGTCCTTGGGAAATTGCCGACTCGTTAACCGAATTGCGCATTCATCCGCGCGAAATCAATGGAGCGACGCTCTCGCAGTTTATTCCCGCTGGAGCGCAGTTGGACCAGGGCAACCTCGAAGTGCGCCGTTTGCTTGCCGGCTTTGCCCGGCGGCTGGCCGAGTGCGCGTCTCTCCACGCGGTCACAACTGCTGTGATGGAGGAAGTGTCGTGGGATTTTTGTACGGTTTATTACGAAGCAATCGATCACATCGGCCACGATTTCATGCGGTTTCATCCCCCGCGGATGGAACAAGTGAATCCCGATCTCTTTGAAGCATTCAACGGGGTCATGAATGCCACCTACGAGCTGCACGATCAAATGCTCGGCCGATTGATCAATCTCGCCGGACCCGAGGCGCACGTGATGATCGTGTCAGATCATGGTTTTCTTAACGGCGAACGCCGGCCCAATGGGGATGTCGATCCAGCTCAATGGCATCGCAATTTCGGAATCTTTGTCTGTGCGGGTCCTGGCGTGCGAAAAGATGAGATTATCCAAGGCGCAACGCTGCTGGACATCGCGCCGACGGTGCTTGCCATGTTCGGCCTGCCCGTCGGGCGCGACATGGAGGGCAAGGTGCTCGTCAACGCGTTCGAGCGAATGCCGGAAATCGAGCGTATTACATCGTGGGAAACTGCATCGGCTTCTGCTCCGGTAGGGAAAACGTCGGTCTCTGAAATCCAGGATGATCCTGAGGCAGCGGCCGCCGTGCTGCGGCAATTCGTTGAGCTCGGGTATCTCGACGCACCGGATGAAGACACGCAGCGCGATATCGCCCGAGCCCGAGCCGAGCAAAAGTTCAATCTCGCCTGTAGTTTCATTGAAGGAAAAAAACCGGTACGCGCGCTGGAATTGGCGGAACAGTTGGCGGCGGAGTTTCCGCAGGAAGCGCGCTACGCTATTCTTGTTGGCCAGGCAGCTGTTTCTGCAGGTTCGGCAGAATCGCTCCAGAAAGCGTTAACTACTTTGGAACGTCTTCAACCCGATCATAAGCACGTGCTCCTTTTTCGCGGATTCCATTCCTGGTGCACGGGCAATATTGCTGGCGCACTGGAACATTTCCAAACCGCGGCACAAAAAGGGCCGCGCGATCCGTGGCTGCTTTGCAGGATCGGCCGGGCCTTCTTGCGCCTGCGGCGTTGGCCCGAGGCAGAAAAGATCTTTCGTCAATCTCTCACCCTCGATGCCGACAATGCCGAAACCTACTACGGCCTAAGCATTGCTCTTCCGCGACAAGGTCGGTTAGAAGAGGGGCTGGAATGCGGCTTGAAAGCGATTTCGCTTCTGCACGATTTTCCGTTGGCTCATTTTCAACTCGGCGCGATTCTGTCGCGACTCGGCTGGTACGAACGCGCTCTCCAAGCTTTCGACATCTGTCTCGCCATGCGCCCGGATTTCGCGCTGGCTCATCGGTATGTGTCACGCATTTCCCAACAATTGGGCCGGAGAGGAGCCGCGGAAAAACACCGGGAACGGGCCCAGTTAATCCTTGAACAGGGCTTGCCTCAGCCTGCCGTCGATTAATCCAACTGGGCGCTCAGGGGATTCGTCCTTAGCGAACAGCTTCACTTATCGGCCGGCCTCGTTGAAGGATGCGTTTTGATTCCTAGACAATGCCTTCGCGCAATGCGCTGTGCTTGCCAGCTAACAACTCCTGCACGAGATTATAACCCCGCTTGTCTGCGTTCTGTGAAACGCCGGCGAAATAATTGTCGATCCTGATTCGAGCGGATCGACAGAAATAATTCGCGAGCGAAAGAATCTCGTCGGCCGGTTCGCCGCTGTCGATCTTCGATTGCGCGAACGAACAGGTCGCGCTGATTGCAAACAGTTCGGTCGCGATTCCGACGAATCGCGAAAGCAGCAATTGCTCGCGCTCGAGTTTCGGCCCGAATCGCGCCATCGCGTGAAACAACCGGCGGGCCAGCCGTTTGCTTGTGCGCGCGGCGTAATTGAGGTGCGCCTGCAAATCAGAATGGAGATCGTCGATCTTATCCGCGCCGCCGGGCAACCATTGGCGCGGGTACCAGCCGGCGTAAAATTTTCCAGAGCTAAACACCGCTTTGGCGCGCTCGGACATCGGCAACTGCGTATTGAAAATCGCGCCACCAACTTTCAGATGCGGATCGAGCGCCTCGCGGGCGATGAACAGCCGCATGATTTCGCTCGAGCCCTCGAAGATCAGATTGATTCGACAATCGCGCAGGAAGCGCTCGACTGGAATTGGCTCTTCGCCGCGGCCGGCGAGTGATTGTGCGGTTTCATAACCGCGGCCGCCGCGCACCTGCATGGCATCATCAGCGATGCGCCACGTCGTTTCCGTCGCCCACATTTTGCACATTGCCGTCTCGATCCGCAGATCACCCGCTTTGCGATCAACCAGGGCCGAAGTCAGAAATGTGATCGCTTCCATGGCGAAGACATTGCCAGCCATTTCCGCGATCTTGCCGGCAATGGCGGCATGTTTCCCAATCGGCACGCCCCATTGAATTCGTTCGCCCGCCCATTTTCGGCAGATTTCGAGGAGGCGTTTCGACAATCCGACGCACGCGGCCGGGATTGTGAGCCGGCCGGTATTCAAAGTCGTAAGTGCAACTTTCAATCCCTGGCCTTCTTTCGCGATCATGTTTTCGCGTGGGACTCGCACATTGGTGAATTTCACGATCCCGTTGTAGAGCGCGCGGAGTCCCATGAAATGGCAGCGATACGTGATCTCGAGCCCGGGCGAGCTAACATCGACAATGAACGCCGTGATTTGCTTGCGTTCCCGGCCGTTCACAATTTTGGGCGGCGTTTTGGCCATAACCACGAGCACGCCGGCCTTGATCAAATTTGTGCACCAGAGTTTCTCGCCGTTAAGGATGAACGCCGATCCGTCCTCGGTCGGGTCGGCTCGTAAACTCATGTTCGCCGGGTCGGAGCCGGCGTTCCATTCCGTTAGTGCAAACGCTGAGATTTCTTTGCGAGCTACGCGAGGCAAATATTTCTGTTTTTGTTCTTCGGTGCCAAAGAGCAACAGCGGTTGCGGCACACCGATCGATTGATGAGCGGAAACGAGCGCTGTAAGATTCGCGTCCCAACTGCCGAGCAGCATCGCCGCCCGTCCGTAATTGACCTGGGACAAACCGAGGCCGCCGGTACTGTTTCGGAATTTTGACGCCGAAGGCGCCCATCGCGAAAAGGTCGTCAATGTTCTTTTGTGGAATTTCACCGGTCCGATCGATTTCGTCAGCATCGACATTTTCTCGGAGGTAATTTTTAAGGCTGCTGAGAAATTCCTGCCCCGTTTGTCGATCTTCGGCGCTTTGGACCGGATAGGGGTGAATCCGCGAAAAATCGTAGCGCCCGATGAAGAGATTGCTGGCGAAACTGCCGCGATCATCCAGCGGATCGCGTGACGCTTCGGCCAGCTCGAGCGCTTCGCGCTGGCCTTTGCTCATTTTCGACGTGTCGATCACCGATGCCGCAGGTTTCGCGCTGGTTTCTTCAGAAACCTGTTTTTGCGGAGCTTCGAGGGGCGATTTCATTCGGATGATTACCTTCCAGGCAGTCTCGGCAGGCAGGCTTCCACCCTGGCATACATGTAGCCGTTGAATAGCGACAGGCTGGCAGCCTGTCGGCCAGGACAGGCAAGATGCCTGTCTTCCGATTCGCTACCGTTCATAAAAGTTCGTTCCATGTCGCGCGTGCTTTTTCAATAACTCGCACGGCGCAAACTTTTCTTCAGTTTGCGCAAGCCGCTCCATTTCTTCGACAATCTTTTTTAATCCAAAATGTTCGGCAAAACGCAATGGCCCACCGCGGAATGGCGCGAAACCGGTGCCGAGAATCATCCCGTAATCGGCATCCTCAGGCGAGGCGATCACGTCTTCTTCGAGGCAACGCGCCGCTTCATTTACCATGAGAAAGATGAGACGATTGGGAAGACCGCCGGGGTCAACTCGCCCGCCTGCAGCTCGCCATTTCTCGATGACATCATTGGGCGATTGTTGTTTGCCCTCATATTTGTAAAAGCCGGCGCCCGTTTTGCGTCCCATCATTTTTGCTGACTGCATCTCGAGCAGGATCTTTGGGCTTTGATCACGCCGGCCAAAAGCTTTCGCCAGAGTATCGGCGATATCGACAGTGACATCGACGCCAATTTCGTCGATCAATCGCAACGGTCCCATCGGCATCCCCCATTGCAGGAGCGCTTTGTCGATCTTTTCGGCGGCGACACCTTTTTCGAAAAGCTCGGCGGCATCGAGCAAGTACGGGAACAAAACGCGATTGACCAGAAAACCTGGACTATCGCGGACGACTACCGGCAGTTTCCCAATTTGACGCGCAAGGGCGAGCGCGCGGTCGCGAGTTTCATCGGAGGTTTGTTTCCCGACTACGATTTCAACCAGCTTCATCCGACTGACCGGATTGAAAAAATGGAGACCGATGACGCGTCCGGGTTCATCGACACAACTGGCAAGCTCAGTGATGGAAAGCGCCGACGTGTTGGTCGCTAGAATTGCCTTTGGCGCTTCGCCGGAAAGCTCTCGGAAAATATCTTTCTTGATCTCGATCTTTTCGGATGCGGCCTCGATTACGATTTGGACGTCGCGCAATGGAACATGCTGCGTCGAGCAGATAATTCTGGCCCGGCCTTCCTTGGCCTTTTCGCCGCTCATGATTCCGCGCTTCACCGCGTCACCATAAATTTTCTCAATATTCGCGAGGCCACGATCGACAAATTCGCGGCTGACATCCCGCAGGACCACCGTCACTCCGCGTGAGCTGAGCCATTGGGCAATGCCCGATCCCATCACACCTGCGCCAACGACGATTGCGTGTACAATTTTCTCAGCGGGCGCCTTGGTTGCTCCCTTTTTATATTTCTCAGCCAGGAAAAAATTGCGGATCAAATTTTGAGTCGCCTCGGTCTTTCCAAGATCGACAATCGCATCGAGCTCGAGACGCAGCGATTCATCGACCGAACCCGACAGAGTCTTGTTAACCATCTCCAGCGCCCGCGCCGGAGCGAGATTACCCTCACCGCCGGCTGCGCCGCGCGCTTCTCCCTGTCCAGGGAGAGGCGGACGCGAAGGGCCTGGTGAGGGTCGCTTGCCTTCGCTTAATTTCTTCCGAGCTGCATCGAGAAGTTGATCGCGCGTTGCAATCTCGTCGATCAAACCGATCTCGAGCGCGTCTTTGGCCGAGTATAATTTCCCTTTCGTGATCACTTCGCCCGCTTTGGCAGTGCCAATGAGTCGCGGCAAACGAGTGCAGCCGCCCCAAGCCGGGACAAGCCCCAAAGTGGTTTCCGGTAAACCAATCACCGTGGCCGGCTCGTCCGAAGCCACGCGATAATCGCAGGCGAGAGCGATTTCGTAGCCACCGCCGGCAGAAGCCCCATTGATTGCAGCAACGGTTGGGATTTTGAGTGCCGCCACTCGATTAAATATGCGCTGGCCATTGGCGATGAAATCGCGCAGCTCGCCCGTTTGCGCCTGCCGAAGAAGCGTCTGTAAGTCGGCGCCGGCAACGAAGATCGATTTTTTCGCCGAAGTGATGATCAACCCGCGCAGCGATCTGTCTTTTTCAATCGCATCGACATGTTCGTCGAGGTCGTTGAGCGTGGCCGCGTCGAAAATATTCGCCCCCGATTCAGGGCGATCGAACCTGAGGATGGCAATGCCGCTGTCGATCTCGCGCCGGATCATGGGATTGGTGGCAACGCTGCCCATTGGATTCATTTTGGATGGTTTCGGAGAAATTCCAAGCCGACAAAACAACAAGTTAAAACCCAAAAAGTTACAAAGTAGAGCCGCTGCCGCGTCTGCAAACGTGCGGAACGATTTAACCCTTTAACTTTTCAACTCTTATGCGCGTTGCTTTGGCAGGACCGCAATGCTAAGAACGCGACATGGTCGGCAAACTTTTACTTCCCGAGATCAAAAGCCTGATCGAAGCGCGCAACTTCGGCGCGTTGCGGGAGTTGTTTAGCGATTGGCCACCAGCGGACGTAGCCGAAGTGATCCTCGATATGGATGAGGACGACCAGGTCATTATCTTCCGCATTCTTCCTTCGGCGCTGGCCGCCGATGTTTTCGAATATTTCGATGTGGAAGCGCAACAGCGGTTGCTGCGGGCAATGGCCCACGAACAAGTCGTCGCCATTCTGAACGAGATGTCGCCCGACGATCGCACGGCGTTGCTGGAAGAAATGCCAAGCGTAGCTGCGCGCCAGCTCATTCAGTTGCTCACCCCAGAGGAAAGGAAGATGGCCACCTCGCTCCTCGGTTATCCCGAAGACAGCGTCGGCCGCTTAATGACGCCCGACTTTATCGCGGTGAAAGACGATTGGACCGTGCAGCAGGTCCTCGATTACGTCCGCGAACATGGTCAGGACAGCGAAACTCTCAATGTGATCTACGTCGTGGACAATCGGGGCAAGTTGATCGATGACCTCCGCATTCGCGAAATTTTGCTGCGACCGCTGACAGCGAAAGTAAGCGATATCCGAGACGAGACATTCGCCGCACTGAAAGTAAACGATTCTCAGGAAGCAGCGCTCAACGTCTTCCGCAAATACGACCGCGTAGCGCTGCCGGTTGTCGATTCCAACGGCGTGCTCGTGGGCATTGTGACGAGCGACGACATGCTCGACGTGGCGGAGGAAGAAGCGACCGAGGACATCCAGAAATTTGGCGGCGTGGAAGCACTGGAAGAACCGTACATGCGCATTTCATTTTTTCAGATGGTGCGCAAGCGCGCTGTCTGGCTCGTTGTTTTATTCCTCGGCGAAATGCTCACCGCCACTGCAATGGCGACTTATCAGGATGAACTGGCGAGGGCATTGGTATTGGCGTTGTTTCTACCACTGATTATTTCCAGCGGCGGGAACTCCGGCTCGCAAGCATCGACATTGATGATCCGCGCGATGGCGCTCGGCGAAGTGACGTTGCGGGACTGGTGGCGGGTCATGGCGCGCGAACTGCAAGCGGGGTGCGCGCTGGGAGGAATTCTGGGCGTGATTGGTGTGGTTCGAGTAAGCGCCTGGGCATTGATCGGTGAAAATTATTTCCATCGACAACCGTACGGTCCGCATTGGCCGCTCGTGGCAGTAACCGTTGGCATCGCGCTCGTTGGTGTTGTTTTGTGGGGAACGCTCTCCGGCTCTATGCTGCCCTTCGTATTGCGCCGGCTGGGGGCAGACCCGGCAACATCTTCGGCCCCCTTCGTAGCCACACTTGTCGATGTTACCGGCCTGGTCATCTACTTCAGCATTGCCTTACTCATCATGCGCGGAGCAATGTTGTAAGACGAACATGATTTCGATCAGCAGACTCTTTGGACGCGACCAGAGATTTTACGATTTGCTCGAGGCGAGCGCCCAACAGGCCGACACCAGCGTACATCATCTTGTCGATCTCCTGGCGAAGATCGACAGCGAAGATTCCTTCCGCGATCTGGAAGCGTTCGCCGAGAGCCGGCGCGAAGACAAACGCATCACGCAAAAGCTGACCGAGGAATTAAGCAAAACTTTCGTTACGCCGCTGGAACGGGAAGACATCCAGGGTTTGGCCGCAGCTCTCTACAAGATACCGAAAACCGTAGAGAAAATCGGCGAGCGAATGTTGATCTGCCCGCAGGACCTTCCCCGGATCAGTTTTGAAAGACAAGTCCAATTGCTGGATAAAGCCGCCGAAGCGGTACTGGCCATGGTGAAACAACTTCGCAAGGGAATGGATATTCGCACAGCCCGCGAGATGAACGCGAACCTCCAAACTATCGAAGGCGAGGCGGACGAGCTGGAGCTGGAATTGTTGCGCGATCTGTATCAGGGCAATTACGCGCCGAAGCACATCATCTTTTTGCGCGATCTTTACGATCTGCTGGAAAAAGTGATCGATCGCTGCCGGGACGCAGGCAACATCGTTCTTCAGGTCGTCTTGAAGTACACCTGACCTTCGACACGGCGCCAAGATCGACATGTTACTCTTTCTCGTGGTCGTCATCGCGGCGCTGATTTTCGAATACAGCAACGGATTTCACGATGCGGCCAATGCCATTGCCACGGTTGTTTCCACCAAAGTTCTCACTCCGCGCCAGGCGATCGCGATGGCGGCATTTTTCAATCTCACCGGCGCGCTGTTGGGCGGCGCGGTAGCAACGACAATCGGGAAAGGTTTGGTGGACACGAACGTCGTGACCATGAGCACGGTGCTGTGCGCCGTTTCAGCGGCATTCATTTGGAATATCGCTACGTGGTTGTGCGGTTTGCCTTCTAGCTCGAGTCACGCGCTCATCGGCGGACTTTGCGGAGCGGCACTCGCTACTGCCCGCGGAAACTGGTCGGTGATCAAATGGAGCACCGGGCTGTGGCCCAAAGTGGTTCTCCCGATGATTACCTCTCCGTTCGCAGGATTTATCTTTGGCGCGTTCCTGATGTTTCTGTTGTTTCTGTTGCTCCATCGGCTGACGCCGCATTTCATCCATCAATCTTTTGGCAAAATCCAAATCTTGAGCGCGGCCTGGATGGCGCACAGCCATGGCACGAACGACGCCCAGAAGACGATGGGCATTATCACGCTCGCCCTCTTTACCGGCACGAAGGCTGGGCGTTTCAATCATCTTCCCGCGTGGCTCGATTTTCTCAAGACACCTGTCTTCGCGCTACCAACCTGGGTGAAAGTAATTTGCGCACTGACCATGGCGGTGGGCACAGCGGCCGGCGGCTGGCGGATCATCCGCACGTTAGGCCATCGCATGGTCAAATTGCAGCCCGTCCACGGTTTCGCCGCCGAGACCACAGCTGCGCTGATTATTCAGAGCGCGAGCTTATATGGCATTCCGCTATCCACTACACACGTGATCTCGACTTCGATCATGGGTGTCGGCGCAGTGAAACGATTCACCGGAATGAAATGGGGCGTCGTCGAACGCATTCTCTGGGCCTGGATTTTTACCTTGCCCGTGAGTGCCCTGATCGGTTACGCGCTCGAACGAATCGGACTGCTCGTTTGAGCTTTTTGGGCCGGCGCGCTATTCGAGCTTCCTCGGCGGTGGACCGTCATAGCCGTGATTGACCGGATCGATCCTGCGCATCGGTCTCTCGCGAGTTTGCTCTTCGATCACGTGCGCCACCAGTCCCGGCGCGCGCGCGATCATGAAAATGCCATTGAACGCCGCCGGGTTCATTCCCAAATCTGCCAGGATTGCGCCGATCGCGCCGTCGACATTGATCGGAAGCGCCTTCTTCGAATCGGCGAATGATTTCTCCACCGCTCGCGCCACCTGCATGTGCGAACCATCAACGCCGGCTTCGCGCGCCAGCTCGAACAATCGCGCTGTGCGCGGGTCCTTCGTGTGAACCCGATGGCCAAACCCCGACATCCGCTCGCCTGCTTCCCTCATCGTCGCGAGCGTAAGCGCGGCGGCTTTATCGATGGAAATCGATTCATCTTTCGCGCGATCAGCGATCTTCTTCAATTGCTGGGCGCAATCCTCGATCGCACCGCCGTGATGTCGATTGATCGACATGATGCCGGCTGCGACTGACGCGCTCAACGACGCGCCCGTTGAAGCAACCGTTCGCGCTGCCAATGCGCTCGGAGGCGTCGCGCCATGGTCGATCGATGATACCAAGATTGCGTCCATCAACCGGCCTACGGCGGGTGTTGGCATTTCACCGGTCAAAATCAAATAGACGGCGGCACCAAAAGAAACACGTCCCATCAGTTCGGCAATGTTGTATCCGCGAACGGCCACCCGGTTCGGCTCGATTCGCGTGATCGCCGTGTTCCAAACCGCGTTCTTGTCAGCTTCGCTCATGAGGCTTTCTCCATTCGTGCGCTTCAAAATTTCGACGACGGCGCCAGGCAACTCGCCAAATGAATCCACCACTGTCGCCCCGGCTTCTCGCAACGCTTTCACTTTGCCGGCATGCGTGCCGCGGCCGCCTTCAATGATTGCTCCCGCGTGGCTAAATCGCGTGCCTTCGCGGGCCGCCTTTCCTCCGATGTAAGCGATCAGCGGCTTCGTCACCTTTCGATCGCGAATCATCTGAGCCAGCTCCTCTTCCTGTGACGAACCGATTTCGCCAAAAATCACAATCGCTTCTGTGAGCGGATCGGCTTCAAACATCAACGCCGCGTCGGGAATACGAATCCCAAGAACCGCGTCGCCACCGATATGAGCGATCGTGGAAATGCGCACGCCAGCTTGTCCCAGATAATAACCGGTGCTCGAAGCCATGCCGCCGGACCGGCTGATTACTCCGACACCTTTCGGAATTCCGGGCTTGAACCATTGTCGCGCGCTTTCCGCCCGTCCGCCGATCATTCCGACAACAGCTTTGCCCGGACTCAATACACCGAGCGTGTTAGGACCCAGAAACGTCGCGCCATTCGCTTTCGCCGCCGCCGCAATTTCCATGGCGTCCCACACCGGCACACGATCCGGCACCAGCACGGTGAGTTTGATCCCGGCGTTGATTGCGGCGATGGCCGCCTCTTTGACACCGGCCGCGGGCACGAAAAGCACAGAGATGTCGATCCTACCCAATGCTTTTACTGCGTCTTGCGGAGTATCGAACACAGGAATGCCGAGCACAGTTTGCCCTGCTTTGCCCGGTGTCACTCCCGCGACCACATTGGTTCCGTAATCGCGCATCAATCGAGTCCGCGCGCGTCCTTCGCGTCCGGTGATCCCTTGCACCAGCACGCGCTTTTTCTCGTCGATCAAAATCGCCATGCGAGCTTGATGTTGATCGAATTCACCATTTTCGGCAAGCGAACCTTGCCGAAATTCCCCATCTGTTTCCAGTTCGGTATTCTTAGTGCGCGAACTTCTCTTGAATCAACCGGTTCAAGTGCGCAGCGACGGCATCTTGGTCAAGCCGTTCAATGACTTCGTTCAGAAATCCAGCGACGATGAGACGTTGGGCGAGTTTGGTTCGAATGCCGCGGCTGCGCAGATAAAACAGCTCGTCTTCGTCGACCTGTCCAGAGGTCGCGCCGTGCGTGCAGCGAACATTGTCGGCGAGGATTTCCAAACCCGGCATCGAATTCGCTTCGGCATCGTCGCTCAAAAGAAGATTTCGCACTTTTTGATAGGCATCAGTGAAATGCGCGTGCGGCTCAACTCGGATCAGTCCGCCAAAAGTGCACCGCGCGCGATCATCCAGCGCGTTTTTGTAAAGAAGGTCGCTGGTGGTGTGAGGAGTCAGATGATCCTGCAATGTGCGGGCGTCGAACTCCTGTTCGGCTGTCGCGACGGCTACGGCCAGGAGATCACTCCGCGCGCCTTCCCCAACTAAACGGCTCAAACTTTCAAACCGCGAATAACGTGACCCGAGGTTCAAATTGAGACTCATGGCCGAGCCATCGTGATCGACTGTCGTGGTGTTCATTTGCAGCGCACGGACATCGTCGCCCCAGTTTTGCGCACAAACATAGGTGATCTTGGCACCGGGCCCGGCGATGAGATCGTTTACGCCGCAAGCGAAACCGGCAGTCTTTTGATCACACGAGCGGAAATGCTCGATTACGGTGACCTTCGCCAGTTCGTCGGCCACGAGCAGCAGATGCGGGAATACCGAAACGTTCTCGCCGCGTAACCAATGAAAGATCTCGATCGGCAATTCGATCTCGACGCCGCGCGGCACGAACAGGAATGTTCCGTTCGAGACGAGCGCTTTGTGTAGCGCCGCAAATTTGGCCGAGCCTAAAACTGCCGGCTGCGACATGAAATGCTTTCGGAAAAGATCAGCGTGGTCGACGAGCGCGCGCTCGAGCGGCTGGAAAATGACGCCGCGTTTTTTGAGCTGATCCGAAACAACATCGCGCTCGATCAATTGATCGCCGGCGAAAATCATCCGGCCGGCAACTTCATCCAGGCCGCGCGAATATTTGAGAACGTTCGCGCGGTCGTCGTCCGACATCACGCCGCTGAACTTGAACGACGCTAAATCGAGAAGGTCAACGTTGGAAAAACGCCAGAGCTGATCTTTACGGGTTGGCGACGGTAGCGATTGGAATTGCTGCCACGCTTCGCCCTGTTGCTCGCCGAACCAATCGGGAAATTCGCGCGATTCGACAGGACCGGAGAGGATCGGTTGTGACTTGGTGGATTCGGAAACTGCGACTGATGACGACATTTGTTCCAGATAAGTGCGACAGTCATAGACCGCCGCTGCAGAAGATTTGCAGCGGACTAGCCGACTGAGCCTTCCATCTCCAATTCGATCAGGCGTTTCAGCTCGACGCTGTATTCCATGGGGAATTGCCGGACGAGATCGTTGACGAAACCATTTACGCTCAAGCTCATGGCCTGCGCTTCGGTGAGGCCGCGCTGTTGCATGTAAAAGATCTGCTCGGCGCTGACCTGGCTGACGCTCGCTTCGTGCTGCACGGCGTTGCCCGTGCCACGCACGGTGATGGCCGGATAAGTGTCAGTGCGGCTCGAAGAATTGATGAGCAGCGCGTCGCACTCGGTATTGTTTTTGCAATTCTTGAGATGCTTCGGCACGTGGACCAGACCGCGGTAGGTGGCGCGGCCCTTTCCGATCGAGATCGATTTCGAAATAATGTTCGAAGTCGTTTCATCAGCCGCGTGAATCATCTTCGCGCCCGTGTCCTGATGCTGGCCGTCGTTAGCAAGCGCAATGGAAAGAACTTCGCCACGCGCTTTGCGACCTTTCATTACGACGCCCGGATATTTCATGGTCAGACGGGAGCCGATGTTGCAATCGATCCACTTCACTTCGGCGTCCTCATGCGCGAGACCGCGTTTGGTTACGAGATTGAAAACGTTCGACGACCAGTTTTGCACGGTGATGTATTGAATCTTCGCGCCTTTGAGTGCGACGAGTTCAACGACCGCACTGTGCAGCGTGGCGGTATTGAACTTCGGCGCGGTGCAGCCTTCCATGTAAGTGACTTCGCTGCCTTCATCGCAAATGATGAGCGTGCGCTCGAACTGCCCGAAATTCTCGGCGTTGATGCGGAAATAAGCCTGCAACGGATGCTTCACCTTCACGCCGGGCGGCACGTAGATGAAAGAGCCGCCACTAAAGACCGCGGAATTGAGCGCGGAAAATTTGTTGTCACCGATCGGAATGACTTTGCCGAACCACTTCCGGAAAATTTCCTGATGGTTTTTCAATCCTTCAGTGGACCCGACAAAGATCACGCCTTGTTCGCCAACAGCTTTCTTGATGTTTGAGTAAACTGCTTCGCTATCGAACTGCGCTTCGACGCCCGCGAGAAATTTCCGTTCCTGTTCTGGAATGCCGAGCCGTTCGAACGTGCGCTTCACATCTTCGGGCACATCTTCCCAGCTACGCTTTGGCTGCACGCCGCCGCTGAGGTAGTAGCGAATCTTCTCGAAATCGATCGTCTCAAGATCCTTGCTCGCCCAATGCGTTGGCATCGGTTTCTCAAGAAATGTCTTGTATCCTTTGAGTCGAAATTCGCGGACCCAATCGGGATCTTCCTTTATGTCCGAGATGTAGTGAATCGTCTTTTCCGACAGACCAATCCCGGCGTCGTAAGCGTGCGTGACGTCGTAGGAAAAATCTCCAATGTTTCGGTTAATATCGACTGCTTTAGTTTCAGTTTTCATGTGGGTTTTCAGGTTGTCGCCATTTCGCGCTCATTCTCGCGCGCCCAATCGTAGCCGCGTTCTTCGAGTTCGAGCGCCAGTTCCTTGCGTCCGCTGCGCACGATGCGCCCTGCCACCATGACATGGACATGATCGGGCACGATGTAGTTCAAAAGTCGCTGGTAATGCGTGATCAAAAGAATGCCGACATTCGGCCCTCTTAAAGAATTAACGCCGTGCGCGACGATCTTGAGCGCATCAATGTCAAGTCCGCTGTCCGTTTCGTCGAGAATGGCGTAGGTCGGTTCCAGCATGGCGAGCTGCAAAATCTCGGTGCGCTTCTTTTCGCCGCCGGAAAATCCTTCGTTGACCGAGCGCGAGGTGAATGATCGATCCATCCCGAGCAATTCCATTTTCTCGTACAGCTTCGCGTAATATTCAGTCGCTTCGAGCTCCTCGCCTTCCGGCGTTCGCGACTGCACCGCTGCGCGCAGAAAATTCGCGATCGTTACGCCCGGGATTTCACTCGGATATTGGAAGGCCAGAAAGAGCCCTTTGCGTGCGCGTTCGTCTGGCTCCAGCTCCAGAATGTTTTCACCGTCCATCAACACCTCGCCTTTCTTGACGTGATAATCCGGATGACCGGCCAGGACCTTGGCCAAAGTGCTCTTGCCCGACCCATTCGGCCCCATGATTGCGTGCACTTCCCCTCGTGGCACCGAAAGGGTGAGACCGCGCACGATCTCCTTGTCGGCGATTTCCACGTGTAAGTTCTTGATAGTCAATTCCCGCATATTTTCAGACAGAAAATATACTCAGATTCGCCGCTTTGGCGAACCGGCGCATCGCCTTTGATGTTCCTGCCGGCCTGCCGCAGATGACGTCCATAGTCGACGAGCCAATCGAGAAACTGCCAAGCCGTGAAGATATTCTCTTCATTCGTGACGCTTCACCGTCGATGAAAGCCCAATCGGCATCGTCGGGTCAGCGGGTAGCCCGACTTCTCAGCCAACTTCAAAAGCACTTCGTGCGATTGCGCGGAGTCCCCTGAGCGGAACGAATATATTTGTAGCTGCTTCCCTGCGTGGCGATCGCGTCGGAGCGAATCCCATAACAGCATCAGTTTTAATTGCGCCAGGCTGGGGGTTTGGCGCGCGGATGTCACACGCCAAACCCCGTAGACGATCAGAGGTCGAATCTATTGAAACCGCGTTCCAGTCGCCCTGCCGCAAAAGCTGCCGATCAGATTCCCGTTAGCGTCGAAGATCTGGATCGTGGCGCTATAAGTGAAGCTGTTGGCGCTGGTGAGATGGAC
>CAVYXA010000002.1:0-96762 GCA_963772365.1 uncultured Verrucomicrobiae bacterium
ACCGATTCACTTGCGGCGGAATTTCTGCGTTATCTCGCGGTCGAGCGCAACGCTTCACCGCGCACGCTAAAAGCTTATCGAGAGGCGCTGGAGGCATTTCGCGCTTCGAATCAGACGCCATGGAAGAAATGTTCGCCGGATGATTTCCGCGATCATCTTTTTTCTCTCATGAAACGCAACCAGGCGCGCTCGTATGTGCGGTTGCAGTTTTCTGCGCTCCGCACGTTCTATCGTTTTCTGGCGGAACGGAAACGCTTTCGCCGCGATCCGGTCCGTCAATTGCAACTTCCAAAACTCGAGAAGAAGCTACCGCTTGTTCTAACGCGCAATCAGATCGATGAGCTGCTGGCTGCGCCACTGAAGATCGACAAGAGCCGCACCGCGCCAGCCTGGATGCCGTCGCGGGACGTGGCGATCATGGAGCTTTTTTATTCGAGTGGTTTGCGCTTAAGCGAACTAACCGCGCTGAACGTGACAGATGTCGATCCTTACACGGAATCGGTCCGGGTGTTCGGCAAGGGGCGCAAGGAGCGCGAGTGCCCGATTGGATTCCCGGCACTGGAAGCGATTTCGAAATATCGATCGGCGGCAAACGTGCATATCGGACCGCTGTTCATCAATAAATCGCGGACACGAATTTCGCCGCGTTCAGTCTGGCTTGTTCTGAAACGGTATTTGCGACATACGTCGATCCCGATCTCGATCAGCCCGCACAAACTCCGGCACAGTTTTGCGACTCACCTGCTCGATCGCGGCGCGGATTTGCGCAGCGTGCAAGCTTTGTTAGGCCACGCCAGTCTCTCCACGACCCAGATTTACACGCACGTCACGGTCGAGCGCTTGAAGAAAGCTTACGCTGACGCGCATCCGCGCGCTTGACGGCCAGGAACATAGGCGTGTAGCTGTTGCTCAGCGGCTGCCGAATGCTAAGGCAGGCCGGTGCCGAGGTACGATTTTACGAGTGATAGATCTGCGGCGTTGATTGCGCCGTTGGCGTTGATGTCCGACCGGAAATTTGTCGCATCAACCGATTGTCCAATGTGTGCTTTGATAAACGCTACGTCGCTGGCGTTCACACTGCCATTTCCGTTTGCATCCCCGCCGAGCACGCCCATCGGGATGACCAGATTTCCACCGCCATTAACTTGAAAAAGCGTCACGTTAATTGTCTGCGCATTGGTGACATTGGTAAGGGGGATGGTGACAGTGTTGCCACTGACGCTGACGCTTCCGCTACAAGTTCCTCCGGTGCCAACACACCCGGCGCCTAACGTTACCGCGGCTTGTGGAGTGCCGTTGATAGTCACAGGGTTGGGGAAAGTAACAATGATTGTGTAATCGTTGGTGGTCCGACCAGTCGTGCGGCACTCGATTCCCGGGCTGCCTGTCAGCGGCAGATTCAGGTCGAAATTGCCCGCGCTTCCGTGCATCATTCGCGAGACGATGCTTGTCGGCGTAAGGGAACAGTCGCGCAACAAGATCGATAATTGCCCGGTATTTGGGAAGTAATTGACCACGGCGAGGTCTTGTCTGCCATTTCCATTGAAATCCCCTACCGCTACTGAGTAAGGAGAACTGGCAAGCGGGAAGTTCGTGGGGGCACGGAAATGTCCCGTACCATCGCCCAACAAGATCGACACGTTGTTTGAACTGTTGTTGGCGACGGCGAGGTCTTGGTTGTCATCACCACTAAAATCGCCGATCGCTACTGAAATGGGAGCTGTGCCAGCAGAGAAGTCGGAGGAGACGCTGAAACTGCCCGCACCATCGCCGAGCAAAATCGAAACGTTGTTCGAGCTTTGGTTAGCCACAGCGAGGTCTTGGTTGCCATCACCATTAAAATCGCCGATCGCTACTGAAATGGGAGCTGTGCCAGCAGAGAAGTCGGAGGAGACGCTGAAACTGCCCGCACCATCGCCGAGCAAAATCGAAACGTTGTTCGAGCTTTGGTTAGCCACAGCGAGGTCTTGATTGCCATCACCATTAAAATCGCCGATCGCTACTGAAATGGGAGCTGTGCCAGCAGGGAAGTTGGAGGGGACGCTGAAATTGCCCGCGCCATCGCCCAGCAAAATCGATACTCCTGCGTCGTCGGCCAAGGCCAGATCCTGCTTGCCATCGCCATTGAAATCCCCCACCGCTACTGATTGAGCGGCATGGTTGATGAAGAAGTGTGTGGGGGCGCTGAAATGTCCGGTACCATCGCCTAAAAAGACGGACACGCCGCGGCCTGTGTCGCCGATGGCCACCGCAAGATCTTGATTGCCATCGCCATTGAAATCGCCCACCGCTACTGAAAGGGCAGGCGTGCTATTGACGGGGAGGAATTGGTAACCGCCGAAACCGCCCGCGCCGTCGCCGAAATAGAGGAAAACAAAGTTGCTGACGAAGCGACTATCAGCAATTGCGAGGTCTTGGTTGCCATCGCCATTGAAATCGCCGATCGCTACTGAGTTAGGACGGGCGCCAGCAAAAAAGGTTGCGGCGGGCGTGAAGCTAACTGGAGCACACGCCGCCGGAGTCGTTACTGTTAGCGTGAATATCTTTGTCGCGGTGAGGGCGCCGTTGAAAGCTTTGACTGTCACTGTGTAATTCCCAGCCGGATGCGCATCTGTGACACGCACTATGCCCGTCGCCGGATCGCCTTCTAGTGTCCCTTTGAAGTTGGTTGAGCTCGAGACATTGATCTGCGCCGTGTTGGCGGGCGTGGCATCAGGCGTTACAGTCGTGTCGGTGCTGAGCGGAAGTGATGCGTCCGGATAATTGCCCAGCGCCGGTGTTGGCGTTGGTGTTGGCGTCGGAGTTGGCGTCGGCGTCGGCGTTGGTGATGGACACGCGTAGGACATCGTGTCGATGCCGATGTAGTCCGATCTCGTGCCCGAAGGACCGCCATCCTCGACAAAGTAGCGGAAGGCAAGCCGACCAGTGGTCGGCGAGGGAAGGCCGCTAATGTTGACCGTGTACTGCGTCCAAACATGAGGATAGTCGTCCGCATACGTCGGATTGATGTCGAGCAGAAGCGTCGTGAAATCGCCAACGCTAGTGGCAGTTGTGCCAACGTTAGTGCTGTTGCCGTTGGTGCTCATGCGCACCTGCAAGCGGTCGGCGAAAAGCTGCGCGCCAGGAGTAACGGTGCGTGTCCAGAAGGTCAGTACCCCACCGTCCTGCAATTGTAGAGGTGGGGTCAAAAGCCAGTTGCTGATGGTTGCATCACCTGAGCCGTTGTTGAAGTCGGCCGCAATATAAGAGTTGGGAGCGCCCGATTGAGACGTGAACATGGAAGTATTGCCTTGGAACCATCCAGTCCCGCCAAGTGGCATACTGTTGTTCTGCATGAACCAACCCATGCCGACCAAGTTGCCGATGTTATCGAAACCTTCGGTCAGTGTGCAAACCGGCGTTGGGTCAACCACGTCCCGCTGAAGTCCCAGCCGACTTTGTTTACGCACTTTCTCGATGTTCTTTAACCCGGCTAGGATCGGCAATATCGATATCGCCAAAACCGCGATCGGCGTAACAAGCTTCTTCATCAGTGAATCCTCTTGTGCTTACGCACATGCCTTCGCTCAGTCGATATCAACACGCGTTCCGTTCGTCGAAACAAATTTCCGCGTGGATGTCGGGTTAATTTGGAGCACCCTGACGCAATCCGCATCCCTTCGGACGTGACAAGCGACGCAGACGGCGTCCAACTCAGCTGGCCGGCGCTGCGGCCGGCGCGCTGGTTTCGGCTGACCGGAAGACGAGTTTTCCCTCTTCGGCCAGGACATGGACCGTATCGCCGGCTTTCACATTGCCGCGCAGCAGTTCTTCCGCCAGCGGATCTTCGAGGAAGCGTTCCACCGCGCGCCGCATCGGCCGGGCACCGTATTGCGGATCGTAGCCTTTCTCGATGAGAAATTCTTTCGCGCTCTCCGCCAGTTCGATGTGAACTTCTTTCGCCTTGATGCGCGCCAGGACTTTCTGCGTCTCAAGATCGACAATCCGCAGCAACTCCGTTTTGCCCAGTGAATGAAATACAATGATCTCGTCGAGTCGATTGAGAAACTCGGGTTTAAATACGCGCTTTGTTTCTTCGAGGATTTTGTCGCGCATCGAATCGTAATCGTGCGTGTCCCGGGGCGCGCCGAAACCCATGATAGTTTGCTTCTTCAGCAGCTCGGCGCCGACATTCGACGTCATGATGATAATTGTATTTCGAAAATCGATCTTGCGGCCGAGCGAGTCTGTGATCTTGCCTTCCTCCAAAATTTGCAGGAGCAAATGCATCACGTCCGGATGCGCTTTCTCGATTTCGTCGAACAGGACAACCGAGTAAGGGCGCCGGCGGACTGCTTCCGAAAGCTGGCCACCTTCCTCGTAACCGACATAGCCCGGCGGCGAACCGATCAATCGTGAGGCCGTGAATTTTTCCATGTACTCGGACATGTCGATCTGAATCAGTGCATCGGCGTCACCGAACATGAATTCGGCCAGCGTGCGGGCGAGAAAGGTTTTACCGACGCCGGTTGGGCCGAGGAATACGAAAGAACCAATCGGCCGTTTCGGATCTTTGAGATCGGCGCGCGAACGCCGCAATGCTTTGCTGATGGCAATTACAGCTTCGTCCTGGCCGATCACGCGTTCTTTGATGTCTGCTTCCATCCGGAGCAATTTTAGCGTTTCTTCCTGCTCCATCCGTTGAAGCGGGACGCCGGTCACCTTCGAGATGATGTGCATCATGTCGTCCGCGGTGACGACGACTTCCTTTTCTTCGCGTTCTTCGCGCCACTTATTCAGTATGGAATCCAAACGCTCTTTGGTTTGTTTTTCCTTGTCCCGGAGCGAAGCCGCCTTCTCAAAATCCTGCGCCTTGATTGCACCTTCTTTGTCGACCCGGATCTCTTCAATTTCTTTCTCGATCTCCTTCACATCCGGTGGCCTGGTCATTGCGTTGATGCGAGCTCGGGCGCCGGCTTCATCCATAACGTCGATAGCTTTATCGGGAAGGAAACGCCCGGTGATGTAGCGATCGGAAAATCTGACGGCAGTTTCGAGCGCTTCGTCTGTAAGCTTGGCTTTATGGTGCGCCTCGTATTTCGGACGGAGTCCCTTCAAGATCTGGATCGCTTCATCGACAGTCGGGGCATCGACTTTCACGGTCTGGAAACGTCGCTCCAGGGCCGCGTCTTTCTCGATGTACTTGCGATATTCGTTCATTGTCGTCGCGCCGACGCACTGCAATTCACCCCGGCTCAACGCGGGCTTGATGATGTTCGATGCGTCCATTGCGCCTTCGGCCGAGCCTGCGCCGACAATGGTATGCAACTCGTCGATAAACAGGATCACGTTTTTCGAGCGGCGAATTTCATCCATCACGGCTTTGATGCGTTCTTCAAACTGCCCGCGGTATTTGGTTCCAGCGACCATGAGCGCCAGATCGAGTGTGATGACGCGCTTATCCCGCAATAACTCCGGCACATTGCCGCTCGCGATTTCCTGGGCGAGCCCTTCGGCAATTGCCGTTTTTCCCACGCCGGCTTCGCCAATCGGTACGGGATTATTCTTCGTTCGACGGCAGAGGACTTGAATCACGCGCTCGATTTCATTGCGACGGCCAATCACCGGATCGAGCTCATTTTTCTTGGCCAGATCGGTCAAATCGCGACCAAACGCCCGAAGCGCGGGAGTCTTAACGTCTTTCTTCGTTGGCGCTTCACCCTCCTCGGATTCGCTGGGCATGAAATTCGGGTCGAGCTCTTTCTGAATTTCGTCACGGGTCCGGTTGATATCGACTTCGAGACTCTTGAGCACCCGGGCCGCGACGCCTTCGCCCTCCCGCAACAATCCCAGCAAGATGTGCTCAGTGCCGACGTAGGAATGGTTGAGCGCTTTTGCCTCTTTGCCGGCGAGCGCCAGCACTTTCTTGACCCGCGGCGTGTAAGGGATATTCCCGACCATCTTGGTTTCCGGCCCGGAACCGACCTGCTTCTCGACTTCCATCCGGACAGTCTCAAGATCGAGACCCACCTTTTGCAGGACATTCACAGCCACACCCTGGCCGAGCTTGATCAGACCGAGCAGGAGATGCTCCGTCCCGACGTAGTTATGATTGAAACGATCGGCCTCTTTGCGAGCAAGGGCCAAAACCTGTTGTGCGCGTGGTGTGAAATTGTTCATGGGCGTCCCGCCTTAAAATTATCAGGTTTCGCGCCAACTTTCAAACGGGCGCCAAGAAATTTGGATTCGTAACGAAATTTTTCCCGGTGGTCGGAATTCTAGACAGCCTAATTGCGTCCCTCGACAGCCCCATTCCCCGATTCTCTCGCCATTTTGCTGATGTCAGGTTTCGGGAAAGCTTTGAGACGTTCGCGGATGATTTCGGCGCGCAAGTGATCGCGCTCTTCTGCATTCAATTTTTGATCCGAGCTTTTCTGTAAATGCGCCGGTTGCGTGTCGATGAACAATTGATCGATCGGCATTCGCTTGTCCTCCGGGAATGCACCGAGATCGACCCCCAGTTTGATGATCGACAATAAATTGAGAGCCTCCTTTGAGCTCATGGCATGGGCATAAGTCAAAACGCCGTAGGCACGGCCGATCTGGTCCCAGAGCGTGTTCGATTTCTTTTGAATCAGAACCTGCCGAGCGTCGTGTTCCTTGTCGATGATAGTCTCGATTACTTTAGTGAGTCGATTGATGATCTCGTCTTCTTTCTCGCCCAATGTGGTTTGGTTAGAGATTTGAAAAAGATTTCCCATCGCTTCGGTGCCTTCGCCGTAAAGACCGCGCACGGCCAATCCGATCTTGCTCACGGCCTGGACGACTTGATTGATCCTTTCGCTCAACACCAGGCCGGGGAGGTGCAGCATCGCCGAAGCACGCATGCCGGTGCCGACATTTGTCGGGCAGGCGGTCAGATAGCCAAGGCGTTTGTCATAGGCGAATTCGAGCTTTTCTTCGAGTGCGCTGTCGATCTTATCCACCAGCTTGAACGCCTGTTTTAGCTGCAACCCCGAGCGAATCGATTGCATTCGCAAATGATCTTCCTCATTCAACATGAGGCTGAGCGTTTGCCGCCGGTTCATGACTACGGCGCTACCGGCCCCTTTCGCAGCATGTTCGCGGCTGATCAAATGACGCTCTACTAACACCTGTTTATCCACCGCCGACAGGTCCTGGAGCGATTCGGAAAATGATTCCTG
The DNA here is from genome assembly GCA_963772365.1 of uncultured Verrucomicrobiae bacterium. GTDB lineage: Bacteria > Verrucomicrobiota > Verrucomicrobiia > Chthoniobacterales > UBA10450 > CAVYXA01. The sequence continues at coordinate 7,185 of CAVYXA010000002.1, forward strand.
CATCTCGGAGAGCCCTTCCACCGCCGGTTTAATCAGCTCCAGAATCGACATCCGATCCGCCTTTTTCGCCCAACCCGGAAACGGTCGATCCCGGAGATTACGGGCCAGGCGGACGCGACTACTAATCACGATCTGATGATGCGGTCCTTCGCCGCGCAACCATTCCCCGGCGGTGGACATGACAGTCGAAAGTTTCATCGTCTAATTTGAAAGCTCGCTTTCCAATTGCTTGATCTGGTCGCGCAAGGAAGCGGCTGTTTCGTAATTTTCTTCCGCAACCGCTTTCTCCAAGTTCTCGGTTAATGTACGCATGCGATCGCTCAATTGAATTTCGCGATGCGCCCGATGGGGAAGTTTGCCGACGTGTCTCGTCCCCTTGTGCATCGCTTTGAGGAGCGTATTCAATGCTTCCCCAAACGTGACGTAACACGCGCTGCAGCCGAGTCGCCCCGTCTTCTTGAAATCAGCCTGAGTATAACCGCACACCGTGCATTTTTGCGTTGGCGAGCCTTTCTCGATTTCTTCAGCGGCGCCGATTCCTAAAAGCAGATCGGCCAACGCGAACCCGGTCGGATCCTGCACGCCTTTTTCTTTCGAGCAAGCATCGCACAGATTCACTTTCTGCATCTTCCCTTCCAGAATCTGAGTCAGGAAGACCGTAGCATCATTACATTTGCAGACGTCGCACAACATCTCTGAGAGTTTAGACTGCTAGTATCCTACTACATTCAATAGGAAAATTCAGCACCTTCTACGCCCCTGCCAACTGCGGCCAATTTCAAGAATAGATCGGCGTCCCGCTTTCGCACGCCATTTCGCGAAATCGCGCAATGATGCGCGCGCTGATCGGTCCAGGCTTTCCACTGCCGATCAAGCGGCCATCAACTTTCACGACGGGAATGACTTCGGCAGCCGTTCCCGTGAGAAAACACTCATCGGCCACGAATACATCGTGTCGCGTGATGTTTGCCTCGGTTGCTTTGATACCCATCTCAGCAGCGATTTCCATCACGACAGAACGCGTGATCCCGCCCAATGCCCCCGCCGAAATCGGCGGCGTAAACATTCGACCACGTTTGATGATGAAGAGATTATCGGCCGTGCATTCGGCGATGTAGCCGGCATCATTCAACATCAAACCTTCATCGGCGTTCGCGAGATTGGCCTCGATCCGTGCCATCACGTTGTTCAGATAGTTGAGCGACTTGACCGCGGGATTGAGTGAGCCCGGACTCGTGCGCCGCGTGGCACATGTCGCCACGGTCAATCCTTTCTCGTAAACCTCTTTGGGATAAAGCGTGATGCTGGAAGCGATAATGATCACGCTCGGGCGTTTACATTGTGTCGGATTCAAGCCGAGATTGCCGACACCTCGCGTAACGAGCAGCCGAATGTAACCATCGTGCAGATCGTTTTGCCGGATCGTTTCCAGCAGCGCCTCCGTCATTTCTTGCGTCGAAATCGGGATTTGCAGCGCAATCGAGCGAGCGGAATCCCAAAGCCGGGCAATGTGTTCTTCCAGCCGGAACACGCGCCCATTATAGAACCGGATGCCCTCAAAAATTCCGTCGCCATAAAGCAGTCCATGATCGAAAACGGAAACTTTCGCATCGCCTTCGGCGAAAAATTTTCCATCGATATAGATTTTCAATTCTGCTCGTTTTGAAGACTTCGTCCCTGTTTTCCCTGCGACCGGTTCCTCTAACACCATGGTATCTGCGTCACTGGTTTTCATAGGCTTGAAAAAATGTCCGGTCAATTGCGCGGCAATTCAAGAAGAACATTGTTGAAGCGCCTGGAACTAAAGACTTCACCCGTTTGATGCATTGTCGATAATACCATCGACAATGTGCAGGGTCCGATGCCCGCGCGCCGCCAATTGAACATCGTGAGTCACAACCAGCAGGGTCTTGCCGCGCTCCCGCGCCAGATTCAACAGAAGATCGACAATCGCGTCGCCAGTATTGGAATCAAGATTTCCTGTTGGCTCATCCGCAAAAATAATCTCGGGATCGTTCACTAACGCCCGGGCAATGGCCACGCGCTGCTGTTCTCCACCCGAAAGTTCCGCCGGCAAATGTTGCAATCGATCGCCGAGCCCAACGGCGTCCAGACTGTTGCGCGCTTTATCGATCGTCGATCTTCCGCCGATCATTCCCGGCAACGCCACATTCTCCAAAGCCGTCAGCTCCGGCAACAGAAAGTAACCTTGAAACACAAAACCCATTTTTTCGTTGCGTAACTTTGCCTGCGATACTTGGCTGCCACCGTAAAGCCTGCGGCCGTCAAACTCGACGGTTCCCGATTCCGGGCGCTCGAGACCTGCTAAAGTGTAAAGCAGAGTGGTCTTGCCGGCGCCGGATGCTCCGCAAACGAACACGACCTCTCCCTGCGCGATTTCCATCGAGATCCCGCGTAAAACATCGAGCCGGCGCGCACCGATCCGGAAAGATTGACGGAGATCGCGTGCGACAAGTTGCGGCCGGCTGTTCTGCATTAGCCCTTATCTGTCGCAAATCTCCGTGGCGCACAAGGAAAGATCCATCGGCCATCGCGTGCACACGCCTGGCAACAATTCACGCAGCTTGAAACCGATTCTTACTCAAAAAAGCCGCCGCGAAAAAAATCGCGGCGGCTTTTCAAATGAAGCCGGAATTCTTACATCATTCGCAGCGACGACAGAGTTGGTTCATCGATTGCCGAAGTCGTGTAGAGGCCGTGGTCTTGCTGATAGCGTGCGAGCGCGGCGCGGGTGAGGGGACCGAGAAGGCCATCCACTTCGCCTGTATAATATCCCTGTTCCTGAAGTGCGGATTGCACGTTGGCTACGACCTGATCGGGCGGCAGATCATTATAGCCATAGATCGGGCCGTCGTAGGCGTAGTAAGCGTTGGAATCGTAGCCCCAGGCTGGATACCACCAACCTGCATTCCAATAATACCACCCGCCAAATACGAACACGATGCGGTTATGATGATTTCTCCACCAATTCCGGTCGTGCCATTCCGACCGATAGTTTCGGAACGCTAAATAATGGCGTCCCTGCCAGTTTTGGCTCCCTCGGATATGATGACCTGTGCTGAACCGGACGCTGGCAATTGCCGGGTTTCGGTTCCTTGCCAGGTTGAATTTCCTGCTCTGGAATCTCGCCACATTTCGCCCGGATGCAGCAGCGCTGATCCTCGAGTGCTGAAAGTGCCGTTGCGTTTGGACCGCCGACACATTGCTGTGTGAACGAAGCGTAACGGTTGGCTTTGTTGTGTACCATCCCTTGGCTTTGGTTCCTTGCTGGGTTTGCAAGTGTCTCGAGTTGACGCCACGAACGGCGTGGGATTTAGCAGATTGTTGTGACTGTTGTTGCTGCTGTTGCTTATGCTGATGTTTTTTCTTGTCGGCATAACCGGTGCTCGCGATCGCGAGACAGCAGATCAAAATTAAAAGTGATCTCATAAACTTGGTTCCTTTCTTGGCCTGTTAGACAGCATATAATTTTTGTTTATTCAACTCTGATCTGCTGGATTCGGTTACAGCCGATATGTGAAAGTTGCCAAAAAGAAGAGCCGCATGGCTATGCCTCGTGCGGCTCCGGAAACAAAGATGTCGATGTTACGCCACGCCGAGCGCCGACACCGTTGGTTCATCAATAGTGGAAGTGACCGCTAATCCGTGGTCGAACTGGAACGCGGCCAGGGCCCGTCGAGTCATTGGTCCTAGGATTCCGTCGATGGCTCCGACGTAATATCCATCGCGTTGCAGTTGGACCTGCACGTTTACGACGATCTCGCGCGGTGTGAGAGAGGCGTATCCGGTATAGATTGGCCCGTCATAGGAGTAATACGCATAAGGAGCGTAGCCCCAGGCTGGATACCAATAGCCCGAATTCCAATACCACCAGCCGCCACTCACAAAGACGATCCGGTCGTAATGATGCCGGTACCAATCGCGACTGTGACGGTGTCTCTCATAATTTCGAAACGCAGCGTAATGCCGCCCCGAAAATCGCTCACCGTTCCAGTTATTGGTGACATGGACTCGACCCGACCGGACGACCCGCCGTGTACGACTTGCGCGAGGATTGTGCTCCCGATTTATCATCGCGACATTATTCCGTTCTCGAATGGTGCGCCGATTCGTCCTCGCGATCTGTCGGTGATGTGCCGTCCGCCGATTCGAAGCATTCAACTGTCGCGTCGCATGCTCACGACTTGCGTGGAAGCTTCGGCGATTCACAACGGCGTGCGATCTTGCACTTCTCACCGCATTTCGGTGATGAGCAATTCGGTGCTGAACAGTTCTGTGTCCACGACTTCTCACGGCTGCTTTCGCGTGCCCATGCGCGGCTGCGACGTGCTGAGCAGACCGTCCTCTGTGCCCTTTATGTTTATCCTTCGCTAATGCACCGGGAGCACATAACGCCAGAGCGATGCTGCCGATGCACATTGAATGTAGAAGTTTTTTCATGATTTCTTCCCTTTCTTGTCCTTTTAGTTCGACACCGGGTTTGCCCGGATTATTCATCATCGCCTGAAAAGGGCGATGACTCGCCCGGCGTCTTCCCTCTCTAATAAAATCGTTTGCAGAAGCTGTTTCGGATGCGCCGTGACAGAACACAAACCGCAGCTGACTCGCCTTCTGCGCTTTAGCGAAGTTGGCGGACGGCTTCGAAAAGGACGATGGCCACTGCGGTGGCGAGATTCAGACTTCGCGTTCCCTGCATCGGTATGGTGAGACAATTGTCGATATTGGCCACGAGCAAATTTTCCGGCAGCCCTTTTGTTTCACGTCCGAATACGAGAAAATCGCCTCGCTGGAATTTCACGTCCCAGGTACGCGCGCTTCGTTTTGGTTGTCAGAAAAAAATAACGCGCATCGGCATGTTGCCGTCGCAATTCATCAAACGATTTCCACACCTGCACATCCACTTCATCCCAATAATCGAGGCCGGCCCGCTTCAGTTGGCGATCCTCCAGCGAAAAGCCGAGTGGCTGGATCAAATGCAATGTCGATCCTGTCGCCAGACAAAGCCGTCCGATATTGCCGGTATTCGGCGGAATCTCCGGCTCGACCAGAACGATATTGAACATGTCGGCATCCAGCCTCACCGGTCCGGCAGCTGCCGGGTCCGCCTCTCCCTCGCCAGGGAGAGGATTGAGGTGAGGGTCGCGATTTGCTAGAGCTTCGACGCCACGAATTTCTCCAGCTTCACCACATCTGCCGCGAACTTTCGAATTCCTTCGCCCGTCTTTTCGTAGGCCATCGCGTCATCGTTCAACAGCCAGCGAAATTTTTTCTCATCCAGCTCCAGCTTGTCGATCTTTGCGGACATCGATTTTTCCGGGCCTAATTTTCGCTCCACCGGTTCGTTCGATTTCGAAAGCTCCTCCATCAATTCCGGACTGATCGTCAGGCAATCGCATCCTGCCAACTCGAGGATCTGGCCGGTATTGCGAAAACTCGCCCCCATCACCTCGGTGGGGATCCCGAACTTCTTGTAATAAGCGTAAATCTCGGTGACCGACTGCACGCCGGGATCTTCCGGCCCTTTGTAATCCCGCTTCTCGTGCGCCTTGTACCAATCGTAAATCCGGCCCACGAATGGCGAGATCAGTTGCACCTTCGCTTCGGCCGCGCGCACCGCCTGCGGCAGCGAAAACATCAAGGTCAGATTGCAGCGGATCCCTTCTTTTTGCAGTTGCTCGGCGGCTGCGAGTCCTTCCCATGTCGATGCGATTTTGATCAATACGCGTTCGCGCGGAATCTTCCGATCTTCATAAAGCTTGACTAACCGCCGCGCTTTATCGATCGAACCTTCGACGTCGTACGACAATCGCGCATCGGTCTCAGTCGAAACACGTCCCGGCACGATCCCGAGAATATCGGTCCCGAACTGGACCAGCAGATGATCGCAAATGTCCTCGATCTGTTCCTGACCGCTTAAGCCCGAGTTTTTGCGATCCTCCAGCACTTGATCGATCAAATGCCCGTACTGCTCCTTTTGCGTGGCCGCAAAGACCAGACTCGGGTTGGTCGTCGCGTCTTGCGGCTTGAACTCCTTCATCGTTTCGAAGTCCGCCGTGTCGGCAACTATTTTGGTAAACTTCTTGATTTGCTCGAGCTGATTCAATTTCGTTCCGGCTTTCTTTTCTTCGGCAACAACGGTGCTCATAATAAATGCTCCATTCGGTTTGAATTTCTGTAGGGGAAGCTGACAGCTTCCCAACTTTCAAAAACGGGAACCCATCGCCAGTCCGGCTGGGACATTCCCCTACAGTCTTCTTGAAAAACGTACGCCTCGAATTCGAGATCGACAATCGGAAATCTGTAGCGGCCGTCTATGACCGCCGAATTGTAGGGCAACCGCAACGATTGCCGATCAGGATCGACGCAGCATCCTAACGCGATCGCGTCCGCCTTTGGCGTCGCGAATAGTGATTTGCAAGTAACCAAAATCGACATCTTTGATTCGTAAGCGCACACACTCGCTTAATCGCAGACCGCATCCGTACAGCAAGTTCGCCATTAGTCGCGCAGTACCGTGCAATTTGTTCAGCACCGAGCGCGCCTCCTGTTTGGTAAACACCACCGGCAATTTCGCCGGGCGTTTAGCCCGCTCCCCGTCCTCGATCCACGGCAGTTCCTGCTGCAGCACATCGCGGTAGAGAAAAAGCAAAGCCGAAAACGCCTGGTTCTGCGTCGAGGCAGCCACACCTCCCTTCACCGCTAAATGGGAGAGGAACTCGCGCACCTCACCTGCCCCCATCGTCTCTGGATGCCGCCACAGCAACACGGGCATCCTGTCCGCCAGTCGACCGGACTCGTCCTTTGGCGGGCCTGCCGCCAGATTCGTTTCGCGCCCGGCATGGAATCGCAAAAATCGCTTAATCCAATCGACGTAACTGTGCTCGGTCCGAAGCGAATAATGCTTGAGGCGAAGCACCGCCCGAACGCGGTCGAGCAGTTTCTCCTTGCCGGGTTCGGCCGGCGTTTGTAGTCTCGATTCGATGGGGCTTTTTACTCTGTCTTGCCCTGTGAGATCAAGAATTAGGCTGCGGACTGCCGCCTTTTTTTGCGGCAAAATGCAGCCGAATTATAGTTAGGTCTACGACATGAAGCGCACACTTTTGGCCGTCGCTTTTGCAGTGCTTCTGTCCATGATGCTGATCCCGCGGTCGCATTGCAGGCGCTATGGTTGCGACGCACCAGCGGAATGGCTGCCGTTTTTTCTGAGCAGCCAATGGGGAAGAGATATTAACTGGCAGTATTTTGGTCTCCAAACGGCGTTCGGTGCGATCCTCCTGTCCGTTATCGTCAACCTTCGCTCTCGAAAATGAAGTGGAAACGGACATCATCAGACCTAACCATGCGATGGAGCGAACGGCGGACCGCTCTGCGCTCCACTTTTGAGATGACTTCCACACTTCCGCTCCGAGTCACGCGCGCCCTCGTCCGCCGTCGCTCATCTTGTTCTCGTTAGGCCTTGAACCTCGTCACTTGCATCATGAATGCCGAGCTCGCGAAGTATCAGAGCCTGGGGGATCTCACCAAGCTCCTTATCGGCGGTATTATCGGTTTTTTCATTGGAATCTTTACTCGTTGGCCCCTCGAGAAGCTCGCAGAGCGCCGTTCTTTAGTTAAGAGCATGGGCGACCGCTACATTACGGATGCGCAAGCGCACTCCAGTCAACAAGATGACGAGTTCTGGCGCATCGGTATGGTCCAGAAGGTAGGCGCCGCAGATCTCAGCGCACGTGAGTTGTCTCGCCTTTGTCATCGGATTACCGTGCATGGTTTACGGGACCCACGAGACCGGCAGATATCTACGATTTTTTCCGATCGTCGTCGCTCCTTGCGAGGCCTCTTACGTTGGGCTTCCCAGGAGAGCTTCGACTTGAGTGACTCGACTGCGCTTTTGCAACGCCACATTGAGGAGGGTGGACACCCGCAGCGCGACCTCCTATGCAACGGGATGAGCGGCTTCCTTTTCTGGTGTCTTCCGTGGCTTGCGTTCGCTCTTGGTTGGGCTGTATCGCCCATCTGGAGAACCGTTCTATGGACCGCGTCCCTGGGTGTCATGGGGACAATATGTCTGTTTAACGCTTCCCAATGCGGCCGCGTCCACTGCCGCTTCACTGGCCCGTTTTTCATCCTTGGTGCTCTTGCCTCCCTTGGATACGGTCTCGGATTTTTGCCGTTTGGACCGTTCGGATGGAAATGGATTTGCGCCGTAACAGTTATTGGCGGTATCGCCCTCACCTGCATTCCAGAACTCATTCTCGGTCGCTATCGGCGAAATGGACTAGACGCGCCCTAACCAATCGATGAAGCCAACGGCCCCATGGCGAAATAAGTTCAGCGTGTTTGCGACGCCACCCTGCCGTGGCTTATCTCTTTTTCGTAAGATGATGGGGCCAAGCCTATGAACCACTCTGTTCCGCGATGCTTATTTCGTCGGTCACTCTCAATCGCACAGGCGACGATGACAACTTTGAGTCTCTCTCTCTTTGCGACGGCAATAAGCTATTCAGAGAGCGAAGCGTCTGGTGCGACCAAGCCTTTTCTGGTGTTCGAACACACGGAGTCGCCCGATGGCCGCTATGCCGTGGCATGGGGACTACCGAAGCATCCCGATATTTGGACGAAGGTGTGCGAGGGCCGCGCAGGGGTCAGAGTGGGCTTGCATTGATTTTTCGGACAGTTAGGTAGGGATCAATTCCTATAGTCTATTTTTGTTAGTTTTGTTTTTGATTTCGAAATTAATCGGACTGGTGTAGGCAAGGCTGGAGTGCAGTCTGATGCGGTTGTAGAAGGTTTCAATGTAGCCGAAGACGGCGGTGCGAGCCTGTGCGCGAGTAGCGAAGCGCTGGTCGTAGACCAGTTCGTATTTGAGGCTGCTCCAGAAGGATTCGATGAAAGCATTGTCGTAGCAGTTATCGGCGCGACTCATGGAAGCAATGAGTTGGTGCTGCGAGAGGACCTGCCGGTAAGCGGCGCTGGCAAACTGGCTGCCGCGATCGGAGTGAAGGATGAGGGAGCGGGCGGGACGACGTTGATTTAAGGCCATGCGCAGAGCGCTGATGGCCAGTGGCGCATCCAGGATGGGGCTCATGGCCCAACCCACCACCCGCCGGCTAAAGAGGTCCAGCACTGCGACCAGGTAAAGCCAACCTTCAGCGGTCAAGATGCCAGTGGCATCAGTGGCCCAGACCTGATCGCGCGCTTGTACCTTGAGATGGCGCAGACGGTGCGGTGCGATGGGGCCACCGTGAGCGCTATCGGTGGTTTTGACCCGATACTTGGAACGCTGCCGAGCGAAAAGTCTTTGTGCGCGCATCAGCCGAGCAATGCGATTGCGTCTTCCTGGACAGCCCAGAGCATGCGCTAGCCGTGGACTGCCGTAGGTGTGGCGACTGCGGACAAACTCCTGCCGGATCTGCTCGACCAGGCGAGCGTTATCTAACTGGCGCGCTCCTGGATGATGGTGCCGCTGCTTCCAATCATAGAAGCCGCTGCGCGAAACGAGCAAAGCTTCGCACAAGCGGGCGATCTTATATTGCCCACTCATACCTTCGACTTGGACGTAGCGCTCGGCGGCGCTTCGGAGAGGATGCCCAGAGACTTTTTTAAAATGTCCCTCTGCTCAAGAAGCCTGGCGTTTTCGGCCCGTAAGAATTGGTTCTCCCGCTCCAGTTCTTCCATGCTGCGCCTTGGCTTGGCTGCTGCGCTCGGGCCGCTCTGAGGCAAGCGCTCCAAGCGTGCCCAGCGATAAAGCAACGGAGGACGAATCCCCAGCTCGGCCGCCACTTTGGCCGCACTGCGACCACTGGCGCGCCAAAGCTCCAGCGCCTGCTGCTTATACTCTTCGGTGTAGTTTGCCCGGTTGCGAACCGGTTTACTTAACTGCGTCTTCATGTGGACTCTCCTTCGGGTTTTGACCCTAAGCCCACCGTCCGTCAAATCAGGGCAAGCCTAGAGCTTACTATCGATACTGCTTTTCTCTTGATTCTGGCGCCGTAACTGAGCTGCGATCGATTCAATCCTTGTAAGGATCGACCCGCCTTCGCCGAAGCTACGGCGCGGTATAAGCAGCAATTGACTCTCTTGCGACGGCAAATGCTCCGATGCGTTGCAGCGTCAATCTTTGTAAGGATCGACAATGTCGCGTCCGGCCATGGCGACACCGAGCGGATGCAGCGTGTGCAAAACGCGGATCGTGCCGGCGTGCGCGGCGAGTACATCGGGCAGGCGTCGGTAGGCTTGCGGCGCTTCATCCAGATCGCCGCCGCGCAAAACGATATGCCGATCATGCAGCCATTTCATCATTTCGTCGTGCCGGACGAGTCCGTCCTGGCGAATCCGTTTGTTGCCGACCTTGACGAAACGTCCTTTGGCCGCGGTGCGCGACATGATCCGGCCCGCGCCGTGAACGGTTGAGAACAACGCATTTCTCGAAACTGGCGAGTCGATCCCTTCGATGATCACTGCGTCGTCACCCATGCTGCCGCCGACAAATCCTTTTTGTCCCGGGAACGCCGGTGTCGCGCCTTTGCGCACGACCCAGTATTTGTCGCCATCATGCTTTTCGCGCCAGGCAAAGTTGTGATGGTTGTGCACTTCCTCGAGAATTTTCGCGCCCAGAATGTTCCGAACGACGTGACGCGCCACTGCCTCGCGCCCGGCATAAGCATAACGCCCGGCCAGATGCATCCCGGCAAGGTAATCCTGCCCGATCTCGGAGTTCTCTTCGACAACGGTCGGCGGCACATCCATTCCATCTTTTCCACCGGCGGCCTTTAGAAAATGCGTGGCTGTTTTGTGACCGAGCCCGCGTGAGCCGAAATGCACTCCCACCCAGATTCGATCCTGTTCATCCGCGAAAAGATCGACATAATGATTCCCGCCGCCGACGGTCCCGAGTTGATCGCGGGCCAGCTCTTTCAAACTTCCGATCGGCTTTAATTCCCACGCCGGATCGTCGAACAATTCGTGTTCCACCCGCGTTTTGCTTTTGCGACCAATTCCAAACGAAATGTCGCGGACCACGTCGTCCATGATCTTCTCGATCCTGGGAGCGATCTCGTCGCGCTTCGCGTCGGTCAGAATGGCCAGATTGCCACAGGCGATATCGAACCCAACGCCGCTGAGGGAAATTTTGCCTTTGTAAGCAACCACGCCGCCGATCGGTTGGGCGTAGCCTTTATGGCCATCGGCACAGAGCACGCCGCGTTCGCCTCCAGCCGCGACGCAGGTTTCGATTTGTTTGATTGTGCCTTCGTCGTGCTGGCCAAAGATTTTGGTCTTCGCCTCTGTTGACACGAATCAACCTAGAGCAGACGTGAATCGCCGCAATGGCGGCGCGCTTGGCGATCGCGCGCTACCAGTCAATGGAAACGTGGCCGCGCTTTACTTTAAAGACTTTGTGGCGACGACTCGCCATGCATCGACATCGCCTTTGCTCCGGATTGGCGAAGAGCAGCGCACTGCTTTAATCGAATCGAACACGATTTGGGAAAACGGCAGGCTAACAGCGGCGGACAGACTTCGCCGAGTCGCGCCCGACAGGTTTTTATAAAGCAGGCTCAGGTGAGGATCGGGAGCGTTGCCGGAAAATTTCGTGACGCGGCGCAGACCTGCGACCAATTGCTGCAGCGATTTGTTTGGTTGCAGCCGCACGAACATCGTTTTCAGATATTCTGCTGAAGTACCGATTCCGCGGACGCTTAAGGCGATCGGCTGGGCTTTGATCCTGGCCAGAATCCTTTTGGGCGATTGTCGATTCTCCGGCATCGAAAAAATGGTCACGTGCGGTTCGAAGCGTGGTGCTCGCATTTGGACCGCCAGAATGCGAATGAGCTCGTTGAATAACTCGCGCTCCGGCTTGGCCGGCACCAGCCAGTAGGCGATAATGGTTTCTTGCTCCTTAGCTTTCATTGACTTGCTGTTCGCCCCGGCGCAACCCTCCGGTGGACGAGAGCGAAGGTTAACAAATGTGGTGTTCCAGAAGCAAGCTAAATCCGGGAAGAGTTTGGCGGCGGTGCCGTATGCTTTACCAACGCGTTGAGGATAACTCCGAAAGGTTTCGCGAGCGGGTAGCGTTCCACCAGCGCGAATCAAGTGGCGAAAGACCACGCTAAGGCGCAAATTGAGTTGTGCATAAGACTGCCAGTCCAGAGATCGATTGGACCCGTGTTCGCCAGGATTTTCCAATTCTCAATGAGAAGGCCCATGGCCATTCATTGATTTACTTCGACAACGCTGCCACGTCGCAGAAACCGCAGGCGGTGATCGATGCGCTCCGGAATTATTACGAGCATGAAAATGCCAATGTCCATCGTGGTCTGCATTTCTTGAGTAACCGGGCCACGGAACACTACGAGCAAGCCCGACAGCGCGTGGGGACCTACATCAATGCAGCCAGTTCGGACGAGATCGTGTTCACGCGCGGCACTACCGAAAGCATCAACCTCGTGGCTCAAGCCTGGGGCGAAAAATTTCTTCGGAAAGACGACGTTATTTTACTTACGGAAATGGAACATCACAGCAATCTCGTGCCCTGGCAGCTGTTGGCGGAACGCAAAGGCGCGAGCCTGCGGTTCGTGCCCGTGCTCGATGATGGGACGCTCGATCTCGATCAGCTTGAATCATTGCTGACACGCGAGGTTAAGCTGTTTGCTTTTACGCACGTCTCGAACTCGCTCGGCACGATCAACCCGGTTGCGGAACTTTGTCGAAAAGCACGCGCGGCTGGCACCCTGAGTTTAGTGGATGCGGCCCAAGGCGTTGGTCATATGCCAATCGATGTTCAGGAAATGGGCTGCGACTTTCTGGCTTTCTCCGGACATAAAATGTGTGGACCAACGGGGATCGGTGTTCTCTACGGACGCGCCGAAGTTCTAGATTCGTTGCCGCCGTGGCAGGGCGGGGGAGAGATGATTGTCAGCGTTTCACTGGAGAAAAGTTTTTTTAAAAAAGCCCCGCACCGATTCGAAGCGGGCACGCCAATCATCGCCGGCGCGATCGGGCTGGCTGCTGCTGTCGATTACATCGAGAAAATCGGGCGACCGAAGATTTTTCAGCACGATGTCGATCTTACTCGTTACGCGATGGAACGTTTGGGCGAGTTGTCTGGTGTTCGCATCCTTGGACCGGAGAAAGAACGCGGCGCGCTCGTCGGATTCGTAATGAAAGCGGCTCATCCGCATGATCTCACCACGTTCGCCGACCGATACGGTCTGGCCCTCCGGGGCGGACATCATTGCAATCAGCCGCTGATGCGCAGGTTCGGGGTGACCGGGACCACGCGCGCGAGCTTTTATTTTTACAACACGGTCGAGGAGATCGATCGCATGATCGAAATCCTCCAGAAAGCCGCGCGTTTCTTTTCATGAACCCCGAAACTGGCGATCTCGAAGAGCTATACCAAGAGGTGATCCTCGATCATTCGAGGCGCCCCCGAAATTTTGGCGAGCTGCCTGATGCCGCCGTTCGTGTTCACGGCGATAATCCTGCTTGCGGCGACGAGATTCATCTGGCGGTCAAATTCGACGGAAAAGGCGGTTTGGAGGAGATCAAATTCACTGGGCACGGCTGTGCGATCAGCCAGGCATCGGCTTCCTTGATGACTATGAAATTGAAAGGAAAAAGCCGCGAGGAAACGATGTCGATCCTGCGGGGATTCCACGATTTGGTGACGAAAGAAACAAGCGACACGCCGAAAGCTCTAGGCGATCTTCGAGTGATGCGAGGCGTGCGAAAATTTCCGCAGCGCGTCAAATGCGCAATGCTGGCCTGGCGCGCGCTCGAGCAGGCGCTGCAACAGAGCTCGGGGGAATCCAAGATTTCGACCGAAGAACCCGAATTTTCGTGATGGAGTAGTTGTTCGCGTGTGGAAAGCGACGCGAGGACGCGTCGCACTCCGAAAGCTTCGCGAAATGGGGATGATGCCTTAGTTTTCGGACGCAGTCCTTTGGATTGCGAGGCGTCCTCTCATCGCTTTTCGCCCACCATCGACAATGGAGGCAATATCACTCATCTTGCACCGTGTAGTCGCGACAGATAAGATGGCGGATGTCGACTGTTCCGGAAGTTTTCACGCTCGGGCATTCGCCCGATCCAGACGACGCTTTCATGTTCTACGCGATGGCGGAGAACAAGATTGATCTCCGGGGTTATCGATTCGAACATCGGCTCGAAGATATCCAGACATTGAACGAGCGCGCCATGCGCGGCGAGCTACACATCTCTGCCATATCGATTCACGCTTACGCCTACGTCAGCGATCGTTATGCTCTGTTACCGTGCGGCGCCAGCATGGGCGATGGCTACGGTCCGCTCGTGATCACTCGCCAACGATCCGGCGGAGGCGACGCTCGAGAATTCCTGCACAATTGCAGAATTGCCGTGCCAGGAAAAATGACCAGCGCATTTCTGGCGTTACAGCTTTTTGTTGGAGAATTCGATTTCGTTGTTGTCCCGTTCGATCAAATTTTCGATGCTGTAAGAGACGAACGGGCCGATGCCGGCTTGATCATTCACGAAGGCCAACTGACTTACGCCCGGTCCGGTTTTGAAAAAGTTGCCGATCTTGGCGAATGGTGGAAGAGCGAGACGGGTCTGCCGCTTCCGTTAGGCGGGAATGTCGTGCGGAAAGACATTCCGCCTCCGGTGCGTCACGATCTATTCGAGATCATTCACGAAAGCATCGACTATGGTCTGGCTCATCGTGAACCGGCGGTCCGGCATTCGTTACCGTATGCGCGCGATATGGATTCCGCCCTCGCCGGACAATTCATCGGAATGTATGTGAATGACTTTACTCGCGATTATGGCGAGACCGGTCGAGCGGCCATTCGGAAATTTCTCGGCGACGCTGCGCGTGCCGGTTACATCGAGAAAGAAATCGAAGTCGAATTCGTCAGCTAGGCGTGCTCTGCATTCCTTCACGCCTGAGGAAACTATCCAGCGCGAACAAGCACCAGCATCGGAACCAGTTTTTGAGCGGGACGGGACTTTCCTGCTCGATCCGTTGAAAAACGTCGCGCCACTCGGCAGTGATCCAGTCTTTGAATGGAAAAACGAAACCTTGTTTGGGTCGGTTTCTGACCCATTCCGGAATTTCCGGAACGGCTTCCAGCAAGAGACGTTTTCCTTGCGTGAGCCGTTGTTCCGCGGGGATTTTCGCGATTGTCTCCAAAAACTTGCGATCTACAAATGGGACCCGCAGCTCGAGGCTCCAAGCCATGCTCATCACGTCGCTGTCGCGCAAAAGCTGATTCCGCATATAGCGGGTCAGCTCGAGATAGCTGACTTCATCGCCGAGAGTTGGCTGATCTGGCACATGAACGTGCAACAGTTGTTCGACGTCGATCTTATCGTTCCGGTAGTATCGAGAAAGGAGCAGCGCCACTTCGCGCGGCGTAAAAGTGCCTCGCATCGCCCAGTAAGCGTCGGCAGTCGTCGGCGGGCCGGTAAAAAAGTGCCCCAGCCTTCTCATTCTCGGTGACGTAGCGGTCGATTCCAAAACTCTTCCCGCCGACTTTCGCAAGGGCGAAAGCAGATTGAGCGCGCGACTGGTCCGCAGCATCCGAGGCATCAGTTCAAACGAGCCGTAGCCGCCGAAGAGTTCATCGCTGCCCAGACCGGACAAAACCACTTTGAATCCGTGATCGTGAGCAAGCTTTGAAACGCAAAAGCTGTTGAAGCCATCAATGCTCGGTTGATCGGAGCTTTCGAGGAATTTTTGAAGCAGCGATTTCGCCGAAACCGAATCCAGTCGCCAATCGATATGTTTGGTCCCGAAATGTTTCGCCGTGCGCGCAGCTACGTCTCCTTCGTTCAACTCTCGGTTGTCGAAGGAAATGCTGAAGGTATGCAGATCAGCGCCCAGTTTTTTCGAGGCTAACGCAGTGAGGCAGGTCGAATCGATGCCGCCACTCAGAAAAACTCCGACCGGGACATCGCTGACGAAATGGCGGTCGATGGATTCTTCTAGGGCTTTGCGGGCAAGCTTTGCCCGATCTTCCTCAACGTGCGAACCGACTTGAAATTGAATGTCCCAATACTTGCGCGGTTTGAGCACGCCTTTGCTCCATATCAGATAATGACCCGCCGGAAGCGCTTTCACGCCGCGAACCATCGTGTCCGGTTCCGGAACTGCGCCGAACAACAAATAACCGGCAATCGCCTCGGACGATTTCTCTCGCGGAACTAACCCGCTCATTAACAACGTCCGAATTTCCGATCCGAAAATCAGACCGCCATTTTGCTCGCAGTAGTACAGGGATTTAATCCCGAGCGGATCACGAGCCAGAAAGCAGGTCTGTTCTTGTTCGTTCCAAATCGCCACAGCAAACATTCCCTCAAACTCGCGGACACAGTCCGGTCCATAACGAGCGTACATTTTGAGAATCACTTCCGTATCGGAATGCGAAACAAACTCTTCCCCTTCGGCTGCGAGGTCGGCGCGCAGATTGTCGAAGTTGTAAATTTCACCGTTAAACGCGATGTGGAATCGGCCATCCGGGGTTTGCATTGGTTGATGTCCGGCCTGGCTCAGGTCTAGAATCGCGAGACGAGTCGAAACCAATCCGGTTCTGGCATCCCGTGAGACAAAAATGCCGCGATCATCCGGACCGCGATGATGCATTTGTTCCTGCATCCGACTCAGGCGCGCCCCGAAGTCATCCCGCTCCAGCTTCGAGTTAACTATTCCGGCAATCCCGCACACCGGCGCAAATGATAAATGAGAAAGTAGAAGTTAGAAAGAGCTAGACTTCTTCTTTAACTGCTTACCGATAGTTGTGAAGATCGCGAGCAGTTCGGATGATTCCTTGTGCAGATTCGCCGCGCCTGCCTGGGCGGCCATGCCGGACTCGATTATTAACTCAATCCAATACTGCGTTTCAGCGGCCTCCTTTTGCACGGTGCCAATCTTATTAGTAAAGTCCGCACGCGAGACTCCTCGATTCGCCTCGCGGTAATTTGCGCCAATTGAGGTTCCGCAACGTAGCAATTGCCGTCCAAGTACGTCTGCTTCTCGAGTCCGAGGCAGGGAAGAGACAAACTTGATCACAGCTAAGCCGAATTTCTTTGTTCGCTCTTCAAGATCTTTTTTCATGCCGCAATTTCTACCTCTAATCTTTAGTTTCCAGTTTTGCAGTCAGCCGCCGCAGTCTCTCGCGAAATCGATCATAGCCATAGACCTCAATTACTTTCCGGCGCAGATCTTCTACTTTCTCCTTCCTACCTTCTACGTTCTGGATGATCGCTTCAGCGATTTCGGCGACATTGTCGGGATCGACAAGCGTCCCGAGTTCGCCATTCAGAACTGCATCGACCGATCCATCTTTGTTTCCGGCAACGACCGGTTTGCCGCAGGCCAGCGCTTCCAGAAAAACGATGCCGAATCCTTCGCCTTTACTCGGCATCGCGAATACATCGCAAAGATTGTAGTGACTGCACAGATCGTAATCGGGCACGAAGCCTGTCAGAGTCACATTCGATTCCAGGCGAAGCTCGCGTATTAAGGATTCAACTCGCGCGCGATCCGCTCCATCTCCGCCAAGAATGTATCGCACATTGGGAAATCGCTGACGGATCGCCGGCAACGCCCGCAGGACTTGATCGTAGCCTTTGTATCGTTCGCTTTCACTCAATCGCGCGATCGTAAGAATGACCGGTTGGTTGCGCGTCAACCCGTAACGCTTGAGGAAAGAATGCGGCTTCGGACCCGGCACGAATTTCTCCTCATCAAATGTGTTCGGCAAAAGAGCAATTTGATCCGGCGAAATATTTAACGCTTCCGCCATCCGTTGACGGGTGAAGTCGCTGACCGCGGCCAGGCCGCTGGCAAAGCGCAAAGCATTTCGCACGGAGGGCTTCGGGATCTTCCAGACTTCAATGCCATGACCAATTGCCAGGAACGGCACGATCTTTTGCAAATGATGAGCGACCGGCGCAAAATTCACGTGGGTTGTAATAATAAAATCGGGACGCTGACGAGTTGCTTCCCGAAACAGCGCGCTGGCGAAAGCTACGGTTCTCAGGCTGGGCGTCCACCAGCCGAACCCGCGAAAGCTGTCCGTCCCATCGTCGGCCCGATCTGGATATGAGGCGTCGTTTTTTGAAAAAAGAGAGATCTCGGCTTCCGGGAAAAGATCACGCAGTCCGCCCACAACGAATCGGGAAAACGTCTGAATTCCGCCGATGCCAGAAGCATACTCAGGAACCCAGACGTGAATTTTCATTTCAAATGACTACAAGTCGTTTCACAAATGTCATTCTGAGCGAAGCAAAGAATCTCTCACGCTTTCTCCGAGTCGCGGCGCCAGAAACAGATTGAGATGTTTCGCTTCGCTCAACATGACATAATCAGTTTTAAGGATGGTGAAGCTGCAAGCTCGAGGATCGGTTTCGTCACTCGGATTCATCCACGAGCTCGCTCCGCGATGGCACCAGAATGGCATCTCGCATGCCGTGCACGAATTTTTTATCGGCAGGAACAATCGTGGCCAGCGCGCCGCGCACCTTTACTCGATTCGATTCGACAAAATAATACGGACAAAGTCGAACCCGGCCTTTCATGATTTTCAATTCGCCGGAATCTGAATCCCAATACTGATGCTCGATGAGGCTGCCTTTGTGAAAGCGTTGCATGATCGTGGGAGAGGATTTGAACGTCGCGAGAGCATTGTCGATCCTTTTTTCCCATTCGGTGTGAGCGAGATCGCTCCCGAGAGAAACGCCGCGGCTGCCCCAGCCGAGGGGCGAAAACCCGCTCACTTTTAGTAACAGATCGCGATCTTTCTGACTGAGTTTCGCCACTTCGCGCCAATCATGAATCTCCAGCCGTGGAATGACTGCATGCTGCGGTAATGGGGTTGGATCGAGCAGCCACGAATATGGGATCACTTCCTGGAGTTTGATGAAATATTTTTCACCCAGCTCGCGGCGCCAGAATTCTCGCAGCGGCTGCATCCAGAAAAGCGCGAACCACATTTTTTCTTCCAGATAGGGTTTGATCGGCGGCGTAATTTTGACGCGGCCTTCCGCATTGGCCCGAATAAGATTGTCGATCCTGGGAATATTCGGCAGATCGAACAATTCGAAAAACCGGTAAACGTCACGAAACCCCTCACCTGGTGCTTCGCGTCCTCCTCTCCCTGGGGGAGAGGACTGAGGTGAGGGCGAGGATTTGGCGCTCAGTTCGTAATTTTCCGCCGCTACCACGCGCCATGACGAGGTTTGATGTTTGAGGTTTGAAGTTTGATTCAATTGCGCTGCGATCCATTCCATTTCCGGCCGATACGTCGCCGCTTCCTGGGAAATCACGATGTCACCACCATTGGGGAGAACGTTTTTGAAACCATCGAGCATTCCATCGGCACCACCGATAACCTCCGAGTCAAATTGCGAATACGTTTGGTTTAGCCAGCCGGTCAGTCCGATTCCTCCAGGCACCGAATCGATCTCGGCAATGATGTAGCCAGTCTCGGTGAGGATCAGATCGGGTCGAATGACGTGAGGCAAATCATCGCGAATTTCCCTGCGGCGTGAAAATTCGATCAGCTCCTTAGGTTTTCCGGCATCGAGATAGCGCGCCACCCATTCGGGCTGTTTTCCTTTAATGCTGAGTTGATAGAGCTGATTGCAGGCGCGCTGGAAAACAAAAAGTCGGTGGCCGAGTTGCTCCAATTCTGCCAGAAACTTCTTCTCGATTGGAAATGGATCCGGTGAAAGCAGCCAGTCCTTTTCCGCGAAAAGACCCTCTTTAGGGAAGGCGTCGCGGATGATGTCGATCCTATCGGCCTGGACAAGCATTAGGAAGCAAACGTCGAACGCCGAACCCACCTCCGCAAATGCTACGGCGCGGCAACCGCCAAACGTCCAACGCCAATAATTGTAGGGCAGGCGCTCCGCCTGCCGAAGAAAACATGGCAAGCGGTGCGCTTGCCCTACAATTATCGCCCGGCGGCCATCTTCTTCAGTGCGAGCTTCACCAGTTCCTCCGCCGATGTCGCTTCGCCTTTCTCCTGCAAATCGCGCACCGCTTTGTGAGCATCAATTTGCTTATAACCGAGTGCGATCAACGCGAGCACGGCTTCGTTGGCTTGTTCCTGTTCGGGCGTGGGTGCATGCGTAGCACTGGC
Source organism: uncultured Verrucomicrobiae bacterium (assembly GCA_963772365.1). Taxonomy (GTDB): domain Bacteria; phylum Verrucomicrobiota; class Verrucomicrobiia; order Chthoniobacterales; family UBA10450; genus CAVYXA01. The sequence continues at coordinate 27,329 of CAVYXA010000002.1, forward strand.
CGCTTCCCAGGCCGCGGCGACGCCGAGCTTGTCTTTCAATTCAAGAACAATCCGCTCGGCTGTCTTTTTCCCCAGTCCGCTGATTTTCGAAAGTGCCGCCACATCGGAATTGACTACGGCCGCTTTGAAATTGGACACGCTCAGTCCGCTCAGAACGGCCAGGGCAAGCTTTGGTCCAATACCGGTAACGTTGTTAACGAGCAACCGAAACAGATCGCGCTCGGGAGCTGTCATAAAACCGTAAAGCACATGCGCATCTTCGCGCACGGCAAGGTGAGTGAGAATACGGATCGGTTGCCCGACGGCGGGCAACTTATCGTAACTCGAGAGCGGTATGAACACTTCGTAGCCCACGCCGTTAACATCGACAACAGCTTGGGTCGGCAGTGCGCTCATCAGTTTGCCCTCCAAAAATGTGATCATTCGGCGTTTGGTTTACCACAGAGATCACGGAGTTCGCAGAGAATAATTGTCTATTTCCCTCCGTGTTCTCTGTGATCTCTGTGGTGAGCTAATCCGACTTCAACATCAGCGTAAGATCGACACGTTTTCCCTTGGCGATGTTGATTCCGCTGGTGGAAAAGGTTTTCCAGGTCGCAGGCGGATTTGGGAAGAGCTCGCCAGCCAGTGAAGAGGATGCGATGACAAAGCGTGGTCCGCTTTTGTTCATGTAATCGACAGCTTCCTTCTTTTTTAGCGGTGTCATGAAGCCGTTTACTCGTGACCGGAAATACCAGACCAGGCTGGGCTCGGTGTAATCGATTGCGCCAAATTCCATATCCGGCCGCAGCGAAGTGCGTGATCGTTGATACAACGCATAGGCGGGAAATGATTGAGCCGCAAGGAGTGGACCGACGAGCGCAATCGTTAGCCAGGCGGACGTCGCCGCAATCGCTACGGGTTTGAAGATCGTTCTGTTTTGTTGTGCCCAATGCCGCGCCAGCAGTAGCGCGAGCAAAGGAAAAGCGGGCAGGGTGTAATGCGGCAGCTTGGTTTTGATGAGAGTAAAGATCAGGAAAATCACTCCAATTCGAATGAGGAGATAATTGTCGATCTTGTCCCGCGTTCGCCAGACCCGATGGGCGAGCCACGGAAATTTGATCGACCACGGAAACATGCTCACAAACACCGTAACCAGATAGAACGGCAGCAAGAGCAGATACAGCGCGAGCGAATTCGCGCCGTGACCTTCCATTGTCGCGATTGAGCGCCCGATCACATGGCGTCCAATTCCGACCGTAAAAAATTCGCCGTGTGTTCGAATGACAGCGGGCACACCCCAAAGCGCAACCACGGCCAGCATTAGCAAAATGCCGCGAATGAACTTGAAGCGCTGATGAAGATTCAGATGCTTGCGATAGATTTTTGCCAGCGGCACCGTAAGCAATGGGACCCAGCCGATCGGTCCCTTGGCCAGAAAAGCGAGACCGAGCGACAAATAGAAAATCCACCACCAGCCAAAAGTTCGATGTTTGAAGTTTGATGTTTGATCTTCAACGGCGTCGTCGCGCGCGAGTTCAAACCCAGCCCAGTAAGCGAGAGTTACAAAAAGAACTACCCACATATCGGCCACGGCAGCTTTGCCGTGAATAAGCGTTTGCAGCGACAACGTGAAAATAATCGCTGCCCACCAGCCAGCTCTTTCAGAGCCGACTCGTGAGCCCCAGGCGAGCAACGAAACTGCGATCAGCGCCGCGGCGATTGTCGATGGAAACCGGGCTGCGAAATCGTTTTCGCCAAAAGTCCGGTAGCTGGCAACTTGCGCCCAATAGGTAAGCGGCGGTTTATCGAAGCGATAATGGTTGTTGAAAAATGGGACGACGTAATCATGGCGCTGAATCATCTCTCGGGAAGCTTCGGCGAACCGCGGCTCGTCCCGGTCGATTAACGGCAAGCTCCAGGTGCCGGCCACGTGAAAGAGAACGCAGCAAAAAAATAGTATCGCGTATTTGGCAGGTGCGGATTTCAATTCAGTTTGAAAAACTTACGCGGTCTGGTTTGTGAAACGCAGCACTTTTTTCTATTGGATCGCCGGGCTGGCGATCCTCGGGTTGATCCTCGTGGCGTCATTTTATTTCGATGACGCAGTCCGCCATTTCGTCGGGCGACATCAGGAGCGAACATTGCGCAAATTCATGGTCAACATCAGCCGGGTCGGTGACTGGCCGGCTCATCTCGGGCTTGGGCTGGTGCTGATCGGAATTGCCTGGTGGCGCGGCAACAAAAATTGGACGCGCATCTTTTTGTCGATGCTAATTGCAATGACGCTTGCCGGAGTAGTGGCGCGCGGAATCAAGATTGCGACCGCGCGCGCGCGGCCATCTGTAAGAACAGAAGAAGTGAAAAGCCGGTTCAGCGAAAAGTATCATGCATTTCCTTCCGGCCATGTCGCGGCGTCGATGGCGTTTTTTGGCGTCTTATTGATCGTGCGTCGGCGAGTTGGCCTGGTATGCTTGTCGATTCCGATCGTGATCGGCTTCTCACGCATTTACGTCCGAGCGCACTATCTGTCGGATGTCGTGTGCGCGGCGATTCTTGGACTCCTTTGTGCATTTCTGGTCGCGCGATGGTTGCTCCTCAAATCAACCATCAGCCATCAAACATCGAACATCTGAATTGGCGGAGGGGGTGAGATTCGAACTCACGATCCCGTTGGAACGGGATTCCGGTTTTCAAGACCGGCGCATTCAACCGCTCTGCCACCCCTCCGGTTTCGGGGTCGAACTGTAGCGGCGCTCTATGAGCGTCGCAAACTTGGACCATCGATTGGCGACCCCGAAAGCTTTCGGGGCCGCTACAGGAAAAATTTGCTCGACAGCGCTACATGTTCAGACGAACATCCACACATGGCCCGCCGGAAATTCGTTCCCATTGTCCGAGAACGACCCCAAAGCCGGGAACCGATTCACGGACGCGGCGCTTCCTGGAGCCCGGGCAATCGTTTCGAGAAACTCCACGTCGATCTTACAGATGTCGATGTTATCGATGCCGATCCTGATGAGGATGAGAGACCGCGCCGGGCGACCCAGTATTTTCGCGATGCGTCGAAGTCGATCATCACTCGTAACAACAGTCCGGATGTCGGATTCGAGACTAGCTTGAATCCATATCGCGGCTGCGAACACGGGTGCATCTATTGTTACGCCAGACCGACCCATGAGTACCTCGGTTTTTCGGCCGGGCTTGATTTCGAGAGCAAGATCATGGTGAAGACGGACGCAGCGAAATTGCTGCGGGCCGAACTCGAATCGCCGAAGTGGAAGCCGCAAACATTAGTGATGAGCGGTGTGACCGATCCGTATCAACCAGTCGAAAAGAAACTGCAGATCACACGCTCTTGCTTGAAAGTGCTGGCGCAATTTCGTAACCCCGTAGCCATTATCACCAAGAACCGTCTGGTCGCGCGAGATATCGATCTTCTCCGTGAACTAGCCTGGCACCACACCGCCGCAGTCAACATTTCCGTGACTTCGCTCGATCCAAAATTGCAACGCGTCCTCGAGCCGCGCACCTCTTCTCCGGAGGCGCGCTTGGATGCGATTCGTCAACTTCGCGCAGCAGGAGTGCCGATCGGCGTAATGGTCGCTCCGATCATTCCCGGCCTGACCGATCACGAAGTCCCGCGGATCTTAGAAGCGGCAGCAAAGGCCGGTGCGCAGTTTGCCGGTTACACGATTGTGCGATTGCCCTGGGCTGTTGCGCCATTGTTCGAGCATTGGCTGGATGAACACTTTCCCGATCGCAAGGAAAAGGTGTTAGAACGAATCCGGGACATTCGAGGCGGCAAAAAGCTAAATGAGACGCGTTGGGGAAAACGGATGAAGGGCGAGGGGATTTTTGCGGACCAAATTCGTTCGATGTTCGAGATCGGGTGCCGTCGTGTCGGATTCGGAGACCGGCCCAGGCTATCAGTTTCTGCTTTCGTTAGGCGAACAGAGCAGTTGCAACTTCTGTAAAGAGCGCGCGGACGTTCACGCTTTGGCAAAGGACTGCTGTTCGGAGATGAATTTCCGTGTTGCAGCAGGCAACTCGTGCCAGATCTTCACGGCAACAAGTCCGCCAACGAGAGCGAACGGCATCAGAAATCCGAGGAATTGAAATCGCGTCGATTGAAAATCGACATGATGCACCTCCTGCATGAAACGCGGGAACCATTGATTGATCCCCTGGCGCACCGCGCCGGTGCAGGCATAAGCGCAGGCCACGATCCAAACCACCGGATTACCAACGATGATTTTGAACACGTGACTCACTTTGACGATCGGTAAGTAATCCGTTAACGAGTTGCCCGCAGGCGTAAGCCAGCAGTGCCGTGGTGATAATGTTACCCATCTGTGCCTTGGTGAACCCGAACTCGCTGCTGATCGATTTGTTCGCCAGAGAAAGATTGTAGCGGCACATGTAGAATGAGGTGTAGAGCAGGCCCACGAATGCCCAATTCAAGCCGCGCCGCGCGCGAAAGCCGGGCGGATGCGGAACAAAAACGCCGGTATCGACGGAATCAGCCATCGCGGCAGGATGCGTTAAACGCGCGAGGCAGAGCAATGCGGAATTACCATCGTCGCGATGGCAATGATTCTGGTTAGCGCACGCGTCCCGCGTGTTGGCAAGCGCGTCTCGCGATTGCGGACTTTCCAAGCGCCCGCGCTAGAAACCAAAAAGACGCACTAGCAAAGATTGTTTCGGCGCGACGCCGAAACCAGCACGCGGGACGCATGCGCTACCCTCACGCGATCCAGATCGTCTTGGCATTGACGAATTCGCGAATGCCGTGCGCGCTCAACTCTCGACCGAACCCGGAACGTTTGACGCCGCCGAATGGCAATCGCGGATCAGATGCGACCATGGCGTTGATAAACACCATCCCGCTTTGCAATTCCGACGCGAACAGATCCTGTTCGGCGTGGTCGCTTGTCCATGCGCTCGCGCCCAGTCCGAACGAACTATCGTTTGCCATCTCGATTGCTTCGGCCGGATCGCGCACGCGGAAAATCGACGCGACCGGTCCAAAAACTTCCTCGCGAAATGCTGGCGAATCTTTCGGAACATCGACAAGCACTGTCGGCTCGTAAAAAAATCCCGGGCCGTGGATGCGATTTCCGCCGGTCAATAATTTCGCGCCCATTGCGATCGATTTCTGCACCTGGTCGTGGACTCCGTTGAGAATTTGTTCAGATGCCAACGGGCCGACCTCCGTCGTTTCGTCGAAGGGATCGCCCACTCTTAAGGCACGCATACGCTGGACGAATTGCTCGACAAATCGGTCGTAAATCTTATCGGCGATGAGGAATCGCTTTGCCGCGATGCACGATTGCCCCGTGTTTTGCATCCGTGCTTTCACCGCGGTGGAGACGGCATTCTCGAAATTTGCGCTTGGCATAACGATGAATGCGTCGCTGCCGCCGAGCTCGAGCACAGCTTTCTTGATTTGGCGCGCGGCTGTGCTGGCGACTGCGCTTCCAGCCTTCTCGCTTCCGGTGAGCGTAACCGCCTTGATTCGAGGATCGACAATTAATTTTTCAACCTGCTCCGATTCGATCAGCAATGTCTGGAAAACGCCTTCTTCGAACCCGGCTCTGCAAAAGATTTCTTCGATCGCCAGGGCGCACTGCGGAACATTGGCGGCGTGCTTGAGCAGTCCGACATTGCCTGTCATTAACGCAGGCGCGGCGAACCGGAACACCTGCCAGAAGGGAAAATTCCAGGGCATGACCGCGAGTACCGGCCCGAGCGGTTCATAATGAACGTAACTCTTCGCGGCGTCAGTCTGCGCGGCTTCGTCTTCCAGAAATCGCTCCGCGTTTTCCGCGTAATATCGACAGCCACGGACACATTTTTCGACTTCGTCCACCGCAGCGCGGAATAGTTTTCCCATTTCCAGTGTCATGAGACGGGCGAAATCCTTCTTCTCGCGTTCGAGCAAAGATGCAGCCGCCGTCAAAAGTTGAGCGCGTTTTGGAAACACTTCACGTCGATGCTGCTGGAATGCTTTTTGTGCCCGCTCTAGTCGCTTCTCGATCTCGTCGCCGAGCGCCTGAAATGTTTTCAGCGTTTCACCATTAGCGGGATTGATGGAGGCGATTGGCATATAGTTAGATAATCGCTCGACCTCGCTCTGTCACCCTGAGCGAAGTCGAAGGATCCCGCGAACCTACCTCAAAGCTCTCGCCACGGGATTCCTCGACTCCGCTCGGAATGACGAAGCGATTTAACGCGCTACACCCGCAATCCTTTTGGGATCACCACGCGATCGAGCAGGTCGAATAACCATTGCACTAGCAGCGCGAGCAGCGCCGCTGGGATTGCACCTTCGAGAATTGTAGCGTGATCATTCAGGTCGAGTCCACTCAGAATCGGTTCGCCCAGTCCGCCGGCACCGATCAGCGCCGCCAGTGTGGCCGTGCCGATGTTGATGACCGCGCTGGTCTTGATCCCGGACAGAATCGAACGCGAAGCCATTGGCAGATAAATTTGCCACAAGCGCGCAGCAGGACTGAGTCCAAGTGCCGTTGCCGATTCCCGCAGAGATCGCGGAATATCCTGCAACCCGCTCGCTGTGTTCCGCACAATTGGCAACAAGCCGTAAAGAAAAAGCGCGGCAATGGCGGTACGGACACTAATCCCAAAAAAGGGAAGAGGAACGAGCAGCGCGAGAAGGGCGAGCGATGGGATTGTCTGCACAATGCCAGCAAATCCGAGAATGACATGTCCAAACAAACCGCCGCGACTGGCGAATATTCCAAGCGGAATGCCAATTATCACGGCAAGCAGCAGCGAAAATCCAGCAAGCTCCAGATGGCGAAGTGTCCAGCGCCCAAGTTTGTGCCAGAACGATTCGCCAGCAGCGATTGTCGATCCTTTATTCCCAGCGAAATACAAATTCGCCGCTCGGGCGTAGCTTTTCGTCCGCTCCGCTTCCGAATTCAGTCGGATCATTTTCGATTCATTGATCGTGCCTTCCAATTTGCGTAGTGCGGTGGTTGTCGATGCTGGCAATGCGAGGCGATACAAAAACACGGCATCATATCGCGGGAAGAAATTCAGATCGTCATGCAGTGTGACGAGATCGTATTCGGCAATCTTGGCATCGGTCGAGTAAGCATCTTTCACATCGATGTCACCATTCTTGAGCGCGGCATAGCCTAGCGCATGATCAATCCCGATCACGTGATGAGGATTGAGTTGGTAACGCGCGGCCAAAGGTCGCCAGCCATCTTCTCGATCCAGGAATTCGTGAGTGAGACCGACTGTGAGCTCCGGGTGATTTCGCAAATCGCTGATTGAGCGAATCCCGAGTCGACGCGTTTGGTCGCGCCGCATGACCAGCGCATAGGTGTTGTTAAACCCGAGCGGTTCGGTAGTGCCGATCCCGAACTTGGCGAGCGCATCTGGAATGTTTGCCTGTCGATCTTTCAATATCTCCTCGGCGATTGTGCCGGTGTATTCGGGATAGAGATCGATCTGGCCGCCGCGAAGGGCCTGCCAGAGAATGATTGTACCGCCCATCCCTTGCCGATGCTCTGCAGGAATTCCGGAATCGATCAGTGTGCGCTTGGCGATCTCACCCAACACATACGATTCCGTAAATTTCTTCGAGCCGATCATGATTGGCTGCGCACAAACAGAAGCGGAAAAAATCAGGAAAGCGGGAATGCAGGAAAAAGGCAGAAAACGGAATATAGAAATCTTTTCCTGTTTTCCTGCGTTCCTGATTCTCTTCATAAAACGGCAAGCCTGCGTTGCGCATTGATAAATTCGGAGACGAAGTCATTCGCGGGCCGTTCCCGGAGATCGATAATCGATCCCTGCTGCACGATTGCGCCTTCGTTCATGAGCACGATTGCGTCGCCGAAATAAGCGGCTTCGGCCAAATCGTGCGTGACCAGCAACGTTGTCTGGTTCAGCCGAGAAAAGATTTCCTTCAGTTCTTCTTGAAGCGAAACGCGCACGAGCGGATCGAGCGCACCGAGCGGCTCATCCAGCAGCAACAATTCGGGTGAAAGCATCAGAGCGCGCATCAAGCTGACACGCTGACGCTGTCCACCGGAAAGCTCGATGGGATAACGCGAAAGCAAAGTCTCGGAAAACCTGGTCAACTCACATAAATCCGAGAGATGTTGCCTCGTTTCAGTTTCGTTTTTCCCGAGATGTCGCGCCATCAGCAACACGTTTGCCCGCGCGGTGAGATGCGGAAACAGACCGCCTTCCTGAATCACGTAACCAATTCGACGACGGAGATTGTCGATGTTATCCGACCCGATCGTTGCGCCGTCGAATTCAATCGAGCCCGAATCAGGCTCGACGAGTCCGATAATCAAACGCAGAAGCGTGGATTTTCCGCAGCCGCTTGGACCGATGAGGACGGTCGTTCTGCCGCGCTCGATCGAAAGGATCGTCGGATGCAACGCCGGGGTATCCGCGTAGCGCTTGCTCGCGTCACGAAGTTGAACCAGCGCATTCACTGTCGATCCAATAAGCAGTAATCGTCGCTTGTCATGTTGAGCGAAGCGAAACATCTCCAATCATTGGCTGCGCGCTGTGCCGGGGAAAAATGGTTTGAGATTCTTCGCTTCGCTCAGAATGACAGGAATATAAATCGGAGCGCTGCATGGCGCCCGCGTTCAGCGATCTCGGCGACAGGTGAAATAGAACACGCCAAACAGGCGCGCGTCATCGGTCCACATTTTCTGAAATTCGAAGCCGGCATTGCGGGCGAGCGCTGAGAAACTTTCGGTCGTGTGTTTGTAGGGTACTCGGTGAGAATTTTTTCGCCCGCTCTAAACTCAAACTGTCGATCCTCGATGTGGAGCGTTTGGTCGCGTTCGCTAATCAAGTACATTTCGATCCGCCCTTCGGCAGCATTGTAAATGGCGCGATGTCGCCAGTTTTCCAGATTGAAATCCGCGCCAAGCTCGCGATTGGCCCGCACAAGTAGGTTTAGATTGAACTCTGCAGTCACGCCCTGGGAATCGTTGTAAGCAGCCTCAATTATCGAAGGATCTTTTTGAAGGTCCACGCCGATGAGTAGCCCGCCGCCGTCGCCGCAAAGCCTGGTAATTCGGCACAGGAAATCGGCGGCTTCTCCCGGTTCGAAATTTCCGAGGGTGGATCCGGGGAAATAAACCACTTTGCGAGTAGCACTGCGGCGCGGCGCCGGCAGAACAACTGGTTGCAAATAATCGGCGCAGACGGGTAAGACTTCGAGATCGGGAAAAACTTTCCGGAAAACCGCTGCGGATTCGTAAAGTTGTTCCTCGGAAATATCGACAGGCATATAAACGGCAGGCCTGTCGAGTGCTGCGACGAGGATTCGTGTCTTGGTTCCTGCGCCGGTTCCGAGCCCGATCAACTCGATGTTTGGCCCCAGATACGACGCGATTTCGCGACCGTGTTTCTCCAGAATGTCGATCTCGGTGCGTGTGATGTAATACTCCGGCAGCTCGCAGATTTTCTGGAACAACTCCGAGCCACGCGCGTCGTAGAAGTATTTGCACGGCAGCGTTCGTGGCTCGTGGGAAAGGCCGGCAACGACGTCGGCGTAGAAATCGGAATTAGCCGGCTCGCGCGCAAGCACGGCGGTTCTAGAATTCATTGTGGATCGCGTGCGAGTCTGATTCCGGTGAACTGCCAACGTTTTTCCGGTTGGAAGAAATTGCGATAGGTCTTGCGGATGTGAGTGCGGGAGGTCGCACAGGAACCGCCGCGCAAGACGTATTGGTTGCACATGAATTTGCCGTTGTATTCGCCCAGAGCGCCGGGCGCAGCACGATAACCGGGATAGGGCGAATACGAACTGCGCGTCCATTCCCAAACGTCGCCGAACATTTGCAGGAGCTTGCCGTGGTGTGCGCGAGTTTCCGCTGAGACAGCGGACGCTACAGGATGGAATATTTCGTTCTCGACGAAGTTACCGTCGATAGCGATGTTCGCCGCGGCGCGTTCCCATTCAAACTCGGTAGGCAAGCGGGCACCGCTCCAGTTGGCGAAGGCATCGGCTTCAAAGTAACCGATGTGCGTCACCGGTTCGTCAGGATCGACAGGATGGAAACCCGAAAGCGTGAAATTCCACCATTGTCCGTCATGCTTTTCCCAATACAGCGGCGACTCCCAGCGCTGCTCATTTATAGTCATCCAGCCGAGCGACAACCAGAACTCCGGGCGTGAATAGCCATTGTCTTCGATGAAAGCCATGTATTCCCCATTCGTTACCGGTCGCGAAGCGAGTGCAAATGCGGGGACGAGCGCGCGATGACGCGGCCCTTCATTGTCGTAAGAGAAACCGCGGCCGTCATGGCCGATCTCGACAATTTCCTCGTCGAAATCGACGAACTTCAATGGCGCGATGTCGCGATTGTTGTGGCATTGGCTTCCAGCCAATGTCTCATCGGCAGAATGCCGATGCCACGTGCGCGGCCGAAAAATCGGATGCAGCGGATTCTGCGCGAAAACGTGCTTAATATCGGTGAGGAGCAATTCCTGATGTTGTTGTTCGTGATGAATTCCGAGCACAACAATCGGCTCGACTTCATTGAAAAGTTCTTCGTCGGCGCCCGAAATAAGATTGTCGATCTGCTCATCGATTGCCGAGCGATATTGATGGGTCTCGTCAACCGTAGGCCGCGAAATTAGACCGCGCAGATCGCGCCGGTGCATATCGCCGGCGGCGTTGTAGTAGGAATTAAAAAGATACGCGTATTGCGAATTATTAGGCTGATAACCGGTGATCCATTTCTTGAGAACGAACGTTTCGAAAAACCATGTGGTATGCGCGAGGTGCCACTTGGTTGGGCTGACATCGGGCATCGATTGTACGACGCAGTCTTCGGGGGCAAGGCTATGGCAAAGCGCGGATGTAAAGCGTCGAACTTCGTGAAAGCGGCAGAGCAATTGCTCACTTCGCGATTTCGCCTTCTGGCCGCGCAATTGCGCGAGCGGCATTTCATTCCGAGTTGCGGCCGCAATTGCGCTCACGAGCTTTCGTCCTCCTGCTCGCGCTCTTCCCGGCGCGCTTCCAACATTTGATCGTGCGTCGCTTCTTCTACTCCTCCGTTTACCAGATTCTCGCCTACCGTTTCCTCATCTTCCTCTGCGCCGGGCCGAGGGACACGACGGCCGCGATTTTCCGGGGTAATTTCCCAGTCATCCGGCATTTCGGCGCTACCCTTGGTTTCCTCCTGAGGCGTCGGATGTTCTGCACCAAGCAATTCTTTTCGCGCCTGGGCCCAGTCCGCCTCGGTAAATTCATCCGGGTTGCGCTCGTCGATCATCGCGATCTCCCGCGCGCGTTTCTCGATGTCCTCCGTAGAGGGCACGCCCATGCCGCTTCCATGAAGTGAAATTTTTCCACCGCCTTCCTGTGAGTAATCGTTCATACAACCATGTGTCGCACTTCAAACATAATGTGGATGTTTCCGATGCGAAAAGTTTTTTTGCCGAATGCGCCGCACTGTCAATCGTGCTGTAGTGTGCGCTGTCCTCAGCGCAGTGGTTGGTGATTCACGGAGGCGGCCCCGCGGGTTCCGCTGAGGACAGCATGAATCCATACGCTTCGACCACTTCATTATCCGGATGAAACTGCTTGAGCTGAAAAGCGGCCACTATCTTGCGTTTGATGAATTCGGCGATCCATCCGGCATGCCTGTGTTTTTCTTTCATGGCTGGCCCAGCTCGTTGACGATGGCGCAAATTACGGACGCGGCCGCTCGCGAGTTAGCTGTTCGAATCATTTCTCCCGACCGTCCGGGGATTAGCGAATCGACTTTGCAGCCGGATCGCAAGTTACTCGATTGGCCGCCGGTGTTGCGCGAATTAGCGGATTATCTCGGCATAGAGCGCTTTCATGTGCTCGGGATTTCCGGCGGCGCTCCGTATGCCTACGCAACAGGCTGGTCGATACCGGACCGCATCCGAGCAATCGCAGTTGTTAGTGGCGCGCCGCCGATTGTCGATCTTGCCGACCATAGCGGATTGCTGCGGCTTTATCGTTGGATGCTCAGGGTTCACCGAATCAGTCCCGAGCTTTTGCGAATCTGCTTTAAAATTGCGCAGCCCTTTGCTGCGCGGAAAATTCCGATCCGGTTGCGGCCATTATTTTTGAGAATCTTTCAACGAGGGGATGCTGAGGTGCTGCGCGACAATGCCGCGTTTGAAGCTTGTTTTGAAAGTGCGAGGAAAGCCTGGCGGGCATCAGTTGACGGTGTGATGGTCGATGCCCGTGTCTACGCCCAGGCATGGGGATTCAGGCTGGAAGAGGTCGATGTTCCCGTGCGAATCTGGCACGGGACGAAAGACCGGGCGTTTTCATTTCGTTTGGCCGAGCAGCTCGCGGCACGCTTGCCAAACTGCAAACTGCGGATTGTCGATGCTGCCGGTCATTTTTCGCTGCCGATTCGTTTCATGCGCGAAATCCTGGCCGATTTGATTTCGGTGAAGTCATAACTTTTTCTGTGCGGCCGGCATGGGTCGCGCTTAAAATTCCTCGTGGGAGATTTCACAGCAGGGACAATTCAGACGGAACCGGTGCGGCGACAATGGACAATCGAGCCGCCGTTCGATCAGCGAGTGCGCGAACTGGCGGAGGATTGGGGCGCGGAAAAAACTCCGGAGTTGATCGAGGAGATGATCGTCACTGCGCTCAAGATCGCGCGCGACGAAATGGGCGTGGCCGATCTGAAATTGATCAATCGTTCGCTCAAGGAGCTGTGTTATGCGGCCAAGGTTTTCGCGCAATATTCCGATGTTCGTAAAATCGCGATCTTTGGCTCGGCGCGAACGGCTGCGGACGCGGCTGTGTTTCGATTGGCGGAAGAGTTAGGCCGCGAAATTGTGAAGCACAATTTCATGGTCATTACCGGCGGTGGCGATGGGATCATGGGCGCGGCTCAAAAAGGCGCGGGCCGGCAGAACAGTTTCGGTTTGAACATCCGGCTGCCTTTCGAGCAAAAGGCAAACCCGATTATCGAAGGCGACGGTAAACTGATTAACTTCAATTATTTCTTCACGCGGAAATTGAATTTCGTGAAGGAAACCCATGCCATGGCCCTTTTTCCGGGCGGTTTCGGGACAATGGATGAAGGCTTCGAAGTCCTCACCCTAATGCAGACGGGCAAAGCGCGACTGATTCCACTGGTATTGTTGGACATGCCGGATGGCACATATTGGGAAACGTGGATGAAGTTTGTTCGTGAAGACATGTTCAATCTCGGTTATGTCTCGGCCGAAGATTTTTCGCTATTCAAACTGTGTCACACAGTTGGCGATGCGGTGAAAGAGATCCTGCAATTTTACAAGAATTATCAGTCAATGCGATGGGTGGGCGATCGGCTTGTTTTCCGAATCTGCCGAAACTTATCGCGCAAAGCGATTGTCGATCTTAATCAAAAATTTTCCGATATCGTGCGCGAAGGCGAGATCGTGCAAGGCAACGCTTTGCCCGAGGAGAGTAACGAACCGGAAATTTGGAATCTGCCGAGATTGACCTTAACGCCGCATCGACGCGACTTCGGACGGTTTCGACAATTGATTGACGCGATCAATGCTGCTGCCCCCGCCTGAGCCCGGTTTTCCGATCAAGCGAAGATCGACATCGACTTTGGCTTGCATCATCTGATCGAACCCAAAATGCGCGCGCGCATATTGCAGCGCATTGACGGCGCAGCGCGCTGTCAGATCCTTATCCGCGAGGAAACGAAGAATTGCCTTGGCCAATGCGTCCACATTTTTTGGCGCAACCAATAAACCGTTTTCGGCGTCGCGAATGATTTCGGGGATATCGCCAATCGTAGTGGCGACGACCGCACAACCGCTGGCAAACGCTTCTCGCAGAACGATCGGCGAAGCCTCGGTGCAGAATGACGAGATCACAACCATGTCAGCCGCAGCCAGAATATCAGGCGTGTCCCATCGATAGCCGAGCATGAGGATCTTGTCTTGCAGACCGGATTTCTGAATCGCTTCTCGCAATTCTCGTTCGCGCAAGCGCGAGCCGGTTCCCTGGCCGACGATCACAAATCGGGCATCCGATCTCTCCTTCAGCACAATCTCAGCTGCTTTGGCCAGGCGCTTCTGTCCTTTGTCTGAGCGAATCATGCCGATGTTCACGATGACCGGCGTGTCCGGAGCAAATCCCATTTCGCGACGAAATTTTACTCCATCGCCCGATTGAAATTTCGCAAGATCGACAGCGGACCCGATCACTTCAATTTTTTCCGGGCGAATGCCATTCTGTTCGACTAGCTGTCTCTTAATCACGCTCGCGTCCACCACAATGTTCGAGCAACCGTATTTGAAAATGAATGCGCGACTTTTACCGCCGAGCGGATCGGTAATGCAACGCGCGCGAGATAGCGGAATTCCACCGAGAAAAAGCGGGAACGCGAGCCAATGGTCCTTTGAGCTATAAGTTTTGATCAGATCGATTCGGTTCCGCCGGCAAAACCGCAAGATTCGCCAGGAACAGATCAGATCGACACGACGCCGCATGGGCACGACAACGAGATGGGCGCCGAGCTCGCGGGCTTTGGGCACGATCTCGCTTTGCGGATCGCACATCAGCCAGGCGTGATGTCCATTTCGATTGAGCCAGTTGATCTCCAGACAGGTGCGATATTCTTGTCCGCCCCAGCTTCGGCTGCTCTCGAGATAAAGTACGTTCACCTGGTCCGGCGACTCGCGGCCTCGCGAATTCGCTCGCAGAGCCTAAGCGTTCGCCGCGCGTTTTTCGACAATATAATCGTGGATGCTGTTTACGCTCTGCAACGCTTTGCCGGCGACTTCCGCATTTGGAACGCTGACGCCGAAAGTTTTTTCCATGCTCACTGCCAGTTCCAGCGCGTCGATCGAATCCAGCCCGAGACCGTTCGGGCCAAACAATGGTAGATCATCGCCGATTTGATCGGCCGTAGTTTGCAGCATCAAATTTTTGACCAGCATCTCCTTGATCCGCTGGCGAAGATCGACATCTGACATAGGAAACGCCGATTCTGTCGCAAATCGTGCGAAACGTCAAACGCGCGACATCACGGTTGATTCAGAAAGCGGCGGAGTACCGCCGCACTCCAAAGCACTGGCGTGCAAAACATTTCGCGAAGCTTTTGAGTGCGACGCGTCGCTTTTACTCAGCGCCGCTGCTACACCTGATCGGCTTGTTTGCCGGGTGCGATTTCCTGATTCGGATCCGGATGAGATTCCGGCGTAGTGGTCTGGTCGGCTATGCGCGGCACAGTCGACTGCGCCGGCTTCACTTCTGGCGCGGCTGGTTGCGTATCGGATTTGCCGGCTTTGTGCAGCTCGTCGTTGAATTCATCCTTCGCCTTCTGGAATTCCTTCACCGCCTGACCCATCCCGCGCGCCAACTCTGGTAACTTCTTCGCTCCGAACAAGACCAGGATGATCAGCAGAATGACGATCAAATCCGGGCCGGCCAGATTCATGAAGCTGGCAAGGAGATTCATAAGCTGGGTCAAACATCAGACTCTTTCCCGAAGTTGCAAGGCAATTCAATGCGCTGAGACAGCGCACGCTACAGCAAAGACTCCGTGGGCACTTTGCGGGCCGAGCGAAGGGCCAGCGGCTGTGAGCAAGCCGGCAACACGCCGGCTTGGGCGAGCAGAACGCTCGCTCTGGCTGGCATGTTGCCAGCCAGCCGCACCTGGACCACTGAGAGAGTCGGCGAACGAACAGAATCCGCTGTGACAGCGGACACTACAGCAGTTGGTTGGCCCGCTACCGGCAGGCGAGGGCGGAACGCCGCCTTCGGGGTGGAACGCGGCCCACGGGAAGTTATTGACAATTGTTCACAATTAAACGAAACGAGACTCCCGCCCTCTAAAAAAAGGAGATTCTGTTATGCGTCCGATCTGGAAAGGCAGCATCAGCTTTGGGTTGGTTTACATTCCCGTGGCAGTTTACCCGGCCACACGCGAAGAGAAGATTAGTTTCCGCCAGCTTCGCTCCAACGATCTCAGCCCAATCAAATACAAAAAAGTCGCCGAAGCAGATTCGAAAGAAGTCCCGGCCGATCAAATCGTCAAAGGCTTCGAGTACGAACGCGGCCATTATGTTGTGATGAAGGACGAGGACTTCGAAAAGGTGCGAATCGAATCGACGCATTCCATCGACATCACCGATTTCGTCGAGGTCGAACAGGTCGATCCGAAATTTTTCTATAAACCGTATTTCCTGGAGCCGCAGAAAGGCGGCGAAAAAGCCTACGCGGTTCTGCACAAGGCGTTGAGCGGCACGGACAAGATTGGCGTGGCCAAAGTCGTGATCAGCAATCGCGAGCACCTGGCCGCCGTAAAACCCGATGGGCTGTTTCTGATTCTTGAGCTGATGCATTTCGCCAGCGAAATCATGAGTACCGATATTCTAACAAATGGCGCAGGGACGGCCCGTGACCGATAAGGAATTGAAAATGGCCCAGGCCCTCATTGACAGCATGACGGTGACATGGGCGCCGGAGAAATATCGCGATGAATACCGCACCGCGTTGATGGAACTCATCGAACAAAAAGCCAAGCACAAGGAGATCACAACCAAGGCGCCGCCACCGCCGACTCCGACCAACGTTGTCGATCTTGTGAAAGTTCTCCAGGACAGCCTGAACCGAAGCCAATCGACGCGGCCAAAAAGCGGCGGAGTTCGATCTGGCGTTCGCCGCTCGAATAGCGCGCTGGTAAAACAAAAACGCCGCGCCGGCGCGTATTGATTTTCGAGCGAAGCGGGAAAGCCGTTGCATCTTAAGGTGGATCGGCTTCTCCGAAGACGATGTTGGGGACGATCGCCTAAGGCGCAAACCAAAGCATTTCCTATCGGAGGAGAAGTTTGGCGCAGGCGCGCTTTTATTTTGCCAACGCGTTGAGGACAACACGTTCCACCAGATGTTTGACCAAAATGTTTGAGAGAAGGTGGATCGGCTTCTCCGAAGACGATGCTAAAAACAATAGCCGAAGGCGCAACACTCGAATTTATGAGAAGAGTATTATTAACGCTGTTCGCTTTTGCGGCTTTTGCAGGCACGTGCACCGCGGCAGTAGCGCAGCCGCTTCAAAATTGTGGCCAGCTTCTGGTCGTTACAACTTCTTCCTGGTCGGCGCCGAGCGGCGCGATGTCGATCTTCGAACGCGATAGCAACGGATCGTGGAGACAGCGCGGGTCAAAGTGTGACGTGCGCATTGGCCGGGCGGGTCTCGGTTGGGGACGGGGCATCGTGGAGACCAAATCCCTCAGCGGGCCGCGCAAACGAGAAGGCGACGACAAAGCGCCAGCGGGAATTTTCCGGCTGGGAAGTGTGTTCGGTTCCAAGCGCGAAACTAAAATGCCATTCATCCGATTGTCGAAAGACATCGTCTGCGTGGACGATCCGGACTCGCAGTATTACAACCGAATTGTCGATGCGTCGAAGATTCGCCCGCCTTCGCCAAGGCTACGGCGGGCGAGCCCTCGCGATTGGAGACACGCCGAACAATTATTCGGCGTCGATGTTTACAAATGGGGAGTATTCGTTGAACACAATGTTCCTCCGAAACCTCGGGCCGGTTCCTGTATTTTCCTCCACGTCTGGAAAACTTCTCGCACTTCCACATCCGGTTGCACAGCGATGTCAGAGCAGAACCTGATCTCAATCATTCACTGGCTCGATCCAAAGAAGCACCCGCTTCTCGTCCAATTGCCGCGTCCAGTTTACGATGGATCGCGATCAAAATGGAACCTGCCCTGAATTTGCGAGACCGCCGCTATGCCGGATTCGATTGGTTGGATGCTTTCATTCGCCACTATCGATCGAATGAATCTGGGAAGATCATCGTCCCGTCTTTGTCGAATCCGAAAGTCACTTTAGATGAGCCCTCGTGTCCATCGGAAGCGGCCCCGGCGTAAACGCGACCGGGAATGAGCTTCTGCGGTTGAATCATCGTAGTAAACCCAGGAGGCGTAACTCCGTACTCGAGTGGGTGGGTCAGACCACGGCTGCCCACGATGGACCACATCGCCTTCCATCTGTCATCGGCGGTCCGCATAGAAACGGTGAATGACTTGATATCGGTCTTCGGACGTTTGGTGGAATCACGGTAAAACTCGAACCGGATCGGCCCGCCCAATCGCCCGCTCGCCCTGGAAATAAACGAGTATGACATCGCCTCGGCAGCGATGCCCGCGGACAGCAATAACATGATAGCAACGACGCGCCTTTTCATCTAACGATAACAAGATAAGCCACCGCTGATGGCAGCAAGCTGTGCTTGGAATAAGTGTGTGTTGATCATCAAAGGTGAGGCTGTACGCGGTGAAGCGGTTCGCTGCATCGACTGGTTAGACCCTTCAATGGATTTTCTGCACATCCTCGATAAACGCATCCAGCCCACCAGATATCAAAAACCAAACATCGATTGTCTTGCCGTTTCGCCGCCGAACCGTGTACACATCGTAACGTTTCTTGCCTGGAGGAACCGCTAAGGTCTGCATGAGGACTTTCGATCCCGGGTATTTCTGCGCGATCCAAGCATAGGCGTTTTGCTCAACGCCGACAGCAATCACCGCCTGCTCTTGGGAACTGCCGTCGCCCCCGTAATAACCTAGCTTTGTGTGGCTGTAATCGGGAGACGTATCACGCGTGGAGCAACCGAAGATGGACCAGCAGATTATTGATAAGGTGAGTAGTAAGCGCATAGATCTAACGAGAACAAGATGAGCGACGGCGGACGAGGGCGCGCGTCGCTCGAAGTGGAAGTGTGGAAGTCATCTCAAAAGCGGAGCGTACAGCCCCGAATGTTTTCGGGGTTCGCTCCATCGCATGGGTTAGGCCTTTGTCGTGGCAGCAAGCGGGATATGCGAAGTCGTGAGCTCTCGCAGGTCCAACTTCTGACTGGCGTAATCGATGTCGATCCCGACGAGCGTACCCTCGGCGTCGTAATCCAGCACGACGCCGGGTGCGACCTCTTCGCTCTCAACACTCGGTCGTGAAGAGAAATCGATGTAGAGCGAGTCGGTGTCCGGAAAGTAATCGAGCTTCATGGGCGAAATCTGCGATCCAAGAATGCGTTGTGAACCGTGAGCTTATCAGAGAGCGTGATCACCCGCAAGAAGCGACCGCTCAGCTCCGGCTTTCGGGGTTCCAACCGCAATATCCACCAGTTAAAAAACGGCTCGCTATCCTGGCAAAGGGCGCGCCCGCCACCGGCGCACAACGCAAAAAAGCCATCGTCGCTGTGGCCCGGCATTTGGCCGTCGATCTGTGGCGCGTGCACACCGGACGCTGTACCGCAGCCGGGCTCGGCCTAACTATTTAACGATTGAGTTCGAGGGGAACAGTTTTGGAACGTGGCGCGTGTCCGGGATCTAACCTGAACCGTTAAAACGACGAGCTTCGTCGCTTTAGATTGGACCGCGTCAAAGTTCCGCTTCAGTCGAGACGGAATAAGTCACATTGCGCTGTCAAAATTAACATCGACATGCGCGGATAGGAGTATCAGCCGCTGAACAATCCAAAGCGCGCACCAGAAGCGGAAGCGTTCCTCCCCAAGTTCAACCCCACAACCTGACAAACCAATGTAACGTCATCCTCAAAACTTATCTTTGACACCCTTCATAGGGGTTAGGCCTTTGGCGTGTTTCACTCGAAGTGTAGAGCCTGATCGCATCGGGACGTGGTAGTGAGAATGGATGATGGCCGACAAGATCGGAGCCGTCGTCGTGATGTGTGAGTTAGTCTCCGCCGTCCATCCGCTCACCCTCCGTAGTCATTGCCTTAGCTCTCGCGGAATTGCGACCCGTCCTCCGATCAATCTCCAAGAAGGTTTTTCCAATTAGGTCGCTCAAGAGCCGTAGGGCCATCAATATCATGCGGTCGTCGTCGGTGCAGTAAGCCTCAGGCAGTGCATGATTGGCAAGGTTCAGGCTGATTACGCACATGTGCGCTGGGTCGGTGAAAGCGCTGTTGCTCCGTCCCGTCAGCAGGACGGGCTTGTCCAAAGGTGCTTCAGCCGCACCTAAGCTGGCATTGTAGGGTTTCGCACCAACATGTATGTCATCTGATGCCCATTTGAAGCGTGGTCGCCAGTGATCGAGACCAGTCGCCTTCTCAAGATCATAAAGATTGATACCTTTCGGCTTGTCGACGGTGGGGTATGCCCACCCGTAGTCCTCCCTGAATTCAGCGCCAAACTCCTTGATCAACAAAGCCTTCGTGGCCTCCGCTGCCTCTAGACTTCCAGGCTCCAGGGGGGTCATATTCGAGCGAGGCAGAAACTCAGAATATTGCTTGAGAGCCTTGGCGCTCACGATCCCGCGATGAGCGATGAAGCGTTTTGAAACCTCGCGGTCATACCCGGCTAGGAAGGTGGATACGACGCCAATCTCATGGAGGGTGCGCCAGCGGCTCAATGCACCATCGGGAAATCCTTCGCGGAGCAGTGCGAGGATTTCATTGGAGACGCGGACGGCGCGGGCGTGCAGCGCCACATTAGCCTCAAAAGTGTAATTTTGATCCCGCAGTGCGCGCGGTCGCTCGCGTTGATTGAACGTGGAGCCGTATTCCTCGCTGATGACGATGAACATCGTGAGAAGGTCTAGCCCTTCCCTCCATCGCGTATAGCAGCGCCGTCGAAAACCTGCGTCGTGTTTCCGGTGATCGGCCAGCATTTCCGGCAGATGCTCGAACAAGCGGTTGAGGAGCTCAGCGCCCCGCTCGACATCTTGTTTCAGGTCATCGGGCATGGAAACTCAGGCGTCATTCGCCGGAAAAGAGCGCGCTCCTCAGAACGCAGCGGTCGATGGTCGGGAGTGGTAGCGGCAGTGTGCACGTGGAATGCGCCTAACGAGAACAAGATGAGCGACCGCCGCTGGGAGCGAGCAGTGCTCGAAGCAAAACTATTTTAATCATAGGAAATGTGAATGCACGACGGGCGGCGGTTCGCTCCAGCGCCTGGTTAGGCCTGGCGTGTTCATTGATGCGGACCGCCGCGAATGTGAAGACCACAACGTGGACAGACGTAGTTGTAGCCTGTCATCAAAACCATGTAGATCAAGCCAGGGAGCAAGAACAGAAAGCAGAGGACGATGGCGACAAGGATGCTGCCTCGCGCTTCCTTTTTTG
The DNA here is from genome assembly GCA_963772365.1 of uncultured Verrucomicrobiae bacterium. Classification (GTDB taxonomy): domain Bacteria; phylum Verrucomicrobiota; class Verrucomicrobiia; order Chthoniobacterales; family UBA10450; genus CAVYXA01. Next base: position 48,420 of record CAVYXA010000002.1, read on the forward strand.
GCGGGCCGATATAGCCGCACTGTGGGTTCGGGCAGATGATGTCGCCTGGATTGAGCTTTTGTGGCTTTGCAGATGCAGACGTTGCCGCAAGCGGAAAACCACAATGTGGGCAGGATCCGGCTGCAGAAGAGATTTCCCTGCTGCATTCTTGACATTTGGTCAGCGCCATGATCTTAGCGGATTTGATTGGGCCTAACTATAATTAGACCCCATTGTTTGTACGAGGCCAGATATTTCTGTGTGCACGGGGAATGTTCGTTTATCGCTGGTGTTCCGGGATTTGTCACGATAAAAGGGCGGATGCCGCGACCCAAACCGCATTATTCTCTGCTCTTGAAAAATCATCATACCGGAGAGCAGCTCCGGCTCGATTTGGTGGATCTTCCTTTCGTTACCGCCAAGCAGTTCCGGCTGCGGCTGAATGGTCATTGGGCAAAGAAACTACCAGTCGCGAGCAAAACGACTGTGCTCCGTCAATTGCGGACCTGGTGGGTGACACATTAGCGGCAAGGTCCTGATCGTTACAGTCTTCACCGAAAGACGCAGCAGGACGGCATTTTTTTCTCGAGCATTTTGTTTCGGGCATGAAACTTGGTAAGCTGGCTCCGTGGTGAATAGGATCGACATCTATGATGTTGTCATCATTGGCGGCGGGCCGGCGGGAAGCACGGCCGCGACTTTGCTCGCCCAGGCTGGCCGCCGCGTGATCCTTCTCGAGCGCGAGAGATTTCCCCGATTTCATATCGGCGAATCGCTGCTGCCTTTCAGCATGCAGGCGTTCGATCGCCTGGGCGTCCGGGAAAAGCTGGATCGCGCATTTCTGCCCAAGTATGGCGGGGAAATCATGGCTGCGTGCGGGACGAAGAGCATAAAATTCTATTTCAAAGATGGCTTCCGGGCGCGGCGCGATCATGCGTATCAAGTCACGCGCTCGGAGTTCGATAAACTGCTATTGGATCACGCCCGTGAGCAGGGAGCTGAGGTTCGCGAGGAGACGGACGTGAAGCGGATCGAATTTGAACCCGGCCGGGTGAAGATCGACATCGAAAATTCCGACGGACGAATCGAGACATTGCAGGCCAAATACGTCCTCGATTGCAGCGGTCGCCAGACCGTGCTCGGCAACATGTTCAGGCTGAAAAAGGCCTACGATCATCTCCAGAAATTTTCCGTCTTTGCGCATTACGAGAATGTCGATCGTGAAGAAGGAATCGACGCCACGCTGATTCGCATTGTGCGGGGGATTGATCGCTGGTTCTGGATTATTCCGCTTACCGCCACGCGCGCCAGTATCGGTGTCGTGATGGACACCACGACTTTTCGCGCTACGAAACTTTCGCCCGAAGCTGCGCTGGAAAAGTGTCTCGACGAGCAACCGATGATGCTCAGATGGATGAAACGGGCCGAGCGCGTCTCGCCGGTTTATTCAGCCGGCGATTATTCCTATCGCAACACCAGATTTTTCGGGGACCGCTGGCTGCTGGCCGGCGATGCCGCCGGCTTTATCGATCCTGTGTTCAGCAGCGGTGTGTTCCTCGCAATCACTTCTGCAGAACGGGCCGCTGATACGCTGGATCAAGTTTTACGAAATGAATCTCGCCGCCAGCGTCTGTTTCGGAGAGTACTCGCGCTCCTTGAATCGGCTGATGGATGTTTATCTCAAGTTCGTGAATTCTTGGTATCTCAACGGAAAAGAATTTATCGAAATATTTCTGAACCCCACCGAGCGGATGCAGATTGCATCGGCGGTCAATGCCGTCCTGGCGGGCAACGAAGGCAGGAGCTTTCACATCCGATGGCGGATGTGGCTGTTCTATTTCTTTGTGAAGATGCAGCGATTTTTCCCGTTGTGTCCGCGGCTCTCGCTCGTGCCGAAAAAGGGAGACGTGGTCCCGGCCGAAGCTGCGATTTCCTAAATGTAGATGTCGATCCTAAGAAAATATGTGACCGTTGCGATCGTGATTTCAATCGGCGGTTGCGTCTCAGTCTCTCAACATGAATTCGCCGAGCCGGCAAGCGGATGGCAAACGCGCACGGGTCAGCTTTTGGTTCGGAGCTCCCATTCTACATTCATCGGCGATGTGATTGTGCGTTTTTCCAGGACCGGAGATTTCGAGCTCAACTTTTCCAAAGGTCCGGGCCTGACGCTTTTGGCCATTCGCGAGGACCAATCGTTCGCGCAAGTGAAAGGCGCGCTGGCGCAACGAGGATGGTCGGGTCCGATCGATCGCGCGCCGGCGCAACTGCGAGAATGGTTGGGATTGCGCGAAGCGTTTCTTAAGAACCCAGACCGCAGATCGTTTCGCTATAAAACTGACGGCCAAACATTTCTGTTTCGGCTCTGAGAGGGGCCACGCTGTAGGAGAAGCTGACAGCTTCCCCCATCGCGACGGATGAAACTCGGGAAGCTGACAGCTTCCCTTACAGGAATAACATCGACAGTTCGGGCACGGGTTGATTGGCAAATTGCAGTCGCTTCGTGTTCATTCGTGGGGCAGATGAAGATCAGCGATCGCATTGCGCAGATTATAACCCAGCGTCGTGGCACCGTTTGGCTGGGAATCATTGTCCTGGCCGCTGCTTGCCTTGGCATTCTGTTCACGCGTATCTCGCTTGATAGCGACGTGCTCAACATGCTGCCCTACGGTTTCCGCTCGGTCGATGGATTGAAAATTTATGACCGGGCATTCGAACAAACGCGGGAGCTCACGTTTGCTTTGCAATGTCAGCCTCAGGATGTCGATAAACTGGAAGAGTTTGCGCCCATTTTCGCAGATCATTTGCGCAAACAACCGTGGTCGGTGCGCGTTCTGGCCGGTTCGCCGATGGAAACGCCAGATGGTCTTCGCGACCTCCACAGTATTGCGGTGCCGCTGCTGTTGAATCTTGAGCCGGCGGAGTTCGACAAGGCATTGTCGATCCTTCAGCCGGACAAAATGCGCGAACGCTTGCATCGCTTCCGGGAACAGATCGAGGCCGGTTCGCCGCGACCGCAATTCGAGCTCCAATTCGATCCGCTCGGATTGATTGGGCCAGCGCTCAAACCCTTTGCCGAGAGCAATCAGATTCAACAGGAACAGCCGCTGGCTTCAGCCGATCGCACGATGCGGGTTTTTCTGGTAGTGACGGATCAGGAATCGACCAGCGCGTTCGCCTGCCAGCGCTTGATGCGAGAAGTCAACGAGTTTCGAAATCACGCGCGGGAAGGATGGGAAGGCGGGCCGTTGCAAGTGCTGGTTACGGGTCGCTCGGCTTACGTTGCAGAGATTTCGCTTAGCATGCGCCACGACATCGTCGCGACATTGATCGGATCGGTTGTGCTGGTCGGCATCATATTCTTCGCCGGGTTTGGCCGTTGGTTGCCGCTGCTCGGAATGGGTTTCTCCCTGTTGCTCTCGTGTCTCGTTGCTCTCGCCTTTGGTCTTCTGATTTTTGGCAGGCTCAACATGGTGACCGTCGGGTTTTCTGCCATTCTGGTTGGACTGGGCGTCGATTTTGCCATTCTCCTGTTTGGCCGATATCAGCAGGCACGGACTGACGGCGATTCGCATCAGCAGGCGATCTCAACCGCAATTCAAAAACTCGGGCGGGCGGTTTTTTTCGGAGCGCTCACAACAGCAGTTGGATTTCTGGCGCTAATCTTGAGCGGCTCAATTGGATTTTCGGAACTCGGTGTGCTGATCGCGATTGGAATTCTCTTTGCCGGATTATTCATGTGCTCGATTCTCTTTTCCTTTATTCGCGCTGGCCAGGCACCGCTGCGACACGACTGGATTTTCACTTGTGTGAAACGATATGTGGCCTGGAGTGTCAGGCGTCCGGCTACAATTCTGACCTGCGCGATCCTTGTATTCTCGATGCTCACGGTGTTCGGGTTTTCGCCGAAACCGGCGATCCGTTTCGATTCGAGCGCACGGTCACTCGAGCCGAAAAACAGCCGCGCCGCTCAGGCTTTGGCCGCGATCATGAGCAAGATGCCGGTGCGCTGGGAACCGGTGCTGGCTATCGTGCGTGCCCCCAATGCGCAAACGCTTCATGACGATTGGAAGAAAATCTCGGCCCACTGGCACGAACTGGAAGCCGCCGGCCAGATCCAAAATTTTTCCACACCGGCTGCATTGACGCTTTCGCCGGTGTCGATTTACCAAAATCGAGAACAATTGCGGACGATCGACTTCGAAAGCATTCGCCAGACGTTGGGACAGGTTCTCGATGCCGAGGGATTTAGTCGCGATTCGTTCTCAAGCGGCTTCCGATTGCTCGCTCAATTACAAGCGGTGGCGGCGAATCCGAGCACGCCGCTGCCGGACTGGCGTGACGAACTACCGAAGTCATCCAGCTGGTGGTTCTTAATCGATCGTTATTTTGCGGAAGATCCTTTGCTGACGGCGGGATTCGCCACGAGCAATCAGCCAATCAAGACTCATGCGCAATCTCTGGAGCTCAGCCGTGAACTGACGGTGCCAGGTGTGCCAATGATTCTGTCAGGGTGGAGTTATACTCTGGCTAATCTGTTGCCATGGTCGCAGCGCCAGTTGTTGATCGTGAGCGGCGCCATGGCGGTTTTTGAGGCATTGCTTCTGGCGATTCTCTATCGCGACTGGCGGCTTTGGGCCATTCAGGAGTTGACGCTCGTCTTCGGCGTCGGCGCGATGTTGGCCACGATGAAGTTGTTCAACCTGGAATTAAATTTGTTAAACGTGCTCGCTTTTCGACTCGTCCTCGCGATCGGGGTCGACTACGGCATTTATGTTCTGTTTGCCTGGCAAAAGGCGCACGAGATCGAGCACGACGTCGCCGGGGTAGTGAAACCGGTTCTTCTTGCGGGATTGACGGCGGTGAGCGGCTTCGGTTCGCTGGTGCTGGCGAAAAATCCGTCCCTGAGCGGATTAGGCGTCGCCTGCGCCATCGGCATTTTCTGGAGTTTGGTAGCGACGATTTTCTTTACTCTTCCCGCCGCTGCTGCAGCCAGACCTAAGCGATGGGAGGGTTAAGGGCATTTTCACGCTGCCAAAATCGAGCTTTCGCCTGGAAATGCTCACTTAACAGGTAGCTGCTCACGTAGCTGCTCGGGAGGATAGTGTTTGTTCATTGTCAGTTCGGGGAGGCGAATTTCACAACCCTCACCTGGCGCTTCGCGTACGGCCTCCGACCCCGATTCCCAAGGTACCCGCGGCCTATGTCCTCCTCTCCTGCCAGGGAGAGGATTGAGGTGAGGGTCTCCTTCCAACTGACAAGCCGGCAAACTACCCTCTAGCGCCTTCCTGCGAAAAAAAGCTTGACCTTTTCACCAGGATTTATCAAAACAACAGCACTAAACCTCAAAAAAGGAGAACTATGAGCCCACACAATCGACCTCTCACTTCATGCATGGCTGTAGCGGCTGCTGTTTTACTGTTTGCGTCCAGCAGCTTTGCCGACACTGTCTACAACAACTTTACTGGATATAGCGATTTCTGGCATCCGTTCGGAAATCCCGATACGGCCACCTACGGCGAGCTCTTCACATCGCCGAACAATGGCGACAACAATTTGGCAAGCTTTTCGTTCTACATGGGAAGCCCCGCTTTGACCGGAAACATCATCACCGGCGCGTACATCGCGACTTGGACGGGTACCATGGCTGGCACTTTGTTGTACTCTTCCAGTGCGATTGACTATGACAATCTCGGCAATGAGCAGATCACCGTTAACACCGGTGGACTCGCGCTCACCGCGAACACGCAGTACGTAATGTTTCTGAGCGTCTCGAATTACTACGGGCAGTCCGCGGGCCAGGCTTACGTGTCGCAGGGTACATCCATCCCCGGTCTGAATGGCTTCGTTTACTTCAATAATGAAGGGAATTTCGCCGAGCTCTTCACCAACCCGTGGAACGGGCCGCTGGCACCAGACTGGGCCGTTGATCTGCACTTCAATGCTGTCCCGGAGCCGGCATCGGCTTCTCTGATCCTTCTGGGAATGGGCGTTCTCGGCGGCATTGGCATTTTGCGCCGCAAGCGATCCTAAATATCATTATTCACAACAAACGCCGGAGCGAGTAGCTCCGGCGTTTTTGTTTGCACGCGCGGTTCGGTTCGGTTCGGTTCGTAGTCCCGGCCTATGTTTGATGGCGCTCTGGCCCACGTTCGCTTGCATTCCAAAGGGCGCTTGTCAGGTTGGTGTACGACGGCAAGTTATCGCAGAAAAACGAAAAACGGAGAAGGACCTGATGAGAAAGTCACTAAGAGTAGTCAGCATCTGCGCCCTTGCGCTAAATCTGAGCATCGTCGGTCTTCAGGCAGGGAATGGCAATGAGAATCGTCGAGCTAGAAAAAAGCACTGGGTGCAGACCAAGGAACAAAAGGAAAATAAAGCGGACACCGAAGCTAGCGGGCAATCCTCTGCGAAGCCGCGACCGGGCCATACGTTTGGTCATGCCCGGCGAAAAAAACACTCCAAGCTCAGGACCAAAACACACGCCGAGGATGCCGACCCTGACGCACTACCGAGCAATTCTGCTTCCAACAAAGTCAAAGGAAAAGAATCAGACTCAACAAAAGCGAAACCCAAAGCCTCAGCAACCCCCTATCCATAATTTTACATGCAGGCCTTGCGCCGCCAGCGATCCTGAACGTTCACGATTTGTGACGAACGCCGGAGCGACTAGCTCCAGCGTTTTTGTTTGCAGGCACGGTTTCGATGATTTCCGTTTTCCCGAACGTCATCGTCCTTCAATGTGAAACCGATGCAATAGCCGATGTGCGAACGGCGCGACAATGAGGGATGCGATCCCGATGAAAGCCAGCCCGGAAAACAGCGCGTAGCAAGAAGCAAAAATTTTCGCCGCGGCCGAATGCAGAGGATCGACAGGTCCCATCCCGCCCAGAATCATTGAGGCATTGAGAAGTGCATCGACCCATCCTCAGCTTGCCGAGAAAATGATAACCGAGCACGCCAATGCCCAGGGCGAACGCCACCAAAGTCAGCGCCACTGCCAGGTGCCGCGCCACGCGCCTGGCAAACTTCGCCCGGCTCAACAACGGATGATTGCGCCGCTCATACATTTAGGGACTAAATTTTAAAGCGGAGTGCAGCGCCCGCTTCAAAGTCCTCGTCGGCCTGTTTGGCAAGATGATCAAGCTTACCCGCAGCGACGTCAGCTTCGAATTTGCGATCCCAGGCCTCGGCGACAAACTCCTCAAACCATTTTGTAAAAGCCGCAAGTTGATCGCTGGGCAAGCGTTCAACCGCGGATTCAATCTCCCGGACGCTCATGCCTTAATTCTGTATCACCACTTGCTTCAGCGCAAAAGCAAAACAGCCGACCCCTTTTCGAGCTCGGCTGTGTGTTAACTCGCGAAAGCTTTCGGAGTTAATCGTTGTTTCGATTTCGGCTTAATAATCCATGCCGCCCATGGCGGCCCAATCTCCCAGCCTAAATCCAAGAAAAACGACCGACTCCTTTCTGCCTTTCTTCGCTGTCAAGATTTGATGCCTGACCCCAATCTCCCAATCAGATTTGATGCCTGACCCCAATCTCCCATCCTGGTAAGTGACGAATAATTTCGAACTAACGTCTCAGGCAAACTGGGAGTAACAGGGGCGCGGTTAAACTGAAAATGCTACCGGGGAAATCTCCACCGCGGCGAGCACGAGCAGGCGTGTTTCATAGGCTCGACTTTTGAGCGGCTCCGCAAATGTTAAGTGTTTAGATCTGACTCCGCTCTGGATTTCCGAGTGACGCCATAAGTTCGGCGCGCTCGGCTTCAGTCAAAGCATCCAGACCACATCGTCGCGCAAGCTATCGCGATTCCAATGCCTCCCGTTCCGCCGGCGGGAGCGCTTCCATCGCTCGTTCGATTTGGTCAACGCTCATGTTCTCGATCCTGATTCGATGCCGCGACTTCGGCAATCAGGAATCCGCGCGGGAGCTGCGATCGGTTTCCTTGACCGTGCAAATGTTGAATTGCCTGCTCGCGAATGCTTCGGAGTTTAGACCCGACCCCGTTTTCCCCGTTCCGACTACGGCGGCCCAACGTCCCAGCCTAAATACAAGAAAAAAGCACCGACCCTTTCTTCCCTCTTTTCCCCTGCTTTCCCCATCAGTCATTTTTTTCTTGCAGCGGCCTGCTTGGCGCGCGCATGATGCGCCTTTCCTCCGCAAATATGGCCAGACTCGTCGAACGCCGACAGAAACCCGCATCCGACGCGGCTGATTTGTCGGCACGCAAACAGAACGGTTTAAACGAGTGGGGAGAGCGGGTCGCCAAGTACATCCCTGCGGAAATTCTCACATTCTACACCGCCGCCGTAAGTCTAATTGCTGCATACGACCTCACAGCCCAAGCGACGAAACGATTGTGGTTATTCGCCGTAGCTGGTTTGGTCTTTTGGCTGCTGACCCCATTTTGGCTCGGCCGATTCTCAAAAGATAAAAGCGTGAAGATAACGAACCAAATTGTTGGATTCATCGCATTCGGATTATGGGCATATGCTTTTCCGGCTGGGTGGTTTAAAGACATGGGATTATATGACCCGATTCTCGCAGGTGTTCTTTTAATCCTGTTCGCGGGTGTCAGCGGATTCATTACGCCTAAGTAAGGCAAGGGCATGCGAGCGCTCTTCAGCTTCAGCGAGCGCGGGGAAGTTCGTGACTTAGTCGGAAGTGCGACTGAGTTTCGATCCGTACAGGGTATTGTTGTAGACTATGATCCCTTTTGGCTAACACTGTGGTCGCTCCGTAGCAAATACGGAGATTCAGCCGTCGACGAACTCAGCCGGCGATTGTTCGATTGGTTGCATTTCTTTGGGCCAGGTAATTGGCCAATGTTTATTCCGTCCTTTGTTCAAGGTCTCGAAGAAATTGGAGAGGTCGAACCGCCGGATCCAAAGTGGATACCGAAGCACTGGTTTGAACTCCAACATCTCCTTCGAGTCGGCGCACCGTCGAAAGAGCCATTCATCGTAAAGATTTGCCTGCTACCGTGGCAGCCGGAAGAGCGCTTACCCCAGCTGGGAGAGTATCCGTTTCCAGTTCTGAAAGAGCGTCGAGGGATTGCTGAGCTAGCTTTTCCGATGCGAGCCCACCGGCCCGTGATTGGCGGAATTAGCATCGGCACAAACTCCACCGATTCAGGAACGCTCGGCGGTATCGTTGAAGATCAGAACAAGAAACGATGGGGCGTGACATGTGCACACGTCGTCGGTGGTACATGCTCTGTTGAGCAGCCAGCTCAGAGCGATAACGGCAGAGCCGCATCAACCGTCGGCAAAGCGCAACTAATTAGCCGCCTCAACGCTTCGACTCGCAGTACGCCTTGCAATCCGTACAACAAGGGAGCGGTATTAAATTCTGTTGATGCCGCCTTAATCGAATTTGATCAGGGCACAACTACCTCGCTTCAGATCTTAAATCAACCCAAGCTCGTGGGCGTAAGGTCGCGCCAAGATATCAATCCTGGTGATTTAGTGGATGTCGCGGGAAAGCAATCCGGTTCGCGATTGCTGCAAGTGGGGGGACTGGGCGTTACGTACAGGATGCGAGATTCTGCGAATAATTTTTTCTGTTTTCACCACTTGTTTGAACTCAAGTGGCCACGCTGGTGGCGGGTTATCGCGAGTCGACCGGTACAAAAAGGTGATTCGGGCGCCTGGGTAATCACGTCCGGCGTAAATGGAAGCGAGTGGGCCGGAATAGCAATCGCGGGAGATCGTTTGATTGGCTATGCAACATTTGCAGAAGAAGTGATCGATTGGGCGCGAGCCGATCACAAACTCGATTTGGTCATTGTCTGAGCCGTACAGCAAAAACAGCTCAGCTCTCGCCAGATCGACTGCTTGTTAATTGTTATTCGGCTTTGGATAAGGATGTCCAAAATCTATGCCGTTCACTCCGCGATCCGCATTAGACAGTGATAACTTGATAAGGACTACCCAGTTTGTCGAATCCAATCGCGAATATTCATCCCGATTCTCTCAACGTCTTCCTTGGCCAACACGCCGCCATGCATCACGATGTTGCGCGATTTTTCGAGAGTATTGAGTACCGGCTTTTGACCATTCCAAATCGGCAAGAACGCTCTCGAATACCGCCCAATTCGTGACAATGATCGACGAGAGATCGCCGAAGTCGCAATAATTAATCTCAGATTGCCCACGGCTACCATGCCACCGGAATTTTGCTTCTTCTTCCATTCGCGTTGCCGCTTTCTTCTGGATCTTATCAGGAACTTTAGTCCACCACGTTTCCGTATGTTCCTCTGCCATTGCTTTGCTCACCAAGGTGCGCACCATATTCTCAAACGAATGAATCGCTGTGTAGACGATTGACATTCGCTGGGCATCCACGAGCGCGTCCGGGTGAAGCATTTCAAACGAAAGCGATCGACGCAAAATTCCCGCCTCCTCGCTTCCGAAGTGTTTCCGCCGTTGTCGCCCAATTCGATCGAGAGTTTCGTCCGTTAAAACTCCGCGGTAGATAAAAGAATAGAGATCGACCATTAGCCTAAATGTTGTCTCAGGCTCCTGAAAATTGCGTCGTAGACGCCTTGATCTCTGCTCTCAGGCAAAACGATGTTCACATGGTACTGCAAAGAACCTACCGATACCTTGCCAAGGGGTTGATTGAGCTCCGGCTTATCACTGGCTGATTCGGTAAATTGTTCGATCTTACTTTCCGCTGCCGATTCAGCTGTTGCAGGAACCGTCGCGCCTTCGAAGTCGGCTTGCTGACATAACGCAACAAATGTTCGCGCGATCAACGAGATCACGCTGTCCTTCTTCTTGCCCGCATATAGAGTCCTCAATTTATTCCTAACCTCGGTCGGGCTGAGTTTGTGCGCCTGCCGATTAACCGTGAACAAGTCAGAAAACGCTTCTTTGATTGCTTCCGCCAGGACTTGCTCAGACCGAGAAGTATCAAGGAATTCGTAATACCTTTTCTGAGGAACGCCATCCGCGTCGATGAATTTCAGATCCTTGAGAACGCCGATCAAAAGTCGGTCGTTTGTCGAAGTGAATCCCAGTCCCTCAAGGAATTTATAAGAGAACCGAGGAGGAGCATCAGCGTTTTGAATGGCGGCGAAATATGCCGGGATAGCACCCGGCTTTAGTGTGTAGCTGTCAGGTAGGCTCATAAGAAGAAAATCGCCGGACCTCTTTCGAAGTCCGGCGATTCATAATTCATTTGTGGTTTGCCCTTAATAATCCATGCCGCCCCCTGGGGGCATTGGCGGGGTTTTCTCTTTCTCCGGAATCTCCGTTACCAATGCTTCGGTGGTGAGCAACAGGCCTGCGATGGACGCGGCGTTTTGCAGCGCGCTTCGCGTGACCTTGGTAGGATCGACAATGCCGGCTTTCACCAGGTCGGTATATTCGCCCTTGGCCACGTCGTAACCTTCGTTGCCTTTGCGTTTCTTGACTTCCTCGACAATGAGCGCGCCTTCCGCGCCGGCGTTGTCGGCCAATTGACGCATCGGCTCTTCGATCGCGCGACGCACGATCTGGACGCCAACTTTCTCATCGGCGTCGAGGCCTCTCATGCCTTCGAGCGCTTTCTGGGCCCGGATCAATGCGACACCTCCGCCTGCGACGATGCCTTCCTCGACCGCCGCACGCGTGGCGTGCAACGCATCTTCGACGCGCGCCTTTTTCTCTTTCATCTCGGTCTCGGTCGCCGCGCCGACATTGATGACGGCAACACCGCCCGCGAGTTTCGCGAGTCGCTCCTGCAGTTTCTCGCGATCGTAATCGCTGGTCGTCTCTTCAATCTGACGACGGATCTGAGCGACCCGGCCCTGGATATCGGCGTTCTTGCCGGTGCCTTCGACGATGGTGGTGTTTTCCTTGTCGATGGTGACGCGCTTGGCTTTGCCGAGGTCCTCGATCTTGATGTTCTCGAGCTTGATGCCGAGGTCTTCGGTGATGCAACGTCCGCCGGTCAGCACCGCGATGTCTTCCAGCATCGCCTTGCGACGATCGCCGAAGCCCGGGGCTTTGACGGCGCAGACTTGCAACGTCCCGCGCAATTTGTTCACGACCAATGTCGCGAGCGCTTCGCCTTCCACGTCCTCAGCGATGATCAGCAACGGCCGTCCGGCCTTTGCCACTTTCTCGAGCAACGGGAGCAGGTCCTTCAAGCTCGAGATTTTCTTCTCGTGAATGAGGATGTACGGATTCTCGAGCGCGGCTTCCATCGTCTTCCGCGTTGGTCACGAAGTAGGGCGACAGATAACCTTTATCGAACTGCATTCCCTCGACCACTTCGAGAGTGGTCTCGATCGAACGCGCTTCCTCGACCGTGATCGTGCCGTCCTTGCCGACCTTGTCCATGGCGTCGGCGATGATCTCGCCGATCGTCTTGTCCCAGTTGGCCGAAACGGTCGCGACCTGCGCGATCTCAGTGCGATCGCTTACTTTCTTGGAGATTTTCTTCAGCTCCTCCGTGATCGCCTCGACGGCTTTCATGATGCCGCGCTGAAGCGAGGTCGGGTTCGCGCCGGCGGTGACGTTGCGGAGACCTTCGCGGTAAATCGATTCCGCGAGAACAGTCGCCGTGGTCGTGCCGTCGCCCGCCACGTCCGAAGTTTTTGACGCGACTTCGCGAACGAGCTGCGCGCCCATATTTTCATACGGATCTTCGAGCTCGATTTCTTTCGCGACCGTCACACCGTCCTTGGTGATGGTGGGGCTGCCGAATTTCTTATCGAGAATCACGTTGCGCCCGCTCGGTCCGAGCGTCGCCTTGACGGCTTTCGCCAATTTCTCGACACCGCGCAGCAACGTATGCCGCGCGTTTTCATCGAATTGTAATTGTTTAGCTGCCATATTTTTTGTTCGTTATTTAGGTTAAATGGTTACATCGCTACATCGGAAGTCAGGCATCTTGCCTGACTCGGCCGACAGGCTTCTAGCCTGTCTGATCTCAACCTGAATCCTTATCCAATGATGCCGAGGATGTCGTCCTCGCGCATGATCAGGTAATTGTCGTCACCGATCTTGATTTCGGTGCCGCCGTATTTGCTGATCAGCACGCGGTCGCCTTTCTTTACGGTGAAATCGACTTTCTTTCCGTTGTCGTCGACTTTGCCGGTGCCGAGAGCGACTACTTTCCCCTCTTGTGGTTTTTCCTTGGCGGTATCGGGGATGATGATTCCGCCTTTTTTGGTTTCCTGCTCTTCGAGCGGCTGCACCAGCACCCGATCGCCGAGCGGTCTTACGTTAACGTTTGCCATAAGTTGTCTGAATTACTCCTTATTGGGTTGTATTGTTTCTTTTGGTTGAGCCGGCGACTGTCGATGTTGCGACCGCCACCGGCAAATTGTTTCGGTTAATATAATTTCTGCGACTCGTCTGGGGAGCGCACGCTTGTAGCGTGCTGGTTGCCGCATTCTGCGGCGACGAACTTCCCTTCGACTCATTCACGAGATCCGATTGTTGATTCAACGAAAAAGTTCGTGATCGCAGAATGCGATCATCAGCACTCAGAATGAGTGCGCTCCCCGAAATTCCGGGGCCGCACTTTCCATAATACGCTGACTTGTTCGCCCGATTCACGATTCTCGAATCACGATTCACGGATTTACTTTTTCTTGTCTTCGTCCACGACTTCGAACTCGGCATCGACGACGTCGCCTTCGGGCTTCGATTCGCCCTGTTCGGCGCCGCCACGCGGTGGCGTCTGCGGGCCGGGTCCGGCTTGCGGCCCGGCCTGAGCACCCGCTTGAGCCGAGGCCTGTTTGTAAAGTTCGGCGCTGACTTCCTGAAACTTGTTCTGCAGTTCGTCGTAGGTCCGCTTCATTGCGTCGGTGTCGTTCTTGTTGATCGCTTCATGCACCGCGGCGATGGCGTCTTCGACCTGCTTTTTCTTGTCGCCGGAAATCTTGTCGCCCAACTCCTTGAGTTGTTTCTCGCTCTGGTAAGCGAGCATGTCGGCGTTGTTCTTGATCTCGATCGCTTCCTTCGCCTTTTTGTCCTCTTCGGCGTGCGATTCGGCTTCGCGCTGCATCTTCTCGATTTCTTCCTTAGACAGACCCGAGCTGCCGGTGATCGAAATTTTCTGTTCCTTACCGGTGCCGAGATCTTTCGCGGAGACGTGCAGAATGCCATTGGCGTCGATGTCGAACGTCACTTCAATCTGCGGAACGCCGCGCGGCGCCGGCGGGATTCCATCGAGATGGAACGTGCCGAGGTTCTTGTTGTCGCGGGAGAGCGGACGCTCGCCTTGCAACACTTTGATTTCCACGCCCGGCTGATTGTCGCTGTAGGTCGAAAAGATTTGCGACTTCCGAGTCGGGATCGTGGTGTTGCGCGGAATCATTGGCGTTGCTACTCCCCCGGCGGTTTCAATCGCCAGCGTGAGCGGAGTCACGTCTAAGAGGAGGACGTCTTTGACGTCGCCCTTGAGTACGCCGCCTTGAATGGCCGCGCCGACCGCGACGACTTCGTCGGGATTTACTCCCTTATGCGGTTCTTTGCCGATTAACTGACGCGCAGTCTCGATCACTTTCGGCATGCGGGTCATACCGCCAACGAGCACAAGCTCGTTCACGTCGCGCTCCGAAAGCTGCGCATCTTTCAAGCATGCTTTCACAGGCGGGATTGTCCGCTGGAACAAATCGTCCGTGAGCTGCTCGAGTTTGGAGCGAGTCAGTTTTTTCTGAATGTGCTTCGGTCCGCTCGCATCGGCCGTGATGAACGGCAGATTGATCTCGTATTCCTGCGAGCTCGACAGCGCGATCTTCGCTTTCTCAGCTTCTTCCTTGATTCGCTGGACCGCGTCCGGCTGTTTGGTCAGATCGATGCCGCTGTCTTTTTTGAACTCGGCAATGATCCAATCCATCACTTTCGCGTCCCAATCGTCACCACCGAGGTGCGTGTCGCCGTTGGTTGCCTTTACTTCGAAAACGCCGTCGCCGATTTCGAGAACGGAAATATCGAACGTGCCGCCGCCCAAATCGTAAACGGCAATTTTCTCGTCCTTCTTCTTATCGAGACCGTATGCCAGCGAGGCCGCGGTCGGTTCGTTAATAATTCGCAGCACTTCCAGGCCGGCGATTTTGCCAGCGTCTTTGGTCGCGTTGCGTTGAGAGTCGTTGAAGTATGCCGGAACCGTAATGACGGCCTGCGATATTTTCTCGCCTAGCTTTGCTTCCGCGTCGGCTTTCATTTTCGACAAAATCATCGCCGAAATTTCCGGCGGCGAGAAAGTCTTGCGCTGGCCGTTGACTTCGAGCTGCACATGGGCGTCGCCATTGGCTGCCTTCACGATTTTGTACGGGACTCGGTGCTCTTCCTCGTGGATCTCGTCGAACTTGCGCCCCATGAACCGCTTGATTGAAAAAACTGTGTTCTGCGGATTCGTCACCGCCTGACGTTTCGCGGCCTGACCGACGAGCCGCTCGCCATTTTTGGTGAATGCCACGACTGAAGGCGTCGTGCGCGCGCCTTCGCTATTTTCCAAAACTACCGGGTCGCCACCCTCCATCACGGCCATGCAGGAGTTGGTGGTTCCCAAATCGATACCTAAAACCTTTGCCATATATAATTAAGTCCTTTCTTCGGTCGATCCACCAACGGACAAATTTGCCGCGGCGAACGAGATTTCGACCTACGCGCGTCTTTAGCAAAGCTTGCGCCATTGCCAGTGATTCGATGTAACTACCTGACACACAGATGATAGCGTAGATTCTGGACGAAGGCACTATCGGCTAAAGTGCGACAACGCGGCGCAGATCGCAGATTGTGGCAAGATCCGAGCGCGCCAACGCGGCGCGAACACCCGCGCGTCCGCGTCACTCTGTTTTGGCGCGGCAAGCGATGCCAATATTCTCCTGATCGAGCAGAGTCCGCGCGGTCACGTGTCTGGAATTGAAATTCGCACAATCGGAAATTGGATATTTGCTTGCGGGCATATCGGCTGCTCATTGAAATTGTGTGCAGGACGAGGGGGCTAGAGTTCCATCAGAGACAGCGCCGCTCCGCGCAACTCAGTTACGCTTTGATGAACTCAAGAGGCAATTGGTCGAAAACGAATCGCAACGAACGGAAATTACCGGCTACATCAATCAATTGTCGATCCAACTGCATCGCTGGCGGTTGCGCTTGCAAAGTTTGAACGCGCGCAAGGAAGAGCTCGAAAAGGAATTGCGGGCAATAAAGTGATCGCCAGAAGTCTCGTCGAAACGATTCCCAGCGTCAGATTGCCGGGTTTTAAGGTCTGTTGATTCGACGGGCGATCTCGTCCGCCTCGATTTCCAGTGGCGCCTGGGCGTATCCGACCGTGAAACAGTCGAAAATATATTGGCGCAGAAATGGAAGGATACCGCCGAGCCGTTCGTACTGAGAAGTGTGAACCAGCTCGTGCGCGACCACATGTCGATCCTCGCGGCAATCGGACCGAATGAAAATACCGTATTGAAACGTGAGGCCTCTCGCGGTTCCGGTCAGCAATTGGATTCCAGCCATGGCCGCTTTTAGCAGCGGATGTTGCGGAGCGGGAATCTCGTCTACCGGCAGGACGCGGACGGTTTCGGGTTTTTTTACGCCGGCGGCTCTGGCGTCGTCTATTTCGACAGAGGAAAGCGGTATTCCCTCACGCAAGATTTTCGCTTCCTGTTCCACCGCCCATTCCGCTGCCAATGGCAACAGAAGTTCCAGTTGTTCGGGAGAAGGTTTTCGTTCCATCCGAAAAGAAAGAGCAAGAATCCGGCCAGCGAATGATCAAGCGCAAATGCCATCTCGCGTTCGATTTGTTGATGAGATGAGCGTGCAAGTTTACGGTTGCAACCACGTCGCCATTGAGGTCGACGACATTAAAAAGGCAGTCGCGTTCTATCAGGACGTATTCAATCTCGAGAAGCTCGATCGCGGCGAGGGTGACGCGTTTTTCAAGCTCGGAGAGCATCAATTCCTCGCCATTTTCGAGGTCGACAAGCTCCAGCCGGCAAACATGCGCCATTTCG
This sequence comes from uncultured Verrucomicrobiae bacterium, assembly GCA_963772365.1. Classification (GTDB taxonomy): domain Bacteria; phylum Verrucomicrobiota; class Verrucomicrobiia; order Chthoniobacterales; family UBA10450; genus CAVYXA01. Next base: position 65,363 of record CAVYXA010000002.1, read on the forward strand.
GAATCATTGTTCGCGACGAGCAACAGCTCGCGGAAGTGCGAAAGAAGATCACCGGCAAATACAAACTGAAATTGCAGCCGCCGTTCCGTTGCGATTTTCACGATCCCTGGGGAAACCGAATCCAGGTTGTCGATCTTCACGACGAATCGCTGATCTGGCTTTTGCCCTATCGGGAAGTGCAAAAGGCGGGCGTGAAGTTCGGGGAACTCTGACGGGGCATGCGGAGATTATTAAAAAATTTCTATGCCTGGCCCCTGGCCTTGTCGATCTCGAGATATTCGTCGCGCGGCGGGCTGAACGTGTCGAGGACGCGTGTTTCTTCCATGGTTTCAACGCCGTGCGGCACGTTAGCCGCGAGATAAAATGAATCGCCCGGAGCAAGTTCGTGCGCGGTTCCATCGACGATCAATTTCATTCGACCGGACAAAATATGGACGACCTGTTCCTGCGGATGTCGATGTTCCGGCATTTTACTGCCGGCATCGAGCTGGGCGATCATCTGATACATTGTTTTGCCGCTGGCGACCGTCTGTCGTTTGATGCCGGGACAAATCTCAATCCAAGAGTTTTCGTTTTTCATGATGGCATTAACGGACAATCGCCCGTACATCAGGCATCGAACAAAGCGCCGGGGCGGGGCTATTTTTTGCTCTTCTTCGATTCGCGCTTGGATTCCTTCGCTTCCTTCGGCTCTTTTTCTTCCTTTGGTTCTTTGGCGGTTTTTTTCGATTCGCCCGGCCGATATTCTTCCTGCTCAGCCGCGGCGAACGCTTTTTCCAAACCGACCATGTCTTCGCCGGGGCGCAGCGTATCAAAGGTTTCGGCTTCCTTGCGCAATTGTTCCTCGGTGTAATTGGCGGCTTTGATCGACAAGCCGATCCGACGCTCGACCTTGTCCACCTTAATCACGCGCGCTTCGACTTCCTGGCCAACCTTGAGCACGTCTTTCACTTTGGCGACATGATCCTCGCTCAATTGAGAGATGTGCACGAGCCCGTCGATGTCGTCCTGCAACTGCACGAACGCGCCGAAACTGGCGAGCTTGGTGACTTTGCCGGTAACGAGATCGCCAATCTTGTATTTCTGGTCGATGTTTTTCCACGGATCTTCGCTGAGCTGTTTAATGCCGAGACTGATGCGCTGATTCGTCTTGTCGATGTCGATCACTTCGGCTTCGACTTCGTCGCCTTTCTTAAACATTTCGCTGGGATGATTGATCTTGCGGGTCCAGCTCAGATCCGAGACGTGGATCATGCCGTCAATGCCTTCGTCGAGCTCAACGAATGCGCCATACGCGGTCATGTTGCGAATCTTTCCTTTTACCCGGCTGCCGATGGTGAATTTCTTCTCGATCTCATCCCACGGATTCGGCTCGAGTTGACGCAGGCCGAGCGAAATTTTTTGTTCGTCCTTATTCACGCCGAGCACGACTGCTTCGACTTCCTGGCCGGCGGTCAAAATATCCGATGGCCGCATGATGCGCTTCGTCCAGGAAAGTTCGGAAACGTGAATGAGTCCTTCGACGCCTTCTTCCAATTCCACAAATGCGCCATAGGGAACCAGATTCGTGATTTTGCCTTTGACGCGCTGACCTGCAGGGAAACGCTCCTCGATTTGGTCCCATGGATTCTTTTGGGTCTGCTTCAGGCCGAGCGAGACGCGCTCTTTCTCCTTGTTGATGTCGAGCACAACGACTTCCAACTGCTGCCCCACTTTGACCAACTCGCTCGGATGTCCGAGCCGGCCCCATGTCATGTCGGTGATGTGGAGCAATCCATCCATTCCATCGAGATCGATGAACGCGCCGAAGTCAGTGAGATTTTTGACGGTGCCAGTCACACGATCGCCGACCTGCACGCTCTCCATGAATTTCTGCCGTTTTTCGCTTCGCTCCTGTTCGATTAGTTCACGCCGGCTCAGCACGACATTCCGGCGATCGTCATTTATTTTGACGATCTTGAAGTCGTAAGTGTTCCCGACAAACTGTTGCAGATCTTTCGGTGGAACCACGTCGATCTGCGATGCGGGCAGAAAAGCTTCCACGCCGATGTTGACCATCAAACCGCCTTTGACGACGGATTTCACCTTGCCGGTGATCAGGCCATCGCCCTGAAACACGCTCGCGATCTTGTTCCAATTCTGCCGATAAGCGGCCTTTTCCTTTGAGAGAACGACCATGCCCTCCTCGTTTTCCAGTCGCTCGAGCAACACATCGACTTCGTCACCCACTTCCAGGTTCTCGACGTCCTCAAATTCGTTAATCGAAATCACGCCTTCCGATTTGTAACCGATGTCCACCAGAACTTCGCGCGGGCGAACCTCCAGAATCCGCCCTTTGACGATGCTTCCTTCGCGGAAGTCCGGCATCGGCTTCGACATCACATCCTGCATTTGAATCATAAATAAAATGGCCTCCTTGGGGCACAGCGACGCTCTCATCGAGCATCGATCTTTCCGCGTGGCTAAAGAGCGGAATTGGGGAGGCCAAAGTAGGCGCTTTCGTTGCGCAGGTCAACTCTGCAGGATGTGCCATTCTGGGCCTAGAAAACCCTCAAGAATTGATCTCGGTCCGGCAGCCGCCGGACTCGACTTCGCTTCGGAATGACGGCATTGTTGAGCACTGAAGGTTTCTCCCTAGTGTAGAGCAATGTCGATCTTGCGCTTCCTAATCGTGTTTGGGCTCATTTCGCCGGCCTTCTTTTCCGCTATTGGACAGGATAAGCTGGACAAAAAACTTGTTAAGCCCTCGGCGGAGGAGACCGTGCTCGAGGCCATCAAGTCGCCACAGCTCAGCGTTGTCCACCTTTGGGCGCCGTGGTGCTCGAATTGTCAAGCCGAGCTCAGAAGCGGCGGCTGGACAAAAATGGTGAAGGCGAATCCACAGGTGAAATTTTACTTCGTCTCGGTTTGGGACGCCGGCCAGGACGGTCGCGCCATGTTAAAGAAATTCGATATCGCTGATCAACCGAACGTCACGGTCCTGGCCGATCCCGGTCCGCGCGGCCAGGATCACATTAAACAATTTGCCGGGTTGCCCCTTTCCTGGATTCCGACAACGTGGATTTATAAGGGCGGCGATCTGCGTTACGCGCTCAATTACGGCGAAATCCATTTCCCGGTGCTTCAGCAATTTCTCGAGGACAGCCAATCGGAATGGTCGCATAAGGGCGAACCGAAGCTTGAAGAATGAGCGTCGCGACGCTTTCGCCTAACAGGGCTACGGCAAAGTTCCGTCTCGCTGGTGGCGGCCAGCCATTAATTCTTTTGCCGGTGCATGTGAACGGCGAGGGCCCATTCGATTTCATTTTGGATACGGGCGCCGGAACATCACTGCTCTCCCGGGAGCTCGCGGGACGCCTCGACGTGAAAATCATCGGCTCCAAAGATGGACATAGCGCGGGCGGTCGAGTTTCTGTTTCCCTCGCGAAGCTCGATTCGCTGGCGGTTGGCGATATGAGAATGGGTGATGTCGATGTTGGAATTGTCGATCTTGCACATATTGGGCGCGCCATAGGGGCACAGATTGATGGCGATCTTGGTTACAATTTCCTGAAACATTTTCGAGTAACCATCGATTACGGCGCAGCGAAATTCGGCTAGAGGATCCAAAACGTCGCGAGAACATTGGCGACAACAGTTTTACTCAAGTGCCGATTCGTTTGGCCAGCCCGGCCAAACCGCTCATCCTTCTCCAGATTTACGCAAACGGCCGGGGACCATTTCAATTTGCGGTGGATACCGGAACATCGACAAGCGCAATCACGCCGGAGCTGGCCAGCGAATTAGATATTCAGGGATCACCGATCGACCCGCTTACCACTGGAAGTGCTTCGGTCGCCGCGGCCACTGGCTCGTTGCGTTCGTTTCAATTGGGCGGCGCCAAAGTCGACAATTTCGCTGTCGTGATCGCGGATTTTTTTGGTAAATTGAGCGAGATCGTCGGCGTCCGGCTCGATGGGATCGTTGGCTATAATTTCCTGCGCAATTACAAAGTGGTGATCGATTACCCGAACGAAACGTTGAGTTTGATTCTCCCATGATTGAGATGCCGACTGCTCCCGCCAGTTCAACCAGAAAGCCCCCGGCGATCCTCGCATTGATCGGCGATACGCCACTGGTCGAGGTCACGCAGATCGATACCGGGCCGTGTCATCTTTTTCTGAAATTGGAAAATCAGAATCCCACCGGCTCGATCAAGGATCGCATCGCGCTGTCGATGATCGAAGCCGCGGAACGAGAGGGCAAATTACAACCCGGTGGAACGGTGATCGAGGCGACGGCCGGAAATACCGGGCTCGGTCTGGCCCTGGTAGCGGTAGCGAAAGGTTACCGGGTCGTGCTCGTGATTCCCGATAAGATGTCGCAGGAGAAAATTTCGCACGTCAAAGCGCTCGGCGCGGAAGTCGTTCTCACTCGCTCCGATGTCACGCGTGGTCACCCGGAATATTATCAGGACATCGCGGCGCGTTTGGGCGAGGAAATTCCGGGCGGCTTTTACGTCAATCAATTCGGGAACCCGGCCAATCCGGAAGCGCACGAACGCACCACCGGTCCCGAAATCTGGGAACAAATGCGTCACGATGTCGATGCTGTAGTCGTGGGAGTCGGCTCGGGCGGAACATTGACTGGGCTCGGCCGGTTTTTTAATCGGGTGAAACCGCGCCGCGGCATCGAAATGATCCTGGCCGATCCGACCGGCTCCGTTCTCTACGAGTATGTGAAAATGGGCAAACTGGTGGAGGCGGGAAGCTGGGCCGTCGAAGGGATCGGCGAAGATTTCATTCCCGACATTGCCGACATGTCGCTCGTGACCGATGCATTTGAAATCGATGACGAGGAAAGTTTCGCCACAGCGCGGGAACTCTTACACAAGGAAGGAATCTTTGGCGGCTCATCTACAGGCACTTTGGTGGCGGGAGCATTGCGTTATTGCCGGCAACAGACGAAGCCGAAACGCGTGGTCAGTTTCGTTGTCGATACCGGGAACAAATATCTCTCCAAAATGTACAGCGATTTCTGGATGACCGAGCAGGGATTCCTCCATCGCCAGCCTCACCGTGATTTGAGCGATCTGATTTCACATCGTTATGAAAAAGGTGAAGTCGTTTCCGTCGGACCGGGCGATAGTTTGCTCACCGCATTCAAACGAATGCGGGGCGCGGATGTTTCGCAACTGCCGGTAGTAGATAAGAATGGCCGCGCCGTTGGCATTCTCGATGAATCCGATGTGCTGATGAAAGTCCATCGCGATCCATCGCATTTTCGGGATGAAGTGAAAAACGCCATGACCGATAAACTGGAAACACTTTCCCTCCAGGCCAAGATCAAGGATTTGATCGACGTGTTCGATCGGGGCCGCGTGGCCATTGTCATGGACAACGACAAATTTCTCGGCCTGATCACCCGCACCGATTTGCTTTCCTATCTGCGGCTGCACATGCCCAAGTCCGCGGCGCCAATCGAACGCGAGTACAGTTAGCGCTACATCGTTACATCGAACGATTCACGAATCTCGATTCACGAATATTCTACATGAAAAGAAGTTACGAATTCGCCGGTCTATTGGGAAGACAGGCATCCATGCCTGTCTCGGCCAACAGGCATCTTGCCTGTCGGATTATGATAAAGCAGGCTAGAAGCCTTCTTGCCAGGACAGGCTGGAAGCCCGTCTTCTTATGAAAAGAAATTACGAATTCGCCACTCGCGCTATTCACGCCGGTCAGGAACCCGATCCTACGACCGGCGCGATCATGACGCCGATCTATGCGACATCCACCTATGTCCAGGAGAGTCCGGCCAAGCATAAAGGCTACGATTATTCGCGCTCGATCAATCCCACCCGGCTGGCCTATGAAAAATGCATCGCCGATTTGGAAAATGGGACGCGCGGATTTGCGTTCGCTTCGGGGTTAGCCGCAATGGCCACCGCGCTCGATTTGCTCGATAGCGGTTCGCACATCGTGGCGAGCGATGATCTCTACGGCGGCACCTTTCGCTTGTTCGACAAGGTCCGGACCCGCTCGGCCAATCTTGAGTTTAGCTACGTCGATCTTACCAACGCGGAGGCATTCGAGACCGCGATCAAACCAAATACCCGCATGGTCTGGATCGAAACACCCAGCAATCCGTTGCTCAAGCTGATCGATCTGGAAGCGATCGCCAAGATCGCGCGCGAACACAAAATTCTCTCGGTCTGCGATAACACATTCGCCACACCGTGGATTCAACGCCCCATCGAAGGGGGTTTCGATATCGTGATTCATTCGGCGACGAAATATCTCAATGGCCATTCCGATTTGGTGGGCGGCGTGGCGGTAGTAGGCGATAACAAGGAACTGGCCGATCAACTGGCGTTTCTCCAAAATTCAGTGGGCGCAATTGCCGGCGCATTCGATAGTTTCCTTGTTCTCCGAAGTTTGAAAACGCTCGCCCTGCGCATGGAGCGGCATTGTTCGAATGCGATCGAGATTGCGCGCTGGCTCGAAGAACAATCCGAGGTCAAAACAGTCCATTATCCCGGGCTCAAGTCGCATCCACAACACGATCTCGCCCGGACGCAAATGCGCGGGTTTGGCGGAATGGTGACAATGGTTTTGAAAACGGGCCTCGACGGAACAAAGCGATTTCTGGAAAACACAAGTCTCTTCGCGCTGGCGGAGAGCCTCGGCGGTGTGGAAAGCTTGATCAATCATCCTGCCCTCATGACCCACGCCTCGGTGCCGAAAGAGAGACGCGAAGCGCTCGGCGTGACCGATTCGCTCGTGCGACTTTCGGTAGGCGTGGAAGACGTTCGCGATTTGATCGATGATCTGAAGTTCGCCTTCGAAGCCATTTAGTTACCAGCGCAGGCTGGAAGCCTACTCGCCGAGACAGCCAAGATGGCTATCTTCCATCGTGTATGGCTAACACTTTCGGCCAACTCTTTCGCGTCACCACGTTTGGCGAATCACACGGCGGTGGCGTCGGCGTTGTGGTCGACGGTTGCCCGCCGAGGATCGACATCAGCGAAGCCGATATTCAATGCGAGCTCGATAGACGACGGCCTGGACAAAGCAAGATCACCACCCAACGACGCGAGGAAGACCGCTGCGAAATTCTCTCCGGCGTTTTCGAAGGCAAGACGCTCGGCACGCCGATTGGTATCCTCGTTCGTAACAAAGACGCGCGGCCGGAAGATTACGCCGAGCTGGCGGATAAATTCAGGCCGTCTCACGCGGATTTTACCTACGAGGCGAAATACGGAATTCGGAACTGGCAGGGCGGGGGACGCGCATCCGCGCGCGAGACGATTGGGCGTGTGGCTGCCGGAGCGGTCGCGAGCAAGGTCCTGCGCACATTTTATCCGAAGATCGACATCGTCGCCTATGTGAAACAGGTTCACGAGATTGGTGCCAGGATCGACAGGTCGCGAGTGAGAAGGAAAGATGTCGATGCAAACATCGTTCGTTGTCCGGATGAAAGCGCCGCCCGGTCGATGATTGAGATCATCGAGCAGGTGCGCGAGAAGGGGGACTCGTTAGGAGGAATCATTGAATGCGTGGTCCGGAATCCTCCGGCGGGTTTAGGCGAACCTGTCTTTGACAAGCTGGAAGCAGATCTGGCCAAGGCGATGCTGAGCCTGCCCGCTACGAAAGGATTTGAAATCGGTTCGGGATTTGAAGCGAGCAAGATGCGCGGCTCCCAGCACAACGATCCCTTTGAAATGAAAGCCGGCAGCGTTCGAACATCGACAAATTATTCCGGCGGCATCCAGGGCGGGATCAGTAATGGCGAGGAAATTTATTTTCGGGTTGCCTTCAAGCCGACGGCAACGATTGTTGCGCAACAACAAACAATGACTCGATCGGGCAAAAAGGTGAAGATGGCAGCCCGCGGTCGGCACGATCCATGTGTGTTGCCGCGAGCCGTGCCGATGGTTGAGGCGATGGCGGCGTTAGTGCTGTGCGATCATGCATTGCGCCAGCGCGCTCTCAGCCGGCCATAGGCCCTGGCTGAAATTAGGGCCGCCATACGCCCGCAGTTCGATCAAAACTCGAATATTGGATTATGGCTTCAGGTTCGGCGCTTTGGCAGACGATTTTCGTTTCGTTCGCCATCGTGCTCATCTTGTTTGAACTGATTCGCGGATGGCGTCTTGGGCTGATGCGACAACTGGCTCGGCTTGTAGCATTGCTCGCAGCTTATGCCGCCGCCATTTTCGGCGGTAGACTTCTTCTGCCGATCGCCCGCCCGTTTTTGAAAATGCCCGATGCCGTAATCGCCATCATCGCCGGGGTAATCGTGGCCCTGGTGGTTTATTCGGTCATCAGCAGTCTCGGTCGGATCTTGTTTAGACGGACAGATCAACAGATCTCCACCTCCTTGCGAGTTTTGTCAGGACTCAGCGGCGCAGCCCTGGGATTATTTTTTGGGTTGCTGATGGTTTGGCTGATGGTGGTGACCATTCGTTCGCTTGGAGCTGTGGCAGATGGTCAGGTCCGCGGCCAGGGCATCGCCGAAAATTTTGGAACTCCGCCGCAGGCTGTGCACGCGGTTTATTCTCCCGATGCCGAGATTCCCGCGCCGAAACTGAATGAACCTTCCAATTTCGTTGGTCTGCTGGCCCGGTTGAAAAACTCCGTGGAACGCGGCGTGGTGGGGCGAATCATGGAGAAAACGGATCCAGTTCCGCAGGCGACCTACGATATGCTCGGGAAACTCGGCCGTTTGCTCTCCGCACCGGACAGGGCGCAGCGTTTTCTCTCCTACCCCGGCGTGCAGCAATTGAGCGACAACCCGAAAATTGTCGCGCTGCGAAACGATCCTGAGATACTGGATCTCATTTCGGACGGTCGCGTTTTTGAACTTCTCCGGAACGATAAGATTCTCGCCGCGGCTAATGATCCTGCCCTCGTAAACCAGATCAAGAAATTAGATCTTCGAGGCGCACTCGATTTCGCCCTCGGTCCCGAGCAACCTGGCGTTAAGCCCGTGAACGTCGGAGTAAATGACCAACAGTAAGATCGCGTTGGCCGGCGGCTTCCGATAACAGAGCCCGTAGGAAGTCATTGTCACACTAGCGGACGTTGTGCGAGAAATTTGGCGCCGCATGAGTTATGTCGCGACCATCGGGCTGGAAGTGCACGTCCAACTGAAGACGCGCTCGAAAATGTTCTGCTCGTGTCCGGTTGAGTTCGGCGGCGCGCCGAACTCGCATACGTGCCCGACCTGTCTCGGTTTGCCGGGGGCACTGCCCGTCATGAATCATGAGGCGTTACGCCTGACCGTGCTCACCGGACTCATGCTCGCTTGCGAGATCGCGCCGGTATCGAAGTTCGATCGCAAGAATTATTTTTATCCCGACATGCCGAAGAACTATCAAATTTCGCAATACGACATGCCGCTCTGCACCAACGGCAGTGTCCCGTTGCACGATCTCGCTTATCCCAAGGACGCGCAAAAGAGCATCGTGCGCCGGACAAGGAAGTCCGTCTCGTGCGGATTCATTTAGAAGAAGACGTCGCGAAGAGTTTTCATTTCGAAAATAGCACTGGCATTGATTTCAATCGGGCCGGCACGCCGTTGATGGAGATCGTGACCCAGCCTGAAATCAGTTCGCCCGAAGAAGCATTCGCGTTTCTGACTTCGCTCAAGCAGATCCTGATCTACGGAAAAGTCAGCGACGCCGATATGGAGAAAGGGCAGCTCCGTTGCGATTGCAATGTTTCGGTGCGCCCGGAATCGCAAGCCGAGCTGGGCGTTAAGATCGAGATCAAGAACATGAATTCGATCAGTGGCGTCCGGCGAGCGCTAGGTTATGAAATCAATCGTCAGATCGCTGCTCTGGAACGCGGAGATAAACTCGAACAGGAAACCCGCGGCTGGGATGATGCCGCTGGCGAAACGTTTTTAATGCGAACCAAGGAATTCGCCCATGATTATCGTTATTTTCCCGATCCCGATCTCGTACCCGTAAAAACCGAATCTCTGCTGGAAGAGGTGCGTCGCCGTGTCCCCGAACTGCCGAAGCCAAAGCGCGACCGATTTGTGCAGCAATACGAGGTGAGTTCGTACGATGCCGGTGTTCTGGCGAGCGATGTCGATCTTGCAAACTATTTCGAAGCAGCCGCGCGTGATGCAGAAAGACCCAAGATCGTGGCAAATTGGATTTTGAACGATCTGCAAAGCGCGTTGGGCGCGGCCGGTAAGACTGTTGAAAATTGTTCCATTCGCCCCGAGTCGCTCAATGAGCTGGTGAAGTTGATCGACAGCGGAAAGATCAGCGGCAAGCAGGCCAAGGACGTTTTCGCGGGAATGTTTGCTACTGGAAAAACGGCATCCGCAATTGTGAAAGAAAAAGGGATCGAGCAGTTGAGCGATGTCAGCGCGATTGAAAAGATGTGCGACGAAGTAATCTCCGCGAACCCGAAACCGGCGTCGGATTTTCAGGCGGGAAATGCGGCTTCTCTGAATTTTCTCAAAGGCCAGGTGATGAAACTATCGAAGGGCAAAGCCAACCCGCAGCTGGTCGGAGAAATCCTGCAACGGAAGCTTGGCCGGTGAATTGTGGAAGAGTTGAAACGTTAAAAGGTTAACAGTTGAATAGAGAGAACCGCTTTTTTAATAATTCAACCGCGCTCGATTTCTCACCTGTTATTCTGAGCGGAGCGAAGAATCTCTAATCATTTTCTTTGTGCATTGGTCTCGAGTCATGACTGGTGATGTTTCGCTTCGCTCAACATGACAAATGGGGGATGACCATGCCTCCTTGATGTTTCGCATCAAATGCTCAGCGCGGCGGCAAGCAATGCCAATTCTCCAAGCGATTCGATGTTTGTGAGAAGTTTGTAGGGCGTTTCTGTGAAACGCCGTCTATTTTAAATCGTTGAATCGGCGGCTGACACAGCCGCTCTACAATCCCATGCTGTGACTATTTTAATCGCCCCGGACAAATTCAAGGGCTCTTTAAACGCCCGTGAAGTGGCGGAGAACATTGCGATCGGTCTTCGCGAAGTTCTTCCGAAAGCGAAGATCGACATCGTTCCGATGGCGGACGGAGGAGAAGGGACGGCCGAAGCACTCTGCGACGCTCTGGGCGGTTCGTGGGTGAAATGCCGGGCGCACGATCCACTCGGTCGAGAGATCGAAGTGCGTTACGGCTGGATTAAAACTCAAAAACTCGCCGTTATGGAAATGAGTGAAGCGGCTGGCATGCGCCGATTAGCGGAAGACGAACGCGATCCAATTCGAGCGGATACGTTTGGAGTGGGTGAAATGATCGCGGACGCCAGCAAACGTGGCGCCGGGGAAATCATCATCGGACTCGGCGGCAGCGCGACAAACGACGGCGGGACGGGGATGGCGCGAGCGCTCGGATTTCGATTTTTTGCGAATGAGGAGGGATTGAGTCGTGATGTCAGCGGACTCAGCAAGCTTACGCGTATCGAGCGACCCTCACCTGGCGCTACGCGTCCTCCTCTCCCTCAGGGAGAGGATGGAGGTGAGGGCAAACCGTTACCGAAAATCATTGCAGCGGTGGATGTGAAGAATCCCTTGCTTGGAGAAAATGGTGCCACGCGGATATTCGGTCCGCAGAAAGGAGCGAGTGCGGAGAAGATCGACATTCTGGAGCGCGCATTAACCAGACTGGCAGATGTGGTGGCGAAACAATTCGGCGTCGATTATCGGAATCAACCTGGTGCTGGCGCGGCGGGTGGACTCGGGTTTGGGCTGATGAGTTTTTGCAATGCAACGGTCCATCCGGGTTTTGACGTGGTCGCGGAGGCGATCGATCTCGAGTCGAAGATGAGACGGGTCGATGTTGTGATTACAGGCGAGGGGAGTTTGGATCGACAAACGCTGGAAGGAAAAACGCCCGCCGGAGTCGCACGATTGGCTCACAAAGTTGGAAAACGCGTGTTCGCGATTGCCGGCCGAGTATCGGAAGATCGACAAGCGCGAGAACTGTTCGATGGCGTTTATGAATTGGGCGGAACGATTCCGCAGGCGGCGGAATTATTGCAGGAACGCGCGCGAGAATTAGCAGCTTCCCTGAAATAGGTGGATCGGCTTCTCCGAAGAAAAGATTCGCGAAAAGGAAATAGGCCGGCAGCCGTTTTGCGCGAAGCGCTTTAGGAGTGCGATGCGTCCTCGCATCGCTTTTCTTGCTTTCATCAGAGATTCAGCATGATATCCGAGGGCATGGGGCAAAGCTGGCCGCACGCGCCGCTGCACTATTTCGCGCGGCGCGGGACGTATATGATTACCGCTGGTACGCATCGCATCAAAGTGAGTTTTGAAAGCGACGCGGCACGCATCGCACTCCGAAAGCTTTCGCGAAATGGGAAACACCGGAACCGTTTCTATTTCGATCATCGCTTGCGGGATGATAAGCACGGAAACCTTAGTCACGGCTGCGCAGCGACCCATTGTGCGGCGTAGCGCACGACTTGTCGCGCATTCTTCAAGTTCAGTTTTTCCTTGATGTGGGCCCGATGGGTTTCCACCGTTTTTGCGCTGATGTGTAACGCCCGGGCGATCTCGCGTACGTCCCGGCCTTTGCCGATTAATTCCAGAATCTCCAGCTCCCGGTCGCTCAGGTTATCGGTCCCGCTCGATTGAGTTTTTCCACCGGCGAAGTTCGTGATCAGTTTGGCCGACATATCGCGGCTGAGATAGGGCCGCCCGGCCAATACTTCCCGGATCGCCGTGATCACGTTCTCCGCAGCTTCTTCTTTCATGACATAGCCCTGCGCACCGGCCTTGATCGCTCGCAAGGCATAAAGCGACTCATCATGCATCGACAACGTCAGCACCGGGAGTTTTGAAAATTCGGCCCGGATATTTTTGATCAACTCAACACCGTTAGCGCCCGGCAAACTGACATCCACTATGACCAGATCTGGCTTGAGCTTCCGAAGCACGTCCATGGCATCGGCGGCATTGCCGGATTCACCACAAACGACGAGGCCATCCTCAGTGCTGTTGATCAACTGTTCGATCCCTTTCCGGAAAAGAGGATGATCATCGACAATGACAATTCGCTTCGGTGCCGTGCCGCGTTTCGGGCTTTTCAATTTTGGTCGGGCGAGCCTGTTTCATACTTCTCCCGAGCGAGAATCTGGCAACCGCGGCGTTTGAGACGCGCCATTGCCGTGTGACAGATAGACCGAGACGCGTGTCCCGCCACTTTTAGGTGATGTTACTTCCAAGCGTGCCCCGATGGATTTGGCCCGATAATTCATAATGTGAAACCCGAGCCCGGTGCCGCTTCTCCGTTCCGGCTCCATGCCTACGCCGTTATCGATTACACGAAAGACCAGCTCGTCTTTCCGGCGCCCGACCTCGACCACTGCTCGACTCGCCCGGGCGTGTTTGTTCACGTTCATGAGCGCTTCGCGCAGAATCCGGTAAAGCTCGGAAGCCGTGGTATCGCTTTCGATATCGAACTGGGTGCTAATCTTCAATCGACAGGGCGTGTTCCAGATTTTTCGTTCGACGAGATCATGCAACGCTTTCTTGAAATGGGCTGCATCCATTTCCTCCTTGTGCAGATCGCGCGCGATATTGCGAACGTCGATGACCGAGTTGTTAATCAGTTGCGCGATCTTCTCCAGATCTTCGACCTGGACGACTCGATGATTCTTGAGCCGCAACGCCGTGGAATGCGCCATCAACCCGATCGCGCCTAATTCCTGGCAAAGGCCGTCGTGCAATTCCTGCCCGAACCGCTGCTGCTCGCGATCGCTTACCGTGAGAATGTCGCTCTCAAGTCCTTTTCTTTGTGCCATCTCGTTTTTCAGTTCCGCATTGGCCACTCGCAATGCCCTTGTCCGCCGTTGCACCAGCAGCTCCAGCATCTCCTTCGAGCGCCGCAGTTCAGTCTCGGCCTTTTTTCGGTCCGTAATGTCCACCACTACGCCAACTACCGATTGCACCTTGCCCTGGATATCGCGCACTGGTGATGCGCTCACGCTTACCCAAATGATCGAGCCGTCTTTCCGGACATAACGCTTTTCCATCTGGTACGCTCTTCCTTCACGGATCAATCGGTTGAAAAGATCCGCGCTCCGCGCCATCTCATGCTTGTAGGTGAACATCCGAATCGGTTGCCCGATCAGCTCGGACTCGGTGTAACCCAGAATTTTGCAGAACGGTTGATTTACGAACAAAAGCCGGCCCTTCCGATCAGCCCGAGCAATGCCGACGGTGGTTTGTTCGATCATGGCCCGCGTTCGTTGCTCCGAGTCATAGAGCGCTTCGGCGGATCGTTGCCGCTCGATTCCGTGGGCCAATTGCCGCGCGAGAGTCAATGCCAGTTTGCGTTCGTCGTCGCTGAAAAGGTGCGGCCGATTGTGATAGACAATGAATTTGCCGATCAATTTTCCATCCGCCACGAGAGGGAAGAAGCCGGCGGCCCGGATCCCTTCCGCTCGAATCGTTCGCTTCAGCTTCGGCGGCAGATTGGAAAGATCGACATCGCTGAGGCAAATCGGTTCGACGTTCGTCGCGTCAGGTTTCCACGGCGAATGGCCTTCCACGCTCCGGCGATACTTTTCGGAAATGCCGCGCCAGGCGACAAAACGCATCACATTTTCCTCGTCGAAAAGCAGAATCGACGCGCGGTCGCAATGCAATAGATCCATGATCGCGTCCAATCCCGCACAGTAAATCGACGTCATCGTTCTGCCTTCACTGCGGCGCTGGATGAACTCGTACAGCACTGCCTGTCGTCGGGCGGCTTCGGCCAGAGCTCGCTCGGCTTTCCTGCGTCGAGTGATATCCGCAAAATAGAGGTTCACATACTCACGCTGGAGGGTCGGAGCGATCGAGACCAGGTAAATGCGATCGAAGAAGCTTACTTCAGCGGAGCGCTCATTCGTGGCTGCCAGCGCCAGAATTTCTCGAGGTGCTGGTGCGCCGATTTTCCCGCCCAGGCGGGACAACAGTTTCTCAGCAGCAGGATTGGCGAAGTTGATAGTTCGATCGCGATGAACGCGCATCACGGGCGAAGGATTTTCCTCCGGCAAGGTGCTGGCCAGCTTCAACGCTTGCCGGGTTTGGATGCGCTCGGTGACGTCGGTATTGATTTCCAGGATCGACACGGGATTTCCATTCGCATCGCGATCCAGCGTCCATCGGGAAAAGCTGGTGATGGCAGTGCCGTCGCGCCGATGGTGCACGAGTTCGCCGTCCCACAGGTTGTGCCGATGCAGCGTCTTCATGATTTGAGGAAGCGGCTCCGGATGTTGGGTCTTGAGCAACTGGTGAGTGATTTTGCCGGCCGCTTCTTCCCAACTGTATCCAAACATTTTTTTCGCTCCCTTGTTCCAGTAAACAATCCGGTCAGCGGAATCGCGAACGATGATGGCATCCGCGGTCAAATCGAGAAGGCGCGCCTGTTCGGTTAATCGGCGCTCGGCTTCCTTTTGCTGAGTGATGTCACGCGCAATTTTTGAGATACCGATAATCTCGCCGTTGCGATCCTGGATGGGTGAAATTGTCAGGGAGACGTCGATCAGCCTACCATCCTTGCGGCGGCGCACTGTTTCATAGTGATCGATCGACTCACCGCGGCGAGTCCGACTTAGAATCTCTTCTTCCTCGCTATGCCGGTCCGGCGGGATGATGGTAAGGATTGATTTACCGACAATCTCGTTTGGTTTGTATCCGAAGATGCGTTGAGCGCCGTTGTTCCAATCGGTTACGATGCCGTTCAGGTCCTTGGCTGCAATCGCGTCATGCGATGATTCAACCACTGCCGCCAATCGCTGGGACGCCGCTTCCGAGCGCCGGCGCTCGGTCACATCATAAAGACAATCGATTACGCTGTTGATCTTGCCATCGGCGCCTCGCACAGCCCTCGGGGAAGCGATTGCCCACCGGCGGGTTCCATCAGGGCGTTCCACGATGACTTCGCAATCCTCTGCCGTGAGCGATTCACCTCGCAAGAGGCGCGCTACCGGGTATTGATCGCGCGGCATCAATTGGCCATTTCGATAGTAGGTTCGAAGCGCTCCGCTAAACAACTCCTCGGCGTCGTCCCGCCCGGGAATACGGCCCCAAAGTTCCACCGCTTGCTGATTGAATTGCCCGACTACTCCCCTGGCGTCGCAGGCATACACCGCCATCGGGACCAGATCGAACAGGGTGCGATAACGTTCCTCGGAGCGGCGAATCATTTCCTGAGCCCGGACGCGCTCGGTGAGATCGACGATCGCCGTCTGATAAAGACGTGTTCCCTCCTTCTTTTGCGAAGTGGTGGGATTACTGTAGAGGTGGGCGAAAATAAATTCCCGATTCGCCCGTTTCAGGCGCAGATCGGTTTCGACATAGCCTTCCCCGGATCGACAGCGGCCAAGGTGATCCAAAAACAGTTGAATGTCCTCCCGAGCAACAAATCGGGTGAGCGGCGATCCAATGAGATAATCGCGCTTTATCCCGAGAAGCTGGCTGGCGGCCAGGTTCGCCTCCTCAATTCGGCCGGCGCGGTCAAAGCTGACATACGCCATCGGGGCAAAGTCGTACAACTCGATGAATCGCTCGACGGCTTGCTCGAAATTAGACGAAGCGTTGTGAAAACTTCCGCCGCGCGGGAGATGCCGTCGCTTCGATGCCCCGTTGGGTGGTCTGGACCGCAGTGGCTTGGAAGCAGTTGCGTTTCCGTTCTTTTTCATCGCAACTCTGGTTAATACGCGGCCCAGTCCTCTCTCCGATGCCTTTCTTCGCCCGGCGGATCGAGCGAGCCGACTGCGTCGCCCTCTCCCATTGGTTTTGCTTTTCTTCATGAGCTAACCGATCCCAATGTCGGAATTTTAACTCTAAGGCGAGCTAGCCCAAAGGCAAAAGGAACGCCGTCTGGAAAAGCGCCGGACGATTTCTGAAGAGCCACGAGGTAAGGCAGACCACCTCGGTAAGAAAAGCGATGCGAGGACGCCTCGCACTCCCAAAGCACTTCGTGCGAAATGTTGGAAGGCGTCCGCCGGTTTTCGCGAAGCTCGCCACGGGACGAGTCCGTCCGGAGGCGGACTTTCGGAGTGCGACGCGTCCTCGCGTCGCTTTCGAGACGGCCCAAACCACCATATATCGCCGTGGATGGTCTAACGCTTTTCCTTGTCGATGCTCTCTTTGCCGTTGATGTTCACCAACGTCATCACCGCGCCGTCGATCTTGTTATCGGCCGTGCGATAGGGACGAACCCGCAGCGAATACTTGCGACCGTCGTTGTCACGCACGGTGGATTGCCTCGTTTGCAACGTGTCGATCACTTCGCGTAACAGCTTCTCCAAATCGCCGACATTGAAGTTCGGTTTGAAGTCGCTAATCGGCCGGCCCACGTCGCTCTGCAAAATATTAAAGGGGTTGCGCGCCGCCGGTGTTACCCGCCGGACGATCAGATTGTTGTCCACCATCACGATCGGCAATTGAATGCTGGCGAGCAGATTGTTCAGGTCGCTGTTCATCTGCATCATTTCCAGATTTCGATTGCTCAGCTCTTCATTGAGGGTGGTCAGCTCTTCGTTGGTCGATTGCAACTCCTCCTTCGCCGTCTCGAGCTCTTCGTTGGTCGATTGCAATTCTTCATTGCTCGATTCGATCTCTTCGTTGGCCGATTTCAGTTCTTCGTTTGTCGCTTCCTGCTCTTCGATGATGGCCTGGAGCGATTCCTTGGAAGCGGCCAATTGCCGCCGCAGCTCTGCCGTTTCCCGCTGGGTTGCGGTCTTCCCCAACGCCCACGGCGAAATGCCAGGCTTTATTGTCCTGGTGGTTTCGTCGAAAATCACCAGATACCAGAACTTGCCCGAGGCCTGAATCTTGAAGGGGACGACCTGAACGTTTATTTCGCGCATCTTGCCGTCCACCTTCACCAGCACGCGATCTTTCCGGACGGGCTTCTTTGCCTTGGTGGCGCGATGAAGTGCTGTGCGCAGATCGGAGACGATACTGGGTTGTGCGACTTGAAAAACATTCAGCGAAGCGGGACCCGCCGGATGCGCGAGATATGCATCGGCGCGGCCGCGGAACTGTTGGATCTGCATATCAGAATCGAGCACTACCGCAGCGGGCGCGTAGGCGCTGAGCATGATACGGTCGGCTGTTTGCAAAAGTTGACCGCTGGTGGTGAGATCAATGGGTGTCGCCGGTAAGCCGCGTAAAATTTCGCGCCGTTCGGTGGCTCCGAAGGCCAGCTGCGGTGTCGGGACATTTTTCTTGGAGTAAATTTTGTTCTTCTTGTCCACTACCCTGAACAGGTTTTCGAAGGCGCCGACCGATTCTGCCGGGCCGAGAATAAGAAATCCCTCGGGCAGGAGAGCGTAATGAAAGTGTGGCAGACAACGTCTCTGCAATTCCGGCCCAAGATAGATCAGCACGTTGCGGCAACTGATTATATCCAGACGCGAGAACGGTGCGTCTGCGACAATATTCTGGCGGGCAAATGTGCAGACATCGCGCACCTGCCGGGCGATTTGATACATACTG
This sequence comes from uncultured Verrucomicrobiae bacterium, assembly GCA_963772365.1. Lineage (GTDB taxonomy): Bacteria > Verrucomicrobiota > Verrucomicrobiia > Chthoniobacterales > UBA10450 > CAVYXA01. Next base: position 83,822 of record CAVYXA010000002.1, read on the forward strand.
TCGCGTTTGACGAAATAACGCTTCAAACGCGCCGGCGAAACATCTCGCGAAATGGCGCCGGAATAAATCCCTGCCCGCGCATGTTCGATGGCGAACTCGCTCAGATCCGTTCCGAAAATTTGGAGGTTCGTTCGGGAGACGCGGCTGCCCAGCGTCTCCAGAATGCAAATCGCGAGCGAATAAACTTCCTCGCCGCTGGCACAACCCGGCACCCAAACCCGCAGCTCGCCTTGTTTTTTTCTTTTCAACAGTTGAGGCAGGAATTTTTTCTGGAGCGCGCTGAACAATTCCTTATCGCGGAAGAAGTGGGTTACGTTGATCAGCAGATCGGAAAAAAGCGCTTCGGCCTCCTTTTGGTTGTCTCGAAGAAAACGAGCATAATGCTCGAGGCGTTCGATGCGATGCAGCGCCATCCGGCGCTGAATGCGGCGGTTCAAAGTGGACTGCTTGTAAGCGCTGAAATCGACTCCCGTATATTTCTTAAGCGAAAGAAAAATCCGGCCGAGATCGTCCGTGCTTTTGTAATCAACTTCGCCGGTCTCTTCCGCCAGGGGTTTGCGCAAATATGGATGGGTGGCGACACGCTGAATTTCACGGGCAATCTCACGCGGCGAGAGAATCGCGTCCGCGAACCCGGCGCGAATGGCGCTGGCGGGCATGGCGTCGAACTTCGCCGTCTCGGGATCTTGCGCAAAAGTCAGCCCGCCCGCGGCTTTGATCGCGCGCAAACCGGCCGTTCCGTCCGTGCCGGTACCGGAAAGTATCACCCCAATCGCGCGCGATCCGCGGCTTTCCGCCAGCGATTCAAAAAAATGGTCGATCGCCAGAGTGGGCAACTGAATGCGCCGGATGAGGACGAGCTTGCCATCCTTGCAACTCAAACCTTTGTCCGGCGGCTGAACGTAAACTGTATTCGGTTCGGGAGTGATCGTTTCCTTGACTTCAAGCACCGGCATTTTCGTTACCCGGCCCAACAAACTGGCGAGGCGGCTGGCGTGGTGCGGATCGAGATGTTGGATGATTGCGAAGGCAGTCCCAGTGTTAATTGGAAGATGCTGCAGCAACTCCGTCGCGGCCTCGAAACCTCCGGCCGAACCGCCGATCCCGACGATGGGACAAGCGGATAGCGCGGCGGTGCCTTTAGATGACGCTTGCCGTGCGGCACCCTGATCAAGTTTGGTCGAATTTTTCCGGCCGCCCTTTCGCTTTCGTGAGGGCGATGCGCTTTTTTTCGCTTTTTGGTTTGCGGGCACGGCCAAATTAAGCTTAGAGCGCCGATGTTCTGAAACAAGGCGTAATTGATTGCTTCCACCTGCGGGAAACGACTCGCCTGCGATTTTCAACGCTCGACATCGCCATTATAATCGCCGTTCGCTCAAATCACTCACGCCCAATGAGCGATGAGAAAACGATCCATTTAAGGAGGCTTTTTTGCCAACGATCAAACGCAACATCATTGTTATCGGAGCATCTGCGGGTGGAGTGGAAGCTTTGTGCGGCTTAACCAAGCATCTTCCGAAAGATCTCGATGCGTCCGTTTTCGTGGTGATGCACGTGGGCGAGGAAAGCATGCTGCCCGAGGTTTTATCCACGTGCGGCAATCTGCCGGCCGTTGCGGCAAAGAATAACGAGCAATATCAACGCGGCTGCATTTATTGCGCTCCGCCGCGGTGTCATTTGTCAATTAAAGATACAAAAACAATGCTGACCCGCGGTCCGCGCGAAAATGGTCATCGGCCCGCCGCGGATGTTTTATTTCGAAGCGCGGCGCGCGTGCACCGCGAAAAGGTGGTCGGTGTTATTCTGAGCGGAGGCCGCGACGACGGTTCGGCTGGGCTCTTCGCGATTAAAGCGCGCGGCGGCGTCGCAGTTGTTCAAGATCCGGATGACGCAGTGGCGCCGAACATGCCGACCAACGCGCTCAACATGGTCGAGGTCGATTTTTGCCTGCCAGTTCCGCAGATCGCCAAGGTGCTGGTACAACTGGCGAACGGCAAAGCCACCCACATTGTTGATGCACCAGATGGAGGACATAAAATGGAAAAACAAGCCACCGCCGAACGGCCGACTAGCCAGCCTCCGGGTGAGCAGATCCCGTTGTCCTGTCCGGAGTGCAACGGCCCCATTTATCAGGTCAATGAAGGAGAACTCGCCCGCTTCCAATGTTTCGTCGGGCACGCCTTTTCGCCGGAAAGCTTGAGTGAAGAACACACCGAAGCACTCGAGCGCGCACTTTGGACCGCGACTCGTAAACTCAAGGAGCGTGTTGTTCTCCATCAGAAATTGCTGGAGCGCAAAAAGCGCAATAACGGGGAAGAAGAGTTGCGCTCGCGGCTGGAGGAATCTGTGACCACGGCCGAGAAGGACGTCAAACTTCTGCGCGAGATTCTGGACCGGATCTAGCTGGCGGCGCCAGAAACAAAAGAGCGGGGTTGTTTCCCCGTTCTTTCGCTAGGCGGCAAATCTTCGGTATCAACTTCTCACTACACGAGATTGTCGATGTAAGTTTTGCGATCGAAAGGCGCAAAATCCTCAATTTTTTCCCCGGTGCCAACGAAGCGTGTGGGGATTCCGAGCTCATCCTGAATCGCGACGATGATTCCGCCTTTGCCGCTGCCGTCGAGTTTCGTGACGATGAGACCGGTCAGACCGAGCGCATTGTGAAACTCGCGCGCCTGACTGAGCGCGTTTCCTCCCGTCGTAGCATCGACAACCAGCAGAGTCTCGTGCGGCGCGGTGGAATCCTGCTTTGCCAGCGTCCGTTTAATTTTTTGCAGCTCGGCCATCAAATTCGATTTGGTATGCTGGCGGCCGGCGGTGTCGCAGAGCAAGAAATCGGCTTTTCGTTTAATGGCTGCTTGATAGGCCTCGTAGCAAACGGCGGCCGGATCGGCATTGTACTGGCCGCGAATCATTTCGATTCCAAGGCGCTCTGCCCAAATCCCGAGTTGCTCGATCGCCGCCGCGCGAAAGGTATCAGCGGCAGCGACCAGGATTTTGGAAGTGCCAGGTAGGCGCGATTGACCACAATCGCCCGCGGGTGGTTCGGGGGAACAGCCCCTACCTTTCAGATGGTGCGCGAGTTTCGCTGTCGATGTTGTTTTGCCCGTACCATTCACGCCCACGATTAGAATCACGGCAGGCTTATCCGATTGAATGCGAATCGGCTCAGTTTTATCCGGTAGAATTTTCGCAATCTCTTCCCGCGCAACTTTGATCACGTTGTGGATCCCGAGCAGGGACCAGGCTTCGACTTCTTCGAGCCGCTTCATGATGCGCATCGTTATCGGTACGCCAAGATCGGCCCGAATGAGCGATTCTTCGAGCTCGTCCCAATCGATCGGCTTATTCGCAAAACTTTGGGCGAGGGTTTGAAGGAATTTTCATGCGAGGATCAGTCTTTATATTGTAGGGCAGGCGCATCGCCTGCCAATACGGCGGCAACCGCAGCAGGTTGACCCTACAATTCCTTTTTCACCGCTTCACGCGCAGGACGAGTCAGGTCCTTTCGCACGCGGTCCAGGATGCCGTTGACGAACCGGCCGGACTCGGCGCCGCCAAAAGTTTTTGCCAACTCGATTGCTTCGTTAATCGAAACGACGGGCGGGATATCGTCGCGATAAAGCATTTCATAAATGGCGAGCCGCATGACATTTCGATCCACGGCCGAGATACGATTGAAGTCGAAATTCTCCGAGTAGCGGCGGATGCGTTCGTCGATCTCCGGCAGATGGGAAATCATTCCTTCGATCAGCGGCTGGGCAAACTCGCGAACGATGGTTTCACCGGACAAAATTCCCAGAAATCCTCGATGCGTTCCGGCGCTTTGCCGCCCTGCAAATCCCGCCAGAAATGAAATTGAATGGCTGCTTCCCGTGCCCGTCGCCGTTTGCCCATAATTACTTGCGTCCAATCTGCCGAGATGACATTCGGCAATATCCACGGCGGCGCGAGCGCTGCTTCGGTGCCGCGATTGATGCGATCCTCAAGACAGCGTTCCTTGGCCTGTTTTTCTGTATCGAAGCGAGCACCGCGTTAATAACAGGGATGCCGTGATGAATCGCGATCTGTTGGAGCGCGTCGGTCACCGATCGGCTGAGATTCTTCGCGTGATTAGTTTCGCCTTTCAAAATGACGCCGCAAGCGATGATCGCTTCCGCTTGATTTTTCATGGCCAGCTCGCGCACGACTACCGGGATTTCAAATGCTCCCGGCACGCGATGGACTACCACCGTCGCATTCGGCAAAAGATTGCGTAATTCTTCCATGGCATGATCGATAAGTCCCTGCACATGGTGGGCGTTAAACTGGCTCGCCACAATTACGAATGTGCGTGTTCCGCCGGCGATCTTGACGCGGCGAGGAGGAATGAGATTCGACATTGTGCTGTGAGGCTCACTGTCCGTGTCGATTGAGGACCGCGCAACTCGAGCTGCGTTGTAGCCGAGGGCGCCGACCTCGGCCTTTCTGTGCATGGCCGCGCGGCGGACGGGGTCAACGACCCCGGCTCCAGCTATGTCGAACTGTTTGCTCCTACGGAAGGCCGGTGCCAGTCTTCGATTTCACGACGGAAATATCAGAGCTGTTGATCTCGCCACTGACCGTGACATCTGTTCGGAAATTCGTTGCGCCGACAGCAGTCCCAGTCTGAGATTTGGTCTGGCTGATATCGGAAGCAGTTCACGGGCCGATTGGCATTCGTATCGCCTAACAGCACGCCCATCGGAATCGAAACATCTCCAGTATTTGTGCCATCACTCACACTGAAGAGAGTGACGACGATAGTCTGGGCATTGGCCACGCCGCTAAGATCGACCGTGACAACCGAGCCATTGATGTTCACAGCATCGACTTGTCCCGTGCCCGAAGTGACCGCCGCCTGCGGGTTTCCGTTGATCGTTACGGGATTAGCAAAAGTAATGACCATTCTGTGGTCATCCGCATTAGCGCCCTGGCCTTTGCGGCATTCGATTCCAGGCGGCCCACTCAGCGGCAGATCGACATCCCAATCGCCTGCGCTGCCATGCGTCTTTCGAGAAACGGCGCCCACTGCCGTGATTCCGCCGGGCGCGCATGGGTTATTGCCTGAAACGAGATAAGTTGCCGCTGGATAGCCATTGTCCGTCTGTCCTTTCACAAACGTGTGATCGATAAACAGATTCGATCGATGCAGATTTTGGGTTTCGGGTGTGTCGCCGGTGAACGTTCTTCCGTTCACCGCTCCGAGAAGTGCGCCTGGCTGCGGATTGCCGACACCGGATTTCGGCACCACGATCGTGACTGTCCCGTCCGACTGATAATTACTCGCCGGCTCTGCTGGGATGGCGTTTTGCTCGGAGATCACGAAAACGGCAGGTACTCCTGCATCGGCCAGCTCGCCATATTGGAATGAAGGTGTGCCGGTTTCATCGGTCCTCATTCCGCAATAATATTGCTGTCCCGGCGAAGCGAATGAATCCCACACGATTCGCCACCGGCTGTTCGGCGGCAGAGTCGCGAGATCGTTCACTTTCATTTTGAATACGAGATTGCTGGAGTTTTCCGGTTCGCCCACTGCGATGATAATCGATCAGCAAGTGAAGCCGGCGTGGCCATTCCGCCATTGGCTTCGGGATGCGTCGGATCGTTGCGATGCATGATGATCCCGCTGCACGCAGTTCCAAGAAACGGCGCGGCGACCTCGTTGTTGCCGCACGATGGGCCGAGCGCTGTTTACCGCCACCACCTTATAATAATAGGTGGTGGTGTCGTCTGCCGGCAAAGTGTCTGTGTAAGTGCCGCCCGTTTGCATCCCGGGAACTGTCGTCAGCAAGGTTTCGCCGCCGCTCTGCTGTGCCGCGCAGAATTTGATATCCCGTGATCGGTGAATTGCCGGTGTCGGCTTCGGACCATTGCAGATTTACGACATTTGCGACACGGCGTTTGGGTGAGCAAGGCATGCCCGGCTTGGAAGTGGGATTACAGGATCATGAGCGGCAAACAGCCGCCGGCCACTGGATTGTCGGGCGATGGTCGCCGCCGTAGTGTATGCGTTTCCCTGGTCCGGCGGTGTTTCTCCCGAGCCGGTGAGAGGGGCTTGCATGCAATTGCCGCCTTCACAACCGTTCACGTAGCCAACCAGAACGCGCCCATCGTGATCGACTGTCATATCGAAGAAGTCGAGGAGATTGCGGCAAATATTGGCTCCGCCTTTGGCCCAGATGCAGCCGCGTTGCATCGGCGCTTTCGGAGTCGCATCTGTAGTTGTCCAATGCACGCCGCCATCGAAGGTATTGGCCACATAAAGATGCCAGACGCCGACGAAACTGCCTTCCAGCGCGTCACCCGCAGTTGTTGTTCCATAGAAGGCCACGGCTGCACGCGCGGCCAGCATCTCCCGCTATCGCCGCCGGATATCGGATATTATGGAGGCCGTAAATGTCGGAGACGTTTCCGAGATTCTGCCATGTAGACGCCTGCATCATCGGAAGTGAGAACAGCGGCCTGAGTGTCATTATTGGCAATCACAAAATAGACACGACCGCTTGCATCGATGGCCACTGCAGGATCCTGGAAACTGGCCGAAGGAGCCAGCCGAGACACTCCGTTTTGCGACATGTCGCACAGTCCAGGTAATGCCGTTATCGGTGGAAACAACCACGCTGCCAACGGCGTCGCACTGATTGAACGGGACATAGACAGTTCCATTCGGGCGAAACTTTGACGTGACCGTGCAATCCGCCACACACATTGATCGGCGGATTCGTTAGCGGAATGGATGGCCCGAACGTTAATCCGCCATCATCGCTGCGTGAACAAAACGAGGGCGGGCCGCTGGCCGGCACACCTTCCTGCGAACAATAATAAACCGCGTGCTGATACGCCGGAGGCGGCGGAGGAGTGATGGCGGTGCATGGTACGGGCCGCCGCCGATTGTCTCGTGATCGACACCCGGAGGCCAGGCCACTGCCCTGAGTGGGCACCCAGGTCATGCCGTCGTCGTCGTGTATAGGAAGTTTTACAGGTCGGTGAAAGCAAGCGTGAGCTGGCCGGAAAAGGAGCGTCCGAGAGGAGAATCGGTAAAGCCGATCGGATCGGAATCGACCAATTGCGCCGTGGGCGCTTGTCGATTTCACCCATGTGGAAGCGATGCCGTTGGCCGGGCAAGTATCGTCGAAATTCACGAACAACGATTGCAAATCGCTATAAAAAATCGTCGTATCGGTGATCCAGTTGTTTCCGATGGATGGTTCGCCAGCGCCGCGTCCCATGTATTCGACCGAATTGGCCTGCTGGCCACCGGAGGTCGTAGTTACGTGAAGAAGTTGTCCCGGCGCGGTAAAGTTTTCGAATCCGATTTTCGGGCCGTTGTCCTGCGGCGCTGCCGGGACATTCATCGTTATCGGCGGCGGCGGCGGGCCGCCCGGAGGTCCGGTATTATCGAGAGTGAACGTGCCGTTATAATCGTAGGGAGGCATCTGCGTGATTTCCCCCGGATTTGGGGTTTCACAAATCTGGAACTTGGTACTCGCCCGGCGGGACTCCGCCCGATGGCTGATAAACATAAACTTCGCCGCTTGTTCCGGTGTCTTCGGTGTGAATCAAGTCGGGACTTGGATCGGGGCCAAACAACAGGCTCACCGTCAGATCATTTGTGACTAAGCGTAGCCTGAACTTGAACGATCAGCCGAATCTGACCGACGGGCACGATGAAATGATGTCGCGGCGTTGCACACGGATAGACGGTCGGATCGTACGGTCCCACTAAATGGGATCGGCACCGCGACATCGGGCGATTTGCTTTGCGCCAAGCAGACGGCCAAGATTGCCGGCAGACAGATTCGAGAAGTGCAAGCGCAAACAGACAGACGCTGGCTATAAAGAAGGGCATGACTAACAGGACGCGCGCGGCGGCTGGAGAAGGAATTTATTTTCATAAGCGGATTTTTGTTCGCCTGTTAATCGGGCTTCACGAAGGTGATGGATGTATCCGCACGAGCAGTGACATCGCTGCAAACGCCGGGCTTGCTGCGTGAAATGCGCTCAGTTAGAGACGATCGAGCGCTTTTCTGGCCAGCGTTTTTGATTTGTCGATCTTCGTTTGCTGATCATCCGGCCCGCCAAGGCTGAGACGAATGAAAGTCTTGTTCTTTGATTGCGTACAATGCAGCCGCCCACACGATTTCCCACCCAATAGGCATCTTCTCCAAGACCTTCAATTCTTACCGGGGAAGCCGACGCCCGTTCTTTGGCTTCGCTTTCTCTTTCGCTTCAACATCGCCTTGCCGGGAAACATCTCCTGCCAATAATCTTTCGGAGATCGTTTAACGGGATGATCGGGATCCGACTGCGTGACCACCAGGCTCACTGATTTGCTCGTTTTCTTCTGCCGCAAAATAACATTGAGAAATTCGAAACCCCTTCTCGGCGGTCTCGCTGCTTTTGCGTTCCGTGATCGGCGAACCCTGCACGACTTCAATCTCTTGCTCGTGAGAAGCGCGCAGGCGTCGATTTTCGTTTCGAGCAGAATTCTCGACTTTCCCGCACCCGGCAAGCCCAAGCTACTAAAGCCGCTAAACAAAAAAATCTCGGCTTCAAAGCAGGTGACCTAATTTGGCCTTCTTCGTCTCGAGGTATTTGACGTTATGCGGATTTGCCTCGGTCCGAATCGGCACCTGCTCGATCATCTCCAGACCGTAACCTTCCAGGCCGACAACCTTTTTTGGATTATTAGTCAGGAAACGGAATTGCCGCACGCCGAGATCGAACAGGATTTGCGCGCCAAGTCCATAATCGCGCAGATCGCTCGGATAACCAAGCTTTGCGTTCGCTTCTACGGTATCGAGACCTTCCTCCTGCAATTTGTAGGCGTGAATTTTTGCGGCTAATCCGATTCCGCGTCCTTCCTGGCGCATGTAAACCAGAACGCCGCTGCCTTCTTCCGCAATCTGGCGAAGTGCGGCGTGCAATTGATTGCCGCAATCGCATCGCCGCGAGCCGAAAACATCGCCGGTGAGACATTGGCTGTGGACGCGGACCAGGGTGGGTTTGTCTTTGTCGATCTTCCCTTTCACCAATGCGAGATGATGCTGACCATCCAACTTCGAGCGATACAAATGCAGATCGAAATCGCCGTAATCGGTCGGCATTTTTACGACCTGCTCCAGTTCGATGAGTTTTTCGCGCACCCGCCGATGCGCGATCAACGCCTGGATCGTGCAAATGCGCAGGCCGTGCTTTTTTCGAAACTCCATCAGCTCCGGCAGACGCGCCATCGTTCCATCCTCGTGCAGAATCTCGCAAAGCACGCCGACCGGTTGCAGCCCCGCCATCCGGGCAAGATCGACAGCCGCTTCGGTATGACCGGCTCGACGCAAAACTCCGCCATCTTTTGCTCGCAATGGAAATACGTGACCAGGCTGATTCAAATCTTCCGGCGAGGATTTCGGATTAGCGATGGCCAGAATTGTCGTGGCCCGATCGTAAGCGCTGATGCCGGTGGTGACTCCGCGTGCGGCATCGACCGAAACCGTGAAATCGGTCCGGTGTGCTTCCCGGTTTTGGGCCACCATTCGTTGCAAGCCGAGCTGCTCGGCGCGCTCGTTCGAAATCGGGACACAAATCAGACCGCGGCCGTGCGTGGCCATGAAATTCACCGCCTCGGGCGTAACCTTTTCCGCGGCGATAACTAGATCGCCTTCGTTTTCGCGATCGGCATCATCGGTCACAATCACAATGCGTCCCTTCGCGATGTCGCTAACGACATCGTCGATCATGTCGAACTGAAATGACTCCTTCGGCTTCGCAATCATTGCGACAATATAATTACGTTAGCGCTAGATTTGAGCAACTCTTACTCGTGCTCTCGCTCATGCTCGTAATCGAAGACTAAAATTCACTTCCCGCTGGTCGCCACGACTGACTCTTGCCGATACAAATCACGATTGCTGCCCTGAAACTCCGCTTTCAGTTTTACCCGGAACCGGGCGAGATCGACGAGGTCCCATCGAGTAAATTTCCACATCGCGTTCGGAGAACGCGATCCACCTTCCCACGGCTCATGTTCGAAACCAACAACCAGATGCACCGCATCGTCGCGCACTTTGTTGGTCGCCTTTTTCGGTTCGAAATAAAATGTCCGGAAACTACTGCTCGCGGCTCCCGGCCGCATACAATTTCGGATCGAGATAAAAAATGCGTTTCGATTCAAGATCGACAATCCGCAGGTCCGGATAACCCGAGCGCTGCACTTTTCCCTCGGCCGTTCGCGGAAAATCGCAATCCAATCCCGGCGTCGCGTTCAGCAGCTCGCGCAAAGTATCTTCAAAATGACTGCCCACCTCATTGATTCGGCCAACTTTTTGGATGGAACTATCTGCCGCGTTCAAGCGCTTCATCGTCCCATCGCAGGCGGCGCCGACCGCACGAATCACGCGCTGATCGACCGCGTTTGTCTTATCGACCCGTAGCACGCGTTTTCCGGTTGCATCGAAAATCACTTCGCTGAAAGCGATTCCCCGGAGTTGTCGATCCTCATTCAGCAGCCACGGAATGAGTTGATCGACCGGTTCCTTCGCGTGTGTTGCCGCGGCAAGTGAGTTGACCAGCGCGATAAAACCAAAGAGGACCTCACGCCGCAGCATGACCGGATTGAAAATCGGTGTGCGCCCATTGGCAAGCTTGATTGGATCTGATAGGCGATTTGCCGGCGGAGGGGATCGAACCCACACGATCTTGCGATCACTGGATTTTGAGTCCAGCGCGTCTGCCAGTTCCGCCACGCCGGCTCTTAACTCAGAACAAACGACTTACAATTAATTACTCGCCGGGTTGAAAATCTCACGTTGACGGCATGTTGACTTTATCAGCCGATTATGCGACGATTTGCGGCATGAAACGACCATCGCTCACAATCCGTCCTTATCGGCATAGTCAAACACATCGGTACTGTCTCGATCTTCGCGCATTCGGCAAGGGGCGCAAGTTTTTCAAGACGCGCGCGGAAGCTGATGCTGAGCGGTTGCGGCAACTCACGACCCTGGAACGCCACGGTCGCGATGCGCTGGATTTGCCTAACCATATCCTCTCTGAGTTCATCAAAGCGAGAAAAAAGCTGACGGATACGGGAATGAAATAAAAGACGCCGTGGAATTTTACGTTGACCATTTGGAGCGCGTCCGCCGATGCGGGACAACTGTTGCGCAGTTGGCGGGTGAAGTCGTAACGGCGAAGGAACAGGATGGGCGCTCGCGCGATTACATCTGCGATTTGCGGTTGCGCCTAAACCGTTTCTGTCAGGATTTCGGCGATCAACCCATTGCGGCAATCGGTGTGAGAGAATTAGATAATTGGTTGCGCGCATTGCCTGGTTCTCCGAAAAGCCGCGCGAACTATCGCGCCAATGTTGGTGTGCTGTTCAGCTACGCCACAGAGCGGGAGATTCTGGATAAGAATCCGGTCTTACGCACTGCGAAGCCGAAGCTTCTCGATAAACCGCCGGAAATCTTCCGCGTCGATGAACTCGCAGCGCTGTTGGATGCCGCGAGTCGCGTGGAGCCTGATGCGTTGCCGATGCTGGCCATTGGTGCATTTGCGGGGTTGCGCGAGGCGGAGATTCAACGCCTCGATTGGAGCGAAGTCGATCTCAGGCGCGGACACATCGAAGTGAAAGCAGCAAAGGCCAAAAGCGCCAAGCGCCGAATCGTTCCGATACAGCCGAATCTCACCGCATGGCTTCGCCCTTACGCTAGCAGGACCGGGCGCATGGTTCCGGCAGGCGCGCGCAGCAAGCTTGATCGTGTGCGCAAAAGCTGCCGGTCTCGCGCGCTGGCCGACGAATGGGTTGCGTCATTCGTTCGCGTCTTATCGACTCGCAGCAATCCACGATGCGCCCCGTGTCGCCTCCGAGCTTGGCCATACCAGCCCGCAGATGCTTTACACCACGTATCGCGAGATTGTGTTGCCCGACGAAGCGGAGCGGTATTGGAAGATTAGTCCGGCAACAGAAGCGAACGTTGTACGCCTCGATTTGGCGATTCGATGAACTGGTCAGCGTTCCATTTTTTTAGACAGCCGGGCGGCATCTCCAAGAACGACCAACTCGAAATGCTCGTTTGCTTGGACTACGAGCGAGCGTTAGAAAGCAAAAAGATAGCCGAATTTGTAGGACAATTACAAAATGCCGAACGCAAGGAGTTAGTCGCGGAAGCAGACCTCTTCCACTCAAAATTCGTGCGAACTGAGTGGGACATCCAGGAATTGATTCCCGCTGCTTGTGTTGCAGCTTCATGGTTTCCGAAGCACTGGCTTGAGGGTTCACCAGTCGAACGGCGAAAGATCGTAAAGCAGTTGGCGACGGTTTACGCGGAACGCACCTTGCCAATCTGGGATTTCCCGTTCCAAGACAAAGAGGAACTTGAACTGCTGCTGTCTCTACAAAGACCGCACGAAACTTTGCACGTCGTTGCAATCGATCTGACGCAAGCAAAATCGGCGCTAAAGCGCAAATTCGAGAGGTGGATTGCGCGCGGAACGACATCACGGGAACACGTTCTCTAAAAGGCAAAATCAAGGTTCCCTCCATGCTCTACGATCTAGCTTGCTATCGCTTGGCAAAGGTGGAGGGGGGGAACGTGAGCTGCTGATGACCAAGGCTTCCGGCGAAATTCGTCGCAGATTTCACGCGGCAAGACTAGGGCCAAACGAGTTCTAAAGGCTTTGAAATACATCTGAGCATTTGCCGGAAAGAGTTTCTTTCTTCCCGGCAAGCGCAAACTCGGCTGTTCGCGCATCAGTGCGGTCATGAACAGTAATTGCATTGAAAAACAACCATCTAACTCCCGTGAAATCCTAACAAAAAAACAATGTTGCGAGCTGCTCGCTTGTTCGCCGCGTTATCTGGAGCGCGTCTTGGACGAACGGGCGGCTCCGCGCATTCAAGCCGACAGGCAAGCTGTGGCGTG
>CAVYXA010000003.1:0-832895 GCA_963772365.1 uncultured Verrucomicrobiae bacterium
CCCTGGGCCTTGCCCGCTGGTGGCGGCCCCTGGCCTAGTGTAGGAGTCCGGACATGGCTGGGAAAAAGAAGGCAAAGAAGGCAAAGCAGGCAAAGCGGGCAACGTCGCCCACGGTCAGAAAACCAGCGGCCAAAAAGCAGGCCCCGGAGCAAGCAGGCTCCGCGCAAGCAGTCGCCCTCTCGGGGCGCCGGCGAGGGGGGCCAGGCGCCGAGCTTCTCATTGCTCATTGAAGATGGGGCGCTCGTCAGCTCGGCTTCGCTCAAGGGCGCGCCCTACGTCCTCTACTTTTACCCCAAGGACGACACGCCGGGCTGCACCAAGGAGGCGTGCGACTTTCGTGACAGCGCGCGAACCTTCAAAAGGCTCGGCGTGCGCGTGATTGGCGTGAGCCCGGATTTAGGCCAGCCACATCAGGTTTCGCAACAAGCACAAGCTGACCTTCACGCTGCTTTCCGATCCGGACAAGGTGCTGGCCCATGCCTACGGCGTATGGGTCAAGAAAGTGAACTACGGACGCGAGTACATGTGGATCTTGCGCAGTACTTTTTTCGTCGACGCGCGCGGCACGATAAAAAAGGCCTGGCGGGGCGTTCGCGTGCCGGGCCACGTCGACGCCGTCCTATCCGAGGCAGGGTAGTCGGGTGAAGCGGCTCGGTCGCATCGTCGGTTTTGCGCTCTTGGCGCTCGCGCTCATCGGTTGCGAGGCGGCTGCGAAAAAGAGCGTCGCGGCGGGCCTTCGTCACGTCAAGATGCTCGGGGAAGCTGCCGAAGCCGATCTCGGCGAGGTGAGACACGGATTGCCGGAGGGTGCGCGGGTCTTGAGTGGCTGGTCGATTGGTCCACGCCGCTCAAGGACAACGTGCCCAGCGCTCGCGAGGCGCTGGAGAAGGCGCGCGACAAGGTGCAAGACCTGCGCGTCGCCAAGAGCACATTTTTCGCGCTGGTCGACCGGATGGCACCATCATTCGGAACGATCGCGACCAAGATTTGATGGCCGGCAAGAACCTGTTTGCCGCGTTCCCAGAGGCCAAGGACGCATTGACGCGCGGCTACATCGAGACGCGCGGCTCGATGCCTGAAGCTGCCGGGGTGCGCGGGCGTCCGGACGCCCAATGGGTCGCGGTGAGCCCCGTCAAAGCGGACTCCCGAACCGTGGCGCTCTATGCGACCGGCTGGTCTTGGTCGGCGTACGCCTACCGACTCGAGACGGCGCTTCGCTCGAGCGAGCTCTCAGAGCTCAAGCAGGGTGACAAGATGCCGCTGCTCTACGTTTATGTTTTGGTCGACCAGGCCGCCTACGGCGCACCGGTTTCGCCCGAGGTCAACGCGAAGGCGATTGCTGAGCGTGACCGCTGAAAAAGCTCGCCGGTGGCCAGCCCTACAGCGAAGAGCTCGAGATCACGGGTCGTGGCTTCGGGCTGGTGGCGACTTCGGTCCCAGGGCTCAAGAGACCGGTCGGCATCGCCGTGCTGCGCAGCGAGACCTGAGCGGCTCTCTGCCCGGGCCTAGCGGGTGCGCCTGGCGCGACGCTTGGGCTTCGGGGCCGGCTCGGGCCCCTGACGGCCGAAGCGGTGTAGGCCATACATGAGCGCCAGCAGCCCGACGACGGCGATCCAGCCGCCAACCCCTGCGCCCCCGTTGCCGTTCAGCGAGAGCGCGATGCCCATGAGCGCCGTGGTGGCCGCCGCGCCAATCAGCTTCTTTGCGTCTGAAAGCACGCTGGGGGCCAGGGTCAGGGCCAGCCCTCGGTTTGTGCGCGCACGAGAAAGTACCACGTCGCGGGCGAGCTTGTTCTCCGCCGTCACCGTCGTCTCTTCGCGTGCGGCGCCGACCTGGTCGTCGTAGAGATAGTCGGTGTCGTAGAGCAGAAGGGCGAAGGCCCCCTCGTCGTCGCCCGAGCCTCGCACTCCTTGCAATGCATCGGACGCCGATGAATTCTCGGAGGCATGGCATTGCCGAGCGCCGTGCGCTCGCTCTGCGTCGTGTAGGCGACCCCGTACTTGTGACCATCGGCACGAACGTCGACCTCGAGCTTGACGCCTGAGCCGAGCTCGATCGGCAGCCCGGGCACGGGTTTTTCGTGCTCGTCGCGAAAGGCCCCAGCAATGATCTGAATCGCGCGACGCTCGTCGAGCCCCCGCATCCCGCCGGGTTTGCCGTCCGCGGCGGAGGGCTGCCGCAGGCGCTGGTCGCGACGGCAATCAGGCAGCAGAGCCCCCACAGGCCGCGGCGAAAATCCGCATGCACAATCGCCCGATCGCCGGAGGGACGGCCCATCGCACGCAAAAGGTAGCCAACCGGCCCGGCTTTCGCTAGCTCTCGTGCACTGTGCTGGCGTCGTTTCTGCCGAAATGCCTGACCCTGGGCCCCGCGGCCCTCGGGCTGATTGCATGCTCCCAGGCGACGATTTCCATCCCCAGAGCGCCGCTCAGCGCTATGCCCAGGCCGTCAAAAGGGCGATGCTCCAGGCGATCTACGCCATGCTGACCAAGAGCTCCCAGCGTCGCTACGGGCTCGCGGGCACCCAGGCACTGGTGGCAGGCTCTGCGCGTGAGCTCAGGGCTCAGGCCAGCGCCCTGGCCGGCCCCGGGGTGGAGGTCCAAGCCACCGCCGAGCTCCGGTTCGCCGACGGGGAGAGCGTTGTGCTCGTGCTCGATGAGGGACGCTTCCGCGTCGGCTCGGCCGGGACGCTGCCGGCGCAGGGAAGCACGGTGCCCGAAGCACTGGCGGCCCTGCGGCGTGCGCTTTCCGAGCGCAGCTACTCGGCGCTTTTACGCCTGCTTTCGGCGCAGACCCGAGCCGCAATCGAGCGCGACCTCGGCTCTCTGGTCGAGGGTCTGGAGCACCCAGAATCGCTCGAGCTCGAGGAGGATGGCGACGCCGCGAGCGTTTCGGTGCCCGGGGGTCACATCATCAAGCTCAGGCGCGAGGGCGGCGTCTGGCGTGTCGAGGACTTCGACTGATGCCCCACGCTACTGTTTTCGGTCGCCGCACGGCGCTCGCGCTTCTGTCCGGGCTCAGTGGAGCGCTCCTGGCGCCCTCGGCGCTCGCGTTCGGTCAAGCGGGCACCTTCAGCGCGCGCCTCCTGTCCACGGGGGGTCGGCGCCTCGGAGGCGTACGCAAGACGGCGCCGGCCCGTTGGGAATGGGAGCTGGTTCGACGTACCAGCGCACCCGCCCGGCTCGTCACCGTCGAAGTTTCCGCTGACAAGAGCGAGAATGTCAAGGAGCCCTTCTTGGTCTGGGCCGGGAGCCACGAGGTGCTGCCGCTCACGGCCTCGGAGCGGCGCGGGCTCGGGCAATTCTTCGAGCTCGGGGGCATCCTCGTGGTCGACGATTCGGACCCCAAGCAAGGCGTGTTCGGGCGCTCGGCTCGGCGCGAGCTGCGGCGCATCTTGCCCGAGTCGCCGCTGGTCAGGCTCGATCCCAAGCATGTCGATCTTCAAGAGCTACTACATCATCGAATCGTCCCCGTGGGCCGCGTTGCCGGACCGCGCTACCTGGAGGGCATTTCGCGCGGGAAGAACGCCCAGGTGATCTTCCTGCAGCACGACCTGCTCGGCGCGCTCTCACGTGCCGACGGCGACAGCTGGGCGCTCGAGGTCGACGGCGGCAGCCAGGCGCGCGAGATGGCTTTGCGTCTGGCCGTCAATCTAGCCATGTACGTTCTTTGCTCGGATTACAAGGATGACTCCGTGCACGCGCCGTGGCTCATGCGCCGGCGCGCGCGCAGCAGCCCCTGAGGCGCATGCTCGAGCGCTACTGGGCTGTTTCCGAGGACTTGCCTCGTGCCGCGGTGATTGCAACGCTCGCGATCGTGGCGATTTGGCTCGTGTGGCTGCTGTTCGAGCTCGTTCGTCGCGAGGGCCCACGGCTCGCGATCTTGCTCACCGGAATCGCGGCAGCGCTGTTCGTCGTGCTCGCCGTCCTGCGACCGGTCGAGGTGAAGGCGAGAGGCAGCAAGCTCGGCCCGAAGGTCTTGGTGCTCGTCGATCAGTCGCGCCGACTCACGGTCAAGGACGGGCCGACCCACGCATCGAACGCGCACGCGAGGTGCTCGGCGCCCTCGAGCGGCACTACGGAGACGCGCGGCTGTCCGTGTACGGGTTTGCCGATGGGAGCGTCAAGCTGCTCACCCAGGTTGAACGCAAGAAGCTCTCGGCACATGGCGTGGAGAGCGACCTGCTCTCGGCGCTCGACGCCCTCGGGCGCAGCGAAGAAGAGCGGCCCGGCGCAATCGTTGTCGTGTCGGACGGTCGGCTTTCGCGCCCGGCTTCGGGTCTCGATACCGCGGCGCTCATATTTTGTCGCGACCAACGAAGCCGAGTTTGCAACTGTAGGGGAACCTGACAGGTTCCCCACGAGCGCAGCCAAAAGGGAAGCTGTCAGCTTCCCCTATAGAGTCCCAGCGTTCATCCCCATTTCCTACATCAGCGATTCCGGCTTGCGGATCAAAGCGTATCGCGAGATCGCAGAAATCACGACGCGCGACCAGCTGCAACGGCTCCGGAATGACTGGCGGGACCGGTTTGGACGCCCGCCGGAGGCGGTTGACAATTTATGGCTTCTCGGCGAAATCAAGCTTGCCGCAGCCGAGGCCGGCATCAGCCGCGTGGAAGTCCGCGAGGGAAAGGTGATGCTGACGCGGCGCGGGGATTTTATACTTGTTGGTGGCAAGTTCCCCCGTTTAGTTACCCGAACAATTCAGGAGCATCTCGGCGAGCTCCTGGAGACGATTAAGAAATTATGAAGCGCATGATCTGTCATTTTGGACTTGCCTCTGGCGGCGGTTCTGGGGCTCGCTTTATCGCCTCTTTGTCACGCTGCTTATGCGGCTGGAACGGAAATTGTCGATGGCATCGCGGCGGTTGTGAACGGGGATGTCATCACCTATTCGCAGGTGCGCTCTTATCCGAGCCGCGCGAGAAATTACTCCGTTCCCAATACACCGGAGACGAGCTCGTAGCCAAGATCAAGGAGGCCCGCCAGGCTGCGATGCAGGACCTGATCGACCGGCAACTGATTCTTCAAGCGTTCAAGAAGGAAAATTTTGCAAGTTCCAGATCATTTCGTCGAGCAACACATGCACGACATCATTCGCGATAATTTGGCGGCGACCGCAACACGTTTATCAAAACGCTCGAAGCGCAGAATTACACCTTGGGCGAATTCAAGCAATTGGAGACCGAACGGATGATCGTCCAGGCCATGCGAAGCAAGAACGTCAATTCAAATACGGTCGTTTCACCCGCAAAAATCGAGGAATATTACAAGCAGCATGTCGACCATTTTTCGGCGAAGCAACAAGTGAAACTGCGCATGATCATGATCCCGGGCAAAGCAGACACTGGTAATTCGGCCGCTCAAAAAGCGATGGCCGAAGAAGTTCTGGAGAAACTAAACAGCGGCGCGGAATTCGATCGCACGGCTCAAGTCTACTCGGAAGACAGCACTCGCGATCTCGGTGGCGATTGGGGTTGGATCGAGCGAAAGACACTGGCTGGGCCGCTCGAACAAGTCGCGTTTAGTTTGCCGGTCGGAAAAATCAGTTCGATCATCGAGTTCAGCGGCAATTACTACATCCTCAAAGTCGAAGGCAAACGAGGCGGCAGCGTTCGTTCGCTTGCTGAAGTCCGGCCCGAGATCGAAAAGCTGTTGATGCAACAGGAAGCGCAGCACCTCCAGGAACGCTGGCTGGCCAGTCTGCGGTCGAAGGCTTTCATCAAGACCTTCTGAGTCTTGTCGATCAAGATCGACAAACTCCAGTCGTGCTCCTTGCTCGTGTTCGTGATCGACACGTAAATACGATTACGAGCACGAGCATGAACACGAAGATTCGGATCGGCATTACACTCGGTGATTGCGCCGGGATCGGGCCTGAGATTGTCGATCTTGCGCTCAGGAGCGGACGCCTTCCCGATTCGGCGGAATATCCCGTGATTGGCCGGCAACCGAATTGCAAACCCGGCGAGCCGGGCATTGAGACCGCGCGTGCTGCTGCTGCGGCCCTCGAAGAGGCGGTGACACTCGCTCGGCGTAGCGAGATTCAAGCAATTGTCACCGGCCCGATTCACAAGGCGCGCATGTCCGAAGCCGGCTTCAAATTTCCAGGGCAGACGGAATTTTTTGCGGAGCGCTGTGGCGTGAAAAATTTCGCCATGAGTTTGACCGGCGGCAAAATCACCGTCGCGCTCGTTACTACACATATTCCGTTGAGCGAAGTGTCCCGCGCGCTCAAGCAAAGCGAGATCGTCAGGATTGGACGTTTACTCTTCGATTTTGTTAAGCGTCGCGGGATTGAATCGCCGCGCATCGCGGTTGCAGGTCTGAACCCTCACGCCGGCGAATCGGGTAAAATCGGGCGCGAAGAAATCGAGATCATCGGCCCTGCTATTGCGGAACTAGAATCGAAAATCAAAAATCGAAAATCAAAAATTGCCGGCCCGGTTTCCCCAGACACGCTCTTCCATAGACTTGTCGAAGGCGAATTCGACGCTGCGTTGTGCATGTATCACGATCAGGGATTGATCCCGCTCAAGCTGGACGCGTTTCACCAAGGTGTGAATGTCACGCTTGGCCTTCCATTTCCGCGGACAAGCCCCGATCACGGCACCGCGTTCGATATTGCAGGCAAGGGAATCGCGCGGCCCGATAGTATGATCGCGGCGATCAATCTCGCGGTGGAATTATCTGAAAAACAGAAGACAACGAAGGAAACAAAGAAGGATTGATGCTCGCTCAACAAATCTTCGCTGCCTTCGTTTCCTTTTGTTTATGAATGCCAGGATCGACAAGTACATTTCGGTCTTCAACATCGGGCTGCAAAACACTTTCGTGTATCGCTGGAATTATTTCCTGCGCGCGCTCTTTGGGTTGATCCCGCTCGCGGGAACGGTTTTTCTCTGGAGCGCGATTTTCAAGGAACGCGGCGGCGGCCTGCACGGCTACGATTACGGGTCGATGATCTATTATTATTTGCTCACGATTCTGGTGAGCAATCTCGTCACGCCGACCGAGGACGAATGGCAAATCGCCGCCGACATTCGTGAAGGTCAGATCAACGCGCTCCTGACCAAGCCGATTAGTTATCTGGCCTATCGCTTCAGCATTTTCCTGAGCGGCCGGCTGGTTTACACGTTCGTCACGCTGCCGCCGATCGCGCTCATCTTCATCTATTTCCGCCATTACATCACGCCGCCGGAACACGCCACGACCTACCTGGTGGCGACCATCTCGATGGTAATGTCAGCGCTGATTCAATTTTTCATCACCTACTCGCTGGCCATGATGGCGTTCTGGATTCTCGAGATTTCGACAATCGTTTTCATCGTTTACTCGTTCGAATATTTTCTCGGCGGCCAGATGTTTCCCATCGACATCATGCCGGCCGGAATCCAGGCGGTGATGAAATGGCTCCCGTTTTATTACGAGCTCTTCTGTCCAATCGCCATTTTTCTCGAGCGCCTCCGCGGCGCCGCGCTCGTGCAAGCGCTGGCGATTCAAACCGGCTGGCTTCTGGCCGCGTGGGCCTGGGCACATTTCATGTGGAAACGCGGCCTCGGTCATTATCAAGCCGTAGGCGGATAAGCTTGGCGGTATCAGATCAGATTTGAACCCTGATTACAGACTCGCGCGCAGGGTTTTTACATGCGGGTAAGCAAGAATCAAATCATCCGCCGTGAGTAGCGTCAGCTTTTCCAAGCGCGCAGTCGCCACTCATACACGATCGGCTGGATCACTGTGGAAGTGACCGGGCAACTGATATGCTTCCCAGGCAATCTCGTGCGTTAGCGTCAATGTAAGTGCATGAAGATTGCCAAGCGAAAGGTCTTTCCACTGCGGAAATGGATGTTTGAACCGCAAGCGATCTGCCTGCATCATGCGCGCGATCTCAAATGTCGAAATTGCCGACACGAATCGTTCCTGGGTAAGATCGTTTAACGCGCGCCGGGTCTGGTGTCCAAGTCGCTCTGGAGACTCCTGACTCCAGATCCAGACATGCGTATCGAGCAAGTACCTCACTGCTCGATAAAGTCCTTGTCCAGATCGGATCGAATGATGTCGCCTTTGATTTCGATCCACCCCTTCAAACCTCCGAGGACGCACTTATCGCTTGGCGCGATCGGTTCGACACGAACCATGGGTTCGCCGCGCAGGGTCACTACAATCGGCCTCTTTGTTTTTTTTACGTCCTTGAGCATTTGGATGCACTTGGCCTTAAACTCAGAGATGAGGACTGTCTTCACGGCTTAAATTCTAACCTGGTCAACTGACTAGGTCAACTTGGGCAGTGGCTGAGTCCGCCGAGATCCAATCCGGTCAATCCTGTTTACTTCGCTCTGTCCAATCGCCATTTTCCTCGAACGCCTCAAAGGCGCCGAGCTAATCCAAGCGTTGTTGATCCAAACCGGCTGGCTCTTGGCCGCGTGGGCCTGGGCACATTTCATGTGGAAGCGCGGCCTCGGTCATTATCAAGCCGTCGGCGGTTAGAATTGGGGACCGGGGGCGTATGCTGCACATCCGCTGCTGCAATTGACGGCGCGCCCGTCGAACGGACTGGCGCTGTTTGCACACACCCCAAAATCCAGCAGCGAACCGTCTCCATCGATTCGGACGAACCACTTACAGCCAGCGCAATTTCCAGTCTTTGGTTCTGACACAGGAGTGCCCCAACGCTGCGCAATTGCATCTGCGCGATCAAACATCGCTGCCTCTTCGGCCATCATTCCAGATCCTCTCCCATCCCCGGCATACAATCGGCCGCTCTCACATGACAGCCAACTGTTATTCGGCAACCGAATGTTCCACTGAGGATCACCCGAAACCATGACCATCGAGCGCAAACGAAGACCGTTCGAGAAATCGAGGATGAGCTCGGGCACCGCTCCGAAGACAGAAATATTTTCTATCTTTGTTCCTCGGAGGCCGCTGACACCCTTTTCGATTTTCGGTCGGCTATTCGAGCTTCCATACAATACTTTCGATGCCTCTTCGACTCTCCAGTCCCATTCGAAGAAGATGCAAGCTTCCCCGCACTGGTGATGCCGTCCTTCCTTCAACGGAGCAAGCCGACCCAACTCTAGAAAGATCGCTGAGCCGTAACCTTTCCATGGAAGTGACACGCAAAGTCCTAACAACGGACGAACAAAATCGTCGAACTGAGCAATCGATATTTCAGTTCGGTGGTTTGTCACTTGGTCGTCGATAAGCTGACTGCTTTCCAGGCTTTGAAGCCGCCGGCCATGGAACGGACGTTCTTGCAGCCCATTTTTTGCAAACTCTCGGCGGCGAGCGCAGAGCGGCCGCCGCCACCGCGGTGACAGATGATCGTCATCTCGCGATCGGGAAATTTGTCTTCGACCTCCAACTCGAGCATTCCGCGGCTGATGTGGACCGCATCGGGAATGTGCGATTCATCGAATTCATCTTCGCCGACATCGACAATCATCGCGCCGCTGCTCTTTGCCTTGGCGGCGGCTCGGTCGGCCAAATCACGGTGATTTCCTTCTTACGCTGATCAACGGCCGGATTATTTTACGGGCGAGCCGGCTATGGCCCGCAACCCAAGTATCGTGACCTTGTGATGATAGCTGTGTCCATGACCGCTGTCATCGTGAAGGACGGAGTGAAGTTTGTAGCTCAATGTCCCGGTAGTGGCATTGACTGGCTTGTCATATTTCAAAGTGTCTATCCAAACGCCAATCTCCCTCACATGGTGATCATCGCATGGATAGTGCAGGTCCCAGCCCGTGAGCATTGGTATGGCATAGGTGTAGGGAATATTGTCGATGATAGCCTCTTCGGTTTTTTCACCCGGCGATTCACCAAGACAGGCTCCAAAAAACCCCGTGTCCTCGACCGGTAGAATTGAAAAAGGCGGCTGTATTACGGCCACATCGGGGCCACCCATCGCCGAGACCAACTCGCCGAGCCTGTAACCCCTCCTTGCATCATTGTCCTTGAAAATCGCGCACGTATTCCAACTCACAAAACCCGAATCGACGCGTCCGGTGGGAGGCGGGCTCGACAAAGGGTCAAGTATGTCTTCGGCTTTTTGGTAAGACTGGTGCTGAACGAATGTCTCGCTGGGCCCCAGATTGTAAGCGATCTGAAGTAAGTGATGATCGTCTTCCCCCGTCCAATCGAATCCGAATCCTCGCGGGAGGACGGCTACGGACTGATTAGGTTTAAAATTGTCGTTCTGAAGAAGAGTGGGAAAACAAGTGAGTGCAGTTGAAGTACCCTTGTTAGGGGCAGAAAAGAAATTATCCGAAGCACTGGGAGATCCGCCCCCCTTGCAAAAGGAATCGGCATCGCCGTGATCAACAAAAGCGCGGAGATTGGCATCGTTCCACGCAACCACGGTGAAGTGGTAGCGCCAGGCGATCGATTTATCGAAATGATCGTCCGCCAGGATGCCTGCCGCGTTCCAAGTTAGCTTCCCTTCTCGTCCGGTTCGGTCCAGCTTAATTTTCCCAATCAATGTCGCCACGACTGCAACGTGATGGTCTGAGCTATAATTTAGTTTCCAGCCGTTGAGAAACACTGTTGCCTGATTGGCGTACGCGGGAACTGCCACACTTTGCTCCACTTTGATAAATGCCTTGTTGTGGATCTCGGCGGAGCCCGAACCCTCCATCACCTTAATGGTTCCCGGATCTTCAAAAACTGTTGTTGGCGGATCGCTCGAGACTGGTGTCAACGGCAAACTGTTGATTAGCTGACAAATCTCGTCGTGCGGAGGATGGTACTGGCACCCGCTCGGAAGGATGAGCAAACAGACTGTTGCAACAACGGTAATAAGACTTGTGAGTGGCTTTATCTTCATCTTCTTGGTCGTCGCGTCGTTAAGGTCCCTTGGATAAATCGATCGGCGGACTCTAAACAAGCCAATAATGCACCCAGAGTTCCCCGCTATTCGTAGCGCAACGCTTCGATAGGATCGAGCTGCGCTGCTTTACGGGCAGGGTAGAAGCCGAAGAAGACGCCTACGGCTGCGCTGAATAAAAACGCGATCACGATCGAACTTAGCGAGATCAGGGTTGGCCATTGGGCGTAGATCGACAATATCTTCGATGCGCCGATGCCGCCGATGATTCCGATAATTCCGCCGACGGAACTGAGGGTGACCGCTTCGATTAGAAACTGCGTGAGAATGTCGCTTCCGTGGGCGCCGACAGCCATGCGGACGCCGATCTCGCGCGTCCTCTCGGTTACGCTCACGAGCATGATGTTCATAATCCCGATACCGCCGACTACGAGTGAGACGCCGGCGATCGCGCCGAGCAGCATCGTCATCACCCGCGATGTCGCGGTCGCTGTCTCAGCGATTTCCTGTTGCGTTCGCACGGTGAAATCATCATCACGGCCGGGCCGAATGTTATGCCGCTGTCGCAACAAAGCGGTAATCTGTTGTTGGGCCGCGCTCATCTCACTGGCGCTGGCGACTTGAACATCGATGCCGCGAAGTGTGGTGCCGCCAAGAACGCGTTTCATCGCGCTCGTGTATGGAATGACGACGATGTCATCCTGATCGACTCCCTGTGGGCTCAAGCCTTTGCTGGTGAGCAGACCGACGATCGTAAATGGCACGTTCTTAATGCGCAATGTTTGTCCGATCGGATCTTGATTGCCGTAGATCTGCGCTGCAGTGGTGCGTCCAATCACGCAAACTTTGTTTGCGCTTCGCACATCCTGCGGAGTGAACGGCACACCTTCGGCCAATGGCCATCCGCGAATCTCAAAGTACTCAGCGGATTCCCCGTAGATACGTGTGAACCAGTTTTGATTTCCGGCTGCTACCTGTGTGGTCGAGATCACTTCTTCGCTTACCGCTGTGACGCCCGGGACCTCGCGCTGGATCGCTTCCGCGTCTTCGATCTTCAGCGTGCCGGCGCTACCCCAGCCAGTGTGGATCCCGCTCGACGTTGTGCTGCCGGAAAAAATGAGAATGACGTTTTCGCCGAGACTGGCGATCTGCGCTTCGACCTGTGCTTTGGCGCCGTTGCCAATTCCGACCATTGCAATCACTGCGCCGACGCCAATGATAATGCCGAGCGCGGTAAGAACGGAGCGCATCTTGTTACGCCGCAATGCCCGGAAGGCGACGTTAAATGTGGGCGCAATTCGCATGAGAAGTCGTTAAACGGTTGAAAGGTTAAATCGTTACATGGGTGCGCCGAGTTGGGCTGAGGCATCTAATCGCTCAGACACGCTGCGATCGTCGATTATCGCGCCATCGCGCATGATCACATTCCGCTTTGCATAAGTGGCGATGTCGGTTTCATGGGTGACCATGATGATGGTGATGCCGCGATTGTTTAGTTCCTGAAAAATCCCCATAATTTCGACACTGGTCCCGGTATCCAGATTTCCAGTCGGTTCGTCGGCCAGGATTATCTCAGGGGAATTGACCAGAGCGCGGGCAACGGCCACTCGTTGCTGCTGTCCGCCGGAGAGCTGACTGGGACAATGTTCCTCCCGGCCGGCCAGTCCCACCATGGCCAGGACCTCATCAGCTTTCTCCTTCAACTGGGCATTCGTTAAGGGCAGGTTCGCGTACAACAATGGCAGCTCGACATTTTCTCGGGCCGACGTACGCGGCAGCAGATTAAAATTTTGAAAAATGAAACCAATCTTGCGGTTGCGAATATCAGCCAGATGATCGCGATCGAGACCGGAAACATCTGCGCCGGCGAGAATGTAGCGGCCAGACGTGGGCCGGTCGAGGCAACCGAGGATGTTCATCAGAGTTGATTTGCCCGAACCGCTCGATCCCATGAGGGCGACAAATTCGCCTCTCTGGATGTTCAGCGACACGCCTTGGACCGCGCGCACCTCCACATCCCCGGTGCGATATACTTTGTGGATATCGATGAGCTGAACGACCGCGCCATTGTCCATAGCTACCGAATTCTGCGTGGCGGACCGAATGGATTGGCCGGTCGAGATGTCTTCTCCGATGTCGATGTTAACTCGGCGGTCACCACCTCATCCCCTTCTTTCAATCCTTCGACCACTTCCGTAACGATTCCATCGCTGATGCCGGTTTTGATCTGAACCGGTCGCGGGCTGCCGTGTTGCAAAACGTAAACTGTGCGTTCCACCTCATGCGCGCCGCCTTGGTGACCTTTACCTTGCCACCGTCCGCCGCCAGCCTGGGATGAAGCTTTCGGTCCGGCCGGAGTAGCGTCGGCCGGGCGATAGCGAAGAGCGGCGTTCTTGATCTGAAGCACGTTGTCCTTGTGAGCGACGATGATCGAAACATTCGCGGTCATTCCCGGCTTCAATTTCAATTCCGCATTGTTCACGCCGATGACCGTGTCGTAGGTGACGACATTCTGCACCGTAATCGGCGCATTGCGGACCTGGGTCACTTCGCCGTGAAACGTCCTGTTCGGAAAAGCATCCACGGTAAAATCCACATTCTGCGCGATCGCAACTACACCTACGTCGGCCTCGGCCACGTTGGCGTCGATCTGCATCTTCGTGAGATCATTCGCGATCGTGAAAATCACCGGCGCCTGCAAACTGGCTGCGACAGTCTGGCCAACATCGACACTTCGGGAAATGACAATCCCATCAATTGGCGAAGTGATGGTGCAATGTTCGAGATCGGCTTTGGCTCGATTGAGTGCTCCTTGCTTGATCTTCACATTTGCTTCGGCCTGATGAAGCGTAGCCATCGCCTGATCGACATCGGCCTGTGACGAATTCTTCTTCGTGAATAACTCCTGCACGCGAGTCGCATTTGCGCGGGCCAACTCGAGCGCCGCCTGGGCGCTGGCCAGGTCGCCCTCCGCCTGGGTGACAGCCGCCTGGAACAAAGTCGGATCAATCTGGGCCACTGTTTGGCCAGCTTTTACTCGCGAATTAAAATCGACGAACAGTTTCGAGATGTTGCCCGAGACCTGACTTCCAACTTGCACGTTGACCACGGGATTCAAGGTGCCGGTTGCAGTAACCCCTTGCGTCAGTGGACCGCGCGTGACCACTGCGGTTTGATAATTTGATGCGCCAGCCTGATGGTACTGACGCAGGACAAACAGCAAAATCAGCAACGCGACGACGGCCACGGCGAGTGGGAAAATACGTTTCATTAATCAAAGATTGTCATTCTGAGCGTAGCGAAGAATCTCAAATCATTTGGTTCGAGGAGTTCATCAAGACCAATGATCAGAGATGTTTCGCTTCGCTCAACATGACAATGGGTCATTCAAAAATCCGGCGTCATCTCGTGCGAGTTGACTTGTTCATCATTTAAGACAGGAAAACAGGGTGCGGCGTTACATCTGTCTCAATTGGTATCGTTTTTCACGTTGAGCGAAGCGAAACATCTCTCACTATTTTCTTCGAGAAAGGAACAATAATCTGAGATTCTTCGCTTCGCTCAGAATGACATTAGTTGGCAGCTGACATTCGGACCTGAATATGCGGCGTTACATCGACATTTATTCCATCATGCTGCGCAACTCGCTTATTCGGGAGATGAATTTCAAGGCGAACTTTCTTCTCTGGATGATCGTGGAGGTGCTCTGGTTTTGCGGTCAGATCGTATTCTTCAGCATCATTTTCGCCAATGTCGACAGAATTGGAGATTGGACAAAATGGGAGGTGGTCCTGTTGATCGGAACCCATCAAATGATCGCGCAATTTTTTCAGGCGTTCTTTTTTGTGAATGTGGCGAATATTCCCGAACTCGTGCGGACAGGAAAATTGGATTCATTGCTAGTCTTGCCGGTCGACAGCCAATTCGCGGTTTCGACAAAGCAGTTTGGGCTCGACAGTATCGTAAACGCTTTGCTCGGCGGATTCGTGGTCTGTTTCTCGTTATCGAAACTCGGATTTGTTCCGGGTCCAATGTCGATCTTCCTTTATCTCACTGCGCTCGGTTTCGGTGTGGCCGTGCATTATTCCATCATGCTCAGCCTGGCAGCGGTGAGTTTCTGGATCGTGCGGGCCCAGGGATTGGTTTACGGCTACTTCAATTTCCTCAATATCGCCCGTTATCCGGACGCCATTTACCCGCGGCTTTTTAAGATAATTTTTGGCTGGTTCATTCCCGTGATCATCGTGGCAAACATCCCGGCGCGACTGCTGATCAAGTCTCTGGGTCAACCAGGCTGGCTGATGTTTCACTTGATCGTGGCTTCTTCGATCATCTTCCTGCTGTCACGTGCTTTCTGGCGTTTTGCCCTCAATCATTATTCCAGCGCCAGCTCGTGAATTTCGCGCCCATTCGGGCCTAACGTGAGAATTGGATTGCCTTTTTTTGATGTTGAATCGGCGTCAAGAGCACGCCTCGAACTTTTACGCGAATCCGCTTGCGCCCCTGAGGAATTGTTCTTAATTAAGCCTCCGCTTTTCCAGAGAGAGAACGTAACGGCTTTAAACTTATGGCTAAAACAAAGAAAAAGAAGATTTCGCACAAGAAGCCTGCTGCGCGAAAGGTGTCGAAGCCGGCACGAAAGGCTTCGGCGAAGAAAACGGTGAAGGCGGCGAGTTCTGCAAAGCGTACGGTTAAGAGTTCCAAATCTCGCAAGGCAGCTTTGGCTTCACCGGAGAAACTGCTTGGGGTAAATCACAACAATAAGAAACCAAAAAAGCTGGATCCATTTACGCGGAAGCAACAAGAGAAATTGCTTCAGCTCCGCGACGCGATGGTCGATTCCATGGCTGGGGTTGCGCAGGACACGTTGCGTTCCCGCGCGGAAGGAAGCGAAGCATCGGCTTTCGGCATGCACCAGGCCGATGCCGGGTCGGATGCCTACGATCGCGATTTTGCGCTGAGTCTGCTTTCGCAGGAACAGGATGCTCTTTACGAAATCGATCAGGCCCTCAAACGGATTGAGCTCGGCACCTACGGAATTTGCGAGATGTCAGGGAAACATATTCCCCGGGCACGTCTCGAAGCCATTCCGTTTGCCCGGTTCACGGTTGAATGCCAATCACAGTTGGAAAAGCAGAATAAGGCATCTCGGGTCCGACAATCGGTCACGTCTTTGTTTGGCTTGACCGACGAGGAAGGCGGCGAGGGAGAAGAGGAAGAAGCCGCTGCGCCAGCCGATAAGGAATAAGTTATGCCACAGGAAATCATCACTCTCGAATGCACCGAAGCCAAAGCGCTGGGAAAACCAGCATCGCGTTACATGACGACGCGGAATAAGAAGAGCCCGCGCACCCCAAACCGACTCGAGAAAAAGAAATACAATCCCTTCCTCAAGCGGCACACGCTACACCGGGAAACCAAGTAACTGTCTCAATGCAACCGAAGACCGCAAAACGCCGCTCCGCCTTCCGTCGGGCCAATCGAACCATGCCGCGACGCAGGATCGACATCGCCATTGAAGCGATCGATTACAAGAATCCTGATCTGCTAAAAAAGTTTGTGACCGAGAGCGGCAAGATTTTGCCGCGCCGAGTCACCGGCATGCCGGCCCATCTGCATCGCAAGATCACACGGGAGATCAAACGCAGCCGTTCTGTGCTGCTGATGAAATAATTGTAGAGCGTCTGTGTCAGACGCGGCACTGGGCGTTCCCAGAAACTTCCTGCAAAGGAAGCTACGTTCTCCGAGTCTTCTCGCCTTCTTCGATCAACTTCCAGAACTCGCGGGTCTGGCCGAGTTGCGCATCTTCTGAAATCGGCAGTTTGCTGCGGAAAAGGAAATCGCGGAATGTGTTTTTGTGCAGGACGCGATGGACCGTGATCCCTTCGTCGGTCTTGGCGAAATAAATGCGATAGTCCTTCGCGCGATAGCGATACAGCTTTTTCCCTTCTCGCTGGATCACCCCGAAGTGTGTCGAGTCAAGTTTGTCGAGGTCCTCCGGTAAAATTTGAAATTGCTCGAGCAGATCGAGCTGCATCTTCTTCGGCAATACGGAAAGCTCCGCTGCGCTGAGTTCGTTGAAGATGATTTGAAACATATTCAGGATACGAATACGCGCTTCACCCGAGGACCAATCCGCGTTGTGATGTCCCATGTGATTGTGCCCGCTTTCTCCGCGAGCTCATGTGCGGAAATTTCCTCGTTTCCCTGTCGCCCCATCAAAACGACTTCGTCGCCAACATCGACATCCTTCAGGTGCGAGATGTCGATTACAATTAAATCCATCGTTACGCGTCCTAACAAAGGGCAGCGCCGCCCGCCAACCAGAACCGCGGCATCCCGATTCGAAAGATGCCGCGGATAACCATCGGCATAACCACAAGCGAGAGTCGCAACGCGCATTGCCTGCGGGCTGATGAATGTCCGGCCGTAACTGATCGAGTGCCCTTTGGGGACGTTCCGGATCAATCCGATCCGAGTTTTCCAGGTCATCACCGGCTTCAGGATTTTTTGAAATTCCTTCAAGGGCGAAATACCGTGAAGAATTATGCCGGCGCGCACGATCTCAAATGTTGGATCGTTGAATGCGAGCGTGCCGGCGCTTTGCAAAACGTGGGCTTTGTAATTTCCGGGAATTTCTTTGCGGATTTGTTCCACGATTCTGCGAAACCGGTTCAATTGATCACGAGTGTAATCCGGATCTGTGTCGGAAACCGGCATGTGTGTCGAGATGCTGTTCACCACAATTTTCGGCAAAGCAGCTACTCGTTTGAAGGTCTCGATCGCTTCATCTTCCACCACGCCCATTCGGCCCATACCGGTGTCGATCTTGAAATTGATCGGCACGCTTCGATCCTCACGGCCTCGCTGAAGCGAGCGCGGCTCTCCCTGATTAGGGAGAGGCAAACGGCGCATCCGCCGGTGAGGGTCGTCGGCAGTGCGATTGAATTTCTGTGCTTCGTCGAGACTCGAAATCGTTGGGATGAATCCGCACTCGATGATTGTCGATCTTTCCTCCGGAACAGCCGGGCCGAGGATGATGATTGGATGCGGAAGAGACGCATCTTGCAGCGCGATGGCCTCCTCCACATTTGCAACGCCGAAGAGTTGCGCGTCATTCGCGAGCGTTTCCGCCACTCCGAGCAGGCCATGACCGTAGGCATTAGCCTTTACCACTGCCAGCATCTCGGCGGAGCCGATTCTCTCTCGAACAATTCCAGCATTATGGCGCAACGCCGTCCGATCGATTTCAGCCCAGCAGCGATAATGTTGTTTCATCTTACTCGAGAAACATGAACCTTCGCACGAAACCTAATCTGTCATGTTGAGCGAAGCGAAACATCTCTGACTATTCGTCTCGTAGAGGAAATGATTTGAGATCCTTCGCTTCGCTCAGGATGACATCGGCTTCGGCTTTGGCATGGTGATGTGCGCCTCGCGCAGATAGATCGGTTCGAGTGGCGGCAAAGAAAAGCCGCGCTTTGAATCCTGTGCAAGCCGCGCCAGGAGAAGCGCGGATGGATAGCGGATGACGGCGGGCCCAAATTGAGGCAGCGCTTCCGAGCAGAAGATCGACAATCGCGCATTAATTGTGTCGAGTTTCGCTTTCAATTCGGTTTCCGAGAACAAGATTGGGCCTTCCACGAGTTGGTGAGCACGAACATCAGCGTAGAAAAAAGAGTTCCGACGGGCATCGCCGATGACGCAATATTCATCTCCTTCCATTGCACAAATCGATGGATAGCCAAGCAGTTGCGCGCCGGAAGAAATTTTGAGGCCGATTGCAGTCGATATAGCAATTCGCGTCCCGGCGTACGAACCTGGACCCAGGCCGACAATAATCTTCTCCGCCGGTCCAAATTTTTTCGCGACAACTTCGATATTTTCGAAGAACGCGCCGGAATTTTTGCGGTCATTCGGCCATTCGCGAAAAAACTCGGTCTCGCCATCGAGCCACGCCAGACTTCCACGCGCGGTCGAAAGTTCGAATGCGAGAATTTTCATTTGGTGGTAATTGCGCGGGCACTTTCTGATTTTATCTCGAATTGAATCCAGCGTGCATGCTGCGGGATCAAATCAGGAAAGCGATCGGCCCATTCCACTACGGAAACTCCATCGCCAGCGAAATAGTCGTCTAAACCGAGTCGGTCGGCTGATTGTCGATCCTCGAGGCGAAAAAAATCGAAGTGGTAAATTAGCAGGCGTCCGCCGGGATATTCGTGAATGATGGTGAAGGTGGGGCTCGCTACGATGTCATTACTTTGCAAGCCGGCCACGAGCCCTTTTACAAATTGCGTTTTGCCGGCGCCGAGATCGCCTGTGAGAGCTAACACGTCGCCAGAATTTAGTTTCGTCGCGAAGTCACGGGCGAATTTCTCCGTCTCAGCTGGGCTATTCGAAATGAACGTAGCCACGGGGAAATTTACGATTTACGATTTTGGATTTTCGATTTAGCTGGCCGATGCGGGTCAACACTAGATTCGGGAATTTTCGTTGCCAATTTTTTTCCAAACGGGCGCGTTGACGCGGCGAGATGGCGAAAAGAAGTTCGTAGTCTTCGCCGTCACCAATGGCATTGTCGATGTTAGCGTTGCGGGCCAGAGGCAGATTTTCGACATCGACCTCAAAACCCACGTTGCTGGCTCGCGCAAGACGCGGAAGATCGGCGCCGAGACCGTCGCTGAGATCCATCATCGCGTGAATTGTGAAGTTCTGCGTTAACCAGCGAGATTCAACGATGCGCGGCGTGAATCGTAAATGCTTTCCCTTGATCGCGCCACCGAGTCGACCGGTGACAAAGAGGTCATCCCCGGGTTTGCCGCCATGCCTCGAGGTCCAACGATTCTTTTCGACAAAGCCACTCACGCTCACAGAAATAGCAGCTGGTCCTTGAATCGCGCTGGTTTCGCCCCCCACGATGCTTACCCGAAACTGGCGCGCCGCCTCGCGCAAGCCGCGATAAAATTTCGTGACCCATTCGCGTTCGGTTTGTTTCCGGACAATGAGTGTGATCAAGGCAAACTGGGGAATGGCGGAAGCGGCGGCGAAATCGCTGAGCGGACGCATCATCGCTTTCCATCCGATATCCGAGGCATTAGCCCGAGGCAAAAAGTGAATCCCCTCGACCACACAGTCTGTTTTCAGGACCAGTAGATTCTTGCTCGAAGGAAACCTCACGATTGCGCAATCATCGCCGGGTCCACTTACCATCGAGGAAGCGCGTGGCAGGCGAGATATAAGGTGAGCCAACAGCCGATCTTCGCCCAGATTCGCTAATCTCATTGCTGAGAGAGCTCGGGAAAAGCGAGCACGATGAGTGAGAGCGAGTTGAAAAGCGAATGCATTGACATCGAGACGAGAATAGAACCGCTCCATTCATAAGCGATGGTGAAGCAGATTCCGAGAACCAGAAGGGGCGCAAATGAAGGTAAATGGGTATGAACGGCGGCAAAAAGGATGGCGTTCACAATGATGCCGAACGAGCGGCCGAAATAGCGGCGGAGCACGCCATACAGGAAAAACCGAAAGAGAAACTCTTCGGCCACTGGCGCAATGGCAATGGCGAAGACGATGATCATGATTCTCTGCCCGATCGTGTGTGAGGCACTGAACAGCTCAACGATGCCTTGTTTGCTCGAGCCGCCCCCGAGGAAACTTTGAGTAACGATCTCGGCCAGCGACACGATAGGATAAGCAGCCAGGAGGAGAACGATTCCGGTGACGAGCGCGCGAAGAAAACCGATTTTGGAAAACCCGCCTAGCGAATTGATATTGAAACCGCGGAATTTCAGAACCGCCAGGATCGACAAAACTATCGCAACCTCAACGACCAGGTTCAGAGCAACGATACGCGTATTGAGTTCCATCGCCTTTCCGGAAGCTGAGCTGACCAGGCCAAGCAAAAGAAAGCAGATCAATATCCAGGCCAGAATCGCTTCAGGCATTCCAAATTGCCTCGCCGACTCTTCCAGTGGCGATTCGCTGCGGGAACTAATCTGCCGAATCAACGCCAGATAGACGTAAAGCGCGACCAGCAGCAGAACGATGCTCACCAGACCTCCGAGCGCCGCCATGAACAGGCTGTCGGCAAACATGCGGTGGCCCGTTTACGGAGCGTAATAGCTCGGCAGAAAATAAGCGCGACCCGATTCGAGCTGGGGAACTAGTTGTCGCGGGAGCTGGAGTTCGATTTTGGAATCGGCCTGGCTAAACATCCGGAACAGATGCCCGAGACTGAACGGCGCAACATATTTCACGATTTTTGCATCCGGGGCGTGGCCGAGCTCCTTTGCTTTGGCGTAGGCGTCCTCAATCTGCCCCAGACCGTCGATTAATTTATTATTCAGTGCGTCTCTGCCGGAAAGTATACGACCATCGGCAACAGTGTTGCGGAGGAGGTCGGCCGAAAGATTTCGCTCCGAGGCGACAATCCCGAGAAATTTCTCGTACGTTTTCATCACGAAACTCTGCACCAGCTCGCGTTCTTCCGGAGTGACCGGTCGCGCGCCATTGAGCATGTCCTTGAACTTTCCGCTCTTAAAGATAACCGCGGCCAGCCCGATCTTATTAAACAATTGCTCATAATTCAGCGTTTGAATGATAACGCCGATGCTCCCAGTAATGGTCGTGTCGTTTGCCATTAGGTATCTTCCGCCGCAGGAAACATAGTAGCCTCCCGAAGCGGCCAACGATTCCATGTAAACGACGACGGGCTTTCTCGCCCGCGCCTCAACTACCGCATGATAGATCTGATCGGCAGCAGTCACTTCGCCACCGGGTGAGTCGATTTCCAGCACGATCGCCTTGACGCGACGATCATCACGCGCCTGCTGCAATGCCGCACGCATGTCTTCCACCATGTTCTCTCGGGCATTGCCAGGAACCGAAGAGCTGATCAGGCCGCGCAGAGTGATTACGACGATTTTGTCAGGACCGCCCCGTTCCAACAGTGCTTCTCTAAACAGCGGGAGCGGCTCTGCTTCGCGGACCACCGATCCGCTGATGCGTTGAAAGGCTGCGATCAGCAGAATGAAATTGAAGAAGACGCTGGCGCAAAGCGCTACGAACAAAAAGATACTAAGACACCCAAGCCTGCGATCCGCCATAAAACGACAGGAAAGTGCCGGAGAACCTGCTGACGCACAAGCGGTTTCCAATTCACCCGGTATCTTTGCATTTTTGCCGCGCAAAGTTTTCAGGTCACGAGTTTTGTCTGGTTGTGTTCACCCAAAAAAAGTTCCACACAGAAGATGTAGCGTCAGCGATGGTTTCGTGTGACTGTCGTCGAAATTCTTGGGGCGATGAAATTGCGGCACTTAAGGGACCGGTATGCTGGCCTGGAAGCTGCTCAAAGAGGACGCACGCAAATTATGAACAGCAGCGGCCATTCCTTCTCCGGCGAATCTCCTCCGGGACCCAGCCGGCGACCCAAAGCGAGGCGAGGGAAGCCGCGCGGTCGTCCGAAAAAAGCTGTTTCGGTTTCCGACCCGAATGGTGATCTAGAGTTGGCCGCTCCCGGCAGTCTAACCAGGACCAAAGCGCTTCTTTTGGCAGCGCTGCGAGTCTGGGAACTCAAACATCGAATCGGAGATTGAGCGCGGTTCGCGTGCTGCGATTCGCCGATTGTAGAATTCTCGATTCACCAGAGATTGATTTCCACGCATTGTGCGGCGACATATTGCCGCGGTCATCTGCGCCCGTAGCTCAGCCGGATAGAGCAACGGATTTCTAATCCGTCGGTCGGGTGTTCGAGTCACCCCGGGCGCGCTTCGCTCTGAACTGGGGTCGACAATCGCAGGCGAGCCGATTAGTAAAGTTGCCCGCTAGCCTGCTTGATCGTGAACATCGATGCAGTCTGCGGACTGTAGCTTTCGGGATAAACCGGTTCGCAACCGAAGCGGATATCCAGAACAGCTGTCTTGGTAGGCGTGTTCGGAACAGTCCAATAGAAAAATGTCGCCTTCGGGTCCAGTAACGGTGTAATCAACATTGGATAGCTTTTACCGCCGTCCAAAGAGAGAAAAACCTCCAGCTCGCACCACGATGGATCGATCGGGTTCGGAATGTTTGCTCGCCACTCCACTTTGACGCGTTGGCCGGGGACAAGAACTGCTCCGGATTTGGGCGAGATTAGTGTGGCTGAATAGCTGCCGGTGTTCCCTTTTGCGGGAGAGAAGGCGAATGCCATTAACAGCAACGTGACAATCACTGCAGGGGTCTTCATGGTTTGGTCCTCCGTTTAATTAGTAAAGAATCGAAGGATCAATCAGGGCCAAGTCAAGACGTTTGTAAGTAGATTACGGAAATGTAATTGTCATCGCGCCGTATTCCCGACCTGTTTTCTTTCGTGTTCGAGCAACCATTTCTTGCGCCACAATCCGCCCCCCATATCCGCACAGTGTCCCATCCCGCAGGGCCGTATTGCGAGCTGCTGTGAGAGATCGTTTGCAACAAAAGGTTTCCGAGGCCATCGAAGATTGGGATCGTCGCCGACACAGCTGAAAATAGTTGGCGGCATTTGGCATCGACGTCGGTGAGACTTACGCTAGCTCACAAGTGGCTGTGCTTCGACATATCGGCTTACTGTAAGGTTACGCGATTAGATTCAGGCGGGATCGCATTTCCCGAGCGTGATTTCACCAGCACCACGTCCGAGGCGCTGATTGCTCCATTGAGAGTCACATCCTCGCGGAAATTAGTCATATTCACCGATGTGCCCGCCTGCGCTTTGGTTTGGGCAATGTCGGAAGCGTTAACAGTCTTATCCCCTGAGGTGTCTCCAATCAGCATGTTTATATCCACCGCCTTATCCGGCAATATTTGAGAAAAGCTGTC
Source organism: uncultured Verrucomicrobiae bacterium (assembly GCA_963772365.1). Lineage (GTDB taxonomy): Bacteria > Verrucomicrobiota > Verrucomicrobiia > Chthoniobacterales > UBA10450 > CAVYXA01. The sequence continues at coordinate 23,662 of CAVYXA010000003.1, forward strand.
GGTCACATTGCTCAGGGTAACTGTAATTTTCTGCACATCCGCAACGTCGGTCAGATTCACAGTCATCGTATTGTCAACGAATACCGGACTTCCCGCGACGCTGCCTATTCCGGTTGTAACGGTTGCGTTGCCGCTCACGACGGTGTTGCTAAATGTAAAGACTAACGTGTGATTTCCACCGCTTGATCGGCATTCCACACCCGGTTGACCTGGAATTAGAAGATGAATATCGAACGGTCCCAATCCACCATGGATCTTGCGTGAAACGCCATCGGTAAGTTGCAGCGCAGGGCCGGCAGCAGCACTCAAGTTTAAGTCAATGTTACCCGCACCATCATAGCTAAAGGTGCCGGTAAACCCTGCGTTGGTGATAGTCCATGATGCCTCACCACCGGGATCGGCAGCGAGACCCGTAATGATGGCATCATACATACCAGGTTGCACGCCGGCGTCGAGAAAGGTGAAGCGTTGATTGGGAGCAAAGGTCCAGGTTCCCCCTGTTCGGGCCAAAGTTGAATGCGCGCCGGGAGCACCCAGTACAAGCTCGATGATCGAACCGGAATTGAGCGTAAGGTTATTTGCCACATTTAGAGAACCACTTGCGGTGGTCGCATCGCCGCCCAAGAGAGCGGCGCCTGAGTTGACCGTGACCGGGCCGCCGATCGTGCTGATGCCGCCGAGTACGCTGCCGGTGTTGGTCACCGTTACCGCTCCGCTGCCTGTGCCTGAACCGGTGAAGTTATTGGCCAGGAGCCTGCCGCCATTAACCATCGTGCCTCCGGTATAGGTATTGGCGCCGGTGAGCCGCAACGTTGCTGTGCCGACCTTCGTAAACGAACCTCCTGTGCCTCCGCCAACGCCGCCATCCTGCATTATTCCGGAAAAGATCGTAGTTAGGTTCGTGATGCCTGAGATTAGGTTCCCGCCACCCAGGAAAATATTTCCATTGTCCTCGATCGAGCCGACCGTCACGGCCCCTGAGCCGCTGGTGTCGAAATTGCCGGTGCCGAGAAGTTCGAAGCGCGACGACGCGGTAACTGGGGCGAAACTACTATACTGAATCGAACCGTCATTAGCGATCAGCGTTCCGCCGGCGATTTGGGTGCCGCTGCCTCCACCATTGAGCTTAACGACCGAGCCGGCCAGCGCCTGAATCGTGCCATTGGTGTTGGTGATATTGAGGGAACTAAGGTTGAGGGTCGAACCATCGGAAGCTTGCAGTATTCCATTATTGACGAAGTCACCGACAGCATCCGCTGGTCTAACGGTAGCTCCATTGCTAAGGTTCGCGTTGACCACTCCATTGTTGGTGAAGCGCAGCGATGGCTGCAGGCTAAAGCTGCCCTCAAGCGTCATGCTGCTGCCGAGCGTGAGCCGTTCGCCGCCGTTCTGGCCAACGATCTGATTCTGCTGCGTGTTTGAAGAAGCAATAACGCCCGCTCCGGTAATGGTCACATCGTTTTCCATGCGCAGGGTGGTGGTGTTGGGATTGGAGCTCAGCATTAGCACGCCGTTGTTTGTCAACGTCCCCATGAGTTGCAACGTCGTGAAATTCGGGATATTGAGAAAGCCGGTGTTAGTCAGATCCTGAAGCGTCGCGATGTCGAACGGTTCGATCACGCCGCCGCTGCCCGTCAGGTCCGCGGTAGTAAGTGTCCCGCCGACGATCATCGGATTATTGCTGAGACTAACGAATGAGCCGGCTAGCGCCTTGATCGTGCCGTTAGTGTTCGTGTAAATTATGTTTCCGCCGTTTCCGCTGTTGTGTAACGTGAGTGTGGCGCCATTGGAAGCTTGCAGTGTCCCGTTGTTGATCGATCCGGCGGCGGTGATCGGATCGAGCGTCATTCCCTGGCTTACGTTCGCGTTAAAAATTCCATTGTTGGTAAAACTCATGTTCCCAAGCGTCAAGCTGCCTTCGATCGTTTGGCTCGCGCCGATCGTCAGCCGCTCCGTGCCATTGTCTCCGACGAGGCGGTTGCCTATAACATTCGATCCAGAAAGCGTACCTGACCCGTTGAGTGTTACATCGCCCGTGATGTTCAGGTTCGTGACGTTACCAACCTGCGACTGGTTAATCGTGATGGTGCCGTTGTTAGTCAGCGTCGGGGTTTGAATATGAAGAGTGCTGACATGATTCACCATGATCAGGCTCCCGGAATTATTCGTGATGCTTCCGGCCTGGAGAAGGTTGTTGTCGCCGCTTGGGATCGCGACGGTGCCGCTGTTGGTGAATGCCCCGCTCGTCGTCATCGAATTAAGACCGGTGAACAAAAGCGTCGCGTTCGGATTATCGATCGTGAAGAAACCGATATTGGGCGAAGCGTTGAGTGTGATCGTGTAGGTGGCGGCGCCCGGTACCGTGCCCGAATCGCCGGGGTTAAGCGGTACGCCCGTGGGCGACCACTTCGTCCCATCACTGTAATTGCCGCTCGTCCCAGTGAACCAGGTGTACGCGGTGTCGGGCGCTGCGCTCCACGTCGCGCTGCCGGCAAAGGAGGATATCGTTGCGCCTAAGAAGGCGAGCACGGTGGAAAAAAGCGCGAGCGCGTTGTTTTTCTTTACTGTTAGTTTCATGGGGTTTTTTGTTTTATCTTCGATTAAGGGGTTTATAATTCGCATCATTACAGCGAGAAGCTTATTACAAACGTGGCGCGGAATCTGGTCGTTTAGCGGAAATTGCGCGCCAATTTGGCGGAAATGTCTTGCGGCAGATGGGAAAAGCAGCTGACAAAAGTTTTGTTTTTGCCGAGTTCAATCTCCACGCCGAACTGCGAACGCTTCAACGCAAGGGCGCGCCCATTCACCTCGCGAAACGACCGTTTGATGTTCTACTTTTCCTGATTCAAAATCGTGAGCGAGTAGTCAGCCGCGAGGAATTGCTCAATCGGTTTTGGGGCGGACACCAGGTTTATGACGACGCTTTGAGAAAATGCGTCGGCACGATTCGGACGGCGTTGGGCGATTTGGGAAAATCGCCGCGCTTTATCGAAACCCGTCGCGGAAGCGGTTTTCGTTTTATCGGCTCGGTATCGGAAGCGCCTGCCTTTGTGGAGAGGTTAACTCCGAGTCAATTATTAGTTAGCAATTACAAAGTAGAAAACCAAGAACCACGAACAAAGAACAATGGAAATGAGCGAGAAAAACAAACCTCAGAATTCTCGCTTAAGAATCGCAAACTTCCTTTCGTTGTCGTTACCGCCGTTTTAATCTCGCTCACGGCTCTTGGTTTTTTCGCGTATCGCCGCCAGGTAACATCTGTCGAACCGAAGACCTTAGCTGAAGCGGTTTCGGCCAGGCGTTCGATTGCGATTTTGCCGCTTAAGAATCTAACCGGCGCCGCCGCAAATGATTATCTTTCCGACGGCATAACGGAAAGTTTGATCAACGAACTTTCGCGTATCGGATCGCTCAAAGTCATCTCGCGCAGTTCCGTTTTTCAATTCAAAAATAAAGAGGCGCCGCCCCGGGAGATCGGAGAAAAACTTGGCGTGGAAACGATTCTCGAAGGTGGTCTGCGTGAGAGCGGCGATCAGGTTCGCGTCGAGGTGCGGCTGGTCAACACAAAGGACGGGAGTGTGAGGTGGGCGAGCGATTCCGAGCAGAAAAAACTGGCCGATATTTTTGCAATTCAAGACCGCATCACTTGTCAAATCGTCACCGAATTGAAAGTAAAACTCTGCGGCGACACCGTACCAACCTCGCGCTCCACCCAGAACATCAAAGCCTATCAACTTTATCTGCAAGGATTGTATCAGCGCAATCAACTCACGAAAGAGAATCTGCAAAAAGCTATCGAATTTTATGAAGAAGCCCTGCGCGTCGAACCGAATTACGCCTTGGCGCATGATGGTCTGGCAGAGGTCTACATGGTGATGGAATTCAATTCGCTCGTTCCGCCCGGAACAGCCGCGCCAAAAGCCGACTTTCATGCGCAGAAAGCTCTGGAATTGGATAGTTCGCTCGCTGGTCCGTACATCGTTTTGGGGGCGGTCCGGACGATGCAGAATTACGATTTGAAGACGCGTGAAAGTTATTACCGCCAAGCGTTGCTCAAAAATCCGAACCACCGAACGGCGCATCTTTGGCTGGCAAATAATCTTACGGTACAGGGAAAATTCGAGGAAGCCGAAAGGGAGATTCTTCGCGTGCAGGAGCTCGACCCGCTTTCCTTCGGCGTGAGAATGCACTTATCGGAACTTTATTATTATTGGCGCAAGCCCGACCAATCAATCGAGCAAGCCGAACTGATGCTCGCCGCCAACCCGGAAAATAAAGGCACATACAGTTTTCTGGCCAAGGCTTACGCGCAAAAGGGCGAATTCGATAAAGCCTTTGCCGCACTGGAAAAAAATCCAACCGACGATATTAATCGCGTTTACATTCTGGCCTTAGCCGGACGCACGGCCGAAGCGCGAAACATCACCGAAGCCGTTGCCAAATCGGAGGCCGGAAGCAAGAACCCGTATTGTGTCGGCGCGATGTATGCCGCGATCGGCGAACGCGAAAAGGCGTTGGCGTGGCTCGAAAAATCTTACGTGATGCGCCAAGCCGATCTAGTTTCAATGAAAATTGATCCGCCGCTCGATAACTTGCGGGATGATGAACATTTTCGAGATCTGCTGCGGCGGGTTCATTTGACGGAATAAACTGTCACGCCGTCGGCTGTGACAGCTCCCGTCATCGTGAGGCGCCAATATTAAGACCACGAATGCCGTTGAGAAGACCTCGACTACGCTGCGCACCAACTTCAGTTTCTGAATCTTCGCTCGTGTTCGAGCAGCCATTTTTTGCGCCACAAACCGCCGCCATAACCGCACAAGGTTCCATCGGCACGAATGACGCGATGGCAGGGGATGACGATGCAGATCATATTCTGACCATTTGCCCGGCCCGCGGCTCGCCGCATCTCGGCATCGCCTAACTGTTTCGCCATCCACGAATACGAGCGCGTTTCGCCCACTGGAATCGAGCGCAAAATTTTCCACGCCCGGAGTTGAAATGGCGAGCCGACCGGCGCTAGCGGAACATCAAACTCGAAACTTTTTCCGGAGAAATAATCGGCGAGTTGCGAGCGCAACGTGTCGAGATGTCGATGTTCGCCCGGCACGATGTTCGTTCGCAATCGTGCCCGCAAGATCGACAGTTCACTCTCAGTCGCGCGCCGATCGATGAACTCGAGCAAGCGCACCCCCTCATCATCCGACACCGCGATCATCGGCCCAAGCGGCGTTTCAATCCGCTGCGCAAACAAACCGGTTTGCGCCTTCGCCACGGAAGGTGCTTCGCCAAACATTTTCGTGAACGCCTCGCGAAATCCGCTTTCGGAGCCGAATCCGCTGCCGTTTCTAGCTTGATCGACCCGGCTACCTCGACGGACTTCCCGCAACGCGAGCCCAAGTCGGCGGGCGCGATGATAAGCCTGAAAGGTCATTCCATAGTGGCGCTTAAACTGTCGCCGCGCAGTAGACGGATCGATCGACATCGACAGGAGTTCCTTATCGGTTAATCGTCCGCCCGGTGCGCGTTCCACTTCGGCGCGCAGTCGTTCGATCAGCAGCGGGGGCGGCGCGGTCGGATCTAGTGGGTGACAGCGCAAGCAAGGGCGATATCCCGCGTCCAGCGCTTCGCTCGGCGAAGCAAAGAAATCGACATTTTCCCGCGCGGGTTTTTTGGCTGAACACGTTGGCCGACAAAAGGTTCCAGTCGTCCGGACGCCCACGCAGAAGATTCCTTCAAAACTGGTGTCCCGCTTGACTAGCGCGCGATACATCGTTTCCGGCGGCGGAAGAAGATCGAGAGTTTTCATACGCTTTCAATCCGGAATGTGTAGCAACCGCGGGTTGCACTGCGCGCATCGACGAAAGCAGCCTTTGGATTTTGCAGGAGCTTTTCAATCACAGCTTCCGGTTCGCTGCCATTGACGATTTCCGCATCGATCATGTTGTAATCTGCATCATAAGCGCGAAAGGCGCGACCTTCGCGAAAGTCCCCGGGATATTCGCGCTCCGCTTCATAACGCGCGCATTGCGTAGCGTGGACAAAGATCGGCCCCGTCTCCGAATAAGGATGGCCGCCGGGGATTGATTCGTAGGGGAAGAGGATCATCTGTTCACCAGGCTTTGCCCAGCGGAGACAATGCCGGCAAGGGAACGAGTTCGGCGAATCTGTGATGACCAGAGTATGATCTCGCGCTCCCACAGCCGCCTTCTGTCGGGCTTCCGCTGCGACTCCCGTGCGCAGCGGGATGATCTTGAATTGCCAAATTTTCATGTGCGTAACTAAACGCACCTTGATCCGTTGCGCATCGTCGGAATTCGGGCACCGAATTCGTCTTCGCAAACGCTGGCCAACTTACTCCCGCCTTTGCTTCTCTACGAGATGGCGCAGTTGACGCTCCATGGTTTTGAAAGCGTCGTGAACAACTTTTTTTAGCGGTTCGTGTGAACCGTTGTCCTTTTGCTGTTCGTCGGCTACGAGTTCGTGCCTCGGTCTGACCGTGACGTCGATGCGACAGCGGTACGGATTACCCTTCTGGTGAGTGTGGTTAGTGAGTTCGATTGCCACGTCGCATCGATTAATGTGATCGCAAAATTTTTCCAGACGTGCGGCATAATCGAGAACCATGTTGTCGATAGCGTCGGATTTCTCGACACCGCGATAGGTGATGTTTACAGGGAGTTCCATACTGAGGAACACTACCCCATTAGTCGGAGACCGTGCGAATAAAAAAACGCGGCGCTTCCCCGCGGTTAGATCTGCCTCAACGAGCGAAAATGTGAAACCAATTTGGCCGGTTCGGTTTTGACCAGGTCGGATTTCACATGCTCGACAATTCGGTTGCGTACCGGCGGAGACAGAAGATCGACAATCGCACCGTGGATTTCCGGCGGTGCCGCAAACGACCAGCCTTCTTTTCCGGAATCGGCGACAATTTTTTCAATTTGATCGGCCAGCTGCTTGTGAATGCGGCGATCGGTTTCCGTTTCCCATTGGGTGCGTTCGGCGATGGAATTTGCGTGGCGCCCACCCGCGCCATCGCTTACGGGAAATCGACCCGCCAGGTCTGTAACTTTATCCGCAAGCCGGCCGTGAGCGTCGGTCAAGTTGAGCGACTGAACAAGTTGCAGGCTGGGACCGCGAGTCGGCGTTTCGTTTACTCGATAAGCTTTCAGGCTGCCGCGATCTGCCACGATAACGAGTGAACTTGGTGTCATAAAAACATTAAAACAATTTGGATTTTCTCTCTGCCGCGAGACCGCCGTTCGGACAATCTGAACGTGAAAACATTTCTAACATAAAATCGTTTTCGGAGGCGCATTCGCGTCCATCAGTCGGCTTTCAGCCTTAGTTTAATCAGCATTTTCGTTTTGAGCGTTTTCTGCCTGGTGCGGAAGCTCCACATGCCGCTTCTTCCATGATTCTCGCCTGGCTTGTTCCTGCCGGCCGCCGATCAGTTTCAATAGACAAGCCGCCCGTGGCCCAACATCGACGTCGTCACCGGAGGCGCATTTTCGGGGTTGGACAAAACCAGCCGGATCCATGGTGTCGAGGATCAGTTCCCATTCCAAATGCTCTTCGCCCGGAAGCACAAAGGGAATCGGTTCGTGATGCGCATTCACCAGAAATAAAAACGTTTCATCCCGAATCGGCTGCCGTTCAAAGTCGACGACGTCTTCCGTATCTCCGCTGAGGAGTATGCCTAGAGAACGCACAAGTGGCGATACCCATTCTTCGTCGCTCATTTCTTCGCCGCCGGGATTGAACCACATCACATCCTTGATCTCGGAGCCGCGCACTCTTCGCCCGCGGAAGAATTTCGGCCGGCGGAAAACGGGATGTTCGTAACGGAGGCGAATTAATTTTTTCGTAAACTCAAGGAGCCGGCCCTGCCTTTCATCGCGTTGCCAGTTGATCCAACTAATTTCGTTGTCCTGGCAATAGGCGTTGTTGTTTCCATTTTGCGTTCGCCCTAATTCGTCGCCGCCGCAGAGCATTGGCACACCTTGCGAAAGAAACAGCGTAGTCAGAAAATTTCGCTGTTGGCGTTCGCGCAAGGCATTGATCTCGGGATCATCGGTGGGGCCTTCCGCGCCGCAATTCCAGGAATGGTTGTTGTTATCTCCATCTCGATTTTCTTCGCCGTTGGCCTCGTTGTGTTTTTCGTTGTAGCTGACCAGATCGTTCAACGTGAACCCATCGTGAACAGAAACGAAATTGATGCTGGCTGCTGGCTGCCGCCCATCGTGTTCGTAAAGATCCGGGCTGCCGGTAAATCGATAGGCCAGTTTTCCAATACGGCCCTCATCGCCCCGCCAGAAACGACGGATCGTGTCCCGATATTTCCCGTTCCATTCCGACCATGGCGCGGGAAAATTCCCGACCTGATAACCTCCGTCTCCCACATCCCACGGTTCTGCGATTAGTTTCACTTGCGATAAGATCGGGTCCTGCCGGATCACTTTAAAGAAACCATGGAACTTGTTTACGCCCGTGCCGTCGCGTGCGAGTGCCGGAGCCAGATCAAACCGGAACCCATCGACACGCATTTCGTTCACCCAATAGCGCAGGCTATCCATTACCATTTGCAAGGTGCGGGAATGCAGCGTGTCGAGGGTGTTGCCCGTACCGGTGAAATCGAGATAGAATCGCGGATTGTCTGACAGCAATCGATAATAAGAAACATTGTCGATCCCACGGAAACAAAGAGTCGGCCCGAGCCGGTTGCCTTCCGCGGTATGATTGTAAACGACGTCGAGAATCACCTCGAGCTCGGCAGCGTGCAACGCGCGCACCATGGATTTAAACTCCATCACTTGCTGGCCTAATTGCCCGCTGCTGGAATAATCGCCCTGCGGCGCAAAAAAACCGATCGTGTTGTATCCCCAATAATTTGTCAGGCCACGGTCAATCAGCGCTTTGTCATTTATGTGCGCGTGCACTGGCAAAAGTTCCACTGCCGTGGCGCCGAGATTCTTGAAATAAGCAATTGCAGCATCGCTGCCCAGCCCGGCGTAAGTACCGCGTAACTGTTCCGGAACGTCGGGCCAAAGTTTCGTAAATCCTTTGACGTGGATCTCGTAAATGACCGATTGATTCAGCGGCGTGCCGGGTTTTCGATCATCGCCCCAGTCGAATGCATTATCGATTACGACGGATTTCGGCATTCCGCCGGCGTCATCTCGTAAATCGGCCGCCAAATCCTCCTTTTCGTTCCCGACGACGTAGGCAAACATTTCGTCGCCCCAATGGACGTTTCCGGTGATTGCTTTGGCGTACAGGATCGATCAGCAATTTCGCATTATTGAAACGCATTCCATGTTCAGGATCGTACGGTCCGGAAATGCGATATCCATATAGCTGACCTGGCCGGGCCTCGGGCAGAAAAACATGCCAGACGTGATCGCTGCTTTCGGTGATGGGTATTCGCACGATCTCCTGAGAGGCGTCCGGTCGATCAAACAAACAAAGATCGACAGTCGCAGCATGTTCGGAAAACAACGCGAAGTTGACGCCATTGCCCATCCACGTCGCGCCAAGCGGATAGGGATGCCCGAGCCAGGTTCTCACCGAAGTCATAAACGCGCGCAATCCTATGCACGCGCGAGTGCGCGTTAGCAAGGGCATGAGCAGAATTCGAAAGATTCTGCACTTTGAACAGCAAACGATTTGATTAATTACGCCTCGCGCTTCCTCTGTCGCTTTCAGCTTGTGGAGCGAGCGCTTGAGCCACACATTTCTACGGATTCTTGATCCTGTTTCTGATATGCGATTTCTCGATCCATTTTGGCTGGGTATCATTTACGGTTTATCCGAGCTGTATCTTGCCTTCACCCGGCGCTCTCGCTCCAATGTTCCGTCGCGAGACCGGCGCTCGCTAATTGTGCTCTGGGTTGTGATTGTAATAAGCATCTTCGTAGCGATTCAAATGGTCTGGCTCGTGCGGGGCGCTGCTCTGCCGGCTCCCGGAGGTTTTTATATTTTTGGGTTTATTCTGTTTCTCGGCGGGCTGATTTTGCGTTGGTACTCGATCGGTTATCTCGGCCGCTATTTCACTGTTAACGTGGCCATCGATCCGGAACATGAGGTGATCGATTCCGGCCCCTATCGCCATGTCCGCCATCCTTCCTACACCGGAGCGCTCCTGGCCTTTATCGGATTCGGTTTTTGCCTTGGCAATTGGTTGTCGATCCTGTTTCTCACTGTCCCGGTCGTCGCCGCCTTTCTGTGGCGGATTCGAATCGAGGAAAGCGCGTTGCTCGAAGCGCTCGGCCAGGATTACCGCGACTATATGCGGCGCACGAAACGTTTGATTCCGTTGGTTTATTAGGGGCCGGGCTCGAAATCGTTAACGAACGCCTGCCAGTTCCTGCTCGTGTGGAAGCGGAGGCTTGGTCTTGTCCCGTTTGAGGACAAGGTACAAAAACCAAACGATAAAGCAGTTCACGAAGAGAATTACCGCTCCGGCGATTCCTGGCCTGTGCCACAAGTGACGTACTTCGAGCGGGATCAACGCGGCCGTGGCAAAAATCATCAGGAACTCGGCCCAGCGTTTCTGCATGTAAACACCGATTCCTTCGGTAAAGAGCACGCCGGAATAAAACAGAGCCAGGGAAGCTGTCGCGACCAGCGCACCACCCGCCAGCATCGCTTGAACTTTATTGAGTAGAAAGATAACCGCTCTGCTGTGCTCGAGCAGGATTTCGTCACCCGCCCAATTGGAAATTGCATCCAGCCACCGTGTTCGGCTATTCAGGAATAGTAGCGAAAATCCAAGCACCAGCAGCAGGATCGCTTTACCGATTTTAAACAGCGCGATCAGCTTGAGATAGCGAACCCGGCGTGCGCCTTCCAGAATAGCAAGCTCGTGCGCGCGTTGGCTCATTATCCATTCTTTGCCGAAGTGGACTATTCCGCAATCACTGGATTTTCGCGGCAGCAGATTTCCAGCTTGTTGCCGTCCGGGTCCTCGAAGAAGCAAGCGTAATATCCGCGACTGTAGGCACGACAGAGCTCCGGGCCCTCAAGATTCTGGCCGCCGATTTTCTTGACCAATTTGGCAATGCGATCCACACCAGCGCGCGTGTCCGCCCAGAATGCAATGCGCGTCCCATTCGGTTGATGTTGTCGATCCTGGGTAAAACCGAAAAATTCCAAAGGCTTATCGGATCCGACGGAATAAAACGTGGCCCATTTTCCCGCGGAACGGTTGCAGGTGAAGCCGAGAGCCGGCAGAAGCTTTTCGTAAAATTTCATCGCCTGCCGAAAATCTTTTACTCGCAAATCAATGTGATCGAAGCGTCGCGTTTTCATTTATCTCTTGTTCGATTTTCTCGCCGAATCATCAATTTCAATCCTGACCAGGTCTCATCGACAGCGCACACCTTTACATCCACGAATCCCAGCGGCAGCGCAACCGCGCGGATTACGTCCTCGGTTACATCGGTCGGAACGCGGGACGATTTTTTCGGCCAGGAAACCCAGACCACTCCACTCTCGGCAATCATAGCGCGCAAATTTTTCAGTTCCTGTGCCAGCTCTACGCGACGGCTCGTGAAGAAATGAACGAAATCGGCGCCATCTTTCGGCCTTGAAAGAAACGTGATTTCTCTTGCGGCGCGGCCAAGCAATTTTCGATAGTCAGGCGGTTCGTTGATGACAACCACCTTTTCCTTGATCCCAAGCTTTTTCGCGAGCGGTGTACCCGAGTAACCGGCCATGCCGAACTGCTTACCGGCTGGGTCGGTATTTGCAACAATGCCTGGGCGATGCGACTGCGATGAAATTGCCTGTGCGAATTAGGATCGACATCTTCTCGTGCGTTGCGCTCCTGTTTCTTTTTTGTTCCGGATGCCGCCACCGGGACAATGCCGTCTCAGGGACCATTGAAATGGATGAGGTCCACGTCGGTCCGCGAGTCGGCGGACGTGTAGAAAAAATTTTCGCATGGGAAGGAACTCATTTGCGGAAGGGAGAGCCGATCGTCGAGCTGGAAGCATCCGAGCTAAGAGCACGGCGTGATTTGGCGGAGGCGCAAATCAACACCGCCATTCAGGATTCTCAGGCGACCGCCGCTCAACTCGATTTCCTGCGCGATGAAGCCAAGCGTCAACAGGATTTGCTCAAACGAAAAGTAGTTTCGCCGAGCGACGCTCAGCGGGCGGAAATGAGCGCGAAAGCGGAAGAAAAAAATCTCGAGGCGGCCCAGATGCGGATTACGCAGGCGCGGGCGCAGTTGGCCGATATCGATGCCCAACTGGCTGAGATGCAGATCGTGGCGCCAGCCGATTCCATTCTGGAAGTGTTGAGCGTCCGGGTCGGCGATGTGATTCCGGCGAATCGAGAAGTCGCGACGCTTCTCCTGCCGCAACATCTTTGGGTCCGGGTTTATGTTCCCGAACCATGGCTGGGCCGGATTCGGATCGGCGAACATGTCCGCGTGCGCGTCGATTCTTTTCGCGGTGTGGATTTCGATGGCGTGGTCGAGCAAATAAATCGTCAGGCCGAATTCACGCCGCGCAACGTACAAACGGTCTCAGACCGGATTCGTCAGGTCTTCGGAGTGAAAATTCGTTTACCGAGCAACGATCCACGTCTCCGCGCGGGCATGGCGGCCGACGCATATTTTCCAAACGTGGAATGACATGGAACCGATGATCGAATGCGACGGACTGACGAAACGTTTCGGGACGTTTACCGCTGTCGATCATGTGTCGTTTTCCGTCGGCAAGGGATCGATCTTCGGATTTCTTGGGCCGAATGGCTCGGGCAAATCGACCGTGATTCGGATGTTGTGCGGAATTTTGGAGCCGAGCGAAGGCACGGCGCGAATCGGTGGCCACGATATCGTCCGCGAGATCGAACCGATCAAGGAAATGATCGGCTATATGTCGCAGCAATTTTCTCTCTATGACGAGCTCACTACTAATGAGAACCTGATCTTTGCCGGAAAACTTTATGGGCTAAGTGGTCGCAAGCTCACAGAACGCCGCGATGAAATGATCGCTACCACGCATCTCGAACCGTACATCAACAGGCGGGCCGGCTTACTCTCCGGAGGATGGCGCCAGCGTCTGGCCATGGCCTGTTCGCTCATGCATCACCCAACGGTTCTTTTTCTGGACGAACCGACTGCCGGGATCGACCCGGTCGCGCGACGCGAGCTTTGGGATTTGCTTTTCAAATTTGCCGGCGAAGGCATGACCCTTTTCGTTACCACTCATTACATGGATGAAGCCGAACGCTGCGATCACGTCGGCTACATTTACATGTCGAAGCTAATCGTCTGCGGCGAACCGGATGAATTGAAAAGCATGCCGGAAGTTACGCCATCGGGAACGCGACGTCTCGATGTGACATGCGATCATGTGACAACTGCCTTGCGCGCCATGCAGGAGCTCGATGGTGTTCGCAGTGCCACAGTTTTCGGTCAATCCATGCACCTTCTGGTCGACGAAAGCGTGTCTCGCGCGCAGATCGATGAGAAATTGCACAGCGTGGGCATCTCACAAGCCGAGATTCACGAGATCGGTCCGTCGCTGGAAGATGTATTCGTTACCTTGAGCGCGAAATATGCCGGCGAGAAGACCGGACAGAAAGCAGCCTGAAGGCGTCGATTACGCAGCCCTCGCATTCCGCCTCTCCTCCTTGTAGCAAGGAGAGAGGATTGAGGTGAGGGTTCTTAAAGATAGAAAAATCAAAGTCATCAACCCTTACCTACCTTCTCCCTTGGGAAGGGAGAGGCGAAGCACGATGAATCCATTACACTAGCTGGCGAAGCGCTCTCCCAGGTAGCATCACCAGCTCAAAAAACGCAGGGCTAAGTCGCGCCTGCTGATTTTTCCGCGCTCGTTCGTGGGGATTTGATCGACAATGAAAATCCGTTTTGGCGTTTGCCAGCCGCTCAAACTGGTCCGGCAAAATTCGATTAGATCATTCTCGCGAACGTCAACATCCGTCACTACACAGGCGACGACTTCTTCGTTTCGCAACGCCGATTGCCTCCCAAAGACGATTGCCTGACGCACGCCCCCGAAAAGGAGTAAATGCTCTTCTATTTCAGCCGGATTCACTTTCTTGCCGGCTACATTGATCATATCCGAAATCCGGCCAACGATTCGGAATCCGGTTGCGTCACACGCGAGCAAATCATCCGGAACAAAAATCCCGTTGCCTAATTTCTCTTCATCCGGCTCGGGAAAATAGCCGTCACCGACAGCCGCACTGCGGACACGAACCTGACTGGAGGACGCAGTAGTATCGACAATTTCAAGATCGACGGTTTTCATTCGCTGACCGACAAATCCTTCGATGTCACTGATTCCCTCGCGGTCGTAACAAATTCCGCCGCATTCCGACGCACCGTAGAACGAGTGGATCGACAATCCGAATTTCTCCCGGAATTTTTTGGCAACTGCAACCGAAAGCGGAGCGCCCGCGGAAATACAGAGGCGGAGTTTTGGCAATGCCGGAACCTGGGTCATTTCGCAAAGCGCCTGGTAAAACAGCGGCATTCCGGGAAAAACCGTCGCGCCGGTCCGGGCGAGATCGACAAGGACGGCTCGCGGTGTTCGGTCCTGGCTAACGACCATCGGCACGCCGCGGGCGATTAGCGGCGTAAGCAGGTTGCTGAACCCGTAGGAATGTGAAATGGGGATCACCCCGAAATTAAGATCGACATCGGAAATTCCCATGGTGTCACAGATTTGCTCGCAATCGGCCAGGAGTTGTTCGCTGCGAAATCGAACAAGACGCGGTGTTCCCGTTGTGCCGGAGGTCAATTTAAACAGGACCGGCGGTTTATCTTTCCAATCGAAGACGGCGCTTTTTGCGGCGACCGAAACCGCCGCATCGGCCTGGTGCTCGCTGATAGATTGATCAATAGGAAGGACAACCTGCTGTTTGCGCAGGGAGGCCAGGAACAGTGATGGCCAGTCTTCATGATTCCCGATTCGAATTGCATTTACGTTATGCGGCTTCAGCGCCGGCATTCTTGCTTCTACATCGCGTGCGTGTTTTTCAATTCCACGGAACGTCCGCAAAACCTCGCCGGCAGTATTGAAAATCGCCGGCGCATCACCTTTTCGGGCGAGCGTTTTTTCCCAGGCCACAAGCAATGCGTCCTGCGATTTCATGGCTTGCAACCGTGCGTGGATGCGAGTAAGTTCCGCGCTCCTTTTCGAACATGAAAACGGGTATCCATCCAGAGTATCACGAGACCGATATCATTTGTGCGTGCGGGACGGT
Source organism: uncultured Verrucomicrobiae bacterium (assembly GCA_963772365.1). GTDB lineage: Bacteria > Verrucomicrobiota > Verrucomicrobiia > Chthoniobacterales > UBA10450 > CAVYXA01. Next base: position 38,908 of record CAVYXA010000003.1, read on the forward strand.
GTATCATACCCGTTCCACGCGGCGGGATATTAAGATCGGTATTTGTGCCGCTTGTCATCCGTTTTTCACTGGCGAACAAAAGTTCGTCGATACCGCCGGGCGCGTCGAGAAATTCGCCAAGCGATACGGCAGCATCAAAGCCGCGCGCGCTAGCAAGAAAGCTTAGCTGATTCGTCTTCCGGGATGCTGACCTAAAAGCATTTAGGCCCGGCATTTTTTGTCCATGGACTTCAATTCTCTGATCGAACGGAAACGCGAGCGATTCGACCAACTGGAACGCGAGATCGCCGATCCGACGCTGTTTTCGAACCGAAAAAGGGCGAGCGAGCTGATGCGGGAGCATGCCAACATCAAACAGTTGCTAGGGAAGTGGGACGAACTGCAGGCTGCTCGGCGACAGCTGGATGACAATCGCGAGCTGGCCATGTCGCGCGATGTCGAGATTGCGGCCATGGCGGACGATGAAATCCCGGACTTGGAAAAGCGCGTGGCCGACCTCGAGCGCGATGTTCAGATCGCATTGCTGCCGCCGGATGAGAACGAAGAGCGCGATGCCATTGTGGAAATCCGCGCCGGCACGGGCGGGAGCGAAGCTGCCATTTTCGCTGCTGATCTTTACCGGATGTATCATCGTTACGCCGAAGCGAACGGATTGAAAACGGAAGACCTCGAACTGAGTCCATCCGAGCTCGGCGGATTGAAGGAAACGATTTTTCGAGTTTCTGGCGAATCGGTATTTCGGAAGCTGCGTTATGAAAGCGGGGTGCACCGCGTTCAACGCGTCCCGGCCACGGAAGCGCAGGGGCGCATTCACACATCCACGGCGACGGTAGCGGTTTTGCCGGAAGCGGAAGATGTCGATGTGGAATTGAAGCCCGAAGATTTGCGCATTGAAGTTTCACGCGCCGGCGGCCCTGGCGGGCAGGGCGTCAATACAACCGATTCCGCCGTGCAGGTTCTGCACATTCCGACGAACACTATTGTTCGTTGTCAGGATGGCCGCAGTCAGTTGAAAAATAAAGAGCGCGCGTTATCGATCCTGCGGGCCCGATTACTGGAGCGAAAGCAGAATGAGGAAGCCGAGAAATATAGTGCGCAACGGCGTGGGCAAATCGGAACCGGCGGGCGCGAAGAGAAGATCCGCACCTACAATTTCCCGCAGAATCGAATCACCGATCATCGAATCGGACTCACGCTTTATAACCTCGATCGCGTGATCGACGGCAACCTTGGTGAATTGATCCAGTCCCTGCAAGCAGCAGATTTGGCCGAGCGACTGAAGGAATCTGCAACACAAGTAACACCAGTTTCCCAACCGGCGACGTGAAGGGGACGGCTGGAAGTCGTCAGGCGTTTGGGTCGCGTTCAAAACACCATTGCGTGCGGCGGGTTGATTTGTTACAACGCGACATGGATTCCCAATCCCTGACTATTTTGGTGGGAGCATTCCAGCGTATCCTTGGCATCCTGATCGGCGGGATGTTGGTTTATTTCGGGTATCGCCTTTTTCTCAGTCTCCCCGGCAAGCGTGGACGCGAGGGCGGCAGCGGTGAGTTTTCCCTTGGCGGTGCAACGAAGGTGAAATTGAGCAAAGTGGGACCGGGTATATTCTTCGCGATTTTTGGCGCTGGACTGATTGCGTATTCGTTTGCCAGGCCGATGAAGGTAAATATTCCCGCATCCCAAACCCAGCCCAGCGCCACAAATGCTCCAAGCGCTCAAACTACTCCCGCTGCGGCCAATGGAGTGATCGCTACATCTGGATTTAGCTACGTAGGATTCGGTTCCGCTCCGGAAACGGACGAAGATCGTGTGCGGATGCGAACCGAAACTCAGGAAGACATCGTCGTCCTAAACCGAGCGCTGGATAGCGCAGATGCGTCCGAGCGGCCAAAGCTCGAGCGTGCGGTGGTGAAAGCGAAGATCGCGCTGATGGAACCGTTATGGGCCGATGATTGGGGCGAACTGAAGGATTTTCGCGATTGGCTCGCGAAAGGCGGCACCCCATCCGGTAGCACCAAGGCCGCTGTCGATTACTTTCAGCAGAAGTAGGCTGCCGTGCAGAGAGTACTTCTCTATCGGTCTTGCAATCACGGCGTGCACTGTCACCACTCTATTCGGGCAGAATCTTTCGCGGCTCTATCCAGAGAAAAAGTTGCAAGCCGATGCCGCCCGATGGACCGAACAAATCCGGGCCGAGTATCACGAAACCGTTCTGCCGCAGCTGACCGACGAGGAGCGCAGCGCGCTTAGCGGGGTAAAGATTGAGGTGCCGCTGGCTGGGCCTAACGGAGATCCGTTCTCCTTCTACATGGACAATAAAAACACGATTCACCTGCCTGCGCTTTCACTGCGCTTCTTTTCGGATCTGTGCGTGGCCAACGCTTGGCTCAATGCTCATGGATACGACGGCACGACCGTCCGCGATTACGTCGGTCTGCTCTTTCGCGAAGCAACAGCTTCCCCCAGTGCTCCGCTTCCGTCGATTTTCCGCACTCTCGGTGTTCCGGATAATGCGCGGGAAGAACCAGCCGTGGCCAATCGAGCAGACAGGAATTTTGGAAACACGATTGTCTTTCTCCTGGCGCATGAGCTAGGGCATGCGCTGAAACAACATCGAACCGATTTGAGCGACCCCGTGGAAAAGCGGAAACAGGAAATCGAGGCGGACGCATTTGCAATCGAAATCATGCGGCGTATCGCGCAGGTGCCCACCGGTGTTGAGTTTTGGTTTGACATGGAGCACAGCGGACACGTTGCGCCGCGTAAATTTGCTACCGAAGCCCTATGGCAGAAATACCTTACTGGCTTGGATCACCCGGTCACTCCACATCGATTAGAAGCTCTCGCAGCGGGTATCGAAAAAGCTCCGGATTCATTCGCCCGCAATCAGACAAATCAGGCGCTTTGGACGCAACGTTCGAAGATTTTGGCGCAATACTTTCGCATTAGCGCGCCGCAGTGGACAACCAATCCGGTGGCACACCGGGCTGAGTATGAACGGGTGGACGGCTTGCACAAAACAGATCTGAATCCGCGCAAAGCGGTCTTTACGATCCCGGGTAGTGAGCACGAACCTGATTTTAATGGCTTGTTCGCGGTCCGCAGAACGGCCGCCGACGGCAGCCAGGACAAAGTAGACCTTCTATTAATGCGTACGGGCGATGAAGTGATGGGGGGTTATTCGAACGGCAAAAGCGATGGCTTCATCGAAGGCAAAGTTGTTGGTGGGGTGATGCATTTCACCTGGCGCGAGGGAAACACGAACGGTAACGGCGTCGCGCAAGTGCAAGGCGATTCATTTAGCGGCACCTGGGGAATAGGCGAGTCGGACCAGGGTGGAGGCAAACTTAGCGGGATTCGGCAAAAGCCAAACAAGTCTGGACGATGAACCGTTTCTAGACGGACACGCCTCGAACAAGCAATCCTCATTGTTTTCGGTTAATTAAGGGCATGATCGTGCTCGAAGTCTTGCAAGCGACAACGGCATATTTCAAGAAACGGAACATCGACAGCCCGCGTCTGAACGCGGAGCACCTGCTGGCGTATGTGTTAGGGCGAAAACGGATCGAGCTTTATCTGGAGTTCGAACGAGATCTGACAGAAACGGAACTCGCGCCTTTGCGCGAAATGGTGCGACGCCGGGGCGAAGGCGAGCCGCTTCAGCATTTACTGGGGACTGTGGAATTTTGCGGGCTGGAATTCATTTGCGATAAACGCGCACTAGTTCCACGACCGGAGACGGAGGAATTGGTCGAGATGGTTCACTCGAAAATCGAAAATCCGAAACCGAAAATTGTCGATGTTGGGACCGGTTCCGGCGTGATTGCGCTCAGTTTGGCGAAGAAATTTCCCGAGGCGCAGATTTTCGCGGTCGATGTTTCAGAAGAAGCCCTTTCCTTGGCCAAGGAAAATGCCGCGAAACTGGGCTTGCTCGAGAGAGTCCGGTTCGAGAAAAGTGATCTTTTTCAAAGTTTGAATGAAAGATTTGATGTGATCGTAGCGAATCTTCCTTACGTTGCCATGGAAGATCGACAATCGCTTTCCCGGGAAGTCCTGCACGATCCCGAGATAGCACTGTTTTCCGGTGGCAAGGCTGAGGAATTGATCCGGAGACTTATCGCGCGAGGCGCCCACGCACCTCCAATCAGGCGGTTTGCTTGCGCTTGAGATTGGGATTGGGCAGACCGAGGGGCTCAAGGAGTTTCTTGCTCAAAAAAATTGGCGCGACATTGAGGCGAAAACCGATTATTCAAGTGTAACGCGTTATTTGTTTGCCAGGTATGGATAAGCTTCGAATTCACGGGGGACGTGCGCTTTGCGGATCGATCAAGATCAGCGGCTCGAAGAATTCTGCCCTGCCGATCCTGGCCGCGACGCTGCTCACGCGCGAGCCGTGCATTATTCGACGCGTGCCGGACCTAAGCGACACGAACTACATGCTCCAAATCCTGACATACCTGGGCGCACAAGTGGAACGGGCCAGCGGGACCGTGAACGTCACCGCAGAAAATGTGAAATCGGTCGCGCCATACGATGTCGTGCGCAAAATGCGGGCATCGGTTTGTGTGATCGGACCGCTTTTGGGTCGATGCAAAGAAGCCACCGTGTCGATGCCGGGCGGCTGCGTGATCGGCGATCGCCCGATTGATTTGCACCTGAAAGGCTTTGAAGCGCTTGGCGCGGCCGTTCGGGTGGAAGGTGGCAACGTGAAAGTGTTCGCGCCGAAGTTGAGCGGAGCGATTATCAATCTGCGAGGAAAATTCGGTCCAACCGTTCTCGGAACCGACAACGTGATGATGGCAGCAGTTTTGGCCGAGGGAACGACCTTGATCGAAGACGCGGCCTGCGAACCGGAGGTTGTCGATCTTGCCAATTTCTTGAACAAAATGGGCGCGAAGATCGAAGGCGCCGGCACTTCTCGAATGATCATTGAAGGCGTGTCCGAGCTCCATGGCGCTGAGCATGAAATCATTCCCGATCGGATCGAGGCAGGAACATTTCTCGTGGCTGGCGCGGTGTGCGGGAAAGGCGATCACGCTCAACCGGGTCGAGCCTGCCCATTTGACCGCTGTCAGACCGCGTTGAGACGCTGCTGGTTATACCAATAACACCGGGCGATCAGACAATTTCGATATCGCCAAATGGAGCGGCCAAGTCCTTGCAGCTCGTTACAGAGCCGTATCCCGGTTTTCCGACCGATATGCAGGCCCAAATGTGCGCGCTCCTTTCCACCACGAATGGCGTTAGCTCGATCACCGAGAATATTTTTCCGCAGCGCTACATGCATGTGGCGGAGTTGAAACGAATGGGCGCGCGGGTCGAATTGGAAGGACCGACCGCGGCGATCAATGGGGTCGAGCAACTTTACGGCGCGCCGGTCATGGCGAGCGATCTTCGTGCCTCGGCTGCATTGGTGCTTGCCGGATTAAAAGCGGATGGAATCACTGAAGTGGGCCGGGTTTATCATATCGATCGCGGCTACGAACATCTCGATGATAAATTGAGCGAGCTCGGCGCTCACATCGAACGCGTGAAGGCGCGACGAATTTCGCAATTAGACAATCTGCTTCAATGATTGAAAATTGATCCATGGACGAGAACGCGACTCCGCCGCCTGTGCCTGTAACACGACATCCTCCGACGCTCGCACCTGGTGTGTGCTTTGTCATGCTGCCGCATTGCTCGGATTGTTTTTCCATTTCCTCGGGCCATCTTCTCGGCCCGCTGGTGGTCTGGCTGGCGAAGCGGGCGGATTCGCCGGAAATCGACGCCCACGGAAAGGAATCGCTCAATTTTCAACTATCGATGCTGATTTACGATGCGATCGCGGTGATTCTGTGCTTCGTCTTCGTCGGCATTCCGATTTTGGTCGTGCTCTGGATCATGAACACGGTTCTTGTGATCGTCGCTTCGATTCAGGCCAGCGAAGGGAAACTTTATCGTTATCCGTTCGCCATTCGGCTGATCAACTGATCCGGTTGTCATCCTGAGCGAAGCGAAAGATCTCGAACTATTGGCCTTTGCGGAAGAAATATCAAGATCTCGTTTCGCTCAGGATGATAGGGCCGGCGTTTCACCCAGAGCGCGCAACGTTTTAAGGTTCATCACATCCTCCCGCAACTCCTTGCCTTTCGGCGTTTCCAGAACCTTGGGGATTTTGCGGAAACGAGGGTTGCGCATGATGAACCGAAAGCCGTCGAGCCCAATTTTGCCTTTGCCAATGTGCTCATGTCGATCGACCCGCGAGCCACGGGGCGTTTTGTGAATCGTTGATGTGAATGGCGACGAGGCGATCGAGCCCAATAATCCGATCGAACTCGCGAAATATTTTGTGCATCGCCGATTCGCTGGAGATATCGTAACCGGCGGCAAAAACATGAGCGGTATCAGGCAAACACAAAGCCGCTCCGGCTCGCGAACATTGCTCGATGATGAAGCCGAGATGCTCGAATTTCTCGCCCAGACATGATCCTTGTCCCGCAGTGGTTTCCAGCGCGATCTTTGTTTTACTTTAGGAGGCGGCAAACACCCGGTCAATTGAATCGACAATTTTTTCCAGACCCGCTTCTTCTCCGGCGCCAAGATGTGCGCCCGGATGAAGGACAAGAAACGGAAGCTCCAGTTGATCGGCTCGGATGAGTTCTTCGCCTCACCGCCCGCAACGAATTCGCATGAAACTGCGGATTAATCGCGGCGAGATTGATGAGATAATTCGCATGGGCAAACATCGACAGAAGCTCGCCGCGCTGGACGTGATTCAGAAAGCCCCGAATTTTTTCGCGAGCCAGCGGATGGGCAAACCATTGCATGTTGTTCTTCACGAACATCTGGATCGCCGTGCATTTGATCGAGCAGCCGCGCTCGATGGCCGTATGAACCCCGCCACCAATCGACATGTGAGCGCCGAGGAGAATTGGTTCGCCATAGGTGATTTGTAGATTCGGATGGAGAGTGTGATATCGCTGCGCCTGTTCCGCTTCTGATCGGTAGCAATTCGCAATTTGAAAATCTAAAATCTTTTGGGGTGCCAATCCGGCTTCTTCAAGCTGCCTTCGCCTACGTATTCGAAAAGCTTATATACTGGCTTGAGCAAAATCCCGGCGGCGCCGTGCATATCGAGGCGCACCTCGAAATCTAGTTTATCATCGAAAAAGTGAATGTCGCCTTGTCCCAGCATCCCGAAGAGTTTGCCGGCTACCTCGAAATCGTCGGTGTGGATCGTTCCATCTTTGATGGCAAACGTGGCCGTCGCCTTGTGGGCAATGCTGTAACCTGCGCCGGGCAGAATGCTGTTCAAAATTCCCGAAAGCGGTCCAAAGACTGGAATGGCGAAGACATCGCCGTTAGTCACTTCAATTTTCCCATTTCCCTGCATTTTGCGCGGCTCGGCGCCCGGCCCGGTGAACTCGTAGGAGCCATGCAACTGCCCGTGGGCGGTTTTGTATTGGTAATAGAGATCGGTCAGCCGCGGAAAATCGATGTCGCTGACCACGATATTCGCCTGGTAATGGGGATCGTTGTGGGCCAGCGAAATATCGGCATTGCCACGAACGGAGCCCGGCGAAAAGCCCCGCTTTAAGATCGACAATCTGCAAGCGATTGTTGGTGAAAAGCGAGGCGCGCGCCGACGCGGTCGAACGGCAAAGCTTTGCCTAGAAAAACGTAATCCATTCCCTGCGAAGCATCGACGTCGATATCGAGATGCGTCTTTTTGCCGCCAGCGAATTGATAGACGCCATTGACCGTAAGATTGGGCGCTTGATGGAATTTGTAAGGGACAATGGTTTTCCAAAGATCCGGATCGACCCAAAAAATCACCTCGGCGGGTCGTAGCGACGTTTTGATATTTGCGATCCGCACTTCGTGATTTTTGAAATCGTAAGTAAACGAGCCCGTGCCGACGCCTTCATCCCGAACAACGCGAATGTTCTCGTAAGCTCACTGCGCCGTCGCCAAACCGGATGTTGGCGCTTCCGCTGTTTGCCCAGGCTCCACGGAATCGCGTGTCCGTTCCAGCGCGACAGTTCCTTCGCCGTGCCAGTTGGCCGGTTGTCGATCTTCCCCGCGAATCGCGAGGTGGACGGCTGGCGAGCCGCTGCCATTCCCAATCGCCGAAGAAATTGAGTTCATCTCCCGCGAGACCAATCCCGAGATCATCGGTGAAACGCCCCGGGTTAATTGTGCTGTCGATGTTCAATCGGAAATTGCCTGGCTCTTCGAAGCAGCTCGGCCGTGAGCAAGCCGGTTTGATGCCGGAGGCGAAGATCGCGCACGAAAGTCCGTTCCCCATCCCAGGAGAAATTAGCGCTTAGATCCGAGAACGGAACCGACTTGTAAGCGAAACTACTGGCGGCGACCTGGCCAATCAATTTCAACTCCGGCCGCTCCTTTCCAAAATTTGCCGAGCCGGAAATTTCAATAAATGGCGGCGCGTTGAAATCGCTGCGTCGGCCAGCCAATCGCCCAAATCAAAAGCATGAAAAAGCGTTTTTAGATCCAGACTGCTGCGCAGTTGAAAATTGGCGGCACCAGTTTCCCGGCTCCAACCGGCGCGTGCGGCGAAGATTTCCCTGGCCGTCGATCCATTCGCAATGAGTAAGGCTTAAGATGTCTGCTCGGCCCATTCGGCGGCGAGCGGAGAAATTTTGGATCTTGTAATGCGCCGCGCTCAATGCTGTCGCCTCGTAGTGTGGCTTCCACTCTGGCATTCTCGAACTCGGCCAGATCGCCAGCTGAATTTTACCTGCAACACAGGCGGCCCTGCAGTGAATTTCCAATTTTCCCAACTCGGCCACGAGTACGTTGTAACATCGACATCCTGCTTTGCCACTCTTCTGCCGATGCGGCCGGTCGACGGCTGATAATTTTCCCGCTTGATCAACTGCCCAGTCGCCGAAATCCGCACTCCGCAAAAAATTCCCTCGGCCTGGCTCACGTAAATTTGCTCGGGTGGAAAATAGACGTGAGCCCGGAAATTCTTGAGCTGTGCCTCTGACTATCTTCCGTCCGGACCCTTTGAGAGGCAATTTGATCCGGGCGTTTCGCACATCCAGGGCGTTGAGAAACGGCTGACGATGAATGAAGGCGCATAATTGATGTCGAGCGAAATTTCGCTCACTACGGCTAGGGGATTGCCGCGTCTTTTGTTCCGTGTAATCAAAAATGCGGACATCCCGGGCGATTAAACCGCGGAAAGGATCAAGCGTGAGCCGGCGAACTGGAGGCTTCGACCCCGCGCTGATGCAATTCCTCCGTCATGCGGGCGCGCCATTGCTCGACCGAAACCTTTCCGGGCCAGGTAATAACCGCCGCCGATCAGCGCCGCGAGCGCGACAGATCAGAAAAACACGAAAGATCGAAAATCGACAGGACGACGCGCGAAGGAGGATTGTCGATCCTGTGCGGTGCTCAACTTTTCCTCTGGTTCGAGGATGGCGGGCATGTGGAGGGTTAGATGGTTACAAGGTTAAAGCGTTGAAGGGCGAAAGCGTTAATGCGGCGAGCACTTTCATACCTTGTCATTCTGAGCCCTTCGGCTTCGCTCAGGACAGGCTCCGCGAAGAATCTCTGATCATTCTTCATGTTTTAAACGAAAATAGCGGATGTTTCCAGCCTTCGCACAAAGCTTCGGCTTTCGTGCGTTCCGCTCAACATGACATAAGATAACGCTCCAACGGCTCACCCATCAACGCTTCAACATTCACGTGATTTCCATCTCCGACTTCCCGCGATTAACGCCATGTTCAATTCGATCAGCACCATCTTCATCTGCCTGGGCTGGTTCTGGATCAGGCGCAATATCTGGCAACGTCATGTCCCTGCATGATCGCAGCCATCATTTCATCCACCTGTTTTCTTGCCGGTTACATCGTCTATCATGCCCAGGTAGGCGAAAAATCATCCGGCTACAGCGGATGGATCGCAGCCATTTACTTCCCGATATTCGTTTCTCATGTTTTGCTCGCGTTTGTAACTCTGCCCCTTGTAATCGTGACGCTGATTCCGGTGTTCCAGCGCCGTTGGGACCGGCATCGCCGTCTCGGCCGGTGGACCATGCCCATCTGGCTCTATGTTTCCGTGACAGGCGTTCTTGTTTATCTCATTCTCTACAAATGGTTCCCACCTCCGAATGTTGCACTCGGTCATTAATTGATGTTTCATCAGAAGCCGCCCAGCAAAAGCCAAAAAGATTATGGTGACAATTGCGACCTTGAACGAGCCGGCCAAAGGCAAAGGAGCTGAAAGTCGCGATTTCAACAGGTCGGTGTCCGCGCCGATGTCCATAATGAGGCGCCTTTGCAAACTGTCGGTTTCATGTCGAAGCCGCAGGCTAACGTCAAGGTTCTCGTGGACGACAAGGATTTTGAACGTGCCCAGGGGCTGATGATCGAATGGGAGGCGAGCGATCCAGTCATCGCCGAGGCTCTCGTGCGTTGTCCCCAATGCGGGTCGTCGCGAATCGAGTATCCGCAGATGACCCGCAAATTTCTTACCCCGGCACTGGTGATCGTTCTCTGTGCAATCAAAATTATTCCGAAGGAATTTTATTGCCAGGATTGCCATTATACATGGAGCAACCAGGAAGAGCGCACCATCGGCAAATTTTGGCACCGGTTTTTCCCTGGTGATTCGGAGGCGGGCTGAGGCGCCGGAACGACCAATTGCTTGCTCCGATTCTCGCCGGGGCGCACACTTCTCAGCAGCATGATCAAATGGCTCTTTGTCGTCGCTTTGGCGGTGGCAATTTTTGGTGGCGCCTACTGGTTCAGCCGCGACATTTTATTCAAACAAGAACTCGAAGTTCGCAAAGAGCAGCGAGGCGAAATCACGCCAGTCCCGACACCCGATATCAGCCTGCCTGAATTTCAAGCGGCGGCGAAATTACGTCAGGACGGCAAGATGGCTGAGGCGCGCGATGCCCTCATGACGTTCATGCAAAAATATCCCACCAGGCCGCATGTCGAGTCCGCCAAGGAAATGTTGGGCGAGATTAACATCGACATTCTTCTCTCCACTTATCCGTCCCCGGAAAAAGAGGAATACATCGTCAAGTCCGGCGACGTCCTGGCCAAAATCGCGCATAAAACAAAATCAAGTCCAGAGCTGATCATGCGCATGAATAATCTCAGCAGCACCATGCTTCGCATCGGTCAGCGCCTGTTGATTTCGCATCCGAATTTTTCCATCGTTATTCAGCCGAAATCCAATGCTCTCGTTTTGCTCAATAACGGCGCGTTTTTTAAACAGTATCCATTCGTGAAGAGAAATTACCCGACGAAAAAGCCAGCAAAAATCACGACGAAAGTCTCCGAAACAATGGCGTGGAGCGACGGGAAACGGGTTGGATTTGGCACAAAGCGAATACGCCAGCAGCACACGATGGATTCGATTGGGCAATCCCACCTATACAATTTATTCCGTGCCCGATGCGACTCATCCGAACGTGGAAGAAGCGCCTGCCCAGGGCATCGGGTCTGGATGCCTCCGATGTCGAAGAATTGAGCGGGTTCGTCAATAATAAGACGCTGGTCACGATCATGGAGTCAGCGTAAGCAAAGGGTTACAAGAGCTACAATGATTTCAATCTGGAGCCGCTTTAACTCTTTTAAGATTTGTAACCTTGTAAGCTCGATGGAAATCCAACCGCTCGATTTTGAGAAGCCGATTGGCGAATTGGAACGCCGCTTGCAAGATTTGAAAACGCATTCCAACACGCACGATGTCGATCTCGCATCGACCATCGAGGAAATCGAAACGAAGATTCGAGACATGCGCCGCCGGATTTACGGAAACCTGACTGCATGGCAGCGCGTGCAAATCTCCCGCCACGTCCAACGCCCCTTTGCCCTCGATTACATCGACCGCTGTTTTAACAACTGGATCGAGTTCCATGGCGATCGGCATTTTGCTGATGATAAAGCCATGCCCGGCGGAGTGGCCATGCTCGGCACTGATCGCTGCGTCGTGATAGCCCATCAGAAAGGCCGCAACACGAAGGAGAATGTGCTGCGCAACTTTGGTTGTGCGCATCCCGAAGGTTATCGCAAAGCCTTACGTCTGATGCGACTGGCGGAGAAATTCGGTATGGCGGTGATTTCGTTGATCGACACGCCCGGAGCATTTCCGGGAATCGGTTCCGAAGAACGTCACATCTCGGAGGCGATTGCGGTCAACCTTCGTGAGATGATGAATCTGCGGGTCCCAATCATCGCGGCTGTCATCGGCGAAGGAGGATCGGGTGGCGCACTCGGCATCGGCGTGGCCGACCGGGTATTGATAATGGAAAATGCTTACTACTCGGTAATCAGCCCCGAGGCGTGCTCGGCCATTCTCTGGCGAGATCGACGTCATGCTGCGGAGGCTGCGGAAGCATTGAAACTGACTGCTCAGGATTTGTTAAGGCTCGACGTAGTGGACGAAATCGTATCGGAACCGGAGGGCGGTGCCCACCGCGATTATGATGCCGCGACGGCAAATCTCGGAGCAGCCCTGCGCCAAAACCTGGCCAGCCTCCGCGAGCTCTCGATCGATGATCTCTTGACAAAGCGCTATGAAAAATTTCGTCGGCTGGGCAGTTTCGCCGAAGCAAAAACCACAGCTTCAAAGAATCGCTCGTGAGATGATTTTGCGCAGCCGGCGAGTTTGGACGGGCTCGCTCCTTTTTTTGTTGTTGGTGGAGTTCGGGGCGGGCAAGACAGATGGCGCGCCGTTCAATTTTGATCACGATACATTCGCGTTTAAGAACGCAACGATTCTAAAATACAAACATGGCCATCCGATTCTGCGGCGGCAGTTAGCAGCCGATCCAACAAACAAGTACACCCGTCGTTGCTTTGTGATGAGCAGAGCGGCCATCCAGTTTCGAAAATTCGCCCGGTTCATTCCTGACCGTCCCCCTCTCGATGACAAAGAGTTGGCTGCCAGGATTCGGGCAGTAACTCGCCTCGCGCCTCGGAAACAAGCTTTGCCCGAAAATGAACGGATTGTTTTTCCGGGTTACCGAAACTTGCGCGACATCAGCAAGGCCCGAACAAAAGTGTTCGAGAAAAATCTCGGCAGCGGTTTTCTCACCTATTTCCGGCCAGCCAATGCACGCATGGTTTTTTTGCAGAGCCGCGGCTATCAGGAAAAAACGCATGCGGCTCTGGATGCTACACTGGATCGGGGCGATCTATTCGTGGCTTACCTGAGCACGTTTCCCCAAATGAATATCAATCATGCGGTGTTGGTTTATGGGCGAAAGCCGGGTCGCGCGACAGATGGTCGTATTCATTATCTGGTTTACGATCCGAACCATCCCGATGGGCCACGAGAAATAACCTGGTCGCCGCGCGATCGCGCCTTTGCATTTCAGAAGGACGTCGACTTCGTGGGCGGGTTTGTGCGGATCTACCAATGCTACGGAAAACCGCTACAGTAATCGTCGTATGCCAAACCCAGTTCCGACCCCGCAGCCGATGCCGCCCACTCCCGGGCCGAAACCGGTTCGACGCCCCGAACCGTTGCCGCCGAATCCGCCCGAGCCGCCCGCGGGAAGATAAAATTAGAAGGCTGCCGGAAACAAAAATCGAAGGGCGGGCTCTACTCGTGCGGCCCAGGCCGCTTCGCTGTGATCCGCGCCTTCTGCTTCCAAGTAGCGAAGGTCGCGACGCGGCTTCCATCCTTTTTCAATCAAACGATCGCGTAGTTCGCGCGCGTTCTCCCAGCCCGGCTCGGCTGTGCCGGTATCCAACCAGATTTTCAAGGGCGGTTTCTGTTCTATCGAATCTACCAGGCGGTAAATGGCAAAATCATCCCACCAAACCGATGGAGACATCGCTATGAGTCGCGAGAACGCGTTGGGAAATAAGATCCCAATCGCCAGCGTAACCAGTCCGCCCAGCGACGATCCACCGAGCCCTGTAAATTCGGGCTCGCGTCGTGTCCGGTATTTCCTGTCGATGTACGGTTTGAGTTCCGACATCAGGAACTCAGCGTAGAGACGGGCAATTCCGCGGCTACGTTTTTTTCGCCTTGTCCGTGAATCAATTACGCCACGTGTCGGTGCATATTCGTGGATCCGATCTTCGCCCATATTCGCCGCCGCCACGATGATGAGTGGCTCGATTAGTCCATTCCGAATCAAACGCTCAGCGGTTTCATCGACACCCCATTCCACGCCGGCGAACGCGGTCGCCGCGTCGAAAACGTTTTGACCGTCGTGCAAGTACAAGACTGGATAATTCCGTCTCGAAAAGCAACGATAGCCGGGCGGCAAGTAAACCAGCACGTCACGCCGATTGCCGAGGATCCTCGACGGGAATGCCCGGTGGCGTTTGATGTTTCCGGTCAGGGTGTGTTTTGGCATGACAAAGCGTGATGCATCGCTGACGATGTCGACCTTGTCCAGATCAAGGGTAAACAGAGCGAGGGAAAGTCGTTTGCTCGCTGGGATTCCTAGGCTACGCTTCGCTCCGCTCGCAATGACCCGTAAAGAAGTATGAAAAAAATCGGAATCCTTTTCGGCCAGGAGCACAGCTTTCCGCCTGCGTTTGTCGAGCGGGTCAATCAGAAAACGGGGGGCAAAGATATCGCGGCGGAATTCGTCAAAATCGACAAGGTGGTCCAGGGCGAGCCGTGCGGTTACGATGTCGTCATCGATCGCATCTCGCAGGATGTGCCGTTCTATCGCGCCTGGCTCAAGAATGCTGCGCTTACCGGGACTGCCGTAGTGAACAATCCGTTTTGGTGGAGCGCTGACGAAAAATTTTTCAACAATGCGTTGGCCACGAAAATCGGCGTGGCTGTACCGCGCACAGTCTTGTTGCCGTCAAATCAGCATCCGACCGATACGAACGACAAATCGTTTCGTAACCTCGGTTATCCTCTCGATTGGGAAGGCATCTTCAATTACGTCGGCTGGCCGGCATTCTTTAAACCATTCGCCGGCGGAGGATGGAAGAATGTGTATCGCCTGCATAATTCCGAGGAATTTTATCGCGCCTATAACGAGACCGGGCAGCTCGTCATGATGTTGCAGGAGGAAGTGAAGTTCGACATGTACTTCCGCTGCTACTCGATTGATCAACGTTACGTTCGCATCATGCCCTACGAACCGCGGCACCCTTTCCATCTGCGGTATCAAACAGAATGGCACGCACCAGATGAAATCCTGGAGAAGGTGCGCGATGGAGTTCTGCGGCTGAATCAATATCTCGGCTACGATCTGAACACGGTCGAGTTTGCGATTCGCGATGGCGTTCCGGTCGCGATTGATTTTTGCAATCCGGCCCCCGATTGCGAAGCGGCCTGGATCGGTCAGTCCAATTTCGAGTGGGTTGTCGAGGCAATTTCTGATATGGCCATCCGCAAAGCCCAGGAACACAAGCCCGGTCAGGACAACTTAAGCTGGGGCAAGTTTGTGCAGTATGCGGTGGGCAAGAGGCAACTCGAACAGCTCTAGGTGGAATGCGTTGTCCGCAACGCGTTGCCAATTGAGGCGGCGAAGCCGCACTTTGTTTACCATCGTCTTTCGGAGAAGCCGATCCACCTGACAATCATCAGTTTTTAGCGCACATTCGGGCCCCGCCATGAACGCCAAGCCCCACAGGTTCACCCTCGGGATCGAGGAGGAGTTCGCCATTGTCGATCCTGTTACGCGTGAGTTGCGGTCGCACATTCAGGAAATTCTCGAGGGCGGCAAAGTGATGCTGAAGGAGCAGATCAAACCGGAGATGCATCAATCGGTGGTCGAACTCGGCACCGAAGTCTGCGATTCGATCGAACATGCGCGTGAACACGTGATCGAGTTGCGGAGCCAGCTGGCCGCCTTGGCTGGCCGGGCCGGTTTAAAGATCGCTTCGACGGGGACCCATCCATTTTCGCACTGGCGCGATCAACACATCACCGAGGGCGAACGTTACAAACAGATTATTGAAGACATGCAATTGCTGGCGCGCGCCAATCTAATCTTCGGCCTCCATGTTCATGTTGGTATCCCTAATCGGGAGAGTGCCATCCATGTGATGAATCAGGTTCGCTATTTTTTGCCGCACATCTATGCGCTCTCGGTAAACTCGCCGTTCTGGGTCGGGCAGGACACCGGCTTGAAAGGTTATCGCCTGAAAGTATTCGAGCGGTTTCCACGCACCGGTATTCCCGATTCATTCGAGTCGCTTTCCGAATACGACGATTACTGCAAACTGCTGGTGAAAACCGGTTGCATCGATAATCCCAAAAAAATCTGGTGGGACATTCGATTACATCCATTCTTTGACACGTTGGAAGTGCGAGTGTGCGACGCGCAAACCCGCGTGGATGATACGCTGGCCATTGCCGCGCTGATTCAGGCCATCGTCTCCAAGCTTTACAAATTGCTCTGGCAAAATACGACGTTTCGCATTTATCGACGCAGGCTTCTCGATGAAAATCGATGGCGGGCATCGCGTTACGGAATCAACGGTAAGCTGATTGATTTCGGCCGCGAAACGGAGGTCGAGACGCGCAGCCTTGTCGACGAGTTGCTTCAGTTTGTCTCGACAGAGGTTAACGAATTCGGGAGCGCGCGAGAAATGGCTCACATCGAGCGCATTTGCCTCCAAGGCACTGGCGCGGATCGGCAACTGGCGGTTTGGGAGCGCACGCAGGACATGAAAGCCGTGGTTGATCAAATCGTCAGCGAAACCTACGAGGGATTAACGCTCTCGTAGGAAGCTTAACTTCGTCCGTCTCGGTCTTACGAGTGGGTGATGTCGAGACACGATGGAAACTAGTGAGATCACTCCGGAAAAAGCTGACGATGTGAACGTATTCGGTGGGTTCGTCGCACCAGAATTAACTGGGGCAGGTAATAAACGAGAGCGACGCAAAGAAGCGATGCGGCGAAAACCAGGGTGGCATAAAGGTATTCCGAATGCTGGCCAATCCAGTCGCTTTCACCCGAGGCTACTTTCAATCCAACATCGACATCTCGCCAGGTGTAGTCGGTCCCGTAAATCCATTTCGCAATTCGCAGGTTGGGATCGACAAAAACAACTAGATTCGGATGCGCGAATTCCCTCCCGGCCCTGCCGTATTGAAAGCCAATCGATTCCAACAACGCATCGATGTTCGTCTGCGATGCAGTTCCGATCGACCACGACAGGGGAATTTTTTCGCGGGAACGATATTGGGTCAGGATCGACGGAGTATCGGTGCTATCGAATGTGAACAACAAAACGCGAAACTGATTTGGATCAGTGGACGAATTGCCCAACGCCTTTTTCAATTGCGCGACATTTTCCACGCAGGCGGTCTGACAGCGCGTGTAAATCGGCAACAGAATCATCGGGAACCCTTCAAAATCGGATAGCTTTCGGCTGCGTCCGGTTTCATCGGTCCAGCTGATTTGTGCTACGGGACGTCCGCGCTTTGGAGAAACATCTTCGACAATTCCGCCAAAAAGATTTGTCGAACAGGCGACCGCCAATACCAGACATAGGAACCGGATCATGGCGTTCGCATCGCTCCGAGCGGCTTGGGATTATCTGGTGAATATGCCGGTGCGCCCGGGAAATTGCTGCGAATGGTCTGGGTAATCGGAGGTGCGTAGGCGATTACGAGTAGGAGGGCAGTGCCGATTAACCATGGAGTGAAAGTCTGGACAGCAGGGACGTATTCGTCGTGATACGGCTCGGAGGTGATCAGATCGAGAGCTCCCTCTCTGGCTTGTTTCGAGAAAAGCGTCGCAAAGAAAACAACAAAGAAAATCAATGCCGCAATGGCCATGATCGTTCCGCCCATGCTGCCGAGAATTTTCGCAACCTGCCAATCCGGATGATAAAGGCGGGATGCGGGATTGGTGTAAGTCATCCCCATGTTCGTCCGGCGCGGCTCGCCGCCGGCGCCTCCAATGAACAGGCCGGTGGAAAAAATCATGATGCCGAGTGTCCAAATGTACGGCACCCAGACGTTCCATTTGGGCAATTTGATCGACTTACCGGTGAGCTTGGCGACCAGAAACAGGCTCATCCCGATGTAAGCGAGAAACACGGGACCCGCTACGGTTTGATGGAAATGCGCGGGTAACCAGGTGGTGTTGTGAACGACGGTGTCGAGGTTGTAAGAAGCGTTGATGATACCGGTGATTCCGCCGAAAATAAAAATTACCAATCCGGCAAAGAAATAGGAGAACAGCCAGCGATCTGTATCGAGGTAGGGAAGTTTGGCCCACCAACCCAGTAATCCCCGGCCGCCGCGCAAACGCGCACCGTGCTCCATGGAAGCAGCCATAGTGAAAGCGGTGGCAAAACTGGGTACGGCTACCAGCATGGTGAAGAAGGCATGCACAAATTTCCAGGTGCTGCTGATCCCGGGTTCCGTGAACTGGTGATGAATCCCAACTGGAGCGGAGTAGAGCACGAGCCAAAGAAAAGTCAGGCGTCCGGCAAAATCGGAATAAAGTTTTCCGCCGGAGAGTTTGGGCAGCATTGTATAATACATGACGTAGGCCGGCATCAACCAGAAGTACACGAGCGGATGTCCGAAAAACCAGAACAGCATTCGGGAAAGCGGGACGTTCACGGTCGCGACCCAGCCCATCGACCACGGAATGAGCAGAAAGACGATCTCGATTGCCACCGGCGTAGTGGCGATTAGCCAGACGATAAACGTGGCGAAAATGCCAACCACCCCGAGCGGCACTTTCTGTCCCGGGTGCTCGCGTTTCCAGGCGAAGTAAGGAGGCAGCCAATTGAAGAATGCGACCCATGAGCCGATCACGACCAGCGCGAGGCCGATGTAGAAGGCCGGGTGCGCGCGAAGCGGCGGATAAAACGTGTAAAGCACAGTCGCTTTGCCGGAGAGAATTGCCGCCGCGGCAAGCAAAGTTCCAACGACCATTATCCAAAATGAAAGCCAGGCGACTTTCATATTGAATGGCCGGCCCAAATAATATCGAACTACGGCGTAGCCGAACGCGACTGCGAAAAACGTAGTGAACACAATCGCGTTCACGACGCCGTGAAGTGTCAATCCTTGAAAATATTCCAATCCGAGGAACCGCGCTTGATGGAGGAATCCGGCCCGATAGAGCACCTGCATCAGGCCGTGATAAATTCCGAGAATCAAGAGCGCGATCGGGAAAATGATCTCGATCAGGATCATTCGCCTGAGTCCCGGTTCGATGTCGATGGTGCGTTCGGCTGAGAGTTCCATGTCTTACTTTAATTGTTTGAGATAACGGATGATCTCTTCCACTTCTTCATTCGTGAGGACAGGCTCCGGCATCACGTCGTCGTAACCGAACACGATCTTCGCGCTCGGTTTTAAAATGGCTTCTCGAAGATACCCGTCATCGGCGGTAACCACCGATCCGTCAGTCATTTTTTCCGGTCGTCCATAAATTCCTTTGAAGGTAGGTCCAATGCTCTCCTCACCGTTGATGGAATGGCAGGTAAGACAGTCCTTTGCATCCAGAAGATGGTAAGCAGGGTTAATCGGCTGCGTTGGCGCCGGCCTGGATGGCTGAGCGCTGAAACTTTTTCGGTCCAGCACACGCAACGCGGCGGCCATGCGATCATGACCAGTTCCGCAAAATTCGTGGCAGAGAAGTTGATAAACGCGCGGCTGATCGAACCTCACTCGCGCATAATTCACGACTCCGGGAACGGCCATGAGATTTAGATTCGTGCCCAGCAAAATCATGCCGTGGGTCACATCAGCCGCGCTGAGGTAAACATCGACTGTCGATCCTGCGGGGATGGTCACGTTTTCCGGCTCGAACTTCCACATGCGTGCCACGTAATGAATTTCGTAATGGTTCGGCGAGTGCGTGATGACTTCGCCTTTTTGGAACGGCTTGATATCAGTGAGACAGGTCGGCAAACCAACGTGAAATAGATTGATCGCCAGAGCGGCGAGACCCAGAAGAACCAGAGCGAACGCCGCCGAGATCCAGATGATCCGCTTTTCCAGTTTGGTAGCTGCCATCGCGTTAGCTTCGCGCAATCATGACTAAATAAATGACAAGCCAGAGTGCTGCATAAAAGAAGAGCAAAAGCACAAAGAAGAAAATTGCGCCGCCGGGGAAGAATGGCTTCTCATTCTGTCGGTCGCTCGGTTCCATCACATCATTTTTCCAGCTGTCGAAGTTTGAGATAAATCGCAAGCATAAGAAGGCCGATCAACGCGATACTAACGGCCAGCCCGATCTGTCGATATTTGTATTCATCGCGGGCCTTTTCGACCAGGACGGCGGCGCGCGTAGCTGCTTCTTCGGCGGGAGCGGCGACCTGTTGGAACGTGTTCCGGCTAAACGAATGGACGTAAGTACGCGATTTCTTCAGGCCATCTGTGAGATCGGTTAACTGGTTATTGATCGGCTCGATGTCCAAGCCTTTGGCCGCAAGTTTGTCGGAAACTTCGGTGAGATGGTTTCGTGCTTCGTCCATGCGAGTAATTGTCTCTCGAAAGTAATCTGCGGTGGCAATGCATTCGGGATTGTGCTTGGCGAATTGCCGGTGGCAATCGCCGCATAATGACCCGGATTTTGTCGCCAGCATGGAATCATGCGTCTTCATAATGGCGTGATTACCGTGACATTTGCTGCATTCAGGCCAGTTATGCTGATCGAATGCCTGTTTGTGCTTGCTGCCGTCGAACAAACTCGCGTTAGCCGAATGACAGAGGCTGCAACTGCGACTCACCGACGCCACGCCCGGAGGAATGGCTGCGTGGTTTCCGTGACAATCATTGCAGGCCGGCGCGCCCAGATCGCCGCGTTCGAGCAAGGCGCGCCCGTGGACGCTTGTTTTGTATTCGGCCAACTGATTGATGGGAAGGGGCGAACCATCCGGAAGAGCAAACCCGGCCATTATTGTATGGTTAGAATGACACGCGCCGCACGTTTCCGGCACTCGTTGTGGATATACCTTCGACAACGGATCCTTGGCCGGACGAATCCCGTGAACACCATGGCAACTTACGCACGTTGGCGCCCGATCGTCATGTTTTACCAAAAGCAGTTGGCCATGGGGGCTGTCTTGAAACTTTGCCAGCTGATCCGTTGGCAACGATTGATCGAACTCGTGCATCAAAGCCGGATCGGAATGGCATCGTGCGCAAAACTGGACAACCCAGGCGCGATTTTTCTGACGGTCCTTCTCCGGCCACTCCTTTACGAAAGCGTGACCGAACGCGGCGGTGGAATCGCCGCCGTGACATCCAGCGCAAGAGATCCCGCGGCGAAAATGAACATCTTCGACGACCTCTTTCAGGTTCATGAAGGCGGGCGAATGTTGTGACTCTGGCGTCGCGGAAAAGAGGTCTTCCGGCGACTGGACTTCCGAATCGCTGTGGCAAAGAACGCAATTGTTTTGCAGGAGCAGTTCCATCTTTTGTGGACGCAGTTGCAACGCCAGCAGCATCGACAAATGCTCCGGTCGCGTAACGACATCGTTCTGCACGGCCTGGCCGAGCAGCTCTTTCAGATGATCGTTGAGTCCGTCGAAATAAGCGCGTTGCTCCTGAGTGATAATCGGTTTGCCCTTGGCATTTTTCGCAGCAAACAGCGCCGCCAGTTTGGACGGCATTGCAGCTGATATTTTTTCTACGGGAAGAGCCGTAGTGGAGATCAACAACAGGCCGACCAAGATCGAGATCGTCTTCATGTCGGATTGGTCCGATTGCGCTCGGAGCTCACGAAATGCGAAACTAAAATGGCAAAGGCCGCTATGGCGATTGAGATAACGCCGGCGACGAGATAGGAAAGGCCGATAAAGCCGTGCAGAATGACCTGCAACAGCGCCGCTCCAGTTAAAACGAACCAGTGCTGTTGGAAACGCCAGTAGCGGATTACAATTACCACGATGCCTGCCGCCAGTGTCCATGACGCGCAGACAACTGCGATCTTGTGCATCGAACCCAATTCATCGGCAGCACTTCCGGAGGCGCCGATGTCCCAGCCCATTAACGTTAGGTAAGTTAGAAACAAGATCGCAGCCCAAGCCAGATCGCTGAATGCGGGGGACCGTTTATCGTGATAAGCGCGTCGGTCCAGCCATGGAATAATGGCCCAGATGCCAAAGAGAATTCCGATCAGGAATAGGCAAACCTGCGGACCTTCGAGACCAAAAAGGTGGGGCGGAAATTCCTTCAGTAGTTGATACTCCCAAAGGAAATACCATTCCGGCTTTATGCCCGGATAAGCCGGCGCAAAAGGATCCGCTTTTTGGCCCATCTCCCAATCCATTCCCGGGATTCCTGGTCCGTAGGGAAGGAAAACGGCCAGGCCCGCGAGAATCATCAGGCAAGCCAACCACAGCAGGACATCGCGCAAGGCGAAGCTGGGAAAGAATTTCATCCCGCGTGGAGCATCTTTTTCGCCGAGTGGCGGAGCCATTCCCTGCCGTTGAATCAGAAGCAAGTGAAGTCCGATGAACGCAACAAAAGCAAGTGGCAAGATCACCACGTGGGCCGCGAAAAACCGATACAGCGTGTTGATAGTAACGTCTTGCCCACCGCGCAGAACTTGCAGGAGCCAATTTCCGAGGAATGGCACCGAGCGTACGATGTTCGTCCCGACGGTTGTCGCGAAATAGGCGAGCTTGTTCCAAGGCAACAGATACCCGGAAAAGCCGAATCCCATCGTCAGTAAAAAAAGAAAATAACCGGAAACCCAGGTGACTTCCCGCGGCGGCCGGTAAGCTTTCAGCATCATGGTGCTGAACATGTGAAGCACCAGCGAGATGATCATCAGGTGCGCGCTCCAACTGTGGATGGAACGAATCAGCCAGCCGAACGGCACCTTGGTCGTTAGGAAACGAATGCTCTCATAAGCAGTCGCTTCGCCGGGCTGATAGTACATCAGCAGCAGCACACCAGTGATCACCTGGACCACGAAGAAGAACATGGTGATCCCGCCCAGATAGTACCAGCCCATCCAATGCGAGCCGATTGGCACTTCCTTGTGACGCAGGAATTCGAACAACGGCGTTAGTTGATACCGCCGATCGAGCCAGCCGCGTAGCCCGCGAACGTTCTCGAAGTTCGTAGCTTTAGGCTCTTTCTTCAGAAATGACGATTCCACCGTCTGGTTGTTTTTGGACTGCGTACTTGGGCAAAGAGCGAGGCGGCGGCCCGGACAGGACACGGCCGCTCAAATCGAAGCGCCCATCGTGACACGGGCACCAAATGACAGACTGCGCCGGTTGAAACGTGACCGTGCAACCTTCATGCGTGCACTTGGCGCTGAAAGCGTGCAGTTGGTCACCGGCCTGTAAAACGATTACGCGCTGCCCGCTCACCGGAACGATCACATATTTGTTTTGCTCGAGCTTCGAAGCCTCATCGCGGTTCAAGCGCGTCGGTCCGGTCGGACCCGTTTGCGGCAGCGGTTTGAGATAGCGAATGATTGGATATGCAATGCTGGCGAGCCATCCGAGAACGCTGGCACCGAGCAGAACATCGAGAAAATGACGACGCGAAGTTATCGGAGCCGAGTTCGTCGTCGCTGAATCCTCCATGTCAGATTCTCCGAATCGAACTAGCGGAGTTCGTCATCGCTTCGCATCATGAACAGTTTCGTATAAAACGACTCCGCATTTTTTCGGAAAAATTCCACCGTCTTCTGAGTAAAAGGCAGAGGATAGATTGCAATCGGGATCGGGAGCTTTCGCGTCAATTCGCCTGTTCTTTTGACAAATATCTGTGGATACCAGCAGCGGTTTTGCGGCTGTCGCGAACTGCGCGCACAACCAAGTCGGGTCCGCGCACCAGATCGCCTCCTGCAAAACGCCGGGCACACTGGTCATTTGGTTTTCATCGACAATGACGCCGCCCCACTTGTTGCCTTCGATGTTATCGGAATTGCCGGCCGCGAAGATTGGAACGGCATCGAATCCGTAAGCAATCAGGACGTCAGGAGCTAAACTGAATCGAGCGGACAAAATCGAAGAATTTCGGTTTTTCTTTTCCGACCGCGGCATTGGACCCGGTCATTTTGAAAAACCAGACGCGGCCATCGCGGCGTGTCCAGGCAGCGACCGTGCGGTTTTCCGGGCCGGCAATATCCGTGGTTGAAAAATCTGTCTCTTCTGTTTTCAGCGGATTGATTTCGGAAGTTACAGCGTTTTCATCAGCCGGCGCCAGACCGATCTGTCGTCGCCAACGATTAATGTTATCGACGTCGCTTCCGCCGTCTCCGGGAAAAGTAACAACAGAAATGTCGATCTTACCGCCATTCTCGCCCGCGGTGCTGAAGGTAGCGTAGCGCATGGTGGAGGGCGGAACCTGCGTCCAATCTTTCGGAGTTTGCCATTTGATCTGTGGCGGGGCCGAACTCTCCGGCATGGCTGCCATTTCCGGCGATTTATTTTCTGTTTGTGCGTTGCAGACGGCTGCGACCCATTTAATGAAATCCGGCTTTTGCTCCTCGGTCAGCTCTGAATTGCCACGGATTTTGAAGAAAAGTGTCGCGCTATTCGTGGGCGCGATGCCGGCAATGATCCGGCCATCTTTGGCCGGGTCGCCTTTTTTGGGTAGCCCGGTAAGATCGACAATGGTTACCGGACCGATTGATGTCGTAAGCTGTTGCGTGATCTCGTTGAGTTTTTGCTCGTTGATCGGTGGTTGATCGAGTTGATTAAGCCAGCGATTCACATTCTCGAGCACATTGGCCGCAGCCTGTCCGAGACTTACGAGTGAAATGTCTGCGGCTGTGCCATGCTCGCCTTTGACGAGAAAACTGGCCTGCCGCATCTCCGAAAGCGGCTGTGGTTGCCACTTTGGCGGTGTGCTTACAGAATTCGAAGAGACCGGCGCGGCCATCTCTCCCGAAAGCGATGGGGAGGGACCATTGGTCGGCATCGCATTTTGCTGCTCCGGCCCCGAATCTTCCAATGGGGCTTTGGAAACACGGTAAACTTTTATTTCCGACTTCTGATCGCAGCTCGCGAGGAGCAGTGCGAACGACGCCAGCCAAACCAAATCCCTTTTCATCCAACTATTTTTGAATCCCGCCTGTGTGGCACTCCGCGCATGAAAACTCGGAGTATGGGGCATCAATATGCACAAAATCGAACCCCTGGGCATTTATTTGATTCATTGCGGCCGCGCCGCTGCCTTGGGCGAGAATGAGATGGCACGATTTGCAATCGCTGGCTTGGATCGAGTTTTTCCCATCAGTAGCAACGTGTTTGCCATCGTGGCAACGGAAGCACCCATTCCAATTTTTGTGACCGACAAAATCGGGGTGTGTGCGCCAATCGACTTTGACCTCCGGGAAAAAATTCGCGCGATAGATCTCCAGCGTTTCGTTGATGATGGGTCCGGACTGGTCCGGATTGGGATAGGCGGCGCGAAGGGATCGCGCGATCCCGTGTTCGGCCTCTGCAGTGGTCGAATAAGATTTTACCAATGCCTCAACCACTTTGGCTTTGACCCACGGGATTTTTGGATCGAGTCGCCCCGTGGAGAGGGCAAGATCGACAGCATCATTGGGTGTATGGACGTTATGTGCCGGCCTGCTGTGACAATCCATGCAATCCATTCGTCGGATGTGATACTTGGACGGGTCGCCGGTGAATTCCGGAGTGTGATAAACCGTAACAACGCCATTCGAATCCGTCATTCGCACCCAGGGAATATCGAGAAGCTGATTGTCTGTCGCAATGTACTCGATTTTCTTCGAAATGTTCATGTGCCAGTGAATGCCGCCAACAGGCCCATTGGCCGGATCGCCACCGCCGACATTTAGCAAAAGTCGCACAGCAAAGGGCGTGTTGTGTTCATCCGAAAGGTAATGCTGAAATGTACGATCGACATACCCGACATATCTCTTAGGCCAGTGGCATTGCTCGCAAATCGCTTGGGTCGGGCGCGGATTGGCGGCGGTCATGTGGATGGGGCGCTCGAAATCGTTGCGAACAGTATGATAGAGCTGTTTGACGCCGTTTACTTTTGTCCTGAAGTAGGCGGTTGCGCCAGGACCGACATGGCAGGCCACGCATTCCACTCTGGCATGCGCCGTGTGCTGCGAAGCGACGAACTCCGGCTGCATCGGAAGGTGACAAGCCTTACCGCAAAATTCCACCGATTCGCTGAATTGATATGTTTGATAACTGCCGAACGCGCTCAGAAATAAAAATCCAGTGCTGGCGGCGGCGAAGATCATCAGGATTCTGCGGTCTCGCGGCCGGGAGAGATCGATGGTGATAGCAAAAGGAGCCGCGGCCTTTTCCGCTCGACGTTCCTTACGTGACTGCCAAAAAGCGCCAATTAGTGCGAGTAGGATACCGAGAACAAAAAATCCCGGCGCGACAACATAAGCGAGAATGCCAACGTAGGGACTGCGGCGGGCCGCAAAAACATCGATGGCAAAAAGCAGAACAAATGAGAAGAGCGCACCGACAGCAAGGACAAGCCCAGCCCAACTAATCCAATTCCGGAAGTGGCGCCTCAGGGAAGGCATCGTGCGATCTTCTCAGGCGATTTGTAGCCACGGCCCGGTGGGCCGTCATCGCTTGGGAAA
Organism: uncultured Verrucomicrobiae bacterium; assembly: GCA_963772365.1. GTDB lineage: Bacteria > Verrucomicrobiota > Verrucomicrobiia > Chthoniobacterales > UBA10450 > CAVYXA01. The sequence continues at coordinate 65,396 of CAVYXA010000003.1, forward strand.
CGCATCACGCGGAGATGTACCGGCTACAACTCTATTTCTTGAATGAACGAATGTAGGCGACGAGCGCCTTGATGTCGGCATCAGAAAGCTTGCTGCCAAACGGCTTCATCGTCTCCTTGCCGTTGGTCTTTACGCCTTCCTTGATCGCCCTTTCGGCCTCTGCATCGGTGAATGCTGCCTGAACTTTTGGATCGCGATAATCCTTAATGTTCAATTTTTTGCCCATCATGGTGCTCCCGCTGCCGTCTTTCCCGTGGCACGATGCGCAGTTTTGTGTCCAGAGCGCGCCAGCATCCGCCGCAAAATCAACGCCAGCTGATGCAATGACGACCGTCATTACGAGGAATATTTTTTGTTTCATAAGTTAGAGGCCTTTCTTAAACAGGAGCTTCGAAGCGCAAGATTCAATTTTTCTTCGAATAGTAGGTTGGACCCGGCTGCCTATTTCTTCAGCGTCCGCACGTAAGCGACCAGCGCTTTAATTTCGTCGTCGCTTAATTTCCCGCCAAAAGCTTTCATCTTCATCTTGCCCTTTTCCTTCACGCCGTCCTTAATCGCCGTCGCCGCTTCGGCATCGGTAAATCCGGCCTGGACCTTCGGATCGGTCAGATCCTTTGCATTCAATATCTTGCCCATTTTTGTGTCGGCGCTCCCGTTCTTGCCATGACATTGCACACAGTTGGTGTCCCAATTGGTCTTTGCATCTGCGGCAAAACTCACGGTTGGAAACACGAGAACGCTGACGCTGAAAATTGCGAGGACTGTTTTCATCTGGATATCACCCCTGGAGTTTGACTTGGCTTTAGAAACGAAATTGCAAACCGGAATAAATCGAATGCGCTTCGTAATTATTGTGCCCGCCCGAAGCGTCATCGGTATAGTTAAAATACGCGTATCTCACTACGAGGCGCATCTGCTTGGTGAGCTCGCGACTGATACTCGCCGAGACAGTGTGTTCAGTCGCGCCCATGCCGTAGGGCACTGAGGCCTCGATGTTATTCACGTAATCGTTTGCCCGGTAATAGGTATACTCGGCATGCAGTTCCGTTTTATTGTCGATGACGAAACCGGCGCCGCTGGTCACGGTCCAATAATCGTTTTGGAAATTCAGAACAGTAGGAGCGTCATCCGTCACGATGATATTGCTCGCGGGAGTTTTAGTTTCGTCGAGGACATAGGAAAGTGTGCCTTGCAGGTAAAGGCGCGGCAGAGGGTTCCACGTCAGCGTTTCACCAATGACATGACGGGTAATCCAGGCACTGTCCGTTTGGTCTAGCCAGATCCCGGCAGGATCGATCCCCCACCTGCCGCTCACGTCAGTCTTCATAAAATCGTAGCGGGTTGTCAGGGAAAGCGTTCCCAGCCAAGACGGGATGTTCGGCCGGTAAGTCATTCGAATATTGAAATCATTCGTCCTCCAGTCCTGGCTGAGGAGTCTCTGGTTTGAACCAGTCAGGTCCGTCTTGATATCGTTGTCGTACTCTGCTGCCTTGTAATAGTACTGGCCCGACAGGCTGAGTCCCGGCAGAGCATACCAGTTTGAGCCGATGGTGTATTTTTGACCCAACAGAGAGGTATCCTTGTTCAGCACTCCCTCGTCATCTCCGTCGGAAATTGCATGCTCGTGCACGGTCCCGTTTTCCTCGGTCCATTCGCCTTCAGCCCAGAAAAGCCAGTTGTTGATTCCCGTATAACGGGCCTCAAACCGCTCCGCGAAGTTGTCGAAGTCTTGCGAAGTATCGGCCGACTCCAAGGTCGGCGGGAGAAGATTTCTGGACATATCTGTGTTCGTGCTCAAGAAAGTGGACCAGCTATCCTCGTCCTCGCGAGTATAACGGAACCCGCTGAGCAACGTAAGATCCTTTACAGGCATCCAGTAAAAATTGGCATTGAAAACATGCTCATCCACCTGGGAGGTACCGGCCAGGGTGAGAAAGCCTTCATCGCGAAATTGGATATTGGGAAAGGGCCCGAACATGGAATTGTAATCGGATCCATAAATACGACTGCCTGAAATGTCGCTTCCGAGTGTTGTATAAGAGTAACCTGCAGTGAACAAGAGCCTATCGCTCAGGCGTGTCTCCGTCATCGCGTGCCCGCTGAATAGATCGAGATCGGTCTGATCGCGCTGAGTGACAAATCGATGAGCCATTGGGTTACCGACACCGCGCTGGAGCTGCAGTCGATCATCGTTGTTGTTATGTTCATAGCGCATCCCAAGATCGATGTCGGTGTTACCAAATGTCTTGGACGCGTCGAATGAGAAAATATCGCGCGTCTCGTCGATGTTGCGAAACGCCGGTGCGATCTTGCGTGGCGAGCCAATTCCGGGCACTGTCGTGTCGCCCCAGCTCGTCGACTCCTTGTCCCCATTTCGAAACTCGTGCGAATAATGAATCGTGATCTCGGGCCACTCGGGCATGCGCAAACCAAGTTCCACCCAGGCAATGCCGCGATCGAGCGTAAGTTCGGGATCGGGCGGCGGGATAAATGCTCCGCCGTCAGCCGGAGAAAAACCGCCATTGCCGTCATACCAGCTCCGAAACTCGGTGTATCCGCCGCGGATGTACCCCAGGCCCGGCTGAGACAAATCGATCGTCACATCGTAATCGTCGTTGTCAAAAATGGCGTGGCCGTCGACCGTTAACGTTGCGTTCTTGCCGAGGGTCCGTTCCAAATGGAGATCTTGGATGCCGCCAAAAACATCACCCGAGATGCGGTGTTCTTGTTTAAATTGCGCCGCGTCGCCATTGATAATATTTCCCCCGACCCCCAGCTCAATCCAATCGTTGTACTCGGGCGTTTCTTCCTCTGCTGTTGCGTTGCTCGCAGTGGATTTTCCGTCCGCTGTCGCTGTTCCATCGGGTGTCATTCCAGCGCGCAACGAATAATTTGCGCAAACAAGGACACACATGAAGACCGCAAGCTTGCGCGCGAACCGAGGCCCGCCAGCTGAGAAGCAAATCTCGCTCATAACATTAATCAAAATCTGAGATGCTCACTGACTTGAGAGCCATGAACCGCTTCGTGGCAGCCGGCCGACCAGCAGGTTCCTTGCTGCAGGAAACTGGAATGGTCGCGCTCTCCGATCAGAATTTGGCCGGAAGAAGTCTGCTGCTCGAAATGACATTTCAGACAGAGCGTCTGGTTCCGTTCGTTTAACATTCGTTGATTCACCGAGCCGTGCGGCGAGTGACAAACCGTGCACCCGTCGCGTAATGCTTCGTGCTCCCAAACAAACGGGCCGCGTTGCGCTGTGTGGCATTGAAAGCAGGTCTCGTTTTCGCCCAGGAAGGCAATACCGCCGCCCTTGAGGGTTTGTTGCATGCTGGTCCCGCCACCTTTAATGGCCCTTCCCTGATGGGGATTGTGGCAATCGACGCAGCTCATTTTGCCTTCCAGCACCGGGTGATGATGTGGCAATTCAAAACTCGCGCGCACTTCGAGGTGACATTGGAAACACGTTTGGGGATCGCGGCGTGGATTTACGATCGTGTGCGCTGCGCCTCCGCTCTGGACATGCAGGCTTCCAGGGCCGTGGCAGGATTCGCAGCCCATTTCTTTAGCGTTGTCGCCTTTCGCTAAAAGGCGGGCGTGAGTAGCCGTCTTAAAGTCGCGGGTGATTTCACCGTGGCATGCGTCACACGCATCGGAACCGACGAACTCCGCACCGGGAATACTAGGAGGTGCCAGAATCGTGCGATTTGTCTCGAAGCTGCTGCAAGAAAGCAGAACGACGGTAAGCACGGCTGCTCCCCCCGCGCCCCAGAACAGTTTTTCGCGCTTACCGTGCGTCCATCGAATTAGCCTCGAATGCCACACGAGAATGGAGTGTTGCGGAAAATATGAGACGGCGACTACGCATTTTTACGGAAAATATTCGGCACTGAGTTTTGGCAATTTATCCGGGACTGCTTCGAGCGCTGCCCGCACGGTATTCAGTCGGCGATTTTCCTGACAACTTTCTGAACACACGGTTGAATTGTGAGAGCGATTGGAATCCGACTGCAAACGCGATTTCGCTGATGCGAAGATCGACTTCGTGCAGGAGAAGATTGCACGCTCTTTCAAATCGCGTTCGGGCGACGTACTCGACAAAGTTTATGCCAGTCACCTGTTTGAACTTTTCACTTAGATAATTTGCGCTGATGTTGACCGCCTTTGCGACTTGAGTCAGCGATAGCTCTTCGCCGGAATGCGCGTGGACAAAATTACGCGCTTTCCAAATTTCCACCGGCTCGGCCCGATTTTGATTCTCCGTAACCGACTTGAATTGATTTGCGGAACTCATCACCACTACCTCCACAAATCACTTTGGCTTGGGTTCGGGCGTTCACGCTGGTCGTTGCTTGGCAATTACCCGCCGAATCTTGGGCCGGTCGGCAAACAGCTGTTTTTGGCCTGCGCAATTTTTGCAAAGCAAAACGCAAGCGAGCGATAGCGGGGGCTGATCGGCCCGCATTGATCTGGGCGCACTAAGAGGGGGCAAATATGGAATACCTGATAGTAGTTGCAGTCGTTTCGATGATGGCGCTCCACACCGTGATCATTGCACGCTGCCTGAAACAGTCAGAATGTTAGCGCCACCCGGCCCGCACTAACGTCGCGGAAGCTAGGCGGTTTTGCTTTTGTGCTTGCTCGAAGATAGGTGCGCCCGGAAATCGCTCGGCGATTGTCCGAACACGCGTTTGAAGGTGCGATTGAATTGGGTGAGCGATTGAAATCCCACATCATAGGCAATCTCGCTGATACGCAAGCTAGGGTTGAGTAATCGCGTGCGCGCCTCTTCCACTCGCACGCGCGCGACGTAATCGGTAAACTTCAGGCCGGTAGCTTTGTGGAAAATTTTACAGAAATGAAAAACGCTCGCGCCTGCTGCCTTCGCGACATCCGCCAGCGACAGTTCTTCGGCCTTGTGCTTGTCGATGTAATCGCGGGCCCTAAGCACGAGCGGCGGTTCCGAGTTGTTCTTCTCTGTTACCAATTGATTGCATAGGGCAGAGAGTTGAGCGGCAAAAAAAGCCAGGAGCCGGACCACGGCATTATATCTATCGGGCGGGATGAACGGATTTTTTTCCCACGCTTTGCGAAGGTCACTGCGAAAGCGGAGTCCACATCGCTCCAGCTCTCGCGTCACTTTGGTTGCATCGGTTTTGGCCGGGGTGTGACGCAAAACCTGGCCGATTCGAAGGTATCCGATCGTCTCTGCGCCCAGTTTCACCGGTACAGCCGTTTCGGTTAGGCCGAAAGGACAGGTGACAGTGCGCGGCAGGTCGCCAGTGTGCTGGATCATGTCCTCGTGCGCTTGCAAGCAAACCGCCAGGGTCTTTGGTTGTTCGGCAAGTAAGGCGCAGAACGGGTTCTCGTGTTTTTTCCCACGATGTGCCAGTTGCCAAAATTCCAGCGGACGCAGAGTCAACGGCAAGCCGGTCGCTTTCGTAAAAACGTTTTCGTAATCGCGAAACAATCGCGACCGTCGCAACATGTCGATCAGTTGCTTGTTTGAATCGGCGTAGTTGTTCGTGAGCTCAGCCATGCATGCTGTCGAAATGTTCTTCCAGCCGAAATTTAGCGTCAATCCGTATCTTGTTACTGGTCGCAAAATCGGGGCTCGAGAACGACCGGCTCAAGAGTCGCACCGTGAATGTAGAGCGACAGCATTTTTCGGCGCGCAGCCTGCAAGCGTTTTACCATCACGGGGCTCATCCGTTTTAGGAGTTCGTAACCAAGTGAGTGGTCTCGCTCGCAGTACCTCGCGCAGGATTGTCCCATAAAAGAAGATCGCGCGAGTCGGTTCGACTGCGCGCGCGGTGAAATGCCAGACGTAAGGCGGAAACATCCAGGACCAGCCCAGCAAATCACCCGGACCAATCATCTCGACGATTTTCGCATCGCCAAATCCTTCTCCTGACTCGAGGACGACTTTACCGCTTTCGATCAAGTAGAACCGGTTTGCCAACTCGCCCTGACGCAAAATGGTTTGCCCTTTCTTGGAGTGGACAGGAATTGCGCATTCGGCCAACAGCGCCAGTTGTGTCGAGTTCATTCCCGCCAAAAATGGATGCAGCGCCACCCGTATCCCGATCGGTTCCCGCTGTGTTGTCGTTTCGATTTTTGTCAGCATATTTTCTCCCGGTCTTTAGTTAGGCGAATTCGTGCTCCTTCTCGCGCACGATCAGCACCGGACAAGGTGCTGCGCGAGCGACGCGTTCGGCCGTGCTCCCGATCGCAAAATGTTTCCAGCCGGTGTAACCGTGCGTGGCGATTACAATTAAATCGACATCGTGGTCTTTGGCCGCTTCGACGATTTCGTAAGCAGGCAGACCGGTTCGAATGCCTTACTCGACGCGCTGGACTCCGGCTGTGCGGGCCGAGCTCGCCAGCTTATTCAATCGATTCGTGCACTTCGCGTCGATCCAGTGGGAAATTGGTGGCGACGCGATCATGAAACCATCAAAAGCCTGCGGTATCTCCGGCTCGACTACGTGAAACAGATGCACCGCGGCATTAAACTCTCGCGCAAGTTTGATTGCGTACTGGAGCGCCTTTCTTGATAGCGGAGAAAAATCCACCGGCACCAGAATTCGTTTTAATGCGATTCCGGCGGCGCTCGTTCGGGACAGCGTTTCCTGCGTTTTCATACGGTCATTGTGCGTTTGAGTCTCGATGTCCGCTTATCCGCGCTTGCCAAATCGTATGCATTTCTTGCGGTGACGACCCCGGGCTGGCCGCAAAAAATGGTCGGTAAATCGCAAGTGCCGCAAAGTTTCTGCCTCCTGCTCGAAGATGATTGCGTCATGAAGAACAGCATCACGTCCGGCCGAGCCGGCGCATTTTCTCGAAAAAAGCTTCGATCTCAGACAAATGGGACACGAAAACAAACGCGAGCACGCGATCATATTTTTACCCTCGGCATTGAAGAAGAATTTCAGATCGTTGATCCGAAGACGCGCGAGCTGCGGTCGCATATTCAACAGATTCTTGCTGATGGGAAAATGTTCTTGAAGGAACACGTGAAAGCCGAGATGCATCAGTCCATGGTCGAGCTCGGTACCGAAATTTGCACCGACACAGCGGAGGCGCGGCGACAAGTAACTGAGCTTCGGAGCGAGCTGGCCAGAATTGCCGAACTCGAAAGACTCAAGATTGCTTCGGCTGGCACGCATCCGTTTTCGCATTGGATGAATCAACGGATCACGGCCGATGAACGCTACACCACCATCGTCCAGGACATGCAACAAATCGCTCGCGCGAATCTGATCTTCGGTCTGCACGTGCACGTGGGCATTCCCGACCGTGAAGAAGCGATCGACATTATGAACCAGGCGCGTTACTTCCTGCCGCACCTTTACGCGCTCTCCGTCAACTCGCCGTTTTGGTTGGGCCAGGACACAGGATTGAAGGCTTATCGGCAGATGATTTTCGAGCGTTTCCCGCGGACGGGCATTCCCGACGCGTTCGAAAGTCTCGGCGAATACGAAGACTACTTGAAGCTGCTCGTTTCGACCAATTGCATCGACAACGCGAAGAAGATCTGGTGGGACATCCGGCTCCATCCATTTTTTGACACGATCGAGTTTCGGATTTGCGATGCCCAATCGCGAGTGAACGACACGATCGCGCTCGCGGCGGTGATGCAGGCCATCGTGGTCAAATTACACAAGCTTCGTCGGCAGAACGTCACCTTCCGCAATTACCCTCGACGGCTAATCGATGAGAACCGGTGGCGAGCCGGGCGTTACGGTCTCGATGGCAAACTGATCGATTTCGGACGCAAATGCGAAATGGACGAGCGCGAACTGCTGCACGAGATGCTCGAGTTTATTGCATTGGAGGTGGATGAGCTCGGCACCTGCTCCGAGATGGCGCACATCGAACGGATCATGCGCGAAGGCACCGGAGCCGATCGGCAATTAGCGGTCTGGAAAAAGACACACGACGTGAGGGCGGTGGTCGATCATATCGTAGGCGAGACCTACCAAGGGCTACAACTGACGGCAGCGAAACCTGCCTAGCCGGGCGCTCCCGCGAGTTGCCCGGCGTCGACTTCCACGCCAAAATGACGACTTTCCATGCCCGATAAGATCTACCTCCATCCGATCGATCCGGAGTTGATGCCCGGAGCGCGCAACGCAGTCGAAGTGTGTCTTCGATTAAAACCAGAGGAACGGATGACTATCATTACCGACACTTTCACCCGCGAAATTGCAGCGGCTCTACAGAAGGAAGTCGAGCGGATTGGGTCGGACTACAGTCTCTTTGTGCTTGAACATCATGCTCGACGGCCGTTGCAATTCATGCCGGAAAATATCCTCGACGATCTAGCGCTGTCCCAAGTGTCGATCTTCGCCGCACAAAGCCAGGTGGGCGAGCTGATCGCGCGCACGCAAATGACCGCCGTAGTGAACCATCACCACATTCGCCACGGTCACATGGTCAACATCAACCGCGAGATCATGCTCGAAGGAATGCGCGCGGATTTTCATGAAGTCGATTCTTTGAGTCAGCGTTTGGTCGAACGCGCTCGACAGGCTGGGAAGATTACCTGCAAAACCCCGCACGGCACAGAATTCGAAGCGGAGCTTTCTCCGAAACTAAAATGGCTCAAGACCAGCGGGATCATTCAAAAAGACAAATGGGGCAATCTTCCCGGGGGCGAAATTTTCACCGCTCCTATGAATACCAACGGCACATTCGTAGTGGATGGCGTGGTGGGAGATTACCTTTGCGAGCGCTACGGCGATTTACAGGAGAGCCCGTTGACGATCGAGGTCGAAGACAATCGGATTGTCGATCTTCGCTCGGAGAACAAGGACCTGCGCGACGATTTTCGCGCCTACACCAGCACGGATGAAAACAGTAATCGCGTGGGCGAATTTGCCATCGGCACGAACATCGCCTGCACTCATGTCATCGGACACATTTTGCAGGACGAAAAGATTCCCGGCGTCCACATCGCCTTTGGACATCCCTATGCCGAGCACACCGGCGCAAATTGGGCTTCCAAGACCCACATCGATTGCGTAGGTCGCGATTTCGACATCTGGTTCGATGGCGAGAAGGTGATGGAGCACGGAAAATTTTTGCTGTAAGATCGACATATGATTGGTGATGTTCGTCAGCGACTCGACAAGGTGCCGTTTGAACCGTTCGCAATCCGATCGTCTGACGGGCGCGAGTATCCTGTTTCCACTCGAGGTCACGCGCATATTTCACCACGCGGGGATCGTATCGTGGTTTTTCTGGACGAAGGCCCGGCCATTACTCTCGGCCCGGTGCATGTGAACAGCATCGTTGACCTGAGGCAAACCGCCGAGTAGCGCGGCGTTGTGGATCCGAAACTCCGCGCACAGTTCAATGCCGATTTCACGCCTGAGAAGTATGCCGCTCTCGTGCGCTGTATTAATGAAGCGGAGAAATGGCCGGCCGATTTTCGCATCTCGGAAACGCCGATCTTCTTGACTCGCGAGTTCACTGACGAACTTGTGCGGGCGGCCAAGGAGATTGTCGATCTTACCCGGACAGAGAAATTCCAGAAGCACTCGGCCAACGCGATCCCGAAGGAATTGGAAGTGCCAAACGAATCGGCGCACCCGAATTTTCTCGTGGTCGACTTCGGGATTTGCGCCGAGGACGGGCGATTAGTGCCGCGCCTGATCGAGCTCCAGGCATTTCCCAGTTTGTTCGGCTTCCAATTGCTGGTGCTTCACTGCCTGCGAAAAACATTTCCCATCATTCCGCGAAATTGGACGTCCTCGTTCGGCGGAATCAAAGATGACGACTATCTCGCATTGCAGCGTCGAACAATTTTGGGGGATGTCGATCCGAGAAGCGTCATTCTGCTCGAGATTGAACCCGACAAACAAAAAACCAGGATCGATTTCGCCGCGACGGAACGAATATTGGGAATCCGTCCAGTTTGTGTGACGAAAGTCAAAAAGCGCGGACGCGAATTATTTTATGATCGCGATGGACGCGAGACACGGATCGAGCGCATTTATAATCGCGTCATCTTCGACGAACTGATTCGCCGACCCGATCTCGATCTTCCATTCCGATTCCAGAATGATCTCGATGTTGTTTGGGTTGGACATCCGAATTGGTACTTTCGCATCAGCAAGCATTCTCTGCCGTTTTTGAAAACCGAATACACGTCCCCGGCATTTTTCGCCGACGACTTTCCACGAAGTGAGAAGATCGGCAATTACGTGTTGAAACCGCTTTATTCATTCGCAGGTCTAGGCGTGGATATGGAACCGACCCGCGAAAAAATCGCCGCTTTGGAAAAACCGCGGGAATGGATTTTGCAAAAGAAAGTCGAATACGCCGCATTTGTTCCCACGGTCGATGGAAACAAATCGAAGGCGGAGATCCGGATGATGTTTCTCTGGCCGGAAGAAGATCGAGATCCGATATTGGTGAATAATCTCGTCCGGATGAGTCAGGGGAAAATGATGGGAGTCGATTTCAATAAGGACAAGACCTGGGTCGGCTCGTCCATCGCCTTGCACGAGACTTAATCGAGGGGAACGGACTTACTTGAGTTCGTCGTTAACCTCGGCAAAGGCTTTAACCGCGAATTTCAGATCTTTCCTCGAATGCGCTGCACTGACTTGAGTACCGAACCCGGGCCGTCCCGTGAGGCACGACCGGGTAAAAGAAGCCGATCACGTAAACCCCTTTGTCTAGCATCCTCGCGGCGAATTTTTGTGACTTCGCTGCATCGCCGATCATGATCGGCACGATCGGATGCGTGCCGGGTTTGATCGTTAGGCCGCGTTCGATAAGAGCCGCTCGAAAGTATTTTGTATTCTCTTCGAGTTTATCCCGCAGCTCAGTCGAGTCGCTGAGTAATTCCAGCGCTTTTAACGAAGCCGCCACGATGTGCGGCGCAATGCTGTTCGAAAACAAATACGGACGCGATCGTTGGCGTAAAAGATCGACAATCTCTTTGCGACCGCTGGTGAATCCGCCGCTCGCGCCGCCGAGCGCTTTGCCGAGCGTGCCGGTGATAATGTCGATCTTACCCATTACGCCGCGATACTCGTGCGTGCCGCGTCCGGTGTTTCCGAGAAATCCGGTGGCATGCGCGTCATCGATCATCGTGAGCGCGTCGTATTTTTGGGCAAGATCGACAATCGCTTCGAGGTTCGCGATCGTTCCGTCCATTGAGAAACAGCCATCGGTTGCGACCAATCGGAACCGCGCATCTTTTGCTGCGAGCAATTGCGCTTCGAGATCGGCCGTGTCGTTGTGCTTGTAACGGAACCGCTGCGCCTTGCAGAGCCGGATGCCGTCGATAATCGATGCGTGGTTTAATTCATCGCTGATGATTGCGTCCTTTTCAGTGAGGAGGGTCTCGAAAAGGCCGCCATTCGCGTCGAAGCACGACGGATAAAGAATAGTTGCCTCTGTCCCGAGAAATTTCGTGAGGGCATCTTCTAGCTGCTTGTGAATGTCTTGAGTGCCACAGATGAAACGAACACTGGCCATGCCGAAGCCGTGGGTATCGAGCGCTTCTTTTGCCGCGGCGATCAATGCAGGATGATCGGCCAGCCCAAGATAATTGTTAGCGCACATGTTGAGGACGCGCTGGCCGCCAGTAATCGCGATGTGTGCATCCTGCGGACTGGTGATAATCCGCTCGGTTTTGAACAGGCCTTGCGCCTTAATTTCTTCAAGCGTTTGCGAAACCTGCTTTTCGAATTGCGCCATCATAATGACGGCAGGTTACGCGGAAGGGGTGCGCCTTGCGAAAAAATTCTCCGCAAAAAACGCTTGCGACGTGATGTGAATAACTGTTAATAACTCCGTCGATCAGCTTTGCTCCCCCAGAACACAGCCTTAGCCCTGATTGCAATCGCGGCGCTGTTGCTCAGTGCCTGCGGAACGACCCAGCGCGCTCTGCCGCCATACGAAACTCCCGTGGCCAGAGCAGATTTTGAAAGCGTGCGCACGACTGCCTACACGCACACTGAATCGGATCATCGGGAATTCACCAATCACAATGCGCTGGGCGGCGTGCTTCATGCCGCGGTGCCTGCGATTCGGCGGGCGGAGAATGTCGCTCGTGCAATTTCGGTTTCGGATACAGCGCCTTTGCAGCCTTTTTCGTTAGAGCGGGTGGAGTCGGAGCGAATAACAACATCGACAAAAACGTACCGGTTGGGACGATCGACAATCTGCGGCAGTGCCGCAGCCGATTGGTCGCGCTGGCCGGCTGGCACGGTCTTTCGGCTCCTTTCAACCGGTCAAGTATATCGCGTGGACGATTACGGCTGGGCGCTCGCCGGGCGAAATACAATCGATCTCTACATGGCTAATGTACGTGACATGAACAATTGGGGTGCGCGGCAGGAGTCGATCGAGATTTTGCAATGGGGCAATCCACAGGAAAGCCTTCGTTTGTTATCGGCGCACACGAACTATAAACATATCAGGCGAATGGTTCTCGAATTGGAAGGCCGCGATCGAGAAGCGGCCGCGTTACGCTAAACCAGAAATTTCGGGCGCTGGCTTCGGACCCTTCTACTGGATCGTGCGCGTCACTATCACGGAAGCATGCTGAGCATTCGGCAGAACGAACTTGCGCAGCTCGATTCGGACTTGTCGAACCGGGAAATTTTTTAGGAGATGTCCGGCCAATCCTGACGCCAGAGTCTCGATGAGCTTGTCGATGCGTTTATCAACGTAATCCCTGGCAGTGGCGCACACGGCTGAATAATCAACGGTGCGATGAATTTCATCGCGTAAGCTTTCGAAGTCCACAGCTGGCCAAAGAGTGATGGATACTGTGAGTCGCTGTGGTTCCGACCGTTCACTGTCGGTGACTCCTAGGCGGGCGAAGAGTTCGAGCTGCTCAATGTGAATGGCGTCCCTCTCGTTGTCTTGCACATTGTAGGAGTTGCACGCGCCATTTATTTGGCAACTCGCAAAAGGTGGAACGCGATCTCCGAGCGCGTGGTATTGAATGTGGCTTCGCCGATTGACATCGCATCCCTTTCGGAGAAATCGATCCGCCCGCCAAAAACTTATTGCCGCTTTCCAACGCTGATTGCTGTGGCATTGTCTATACAGCGATGAAACCGACGTTTCACTCCGCTCCCGGGAAACGGCGATTCCCGCAGACCGATTATAGTTTTCACTCTGGAATGGGCGACTGGCGCGGTTATTCGTCGCACGATGACGATGAACGCTCCGAGTTCCGGCACTTCCACAGCCTGAGCCGAGAACTGATGATGGTCTGCGCCCGCGAACGAGCACGGGAAATGGCAGTGTTCGGTCTGGTCGTCCTGGCCGCGGCCTGGCCGGTGATGTATATGATCGTCACGGTGGTGAAGCTTCTTCTCAAAGGTCACCCGCTCGACCAATAACGCCGGGAATAGCCAGGTTGCCGCCCTCGTTGCGGGCGGGTATTGTGAATCGAATGCAGTCGTTTTGCAAAAATCCCCTGGTTTACGAGCGCCGCAAGACGCGTGAAGTGAAGGTGGGCAACGTCGGAATCGGCGGTGACAACCCGATTCGCGTCCAGTCGATGATCACCTGCGACACGATGGATACTGAGATGTCGATCCAGCAAACTATCGAGCTCGCCAATGTCGGTTGTGAAATTGTTCGAATCACTGCGCCCACGGTGAAAGATGCGCGGAACCTCGAAAACATCGTGAAGGGTTTGCGCGAGCGCGGATGTGACGTGCCCATCGTAGCCGATATCCATTTTAAACCGGAAGCGGCAATGGAAGCAGCCAAATGGGTCGAGAAAGTGCGAATCAATCCCGGTAATTACGCCGACTCGAAAAAGTTCGTCATTCGCGAATACACCGACGAGCAATACACAGCGGAGCTAAATCGAATCCGCGAGCGGTTCACGCCACTGGTGGATCTTTGTAAACAGCGTGGGATCGCGATGCGAATCGGCACAAACCACGGATCATTGTCGGACCGAATTCTCAACCGCTACGGCGATACGCCTCTTGGAATGGTGGAGAGCGCCCTCGAATTCGCCCGGATCGCGCGTGATCTCGATTATCACGATTTCGTTTTCTCAATGAAAGCGAGTAACCCGAAGGTGATGATCGAAGCGTATCGTTTACTCGTTGCCCGACTGAACGAGCTCGGGCCGGATTGGAATTACCCAGTCCACCTCGGTGTAACTGAAGCTGGTGAGGGGGAAGACGCGCGGATCAAAAGCGCGATCGGGATTGGCTCGCTGCTCGCAGATGGCATTGGCGATACGATTCGTGTGTCATTGACGGAGGACAGTCCCCACGAGATCCCGGTGGCCAAGGCGCTGGTTGCAATGGTTCAGAAGAAAGCGCCGAACACCGAACGTCCAACGCCTGATCTGGAACTTTCATTCGACCCGTTTTCTTATCAGCGCCGTTCCACCGAGGCTATCGAGCGCAACGGGGTAAAACTTGGGGGAGAGGAACTGGTACGTGTCGTTGTGCGGCAGGCGAACTATGACAAGGTCGCGCACAAGATCGACAAGATGGGCGATTACGTGCCGGAGATCGTTTACGAAAACGCGAGGATCGTTGAAGTCGATCCGCGCGATGACGCGGCCTTCGATCAATTAAATCAGGATCAACAAACGCAACTGATAACGGTGCGGGACGATGTCGATCTCCCGGTCATTTCAGCGTTTCGATTATTGGCGGCGAAGCTGGAACCGCGGCATCCAATCTTGCTGAAGGATGAAGGAAGAAGGATGAGCGATGACAGCAGGGACTTTCTCGAAACGCTATTAATTGCATCGACAAACATCGGTTCACTACTTTGCGATGGAATTGGCGATGCTATCCTGGTCCAGGGCGAAGAGGCGCCGGGCCAGGCATTGCGTTTGTCCTACAACATTTTGCAGGCGGCAGGCACGCGAATTTTCAAAACCGATTACGTGGCTTGTCCATCCTGCGGCCGGACACTTTTTAACCTGCAAACGACAACGGCGAAAATCAAAGCGGCCACAGAACATCTCAAAGGCGTCAAGATTGCCATCATGGGCTGTATCGTGAATGGACCCGGAGAAATGGCCGATGCCGATTTCGGCTACGTCGGGGGCGCGCCTGGGAAAGTGAATCTCTACGTCGGTAAAACCGCGGTAAAATTCAATATTCCCGAAGGAGAAGCCGTGGACCGGCTGAAAGATTTGATTCGCGAACACGGGAAATGGGTTGAGCCTGCCGAGGCCGCCGCAGCCGTGGCATGAGTCTCGGCTCGCTCGGCAAGAAGCTTGGCGCCTGCGGCGCATTATTTGCCAACGCGCCCGGAGGTCGCGTTCTACCAAGGTGGATCGTGATCTCCGAGCACGATGTTAAACCAATGGCGTAGCCGCATTCTTCACATCGAGCCAAAAGTCCGCGCCTCGGCTTGACGCGACGACTAACCTGATCGAAGTTTATGTCCTCAATTCCCCAGGACGAACTGCTCGACGCGGCGAGTTCGTCGGTAGTTTTTCAGGTACGCACTCTTTACATGGATAAAATCCGCAACATAGCCATCATTGCGCACGTCGATCACGGCAAGACCACCCTTGTCGATCAACTACTGCGGCAATCTGGAACGTTCCGTTCTAACCAAAAAGTCGAGGAGCGCGTCATGGATTCGATGGATCTCGAACGGGAAAAGGGGATCACGATTCGCGCCAAGAATGCCGCGTTTCAATGGAACGGGTACCGCATCAACATTGTGGATACGCCGGGGCATGCTGATTTCGGCGGCGAAGTGGAGCGGATCATGAAAATGGTCGATGGCGTATTGCTGGTTGTCGATGCTCACGATGGCCCGCAGGCCCAAACTCGCTTTGTCCTCCGCAAGGCGCTGGAGAATCAGCTCAAGCCGATTGTGGTCATTAACAAAATCGACCGCGAGAACGCCGAGCCGCACCAGGTTCTCGATAAAGTGTTCGATCTTTTTGTCGAATTAAAGGCGACTGACCAACAGCTCGATTTCCCGATCGTTTACGCCAGCGCGAAGAACGGTTATGCCACGCGCGATCTGAATCAGCGGAGCGAGGACATGACGCCACTGTTTCAAGCGATCGTTCAACAGGTGCCGCCGCCGCGCACTTCTGAAGAGCCATTTTTCCAAATGCTGGTGTCGAATCTCGACTATAGCGATTATCTTGGGCGCGTTGCCCTTGGTCGAATCGTTAGCGGCCAAGTGGCCGTGGGCGATTCGATCGTATGTATTCATCGTGACGGCCGCCCGGAACGTAATGCCGTGACAGCGTTGTTCACTTACGAGGGTTTGGAGCAGGTCCAGATCAAACAAGCGAGTGCCGGCGACATCGTCGGCCTCACCGGTTTCGAGGAGGTTTATATCGGGGAAACGTTGACCGATTCGGAGGATCGACAATCACTGGAGTTTGTCGATATCGATCCGCCGACGATTCGGATGCGGATTCTGGTGAACGATTCGCCTTTTGCCGGGCGCGAAGGAAAATTCGTGACGGCGCGGCATGTTCGCGATCGCTTGACGCGCGAAACGCGCGGGAATGTTTCGCTCCAAGTCAACGACACCGAGGCGGCGGGAGCCTTCGAAATCAACGCCCGCGGCGAAATGCAAATCGCGATCCTCGTCGAGCAAATGCGTCGGGAAGGTTACGAAGTGATGGTCTCGCGGCCGGAGGTCATTTTTCATCGCTCTGAGGATGGGAGCCTGCTCGAGCCGCTGGAGAATCTCTATGTCGATCTTCCTAATGAAAAGCTGGGCGATATTTTGCAATCAATTGCCAATCGCAAAGGCGAAGTCACCGGGATGTCTCATCATGAGACTCGCGTTTCAATCGAAGCGATCATCCCGACCCGCGGCTTGATCGGCTTCGAGACCGACCTGGTGAATCTGACCCGCGGCGAAGGTTTGATGAGTCATCTCTTTCGCGAGTATGCCCCGTTCCGTGGGGAAATCGATGGACGTGGTCGCGGCGTGATGGTCTCGATGGAACCCGGAATTAGCACCGCTTACGCGCTCAATAATATTCAGGAGCGCGGGCGGTTGTTCATCGGTCCGCAGGAGGATGTTTACGAAGGCATGATCGTGGGCGAGAACGCCCGGCCCGAGGATTTACCCGTCAACCCCTGCAAAGCGAAACATCTTACGAACATGCGGAGCCAGGGCGATGGCAAAGGCATCCAGCTCGAAGCGCCGCTGCGGATGACTCTTGAGCGCGCGATCGAGTACATCGACATCGACGAATATGTCGAAGCGACGCCGAAATCGTTGCGACTCCGCAAACGGATTCTCGATGCCACCGCGCGCAAGCGCGCTGCTGCAGCCGCGTAGGTGGGATCGGCTTTTTCAAAGACGAAGCTTGGCGGCAAGCCGCTCGGCTAACAACGCGCTCGGAGATCGCATTCCACCATTTAGCGTCCCGTTAACTCCCGCGCCCTCTGAACATCGGCTGCGATCTGTTTTACCAGAGCATCGACATCCTCAAATTTCTTTTCGGCTCTGAGGTACTCTCGAAATCGGACCTCGATCTCTTTCCCGTAAAGGTCGTCCGAAAAATCGAGCAAATGAATCTCTAATATGCGCTCCGACTTGCCGCTGCTTACGGTGGGGCGACAGCCGAGATTGATCACACCCGGGTGCTTCTCTCCGTCGAAAATCGCTTCGGCGAAATAGACTCCGTTGGGCGGAAATTGTTCGCTGTGCGCGCTGAGGTTTGCCGTGGGGAAGCCAAATTTCTTTCCCAGATTATCTCCCGGTACGACCGTTCCAAGAATCGTGTAATCTCGGCCGAGCATTTCTTTGGCCGTTGTAAAATCACCCGCTTCAACTGCCTGGCGAATGGCTGTGCTACTCACGACCGAACCATTGATCGTCACCGGCCGAATCCCGACCACATTGAAATCGAAACGCGCCCCCAGTTTCTCGAGAAGATCGAGGTCGCCGCGTCTATTTTTGCCGAAAGACCATTCGTGTCCGACACAGATTTCGCGCAGCGGCCTCGAAGACTTCACGAGTTGCTCGACAAACTCCTCCGGCTCGGTGGCGGCAAATTGTTTATCGAAGTGAATCAGAAGAAGATGGCGGACACCGAAATCGCGGATTAACGCGATCTTGTGTTGTGTCGCGGTAAGCAGATGTGGCGCCTTGTCTGGCCGAAGCACTTTCATCGGATGAGGATCGAACGTGACTACGACCGCGGTGCCATCTCCCGCTCGAGCGTGCTGGGCGGATATAGAAATCACCGCTTGATGACCACGATGAACTCCATCGAAAACACCAATGGCGAGGAACAATGGGCCATCGAGCTGGGCCAATTCCGGAATCGATCGCAAAATCTCCATTAGAACAAAATCCGAATCCTCTAAGCTCCTCTCATCCGCGAAACCTCGGGAAGAGTAAGAAGCCGTTTTAGGGTCTCTTCGCGCGGCCAATTTTTGATTTCATCGACGGTGATCGCATTCGCGACATCGAACCGGCCGGATTTGGTTCGGCGCAACGTTTTCAAATGCGCGCCACAACCGAGAATCTCGCCAATATCGTGCACATAAGTGCGCACATAAAAACCCTTGCTGCAAAGCACGCTGAAATCGATTTCGGGAAGAGCGATTCGGTCAATCGTGTGGCGATACACGTGAACGAGCCGCGGCTCGCGCTCGACCACTTTGCCCTGACGCGCCAGCTTGTAGAGCGGTACGCCGCCATGTTTCTTGGCAGAGACCATGGGCGGCGTTTGATAGAAATCGCCGCGAAATTTTTCAAACGCGGCCCGAATCTGATCTTCGCTCAACTCGGGAACCGCTCGCTCCTGCATCACTTTACCTTCTCGATCCTGCGTGTCGGTTGCGATCCCGAGGACAAACGTGCCGGCATACTCCTTGTCCTCGCTCATGAGCAGGTCCTGAATTTTCGTCCCGCGGCCAATGGTCAGAATCAGCAGGCCCGTGGCGATGGGATCTAGCGTCCCGCAATGACCGACCTTCTTCGTGCCGAGCTGCCGGCGAACCACCGCAACGACATCGTGCGAGGTCATGCCTTCGGCTTTGTCCACGAGGAGGACACCATCAATTGTTGGAAGCATGGTTGAAGCGTTCGGTAGCGCACGCGTCCCGCGTGCTGGTTTCGGCGTCGCGCCGAAACAGGCTCTTATTGTAATTTCCTTACCTGCGGGCTCGGAGATGTCGAAGAGAAAGTTCGCGATCGCGAGACGCGCTCGCCCGCACGCGAGACGCATGCGCTACGCAATCCGAATGCACGCGCGCGCATAGCCTTCAACGCCCTAATTCTTCAACTCTCTCGCGCACTTCTCTCAACACGCGCTCCTGTACGTCGCGCAATGTGCCAAGAATGCGTGCGCCGGCGGCAAGAACGTGACCGCCGCCGCCGAATTTCTTACAAATCGCGCAAACATCGACAGCTTCATCCTTCGATCGCATGCTCACGCGCACCTTGCCGTCGTTTAGTTCCTCGAAAAATACGGCCACGATCACGCCACGAATTGCGCGAAGGTGATCGATCAGGCCTTCGTTATCCTCAGGAAGGACATTCAACTCCGCCGCTGTCTTCAGGCTGAGACTGAAACTTGCAACCTGGCCCTCGAGCTCAAATTGCATCGTCCGCAAAAGCTCGCGCAACAGTTCGAGCCGGCGGTGGGGATAGTTCTCGTAGGTTAAACGGCTGATCCGGCCAACATCGACACCGCACCGGACCAGCTCGGCGGCGATCTCGAATGTGCGCGCTGTCGTGTTGGGATATTGAAACGAGCCGGTGTCGGTCGATATGGCGACGTAAAGATTCTCAGCGATCTCGTTGTCGATAGGTAATTTTTGATCCTTGATCAATTCGAACAGAATCTGGGCCGTAGCCGGCGCGTTCGGATCGATGCAAACCAAATCGCCATAACCGGGATTGCTGGGATGATGATCGATATTGATCCAGAGCTTGGCCGATCCAATTGCCTTTAGCGTTGTGCCCAGGCGATTTTGAATTGCTGTATCGAGAGCGAGAACAACATCGACATCTTCAGCTACGCCCGGTGGTTGAGTCAGCAATTCTGCCCGCGCGAGATAGGAATATTTCTCCAGCACTCCGTCTTCGTTCCAAACCCGAACATCCTTTCCCAGTTTTTTCAAAGAAAGAGCAAGAGCCAACTGGCTGCCGAGGGCGTCGCCATCGGGACGAACATGGCTCAAGATCGCAAAGCGCTGATGCTCGCGTAAGGCCCGGCCTATTTCAGAGAATTTGGACGTGCTCACGTTAGGCGATCAATTCTCGTTGTCGATCTTGTCCATGATCTCGATCACGCGCGCGCCCCGCTCGATGGATTTATCGAGATGGAAAATAAGATGCGGTGTGTATTTCAAGACTACCTTGCGCGAGAGGGTGGATTGAAGCACCGCGCGATTTTCTTCCAGCTTGTTCATGACATCTTCTTTCTTGCTCGAACCGAGAACACTAACAAAAACGTGTGCGCTTTTCAGGTCAGGCGCAACATCGACAGCGTTAATGCTGACCAGAGCACCTTCGAAGTTGATCTCGCGCACAATGATCCCGCTCAGCTCTCGCTTTACCATTTCGTTTACGCGCAATTGTCGATGTTTCATGTGATTCCGCCTATCATCCTGAGCGACAGCGAAGGATCCCGTGATTTTCCCTTAAAGGTTTCGCCTCGGGATTCCTTGACTTCGCTCGGAACGGCTAAAGTTTCTGCGCCACCTGCTCGAGTTGATAACACTCGATGATATCGCCTACCTGATATTCGCTGAAGTCACCCAGCTTGATGCCACACTCCAAACCGGACCGGACTTCTTTCACATCGTCCTGGAAACGTCGCAGTGTGGAAAGGCCGCCATCATAAACGGGCTGACGTTTTCGCAGCACACGAGCACGAGCAGTTCGGGCAATTCGTCCATCGGTGACCAGACATCCGGCCACGATTCCTTTGGTCAACTTGAAGATTTGTTTTACCTCCGCATGACCAATGACTGTTTCGCGATGCTCCGGTTCGAGCAGTCCGGCCATGGCGTCTTTGATCTGGTCGATTAACTCGTAGATGATGCTGTAGAGTTTGACCTGCACACCTTCGCGTTTTGCGGCCGGAACAGCCATCGATTCCACTTTGACGTTGAATCCGACGACGACTGCATCCGACGCGCTGGCCAGCAAAATGTCCGACTCGGAAATCGGGCCCGCGGCGGCGTGAATGATTTCCAGATCGATTTTCTTGCTCTCAATTTGATTGAGCGCGCCCGTGATCGCTTCCACGGATCCCTGGGCATCACACTTCAACACGATGCGCAAAGTTTTCTTTCCATCCGCAGCTTGAAGCAGGCTTTCCAAGGTGGCCCGCTGCGGTGTACTCAGTTTGTTCGCGCGTTTGGCTTCCAATCGCTCGTCGCTTAATTGCTTTGCCGCGCGCTCCGATTCCATCACCAGAAGTTCGTCACCGGCATTCGGTAGGCCGGTAAAACCGAGCACCTTTACCGCTGTCGATGGGCCGACTTCCTTGACCGGCTTGCCTTGGTCGTCGAGAAGTGATTTCACCTTCCCGCCGTAGTCTCCGCAAATGAATGGGTCGCCGATTTTCAATGTGCCCATTTGGACAATCACGGTAGCAGTCGGGCCGCGTCCGGCCTCGACTTGCGCTTCAATCACCGTCCCGCGTGGCGTCGCAGTGGGCGATGCTTTCAATTCCATCACCTCGGATTGAAGAATCATCATCTCCAGCAGATGATCGATGCCGGTGCCCTTCGTAGCGGAGACTGGACAAACAATGGTTTCGCCGCCCCAATCTTCCGGGGTGAGCTCATGCTCTTGAAGCTGCTTTTTTGCTCTGTCGATGTTGGCGCCGGGAAGATCGATCTTGTTGAGCGCGACAATAATTTTCACATGTGGCGCCGCTTTGGCGTGATTGATAGCTTCGATCGTTTGCGGCATGACGCCGTCATCGGCCGCAACCACGAGCACCACGATGTCTGTAACGTTGGCGCCTCGTGCCCGCATCGCAGTGAACGCGGCATGGCCTGGTGTATCAATAAATGTTATCTGGTGTCCCTGGTGCTCGACACTATATGCCCCAATATGTTGGGTGATTCCGCCCGCTTCACCCGCTGCCACTCGCGTCTTCCGGATGGCATCCATGAGCGAAGTCTTTCCATGATCGACATGTCCCATGAACGTAATCACCGGACCCCGTGTCTCGAGCTCCTCTTCTTTTTCAATGACCGGCGGCGGCGGTGCAACGACCGCCTGTTCCACCTTATGCACACCCCCACCTTTCTCGCGTCGCTCTTTTTCAAGAAAAAACCCGTGGTTCTCTGCGATCTTCGAAGCGATATCCGGCTCGACGGTTTGATTGATATTGGCGAATACGTTGTAGCTCATCAGCTCAGCGATGAGCTGATGCGGCTTGAGTTCTAGCTGAACCGCCAGTTCCTTGACGATGATCGGCGGCTTGAAGTGGATGACCTTCTGTGTTCCTGCCTCAGCTTCTGCGGCAGGCGCGCCATTTGGTTTGACTACTGACTCAGCGTCCTCAGTCGGCTCCGGCACGGGAGTTGGCGCTCGTGGTGCAGGAACTGGCGCCGGCGCTTCTATCTTGGGCAAAATTTTCGAAATTGGCGGCAGGATCGGAGGCTTGCTCTTTACCTGACCATCCTTTGGCTCCTTGGCGGATTTCCCCTTATCAATTAGCGAAACCGGCTTAGATGCGTCGGATTTCGCAGGAGTCTTGGCGGCTGGCGTTCGGGCGGTTTTCGCAGCCGCCATCGCAGCGGATTTTTTTTCCGGCTCAGCTTTCTTCTTGGCAGCAGCGACCTTTGTCTTGGGAGCGGGCTTGGATGCAGTGGTAGCTTTCGCTGTTTTGCGCGTCGCAGTCTTGCTGGTCGTCTTTGCTGGCATTGTCGAAATTTTCTTTCATGGCTCGTGCCTTTAAGCAGAGCCGGCTTTTTGCGGTTCCTCTTGTTGATGAACGGCGTCGTGGATCTCCTGCGCCTTCTGTTCGTCGACGGTCAAAATGTCCACCAAGTCCTTCACATCGGCCTGACGCAGACCTTCCAAATTCGTGAAGCCCGATTTAACGAGCGCAACAGCTTGCTCCTCAGTGACCGGGAGCGCGCCCGCGAGCGTTTGGGCCGCGTGCGCGACTTTCTGTTCGACTACCGTCGTAGCCGACGTGTCCTTGTCGATGTTAATTTCCCAACCAGTAAGGCGGGAAGTCAGCCGCGCATTTTGGCCTTTCTTTCCGATGGCGAGCGAAAGCTGATCTTCGTCCACTGAGATTTGCACGCTCTTCTTTTCGGTATCGAAGGTCAAATTCTTGACCTTAGCTGGCTTGAGCGCTTCGAGAATGTATTCCCGCGGATCGGAGCTCCAGCGGATGATGTCCACCTTTTCGTTGTTCAGCTCGCGGACGATGTTCTTAACGCGTGAGCCGCGCATTCCAACACATGCGCCCACTGGATCGACTTTATCGTTTGCACTCGAGACCGCGATCTTGGTTCGATAGCCGGCCTCGCGGGCAATACCGCGAATCTCGACGGTTCCATCGGCGATTTCACTCACTTCCAATTCAAAAAGTCGGCGAACAAAATTCGGATGACTTCGCGACACGATGATTTCCGGGCCGCGAACTCCGTTCTCGACCGCGACCACGTATGCGCGGAGCCGGTCACCGACGTTGTAATCTTCCACCGCGACGCGTTCCCGTTGCGGCATTACTGCCTCAAACTTCCCAAGATCGAGAATTACATCGGACCGATCGAACCGTCGCACCGTGCCGCTCACAATCTCACCTGCGCGGTCTTTAAACTCCTCGTAAATCATCTCCTTCTCGACTTGGCGGATACGCTGCATCATTGCCTGCTTGGCGGTCTGAGCGGCGATGCGACCAAAGTTTTTCGGTGTTACTTCGATCTCGACCGACTCGCCCAGTTTTGCGTCGGGCTTGAGCTTGCGCGCTTTGCTCAGATCGATCTCGTCCTGTGGATTCGCGACCTGATCCACGACGAGCAGATTGGCGAGCGCCCGGATTTCGCCTGTCTTTGGATTGATATCGATGTGCAAATCGCGCGAAGCGCCCACACTCTTCTTGGAAGCGGAGAGGAGCGCATTGGAAACCGCCTCGATCAGGATTTCGCGTTTGATCCCGCGCTCCCGTTCCAGGTATTCCAACATGGCGATAAATTCCGCGTTCATAAAACACACAGCCCGCAGACGAAAAAGAGTGGGACACCAGTTCCCACTCCATGCAGCGTGCGCGGACTAGAGTCTCAACTTAATTTTCAACTCCTACCTCGTCAAGGGTGCGGCTTTGATTCTGTTTGAACCCGCAGGCTCGACTGTCCAATCTCAACACCGAATGATCACTCGGGGACAGGGGTTCTTGACGGTCCTGCTGATTTGGGCGGCGATTTATCTGCCAGCGCTCGGTTCGCTCGAAATCAAAGGCGAAGAAGGCCGCCGGATTCTGCCGGCGATCCGAATGCTCGATACCGGAGACTACCTTGTGCCGCGAGTGGGCAGCGAACCATATCTGCGAAAGCCGCCCCTGATTAACTGGCTGGTCGCTGCTTCATTCAGGGTTTTCCGTCAACGAAATGAATGGACGGCGCGGCTCCCATCTGTCCTCTGTGTGCTCGGCGCGGCATTTTGTTTTATCACAATCGCCCGGACGAGCCTCGGCAATATTGGATCGTTGGTCGCCGCGCTGATTTGGCTGACGAATGCGGGCTTGATCGAGAAAGGTCGCTTGATCGAAATTGAGGCACTTTACGTTTCCTTGTTTGCTGCTGCTTTTATTTGCTGGTTAAGCTGGTGGAAACAGCGGCGATCTCCGTGGCTGACGTGGATAGTGCCCTGGATTTTTCTCGGTTTGGGTTGGCTCGCAAAAGGTCCGCTTCACCTCTTTTTCTTTTACGCGATTCTGGTTGCCATTCTGTGGCAAGCCCGAGAAGGCCGAGCGCTCTGGAGCGTTCCGCATCTGATCGGCGTAATTGTGATGTTGTCGATCTTCGCCGCCTGGGCGATCCCATTCGAGCAGGCGACCGGCGGACTACACACTGCCGAGGTTTGGTCCCGACAATTCTCCGGGCGACTGTCCCCCGAGGCGTTTCACTGGAAAACCTGGTTAATAAATATTCCCAAGAGTCTCGCCTACTTTTTACCCTGGCTGATTTTTGTTCCGCTAATTGGATTTCATCGAGGCCGGTTCCGAGAAGAACACCGCGCTTTGATCTGGGGCATGGCGATTTCGTTAGTGATTGTCGATCTTGTTCCCGGAGCGTTGCCGCGTTACACGATGCCGTTGATCGCGCCGTTTGCATGGTTAACCGCATCGGTTTTGTGCGATGACAATTATGTCTGGCCGCAATTCCTGGGCGGCGAATCGTTGAAGAAGCGATGGAGGGTTATCGGTCTTGTTGTGGTACTGATGTGTGTGGGCGTGTGGATTTATGCCTTCGGAATTGTTCCGCGTTTGCGACCGAAATTGAAGCCAATCGCCGCGAAAATTGAAGCCGTTATACCTCGAGGGGAACGGCTTTACGCTGTTGATCCAGACTATGAGCCGTTTCTGTTTTATGTTCATCGACCGATCTCATATGTAAGCCGCGTGGAAGATCTGCCGCGCGACACGCATTATTTTTTGGTGCGCCCGGAGAATGAAGACCGGGCATCGCGAGCGGGGGAATGGCTCTCAGGACCTGCGCAGCGGGTTTTGTCGATACGGGATTATCGGCAATGGAGAACCTCGCTTTTCATTGTGCAGCGGCGGTAAGGGAAAATGGTCAGCCCGAGTTTGACAGCCCCATCCTTCGGCAATAGTTAGCATGCGAACGATCTGGATATGCCGAAACTCGATGAGGAAGCTTTTGGCCCTCTGCTGCACGGAACCGCGCGGGCATGGCGCCTGAAGCTGGACGAACGGCTCAAGCCGATGGGCCTCAGCCAGGCCAAATGGCGAACTCTGCTGCACTTATCAGTTGCTTCCGAAACGCTGACTCAGGCGGAAATCGCAGCGCGGCTTGGAATCGAAGAGCCATCTCTTGTCACCTTATTGCATCGCTTGGAAAACGAGGGCTGGGTCAGGCGCAGAAACGCGCCGCATGATCGACGATGTAAGACCGTACAACTTAGCGGCGTGCGCAACGTGTGATTACCCAGATCACTACGACAGCCGGTCAACTTCGGCAGGAACTCCTCGCCGAAATTCCGGCTGCAGAGTTGCAGACTTGCATGCGGGTACTCGCGCAGATCCGCCAAAAGGCAGAAGCGGGAAGAAACGCGAGCGCGCGAACTCTTTCCAAACAAGAGTCGAGGCAGAACGGTCAAAAGCGAAACGGGCAGCGAATAAACAATCGGGCGGTGTCGCATCGCCAGCCCGCAAGGGGAGAATGAAGATGCCGGCCAAATCAAATCACGCAATCCCATGGTGGGGCTACGTCATTTTTATGGTGCTCGGGGCGTTCGTTGTAACTCGCATCGTGCAACATCATGTCGCCGCATCCAAAGCGGAGCAGCCTCAGCCGCGCCCGGTGCTCGCGACAAAAGCGATCAGCAAGAATGTTCCTCTGTACCTGGACGAAATTGG
This sequence comes from uncultured Verrucomicrobiae bacterium, assembly GCA_963772365.1. Taxonomy (GTDB): domain Bacteria; phylum Verrucomicrobiota; class Verrucomicrobiia; order Chthoniobacterales; family UBA10450; genus CAVYXA01. Next base: position 91,932 of record CAVYXA010000003.1, read on the forward strand.
AACGTGCGCGGCCTACGAGACGGTCCAGGTGCAGGCGCAGGTGAGCGGCGTAATCATCTCGCGCGATTTCCAGGATGGTTCGGATGTGAAGAAAGGCGATTTGCTTTTTACGATTGATCTCCGCCCGTATCAGGCTGCTCTTGACCAGGCGAAAGCGCAGGCCGCACTCGACCAGCTGACGCTGAAACGACAGGAGGACCTTCGCGCGAGGAAAGTCATATCGCCCCAGGATTACGACACCGCCGTGGCCAATGCGGAAAAATCGAAGGCAGCCGCGGAAGCCGCGCAAGTGAATCTCGATTTTTGCTACATCAAATCGCCGATCGATGGCCGGGTCGGGTTGCGCAATGTTGATATTGGCAATCTTGTCGGCCCGTCGAGTCCTCCTTTGGTCACAATTCAGCGGCTCGATCCGATTTACACCGATTTCACTGTGGCCGAGAACGATCTTCCGCTCGTGAGGCAGTACCTCGGCGGCCCTCAAGTCAAAGTGCAAACCTACCCGCCCGACAACTCAATCGCGCTGCGAACCGGCGATCTTTATTTCATCGACAATGCCGTCCAGCCCGGCACCGGCACCGTGAAAGCCCGCGCTGTCACGCCGAATCCGGATCGCGCACTCTGGCCGTCGCAGTTTGTTCGGGTGCGATTCATTCTCGATATGCTCGAGAATGCGACGCTGGTGCCTTCACCGGCGGTGCAAGTCAGTCAAAGTGGTCCGTTCGTTTTTGTAGTGAAACCGGATAACACTGTCGATCTTCGGCCGGTCAAACCGGGGCAGCGGCAGGAGGGCGATCTCACAGTGATCAGTAATGGGTTGCACCCAGGGGAAACAGTCGTTGTCACCGGCCAACTAGCACTTGCGCCCGGAACAAAGGTCGAAGCGAAACCGTATGCCGCTTCCGCAGCTGGCGAGGAAAAGAAAATCGCGGCCGAGAGTCCCTGATTTCTATGTCGGAACGCGACGATCACGACGGGGAAACACACAACGGCGAGCCGCCGCTTCCCGCGCCGAATCGACAACAGCCGGCGCGGCCGTTTACTGCGGGAGTTCCACCTAACGAGACTCCCGGTGGTAAATTGATTCAGGTCAAGGGCTCGGGGCTTTCCGGGCCATTCATTCGGCGGCCGGTAATGACAGTCCTGCTCACGATCTCGGTCATTGTGGCGGGAATTACCACTTACAACAAACTGGCGGTAAACGATCTGCCCGCAGTCGATTATCCCGTGATCGAGGTTCGTGTCTCGTATCCCGGGGCCAACCCCACGACGATGGCCAATACCATTGCCACGCCGCTCGAAAAACAGTTCATGCAGATTCCCGGGCTCGACATTGTGACCAGCTCGAGCACTCAGGGAAATACGCAGCTGACGCTTCAATTCGATCTGAGCAAGAGCATTGTCGATGCTGCTACGGATGTGCAGGCGGCAATCCAGCGGGCGAGCGGAAAACTACCCGTCGATTTACCCAGCCCGCCCACGTTTACCAAAACTAATCCGAACGATCAATCGGTCTATTTGCTGGCCTTAATGTCGGATACGCTCACGGATGCCGATCTTTACAAATACGCCTCGACTGCTGTGGCCCAACGAATTGCCATTCTGCCGGGCGTATCTCAGGTAAACATCTACGGTGTTCAAGGCGCGATTCGGATCAAGGCTGACCCGGCCAGGCTAGCCGTTCGCGGGCTCACCATGGACGATTTGGCCACGGCGATTAAAGCCGGAACTGTGTATTCCGGCGCCGGCCAATTCGATGGGGCGCATCGGACTTTCATACTTTTGCCTAACGGACAGATCGACCGGGCCGAAGGTTATCGCAATCTGATCATCGCCAGAAATAAAGAGGGCTTGCCAATTTATCTGCGCGATGTGGCCGATGTATATCAAGGTGTGCAGGACGAACGGCTTTCCCGGTTTTTCTGGATGCGCGGATTCAATCCACCCGGGTCGGTGGTTGTACTGGCGGTGTCGCGTCAGGCGGGAGCGAACGCTGTCGAAGTGGCGAACTCGGTCAAAGCGTTGTTTCCCGAGCTCAGGGCAAGTTTGCCCGGGTCAATTGCATTCGCGCCAGTTTTCGATCGCTCCCAGAGCATCGTGAACTCGGTTCATGAAGTGCGATTTACTTTGATCATCGCTTTCCTCCTGGTTTGCATGGTGATCTTCGTCTTTCTCGGCCGCGCCACTGACACCCTGATTCCTGTCGTAGCCTTGCCGCTCTCTCTGCTGATCACGTTCGCGGCGATGTACATGCTGAATTTCTCGATCAACAATTTAACGCTAATGGCGTTGACGCTGGCGATCGGGTTTCTTGTCGATGATGCCATTGTGTTCCTCGAAAATGTGGTGCGCCGGGCCGAGCACGGCGAATCGATTGTGCGGGCTGCTTATAACACAGCTGGCGAAATTTCGTTCACGATCCTTTCGATGACGCTGTCGCTGGCTGCGGTATTTATCCCGCTGGTGTTACTGCCGGGATTGTTAGGCCGCATTTTCCGCGAGTTTTCTGTGACGATCATTGTCGCGATCCTGGCATCCGGCCTGGTTTCGTTGACGCTCACGCCGCTGATGTGTGCCCGGATGCTTCGCGAACACACACCAGGTCACAAGCGGACACGGATGGAAAAATGGACGGGCGATTTCATTCAGCGCGTGATCGCTGGATATGGCCGTGCGTTGGATAAGTTTCTCGATCGCGCATGGCTGGCAGTCCCCATTCTGATTGGCTGTTTCATCGCCGTTTGGTTCTTCTTCACTCATTTGCCCTTCACTCTCCTTCCACCAGGCGACAGCGGTTTCGTGCGCGGGATTTTTATCGCCCAGGAGGGTTCGTCCCCAGCGCAAATGCGCGCCTATCAAAAACAGGTCAATGAAAAGATCAAGGAAGACCCGAATGTGGCGCAGTTTTTTACTCTCGCTGGTCTGTCCAGTCGCAGCTCGTCGTCGCAGGGATTAATGTTTTTGTTTTTGAAGCCGCGCAGCCAGCGACCGTCCATTGATCAGTGCGTTCTCCAATTGCAGAAGTCGATCGGTTCTTTGCCGGGGGTGAGCGCAGTCATGAATCCGAGCCCCGTGCTCCAGATCAATGTGGGCGCGACGAATCAGACGCAGGGCCAATACGCCTACACCCTCAACGGCATCGTTCCGGATGATGTTTACGCTGCGGCCGACGCGCTCATGAACAAACTGAAGCAATTTCAAGGCTTTGCTTCGGTGCGATCCGATTACTATCACAGCACGCCGAATCTCACCATGGACATTGACCGCGAGCGCGCGGCCAGTTACGGGGTTTCGACTTCGGCTGTGCAGAGTCTTTTGCGGAACGCTTACTCGCAAAACTATGTCTATTTGATCAAAGAACCGGACGATCAATATCAGGTCATCCTGGAAGTAAAGGATAGCGAGCGCGAGCATCCCTCCGACCTCAAGGATCTTTATGTGCGTAGTAACGCCAGTGGGGTGGGAAATCCAAGCGGAACGAGCGGAGGCACCATCGCAACGACCGGCAATGGTTCCAATCTCGTGCCACTTCAATCCGTGATTACTACAAAGCAGACCCTTGGGCCGTTGGCAGTGAATCATTTAAACCAGTTCACCAGCGTGACCATCAATTTCAATCTGCTCCCGGGTATAGCGATCGGTGGTGCGACAAAATTCATCGAGGACAGTTTCGCTCAGGTTCATCGTCAGTTCCCGACGGTCCAATCGACCTTTCAGGGCGAGGCTCTCGTCTTTCGGCAACTGTTTCGATCGTTACCGCTGCTGCTGATTGGCGCCATTTTTGTCATGTATGTGATTCTCGGGATTCTTTATGAGAGTTACGTCCATCCGATCACGGTGCTTTTCCCGGCGATCGTGCCCGCAGTCGTGGGCGGCCTGTTCACGCTCTGGATTTTTGGATCGACATTGTCGCTCTACAGCGTAATCGGCTTGTTCCTTCTTCTCGGCATCGTCAAAAAGAACGGCATTCTCGTTGTCGATTTCGCGCTCAAACGAATCGACGAAGGCTTGGGGCTGCGTGAGGCGATTCACGAAGCAAGCCTGGAACGGTTTCGCCCGATCATGATGACAACGTTCGCCGCGTTGATGGGCGCGATCCCGATTGCGCTTGGGTTTGGTCAGGATGCATCCTCGCGCCGCCCGTTAGGCTTGGTCATCGTGGGCGGCCTGATCTTCTCCCAGATGGTCACGCTTTTCGTTACTCCGGTAATTTATCTCTGGCTCGAATGGTTTCAGGAACACGTCCTGGACAAAGTGCCATTTTTGCGGAGCGCGCATACGCATCATGAAGGCGAAGCGGGCGCAAGGAATGACGGCGAAGTGCGCGAGCCAGTGCCTGCGGAAGCGGGCTAATGCGCCTTTCCGCATTGTCCTAAAAAGAATAATTCAGTAGGAGACCAAGCGCTTCAGGGCTTGCGGCGGCGATATGCCATCACAGCAGAACCGACTGCAGCCAGACCCAGTAATGCAAGAGTGCTGGGCTCGGGAACAATAGTGAACACGAACGAGGCGGCGGGAATGTTGTTAGGTTGGAACTCGGTGTCAGTCACCTCGGATATACGAGGGCTGTTCGAGGTCGAATACAACGTGTAAGTGCCGCCGGGAGCACCCGCGAGGATGTTTACCGGAATGTCCGTGATGTGATAATCGGTCCCCGGAGGCACTGGGATCATTTGTGAAGTGGCGCCGAGATCGTTGCCTTCACTCATGTAACCAGCGCGCGCACCCACTCCCGAATTGAATGCAGCCGGCCAGGGATTGACGTTGTTTGGATCGGTAAACGTGAAGTAGGTCGGCATGTTCAACGTGAGGAACGGCGCAATCGCATTTGGCACTTCGAGCCAATAGGAGAGGCCGTAGGAGCTGTAGCCGCTGTACGCCAAGGTAGTTGAAAGAGTGATTGTTGTCCCCGGAGTCCAAACTGATGGCCCGCTAAAGTCTAAGGATTGAGTGTGAGTCTGCGCAAAAGCAGAACTCATCGCCATCATGGCGTCAATAACTGCGATTAATAGCGTCCTTTTCATTCCGCTATCTCCTGATTTGGTTTATAGGGAAATTTTCCGGCTGCTACAAGGATTATCCATCATCCGAATCTGCCGCAAGCCCGGTGTTGCAATGCTTTCGGAAGCCAGCTTCTGGTCAGTTTGTGCAGATTCACACCTGGCAAAGCTTGCCACGAGCCCGCGCTGCGGCGTCGCCTGCGTATCGATCTTCTGGCCTACAAAAACAAAGCAGCTCCCACCCGTCTTCGGATGGAGCTGCCCGAAAATACTAATCTTTTATCGAGGAGTGGCTGACTGTATCACCATCAATTATCCAACCGTACCCACGAACTACCGTTCCAGCCGTAGATATGACTATCACCTGTGTTGCGGAAAAACTGATAAGTGTTGCCATCCGCCGGGTATGTCGATCCGACGCCATAGCCGGGCGCTATGGCTACCACGGGATCGCCCTGCGAAATTGTGCCGCTTGTTTTAGAGAGATTATATCCGCAGCCCAAAACCGTCAGCGTGCCACCCGATTGCACCAGATCGCGCGCTCCGCTTTGGGTTATTATTCCAACACCGTTGATAGTGAATGCACCGCCACTAACCACTATGCCGTCACCGGACGTGCCACGGGCAAGTGAACTGCCGCGGAGATAATGTATGCCGCCTGAAACCACGACTGCGGCAGGCGAACCTGTGAGTCCTGCATCATCTAGCTGCAAAATATTGCACCAAGAACTTCCGCCGCTGAGAGCGATCAGGTTGCTGTTGAGTCCATCGTCAGAAATCTTCTGCGCCTCGACATACAGTGTTCCCGCATTGTGGTTAATTTGTCCGAAAACTTTTTCAGCTCGGACGTACGTGAGTCCTGGGGAACCATTTGTTGCGGCAGCCATGTAAATTGCGATCGGCGCCTCTATTTGAAGCGCTTGAATCCATTCACGTGCTGACGCTTCACTATCTTTTATGAAAATCGCCTTGCCCGCAGTGTTCTTGATCAAGTTGGCCTGAACCCACAAATAGTATCCGGGGAGTTCGCCAGAAGGCGCGGTGGAGTAGATCGCAGCGTTACTGCTACCGAGAATTTCATGTGCTTCGACGTGCATTGGCCCGCTGAACCACCAAACTACTGCTCCAGCGGCATATGTGGAGCTTATGATATTGGCCTTAATGTGCAGTGTGGCGGCGCGGCTGTAGATCGTCGTAGATGCGCTGGCGATAGTATCGGCAGTCATGTCGATGTTCGAACCAAAGCCTCCGCCCGTGTACTTTAAAAAAATGACTCCTCCAGTCGTGCCGTCGAATTTCCCCTGTCCGCTAATAATACAGTTGACAGGTCCGTTAGTTCCACTCGCATAATCGTCGAAAATCGCAGCGTTCGACGAGGTTGGCCGCACGATGGTTGAGCCCGCTACGAAGTGCCAGTTCACGCCATTTTTCAACAGATTACTAACCTGTGCTGTTCCTGCACCGACGATAATCGTGTCGCCGGATGTTGCATCATTTTTGGCTGCCGTTAGAACTGCCCCGCGATCAGTTTCGGTCGGAGTTGGGCCCGGTAGCGGATACGTACACCGGTCTCCATTCGGGTGCACAAGCGTCACATAAACGTTTTCGCAATCTGCCCACGCCACCGCGCTTAGCATCATGAACATGCAAATCACTGCCGCGAAGACTCCGGTTTTGTGCCGGACAATACGGTGCATTTCGCCGCAAGGAACATTCTTAGTAGTTTTCATGCTCTCGTACGCAGCAGTGTCCGTACCGGAGATCGTTTCCTCGTGACCCGACAATAATCAAACGACTCGGCATCTTTCCCGGTTACGATGTTTGTGAAGCCATTATTGTAGTGGTTACAAATTCTTATTTACGATCTGAACACCGAAGGATTTTTGCTTTCCCAAGCGCGTCAGAATACAAGAACGAGCGAGATTACTCGCGTTGAGCAAAGAAACTCCGAAGCTGCATCAAGCGCTCATCTTCGGCTCGCAGTAGGAGAGGCTTGCGATCTGATGCGGGCGTGTGCATCGACTCCGCAGGATCACACTACCTGCCGGCGCGTATGCGGAGGTCTGCACGTTTGATGATCATCTCGCGGTAAACGGGTAAAACAGTCGGTAGGTTGGCGCTGATCCCGGATCAATAGCTCTCGCCCGCTGATACCACATCCGCGCTTCAGCTTGATCTCCCTTGCCTTGGTAGCGCGTTCCAATCTGCCAGGAAGCGAATGAATAGGCGAACAGAATTTCTCGTTCGAATGTGTTCGCTCTGATAGTGCCCGGAGCTGGCGGATGATAACGTCTCATTAATTGTTCGTTGTCGCTCGCCCACTCCTCCACGTCCATCCATTTTGTGTTCGATTCGAGTATTTGGACCAGGCCGTGTGGACGCGGCCAATAATCTTGCATTGCGCTCGCGTCCGGCGGGAGCCAAACATAAGCGATCTGGCGGCCCAGGTTGGCCTCGATTAACATCTTAAAATTGTTCCGATCCCAATCATAGGTTTCGAACGGGATGTTCAACTCGGGATGACGCGCTCGCAATTGGGCAACGTACCAGCGAAAGGGCAGAAGCGTTGTCGCGACCAGTGTAACGTCCGGTCGCATTTTCTCTGCGGTCGTCAGATAGAGCAACGGGAACAGGAGCGCATCACTCCCGGCGAAGAGGATGGTTCCCGGTTGGAGCGAACTCGGTACGCCTTTGCCGTAATTGCGAGCAATATGATTCCGGCTTTGATCGATCCGGCGATAGTTCGTCAGCAGGCTGATCACCAGCACGAGCCCAATCGCTCCAGCCACAACGGGCACACTTTTGCCACGCAACGTCCGTACAGAAGAAGCCACTATCTCGGCGATCATCACGACGGCGAACGCAATTAGCGGCGCCACCGCGACTTCCGGGAGCAGGAAAAAATGCTCCAGAACCCACGCTGCGGACGGAATGTTTAGATTCGTGTTGCTGATGATGGCGAAGAACAAACCGGTGAAACTGAAGGCGAGCAGGCTAAACCAGAAATACCATCGGCAATGGCGGTAAGCGCGGATCAATCCGAGGAGCGTTAACAACCCCATCAGCGCCCCAAAGGAAAAAAAGAGCTTTGCGACTCGAAGCCATATGGAGCCGCCGCTGTAAGCCTGGGGGACGAGACGGAAGCTGCCATAAGTCTCGCGGCGGGTGACGAGGGTGATGAAATCGCTGAAGGACGAGATGCCGCCCCAATTTTGAGCCGGGTGGCGCGCCGCTGCCCACGGCACGTATGCGTATGGCACCAGCCCAACAAGGAATGCCGCCGCACAAATGATAACAATTCGGGGCCGCGCCAGCAAAATGGCACGGTGCCGCCACAAGAGAAAACAAACAGCCGGACCCAGCAGAACAATCGTGTGTAGGTTCGTTAACGCCAATCCAGCGGTGAAAGCTGCGCCCACCAGGGCGCCGTAGCGTTGCGGGTGATCATTCCAGATTACGAGCAGGTAAATCAAAAGAGCCGCCAATAAATTATTCAGGGGAAAAACTTCCGCGAATAACGACCATGACCAGAACAGCGGGTTGAGCGTGAGAATCAGCGCAGCGATGGCCGAGGCCAGACGGGAATGGCTTAACCGAAACGCAGTGAGAAAAACAATGCCGACCGTCAAGGCATCGCACACCGCCGACAACAGGTTCACGCGAAAGGGGATTGGACCGAGAGGTAACCGACTGAAAAAATTCCCTAACATGGTGAAGAGCGGATAGCCGGGAGCGTGCGCCACACCCAGGGTCACCGCGGCAGTGATCAGCTCCGGACAATCGCCAACGACAATATCTCGAGGCGCAGTCAGGAAATACAGGAGACCCGCAAAGGCCGTCACACCAGTTGCAAGCAGGGACACTGATGGGAAAAGCCGAATCGGCGTAGGCAAAACGTTATTTGAGCCGATTGAGCGCGCAACGCGCTTCGGGACGACTTTCTTCTGCCGCAATGGATGCACAAAACAAATTAAAACAGAACAGAATGAAGAGAAACGCGGATTTTTTAGAGTATGCGTTGGATACCCAAAGCATACTTCGGATGTTTATACTCATTTTGTTTAGAACAAAGCAAGCAGAGTGGTGGCGCAACTAATCTCGCAAGAGGAGCAATGTCTTCGATTGCACTGCGGTTTAGAGGCCGCCATTCGCACTAATCAGATTGAAATCGCGCAATGCAGATCGTGTTCGATAAAGATCGACATCTCTCTTGAGTTGATCTGCCAACGAATATTGGCCCATCATGTCGGCGAGTGCTCTGGCGCGCTCTGCGGTTTCAATCGCTTGTTCGTACCGGCCCGACTCGGCGTAAGCCGCCGCCAATGTTCGGCCCACAATTGGATTCTTGCCATTGGAATACTGATACGCTTTCCGCGCCAGTTCGATCGCTCGTGGGGCGTCACGCGATGAGGAATCAGGAGCAGTGGCTAAAATCCAGGCAAGTTTATTTAGCGCTGCCACGGAACGCTTGTTCGCCTGCAATGCCGCTTCGTAGTGCGAACGCGCTTCCCTGATCCGGTGTTCTTGGGCGAGCGCGTCGGCGAGGTTTACATGTGCTTCCGCATCATTCGGGTGAATTAAGACCGTTCTTTGCAATTGCTGAATCGCCTCATCCAACTGGCCTTCCTCCAATTGGGCGCTGCCGAGATTGAAATAGGCATCTGCGTAATCCGGACGCAGTTCGATTGCCTGTTGGTAGTGTGCGATCGCGTCATCGAGCCGCCCCTTCCGTACGAGTGCGGCTCCCAGGTTGTTGTGAACCAAAGCGCTCGTGATCCGGTAACGAGCTTCTTTAGCGCCAGCACGTATTCTCAAAGCGCTTTGATACTGTGAAATCGCCTCGTCGATCCGCCCGCGTCCCATCAAAAAAAGGCCAAAATCGTGATGCGCGATGTCATTGTTCGATGTCACAGCCAGGGTATGCGTCCAGAGCGTCTCGCTGTTTTTCCAATACCGTGTTTGATTCCATGCCTGCCACGCGAGAACAGCAATGATGCCGATCCCGAAGACAGCGGCCAGCCGTGAAGTCATGCCGCTGAAGTGCATCTCTGTTCGCGATCCATCCCGGTTGAAAACCGAAAATCGAGATTGAAGGCTCTTCAGAATGTCCGCGGCAGTCCATGTGATCAGCAGATAGATACCGATCTGCGGCAAATACGTGTATCGATCGGCATGGCTTTGCCACCCGATTTGGAACAGGCCAATCACGGGGATGAGCATTCCCAAATACCAAAACCAGCCGACAAAAACATACGGACGCGTTCGGCGTAGGGCGATTGCCAAAATGGTAACTGCGAGCAAAAATGCGATCGCCAAAACGCCTTCCCAAACTGGTACAGGATTGGTCGGGTATAAAACGGCAAGCCTGAAGGGCCATATCATTTGCCGGAGATAGATGACATAGCTCAGTGCTGCGTTGTTGATTCGCCACATCAGGGGAAATGGATCCCACTCACCGGCCGCGCCGCTATGCGCAGCTACCGTTGCCATGCACGAGGCTGCGGAAAGTAGAAACAAGGGAATCTTTTCCAGGATGAGGCGGTTGAGCGCTGGCCGTTGGTCGCTCATTCTGCCAAGCGGCCAGTAGTCGAGTAAAAGCAAGACAAAGGGCACCGTGACGAGCATGCCTTTGGACATCAGCCCCAGGGCGAACAGGATCGACATCGTCACATATCGCCCGATGGTCCGTCTGCGTAAGTACCAAACATATGCGCCAAGCGTGGGCATGAAAAACACAGCGCTGAGCACGTCCTTGCGTTCGGCAATCCATGCGACGGATTCGACCCGCAACGGATGTATCGCGAATACCGCCGATACAAATGCGCTCTGCCAGAGCTTGCCGGTCATTGCGCGAAACAGAAAAAAGAGCAGGAGCACCGCAATTGAATGAAGCAAGACGTTCGTGAAATGATGTCCGCCTGCCTTCAATCCGTACAATTGGCAATCTACCATGTGCGACATGGTAGTGAGCGGATGCCAGTTTAGCGCATGACTGTGGGTGAACGCCCACACGATGCCGGACACCGTCACGCCGTGTGTAATTGCGGGATTTCCGTAAACGTAGGTTTTATCGTCAAAATTAACGAAGTTATGTGCGAGCGTTTGCCCGAACACGGCCCAGGTGATTGCGACCAGGAAGACGCAGATCCACAGAATCGGCTTGCGATCAGCAGCAACTTTCCCCTGGGCCCTGTCTAAGGAAGCCATCGCGCGAATGAGAATTGATATTTTTAAACCATCTTAGATGGCGATCAATCGCCTCTGAGATATTGACAAGCCATCTCGTAAAACAACTTTGTCATTCTGAGCCGAGCGAAGAATCTCCAATTGTTTCCGCTTCATCTGCCACAGCCCAGACAAAATAGTCAGAGATGTTTCGCTCCGCTCAACATGACAGCCTATTAACATTTATGAGATTCGTTCCAGTGTTCGGTCGGACGAACCAATCAGCAGGTTGTATCTGCGATAAAAACAAAGCAGCTCCATCCGTTTCCGGATGGAGCTGCCCGAAAAGAACAGTTCTTTACCGAGGAAGCGCCTTAGGACTTGCGGCGGCGATATGCCACCACGGCGGAACCAACTGCGGCCAGACCGAGCAGTGCTAGTGTGCTTGGCTCTGGAATAGGAATGTTGAACACGAACGAGGCGGCCGGAATGTTGTTATCCATGAAGTCACTATCGGTCACTTCGGAAGCACGAGGAAGCATGGAGGTTGAGTACCAACGTATAAGTGCCGCCCGGAGCACCCGCCAACACATTGATGGGAATGTCCGTGATGTGATACGAACTAGGATCCACCAACGCCAGCGGCTGAGTGGTTGCACCAAGGTCGTTATTGTCGCTCATGTAACCAGCGCGAGCACCGGTCGTGGACCATGTTGCCGGCCATGCGTTGACATTGTTGGGATCGTTAAACACGAAGTAGGTCGGCATTTGGATTTGGAGAAATGGCGCAAGAGCGCTTGGCACTTCCAGCCAGTAGGACAAGCCGTAGGATGGATAGCCGCTGTAGGTCAGCGTCGTTGAAAGCGTTACCTGTGTCCCCGGATTCCAGACCATTGGACCGGAAAACGACAATGATTGCACGTGCGTCTGGGCGAACAGAGAACTCATTGCCGCCATGGCGCCGATAACTGCGATTAATAGGGTCTTTTTCATATTGCTGTTTCTTAGTTTGTTGTTCTTTTCGTTTTTGGTTTTTCCTCGGTTGGTGATTAGGAAATTTTATCCAAAAGGTTGTTTCACTTTTTGAATCAGACGCGGACAGGGTTTTGCATGGTTTCGGGGGCCAGCATGTGGTGCCTTGTTTGCGGCAGATTCATGTTCGAGGTCGGTTATACGGGATTTGGTCAAAAAAAAGCAAGCATAAATTTCGAAAAATTTTTAGACCCTCCAGACCTGTCATATGGCGCGGGTTCGACCTGTCTTGGACGAAATCCAGAGGGGAACTGGCGAGCTAGGCAGGCGTGCCTCCAGAAACAGTCCGCCGCCTCCATTAATTCGCTTTGGTCGCTTTCGCCGGGCTTTCATCTTGCCCGGGCTCTCTATTCAAGATTCCGGCTGAGTTTACGAGAGCCACGTGCGAAAAAGCCTGCGGGAAATTGCCCAGCATTCGTTTGGCGCGGGGATCGTATTCTTCGGAGAGAAGACCGAGATCGTTGCGCACGCCGAGCAATCGATCGAACAGCTTGCGCGCATCGCTGGCTCGGCCCAACAAATGAAGGCAATCCACCAGCCAGAACGAACAGGGTAGAAAAACGCCCTCGTTGCCGGGCAATCCATCGACATGTTCTTGTTCCGGCCGATAACGCAGGACGAATCCATCTTCCATCAACTCGCGTTCAATCGCCTCGATTGTCTGCCGCACGCGCGAATCATCCGCAGGCAGGAATCCGACCAACGGCATCATCAATAGGCTCGCATCCAGCGCGTCCGATCCGAAGAATTGCGTAAACGCTTTCTTTTTTGAATTATAGCCGCGTTCGCAAACCTCGCAGTGGATCTGGTCGCGAATTTTTTGCCAGCGCTCGACATGCTCCGCTGCCGCGCATCCGCAGTTTTCCACGAGTTTGACGGCGCGATCGAACGCCACCCAAGCCATCATATTAGAATGGGTGAAGTGTTTTCGTCTGCCGCGCACTTCCCAAATGCCGTTATCTGCCTGGTTCCAATTGGACTCCAAAAACTTCATAAGCTCGGCTTGCAAAGCCCAATCGGCTTCGGTGGTTTCGATTCCGGAAAGGTGCGCCTGATGCATCGCGGCAAGTACTTCGCCGTAAACATCGAGTTGAAATTGGTTTGACGCGGCGTTTCCCACCCGCACCGGTTTTGAAGCTTCGTAACCCGCCAGCCATGGAAGCTCGTACTCATCGAGGCGCCGCTCTCCGCGAACGCCATACATAATTTGCATCTGGGCAGGACTGCCGGCTACTGCTCGCAGCAACCATTCGCGCCACGCTTTGGCTTCTTCGCGATAGCCCGCCCGCATCAGGGCGATGAGTGTGTAAGTCGCATCCCGCAGCCAGCAAAATCGATAATCCCAATTGCGCACGCCTCCGATTTGCTCGGGCAACGAAGTTGTCGCAGCGGCGACGATCCCGCCCGTCGGGGCATAAGTGAGTCCCTTCAACGTGATGAGCGAACGCACGACCGCGTCATGGTCTGGCCCGACTCGCCGGCACTGCCTTGCCCAATCACCCCAATAATTCTCGGTGTCGCGCAGCGCATGCTCGGGATGGATCGCTCGCGGCGGCTCGAGATGCGAGGCGAACCAGCTCAGCACAAATGGAATTCGATCGCTTTTGTTAACTGTGAAGTCGGCCACCGTGGTCAGATTTTTCCCGCGCGTTTCCACCGGCGTTCTCAAAATCAAACCATCTGGCCCCGCGATCGCTTCCAGTCCTCCATGCGCTTTTCGCACCCACGGCACGATCTCGCCGTATTCAAAGCGGATGATCAGTTCCATCTGCATCCGGACGCTTCCCTCGAGGCCTTCTACGAGTCGCACCATGTCGGGATATTGACCGCGCGGCGGCATGAAATCGATCAGACGCACCGCTCCGGTTTTGGTTTCCATTTCCGTCTCCAGAACCAGCGTGTTGCCGCGATAACGTCGCCGCGTTTTGTTGATCTTCTCTTTCGGGCACAGCCGCCAGCACCCATTTTTCTCGTTGCCAACGAGCGCGGCGAAGCAGGCAGAGGAATCGAACCGCGGAAAACAAAGCCAATCTACAGAGCCCTCGCGGCTAACGAGTGCTCCGGTCTCAGTGTCGCTGAGAAAGGCGTAGTCTTCGATTCTCACTTCTTTTATTCATTCGTCTCGACAAGGAATGAGTCGCTTACGATTCCGCGAGTTGGGCGATTTCTTCGCCAGTCAACCGGAACACAGTCCATTCATTCATCGGTTTCGCGCCGAGAGCACGATAGAATTGAATAGCCGGCTCGTTCCAATTCAGCACGGCCCACTCCATCCGGCCACACCCCCGATCACGCGCAATCTTTGCCAGTTGTATTAGTAAGGCGCGTCCGTATCCTTTGCCGCGCAGTTCTGGTTTAACAAACAAATCCTCCAGATAAAGACCGGGCCGTCCCAGCCAGGTGGAGAAATTGAAAAAGTAAACGGCGAATCCTGCCGGTTCATCGCCTTCAAAGACGAGAATCACTTCCGCCGCAGGCCGATCGCCGAAAAGAACATCGACAAGTTGTTGCTCGGTGGCGGTCACTTCATTCGGAGCGCGTTCGTAGGTGGCCAGATCGCGAATGAGCTGCAAAATGATCGGCACGTCTTCTCGCGTAGCGGCTCTGATTTTCATTCGAGTTTTATTCTACAACTGAAGCCGAACTAAACCTGGAGGGGAAGCTGACAGTTTCCCGACTCTGTATCATCGAACCGCGTCTTGACAAAGCGCTCCTGCAAAGTGAATCGAGTACCCGACTCGATGAAGACGGCCGCTCTCCAGATATTCATCGCCCTCGTATTGGCTACGTTGTCGCAGGCTCAGGATGAACCGCGGCTCGTGCCGGACGTCGTCGATTACACGAAATTGCTGCCGATTTTGCCGGAAGCGCCGCCAGGTTGGACTGCCGACAAACCGGAGGGATCGACTGAGGATGCCGGCGGATTCCAGATCACAAACGTTCATCGCGATTATCACAGAGGCGAAGGCAATAAAGCGCCGACTGCAGCGATCAGCATTCTCGATTCAATCGCGAATCCCGATTACGTCACGGCGACCAGCGCCAGTTGGAACAAAAAAACCGAAACGCCGGAAGGCTACAGCAAACCGGTCACCATCGGCGGTAATCCCGGCTTCGAAGCCTACGAGAAAGATCAAGAGCACGCTTCGCTCTGGATCATGATAGCCGGCCGCTATTTCGTTGAGATTGAGCTCCAGTATCAGGATTCCAAGGAATTGCAGGAATGGATCAAACGCGTCGATCTGAAAAAACTGGCCGGGATTAAATAGGCTGTAGTGTCCGCTGTCCTCAGCGGATGCCGAAAGCGACGCTACCGCCTTGTGCGCTGAGACAGCGCACACTACAGCATCTCACTTCTGCTCCCTCACCATCGGCACAAATCGAACCGCAATACCGCGCTCCGCAGCTCGCAATTTCGTTTTGGAAAAGAGACAGCTCCTGCGCGGTATATCCGCCCACGGGAACGACCATTCGTTCACATTCCTTAGTTGATCGAGAAGCGACGTTTACGGCCTCGAACGTTTCAGACTTTGATAGGCTGCTTCGACAAATGCCAGATCGCGCCGACCAATATCGCCATTGGCGAGACAGCGTTCCGGATTTCCATTGGCAAAGCCGAGTAAGAAGTCACGCCACATCGCTTCGTAGCCCTGCCAGTCGTGAAACGGAAAAAGCAGCGGCCATATCCACCGGCGTTTGAACAGGCCGAATCGCCCGGCGTTCGATGAATAAACCGAGGCTTTAGAGCCATGGACGGAAAAAAAACTCACCGGCAGCGCACCTTGGACCGCCCATGAGTAAACGAGCACGCCCACGGCGCCGTTTTCGAACTGGCATGTAACCACGATCGAATCCTCCTGCGGGCTGGATTGATTGGAGACAGGTGGTTGATAGGCCGTGATCGAAACCGGCGCGCCCTGGCCGAGAGTCATGAGGACGTTGGCCCAGTGGATGCCGCCGTCGATCAAAATGCCACCGCCCATACGGTCGAGACTGGCACGCCATTCATCTTTTTTGAATTGATGCGTTCGCATGATGTGAATGCGAATCAACTTGATCACGCCCAGCGCTCCCGAGCGCACGATCCGGTCGACCTTCAAAACGTTGGGGCGATAACGATGATTTTCCGCCACCAGTACATGTCGATCCATTCGTTTGGCTGTCGCCAGAATTTCGTCGGCCTCGGCAACGGTGCACGCGATCGGCTTCTCGATGATCACGTGCTTGCCATAGTCGAGCGCGGTCAGCGCCAGACCGCGATGGCTGTCGTTTGGTGTGCAAATCACGACGGTGTCGATCTTGTCGTGAAAAAAAGCGGCTTCGTACGAATCGAAAGCCAGTTCGCCATCGAATTGGGAGCGATACTTTTCGGCTTTGGCTTCATCGCGGCTGGCAAAGGAAATTTGCACATGATTGGCCGGGACAAATCCTTCGAGCTTTTTCAGAACACGCGCGTGAGTGAGCGCAATCTTACCACAGCCAATCAGGCAATAATGCATGCGTTAGACCGATGCCAGCGGGCCGGCCGGAAGTGGATCGACAGCCAAAGGCAGTGAGACACTGCGTCCTTCGGCGTTTGCGGTCAAAATCGCGAGCACTGCTTCCAGCGAGTTGCGACCGGCTTCGCCTGGAATTGCGGCCGCGGTTTTCGCCGTTAACGCATTTAGAATCGAATCGATCTCGACGTAGAAATCGTCGAGATACGGATTGATCTCTAAAGTCGGAATCGTCCAGGAATTGTCCTGCGAATGGCGATAACGCAATCCGCCGTCGATCCAGACTTCGATCACTCCTTTTTCGCCTAGCAAAATCAGTTTGGCGTCGAGCGAGCTGCGTTCATCCACCCGCAGCGTCGCTTGCAAACCATTCTGGAATTCCAGAAAGATCCAGCTGTCGCGATCGCGCGATTGCGTGGATAACGAAGCTTCCTCCGGCGATCTCGCTCTGCCGCCGCGGCCGTCGCTCAGCGATGCCGTCACCCGCTCGAGTGGCCCGAGAAGATCGAGCAATAAATCGAGGCAATGAATCCCGGCTCGCAAAATATCCGGTGGACATTCCGCTATCACATGACGCAACTCGCCGATCGTTCCCCCTGCGAGTAGTTGCCTCGCGCATCGGTGTTGTGGTGCGAAACGCCGTTGGTGACCAATGGCGAGGAGCACGCCGCGGTCGCGGCAGACCTGAATCATTTCGTCAGCTTCATTCAGATCGAGCGCGATCGGTTTTTCACATAGCACCGCTCGCACTCCTGCGTTCGCCGCTGCCAGAACCGCCTGCGAATGAAACCTTGGCGGCGCGCAAATACTCACCATGTCGAGCTGTTCTTGGTTCAGCATCTCGCGGAAGTC
This sequence comes from uncultured Verrucomicrobiae bacterium, assembly GCA_963772365.1. Lineage (GTDB taxonomy): Bacteria > Verrucomicrobiota > Verrucomicrobiia > Chthoniobacterales > UBA10450 > CAVYXA01. Next base: position 109,477 of record CAVYXA010000003.1, read on the forward strand.
GGCATAAGCATTTGGGATTTTCCAAGTCCGTTGCGCCCGCGTTCGTTGTTTGGAATCGGGATCTGCCGCGGCAACTACGTTGGCCTTCCCGGTTTTCAGATATCCGTAAAGATGTCGCCAGGCGACACGGCCTGTTCCAATAATGCCAATACGAAACGTATCCGCCGCCGCAATTCTGCGGCCTCGTCGAACTGTGAGTTCGCACAAAAGTTCGCGCCACCAACGATGCCACGTCGGCTGACGAAGCATGTTCCTCATCAAACCTTTGTAGTGGGTCGCCGGAGAAACCGCAAGCAGAGCGCCGCTCTCATTGCTGCGTCTCGCAGACAAATTTTTCGTGTCCTTCGCGACCTTCGTGGTTAATTGCCCCGTTCATGCAGGAAGAACGGAAAACTTTGGAACAACGCGCGCAGATGACGGACATCGAACGTCTCCGGCATTCGGCGTCGCATGTCCTGGCCACGGCGATTCTGCGCCTCTGGCCGGAAGCGCAGTTTGCCGCCGGCCCTCCGGTCGAGAACGGCTTTTATTACGATGTCGATCTTCCCCATCGGATTTCGCCTGAGGATTTCGAGAAGATCGAGGCGGAGATGAAAAAGGAGATCAAAGCGAATCATCCGTTCGAGAAAATGGAGGTCTCGCGCGACGAAGCGCTCGAGCTTGGAAAAAAAGGCCGGCTTGCGGCGTTGAGCGATCGCAACGAGCCGAGCAAATTTAAGATCGACATCATCGAGAACATTCCAGCTGACGAAAAGATTTCGCTCTATCGGAACGGCGACTTCATCGATCTCTGCGCCGGCCCGCACGTGATGCGCACGGGAAACATCGGCGCGTTCAAGCTCACCAGCGTCGCCAGCGCCTATTATAAAGGCGACGAAAAGAACCCACAGCTCCAGCGCATTTACGGCACCGCCTTCAAAACCAAGAAAGAGCTCGACGAATACTTCGCCATGCTCGAGGAAGCGAAAAAGCGCGATCATCGCAAGCTCGGCAAGGAACTCGAGATTTACATCATCGACGAAGATGTCGGGCCGGGTTTGCCGCTCTGGTTACCGCGCGGCGCGGCAATCATCGAAGAACTCGAGAAGCTTGCGAAAGAAACGGAATTCGCCGCCGGTTATCAACGCGTCCGCACCGTCAACATCGCGCGCGAACAGCTCTATAAAAAAAGCGGTCATTTGCCTTACTACGCTGAGTCGATGTTTCCGCCGATGGAGCTGAGAGAGGAGCGTGAATCGTTAAATCGAGAATCGTTAAATCGTGACGAAAATGCCGATGCAACGATTCACGATTCACGAATTACGTCTACGAAGTACTACCTCAAAGCGATGAACTGTCCGCACCATCACAAGTTGTATGCGGCGATTCCTCGGAGTTATCGCGATCTGCCGTTGCGGCTGGCGGAGTACGGATTTTGTCATCGTTACGAGCAGAGCGGCGAGTTGTTCGGATTGATGCGGGTGCGCTCGATGCAGATGAACGACGCCCACCTTTACATGACGCCGGAGCAGTTCGAGGCCGAGTTCAACGCCGTGAACGAGATGTATCTGAATTACTTCAAGCTATTTGGGCTCGAGAAATATCTGATGCGTTTCTCGACTCACGATCCGTCGAAACTCGGACAAAAATTTGTCGATGAACCGAAGCTTTGGAAACAGACCGAGGAGATGACGAGAAACGTGCTCAAGAATTCCGGAATCAATTATGTCGAAGTGCCGAACGAAGCCGCATTTTACGGCCCGAAGATCGACGTGCAGGTTTGGAGCGTGATTGGGCGCGAGTTTTCAATCGCAACGAACCAGGTCGATTTCGCCCAGCCGCGCCGGTTCGATCTCAAATACAAAGATCGTGACAACACGGAGAAGACGCCGATCTGCATTCATCGGGCGCCGCTTGGCACGCACGAACGGTTTATCGGTTTCCTGCTCGAACATTACGCAGGCAACTTTCCGCTCTGGCTATCGCCGGAACAGGTGCGCATCTTCACCATCGGCGACGACGCGAAGCTCGTGGAATATTCGATGTCGATCCTGAACGAGCTGCGTGGTCAATACGTTCGCGCCGAGATTGACAAGAGCACCGATCAGATCAACGGCAAAATCCAGCGCGCGGAACAAATGAAAGTCCACACCATGTTCGTGATCGGAAAACGCGACATGGACGCGAATGCGGTCAGCGTTCGCGTTCACGGAAAAGGCAATCTCGGCGCGAAACCGCGCGCCGAAGCGGTCGCTGATATTTTATTGTCGATCAAGGAACGGCGCGGATGAGCCGACATGAAAAGCTACTGGAACGCTTGCGCGACCGGCAGCGCGACGCGACCTGGGACTTCGACGAACTCTGTCAATTGCTCCAACGACTGGGGTTCGAAATGCGCATCGGTGGGAGCCATCACTTCTTCCGCAAGTCGGGCGTGGCCGAAGCGATTAACTTGCAACCACAGAAAGGAAAAGAAGGGTTACCAGGTTCGCCAAGCGCGCAAGGTGCTCCAAAATAATCAGCTGTTATGAACAACAAATTTGAGGTGGTCGTTTACTGGAGCGAACAGGACGGCCATTTCCTGGCCGAGGTGCCTGAGCTTCCCAGCATAATTACTGACGGTGCGACGCGAGTCGAAGCGTTGCGCAATGCCGAGGAAATGATCGACGCTTATTTGAAAACTGCACGCGAAGCATCGTGGCCGATTCCAGAACCCAAGGGCCGCCTCGCCTTTGCATAAATATTCGACGGCAAGATCCAGCGGGCCGAACAAATGAAAGTCCACAGCATGTTCGTGATCGAAAAACGCGACATGGACGCGAATGCGGTCAGCGTTCGCGTTCACGGAAAAGGCAATCTCGGCGCGAAACCGCGCGCCGAAGCGGTCGCGGAAATTTTGCAATCAATAAGAGAGCGCCGGGCGTGAAAAGCTTTCGAGTGTTTTTGGCTATGACGCTCGGTGGTTGTTACGCGGCTGTCCCGCTTAGCGCCGGCGAGGTCGTTACTTGCAAATCGCCCGACGGAAAGTTTGCGCTCCGCTGCGTTTATGCCAACGCGCAGCCTTACAACGGGAAGGCAGCGATTGTGGAGATGCCCGCGCACAAGGCCGTTTTCGTTCTCGATCCCAACTGGACTCTCGGACACGTCAAGCTTGTCTGGTCGCCAGATTCGCAACGCGTCGCTTATTTTTCAGAGAAGGGAAATAACTATGCGACGCGTCTGTTCTTTCGCAACGGTTCTTCGTTCAGCGAAATTGCGCTGCCCGATTTTCCCTCACCCAAACTTCCGTCGAATGCGACAGCTGCGTCGGACGCAGACACGACCACGAGAATAGAAGCGATGAGCTGGAGCGGATCGGGGGATTTGTTACTTGAAAAAGAATTGCTCAATCCCGCCTGGGGCCGGGCTGCTCTCAGAATCACGCTCGGATTCGATCTCGAGAATCAGCCTTCGTTGCGGAGTGTGGAACAGGAGAAGGTATCGATCATCGATTACTTTCTGCTTTTGCCGCCGGAAAATTTCGAAGCGCCGCCTTCGGCCTGGCTGAGCCAGATGCGCGGACACAATCATTTTTTCCCTTGTGACAGCAAGCCTGAGCACAACATCGATGAGAAAAACGGCTACCTGAGTTGCTCGGGCGATGGCGCTCAGTCAAACTTTGATGTCGCGCTTTTTCGTCATCGCGACGGACGACCGCTCCTTGCATTTTGTTCCGCCCAAGTCGAACCGGATGATTCGTTCGGAGACTCGGTTTATCTCAAGTTTTTCGAGCTCGGCCCAGACGGCAAGATGCAGGAAATCAAACACTCGATGTTCCCCGGCGCGGGGAACAATTACGATTCTGAATTAGGCGAAGGGAAAGGGAGCTGGGAATTTGTGTTACCGAGACAAGGCCGGACGATTCTGGTGCGTTCGCTGAAAAGCCAAAAAGTTCTCCACAAGTTCGCGTGGGATGGGGAAAAATTTGTCGAGCAAAAATAACCTGCCGCTTTCCGTTTCCAACTGCGACAATCAAAGAGCTGAATGCTCACGCCTAATAGATGACCTTCGCGTCTCTCATTCGTTAACGTTGTCGAGGCCGGTGAATTTCCAGCCGCTTTTGGTTACTTCAAAAATGAAACGAATTGGTGCGTTTTCTTTATCGGCCGGGGTTTCTTTAAACGGGCAATAGACAGCATACCGTCGCTTAGATTCTTTTTGAGGTTCGGCGCTGGCAAAACATTGCGCAGCATTGGCCTCCCCTTTAAAGACTTCGTCATAACGGCGTAAGAACTCCTGCCTGTTCTTTACGGCTTTTACTAAATAGGGCATCGACAACGGGAATTTCGTCATCTCCGCGACCGTCGATTTATCACCAGCGATAACTGCGGATCGGAATTTGTTCCAGAATGTCGAAAAGTCGGGCTGCGCAAAAGCGTTTGGAAATGACAACAGAATCAAAACCCCGGCTAACCAAGTCTGGGCGCGAATCACCCGCCACGGCCGGCAGGCGCGAATAGACGCCAAGAAATTCAGCCTAGATGGTCTCATTGTTCCTTCTGCCTCTTTTCTACTTCTTTCTCCGACATCCGATGGGTCTTAACGATTTTCCAGTTGCCCGCGTCGTCGAACTTGAAAGTAAGAAGAAGATCGGCGCCGAAACCGGGGCCTGCATAATCGCCATCATCCTTGTGCACTACTTCCGCCATGGACCCATACACAATCAGATTGCTCGAATCGAGCCACCGGTCCGGCTCCACCGTCCACCACTGCATATGGAGAAATGTTCCCTTAGGCAGGCCTTTTTTCTTTGCTTGTGCATCAATAATGTTACCAGCCCGCTCGAAAAGATCGTCGCCGTCGCCGGGCGTCTTTAGTGTTAACCAGTGCTCGCCGCGCAGTTGGTAGAGCAAGGTGAGATGCTCCTTCCCCGCGCCACAGCTATAAAATGCCAGCCGTCTTGAATCCGGCGCCCAAAGCGGTGCCGAATGCTCACCTACGGCGCCCAGGTCACATTGCTCTAGGAACTCCAATGCTACTTCGTTTGTGCCAGCCTTAACAAGCTTCGGTGCCTCTCCGCCAACGTATTCCCATTTCTTGTCTGGAGAGACGGAACTTGGCGACGGCGAAGGCTCTTGGCCAGTAGTCGGCTGGTTTAGAGCGAGAAAGCAGCAAAGACAACCCAGAGCAACTGACCTGTGCATCGTTCAAGATTGCGAAATTCAAGCGCGCATTGTCAATGCTGTGGCAGGCCTGTGTTTCCCTCCATCTTGCGCGCCCAACTGACAATTGACCCCGAAAGGGTTCGCGAGTTGACCAACACTACCAGCATAACGACAGCGCCGCTTTTGTATCTCGACAATGCCGCTCATCTCTGCAAGCTACGCGACACAGTCACGGAAGGAATCATCTTATGAATGTAATTAAATTACCCAGTGTCATCCTGTTGTTCGCCCTGGCTCTTCTGTTTAACCCCGCCATGATCAAGGCTGGCCTCTATGCGGATGAGGCGAAAAATGCCACGAACGGCGAACTGAACGACCAGGACTACTGGTGGACCCGGTTCGACGTTATGATGCTCGATCTTGCCTTGAAACAGCATCAACCGGAGGGCCGCATCGGCATCAACGTGGCGGTGGCATTACGCCGCCTCGATGATCTCGCAAAGCGGTATCCCAAGCATGAGGAAATCCAGAAATGGAAAACGCGCTTTGCGGATGTGCAGGCGAAGATCGACCCCGATACCAATCGCGCCGTGTACTTCGGTCCGGAATGTCCGTGGGACGAATCCAATTTCGCGCAGCTTTGGGTAAATCTGCATTGGGCCACGCTGGCTGCGGGACAGAAGGACTGGAACACCGCGCTCTCCTGCCTGCAGAATGTCGAGCAGAACTACCAGTTCATGCTCAAGCCGGACCGCATGAAGGACTATCCCGAGGATTTGCGGAAATGGGTGGTCGAAAACAAGCCCGAGGCCGACAAGCTCTATGCTGAAGCGAAGGCCAAGACCGGCGGTTGAGATTGCCCGACCGCTGCCGAATTCCGCTCGCGCGATCACCGCTATGAAGCGCACTCGACACGCGGCCAAACTTGGCGCAGCGATTACGGTCGCCTTGGTGACTCTCCATGGACTGGCGCTGGCCCAATCCGGGCGCAGTGTCATGCGGGGATACGTGGCATTCGAAAATGTGGCGTGGGTTGATAAGCAGCCTACGGCCAAGGTCACCTTGCGCTCCATCACGGAAAACAATTCGAACACCTACACCGGCGAGACGAGCGAACACGGTATGTATGAAGTCCCGGTGCCCATGGGCGAATATGAGCTGACTATCGGTGCGCCCGGCTTCGTGTCCTACAAGACCACGCTCTACATGCCCTCCGACTTCATCGCCAATCTCGCCGTGATGTTGAAGAAGGCTGATGCCAAAGGGTCGATGCCAAAGGGCACCGGGAGAAAACCAAAAGCGTAGCGGCCCAAGCGTGCCCAAAATCCTACTGAGAACGGGAGACAGCTTCGACGCTTCCCAACGCATACAAAGTGATTGCGGCGCTGGATATGGACGGTGACAGGAAGATGAAAGTTATAGTTCGAACTCACTGATGGGCTTCGAAAGTGAACAAAAACGCGAGCAAACGCTGGATGGCATCCGACATAGTGCCATCTCATTGATGCGCGCCGGTATTGGCTGCCTATTTACGAGCAATTCAAGGTCAGCAAAGAAGTTTCCTCTTAGCGTTTTTGCAATTCGACGACGCGTTTCTCCGTCATCTCGCGCAGTGATCGATCCAGGACGATTCTGCGATTCTCCATTTCCGTTGAGATGTCGAATGTTTGCTCAAAGTTTTCGACGAAAGCTTCTCGATCTTTCAGCCATCCGCGCTGTTGCTCTCGCAGTTGTTCCTTTGCCGCAGGGTCAAGTTTGCGCATGAGCGCGGTGTAAACCTCGTTTAGTTCTCGCTCGATTTTGCCGTTGCGGGCATCGCCAGTAAACTTGTCATCGCTATCCAGACCGCCGCCGAGCTCTTCCGTTATTTTCGTCACGACGACTGTTATTCCTTTTTCAGCACGCGACAATTTAAACGTGACGTATCCCCCGACATCAGGGGTTCCACTCTTCGTTTCGTCCATAGTCGAAAAACTCAAACGCACGGTTGTAGCATCCAGGAACCCAATATTGCGGCCAATTTCCGGCAGCTCCGAAATTCCATAGCTAAAGGAAATACCGGGCGACTTAATGTGGGCATTGGCGTAACAACGCTGGATTGCCGACACCACCGCCTTGCCAAAAAGCGGATCGGGTTCGGTCTTGCGAATGCCGTCCGGGCCGACATCAAGAACATCAAAGAGCGCCGGCTCCCATTTTGCCGTCACTTCCACCAAGGCAAAGCGGCGGCCATTTTGCTCCGGTCCCCAGGCAACAACGAGAACGGCGTGGTTTTTATGCGGGCGATAACATACATCGTCTCCCTGCGCGAATTTGCCGATCACTTTCTTCGCGCGAAGATCGACAACCAGATTGGCCGGCTCATACTGCGCATCGACGAGATAATCTTCATCCAGGTAGCGCTTTTCGAATTCCCCGGTGTCAAGGATTGACCAATCCACCGGTTCGGCGTTTTTCTTCTGGAGCACCGTCCAGGCGAGCGCGTAATGGCCATCACTGGTCTGCGTTCCCGGGACCAACACCGCCTTTTCCGTGGTCGAATCGAGCAGCTTGTAATCGTCTGCGACAAGCGACGAGCAAAGAAAAACGCCAATAAGAAGAAATACTCGCGTCATCTTAAAAAATCGCTTTTCAACTGTTTATGCCTGCTCGTCGACCGAAGGCACAGTCGCGACATTTATTACCGGCACGATCAGCACAACAAGCGGGAACGGCAAAACAAGAATCTGCCTTCTCATTGTTCCGCCCCAAGCTCCTTTTTAGACATTCGATGCGCGTCCACGATCTTCCACTTACTAGCGTCGTCGAATTTCAACGTGAAAAGGAAGCCGGCTTCGAGGTCGCCCGACGTGCGCCCATAACAAGGCGCATAAAGAATTGCGGTATTCGCATCAGTCCACTTGCGCACCTTCGTCATTGTCCGGCGCGCAACGACGCGGGTTAAAATCCTTTGGCAAACGGCCCTTGCCAAGTTGTGCTAACTGCAAATCCTCCGTCTTTATGTCCGACGGTGAATGCAGCGCGGCCCATTCGCCGTCACGTAGTTGATAAAATGCGACGAATTCAACTCTCGTATGGTGCGCGTGCCCCGGGGCGTAATTGCAGGCGAACCGCTTTGAATCGGGCGCCCATATCACCTCCGTCTGATTCGCCTCCGGATTGTACACCCCAAGGTCTTGATCCAGATCCACAACAACGTCTGTCGTCCCGGGCTTAACAATTTCCGGCGCACACTGATCGAGACCGTATTTATCGCATCTATATTCCCATTGGTTGTCCGGAGAAACGGAGCTTGCGCTCGATGACGAAGCACGGCCGGTTTCGGAAACCGATTGCGCTTGTTCGCTCGTCGATTCAGGCGTTGATGGCGGTGATGCTGTTACGCTACTCGTCGCGAGCTTGCCCGCGTTTTGAGTTCCGTGATCGACCATGTTGTTCAGTTCGTTAATGCGCTCTCGAGTCAGATGCGTCATCGTTTCATAGCGGAGTGTCGGCGCCATCGAGCCGCCATCTGCCTCCTTAGCCGCTCGCGCTGCCTCGGCATCGCGGGATACAACCCATGTTCGTTGTGCCTCCCTTAGCTTTTGCTTGCTCTCAACGGTCGGAAGTTTTGCCAAAACCGATTGATAAGTTTTGTTGAGATCAGTATCAGCTCGCTGAAACTCCGCGCGCGCCTGCGCGTTCATGGCCGCCTGCGTCTGCGCGCTCGCCGTGAAAGCAAGCAATGACGACGCGGCCAAAAGGGTGTTCGTCAGGCGAGTTAGCTTCATTGCTCGTTAGGCAAGCGACGCATATTCACGAACTCAACCTGCAAACCGCCGGGCGTTTCGCGCAAACGCAAATGCTCGCGCACCGCGAATATCGTTTCGCCCCTATGTTCGCCCAGTCCTGAGTTAGTCATTGACGCGTTTAGATCGATCAGGCCGTCATCACTTACTTTATTGATGTAGATGGAAAGGCCGCCGCCGATCTTGGGATCGAGCCGTTTTCTGACAAAGGCGTAAGTTTTCTTTTCGATGGCTTTGTCCAGATCCACTGCGCCGGCAAACTTCGGCCCTGGTTTAATCTTTCCCGCGACGCAGGCGGTGGACGCCCATTTGTCATCCCACAGTTGCACAAACTCAAGCGAGTCCGGCGACCATGCGACGACACATTGTCGATGATTGTAACGCCGACTGGTGCCGAAATAATTGCAGCCTGTTTCCCCGAGAATCGTCTTACTCGCAAGGTCAACAACGTAGTTGCGTAAACCCTCCTCTCCCTCTGTCAGCCCCTCGCCCATTCGCTGGAGAAAATCGTTCCAATCAACGTCCTTTTGGGCGAATCCCAGCGCAATGGCATAGCGTCCATCCAGCGACGCCGTGCCATGGATCACACGATACTTGCCTGAGTCGCCTTGAACGTTCGCGAACGGGTCGAAAAATTGAGGCGGACCGACTTTCCTCAGTGCGGGGTCGAGTTCGTGCGATTCATCTAAAAAATCTTCCGTGTCGCTATCCGGGTTGGTCTGCTTGGAAACATCGACCACCGCATTTGGAAAATGGACAGTGTCAGTCGGTTCACCGGGCTTGAATCGCGCGCTCTTTCTCGATTCGCGAATCAGTCCGTAGTAGCCTCGCTCGGTTCGGCCGAAATATTTTCGGGATTCTTCCACTTGCGTACCGCCGTCAGGCAATGGCGTGTCCTTGCGCGTGAGTTTGAACAGACCGCTCCAGGCGACGTCACTATGCAAATCGTACGGGATGTATTCCGTGAGCTCGCGTCCAGAGGCATCGTTGCGTTCCATCGCGACTTTGATCAGGTCCTCCGCACCGTTGTACCATTCTTGTTTAACGGTTGTCGCGCCGCCAGATTCGCTCTTGCTGACGCAATGAATTGAACGAGCGAGTTGCTCTTCGACCTGGCGGTAACGCTCCGCCAACATTTTCACCTGCTCCTCCACTGAGAGCGCGCCTGATGCGCTGCACGCGATCACGAGAACTCCAATGACGACGGACAGCCGAATCAGACCCGAACGCGCGCCGCTAATGGGGAATCCCGCTGGGAGTTCGACTTCGGCTGCTACTTCTTCTTCAGTTTTCGTAACGCTTCCTTTGCTGTCTCTGAGTATTGGCCGTTCGGCTCCAGTTTTAGAGCGTCTTCGTAGTATTTTCGTGCGCTTACTAAGTCTTTCATCTCAGCGCTGATCTGTCCGAGGGCAATCAACGCGGCAGCGGATTTCGGATCGAGTTGGTGCGCTTTTTCGAGAAACTCGCGCGCCTTCTGCCATTCGCCAAGGTCAGCGTAATAACCGGCTGCATCAGTGAAGCCTTCCGCACGATTTGGATATTGCTGTGTCGCCAGGCGCGAAATCTCGAACCAGCGTTTATCGTCCTCAGCGTTCTCCTTTTTCTCGTAATACAAACCATATTCATGCAGCTTTTCCGGGACGAATTTGTCGGCCGGCTCTTTGACCGGTTCGCCTTGCCACTTGAGCTGCGCCGGATGCTCACGCGAGTAAGCGACCATCTTCTTCAACGTCGCCAACTCATTGTCGAAATCTCCGCTCTCTTGATAAATGAACGCGAGGCCGCACCAGATATCGAGGCGATCGGGAAATTTCGTCGTTGCTTCCTGAAGAAGATCGGCCGCCCGCGTCATATTCCCTTTATCTTGCTCGAACGAAATGCTCCCCGTCTGCTTTCCCGTCTTCTTATCAGTCAACTTAAAATCGCCTGGGCCCGGTTTCTTTGTCGAGATGACTACCTGGCCTTGATTAAAATAATAATTCGCGCTTGTGATCCACGCGTCGGGATCGTCAGGCGCCTTCTTGCGCCATTCGGTCAGCAACGGCTCGATTTCCGCTTCCGCATGCTGATCTTTTAGCTTGTCGTAACGAGCGGCATAATCGTTGCCACTTGCCATCGCGGACTTCGGTTCGAGATAAACGAGGGTTTTCAGGACTTTCTCGAGTTCATCGGAATCTTTTTGGTAGCTAGCCTTATCGCGCGAGGTGAGAACAATGAGAGCGACCCCACGCGGAAGTTGGATGTAGCCCACGCGCTCCCACTGCGAGTAAGTCTTCGTCGCAGGATATTCGTTAATAAAATAATCGTGGCCGTCCCTGGTTTTGCCGGACGCGATCTTCTCCTTCGGTCGTCCATGGATCTTCTCCATGTCTTTGATCGCCATTGCCACAAACGCGTTTACTCCTTCAAATTCCGTGCCAGCAATGTTGGCATACATCACCGTCTTCGCGTCCGACCACGACGAACCTTTCGGATATAGCACACAGGGCATGCTCTGTTCTTTTCCTGCCTCATTGTCGACAACCCAGCCTTCGGGTGCACTGATATTAAACCCCGCTTTGGGGCCGTAAACGGTTCCGCCCGGCGACGTCTCCTGAGCGAGCATAGACGGACAGATGGCACCGAGCGCGAGGGACGCGAGAATGCATATTTTGCTTTTCATGTCAGAATGATGATTACTCCTTGGTCTTTTCCGAGCTGCTCTTACTTCTCTTGCGGAGCCTGCCCGAAACGTTATTCGAAATAAACTTCGCCTGCGGAATGTCCCAAACCGCCTCGACGTGGCCACGCCATGCGCGATCGGAAGAGCGCAACACATCATCCGTTATATTCGGGCTGGTTTCGGCCGATGCATCGATCAGGACCCGGCCGGTGCCCTCGAGTTTGAATGTAGTGTCTTCGACGAAAACGAAATCAAAGAGATCATTGTATCGAGCAGCTCTGGCTTTCCGATAATTCGGAACTAACAGGTCGTGCGCTTTGCGCGCGATGTTTGTCATTCGACCAAGCTTACCATCGTGGAACTCGACGAGGAAAACGTCGCGCGGACCCCACTTTGCATCGAGCGTGATCAACGCGATCGAGCTATCGCCCGACCACTCCACGCTAAGGTTGCCGTGGTTTTCGTGCTCGAAATACGGAAACTTCGTTGGCAGCTCGCCAACAATTTGGAACGGATGTAACGAGACGAGATAGTCTTTGATGCGCTCAGGCTGGTTCGCCTCCTCGGCAGCTTCTTCAGCTTCTAACCTTGGACAAATGACGGCGAACTTTTTGTCGAGCGAAATCGTGCTGGCTACGACGAGATATTTTTTTGAAAATTTATCCGGCAGCCCAGTGGATGAATCTTTCTCTTCTTCTTCTGCGACGCTTTTGGTCCCGTCGGGAGTGAATTTGACGATTGAACTCGAATCCCCATCCAGAGCAAAAAGATCATCCGCTTTACCGAAGGCTAACCCGCTGGAGCCGAAGGCGCCGCTAGCGAAGATGCTTTTGGTTCCATCGGCATCGAATTTGAGAATCGTGTTAGGGTAACTCGCGACAAACAGGTTATCCGAACTGTCGAACGGCAAAGCCGTAGGATTACTAGGGTTAGAATCCTGCTGCTGCGCACAGATAAGAACCGAGAAGGCACAGCTAACCGCGCATGCCCCGATCGGTACCGACATGAAAGATGATCTCAGGGGACGTAGCCGTGCGTGCCGAGAGATGCGGGATTGACAAGCCGTATTCATCGCTGCGATTCCAGCGCTCGCGGAGTCATCTTCCTTAATTTCACAACAGAGGCTTTGTGGTTCTCGTTGAAGTCGGTAGTAATCTCGGAAGCGCCGCGACTACTGGTTTCCACTAGGTAGATCGATGTCAGCACAATTGAGATCCCGTAGCGGCCAGGCGCATAAGACCCGATTCAGTTATTGGATTATTCAGTGTGAATTCGTGAAAAGCTGTCGAAACGTTTGGCGTTAATCCGCGATCATTCATTGATGTTATCGAGCCCGACAAGTCTCCAATCGCCTTTGGTCAATTCAAAAATGAAGCGAATCGGCGCATTTTCCCAGTCGTTCGGTGTTTCTTTAAAAGGGCAATAGATCTCACACCGCTGCGCGGATTCTTTTCTCGGTTTGCCGCTTCCGAAACATTGCGCGGCATTGGCCTCGCCTTTGAAAATCTCGTTATAACGTCGCGAAAAATCTTCTTTGTTCTTTACGGCTTTTATCCCATATGGCATCGACAGCGGAAATTTCGTCATCTCCGCGACCTTCGCTTTATCGCCAGCAATAACAGCCGATTTAAATTTGTTCCAAAATGCCGGAAACTCGCTCTGCGCAAAAGCGTACGGCAGCAATAACAAAATTAGAATTGCCGCCACCAAAATCCTAAAACATTTCATTCTTCGAGATGCACCGAGTCCATGATGTGATCGATTTCCTCTTTCAACGCGGGCTCGGTGTTCAGATTCGACGTGAACGTGATCTCCAAGAGCTGACCTTTGTAGGAAGTCGTTAGGACACGCGTGTAAACCGGGCTATTCCGGTAATCCTTCTTTCGCTTTAATATCGGGACGTAACGCCAGTCGGCCCACTTGCGGCCGTCGATCGTGACGATTTCCTTCTTCAGCCATTGCAGGTGCGCATCTTTCGGCAGCCAGTTGAAACCTTTGGAATATTCGGCGACGCGCATTTTCAAATAACCGTCGAGCTTGTCCGGGGTGAGCCCGTGCGTTCCGCGCAAGACTTCGCCCCAAGCTGCGCCTTCACCTTTATGCACAAATTTCGCGACGGTTTTTGGTTCTTTGGGATCTTCCGGCTCGCGGACAAAATCCGGCGGGATGTCGATCTTGAGTTTGCCACCGAGCAGACGCACCGCGCCTTCGGATTTTCCCGGCACAGGCGGGGGCGTTTTCTCGCTGACGTCCTGAATGTTCACCGCCATCAAATAGCTAAACGTGATTTTGACTTTGGCGTCGCGCGCGCCCAGATGCATCGGCCCGGAAAATTCGTCGAGCAAAACCTGCTCGTCTTTGGCGTTCTTGTATCGTCCGAAGCTGATGTGCGGATACGATTTGGATTTCGGTTTCTCTCGTGATTCTTCGAAAACGAATTCCTCTCGCTCCTTATCCGTTTCTTTACCCAGGAATTTCATGACCGTCGCGCCTTCGCTCGGGTCCTTCGAAACCGGTTCGCCATTCAAGCGCGCATCGATTAAGCCGACCCAATTGTTCAATCGCTTGGCTGTTTGCGCGTCCACCAGCCTGCCGGTTTCGCCCCAATCGTTCGACTTGCGCCACGTCTTTCCATCCTTGCGCGCGAACTCGCCGTCGCCGGCCTGAATTCTTTCCGGCCCACCGTTTGGATAACGATCGTACTTAAATTCCGCGGTGCCTCCTGGACCGAAATCGAGATTCGCGATCGCAACGAAATGGACCTTCGAATAAAAATCGCGGCTGTATTTTAAATTGTCGGCAGCGAACTTCGCATCCGGCGTAGCCGATGGTGCGCTGTTCTGTTCCGACAAGGCCTCGGCGCCCGATGGCGGCTCGATCGTTTTGCCGTTCGCGGGCTGATAAGTCGCCACGCAATGCAGCGGTTCTTTCTCGTGGCCCGGTTCCGTCACCGGACCTTCGTAACGGCGGACGCCATTGCGCTTGGAGTCCTGACTTCTCGCAATCCAATATTCCATCTGCTGAAGCTTGCCCTTTTTCTTATCAGAGACTCTGGGTCCAAGATGCATCCATGTTTCGCCATCGCGTCTCTCCTGCTCGACCACTTCGAGCGTGGGCAACGCGATCTCGGATCGAAGAGGGTTATGCACGAAGGCGTACACGCGTCGAAACGGTGTCTGCTCACCTCCGGACTCCAGCTTCCAGGTTTTGCTTCCGTCAAAGCTTGCCCATACTTGATCTTTGATTGCGATTTGGCGGACGGCGTTTCGACCCTCCGGTTCGAGCGTGAGATCGAAGTCTTTTCCGGCCAGCAGCCCATGCACTCGCATTTTCGTTCCACGGCTGAGGGTTGCATCGACTTCCCAAGTTCCGCGTTCCATTAGGTTCAAATTCGACGCGAAAATTCTCGGAGCGTTCTCCGGGCTGAGGTTGATCGACAATTGCACTGGCCAACCGGCGCGCGGAGGAGCAAGCAAATGCAGATCACGCAACTTTTCCCCGACACATGCCGCGGCCGGCACATCGCTGGGCGTCAGCACCTGTTGCACGCGTCCATCGAGCGCAAAAACAAAAACAACTTCGAAGTTGATCTTGGGCCCAAGATTCCTGGTGCATCCGCTAACGATATCGCTCAGTCGGGGCGCGACGACTTTGGCAAACTCGCCGTCATACGCTTTTCCCGCGTCGGTGTCGGCGAGGCGTTTTGCTTCGGCCAGCGCTTCGTTAAAAGCTTTGTCGCCCTTGGCATCCGCCGAGGCTTGGAGGCCAAACAGCAATAAACCTGCAAACGCATGTGTCCACTTCATAGAATCTGACCTTCTGCATTGTTTTTGCGCTGACGACAAGACATCTTGGAAAATTATGAGCGGTCTCATAAATCACTCTGTCATGTCGAGCGAAGTCGCCTGGCACGCCGTAGCTTCATGCGAAGGCTGGGGAGACATCCCGCAAAATTACCGTGAGGTGCGCCACGGAATTCCTCGGTCCGAGCCGGACTGGCATTTTCGCTCGGAAGTACAGTTTATGAGACGCTCTCTATTGAAACTTCATGAACAAGAAAACTCTCATCCGTCTTGTTAGGCCAGCCGCATTCTTGATTTGCGCGGCGACGGCAGCGGCCGCCGACCTTCATCCGGTTGTCGAAGTACAGACGGGTTACTTCTTCGGAGCGACTCGGGACGGCAAATGGATCAAGGCGGCACAGGCGGCGAAGTCTGTTCAGGATGGAACGGTTTACCGCGTGTACGACCTGACCAAGCAGGTGGGCGAAACAAAGGGCGGAATACCGAAAGCCGATGAAGACGTCTGCCCGGATAATTTCGCCGTTGAACTCAAACCAACACCTGAGCACGGAGCCATCGCTTTGGCGGCGACGTGGAATCCGTTCCCGCGCAAGGTGCGAAGCGCGGATGTGACTCAGCAGGTTTACATCGATGTGGTTCGCGATTTTTTGATTCAACGCGGGATTCGCGATCCTAAAATGAGAATAACGAAGATCGTGCGGGTCGATCTCGACGGCGATGGTGAAGACGAAGTCTTGATCAGCGCGACAAACTATTTCGCCAAAGACGACGAAGTCCTGTTGCAGGCGCCGCGCGCAGGGAGTTATTCGATGGTGCTGCTTCGACGCGTCGTCGCCGGCAAGGTGCGAACAAAACTATTGGCCGGCGAATTCTATCCCAAACCGGATTCCCCGAGCACGCCGAACATGTACGAGATCAGTGCCGTGCTGGATCTGAACGGTGACGGGAAGTTCGAGATTGTGATCCACTCGATGTATTACGAAGGCGGAGAAACAACGATCTATCAATGCGAGCCGGAGAAGATAACGCCGTTGCTGAACGTGGCCTGCGGAGTTTGATTAAGTCATGAATGAGCCTGCCAAACTAATTCATTTGGGCCCGGGCGAAGGTCCGGCCTTTTCCGCCGTGGGCGACGTTTATCGGGTACTTGCTTCCGGAGAACAGACCGGCGGAGTTTACGCGCTTTCCGAGATCCGGGTCTCACCGAACAACGGTCCGCCGCCCCATGTTCATTCTCGCGAGGATGAATTCTTTTTTGTCTTGGAAGGGGAAGTCACGTTTCAGGTTGGTGACAAGACGATCGTGGCCACGCCAGGGACGTTTATTCAGGGGCCGCGCGGAATTCCCCACACGTTCAAGAACAGTGGCAAGTCTCCGGCGCGGATTCTGGGCTACGTCGCGCCGCCGGTGTTTGAGAATTTTTTGAAAGAGGTCTCTCATCCAGTGCCATCTTTCGATTCCCCGGCCATTCCAGTTACACCAGCAGATATCGACAAGTTAATGGCAGCAGCGCCAAAATACGGACTCAAGATTTCGCCACCGCCGTCGGCGTGAATCCGGCTGATTAACGTTTCTTCGAAGAACGCTCGACCGGTTCCACCACAGTCGGATCTCGTTCCCAGCCTTCGTTTTCCAGCTTGATGTGTTCGATCGCGACAGCAGTCGCGTTCGCATTCAGGTCAGCTAGAACCTGGTATTCGGAAACCCAGCAGCGATAAATCTTGTAAGCGAGAACAACTTGCCCGGCCTCATTGGACAACTCGAGAACAACATCTTTGCGAAAATCTTTTAGCGAAACTTCCGCGCCCGGCCCGGCACCAAGTCTCCAGATCTTGTTGGCCCAGTTCTCGAATTCCGGGTCGTGAGTCACACCGCGCTCAAGTGTGATTGCCTCGTACTGCGTCCGACCGGGAGACTTGCGACTGGTGCTCGGATCGCCTCCTTCGCGATGTTCGATCACTTCGATCGTCCGCCGCAGCCCGCTGATCTTGCTCACGCCGGCGACGTAATGGCCGTCCCATTTGACGCGAAACTTGAAATTTTTGTACGGATCAAAGCGGGTTGGGTTGATTGGAAATTCCGCCATTAGGATTCCTATACAATGTTTTACGAACGTTTGGAAGATTCGAATTTTTATCTGCTCGCGCGCATAGCGATTAGTTACGAATTCCGTTTTTCAGCTCCCAGATCCGGAGCGCAGCCAACAGCAGCGCCTTGGTTCGTCCCAGTCGGCTAGTCTCAAACACCTCGCGAACATCCTCTTTGCGCGACGCGGATGTGATTTCATTCCTGCGGGTGCGGTCGAGCACGCGCTGATGCGCGTGCGCATTTTTCGTCCAGCGGGCGGCTGGCGCTTCTACCGGGAAATTGCCAGGCATAAGGTTGCGATCGGAACGAATCGCGAGATCAAGTCTGGCTCACCGTTGTTACAAACAGATGACCAGGGCGTGACATTTCGGCAAACTCTTGCCTCCGGGTAAATTCGCATCGCTCCGTCGAAACCGCTATGACTCCTGGCCGAAATCCCGCGCAATGACGAAGACAAAATTCGTTGTAGTAGTGCCATCGCGACCCGGACGTTTGGCTTTTTTTAGAAATCTCGCTCCAATCTTTTGGAGCGCTTTTTGTGATCGAATATTGTTTTCGCCCACGACGAAATTCACGCGATCCACAAACTGGAAGGCGTGTTTGAGCATGAGCGATTTCAGCTCGGCATTGTAAGTGCCGCCCCAGAAAGCGCGCGTCAGGAACGTCCAGCCGATCTCAACTTCGTTTTTGTTGATGTCGAGGTTGCAGTAGCGCGAACTGCCGATAATTCTGCCGGACTTTCTCTCGACGATCGCGAATGCGCCTTTCGATTCGATCGCGCTGTCGAAATAATTCTGAAATACGTTTCGTTTGTAGCGATTGCTTTCGGGATGTTGTTCCCAAATGAGCGGATCGCTCGCCGCGGCAAAGAGGGCATCGAAGTCCGCCGGGGTAAGCGGGCGCAGCTCGATCAGTTTTCCGGTTAATGTAGGCTGAAGCTGGAATTTTCTTTTCATGCTCGGTTCCGCCCGAACTGGCATTCTTTGTGCGACATCAGATAAACTTATCCATTGAACATTCTGTGCGAGGAGATCGTCGAAGTTTCGAGTGAATACATTGCGTAACACGGGTGATAAAGTTATAATCCAAATCAGTTCGGTGATTCCGAACCGGAGGGGCGAGACCTAAAGATAATGAGCGACGAAGGACTCCAGGGCGACGAGGAAAAATCGCAGGCGCGAACTCTTCTCGACGAATTCGACCGAATTATTGCTTTGCTTCCACCGGGTGACCCGCTGCGGCGTGAGTTGATCGAGCTCCGGTCGGAAGTTTCAGACCGGGAGGAAATGGTGTCCGAAGCTCGCCGGATGATTGAGAAACTCGAGGACGTGATCAAGAAAGTGACCTCGCCGGCGAACCGGATTGGAACGTTTCTCGGCGCGACCTCGCACAATACGGCCCATATCGTGGTGGGCGGTGCGGATTATTTTTGCAACGTCGATCCTCGGATTCCGCTGGCGAAATTGAAAAAGGGAACACGCGTTCTCGTAAATGAAGCATTCGTGATTGTTGGCGACCTCGGTTTTGAAACGAGCGGGCCAGTGACCAAGATCACCGAAGTGCTCGGCGAAGACAGACTGCGCGTTGGGTCCGAACACGGCTTGCAGGCCGTCGTTCTCCAGCGTTCGTCCGATCTCGCGAATTCGGTGCTGAAAACAGGGGACGAGGTCCGGGTCGACCCGAACTATCGAATGGCGCTGGAGATGCTTTCTAGCCCGAAATCGCAGGAGCATTACCTCGATACGGTGCCCAACCTGCCGTGGGAAAAAGTCGGCGGTCAGGAAGCAGCCATTCAGGCGATCAAAGATGCGATCGAGCTGCCGCTGTTACATGTCGATCTTTTCCAGAAGTTTCAGCACGCTACACCGAAAGGTTTTCTGCTCTACGGTCCACCCGGCTGCGGCAAGACGCTGATCGGAAAGGCAACTGCTTACAATTTGACGAAGCAGCTCCGGGAAAAAACGGGCACCGAGATGCACGAATATTTCATGCACGTCAAAGGACCGGAGATCTTGAACATGTGGGTGGGCGAATCGGAGCGGATCGTGCGCGAGATTTTTTTGACTGCCCGCGAGAAACGGCGCGAAGGATTCATGCCGTTCTTGTTCATCGATGAAGCGGAATCGATTCTCGGAACGCGGCGTGCCTCGCGTTATTCGAATATTCTCTCCACGCTCGTCCCGATGTTCTGCTCGGAGATGGACGGAATCGAATCGCTCAATGACGTGGTAATCATTCTCGCGTCCAATCGCGCGGATCTGATCGATCCCGCCATTCTGAGACCGGGCAGAATCGACAGGAAAATCAAAGTGAACCGGCCGAACAAGGAAGGCGCGCGCGACATTTATCGCATTTACCTCAGAAACGATCTGCCTTATGACGGCGCTCTGGCGAAGGAAGCCGCCCATATCGGCGAGGCGATCGAACGATTGATCGAGAGATTCGTCGATTGGCAATTTTTGCGCCGCGATGAAAACAAGTTTCTGGAAGTAACGTTGCGGAGCGGCCGAAAAGAGATCCTCTATCGAAGCGATCTCATCAGCGGTGCGATCATCGCCTCGATTGTGGAACGAGCCAAAGCCGCCGCCATCAAACGGTCGATCGCCAGCGGAATGGAAGAAGGTATCACTGAGAATGATCTGCGCGTCGCCTTCGATGCCGAGTACATCGAGAACGATATTTTCCCGCCCAGCGACGTCACGGAAGATTGGCTAAAGTTAATCGATTACGATCCGGAGAACGTAGTCAAAATTGCCCCAATTCGCCCGGGCGCATCCGCGGCAGGGCATTCTTCGGGCGTCATCTAAGATGAACACGCGGGCCCATTCTCGACGCGCCAGCGTCAACTGTAGGGGAAGCTGACAGCTTCCCCCGTGCCTATGGCCGAGCCCCCGCGATTGCCAGCGATCCAGCTTCCTTGGGATAAATCCGTCATCTACTTCGTCACGATGTGCGTGAAGGGTCGACAGCCTGTATTGGCGACATCGGAAATGTTCGAAGCGACGAACGGGACAATCGGACAGCTGCGAAAATGGCGCGTGCTAGCCGGCGTTGTCATGCCCGATCATGCCCATTGGATCGTCTCGCCTCGTGAAGATCGGGACTTATCGGTCGGAGATTTTTCGCATGGATTTAAGCGAGTGCTCAGTAGTCGGATCGGTTCACAAACATGGGAGTGGCAGCGAGGCTGTTTCGATCGGTTGTTGCGATCGGATGAGAATCTGTTGAGCAAGTGGATTTATGTGAAAGATAATCCAGTGCGGCATGGGTTAGTCGAGAAGGCGGATGACTGGCTGTATTACATCGACAACATTAACAATGCAGCCACAGGGGAAGCTGTCAGCTTCCCCTACAGGGCGGCAGATCAGATTATCGGCGTGGGAGGGGAATGAAACGGGTTTTTGGACTTGAGACCGAATACGGCATCACCGTAAGCGGAACGGAGATTGTCGATGTTGTAGCCGAGTCGATCGAGCTGGTCCATCGCTACACTGAGCATGGCGCGTTGATGAAATGGGACTACGAACTGGAGGATCCGCATCTCGATGCCCGCGGTTTTCGCGCCCGCGAGTTGCTCCAGGACACAGACGAATCGGCTTATTACGAAATCGATAAGAATCGCCCCCTGAGTTTCGAGGAGATCAAAAGCGACCTGGTTCTGTCGAATGGTGCGCGATTCTACAACGATCATGCGCATCCCGAGTACTCGACTCCGGAATGCACGACCCTTCACCAGATCGTCGCCCAGGATAAAGCGGGCGAACGCATACTCGAAGAATGCGCACGTCGCCGAAACCAAAAGCTCTCAGAAGGCCAGCAGGTCAGCCTTTACAAAAACAACACCGATTTCGTCGGCCACAGTTACGGTTGCCACGACAATTACCTGATCGCGCGCGCCCTGCCGTGGGACCGGATCGTAAATGGTATTTTGCCGTTTCTGATCACCCGCCAAATTTTTGCCGGCGCCGGTAAGATGGGAGTGGAAGCGGAAAGCACGTCGAGCCAGCCAGGAGTTTTTCAGATTTCTCAGCGCGCCGATTTTTTCAGCGTGCTTGTGAGCATCGACACGATGAACCGCCGTCCGCTCGTAAACACGCGCGATGAACCCCATGCCGACCCCAGCCGCTACCGCAGATTCCACGTCATTCTGGGCGACTCGAACATGAGCGAATGGGCGACGGCCATGAAAATCGGGACCACGGCGCTGGTGCTGGATTTGATCGAGCGCGGTGAAGCTCCTCAGCTCGAAATTGCGCAGCCGATCGAAGCCAACAAATCGATCAGTCGTGATCAGAATTATGATTGGATCATCGAGTTGAAGGACGGCCGGAAGATTTCTGCAATTGAGGTTCAGCGGCTTTATTTGCGTGCGGCGAGCACGCTGGCCGACTCGGCGGACGAAGATCGAGCCTGGATTTTGCGCGAATGGAAAGAGATTCTCGATGATCTGGAGCGCGATCCAATGTCGACTCGCAACCGGGTCGATTGGGCGGCCAAAAAATTCTTGCTGAATGCATTACAGGAAGAAGAAAAACTTTCCTGGACCGATCCCTGGTTGCAATCGATCGATCTCGAATATCATAATATCGACCGTGAACGCGGTTTATTTTACGAGCTGGTCCGCAAGGACCTGATGCGGCGTTTCACCACTGAAGACGATATTAAATTGTCGATCTTCAATCCACCGGAGACAACGCGCGCTTTCTTTCGTGGACGCGCGGTTGCCCGTTTTAACGACGAGATCTCTTCGATTCAATGGGACGAGATTGTTTTCACCAACGGATCAGCTTCGCGACGGATCGCCTTGCCCGAAGCAGCGATGAACGATCGGCTCAACTCACTCAATCAAGCCGCACGTAATGGCAAGGATTTCGCCGAATTTTTGAATGCCGTGGCGCAGATTGATTGATTCATTCATTTCCGAGCTCGAAATTTCACACCGGATATTCTCTCGAAATGTGCATCCTGCGTCCAAATGATTGCATTCTCGGATCGAGCGGTAGCGAGAATAATACTATCGGCCATGGGTAATCGTTCGTGGTGACTGATTGTGGCTGCTGCGATCGCGAGAGATGCAGTGAGATCGACAATTCGGCCGTGGCGCAAAGTCGCTACCGCTTGCAACGCTGATAGCGCAGTTCGTTGTCGCAGCACTCGCTTATAGACTTCCAGCACGACGATGGTTGGAACAATCAGATCTCGGCTCTTCTCGACAGCCGGTGCAAAAAATTCGGCATTGGGCCCATCAGCGAAGTATTCCAGCCAAGCTGAAGAATCGACGAGATTCACGCTCGATCTTTGTCGCGTGCAACGGTGGAATCGATTCCACGCAGAAATCCGCGCATCTCCTTCGCTAAGCGCACAGGCAATAACTCGATGTGGCCGGCGTGTTCCACGACATTAAATGCGCTTCCCGGCTTCAGTTTGAGTTTTTCCCGAACTTCCTTTGGAATCACGATTTGAAATTTCGGGGACAGCGTTACTCGTGTCATATCGATCGAGGCTGCGTAAAACGATATCAGGATCGATCAGAAGTGCAAACTACATTTTGTGGAAAGTAGAAATTATTCCCACTCAATCGTGCTCGGCGGTTTGCTGGAGATATCGTAAACAACGCGATTGACGCCTTTCACTTCGTTGCAGATACGATTGGAGATGCGGGCCAGAAGCTCGTAGGGAATCCGGACCCAATCTGCGGTCATGCCGTCCTGACTCTCGACGATGCGCAATGCGATTGTGTTTTCATACGTGCGCTGGTCGCCCATGACACCGACTGATTGAACTGGAAGCAGAACGGCGAATGATTGCCAGACTTTGTAATACCAATCGGCGGCTTCCATTTCGCTTTGCACGATGGTGTCGGCTTCGCGCAGGATCGACAATCGCTCGGGCGTGACTTCGCCGAGGATGCGCACGGCCAGTCCGGGACCCGGGAACGGTTGGCGATAGACGATTTCTTTTGGCAAACCAAGTTGTAGCCCGACCTGGCGAACTTCGTCTTTAAACAATTGCCGGACCGGCTCGACCAGCTCGAAGTGCATTTTCTCCGGCAAGCCGCCGACATTGTGATGACTCTTGATCACCTGTGAAGGGTTTCCTTCGATCGAAACGCTTTCGATTACGTCGGGATAAAGTGTGCCTTGGGCAAGAAAACGGAATTCGTGATTTCTGGATCGTGATTCGTCTTTCCTGAGATCGCAAACAGCGTCTTCGAATACTCGAATGAATTCGTTACCAATTATTTTTCGCTTTTGCTCAGGATCGACAACGCCGCGCAGCTTCGACAGAAATCGTTCCGAAGCATCGACATATTTGAGTTTAATGTGAAAATTTTCTCCGAATACTCGCTGAACGACTTCCTCTTCCCGAGCCCTGAGCAGGCCGTTATTGACGAAAATACAGGTGAGCTGATCGCCGATTGCCTTGTGCAATAGCGCTGCCGTCACTGATGAATCGACCCCACCGCTCAGCCCCAGTACCACTTTTTCGTCACCGACTTGCCGCTGAATACGCTCGCACGCTTCTTCGATGAACGAGCCCATCGTCCAGTCCATCGGGCAGCGGCAAATGTGATAAACGAAGTTTTGCAGAATTTCCTTGCCTCGGGGTGTGTGCGCGACTTCTGGATGAAATTGGAGGCCGTAGAATTTGCGCTCGGAATTTTCGATCGCCGCAAAGTTCGAATTTTCCGAAGTGGCAACGGCATGAAATCCTTTCGGCAGCGCGGTCAGTTTGTCTCCGTGACTGCTCCAGATGTCGATCTGTTCACTAATGCCTTCGAACAACGGCGACTTGTGTCGAATGTGTAAAATGCCCGGCCCGTACTCGCGTCGGGCGCTGAACTCGACTTCGCCGCCCAAATGACGCGCCATCAATTGCATTCCATAACAAATGCCGAGCACCGGGACCCCCATCTCGAACATTGCCGGATCGCCCAGTGGCGCGCCTTTATCGTAAACACTGGCCGGGCCACCGGAAAGTATCAGGCCATTCGGCTTGAGCTTTGCCATCTCAGCGGCAGAAGTGGCGAAAGGTACGATCTCGGAATAGACCTGACACTCCCGAATTCGGCGGGCGATGACTTGAGTGTATTGCGAACCAAAATCCAGGATGAGAATTCTGGAGTGAGGAGCTCGAGCCTTCACGCGCTAGGGATGAGTTTGGGGGACACCGTGCTCGGCGGCAGGATCGTTAGCCGGTCGATCGATCGGCCCGAGCTGGCCTTCTCCTTTGATCCCGCGGCCAAGTTGTTGTTGAACTTCGGCACTGCTGCGTTGTTCGAATGGATCTGCGCAGCCGACTGCTAGCGAAGCCCAGGCAATCAAGAACAGGATCGACAGGGGCTTCATTCGTTCATTGTAGGAATGAACTTTTGCATTGCAAGCAGGTTGAAAGATCAAAGTATGCAGCGATCTATTCCGCGCTCGATTCTTTTTCTATCATGTTGAGCGAAGCGAAACATCTCTGACTATTTTGCCGCAGATTTCGAAATGATTGGAGATTCTTCGCTTCGCTCAGAATGACAACGCAACGATTCGCACGTAGCCCGTCAACGAATCCATGATTCCAGCCGAACTCTTGCTCCAGGGTTATCGCTTCGGCGTTTTCCCGATGGCGATGGAAGATGGAACGATCGAATGGTTTTCGCCGGACCTGCGCGGAATTCTGCCGCTCGACGCCTTTCATGTGCCGCATGCTCTGGAGCGGGTTATCCGAAAGAAAATTTTCCAAATCAAGATCGACAGCAGCTTCAAGAAAGTGATCGAGGGCTGCGCCGCGCGGGAAGATACCTGGATCAATGGCGAGATCATCGAAAGTTACACGCGGCTGCACGAATTGGGGCACGCCCATTCGGTGGAAGCATGGAAAAATGGAAAACTCGCCGGGGGCCTCTATGGCGTTGCGATTGGAGGGGCTTTTTTCGGAGAATCGATGTTTCATCGCGTGACCGAGGCGTCCAAAGTTGCGCTGGTGGGATTGGTCGAACATTTGTGGGCGAAAAAGTTCATTTTGCTCGATACCCAGTGGCTCACGCCGCACTTGCAACAGTTTGGCGGGATCGAAATCTCCAGGTCTCAATATTTGCGGCTTCTCCGGCTCGCGGTTGAGCTGCCACAGAAATTCTGAATTGGATCGGCGTTGAGCGCCGGACGTTTTCTGCTTTAATAACCAACCTGCGTCAGGACAATGGCGTAGTTCGGCTGGGTAGCTCAGTTGGCAGAGCAGTGGACTGAAAATCCACGTGTCGGCGGTTCGATTCCGCCCCCAGCCATTTTCCTCGAGCATGGAACCTTCATGAAATATTGGAAAGACGGAGGAGAGGAATGGTCCAAACCGTGGGGAAATTCCGCGGCGCAGTGGGCCGGGGTGATTCTGCCTCGAATCCGGGATTATCTTCCCGCCGGTACAATTCTCGAAATCGCTCCCGGGTTTGGCCGCTGGACGCATTATCTCACGGGCTATTGCGAGAATCTGTGGCTGGTTGAGAAAGCCGATCAATGTTACGAAGCGTGCTGCCGTCGATTTGGCAACGACCAACAGATTAAGATCTATCACAACGACGGATATTCGTTGTCGATGATCCCGGACAACTCGGTTGACTTCGTCTTTACCTTCGACTCACTCGTCCATGACAGACGCGGGTTCATCGCATCCTATTTGAGCCAACTGGCTTCGAAGCTCAAAGTCAGTGGGAAAGGCTTTTTTCATCATTCAAACCTGGGCGCGTATGCCAACTCGGTTCGTAACCGTTTGCCAACGTCGGCGCTGAAATTATTGGAAAAAGCCAGGATTATCGATTCGGAACATCATCGCGCGCCCACGATGACGGCCGATTTCTTTCGCGCTTTGTGCGAGAAGAGCGGTCTACATTGTTTTCGTCAGGAGTTAATCAATTGGCGGGCTCGCCGTCTGATTGATTGTTTTTCCTGGTTTGAGCGGGACGTAACCCAACAAGCACAGCCCACCGAGATTATCAGAAACCCCAATTTCATGCGGGAAGCAGCCCGCATTCGCCGGACTATTCTGTCCGCAACGCCGTAATCGGATTGACATGCATCGCGCGGCGTGCGGGCAGAAAACAAGCCAAAAGAGCGGCGGCGCCGAGTAGTATGGTTGAGGTGATTAACGCGAATGGATCGCTCGGGCTGACGCCATACAGAATTTGCGAGAGAACACGTCCTGCAGCCAACGAGAAAACGAGCCCGACCGCCACAGCAAGGGCCGTTTGCATTGCTCCCTGTCGCATGATTAGAGCAAAAACGTCTTTGCGGTGGGCTCCCAAGGCCATCCGAATTCCGATTTCGCGGGTTCGGCAGGCCACGGCATAAGCTTTGATTCCATAAACACCAACCACGGCAAGCAGCAATGCGATGCAGCCGAATGCGCCAAACAAAGTGGCGCCGAGTTTAACAATCCAAAGGCCGACACTTTGCTGTAGCAGATCGACGAATGGTGCGATCCCCAGGACCGGAAGATCGGGATCAATTCCGCGCAGCGTCGAGCGCATTGTTGGAGTCATTCCTAAAACACTTTGTCGATCCTGCCGGTTGAAGCGCACGTGAAGGAAGACGTTGCCGGTATAGCCTTGCGCGAATGGCACAAAAACTCGCGCCAGAGGAGTGTCGTTCTGGACATCGTGTCGATGGGTTCCGACAATGCCGACGATCTCGAGGTCGTTTGGGGAACGGTCTTTAGGCGGAATGGTGTAACGGATGTGCTGGCCGAGCGCGTCCTCGTTTGGAAATAGTTTTCGGGCCAGTTCTTCATCGATGATGGCAATGCGTCTGCCGTCTCGATTTTCGCATTCGTCCTGTCTGAAATCGCGACCTCGCAGGATCTTTACGCCGATGGCACTAAAATACCCGGGCGTGGTCGCGGTGTAGAGCGTACTTACGCCCGGGTCGGGTGCTTTTGGATCGGTGGAAAGCGTTTGGCGACTCGACATGACACGGCGTGTATTGGTGAAATTCCCGTAAGGCAACATTGTGCCAACTCCGACTGCAGTGACGCCCGGCAATTTTTTGACGCGCTCTTCGATATCGAAAATCATACGGCGCGCGTCTGCCGGAGTTTTTTTCACGAGCGAAAAGTCCATTTCTGTCACCAGGTCGCCGGCGGCGACGAAACCGGGATTTAGCCGGGCAGCCTTGAGCGCACCGCGAAAGAACAGACCTGCAGCGAAAAGCAACATGAGCGAGAGCGCGATTTGCACCATCACCGAGATGTGACGCGGTGCGAAGAATTTGCTGAACCGGCCGATGCGCGCCGGTTCGCCGACCTGTTGTTTGAGATCGTTAACGAGATCTGCCTTGGTTGCCTTGAGCGCCGGGCCCAGACTGAACAGCAACGTTGCCAGCAGGCAGAACAGAAACGTCACGGCAAGCACCTTCGCGTCCGGGGTAAGATCGACGACGAAGGAAAAATTCACGTTACTCAGTAGCGAAGCGAGCGAATGCAACAGCAAGTTGGTGCACCATACGCTGAAAATAAGCCCAACCACCCCGCCGCACACCGCCAAGAAAAAGCCTTCCACCAGCAATTGACGAACGATCCGCCCGCGCGATGCACCGAGAGCCAACCGCACAGCGATTTCCTTCGCGCGCGCCGTTCCGCGCGCAAGCATCATATTCGCGAGATTCAAGCATGCGATTAATAACACTGCGCCGGCCATTGCCATCAGCAGAGTCCCGATCAAAGTCACCGGTCCGTCATCCTGCGGCGAGGTGCTCAGGCTGAACCGCGATGGTTTTTGGACTTGCACTTCACGCTGGAACTCGGCGTCCGTCTGCATGGCATTGAAACGTCGCGAGATTACCGATAGGCGGGATTTGGCCGACTCGAGGCTGAGGCCGGAGCGCAGCCGGCCAACGAGGTTGAAGCAATAGTTTTTCGGATTGTTGAGGTCATGCATTGTTTCCGAGTCGCCAAAGGCCGAGCCGAGCTGCGCACGCATGCCGAGCGGCACCCAGATGTCCGGCGCAATCAACGCGCTCGCGCCGCTAAATCCTTCCGGCGAGATCCCGATCACAGTGTAGGGCTGACCATTAATCTGCAATGTGCTGCCGACGAAATCGGCGCGGCTGCCCTGACGTTTCCAAAAACCGTAGCTTGTAACCACCACTGCAATGTTCGCATTCGGCTTACATTCCTCGGCGTTGTAGAACCTCCCGCGAAAGGGTCGCACTCCCATCAATGTGAAATAGTTTTCGGAAGTTAGAAACGCGAAGCTCCGCCGCATCTCGTGCTCGCGCCCAATGCCCGCAACTGCGAATTCGAGGGCGGCCATATCGGCAAAAACGTCGCGACCACTTTGACGCAGGTCGCGAAATTCATTGTAGGAGAACTGGCGGTAATCGTGGTTCGCATTTTGGCGGCAATTGAAAACGTTCACGACCTCCTCAGGTCGTACTGGCACAATTGGCCGCAGGACCGCGCCGTTGATCAGCGCAAAGATTGCCGAGTTAACTCCGATCGCCAATGCCAGCGTCAATACCGCAACGGCCGTGAAACCGGGCGTTTTCAACAGCTGCCGGAGCGCAAACTTGAAATCCTGAATCATAAAAACCTCGCGTTGCTTTCGGGTGAGATGCAGAGAGTGCGAGGTTTGGATTCAAATCTCTTTTTCAAGCTGCATTTGAGCCAGTTCTACTCTGTGTCCAGGAATGGATGTTCGAAGGATAAATAGAAAAACAAGCCCCAATCCGGTGAATCGGCAGTCACGCCGACTGGAACGGCAGCACCCACCACGATTTGCAGGTTTCCCGGCCGATTGATCGCGTATCGAGCGCCGGGGGAGATAAGGGCCGAAGTAATCCGTGAGACACGTCGGCTAGCATCGACATCCTGGTCCCAACCAGCCACCGTTTCGAGCATAAGATTGAACTCCCGGTTCACCGCATAAATCGCGCTGGCGCCGAGATTGTAGTTGATCAGATCGCGTCCGTGGACATCCGGGAAGATTGACAATCCGGCATTGAAATGAACGGTCCAACGGCCACTAACAATTTTACTGAACGGCAGGTTGAATTCGTAACCGACACTGCCTGCTCCCAAATCACTATCGGAGTTGCCGCTAGGAAGGCTGAGTGAAAAGCTCGGCGCGAAGGCCGGTGTGCGGTCGCCTTCCATTAATGCCTGGTAGCGATAATGAAGCGCGACATCGCCAAATCCATTTTCATTTTCGAGGAAAAGATAGGGAACGGTATAGGAAAGCTGATGGGTTTGACCAAACAACGGCCACTCCTGAGTGAAATTCGGCTCCACTTCATGGTGTCCGCGCCTGAAGAATACCGGCACATTGATGATGTGTTGCACGACGCCGGCTTCCTGATTGTAAGCTTCCTCCACGAAAAACGAGTTGTCCTGGATTCCCCGGGCGGTGGGTTCGGCAGCGAAGCAAACTTTGCTGAGGAAAAAGATCAGCAGGAACCGGATCAGGTGGAACTGAGAAACGTCGAGGAAATCTTGCATGGCAGACCTCAATTGAATGTCCCGCAGAACGGCCAGGCAAGAACAAGCCGATGCTAGTATTTTAGGGTGAACTGGATGGCGACGAGGTTATTGCCATCGTGAAAATCAGCTTTGGTGTAGCTGTATTGCACTTTCGCCTGCAAATAATTGGTAAAACGATAACCAGCCGCGGCGTCAACACGCCAGGTATCCGTGCCCCATTGCACCCGTTCGTCTTCATCGGGGACAGTACCGTAGAGCTGCTGATTCCAGCGGGCAGCTGCGAACAGTTGCGGGGCGATTTTGTATTTCGCTTCGAGGTAATAAGCGAACACATCCGCGTTTCCAATCTGGGGGACTTCGAACCGGGTTTCGAAAAATTCCGCCCACACTTCCAGATGATGCCAGGCGAATGATGCATCCTGGCCGAGCACAAGTTCGCGATAATCATCGATGCTTCGCCCGGGCGGCAACGACCATTCGGCCTGCGGCAGGAGATACGGCCCGCTACTGGCCGAGATTCCGAAGTTCCACATCTCGTTTGGCTGAACGCCGGCGCGACCGCTAAAGGTAGGATGATCCAGTCCGGCTTCGGTGAGATCCCATTTGTTTGGGCGAGATGAGAGGGCACCGTTCTTGATCTCGAATGCGAAATCGAATTTGTCGATCATGCCTGAAACGGCAGCGCCGGAAGTATAATTCGGGCCCCAGATGATAGGCAGGCGATAATATTTGTCCCAGTAAACGTTGCCGAAGTTTTTGCCATATTCTTCCGTTGGGATCTGGCCCCAATAAAGCAGGTCATCGACATCATCGGGCGCTGCGAAATCCCACATGCCGGTAAGATTTTCGTAAGGCAACGGCGCGTTGATCAATGGATTGTCCCAAGAAAAATGCCGCGGGACCCAATTCCCGATGACGGTAGCGAATTTTCCGACCTGAATCTCAATGCGCGAATCATCGAACGGCTTGTAGCGGAGCAAGTATTCATCGAGGCGCGCGTGCGCTCCTTTATCGGAAGGATCGAACCCACGATCGAAGCGAGCCTGACCGAAGAAATAGAAATGTTTCGTCCATTGAGCATCGACAAAAATCGAAAATCGCGGGTTAAAAAGAACCCTGTCGTCGGTATAAAGCAGGGCTGGAGCGCTGTCGTCGATGAAGTAAGTCTCAAGGTCGAAGAGCCCGCTGATTTGAAGATCGAAATCATTCTTAGGCGAGCGAATCGACAATGCTTCGTTGACTCGATCGAGCAAATCCTCCGCGCTTGCGGAAAGGGCAAGACTCAGCGCGATTGCGACCGCGGGAATGGAGCAGCTAAGCCGCATGGAGAACCCTGTCGATCGTTCGACGCAGAGCGTCGAGCGTGATCGGTTTGTTCAGTACCACATCGACTGCTTGCGGCTGGCCAACAATGGTTTCGAGTGCTCCGCCGAACCCGGTAAGCAGAATCACCGGCACGTTTTGATTAACCTGCTTCATGAATCGCGCAGTTTGATCGCCCGTCATTTCCGGCATCACGCGGTCCATCACCACGAGATCAAATTGGCTTCGTCGAAATTTCTCCAGAGCTTCACGGCCACTCGAAGCAATCGCGACGGAGTGGTGATCGGAACGCAAATAAGTAGAAAGAACTTCGCGACTCCGCGCTTCGTCATCGACGATGAGGACGTTGAGCCGAGAATTCGGTTTTTCGGCAGCGACTTTCGCCGTGTCATGAATCGGGGCCTCCTGGGCCAAGGGCAGGCGGATTATGAAAGTGGTTCCTTGGCCCAGCGCAGATTGGATGTCCACCTGGCCGCGATGGCGTTCGACGATGCCGTAAACCATCGATAGCCCAAGCCCGGTTCCATGTTCTCCTTTGGTGGAGAAGAATGGTTCCAGACAACGTTGACGCACTGTTTCGGTCATGCCGGTGCCGGTATCGGCGACGCGCATGACAGCGTGTTCGTTCTCAATCGAAGTCTCGATGGAAATGTGGCCGCCTTCGGGCATCGCATCTACTGCATTAAAGAGAAGGTTGGTGAGCACTTCGCGGAGCGCGGATTCGTCGCCCGCCACAATCGGGAAGGCCCTGATCTCTGTGTTCACAGCGACGCTGATCCCGCGAGCCTGCGTCAATCCTCGCCACTTCGGCTCGGTCAGCTTGACCGCCTGCTGTACGATCTTGGCCAGATCGACAATCGGAAAGGCCTCATCGGTTTCGGCCGGGCGATAAAATTCGCGAAGGCGGCTAACGACACTGGCCGCATCCTTGGCGGAAGTACGCAACATTTCCAGGCATCGCCGGGCCTCGGCTTTGTCCTCCAGGAGAGCGTCATTTTGCAGAAGGACATCGGCAAAACCCAGAATTGGCATGAGTGTGTTGTTGAAATCGTGCGCGATGCCCGCGGCCATTTGACCGAGTGCGCTGAGACGTTCTTGCTGAATGACCTGCTGTTGCGTCGCGCGCAGTTCGGCCAGCGTTTTTTCCAGTTCGCGATTTGCATGAACCAAGTCTTTCTCGGCCCGTCTGCGCAGCGTCACATTCTCCGCCGACTTGGCTACGATTCGATCAACCGGCTTGGAGAGATGCCTGGCCAGGAATGAACTCGCGGCAAACCCACAAGCGAGAACGAGCAAGCCGAACCCAAGAATCTTCCACCGAAGAATCCGGGCTTCGCGAAACGAAGCTACCAGAGGATAAAGACAGACGTCGTACGCTGGCGCAAATTGCGAATCGGGATCGAGGGCCTTGTAGAAAACAAGGTGGGGACCCGTGGCCAAATTGACCGGAAGGTTGCCGGCCGGTTTCTGTTTGATCGCTGCAGCGACGCGTTGCTCAAGAAGATGTCGATCGGGCGTGCTCAGCCGGTCGATGAACAATTTGTTGTTCAACCAGATGCCGCTCTTAATTTGGTTCTCGTTAGTGGGCTCCGGAGCGCGGATTTCGCTAATGGGAAAACCAAGAACCAGCGCGCCGAGGTCTCCTCCCACCCAGTCGCGGATTTTGGTTAGAACAATTTCGCGCAAAACCCCCGGATTACTGCCACGGGCGATAGCAATGAAACCGACGCTTTGATCTTCGACGTCGCGCAGAGAATGGCTCGCCGTCGCCAGACTCTCTTCAAGGATGGCCTGATTAATAGATCCAGCACGATGTTCACCGGGCGGCAAGACCGCTCCATTTTGATCGACGAAACGAAAGAAGGAGGCGCGAACCGATTGTGGATCAAGCGACCTGCCTGGCTCGGTTCCATCGAAGACTGCCTGCAATTCCGTCAAGGCATTCCGGTACAAATCGTCCACATCACTTTCCTCCAAAGCGGCCCGAAGCCGGACAGAATAAGAAGCTACCCGGCATCGCTCGGTAATGGCGCGTGATTGCGTTTCCTGTGCCCGAACAAGCGAGCGCACCTGGTTTTGGAATTGGATGTCGAAAACTTTTTCCTGATTTGCGCGCAGATTGTTCTCGGCCAGGTAGAGCGTGGCGATTGTGACGGCAAGAACGACAACCATCATCGCCACGAGCACCCTGACTCGAAAGCTCATTGTCTCGGCAAATTTGCGAAACAAATCGCGCCGTTTATTTGGCGGGAAAATCGACATGAAGTGTCGCGCCGTCTTTTAAGTCCACGACGTGCTCACGGACGTCGTTTTGTGTGACCCAGGTTTTAAGAACGAAGTGCCCAGCCGGCAAATGTTCCAAACGGTAATGACCGGACGTATCGGTCTTCGTAAAGAATGGGGTTTCCAGAACGAGCACAGTGCCGTGCATGCGATCGTGAATCTCGCAATGCACTGTGATCACGCCGGGTTTATCAAAGAGGACAGTGCCCGGTTTTTCATTTTTCCGATAGCGCCCAAGGTCGAACCGTTTCGCTTTGGAATAGGAAAAAACGTTATGATAGGTATCGTCGAGGTTCGGGAATTCGACGGCGGTGCCCACCCGAACTGCGATGAGGTCGGGAGCGAACAGAATGTTTTTCTGCGCCATTTCGGATGCATGCTTCGAGCCCGGCTTCGCGCTTGCTGCAAAATCGCCCTCGAGGTAAACGATCGCGGCTGGAGGATTGCTCGGTGTTATTGCGGCGTCGGTGTTCGTTCTGTAACGCTGGCTGAGGGGTCGCTCGGCGACTGGAGGCGGCAACTGCACCACTCCTTCGACGACCGAATCGTCACGGGCGATGGTGGTCGTCGCAAGGACAGCTAAAAGGAACAGGGTGACAGTTGTGGAGTTCACGCCGACACCCCTAGAAGCCAGAAAAATGCCAGAGCCGGTACCGGAGTGCGTTTGTCCCGCGGCTATTCGGAAAGGACCAGGTCGGCGACATCGGCCGCCGGGTGATTCCTATGCCGCAACTAAGCGCGCGAGCTCGGTGGATTGCGAAACACCGCCAAACTTGGGGTAGAGAAATCGCGCCACAGGGGCATTTTCGCGCGCGATTGCGCTGGCGCGGGCCAGACCGGCTTCACGCAGCGATTTTAGGGAATGCTCGAAAAGAAGCGTCCCGAATCCCGCGATTCCGGTATTCCATCAAGATCGATGGGCCGGGCGCGAGATGACTATCAGCCTCCGGATCGAACGAAAGAACAGATGCGCCGATGATTCGTTGGCCGTGACGCAGCACCAGACAGGCACTAAGGTCGCAGGCAAGAGCGCGGTCGACCCAACTGCTCACCATTCGCATAATCTCGCGCACCGACAGGATTCCAAACCGGATCGAGCATGAACGAACTGGAGAAAACTTTGCGCAAGCCGATTTCGTCTTCGCTCGTTGCATACGCGATTTGATAGTGCTGTGGCAGTTGCGAAAGAGGCGGCGGTAGATTCGACAAGTCCCACCAGAATCGGACCCAGCCCAGCAGCTTCATGGAACGACGGAGCAGCAAGTCCCTCGAGGGCCAACCACGTGATGCTGGCAGCGGATCGGCGAAGGCCCGAACAACTTATCGTTTATCATCTTTCGCTCCAGGCTGAATATCGTCGTTGGACGAATTTTTGCGCGCAAAATTGTAGAAAACTTCCATGCCTTGAAAAATCAGTGCGACCAAGAAAGGTTCCGTAAAGAGACAGCTAAAGCGCTTGAACGCTTTTCAGCATTTCGTCGAAAGCCTGATAAAGCTCTCGATGCTGGGCCACTCCGCGCCGAATGACCGGTTTGAAATTCGCCAGATCGGTGATGTTGACGATCTGATCGACGCTCTGGACAAAAGCGCTCATGGCATCATTCGTGGCAAATTATGGCTCAGCAGGACAACGAAATGTTCGCGCCGCTGAGCATCGGGTTGCCGGCGGATTTCGCGCAAGATCGGATTGGTTTCTAGCGTGGAATTTTTGAAGTTCTCGTAAATACAATCACATCATAGCTGTAGCTGTTGAGTTTGAGGACACGTCCTCCTCAAACAAACCCAGGTGCACTTTGTAGGTGAGATCGATCAGCTGGGGAACGACGATTTTTTGATATTGCTGATGATCGACGCAAACCAGAGCAGTGTTATCGCCCAGATCGTGAAACGCTCTTGCTTCGGTTTGTTGGTCCATCGTCGAGATTTTATTGAAACGCATTTTCCGGCAGATCGAGCCGCAAACCGGAATCGAGATCTACGTCCAGCCACGCGACTTTCTGGATCAAATCGATTCCGCGGGCGATGCGGCCTTTGCGAGTGGCGAATAATCTGGCGGTTTCTTCTGAGATGAGATCGCTCTCGTAGGCATTGAGAATTGATTGATCGAAGGTCATCCAGCCGAACGGTGAGCTCGCCTCGATGATTTCATAGAAGCTGCGATGTTCGCCTTCGCCCAATGCAATGGCCTCTTTCGTGCGCAAATTGTGCCCCAGAATTTCGGTAATCAATTGCCGGCCGCCGCCCACTTTCGGCGCAAGTCGCTGGCTGACGATGTAACGCAAACGTATCGGCCAGGCGAATCCGCAATTGTTTTTCTTCGCCTACGGAAAACATACCGAGAATTCGGTTAATCGACTGGCCAGCATCGACAGTGTGCAGGGTGCTCAGAACGAGGTGACCGGTCTCCGCGGCCATGAGTGCGATTTCTACCGTCGCCCGGTCGCGCATTTCGCCTACCAGAATGACCTTCGGTGCCTGACGCAACGCCGCTCGCAAGCCATTCGGATAATTATTGAAATCCTGCCCCAACTCGCGCTGGTTAAACGTGGCTTTGCGCTTCGGATGGACAAATTCGATTGGATCTTCCAGCGTGATGATATGCACGGGCTGGGTCTCATTGATCTCGTTCAACAGTGCCGCCAGCGTGGTGGTCTTACCGCTGCCAGTGGCTCCGGTCACCAGAACCAGCCCTGTCTTCTCCTTTGCTATTTCGTGAAAAATGGGTGGAAGCCCCAGCCGTCTCAATGCTCGGCACCTCTCCATATAATTTCCGCAGAACGATCGAGAAATGCCCCTGTTGCCGGAAAATGTTGATGCGGAACCGGGCTTCATCGTTGAGCGAATAACTGCAATCGCAGGAGCCGCCGGTGAGATAATCGTAAATCAAACGGCGATCTCCCCGCATCAGCGTGAGCGCGATCTGCTCGGTCTGATACGGCGTAAGCGCTTCGATCGGAGGATCGACAAAAACCTGCTTGAGCTCGCCGAAGTCTTCCACCTGGAGCGGATGGCCGACGGAGAAATTGAGATCGGAGATGCCGTCATAGGTTTTCAGCATCGCCGACAGGATTTTGTCCAGATCAGGAATTCTCATGCGCGTGGTCTTATTCCTCCGAAATATCCAAAGGAGGTTCTTTGAGGAATTGGCGGAACTTTTTCTTGTCGATCGACTTGTCGTAAGCTTCCTCCGGAGAGATCCGCATGTTGCGCAGTTGATCCATGATGGCATCGTCGAGCGGTTGGTTGCCTTTCTTTTTGCCCACTTGAATCATGCCCGGGATTTGATGGGTTTTGCCTTCCCGGATCAGATTGGCAATGGCCATATCGATCACCAGAATTTCCAAGGCAGCGACCCGGCCGGGCTTATCGATGCGCTTGAAGAGGTTTTGCGCGACTACGCCCTTGAGCGATTCGCCCAGGGTGGTGCGGATCTGGTTTTGCTGATTGGTCGGGAAAACGTCGATGATTCGGTCCACCGCTTTGGCTGCATTCGAAGTATGCAAAGTGCCAAAGACAAGGTGACCCGTGGCAGCCGCGGTTAGTGCCAGCTCGATCGTTTCCAGATCGCGCATTTCACCCACAAGAATGATGTCAGGATCTTCGCGCAATGCGCCGCGCAGAGCCGAGGCGAATGAGCGCGTGTGCACGCCGATTTCACGATGTTGCACAAGGCAATTTTGACTGCGATGCACAAATTCGATTGGATCTTCAATGGTGATGATATGGTCCTGGCGCTTGAGATTCGCATAATCCACCATCGCTGCCAGCGTTGTCGATTTACCGGAACCAGTCGGTCCGGTTAGCGAGGACGAGTCCTTTTTTTAGCAGCGGAAATTTCTTCAGGATAGGGGGCAGCCCGAGATCCTCGATGGTCAAGACGTTGGATGGAATCGACCGAAATACCGCAGAGATGCCATATTTTTGCTGGAAAAAATTTGCGCGGTAACGCGCGACGCCGGGGATCTCGTATCCGAAATCGACATCGTTAGATTCTTCAAAGATCTTGATCTTCCCTTCCGGTGCGATTTCATAAACCATCGCTTTGAGCTCATCGTTTTTGAGCGCGGGATAATCCACCCGTACCAGCTCACCGTTAATGCGGAGCATGGGGGGATTATTTGTGGCGAGGTGTAGATCGGAGGCCTTCTGCTCGGCCATTAATTTGAAGAAAGCATCTATGCGCGACATGGGCGTTCGGGTTCCTGAGAAGCTAAATTGATGCCACCAGGACGCTCGATTGAATGAACGAGCACAATCGGTCGCCAGCAGAAACCTCAAAGCGAAACGCCACCGATCTCGATATATCTCGGTCCTTAACGGATTCCTTGGCGAGCGGCGTCCAGAGTGTCGAACGGACTTGGGCGAGCAGCTTCTCACGGGTGTATGGCTTGGGAATAAAGCCGCGCAGGCCTTGTCCAAGCATTGCGCTGACCTTTTCTTGTTCTGCAAAGCCGCTGCTCAACACTACGTCGATGTTCGGGTTCAAAGCCCGCAATTCATCGAACACAGCGTCTCCATCAATCACCGGCAAAAAGAAATCCAGAATGACGAGTCCGATCTTCTTGCCCATTCGCTGATAGATTTGCAGTGCCTCAAAACCATCTCGCGCCAGAATGACTTTGTATCCTTCGTCAGTGAGCATGTCGGCTGCAAGCTCGGCGATGGCCGCATCGTCTTCGATAATCAGAACGCATTCGCGAATACCTTTTGGATTGCGGATTTCGATGCCGCTGGTCTCAGCCGTCGCCACTTGCGTAGCATGCGGCGAGCTGGCGTTAGTGAACGTAAGCTGTGGCTTCTCAACCGAACCAAAGTTCGCCGCCGCTGGCACGGGGATGGAGACAGCAGGCACTGGAAGGGGAACGACTGTGAATATTGGTTGTGCACCGGGAAATGGGTTCGTTCTTTCGGTTGTCCTGGCGAGAATCTTTGAGGTAACGCGGTCGAAGAGTGTTTGCGCTGTTTTAGCCGCCAGTTCGACCCGATCGCCTAACAAATCAAGATAGTGATGCTCGCCCTTGTGCCGCCGGGCCAGATCGGTGTACCGGGCAAGTTGTTGCAGCGATGAGTTGAGATTCGTGGATGTCTTTGCGATCCACTTCAGATCTTCCTGATCGAGCATAGGGGGATTCGGTTACAAACTAATCATCGCCTTGGCATGTCCATACGGCCCAAACGAGCATGGCGAAGGAGACCAGGGAAAGGGAAACAATTCGGGCCATTTCATCCACCGATGAGCACGGCCCGTGCCGTCGATCCTCTGCCACTGGCTATGGAAAGGCTCGTCTCGCTAGACTCTCGCGGCTCTGCGGGAACGAAAAATAGTTCCCGAACGGAACTTGCCAGTTTGATTAAGAAACCAGTCAATTCGCTACCCACGCCGGGCGAGATGGATTGGCGTCATCTGCCCGGCAAACCGTGGGATTGGAAGCTTGTCCGCGTTTCGAATGCCAGCCTGGAAATTCCAGGTTGCGGCTAAGTTACATTATCGGTGATATGCGCTGAGCAGCTCGTGCACACGATCGTGAGGCAAAGCATCGACATGATGATTGTCGCGCCCGGTCATGGAATGATTGTCGACCAACGCGTTCACCACAGCCTCTTCTGTCGCTTCCACCACCCCGGCAAAAATCGGGTCGAGCAGATCATTCGGAATTGTCTCAACGGAATGCGTGATCTGATCACTGTTCGCGACATTCCGATTGGCGGTTGAAAACGCGATGAATAAATCACCGGACCCATTTCCCGAAACTGTTCCCGTCCGGGCGAGCCCAAGCGAAACGCGCCGGGCCAATCGCTTCAATTGACCGGCAATAAGGGAGCATCAGTGGCCACAACTGCGATGCACGAGCCGTTCTCCTGTTTATAGACTTGGCCGGGAATTTCTTTCCCTACAGGAACACCCGCAATCGTAAGCTGGGCGCGACGGCCGAAATTTGCCTGAAGAAAAACACCCACGGTGTAGGTCCTTGGCGGCGCATCTTTGCAAGTCGGATGTCGATCTTGCGAGACGAAGTGCCGTTTCCGCCTTTGAACTCATAACAGATCATTCCCGTGCCGCCGCCCACGCTGCCTTCTTCGACGTTCCGCCATGGGCAGAATCGAGCGCATGAAAAACATCTTCCGGTTTCACATGGAACCCATTGATGTCGTTAAGCCATCCATCCCACGTCTCCGCCACCACCGGCAAACTCCACCAATATCCAGTTTTGTCGGCTGCTCCGTGGTTGACGCGCCATGTGATTACTGCGTCCCGAGCAACACCGACGCTGTGCGTATTTGTGATCACAACCGGACCTTCGAAAAATCCGCTCTCTTCAACCCACGCGTCCCGGTCATTTCTCCATTGCCGTTTAAACTGAAATAGCCCGCATAAACTGGATCATTGAGTGATGTCGGGCCCGCGTGGAAGGATTGCTGTTACCCCGGTGCGAACCGGGCCTTTACCGACTTCAAGTTTCCCTTCCCCGCTGATCAGGGTGGTGTAGCCGACTTCCACGCCAGCGACATCGGTGATCGCGTTTAGTTTTCCTGGCGTTCCATCGAATGGAACTCCCAAGTCGCGAGCGCGAACAATAGCCTGCCCTTCGTAGCCTTGGCGAAGATGGGTCGATCTTACCGGAGGCGATTTCTGCGGCTCGCGCGCAATCGCATCGAGCATAAGCAGGACCATGCAGTAATAGCGAGGAGAAACCCGAAGAGCGACGCGATTTCATTTCCCGATCTATCAACTATCAACTACCCACCATCAACTTTTCCGTTTAGATTCAATCCGTGAGCTACGAGGTTTTTGCCCGCAAATATCGGCCACAGACTTTCGATGATCTGGTTGGGCAGGCACATGTTTCGCAGACGCTGAAAAATGCCGTCACCCAGAACCGGCTGGCGCATGCGTATCTTTTTGTTGGACCACGCGGGATCGGGAAAACATCGACAGCGCGCATTCTCGCTAAGGCACTGAATTGCGTGAACGGTCCAACGGCGACGCCATGCGGCGTGTGCGATAATTGTCGCGAAATCGCCGCCGGAAACTGCCTCGACGTCATCGAGATTGATGGCGCCAGCAATAACAGCGTCGAGGATGTGCGCGAGCTTCGCGACAATGTCCGTTACGCGCCGGCGAAAGGTCGTTACAAGATTTATCTTGATCGACGAGGTCCACATGCTTTCGCAGGCGGCGTTTAACGCCCTGCTCAAAACGCTCGAGGAACCGCCGCCGCACGTGAAATTTATTTTCGCTACGACCGAGCCGCAGAAGGTTTTGCCGACAATTCTCAGCCGTTGTCAGCGGTTCGATCTTCATCGCATCCCGGCGAATCTAATTGCGAACCATCTGCAATTCATTGCCGGTAAAGAAAAAGTTTCGCTCGAGCCCGCGGCTGCACACGCCATTGCCCGGGGCGCCGAAGGCGGTCTGCGCGATGCGGAATCGATGCTCGATCAATTGGTCGCGTTTTGCGGAGAAAAAATCAGAGAGACCGACGTGCTTAGCATTTTCGGATTTACTGCCGAACAAACGGTTGTCGATCTTACCGGAAGGATCCTGCGTGCGAAGGCAGCAGACGCGCTCGATTTACTTTACGAACAGATGCGAGTCCGGGAAGGACATGATGCGGCTGATGTCGGATTTGATTGTTTATCTGCGCGATCTCTTGGTGTACAAGGCAAAACCGGAAGCGCTGAAGGAAGATGTCGATCCTGAAACGCAAAAGGCTCTGGCGGAACAGGCGGAGTTGATCGCGACCGATCGGTTGCTGGAATTAATCGATCAATTCGCCGCCGCCGAAGGCCGAATGAAATGGGCGCCGAACAAGAAACTGCATTTCGAAGTTGCGATCATTAAAGCGATCCAAAGCCTGGGACAGGCCACGCTCGATGAAGTAATCGAAAAACTGGGCGATCTGCGCGATGGTAGGGCGCGCTTGCCGAGCGCGCCGAAAGCAGAGACGAAGATTGCACGAGTTGCCGAAGCAGACCCCGGATATGGGGCCAAAAAGATCCCCTCGAATGTCGATCCTGCGGAGCTGTGGAAAGAGGTGAATGAGAAAATTCCGCCGCAAAAGGCATTCTTGCGAAACACTGCCGGTGCGGCTCACGTGCTCGGAATCGATGGCCGCCATTTGCAGCTTGGCTTCGCGCCCAGCGACAAATCGTTGATGGAAATCATGGGAACGCAGGCGAATCGCGCGGTTATCGAAAAGCTCGTGCGAGAGGTCACTGGTAAAGAGTTTTCCATCAAGCTCAGCCTTGATGAAAAGCTCACGGAGAAAGCAGTTCCGCGATCGCGGGAACCCAAAGACGATCCGCTAATCCAGGAGGCGATCGAGATGTTTGAAGGAAAACTCAGAT
This sequence comes from uncultured Verrucomicrobiae bacterium, assembly GCA_963772365.1. GTDB lineage: Bacteria > Verrucomicrobiota > Verrucomicrobiia > Chthoniobacterales > UBA10450 > CAVYXA01. Next base: position 151,349 of record CAVYXA010000003.1, read on the forward strand.
CCTGACGATATGAACCTGAACAAGTTAATGAAGCAGGCGCAGAAGATGCAGGAGCAAATGGCCCAGGCGCAGGCCGAGCTCGCGAAGAAAACCGTCGAGGTCCAGGCCGGCGGCGGCAAAGTCAACGTCGTGGCGAACGGCGCAGGCGAAATCATTTCGATCAAGATCGACAAAGCGATTGTCGATCCGAACGATGTCGAGTTTCTTGAAGAAGTGGTGCTGAGCGGCGTCAAAGGCGCTATCGAGCAAGGCAAGGCGCTGGCTCAATCTGAGATGACCAAGATCACCGGTGGCATGGGAATGCCGGGATTGTAGGGCAACCGCATCGGTTGCCCGGGTAACGCGAAGGCAGGCGGAGCGCCTGCCCTACAACGCGCCAATTGTTCGTTGGTGTTTTTCATAGACGCACACTTCGCGAATGCCGAGGATCGACATCTTCTCGGCGAGGCGGTCGTAGTTCTCTCCTAATTGCGCGTGCGAATGAGCATCGGAAGCAGTGGTGAATGGAATGCCCTTTTTCATGGCGAGCCGAATGATTTCGTCGCTCGGATAAAGCTCATCGACCGGCTTGCGCCAGCCGGCGGTCGAGAGTTCAATCGCGAGATTGCGAGAGCGGATGAGATCGAGCGTTTCATCGACAATCGCCCGGACATCACCGCAGGGACGATGACCATGGATCTTGATGAGATCGAGATGAGATAGACAATCGACGAGACCGGTGGAGGCGATCTCGCGGATGCGTCGAAAATAATCTTCGTAGACTTCGTTGATATCGCGTCCGACGAATTGCCCCGCGCCCTCGGGGATGGTGTCGAACATCTGCGTCGGATCATCGAGGTAATGAACCGAGTCCGAGAACAAAATCGAGTTTGTCCCAGTTTTTCTCGACCCAATTTCTGCCGGCGGCTGAAGTTTGCGGATCATTATCGAGCTCAATGCCGGCACGAATTTTCACATCCGTATTCGTGTCGCGGAGTTTATCGATTTCATCGAAATCGATGCCGGCGTGAAAACGATCGTGATCGGTGAAAGCGATATCGTTAAGCCATGCTTGCGCGCGCTGTCGATCCAGGGTTGCAACAAAGCGGCGGAATATGGTTGGACCCGATGACCCTGGGGATGAGTGTGATAATCGGAGAAGAGTTTCGTAATCGCTTCGTTTGTAGCGGCGGTCAATGAGCGTCGCAAACTTTCACGCTGAAAACAGCGGCGGTCACAGACTTTCGGGGCCGCTACAGCGGGTCAGGGCGCAGTGAGAAATTTCTGGTGGACACGAAGCTCTGGATAATTCGGGAAGAAAACTTCGACGGTGAAAACCCGATTCGACGTGAGATCGCGCGTAGCAATCGTCTCGTTGTATTCCACCTGTTCTCCTGGGTTAATTAACACCGTGCCCGAGCGTCTTGTTAATGGCATGATTCTCCGACCAGCGAGTCAGGATGCTTGTCAATCGGATTCAAGAGATAAATCTCGATTCGTTGATCCGTTGGAAAATCGAGCACCACAGCGCGCTTTCCCTGATTGCCCAGAGTCAATTTGATCTCAAGCTGGCGCACTTCCGAGAGCTTGACATTTCCGGCGAGATATGCAGATCAAGCACCAGACCGCGCAACTTGGGATTCTGGTATGTCGGAGCGCTCCGTTTGGACGAGCTAAAAGGGTGCAGGATGCGGCTAAACCAGCTTCTTTTCTGCGGTTTTGGTTGCGGGGGCCGTTTCGGTTGGGCGCGGGCTCCGGAGTGGATTGGGCCTGAGGCGAAGGCGTAGGCACAAATTCCTGGGCCGGTAAATCGGTCCGCCAGAAAAGAGAGCGCGAGAAGCAATGGAAAATTGCGTTTCATGAAGCGAAGTTGAAACAGCCCCGAAATCTTTCTGGGTTGCAGAAGTCACTGTCAAACCCTTTATCAATCGCCCATGAGGTTGCTCTGGGCGATTGCTTTCTTTCTGGTGCTCTCCTCTCCGTCCCGGTCGCGAAAGATCGACATTGCATGTTGCGGCTGCATATGGAGGCGAATCCCCACGATACATCGGAATTTTTGCCACCTCCGTCCGGGCGAAGGTTTCCGGGCGCGATGTTGCCATTGAGCGGCTGGCGCGAATTTCGGAATGGGACGTTTCCGCATTTTACCCTTATCAAGCGAGCGATGGCAGCTATGGCGCGTTGCTTCAACTCGACGAGCATGGGCGGGTGGCGCTCGAGGCACTCAGTATCGAGCGGCGTGGCAGTTTGCTTTTTGTTTTCGTCAATGGGCGGCCGATCACCGAGTTTGAGATCGATAAGCGCGTTTCCGATGGCCAGATTTATATTCCCTCGGGACTGACGGCTTCCGATATCCAGTTGATGAAAAAAGATTGGCGATTGATGCGGAAGAAGAGCGGAGACGTGGACGCTAGTTAGTGATGCGTTCCTTTGCCGGCGCTGTCGTGCTCCTCGTCTTCGCGACACTTGCCGCGCTCGGACAGGATCACGACCGGCTCAATCTCGTGTTGCCTACCGATAATGGCGCTCTCTTCTCCGGAGACGGACCGGCGTTCTATCAATACATCGAGCGCGATTACAAAGGAGAAATGTCGAATCCGTGGGAGGGCGGCCAATACGGATTTGTGCGCGATCCGATCGAGACATCCGCGGGAATGGTTTATCGGCGTTTCCATGAAGGGATCGATATTCGTTGCATCCACCGTGACGCTCATGGCGAACCCCTCGATGAGGTCCGCGCGATTGCGGATGGCAGGGTCGTCCACACGAACCCGGTGGTGGGTCATTCCAATTACGGGAAATATGTCGTGATAGAGCATCGCTGGAACGGCTGTAGTTATTACAGCCTTTACGCGCATCTGAGCGCGATCAGCGTGCAGCCCGGTGAGGAGGTGCAGGGCGGCGAACAAATCGCGGCGATGGGTCACACCGGACAAGGATTAAATCAGGCCCGGGCGCACGTTCATCTCGAGCTGAACCTGATGCTGAGCCGCCATTTTCAAGATTGGTATGATGCGTTTTTCAAAAACGACCCGAACTACAATGGCATTTACAACGGCTTCAATCTCGCGGGTCTCGATATTGCGCGCCTCTATCTTGCTCTCCGCGAAAATCCAGCGCTCACTATTCCCGAATTTCTCGCTTCCGAAGAAGTTTTTTACAAAGTGACCTTTCCACGATCGGCCAGTTTTGATTTGCCGAAAATGTATCCGTGGATGCTTGCAAGCCGTGCGGGACCTGAAACGGCATCCTGGGAGGTTTCATTCGCACGCTCCGGCTTGCCTCTTAAAATTGAGTCGAGTCAGAAATCGGTGACCGAGCCGGAGCTAACCTATATCGAAGAGAACGCGATCAATTATTCCTATCTCACCGAACGTCGCATTAGCGGCCACGGGAAAAATGCGCATCTAACCGAATCGGGAAAACGCTTGATGCGGCTGCTGATTTATCCGGATTGACTCGGATTCAGCACGAAGTCGGGACCCGTTGGGCCAGGGCAACGGCATGAGGAATCGCGCCCAACACGAAGCCGAGGCATTCGACTGCGCCGCTCGGTTTGCCCGGCAGCGCGATGACCAGGGAAAGATCGACAATGGCCGCCAGACTGCGCGACAGAATCGCGTTCGGCGTGATTTTCATCGATTCGGCCCGCATCACTTCGCCGAATCCCGGAATTTCCACGCGCATGATGGCGCGGATCGCTTCCGGCGTGACATCGCGCTCGGCCACGCCGGTACCGCCGGTGGTCAAAATCAAGCCGCAACCTTGCTAGAAAACGAGCGGACCGTTTCCTGGATGCGCGCGCATCGTCGGGAACAATCGCCTCGGCCAGGACTTGCCAGCCATATTTTGAGCAAACTCTTTCACGCCGGCCCGCCAAGATCGACATATTGCCCGAGCTGGCGCGATCTGAAATCGTAATGATGCCAACGCTGAATTTGCATTCCAATTCTGTAGCGGCGGTCTATGAGCGTCGCATTATTTTTTTCGGATCGAGCGACGGTCATAGACCGCCGCTACAGATGCTGCTTCATTTTCTGAATCAGTCGCACATCTGAAATCCGCATCTCCTCATCAACGGCCTTGCACATGTCGTAGATCGTAAGTAGCGCGACGGCACGCCAGTGAGCGCTTCCATTTCCACACCGGTCTGGGCGATGGTTTTGGCCGTGCATTTCGCTTCCGCACCGTCTCGCGACCTCACGATGTCGATCTTGACTTCACTCAACGGCAATGTGTGGCAAAGCGGAATCAGATGCGCGGTTTGCTTCGCCGCCTGAATGCCGGCAATTCGGGCAGTCGCGAAGACATTACCTTTGGCGATTTGATCGGTCGAGATCAAGTCAGATCGTCTCGCGCTGAAGCTTGATCTTTCCGGCGGCGACTGCTCTTCGCGCGCTGATCGGCTTGGCCGAAACATCAACCATCTGCGCGCGACCATCGACCGCGATGTGAGTGAGGCGTTTCATTTCCACTATCTTGCGTTCTCATTCCTGCATGACGGGAGAAGAATCTCCAGTCATTTTCTCCGACACGTCAAAACCAATAGTTTGAGATGTTTCGCTTCGCTCAATTCGCCACAGGACGAATCCGCCGCGGCGGACATGACAAGGGCGGAAATTCCGCTACCACATGTCGCTCAGCCGCCGATGGCGACCATTTTGCGACCGGGCTGGTAGTTATCGCGAAAGTCGTGCTGCTTGAGGCTTTCGATCGACTACATCGCGAAAAAACTGCCGCAGTTCTTCGTCGGTCGCCCCGGCGCGCAGTGGCTCCATGATATCGAACTCGAGATAGCTTCCGAGACATGGGCGTAGCTTTCCGTCGCAGGTCAATCGCAGCTTGTTGCAGCTTTCGCAGAAGTGCAGATTGGTCATGGCGCCGATGAAACCGATCCGCTGCGTCCGCCCGGGGATCTGATAATACGTGGCCGGTCCGTTGGTTCGGAACGACGGCTCGGGAATCAACTGGCCAAAGATGCGACTCGATTGCGCGTCTGGCATGCAGGATCGACAGGAAATTCTCGTCGCTTAAAACTTCGGTGGTGCTCACCGGCATCAATTCAATGAAACGCAGAATCAAATTGCGGCAGGCGGCGAATTCGACCAGCGGAATCAATTGATCTTCGTTACGGCTGCGCATGAGAACGCAGTTCAATTTGATCTGATCAAATCCAGCGGCGATCGCCGCCTTGATTCCGTCGAGAACTTGTGAATGAAAATCGCGGCCCGTGATCTGCGGCGTAAAGATGTCGATCCAAAGTATCGAGCGAGATGTTGACCGATCGCACGCCAGCATTGCGAAGCGCCATTGCCATGGTTGTAGCCGTGGGCGCTGAACACGGCTCACTTCGATCAGCCCAAGAGTTACCGGGGTCGCCCCCGGCTAAGCTCGCGCGAGCAACGTTCCGTTCGTCGAGATACCAATGTCGCGAAGGCCGGAAATCTGAGGGAGCTCGCGAACCAGATTGAGAACGCCGCGCCGGGTGAGGGGCTCGCCCCCGGTGATCCGCACCTTGGAAACGCCCAGCTCAACGGCGATGCGAATGAGGCGTAACGTTTCTTCGTAGGTCAAAATGTCCTCTCGCGGAAGCCATTCCTGTAACTCCTGCGGCATGCAATAAGTGCAGCGCTCATTGCAGCGGTCGGTAATCGAAACCCGCAAATAAGAAATGCGATGGCCGTAGCGATCCTGCATCCGAGCGCAACGTTACGAACGATAAAGGGTTGAATCAAGGAGGCGGAATGGTTGATTCCAATAAGGAGGTTGTATGATTTTCAAAATGAGGCGGCAAATTCTCTCGGGCGCTGATGTTCGGCCTGGCAGCCGGAGCATTGAGTCTAACCAGCTGTTCCACGGTGGAGAGCCGGATCTCGGATCATCCGGAAATTTACAATTCACTTTCGCCCAACGATCAGGCGCTGATCCGGGAGGGGAGAATTCGTTCGGGAATGTCGATGAACGCGGCCTGGCTGGCCTGGGGTTCGCCCGAGCAAAAAGTGGTTGGAAACATGCGCGGCCGCGAGACTGAGACTTGGGTTTACATCACGTACAGGACTGCCTACCCCTACGGGTATCCTTATGGCTATCCTTATGGCCCTTATTACGGATTTGGATTTACCAGCTTCCACCATGGCGGTTCCTTCCACAGCCATGGCCATAACAGATTTGTTTTCTTCGGCGATGCGTTCTACGATCCGTTCTATTATTCGTACTTTCCCCCGAGCATTCCTGTTCCGTATAAGACGGTCACGTTCGCAAATCGTCGGGTGATGTCATTCCAATATCTGGTCGGACCGGTACCGCTGATCGGCGTTGACTTGCCCGCGAGCAGAGCCAATCTGCACCTGAGATGGCTTACCGCTCCTATCGCGATTTTCTTCAGGCGCTGGAAACAGCCGGCGAACTGACGCGCGTCTCGGTCCCAGTCGATACCAATTTGCTCATTGCCGAATGGGCCGATCGAGAGATGAAATCGCCCGGTGGCGGCAAAGCGTTGCTTTTCGAGCAACCGCTTGTCGATGGAAGGAAATCGCAGTTCCCGGGGGCGATTAATACCATGGGTTCGCGCCGGCGGATGGCGCTGGCCTTACAGGTCGCGGACGTCGAAGAGTGGCGCGGGAAATTCAGCTCATCCTCAAAGCCAAGCCGCCCACTGATCTGCGTGAAGGATGGAGCTCTGCTCAAGCAAGGAATTCATTTGCTGCACGCGCGGCCGAAACAAGTGAAGGAAGCGGCCTGTCACGAAGTCGTGCACAAGATCGACCCGCCTTCGCAAGGCTGCGGCGCGGCAGGCAATGGCGATGGATTTTCATTGTCGGATCTGCCGATCTTGAAATGCTGGCCCAAAGATGGCGGGCGATTCATCACCCTCCCCTGCGTGCATACTCGCGATCCGGAGACCGGCGCGCGCAACGTCGGGGTTTATCGAATGCAGGTTTATGACGAGCGCACTACCGGCATGCACTGGCAGATTCACAAGGTCGGCGCGCGGCATGGGAAACGTTATTATGAAAGGCGCGAACGGATGCCGGTGGCGGTGACCCTCGGGGGCGATCCAGTTTACACCTTTGCCGCCACCGCGCCGTTGCCAGACGGTCTGGACGAAATTTTGTTCGCCGGTTTTCTGCGGAAGAAATCGGTCGAGCTAGTCCGTTGCAAGACCATCGATGTCGATGTTCCGGCGGATGTCGATTTTGTCCTGGAAGGTTATGTGCAGCCTGGCGAGATGCGACCGGAGGGACCATTCGGCGATCATACTGGGTTTTATACCGCGGTCGAGGATTACCCAGTCTTTCATCTGACCGCGATCACGCATCGCAAGGATGCGATTTACCCGACCACGATCGTGGGCAAGCCGCCGATGGAAGACTTTTATCTCGGCGATACGACGGTGCGGCTTTTTCTGCCGGTGTTCAAAATGAACTTTCCAGAGATCGTCGATATGACGTTGCCGCCCGAAGGCGTGTTTCATAATCTGGTGTTTGTCAGCATTCGAAAACAGTATCCGTATCAGGCGTTCAAAGTGATGCACGGCCTCTGGGGCATGGGCCAGATGATGTTCAGCAAATACATCGTGGTGGTGGATGAAGATTGCGACGTGCATAACACCAGCGAAGTGCTGTTTCGTTTGTGCGCCAACACCGATCCGGCCCGCGATTCAACCGTGATCAAAAACCCGAGCGACTCGCTCGATCACGCGCCAACGGAACAGAACATCGGTTCGCACATGGGATTTGATGCCACCCGAAAATTACCGGGCGAAGGCTACCGTCGCCCATGGCCGGAGTTGCTGAAGATGACGGACGAAGCGCAGAAGCTCGTGGATGAGCTGCAACGAAAGTCAGGCATCTCTACCTGATTCGCCCGTCGCGGTTTGACCTGCCGATTAATGCCGATTAAGGGAGGCAACCTTATACTGGCGGCTAATTAGGCCGATTGGCCAAAAGCAAGCCTCGGCTGCTTTTTCGTCGGAGTTGTTTACACAAATCTTCATGCCGCGGGAGAACTGCCTGGCCATTTTTCTAAACATAAACCTTTGATAATCACGATACTTACACAGAGAATATACGAACCACGGATCACGGTGGTACCTGTTATGCTAACAACATCAGCTATGAAAAAATCACATGTTCTGTCGCACCAAAAGATGCATGGGTTGTCGTTAACGGTCGCAGCGTTGCTACTCCTGGTTGGGAAGACATCCATTGCAGCGACCTTCGACTTCGAGTCGCTGCCAACTTCTTCCGGCGGGGCTCACACCTCATTGATGCTGACTGATTCCGGGCTCACCATGACCTTGACGCGAAATGGCGGTACCGCTTTCGATATCTTCGATCTGAGCCCATTTGCCGGTCCGCCGTCGTTTGGCATGCGCACACTCGATCCATTCCAGGCAGGGGAGTTCGGGCCTGGGCACGAGTTCGTCGCCGACTTCTCTTCCGCGGTCAGTTCTGTCGGAATTAACTTCGGGGATTACGATGCCGATGACGATACATTCGAAATGAGGGCTTACTCGGGAGCAGGTGGCACCGGCATGCTGCTGGACACTTTTACTCTGTTCTGGCCGGCGACGAACACGTTCCCCGGTGACGTCGGATTTGGATCGGTTTCCGGGGCCGGGATTATGAGCGTAGTTTTCACCAGCACTGGGACTTTCAACAACAGTTTTTACTACGATAACATTATCACCACTCCCATGGGTGTGCCGGAGGGAGGCGCAACCGCCATTCTTCTCGGACTCAGCTTTGCTGGTTTCGCTCTGTTCCAGCGATTTCTGCGTAGCCGCGGGCTGGCGTGCTAAATCTCCCTTAGTTGTTAGAAACAGTCGGGGCCGCCTGCCTGCCGGCCCCGAGGCAACAGCGAGAAATTACAGGCCAAATCTGGCAGCCTAAGTCATCGCAGTTTTCGGAAGCTTCCTCGTTAGGATTCGGACATTCCTTTACGGTCTGCGGAATAATTGCCCGGTATCGACATCGCGGGTTAATCCGCCGTGCGGAACGCCGCGAAGATCGTAAACTCTGCCAGTGTATGGGCTGTAATAGAAGCCTCGCCTTCCGGCATATCGCCCTAAGGGAAAACCGCCCGGAGGCGGAGGACCATATCGAGCAGCCTGATCGGCTTCGATCGCCGATCCGATTAATGCGCCAGTGGCTGCACCGATCGCTGCGCCTACTGCTGCCCCTCGCACTCTTCCGGTCGCCGCTCCGCCAATGATTGCGCCCGCTGCTGCTCCATAACCTGCTCCCTGTCCAGTGGGCGTGTCACACGAGTTCAAACTCAACGCCAGGAGCGCGGCTGACGATACGATTCCGAAATACAATTTTCTCATAGCTCGATCCTTGTTAAAGCTTCGCAACGTAAACGTGAGACGGATGCCTGTCCCGCAAATTCAGATTGATTTCAGTAGCTGCCCCGCAATGCGAAAAACTTTCTCTACTTTGCTCAAGCGATATTCCTTTTCGAAAACGCGGAATCGATCGTGTTCCATTTTGCGCAACAGGCCGCGATAAACCGAGCTCATGATCTCGGCTGCGACCATCGATTTACGATCTTCCAGAGGAAGCAAATCCTTTGCGCGCGAAAAAAATTGCCGGGTCCGCTCCGCCTCGAAACCCATCAGCTTCACGAACTGCGCGTTGTATTGTCGATCTTGTAATTGCGATTCGGAATAATCGAATCGCCGCAAATCTTCCAGCGGCAGGTAAATCCGGCCATTTCGCAAATCCTTGTCCACATCGCGGATGATGTTGGTCATTTGCAGGGCCAGACCGAGCTGGACCGCGTATTGTTTACAGGCCGGATTTCGATAACCGAAAATTTCGATGGAAACGAGCCCGACTGCGCTGGCCACGCGATAGCAATAGACGCGCAGCTCCTCGAACGTCGCGTATCGCGAAGTGTGCAAATCCATTTCCACTCCTGCGATGATTTCCTCGAGCATTTCCGGGCGAAGCGAATACTTGTGGATCAGTCCTCGGACATCGGCGGCCAAGGAAGTCTCGTTGGGCATCGCGTTTCTCAACATCTGCCGCCAGGCCGTGAGTCGAGTTTGTTTCTCACCGAGATCCAGCTCGGGCGAATCCGCGATATCGTCGATTACCCGGCAGAACGCGTAGAAGACGGTGATGTCGCGTTTGCGCTCGCCATCCAACGAAACAAATGCCAGCGCCAGGTTCGATTTACTTTGTCGAGTAATTTTCGCCGCGTTCACGTTCGTCGTTTGTAGCGGCGCTCTGCGAGCGTCGCAAACTTGTTCTGGAAAGCTGGCGACGGTCACAGACCGCCGCTACAAGAAAAGATCAATATTGAATCCAGCTCTCCTGATGAATCCGCCCGCTTTCACATTGGCGGAAAAGACAGACCCATGATGCCAGAAGCCAGGCTGTGATAAATCCACGGAGGCCAATGAGCAGGCATTTCCACAAGAAAAGCGCCATCAGCCGGTCGGCAATGGCTCCGCGCGTGATCGAGTCGAAGACCGCGATGAAGAAAAAATGGACTGCGCAGATTATGAGAAACCAAAACAAGCGGCTGAAATTCTGTTTGGCAAATTGCCAATGTGCCCGGATCGCCGCCCCGAGACTTTCGTTATGCAGAGCCAACGAGATCTGGACAGAGCAAAACAGAATAATCAATCCGCTCATGAACCAGCGCTCAGCCGGCAGATAATCCAGCACATTCGGCACGTTCATGAAGTAGGCCAGCAATAGCGGCAATCGGATCAACAGCGTGCTGATCACTATGATGATCCCCGCCCATTCCAGAACATAACTAAATCGCCGCATGGCAAACCGGAGCAACGCGCCTTCTTCGAAGCCGAGCCCTTTCACCCAAGCCAGGCAAACCGTGATCAAATAGACCTGAACGTAAACCCCAAAGAGATATTCGAAGATGAACGCGATAGCATCGACAGTGGCGGAGATTTGGAGCAGTTGAGGAGCTACTCCCGACAATCCCCAGGCTGGCAATCGCCAGAACACGATCGGTTTCAAAAGCGAGGCCAGCGCGCCGATCAGGAGGATCAAGTAGATCAAATAGCTCCAGAACCGATAGCGCTTGCGTAGCGCCTCAAATAACATCCCGTGCAGGCCGCGCCAGTTCGCAAACAGGAGCAGGGCGGCAATGATCGAAAGCGGGTAGGTAGTCGTCGCGTTATCGAAGAGACCGGCCACGCCTTCCGCAGTCGCCAGAGGCGTTTCTCTCCAGATTTCTGTGAATCGCGGCCAGTGCCACGTGGGCGCTGATATGATTTGGGCCAGATCGAGATCGGCCGTGTTTTGAATCGGTGTAAACGTGGCGAATTGAAAAACGAAATAGGCGAACCCGAGCACCACAAAAATCAACCAGATCCGTTTGAACCGGCCGACACAGCGGAAACCGTTGCGGAGCGCGAGCCGCACCGGATTGAACAGCATCAGGAGGAGATAGCCGGCAATCAATCCCAGCAGCGGAAGAAGGCGGGGAGCGCTGTGCCACATTTTTAAGGGACAATCTTGGTAGGGCTCGACCGCCGGGCGAGCCGGGCAGGGACGGCCCAGTGGTCCCTCCCTTGCATTCGTGAAATTGCTTCTATCGAATCAGTCCCCAATGTCGATTGAACGGCCAGTAAACTACGAAGCCCTGCCCGACCAAATCATCTTCCGGGACGGTCCCCCAATATCGGCTGTCCAGACTGTTGTAGCTGTTGTCGCCCAAAGCGAAATACGCATGCCACGGCACCGTGATATGTACTGTTGGGTGCGCCCAGATATACAGCGCCCAAACCATATCCGCGATAGCCATCCTTCGCCGCCATCACTCGTTGGAATCCGTACTCTTCCGCCAGATGTCCGTTAACAAAAAATTTAGGCGGATCGATGCGCAGCGTGTCGCCAGGCAAGCCGGCCAGCCGCTTAATGTAAAACGGCTGTCCCATATCGGGATCGCCGGGGATGCCCGGAATATTGTTGGTTCGGAAACACGAAGACGTCGTCCGCGATGCGGCTTGATAAAATTATAGGAGAACTTATCCACAAAAACCTGGTCGCCCGTGTCCACCGCGCCGCGGGCGATCACTTCGCCGCGTTTGTAACGCATATTCGGCACGACCTTGAAATCTCCCCGCAACTGATCCGGCGGACAGTAAACCAAAAAGCTTTGATGCCGGCAGATCACGCGGGAAAAGGTGAAAAAGAACAAGAACTTCCTCGGCTCGACCTGCATCACTTCGTCGTCCTGCTGCGATACGACATTGATGTAGTCCGGCCGAGCATGACGTACTCGATCGCCTGCTTTAGAAAATTGGGTTTGACCTCCTTTTGTGCATATCCCTCGAAGGCTTTGAAGAACCACGCTCCATTTCGAAATTCGTAAAGGTGCTTTCGATCCGGGGGGATGGCCGCTTCGTAAGGATAGGAATATGGATAGGCGATAATCCCGTTGAGCGTTGGTTGCATCGAGCCGGTCGGGATTTTGAATGGCTGCAAAAAATAGGAGCGAATTCCGATCGCTACCACAATCGCCACAAAAACGACTTCGACATTTTCGCGCCAATGCGATTCCCACGTCACCGGCGCGAGCTTATGCATTCGCGCGTCGAGCGTTTCCGCCGCGGCCCGGATCCTTTCGTGATCGCGGGTGCGCAGGGCCTTGCGCAACTTGTCGATCTCGCCCGCCAGTTCTTCCCGGGCGGAACTGCTCAAAAGATCGCTTTTGTAACGCAAAAATTTTTGCGCGTGTCGGAGAAGCAGTTTGCTGTGTTTGACGTATTGCGGTGTAAACATGTCGATCTAAAATTTCTTACTCTTGCTCCTGATCCTGATCGAAAAAAAGCGATCATGAGCATGAGCAGGATCATGAGCATGAGTAGGAGAAAAAAGAGTCATTCCGATGTAACGATGTAACGCTTCAACTAATTACGGACCTTCATTGCGCTTTGAGCACTTCAATAAAAGCTTCCTGCGGAATGTTGATTTTCCCAATGCTCTTCATCCGTTTCTTTCCTTCTTTCTGTTTCTCCAGCAACTTTCGTTTGCGGGTGATATCGCCGCCGTAGCATTTCGCGGTCACATTTTTTCGCAAGGCCGAAACGCTCTCCCGCGCAATTATTTTCCCCCCGATCGCCGCCTGGATTGCGACTTGGTAAAGCTGCCGCGGAATGACTTCCTTCAATTTCGCCGCCAACTGGCGGCCGCGCGCTTCGGCCCGATCCTTGTGCACGATAGTTGAAAACGCATCCACCGGTTCGCCATTCACCAGCAAATCGAGTTTGACCAGCTTCGCCGCCCGATAGCCGGAGTGTTCATAATCCATCGAGCCGTAACCGCGGGTGATCGATTTAATCTTGTCATTGAAATCGACCAAAATTTCGTTCAGCGGCAGCTCGCAATGCAACATCACCCGGCGCGTGTCGAGCGACTCGGTATGATCCATCTGGCCGCGCTTTTCCAGAATCAATTGCAGGATGTCGCCGATGTTTTCATTCGGGCATAGCACATACGCTTTCACGATCGGTTCGCGAATCTCGTCAATCTCGCTCGGATTCGGCAGATGCGCCGGATTGTCGATCATCGACGTCTCGCCGCGCGTAGTGACTACTTCGTAAACGACGCTTGGGCTGGTCGCGATGATGTCCATGTTGTACTCGCGTCGCAGCCGTTCCTGGATGATCTCCATGTGAAGCAGCCCGAGAAAACCGCAGCGAAAACCGAAGCCGAGAGCGACAGAACTTTCCGGCGTGTAAACGAACGCCGCATCATTTAGTCGCAATTTGCCGATCGCAGTTTTGAGATGTTCGAAATCTGCGGTGTTGATCGGGTAAATCCCGCTGAACACCATCGGATGAATTTCCTGGAAACCAGGCAGCGGCTCGGACGCGGGATGACGCTGGTCGGTGATGGTGTCGCCGATCTTCATGTCAGCGGTCGATTTGATGTTCGCGATGAAATAACCGACATCGCCCGCGCTCAGGCCGGGTTGGACAAACATCTTCGGAGTAAACACACCCACTTCCTTGATCTCGTAACGCGTGTCATTGCTCATCAACTTGATGGCATGATTCGCTTCCATCGTTCCCGAAACGACGCGGACATATCCGACCACGCCGCGATAAACATCGAACACCGAATCGAATACCAGCGCGCGCAATGTTTTGTCGGCCGGTTTTTCCGGCGGCGGAATCCGATGGATGATCGCTTCCAGAATTTCTTCGATCCCGGTTCCCATTTTCGCGCTGGCACGAATCGCTTCCTCGGATGGAATGGCGAGGATTTCTTCGAGTTGTCGATGCACCGCGTCCACATCTGCATTGGGCAGATCGATCTTGTTGATCACCGGAATAATGGTGAGTCCCTGTTTGTGGGCGAGATGAACATTAGCCACGGTCTGCGCTTCGACACCCTGAGCAGCATCGACAACCAGCAGCGCGCCTTCGCATGCCGCCAGACTCCGCGACACTTCATAGGCAAAATCGACATGGCCGGGCGTATCGAGCAGGTTCAGCCTATATGTTTCGCCCGAATTTGCGCGGTATTTCATCGTGACCGGGTGCGCTTTGATGGTGATCCCGCGCTCGCGCTCGAGGTCCATCGAATCGAGCAATTGATCCTGCTTTTCGCGTTCGTGAATCGTCCCAGTCCGCTCGAGTAATCGATCCGACAACGTAGTCTTGCCATGATCGATATGCGCGATGATGCAAAAATTGCGCGTCAACTCAATTGCCATAAGAGCCGCACTATGCGGGCGCGAGGCTAGTGGGTCAATTGTGTGACGGAAGCGAATGGCTAATCATTCCTGGGAAATAAGCCACAGTGGAGCACGCCGAACGTCATCCGCCTGAGATGAACCGCTTGATGATCTTGTCGAATTCGTTGTGCGTGTCGATCCAAAACCAATACGCTGTATCAGCGCGAACACGCGCGAGGGCGTGCGCGATCTCGCGCGCAAGACCTACACCAGTTGTGGCCGCCAATCACAATCGAGCGCTGCCACGGAACGATACGCCTCCCAAAAATCAGGCGTCGTTGATGACTTCATCCAGCGGTTTTATCCGCCCGGCATCGATATCGGCATCGACTTTCTTCAGCCATTCGTCGAGTTTCCGGACTGCGCGGCTTCTTCTAGCGCGCGATCAAAACGCTCGGCCTCCATTTGATCTACTGCGAGCGACACCTCGCGAAAATCGGCGTCTGAAGGCACTGATTGCCGCTTTGATTTCCTGCACCGTGCTCATTGAGCTTCCATTATAATCATTCGATGCGGTGTCTGCCAATGGAACGGCCCCGAAACACTCTTTTATGCTGACGGCTGACACAGCCGTCCTACAATATGGAGATTATGCCCAAACTGATCATTGGCGGAACGACGCATGAATTGACGGAACCGTTGATCACGATAGGGCGCGCGCCGGACAACACGATCGTGATCGACGATCCGTCGGTCTCGGCGCATCACGCGGAACTGCGATTAGTGGGTGAGGATTATCGGCTGAAGGATCTTGGATCGACACACGGCACCCGGATTAATGGTGTTCTCGTCACCGAAACGGTTCTGCGCTTTGACGATCGGGTCCGGTTCGGCGGCGTTGAAGCGCGGTACGAATCGGACACGCGCGGCTCGCAACCGCTCCCGGCCCCGGAAGAAATCCGGGCCCAACCGGCGGAATCGAGCACGAGCCCGATCGATTTCGCAAACGCATCACCGTTTCGGAAACACAAGAAAGAGAAAGACCCGATTCGCACCGCCATTCTGGGCGCGGTTCTCGTCGCGTTTCTCGCTTTCCTCGGCAGCATGATCGCGGTGCTGCTGATGGCGCCGCCAAGTCCGTGATCTGTAGCGGCGGTCTGTAATCGTGGCCATCTCCGTGGCAAATTTGCGCCGGTCATAGACCGCCGCTACAAAGTCACCGCCGCAAGAGTTATGTGAAACTCTGCGAAATCTGCGGAATGATAAGAAAATGATGCAACCAAAGCGCCTCTTGCTTTTCGACATTGACGGCACGCTCATTCATTCCGGCGGCGCGGGCATCCACGCGCTTCGAGTCGCATTGAAGGAGCGATTCGGAATCGACGACGATTTGCACGACATCGAATTTGCCGGCATGACCGATTTCGGGATCGTGATCAGCATCTTGAACAAGCACAAAATCCCCGCGACCGCCGAGAACGTGACCGCGTTCCTCGACAGTTACGCTCATTTTCTCTCGTTCGAATTGCCCCGCCGCAAAGGGAAACTGCTTCCCGGTGTTTTAGAGTTGCTCGAAAAATTGAAATCGCGAAAGCATGTCGTGCTCGCGTTGCTGACCGGAAACATTTCCCGTGGCGCCCGATTGAAGCTCGAACATTACGGCGTCTGGCATTTCTTCGAATTCGGCGCGTTCGCCGACGATCACCACGATCGCAACCAGCTCGGGCCGTTCGCCCGTATTCGTGCGAAAGAAAAACATGGGCGCGAATTTTCTGCCGAGGAGATCGACGTGATCGGCGACACGCCGCGGGACATCGCTTGCGGGAAAGCTTTCGGCGCGCGCACCATCGCCGTCGCGACCGGCACGTGGAAGCGGGAACAACTCGCCGAGCACAACCCGGATTTTTTGATCGACGATCTTTCCGATGTCGATGGTGTGATTGATACGCTCGGATGGTGATTGATTGACGAAGGGGAAATGATGAAAAAAACCAGATCGGATATTTCCAAGCCGATGCGGGACCGGCAGAATGTGCTGCCGCTGGAGGGTGAAATTGATCTGCACATTTCACCGAGCGTCACCGCCTCGCTTCAATCGATGATCAAAAAGAGACCGGCGAAAGTGGTCGTCGATCTTTCAAGAGTGACTTACATCGACAGCTCCGGTCTGGCGTCGTTAATCGAGGGAATGCAAAACGTGGAGGAATATGGCGGCAAGTTTGCCCTGGCCGGCCTGCAGGAAAACGTCCGCACCGTTTTCGAGATCGCGCGGCTCGACCAAGTCTTCGGCATTTATCCCGATGTCGATTCGGCGCTGGCCGGGTGATCGGGATGCGGGATGTGGGGTGCGGGATACGGGATACGGGATACGGGATACGGGATGGTGCTCCCTTGGTTTCCTTCGTTTCCTTCTGTTTGGTTTTTGCCTGCCGAATCAGGGCTGTAGAGTCCGCTGTCTCCAGCGGAAGATTCCCGGGAGTTGCTGTAGAGTCCGCTGTCCACAGCGGAAAATTCCCTTTGGTGAACAAGCTCTGATGCGCTGAGGACAGCGCACACTACAGGGAAACCTTGCGCTGAGGACAGCGCACGCTACAACGTTGATCGTTTTCTTCTGTTTGGTTCTGCAATGCAGCCGTTTCTCACCGCCAATTGGCGCTACCTCGCGATGCTCAATTACACTGTCGATCCTGCGATCGTCGCCCCGCTCGTCCCGCCCGGCACCGAGCTCGATTTCGAGAACGGCCAGACCTATCTCAGCATCGTCGGCTTTCTCTTTCTCGATACTCGCGTCGTCGGGCTGCCGATTCCGCTCCATCGCGATTTCGAAGAAGTAAACCTGCGGTTCTACGTGCGAAAAAAATCCGCCGATACCTGGCGACGCGGGGTTGTGTTCGTTCGCGAAATGGTGCCGCGTCGCGCGATTGCTCTGATCGCCCGCGCCTTTTACGGCGAACCGTATCGGGCTTTGCCGATGAAACACCAGATCGACCATGTCGATCTTCGACTCAGCGTGGAATATTCCTGGCGACCGGGGCGCAAATGGGAATCCCTCAAGATGACTGCGACCAGTGAGCTGCAATCGATCCCGGCCGGATCGCACGCCGAATTCATCACCGAACACTATTGGGGTTACACCTGTGTAAAGGGCGGCGACGGTTGCAGCGAATACCGGGTTGAACATCCGCGCTGGAAAATCTGGAACGCCGAAACCTTCGAGCTCAACGCCGATGTCGCATCGCTTTACGGCGAATCATTCGCCGAAACGCTGACAAAGCCACCGCGTTCCGCTTTTATTGCAGACGGTTCACCGATCACGATTCAGCGCCGCTCAATCGTTCTTTGAGCATGTTTTCGCGCGGAGAGCTTTCGGAGTGCGGCGATTCCTTCGCCGCTTTGGATAAGCTTCTTTTTCACCCCAGAGAGCACGGAGCACGCAGAGATGAGAGACACAAGGAAACCAAGGAAAACGAAGATTTGGTTTCTTAGTAGAGCCTCCCTCATCCTTTCGTTCGCCCACTCTCACTGAACCCGCCTCCCGAATCCCGGTTTTCATGTTTCCCGCGGGGCCCCAAATTCGCTAGGATCCGACCCGTGCACTGGTATAACACACAGGATCGAGAGCAGCGCGCATCCCGCATCGCGCAGCGCTCTTCAGCCTCGTCGAGCTTTTGGTCGTGATGGGCATCATCGCAATCCTAATGGTGCTGCTGATGCCAGCGTTCACAGGGCTCAATACTGCAAACGATCTAACAAGAGCCGCGTCCACTATCAAGGAAACATTGGATCGAGCGCGCACCTATGCACAGGCACACAATACCTACGTCTGTGTGGGTTTTTTTGAAGAGAATGCCGCAAATCCACCAAGCCCGGGCACTGGCAGGTTGGTGATGTTTACTATTGCCTCGACTGATGGATCTAAAACTCCGATAACGAGCAGCCCAGTTGATACCGGTCGTCTAAAGCCGGTTACGAAGTTGATCAAGATCGACAATGTTCATCTCCCGCTGTTGGACGAAACAGGCAGCCAACGAGGCACGGGTGAGCTGTTTGATACGAGACCGCAGCTTCAGAATGATCCTGGAGTGGGGTACAACGATTCTCGATTTGGGGAGCTAAATTCCTCGCCCACCGCTCCTACAAATCCCAGTCCGTACCCATTCTGGTATCCACTTACGGCGGCCAGCCAAAGCGAGGCCCAATACGTTTTTCGGAAAACACTTCTGTTCGGCCCAACTGGAGAAAATCGAATCAATAGCACGTACAATGTGCGAAGGGTCGTCGAAATTGGTTTGGTCCAAGCAGCTGGCGATTCAGCGTTGTCCTCAACAACCGGCAACCTGATTGCGATTCAAATCGGCGGGTTCGATGGGGATGTAAAAGTTTACAGGCGATGAGATCTTCGAGAGTTCACAAGTTAGGATTTTCCTTGGTTGAAGTGACGCTCGCGCTTGGCATAGCCGCATTTTGTTTACTCGCTGTTGTAGGCCTCCTACCGGTTGGCGTTCAATCCAACCAAGCAGCCTTCTCGCAAACCGCCGCAACGTCGATCTTATCCAACGTCGGTGCTGATATGCGCGCTGCAGGTACGAGTGCCTCTTCCCCCCAATATGGAGTCTCCTTCAACGAGCGCACAGATTGTTATTTTAATGACGTGGGCGAATGTTCCAGCGACCTGAGTGGTACACTCAATTGCAACCCCGGCGCGCCTCCTTGGAGTCCCGCAATCCAGGTTCGATACCATGCGGTAATTACAATTCCATCCACCACGACGTACGCCACTTGCGCGAATATTAAAATCTGCTGGCCTGCAATGGTCGACCCGACATTGGAGGCGAGCAGACCAGCTGGGATTGTCGAAACGGTCGCAGCCTTTGACCGCCAATAAGGAGCGACGACATGTCCAAGAGAACCGCAGCATTTACTTTGGGCGAACTTCTTATCAGCCTCGCTGTACTCACGGTTCTTGTTCTCTTCGTGGGCCAGATGTTTAACGGGGCGATGACTGTCGTTTCCCAAGGCACTAAGCACATGGAGGCCGAATCTCATGCGCGACCGCTGTTTGACCGACTGGCTGTGGACATCGCACAGATGGTAAAGCGGACAGACGTGAGCTTTTATCTCAAATGCGCCGGGGACCCCATGTCCGGGACCAACGATAGGATAGCATTTTTTAGCGCTGTCCCGGGGTATTACAACGACAGCAGTTGGGGTTACAATAGCGGCTACTCAGTTGTCGCCTACAGGGTAAACACCGATTCGACGAAATCGCAGTACAACAAATTGGAGAGAATGGCCAAAGGCCTGCCTTTAAATGGGGCTTATTCCGGTTCTGCGCGAATGCCACTCTTGTTTTTGGACAACGGTTCTCCGCCTGCTACAGCAATCGGTCAGGCGTGGCCGGATGCCATTGCCCCCGCCGGAGAGTCTTCCGACCCATATCAGAGATTTGAGTTGGTCGGGCCCCAGGTGTTTCGATTCGAATATTATTACCTGACGAGTGCTTCCCCTGCGAGTCTCGTTCAATATCCGGCATCTTCTTTGAAGGATCCTGCTCTTGATTGGTCAACAGTGTACAAGACCAATATTCGGGACATATCCGCGATAGTCGTGGACGTCGCAGTAATTGATCCGCAAAGCCGACGGATACTTTCCAAAGTGGACATCGCAACCCTCACGTCTCAACTGGAAGATTACGGAAACGGGATGGGGCCGGGTGAGCTTTTAGGTCGGTGGCAAAACACGATCGATTCCTCCAATCTTCCGCACGCGGCACTTCAAGGTATCCGCTTGTACCGAGCGTTATTTTTATCTCTCCCAATGAGAGCACGAAAGTCGCACCTGTTCGCGCGGGCCCATGATGGAGGGGCTGCCCTGATCATCGTGCTTGCTCTAGTAGTGCTTCTTACTGGCCTGGCGGTGGCCTATTTATCCCGGGCGACGACGGATCGACAGCTTTCACATGTAAGCTACAATAACACTGCGGCCAACGTGCTCGCACGTAGTGCTCTAGACATCGTTGTCGCCGATTTTAGGCACGAGATCGCCAGTGGCAGCAATCCAGCACCGATCCCGGGAGGAGGGGGAACTTGTTATTTTCCATTGGAAAATACGAACATGATGCCGCAACGAATCGGCAGCGCTGACACAATTCCAAATCTTATCCGACGTAGCGACCAATCGGACGCCGCCAGTCGCGCCTCAGCGCTTAGTTCAACTGAGAACTCAGCTAATGGACGATCCGTGAGTCGTGCTCGTTGGAATACTCACTATCTAATTCCGCGGAGCGCCGATGCGGCTGCGACCTACACCGACACGACACCTATTGGTGACTTTGCTGCTCCAGATTGGGTTTTGATCACGAGAAATGGCCCGGCAGTTCTGAGCTGGGGCAGTTCACTGAAAGATCCAAGCGCAACCAACTCTGACTATGTCGTCGGCCGATACGCTTATGCCGTCTACGACGAAGGCGGCCTCTTGGATATCAATGTCGCAGGATATCCACAATCGGCTTCTGCGCCTTCAGTGATGGATATTGGAAGGAAAGGCATCAATGTCTTCGCCGATCTCACGATGCTGCCTGCTACAACTGGCGGAAATCCCCTCACGTCCACAGCGGTTAACAAAATTGTTCTCTTTCGCAATTACGCAACCACCGGCAGCTCGACGACATTAGGCGCTACCACGTCCTTCAACTCCACAGCGACTGCCAATTTTGTAAATTACTACCTCGGCAATCCCCAGACCGGCACAAGTTCCGATTTCGGAATCGCCAGACGGTACTCCAGCTCATCAAGCGGATCGCTCAGAACAGACCAAATTTTCCAGAACAGAGGCGAGTTGATCAAATTTGCTACAAATTCGTCGATCGCGAACATGCCTAATGCATTGCAATATCTCGGCACATTTTCGCGAGAGAAGAACCAGCCCAGCTGGCCTCAGGCGAATTCAATCACAATAAGTGGGAATGCGGTTGTGTTCCCTTCGAGGTTCGCCATGTCAGACCTTGATATTATGCCCGGCCACCCACCGCCTCACGATAGCGCTGGTCTGCATTGGACTGACCCCGCATATACAGAAGAGCCTCCGTCCGCTCTGACATCACATGGCTACTGGCAGTACTTCGGTCATGGCGGTAGTTCTTCCCTGAACCGAATCCCAGCGATTTTAAATCCGCAGGGTACAGTGAATTCAAATGCTGATCTCCCGCAGTACCTGAATTATTTTTTGTTTGGTGGTTCGTCGTGGTCCGGGACATCTGATGACGCTGATCCAAATCATCTTCGCACAACGTTGTCCGTTGTAGCGGCGCTGATAGATCAGTATGACCCGAACACCGACGAATACACTGACACAGGCAGTCTCTCCGATTGCCCCGGGAGCCCCTGTGGTGGGAGCACCACGACGAGAATCGATTGGTCGGGTGGCACAGTTTACGGGGTTGAAGAGACTCCACCCGACCCCCATCGGCCGTATGTTTCTCCTACCGGTC
This sequence comes from uncultured Verrucomicrobiae bacterium, assembly GCA_963772365.1. Classification (GTDB taxonomy): domain Bacteria; phylum Verrucomicrobiota; class Verrucomicrobiia; order Chthoniobacterales; family UBA10450; genus CAVYXA01. The sequence goes on from CAVYXA010000003.1 coordinate 173,481, forward strand.
TTTTAACAGATCCGGCTCCTTCGAATCCGCCTGCACCAGCGGCTCCTCCGGGCTATTACGCGATCAATCGTCCATTTCGGAATGTCGGCGAGGTTGGTTACAGCTGGATTTGGTTCCCAAGCGCAAACCGCACTTTTGATTTCAAGGACCCTGAAGATCGAATATCTCTTCCGGATCCTGCTCTTCTTGATCTTTTCACATACAACACCGCCGCTGTTCGCTCAGGGACGGTGAACATCAATACACGCCAGCCATATGTTCTGGCCGCAATCCTGCGAAGAGCGATCACCACGGATTCCACGGCCGCTACAGTAAGCGGAACAAACGCCTTAACTGCGGCCCAACAGATTGTAAATGCGACCGCAAGCAGCCCGGCAAAAAGTCGAGCCGATATAGCGAGGCTTGCGAGTGTGGTTACGCCCTTTATATCTAGTGAAGAAACGCGCGAAACTGTCGCTCGCGCTCTGGCCGAATGCACTCAAACCAGAACGTGGGGACTCATGATCGATGTAATTGCCCAAACGGGACACTATGGGCCAAATGCCAATAGTCTTGCCGATTTTATTGTCGAAGGAGAAAAGCGCTGCTGGCTCCACATCGCGATTGATCGGTTTACCGGCGAGATCCTCGATGAGCAGCTGGAGCTGGTGAATGAGTAGGGAAAGTCAAAAGCTGAGAATCTGAAACGCTGAAAAAGCTCGGCTACGATTTGGGTTTGTCGAACTCGATGGATGCGAGGTCGGCGAAGACGGTGCCGATAAAAATGAACTCGATCTTAGCTATGCAGTTTGCGTCGAATCATTCCGATGCTGGTGATTGCCATGCCCAGTAGGGCTATTGTCGAGCCGGAGTCGGGTACCGGTAAATCAATGTCGGACTGAATATTTATGAATACCGTTTCGCCTCGATCGTTGAGGTAGGTGCCGACGAGTTGCAGATTCCCTGTCTCTATTACGGTCGCGGTTGGCGTCAGGTTAACAAACATGTTGGGATCAGAGAAAAAATCGACCACTGTGTAAATGCCGTTTAGTCGATGAACGAAGACCTGATCGGAAAGGGGGCCGCCTGGAGATTCCAAGATGTTAAAGAGGTAATAATCGGCAGATAAGCTTATACCGATATGGCTGGCAGTCGCATCAGCGGGATATCCAGGAGGAATGAGTGGGGAAGATACGTGATACGTCTCGCTACCCGGAACGTCGTTATTGAAGATCATTAGAACGGTGTCGCCAGAAAAATGGACGCCTCCTTCGTTGGGAAGCTCAACGAAGTTGAGGGTGACCGCGGATACACTGCCGCTGACGGCCAACAAGCAGATCAGAACGAGCAATTTCGGTAGAATCTTCATGCGCTCAGTGTAAGCAATGATAATGCCAAACGAATTTAGAAATCTATAAGTGGCTATCGTTCAGCGATATAATCATATGGGTCGAAATCAGTGTTTCTGAAAAATGTAAAATGCACCGACAAAATCGCTGGACCGGCGTCTTCCTTGCCAGCTGCCTTATCGTTTAGCTCTGGTCTTCTCCTGTGGTGAATTCTGACACGCGAAGCCTACTTTTACGGTTTGGGCTTATCGAACTGGATCGATTGCAGCTCGGCGAAAACGTTGCCGATGAAAATTTGAGCTTCGGCCCGGAGCAGAAGACGGTCGGAATCATCCGAGACCCAGAGCGTGGCTCGCCGGAATTTGTGGTGGGGTTCTAATTTCATGTTCTTGTCGATCTTGTCGAGGTGGAGATCGATTTTGATAGCTTCGTAATTCGCCGGCATGGACGGCGATTTTTTCCCGCCCAGTCACAGTGAGCGTAGCCAGATACGGTGTCGCGGCGGGATAAACGACCACGCGATAAACGTTTCCCGGTTTGAGCGCCTGGCTCCGCAAATAAAGCGCGGCAGAATTCATGTCGAAATTCGGGAGATTGAAATTCTTTCGTCTTCATTTCGCCGGTGCGCGGGTTATCGGTGCGTGATCGTCTGACGCTATCTCTCGTGAAAGTGGAACGGGTCACGATGGTTTTTTTCGATAGGCTTCCATCTGGCGCATCTCGATCGGGCGAAGCGTTTCGGCGTCGGCCACCGCGTGATGAGTGGTGTCCAGTTTCCAGAGGACACGAGCCAGGCCAATGGTGCGGCCAACGCCATCCACCTGAAGATGATTGGGGGCGGCGTGGTGAATGGACGTCGCCGGTGGCGGCGGTGAATCCCAGCCCAGCCGAAACGATAGGTCGCGCGAAGCGGCCGCAGCGCGGGGAAATCGCCGGGAGGATTTTTTGTGAGCGTCGATTGCCAGGATGGCGCGGCCAGGCAGGTCGTTAGCCAGATCAGATCGAAGATCAGGGCAATCGAGAGACGGCCTCGGCTCGGCGCGCATTGCCGATAGGGCGAGCCGTCGGTTTGGCCATTCATTGCCGGTACAAGAAAACACACGCGAGTGATTGCTCGCGTGTGTTTCCAAAATGTTGAAAGTGAAAATTTAAGGTTTCGCCGGGCTGGCTGCCGGTTTTACGCCCTTGTTGAGCGGGCAATGATCTCGGCGGTGAAATCCATGTTCTCCGGTGAATACATCACCACCGGCACACCATTGAGGCTCATGCCGGATTTATCAAAGACCATGTCCATGTGATTGGCTTTAACCTTGGTCATGACCACATCGGTGATTTCCTTCACGATTCCCTCGCGCATCCGGAGCGCCTGTTCCTGCAACTGCCGCTCTCGGGTCTGGCGGAACTCGTTGATCTCGCGCTCCATGTTTTTGATGTTCGCGATTTTTTCATCGCGATCCTTGGCCAGCTTGGTCTTGGCATCGGCGCTAGTAGCGGAGGATTCGAGCTGTTTGTTGAGATTGTTTATTTCGTCGAGCGCTTTCTTATAGCTGTTGGCCCGATCGTCGTATTCTTTTTTGGCGGCATTTTTGGCCTCGTTGATCTTGGCCTCGGCATCCTTGGTTTTACTGTATTCCTTGAATGCGCGCTGCATATCAACCGTGCCGACCTTGAGTGTCTGGGCAAAAGCCGCGGCCGGGACGAGAAGCGCGGTAGCCAGAGCAATAGAGAGAAGTTTTTTCATAAGCGGTGCTTAAGATGGTTGGAAACTTTTAGACTGCAAGCCATTTGATTCGTTCAAAACTGATAGCCGACACTGAAGTTGAACTGGCCCTGCTTGCCGTTGCCGCGCTCTCTGGATCGGAATTCCGTAATCGAGCCGGAGGGGACCGATGGGCAAATCGAGCCGAAGACCGATGCCGAAATCCGAGGCAACATTCTCAAAAACCATAGTCGTTCTATGTGGATGCCCCGGCTGTTTTACGAGGCATGATCTCGAGTGTGGCGGCGTAAAATCCCAGGGATCGGCATTCACAAGTCCCGTGTCGTAGAAAATTGCTCCGCGCGTCTTGAGCACGAGAGGAAAAGTAAATTCACGGTGAACCGCGACCATCGACTGACCGCCGAGCGGTTCTCCGAATCGATCTTTCGGGCTGACGTCGCGAAAATTGAAGCCCCGGAGATTATTAGAGCCGCCGAGAAAAAGTCGGTCGTAAATCGGTACGGCAGGCACAGTGGTAAAGATTTTAGATCCCGGAAGAAATCGGCGGCGGCGAGGGATTCGGCGCAGCTGAGGACAAGAACCGTCTTGTGGAATGGGCTGTTCCAGACGTCGACCCCTGCGGCCATTCGGCATTGAACAAGAGGATCAGGTCGCCCATGGGAAATGGAAATATTGCGAACCCTCGATGTCCCAACCGTAAGTCTGTTCGTCCCCGCCGAGAAATCCGCCGGAGACCTAGGAGGAAACAGACGACCCGCTGACCGGTGCGGCTCAACAGACGGGTTGTCCCGCCGATCGAAAACCATGACTGCTCAGAACCGTGCTTTTTGATCAGTCGAACCTTTTTCCGCCAGAATTTCGCGGCGACGAGTCCGGCTGGACATTGAAAATATCGATCTTCTTCCAAACGATAACCTAGCGTGCCGTAAAGGAATGTGGCAAGCGGTTTGCGGATATCGAGTGCGAAACCATAGTCGCGTTCCTCGTAAATCGAGCTCAGATAGTCCGCTTCATTAAAAAAGCCTGGCCGCCGACAGACAACCGGCGATCCAGGAAATAGGGTTCGGTGAGAGCCAGAAGGAAATCTTTTCGCTGGGTACCAAGCTGAATGCGGAGCCGGAATTTTTCCACCACCGGTGAGCGTCGGCCAATTGGTGATGTCGAAATTTCCCTGCGAAAGCTCGGTGAAACCGACGAATCCATCAATGGTGCTGAAGCCGCCGCCAAAGTCAGTGCCCCGGTGCGCTTTTCTTCCACTATGATGTCCAGGTCTTTGCGCCCAGGCGACTCCCGTATCTTCAGGGTAAGTTTCGACTTTGGCAAAGTAGCCAAGGTTCTCGAGACGCTTCTTGCTACGCCTCCACCCGCATCGGTATCAAAAACATCTCCCGGAGTAACCAGTATTTCCCGCCGGATCACTTTGTCTTTGGTGCGCGCGTTGCCCGTGATGTTGACCCGTTGAACAAACGAGCGATCGCCCTCCTGGATTTTGTAGTGAATGTCGATCCTGGCTCTCTCCTGCGGGGATGCTTTCCGGCATCGATCTCAGCGTCGACATAGCCACCGCCCCCGTAGCCATCGAGCAAAGTCCTTTGACATCATCGTGTAATTTTTGCGGTGAATATGGATCGCCCTCTTTCAGCTTGAGCCAGCGACGGATTTTTTGTTCGGTCGCCACCTTTCTCTCCTGAAACGGTGATCTTGCCGACGTCGGTATTGGATTCCTTCATTGATCGACGACAATGATCGATAATCGGCCCTTCATGCGCGTTCTTTGCGCACCTCTTTCACTTCCGCGTCGATGTAGCCGTGGTCTTGGTAAAACTCCCGAATCTTATCCAGGTCCTGCTGCAATTGGACTTCATCCAGCCGGCCCGATTTATCGATGAATGAAATGAGAGACTTGCCACGCGTTTTCATCTGCCTGCGCAGAACGCGATCGCTAAAATGCGCGTTGCCTTCGAAACGGATTCGGCGAACCGCACCTTTTTCGCCTTCGCTTATGGTAAATACGACGCGGGCCGTGCCCAGCTTCTCATTGATCGGCTCGACTTGAAACTGAACTGTCGCGTCATTGAAGCCGTGAGCTCGATAACTGTCGATGATCTTCTGGCGCGCTTTTTCCAGTTCCTCTTCGTTCGCCGGCTGGCCCAGTTTGAGCCCAATGTCTTTGCGAATCTTCTTGGCCTTGATGGCATGCGCGCCGTCCACCACGATCTCGCGGACGACCGACCGCGTCTGCACGTAAATGATCACGCCCACTCCGTTGTCTTGCGGGTGGGCCAGGAAACGGACATTCAAAATGGCGCCCGTCTTGTAAAGATTCTTGATGTCTTGCTCGACCACCTGATCCGAATACGGCTCACCGACTTTGGTCCGGATCTCCGATAAAATCCGCTCTTTCCCAATTGTCTCTGGACCGCTGTATTCCACGTTGATGGACTTGACGATCGGCGCAGCCGGCGGCGGAGGAGGAGGCGCCTGCAACTGAGCGCGCACAGTTTGCGCGCCAAAGATTGCGCAAATCAGCCCAAGGCAAATCGAACCAGCCCGGGCACGCGTCAACACGTGAGAGAGTCCCATAAATAAAGATGCCGAATCCCGCGCGGAGACCCGTCGCGGGATAGGCGGCTATTAGATGGAGAAGCGGGTCATCGTCAAGGCAGGAATTTCCGTCGCTCCGGGGAGTGTCGTCCATAGACAACCCCGGCAGGAACTTAGTTCAAAAGGTCGTACCAATTATTTCGTCGTCGCGGTTCGTAGCCGGCTTCCCGGATGAGTGACTCGATCTGCGCGGCATCGAGCCGGAAAGTCGTACCGGCGCTGCTCACCACATTTTCCTCCATCATTACGGATCCAAAATCGTTGGCGCCGTACTTGAGCGCGATCTGCCCAATGCCCGGCCCCTGAGTCACCCATGAGCTTTGAATATTGTCGATGTTATCCAAAAAAATCCGGGCCAAAGCCTGGGTACGAAGATACTCCGATACACCCGTGGGATGCTTCACTTTCAAGACCGTGTGCTGCGGTTGAAAGGTCCAGCAAATAAAAGCCGTGAACCCGCCAGTCTGGTCCTGTTGGTCGCGAATGCGCTGCAGATGTTCCACCCGCTCGTCGATCGTTTCGACATGACCAAACATCATAGTCGCACTCGATTTCAGGCCCAGCTCGTGCGCGACCCGCATCACTCCCAGCCATTGATTGCTATTGATTTTTAACGGCGCGATTTTCTTCCGGACGCGATCCACCAGAATTTCGCCGCCACCGCCCGGAATGGAGCCGAGGCCGGCGCTTCGAAATTCATTGATGACGTCACGCAACGGCATTTCGAAAGTCTCGGCAAAATGCTGAAACTCCGGCGGACTGAATCCGTGGATATTAATGTGCGGATATTTTTCTCGAATGTGCCGGAGCAGATTGATGTACCAATCGAACCCGAGTTTAGGATGATGCCCCCCTTGCATCAGGATTTGAACACCGCCGGCGGCGGAAAGTTCGTCTAATTTCTGATCGAGCTGCTCGAAGGAAAGCACGTAATGATCTTCGTCGCGTTCGGTGCGATAAAACGCGCAAAATTTGCAGTAAACATTGCAGACGTTCGTGTAATTGATGTTTCGATCGACAATGTAGGTGACGATCTGGTTTCCTTTCCCGGCATAAGACGAACTTTTCGCCTGTTGCCGTCGGGCATCGGCCAGCAGGCCGAGTTCTTCGAGCGGAAGCTGATAAAGCTGCAATGCTTCCTCCGCCGAAATCCTTTCTCCGGCGAGAACTTTGTCGCTGACTGCATCTCGATTGAAAGCAACCATGTCGCCTCAGTTTATACGACGTGGTGCGGCATTGCACGCCTCAAGGTGGATCGACTTCTCCGGAGGCGATGCTAAAACCAATCACCGAAGGCGCTAGTCGGGTCGGCGGGCAATCATCCGACCAAAAGCGGCGACATTTTATGGAGTTGGAGAATCCAAAAAGCATAATGAGACGGAGAATCGCGGTGGTTGGTGCGGGCGTCTCGGGCCTCAGTTGCGCCGTTTCTTTTGCGGAGCGGGGAATTCGCACCACGATTTTTGCCGAGGAAAGTGGACAGCGAACAACCTCAGCTGTTGCCGCGGCGATCTGGTTTCCGTACGATGCCGAGCCCGCAGCGAAAGTAATTCCATGGGCGCTCGAAACCTACAGAACGCTTGTCGATCTTGCGCGAGACGCGAGTAGCGGTGTTTCGATGATCGAGCTGCGCCAATTTTCGCGAAGTGCTCACATCGAGATTCCGGATTGGGCGAGCAAGCTCGGCGCGCGCCGCGTTTCGCTCCTCCCGCAGTTTCCGGACGGACTCGCCATTAATGTTCCGCTGATGGATACCACAATTTATCTCGACTATCTCGCGCGCCGGTTTTCCGCAGCCGGAGGCGCAATTCATTCCGGCGTGCGTTTGGAGCAGTTGGGGGATATCGATCTTGCATTCGATCTAATCATTAATTGTGCGGGAGTGGGCGCGCGTAAGTTGGTCGGCGATGTCGATGTTGAGCCGCACCGCGGCCAGGTGGTGATCGTGCCCAAGATCGACAAGTTATCGTGCGCGATTGCCTGTGATGAGGCGCCGCTCTTTTACGCCATTCCGCGCAAGAAGGATTGTGTGCTGGGCGGAACAAATGATCTGAGTGATGATCTGGACGTTGATCCTCAAGCCACGGCTCATATTCTTGCCGAGATGAGCCGCGCGCTGAATCTTGGCGAACCGAAAATTCTTGCGGAGCGAGTTGGCCTTCGCCCATTTCGGCGCACGGGCGTTCGTTTGGAATCGGATCGTTTGCAGGACGATCGCGCCGTGATTCACAATTATGGGCATGGTGGGTCTGGCTTCACTCTTTCCTGGGGATGCGCGAAAAAAGTTCTCGAACTCGCGAAAGCGATTCTGGGTTGAGCATTGAAGGTTGGGCGTTGAGCGTTGAACGTTTGCCGATGGAAACGGAAACGCCGGCCGGGCCTGATCCGGCGCGCCCGGCGGTCGCGCCCTACCAACTCGGTTATCGAATGCCGGCGGAATGGGAACCGCACGCGGCGACCTGGCTTTCCTGGCCGCGCCGGGAAGGGATCAGTTTTCCCGAATCGTTTGATCGCGTCCTGCCCACGTTGCGCGCGATGGTGGAAGCGCTGGTCGAGAGCGAACCCGTCTGCATTAATGTTTGCAACGGCGCGCACGAAGCGGAAGCGCGGAACGTCTTGAAAGATGTCGATCTTGGGCGTGTCACTTTTTATCGGATACCAACCAACGAGCCGTGGTGCCGCGATCACGGTCCGATTTTTTTGACGCGCGATGCGAAGCCGAAGTTCGCCACCGGACGGATTCGCCGCGGCGAACTGGCGATTGTCGATTGGGATTACAACGCCTGGGGGAATAAATATCCGCCATTCGATTTGGATGAGGTCGTGCCCACGCGCGTAGCCGAAATTTTGAAGGTGCCAGTATTTTATCCGCAGATGATTCTGGAAGGCGGTTCGATCGACGTGAACGGTGCCGGCGCGCTGCTGACGAGCGAATCGTGTCTGCTAAATAAAAATCGAAACCCGAGACTCTCGCGAGAAGAAATCGAACAACGGCTGCGGGAGTTTCTCGGCGTTCGCGATATTCTGTGGCTGGGCGACGGAATTGCCGGCGACGACACAGATGGCCACATCGACGACCTGGCTCGCTTTGTTTCCGAAACGAGAGTCGTGACCGTGGTCGAAGAAAATCGAGATGACGAAAACTTCGAGCCGCTTCAGGAAAACCTTAGCCGCCTGAGCGGATTCGGACTCGAGATCGTGACATTGCCGATGCCGAAAAAGATTGTGCGGGAAGGTCTGCGGCTGCCAGCCAGCTACGCAAACTTCTACATTAGCAATGGATGCGTACTGGTACCGACTTTCGCGGATCCTGCCGATGAATCGGCGTTGTCGATCCTGCGCGATCTCTTTCCAGATCGCCGCATCATTGGGATCGATTGCCGCGAACTGATCTGGGGCCTGGGCACATTTCACTGTCTCACCCAGCAACAACCCGCCGTTTAGGGGCGCAAGTTGCAAACTCGCGCCATCAAACAGTGAACGTCCAGCCTTGAGCGTTTTGTGCGCTACTTAGACGCCAGTTTCGTGAACTGCTCTACTCGAATTCGAAACGTGTGCTTACCTTTTGGGTTTGCACCGCTTGCTCTTTCAGACTCGCAGTCAGAATCGTTATAGCCTGGCAAAAAATTCCGACAATTGGCTGCGAATGGATTGAAAAGAAAACCTTTCCATCGCCCGCCACTGCGCTTCGATGATGAGGGTAGCGCGGGAACCTGTGTCGGCCAATAATCCGGCGGCGATTTTAGTCAGGTCATTTATGCTTCGACCTTCGCCGCAGGTTTTTGCGAAAGCGATCCGTTCGACCGTGCCATCACCGCCCACGCACATTGTCCGGGCAAGAAGAGCGTCGCCTGCCACCTGGCCCGGCACACGGCTTCGGTCCAGTTGAAGAACGATCTTGTGTCGCGCCATTTGCCGCAGGTAATCGGCGTAGGGCTTTTTCTCCTCGACGACATGCAGTTTACCGGCAGGAAATTTGAGTTCCGCCAGCATTCGCCGGCCTTTCCACCGGTCCAGATTGACTACTGTCACCCCTTCTCCAGTTGCATCGCAGAGCTGTCGGGCCATGAGCAACGCGGCAAGATGATTTCGCGATGGAACATTCCATTCCCGGGTGCCGACGAAAATACCGGTCTGATCGTTAGGCGGGATCGACATATCCCATTGTCGATCTTCCAACGGATAGGGAGTTGGAATAAAGGCCACGGTCGTCGGGTCACGTTTCAAGCGCACCCGCCAGTAAATCTCCGCGGCATCGGCTGTAGTGGCGATGCAACCATTCGCTTCGTCCACGATTCTCATGAATCGCGCCAGTCTGGTCCGATTGGACATTTGGCGCGCGATCTGGTGGAGCCCCGTCTCCTTGAGAGAAACGACAACTTTAAATTCATGCTTCCTCAATTCCCGGAAAGCGCGCTCCGAAGTGCGAAAATCGCCGCGCAACAACAGCAAGACAGGCAGGCCTTCAGCGAGCGTCCGTTGAACATCGCGATGGAAAAAACCGCGGGTGCAGGCGGCAAAGCCATGGAAATTCACGGGCGGGTGCGCCGAATCAACCGGCCCGGTTTCTTCGCGAAAATCCTGGTCCGGATCGCGGCCACCGGGATTTAAAACGCTTAACCGAAATTCATCTGTCTGAACAGACGTCATTAGTTAGTCGCCGAAATTGCCATCGCCGGGAGACGGAGTCTGGTTTTTCAAGAGCGTATTATCGAGATCTTCATCCAGCGGTCGCACCGGCATGGCTTTGCGAATCTCCGCCGGCGTTTCCTCCGCTGGTTCGACCGGCTGCGCTTTGGGAATGACCTCCGTGCCGGCGTTTTCGTTGTTGTCGATCTTCTCTTCGGTCGGAGTTTCTACCGGGATCGCCGGCTCGATCGGATGCTCAGTCTCGGGTGGAGGAGTTGGTGCCCTAACAGAATTGTAAGGATCTTTGGCGGCGAGAAGATCGGGCGTCTTGATGATCACAGGCTGCACCTCGCTCAGATCGACGGCCAATTGCGCGCGAGGCAAGTCGGTCTCTGGCAAATCGTGGACCAAACGAATACGCGGTTCGCCATGGACGTTGCAGGGCTCCGTTGGCAGTTGCGAAGCCGTCCCGATCTCCATGTAAGTGCAACGCCGCTGCACTACGCCATGGGGCGTGTTGACGCTGTCGTAACATTTGTCGGTGGCGAGTAAACCGGAACGCGCGCAGATCTCCGCGCGCTTCAGGTCCGCCGGCTTCTGAATTTCCTTCGGCGGATAATGCGCCGCCGCCGCGTTCATGATGTCCACCCAGACTGGCAACGCGATTTCACGACCGAAAGCGCCGCGATAGATCTTTTGCGGTTTGTCGAATCCGGCCCAGACGGCGCAGGTGAGATTGCTGTCGTAGCCGGCGAAAAGCGCGTCGGTGAAGTCGTAGGCGGTGCCGGTCTTGCCTGCTGTCGGGAATTTTTTCAAACCAAATTCTGTGCGCGCGGATTTGCCGGTCCCGTAGTTGAGAGCATCGACAAGACAGGAGTGAACCTCGTAGGCTGTTTCGGGTTTGACTACGTTGCGTCGGTGTCGCTCCTGGTTGGACTGCCAGACCACCATTCCGTCTTTTTCCTCGATCCGCTCCAGAATGTGCAACTCCTGCGGTCGCCAGCCACCGTTGGGAAAAATCGTGTAGGCCAATGCCAGCTCGGCCAGAGTGATCTCGCTGGTGCCGAGAAACGTGGCCGGATACGGCCTGAGATTGGAATGGACCCCGGCCGATCGACAAAGTTGCAATACCGGATCGATACCAACGTTCATGCCGATGCGGATGGTGGCGCCATCTTTGGATTTGGCCAGCGCTTCGCGCGCCGGGATCGCGCCTTCGTAACGATTGTCCGGGTTTTCCGGGCCCCATTCTCCCAGGATGCCGGTCGTACCGCCGATCATGACCGCGCGATTATCCAGCGGCGAATCTTCCACTACCGTACCCGGATACATTCCGTTTTCGAAAGCTGCCGCGTAAACGAACGGCAGCATCGCCGTGCCGACCGGGCGCTTTGCCTGCAGAGCGCGATCATATTGATTATGCTCGAAGTCGCGCCCTCCAATCAGGTACTCGAATCCCGCCCGTTTCATTATCGATTCCGATGACTGCGCCCTGCAAATATTCCGGGGCTGGAGGTTTGCCGTTGCTGTTTGTTGTTTCCTTCCGAAGATTCGCGGCGAACTGCGCATAGGTCTGGTGATCATAGCCGGGATGTTGCTCGGCCCGGTCCAGACTGCGGCGCAACGATTCTTCGGCGACTTTCTGTAAATCGGCATCCAGTGTGGTGTGAATGCGAAAGCCTTCGTTCATCGCCCGGTCCCATCCGACAGCGTCGATCACTTTCTGCCGAATATAATCGACTGCGTAATTTTGCCCCTGCGCGTCCTGCCGGTCGCCCACAACGATCTTCTCGGCCCTGGCGTTGGCCCAACGATTTTGATCGATAAATTCGAGATCGCGCATCCTGTTCAGTACATAATTGCGCGCGTCACGCGACGCGGTGAGATCCGTCCACGGGGATAATCGATTGGGACTCTTGATCAAACCGGCCAATGTGGCGCATTCCGCGAGCGTCAGATCCTTGGCGTGTTTATTGAAATATCCCCGCGCGGCCGCTTCCGCGCCGTACAAACCGCCGCCGAAATAAATTCGATTGAGATACAGCTCCATGATTTTTTGTTTGCCGAAACGGTCCTCGATCCGGCGGGCGAGAAAAATCTCGAGCAGCTTGCGGTGAAAAGTCCTTTGCTTGAGCGAAAAAGTATTGCGTGCCAGTTGCTGTGTGATCGTGCTGGCTCCCTGACGGACATGTCCGGCCACAAGGTTTTTTAACGTGGCCCGCGCGATCCCGAATAAATCGTAACCATGATGCCGGTAAAATTTTGAGTCCTCAACGGCGACCACGGCATTGACCAAATCGCGCGGCAACTGCTCGTAGGGAACCGTTTCGCGGTTCTCGACATAAATCTGGCCAAAAATTTTGTTGTTACGATCGACAATTACGCTGGCCGACTCCATCTGATCGAGTTTGCTTAGATCATAAGTCTCAGCTTCTGCGCTGAGTTTGGCCGCGAGCAGAAGACCGTAAACCAGTGCCCCGCAGCCGAGCAGGATGACAATCGCAGCCGAAATATAAAATAGCGGCTTGCGATACCACGGCGTCCGGAAACGATAACCGGGTGGCGGCATCAGATGTGGGCTGGAGGTTCTCACTGTCGATGTAGATTAGATTGGTCTAAGCGGCGCAACTTAGGTTGCTGCTTCAACGATTCAACGATTTACCGTTTCTATGCCAACAGGCAACGAGGCCTTAATCGAAATTATTCGCCAAACGATTCGTTCACACGGGCCGCAATCGTTCGACTGGTTCATGCAACAGGCCCTTTATCATCCCGAGCATGGATATTATGCCAGCGGACGCGCCCGTATCGGACGAAAGGGCGACTACTTCACAAACGTCAGCGTCGGTCCGTTATTCGGCAAATTGTTAGCCGCGCAATTCAAGGAAATCTGGGAACAGCTCGGGAGGATCGACCCGCCTTCCCAAAGCTCCGGCGCGGCTGGCAATTTCCTGATCGTCGAGCAAGGCGCTCATGATGGCCAGTTCGCCTGCGACGTTCTTGGGGCGATCCAGGAACACACACCCAAATTTTTTGCCGCGTTGCGTTATCGAATCATCGAGCCGTTTGCGGTGTGGAAGGATCGACAACGGCAAAACCTCGGCCCGTTTCGTGACAAGGTGGAATGGCGCGATGCTCTCGAGCCTTTTACTGGCATCCATTTCTCGAACGAACTCCTCGACGCCATGCCGGTCCGATTATTTGAAAATGGAATGGAGAAATTTATCGATATTCGGAACGGTGAGTTTGTGTTGTTGACTCGCGAATCGAAAAGTCGGCGCCCGTTTAATCAGGCAGCGCTCGATTGGATCGACAATGTAGCGGCGAAGTTGCAGCGCGGTTACATCCTCACAATCGATTACGGACGCGAGTGTTCCGAGCCGCCCCGCGATGTCCAGGTTCGGGCGCAACATCGACATCTGGATTCGCCATTGGAACAAATCGGCGAGGCAGATATTACCGCGCCGGTGGATTGGACTGGCATTATCAGTCGGGCCAGCCAGGCGGGTCTGGATTTGGCCGGATTCACGGACCAACATCATTTCCTTACCGGGATCCTTTCGACCTGGCCCGATCTCCTCGCCCGAGTGAATCCAAAGATGAGCCGTGAGCTGAAAACGTTGCTTCATCCGGAGATGCTGGGGCGCAGTTTCCATGTGCTGGCATTATCAAAGAATGTGAATCGTGGCCTGCCATTAGCTGGTTTTCAGTTGGCCGGAACGCTTTCCCGGTAATTTTCCGTTTGCAATGATGAACAATGGAGATTCTTGTCTCGCTGGTTCGCAGCTGGGATTTTTCATTTCCGGGATGAAACGTTTTCTCTTTCGCATTCCTTTTTTATTTGTCGTCTTTCCCGCGTATTGCTTTGGCCTCAACGGCGTGGTGAATATGTCGCACTACGACACGATGCGGGCCGATTTTGCGCGGATGAAAGCGGAAGGCATTATCGGAGTCATTCATGAGGCGAGTTATCCGCGATACGAGCGGGACGCCTATTATGCGGCCAGACAGAATGCTGCGACGCGAGCCGGATTACTGTGGGGCGCCTATCATTACGGTAACGGGAACGATCCGATTCGGCAGGCAGATCACTTCCTGCAAATTGTCTCAAGCGCGTGGGAACGGTCTGACCCGGCTGGTCAGCCGGACGGCATCCTGTTAGTGTTGGATTTCGAAAAGAACGGGCATTATCCAGGTCGCAGCATGCGGCTCGACCAAGCCGTTGCTTTTGTGGAGAGAATTCGGGAACGCACCGGGAAATATCCCGGAATTTACTCGGGCGAATATCATCTACGACAGGTGCTGAAAAGCCCGAGGATCAGCGGAAGCCAAAAGCGAGTGCTGACGAATTGCTGGTTGTGGCTTGCGAATTATGGCGCAAGACCGGAACCGACTTTGCCGTGGACTCGCTGGCATCTCTGGCAGTATTGCGGCGATGGGATCTGCCGATTGCCTCGTCGATCCTATCCCAAAAGTGTGGCTAACATCATCAAAGCCGAGCGAAATATTTTTTCTGGAAGCCGCACAGAACTGGAAGCGTTTTGGCATGACCATGCTTGGCAGCCAGGGGCAGGAACTCCGCGACGCAACGCCGAATCCGTAATGACATTAACTGCCGAGCGATGATTCGAGCGGCGGAATCCGGGTTATTCTGGTGCGCCGTCAGATCACAACGACTCGCGAGCGCAAAATTTCTCGACAATTAACGGAAATTCGGCTAAGCCACATGCCGATAATGCGCTCTTAGATTCACACGGGAGCGCTTAACAAAATCCGCCTCTATGATTCATCGCATTCGAATTCCCGCCGTTATTTTCGCCGGTTTCCTTCTGTCTTCACTATCATGCGCAGCGTCTGGTCTGGCTCCTGTTTGGGACCCTACTAGCTCGGGACCATTGGAAAGATACGACAATCCGCCCATTTACATTTACCGGACGGAGACGTCGCCACGAATGGTGTCGCGGTTTGGCTCGTTCATAAGTTATCAGGCAAATGTTGATGCGAACGGGAACAATATTGTCGGCGACGCGGCCAATGAGCCATCGATCGCTGTCGATCCTGCAAATCGCAACAACATGGTGATCACCTGGCGGCAATTCGATAGTGTGTTCTCGAATTTCCGGGAGTCCGGTTGGGCTTATACCAGCAACGCCGGCGTGAACTGGACCTTCCCGGGTGTTCTGCAGGACAATATTTTCCGCAGCGATCCGGTGGCAGACGCCGATGAAACCGGCCGATTTTTCTATCTCAGTCTTCAATCCGACACGAACCAATCGTTTTTTTGCGATGACGTGTGGCGTTCAACAAACGGTGGCCAAAGCTGGACTCAAGGAGGGCCGGGGCACGGAGGAGACAAGGAATGGTTCACCATCGATACGACGAATAGTAGCGGGCACGGCTTTCAGTACCAATATTGGACCGCTTTCTTCAATTGCGATGGGGGAGCATTCAGCCGATCCACCGACGGCGGCATCAGTTGGATGACTCCGATTGGCACACCCAATAATATTCAGCACGGAACGCTCGATGTTGATACGAACGGCAATATGTTTCTTGGCGGCGTAGTTGGGAATGGTTTTCAGTGCATCCGGTCGAGCAACGCCAAGAACGGGGGCGTTACACCGACGTTCGATCGAATCACTTCGGTCAACCTCGGAGGTAGCGAAGTGGGTGGCGGAATAAATCCCGCCGGTCTTATCGGTCAGGCATTTCTGGCAGTGGACCGTTCCGGCACTGCGACCAACAACTACATTTACATGCTGTGTAGTGTTCAACCGACCGGCGCGAACAACGGCAGCGATGTGATGTTTTCGCGGAGCACGGATGGCGGAGTGACCTTTAGCGCGCCGCACCGGATCAACGACGATCCCGTAAACCATAACAAATGGCACTGGTTTGGCACGCTGGCAGTTGCGCCTAACGGACGGATCGATTGTGTGTGGCTCGACACCCGCAATGCCGCCAACAACACCGATTCGCAACTATTCTACTCATACAGCACCGATGGCGGCGCGACGTGGGCGGCCAATCTCGCCGTGAGCAATTCTTTTATTCCTTCCGAAGGTTATCCGAATCAGAACAAAATCGGCGATTACATCACGATCGTGTCGGACAATACCGGCGGCAATGTGGCCTATTCGGCCACGTTCAATTTCAACGCGAGCCGTGGTCAGCACGAAGAGGACGTTTATTACGTGCGAGTGGCACCGCCGGGACTGCCGGTGGCGCAAAGTGCTGTGTCGCGAAAAGTACATGGAGGAGCCGGCACCTTCGATGTCGATCTTGGAGTAAGCGGGCCGCCGGGAATCGAATGTCGCAGTGGCGGAGCCACCAACGATTATACGATAGTGGTGACTTTCGCTGATCCCGTGACAGTGAACGGAAATCCGCAAGCGCAGGTGATCGCCGGAACGGGAATTGTCGGCAGCGGCGGAGTAAGCAATGGCGGCATGGTGACAGTGAGCGGTAACACGGTCACGATTCCTTTGACCAATGTAGCCAACGCGCAGACGATCACGGTGCGACTTAATTCAGTAAATGGCGTAGCCAATGTGGATATTGGAATGAGTGTGTTAGTGGGCGACGTGAATGGAAATGCGACAGTAAATTCTTCCGATGTCAGCCAGACGAAGTCGCAGATCGGTCAGGCAGTAACCGGATCCAATTTCCGAACGGACGTAAACGCCAACGGCACGATTAATTCCACTGATGCTTCGCAAGTAAAAGCAAACGTCGGGACGGGCCTGCCGTAAGCAGCATTGCCATGTGAAGGTCAGCTCCAGTTGTGGCGGACCTTTTTACGCAAAAAGAAAGATTGACATTCAAGGTCTGGTCTCAATAGCCTTCAAAATGTCGCACGGCAACGTGGCGGCACGTTCAGAATTTAAAAAAAATCTAGGAAACCATTAAAATGAAAAGACTAATCAACTCCGCTATTGTTCCGCACCTTGTTAGGGGTGCGTTCTCGCTTGGTTTAATTGTAGTCGCCATCCAGTTGATGATTCCGCTCGCTCTTGGCCAGAGAAAGAGTGGCGGTAATCTTCAGACTCCGGAAGGCTCCGGTTGTAGTTGGAGCGCCGGCCCCAGCATGCCATCGGTGCTCGTCCGCTCAGTCGGTGTTTACCTTCCGTCCACTGGACACTTTTACGCCATGGGCGGCCGCACGTCCGATGTTGCAGGCAGCGATGTGCAGAATCCGCGTGAATACGATCCCGGAACAAACACTTGGGCGATACGCTCCGAGACAACGCCCGACAATCAGATGAATAATATGGCTTGCGGAGTACTAACGGACGCTGGAACACAGTGGATTTATTGCGTCGGCGGTTCAGCCGCGGGCGCGACGACAGCAACGGCGCGGACGTTTCGCTTTAATCCGGTAACCGGGGCAATGGAAAACCTCGGGGGGACATGGCCCGGTGATGCGGACGGGATCACACTTCCGGGAGGATTCGCAGTTTTCAATAACAAGCTTTATCTATTCGGCGGATTCCAGATCAACACCTCGATGAAGAATGGAATCTGGGAATTTACGCCTGGGACAAACACCTGGGTGACCAAGACTGCCACGCTGCCAGTTGGGCTCGGCTACATTCCCACGGCAACCGTTGGGAGCCTGATCTACATGGCTGGCGGTAGCACATGGGACGGAACAACCATCAACGACGACAGCAGCTCGGTCGCCTACAATCCAACGACCGACATGATCTCTTCCATTGCCACCATACCCAGAGTGACGTCTGAGACGCGGGCGCTGACTTACGCTGGCAAAGTGCGGGTTCTCGGAGGGGGCCGCACGCCGCCGAATCCGAACAACGAGGTGGACGTCTATGATCCGGGTACAAATATGTGGTCGCTCGGAACGCCGTTTACGACACCGCGTCGCAACTTCCCAGCCGATTCGGATGGCTCCACCATCTGGCTGGCTGGCGGCTACGACAGTAGTGGCGTAACCCCGTTGGACAGCATGGAGATCTTCACCTGTAGTGCCCCTACGTTAACCGGTGCGGTCTCTCGTAAGACACACACGGGAGTAGGTCCCTTCGACATCAGTTTGCCAGCGAATACCGAGTGTCGCACGGGCGGCGCAACCAATGATTTCACGATTGTCGCTACGTTCAGTGGGCCGGTGACCGTTAATGGTAGCCCGCAGGCGGCGGTGATCGCGGGAACCGGGTGTGTTGGATCTGGAGGCGTGTGCATGGGTGGAACCAATGTAACCATTAGCGGCAATGATGTGACGATTCCGCTGACCAATATAGCCGATGATCAGACCATTACCGTGCGACTCAATTCAGTGAACGGCAGCACGAACGTAGATATTATGATGACCAGGAGCGCCGGAGACACCAATAATACCGGATCTGTAACTTCCGCGGACATCGCTCAAACTAAGAGCCGTATCGGAGGAGCGGTAAATACGACGACTTTCCGCTCGGACGTGAACGCAAGCGGCTCGATTAACTCGACTGACGTAACAATCATTAAACAAAACCTGTAAACGAGGACAGGAGCGTACGATCTGCATATGTGCCCCGGCTAACCACCGGGGCACATTGCTGTTGGGCTTATTGATCCGCCATCATCCCATGAATATTTGTCTTGGAACGTCCAAAGCAGTGCTGCTCTATTTCGTAGCATCACTATCCCTAACGGCTGCAGTTTTCGGCCAAGGCGCCTCGGGCAAGCATTTGCCCCAGGAGCCGCTGGAAAGGTACGATAATCCGCCAGTTTACATTTATCGGGCAGAACCAGGACCGCGGATGATCTCGCGGTTTGGTTCATTTTTCAGTTATCAGGTGAATGTCGATGCAAACGGGAACAACGTTTTGGGCGATGCGGCCAATGAGCCTTCGATTGCTGTCGATCCGACCGATTCGACAAAGATGACGATCGGCTGGCGGCAATTCAACAGTGTTACGTCCAACTTTCGGCAAGGTGGCTGGAGTTTCACGACGGACGGCGGAACGACATGGCATTTCCCTGGCGTGCTGGAAAACAACGTTTTCCGAAGCGATCCGGTGTTGAATGCTAACGAGACCGGCACGTTTTTTTATCTGAGTCTCCTGCAATCGTTTTGTGACGATATGTGGCGTTCGCTCAATGGCGGTCAGATGTGGACGCGGTTGCAAGCTTCCGGCGGCGCGATGGGTGGTGACAAGCAGTGGTTCACAATCGACACGACGAACGGCACAGGGCACGGTTTCCAGTACCAGACATGGAGCACGGCCGCCCCCTGTAGCTTTGGGCAATTCAACCGTTCCACGGACGGCGGAGTGACTTGGCAAACTCCTCTCAATCTCCCCAACTCTCCGGTTTGGGGAACACTCGATGTCGCCAGCAATGGCTATCTCTTCATTGGTGGCGCAAGCAACTTCGCCAGCCCATTCTGGTGCCTCCGTTCGACCGATGCGCAGAATCCTGGCGTGACGCCTGCGTTCGACCAGGTCACTCAAGTGAACCTCGGCGGCAGTCTGGTTTTTGCCGCCGCAATCAATCCGGATGGCCTGGTCGGGCAAAGTTTCCTGGCTGTAGATCGATCCGGCAGCCCTACGAACAACAATATTTATATGCTGGCGAGCGTTCAGCCGTTTAGCGCAGGCAATGGATCAGACGTGATGTTCGCCCGCAGCACGAACGGCGGGGCAAGCTTCAGCGTACCGGTCCGGATCAACGACGATCCGATCAATCAAAATAAATGGCACTGGCTGGGCACGCTGGCAGTTGCGCCTAACGGACGGATCGATTGTGTGTGGCTCGACACCCGCAACGCCGCCAACAATACCGATTCGCAACTGTTCTACTCTTACAGCACCGATGGCGGCGCGACGTGGGCGCCTAATGTGGCAGTGAGCAATCCATTTAATCCATTCGAGGGTTATCCCAATCAGAACAAGATCGGCGATTACATCACGATCGTGTCGGACAACACGGGCGGCAATGTGGCCTATTCGGCCACGTTTAATTTCAACGCGAGCCGTGGTCAGCACGAAGAGGACGTTTATTACGTGCGAGTGGCACCGCCGGGACTGCCGGTGGCGCAAAGTGCTGTGTCGCGAAAAGTACATGGAGGAGCCGGCACCTTCGATGTCGATCTTGGAGTAAGCGGGCCGCCGGGAATCGAATGTCGCAGTGGCGGAGCCACCAACGATTATACGATAGTGGTGACTTTCGCTGATCCCGTGACAGTGAACGGAAATCCGCAAGCGCAGGTGATCGCCGGAACGGGAATTGTCGGCAGCGGCGGAGTAAGCAATGGCGGCATGGTGACAGTGAGCGGTAACACGGTCACGATTCCTTTGACCAATGTAGCCAACGCGCAGACGATCACGGTGCGACTTAATTCAGTAAATGGCGTAGCCAATGTGGATATTGGAATGAGTGTGTTAGTGGGCGACGTGAATGGAAATGCGACAGTAAATTCTTCCGATGTCAGCCAGACGAAGTCGCAGATCGGTCAGGCAGTAACCGGATCCAATTTCCGAACGGACGTAAACGCCAACGGCACGATTAATTCCACTGATGCTTCGCAAGTAAAAGCAAACGTCGGCACCGGCCTGCCTTAGAACGATTCGAACTGCAACGTCCAAGTCAATTGATCAGCAACACGCAAGGGGAACTGTTTATGAAAATCCGCATCATCATCTTAAACATCATCGCCAGTTTATTTTCGTTGTCGTTAGCCGCTGTGGCCTCGGCGCAGCTGGTGCCGACTCATCCAGCGGTACGAGAAGAACTGGTCGAGCGATATGACAACCCGCCCGCGCCGCCTCAAAAGATCCAGACTTCGCCGCGAATGATCTCCGTGTTTGGGGCGTTCGCCAGTTACCAGGTGAATGTCGATGCAAATGGGGACAATATTCTCGGCGACGCCGCTAACGAGTGTGCAATCTCCGTTGATCCCACTGACGGCAATAAGATGACGATTGCGTGGAGGCAGTTCAACAATGTGACTTCGAACTTTCGGCAAGGCGGCTGGGGTTACACCACAGATTCCGGCCTGACGTGGAATTTTCCTGGTGTTTTGCAAAACAATGTTTTCCGGAGCGATCCGGTGACTAAATCAGACGAGATCGGCCAATTTTTTTATCTCAGTCTGCAATCGGACGTAAACACGTCGTTTTTCTGCGATGACCTGTGGCGTTCGACAAATGGTGGCCAATCGTGGACGGAGCAGTCTCCCGATCGAGGCGGCGGCGGCGGCGACAAGCAGTGGTTGACCATCGACAGAACCAACGGGCCGGGGCACGGCTTCCAGTACCAGGCGGACGACGGTATTAACTGCAGCGGTGGCGGCGTGGAATTCCAACGCTCCACCAATGGCGGCGTAACGTGGCAGTCGCCAGTCGTTATTCCAAATTCGCCCGTATATGGCACGCTCGATGTAGATTCGAACGGCAATGTTTTTGTCGGTGGCTGGAGCGGGGGTTCAACGTTTCGCTGTATTCGGTCGAGCAATGCGCAGAACGGCGGCCAGACGCCATCCTTTGATCGAAACACCTCTGTCAGCCTCGGTGGCACTATTGTTCAAGGTGGAATAAATAACGTGGGACTTTGTGGGCAGGTGTTCCTGGCGATCGACCACTCCGGCGGCCCGACTAATAACAACATTTATATGCTGGCCAGTGTGGAGCCCTCCGGGCGGAACACCACCGACGTGATGTTTGTGCGCAGCACCGACGGCGGACTGACCTTCAGCGCGCCGCACCGGATCAATGACGATGGGCTCACAAATAAATGGCACTGGTTTGGCACATTCGCCGTAGCTCCGAATGGGCGTCTTGACGCGGTCTGGCTTGACTCCCGCAATGCAGCCAACAACACCGACTCGCAGTTATTCTATTCTTATAGCACCGATGGCGGCGCGACGTGGGCGGCCAACGTGGCAGTGAGCAATTCGTTTAATCCTATGGAGGGTTATCCGAATCAAAGCAAGATCGGCGATTACATCACGATCGTATCGGACAATACCGGCGGCAATGTAGCCTATTCGGCCACGTTCAATTTCAACGCGAGCCGTGGTCAGCACGAAGAGGACGTTTATTACGTCCGAGTGGCACCGCCGGGACTGCCGGTGGCCCAAAGTGCTGTGTCGCGAAAAGTACATGGAGGGGCCGGGACCTTCGATGTTGATCTTGGAATCGGAGGGCCACCGGGCATCGAATGTCGCAGTGGCGGAGCCACCAACGATTATACGATAGTGGTGACTTTCGCTGATCCCGTGACAGTGAACGGAAATCCGCAAGCGCAGGTGATCGCCGGAACGGGAATCGTGGGCAGCGGCGGAGTAAGCAATGGCGGCATGGTGACGGTGAGCGGCAACACAGTGACGATTCCTCTGACCAATGTGGCCAACGTCCAGACGATCACGGTTCGGCTCAACTCGGTGAATGGTGTGACTAATGTCGATGTTCCAATGAGTGTGTTGATAGGAGACGTGAATGGGAACGCTACCGTCAACGCGTCCGATGTCAGTCTGACAAAAGCGCAGATCGGCCAGGCTGTAACTGCCTCGAATTTCCGCGAAGACGTCAATGCCAGCGGCACGATCAACTCCACTGATGCTTCTCAAGTGAAAGCAAACGTGGGCACCGGTCTGCAGTAAACTTATTCCTCGTTTTCTGGAAGACTGTCGATCTTGAGTCGCAGTCTGTCGGCCGCGCGCTCGATGACGTCGCGCGCCCGGGTGTTTTTTCTCGCGTCTCGCGATGGACCTGATCCATGAATGGATCCATTGCGGACTCGATCATGCTAAGTTTCCGGCGAGTTGCTGTCACTTTCCTTTGCAGCTCCGGTTGAGATGATTTATCGCGCCCCGACCACTTCACGTTTGAAGTGCGAATTGATTTTGTGCGGATGCAGCGGGAGAAAAAAAATCGAGCGCGTCGTTTGAGTTCGGGCTCGCGCCCTTGCAGGGATTACGTTAGGAACGGATCTTTGAACGGAAAACAACCTGCCTCTTCTCTGGAAGTGCGCCAGTCTCGAGTGCATGGGCGCGGCGTTTACACCACTCGCTCAATTCCAGCAGGCAAACGAATCATCGAATACACCGGCGAGCGGGTTTTGTGGGAAGATGCTCCTGACGACGAGGACGATCCGCACACCTTCAATTTCGGTCTGGAAAACGGCTTGGTTATCAACCCGGAAATTGGCGGCAACGATGCGCGCTGGATCAATCATTCCTGCGAGCCGAACTGCGAGGCGATCGAGGAGGACGAGCGCATTTTTATTTACGCGTTGCGCGACATCGAACCGGGCGAGGAACTCTTTTACGATTATGCGCTGGAAATCGACGAGCCGATTACGGCTGAGTCGGCCACGAAACACAAGTGTTGCTGTGGCAGTGCAAAATGTCGGGGAACGATGCTCGAATTAGAAAGTCCTCTTCAGGCAGCCAGGAATTTCGCAAAAACAATTAGTGATTAGCGATAGCCATTCTCGACTGCCGCATTCTTTTCCGGCTCGATGATCAACGATCTCTGGTACAAAAACGCCGTTATTTATTGCCTGTCGGTTGGCACTTACATGGATTCTGACGCCGATGGGGATGGAGATTTTCGAGGACTGATGCGCCAGCTCGATTATCTGCAGGGACTTGGCGTCACCGCCATTTGGCTGATGCCGTTTCAAACATCACCGCGCCGGGATGATGGTTACGACGTGTCGGACTATTACAATGTCGATCCTCGTTATGGCACGCTCGGAGATTTTGTAGAGTTCACTCACGCTGCCAGACAACGTGGCATTCGGGTTCTAATCGATCTCGTGGTCAACCACACCTCCGACCAGCACCCGTGGTTCAAGGAAGCTCGCCGCGATCCAAACTCCAAATATCGCCAGTGGTATGTTTGGTCCAAGAAAAAGCCGCCGCGGGTGAACCAGGGTATGGTTTTTCCAGGCGTGCAAAAAACGACCTGGACCTATGATTCCAAGGCGCGGGCCTGGTACTTTCATCGGTTTTACAATTTCCAACCCGATCTCAATAGCGAAAATCCCGATGTCCAGGCGGAGATTTTGAAAATCATGGGCTTCTGGATTCAGCTGGGCGTCTCGGGGTTCCGCATGGATGCTGTCCCCTTCATTATTTCTGAGAAAGGCCCGGCGGTCCGAAAACCAAAGTTGCACTTCGACATGCTGCGTTCTTTTCGCGAGTTCCTTCAATGGCGACAAGGTGATTGCATCATCCTGGCTGAGGCAAATGTCCTACCCGAAACCGATCTGGAGTATTTCGGCGACGAAGGCGAACGAATGCACATGATGTTCAATTTTCAGGTAAACCAAAACCTGTTTTACGCCCTGGCCGCGGCGGATATCCGTCCGCTAATCGAGGCGCTCGAAGCGACAAAGCCGCGTCCTGCGACTGCCCAGTGGGGAATGTTTTTGCGTAATCACGATGAACTGGATCTGGGTCGTTTGACTATGCAACAGCGGCAGACTGTTTTCCGCGCGTTTGGACCCACAAAGAATATGCAACTTTACAATCGCGGAATTCGACGCCGCCTCGCGCCGATGTTGGGCGGTAACCGCAGGCGGATCGAGCTTGCCTACAGCCTGATGTTCACGCTGCCCGGCACGCCGGTGATTCGCTACGGTGACGAACTGGGCATGGGCGACGATCTTAGTCTGCCGGAACGCCAGAGTGCGCGTACAGCAATGCAGTGGTCGAACGAGCCGCAGAGCGGATTTACAAAAAGTTCCCGACCAGACACGAAAGTAATCGAGGAAGGACCGTACGGATATCAGCACATTAATGCTGCAATTCAACGGCGCGATCCCGAATCACTTTTGAACTGGACGGAGCGCATTATCCGCATGCGCAAAGAGGTTCCCGAAATCGGCTGGGGCGATTTCGCCGTTCTCAATGTTCGCGATCGGGCCGTGCTGGCGTTGCGCTACGACTGGCGCAATAACTCGGTATTTTTTCTGCACAATCTCGGTGAGAAACCGCGTGAAATTTCACTCGATCCAAAGGTGAAACCCGAGCATGGCGCACTGCTGGTCAACCTTCTCAGTGAGGATCACAGCCGGGCTGATAAGTCCGGCAGGCACCACATCGTTCTCGAAGGCTATGGTTATCGCTGGTACCGCGTCGGCGGACTCGATTACCTTCTTCGCAGGAAAGAGATCGACAAAACTGCCAAGAAATAAAGCTGGTTTCCACCCGATCAGTACCGGCAGGACTTTAGCATTTAAGCGTTCCGCTTTTTGTCTATTCTGTTGCCATGGAACGCCGAGAATTCTTGATCAAATCTGGGATGGCTGCGGCAGCGACAGCTTTTCTCGAGCCGGCTGTAGCTCTAGGCCAGAAGAAACAAATGTGGCCGGGATATGCCAGCGCCACCGTGATCGATGCGCTCGGCGCGCCAGGCCATGGAACATTCGGCGATCGCGTCCCGTTGATTCCATCCGATGTCGCCGACATCAAAGCATCCGGTTTGACGGCGATTAATGTCACCGTCGGCGGCGTCGGCAATTACGCGAAGGATTTTGAGGATGCCCTGCAAAACATTGCCTTTTGGGATCAGCAAATCGCAGTTCACCCTGATGCGTTAATGAAAATCAAAGGAAGCGCCGATCTGCTCGAGGCGAAGAAGAATCGGAAAGTCGGCCTGATCTACGGCTTCCAGGACGCCACACCTTTTGGCCAATCGGCCGATCGACTCGATCTTTTTCTCGATCTCGATGTCCGCATTATTCAGCTCACTTACAATCGGGCCAATCTCGTCGGCGATGGCTGCATGGAACCACGCAAGGCCGGGCTGAGCTTGTTCGGGCGCGATCTGGTTGCACGTCTAAACGAGAAACGTGTGTTGATTGACCTGAGCCATTGCGGCGAGCACACGACATTGGAAACAATCGAGCGTTCGACGCAACCGGTTTCAATCACCCATGCCGGTTGCATGGCAATCGCTAATCTTCCTCGCAACAAAACCGATGAAGAACTGCGCAAACTCGCCGAAAAAGGCGGCGTCGTCGGGATTTATCTGATGCCATTTCTGCGGACAACCGGTCAACCGATGGCTCTTGATGTGATCCAGCATATCGAACACGCGCTCAAGATCTGCGGTGAAGACCATGTTGGTATCGGTACTGACGGCGTAATTTCCGCGATCAATGTGACGCCGGAATTTCGAAAGCAATTCCGGGAGGAAATAGCGCAGCGCCGGAAGCGTGGGATATCCGCGCCGGGTGAAAGGGAAGACGCATTCACATTTGTGCCTGATCTAAATACTCCGGAACGCTTTGAAACGATCGGGTACTTGCTATCGAAGCGCGGTCATTCCGACACGCAGATCGAGAAAATTCTTGGCGGCAATTTTGGCCGCATCTTTAGAGAGGTGTGGGGCTGAGTACGATTCAGATCTCGAGCTCGTGAGACACGCTCGATGGCGGATCGGAAATCGAATCCAAGACGATGACTTTTTCCAGATGGCAAGCGTTATCCGAGACGGAACGTGAAGCAGAGAAACAAAGCTGGTTTCCGTTCGAACCGGGTTACTGGCACTCGCTGGCTTTGGAAGCGGCGGCGCGATTCCAGCGCGAGTTTGGATCGAAACGGCATGTGACCAGGGTTTACAAGAGCCTGTATCGAGCCCGGGAATTAATTGTGGCCGTCCAAACCAATTCTAGCAAAATTGAGTTGCCCGCCTCATATCTCGGGTTTCGGGTGGTGCAGTTTGCCAACCGGATCCCGGCAGGCGTGCTGGTTGATCCAGGTCCAGCTGATAAGTCGCTCCCCAGGAAACGAAATGCGATAGCCAAGCGCCAACCGCCTGATTGGCCGCGACGAATTCAAGAAGCCAAATTGGGATCGCGCCGGATCGTGCGATTAGAGGGCGAGATCGACATGCATGTCTCGCCTCGAATCAAATCCGAGTTGCGCGAGATCATCCGAGAGAAACCGAAAAAGCTGGTAGTCGATCTTTCCCGTCTGTCCTACATCGACAGTTCGGGATTAGCTGCCCTCATTAATGCGATGCAAAAAGTAGAAGCTTATCGTGGAAAATTTTATCTCATTCGCATGCCGCCCGCCATCCGATTGATATTTGAGACCTCCGGGTTGAAAGAGGTGTTTCGAATCCGCCGCGATCTTGCTGACCTGGGATGAACGAATCGGGTCGACATGTTGGCAAAAATATTCGCGTTCGTCGCGAAGTTGCCTATTACAAATAAGATTCTTTTGCCTGTGATGACCAAGACCCACGAGCTTCGCCTCGCCAAACGAATGTCCCGTCTCGGGACTGAGACCGCGTTCGAAGTCCTCGTGAAAGCCCGCGCGCTCGAGGCAAAAGGCCGCGACATTGTGCACCTGGAAATTGGTGAGCCCGATTTCGATACGCCATCCAACATCATCGATGCGGGCTGCGATGCGTTGCACAAAGGATTTACTCACTACGGACCTTCGGCCGGCCTGCCGCAGTTGCGCGAGACGATTGCTCAATACGTGCGCGAGACGCGCCGGGTCGAGGCTTCGCCTGATGAGGTGGTCGTCGTTCCCGGTGGCAAGCCGATCATTTTTTTCAGCATTCTCGCGTTGGTCGAGGAGGGAGATGAAGTCATTTATCCAAATCCTGGATTCCCGATCTATGAGTCCATGATCAATTTTCTGGGAGCCAAAGCAGTGCCGATCCGGTTGCGCGAAGAAATGGATTTCCGGCTGGATGTCAATGAACTGGCGGGCCTAATTAACAATCGCACTCGTCTGATCATCATGAACTCGCCCCAGAACCCGACCGGCGGCGTGCTGACCAAAGATGACATCGACAAGATCGCAGAAGCCATCACCGGAAGTGAGGCGATGATCCTGAGCGATGAGATCTACAGTCGGCTGATTTTCGAAGGTGAACATCATTCCATCCTGTCGATCGATGGAATGAAAGAACGTACGATCTTGCTCGATGGCTTTTCAAAAACTTACGCCATGACCGGTTGGCGAATGGGATACGGAGTGATGCGGGCGGACCTGGCGACCCACATCTCCCGACTGATGACAAACTCGAATTCCTGCACCGCCAGCTTTACCCAGGCAGCCGGTGTTGAAGCTCTTCGCGGCCCGCAGGATTCAGTCGAAAAGATGTGTGCGGAGTTCAAGAGACGGCGTGACGTGATGGTTGATGGATTGAACAAGATCAAAGGATTTTCCTGCCGTTTGCCAAAAGGCGCGTTCTACGTTTTTCCAAACATCACGAAGACTGGCTGGCCATCGAAAAAATTGGCCGATGCATTGCTGGAGGAAGCCGGGGTCGCCGCGTTGTCTGGAACTTCGTTCGGCGCTTTCGGCGAAGGGTATCTGCGGTTCAGCGTGGCCAACTCCATCGAGAACATCGAAAAGGCGCTCGATCGGATAAACGCTTGGGCGGCCAAGAATCTTTGAGAAGCGCAGGAAAGCAGGATTCCTGAAAGATGACAGAGAAGAAAAAGTTTCGTGTGTTCGCCACCTCGCGTATCGGCGGTCCGGCGGAGAACCGTTTGCGCGAGCGCGGATACGATCTTGAGGTTTACCAGGGACCTGACGCGCCGCCGAAGAAACTGATCATCGACAAAGTAAAGGCTGGAATTGACGGATTGATCACCACGCTCCGCGATCCAATCGACTCGGAGGTGTTCGAAGCGGGCAAGGAGACATTGAAAGTGGTCGCACAGATCGCTGTCGGGTTCGATAACATCAACCGCGCCGACGCGAACAAATACAAGATCCCGTTCACAAACACTGCTGACGTTCTCACCGAAGCGACCGCCGAGTTCGCGTTTTTCATGATGGGCATGCTGGCGAGAAAAATGTGGCTGAGTGAGCGCCTGGTGCGGGAGCAGAAATGGCCTTCATGGCATCCGTTCCTCCCATTCCTTGGCGATGAAGTCACTGGCAAAACCATTGCCATCATCGGGACAGGCCGGATCGGTTTGGCCCTGATTAAAAAATGCTCGGGATTCGACATGAACATCCTTTGCTATGATCCGGCCTATCAAAATCACAATTTTGTGAAAGCGATTCAGGAGCTGATGGATCTGCGGCACGGACGCGGAATTCAGAAAGAAAAGAGCTGGATCAAGTATGTCGATCTTGAGGAAGCGCTGCGCGAAGCCGACTACGTGAGCATTCATGTGCCCCTCTTACGACCGGGCGAAACCGACAAACCCACCTATCACCTGATTAACGAGAAAACGTTGAAGACGATGAAGCCGACTGCGTATCTCATCAATACGTCGCGCGGTCCCGTGGTGGACGAAAACGCGCTGGCCAAAGCTTTGAAAGAAAACACAATTGCCGGCGCTGCACTCGACGTTTTCGAGAAAGAACCGCTCCCGCCGGATTCGCCGTTGCTCGATTCCGAGATTGCGGATCGTTGCCGCGTTTTTCATCACTTTGCCAGTGGGGCGAAGATTACCAGGCTCGATGTCGATCCTGACAAAGGCATGGCCGGGCGCTGCGTTCAGGGATTGATCGACGTGTTGGAGGGCAATTGCGGTGGCGATCAGACAAAGATGCCGTACGTCGTGAACAAGGAAGCATTTGAGAAAGTGAAGAGTGACAAGTGACGAGCCAAGAGGTTCAGCCGCTGGTCACAACGTATCTCGAAATGCGATCGCCGGATGAGTTGCGGCCGAAGCGCGCGGATTCCCGATTCGAAGTTCGCGAACAAACGCAGCCCGATTGGCGGTTCAATCGCGATCTCTATTTGCGAGTCGGTGAACCGTGGCAGTGGATCGACAGACGATTGTGGACGGATGAACAATGGAAAAAATACGTGAGTCAGCCCCAACTGCGCACCTTTGCCGGATACTATGATGGCGCGCTCGCCGGCTATTACGAATTACAACCTGATAAAGGGGACGTTGAGATTGCGTATTTCGGTTTGCTGCCGGAATTCATTGGCCGCGGTTTGGGAGGTGCGTTGCTGACCCGTGCCGTCGAAGAAGCATGGAGCGGTTTTCCTGAGCGCGTTTGGGTGCATACTTGTAATCGCGATCATCCCTGGGCGCTGGCGAATTATCAGGCGCGCGGCATGGCTGTTTACAAGGTCGAACAGGGCCGAGTTTAGCAGAGGAAAAGTGCCGCGCCGCCTGCAAGAACATCACACCGAACGATTTTTGAACGGCAGGATCGACAAGTATGTCTGAGTTGCCACTATGACCAAACTCATTGCAGTAGCAGTGGCGGGACTATTTGTGGCGGGAACGATGTTCGCGGGTGAACATGGCAATTGCACCACGAAAGCCGGAAACAAAATGGCAGCCTGTCAGGTCTCATTGGCCAGCCTCAATCTGACGCCGGATCAAAAGACCAAGATGGAAGCGGCAATGGCCGAACATCACAAAGCGGGATGCTCGGAGGCAAGTGAAGCGACGTACATGAAAGAAGCGAAGGGTATCCTGACGAAGGAGCAATTCGCGAAATTCAAGGCCGAGTGCAAAGGGAAGAAAGAAGGGAAGACGCAAACTTAAATCTCGCTTTCAGTCTAAAAGTGCAAATCGCGGGCGCCCCCCGGCGACCGCGATTTTTTTGCTCTTGCCTGCTCGTGCTAAGTTATTTTCCGTGAACAGTCGAATCGAGAGCCGCGAATTATTGATCGATGACTACGAAGCCGTGATCGATTTATGGGGTCGAGTGGGAGGACTCGAGATTTGTGAAGGCGACGAGAGAGAGGGTATAGCGAAATTTCTGGCCCAGAATCCGGGTCTGAGCCGGGTGGCGACGGATCGAGAGAAAATCGTCGGCTCGGTGTTATGCGGGCATGATGGTCGGCGTGGGCACATTTATCATCTCGCTGTCGATCCTGCATACAAAGGCCGTGGCATAGGACAACGCCTCGTAGCCGAATGCATGAGCGGGTTGCGCCGCGCAGGTCTCCAGCGCGCAATTATCCTTGTCGCAGCAGATAACCCGCGCGGTCTAAAGTTTTGGAGACAGAACGGGTGGGAAGAGATCGACAGCGCAATCGCGATGGGAAAAGACGTTTAGCGGCTTTGTTCGAATGACTTTGAGGATGGATAGGTCTAAGATTGTGGGAGGTTGCGTATGAAAGCTCACAAAGTTTTTTTGCTCACGTTAACTAGCGGCGTTGTTTCGATGGTTTCAGTGCACGCCGGCGGCCATCATGGACACGGCGGCGGAAGTGGACCGGCATCTTCCGGTGCTCCCAGCGTCGCTGCGGCTCGTCCCTCATATGGAAGCTATCGTGGCGGTGGTTTCCGCTATAGCGGCCGGATGATTGGGTCCTCCCAACGCCTGGCCGCTATGCGATCCGGCGGCGCTGCGTTTTCACCGCATTCTGTTCGCTCCGGCGGAACCAATTCATTCAGCGGTCGCCAGTATTCGAATCGCAGTGGTGGCTCCATCCGGAGTGGAAGCCGCGGTTTAAGAAGTGGGAGCAACCACGTGTTCGCCCGGTATTCGGCAAATTGGCAGCGGAATTGGAACCGGCATCGCGATCACTGGTGGCACGGGCATCGGTGCCGATTCATCGATGGTTCGTGGGTGCTCTTCGATCTCGGTTTTTATCCGTCATGGTACGGCTATCCGTTCTACGCCTACTATCCTTACTACTATGACGGGTATCCCTATTCTTACGATGGCGACATCTACGATAGCGCTCCGGTCGACTACGACGATCGGGGGGCATACGAATCTTCGGACGAAGGCGCAGGTTCACCGATCGCCGAGGCCCAACAGGAATTGGCAAGGCGAGGTTACTATCGTGGTGAAATTGATGGCATCGTCGGTCCGCAAACCAGGCGCGCCGTCATGCGATACCAAAGCAGACGTGGGTTGGCCCCTACTGGGCGATTGAATGGCGAAACGCTGGATTCGCTCGGGATTCGTTAACCCGCTACTCGGCTGACGTTTTGTCAGGATGCGGTGGACGTTAAGCTGCCGGTTTGCCGCCAAAGCTTTGCAGGAGTGATGGAATCAGGCTGGCCAGACTTTGTTGATGATTAGCGCTGCTGTCGATCTTACCGCCGGGAGTGAGTTGATCGACAAACTTCGGAAGATATTCGGCGAGAAAATGCGATGCCTGGCTCGGGTCGATTCCTAATTTGGCTCCGAGAGCGTTGACTTGTTCGGGCCCAACTACTTTATGGATGTCGCTACCAGAGATCGGTTGATTTTCTCCCGTGCCCACCCAGGAAGCGAAAGTATTTCCATGGCCGGGCGCTGAAAACTTTTGCATGAGGCCCTGCAGGCCACCGCTTTGTTCCAGAAGCCCGCCCACGATCCCGATGAGAGGATTGACCCCACTGGAAGCTTCCGTTTGTCTGTTTACTGCTCCGATAATTGAATCGAGAAGACCCATGATTTTCTCCTTTTATATTGTTCGATGTGCCGCGTAGAGCGCACTGCAAGTGATGCTGAGGCCGTACGGCCTCTGTTGTAAAGAAGGGAGAGCAAGAAAATCGCGGAGCGGCCGCGGCTTCGGATGTTCTCAGGAAAACAGTTTCGGCAGAACCATTGTTCATGTGAAATTAGGATGCAGCAGTTCAAAGGACGGATTCAAGATTCTGTCGTTTCGGTCAATGTGGTCGCCTCCTGAATTCTTGATCGACGTCGGCCTTGGATTAGCGTTGCTTTCCGGGATCGGTGGTCCCGGCTCCTGATAAATGTTTGAGAGATTCCAGCCGTGATCGCGCGAGTTGTTTGCCTAGCAATGTTGGTTTTCGCCACTGCAGTGCTGGGGGAAGGAGCCTATCAGCATACTCAGGACAATAAGACGATCGTCTGGAACGATAATCCGAAAGCCGGTGATTCCGCGACGTGGGATGGCGCTCGCGATGATGAGGGATATGCCGACGGATTCGGCACTCTGACGTGGTATTCGGGTGACAAGGTGTATGCCCGGTTTTATGGGAACATGGTCCACGGCAAATTTGATGGGCCGGTCAACGCCCATTCGAATGATGAGACGGCGCACGCAATCTTTATTCACGGGAAACTCGCTACTTCCTGGCGAAGGGGACGGGCTCCGTCGCAACAAGCCATCGCCGAGAGAGTAGATAAAGTCCGAGCGCGAGTGACAAAAAAAGAAGCTGCGAAACCGGCGCCAGCGCATATCGAAGTTACAAAAGAGAAAGAAGCGACGCCTTCGAGCAGTCCTCCAACGGTGGCTAAAGCAAAATCGACAAAAGCTGCGACACCGCAGCCAGCAGTCGCGAACCACCCAGAAATGCCGGCTGATGGGCCACCCGCAGAGGCTCGGCCGAAACCTGCTTTGCCTCTGATGCAAGCTCCGCAACCCGCTATTGCCGCGCCTCGCAATGCCGGGGTCGACAAGTCGCTGGCGATATTGGCGCGGCCTCCCTCTTCACTGCGCTCCGATTCGATTAATGAAACGCCTGCCGAAAACCCGTCTCGGCTTTCGAAGGAGAATGCTGTCGATCTTGCTGATGCGCAGGTCCAGTCAGCCGGATACGACCTCGCCAATTACGATCGTCCAAAAACCGAGTTCAACGCCTCGAATGGGAATTGGTCCGTCTCGTACGATCGAGAGTCAGCCGGAGCCGCTCCGAAGATTCCCGGACGGTTGACTGTGACTGTCGATGATAAGACCAAAAAAACCGTTGTCGTCCCGAGCAGATAATGCAGGTCCCAGAATGACGACGCGTAGATTGAAATCTCACTGCTGATTTCGCCGAATTGTCCAGATCGCCATTGGCATTTTCATCCCTTCGGCGTTAGAACTTAGGCGCCATGGCAGCTCGACCGGCAATGCAGACCATTAGTTCGACAAGCGATCAGCAAAAGAGCGTGCCAATCGTGACGGTTGAAAGTTTTTTCAACTCGCATGCCGAAAAACTGCAAATGAAATTGGAAGGCCCGCGCGTCGGATTCCATCGGAAAATTCGCGAGCCTACGATTAATCGCCCCGGCCTGGCACTTTCCGGGTTCTACACCTATTTCGCCGAGAAGCGGATCCAGGTGCTTGGGGCGGCTGAATATTCGTATTTGAAAAGTCTATCTTGCAAGGTGCGGGTGCAACGTTTTCGCGAATTATGTGAGTGCAAGATTCCGTGCTTCGTAATTTCCCGCGGGTTTCATCTTTTCCCGGAACTACTCGAGGTCACGGGAAAAGCAGAGATTGCAGTTTTTCGCACGCCGATGATCACGATGAAGTTCATCAACGCGGCCACGATCTCCCTGGAGGTCGATTTTTCTCCCACTGTGACCGAGTTCGGAAGCATGGTCGATATCCTCGGAGTGGGCGTGTTGATCCGCGGAGCGAGCGGCGTGGGAAAAAGCGAATGCGTTCTCGGGTTGATCGAGCGCGGTTACAGTCTAGTCGCCGACGACGTGACGCGGATCACGAAACTGGAAGGTCGCGAGCTGATGGCGCGGGCTCCCGATTTGACGCGTAATCACATGGAAGTGCGCGGCATCGGCATTATTAATGTGTCCGACATTTTCGGTATTGGTAGCATTCGGATCGAGAAACGGCTCGATTTGGTGGTAACATTACAGGAGTGGCAGGATGTGGAATCGGTGGATCGGCTAGGACTTGACCGGGAATTTTACGAGGTTCTGGGTCTGCACGTGCCGCATGTAACGATCCCGGTGAAACCGGGTCGCGACATTGCTCGATTAATCGAAGTGGCGGCGATGGACCAGAAGCTGAAGGACCTTGGTCAAAACAGCGCGGTCGAATTCAACGAAAAACTCATCGGTCTCATGGAGCCGAGACCAAAATGAACATACTCACGCTCATGATCGAGATTCGCTTTTTAAATATGAGCATCAGCACGAGCGGGAATATGAGGAAGAGCTAATGGGGTTGTTGCGAAAATCCAAAGACGCCGAGAGCGTCCAAAAAGTTGAGAAAGAAATTCCGATCGTGAACCGGCTGGGACTGCACGCCCGTCCGGCGGCCATGTTTGTGCGCATAGCCAGCCGTTATCGATCGGAAATTTGGGTGGCCAAGGAGGGCGAAGAAGTAAACGGCAAAAGCATCATGGGTCTGATGATGTTGGCTGCTGGGCAGGGATCAAACCTGCGCATCCGCTGTGAGGGCCCCGATGCCGATCAGGCACTGGAGGAATTGGAAGGGCTTATCAAAGCGAAGTTTAACGAAGACTAGCTCTTCGCCCGAAGCGGGCGCTGTTTACGTGCTTTTCGCGCGTCGACATCTGCCTTAATCTGGCAGCGATGAGCAGCGATCAAACCGGCGGGGAGACGCGTTACCATGGAATGGGCGTTTCTCCCGGGGTTGCCCGTGGCAAAATCCACGTCGTTCGGGACGATCTCGATGATGTTGTGCGCTACAAAATTGCGCCATCGCAAATCGGCGATGAAATCGCTCGCTTTGAAGCTGCTCTAATCCAAACACGAAGCCAAATTCTGGAACTCCAACAGCGGATCGCAGAGTCGATCGGTGCAAAGGACGCGGCCATCTTCGACGCCCATTTGCTGGTCGTGGAAGACCGCACCTTGATCGATGAAGTATTACGCAGACTCGAGACGGATCTTTGCAATGTGGAATGGATCTTTCAAGACGTCGCTAGCAATTATGCAGAGACCCTCAGTAAGATCGACGATCCTTACCTGCGCGAGCGCGCCCTCGATGTTCAGGATGTGACCAAGCGGGTAATTGCCAATCTGCAGGGCAAGACACCTAAAAGATCTTCCGGTATGGCGGAGAAGCATATTCTGGTGGCCCATAATTTGACGCCGTCAGATACGGCCTCCATAGACCGGCAGCTTGTTTTGGGTATCGCGACGGATCTCGGCAGCCGCACGTCACACACGGCGATCATCGCTCGCTCGCTCAATATTCCTGCTGTTGTCGGCTTGCACGATGTCACGGCCAAACTCGAAACCGGCCAAGCGGTATTGGTCGATGGCACAAATGGCGTGCTGATTGTCGATCCTACGCCTGAAACGCTGGCCTATTATGGCGAAGTCGAGTCGCGACGAGTCGAAGTGGTCGCGCGATTGCGGGAGTTGCGCGAAACCAAATCGACCACGCGCGATGGCCAGCACATCGTCCTTTCTGCAAATATCGAGCTCCCGGGTGATGTAGATTCCGTTGCTGCAAATGGCGCCGAAGGAATTGGCCTCTATCGCACCGAATTTCTCTATTTGAATCGGAGCACGTTGCCAACCGAAGACGAACAATATGAAATTTATCGAAAAATGGCCGAACGCGTTCGGCCCGATCCGTTAATCATTCGCACTTTCGATTTGGGGGGCGACAAACTCGCTCCCGGGACAGTGGACATCAGCGACGAGCAGAATCCGTTTCTCGGTTGGCGCGCCATTCGGTTTTGTCTCGAGAACATCGATATTTTCAAGACGCAGTTGCGCGCCATTCTTCGGGCGAGCGTAGCAGGTAATATCAAGATCATGTTTCCGATGATTTCCGGAATCATCGAACTGCGGCGCGCCATGTCGATCCTAAGCGAATGCAAGGAAGCATTGCGGGAGGAGAAGTTCGACATCGGCGAGAAAACGGAAGTCGGCGCAATGATCGAAATTCCCAGTGCGGCGATCTCAGCCGAGGCGCTGGCGAGCGAGGCCGATTTCTTCAGTATCGGAACCAACGATTTGATTCAGTATGCGCTGGCGGTCGATCGGTTGAACGAACGCATCGCACATTTGTATGAGCCGACGCATCCGGCGGTGCTCCGTCTGTTGAAGATGGTGGCCGACGCCGCCCATGCTCATCATATCTGGGTGGGAGTGTGTGGAGAAATGGCGGGAGACGTTGCTGTGATTCCGTTGTTGCTTGGGCTCGGCATGGATGAACTCAGCGTCGGCGCCATGCTCGTGCCGCGGGTGAAACGGGCGGTCCAAAACCTTGATATGCCTGTGTGCCGACAACTGGTCGAGGACTCTCTGAAACTACAGACGCCCATGGAGATTTTGCAGCGGTGTTTGGAGGTCGCGAACGAGCGTTACGGAGATCTCCTCGGGTGACTACTCCTCCGCTTCCGGATCGGGCTTGAGCCCTTCGTCTTCCATCTTGCGAAGCACATCACTCATGTCATCGACTTCGTCCCAGACATCCTGGCTGACGTAGATGGGAGCTTTCTGCTGAATGGCCATGGCGATGCAATCGCTCGGACGTCCATCCAGCTCGACAATCTTTTTCTGCTGCAATTCGTTCTCCGCACGGATGATCATCCGCGCGTAGTAGGTGGCGTTTTTCAGATCATTAATAATGATGCGTTCGACTCTCGCGCCGAGCGCAGTCATCAAATGCGCCACCAAATCATGCGTCAACGGCCGCTCCTTCGAAATCTCGCGCATGAACATCGTGATCGCGCTTCCCACTGTCTGATCGACATAAATGATGAACACTTTGTCATTGTTCCCCAAAAAGACCGCGCACCCTCCGCTCGTGGGCAAAACCGCGCGCACCTGGACCTCGATCACCGTTTTGTTCACAGACGAAAGTTATCCGCAGAGGAGCGAAAAACAAGGGAGCCAACTCCCGAGGAGTTGTGCTGCAAAAAATTTCTCTCGCGCAGACTTGAATGTTGGACAGGCTGAATGATTATCCGTTCTGCCCCGAAAAGCCTTCGGTTATCAAGCGAAATGAAAAACGAGTGGGACGTCGAGTCAGCTATCGCGACCTACAACATTGATCGCTGGGGAAGTGGTTATTTCACGATCAATGCGAATGGCAACGTAATCGCCAAGCCGCTCCAGCAGAATGGCGGCTCCATCGACATTCTCGAAGTAGTCAACGAAGCGCGCCGGCGAGGGCTCAGTTTTCCGTTGGTGATTCGTTTTCAGGATTTATTGCGGCATCGTGTCGAATCTGTGAACCGGGCGTTTCAGGACGCCATCACCGAGTTTGGTTACCGCAACCAGTATCGCGGCGTCTTCCCGATCAAAGTGAATCAATTGCGCGAAGTGATCGAAGAAATTGTCGATGCTGGCCAGCAATTTCATTTCGGGCTCGAGGCTGGGAGTAAGCCGGAATTGGTCGCCGCCCTGGCGATGCACAAGGACCCGGAGAGTCTCATCATCTGCAACGGATATAAAGACGCGGCCTTCATTCGGGTGGCGTTGCTGGGGCGAAAACTTGGCAAATCGGTCGTGATCGTGGCCGAAAAGCTCGAAGAACTTGAGCAGACCATTCGCGCGGCAAAAGAGGTCGGGGTCGAACCGCATATCGGGATCCGGATTCGACTGTACAGCAAAGGCGCCGGCAAATGGTCACCCAGCGGTGGTGAGAACGCGAAGTTCGGCCTTGGCACGACGCATCTCGTCGCTGCCAGCCAGATGTTGAAGGACGCCGGGTTCGCTCATTGTCTCAAGCTGGTTCATTTTCACGTCGGGTCGCAGGTGCCCGACATTTCCACGATTAAACGCGCTGTGCGCGAAGCCGCACGTTATTACGCGAAACTGGCGAAGCTCGGCCATCAACTTGGTTATCTCGATGTGGGCGGCGGACTCGGTGTGGATTATGACGGATCGCGCAGCGATTTCGACAGCTCAGCGAATTACTCGCTTCAGGAATATGCCAACGATGTGATCTGGAACGTCATGGACGTTTGCGATTCTGAAGGCGTCCCGCATCCCGCGATCGTTAGCGAGGGCGGTCGCGCCATCGTAGCGCATCATTCCGTATTGGTGATGGAAGCCTTTGGCGCAATCGAGAAAACCGCGCCCAAACTAAAAGTTGAAGCCACGGAGAAAGATCACAAACTCGTTCACGACATTCTCGACGTGAAACAGCGACTCAAGCGCGGCAACCGCATGGAGAGCTTGCACGACATCCAGCAGATCAAGGAAGAATCGCAGCAGACATTCGATCTCGGCCTGCTCGATCTCGAGTCAAAAGCCAAGATCGACACCGTCTATTGGCAGCTCGCTCATCAGATCGTCAATATGCATCGCGGTCTCCGTTACGTTCCGGAGGAAGTGAAGGACCTCGAAGTTACTTTGGCCGATCAATACATCTGCAATTTCTCCGTGTTTCAGTCGTTGCTCGATCACTGGGCACTCGGCCAACTGTTTCCGATCATGCCAATTCATCGGCTAACAACTCCGCCCGATCGGCATGGGACGATCGTCGATATTACCTGCGACTCCGACGGCAAAGTGTCGAAATTCACCGATGTCCAGGACGTGCGGGAGACGCTTCCGCTGCATCGCATTACGCCGGGCGAGCTTTATTACCTCGGCGTGTTCATGGTGGGCGCTTATCAGGATATCATGGGCGATCTGCACAATTTGTTTGGCCGCGTCACCGAAGTGCACCTGTTTCTCGACCCAGACGAAGAATCGGGTTGGTACATCGAGGAAGTGATTGAAGGCAGCACAATCGGCGAAGTTCTGGCTATGACGCAATGGGACAAGGTTGAGCTGATGCGCCTCTTAAAATCGCAAGTCGACGTTGCCATTAAGACCGATTTCCTGAAGCCGAGCGAAGCAATGAAACTTCTGACGGATTACGAACGGCTATCTGCAGGAATACACTTACCTTTCGCTTAACGGCACCAAGCCGGCACCACAACCCGGCAACTGGCTACCCTTGAGTTGAAGTTTCTGACGTTGGCATAGACCGGCCTGCGACGCGAAAATCGCCATGCTTTTCAATTCGCTCACCTTCGTCGTCTTCTTTGTTGTTGTTGTCTCACTTTACTGGAGCATCCGCAGTTGGCGGGCGCGCAAGAATTTGCTCGTCGTTGCCAGCTATATTTTCTACGGCGCATGGAACCCGCCGTTCGCTGCATTGCTTTTTTCTACAACGGCCATGGATTTCTGGCTCGGCCGCCAAATTGCCAAAGCGCAAGATCGACATGCGAAGAAACGATGGCTGGTCGCGAGCGTTTGCATGAATCTGAGCATGCTCGGTTTTTTTAAATACGGAAATTTCCTGCTCCAGAATTTCCAATGGTTGCTGGCAAGGATCGGAGTCATTTATCAGCCGCCGCACCTCGACATTCTGCTCCCCGTCGGCATTTCGTTTTATACGTTTCATTCACTTTCTTATACGCTCGACATTTATCGAGGCGTCTTACAACCAACGCGGTCGCTGCGAGATTTCGTGCTGGCCGTCTCGTTTTTTCCACAGCTTGTGGCCGGACCGATCTGTACGGGCGGGAGATTTTCTGCCGCAACTCGCTCATCCGCCGCGTTTGAAGACAAACCAATTTCTTTGGGGATTGGCGCTGATGACTCTGGGACTGTTCGAGAAGATCGTGCTTGCCGACACCTTGCTCTCCGGTTCGGCCGATCGCGTCTTCGGTTATCCCGGACCGTTGGTAGCGCTCGATTCCTGGGCCGGTGTCCTCGCCTTCGCCGGGCAAATCTTTTTCGATTTCGCCGGTTACTCCATTTGTGCCATTGGCGCCGCATTGACGCTTGGCTTTCATCTCAAGGACAATTTTCGTTTTCCTGTACGCCGCGATTGGTTTCTCGGACTTCTGGCGGCGCTGGCACATCTCGCTCTCCACATTTTTGCGGGATTACCTTTATATTCCGTTAGGCGGAAATCAGGTCCGCCCGTTTCGCGCTGCCTTGAATCTTGTCATTGTCATGTTTCTTGGCGGGCTTTGGCACGGCGCGGCCTGGACGTTTGTCGTCTGGGGACTGTTGCACGGCTCTTACCTGGTGATCGAACGCATCTGCCGGGTGTTGTTTGAAAACAAGTCCTGGGCCGGAGCCCCCCGGTGCGAATGCTCACCGGCTTCGCCACTTACGGCGCGGTTTGCATCGCGTGGGTTTTCTT
Source organism: uncultured Verrucomicrobiae bacterium (assembly GCA_963772365.1). Classification (GTDB taxonomy): domain Bacteria; phylum Verrucomicrobiota; class Verrucomicrobiia; order Chthoniobacterales; family UBA10450; genus CAVYXA01. Next base: position 214,433 of record CAVYXA010000003.1, read on the forward strand.
TCGAGCGTCCGATTTCTCGATTGCAGACCGAATGTTAGGCGGAATGTTTGGCGGCCATTCGCATGGCGATGCGATTCTGAGCACGCGCGAACTTCTCCAGATCGGCATCATCACCGCCGGAGTGATCGCGATGCATTGGGCAATGCGAGAGGATTCATTCGAGACTGCCGTGATGCGTCTACCGCATTGGGTTGTCGCCGCCATTGGTGCATTCATGGCCTGCGCCATCATTCTGACTCAGGGAAACAGCAATGCCTTCATCTATTTCCAATTTTAAACGGCGACTTCGGCTGCCCACATTGTTCTTTCGCAAACCGCCGCGCGAAGAGCAAATCCATGGAGGCCCGCCCCTCGAATTCGAGCGCCCGATTCCACCTGCGCCCTGGCGGGGAATTGCTGTAGCCATTACCGTCGTAGTCATCGCTGTGACCGCGGCTTGGGAATTGTATGCTCGCTCCCTCGGCTATCGTCCGACGCTCAATGACAACGAAGATTTGTGGACCATGGTACGTCGAAAAGTCCAGCCGGAATCACTCGTCATTATCGGTGATTCGCGCGCATGGTTTGATGTCGATCTTGACGAAATCGAGCGCGGCCTCGGTAAACGTCCCCTGCAGCTGGCTCTTGCGGGTTCGACCACCTATCCAGTTCTGGCCGATCTCGCCGCCGATAAGAATTTTCATGGCACGATCATTTGCAGCGTCGTGCCGGCTTTGTTTTTTGCTCCGCCAGACACTCCCCCAATGGCGCGGCCGGAGAAAACGGTGAGACGATTCCATAACCAAACTCCTGCCCAACGCGCGAGCGAATACCTGGCAATTCCGTTGGAAGAACATCTCGCCTTTTTGAAACCGGACGATCTAAGTCTCGAGGCGCTGCTCAATCAGCTGCCCATTCCAAATCGGCCCTGGGCGCTCGTGCCGCCGCGTTTCCCTCCTTATTTTCAAACACAGGACCGCGAGCGGCGCGCTCGCATGTGGGAAAAATGCTCCGAACCGGGGAGCAATCTCGCGAAAGAGATACAACAAATTTGGATTCCTCTTTTCACGCCACCACCACCGCCGAGTTACATCCCGAAGGACATTTTTTTCGCGGCAATGAAGAAAGGAATTGAAAAACGTTTCGCCGACGTCACCGCCGCTGTGGAAAAGATTCGCGCCCGTGGCGGCAAGATCGTGTTCGTGCGTTTTCCGCACAGCGGCGGATTGAAGGAACTCGAAGACAAAATCACACCGCGCCAACAAACTTGGGATCTGTTACTGGAAAGAACGCACGTGACTGGGATTTACTATTCCGATTTTCCCGAGCTTTCTGGATTCAATTGTCCGGAATGGTCGCATTTGTCGGCAGGCGATTCGGTAGAATTCACCCGGCGACTTATTCCACATCTTCGCGAGGCGCTGAAGATGTAGATGTCGATGCGACGAAGCATTTGGGTCGGCGCCGATTTTCGGTCGCCCTCTCGCGGAGACGGCTTACAATTTGATTTAATGGCGCAGCTTTCATCAATCTCAGTTAAAGAAGCATTCCAACGCGCTGCGCCGATCGACGCTGTCTGCGTACGGGGTTGGGTGCGAACCCGCCGCGACTCGAAGGATTTTTCGTTTATCGAGCTGAACGACGGTTCGTCCCTGCGCAGCCTTCAGGTCATCGCACGAAACTCACTGCCGAATTATTCGGACGTTCAGCGGTTAACAACGGGTTCATCGATCATAGTGACCGGAGCGCTCGTGGAATCACAAGGCAAAGGCCAAAAATGGGAAGTGATGGCGGATACGATAGAGATCGTCGGCACTGCGGATGATTCCTATCCGCTCCAGAAAAAAGGGCACACGCCGGAATTTTTGCGCGAAATTGCACACCTGCGGCCGCGCTCGAATCTGTTCGGCTCGGTCTTTCGTGTGCGGAGTCGGCTGGCTTTTGCCATTCACAAATTCTTTCAGGAACGCGGCTTCGTTTACGTTCACACGCCTATCATCACTGGCAGCGATTGCGAAGGCGCCGGCGAGCTGTTTCGGGTAACGACTCTCGATGCAAACAATCCACCCAGAAACGATTCCCAGATCGATTACGCGAAAGATTTTTTTGCGCGTCAGACTTATCTGACAGTAAGCGGCCAGCTCGAAGCCGAAGCCTTCGCCTGTGCATTGTCGAAGGTGTACACGTTCGGGCCAACGTTTCGTGCGGAAAACTCAAACACATCGAGGCACGCCAGCGAGTTCTGGATGATCGAGCCGGAAATGGCCTTTTGCGATTTGAACTGCGACATGGATCTGGCCGAGGAAATTGTGAAATACCTGGTCCGCGACATTCGAGAAAGTTGTCCTGACGAGATGGAGCTCTTCGCGAAGTTTGTGGACAAGGAATTGATGACCCGTCTCGATTTCGTGCTGGAACGGCCATTCCAGCGCGTAAGTTATACCGACGCTGTCGATCTTCTGAAAAGGAGCGGCGAGAAATTCGAGTTCCCGATCGAGTACGGAGTCAACCTACAATCTGAGCATGAGCGTTGGCTGACCGAAAAACATTTCAAATGCCCGGTGACAGTTTTCAATTATCCGAAGGAAATCAAACCGTTCTATATGCGGCTGAACGATGACGGCAAAACGGTGACGGCGATGGACCTGCTCGTGCCCGGGATTGGCGAAATCGTCGGAGGCAGCCAGCGCGAAGAACGTCTCGATGTGCTGGAGCAAAATATACGCAGGCACAAAATGGATCCGGCCGACTACAAATGGTATCTCGATCTGCGCCGTTATGGAACAGTGCCACACGCCGGGTTCGGCCTCGGTTTTGAGCGAATGCTGATGTTTGTTACCGGCGTATCAAACATTCGCGACGTCATTCCATTCGTCCGCACACCCGGCAGCGCCGAGTTCTAATCGCTTTGCCGCGCCGCTTCGGCGAATGCGAGGTCGCCGGATTTCAGATCGAGTTCGGTTTCTTGTTTCGTGCCGAAGACGCGTGCGCGTCGGTCGTCGAATTCACCTTCCCAGCGCGCGACTACGACCGTGGCGAGGCAATTGCCAATGACATTTACGCAGGTGCGACCCATATCCATCAGCTCGTCCACGCCGAAAATTATCGCCACGCCGATCGGTCCGAGGCCCGACGGAACAAACGAATTCAAAGCGCCAAGCAGGATCACGAGCGACGCGCGTGGAACACCGGCAACGCCTTTAGAAGTCAGCATCAACGTTAGCATCATCGTGATTTGCTGTCCGATTCCCATGTGCCAGCCGATAGTGGTCTCCGCTGCCTGGGCCACGAACACGGACGCCATCGCCAAGTACAATGTCGATCCTGTGAGATTAAAGGAGTAACCAGTCGGCATCACGAAACCGACAATCGATGGCGGCACACCAAAGCGTTCCATTGATTCCATCGCTTTCGGTAACGCCGATTCGCTACTCGTTGTCGCAAACGCCAGCGCAGCGGGTTCGCGGACGGCTCGAAAAAATTGGCGCAATGGAACGCGCGCAATCCAGATTACGATGCCAAAAACTATCACCAGAAAAATGATCAGTGCGACATAAAGCGAAGCGATCAGTTTGCCGAGGTTGAGAAGGACGCCCGGTCCCTGTGTGCCAATCGTGTGCGCCATCGCCGCACCCACGCCGATCGGCGCGAACATCATAACATAATTCGTAAACTTGAACATGATCTGGGCGAGGCTGTCCATCGCGCGGAGGATCGGTTTTCCTTTTTCGCCGACGGCTGAAACTGCGAGGGCAAACAAAACACTGAACGCAACGATTTGTAGAACGTCGCCGCGCACCATGGCGTCGATCACGCTCGAGGGAAACACGTGCACGATCATCTCGGTGAAGCTCTGGGGATGGGTTTGCCCGATCGTTTTGACGATGTCGATGTTGCCGGCGGCCAGGGTGACGCCTGTTCCCGGTTTCGTGAAATTTACAATCGCCAATCCGATGAAAAGGGCGGCGGTCGTGACAATCTCAAAGAACACGAGCGCTTTGATTCCAATCCGGCCGACTTTTTTCAGCGCGCCCGCGCCCGCGATTCCGACGATAATTGTTGAGAAAACCAGCGGTGCGATGATCGCCTTGATGAGATTAATGAAAATATCGCGCAGGAAATAGACTTTGTTTCCCCAGTCCGGCCGCAGCCATCCGATGAGCGCGCCAACGATCAGCCCGATCATGATCTGCATCGTGAGCGACGGGCGATACCATGGCCGCCGGACCTGATCGACAGACTTCGAGCTCATTGTTATCCGCAGATGTCGCAGATTTTCTCAGATTAAGGAACAGCAAATCTGTGTAAATCTGGGTAATCTTCGGCTGAAAGTTCCGGCCATGTTTTTGAGTCATCTTGAATGCACCTCCTGCGGATTGGGCCATGAATGGGCACATCTGCAAAACGCGTGCACGGCCTGCGGCAAACCGCTCTTCGCGATTTACGACCTGAAAGCGGTTCGCAAGCTCGACGGCCTAAAGCCGTCGAGTTTCAAAGAGCACGAAAAAGGATTGTGAGCGGCCATACATTACTCCCACTTCGCCATTGATCTCGCCAGGTTCCGGTTCGCGAATAATCGATTGCGAGTTGGGTGGTCTTTTCTGGGCGTCTGGCAGCCCGAAACCAGAAAAATCGGGATCGCGAGAATAACCAGTCTCGCTAGAACCATAGTTCAGTCCTTCAGCGCGAATTTCGGACGCAGCCTCCCCGCAAAATGGCATCGGTCACTCAGACTCGCTGCAAAATTGCAGAGCCTAGCAAAGAAAAGATCGACAATTTGAAAGCATTCACGTAAAACGCGCGGAAACGAAAAGAACTCGACAAAGAGAGGGTTTGATGGCCTGGCAGAACGGCGGTCTCGCAATCGCAGTCGTTGCTATTCTTGCGGTCGGGGCGGCGAACTGGCCCGACCACGCGGGCGGAAAAGACACGTCAATTACTCCCGTCGTCCCGACTTCGTCACAAGTTACTTTGGATTATCCGAGCACGATTTCCACCGTCAGCGGGCCGGATTACGGCAGCGGGCGGCCGCTGGGAGACGGCGGCGGTGCCGTCGCTTTTCAGGCCGACGATCGTTTAGACCAGATTTTTCTCAACACCGGCTTGTGCACCGCCGACAGTTCGGAGTGGGTTTTTCAAATGAGCAATTTCACGACTGGAAGCGGCTACACCAACAACTTCGATGTTTACATCAATGGCATGAAGGTGGGCAGTTACTCATTCGCTCCGGGCGACGGCAATCCTGTTAACTTCGATCTAATTTTCACGCATCCGGGATTGGCGGTCGGGAGTGCCAGGCTCAGCATCGTTGCGACTTCAACCGTGCCGGGAGGTGATGGCGCGTGGAACTGGATCGCGGGTGGGACCGTTACGCTGTCCGGCACCGCGGGTCCATGCTGTGTTCGTGCGCCGGCCGGGATGATCGCGTGGTGGAAAGGCGAAGGCGATGCCAAGGACAGTCAGGAGGATCACAACGGAACGAACAACGGCGCCACCTTTACTTCAGGCGAAGTCGGACAGGCGTTCACCTTCGATGGAACTGATGACAATGTTTCAATTCCGGATAGCGCCGATTGGAACTTCGGCACCGGCGATTTCACTTTCGATTTCTGGGAGAAAAGCAGCGTGAGCGCCGAAAATCGAGAGTATGCGCTCTCTTTCGACCCGGTCCCAGACACCACTAATCTCGAGTTCAATTTCAACGACGCGGATGTGGGCTTGTGGGTTTACTGGAACGGCGGCGGCCCCATCGGAACTAATGCTATTCAAGTAGGGACAGGCGGCCAATATACCGATGATCAATGGCATCACATTGCTTTAACCCGAAGCGGATCGACCCTTACCCTTTACATAGACGGCCTGGCTGTCGGCACCGCGGACTATTCCGATCCCATCGATCTATCTGGCGGCAATAATAATTATTTGGGCAAGTACGCCGGAAATGACTTTTTCTGGAATGGCCAGATCGACGAAGTCGAAGTATTTAAGCACGCGCTGAGCGCCGACGAAGTCGCCAGTATCTATTCAGCCTCGAGCGCTGGGAAATGTCCGTGCACACCGGCGCCCGATGGAATGATAAGCTGGTGGCGCGCCGATGGGGATGGTGTGGATACTCAAGATGGCAACCATCTTTCTTTCACCAATGGTGAGGCCTACGGTTCCGGTGAAGTCGGACAAGCTTTCAGCTTTAACGGAAGTAACTCGGCCAGCGCAGGCAATCCTTCAAATTTGGACATAACCGGTGATCAGGTGACGATCGATGGCTGGATAAATCCTAGCTCCGAGCTCAGGTACCGAGTCTTGGTTTTTTGGCAAAGACGCGGACGGCGGCAACCTCCAGTACGCTTTGCAATGGGAAGCAGGCAACCTCGTTGGCCGGATCAATAACACAACAATACAGGCTTCCTTCACGCCGCCGACTGGAACCTGGACACACATTGCTCTCACGTATAATGGCTCGGCCAATCCATCGACAATTTTTGTACGTTAACGGCACCGTTCTGACTACGTCGGCTGTCCCGACCGGAAACATCACTAGCACCACGGCGCCCTTCGTGATCGGCGCCTTCGGAGACGGCGCCCGTAATTTTGCTGGCCTGATTGATGAGGTCGAAGTGTTTGTCCGCGAATTAAGCGCAGCCGAGATCGCCGCGATCTACAACGTCGGCGGCGCTGGTAAGTGCAAACCGCAACCAACGCCCACGCCGACCCCCACACCTACGCCGACTCCGAGTCCAACGCCCACTCCGACCCCAACCCCCACTCCCACGCCTGCTTCCACCGATTTCAACCGTGACGGCAAACCCGATTATGTCCTTTACAATGCCAGCACCCGGCAGAGTGCGATCTGGTATTTGAACAACAACATTTATCTCAGCGGCGCATTCGGACCAACGCTTCCCATGGGCTGGATGATTGTCGATGTGGCGGATTTCAACCGCGATGGCAAACCCGATTACGCCCTTTACAATGCCAGCACGCGCCAAACAGCGATCTGGTATCTAAACAACAATGTCTTTGTCAGCGGCGTATTCGGACCAACTCTGCCCTCCGGCTGGGCCTTGGCGGCAGTAGGCGATTTCAACGGCGACGGCAAACCCGATTATGCGCTTTACAAGGCCAGCACCCGGCAGACCGCAATCTGGTATTTGAACAACAAGGTCTATGTCAGCGGCGCCTACGGACCGACTCTGCCCGTGAACTGGCGCCTGGTGGGCACATCGGATTTCGACCGCGACGGCAAACTTGATTACCTGCTCTTCAATAGCAGCACCCAACAATCAGCGATCTGGTATTTGAACAACAACGTTTATCTCAGCGGCGCATACGGACCAACCATTGCCGCCGGTTACACTTTGACTGGCACCGCCGATTTCAATCGGGATAGCAAGCCCGATTTCGTGCTCTTCAAATCGACGACGCGTCAAACCGCCATTTGGTATCTGAACAACAATCTCTTTGTAAGCTCGCTTTACGGGCCAACCTTGCCAGCAGGTTGGATTCTGGCAGCCCCGTAACTGCTATTCGTCAGCGAGAAACATCCGCTGATTTCGCAGATTAAGGAACAGCAAATCTGTGTAAATCTGGGTAATCTGCGGCTGAAAGTCCCGTCCATGTTTTTGAGTCATCTTGAATGCACCTCCTGCGGACTGGGCCATGAATGGGCGCGTCTGCAGAATGTGTGCACGGCCTGCGGCAAACCGCTCTTCGCGATTTATGACCTGAAAGCGGTTCGCAAGCTCGACGGCTTAAAGCCGTCGAGTTTCAAAGAGCACGAAAAAGGATTGTGGGGGTGGCGTGAGTTGTTGCCATTGCCGAAAGATGTCGAACCTATTTCGCTAGGCGAAGGCGGGACGCCGCTGTTGCGTGCGCAAAGATTCGGAGAGGATGTCGAAGTTTGGATCAAGGATGAATCGCTCAATCCGACCCAAAGCTTCAAAGCGCGCGGGATGAGCGTGGCTGTCTCGATGGCGAAATATCTCGGCGCAAAGAAACTGGCAGTGCCAAGCGCAGGAAATGCCGGTGGGGCATTCGCTGCTTATGCTGCGCGGGCTGGATTGGAAGCGCACATCTTCATGCCGCGTGATACACCGCGGGCGAACATCATTGAATGCCGCGAGCTAGGTGCGCATGTCGATCTTATCGATGGCTTCATCACCGATTGCGGCGCGGAAATCGCCAGGTACAAAGAAAAAGAAGGCTGGTTCGAAATGTCCACATTGAAAGAGCCTTATCGTGTGGAGGGAAAGAAAACGCTCGGCTATGAAATTGCCGAGCAGATGAACTGGCAATTGCCGGACGTGATTCTTTATCCCACCGGCGGCGGGACCGGCCTTATCGGGATGTGGAAAGCGTTCGGCGAAATGGAAAAGCTCGGCTGGATCAGCAGCAGGCGACCGCGCATGTTTGCCATCCAGGCGAGCGGTTGCGCGCCGATCGTTCGCGCGCTCGAAGCAGGCGAAAAATTTGCCGACGAATTTCCTGGTGCGCACACGATTGCCTCTGGTCTGCGTGTTCCAAAGGCGGTCGGTGATTTTCTTATTTTGCAGATCTTGCGCGACTCCGGCGGGGAAGCAATTGCGGTTGACGATGAGGAGATGATTCGCGTCACGCGTGATGTGGGAGCACAGGAAGGGCTCTTTGTCGCTCCGGAGAGCGCAGCCTGTTTCGCCGCGTTTAAACGCCTTCGTAATTCCGGCAGGATCGACAGCGGCGAGCGCGTTGTGATTTTTAATACCGGTTCCGGAATCAAGTATCTCGACTGTTACACCCGTTGATTTTATCAGACGAACGTACTGATCAGATCGAGCTCTTTGCGGTGGATATCGGGAACTTTTGCGTTCGGCGCTGGATGGCCGACGACGAGGAGCAGAAAAGGTTTCTCGTAAGCAGGCCGATGCAGAATTCGATTTAGAAAAGCCATTGGGCTTGGCGTGTGTGTGAGTGAGACCAGTCCAGTTTCGTGAATTGCGGTGATCAAAAACCCGGTGGCGATCCCAACCGATTCAGCCGCGTAATAATGTTTCATTTTTCGGCCATCAGACAGGATTTTGTATGGCTGAGAGAAAATCGCGATTAGCCAGGGAGCGATTTCCAGGAATGGCTTGTGCCAGTCGGTGCCAAGCGGCGCCAGAGCCTCCAGCCATTCTTTTGGCGCACGATGTTCGTAAAATTCGCATTCCTCCTTTTCGGCTTCGATGCGAATCTCGCGTTTCGTTGCGGCGTCGCTGATTGCGACGAAGTGCCAAGGCTGCAAATTCGCACCGCTTGGGGCGCTTCCCGCCACACGCAAACAATCCTGAATGATTTCTCGAGGAACGGGCCGATCCGAAAAATCGCGGACGGTTCGGCGCTTGATCATGAATTCCCGGAATTTTGCGGCTCTTTCGGCAAGATCGACATCGGAGAGCGGCGGGCCAGGGGGTAACGGAATGTATTTCGGAAACCCCATGTCCGTCAGTTTAACCGGTCGGGTGCGGATGCGGGAAGAAAAGAGCATTCTCTTTTGCTTTGCCAAATCTACGCGTGATGCATTAGAATTCCCGGCCAACCGCCAGACGTGCGGTCCCATTCAATAAATCGAAGCTTAAATTATGAAAACCAATCTCCCGTCCAAACACAGCATTCTTCGGCGTAGCGTCTCTGTCCTCCTTTTTTCCGGTGCATTAGTGGCCGCGCTATGCGCCATCATGACCACGCGAGCTGTCAATTCTGGGCGTGGTCAGGACCAGGCCGCTCTGGCCAAGATCGCTCCCTGGGTGCTTGATCACACTGCCAATGGCCAGACAGCGGAGTATCTGGTGGTGCTGGCGGATCAGGCCGACTTCAGCGCAGCGTACTCGATGTCGACCAAGCTCGAGAAAGGCCGTTATGTTCGTGACGTTCTCTGGAACAAGGCACAATCCACGCAGGGTCCGATCATCGGGCTACTAAACCAACGCGGTGTCCAATATCGCTCGTTTTACATCGTCAACATGCTCTGGGTGAAAGGCGATTTTAACCTGGCTATGGAATTGGCTGCACGGCCTGACGTTGCCCGGATCGAAGGCAATCCAGTGATTCATAATAATCTGCCGAATCCGACTCGGGTTGAGAACGTGAGTCAACAACCGCAAACGCCAAATACGGTTGAGACCGGCGTCAACTACGTAATGGCTCCGCAGGTTTGGGCCCTCGGGGACACGGGCCAGGGCGTGGTGATTGCTGGTGCCGATACCGGAATTCGTTGGACGCACAATGCGATTAAACCTCACTATCGCGGCTGGGACGGGGTGACTGCGAATCATGATTACAACTGGCATGACAGCATTCATGACAGTGTTGGTAATCCGTGCGGGAACGACTCCCCTGTGCCTTGTGACGACCTTGGCCATGGCACACACACGATCGGTACTGCGATCGGCGACGATGGCGCGGGAAATCAGATCGGCGTTGCACCCGGCGCAAAATGGATTGGCTGCCGAAACATGAACTCAAACGATGGCACACCAGCGCGCTATTCGGAATGCTTTGAATTCTGGCTTGCGCCCTATCCTGTCGGCGGCACACCGGCTCAAGGAGACCCGAGTCGTGCTCCGGACATAACGACGAACTCGTGGGAATGCCCCGCTTCAGAAGGTTGTTCGGCCCCTACTCTTTTGGCAGGCGTTCAAGCCCAGCTCGCCGCTGGCATTAACATGGTAGTGGCCGCCCAAAACAGTGGCCCGAGTTGCTCCACAGTTGCGAATCCGCCCGGCATCTATGGCGAGTGTTATTCGGTAGGGGCACTCAACACAGGTACAGATAACCTGGCTTCGTTTAGCAGCCGAGGTCCGGTCACGGCTGATGGCAGCAACCGAATCAAACCAGACATCGCCGCGCCCGGGACTGGGACGCGATCGGCTTACAATACCAGCGACACAGCCTACGCAAACCTGAGCGGAACCTCAATGGCGACACCGCACACCGCCGGTGTGACCGCGTTGCTTCTCTCGGCGCGTCCGGCTTACCGACAGAACCCGCTGGCCCAGCGCACGGTATTGAACAACTCAGCTGTCCATATTAACTCGAGCGACTGCAGCAGCAATGGAACTTACCCGAACAATCTTTTTGGCTACGGCCGCATCAACGCTCTGGCCGCTTACAATTATGTCGGGCTCGTAAGCGGCGTCTCGCGTAAGACGCACGGTGCGGCGGGTACCTTCGACATCCCGTTAGTGTTCGGCGGTGATCCATCGGTTGAATGCCGTTCCAGCGGAGGCAATCACACGTTTGTATTCACGTTTAACAACGCTCTGATGAGTGGAAGCGCGACAGTTACGGCCGGTGTGGGCACAGTGTCGGGCAGCCCGGTGATTTCGGGAAACACGATGACGGTGGATCTGACAGGCGTAGCGGACGTGCAGCGACTGACTCTAACGTTGCAAAATGTCACCGACACAAGCTCACAGGTAATGCCGGACACAGCAGTCACGGTGAAGTTTTTGGTTGCCGACACCAGCAACAACGGAGTGGTCAACGCCTCGGATATTGCGCAGACAAAGGGGCAGGTTGGCTTAGCGGTTACCAGCATGAACTTCCGTCAGGATGTCAATGTAAGTGGCACGTTGACCTCGGCTGATGTGACCATCGTGAAGGCTAATAACGGCCACAGCGTCCCTTAATCGGCCCGAACCCGCCAAGAACCATGTCTCAGACAATTCAACAAAACGAAACCTCATACAATGAATAGAAATCTCATATCCAAAAAAGGCGTGCTACGACGCGCATTCTCGATCCTTCTTTTCACCAGCGCATTGGTGGTCGCACTATGCGCCATCATGACCACGCGAGCTGTCAATTCCAGGCGTGGTCAGGACCAGGCCGCTCTGAGCAAGATCGCTCCCTGGGTGCTTGATCACACTGCCAATGGCCAGACAGCGGAGTATCTGGTGGTGCTGGCGGATCAGGCCGACTTCAGCGCAGCGTACTCGATGTCGACCAAGCTCGAGAAAGGCCGCTATGTTCGTGACGTCCTTTGGAACAAGGCGCGATCCACCCAAGGACCGATCATCGGGCTACTAAACCAACGCGGCGTCCAATATCGCTCGTTTTACATCGTCAACATGCTCTGGGTGAAAGGCGATTTTAACCTGGCTATGGAATTGGCTGCCCGGCCTGACGTTGCCCGGATCGAAGGCAATCCAGTGATTCATAATAACCTGCCGGTTGCATTGCCGGCGTCGATCACGGCACAACCGGAAGCGCCATCCACAGTCGAGCCCGGTGTCAATTACGTAATGGCTCCGCAGGTCTGGGCATTAGGTTACACGGGACAAGGGGTTGTGATTGGTGGCGCGGACACGGGTGTTCGCTGGACGCACAACGCCATTAAACCTCACTATCGCGGCTGGGACGGGGTGACTGCCAATCACGATTACAATTGGCATGACAGCATTCATGACAGCGTCGGGAATCCGTGCGGGAACGATTCGCCGGCACCCTGCGACGACTTTTTCCACGGCACCCACACGATCGGTACTGCTATCGGTGACGATGGCGGTACAAACCAGATCGGCGTTGCACCCGGTGCGAAATGGATTGGCTGCCGAAACATGGACGCAGGGAATGGCACGCCGGCGCGTTACAGCGAGTGCTTCGAGTTTTGGCTTGCGCCGTATCCCGTAGGCGGGACGCCAGCACAAGGTGATCCCAGCCTCGCTCCGGATATTACAACGAACTCATGGAGCTGCCCAACGTCGGAAGGTTGTTCGGCTGGCACACTCCTGCTGGGCGTTCAAGCCCAACTGGCAGCTGGCATTAACACGGTCGTCGCCGCCCAAAATAGCGGACCAAACTGTTCGACAATCACGGATCCACCGGGAATCTACGCGGAGTGCTATTCCGTAGGCGCGCTGACAACGGGTACGGACACTCTCGCGTCCTTCAGCAGTCGTGGCCCAATCACTGTCGATGGAAGTAATCGTCTTAAGCCGGACATTAGTGCTCCTGGCACGAGCACACGCTCCGCGACGAACACCAGTGATACCGCCTATACTACAGCGAGCGGCACATCTATGGCGACACCGCACACCGCCGGTGTAACTGCCCTGCTCCTCTCGGCACGTCCGGCTTACCGACAGAACCCGCTGGCCCAGCGCACGGTCCTGAACAACTCGGCTGTCCATATTAACTCGAGCTTATGCAGCAGCAACGGAACTTATCCGAACAATTTGTTTGGCTACGGACGGGTTAACGCTCTGGCCGCTTACAATTACGTCGGACTCGTGAGCGGTGTCTCGCGTAAGACACACGGGGCGGCGGGTACCTTCGACATCCCATTGGTGCTCGGCGGTGATCCATCGGTTGAATGCCGTTCCAGCGGAGGCAATCACACGTTTGTATTCACGTTTAACAACGCTCTGATGAGTGGAAGCGCGACAGTTACGGCCGGTGTGGGCACAGTGTCGGGCAGCCCGGTGATTTCGGGAAACACGATGACGGTGGATCTGACAGGCGTAGCGGACGTGCAGCGACTGACTCTAACGTTGCAAAATGTCACCGACACAAGCTCACAGGTAATGCCGGACACAGCAGTCACGGTGAAGTTTTTGGTTGCCGACACCAGCAACAACGGTGTGGTCAACGCCTCGGACATTGCGCAGACAAAGGGGCAGGTTGGCTCACTGGTCACAAGCGCGAACTTCCGTCAGGATGTCAATGTAAGCGGCACGTTGACCTCGGCTGATGTGACAATTGTGAAGGCTAATAACGGCCACAGCGTCCCTTAACGGGTTGGGTTGAAATATAATTTCAGGTGACGTTTGATTGCGGTTGCCGGGCAACGGTGACTCCTGGCGATAATCCGGGCGTGTTGAGATCGATCGTCTCACCGCCCTCGGTCTTGACCACTAATGTCGTATATTGCCATTCACCGGCCGCTTTCACCGCCACGACGTAAATCGTCCCCTTTGCTTTGCTGCCGGAGATCGGAATCGCGAGATTCGCCTGACCGGTGCCGCCACTGACATTGGTGCTGCCTGAGACAAATAGGCTTGCTCGAATGTCTGATCCAATGGCAAGTCGCACCCGCTCATCTGCTTTCGCGCGGGCAAGAGCTGTCTTATAAACATCCGAAGATTTCATCGCGCCAAAAACGAGAAACACCATGCCCGTAACGAAAAGAAGAAAGAGAACGACCAGCGTCAGGCAACCGGTAGGCACGAACCATTTCCAGTTTCGCTGCCACCAATTGCGATTTCGCGATTGAGTCGAGAGCGGCGGGGATGATGACGGAATCGGCGGAGGTGTGGTGTCCATTGCGATTTTTGTCTATCTGAAACGAGCAGAAGTCGAGCCGATTTAACTCTGTTGTTCTCTGGGTGACAAAACTGTGAGCGCAGCCGGCTCACCACGATTTTGATTTTGATTTGCCCTTTCTGCATTTCCCTCTTCTTCGGCCATGGTTCGTCATCGAAGTGGATTATCGGTTTATCCCAAATCAATTTCAGCTTTCGGAATTTTTGAATCGACAAGGGAAAGCTGGTCTTTCTTCCCGCTAACCGCGCATCAAGATATTTCATCAGAGTTGCGCGATCATCTTTGCGGACGAGGACCAAATCGAATCGTCCGTCTTTGATTCTGGCCCGAGGTGCGAGATAAAGCGCAGGTCCGATCGAACGAATGTTCATTGCTTCCCAGAGAATATAGCGATCTGAAAAATCCTGACCGTCAATATCGATCTTCCAGTGTTGAGCCTCATAATCGCGCAACATCTCGCGCATGAGTGATACGTGGCGCTTCATTTGCTGTTGCTTCGATAACTCTTCCGCCTTCTGGCCTTTTCCCTTGGTTGCCCGGACATGCTCTGCCAGCAAACCGCCGTCGGCGCTTTCGAAAAAGTATCGTTTTCCCCAAGGACCTTTGGCCACGCCGATATCGAATGTGCGCTTTCTGCCGCGCCTCAATTCAGCGATGATCTTTTTTGGCGGGTTCGCGAACCCCAGACTGCGGGCCAGATTGTTTGCTGTGCCCAGCGGAAGAACGCTGAAGGGAATGCCAGTGCCAATGAGACGAGAGGCCACTTTCGCGATTGTTCCGTCACCGCCTGCGGCGACGACCAGATCGGTTTTTTTTCCCAGCGCCTCGTGGTAACCGCGCTTCTTCGTGGATTGATATCGTACGTCATGTCCGGCAGCAATTAGGTCCGCCAAGAGCTCCCGCTTGTCGTGGTTCCCGCGACCGGCTTTGGGATTATGCATTAACGTGATTTTCACATGCTTTCTCCGCAGAGAATTCGGCCAAAATCACTCCGACGCGCGTTTCTTACTAAGTGAAGATGCGAATTCTGATTTCGAATGACGATGGAATTTACAGCCCGGGCATTCTAGCTTTGGCCAAAGTCGCCTGCCGGTTCGGCGACGTTCGCATCGTCGCGCCAGACGTCGAACAATCATCCATGGGCCACGCTATCACGGCGTCGCGTCCTTTGCGGTATCAGCGCATCCGGCTCGGGGGTTTTGAAGCGTTTCGGGTTAACGGAACACCGGCTGATTGCGTCGCGCTGGGGACGCATCATTGGGAACACATCGATCTTGTTCTTTCCGGAATAAATCTTGGTTTGAATCTCGGCAATTCCTGCTGGCATTCCGGGACATTGGTGGCGGCCAAGCAAGCTGCATTGCTCGGATTGCGCGGCATCGCCATTAGCACTTCTATGAGCGAAAGGAAAGAACCCGATTTTGACAAACTCGAACCGTACGTTCGCAAGGTCCATGACCTTGTTGATTGAGGAGAAAAAGATGTGCTTGATCAACGTGAACCTGCCTGAAAAACCGCGCGGCATTCGTTGGACGCGGCAATCAGTGAGGCAGTACGATGGCACAGTCGTGCCCGCGAAAGATCCGATGAATCGTCCGATCTTCTGGTTCACCATCCGACCGCTCACCGGAGCGGAAAAAGGAACCGATCGTTGGGCCGTCGAGCACAATTGGGTTTCGATTACTCCGCTTCGGCTCGACCTCACCGCCGAAAACGATTTGGCTCGGGCTCTTGCTCTTCCTGAGACTTTGCCGTTGAGCGCGCCGAAAGCGCGCGGACGGCGAATGCGCAAACGAAAAAAGAAAAGCAAATCCAAATAAACAGACTGGCTTGGGCCAATTGGAAAAATTCGCGGAATTCTTTACTCTCATTGAACTTGCATGATCTCGTTTGTGGTTCCGGCTTACAATGAAGAGGCCGAGTTACCATCGACAATCGCCGCTATCCGACTCGCAGCGGACTCAGGCGCGAAACAGCCGTATGAAATTATCGTAGTGAATGATGGTTCGACTGATGCGACGGCGGATGTAGCTGTTCATGCCGGTGCAAGAGTCATCTCGATTCATCGCCGCCAAATTGCCGCCGCCCGGAATGCCGGGGCGCGAGCCACGCATGGTTCAGGTACCTTCTTTGTCGATGCTGATACCCGAATTAGCCGTGTTCACGTAGCCGAAGCCCTCGCTGCTCTCAACGCTGGTTGTGCGGGTGGCAGCGCCCGCGTTCAACCCGATGGATTTGTTCCCGCGTGGGGCCGCATTTTCGTTCAAACATTTGGCAGCATCTATTTCGGACTAAACTTCGGTGCGGGCGCGTTTCTTTTTACTACCCGGCGCAATTTCGATGCAATCAGCGGATTCGACGAACAATATTTTATCGGCGAAGAAGTATATTTCAGTCTGGCGCTACGAAAACGGGGCCGCTTTAAAATTCTACAGGAACCGGTTCTGACATCGGGCCGGAAATTACGGATGTACTCTGCTGGAAAGATTCTAACACGATCTTTTTCGATAATCGTGCGCGGTCCGCGAGGCGCTCGCTCACGAGATCGTCTCGATCTTTGGTACAGCGGGAAACGCGAGAATTCTATGTCGGCAGTTTCGACTCAAGGATGAGCGGCTCGTCTTTTTCAGCGTGACCCTCGTCGCCGGCTGCCTTGCCGTTGCTGACCAAGTCAAAAAGCCCTGCATTCACCATTTCCTCGACGACGCGATAAATCTTTAGACTGCAAACACCGCAGCGCTGGCAAAGTTTTCCCAGTGACACCGGCTTACTGTAAGCGATCTGCCAGATGGTTTCGGCGAGGGGTCGAAGATGATCGTGATCGGTCACGAGCCACGCAAAATTCAGCTGTTTGCGCTTGAGAGTAAGCGAGGGATCAGTCATCCGTTTGCACAGATCCTCAAATTCGTCGCGCATGTGGACGGCTTGGAGAAGCAGTTCATCGGCGCTGTGATGGATCGCGCTCTTCTCGGTCCACTCAGCGCTGGCAGTCGCTTTTTCTGAGAATGAAAAACTCCAACCCTGGTGCGCCTCAATGAACAGTTGCCAGAATGCCTCTTCCCCGTCGAGTTGCCGGAAGCGGCCCCAGCGCGGGACACCTTTGTCGAAGGCAAATTCGCAGAGGGTGACGCCGTGTTCGTCAGCTATGATCAGGAGACCGCTTTGCATTGATCGCACAATCGTCTGGTAAATCGTGACGAGATCAAAGTTAGCGAGGCTGCCCATCAGCTCGCGCGGTCCATTTTGCGATCGACCGATTTCGCGAGCTTGAAATAACTGACGAGCGAGCTTTTGACTTAGAAAAAGGAAAAAAGAGGGAACCAACTTGAGAAGCTCGGGAAAATTCGCGCCCCGGAAACACTGCAGACTCAATGGCGCGCGGGCATGCGCTGTCCCGGCGCGCGGGAGCTCAAGAAATGCGCCGGTCTCCCCAAAGATATCGCCTCGTGAGAGCATGGTCGTCATCATCCCGGGGTACGGAGGGTCGGGAGTGATTTCGACTATTCCCCGATTAACAATGTAAAGTTCCTCTCCAACATCTCCCGCTGAATAGACCAAGTCTCCCTGCGAAAAATGTTTCACCTCCGAAAATTTGCTGATGACCCGCAATTCCGACAGTTGCAGCGAGCTACAAAAGGTGAAAAAATCCTTTTCCGTCATCCCCCTTTCGAATAGCAAGAGTTGTGCGGGAAACGGTGATCTTCGCAGCAGGATCGACAACACTTGCGAATCAGCATTATTCATCTACAATAGGCCCTTCGAAATGGCAGAGAACACGGAAACGTTGAGTCTCAAGGAATTCCAGCTGCACGATAAAGACACCGGCAGCGCAGATGTGCAGGTCGCGCTTTTAACGCGCCGGATCGAGCATCTCACGGAGCACCTTAAGACTAACCGCAAAGATCATTCGTCGCGGCGCGGCCTGTTAAAGATGGTCGCGCACCGCCGCAGTTTGCTCGATTATTTGAGCAAAACGCAGGCTGATCGGTACAAAAAGCTGATCGACCAGTTGAATCTGCGGAAGTAAACGTAGCGATTTTTCGGCAGGCGATTCCGAGCTCAGAAGCCAGAGAACAATAACAGCAGTCCAGGTCGTAGTAATCACCTTGGATTTTAGGTTTTAGTTTCGACGGAGCGACGCTCGTGGCAGCGAGCGATTCCTCGTGCGGGTTTAAAACCTATAGTCGAGGTGACCGGCCTGGAACTCACATCCAGGAAGGTAAAATGCAACATAAGGTCACGGCCCAAATCGGGGCTCATCAGGTCTCTATCGAGACAGGCAAAATCGCCAAACTCGCAGACGGCGCAGTAATCGTCTCCTGCGAAGACACCGTGGTAATGGTAAGCGCAGTCTCAGCCACCACGATCAAAGAAGGTCAGGATTATTTCCCGCTCACTGTGGATTACCGTGAAAAAGCGGCCGCCGTGGGAAAATTTCCAGGCGGATATTTCAAGCGTGAAGGTCGCCCTACCGAAAAGGAGACGCTCACTTCACGCATGATCGACAGACCGCTGCGGCCTCTTTTCCCACAGGGATATTTTTACGATACGCAGATCATCTCGATCTTGCTGAGCGCCGATGGCCAAAATGATCCCGATATTCTGGCGATCAACGGTGCTTCGGCAGCGCTCAGCGTTTCCGATATTCCATTTGCCGGGCCGATCGGAGCTGTTCGGGTCGGTCGGGTGAACGGCCAATTCGTTGCCAATCCAACGCACGATGAGAGGACCGAAAGCGATCTCGATCTGGTTTATGTCGGGACTGAGAACGATGTGATCATGATTGAAGGCGCGGCTAACGAGCTGCCCGAGGCCGAGTTCGTCAAAGCTCTCGAGTTCGGTCATCAGCATGTGCGCGAAATGATTCGAATCCAAAAGGAGCTGGCTGCGCAAAACGGCAAACCCAAACGCGAAATGCCGCTCATGCAGG
Organism: uncultured Verrucomicrobiae bacterium; assembly: GCA_963772365.1. Taxonomy (GTDB): domain Bacteria; phylum Verrucomicrobiota; class Verrucomicrobiia; order Chthoniobacterales; family UBA10450; genus CAVYXA01. Next base: position 233,619 of record CAVYXA010000003.1, read on the forward strand.
TCAAACCGGAGTTGCTCGAAATTGCCTATAAAGTAGCAGGCGATCGCATTGAAGGTGCGCTTTACACCGCGGGCAAGGTCGCGCGCAGCAAAGCGGTCGAAGCATTACGCGAAGAAGTGAAGACGTTGATCCTGGCGCAATTTCCGGAAACGGATGCCTTCTCGATTTCACAGGCATTCGATTACGTCCAGAAGAAAGCCTTTCGAATCAGCATTCTCGAGAAACAAAAACGGGTGGATGGCCGAGGTTATCAGGATTTGCGTCCGATCAGTTGCGAAGTCGGTGTGCTACCTCGCTCACACGGTTCCGCGATTTTCCAGCGCGGCGAAACTCAGGCGCTGGCTCTGGCCACCCTCGCGCCGATGGAAGAAGCGCAAATGCTGGATGCTTACGGGGGCGGCGAGCAATCGAAGCGCTTCATCCTGCATTACAATTTTCCGCCGTTTAGTGTCGGTGAGACGGGTCGGACAGGCGGGCCGGGCCGGCGTGAAATTGGGCACGGCGCTTTGGCCGAGCGCTCGATCGAGCCGGTTGTTCCCAGCGAAAACGAATTCCGCTATGCGATTCGGATCTCGAGCGAGATCATGGAATCGAATGGTTCAACCTCGATGGCCAGCGTATGCGGCGGAATGCTGGCGTTAATGGATGCCGGCGTGCCGATGAAAGAAGTGGTCGCCGGAATTTCCATCGGTCTGGTAACCGAGCACGCCGAAGATCGACAGCTGAAACGCTACGAGTTGCTGACCGATATCATCGGCTCGGAAGATCATTTTGGAGACATGGACTTCAAACTTTGTGGCACCGACAACGGTATTACTGGCTTTCAGCTCGACCTGAAACTGCCAGGAATCAGTCACAAGATTATGGCCGAAGGAATCCAGCGCGCCAAAGAAGCCCGCAGCAAGATTCTCGAAATCATGCGCGGTGTTATTGCAAAACCGCGAACGGAATTGTCGAAGTACGCGCCACGCATTGAGACAATCAAGATCAATCCGGAAAAGATCGGAGCGTTGATCGGCCCCGGCGGTAAAACGATCAAGGGAATCGTGGCCGAAACCGGAGCGGAAATTAACATCGAAGATGACGGTTCGGTGCACATCTACGCCACCAGCGGCGAGAGTATGGCCCGCGCGAAAGAAATTATCGGTGGGATGACGCGCGAAATCGAGATCGGAACGACCTATCAGGGACGCGTCGTTTCGACCAAGGAATTTGGCGCTTTCGTCGAAGTTTTTCCCGGTAAAGATGGACTGGTCCATATCTCCGAATTGGCAGACTTCCGCGTCAAGCGCACCGAGGACATCGTCAAAGTCGGCGACGTCGTTTGGGTCAAATGCATCGGCATCGACGACAAAGGCCGGGTAAAACTTTCGCGTAAAGCCGCCTTAAAGGAACGCGCCGAAGCCGAGACCGGACAACCGGCTGAGCCAGCCTCGGCGCTAGAATCTGCCTAACTGCGAATCGTTAAGGTAATAGTTGTCGGTGACGGTCCGCGGCGCGGCTTGTTAAGGTCAAGCGGGGCGCCTCTTGGATCTGCTCATTCTGCTCTTTGATAATCTAATGCGGCAAATTTGGACGGTCGGCCATTCAACTCGCAAGATCGACGATTTCATTTCGCTGCTTCACGAAAATGGGATCAAGCTCATTGCGGATGTGCGGATGTTTCCGGGATCGAAACGCTATCCGCAGTTTAACAAGGAGACGCTTGCCATGTCATTGAACGAGCAGGGAATCCGCTACCAGCACTTCCCGGAACTCGGCGGCCGGCGAAAATCCCGATCGGATTCCCGGAACACCGCGTGGCGCAACGAATCATTCCGCGGTTATGCTGATTACATGGAGACGGAAGAATTTCGCGATGGCATCTCACGTCTCCTGAATCAACCTGGTCCGACCGCAATCATGTGCGCGGAAGCGGTTTGGTGGCGCTGTCATCGGTCTTTGATCTCCGATTTTCTGAAGGCGCGCGATGTTTCGGTCCTGCACATTGTCGATGCGGGCAAAACGCAGCCGCATCCGTACACCTCGGCGGCCCGAATTGTGAACGGCCAATTATGTTACGCTGCGGAATCGCTTCTTTGAACCTAGGTCAGCTGCAAATACGGCAGCAGCCCTTGCAATCCGCCTTCGCGGCCGTAGCCGCTTTCCTTGTATCCGCCGAATGGGCTCGTCGGATCGAATTTGTTGTACGTGTTCGCCCAAACCACGCCGGCCCGAAGTTGCTTCACGATTTTGAAGATCTTGCTCCCTTTATCTGTCCAAACACCCGCGCTTAGTCCATACGGCGTATTATTGGCGCGCTCGATTGCTTCTTCCGGCGTGCGAAATGTCATCACGCTCAGGACAGGTCCGAAAATTTCCTCCTGGGCGATTCGATGCGATGCGGCCACGCCGGTAAAGAAACTCGGCGGATACCAATAACCTTTTGCCGGCAATCGAACATTGGACTGGACCAGTTCGGCGCCCTGTTTCAGACCGCTCTCTACCAGTTCGCAAATTTTGTCGAGCTGCTTTCGCGAATTAATCGCTCCGATATCGGTGTTCTTGTCCAGTGGATCCCCCACGCGCAAGGTGGCGATCCGGTCGCGCAGTTTCCGTATCACCGCCGGGAAAACTCCTTCCTGTACAAACAAACGTGAGCCTGCGCAACAAACGTGGCCCTGGTTGAAATAGATCCCAGAAATGATGCCTTCAACGGCTTGGTCGATCGGCGCGTCTTCAAAAATGATGTTGGCCGCTTTTCCTCCAAGCTCGAGGGTCAATTTCTTTTTCGTCCCGGCAATGGATTGACGTATGCGTTTCCCGACCTCTGTCGATCCGGTGAATGCGATTTTGTCGATGTCGGGATGATCGACAATCACTTGGCCGGTTTCGCCAGCGCCGGTGACAACGTTTACCACTCCATCGGGAAGATCCGCCTGCTGAAATATCTCCATCAGATGCATGGCGGTGATGCTGGTCGTCTCCGCCGGTTTCAACAGGTAGGTATTTCCGCACGCCAGTGCCGGCGCAAGTTTCCAAGCAGCCATCAGCAACGGGAAATTCCACGGGATGATTTGCCCCGCCACTCCTAACGGGCGCGGCGACCGTCCGGGAAAAGCGTAATCGAGTTTATCCGCCCAACCTGCGTGATAAAAAAAATGCGCAGCCACGAGAGGCAGATCGACGTCGCGCGATTCCTTGATGGTTTTGCCGCCATCCATCGTTTCGAGTACCGCGAGTTCGCGCGATTTCTCCTGAATCAAGCGCGCAATTCTATAGAGATACTTGCCTCGTTCCCGTCCGGGCATTTTGCTCCAGAGTTTTTCATAAGCGCGTCGAGCCGATCTCACGGCAAGATCGACATCGCGCTGACCGGCTTCGGCGATCTCCGCCAGCTTTTCCTCCGTGGCCGGGTTGATGGAATCGAAATACCTGCCGGAGCGGGGCGCGACAAATTTGCCGTTGATAAACAGTTTATATCTTGGCTGAAGCTTAATGTAATTACTCGCTTCTGGAGCCGGCGCGTAGCTCCAACGCTCGCCGAAATTCAAGCGGCGTTCGCCAAGCGGCACAGGCATCCGCCTGTGATCAGCATTCTTTTCCGCTCGCATTGCAATCGTAACATCGCTGTTTTTGCGGCCCATCGAGTCGATGCCAGTTGTAGTCAGCTTCCTACGTGTGCGCACGCAAAAAAGTGCGCAGCCGGTGGGCATTCGTTACGGCATTAGCTCTTCGAGTCCCTCGATTGGACTTTGATATCGCCGTCCCGAGATCTTTTGTGCAGACGCTTGAATTCGTGTTCGAGTTTCTGGAGCTCTTCATCAGAGAGTTCTTCGAGATCGACCAGCTTGTTGCGCGCGCCTTTCATTGCCCGGATCAACTCATCGAGTTTCAAGTGGACTGCTTTGGCGTCCCGGTTTTGCGTATTTTGAATCAGAAACACCATCAGGAATGTCACGATCGTCGTGCCGGTATTGATGATGAGTTGCCATGTATCGGAAAAATGGAAGACCGGCCCGGTGACGCCCCAAGCCAAAATAATCAAAACAGCAAAAACAAAGGCCCAGGCTGTGCCTAACGCGCTGGAGGTTCGCTGGGCGAAATGCCGAAAAGCATCGCGGATTTTGCAAAATACATCCCGATTCGCTGGTTGTTCGCCGGCCGATGTCCTTTTCGCTTTGGCCATATGATTTCCACATCATTTCGCGGAGAAAACCTCTTTTGCGCGCATCGAAGGTGAAGTATCGGAGGAATATGCGCTTCGGGACGCATCTAAATCTGGATGATGCCTGGCCTGACGACGCGCTCGGTTTGCCAGTATTGGAAGCAAGAAGCTGGGGACCAAAGCTTCGTTTTTCCGCTCCGCCGCGTTTGGTTGAGAATTTCTATCGCGATTACGCGCCGCGCATCGCCCCTTTCGTTATCTACGGCTCCGGTGATTTCCATTACCTGACCGCGCTTTGGTTGCGCCGCCTTGTCGATCCTACAGTTGTCATTTCGTTCGATAATCATCCTGACTGGGATATTCGGCCTCCGAGATGGGGTTGCGGCGGCTGGGTGAATCGGGCTCTGGAGTTACCGCACGTGCAAAAGGTCAGCGTGTGGGGTTGTGGGAACTTCGAATGCTGGTGGCCGCACCAGATTTTTGGAAATCGCAGGGCCGAACGCGTCGGCAAACTGGAAGTGCATCCATGGGCAGATGATCGGCCGGCAAAGGATCGAGAACGCCGGGGAGCCATTCTGAGGGAAAGCTGGCAGCTGCTTTTCGAAGGTTTCATTCGAGATGCCAGAGACGCGGACGTTTATGTCACCATCGACATCGATTGTCTCCGAGCGGACGAAGCTGTCACAAACTGGGAGAGCGGGCGGTTTACCGTTGTCGATCTTGTTTGGGCATTGAAGAAACTGCGCGAGCATTGCCGGATCGTGGCGGGCGATATTTGCGGCGCATTCTCTCAACCCGCTTATGCCCGCTGGAAACAACGTTTTGCCGGCGAATTCGATCATCCAAAAATCGATCGCCCGAAGCCGGCAGAGATCCGGCGAATCAATTTGGATACGCTCCAGAGCCTCTGGCCTATTTTGGACAGCCGATGAGATATCGCTACAGCGATTCCGTAAGCATCTTTGCGACTTTGGCAATCATGCCGGCCGATTATCGCCGGTTGTTGTCGATCCTGCTTGTCGCCAACGTTCCAGTAGCTTTCTTGAGATAACGGCGACGCTCGCAGAGCGCCGCTACAGTTACCAGCATGGCCTCGGCGATAGCGCTCTACCACCTGTGATAGGCGGGATGACCTTCCTTCACCGCTACGAAAACGCCGCGGCACGTCGCGCAAATCTTCCCGCCGGCGGTCAATGTTCCTTCGATCGTCGCCCGATCATTCGTAAGATCGACAACTTTTGCTGAGAGATTGACGGGGCCATCTGTCGGAGTCGGACGGAGAAGCTTGATCGAATACTCTGCCGTCACGGTGCATGGAACCCGATCTTCGCCGGAGCGTTTCATCAAGTGATATGCCGCCGTCCAGTTGCAATGGCAGTCGAGCAACGTGCCGATGATACCGCCATTCAATACACCTGGGAAAGCTTCGTATTTCTTCTGCGGTTTCCATTCCGCGACCACTTCATCGCCCTTTGGGAAACTCCGGATGCGCAGGCCTTCGGCATTGGCCGGGCCGCATCCCCAGCACGAGTTGTTAGGCGCATACTTTTCCTGGAGCGATTTCGAGTCGTTCATTAATTCTTCCTCTCCCGCTTCCTCTTAATCTTTGTTCGGTTCTCTTTGGGCAACAGAAGAAGCAGAGGAAGAGGTAGCGGAAGATTATTTCGGCACACTCGTATAAGGCCGCAACTTGGGTCCCGTGTAAAGCGAGCGCGGCCGGATCAACCGATTGTGATCCTGTTGTTCGACGACGTGCGCGCACCACCCGGCGACGCGCGAGGCGGCGAAGATCGGCGTGTTCAGTTCCGGCGCGAACCCAAGCATCGTAAATACCGGTGCGGCGTAAAGATCGACATTGGCGCACAAGTGCTTCTCGCGATCCATCACTTCTTCCAACTTTTCGCAGATGGGAATCCAGTTCTCCTTACCAGTGCGCTTTCCAAGATCGCGGCCGATCTCGCGCATGATTGGCACCCGCGAGTCGCCCTTTTTATAAACGCGATGACCAAACCCCATGATTTTACCTTTTTCCGCCAGCCTCTTCATCAACCATGCTTCCGCGCGATCAGGCGTTTTGATTTCATCTAGCATCTTCATCGATTCTTCGTTCGCGCCGCCATGCAATGGTCCTTTGAGTGTGCCGCAAGCAGAAGTCACCGCGGCGTAAATGTCGGCCAAAGTCGAAGCGGTCACGCGCGCCGCGAAAGTGGAGGCGTTGAACTCATGATCCGCGTACAAAATGTAAATCGTGTCCAGCATCCGGATTTGCCATGTTTCTGGGACTTTTCCGGTCAGCTTGTAAAAGAAAGTTCCGGACTGAGTGAGACTCGTTTTTTCCGGCAACGGTTCTTCGCCCTTCGCGATTCGCCAGCTATCGGTGGCGAGAGTAGAGACGCGCGCGATCAGTCGGATCGATTTGCGAATATTCGCATCGTGCGAATGGTCGTTGAGATCTTCGTCGAACGCGCCCAGCATCGACACACCGGTGCGCAGCATGTCCATCGGATGAGTATCGCGCGGCATTAATCGCAGCATTTTTACGAGCGGCGCCGGCAACTCGCGCTGGGTCGCAATCTCGCGATTGAATTTTGCCAGTTGCTCGAAATTCGGCAGCTCGCCGTTCAACAGCAGATAAGCCACTTCTTCAAAGCTGGCTTTCTCCGCCATGTCGTGAATGTCGTAACCGCGATACATCAAACCGGCATTGGGATCGACCCAGCAAATTGCCGTCTCGCCCGCGATCACTCCGGCCAGACCCGGGCTGTATTCTGGTTTTGTTTCGGTAGCCATTGGTTTGTTCTCTTTACTCGTGAACGGCAAACGTTCAACGTTATAAGGGAAGGATTTCGAAAAACCCAAACGCGGGAGCGCCCGCCAGTGTCATCCTACTTGAGAGGATATTTTTCATCCCAAGTTGCCGGTCCTCTAATACCAGGACGGCCTGCACCCGGAATGTGACTGCCGAAGCCTGAGCCATTCCATTCCGGCCTGTAATGCCCGATCAAATGATGCTCTGCGTAGTGAACCCATTCCTCGGAGATGATAAGGAATCGGCACTGCATATGCGAAAGTTTGATGTTTTTCCTACCGCCAATCTTTCTGGCATGTTCTGCAAACCGTCGCTTTAGGTTGCTTCCTCGCGCCGCTTTCCCCAAATATACAAGGTCACCGTTGAGATACAGTGTTCCATTTCTTCGCGCACCAAAGTCTTGATATGGCGATCACCGGCCCTCCGTTTCCTTCCTTGAGCAGCTTGCGGTCGCATCTTTAAAACAAATTAGTCAGGTTGAAATTCTACGCGAGCAAAATGCAACCCCCGACAAATGGTCAGTCGCCATGGCTCGGCCATTTTTCTGCGGCAGGATCGTAATCGAGCAGATCGTAAAGTTCCTGCCGTTTCTGCATCTGGTCGATCCAGTCCGTTTGAGTGCCGCTCGCCTTCAGGGCGCGCAGAAATTCGCCGCTGGCTTTCATGGAAACACGAAATGCACTTTGAGGAAAAATCACCATCTGATAACCGAGGCCGGCCAGATTTTGAAACGAAAGAAGCGGACTTTTGCCAAACTCGGTCATATTCGCGAGCAATGGCACATTGAGTTCGCGCGCGAACCGTTTGAATTCGACCGGACTCTGGAGCGCTTCGGGAAAAATCGCGTCGGCGCCGGCCTCGATATAACTTTCCGCCCGTTTCAGCGCACCGTCGAAATCTTCCACCGCCCGCGCGTCCGTCCGCGCGATGATCATGAAATTGGGGTCGCGCTTCGCCGCCACCGCCGCTTTGATTCGGGCAACCATTTCATCAACATCGACAATCGACTTGCCGGCGAGATGTCCGCAGCGTTTGGGAAATTCCTGGTCCTCGATGTGGCAACCGGCCAGGCCTACGGCTTCCAGCTCGCAAATCGTGCGGGCGATATTTTCCGCGCCGCCAAATCCGGTATCGGCATCCACAATCGCCGGAATTTTCACCGCGCTCGCGATGTAACCGGCGAGCCGCGCGACTTCTGTCAGTGTCAGGAGACCAATGTCCGGTACGCCCGCAGTCGCGTTGGCCATTCCCGCGCCGCTGATATAAACGGCGTCGAATCCAGCTTGTTCGACCTGGCGGGCCATCGCTGCATTGGGTACGCCAGGCATCATGACCGCGCTATTGGCGATTAGCTCACGCAATCGAGAAGTCTTCGAGCTCATGTTAACGGAACACGGGCATGTTGCCTGTGTGGCCATCGGACATTTTGTCCGGTGTTTCCGATTCGCCGGAGTAAAACTCCGCCGGCCGCACAGATTGAAAATCCGCGTTCCTTCATTTCATTACCACCGCACGCATCAATTCATCCAGGTTTTTTGCTTCATCCAGTTTCCAGGCAAGATCGACAATCTTTTTCGCGCGGACTTCACCAATGGCCGGCACGACCGACGAATTGAACTTTCCTTCCAATTGCTCGTCAGATACCGGATTCAGCGCGTTGCCTAACGGATAATCGACCCGCTTCGTCAGCTCGCGCCCGTCCTGCAACGTGACGCGCACAATGTTCGCGACCGCCTTGGCGTAAAGCGAGCTCAACTCCGCATTGCGCTGGACCGTGACGTTCTCGAGAAATTTCCAGATTTTCGGATCGGTGAAACGTTTCGGCTCAAATTGTCGATCCGTCACTTCGCCGTCGATCAATGCAATGCTGGTGATATACGGCAGACTGTGATCGGCGGTCTCGCGCGTCTCCGGTTTCCATTTCTCCGGCTCGCTTCCAATGATATCGACCGACGCATCGTGACTCTCGATCCGGACCGATTGAATTTTCGCCGGATCGCCGATCTCCTTTCGCAAAAACAATGCGGCCTCAATGGCGCTCTGGGAGTGATATTCCGCCGGCCAATATTTGATGCTCGTTTTCAAAATCATTGATGCCGGACCTTTCCCTGGCATCGCTTCCTGCTTTTTGTCGAAGACTTCAGCTACGTTGCCCAACGAAACGCCCAGCTCTTTCTCGAATCCCATTTGGCCTTCGAAGATGGGCGCCGGTCCGGTCATTCCGGCGCGCGCCAGCAACGCGGCGTAAACACCGTGCCGCGCGGCATTGGCAAAGGCCACGCCTTTCCAATGCGAAAGCTCGCCCACTCGTGCCTGCCGGAACGCGGCACAGTTTACACCGGCGATGTTGATCGCGTGGCGGGTCCGCTCGGGGTCGAGCTTCATCAATTTCGCTGCTGCCAGTGCGGTTGAAAATGCGCCATAGGTCGGGTGATCCCAACCGCGGGCGCGAATGCTCGCCGCATCGCACAAGCGACATTGAACTTCGTAGGCAATCGCTGCGGCAGTGATTGCTTCGCGCCCCGTCGCACCAACACTTTCCGCGACTGCGAAGACCGCAGAGAGATTGTCGCTCGGATGCGCGGGTTCCTTGGACAAATACGTATCGTTGTAGTCAAAATAACGAATGCAACAGCCGGTGGCAAAAGCGGCCCAATCCGGCGGCGCTTTGTGATCTGTTCCGATGATTGTCGATCCTGACTTTGCCGAAAAATCCAATGCGACTTTTCGTGCAATTGCGCACGGCTCTTCCTTCCACGCGCCGAGTGCGCACCCGATCGAATCGATCACGCGACGTTTCACTTCGTGAACGACGTCTTTGGAAAGATCTTCGAATTGAAGTGAACAGGCGTATTCGGCGAGCTGATGAGCGAGCGATTTTGTCATGGGAAAAATTGAAGCTCCAATCTGCCGACGAAATGCCGGTCGGCAAGCCGATGTAGAACGGGACGCCGACTCTCGCTGCTAAGCCTTCACGCTAAGAGACGGAGCAGGCATGCATCCATCTTCGCCAGCGCGTGACGATTTTCAAAGAGATGGCGCGATGCGATTACAGCTTTCAATTTCTAACTTGAGACTGAATCTTGAAAGTCGCGTCCAACACGCGAGGATGACGCCGTGAAAAAATCCAAGAAGGCCGAACGCGATATTGTTTCTCCTTTTCGCAATAAGCTTTGGGATTTGTTCGAAGAGCTAGCCAAAGGAATGGACGGCGCCAAAGTTGTAATCGCGCTCAAGCAAGCGGGCGAAGAGATCTGGGCCGCAGGTATTGACGGCACTTACAGCGACATGCCCGAGCGAGAGCAGGAGAAGGAGTCGCTCGGGAATGCCTTCGACATCGCCTGGCTCACTGTGGTTTGCATTAAGCTCAAAGAAATGAAGCAGGGCAAAAAGCCAAAAGTCCGAATTCGCGCCTGACCATTTTCCTTCGGGGCACTGTGAGCCCTCCCACCTTTCGGCGATTGCAGAATTCATCCGTGCGCATCCGCACAATTCGTGGTTAAGGTTCTTTCGGTATGAGCAAAGTTTACCCTGACGCCAAGGCCGCGCTGGACGGCTTGCTGCACGACAACATGACCATCGCAGCAGGAGGATTTGGCTTGTGCGGCATACCGGAAAATCTCATCGCCGCGCTTCGGGACAGTGGCGTGAAAGGTCTGACCATCGTCGGGAACAACGCTGGGGTGGACGACTTCGGCATGGGACTTCTTCTCACCACGCATCAGGTGAAAAAAGTGATGGCGTCTTATGTGGGCGAAAATAAGGAGTTCGAGCGCCAGGTCTTGAGCGGCGAGCTGGAACTTGAGCTAATTCCGCAGGGCACGTTGGCCGAGCGATTGCGCGCTGGCGGCGCGGGTATTCCCGGTTTCTTCACGCGCACCGGTTTTGGAACGAAATTGACTGAGGGCAAAGAGACAAAACAATTCGAGGGCGTCGAATACGTCCTGGAGCCCGGAATCAAGGCTGAGGTCTCGTTAGTCAAGGCTTGGAAGGGAGACAAGTCCGGCAATCTCATTTATCGCGAAACGGCCCGGAATTTCAATCCGATGATCGCGAGCTGCGGCAAGGTTTGTGTCGCGGAAGTCGAGCAGCTGGTGGAAATCGGTGAGCTGGATCCCGACGAGATTCACACGCCGGGAATTTATGTCGATCGAATTTTGCAGGGCGCGAAATACGAGAAGCGAATTGAGTTTCGCACCGTGCAGGGCGCGGCCGTGGCGAAGGCAGGATCGACAGTGCGCGATCTACTCGCGAAGCGCGCCGCGAAGGAACTGCGCGAGGGCTACTATGTCAATCTTGGTATCGGTATCCCGACGCTGGTCGCGAATTACATTCCCGAAGGGATGAATGTCACACTTCAATCCGAGAACGGTTTATTAGGCATCGGTCCGTTTCCGAAACCGGGCGACGAAGATCCCGATTTGATCAACGCCGGCAAACAAACCATCACGACCATGCCCGGCTCGGCATTTTTCTCCAGCGCGGATTCGTTCGCCCAAATTCGCGGCGGCCACATCGACCTCGCTATTCTCGGCGCCTTTGAAGTCACCGACAAAGGCGACATCGCCAACTGGATGATCCCCGGCAAAATGATCAAAGGTCCCGGTGGTGCGATGGATCTCGTCGCCGGAGTGAAACGGGTCGTCGCTGTGATGGAACACACGTCGAAAGATGGTAGCCCAAAGATTTTGGAGAAATGCACGCTGCCCATCACGGGCTTGGGCGTCGTCAACCTCATCATCACCGATCTGTGTGTGTTCGAAGTAAATGAAGGCGGCGGTCTCGTGCTTATTGAATTACATCCCGGCGTTACAGTGGACGATGTTCGCGCGAAGACCGGTGTCCCGTTCGAAGTCGCGCTCTAAACCCTACGAATGATGCGCCCAGGTTTTGCAATTCTCGTTCTGCTTAGCCTTCTGCCAGCCAAAGCCGGGGCCGATTCCTCCGACCCACCCAAATCTGCGCGACCATTCGACAGGTATCGTGCAATCTTTGCTATCGGCGTTCAGTCCGTGGACGCCGACTGGACGATCGAGGCCCGGGAATACCTGCTCAGCGAAATCAGTCGCCGCGCCGGAGAGGAAAAGTTGCTCGTATCTACCGACAACAACTTGACCCCTGAGAAATTTCGGGCGGATAACAAACTTGAAATGAATCAGGTGATCTACCTGATCATGACGTTTGAAGACAGCAAGAGTGTAAAAGGCCGCGTGAATTTCACGCTGAACGCACAGAACTTTTATATTCAAGGCGCGGTCTTCGAACCGGGAACTTCATTTGCCAAGGCGAAACCATTCCTCGACCGCATGCTCAACGGGTTCTTCGAATACGGCGAAGGTAAATAGTTAACCCGAACCGGATTTTTTCGCGCGGATAGATCAGGACCAGCGCCGACACGTTAATCCAGCACGCGATCATGAAGATGAATCCCATATCGAACGAGTTGTTACGCTGGCTCAGAACGCCAATAATTTTCGGACCGACAAATCCGCCACTGCTCGCAGTGCAATTGAAGGCGCCCACCATTGCCGCCGCGGCTGGCCTGGTTTGCCCGCTGGTCTATCATTTGCTTGTGAAAATTTGCGCTCGTATTCTTTCGATCTTTATTTTCGCAGTCGCCGGCACCACCCTGGCCGCACCGGATTTTTCGTCCCTGTTGCATTGGCGAAATATTGGTCCGTTTCGCGGCGGACGGGTGCGCGCGATCTCGGGCGTGCCGTCTCAGCCTAACGTTTTCTATTTCGCGCAGGTAAACGGCGGCGTCTTTCGGAGCGACGATTTTGGACGCACTTGGAACCCGATCTTTGACGATCAACCGACAGCGTCCGTCGGTGCACTCGCGGTTTCGATTTCAAACCCAAATATTATCTATGTCGGCAGTGGCGAAGGGTTGCATCGGCCCGACCTCTCCGTCGGCAACGGCATTTACAAATCGACTGATGCCGGAAAAACATGGGCCCACCTTGGACTGCGCGACGGTCAGCAGATCGCGCAGATCGCGATCGATCCGAAGAGTCCGGATCACGTTCTCGTCGCGGTCGCCGGCCATCCCTACGGGCCGAACGAAGAGCGCGGTATTTTCCTTTCCACCGATGGCGGGAAGACGTTTGCGAAGACACTTTACAGGAGTGAAAACGTGGGTGGGAATGACGTGCAGATTGATCCACAAAATCCACGGATCGTTTATGCCTCGCTCTGGGAAGCGCGGGAAGGTCCGTGGGAAAACGGAGAGTGGCGCGGCGGCGATGGCGGGATTTTCAAATCGATCGATGGCGGCAAAACCTGGAGGCAACTGGCAGGCGATTTGCCTAACGACATCACCCAAGCCAATCTCGCGACCGCTCCGAATGCGCCGCAGCAACTCTTCGCCGCGGTCGCCACGCCAAAGGCGGTAAAACTCTACCGCTCGGAAGATGGTGGAGAGAACTGGCAAGTCGCCACGAAGGACGATCGCCCTGCTGGCCGGATCGGCGGTGGCGACCTGCCGGTGCCGCGGATCGATCCGCAAAACCCCAATGTCATCTATTCCGCGAGCGTCGTTTGCTGGAAATCGACTGATGGCGGCAAGACCTGGGACGGTTGGCGCGGCGCGCCGGGCGGAGACGATTATCAGAACGTCTGGATTTCGCCTAACGATTCTAACATTGTCATGCTGGCAAGCGATCAAGGTGCGATCATTACCGTGAACGGCGGCGCGACCTGGAGCTCTTGGTATAACCAGTCCACCGCGCAGCTTTATCATGTCAGCGCCGACAACCAGTTCCCGTATCACCTCTACAGCGGGCAACAGGAAAGCGGCTCGGTTGGGATCGCGAGCCGCGGACCGAACGGCGAGATCACTTTTCGCGACTGGCATCCGGTCGGCGCGGAGGAATACGGCTTTGTCACGGCCGATCCGCTCGATCCAAATTTCGTTTACGGTGGGAAACTAAGCCGTTACGACCGGCGCACCCATCAGGCCCAGGACATTCTCCCGAAGGCGTTCAGGTCCGATGAGTTTCGCGTCTTGCGAAGCGAACCGGTGATCTTCTCCCCGATCGATCCGCATCTGCTATTTTTTGCCGCCAACACGCTCTGGCAAACTCGCGACGCCGGCAAAAATTGGAATGAGTTCAGTCCCGATCTGACGCGCAAAAACTGGGAGATTCCGGCGAGCGTCGGAAAATTTCGCGATCGACCGACCGCGCAATCACGGCAGCGCGGCGTGATCTACGCGGTTGCGCCATCGCCTTTGGACAAGAATCGAATTTGGGTTGGAACCGATGACGGTCTCATTCATCTGACCGCTGACAGCGGCAAAAACTGGAAGAACGTCACGCCTCCGCAGATCGGCGCGTGGTGGAAAATTTCTCTTATGGATGCGAGCCATTTCGACGCCAGGACTGCGTACGCGGCGGTGAATACGATCCGGCTCGATGATCTGCGGCCGCACATTTATCGCACCAGTGACGATGGCAAAACCTGGCAGGAAATCGTGCACGGGTTGCCTAATGATGAAAATGTCAACGCCGTGCGCGAGGATCCGCAACGACGTGGCCTTCTCTTTGCCGGGACGGAGCGCGGCGTCCATGTCTCCTTCGACAATGGCGACAACTGGCAATCTCTCCGGATCAATCTGCCGGCCACGTCAGTGCGCGACCTGATCATCAAGGATGATGATCTCTGCATCGCGACGCATGGGCGCGGGTTTTGGATTCTCGATAACATCACGCCTTTGCGGCAGCTTCACCCTAACGATGAGATCGCCGCCCAGCTCTTCAAGCCGCAAACCGCGATGCGTGTCCGTTGGAACACCAACACAGATACCCCGCTTCCGCCAGATGAGCAGGCGGGCGAAAATCCGCCGGAAGGCGCGATGATCGATTATGCGTTAGATAACGATGTTGCCGGTCCAATCACTCTCGAGATCAAGGACGCCGGCGGAAAATTGGTTCGCCGGTATTCGAGCAGCGAGCCGGTGCCGACACCGGAGCCGAAGCTAAAGATTCCGAAATACTGGCTACGACAGCCGCAACAGCTTTCCGCAACGCCGGGATTGCATCGTTTTTTCTGGGACCTGCACGGCCAACCAATGGCCGGCATCGAGCCCGAATATCCAATGACCGCGGTCGAACATGAGACTGCGCCGCAGCCGACTGCACCGTGGGTTTTGCCGGGTGATTATACCGTGAGTTTAACAACTTCGGGAAAGACCTACACGCAGAGGTTGACTCTGAAGATGGATCCGCGCGTCAAAGCTTCCGCGGACGATTTGAAGAAGCAGTTCGACGCTTCACAAAAAATCGCGTCGCTGCGCTCTGAGCTCGAACCGGTTGGAAAGCAGTACCATAAACTTGTCGGCGAAATGCAAAAGATTCGACAACCGGTGCACAAGAAGGATGTGCCGGAGCAGATCGACGCACTTTGGAAGCAACTCGAAGCTCTCGCCAGCCCTGCCGCAGTCCGCCAGGAATCACTCGGCCTCGATATCTTGAATAAGGTGAGACAATTGTTTCGCGATCTTCAGCAGGTTGATGCCGCGCCGACGTCGCAACAACTGGCAGCAGTGAAAACGTTGGCGCACCAAACGCCTGCGGCTCTGGAGCGGTGGAAGAAGATTCCGCCCGAGGTCGGGGTCCTCAACGCGCAGCTGAAGTCGGCCGGAATCGAACCGATAGAGTAGGGCAACCGTCTCGGTTGCCGTTTTTGGGATCGGCAGGCGGTGCGCCTGCCCTACAATGACCGCGACCTCTTTTACTCTACTCGTTCCCGCGGGCAGATCAGCACCAGCACCGAAGCGATCACCCAACAGGCGATCATCACGACGAAACCAGTGTTAAATGATCCCGTGCGCTGACTTAGTTCGCCGAAAATTTTTGGCCCGGCGTATCCGCCAATGCTTGCGGTGCAATTGATAAAGCCGACCGCCGCGGCCGCGGCTGAACTCGTTAAAAAAGCTGACGGGAGCGCCCAGAACGATGGTAAATAGGCGACTGTGCCAAACCCAAGCAGCGTGAACATTGCGATGAGGAACACGTTCGAGTGTGGAATGAAAAACCAAATGGCTAGCGCCAACGCAGCCGTGAATTGTGGGATTACAAAATGCCAGCGACGTTCGCCAGTGCGATCGGAACTCGACCCGAGCAGCAACATTCCAACAAGGCCAGCGCCAAAAATAAGGACGGCAAACCAGCTAACTTTCAAGGTGCTCCATCCCGTGAATCGTTGAAGCATCGTCGGCTCCCAAAGCCAAAATGCGTATCCGCCACTATAGGTAAAAAACAATCCTGCAGTCAGGATCAACACAGGCGGGTGCCGAAGCGCCTGCCAGATCGTCATATGCCCGATGTGTGTTTTCGCGCGCTGTTCTCCTTCCAATTTCGAAACCACCCAATCGCGTTCGTCCGCGCGAAGCCATCGGACGTCGTTAGGCCGGTCGGGAAGGACAAAAAATGTCGCGATTCCCAAAATGACAGCCGGAATCCCTTCCAACAAAAAAAGCCAGCGCCAGCCAGAAAGATTCAGCCAATGAACGCCCAAGATTTCTCCGGCAATCGGCCCGCCGACAATAAAGCCTAGCGGAATTGCGGACATGAAACGCGCAACGGCCTTGGCGCGGTCTTCATAAATGAACCAATGCGATAGATAAACGATCACGCCAGGGAAAAATCCCGCCTCAGCCATGCCCAACAAGAAACGCGCGCCGTAAAGTTGTAATGGAGTGTGGACAAAACCTGTCAAAGTCGTGAAGGCTCCCCACGTTATCAACGTCAGAGCAAGCAGTCGCCGCGCGCTCCAATGCTCCACAAGGAGCGCTCCCGGAATCTGTAGCGCGAAGTATCCGATAAAAAAAAGGCCGTACGCGCTGCCGATAACTGAATCGGTAAGACCCAGGCCTTTCATGCCGAGCGTCGCGTAGGCGATGTTGGTGCGATCGAGATAATTCGCGACGTAAAGCAGAAACAGAAACGGCAAAAGTCGCCACGCGATGCGTTTTCGTGCCGTTGCTCCTTCGATGCTTGATAAAGAAACCATGGATTGCGCGCAGCATAGCGTTATGCCCGGGGCTCACAATTTAATTCAGGCCGAGCGAAGAACATTGATCGTGTTCGACGAACCTTGATATGTTTTGGATATGACTCGATCACGCTCTCTTCTGTGTGCCTTGGCTGCCATGCTTGGAATCATCAGCGCGATCGCGGCCGATTCATCCAACTGGGTTGGCGAATACGCGACCAAGAATTTCCTGAACGGGCAGGCAGTTTTTCAGATGAGCATCGAGCAATCAGGAAAAGCAATCCAGATAGCATTCGACGCCGGTTACAACGATGGACATGGCGCCGCTCCCGACGCGACTGGGCAAGGAAGAATCACCGACAAAGGCACGATCGAATTCCGCTGGGAAGATAGCTTCAACAACAGCGGCACCGGCACAATCGCTCACGCCGGGGACGGCATTATCGCGTCCTTGAAAATGAGTCATGTTGTCGAACCTCGATGTCTGGCTCTTTACGGACAGAACATCCGTCTCAAGCGGGTCGGCAAAAAATAGCCTGGTCTAGTGTCCGCTGTCCTCAGCGGAAGTTAGATGGATGAAGGAGTGCGCAGGGACAGCGCACGCTACAGTATTGAAGAGGAGGATCACACCATCGGCCTGAATCTCCCGACGACTTCCTGTAATCTCCCCGTGATTTGACCTAGCGAACAAATCTCGACTGCTTCGAGCAACGCAGGAAAACAGTTTTCCCTTCGATCGACAATTGCGGCCAGTTTGTCCAACGCGTGCTTCGATTTCTCCGCATTTTTCTTTTTGAATTTCGTGAGTCGATCAACCTGTAATTGTTGTTTCTTCCGCGGTGTCCGGGCCAGTTTCACTTCGGGAGCGTCATCACTGCCGTTGCGATATTTGTTCAGCGCGATGATCGGCCGCGCGCCGTCATAGATTTGCTGCTCATAGCGATGCGCGGCGTTTTGAATCTGGCTGCGCTGATACCGTTCTTCCACGGCTGCGAGGACGCCACCGAGACGTTCGATCTCGCGGAATTCATCCAGAATCGCCGCCTCGACGGAGCGTTCGACTGCTTTCATCCCAGGCGAGCCGCTCAGCATATTCATCGTATGTTTGAAGATGCCGGATTCCTCGAGCAGGATCGCCTGGCCGTGCGCCGCCAGCCGGATCCATTCCTCGCTCGGCGTGGTGAATGGCTCGTCGGCGCTGTTGGAATGACAGGAATTGGTGGCATTCATGTAAGCCAGCATCAACTCGGCTGCCGTGCGGGTGAGATTGTTTTTGAATTCGGCGGCGATCAGCGAGCGGCCGCTGGTTTGGGTGTGCAACTTGTAAAGCTGCGCCTTCGGTCCTGCGCCGAAGACATCGCGCATACCGATTGCCCAAATCCTGCGCGAAACGCGAGCCAGCGCGATGTATTCCACATCCAGTCCGCAATCCAGAAAGAATGAGAGCCTCGGTCCGAACTGGTCCACCGGAATCCCGCGCGCCGCGAACATTTCCGCGTAAGCGAATCCGTTCGACAGTGTGTAAGCCGCCTGCTGCACCGGTGTCGAGCCGGCTTCGCCAATGTGATAACCGCTGATCGAGATCGGATACCAACGCGGCATCTCGCGGGTGGTGAACTCGACCATGTCGGTGAGAAACCGCAGCGACGGTTCGATTGGGAAAATTGTTTCGTTCTGGGCCTGAACTTCCTTGAAAATGTCGGCCTGAATCGTGCCGCGAAGTTTCGGGACAACTTTCGACCCGAATCGCCGTTTGGCTGCGGCGATATACATCGCCATGATTATCGGCGCCGGACCGCTGATCGTCATCGACGCCGAGAAATTTGGCGACCCGAGTTCGAAACCGCCGTAAAGCCGGACCATGTCTTCGACTGTGTCGATAGCCACGCCGCCTTCGCCGATCTTTCCGAAAACGCCGTCAGCGTCGCTGTCGATCCCGTAAAGCGTCGGACCGTCAAACGCGGTGCTGAGCCGATGGGTGCGCTGGTGCGCGGTCAAAAAATGGAAACGCTCGTTCGTGTCCTCGGCGAGCATGAGCCCGGAGAACAATCGTGTCGGTTCCTCCGCAGGCACGACTTTCCGGGCGGCTTTTCCATTTTTTGCTTTGCCATTCTTTTCCAGGCTTTCGATTTCGCGGATCGGTTCGAGATACATTTCCCGGTATGCGCCATTCAAATATGGAAACTCGCCAGGAAGGCCATCTCCGAACAAATAGCGCGCGATCTCACCTGGTTCGTCGATCTCGGGCAAAGCGAGTCGCGGCAATGGCAAACCCGTCGGGGCGCGGCTGGTCGGAATTTTCGCTTTGATATCGTTCCACCGGCCGAGCAGATCGCGTCCGAATTGCTGATCGGTCCGCGCCCGTTTCACCTGGTCGAGCACGAAATGGTTGTACTTTTCAACCGATTCAACGACTTGTCCTAGCTTGCTCATTTTCGTCCTTTCGTTCGGCGCGACCGGCGGTCGCGTCCTACCAAATCGTTTCCAGATATTAGACTGAAGAGTTTATCCACGCCAGGGTCGCGGTGGCGTTTGGCCACGGTATCGATCAACCTCTGCGCGCGGCGGTTTTGTTCCAGCCTTTGTTCAATTTCGATGTGGGCCGTTTTCGCGCGTTGCAAATCGCTCTTGTTCACAACGACGATGTCAGCCAGATCGAGCATGACGATTTTCTGCAACTGGAGCCGGCTGCCGTAGTCCGGATTCATCACCAGCACAGTAAGATCGACAATTCCATTTTTCTGAAACGGCATCGCTTCCTGTCCGGTGCCGACCGTTTCGATGATGACGTAATCGAAGCCCGAACGCGCCAGCAGACCGAGGCAATCACGCGTGGCCGGTGAAAGGCCGCCGGCCTGGCCGCGGGTGGCCATACTGCGCATGAACACGCGGTCGTTTTGCGAATTAATCATGGTCGCGCGATCGCCCAGCAGCGCGCCTTCGCCGATTACGCTCGGATCATGCGACAAAATCGCCACGCGTGTTTTCTTGCTTTTGTTCAGAAACCGAAGCACCAACTCGTCGATCAAAGTCGTCTTTCCCGCTCCGCCCGGGCCAGTGAAACCGATGACTTCCGAATTACCGATTGAAAGCGGCGTCAAGCTGCCGCACTCCAAAGCGCGCTGGGCGCGCGAAATCTTTTGCGTTCGGCGTTTTCCGCTCGCTTCCTCAATCTCTGTGAGTTTGCGCGCGAGTTTCTGATCCGCAGATTCCGGCTTTGGACGTTTGGTTCGCGGTTTGCCGTAATGTTGATGAACAAATTTCACCATTGCTTCGAGCGATGTGCCCGCGAAGAAAATCCGATCCACGCCTTTGCGCTTCATAATGGCGGCGTCTTCCTGCGTGATGGTGCCGCCTCCACCTCCGAACACTTGGATGTCGCTCGCGCCTTTCTTGCGAAGAAGATCGACAACTTCCGCGAAGAACTCGACGTGGCCGCCATTGTAACTGGAAATGCCGATTGCGCGCACATCTTCCTGGATGGCCGCGCGGACAATGTCGCCGACCGATCGATGATAGCCGAGATAAACGACCTCGATCCCGTGCCGGATAAATTCGAGATTGATCGTGTTGATGGCGCTGTCGTGGCCATCGCAAATCGGGACAGCGGTCAGAATTCGAATCGGGGAAGCCATGGGAAAAAGTCTAGCGTTGAACCGTTAAATCGTTAAATCGTTAAATCGTCAAATGTCTGATCTCGATTTCAGTGGCAAAGTTGTGCTCGTGACCGGCAGCTCCCGAGGGATTGGAGCGGAGATAATCAAGGCATTTGGGAAACGCGGCGCCCGATGCGTGGTGAATTATTTCACCGATCCGCAAGGTCAAAACAAGGCTGATGCTGAGGCGGTGGCTAAAGAACTGAACGATCCGCTGGTGATTGATTGCGATATCACGAAACCAGAGCAGGTCGAATCGATGATGAAACAAATCCAGGATCGACATGGCGGCCTGGATATTCTGGTCAATAATTCCGGCGTAATTGCCGATCGCACGATAAAGAAGATGTCGATGGAACAGTTCGAAGCTGTGATTCGAGTAAATCTGGCCGGCACATTCAACGTGACCCAAAAGGCGATGTCGATTCTGCGCAGTAGCGGGCGCGTGATCAATCTGTCGTCGGTCAGTGGCCAGATGGGATTGTTCGGACAGGCCAATTATTCCTCGAGCAAAGCAGCCATTATCGCTCTCACCAAAGTTTCCGCGCGTGAGCTGGGTCGTCAGAACATCACCGTAAATGCAATCGCGCCCGGCTTCATCGATGTCGGGATGAGCAAAGGGATGCCGGATGAAGTGACTGAAAATTTCAAAAAGCAAATTCCGCTCGGCCGGCTCGGGGACGTGCATGAGATTGTCGATGCTGCGCTTTTTCTCGCTTCACCTATGGCGTCTTACATCACCGGTCATGTTTTGAATGTGAATGGCGGTTTCTACATGGGCTAACAACCATTCCGGTTGATAGATTGCTACTGAGCGTTGCCTGAGCGATAAAGACTGCCTGCCCGATTAACAGCTTGATCACCGAAGCATAAGGAGAGGTTCTATGAAACTAAAACGTATTTTGAAATCCATAGTGAAGTGGACCTTCCGCCTGGTTTTGCTGGCTTTGGTCGCCGTGTTCCTATTGGTGTTTATCGCCTATTGGCGATCAAGCAATGAGTGTGGCCACACTCCGACGCCAGCCAATCCGATGAAAGCGATTGTTTATTGCGACTACGGTTCGCCCGATGTTCTCAAGCTCGAGAACGTGGAGAAACCGACTCCGAAAGAGAACGAACTGCTGATAAAAGTTCGGGCTGCCTCGGTCAATCCGCTCGATTGGCATTTTCTCCAGGGAACGCCTTACATCATGCGCTTGCAGGGAGGCCTGCGAAAACCAAAGGACACCCGATTCGGTGTTGATTACGCCGGAACTGTCGAAGCAGTCGGAACGAACGTCTCTCAATTTAAGCCCGGCGACGATGTATTCGGCGGGCGTAGCGGCGCCTTTGCCGAATACATTTGTGCTCGCGCGGATCGAGGTGTGGCGCTGAAGCCGGCCAACATAACTTTCGAACAGGCAGCCTGTGTTCCAATCGCAGGAGTTACAGCGTTACAGGGTCTTCGCGATAAAGGACACGTTCACGCAGGCCAGAAGGTCTTGATCAACGGAGCGTCGGGCGGCGTGGGGACGTTTGCGGTGCAGATCGCAAAAAACCTTGGCGCCGAGGTGACGGGCGTGTGCAGTGGAAGAAATGTCGATCTTGTGCGCTCACTTGGCGCGGATCACGTGATCGATTACACCAAAGAGGATTTTACCAAGAGTGGCGAACGTTACGATGTGATCCTCGATAACGTCGGCACGCAACCGCTTATTAGATTTAGGCGCGCCTTAAAACCGAACGGAATTTGTGTCCTGATCGGAGGCGGCGGGCCAAATGAAGGCCGCTGGATCGGACCGATGTCACGCCCGATAAAGGCGATGATGTTATCGCCGTTCATCAGCCAAAAGTTCGTCATGTTCCTGGCAGACATAAATCACAAGGACCTCGCAGTTCTCGGTGATTTGATGCAATCCGGAAAAGTGACGCCGGTCATCGACAGGACCTACAAACTAAGCGAAGTCCCGGAAGCAATCCGGTATCTGGAAAAAGGCCACGCTCGCGGAAAAGTAATCATCACGATCGATTAGCTGAACCGACATTGGCCCATGAAACATATTCTGGGTTCCATTCGTGCCTCCCTTGTCGATGTTCGCCCGAACGAGGTGCGCGCTCTTTTGGTTGCGGGTTTGTTTAATTTTGTCATTCTCGGCAGCTACTACGTCGTCCGGCCGATCCGCGATGACATCGGCGCGGCCGGCAAGATCGAGACTTTGCCGTGGCTCTACACCGGCACAATGGTCACGATGCTCGTCGCCAACGCGCTGTTCTCCGCCATCGTCGCGCGGATGCCGCGCCGCCGGTTTCTCCCGATCGCATACCGTTTCTTCAGCCTTAACTTAATTCTCTTTTACGTTTTGATGCGCACCCTCAGTCCGGCGCAAAACATCTGGGTGGGGCGCGCCTTCTTCGTCTGGGTGAGTGTGTTCAATCTCTTTGTTGTGACGCTCTTTTGGGCGTTCATGACCGACATGTTCAACAGCGAACAGGCCAAAAGGCTTTTCGCCTTCATTGCCGCCGGCGGATCTTTAGGGGCTATTGCGGGGCCGATTGTCACGGCATCGCTCGTCAGACAACTGGGCGCGGCGAATCTGATTTTGGTCACCGCAGCTCTGCTCGAAATTCCACCGTGGTGCGTGAAGTTCTTTCCCGCGTTAGATCGTTCAGGCCGAAGCGCCCCGGCTTCACGTGATTCAAAGAGTTTGCGGACGCACGATGGCACCGGCGCGGAACGACCGATCGGAGGCGGTATCATTGAAGCGGTCACGCATATTTTCCGTTCACCTTATTTGCTAGGCATCTGCGGTTTCATGCTCCTGTATTCCGTCACTTCGACGCTAGTCTATTTCCAGCAGGCGGATATTACCGGCCATCGATTTCACGACCGGGCGGCACGGACAGCTTTCTTTGCTCAGTTGGATCTGGCGGTCAACATCCTTACCCTCCTCGGGCAACTCTTTATCACTGGGCGGCTCCTAAAATGGGTGGGCGTGGGAATCACCCTGGCGTTTCTTCCCGTGCTGAACACGTTTGGTTTTCTCGGAATGGGTTTTGTGCCGGTGCTCGGTTTTCTGGCAGTATTCCAAGTCCTGCGCCGGGCGGGCAACTTTGCCATCACTCGTCCCGCTCGCGAGGTGCTTTTCACGGTCCTGACGCGCGAAGACAAATACAAATCCAAAAGTTTCATCGACACATTTGTTTATCGGACTGGCGACCAGATCGGGGCGTGGTCGTATCCGGTCCTGATGTGGATGGGATTGGGACTCACCGGGATTTCGTTTGTGGCTGCCCCGCTCGCGGCAGCGTGGTGCGGGTTGAGCCTATGGTTAGGCCATCGCCAGGCAGCTATGGCAAAGGCGCGGGCGACGTAGAAGGCGGCAATTGGAGGCAGCGGCCGTAGCGATTAAAGCAACTGTTCCAGGTGGGACCGAGAAACATTTCCCGCAATAAAATAGATTTTACCCTTGCGACGCCACGCGGCCGTTGTGACCCCGTTCCTGAATCCGAACCGTGGAGCGGCACTTAGCGAAACTCCCGGCAAATCGGATTTATTTGCCACAAATACGTCAACGTGGTTATCGCCGAATATCAGGCATAGCAACGTGACCCGGTGTCCATGCCACTTCAAAACCTTGCATCCAATGATTTCCTTGTCGGCCAGACCCGCCGGCAGCACAAAATTCTGATCGCCGCCGTTTTCGAGCAGCCATTGTTTGAGTTGGCTGGTATCCATGTCCCACACATCGAGATGGTGCGTTTCATCCAGAGATGCCTCAACCATTGCCTTACGAAATGACGCGAACTCGGTCTCAGCGCTCCGGCGCGGCAAAAAGAAACTGGCCACAGCAATCAACAATGCGATTAACGCGGCGGCGGCGATCCAGCCCGGTTTGCGCCACCAAGGTCGCGGATGAATTACTTTGCGAGCCAATAGCAGCTGAGCCCTTAAATTCGGCGGCGCCGGGACGCTATGAATTTTCTCGGCGATTGCGGCATCCAGCTCCTGTTCGCGGGCGAACCAGCTGGCCAGTTCAGGATCATTCCCAATCAAGGCGAAAGCTTCTTCGAACTGAGGGTCATGTGCGTCCTCTCCGGTGGGACGGTAGGCTTGGAGGATAAACTGAGCTTCTTCTCTGGTCATACTACTTCGATTGGGATTGGGGGAGATTTATCACGACACATTTCGACTGAGTCTGCTGCCCGGCGCGGGCCGCGAGGTGATCGCGAAGGACGCACTTGCTTCGCGAGAGCCGGGACATGACCGTGCCGATTGGAACATCGAGGATATCAGCAATCTCTCGATAGGAAAGGCTTTGCAGATAAAACAGCACTAACGGTACCCGGTAGTGCTCGTCGATCTCGAGCAGCGCCTCCATTACAAGAATGCCGTCCATCTTATTGACCATTTTCGGAGTGAGGGCTGGCAGCTCATGTTCGACGGAGGAAATCGTCAGGTGCGGAAATCGAGCGCTGCGGTGTTTCTGCCTGATGAATACTCGATATAGCGTGGTGAAGAGCCAGGCTTTGATTTTTGTCGAATCGCGAAGCTTTCCCTCATTAGAGAGTAACCGGTAGTAGGCCTCCTGGGTCAATTCACAAGCATCATCTGTATTGCCCGCCAGGCTATATGCGAACCGATAAAGATCGTGTTCATACTGTGCCACGATGTTTTCGTAGTCCGATTCGTCCACGGAAGTAAAATGGTGATTCGCGTCTTCTGTTCAATAAGGATCTGCCAAACGCCCCCGTGCTGCCGGCCCCCGGAATCCCGGATAGCCGGCTTGCACGACGGCGCGGTCGATGATTTTCATCGCGCCGACAACCCGCTTGCTCCGGAAGGTATTCCGGAAACCCCCGGAAGCGGCGAGAGGGAGCCGTCTTCGTTCACACCAAACGCGCTGATCGTGCCATCTCCCGAATTCAGGCTGTACAAAAAAGCGACTGTTCAGGCTGAGTGCCAGATCGATCGGATTGCTGCCGGTAGTGCCGGTGACTCCGTCCGGGTCAAGAAGACCCAATGCACCATCGCAAGCGATCCGGTATCCGGATATGGTGCCACTACCGGTATTCGACGCGTAAGCGAAGCGGCTATTCCGGGTGATGACGATCCAACAAGCAGCAGTTTCGGTCGTATCCACGCTCGGACTCACGACCGCGAGATTGCCGTCGTCCGCCAGCTCGTACGACGAGACCGCGCTTGCATCCATCGCGCCGCCAAAAGCCTCGGACACGATCATTGTCTCGCGGCGGAATGCGAATCCGAATGGCGTTTGGCCGACCGACTTGAATTCCTGATGATTCTCAATCAAGCCGTCCTCATCTACGGTGTAGGTGTCGATCTCATTTGTGGCTTTCTCTGTGACCGCTAAAACATTTCCATCCGGCAGAAAATTGATTTCTGCCGGGTTCGTATTGGCTGCACTCAAAGGTCGGGTGGAACCGGGGATTGGAGTCAAATGGCCATTCGAAAAAAGAAAGCCGGTCACGTTATCAGCATCGCCCACGGTGCCTCCGGCGTTGAGGACGTAGATCACGTTTTTATGCATGGCCAGGCTGATCGGATTTCTGCCGCCGGAACCTATTTTGTCGGTGAGCTTCAATCCGAAAGACGTAACCCGCAAAACGGAAATCTCGTCACTGCCGGCGTTGCACGCGAAAAGCCAGCGACCGCTGCTGCTGCGAATGAGTGCGCCTTGGCTGCCTAATCCCATGCCAGTGCCGCTCCCACCTGTGGCAAACTGGCCAAGGAAAGTGAGACTGCCATCTGCGGCTCGCCTATAGGCCAGCACATGATTGCCGGCGGTGGCATTATCCAGGGTGAACAATGCGCCACCAGCGCGTGAAAGCTGCGCCTGGGAAACAGGCAATATGAAAAACAAGGTTAGAGCCAGCGCTATCCAGTAGATTAACGATTTTGGTTTCATAATAGTACCTCCATTAGTTACACGTTGAGTTTTTTAGATTGTGCGAACTGTTGCTCGCCTCCCAAATCGGGTCGCCTGCGAAGCAAATTCAGCCGCGTTTACAAATATGAGCGTGCATCGACCGGCTTTATTCCCTCCAAATTCGCCCCGCCTGCAGATCTAATTACGGGCTGGCAGAAAAACGTTTCAGTTTATGTAGATATCGCCGATTGAGGATCGGGAACAAACGCAACTGCTACAGCTCATCGAACTCCGCCTCTTCATCGAGAACACGCGTGGCGTTGTCGAAGATTTGTCGTGCTTCTTCCGGAGAGTTCCCCACGGCGGTTAAACCCAATCGTCCGGCGCTGCCCAATGCACTGAGCATATGGAAGACAATCCCTGTTTGTCGCACCTGTCCGAAATGCAGGCCGCGCCTGACTACCAGATCGAACAGATCGTCCGGGGTGTATCCACGATATCGCGGGGATTCGACATGATCGCTGGCCACCAGAAATTTCCGGTTGCCATTCGGCGCGGTGAACACCGCCGCTTCCGGGTCGTACGAGCCGCCGGTCAGGAATTGCAAGGTCAGGAACGGGTGCGTGGTTCCGCCTTTGCGGAGATTGATTTCGATGGCATATCGCTGCCACTCACTCGCGTTTGAATCGCGCGTGACGACAAAGTCGAGAGCGAAGCGGCCGATTACGCCCTGCTCACGCAAAAGATCCGCCACTTTGGCCGCGTCGCGGGTAATAGCGGTGGCGTAACCGCGATCCGCCGGAAAAATGCAACCGATGTAACTTTGCCCGCTCGGCCCGCCCAGCATCTGATCGTGCGTGGACAGCAATTCCACTTTTCCCAGCGGCGTGATCCGCAATTGCACACTGGGACTGCGCACTTCCGCCGCGTCGACTCCGACGCGTTCCTCGACAATCCCGCCGCGCGCCCGAAATTTTTCCGCATACGTTTCGAAAGTTGTGGCGTGATGTTCGAAACGCATCGCGCGAACCCGTTCCTCGACCGTTGCATTCGCTGGCGGCTTAACAAGATCGACAATGGCATTTCCTTCGCCGGAAACGCCTTCGTTTAGTTTCACTACCGCTTGCGCAATGGAAGGCCGCTTTGCGTGCATTTTTTCCAGGGCCGCCGTCGCTTCTTCGATGGTGCGCAAATTGTCGAACCCAAGCGGGTGATTAATTTCAGCCTGAGCAAAAAGCTGGCGGCATCCGGTCTTGGTTCCGAAGTGGAGATGTTTCGGATCGGCGCCGTAAAGGGGAATGCCGAGACGCAGCGCCAGATTTCTCTCGAGAAAAGTCGCGTTGTAACAGACCAGATGAGCGCGGTCTTTATCTATGATTTCCGCTTCGATCCGTTTCAAGAGACGTGGCCGCTCCAGAAGTTTCAGGCTGAGCGGGCGCGCCGAATCGTCGTAGGGCGAAAGCAAAGTGAGCCGGCGCATGGCGTGACTTGGGATCACGCCGGGCAGAAGGTCGAGATAGTATTCGATCACGCTGGGGTGAATCGCCTGCGATGTGACATAGATCATTCGCGCCCGCGGTTGACTTAGAAGCAAGAGCAGAAAAAGAAAACGCTCTTCGTATCCCTGAAGCTCGAAACCGATCGCCGACAGATCCACCGTGATCGAAGGCACAACCACGATCGTTTGTTCGTCATTATTGAACGACTCAATCGACCGCCATAGCGGTACCAATTTTTTCTGAAGCAAATCGAATTGGTGGGAGACTTCCATTGCCGAAAGATTCGGCGGAAGTCCGATCAGACTGGGATCGCTTGTCATACTGCGATATTTTGGGAACCAGGATTCTGAAAGACGAGCAGTGATTAGAGCGAGCAGAATTTTGCGTAAGAAACTGACAAATCGCCCTGCTCTTTTCGTAAAAGTTCAAGGATGCGATGATTCAGTAGGCGCCGGTGAAGGGTTCTTTTGTCCAGCGTGCTGCGTGTTCTCCAATCCAGGAAGGTTCTTCTGTAAGTCCTCAATGAGCCTTTTCTGGATTGCACTCTTGATCGTGTCGGACAGCGAAGGAGACGCAGTGGGGGTTGGTTGCGGTGTCGATGTCACTGTGGGTTTTTCGAGCGTGCGCATGATTGCGGGAGTGAAAATCACGGCCACAATGGCAAGCGCGATGAGCAGCACGACAAGAACGAAGATCGCTCGGACGAGAGGAGAGAGCCCTTTGCGCGCCTCGCCTTTGGATTCGGGAGTGCGGCCGCGCACCTTCCCCATTCGTTTCGGCGGCGCGGGATTCCCAATTGCGTCCGCATACAGATTGACTAACGAAACGATCGTTCCGTGTTTCACTTCCACGTCGCCCAATTCGTGAAGATACGGCTGCCAGCGACGTTGCTGTGCCAGATCGTCCGCCACGCGTTTGCTGACGAGAATATGACCGGCGTCTCCGCAATCCATCACTCGCTGCGCGATATTGATCCCTACGCCGGCGATATTTTCGCGTCCGGTTGCATCCTTCACTTGATGGACCGGTCCGCTGTGGATTCCCATTCTAACTGGCAGACTTGGCTGCGCGCGCAAAGCGCGGCTGATCTCCAGAGCGCATTCGGCGGGATCCTCCACCGACCCGGTGAAAACCAGGGCGAGACCGTCGCCGGTCGGCAAGACGGTAAGTTGTCGTGCAACCTCGGCCTCCCGCACTGTGTTGCTGTTGCGGACAGTGTGGTTCAACTCTTGAAGCGCTTCTGATTGTTCGTTGGTCAGCAGCTTGGAATAGCCGACGATGTCCATGAAAAGCACGTGCGCGATCTCCAAACGTGGCTTGGCCCTTTCCTCTTCTGCCATAACGTTTTGACTTTAGGCCTTCGCGCCCTCAAGACCTACAACATTCTTTTGCAATGCCGGTCCAGCTCGAACAAATGGAAACGCCGCGGTTTATTTCAGCTGACCGGTTTCGATTCGCGTCCAAAAAGACAGACGGCGGACCAGGGACGCTTGGCCTGGAACTCGCGCGACGAGATTCGCGCAATCAGGCGAAGAACAAATGACAGCCGATTCAATTTGGCCGCGGTCTGGAGGATGGAATGAACTTGCTCGACTTTCCACCCCCATCGGCGAAAGAATTCAGGTCCTTGCTCTGGAGCAAACTTCAAGGGAATCCCAGCTTGATCGAGCGGCGCGGCCATTTTCTTCGCCAGCATCCGCAGGAGTGCGGGAGAAGCCAGATCGATCACCCAATGCTGAAAAGCGGCTGGCGCCGTGAGATCGTCGGCGAGGTCGGCCACTTGTTCTTCTGTCAGGTAAACCAGCAATCCTTCTGAAACCACCAGCGCGCGTTTAGCGCGGCCGCCGAGTTTAGAGAATAGATCGCGGCGGGCATTCACATCCGACAGGTCTAGCCGGACGCGCTCAAGCGCGCAGACCGGCTTTTCACTGCGAAGCACCGCTTCCTTGTGTGCGAGAATTTCGGGCAAATCGATCTCGACCCATTGCAACGATGGTGGCAGTTCCATGCGGTAGGGTCGAGCGTCGAGGCCGGCGGCGAGGTTCACGACCATATCTGCACCTTGTCGGACTCGTTCATAAACGATCTGATCGAAAAGCCATGTCCGCGCTACAAATGGCCAGGAGTTTTTCTCCGCAAAGGGGATGGATCTTGCAATGTTTTCTCCACGCTCGCCGGCCAATACTCGAGCAAAACGATCATAAAACACAGCGTCAGGCCGGTCCGTCTCGCGCGCTCGATAGACCGCGACCCAGCGTGCCGTATCGGAGATGCCATGAATCTTCGAGTCAGGTTGATTCACATTTCCTCCTTTGTTCGTTGAGACAATCTTAGCTACACCTTTGACGAAAGCGCAATTTGCCTGCTCGCGAATTGCAAGAAACGGCGCTGGAAGCTGCAAATTTCCCGACGACGGCAGACTAGGGCAGGTTCAGCTTGATTAGCGCAATGTCGCTGGAGTTAATGGCGCCGTTGGCATTCACATCCGAGCGGAAGGTCGATGCGTTAACCCCTGTTGGAACTCGGGCCTTGGTTTGAGCAACGTCGCTCGAGTTAACATTCCCGTCCCCGGTCGTGTCGCCCACGATCTTGCGCATCGGAATCGTCACGTCGACTGCCGGTGCATCGGCGGCCGAGTTCACTCCGTTGAGCTGCACGGTGATGGTCTGGTCATCGGCAATGTTGGT
The DNA here is from genome assembly GCA_963772365.1 of uncultured Verrucomicrobiae bacterium. GTDB lineage: Bacteria > Verrucomicrobiota > Verrucomicrobiia > Chthoniobacterales > UBA10450 > CAVYXA01. The sequence continues at coordinate 264,280 of CAVYXA010000003.1, forward strand.
CAGCGGAATTGTTACAGTTGTTCCGTTCACATTGACGTTATTTCCACTCATGCACGCGCCGCCACTTCCCACACAACCCGTGCCCGATGTCACTTGGGCCTGGGGGTTGCCTGTCACCGTCACATTGCCAGTGAAGGTGATCACCATTGTGTAATCGTCCGTGGCCCCTCCGGTTCGACATTCGATTCCCGGATTGCCGGTAAGCGGTAGATCGAGATCGAAAGTACCCGCCGCGCCGTGGATCTTTCGCGAGACGGCGCTTTGGAGCGTTGGTGTTCCAGTCACATCCAGGAACGCCGCACTGATCGGTCCCCAAGTCTGAAAACCCTGGAAGTCGCTCACGCCGCGTCCGCGTACCAAGATAACGTGGCGGCCTACCGACAGGCTGGCAGTGTTTATGGTTGCGTTGATGGCTACGGTTGGCGAATTGAACGTACCGTTCATCGGGATCGCGGTGCCACCAGCCCAGGGAGGCGTGTCAATGTAATATTCTGCCGCGCCGACATTCTGGCTGAACGCGTTGTTCGACCAGGCGAAGTTGATGCTGGCGGTTAGCTGTGATGGCACGCCTTGCGGCACTGATGCCGGGTTGGTGACAACGGTGTTGGCATCTGGTCCGTGCGAAGTCAGATAGGGCGTGCGCGCTATCTTCGCCAGGTAGAGGAGCATTCCGCGATTCTCAGGCCAAAGACCCTGCGACGAGCCGCAACCTGGATTATCTATGCACGAGTAGGGGACGAGGAAGTCCTGGCCGCCCAATTCGGTGGAGTAGGCCGCCATGCCCAGCTCACCGTACGCCCAGTCAATCGAGCCTCCATCGACCGTATACAACTCTTCGATGATCGAGCCATAGGGGTAACCGTTACCCCCCGCATTCCCGGCGGCCATGTGCGCGGCGATGTTGCGCGTCTCAGCGTAGTTAGGGATCTGCGTGCTAGTCCAGCCCCACGTAAAGAGATTGACTCGCGCATTTGTGTGGATGTTTTGGTAAACGCCTGTGGCAGTGATAGGCGCCGGGTCGGTGTCGCTAGGGCCGCGCTGATCGGGCACGAGGGTGCGGATCATGTTGACGATCGCCATGTCCTCCGGGTCCGATCCCGCCGACGTGCCTCGATAGGTCTGGTCGCACACATTGCCGCTCGAGCCGTTGCAGCAGCCCCAGTGGAAGGGGAAGTTGCGGTTGTTGTCTACGCCGAAGTGGTTAGATGCTGTGGGAGGCCAGGAGCACCCGCTGCCTCCGATGTTGTCACCGTTCTTGCGGAAGTAGTACGGGCTGTTGCCGCCGCCTCCCGCCTCGACGATGTGGTGGCCGTCCGGGTTAACTTCGGGCATCAGCCAGATGTCGTGATAGTCCACGAGCCAGCGAACGTCCGCATTGGTATCGTAGTTATTGAGCAGGTAGTCGATTATGCGCATGACGACTTCTGGCGTAGCGATCTCGCGGGCGTGTATATCGCCGTCCACCCACAAGACCGGTTTCGGGCCCGGTATGTTGCGGTTCGTGATGTGTAACACGAACAAGTCGTAGCCGTTCCAGGGACTGGGTAGCACACACGCGCCTGGATGCGATTTGCACCAGGAATCGCCGATATCGATCTTCTCGACCAGATTCGGGAACTGGGCCACCTTCTGGTCGAGGAAGGCGTATATTTCTTCCACCGTTTTGTACCCGCCGTAAAAAGTGAAGGGAAGGATTTGAGGGTAGCTGAGGTTGCGACTGCGGTTCTCATCTATCTCCACACGGAGGCCGCGAGCCGTCAGACCATAGTAGAGGTCGCGATCGCGGATTACGGTGAGATAGCCTCCGGTCGTGAGCGCTTCTTCGGGGTTGAGTTCTTCGGCCAGCTGGTCGCGCTCGGCGCGGTCGCGGAAGTAGATGCGCATTACCAGCGTGTCGTACCTTCTCGGCTATGGGATTCTTGCTGATTGAAGCGTCGGGACTCCCCGCAACAGGGACGGCGGCAAAGGCGTAGCCGCCCGGGTAGAGGGAAAAAGCAAGCAGTGACACGACGACGCCGATCGCGCAAAAGGTAAGACTGATAATGACGCGGGGAGTGAAGAAGCCAGATTTAGAGGCGGGCTCTTTTTTCATGATAAATCTCTTGGTTATGTTTCCGCTGAAGTTGAAACACTATCGAAGCGCCACCAGCCTTGTTAGACCCCCTCGGCGATCAATCCTTCCAGCCTTAGGAAAGAACCAGCGTTATCAAAACCGAGGTGACAATTGCAAGCGTTTTCGCCTATTAAATGCGGGACGCCGAGCCGCGTTCGGGAAGTTAGTGCACTCGTTAAGTCGGAATTTGTGTAAGACAAAAACCCGGAGCCTACGGGGCTCGAACCCGCAACCTCCGCCGTGACAGGGCGGCGCTCTAACCAATTGAGCTAAGGCTCCTCGCAAAAAACGGAAGGCAGGGTAATCGCGGGACTGACTGCTTCAACTGATTTCTCCCGGTCGGAAGAATCTGTTCGTGCTGGAAGGTTCATTTTGATTCGGCAATTGACGAATCCTTTGCAGGCCGAAAGCATGGAATGTTCTCTTGAACATATCAGCTTCTGCGTGATAACTTCGGGCGTATGCCGACAAATCGCTCAAATCAGGATACCGCTGAATTCCAGCGGATTTTGAAAATCCTTCATAAATGGGGAATTCAGACCCTCGGCCAACTTGCTGCGCTAGATAAGCAACAACTCGCCTCCCGTCTTGGATCGACAGCTGTCCAAATGTGGGAGCGAGCCAATGGAAAATCGAGGCGTCAGCTTCGGCTAGTCCAGCCGCCGGAGTCATTCCAGGAGAGCTTCGAATTCGAGCATGAAATTGAAACTGCCGAGCCGCTCCTGTTCATCCTGCGTCGTTTTCTAGAACAACTCGCTCGGCGGCTAAACGCCATTTATTTCGTCGCCGGTGAATTGAATCTGCGGATTACATTCGCGACGAAACGAACTTACGAACGCGTCTTCAAAATCCCGCAACCCACCAATGACGTCGATCTTCTCTTTCGCATGCTCCAGACGCATCTGGAGAATTTCAAATCCGACCAGCCAATCGTAGCCGTTTCTCTCGAGGCCCAACGGTCCAAACCGACCAGACAACAATTTGGATTATTTGAAACCGCGCTTCGCAATCCGCATCAGCTTTACGAAACACTGGCGCGGCTGACCGCGCTTCTCGGTTCAGATCGCCTGGGCACTCCGGTTCTGGAAGAAACCCATCGGCCGGATGCATTTCGCATGGAGCATTTCGCGTGGGCTGTAGAGTCCGCTGTCCCCAGCGGAAAATCGCTCAATGCGCTGAGGACAGCGCACACTACACCGGCCCTGCGGCGATTTCGTCCCGCTGCGGCTGCATCCGTTTTTCAGTCGCAGGATCGACATCTCCAAAGCGAAAACATTTCCGGCAAAGTGATCGATCAAAGCGGGCCGTATCTCCTTTCCGGAAATTGGTGGGACGAAAAATCGTGGGCCCGCGCCGAGTGGGACGCGGCGCTCGAGGATGGAACGCTATGCCGATCCTATCAAAATGAGAGCGGCTGGCATATCGAGGGGATTTATGACTGAGAATGCAGAGTCATCCTGAGCGGAGTGCAGCGAAGTCGAAGGATCCCGCGAAGTTACCTTGAGGTTCATCACGGGATTCCTCGACTTCGCTCGGAATGACCATGCCCTACATCGAGCTTCACACCAAAAGCGCCTTCAGTTTTCTCCGCGGCGGTTCATTTCCCGAGCAACTTGCTGAAGTCGCAGCCGACTTGGAAATGCCTGCCATTGCGCTTTGCGATCGCGACGGAGTTTATGGTGCACAACGATTTTCCGTTGCTGCTCGTGAACACAATCTACGGCCGATCGTCGGCGCTGAATTGTCGATAGAAGACGGCATGATTTTGCCGGTGCTAGTCGAGAACCGAACCGGTTACAAAAATCTGTGCGAACTGCTCACCCAGGCGCATCTCCGCAGCGAAAAAGGAAAATGCGCAGTGAAATGGGATGAATTGTACCAATTCACGGAAGGTTTGGTCGCGCTCTTTGGATTGGGGTGCACTCCCCGGAATTCCGTCGAACGCGTGCAGTTTCTAATCAATGCTTTTGGGCGTGGCAATGTTTTCGTCGAAATCCAGCGGCATTTCATTCGCGGCGAGGAACAGATCAATCGCGCGCTAGTCGATCTTGCTCGCGCATATCGATTGTCGATCCTTGCCACCAACGGCGTTCAATACGCCAAGCCCTACGGGCGCGAAGTGCTGGACGTGTTCACGTGTATTCGCGAGCACACCCATCTCGATGCCGCCGGCAAGTTGCTCACCCAAAACGCCGAGCGCCATCTTAAGAGCGATCGCGAAATGCGAGCCATTTTCGCGGATTTCCCCGAAGCAATCGAGAACACGTCCCGCCTTGCTGACCGGCTCACATTTTCACTCGAAAACATCGGTTACGAGTTTCCCTCTTATCCGGTCCCGGCCGGCCACAACATGGATTCGTTTCTGCGGACGATCGTCTGGTTCGGTGCGCAACAGCGTTACGCCGCAGTCAGCACGTCGGTGAAACGGAAACTCGAAGAGGAACTCGCGCTGATCACGAAGCTCGGGTTTGCCGGATATTTCCTGATTGTCTGGGACATCATCAATTTCTGTCGTGAACACAACATCATGGTTCAGGGTCGGGGCAGTGCCGCGAACAGCGCGGTTTGTTATTGTCTCGGAATTACGCCGGTTGATCCGGTGAGCAATCATTTGGTCTTTGAGCGTTTTCTAAACGAGAGCCGCAAAGGCTGGCCCGACATCGATCTCGATTTACCCAGCGGCGATCGACGCGAAGCGGTGATTCAGGAAATTTATCGGCGCTACGGCAAACATGGCGCGGCCATGACCGCAAACGTGATCAGTTATCGCGGACGAAGCGCCGCCCGCGAGATTGGCAAAGCGCTGAATTTTTCGCCGAATATTCTCGATCGATTTTCGCACCTGTTCGCCAATGGCGATTTCCCGCACACGATGGAGTTGGAAGCGCAAATCGAGCAAGCCGGTTTACCGAAAGATCATCCGCGAATGCCGGCGTTCGTCCGGTTGTATCACGCCATCTACGGTTTGCCGCGCCATCTCGGTCAGCATTCCGGCGGGATGATTATTTGCCAGGACAAACTCAGCTCATTCGTCCCGCTCGAGAATGCATCGATGCCCGGCCGGGTTGTCGCGCAATGGGACAAGGACGATTGCGAAGATCTCGGCATCGTGAAAGTCGATCTGCTCGGGCTGGGGATGATGTCAGTGATGCAGGACGCGTTCGAGCTTTGCCGGGAACGGGGGCGACCTCTCGATCTAGCTCACATTCCAAAAAATGACGCCGCTACTTTCGAGATCATGCAAAACGCCGACACGATTGGCGTTTTTCAAATCGAGAGCCGCGCCCAGATGGCGACTTTGCCGCGAATGAAACCGAAATGTTTTTACGATGTGGTGATCGAAGTTGCGATCATTCGACCCGGGCCGATCCAGGGCGACATGGTTCATCCATATCTGGCGCGGCGGGCTGGGAAGGAAAACGTCACCTATTTCGACGATCGATTGAAACCAGTGCTCGAACGCACGCTAGGGGTTCCGCTTTTTCAGGAGCAGATGCTCAAGATCGCAATGGTGATGGCAGATTTTTCCGGGGACGAAGCAGAAGAATTACGACGCGCATTGAGTTTTCATCGCTCTGAAGAGCGAATGAACAAAGTTTGCGCGAAATTGCGGACGGCGATGGAGCGCAAAAACATCGCGCCGGACAAGATCGACAAAATCATTCAATCAATTAGCTCTTTCGCTCTTTATGGATTTCCCGAATCGCACGCAATCAGTTTCGCGATTTTGGCTTATGGCAGTGCGTATCTGAAAGTGCATCGGGCTCCGGAGTTTTACGCCAGCCTGCTCAATAATCAGCCGATGGGCTTCTATACCCCGGCCACGATTGTCAAAGACGCGCAGCGGCACGGAGTGAAAATCCGTCCGGTTTGCGTCCAGCAATCTGAATGGCGTTGCGCGATCGTCTCGAACAATCGGCCCTTACCTTCATCCTCTCTCTGGCCAGGGAGAGGCGGACCAGCCTCCGCCCGGCTACGACTCGGCAAGCGCGAAGCGCCGGTGAGGGTCAGTGAAGCTATCCGCTTGGGATTTTGCGTGGTGAGCGGATTGAATCAAAATCACGGGGAAGAGATCGTCCGTCAGCGGCAAGATCGACAATTCGATTCGCTGGAAGATTTCAAGCGGCGCGTCCCGCTTTCAAAAGATGAGCTGCGCAATTTGGCCGAGCTTGGTGCGCTCAATTGTTTCGCTAAACATCGCCGCGCCGCGATGTGGCGAGTGGAAGAAACGACGCGTGATGATCTGCTGGGGAGCGCACGCTTTCAGCGTGCTGGCGAATGCATTTTGCATTCGCGAACTTTCGAAAGTCCGTTTCGGCAGAATGCCGAAACCAGCACGCCAGAGGCGCGCGCTCCCCAGAATTCCGAGTCGCTGCTCAAGCGAATGACGATGCTCGAACGCGTAAAAGCCGATTACGAAACCATGAATCTCACGACCGGACCGCATCCGATGAAACTGCTGCGCACGCAATTACCGAACATTTGGCGGGCAATCGATCTGGCGCGAGCGAAACACGGATCGACAATTCAGATCGCGGGCAACGTGATTTGCCGCCAGCGTCCCGGGACAGCGAAAGGCTTTGTGTTCATCAGTCTTGAGGATGAGACCGGCGTTTCCAACGCCATTGTCGATCCTGATTTATTTGAGCGATTTCGCCTTCTGATCACGGAAGAATCATTCCTTATCATCGAAGGGGAAGTGCAAAACTCCGACGGTGTCGTGTTGATCAAAACCCGCCAGATCAAACCTCTCGCGCATGAAAGACTCATCGGAAGCGAGTCGCACGATTTTCGATAACCCCAGTAAAACCGTTGCAATCTTAAACCGGCGCGGAAATATCTTGGTATCCGCATGGCTATCTCGAATCTCTTCATTATTGGCGCAGGCTTCACAAAGGCCGTGTTTCCATCCGCTCCTCTAAATGACGATTTCCTAACTCAGGTCGTTGGACCTGAGCCAAATGATTCCCCCTTGGGACAGGTTTGGTCAGAATACAAACTGTCGAATATCGAAACGCTGCTCACTCGATTGGATCTTGATCTGCTGACGGGGAGAAGTCGGTTTAATCAAGATGACCGGGATGCTGTCAGCAATCAGCTGGCCGATTTTGTTAGTCGTTTCAGGTTCGCGCACGATGTGGAATGGCTCCGCCCACTTACTCAGATCATCGCTGACAATGATGTCATCGTTTCGCTGAACTATGATTGCTTCTTAGAAGGTTTTCTTGATTTTCACGGAGTTTGGAGCCCGAACGGCGGTTATCACATCATTGAGAACGAATTATCCAAGGGTTCGCTTCCCGACAATCAGCGCAACATTCAAATCCTTAAGATTCATGGGTCCGAAAGTTTCCGACGATCGGCGTTTCTCGATAAACCAGAATGGCGGACGATTGGCTTACGAATTAACTCGGGATTATTTCCAAGGTCAGGGAAGAATATAGATTTTGGATGTAGCCCTGACGACGGTGCATACGTAATTGCGCCATCGTTCGCGAAACAATTCAACGTGGAACTTCAATGCCTGCTTTTGGATGCGACGCGATTCGCCAGGATTGCGAGGCACCTAATCATCATTGGGTCTGGATTGCGCCGTGAAGACAACTATCTCTGGTTGGTGCTGGCTAGCTTCATGTTCATGAACGATCCGTCGTGGAGGGAGAAACGAACATTTATTGTCAGTCCGCGCGCATCTGAGATAGCGAAACGAATCGAGAATTTCTGGAGCAGAAAAATCTTTTCGCAACAAAACCTCATCGCGATTGATTCCGGCTTTCAATCCGGAATTTCCCGGCTTCACGAGAAACTCCGCGATGCCAAGAACGCACCGACAAACAGTTTGTGAAGCACAGCAGCAACGGCGAGCGTTCACCAGTGCTTCCAAAAAACAGGAGCAAAGTGGCCCTTTACGTCGGCCGGTTAGTCGCGCTGTTGGTGCTATCCGCTGCTGTGGCAGCGCCGCCAGCGTTCAATTTCGGCTACTCAGCGCGCAGCTACGCGCGACACGCTTCGCATTCTCACGACTTTTACGTCCTGCTGCGGTGGGTCTGCTGTGGCGTTTTCGCGTATTCGGCGTTTACCGCGTTTCGAATGAAGCGCGCAGCGTGGGCGTGGACTTTTGGGATTCTGGCCGTCCTGTTTAATCCACTTGCGCCGGTTTATCTTCAAAGAGCGACGTGGCAGATCATAGATTCAGGTGCAATCGTTCTAATCGTGATCGCGGCGATCTCTTTCTGGCGATCGTCGAAAACGAAAATGCCGCCGACCTGAGATTGCACTACATGAAACATTACATCCTTCTTTCCGTCGAAGTGCCAGCACAAACCGAGGACGCGAAACACAGCAAGTGGTTGACTCTTGAAGCGCGGCTCGAACGAATTATTCCTGTCCGAAAAGGCGCAGCAGGCGTCCGAGCCTGAGAAACTTCTTATGATGGAGGAACTGTGAGCGGAATTGGCCGAGGACAAGGATCAACGAAATAAATGCGAGCTAAACAGGGAGCTCCCGAACCCATCTATAGAAAGGTACGAGCTTGCCTTCGAATCGGACGTCCTGCGGTGTGAGATATCCAAAGTCTCTGTTCTTCGACTCTAGGAACTCAAGTGCTTTCGCGCACTCTTTAAGTGCGATTATAGCTGTGAGCCGGTCTATTCGGTTTGGAAAAACATCTAGCTTTAATTTGCGAGTCGTTCGCGATGCAAGGTCGACATTCTTGTCGAATTTCGTGTCGCCGTAACCTGGTAACCGCGCAGGCGGTTGAGCGAATCTAAGGTCATTCCCTGTCCAGTAAATTTTAGCACTCCATAGGTGCGAATGTGCTATTGCGTCGCGGACGACGAATATTTCCTCGATCTTATCGGCTATATCGTCTTCGCCTAAATTCCGAAGCGTATCGACCGCTGAAGCTCGTTTCTTACCTGACCCAGATACATAGCGAGCCCGGGCGCATGCGCCTTCGAGAAGAAACGCGGCGAGTGCAATAATTGAAACTGCGTATCCGTTTTCACGCGGGGCCGCCTGCACCTCGTTTGGTTCTCCGGAGTGAAGCTGAAGCATGCGTTCGCAAAGATCGCTAATCGGCTGAAGCAGATGAACGAAGACTGCGCTAACATAATCATGTGTCTCAGTCGCTGACATGGATTTCGATTGAATAACATCTTTGGTGCTGCAGCGTTTGAGCAAGGGGGGCGAGCTATTTGGTTTCGGTTCAAAGCCCATGAGTCGCCCAAATTTCGTAATCGCTAATAGGCCATCTCGGCCCATACTTAATATCGAAGCCCGCGGCGATCAGTTTTTTTCCAAAAGGCTCGACGTGATCATCGCCACAAACGAAAAGTACGTTTCTGTTTTTGCAGTCCCGAATTCGTGAAAGCCAAAATTGTTCACGCTTATCCGAATCGGATTGTTCAATTCTATTTTGTTCTTTTTCAGCGGGACAAGGGTCACAGAAGCGATGTTCAATCACATTGGCTTTTGCTAACTGCTCAAGTACTGATTCGGTCACTCCCCATTTCATTTTGGCTTGGTCGCTAAACTCTTCCGCCAAGATTGAAATGCCAAATTTTGGGATGACTTTGACTTCTAAAACGTGAGCTTTGAATGATGCTCTTTTGTCTCGAACAATTTTTGCGACGTGCGGGGCCGGGTCGAACTGAACGGCATGGTTAACTCCGATTACATACACCATATTGAATTCTGCAGAGATGATACCGGGGCACGGAGGACAGAGAGGGAGTTGCTACCTGCGTAAAATCACTCCCCGGCGTGATGGGGCTCCGGCGTTTTTGGTTCGGTCTGTTTTTCAGCTGGTTTTTGATCGGAGTCGATCCAGTCGGTGTGAAAAACGCCGGGCTTATTCGACGCGTTCGCAGAAATGCGCGCGTTCTGTAGCGCGGCGGCTGTTCGTTGGTATGAAATCCGATTCGTTTCCTGGGCGGTTCTGGGTCGGGTGGCGGATTCAGGATCTGCATCACCTCGCGCAAGATTTGCACGATCGCGGCCTCGTGGACGTCCAAACGAGCAGTGAGCTTTTTCTCAAGAGCAGCGAGTTTCCGCGCAAGCTTGGGCGTGCCACGAAGTGCGTCGCGCATTTTGACGAATGCGCGGATGACAAACACGCTCATCTGGACGGCACGTGGGCTGCGAAGAATATTCGCTGCCTGCAATGCCCCGTGTTCAGTGAAGGCGTACGGCAGATAGGCGGCACCTCTGTGCTTGCCTGAACTCATCGCAATTTGCGATGAGTTCTCCGGCTTTGACATAGCACTTCGCGATTTCAAAAAGTCGAACTCCTCGCGCGTGAGTTGAAACATGAAGTCTGGTGGGAAACGGCGCCGATTGCGTTTGATCGCTTCGTTGAAGCGGAATGTTGGAACACCATAGATTCTTGCCAGGTCGCGATCCAGCAGCACCCGCACGTCGCGAACCGTACGAATCATTCCATCGATCTCCTCGATCGGGATCGGTGATTTTGATTTTCTCGGCTTGATGACGTTCTTCATTCGCCTGCATGATGCGGTTCGTCCGTTTTCGGTTCGGTCGATTTCTCGGCTGGTTTCTGATCCGATTCGATCCATTCGGTGTGAAAGACGCCGGGTTTATCCACGCGCTCGTAAGTATGTGCACCGAAGAAATCGCGCTGCGCTTGCAACAAATTCGAAGGCAATCGCGCGGAGCGATAACTATCGAAGTACGCGAGCGAGGCCGAAAATGCGGGCGTGGCGACGCCGTGGTCGATTGCGATAGAAACGGCCACGCGCCAATTCTCCTGTGTGTTCTTAATGATATCGGTGAAGTAAGGATCGAGGAGCAAGTTGTGGAGCGACGAATCGCGTTTGTAAGCATCGACAATCCGGTTCAAGAATTTCGCTCGGATGATGCAGCCGCCGCGCCAGATCGTAGCGATATCGCCGAAGTTGAGGTTCCAGTTGTATTGATGACTGGCGGCGCCAAGCAATTCCATTCCCTGGGCATAAGAAACTATTTTGGATGCGTAAAGCGCATTGCGTACGGCTTCGACGAGCTTCTTGCGGTCCCCCGTGAATTTATTCGGTTTCGGCTGCGGCAGGATCTTTGAAGCGGCGACGCGTTCATCTTTGCGCGACGAGATTACGCGCGCTTCTACTGCGGCATTAATTGTTGAGATGGCAACAGATTGCGCAATGGCGGACTGCAACGTCCAGATGCCGGTTCCTTTCTGTCCGGCTTTGTCGAGAATCACATCGACGAGCGGTTTACCGGTCTCGGGGTCTTTCTTTCGAAAAATTTGCGACGTGATTTCAATGAGATAACTGTCGAGCTCGCCTTTGTTCCATTCGGTAAAAGTATCGGCCAAGGCTTTGTTATCCATGCCGACGACGTCTTTAAGGATGGCGTAGGCTTCGCAAATTAACTGCATGTCGCCGTACTCGATGCCGTTGTGGACCATTTTGACGTAATGGCCGGCGCCATCGGGACCCATGTAACGGCAACATGGCTCACCGTCGACCTGCGCTGCGATCTTGCGATAAATCGGCGCGATAATTTCCCAAGATGCGCGCGAACCTCCGGGCATGAGAGAGGGACCTTTCAGTGCGCCTTCTTCTCCGCCGGAAACGCCCATCCCAACGTAATGAATTCCTTTCCCTTCCATTTCCTTGCAGCGGCGTTGGGTGTCGGTGAAAAGAGAATTGCCGCCGTCGATGATGACGTCGCCTTTTTCCATGAGCGGCGCGATCTCACCGATCACCTGATCGACTGGCTTCCCGGCCTTGATCATTAGCTGCGCTTTGCGCGGCTTTTTGAGAGCGCCGATGAATTCCTGGATCGTTTTAGTTGGCTGAATGTTTTTTCCTTTGGCTCGAGTAGCGGCGAATTTATCGGTCACTTCGGTCGTCCGATTGAACACGGCGACGGAGAAGCCCTTCGATTCTATGTTGAGCACGAGGTTCTCGCCCATGACAGCCAGGCCGATCAGGCCAATATCGCATTGATTCGCGGGCATTTTGGGTCTCCTTTGTTGACGCGGCGCAATTGCCGCAACTCACTGTAACGACCGATAAGAAGCGATGGCAAACCGTGTTTGTGAAGTTTTACTGACGGAAGCGAAATTGGGAGCGACGGCAGGCGCAGTCACGTTGACTACGGATGTCGATCTCGAGTCAGGTGCGATTGTCGAGTTTTGTGGTGTCGTGCGCGAATCAGAGGATGGGCAGCAGATCGAAGGCATCCATTATGAAGCGCACGGGAAGATGGCCGAACATCAGTTGCAAATCGTAGGGCGGGAAGCGGCGGCAAAATTTGAATTGCACAGAGCAGTCATTCATCACCGCATTGGTTTTGTTCCCGCGGGAGAATCTTCGCTCTTTCTGCACGTGCGCGCGTCGCATCGCGCAGCGGCGTTCGATGCGAGCAAATGGATCGTCGATGAATTAAAGAAAAAGGTGCCGATCTGGAAACGATCGCGATTTAAGGATCGACCCGCCTTCGTCGAGGCTACGGCGTGGCAAACATAGCGAAAATCCAACCGTGATTACCGGATGAATTGGGCAAATCGATTAACATTAAGTCGGCTGGCGTTGACCGTTCTTTTCGTGATCGCGCTCAATTCTTCCTGGCAGTATGCGCGCACAACAGCGCTGGTTCTTTTTCTGGTGGCTGGTTTGACTGACTTTGTCGATGGCGAGATCGCCCGACGCTACGGATACATCACAAACTTTGGACAATTGATGGATCCGCTCGTGGACAAGATCATGATCGCCGCCGCATTCATTTCACTGGTCCCGCTGAAAGCGATCCCGGCGTGGGCGGCGACAACTGTGGTGGCGCGAGATTTTTTGATCACTGGCCTTCGGTTAATGGCAAGCGCTCAAGGGCGCATTCTTCCTGCCGAACAGCTCGGGAAACAGAAGACGTCGTGGCAAATCATCACGGTCATCTTTTTCCTCGGGCTTTTTGCCGCCAGCGAATTGCGTTTTGCCGACGAAAGATCGACATGGTGGCTGCGCGCGTGGAACCAAGCCGGTCCAATTCTGGTCTGGATCACGGTCGCACTAACGGTTTACTCCGGACTAGGCTATGCCTGGAGGCACCGTGAACTAATTGCCTCGGACCGATAGAAGCAGCCTCCTAGAAAAGGCTTTGAGGGACCTCGACTTTATCGCCGGGCTGAAGAGCAACATCTTTTGACGGATCGCGACGAAATTTCCGCACATCGTAAATATGAGCTTTGCTACCTCGCAGGAGGCGAACATGTTTTTGGTCGGCGAAGTCATTGAAGCCACCTGCGGCATTGATGGCGGTGAGCAGGGTCATGTCTTCCGTAAACGGAACGCGCATCGGATTACGGACTGCGCCGCCGATATTCACGAAGCGCGCCCCCGGCTGCATGAGGATCGTGATCGTGGGGTGTGTATAGATCTTATTTCCGCGATATGCTTCCTGGATCTCCGCAGAAAGCTGGGCCGGAGTTCGCCCTGCGGCTTTGACTTTATTGATGTAAGGCAGATTGATTGAACCGCTAGCATCGACAATATAAATGTTATTGATCTGCGATTGCTCGTTCGCCGGGACGCCACTGATGGTGACGTTAATCGGGTCGCCCACTCGAAGCAGGGCTTGGGCAGACGCAGCCGATGCCAATCCAAAGAGAAGTAGTGCTGTGGCGGTAAGAATTCTCATCAGTATTGTTCCGGCTCGGACGAAGAACCGTTAGTGGAAACGGCGGGAGTTTTGCGGCGCCAACGGCGGGCGCTTTTGGATCCTTTTTCACCAGTCGGGTAATATCCGTAGTAGCTGGTGTAGTAATAGTAATTTTGATCGTGCTTAAGATCGACATTGTTGAGCACCACGCCCAAAACGCTTCCTCCGACACCGAGAATCGCCTGTTTAACCCGGACGAGCATCGAGCGCGGAAAACGTCGATGCTGAACGACTATGACAGTTTGATCGACTTCGCTGGCCAAAACTGAAGCATCGCTCACACCAAGAACGGGCGGCGAATCGACCAAAACCCAATCATAACGCGCCTTCATTTTGGCGATCAAGTCAGCCATCCGTTGAGAATTTAATACTCCCACGGCATCCGCGGGCAGAGTCCCACTGGGTAAGAGCGAGAGATTATCGACCTTAGTGGGAACGATGACGTCATCAATCGGCACATCCGTCGTGAGATAAGTTGTCAGGCCGCGCGAATTATCCAGTTCGAATAGCTCGTGCTGTCTGGGGCGGCGCAGGTCGGCATCGATTATCAATACGGAATAGCCGCCCTGAGCGGAAACAAATGCCAGATTTGCGATTGTGGTTGATTTGCCTTCGCCAAGCCCTCCGCTGATCATCGCGATACTGTTTCCGTCCGGATTTCGGCGATTGAATTCGATGTTCGTTCGCAAAATTCTGTAAGCTTCCGCGTCCGGCGAATCGCCCGGCTCCTTGTGGAGCAGGCGGATATTTCTCGGAATGATGGCCAGGACCGGAACTCCGAGAAGCTTTTCTACGTCCTCCATCGTCTTCACACTCATGTCCAGATACTCGATGAAGAAGGCCAGACCGAGACCAAGCACAAGACCGACCAATGCTCCCAGCGCCAAGTTTAATCCGACTCGCGGCAAGGCCGGCTTATCCGGAGCTTCGGCGGGCTCCTTTACACTGATGGCGACTTTGGGCATCGCCAGCTCCATGGTTTGGGTTTGTGACCGCATCCGTACGCTGTCGAGCAGGAGTTTTTCTTTGATGTAGTTGCTCTTGGCCCGCGCATAACTGGCGTTAAGGGTTTTGGACGTGAGTTGCTTTTGATTGAGCGCGTCCAGTTGTTTCTTGAACTCGTCTCGCGTGGTTTCCGCGGCCTTTAAGTTCTTCTCCAGGGCACTGCGAACAATCGCAACCTGCTCTTTTAATTGGCGCTGATAGACGTCTTTAGTGGCTCGAAGGGCTTTCACCGAGGGATGATTCTCGCCGAGGCCAGAATTCAACATTTGTGCTTCAACAGCAATGGTATCCTGATAGGCCGGAAGAATTTTGAGAATGGTCGGGTCGTCGATATGCAACGTGGGAAGCATTCTCATGAGCTCGTCACCCTTGAGGTTCTCGACCTCCTTTAGTTGCGTTTGGAGAGCGGCCACTCTCGTCTCGGCATCGTTGACTTCGCTCTCCTGCTTCATGACGACACTATTGAGAGGCGTGATGGTATCTTCCTGTCCTTCCGGGTTAAGATCGACAATGTGTTCCTTGTCCCGGATGCGCGCGACTTCGGCCGACGCTTCGTCGACTTTCTTCTGCTGCTTGGTAACCTCTTCGTTCATGGTCGAAACCGCGCGATTCATGATCTGTTTCTCTTCCTCGACGCGCTTGTCCTGGTAAACCGACACGATTTTGTTTGCGATAGCGGCGGCTTCCTTCGGGTCCCGATCGTACACGCTGATCTGAAGGAGGTCGGTATTACGGATTTCCTCGACCTGAATCTGTTTTCGCAGCAATTCGAAACATTGCTCCCGAGTCAGTCTGCCACCTTCCTTGCTCCATTTCTCCTGCAACTTCAGGTCATCGACCACTGGATACAGAATGCTGGTGCGTTTGACGACTTGGAAAACCGTCGGCGCGAGTTGGGGATCATGGATTGGGATGTTGGGATCGCCCGGGCCAAAAATGCGAGGATTCGCGGCCATCGATCTTACCTCGATAAACACGGAGGATTGATAGACGCGCGGCTGAAAATACGTGACGACGGCTGCCGTTATCAGGACCAACAAGAAGACGAACAAGATAAGGACCCAACGGACCTGAATTACACGCCAGTAATCGAGAAAATGCAGTCTGACTTCGTCGGTGTGCGCCATAAGGGAACCCTTGGAAAAGGGAGAGATACTAGCAAAAGAGACGCCAAAAGTAAAATCCCAAAGCAGGGCCGCCTCTCAAAAGCTGTAGGTCAGACCGCCATGAACCCGATTTCGGGAATAATCGCGATCGAAGACTCGTTGGTTGGGAGGGAAAGGATTGATGAAGGAATGGTCTGAGTCGACCGTCGTATGGGTGTAGCCAATTTCGATGCTGCAATGGTAGGACAGGCTGTAGGAGACTTGGCCGACGAAATCCACGGAGTCTTCAGAAAAACCGGCTGCACCCGGAATGATAACCGGGCCGAAGAACCCGACCAAAAGGCGATCCGGGTCGCTATGGTAATCGCTGTGGGTGTAATAAACCGCTGCACTCCCGCTGATCTTTGGAGTGAATGCATGGCTCGCCTGAAGACCGGTGTGAAAGGCTGTTCTGACTGGATTAGTTATCGTCTCCGGTTCTTCCAAGCCATAGTGATTGTTCCAACTGAGCGTCGTTCTTTTCCCGGCCGTGTAATTCAGGTTCGCTTCAAGATACGGTGCGTTTTCGACACGATGCGGAATCGAATCGGGATAATCGCGAAACTCTCCCCCGGCGCGGACGGACGTCGAAAGGCGCGAAGAAAATGTATGATCGAATCCGCCCAAAACGAAGTGGGACATGGAATCGCGATCAAGAAGTCGGTCGAAGAAACGAATGTGAAACGTCGGATCAAAGTATGGAGTTCGCTGGAGCACATCTCCTTCATGAGCATACGAAACGAACTCGATGCGGTACTCCGCCACCAATGCAGTCTCGGGCGTCATGATGAATCTGAATTCATCGCCGAGCGTGTTGTCGAAACGATCTTCAAACAGTCCGATCGAGCTGTCATCGTACGCCAGTGCGAAAAGGGTATAGCTCGTTACCGTCTGGAAACGCGGTGCCCAGAGATAGGCAGCATTAAAGCGATCCTGCGAATAGAAGAAATTTCCGTTTCGGAAGACGTTGCCGATCCTGTCGGCGAATTCTGGCTCCGTGACGTAGGCGTCTGAAACTTCCGCCGTCAGGGTCAGGCGCGGCGAAGCCCGATACACGATCGATAATCCTAGATTGATGTTGACGTCATAGTCCTGGCTGGCGGCAGATCCGGAGCTGGCCGGATGATCCCAGAAGTAAGTTCCGGACGCACCGGCTCGGAGCCGTAGTTGTAGCCGCGGATCTCCCATGTCATAGGCGAGTTGAAGTGCAATGGTTGAGAAGACCGACGACTGTTTGCCCGCGCCGGTGCTTGTCGTCACATTGTCATCGTAGCCACTGAGCACGGAAGCGGAGAGATGAGCTGGCAGGGGAGCGAATTTCCCTGTACCGAAATCGCCACGACCGCCGTTATCATCCCCGCCCGTCGCAGCGGGTGGCGCGGTCGTAGTGGTTGATTCGGATGTGTCCGTTTGCGTTGCAAAAGCGTTTGCGCCTGGCGTGACCGATTCAGTCGCCGGTGAATTGCTGGCCGGTGGGTCGACCATGTCCTGGCCGCGCAGAGCAACAGGTTGAAAATAGAACCAAGAGATGACTGCGGCCAGAATCCCGAGCTTGAACAGATTAGTAAATCTCACACGTGAAATCGGTGGTTGGTCTCGGGAAACGCTAGTTTTGAACTCCAGCCGCAAGGATAGTTCCATCAAAAATCCGAGGCAACAGTTTTCGTCGAGTCTCGATCCAAGCCGGCATCACCACTTCCGAAGATCGATGCAGTCTAATTATTGTTGATTCTCGTCCCGCACTTCCGGCGGCGCCCTGAGCAAGCGCGCATAGGCCCAGATGACTGCGCCCCACACGAGAGCGAGTGAACACGACATGAAGAGCCAGCCCCAGCCATTCATAAATTCGCGCTCGTTTTCCCTTCTGCAATTGTGGCAGGTTCACTCTGCGTGCCATCAAGATCCAACCCGGCTGCGCGCCAGCGACGTTCGCCGACTGCGACAACGACCATCAATAGCACGATCACCGCAATTATGATGCCCAATGTCGTGAGCGCCACCGGGTCCTTGCTCGTATTGGCCAGGGCAGTCGCAAAACTCGAGCGGCCGGTGTCGGCTTGCGGCCAAAAGATGTAGCCTCCGAGCACGATCAGCAGGTATGCAGGAGCGATGAATTTCATCACGAACAAAAAGAAGCGCGGAATTCGCATCAGCGCACCTTGATCAAGTTCCCTCATCCCATTGCGCAAACCCCAGACCCAACCGAAACAGATGATCTGAACGGTAGCGAGGACGAAAATGCAAAACGTTCCTACCCAATCGTCCATGGTGCTGAGTGCTGCCATGTTTTTGCTGAACCAGATTACCCAGAGCGATCCTAGGCCGCAGATTCCGGACACAATCGCTATCGCGCGGCCGGACGAAATCCCGAGCGCCTCCTCGAAGAAAGCTTTGGCTGGTTGCAACATCGAGATCGAGCTGGTGATCGCGGCCAGAAATAAAAGGAAAAACCAGGCGAATCCGACCCAGCGGCCGATGAAACCCATTTGCTGAAACACGACCGGCAGGGTCTGGAAACCTAGGCTGAATGTGCCTTGGATTTGGATCGGCCCCAAAAATACGAACGCGGCTGTGAGCGTGATCAGACCGCCGAAACCGACTTCAAATAATTCGTTGGTCGCACTCGCGGTGAAGCCGGAAAGGGCAATGTCATCCTTCTTTTTCAAATACGAGGCATAATTCAGAATGACCCCGAACCCCACTGAAAGGCTAAAGAAAATCTGCCCGGCAGCCGCGAGCCAGGTATCGAAATCCGCCAGCTTCGAGAAATTCGGGTTCCAAAACCAGCCGAGGCCGTTGACGACATTTCGATCGGGCAAAGTTGCATCCGGAGTGCCGAGTGTGAGAACACGCACGAGCACGATCACAGCAAGTACCGCCATTGCCGGCAGTGCAAACTGGCAGAACTTCTCAATTCCACCCCTCAAGCCGCGGTAAACCAGAATGATATTCAACGTCACGACAATCGCCCAAAAGAGAGCACTGATGTGAAGGAGGCCGTTGGTGCTCGTGCCGGTGGTGTCGCCGAAAAATTGTGACGCCGCAGCGACTTGATCGGAGATCGAACCAGTCAGGTTAACGCTTCCGGTGAGATAAGCCCATGAGTATTCCAGGCACCACGCCTCGATATAAACGTAATACATGTAAACGACCATCGGGATCAGCACCGAAATAACGCCGAGATAACGCGCCACTTTTCCGCGCCCGATTACGCCGAGAATGGCCGGGCCATTGTGAAATCCTTTTTCGCCCCCGTAGCGAGCCATTGCCCATTCCGCCCAGCCAATTGGCAAAGCCAGAAGTAATAGCGCGCAAATGTACGGGATCATAAACGCGCCTCCGCCATGTTGATATGCCTGGCCCGGGAACCGCAGGAAATTCCCGAGACCGACGGCCGACCCGGAGACGGCCAGGATCACTCCAACACGCGTTCCCCATTCCATCTTTTTCTTCTGCGGCCCGTTCATTGGCGTCCTCTTTAGCGGGATGAGTGAAGCTTGGCAACCAGATTCATGCCAAAAGCCTGCCCGGTGGTAATCAGAGCGCAGTTTGGCCCAGTCAGTGCTTCAAAGCATCCATCAACCCTGTTGAGTCGATGGTCCCGACAGCTGACTCCCGCACTGCGGTATCGCCAAGTTATTCCGTGGCGCGGGCGCCGGCCATCTCCCAATTGGGTGACATGGCGGCTGAATCCCCCAGACGCGGTCCGCTCGGAA
The DNA here is from genome assembly GCA_963772365.1 of uncultured Verrucomicrobiae bacterium. Classification (GTDB taxonomy): domain Bacteria; phylum Verrucomicrobiota; class Verrucomicrobiia; order Chthoniobacterales; family UBA10450; genus CAVYXA01. The sequence continues at coordinate 283,938 of CAVYXA010000003.1, forward strand.
TTCCGTGCGCGATCGCGTTCTTTTGCATGGTCGGGATTGCCCTGGCTTACTGGTTACGCACCATACCAGCCGGCAATCCCGACCCCCGCCTGAGCTACAACGTTTTTTTTTATCTATTCGCTCACCATGAGCCGGCCGGGTTGTTGATTGTCACGCTGTTCAATCTCGCGGCCGCGCTATTTTTCTTTCGGAGGCGACAAGCCCGGGATGAGGCGGACATGACGGCCCACAGGGCCGTTGCTACGAAGTTGGCGACACACGGTCGCCTGATCTGCGTTGTGATCGCAGCCGTGGTTTGTGCAATCGCAAGTATCGGAACATCGACAGTTTTTCACGATTACCTGCTCACGGCTGATGAAAACCTTGCCGACTTCCAAGCGAGGATCTTCCTGTGCGGAAAAGTCCAGGCTGACGTGCCGGCGAACTGGGCGCCAGCCGCTAACGTGATCCGGCCAACCCACAGTGAATATTTCCCGGCAACGCATCGATGGAATGCAAGTTATCTGCCGGTGTACGCCGCAATGCGCGCGTTGTTTCAGTCTATTGATCTTCAATCGCTATTGAATCCACTCCTCGCTGCGCTAACGATTTTAGCGCTTTACGGCACGATTCGGAATATCTGGCCTGAATCGGAAACAAACGCGCTAATTGCGATCGGGCTGCTGGCCAGCTCGTCGCAATTTCTTCTGATGTCGATGACCGGTTACGCTATGGCGGCACATCTGGCGCTGAATTCGATTTGGCTCTGGCTTTATTCGCAGCCTGGTCGGCGCGTATTTTATTTCGCACCTGCAGTCGGTGTGCTCGCTATTGGACTTCACCAACCGATTGTTCACGCGCTTTTCGTCCTGCCATTTCTGGTCCGGCTCGTTTGGCAGCGAAAATGGCGGCCCGTTCTGATTTTTGGCGCAATCTATTTTGTGGGATGCGCGTTCTGGTATGCGTGGAAAACGCACTTCGCGTCGCCACTTGCGGGCGACATCGGATCCATTTTTCGGTTGGTCAATGCGCAAATGATCGTCGTTCAGCCGATGAATCTTCTCTTGATTATTACCTGGGCCTCGCTCGCCACCCCGCTCCTGCTGGTTCTTGGGTTTGGACAACTCCGCCAAAGGCGCCCGATCGTGCAGGATGCTATTGTCAGCTGCGTCTTAACATTTGGTTTCTATTACTTCTTCTATCTGGATCAGGCCCATGGCTGGGGTTATCGATACATCTACGGAAGTCTCGGCTGCTTCATCATTGTTGCTGTGGCTGGAATCGATCGACTGTCGAGCTTGATCGGCGAACGTCGCGCCGTGACCTTCGCGGCGATCGGCATAGCCTTGTCGATCCTGGTTCAACTCCCGTTGCGCTGTATGCAGGCAGAGCGATTCGTAAGACCGTACGCGCGCGCAAGTGAAACACTTCATGCTATCCACGCTGATATCGTCGCGTTTGATCCGCGCGATGCCTGGTACTCCGCCGATCTGATCCGCAACGATCCATTCCTCGAACAACGTCCCATTATCGTTTCGCTTTTCCGCCTTACTTCGGCTGGCGCCGCTGCTCTGGATAAAAACGGTACCGCCCGCTTTATCACCCGCGACGAACTAGCCAGGCTCGGTCTGTTTACGACCCGCCGCGATCGTTTTGCTTACGACCCATTCAAGCTTGGTTCGGGCCCATGAAACGACCCTCTCTCGAACGCCAGCTTTTCTCTAATCAACTGTGGGAAACTGTCGCCTTCATCGCCAAGGCCGCCTTCATGCTCGGCCTCACCCCGTGGATGATCCGCGTCTGGGGCGCGAAAGGCTACGGTGAATTCGCCCTCGCCAGCTCCGCGTTCGTTTTGTTCTCGCTTGTCGATCTTGGCATTCGAGCAAAAACGCGGGTGGCACTATGCAACGCTGCACAGAAAGACCGTGCGCAATGGCCAACGATTCTCGCGCACAGCACGGCGACCTTTGCCGTGATCGGCTTGTTGACGATCGTGTGTGCACTGATTCTCAACGACGCGGGTGTTTGGCCACATTTCTTCCACATCACATCGCCAAATCGAAACCTGATGGTGGTCGCCGCAACGTTTTCGATTCTCGTGATGCTATCGAATCTGCTTCTCGAACCGCTCGTGGCACTCGGGCACATCGGAAAGCTTAAGCTCGCCACCGCGATCGGATGGCTCGTAGCGATTCCTGGTGTGGCGATTGTTTTGATTGCAAATGGACCTGTCATCGCCGCGGTCACGGTGTGGCTCGGAATGTTACTATGCGCAAATCTGCTTCTCCTCCTCCACAGCGGCAGGTCTCTTATTAATCCAATTAAGATTTACGGCAGCGTATCTCTCCGCGACATGATCGCCGTCCTCCGAGGAGGCTTTTGGTTTACGGTGATTAATACGACATGGATCTCCAAGACCTATGGCACCACGCTGCTCATTTCTGCACTCTTTGGGCCGACGGCGGCTGGAACTTTCTTCATTGCCTTGCGCTTGAGTGAGGTGATCACTGCCTTGGGAGCGATTTCGTGCGACGTTTCTTTAACGGAATTGGCGAAAGCGACCACGGTAGAAGAGCGGCGACATTGTTTCGAAATCAGTTATTCGTGGGCAGCACTTCTTTCCACTCATCTTGCCATTGTAATCGGATTTTCAACCTTCGATTTTTACCAGGTTTGGCTTCGCGCTTCGTTGCCGGTGGCATCTTACGTCGGCGCTGTCGTCGCGGCGATTGGCCTAAGCGGTGCACTAAATCGCAAAGCTGCCTATGCCGCAATGGCTCTGGGCGATGCCAAGGTCGCAGCGAAGTGCGGGGTTGCCGAGGCTACCGCGTTCCTCGCTTTGATCGCTCTAGTGCCCCGTTCTCTCGGGTTGACAGGTATTCTCGGTTTGGCAACCCTGAGCAGTCTTGCATTGGCTCCGATCATCCGAACCGTCAGTCACCGGTTGCTAACCAAGCCTCTTCATTTGTGGTTAGATCCAGTTGTGTCGATTGCGCCATTTGCAATTCTGAGTTGGTCAATTCTTCTCGCTGCCAACATGGAAGGACAACCAATCATCAAAATCGTCGCCCTCGCAGTTGCAGGCATCATTGCAGTGGCCAACGTGATTCATCGGCAACTGCAAAGGAGCGCTGGCCGCTCGGAAACCTGCCCAGTGCTCCTTTCGTCATGACTAACAATCAGTAATCCACATTTAAAATGCATCAGAGATTCTCTTCGCGTGTCAAAACAGTATTGGGGCGCCCGGTTTGGTTGCTGGTCAGCGCACTTTCGTTTGTGCGTCGCTGGATTCTGGGCCCCCACGCCATCGGTGTTCTTTATGAGTCCGAGAATGGAACTCTTATCTCCGGTGTTGGAGATATGTTCGTCGGTGGCACCTTGGGTTTTCGTGGCCGCTACCAGATGGACACACTCAATTCGCTCCTCGCGCTATTGACTCCGCAGAGCCGGGTGCTGGTCATTGGATCGCACGTTGGCGCATTCGCTATCCCATTGTCCAGAAAAGTTCGCGAAGTGATTGCTTACGAGGCCAATCCCAACACATTCCGCCTGTTGCAATACAATTTGAAGTTAAATCGGATCGACAATCTTGAGGCATACAATCTCGCCGTCGGGGATCGTCCCGGCAAAATAGACTTTTTCGCCAGCAGTGTGAATTCCGGAGGAAGCGGCTGCCGCTTCGACCCCGCTCCGGGATTCATGACTCGTTCGAACCGAATCGAAGTGGAGATGGTTCGGCTCGCGGATCACATCGCTGATCCACAGTTCGATCTCGTCCTGATGGATATTGAAGGCTCGGAGTGTTTTGCCTTCAGAGGCATGCAGCCGATCCTCGCAGCCTGCTCCTATCTTCAATTTGAATATTTGCCGCCGCTACTTAGGAAAAGCGGGGTGAGCGACAAAGATTTGGTGAGTGCCCTCGGCGAAAATTTCGCAGAGATTCGCATCCAAGGTACCGAAATACGCGCCCTGCAGGGCGACTTCCTCGAATTGTTCAATATGCTTCGTCGAGAAAACAAGCATGTCGATCTACTAGCACTCACCCCACAGCGCGCGCCTTTCTTTTCCACCAATTCCGTAACTACTATCGGCGATCAGTTTAGGAAACCGCTGGAATGCAAATCCGCTTTCCTTCACTCGCAATGTTAAACGCGTTGATCAGCTTCGGATTGCGGTTGCGCTGGTGCGAATTGCGGTCGAGCGATTTCAGTTCCGAAAACTGTCCAACATGTGGTTGCGCCAGTTTCCATTGGTCCGTTCACTCCCTGAAACGGGCGTCACGTCACAGGATGCGTTCCCTAAATTCGTTGGGCGTCGCCCACGACATTTTTTACGCGGGCGCTTATGATTCCATTCGCCCCGTGTTGCGCGATGTTCGCACCATCGCGGACATCGGATGCAATTCCGGTTTCTTCACGTGCTTCTTAGCGAATGCCACTGGTAATTCTGCCATCCGAGGGTTGTTGGTCGATGCCAATCCCGACATGGTTCGCGAAGCTGAATGGCACTTGAAAAAAAATCATCTATCTCAGATGCGAGCAATCCAAGGTTTGGTTGGCGCTAATTCGCAGGCGCTAAACGAGGTCTTTTATCTGCATTCCGATGCCGCATGCTCGTCTTGTTATCCTTCCAGCCCGGATGGAATTGTCACGCTTACCGGATGGCAGGCGATTCAAGTTCCTGTCCTTTCGATTGCCGAGGAGTGGCGGAAACATTTTGGTGATACCCCTTGCGATTTGGTCAAGATCGACATCGAAGGTTCCGAAGCGGATTTTATCCGACGCGAAGCAGACTTCATTGCTTCAACTCGCTTCGTGCTCCTCGAAATCCACCACTGGCTCGTGGATGCAACCACGATCGGAGACCAACTCGACACATTAGGATTCGAACTCTGCAACTTGATGCCTTCTTTGCACAACACCGATGTTCGATTTTATGTCAACCGAGGCTCGCTTAATGGCAACTCGGAACAGTATTCGCGCGGAAATCGCGACACCGGCTGCGGTTTAAAAGAAGTCGGCCCCCTTGAGGTAACGCACCGTGAAACGGCGCCTCACGTCTGCCCACGAAATCTAAACAGTTGACGGGGCAAAGTTGATCTCCTCGCCAGCAAACGTATAGGCAAGTTTTTGGAAGGCGCGCTTGTCGGGTCGGAATTAAATAGATTATATTCAGGCGAATAACGATCGCGATTTGGCCAGACGACCTCAACTTCCGGCAGCAGCGGGCCAGTTCGTTCCGGATGCGTGGGTCCAAAGAACGTCGTCAACCGATCATTCACCGCTGCGGCCATGTGCATCCCGCCACAGTCAGCTGTGAAAATTCTAGTTGCTCGTTTCATCACTGCCAAGCTCTCGTGGAACGAGAGCGCGCCGCCGAGATTTTGTAAGTTCGCGGGAAATTTAAAGCGGGAGTAATGAGCGCCGTCGGCACGGTTCCCTAACAGTACGACAGTCTGCTTCCGACATAGGACGTTAACCAGTTTCTCGAAGAACTCATCTGGCAGCCTTTTCACAAATTGAGTTTCGCCGGCATTGTTTCCGCCACTGTTGATGACGCCGACGAATTGATCCAATCGCCTCTTTGATAAAATCCGGTCCGCGACCTGATCTGTATCCGGCGGATACGTAACTTCCATCTTTGTGTCGGAGAAATCGGGATTTCCGCAGAAGCTCAGGAGATCGAGGTAATAATAAATCTCATGCCGTATATCGGAGTAGCGAACCGCCTCGGTTAAAAAGAACCGGCTGATCGGTTCCCGCACGAATCCGATACGGCGGGGAATTCCGAGCGATTTGGCTAGCGCGTTGAAAATCCAATTTTTCCCCAGCAAAAATGCAACTGTGAACCGCTCCTTCTTGAGTTTTCTCCAGAGTCGATAAACCTGGCGAATGTTGTGGCGGAAAAACATTTGCTCATCGAAGCCAACGACAGAGGAAAGATGCGGATTTCCATCGAGAGCGACGCGATAACTGTCGCCAACCCAGAATTGAATCTCTGCGTCGGGATAGATACGACGGAGTTGCCGCACAAAAGGCGTCGTCATCAAAACGTCGCCGAGCAAACCCAGTTTGAAGATCAAAATCTTAGGCTTTGACATAGCTTGGCGCGAGAACCTCAGATCGCTCTGGCTTTTTTTGGCAATACCTATGAAAAATCCGCAGATAGGCTTCGGCACATTTATTCCAGTCCCACAGAGCATGAGCCTGTTTGGCGCGTTCTTCGGTTCCTATTGGCCAGGATTTGATGGATTTGATAGCGGTAGCGAATGCTGCACGCAGGTTTTCACCAGCGGGTCCCGCTGAAATCAGCAGCGTCGCCAGCTTCGGGACAAGCCATTCGAATTTCTTCCGAAACAAGACATGGAAGCCCGCAGGCAATCGCTTCCTGCACCACGAGTGGAAAGCCTTCGCCCACGCTTGGCAGGACGAGCAGATCGGCAGCGTTATACCAGTCTGCGAGCTGAGAAGGCTGCATCTGATCGCAGACGCGAACATTGGGTGCATTCCAACGGCGTGGATCGATCGGGCCACGCCCGATAAAAACCCACCTTGTCTCTGGTGTCTCACGCGCGAGAGCGTGCAGTTTGTGCAAACCTTTCTTTTCAACAAAACGTCCAACAAATAGGGCGACGTTGTGACCCCTATGAAGGCCAAAGTTTTCGCGTGTTGCAAAACGCCGAGTGGCCGGTTGCGGGCAAAAAACATTTTGATCAACGCCGTTATAAATGCTGCGCGCAACGCGCAACCTCAGCTTTTTCTGGAACTGATGTCGAACGATATCACTGATAAAAACGGCTTCAGATGCATTTCGGAGGAGTGCGCTCGACACAACGCGATTCATTATTCGGACGGTCAACGTTAACAACCACGACCGATATGGCACGTCTCCGATATGCTGTGTTACGATGATTGGTTTGCGATAAAACTTGGCCAACAGAAACGCAGCTTGACTCGTCGTGTACAGCGCGTCGTGAATGTGAATCACGTCTGCCCATCGCACAGCCGCACGAAGGCGAACGACACTGAGCGGAGAAAGAATCGGGAACGGCACACCGACGATGTGCTCGACGACGTTTGTGCCGGCCAGCGGTAGAATCGGAACATCCGTAGGCAGCCCATGCCCACTATCAGTCGCTGCCCATTGAACATCGCACATCGCAGCGAATTGCCGGGCTAACGCGTGCGCAACCAGTTCGATCCCTCCGCCTTTGCCGGAGTAGTAGTGCGTGACGATGAGAACGCGCAGACGACGCGCCTGTTCGCTTTTGTTTAACGCGAACTGCTGCTGGCGCGGAATTGCAGATAACGCTGCCATGACGACGATTCACGCGTTCCGCGCGTCCGCACTTGGAATCGTTAACAAATCAAGAAAGAAGCTAGCGAAAAAGGCTTGGACTCCCACCGTCAGCGATGTCACCGCCGGAACGACCATACGCAAGCTGTCGGGATAGGAGATGGCGCCGTAACCTGCGCGGCGCCAAAATAACAAAGCTGTAACAAGTATGCAGAACCCGAGGGTCATTAACCCGGCTCCGACGACAAGACCCATTTCGAGGCTAAAACGGGACAGCAGTTTCTCCAGCCGCCGGCTCGGTGGAAGAATTCCGGCGAGCGTGGCGAAGCAACGGGCGAAGATGCCGAAAAACCCAAGCTGCGACCCTAACAAAATCGACATTGCACAAACGAGGAGCGTGTTCGTGTCGAAACCGATACCACCGATTTGAATCGGACCGACGAGCAAGCGCGCGCCGAAACCGGCGCCGGAGACAAAAAGTGTGAGTGCGGGAATACAGAAGAGCCAGAGTGGGCAGTGCAATAGCATGAAGCGCAAGTGCCGCCAGCCATCACGCCAACTCCGCAGATGTGACCGGCGCGATCGCCCGTCTTTGTGCAACGTGATTGGCACTTCGGCCGTGCGCAGCTTGGCAAATGTCGCCTTAATCACCATCTCGGAGGCGAATTCCATTCCGGGTCCTGGACAAGCCCATCTTCGAAAATCCGTGCTTCGTCAGGGCGCGCAGGCCGCAGTGAAAATCGTTCGCCGGGCTTTTGAAAAACAAACGCCCTAGAAACGTAAGCACCGGGTTGCCGATCCAGCGATGCTTCCACGGCATCGCGCCTTTCATGATGCGGCCGTTGCCCCATGGCATGCGGCAGCCCATCACCAACTCGCAACCCTCTTTCAATTTTTCGACGAATGGCGCGATACTGCCGAAATCGTAGCTGTCATCAGCGTCCCCGATGATGATCCATTCACCAATTGCGGCATTCATTCCCGCTTGCAGCGCCGAGCCGTATCCCCGCTCTGTTACATCGACAATCCGCGCGCCGTTGCGTCGTGCGATTTCCTGGGATCCATGGGTCCTGCCGTTATCTGCAATTACGATCTCGCCCGAAATGGCCAGCTCAGCTAGCGCATTCCATGCTTTTCGTATGCACGTCCCGAGCGTTTCGGCCTCGTTCAGGCACGGCATGACGATGGAAAGCTTGGGATGAACTTTCCTCGCCGGAAGTATTGGAGATTGGAGTGCGAAGGCAGGGGCGTACACGCAAAAAAAAAGAGCAGACAGCGTGCCGATTCGGTGGTCGTGCAGCTCCGCCGCTGCCTGTTGCTATGGCCGCTACGCGAGAAACCCGGGTTGTTAATGCTCAACCGCCCAGCGCTGAATTCGCTGTGGCGAGCACCGCGTCGTCGTCGTTCTGGTTCAGGCCAGCGAGGAAACCGCGAATCCGCCGGAAGGATTGACGGAGGAAAAGATCGGCGGGCTTGTGATTTGATGGAGTGGTATCACCATTTCGCCGATGGGCCTGCAATTCCGCATCCAAACGGCTCAAGACACATGTCGATGCAAAAAGCTCCATCGCCGCCCAGGCGATTCGTTCCTGGACGAGCTGCATGTCGAGAATCGGCTCGCGATACGCAATTAGAGAGCGGTTTACGGCGAAATTGAAACGCCAGATCAATCGCGCCAATTGCGCTGCCTGGGACCGAAGCTCTGGACTTTGCACCGGGACATCCGGCACTCGAACGGTTGCGCTCAAACGACTCATCCCCGCATTCCATGCCTTTCCAATGCCGCCTTCGCGGCTCGGCTTCAGCATGGTGTCGTAAATTTCCTTAAACTCCATGCCTGGACCGCGCATTCCGACCAGCGCGATAAAGGACGTCAGCACTTCGTTGCTTCCTTCGCCGATCTGATTAATTCGTGCGTCGCGCAGCATTCGCTCGAGCGGCAGATCGGTCATGTAAGCCGCGCCGCCGTGGGTTTGGAATGCTTCATTGACGCATTCCCAGAGCAGATGTGTCGTGAAGACCTTCAACATCGCGGTTTCGAGCATGTAATCTTCCAGGCCGCGGTCGATGAATGACGCGGTGATCGTCGTGATTGCTTCCATCGCGTAAGCGTCAGCCGCGATTCGGGCGATTTTCTTTTTAACGAGATGAAAATTGCCGAGTGTTTTGTTGAACTGCTTTCGCGTATTCGCATGGTCGACCGCCATGCGCAGGCAAGTTTTGGCTGCACCGGTGCAACACGCGCCGAAAGTTGTCCGGCCAAAATCGAGCACGGTGAGCGCGACCTTCAAACCTTTGCCCAGTGGACCGAGGATATTTTCCTTCGGTACTTTCACATCGCGCATCGCGAATCGGCCCGTCGCCGTGCCTCGAATTCCCATTTTTCCCATCCGCGGCTCGAGGATCTCGAAACCCGGCATGTCCGGCGTTACCAGAAACGCGGTGATCGCATCCTTGCCCGGTTTACCGGGAACCGGTGTGCGGGCCATCACGGTTAACACCTGAGCGATGGCGGCGTTGGTGATGTAGCGCTTCTCGCCGTTCAAAGTGTAATGCGAGCCGTCCTCACTCGGAGTTGCTGTCATCTGCACGTTGGCCGCATCGGAGCCGGCTTCCTTTTCCGTCAACGCGAACGCTCCGAGCCATTCGCCACTGCAAAGTTTTGGCAGCCATTTCTGTTTTTGTTCGTGCGTGCCGAAGAGCAATAACGCGCGAATGCCAATGGAATGGTGCGCATTCACAAAAACCGACGTCGAAGCGCACCGGCGACCGATCTCTTCCAGGATTCTTGTGTTGGCGATCTGCGAGAAGCCGTGCCCACCGTACTCGGGAGGCGCCGTCATGCCGAGCACGCCGACGCGGCCGAGACCGTCGATGACTTCGCGCGGAATATCTGCTTGTCGATCTATCTCTGCCGCATCGAGCTGCGCATCGAGAAATTCGCGCAATTCTCCCAGGACCTGGTCTAGCTGCGTTTGTTGCGCTGCCGGAATCCGCGGATACGGCATCACCCAATCGGAGACGAAATGCCCGGCAAACAGTCCTTTGACAAAACCGAGCGCCTGCGGGCCGGTGAAAAGCAGTTCCTCAGCCTGCTGAATTTCCTTCTGACGTTGCGCTTCGGTTTCAGTCATAAAAAGCTCGCCGCTGAAAAAGCGGGCGACGCATTGTAGCCATCTGTGAGCCTGTGTCCACCCGCGAAGCACACGCGTTGCTGGCGAGGCGTAAATTGAACAATTTCTTAGCACGAGACTTGCAGCATTCATGGCTCGATGGATCTCACCGCCCCACGCTCGACGATTGCTGAAAGACTCTGTGGCGAGCCGATTGTGTTGACGCGCGCTAATCACCTTACGTCCAGGAGCTGGTTAAGGGACAAGAAGACGCTAATCGCGCTGATCACAATTCTGGCTGTGGGGATTTTCCTGCGCGTCTGGCCCAGCACAGGATTTCATAAGGTTGGTTTCGACGAAGGTTTGTACAGCAAATATGTCGCTAATGCCCAAAAGGTCGGAATCTGGAATTACGACGAAGTGGTGCGGGCGTATCTGCGTTTTCAGGCAGAGCGTTCCGATGCCATCGTGCCGGCTACCCGCGTTGGTTTTTTGGTTCCGGCAACAATCATTGCGGACGTCGCGCAACTCGATTCGCTGGTGGCACTCCGGTGCACTTCTCTAGCCGCAAGTATCACTCTGTTGTTGGCAGTCCTTGTGATCGGCTTCCGAATGAGTGGGACCGAGCGAATGTTGACACTGGGTGCCTTAATAGCGGTTGCGCCATTGCAGATTCATCTGGCGCAGCGCTCGTTGATTGACGGCTATTTTGCTTTTTGGGCGATCCTGTGCGCGTGGTTTCTTTGGGAAAATCTGCAGAACCCGCATTGCCTCGGCTGGCTCATCGCCTACGGCATTAGTCTGTTCGTCATCGTGCTGACGAAGGAAAACGCAGCTTTTGTTTTTCTCGCGCTTGCGACGACAGCAATCGTTTTCGCATTCTGGAAACTTGGACGGATCAGCTGGCCATTAGTTGCTGTGAGTCTTATCGCTCCAATGGCAGCCGTGTTGTTCCTGGCCATGCTGGTCGGTGGAATCGCCGAATGGGTTTCGTTTTACCGCGGGTTTGTGCAGAAGTCGGCTGCTTTGCCATACGCTGTCCACCTTCAGGATGGTGCCTGGTATCGCTACCTGATCGATTTCACGCTGCTTTCGCCTTGCATCGTGGCCCTGGCTTTCGGCGCATTGTTTCAGATCAAACGAGAATCTAAACCTGACGTTTTCTGGTCCGTTCTTCTCGGCGCAAGTTTTGCGCTGATGTCGATCCTGCCGTGTGGCATGAGCCTGCGGTTCGCTGCTTACTGGGACGTGCCTTTGCGCTGGCTCGCGTCTTCGCAGCTTTTTCGCTTGAGCGAACGCTCCCCGCAAATCAAACCACATTTTCTCCTGCCGGGTCTCATTCTAATTTTAGTGGCTGTCGATCTATTTCAGTACTGGCGCTATTTTGCGCACGGGGCCATCTACGATCCCGTCAGCTTTCATCTGCTTCACGTCTCGAAGCTGATAAAATGAGCGATTAGCCGGCTAAATGAGTGGCACGTCCGCTGCTGCCTGATCAGGACATGCTAAACCCCGCACTACGCACTCGACCAATAAACGAATTTCTATCCACGGATTGGGCTCGCCCCTCCAGCGCATTTCATCGCAATGGACATGTCGAATTAAGCCTCATCTTGCCGACCTACAACGAACGCGAAAATCTCGGTGAACTTCTTGCCCGGATCGACGATGCTCTGATCGACATCTGCTTCGAAGCGATCATCGTGGATGATGACTCGCCCGATCGCACCTGGGCTGCCGCCCGGGAATTTGAGGACCGGTATCCATGGCTCCGTGTGATTCGACGACAGAACGTCCGCGGGTTGAGTTCGGCTGTGATTTGTGGATTACGGCATGCTCGCGGAGACATTGTCGGCGTGATGGATGCCGATCTTCAACACGAGGTCGAATTGTTGCCCGAGCTTTTTGAAAAGATCGAACGAACCGACTTTGCCGTGGCAACTCGGCGCGCTGCCGGAGGAAGCAATGGCCGGTGGTCCAAAACGCGGCAGTTTGCCAGCTCAGTCGCGACGGCCATGGCTCGATATGTCGCCAAGGTGCCATTCTCCGATCCCATGTCCGGATTTTTCCTGATGCGTCGCGGGATTTTCCAGGCCATCGATCGCGAAGATCTAACCCCGCTTGGCTACAAAATCTTGATTTATCTCTACAGCAAAGCCGTTCAACAGTTCGGACGACAGACCTTATCGTTTGTCGAGATTGGCTACGAGTTTTCCAATCGGATTCACGGTCGGAGCAAGCTGTCGATCAAAGTCGTCGCGGAATACCTGCTGATGCTAGCCGGATTACGGTTGAGCGGAGAAACGCCAATTCACGATCGCCGGCCGCGTTGGTCTCACGCTGCGTTTTGATTTATCAACAATTGTCAGGGTGATCGAAAAGCGACGCACGGGCGCGTGCGCACTCCTAAAGCACTTCGTGCGAAAACATCTGAAACGCCCCTATCTATTTCGCGAAGCTTTCGGAGTGCGACGAGTCCTCGCATCGCTTTTCACCCGCGAGCCAGATCAAGGAACGAGGAATTGAGGCTTGCCTTGATGATGCCGGGGTGAGACAAAACGCTGGCGATGAAATTGCTGAGTGCTCCGCGCCAGCCATTCGTCGGCCTAGCCATGGCGGCCGGGGTGGGCATCCTCGTCGCGGAGTTCATACCCGCTTCAAAACCCCTGCTGGGTGCGATGGCAGTTGGGGTTGCTCTTTGGATTTTGGTGACGCTTTGGCAGCCAGTGCCTGTCGCGACTTATCTAATTGTCGCGATCTCATTTTTTCTCCTTCACAATTTTCGAACGACAGATACCGCAGGTCTGCGACTCGCAGCGCAATTGGGAGAGCGGCCACGTCTGGTTGTCGTCACTGGGACGGTAGTGAGCGAGCCGAAAATTTGGCCAAACAGATTTGCCTCGTTCCTTCTCAAACTCGATTCGATTGATTTTGCAGGACAACATGAATTCACGACCGCAACCTGGTCTGTCACGTGGCGCGGCAGAGCAAAGTTCGGCGATGAACTGAAGCTATCCGGCATAGCCAAGCCGATAGCGCCGCCCAGGAATCCAGGTCAATTCGACATGCGCACATATCTTGCACAGCGCGACGTTCACCGGGAGTTGTTTGTTCGTTCTGAAGAAAACGGCGTGCTTCTGCGTCACGGACGCGGCAATCCAGTTCTGCGTGCCGCCCAGAGATCCCGACATTGGCTGCAAGCTGCTCTTTGTCGTGGACTGGAAGATTCGCCGGACGTCCAAAGTTTTTTGAGCGGTATTGTGCTCGGCCTGCGGCGCCAGACGCAGCAGGACATTGAAGAACCGTTTCAACAAACCGGAACGCTTCATCTCTTTGCCGTTGCTGGTCTTCACGTGGGAATTTTTGCCGAACTTCTCTGGATTTTGGCAATGGTCGGGCGTCTGTCTCGAAAATGGGCGGCCACATTTATTATTCCGGCGTTGTTCTTCTATGCAGCGGTCACCGGATTACATGTCTCCAGTGTTCGAGCTGCGATCATGGCGTCGATTTTGCTAGGCGGCATCTTCTTTGATCGCAAAGTTTTTCTGCTCAACAGCCTCGCTGCCGCTGCATTTGTCCTTTTTTGCTGGGACACGAATGAACTATTCGATATCGGCTTTCAACTTTCGTTCGCCGTCGTTGGCGCCATCGTTGTTTTTGCCGATCCGTTGTTCGGATTATTCAAGCGGCTGGCCGCGCCTGATCCATTCCTGCCGCGAACTTTGCTGCGCGGATCGCGACGCTGGTCGCATCTTTGTTTCGAATGGTTTTGCGGCGGTGTTGCCGTTTCTCTCGCGGCCTGGGCTGGATCAGCCGCATTTATCGGCTGGCACTTTCATCTCGTTACGCCGATTTCGCTGCTGGCCAATCTGCTAGTCGTTCCAATCGCGTTCTTTGTCCTGGCGGTTGCTCTGCTCTCGCTGTTGACGGCTCCGCTCACCCCGTGGCTTTCCGTTATATTCAATAATGCCAACTGGTCGTTGGCTCAGCTCGTTCTGGGCATAGTGCACGTGCTCTCTCAAGTTCCGGGCGGACATTTCTATGTCGATCATCCCCATTGGCCCAAACTGATCGTTGCTCGAATCACTGTTCTCGACATGGGCGCTGGCGCCGCCGTTCACGTGCGAACCCAGAGCGGCGATTGGCTGTTTGATTGCGGAAGTAAACGCGAGTACAAGCGCGTCCTGCTCGAATATTTGCATTCCTCCGGTGTAAATCAGCTCGAGGGACTCTTGTTGAGTCATGGCGATTCCCTCCACATTGGTGGCGCGCAGCGCTTGCTGCACGACTTCCCCTGGATGCGTTTGATCGACAATCCTTTGCCCGATCGGTCCAGTACGCATCGGCAATTGCTCCGTCTGTTTCGCCAACGTCATTTGCATCCAGACAAACTTACGGCGGGAGAGCGCCTTCAACTTTCGCCTACTGTAACCGCAAAGATTCTTCATCCTCCCCAATCGCTAGCCGCGACAAAAACCGACGATCAGGCTTACGTTGTTCAACTTTTCGTTAAGCCAGCAACGTCGATTATGTTCTTGTCCGACAGCGGCGAAGAAACCGAGCGGCGGCTTCTAACTTCAGGGGAAAATTTGCGCAGCGATATCCTGGTCAAAGGCCAGCATCATTCGGCTCGGTCCGGTTGCGATGAATTTCTGAATGCTGTCCAGCCGAAGCTGATCATTGCCACGTCGCGCGATTTTCCGGAGGAAGAACGAATCAGCGATGAATGGGCCGCCAAAGTTCAATCTCGCGGCATCAAGTTGTTTCGTCAGGACGAAACGGGGGCAGTGATAATGCGGTGCGGCCCTCACGCTTGGGAAGCGCGAAGTTACATCACGGGCGAAACCTTTCGAAGCAGCAGTCGGTAAATCGGCATGCCTTTCTCCCGAAACCGGCGCTCGAATTTTGTCGATGGTAAGTCATGGCCTTTCGCTTCAGCATTGTCGATCCTAACTAGTTGCGAATTGGCAATTGCGAGCTGCTCGACTTGTTTGAAGTAATCAAGCTGATCGGTCGCCATTTGAAAAACGCCGCCAGGTTTGAGAGCACGGCAAATCGATTGCAGAAATTGCGACGTTACTACTCTGCGCCGTTGATGACGCCGTTTTGGCCACGGATCGGGAAACAAAAGATAGAAAGCGTCCACAGAATCTTTCGGCAGCAAATATCGGGCGGCATAGGAGGTCTCCAGATGCAACACCCGCACATTGTCGATCCTGTACGCCTGGCGGCAGACTTTGGCCACGCGTCCAACCATGCGTTCGATCCCCAGGAAATTCCATTCCGGATGGCGCTCGGCCAGAGCAATCAGAAATGATCCGTCGCCGCAGCCAAGATCGACATGCAAGGGCGCGGCTCGCCCAAAAATTTTCGCGACAGGAAGCGGTTCAACGTACGAATCCGGGACCAGCTCAATTGAGGCCACTTCCATTGCTCCTGCGCGTGTGTCACATCCGGCCCCGCCGTTTGTAGAAGCGATATCGTTCCATGACCGAATCGACATAATTTCGGGTAGTCGGAAAATCGATGTTTCGGAGGAAATCTTTCGATTTGACTCCCACTGCCGCGCTGCCGCCCACCCAGCGCTGAACGCGACTGGCCCCGGCATTGTATTCGGCCAATGCAAACGGCAATGGATCGGGCTGCTGTTCCCAGTGTTGAACTGCGCGATGCAAATACCACGCGCCAGCGCGCAGATTTGTCTCCGGATTGAACAGCTCTTCCGCCTGAAAATTGTCGATCTTATTTTCGCGGGCCCATTCGGCGGCGGCGGTGCCGGTGACTTGCATTAAACCTCGTTCGCCTCTGGTGCCGTATTTCAGTGGATCGAACCGGCTCTCCCGCCACACTACCGCTTTTACCAGCATGGGATCGAGATCATCCCTGGTTGCGATCGAACGGATCAACGGATCGTATTTTTTGAAACGAGCCGGGCTGATCCATTCGTACAATGTGTAGACCGGATCGCCGGAGCGAAACGCCAGGTAGATAAGACAGGCGGCAAGCGCTACGAGCAGACAAACAACCAACTTGAACAGAAAACGGATCATCAATTCGCGCTCGTACTGCTAATACTCGTGGTCAAGACAACTTTCCATTTCGATCCATAACTTACACGATTACGATTAGAGCACGATGATTAGGCCAAATTACGTCCGGGTAGTGATCGATCGTGCTATTCATCGCGAGCTCGATTATTCCGTGCCGGAAACGCTGGCGGAAAGAATTGGCGTCGGGTCGCGCGTTCGGGTTCCATTTCGTGATAAATCGGGACTGGCCACAGTCGTGGCAACGATGGACAAGAGCGAGGCGAAAGGAATTCGGCCCGTGGAAGCTGTCGTCGGTGAAACGCCGATTCTGAGCGAGGACTTACTCGAATTGGCCAGATGGATTGCGACGTATTACTGCTGCCCAATTGAGGCAGTGATGCGCAGTTTGTTGCCACAGGTGATCCGGCGCGCGGAAGTCAGCTGGAAGAAACAATTGTTTGTACAGCCTGGCCGTAAGATCGACGATGACGACCTGCGTAAATTGCAGAAACGCGCGCCACGTCAGGCGGAACTTTTGGAGACGATTTCCAAATTGGAAACGCCGGTGACTGCGGCGAAACTTCTGCGGCAAACTTCATTGGATCATCAAACCCTGCGCGCGTTGGTCAGGCACGGTCTGGTGGAGTTGCGCGAAGAAGCGGTGGCGCGCGACCCACATGGAGACGAGGAATTCATCGCCACGTCGAACCTTCTGTTGAACGAAGAGCAGACTGTCGCGCTCAAAGAAATCACTAGGGCGCTGGATTCGCCTGAGAACGCGCGTCCGATCTTGATTCATGGTGTGACCGGCTCCGGCAAAACGGAGGTTTACTTGCAGGCGATCCGGGCCGCGCTCGACCGCGGGCGCACCGCGATTGTGCTGGTGCCCGAGATTTCGCTTACGCCGCAGACGGTCGAACGTTTCAAAGGACGGTTTGCTGAAGCGCAGGCGGACGTGGCGGTGTTGCACAGTCATTTATCCGAAGGTGAACGCCACGACGAATGGCACAAGATCCATTCGGGACAGGCCCGGATCGCCATTGGTCCGCGGAGCGCGGTGTTCGCGCCGATCAAGAATCTCGGACTGATCGTTGTCGATGAAGAACATGAGAACACCTACAAACAGGAGGAAGCGCCACGGTATCATGCGCGCGATGTCGCCGTTGTGCGGGCGAAGATCGAGAAGTGCGTTGTGGTTCTTGGAAGCGCCACGCCGTCGCTGGAGAGCTATCACAATGCGACGACCGGCAAATATCGTTTGAACGTTTTGACCCAGCGGGTCGACGAAAAGCAGATGCCGCTGATGCGTATTGTCGATCTTCGCCAGGAACGTCGGCGCGAAAAAGCGATAGCGATTTTATCGGAGAAATTGCGGACGGCGATCGAAAATCGTTTGGACAAACGCGAACAGACAATCCTGTTTCTAAATCGGCGCGGATTTTCCACATCTCTTTTGTGCAGCAATTGCGGCGAAACACGCGATTGTCCCAATTGCAGCGTCGCGCTCACGTTTCATCGTCATCCCGGTGTGGCCGGAAGACTCAGTTGCCACTTGTGCGGGCATACGGCCGCCGTGCCGAAGAAATGCCCGGCTTGCGGCCAGGATGCGCTGATCTACGCAGGCTTTGGGACAGAAAAAGTTGAGTCCACGGTATCTCAGATTTTTCCGAAGGCCGTTGTACGCCGAATGGATGCCGATTCCATGACGCGAAAGGAATCGTATCGGGAAACGCTGAGAAATTTTCGGACCGGCAAGATCGACATCCTGGTCGGGACGCAAATGATCGCGAAAGGGCTGCACTTTCCGAACGTCACACTGGTTGGAATCATCAACGCCGATCTGGCTTTGCATCTGCCTGATTTCCGGGCAGGCGAGCGGACGTTTCAGCTTCTTACTCAAGTGGCCGGGCGAGCTGGCCGCGGGGAAACGCCGGGCGAAGTTTTCGTTCAGACCTACACGCCATTTAGTCCATCGATTCAGTTTGCCCGACATCACGATTTCGCAGGTTTTTTTCAGCAGGAGCTGGAGTTTCGGGAACGGTGCGATTTTCCGCCGTTCAAACACGCGCTCCTCATCACGGTTCGCTCCGCGCACGAAGGCCGCGCAAAATTATCAGCCGAAACGCTAAGGCGTCGTTTAAAGGAAGCGTTGCCAGAGGAATTTCTGCTCGGCGAAGCCACGCCCGCGCCGCTCGAAAAACTGCAAGGTCAGTTTCGCTTTCACATTTTAATTCGCGGGCAGGCAATCCTGCGGCTCAGCCGGCTGATTCGCGAGACGCTGGACAAGTTGCCTTTTCCCGAAGATGTCGCAGTCGCAGTGGATGTCGATCCTTACCAACTGCTGTAAAAGCGACGTGAAGACGCGTGCGCACTCCGAAAGCTATCGCGAAAGGGAAAAGAGCTTGGTGCGATTTTGCACGAAGTGCTGTAGGAGTGCGATTGCGTCCTCGCATCGCTTTCGAACGGTTGACCACGCACCCGCGGCAGCCTAGTCCTGCTCTACGCTTGCCTGAGCTCGTTGCACCATCGTCACCGCTGCTATTAGAACAATGGCAGCGGCAATCTGATGCGGCCGAAGGGCGGCGTGGAAAAATCCCCATGTGATACAAACGGCCGCCAATGTCTGCATCATCTCGAAGTAACCAGCTGTCGATGCTCGCGTCCGGCGCAAACCTTCGAAATAAATCAGAAGCGGAATTCCGCCCGAGATTGAGGCAAGTAAAACAAGCGCGCCGATCGCTTGCCCGGTGTGAGCTTGAGCGGCTGCGGGCCAGAGCGACGCTCCATTGAACTGGCCATAGCCGAGCAGAATGAAACTCATGCAAACCAGTCCCACCACAATCCGCATGCTCGCGGCAAGCCGCAGCGACATGCCGAGCATGACGCCGCGGCCGGCGACTGTCGATCCCGCCCAAAAGAACGCGCAAATGAGTGCGTAGCCGGTCCCGATTGTTAGGCCCGCTTTGGCAAAGGAAACGCCGATTAGTTCGGGATGTTCGACTGACAGAAACATACCGGCGATAATTGCGATCGCAGCATGAAGAAAAAAGCGCGGCGCTAGTTTGTCGTTGAAAATGAGAACAGCGCCCAAAGTCGAGATCACTGGTTGAATGTTCAGGATCACGTTGACCACAGTTGGGTTGCCGTATTTGAGGGCGAGCGTAAAAAAGATCGTCCCAACAGCCGAACCGGCGAATCCGGAGAAAAAAAGAAAGCCCCAGGTCCGGCTCGTTGATCTTGCGAAGCTCACCGAGACGCGGCAGCAGAATCGGAAGAAACATAAGCAGGATCAGAACGTGCTCCCAAAACACGATGACTTTTGCATCAAACAGGTTGTTAAGCGGAATCCGCCACGCGCTTTCAGTTCCCCAAAGCGCCGCACCGAGTCCGACCAGCCATGGGCCGTAATTTAAGCGATTGGATCTCCGCTCGGTTTTCATGTGAACCGTCTATCCGCAGCCAGGTAAAGCGTCAACGCTTCCCCAGATTGCCGTTAGGGGTAGGACCAGTACAAAGAAGACCCAAATTAGGATCGACAATTTCCAGAAAATTGTTTATTTGGTCCAT
This sequence comes from uncultured Verrucomicrobiae bacterium, assembly GCA_963772365.1. GTDB lineage: Bacteria > Verrucomicrobiota > Verrucomicrobiia > Chthoniobacterales > UBA10450 > CAVYXA01. The sequence continues at coordinate 303,922 of CAVYXA010000003.1, forward strand.
TCGGGCGCGAGTTTGTGCCAAAGCCCGGCTACCAAGCGCCAGAAAGGGAAATCCGCCTATGAAAATCTTTGTTGTGACGTGCTGTTTGAGTCTCTGTCTGTTCTCGTTGCTGAACGTCTCGGTTGCGCAAAATCCAAGAGCGCCGAAGCATCTGCCGGAAACCTACGATAACCCGCCGGCCTATATCTATCGGCTGGAGACCGGGCCGCGAATGGTTTTGCCGTTTGGTGCATTCACGAGTTATCAGGCCAATGTTGATTCCAATGGCAACAACATCGTCGGCGATGCGGCCAACGAGTGCTCGATTACAACCGATTCGACTAATCCACTGAGGATGGCGATCGGGTGGCGGCAGTTCAACAATGTAACGTCAAATTTTCGGCAAGGCGGATGGGGTTACACGACTGACGGTGGCTTGACCTGGCATTTCCCCGGTGTTCTGGAAAACAATGTTTTTCGGAGCGATCCGGTGCTGACCTCGGACGAAACAGGTCAATTTTATTATCTCAGTTTGCTCGAGACGTTGTGCGATGACGTGTGGCGGTCGTTGAACGCTGGCCAATCCTGGACGCGGTTGCAACCGATCGCGGGCGGAGCCGGCGGCGGCGACAAACAATGGTTTACCATCGACAAAACGAGCGGGCCGGGCCATGGCTTTCAATATCAGGCATGGGATACCGCGACATGCAGCGGCTCTCAGCAATTCAGTCGCTCCACTGACGGCGGCGTGACATGGACGACGCCGATTAATTTGCCGAATTCAATCCAGTACGGAACGCTCGATGTAGACACGAATGGCAATTTGTTCGTCGGCGGCGAGCGAGCGTCCGGCAGCGGTTTTTATTGTTTACGCTCGAGCAACGCGCAGAACGGCGGGGTTACGCCTAGTTTCGACCGAATCACTTCCGTCAATCTCGGAGGCCAGCTCGACGGTGGAGGAATAAATCCCGCAGGACTAACTGGTCAGTTGTTTCTGGCGGTAGATCACTCCGGCGGCCCGACAAATAACAACGTTTATATGCTGGCGAGCGTGCTTCCGACGGGAGCGAACTCCGGTACGGAAGTGATGTTCGCGCGAAGCACGGATGACGGTCAAACCTTTAGCGCACCGGTGCGGGTCAACGACGATTCGATGGTGGCGGGCCGATGGCATTGGTTCGGCACGTTTGCCGTGGCCCCTAACGGACGGCTTGACGCAGTCTGGTACGACACGAGGAACTCGGGGAACAACAGAGATTCGCAACTGTTTTATTCCTACAGTATCGATGCCGGTGCGACGTGGTCGCCCAATGTCGTAATCAGCGCCGCTTTTAATCCGCAGGAAGGTTATCCGAACCAGAGCAAGATCGGCGATTACATTACGATTGTTTCCGACAACAACGGTGGCAACGTGGCCTACTCGGCAACATATAACTTCAATCCTGGGCGCAATCAGCACGAGGAAGATGTTTATTACGTTCACGTCCAGCCGCCGGACACGATCCCGCAGAGCGCTGTTTCGCGGAAGACGCATGGCGGCGCGGGCACATTCGATGTCGATCTTCCATTAAGTGGCGCGCCCGGAATCGAATGTCGAACCGGTGGATCGACTAACGATTACATGATCATTGTGACATTCGGGAATCCCGTTATCGTTAACGGCAGTCCGCAGGCGCAAGTGACGTCGGGTGTGGGCTGCGTCGGCACGGGAGGCGTATGCGATGGCAATGTATCGATGAGCGGCAACACGGTTACGATCCCACTAACGAACGTGGCCAACGCGCAGACATTGAACGTCACGCTCAACAGTGTGAATGGCGCAGTGAACGTCACGATCCCCATGAGCGTCCTTGTAGGAGATACGAACGCGAATGGGACTGTCAGCAGCTCCGATGTCGCCCAAACTAAGGGACGCATCGGCCAAGCAGTCGATGTGACGAACTTCCGCTCGGATGTGAATGCCAGCGGCGGGATCAACTCGGCCGATGTCTCGATCATTAAGCAGATGCTTCCTTAGAAGCCCCGGATGCATACGACTTTCAATCGGTGCACGTCAGTCGCAGTTGGCCTATGTTTCGGCGCTTTCGGCCTAACGATCTTCGGGCTTGCTGCAAGTTCGCCAAGGGGAGGGAACCTGAAACTCCGCACCGCCCCTGCGACTAGCTCGTCGGGGCAACTCCAGCGCGGTATTTATCGGGGCATGCCGGTGTCGTACTTTATCCAAAACGGCAAAGCGATTTTCCAAGGCGATATTCTGCTGGAAAAAATCGAGCCGATTCTTACCGAAACGAAGCAATCGCCCGAACCGACCTCATTCGGCATTGCTTATGGCCAATATCTTTGGCCGAGAGTTGGAAACCAGTATCAGATTCCTTATGTGATTGTGGCGGGAAGTGGAAATGAGAGCAATCTCAACGCCGCCATCGCGCAGTTTAACAGCACGTTCACTGATCTTCAGTTCGTGCCGCGCACGACCGAGCCGGATTACGTCGCAATTTATTTCGACCCTAACGATAACAGCGGACAATGCGAATCATCCATCGGACGCGTAGGCGGCCAGCAGCAAATGGGTGGTGCTGGCGGTTCATTTCAACCCTGCACCGTCGCGACCGTTTTGCACGAGATGGGGCATGTTGTCGGTCTCTGGCACGAGCAATCCCGCCCGGATCGCGACACGTTTGAAACGATTCATTATGAAAACATCATCAAAGCTTCGCGCTCCAACTTCGATCCGATTTACGATAACCAGCAGCGGAGCACGCTGTTCGATTACGCGTCGATCATGCATTACCCGCCGTTTTCCTTTTCCCGCAATGGCGGGCCCGCGATTGAATCAATTCCGGCCAGCATTCCCTTGTCGAACCAGATCGGATACAGCGCCGCCGACATCGATGGCATTAAGCGACTTTATCGACTCGCGCCAACGGCCATAACGGTCACAAGCAACCCGCCCGGTCTGCAAGTCATTGTCGATGGTACCACCATCACCACGCCGCAGGTCTTCAATTGGGCGCTCAATTCGACGCACACGCTCGACGTTCCACCAGTCGTGCAAAGCCAGCCCGGCAACATCGTCGGCACGAATCAGCCGACGACCTTCTATTATTTCTATGGACGCTGGAACGATGCTGCTGCCGCGTCGCACAGCATCACAATTACTCCGGGAAACGGTGATCCTGCCACTCCTGCCACATCTCCTGCAGTAACGATCTACTCAGCCAGTTTCATCCAGCTTGTGCCCTATTCCGTCAGTATCTCGCCAGTGGACGCGGGAACGGTCACTCCTTCACCGGCGCCGCAAAACTATCCTGGCTCTGCACTTCTCTTTTACACGGCGCGTCAGCAAGTCACTCTGACCGCCACTCCAAATGCGGGACAAAGCTTCTATGAGTTTATCAACGCGCCGTTCTGGTTGCCCGGCGGGTTGGGCGCGAACCCGAAAACGTTTTACGTGCCGGACACTGGTCTCACTGTTGATACAACGGCCTATTTCTCTCCGAATCCTGTTTACACGATCACAGTCGCACCCAATGCCTTTAGCTCGAATCTCTGGGTTTATGCCGATGGTAATTTTTGGTATGCGCCCAAAAACTTTTCCGCCTTTTACGATTCAGGCTGGACCCCCGGCAGTATGCACACTCTCGCTGTCGATGATCCGGAATATCCGTACAGCTTCGCGACCCGGTTTGCTTTCAACCAGTGGAACGATGGCACACCCACGGCGACGAGAAGTGTGATACTTCCGGCGAGTGCCATCACCTATACGGCCAACCTCACGCCGCAATTCTATGTGACCGATTACGTCAACCAATCATGCGCCGGCTCTATCACCGTGACGCCGCCTTCTCCCACCGGCGACGGTTTTTATCCTAACGGGCAGCTCCTCACCTTTATGGAAATGCCAAACTCCGGCTGGACGTTCAGCGGCTGGCAATATGATTTGAGCGGCACCTCCAGCTCGCAACCGCTCACCGTGTCCGACGAAGTTCTCGTTGCTGCCGATTACAATACGATTGCGACGCCACTGACGCTGACAAATCTCAATCCATCCAGAGCGGTCGCTGGTGGAGGAAATTTCATGCTTACGCTCAATGGCACCGGATTCACTGTTAACTCTGTTGTTTCCGTTAACGGAACTTTTCCTCCCGTGACATTTATCAACTCCACGCAACTGACTGTGCCGGTCAGCGCAGCCCAGATCGCAACGCCCGGAGCTTTCCAGGTCTGGGTCGAAAATTTCCCCAACGGTGCTCCGTGTGCCGCCTTCGTTGCGCTGCCGTTTACAGTTGCGAATCCGCCAGCACCACCCACGCCGACATCTGTTGTCTCGCGCAAGACGCATGGGGCCGCCGGCACATTCGATGTCGATCTTCCTTTGACGGGAACGCCAGGACTCGAATGCCGCACTGGTGGATCGACAAGCGATTACCAGATCGTCGCCACTTTTCCGGTCCCCGTCACAATTGATGGAAACCCGCAGGCGCAGGTCACTTCCGGGACGGCCACGATCGGCAGCGGCGGAGTTGCCAATGGCGGCGTCGTTTCCATCACCGGGAACACGGTCACAATTCCCCTAACTAGTGTTGCCAACGCGCAAGCACTCAGCATCCGTCTAAATGGTGTGGACGGCGCGGGGAACATCACGATTCCAATGAATCTGTTAATCGGCGACACCAACGGCAATGGAGCGGTCAGCAGTTCCGATGTGGCTCAGACCAAAGCCCGAATCGGTCAGGCAATCGGTATGACGAACTTTCGTTCGGACGTAAATGCCAGCGGTGGCATCAACTCGACCGATGTCACAATCATCAAGCAACACCTGCCCTAGTTTGGCGAGCTGGCATGTTCTTCGTCGACTTTAGAGCTCCTATCAGATCGGCGACGCGATTTTTCTGTCCCAGCGTTGCCGCGCTGTTCGTAACAGCCGCGTCTGCATTTGCAGTCATTCTTTACGGAACGGGCGATCCCGGCGCCAACACAAGCGCTCCCACAGGCGATCTAGCCGGCAGCGGGTGGCAGTATGAAGGACAGTTCGGCAATTTTCTTGGAACAGTCATTGCCTCAAACTATTTTGTTACGGCGAAACACATCGGCGGCAATGTCGGCAACGCTTTCACTTTTAATCAGATTAATTATATTACCACCGCCGCGTTTCCCGATCCATCGAGCGATCTCCAAGTTTGGCGAATAGCCGGAAGCATTCCCGTTCACGCTCCGTTGTACAGCAATGTTGGTGGAAGTGAGTCGGGTCTTGAGCTGGTCGTTTTCGGACGCGGGACTCAGCGCGGGGATGCTGTTTTAGTGGGTAACGACATGCACTTGGGAGGTTGGGGGTGGGGAGTTTCAGACACGGTCCAGCGTTGGGGCACAAATCAAGTAGGTGCAGTCGTGAATGATCCAGACTACGGCCAGTTGCTGTATGCACCTTTCGATGCTGGTGTCGGACGCAACGAATCGCATCTTTCCGTAGGCGACTCGGGCGGTGCCGTCTTCGTATTCAATCCGACGAGCAGCCTATGGGAACTTGCCGGAATCAATTTATCCGTGGATGGCCCGTTCAGCAGATCTCCCACGGGAGCGAATTCGTTTAATGCCGCGCTCTTCGACACCAACGATCTTTTTGTGCAAGCCGAAGGCGGGAGTTGGATTCCCGCCCCAAACCCGAGCGGATTTTATGCGACAGAGGTTGCTGCTCACAAAGGTTTTGTCGAATCGGTGATAATGCAATTGCTAAGCACCGTGTCGCGCAAAGTCCATGGCAGCGCTGGAACGTTCGATGTCGACCTGCCTCAAAGTGGTCGGCCTGGCGTCGAGTGCCGGGGTGCTGCTTCGGCGAACGATTATACGATCGTGTTCGTTTTCATGAATAACGTTTCTGTTCAATCGGCCAGCGTGACGACGGGCATCGGCAGCGTAAGTAGTTTTAGTGTTGTCGGAAATCGGGTCACTGTAAATCTTACCGGCGTAACAAGCGCGCAAAGGGTCGTGGTAACACTCGCAAACGTAAGCGACGGAACAAACACAAGTGACGTTCAAGCCACCATGGATGTGCTCATCGGCGATACGAACGGAGACGGAAACGTGAATGCGTCCGATCTCGCGCAAACCAAATCGCGAATCGGACAATCACTCGACGCTATGAACTTCCGTTCGGACGTAAATGCCAATGGCGTCGTCAATGCCACAGATGCGGCCATCATTGAATCAAATATCGGCACAGGGCCTCGCTCAACCCGATAGTTCCGAGTCGTCAACGCACGTGTTCGGGGCGCGGACCCAGCCCGATGAAACGGGCGGGAATCTGGCGCAGGAGAGGAAAATTGTTCAGGAGACGCGGCAGAATCGGTAATGATTCCTTATCCGATGTTTGCCGGCCGGTGACGACACGACGGTGAATGAATGCCTGGACGTATTGAATGACGGCTGCCGGCCATTCGCGCCGCCGTTGGACTTCGCTAAGATCGACAGTCGATACCGGCCCTCGCCGCAGTTTCTCGGCTAACAAATTCGCAGTGGCCACTGCATCCTGAATGGCCAGATTGATCCCAACGCCGCCCGCCGGCGACATCGCATGCGCAGCGTCCCCGATGCAAAGCAATCCGTCGCGATACCATTTGCGCAAACGATTGATCTCGACGGTGAGCAGTTTGATCTTTGACCAATCGTCGAGTTCAGCCACTCGGTCGTGTAAGAAACCGGCCATCTCGACGATGTCGTCCTGAAACTGAGAAAGACCGCGCTGTTTGATCGGTTCAAAGCCGCCTTTGGGAATCACATAGCCGCACTGCCAGTAATCGCCCCGATCCAGCAGGACGAGTAACTTGCCGTGCCGAAAGAATCCAAGCGTTTGCCCTGGGTCCTCTCCGCACTTGGAAATTCGAGTCCAAAGCACATCAATCGGCACGCCGAAGTCGCGAACTTCAAATTCCGCGCGATCGCGTGTGGTAGCGCTGCGACCATCGGCGCCGATGACCAAGTCCGCGCGCACTTCCACTTCTCCGTTTGGCGTTTTGGCACGAACACCAGTCACCCGATCGGCTTCAAATAAAAGATCGACAACTTCTTGTTCCATCTGCAGTTCGAAATTTGGAAAACGCCTGGCACGCGTCGCGATGAAATTCAGAAAATCCCATTGCGGCATGAAGGCGATGAATTTGCAGTGGGTCGGCAGGCGCGAGAAATCCGCAATGGCCACTCTGTGGCCATTCACGACGCCGCCGAGCTCAGAGACCTTTTGATGTGGTCGCTGGAGAAATTCCTCGAGCAGGCCGAGTTCATACATCAACTCGAGAGTGGACGGATGAATCGTATCGCCTCGAAAGTCACGCAGGAAATCACCATGCTTTTCCAAGACGCGAACTTGCACGCCGGCCCGCGCCAGGAGGAAACCGAGCATCATCCCAGCCGGTCCGCCGCCAACGACGACACAACGCGCTTTAGAGGTTTCCGGCCAATTCATTATCCATCAAAATCGCAAGGCTGCGGTGCGCGGTCCTCAAAAAAAATCCTTGTCATCAAGTTAAGGTGCGCGTCATAAGCGTGGCAAACAGTTTGTCGCTAATATGGCGAACGAAACTTCATCGACTGAATCTTCGCTCTCACTGCACGACGTGCTGGAAGCGGAATTCGTTTCTTTGCATGGCGACCTGCCGCCTGACTATCCGAGCGCCTCGAATCCAGAAAAGCGATTGGAAGCTCTTTGTACCGCGGTTCACGCGCTGAAAGAAAAGCACGCCGAGCGAACGGCGCTCTGCATATCAGGCGGCGGCATTCGCAGCGCCACGTTCGGCCTCGGCGTTTTGCAGGGGCTGGCGCGCTGCGGACTGCTCGATAAATTTCATTATCTTTCCACGGTTTCCGGAGGCGGATATATCGGCAGTTGGTTGAGCGCGTGGATCAAGCACCACACCGGTGGGATTAGCGGAGTGGCAGCGGAACTGAAACGCCGGCCCGAGTCGATCTTTGAACCGGAGCCGCCGCCTATCCGGCATCTTCGACAATTCAGCAATTATCTATCGCCACGAGCGAGCCTGACCTCGATGGATTTCTGGACATTGGTCGCCACGTTCATTCGAAACATGTTCTTAAATTGGCTGGTGCTGATATCGCTGCTGGCTGCGGTGATGATGATCCCGAGACTTTATCTCGCCGCGATGCTGGTGTCGCCTGATTGGAGCGCCGCCACCGATCAGGCGACCCTCGTTCAAATCATCGACTGGTGGAATTTGCCGCTCAACACAATGCTGGCAGTGGGACTTGTCCTCGTCGCTATCTCGATGGCGTATGCGATTGTTGATGTTCCTTCCACCGGCAATATGCGTTTGCCGCAGCGCCGGTTTCTGATCTTCCGTCAGCTCCCATTAATATTGGCGGCTCTGATCCTGGCTGAATGGTGGGCGGTATTTCGCACCGTTCACGGCAGCGATTTGTTTCTGGCAAGGGACTGGCTACCGAGATTTATTGTCTTCTTTCTAGCCTGCTATTTGGCTGGTGGCGTTCTCGCGCTAGTGGTTCTTTCGTTTCGTCAACGCGAGAAGAAACCGTTGGTTCGTCGCTTGATCAATTCTGTCTGGCGGCTCGGGATGATCGTGATCGCGGCGGCTATTGCCGGTATTTGCCTGTGGGCAATCGCGATCGGGATGTTCCTGGCCAGTCCGATTCCATTCACATTGAATCGCCCTTGTGAGGCAACGCAGATTCCGTGGAACAAACAAAAGTTGGTGCTCCCGCAAGGAACCTCCGGGCTCATTACTCGAATTGATCCCAGCTACATCATCCAAGCCGGTGAACAGCGAGGCCGCATCAGCGCGACCGACCTGGGGCCTTTGCATCTGAAGCCGGGCCAAACGCTTCCGGTTCAAGTCAAACTGAAAAAGGATTTCGAAGCGGTGCCCGAACCCTGGCGCAAAGAAAGAATGAAACTTGCCGCCGGCACTCAAATTCTCGTTAGGGAACTGGATCGAAAAGTTACAATCGAAACGGCACAAGGGCGCGGTTGGATCGGCGAAGATCAAATCGGCGCGTTAGACCTGCCACCGAATCGAAAACTTTCCGACCAGTTCCCCACGCCTGCCCCAGCAAATAATGCTTTGGCCTACGTCTGTCTTGCCCCGGCGTTGCTGCTGGCCGTGCTGCTGTTGGTTAATTTTTTATTTACCGGACTCGCCAGTTGGGTGACGCAGGATGAGGATCGAGAATGGTGGGGGCGATCGGCCGCTTGGATTCTCGTGACCGTGTTTGCCTGGATCGTTCTGAACACGATTGTTCTCTGGGGTGCACAGGCGATTTCCGCGACGCCAAATCAGCTCGATGTTTTCTTCGGTGAAATCAAAGCGACGCAGCAGGCAAAGGGTCTCCTGGGAGCTTTTGGCGGAGTAACGGGGCTTGCCAGTGCGCTGCTGGCTTTTCGATCGAAGCTAAGCCGGTGGCTGGGGGAGAAAGCGGCCTTTCATTGGCTTCTAATTATCGTAGCGGCTCTTTTTCTCGTGCTCCTCTCAATCATCATTTCATGGCTCCTTGTTCTGCTGGGAGCTCAGGCTTGGGCACAACGCACGACCAATTGGATTCTAGGCAAGCAAGCGGAACTGTTCGATCCTAATTCCTGGCAGGTTCAACTCTTCGTTATCGTATTTCTCACGGGCGCGATGCTGGTGGTCGGGATCGCGATGGGTTTCTTTATCAATGCCAACAAGTTTTCCCTTCATGCTACATATCGAAACCGATTAATCCGCGCCTACCTTGCAGCTTCCCGCGACCAACGAAGCCCCAACCCGTTTACCGGTTTCGATCGAGAAGACAATTTCCCGCTGTGCGAGCTGCGGCCGGAAAAGCCGCTGCATATCATCAACGGCGCCCTGAATTTGGTAAAAGGCGAACAACTAGCCTGGCAGGAGCGAAAGGCCGAATCGTTTACAATGAGCCGGCTACACTGCGGCTCATGGCACATTGGCTATCGGTCATCGAGCAAATACGGTGACGAGATTTCGTTGGGCACAGCTATGGCAATCTCCGGAGCCGCCGCCAATCCCAACATGGGTTATCACTCCTCGCCAGTGGTCGGTTTTTTGATGACCCTGCTAAACCTGCGCCTCGGTTGGTGGCTTGGTAATCCAGGCCCGGCGGGCAGAAAAACCTGGACCTACAAAGGTCCCGGCTATTCTGTCGGGCCGCTGTTTTCCGAATCCATTGGCGACACAACCGATCACTACAAGTACGTGAATCTTTCTGATGGCGGCCACTTCGATAATCTCGGGCTTTACGAGATGGTCTTGCGCCGCTGCCATTTCATTGTGGTGAGCGACGCCGGGGAGGATCTGGAATGTTCGTTTGTCGATCTTGGTGAAGTCGTCCGCAAGATTCGGATCGACCTTGGTATCCCGATTGAGTTTGGCGAACCGCGGATGACCATTTACCCGCGGAGCGCTCAGGACATCCCAAATCCCCCCGGAGGCCACAACTGCGCCATCGGCCGCATTCGTTATTCCGCGATGGACGGCGACAACGCGCCAGACGGCGTGATTATTTACGTCAAACCTGCTTGTTATGGGGACGAACCACGCGACATCTACGAATACTTCAAAACAAATCCAACTTTTCCCCACGAAACCACCGCCGACCAATTTTTCTCTGAGTCGCAGTTCGAAAGCTATCGGATGCTCGGCGCCTACACGATGGGGAAGCTGTGTGCCGAGTGCGGCGGCGATTTCGGTGTTTTCATTCGTTCTATTCTCAAACAGCACCTGAACATCGAACCGCCGCAATGGCTCGCACCATTAATTCAGGAAGCCTCCTGAGATCGGTTCAAAATTCCTTGCCAGAGCGTTCGCTGGCGCACTTATGAATCGCGGTGAGGTGAAGTTGTTGCCAACAGTCACACCCGATTTTTGCCGTCTCGCACGAATCGGAACGTGGCTTGCTTTGTGCGCGCTGCTCGCAATCGCCGGGTGCAAAAGATCCCAGATTGTCGATGAAGCGTATTTCGGATCTGCCGCCAATTTGTGACGGTTCGCGGCGGAGGATATTTCTTCCTGCCAAGTTTGCGCGCGCTGCGTTACTTCGCCCGGTCTTAAGGGTGCCTTTCGTGAAGCGTCGATTGTCCCACCGACAACGCCTGCCGAGTGTCGTGCTGAAATTTACAAACAAAAAGCGTGACATTGGCAAATCCGCTTTTGTAATCTCGACGTCACGGAATCCGTTCCGGATCCCTCAACCATCTTATTTATGAAAAGAAAATCCGCCAAGCGATCAGCATTCTTTAATGTTCGGGCCCTGTTGGGCATTCTGTTGTGCGTTGCCGGCCTAACCATTGGCCTTGTGGCGTTCAATAAACTCTCGGCGCAATCGCCACGATCCTGGAATCCGCAAGTGACCAGTCAGGCGCAGTACCGCGGCGTGTTGCGGATTGTAAAATTCGACGTTTCACCTCCCTTGCGCAACATCGCACCGATTCCTCCGCACGCGGGTAGTTTGCGGGACAACGAAGAGCGCGATGTAATTCCGCGCGGTCTCAGCAGCCTGTTTCAACACGACCCAGTTGTTCAGGCGATTAAAGGGAGAATCTCGATTCCTGCTCCGATTATCAGCTTTAATGGTCCGACTAACCTCTCAGGCGTTTATCCTCCGGACCCGAATGGAGCCGTTGGTCCCAATCATGTTGTGGTCATGTCGAACTTGTATTTCCAAGTGTTCAACAAGAGCGGCGGCTCGGTCTATGGTCCCGCCGCGAACAACACGCTCTGGGCCGGCTTTGGCGGCGCTTGTCAGACGCAAAATTCGGGCGATCCGGTTGTTGTTTACGATCAATTAGCTGATCGCTGGTTGCTTACCCAATTTACCGGCTCGCCTCCGTACTTGGAATGTGTAGCACTTTCCCAGACGTCCGACCCAGCGGGTGCGTATTATCGCTGGGCGATCTCGACAGGAAATAATTTCCCTGATTACCCTAAAGCGGCTATGTGGCCAGATGCGTATTACTTTAGTACGCGCGAATTTCTGAATGGAGGCGCTTTTGTCGGTATAGGCGCGTACGCTCTGAACCGGGCGCAGGCTCTGGCGGGCGATCCCAACGCCCAGGTAATCTCGTTTTTGGCTCCTCCGACACCGGCTTATAATGTCGGTGATGGCTTGCTGCCGGCCGACCTCGATGGTTTTACACTACCGCCGTCTGGCAGCCCCGAATTTTATATCGGCTCGATGGACAATAATGGCGGATATGGCGCGCCTCAGGATGCGCTGACTGTCTGGAAGTTTGTGGCGGACTTCGCGAATGCGCCGATGTCCAGTTTTACTCTGACAAACACAATTCCGACAGCGCCGTTCAATTCGATCCTGGCTCTCTGCGGAGCGGGCCGCAATTGCATCCCACAGCCAAACACCACCGTTCGGCTCGACCACCAGGGTTATCGGCAACGACCGCTGTTTCGCGCCGCTTACCGAAACTTCGGCGGCCACGAATCCATCGTAACCAATCAATCCGTCTCGGCGGGTACTGGTCCCAATGGAGAAGTATCGGGTATTCGATGGTGGGAACTACGCAGTCCAAATAGTAGCCCGACTATTTTTCAGGAGGGAACGTATGCGCCCGGGCTGACGGATGGGATTCATCGGTGGTTTGGGAGCGTGGCAATGAATGCAGCCGGAGATATGGCACTCGGTTATAGCGCTTCAAACAACACAAATCCGGCGGTGTTTCCGAGCGTGTATTACACAGGGCGCCTTGCCAGCGATCCACTCGGACAAATGACACTGGGCGAGGGAGTCATTGTTAATGGAACGGGTTCGCAGACAGGGACGGCCAGCCGCTGGGGAGATTACACGTCCATGGTTGTCGATCCTGTTGATGATAGTACTTTTTGGTACATCAATGAGTGGGTTCCCACGACCAGTGCTGTGGGATGGGTAACACGCGTTGGCGCATTTCAATTTGCACCGAGCGTACTCAGCGCAGTATCGCGCAAAACGCATACGGGAGTAGGAGACTTCGACATTGCGCTGCCGCTTACCGGCACACCGGGAATCGAATGCCGCACTGGCGGAGCGACGAACGACTACACGATGGTCGTGACCTTTTCCGGTAACGTGAGTATCACGGGCAGTCCGCAGGCGGAAGTCACAGTGGGCGCCGGCTGCGTGGGGAGTGGCGGCGCGTGCAATGGTGGAATGGTAACCGTTAGCGGGGCGGTAGTAACCATCCCACTGACCAACGTTGCCGATGATCAGACAATCAACGTGCGGCTCAACGGAGTGAACGGAGGCGCCAATGTAACCATCCCAATGTCGAGGATCGCGGGCGACACGAATGGCAATGGAGCTGTCACGAGCTCGGATGTTGCTCAAACAAAGGGACGCATTGGGCAACCGGTGGATACGACCAATTTCCGTTCGGACGTGAACGCCAGCGGCGGGATCAATTCGACTGACGTCACCGTCGTTAAACAGAATCTGCCTTAACCTAATCGAGAACCGAGAAGTCATGGCGGACAGACGAACAATCTGTCCGCCATGAACTTTTTTCGCCGGGAAGAGCTTGTTTCAAAAGTGTGCCGGAATAAGTTTCAAGCCGTGAAAGCAAAAGTGATCGTCATGCCAAAGGCTGCCGTCCTCGACCCGCAGGGAAATGCCGTACGTGATGCGATGCGCCATTTGGGCATGCCGGAAGTGCGTAGCGTTCGAATTGGCAAGTACATGGAGATCGAAACGGATGGCGAAGATGGCGATCTTGAGAAACGATTGCACGGGCTCTGCCGCGATTTGCTGTCGAATCCGGTGATCGAAGATTACGAACTGCGTAAGAGCGAATCGTAAAACAGGCCATCTTGCCTGACGATGCGTCTCAAGGATCGACAGTGCGGACATTGGCCTTCTGCCGAGGGCTGGATTAAAGATAGGAGATGAAGTTCGCCGTTATTCAATTTCCAGGATCCAATTGCGACCAAGACTGCATCGCGGCCATTAACGGCATCGACGGTTTGCAAGCCGAATACGTCTGGCACAAGGAAGAGTCACTTAAAGGCTTTGATGCAGTTGTGATTCCGGGCGGATTTTCCTACGGCGATTATCTTCGCTGCGGCGCAATCGCCCGATTTTCACCAATCATGAAAGCTGTGATCAGCGATGCGCGAGCCGGAAAACTTATCCTGGGCACTTGCAATGGCTTCCAAATTCTTTGCGAAGCGGGCCTTTTACCCGGTGCGCTAGTCCGAAATCGTTCCTTGCGCTTTATTTGTGAAATAGTGACCACGCGTGTCGAAGTTCCGGATTCGCCGTTCACTCATGGCTGCCCGGAGGGATCGCTATTGAGATTGCCGCTCGCCCACGGCGAAGGGTGCTTCTTTGCCGATCGACAAACGCTTGAGGAGCTGAATTTGAACCGGCAAGTGATCTTGCGCTACGCCGATAAACAGAGGTGCATCGTCCCAGAAGCGAATCCAAACGGTTCGATCGAAAATATCGCCGGGATTTGTAATCGTGAGAAGAACGTGTTCGGGCTGATGCCTCACCCTGATCGAGCGTCGGACGCACGCCTTGGCAGTGCAGACGGCGCGAAAATTTTTCGGTCGATGATGCAAACGATAGCGGCGAACCAAAATAACGCCGCTGGCGACTTGGCTCAGCGGGTTGCCTGAGTCTTTTCACGAAGAAGACGAAACTTGTCGATGGTGCGACAATTCGTCATGTCGGCAAGCCAGACAGGAGTGTAGCGGAAATGTACACAAAATCGGCCCAGGTTTGGTGCTTCCTTAGGGAAAAATCGGTTGGTACCGGCATTGCTTGGAAAGGTCGATCAAAACCCTACGCTTATGTTGTTACAAAAAACCTTGCACATGAATGAACCGTTGGCGGAATGCCGGGCGCGATTGGCCAGTATCCAATCTTACAGGCGCCAATTCCTGATGATCACCAAGGCCACACTGACCTCGTCGAAAACAATAGACTTTAGTTTTCGCGGGCCATTTGGTTTCAAAGCGAACACTGTGCTCCTGGCAGCGGAGAGCGAGTCGCCGGAAGAGTTCGCGTTTGAATCGGTGGGAGGAAACATCGAGATGATGGGGCTGATCGATTTCACCGAGATTCGGCCCAACTGCACCGAGGTGACGCTGGCTCTTCACTACGAGATCAAGAATAAATTGTTCGCCTGGCTCGATCGGCATCTTCATTTTATGGATGCGTTCGTCACGGGAGAGCTGCGCAGCATTCGCGCGCACTTTGAACGAACCGTTGCACCTCACCGTGAGTATGTCCCGGCATTCCCAGTCTGGGAAACTGCTGCGGCGTAAGATCGACAATTCTTCAATTCCGACGCACGGGTCTTGCAACGGCCCGTGCGTCTTTACTTTTATCCCATCCGAACAGCGTGCGTTTTATCGAGGCGCAAGATTTGCCCCGAACGCAACCGAATTTTCTCCTTTGGATCGACAATTTTTTTTCCGTCAAGCTGCACGCTCCCTTGCTTGATCAAGCGGCTCGCTTCCGCGCGAGACTTATTGATTTGGAAGCATTCTGAGTAAGCAGCGACGGTGATTCCAACAAGATCGTCGAAGGTCGCGGGAAGCGATGAAAATATTGGCAGGTCTGCTTCGGCAAGACGCTTTTCGCCAAATCGTGTATTCCAATCCTCCCGCGTCTGCTTTGCGACTTCAGGGGAATGAAAGGTTTGCACAATTTCGAAAGCGAGTTGCTTCTTAGCCTCGACGGGATGCGAATCTTTCGGTAGTTCCCGGCCGAGCAGCAATGAATAATATCGCGACATCAAATCGTCCGAGATGCTCATCAGTTTACCAAACATGTCGGTAGCCGGCTCCGTGACACCGACGAAATTGCCCAGGCTTTTGCTCATTTTTTTCGACCCATCCAGACCTTCCAAGATTGGCAACAGAAACACGACCTGCTGCGGCATTCCTTCTTCCTTTTGAAAATCGCGGCCGACCAAAATGTTAAATAGCTGGTCGGTCCCGCCTAATTCAACATCGGCCTTCACCATCACCGAATCCCAACCTTGCATGATCGGGTATTGCAACTCATGGGCATGGATTGCCTGCTGGTTGTCGATCCTGGCACGGAAATCTTCTCTCTGAAGCATCTGCTGAAGTGTGACGCGGCTGTTTAATCGAATGACATCTTCGTAGGTCATCTTCCGAAACCAATCACCGTTGAACACGATTTCCGTGCGATTCGAATCTAGGACTTTGAAGGCTTGTTGCCGATAAGTCTCCGCGTTGGCCATCACTTCTTCGCGGGTCAAATGCGGCCGCGTGGCCGAGCGCCCGCTTGGATCGCCTATCATTCCGGTGAAATCACCGATGATTAAAACGCCCTGGTGACCGAGGTCTTGAAACTGGCGAAGCTTTCGCAAAACAACCGTGTGTCCCAAATGAATGTCTGCGCTGGTAGGATCGACACCCAACTTCACCCGCAAGGGACGCCCCAGCCTCAGCTTTTCGGCCAATTCGGCCTCGCTAATTATTTGGGCAGCGCCGCGTTTTAAGGCGCTCAGAGCGTCGTCAGGTTGCATCGTTTACTGGGTATTTTGTCATTCTGAGCGAAGCGAAGAATCTCAAATCATTTCCACATCGATTGTCCGGGAAATCCGATTGAGATGTTTCGCTCAGCTCAACATGACAGAGGCAGGAATGGGTGGTGCTGCGAACAATGCGCTACACCGCGCCGCCCGCTACTTATTTTTATTCAGCAGCTCGCGCACTTCCTCGATCGTCATCGGACGGTTCTTCTGATTCAGCGACTTCTGGCTTTTCCCTTGATCGAGGAATTTGTGCTGCCCGGCAAATTGTTTGCCATCGACCGACTTTTTCGAATCGCGCGCGGCATCGGGACCGCTCGCCATGCTGGTCGGATACTGTTTGCTTGAGTTTACAATCTGATTTCGAGAACTGGTATTCGCTTTTCGTTTAGCACTCGAAAAGGAGCCCGCGTCGTAATTCGAAGTCGAAAAATCGCGCGTCCCGGCAAATTGTTTCGATACCGGTCTTTGCTGCATATAAAAAGAGCCCAGCGTCGCCTTCTTTTGAACGGACGTCCGGTCAGCCGTAAATTTTTTGTTCTGCGCATCATTCTTCAGTTCCATGTCGGGACGAAGGAGGCGATCAACCAGCTTGCGTTCCTGGTCCTGAGAGAACGCCCGCGCGACCAGAAGAAAACAAAGAAGACAAAATGTTACTGCGCAGCGCACGCGATCGAGGCTGAAGCAATGGGCGCGAAATTGTAAAGAAAATTGTCGATCTAATAATGGCACGTTGCCGGGTGGTGCGGAAAATTCTATAACTCACGCGCGCATGAATGAACCAGTTCCCGATGAATCTCATATGCGTGAAGCGCTGCGGCAGGCGGAGAAGGCGCGCGCGGCAGATGAAGTTCCCGTCGGTGCAGTCGTTGTTCGCGAAGGAAAGATTATTGCTCGCGCCTACAACCAGGTTGAATTGCTCAAGGACGCTACCGCTCATGCCGAGATGCTCGCCTTAACCCAGGCCGAAGAAGCAGTCGGCGATTGGCGTCTAGTTGATTGCGATCTTTACGTCACAAAGGAGCCCTGCGTGATGTGCGCAGGCGCGCTCGTCCACACCCGAATCCGCCGGGTTGTTTTTGGCTGTGCCGATCCAAGAAGCGGCGGAGGCGGTGGCATTATCAATCTGCTCCAGCATCCGGCATTGAATCATCGCTGCCAGATTACAATGGGCGTATTGCAGGATGAATGCGCGTCGATACTACAGGAATTTTTTCGCAACAAGCGCCTCGGGGATTTGTAGGGGAAGGTGACACCTTCCCCAGCACGCAGACAGACATGAAACTGTCAGTTTCCCCTACAGCGAATGCTCCCGCGAGTTGCAGGCGTTTTGGTTTTCAGCGATTAATCTGCTTCACTTGCCTCGTGGTGTAACGGTAGCACCGGAGATTCTGGATCTCCTTGTCTAGGTTCGAATCCTAGCGAGGCAGATAATTCTTCAAGCAAATTTTTCTGGGACTGAGTCAACTCGTTTTGATCAGGATGATAAAGCGGGCAAGACGATCTCATCGCCTTCGCGCGCGCCGATGATTTCCAACGTCGATTTGGAATTGGCTGCCAACGCCTGCGCTTGTTTCACCATTTCGTCTAGCATGGCATCATGGTGATTAGGATCATGATGGAATAGCACCAGCTTCTTGACTTGAGCATCACTACCCAGCCCTACTGCAGTTCCGATTGAACCATGACCCCAGCCGACGTGCGACCGATATTCCTCGTCCGTGTACTGAACGTCGAGAATCAAAACGTCGCAGCGAGTCAAAAACTCGATCAACTCGGCTCGTCCCTTCTGCGCTCTTTCCTGCAGTTGCTGGGGACTGACCGAATCGGCTTTTACCGAGTGAAGTTTTAAGGCCTGGTACGGTTCGGTATCCGGCAGATAAGCAATTGCGCCGGCGCTGGTGTCCAGGCGATAACCCGCACAAACTCCCGGATGATTCATGAATCGCGAACGGACATGCACGTCGCCAATATCAAACTCCATTTTTGGTGGTTTTCGGATGACGATCTTGCCGGGCAGATCAGAGAGTTCCACAGGAAAAAAAGGTATGGCCATTTGGCCTTTGAGGGTTTCCCGAAGGCCGGCATCCGTTCCGTCGTAGCCAAAGACCTGTATTTCACTCTTCTCGTTGTAAGCTGGACCGAAGAACGGGAACCCTTGAATGTGATCCCAATGCACATGGCTTATCAGCAAGCTGATCTTGATTGGCCGCGAACCAAACTCCTTTTCTAACGAATTCCCTAGCTCGCGGATGCCCGTCCCCGCATCGAGCACGATAATCTCGCCGTCGGCCCGGATTTCCACACAACTTGTGTTGCCGCCGTAACGCACCGTGCTTGGGCCGGGCACGGGAATCGATCCGCGAACACCCCAAAATTTTATACGCGTAACCGACTCAGACGAAGCTGCCATGGACAAGAGAGCGATTTTGGCACGCAATTTTTGCGAAACCAAGAATTTTCACGATGGATGATTCCGCTATAACAAACTCGGCCCGAAGGGGGCCGGCCCTTTTTTCCAGCGCAGTTCCGGATCCAGATTGATTTCTTCCGCAGGAATCTCGAAACCCACCGATCGCAGTAAATAGGATACTCCTTCCCGGCTTTCCATTGTTTCTTTCAAACTCCGCGCAAACAATTCGATATATTCCTTGTACGAATCCAAGGCTAGTTTTCCATCGGCGAAATGTTCGGCGAGCACTTCGTCATGATAATCGATCAAATCAACGAGGGCCCGTCGCAGGTCCAAACGAACCTTCGGATCAATTACAACTTTAAACGGCGTGGCCGCCGGGTCGGCTTTGGCGAGCGGGCCTCGTTTTGCCTGGTGCTGCGCGCTCGCTGTGATTTGGAAATCGTGGTCCATCTTATGGCCACTGTCGATCCTACCAGTTCCGAAGCGCTTGGCGAGCTTTAGAATCAGGATATTGGTTAAAAGAAAATCGGGATGATGAGGATCGCCAAGATATTCACCACCTTGATCATCGGATTAATCGCCGGTCCCGCAGTATCCTTGTAGGGGTCGCCGACGGTGTCGCCCGTGACCGCCGCCTGATGGGCAAATGAGCCTTTGCCGCCGAGATTTCCTTCTTCGATGAACTTTTTCGCGTTATCCCAAGCGCCGCCACCGCTGGTCATCGCGATCGCGACAAATAATCCCGTTACAATGGTCCCGACCAACAGACCGCCAAGAACCACCGGTCCGAGCGGTGGGATCATTGCTACCGCCACCACGAATGCGACAGGCAAAAGCGCTGGCACAATCATCTCCCGAAGCGCCGCTTTTGTCACAATATCGACGCAAGTCCCGTAGTCTGGCGTGTCTTGTCCTGTCAGAATTCCTGGCTTCGCCTGCAATTGACGTCGCACTTCGCGCACGACTGCCCCGGCCGCTTTCCCGACGGCGTCCATGCTGAACGCGGTAAAAATAAACGGAAGTAAGCCACCCAAAAAGAGGCCGATGATTACCTTTGGTTCGGTGAGAGAAAAGTGGAATGTGAACGGCGCCCCATTGCGTGTGACGTGTGCCTTCAACTCCTCGACATACGAGCCAAACAACACCAGCGCGGCCAATCCCGCCGAAGCGATGGCATAACCTTTGGTCACCGCTTTCATCGTATTGCCCACAGCATCGAGCTGATCGGTCACGTTGCGGACTTCCTTTGGCAGATTGCTCATGACCGCTACGCCGCCCGCGTTATCGGTGATCGGACCGAATGAATCGAGTGAGATAATGATTCCTGCCATCGACAACATCGACATCACCGCGATCGCGATCCCGTAGAGCCCGGCGAAATGAAAGCTCAGCAAAATCGCGATACCGATAAACCCCACCGGCAGCGCGGTGGCATGCTGCCCTACTGCCAGACCGGCGATGATGTTGGTCGCGTGTCCGGTCTCCGAGGCGTGAGCGATTTTCTGCACCGGCCGATAATGCATCGACGTGTAGTAATTCGTAATCACGACCACGACCGCGGTCATCACCAAGCCAATAATTGACGCCAGATAAAGTTGCGTAGGCGACCGCAGCGTTCCGCTGATCGTAACGCCGGCAGGGAAAAGCCAGTGTGTTGTCGGCCAGAAAAGAATCGCTGAAACGACAGCGCTGGTTCCGACTGCGCCCATTAACACCGTTGCTGGTTTCCCTGCCGCGACGCTAACGAACAACACTCCGCAAATTGCCCCGAGCACTGAAATGCCACCGAGAACAAACGGATAAACGATGGCGGCAGGCACAGCACCGAGTGTGAGCGCGCCTACTAAAATCGCGCCGATCAAACTGACGGCATAGGTTTCGAAAACATCCGCGGCCATGCCGGCGCAATCACCCACGTTATCGCCTACGTTGTCAGCAATCGTCGCCGGATTGCGCGGATCGTCCTCTTCCAGACCCGTTTCGATTTTACCGACGAGATCGGCGCCAACGTCAGCCGCTTTGGTATAAATGCCGCCGCCAAGCCGGGCGAACACGCTGATCAGACTTGCGCCTAAAGCCAGGCCGACAAGGCTGCGAATCGCCATATCGTGACCAACAATGTTGTTCGCGACAGTATAGAAAATTGCCACCGCCAGCAAAGCCAGCCCCACAACCAACAAACCGGTCACGGCACCGCCGTTAAATGCGATCCGCAAAGCCGAGATGAGCGATTGCGTTGCAGCTTGCGTTACGCGCACATTCGCGATTACGGCGATGCGCATACCAATATAGCCCGCCGCGAGAGAACAAGAGGCGCCGACCACGAAGCCAATAGCCGTCGAGTGGTCCTTGAAGAAAAACAGTAGAAGGAAAATGATGACAGCGATTGCGCTGATCGTGATGACCTGCCGGTTCAAATATGCTTTGGCGCCTTCCTGAACGGCCGCGGAAATCTGTCGCATCCGTTCATTACCAGAGGAGGCTTTCATGACGATGCCAATCAAGAACAGGGCAAAGACCAGCCCGATCCCGGCGCATATCATCGACAATGGCACTCCCCAATCGAGAAGAAAGTTGGCTGCAAGAAGAGTCATGGGCGCTCGAATTAAAGCGCACGACTTTATGAAGAATCTGCCCGCTGGCAAAGCCTATCTTTTGAATGTGGAGTATTGGAGTGGTGGAGTCTTGGAGGTATGGATATTGTCATTCTGAGCGAAGCGAAGAATCTCTGATCATTCCATGGGCGACGCTGGAACAAATGGTTTGAGATGTTTCGCTCCGCTCAACATGACAACGACCCATCGCTCCAATGCCTTCTGATATCCGCGTGCGATTCGCTCCCTCGCCGACCGGCTTTCTGCACATCGGCGGCGCTCGGACGGCTTTGTTTAATTGGCTGTTTGCCCGGCATCATGGCGGAAAATTCGTTCTGCGGATCGAAGATACCGATCGCACGCGCAACATTGAAGAAGGCATGGCTGCGATTTACGAAGGCCTGCGATGGTTGGGACTCGATTGGGATGAAGGACCGCACGTGGGCGGTGATTTTGGGCCGTATTTGCAAGGCGAACGCACACCGCTTTACGAGCGTTACCTGAAACAACTGCAGGACGCCGGTCATATTTTCGAAGATCAAGGCGCCATGCGGTTTCGTTCGCCGCGCGAGCATGTCGTTGTCGATGATCTTGTCTGCGGCAGGATCGATTTCGATCTCAGCAACCCCGATACGCACCCGGACATGACCATTCGCCGCCCCGATGGCTCATGGATTTTTCACTTCGTCAACGTGATCGATGATCTCGAAATGAAAATCTCGCACGTGATCCGGGGTGAAGATCATCTCTCAAATACGCCCAAACATATCGAGATCATTCGTGCGCTCGGGGCCGAGCCGCCGCACTACGCCCATATCCCGCTCATCCTGAATCCCGGTGGCACTAAGATGAGCAAGCGGGACGAAGGCGCGCGGGTCGAGTATTACATTCGCCGCGGTTATTTGCCGGAAGCGGTCCGCAATTATCTCTGCCTGCTCGGCTGGTCGCCCAAGGATGATCGAGAAAAGATCGAGATCGACGAAGTGATTCGAATCTTTGACCTTAAGAATATCCATCGAAACGCCGCCACGTTCGATCCGGCAAAGTTGCACTGGTTGAATGGCGAATACGCGCGCGAGCTGAACGACGCCGAATTTCATGATCTGGCGGTGAAAGAGCTGAGCGCCAGCGGAATTAAGATCGACAATTACTCCGCCGATTACGTCCGCGCCGCGCTCGCGACGTGCAAAGGCAAGATCAATACATTTGATGAGCTGCCAGGATACTGTGGTTTTTACTTCACCGACGATTTCGAATACAACGCCGAAGGCGCGGCGAAACATTTTACTCCCGAAAAAAAACCACTCCTGCGAGCCGTCCGCGCCGCTTTCGCCAGGATCGATCCGCCAGAGTCCGCCAGTCGGACGGGCTCGTCCGGTGGCGAGGACGGATTCGCCGTGGCGAACAAGTTCACCGCCGAGGAAATCGAGCGTACGATGAAATCAACTGCTGTTGATCTCGGGGTAAAGGTCGGCGCAATCGTGCACCCGACACGATTAGCCGTTACCGGCAGCAATGCCGGCCCCAGTCTATATCATCTGCTGGAAGTTCTCGGGAAAGAAAAAGTGCTGGCTCGAATTGATTGCGCGCTTGTGAAGTGAAAGACGCGCCTTGGTCAGAAGAACGGTTGCTCACGCTACAGTAGTCTCGTAAAGAGCATGGCCAAACGAACGGGGCGAAAAAGAAAAACCGGGCGAACTATTGCAGTAAAGCGACACAGCGAGATCCGGCTCAGCCACCGCGCAACATTCCAGCGAGCGGATCTTCTCATCCTGCTCGGCTTGGCGGTAGCGACGGTTGGGATATATGCGCAAGTGATCGGCCATCAGTTCATCACTCTCGATGACCCGACGTACATCGAACAAAATCCGATGGTGAATCACGGCGTTAGCGGCGCCGGACTCGCCTGGGCTTTCAGCACCTTTTACGCGACAAACTGGCATCCGCTCACATGGATTTCACACATGATTGATTGCCAGCTCTTTGGCATGAACGCAGGCGGCCACCTGCTGGTCAACTCGCTGATTCATGCGGCAAACACATTGCTTGTCTTCTTGTTTCTGTTGCGAGCAACTCACTCCCGGTGGCCGAGCGCACTTGTCGCCGCGCTTTTCGCGTTGCATCCGTTGCACGTGGAATCGGTTGCCTGGGCATCTGAACGCAAAGATACACTCTCCGCATTTTTTGGATTGCTCTCCCTGTTGGCTTATACGCGTTACGCGAAGTCACCTTCAATCAGTCGCTACA
Source organism: uncultured Verrucomicrobiae bacterium (assembly GCA_963772365.1). GTDB lineage: Bacteria > Verrucomicrobiota > Verrucomicrobiia > Chthoniobacterales > UBA10450 > CAVYXA01. The sequence continues at coordinate 327,674 of CAVYXA010000003.1, forward strand.
CATGGGTCGTCATAACGCTCGCACTGGGCCTACTGGCTAAGCCGATGTTGGTGACGTGGCCGTTCGTACTATTGTTGCTCGATTACTGGCCGTTGCGCAGACCGGCACCTGTACCGAAGCTGGTCGTTGAAAAAATCCCGCTATTCGCCATCGCGGCGGCGTCGGCGATCATCACATTCATCGCACAATCTCATGGCGGGGCTGTGCGCACATTCAGGGATATTCCGATTGCGCTGCGGCTTGCAAACGCGGTTGTGTCGTATGCGAAATACTTGCAGCTCAGCTTCTGGCCAAATGATCTGGCAATCTACTATCCGTTCGCAGCGGCAGGCATACTCGCCTGGCAGATTATTGGCGCGGTGTTCTTGCTGATCGGAGTTACCGCGTTTTGCTTTTCGCATCGGAAAATGCAGCCATATCTCATCGTGGGGTGGCTTTGGTTTCTCGGAACATTGGTTCCCGTCGTAGGAATTATTCAGGTAGGAGGGCAAACCATGGCGGACCGCTATTTTTACATTCCGTCGATTGGTTTATTCATTGCAGTGGTGTTCGGATTAGCCGACCTCGCCCGGAGTTGGCGTGTTACGCCATTGCTTAGCGCAGCAATAGCGAGCGGTGTTCTGTTGATTCTGGCCACTCTTACAAACGCGCAGATTCATTACTGGCGTGACAGCTTCACTTTGTTTGAGCACACGCTCGCAGTCACTCCACCTAATCTCCACATTGAACACAATCTCGGTCTGGCCATGGGCGGTAGTGGCAAATACGATGAGGCTGCAGCGCATTTCGAGAAGGCGTTGCAGATCGATCCCAATTTTTACGATGGCCTGGTGGGAATGGGCGTCACTCGTGGACTTCAGGGTCGGTTCCCGGAAGCCATCGAGTATTTCCATGCCGCAATCCGTTCAAAGCCGGACGCTCCCGCGGCCTACACAGAGCTTGCTCACGTACGTTGGAAGCAGAACCGCGATCAAGATGCGTTCGAGGAGCTGCAACGCGCGTCACAGTTGGCGCCCAAAGACGCAGACATTCAGGCTGATTTCGGACTTGCGCTGGAGTTGGTGGGCAAAATGCCAGAGGCTATTGAGCAACTTCAAGAAGCGCTCCGGCTTAATCCGAACAATGCGGAGGCTCATGGCAATTTGGCGATGGCTCTGCTCTCCTCTGGCAAAGCGCGGGAAAGCATTGCCGAATTTGAGGCAGCCCTCCGTCTCAAGCCCGATTTGAAAGGCGCTGCGGATAATCTCCGCCGCGCCCGGGCGCAACCGAAGTGACGATCGAAAGGCTTTGGCCTGATTGAACGAGCTCTGAAGACTTTCTAACGCGCTGTCTTTTTCGCTTCTTTCGCCCACGCGTCTTTCAGCGTAATCGTGCGATTCCAGATTTGTCGATTGTCCGTGGAATCAGGATCGAGAGCGAAATAGCCGAGGCGCTCGAATTGGTAGCGTTCTTCAGCGCGCGCATTCGCGAGGGCCGGCTCGCATTTGGCGGTGACCACTTCCAACGAGTCCGGATTGATGAACGACTTGAAATCGCGCGGTGACCCTGTCACGCCGGAGCCTTCGGCGGAGGCGGAATCTGGCTCGGGGACGCTGAACAATCGATCGTACAATCGAACCTCTCCATCGATCGCATGCGCGGCGCTGACCCAGTGGATCGTGCCTTTGACTTTGCGGTTTGATGTCGCGCCGCCGGATTTACTCTCAAGATCGACAGCGCATCGCAGCTCCGTCACATTGCCTGCGCTGTCTTTCACGACTTCATCGCACTTGATGATGTAAGCATATTTCAATCGCACTTCGCCTCCCGCCCTCAATCGAAAAAATTTCGGCGGTGGTGATTCCATGAAATCATCGCGATCGATGTAAAGCTCGCGACTGAACGGAAGTTTGCGAACTCCTGCATTCGGATCTTCGGGATTATTGATCGCATCCAGCTCTTCGGTTTTTCCTTCTGGATAATTTGTCAGCACAATTTTAATCGGCCGCAGTACGACGAGCCTTCGCGTAGCCGTGCGATTGAATTCATCTCGCATCGTGTGCTCAAGCACGGCCATGTCGGTCATGCTCGGGTATTTTGTAATGCCAATGTTGTAAGCGAATGTGCGCAACGCGCTCGCGGTCACGCCGCGCCGGCGCAGACCAGAGATGGTGAGCATGCGCGGATCGTCCCAGCCGTTCACGAGCTCTTCATTCACGAGCTGTATCAGCTTACGTTTGCTCATCACCGAATAAGTGAGGTTGAGCCTGGCGAACTCGTATTGATGCGGGCGCGGCTCGGTGATTTCGAGCGCGTCGAGAATCCAATCGTAAAGCGGACGATGCACTTCAAACTCGAGTGTGCAGACTGAGTGCGTGATTCCCTCGATATAATCGCTGAGCGTGTGCGCCCAATCGTACATTGGGTAAATGCACCATTTATCACCGGTCCGATGGTGGGACGCGTGGCGGATTCGATACAGCACCGGATCGCGCAGCCACATGTTCGGCGCCTGCATGTCGATTTTCGCTCGCAGTGTCTTGGCGCCGTCGGGGAATTCGCCCGATTTCATGCGCGAAAAAAGATCGAGAGTTTCTTCAATCGGACGATTCCGAAACGGGCTTTCTTTGCCGATACGTCGGTATTCATCCGTTTGCTCGGGCGTCATTTCGTCCACGTAAGCTTTGCCTTTGCGGATAAGATCGACAGCGTAATGGTAAAACTTGTCGAAGTAATCCGACGCATAGAAGGGCGAGCCGCCGACGGTTTTGTCAGCCCAGCCATCAATCAGCCAATGGACGTCAGCCATAATGGATTGGACATACGCGGTTTCCTCCTTCGTCGGATTCGTGTCGTCCATTCGGATGTTGTAAATCCCGCCGAACTCGCGGGCGATGCCGAAATTGAGGCAGATCGATTTTGCGTGCCCAATGTGCAGATAGCCGTTCGGCTCCGGCGGAAACCGGGTCACGATCTGTTTGTATTTCCCCGTGCGAATGTCCTCCGCGACGACGTCGCGAATAAAATCCGAAGGAGCGGCTGTCTCGGTGGATTCCGTCATCGTAATCGTGCGACAGTAGCAGACGAACCATTAGATCGACAACTCGCGTCGGAAGGATTGGGTAGCGCGTGCGTCTCGCGTGCTGGCGAAGCCGTCCTCGGGTTCGCGAACTTTTCTACAATTTTCGAGGAAGAACACAGTGCAAGGGAGAAGTCCGTTTCGGCGTGACGCCGAAACCAGGAGGCGAGACGCGTGTGCTACAGGATGCCCGCTCGTTTATTTAGCCCGGGGAGATCGGCGGCGCCGCTGGAGCCGGCTTCTTTTTGGCCGCCGCTTCCGCGAGCTTTCCATCGACATCGGCGGCATCGGTCGGGCAGATGGCGTGATAATACTCATTCGACTTCGACAAATCACCTTTGCGCATCAGCAATGCATCGAAACGTTCGCGTGTGCTTAGCTCAAACACCTTGTCCATCTTGATCGCTTCAAACGGGCAAACTTCGACGCAAATCTGGCAGCTCATGCAAACCGAGATGTCGATGTCGAAGATCGCCGGATAAAATTGCGGTTTGCCCATGTAGTCCGGCTTCTTGTCGTCACTCTTGACGATATAAATGCATTGCGGCGGACATTCCTTCTCGCAAATCTTGCAGGCGACACAGCGAAGTCCGGCCTGGGAATTGTCGCCGTCGTAAATCAAAAATGGAAAGTTGCGGTAGTTCTCCGGCAGCGGAATGCGTTCCTCGGGATATTGCACCGTGATCAGGCGCTCCTTCTCGAAATAACTGCCTGCGAAGTTCCGCAGCGTCACCGCCATTCCTTTGAGTATGCCCGTGCCAATCATGTTCAGTTCTTTTACCTCAACGACTGAATAGCGCAACAATCGCTATTGGTTGGCGACGGCTGTATGGCTTCGGTTGTCGGACGATGGACAGCTCGTCACTCGAAAGCTTCTCCAGCATTCCAGTGGCATACGAGCGGCGGCCATTAGCAAGCTGGCCGACGATGAAACCGACCAGCCAAGGGAAAATCGATGGAGACCGGATCGGAGCGCGCATTTAGGATACAGGCGCCTTCGCAAAGTCGATCTTGCGGACAAACCCGACTGCAAATCTCCGGCATGTTGCTGGTGGAACGAGAGAGCTCGGCGGCTTCGAGAAAACGTCCCTCGGCGGTGAGCGCGAGCCATTCGGGAATTCGATTTGCCAACGGGCAGCTGTTTTTCGCGCAGGGCGGATCGGGACAATTGATGCAGCGACTGGCCTGAGCGCGCACCGTTGCCTCATCGAAGAGCCCGTAGATTTCATCGAAATCGCAGATGCGTTCGGCCACATCGCGCTTCGGCGGCGTCTCGCGTGCGATGTAACGCCAGTTGTGCTTCGCCGGCCAGGGCGGTGTCGCTGTTTGCATCGACCTCAATATTCGCACGACCGGCGCCGCTGCCTACGCGCCAGTTGCTAAACATTGTGCATTGATTGACCGGCTACGGCTCAGAGAGACAATTCCGTGCTTGTAACAACTACACTCTTTGGTGAACGAATGGATTTGAATCCGTGGGAACGATCTGAATACCAATGCACGTCATCACCAGAAAACGTTTGAATGAATTCGCGGACGAGCATCCAGACACCAGATCATCACTCGCGCGCTGGTATGCGGTCATGCGGAAAAGTCGCTTTGCGAATTTTGCTGAGTTGCGTGCCACCTTTCCGCATGCCGATCAAGTCGGCAAGTTCACGGTCTTTAACATTGGCGGAAACAAGGTTCGACTGGTCGCCGCTGTGCACTATAATAGAAACAAGATCTATATCCGCGACGTGCTAACGCATGGCGAGTATGACGCTGGTCGCTGGAAAGAATAACATGTCCGTAGCCGAGATCGAAAAAGTCGCAAAGGCATGGCCGCCCATCTCCCATGCCGTGCGCGTCCCGCACACTGATGCGGATTATGAAGAGCTCGTAGAATTGCTCGACCGAGTGATCGATGAAGTCGGCGAGGACGAAAATCATCCTCTGGCTTCATTGATGGACGTACTCGGCGTTTTGATCGAGAAATATGAGGACGAGCGCGTGCCCGAATTGACGGAGTGATTTGCAGCCTGGAAGGATATCCCGCGTTTTAGATCTGCACCGCGGGCGAGATCAGTGATCCCTCGCTTGGAGAGCAAGCCGGATAAAATGTCACTGAGGCGTTCTCGACCTCGGCAACCAGCTACGAACCCAGTGCATTCCAGGCTCCGGCTCTGATTTGGCGGTGTGAGCTGCTGGGCAACGCGTTCTCCGCCGCGCGGATTTTGGTTGAAAATCAACCACTATCTGGTTGAATATCCACCATGAAACGGCGGAATCTCATGCCTCAAATTTTGGCCGCATTACGGGACACGCCGGTTGTATATCTGCAAGGACCGCGGCAGGCGGGCAAGTCCACGCTCGCCCAGGCGCTGTGGGACGACGGTTACGAGGCGGAGTATTTCACGCTGGATGAGGCCGTCACCCTGGCAGCGGCGCAAAGCGACCCGGACGGTTTCGTCGCCGGGCTGCCAGAACGCGTAATCCTCGACGAAGTGCAGCGCGCCCCTGAGTTGTTCCGCGCCATCAAACGCAGTGTGGACGCGAATCGCAAGCCAGGACGTTTTCTCCTCACCGGGTCAGCGCAGGCGCTCGTGTTGCCAAAACTATCCGAGTCGCTGGCCGGGCGGATGGAGGTGTTGACGCTCTGGCCGTTCTCGCAGGGCGAAATTGCCGTACGGCGAGAAGGTTTCGTGGACGCTTGTTTCGCGCGAGAGTTCAAGCCAGGCGCGTTCCGCAACACGGGTTGGCCGTTGCTGACGGAGCGCATCGTGACCGGCGGGTATCCTGAAGTGGTGAGCCGCACGGAAGCCGCACGGCGGCAGGCATGGTTTGGCTCTTATATTACCACGATTCTCGAACGTGACGTGCGCGACCTCGCGAATGTTGCCGGTCTGCGCGATCTCCCGCGCCTGTTGCGGCTGGCAGCCTCGCGAACGATGGGTTTACTGAACTTTGCCGATTTATCGCGTGACGCAGCCATGCCGCAGACGACGCTGCAACGTTACTGGGCACTGTTCGAGGCGACGTTTCTGGTGCGCCCGCTGCCGCCGTGGCACGGAAACCTCGGCTTGCGCCTGGTCAAGACGCCGAAGGTTTTGCTCGCTGACACCGGGCTGCTGTGTCACCTGCTCGGCCTGGATGCAGCGCGGTTGCAGGCGGACGACCTGATGACCGGCGCGGCTTTAGAATGTTTCGTGGCGTGCGAGTTGACCAAGCAAATCGCCTGGAGCAAAACCCGTCCGGGACTTTTTCACTACCGGACGCACACACAACAAGAGGTAGATTTCGTGTTGGAAGATGCGCGAGGGCGGTTGGTCGGAATTGAGGTGAAGAAGACGGCCAGCCCGACCAGCAGCGACTTCAAGGGGCTGCGTCATCTGGCCCACCAGACCGGCAAACGCTTTCTGCGCGGCATTTTGCTCTACACCGGGTCGGCGACTGTGGCATTTGGCCCGGACCTTCACGCGTTGCCGGTGAGCGCGCTTTGGGAGATGGTGGCCGCGTCGGTTAAGCATTGAAAACATTTTGCGCGAGCTTGAAACGGTTTTGTCCAATCCGTCGAAGCAGTCACCGATTACGAACGGCACCGATCCGACCTCGCTCAAGACGCGTCCTGGATTTCCGGAAGGACTTACATGCTCACTCCATTGGAGCCGGATAAAATGTCATGGATCCATTCTCGACCTTGGCAACCAATTCCTGATATGGCTTGATGCGCTCATGAAGGATCGCTTTCGCTAACGGCTGTGCGATCAACTGCTCGATGGCGCGTTCCATTTGGCGCGCGCCGAACTCGTCGCTGTAGCCCTTTTCCATCAGTAGCGAATAGGCTGATTCGTCCATGGTGAGCCGCAGATTCTGCTCGCCCAGGCGAGCGTTTAATCGGCCGATAAACCTATCGATTATTTCTCGAACATCCGCGCGACTGAAAGGATTGAAAATTATGGTTCGGGAAAATCGATTCACTAGTTCTGGACGAAGGTCGCGCTTCATCGCTTCCATGACCCGCGCCCGCAAGTCTTCGATCCGATTTTCGGCTTCGGATTTGGCTCCACGACCCTTGTGTGAAACTCAAAACGGCACGCAATGGACTGAAAACTGCTTCGCTAGATCGGTTAGACTCGAACTCTGATCATGAATCCCACATCCTGTTGGTCAGCCAATGAATGGGCCTTACTTCTCGCAATCGTGATGCCTTACTTAGCGATGGCAGCTATGTATTTTGCGATGATCAAGGCGAATCGGAATACAACTGGTGAGATCAAGTTCATTCTCCCACCGAAGACCACATTCAAAATAGTGGCTGTAATTATGATTGTTCAAGCCACACTGCTTTTAGCGGTTCAGAAGATTTTGGAGCCGAGCGCCGTGGCAGCTCTGATTGGTGCGGTTGCGACAGCAACGATCGGAATGAGGAGTGTGAATGAAGACCCCGATCGAAAATAGAAAACAGCCTAACCGCGATCGGTTGTGAGGGAGTGTCAGATTCTACATGAGGTCTCGGAGGCGTTGGCGCGCCGCCGAGAACAGATTTTTCGAGCGACACTTTTGGATAAAGACGGCCAGCCTCTTTCGACTGGAAAAGCAATTCTTGAGGGCGATCCCCTACATGGAACGTTTTGGCCGGATCGCCCAGACAGCGTGGACATTCCGCCATCTGGCGCAGTGGCTCTGCATCGCTCAGGTTTGGCCCCCGTTCGTCTAACTAACTTTCGCCGGTGCAGGGTACGCTCTTCGGCAATTCATCATCACTTTCGAGTTGAAAAATCTTGCCTAATGAAGCCCTGAGATTGGGTTCGTTAAGCCCTTTTCCGCTTTCGGGCCGTGCTTCATTTTATGCTCGCGACCAGGTTGTCGATCTTGATGCTGAGGCAGGTGAAGTCTCTTTTCCTTTGGCCTGCCAACGAAATTCCCTTTTCAGGCAATGATCACACATTTCGGCAATGCGCCTGCTCGAAGGCTTCGCGCCTTCTCGGTACGAGTGATGCTTTCACATTTCGAATATCACCGCGCGATGTAGCGAGGCGCAATGAAACTCATAATTGGAACCGCAATCTTCCTGTTAATCGGTATCCTCGGCGCGGTGGGTCATTACGCATCGATTGGTCGTAGTCCACTGACAATGCTGAACACGGACACTGTAAGCTTCTGCGTCGCTATGTTGCTGGTCGCGAGCTTCGCAAACTTGTTACCAAAATGCGTCGAGGTGCGACTCGACGGAGGCCGGCCATTTCGGCTCCCAGTGCAAGTGCTGTTCATTGGGGGAATGTGGTTGATTGCCACGCTGCTCAAATAGTCGGGGGGAATTGGGGTCATAATTTTTTCTATCGTTCATAGCTATTGCGGTATCAGGACGTTCACGTCTGAGTTTAAGCGAACGCAGGATTTCACAATATCGCGTGTCACTGCCATTCGTGTTGTTTCTGAACTTGCTGTTGGATGCTGCTATATTTTTTGCCCGCCGGATAGAGCGGTCGAAATCTGTGGCTGCGGTCCCTGCGAGGAAATGCTGGCTGCACTGAAACTTCGCCAGCGCTCCAGCGGCATCGACGCGACTACCATCAAAGCGAGTTGGCTGATCATGAACCCAACCAACCACGGAAATGCTTTCTGCATGAATCCGTAGGAATGGAGACCGACGCCGAGCATGTTGACTCCAAACCAGGAAAAACTCGTCACGACATTGCCGAAGATCGCCATGACCATTAGCCCACGCTGCTTAATGAATCCGCCCCAGCGCGCATGCAAAATGATTGCGCACCAGAGAACGATCAGCACGGCGCCATTCTCTTTCGGGTCCCAGCCCCAGAAACGGCCCCACGATTGATCAGCCCAGATCCCGCCGAGCACGGTGCCGACAAAGCTGAACAGGGTAGCAAAACAAACCACGCCATACGTCATGCGAGCGAGCGAACGGGCCGTTTCCTTTGTGAGCGAACGCGTGAATACACCACGAATGATGTAAATAATAGCCAGCATCCCCGCCAGGAACATTGCCGCGTAACCGGTGGTAACAACGACCACATGTGTCGCCAGCCAGATATTCGTATCGAGCACTGCCTGCAGCATCTCGAGTGTGTCACCGCTGCCAGCCAGGTGATGCGCGATGATCAACGTAATGAAACCGATGGCGCCCGCGCAGGCCGCACCGATGCCGTCGCGATAGATTCTTTCCAGAATCAGCGCCACGATCACTGCGCCCCAGCCAATGAAAATTGCGGATGAATAGAGATTGGTTACTGGCGGGCGCTCTTGAAGATACATTCGTGAGATCAAACCAAATGTGTGAATGGCGAGCGCGAGTAATAAAACGTAAAACGCTGAACGCCTGAGCGGACCACTCCAGCCCAGCCACGATGCGCACGCCAGGAGTAAAGCCAGTACGTAGAGCGCCATGCTTTGGTAAAATGGCTGAAGCCGGTTGAACAAAAACTCGAACGACGCACGCTTGGTCGCGCTCGGCTCGTTTTTCGTGAACCATTTCGACATAAGATCGACATGTTCGTTGAACAATGCACGATCCCCTTTTCGGTAGGCGTCGCCGATGATTGCGTACTCGAGAACAATCGGGTGAAGCTGGCCGGTGCCGATCGAACGCAAAAGGCTATCACCGACCCGGTGCCATTCGCCCTTCGGTTGCACCGGAGGCACCGCGAGAATATAGGCCATTTCCGATAATCTTTCGTAGCGTTGAACGAGCGTAGCGACATCGTCGAGCTGTGCCTTGTCGAAAGCTTCGCCCGCCGCGCGCTGGCTGGCCGCATGGGCGGCGCCCGGGACCGCTTGTTCGAAAGCTTGAAGTTCCGCCGTGAAATTCTCCGCATCTTCCGGCTGGATGCTATTCTTGAGGCGCTGGTATAGAACAATGCCGTTGCGCAGATTCAGGATGGCGTTTTGATAGGCCGAGCGCTGGACCGACTCGAGCTTGTCCGATTGCGCGCCTTCTTCGTCGATCTTTTTCAGAAACGGACTGAACTCAGCGAAACTGAAATATTTGCGGTTGCTTTGTTCCCAGCCAAACAGGCCGAGAACCTCGGCATTATCGACACGGAATACCGGATACTGATCCGCGACGGAGGAATTGAAGAGAACGTCGGTCAGCCATTGCATCGCGCTGAGATGGCGGCCGTTGTCCAGATTGAGCGTCTGTTTCCCATGGATGATCAACAGCGAATTGCGCGCGACGGTATCGAGCGGCTTCATCCGTCCGCCCACCAGCACGGAAATCTTGCTGAGCTTGCTAACATCGACATCGCCTTTGCTGGCCGGGTGCGGCCAAAAGTTGGCCGCGACCCAGCTTGCGGCGAATAGCAAAACAATTAAGGGGAGAAAACGTTTCATGGTGATCTGTCTAGCATCCATCGGCGTGCGTCTGCCCCTTCTCCCCTCGCTGGAGGGGAGAGGACTAAGGAGAGGGGTTCTTCAGCGCGGAGCGACCAATGCTTGCCAACCCTTACCCAACCCTCTCCCTTGCCAAGGGAGAGGTGAATCTGTTGCGGCAAATAGATGCGTTTCATGCGATGGCAGTTCGTCGTTTTCTGGCGAACCCGACTAAATGAAAACCAAATTGCACTAGCAAACCCACAGCTACGATCACGCAAGCGACATACGGCGCGAGGAAGCTCGGGTTATGCACGACCTGCAGGATCGTGGCCGAATCGTCCTTTTGAAATCCTGCCTGATAAAATGTCTCCCCGCGATATCGCAACGGATGATTCATATAGATCAGCACATCTCGATTTACCGATTTCTCCGGATCGATCAATGTGACTTTGCTGGAAAAATCCTTCGGAATGTCGGTGCCTGCGTAGCGGGCGTGGGTGAACTTCTGCAGCGTGACACTATAAGGGTGATAGTAACGAGCAGACCGCATTGCGATCCTCCAGGTGCGTCCATCGCAGGAAAACGTCTGGGGAGCGCCCAGTGCGTCCGAAACCAGCCAGGTACCGAGTGATTCCCCGGATTTTTTAGAAACGATTTCAATCGCCGCGCTTGGCACATCGCGTTCGTCGATACCAGTGGCGCGCAGAGCCGGTTCAACCGCAATCATCGCACCCGGGCCTTTATTGGCGATCGGCCGCACGTCGCTGTCCGATTGACTCGCCATTTTCAATCTGGAATTTTGGTAATAATTCCTTACTACGATTCGAAACGGCAGACTCTCATGATCGATGATGCGATCGTGTTCCAACACCGTTTGGGGAATTGCGGTCACCTGATCAAAATCGCTGTTGCTCGTCTCGATCACAGCCAATTCCACGGCTATTCCGTCCTCGGTGTAATTTTTCGTATCACCCCGGGAAAGCTGCATGTGACTCTCAACAGCAAAGAGGTCGGTGAACAGACCGCCCGCCAGCATGATGATCAAACCGGCATGAGTGAGATGAATGCCTAGTTTGCGCCACGCCCAACGAAATCGTTTTGCATGAGCGGCGATAAGATTGACCAGCAACACAGCGCCGATGAGATGACCTCCGGGGAAGACCGGAATCTGAAATCCACGACTTTCCGCCGGCCACCAGATCAACATGCTCTGGAAATAGCGCTGCTGTGCTTCATGTGTGCCGAGATGGACTTGCGCGATTGTCCCAGCGAAAATGAGGGCCATCGCTGCCGCCAGACAAACGATCGTCAGCTTGAGAGAAGTGAGAACATCAATGAATCGGCGCCACATGTTTCGTCAGGAATTAAACTGAATCGAGCGGACAAAATCGAAGAATTTCGGTTTTTCTTTTTCCACCGCGGCATTGGACCCGGTCATTTTGAAAAACCAGACGCGGCCATCGCGGCGTGTCCAGGCAGCGACCGTGCGGTTTTCCGGGCCGGCAATATCCGTGGTTGAAAAATCTGTCTCTTCTGTTTTCAGCGGATTGATTTCGGAAGTTACAGCGTTTTCATCAGCCGGCGCCAGACCGATCTGTCGTCGCCAACGATTAATGTTATCGACGTCGCTTCCGCCGTCTCCGGGAAAAGTAACAACAGAAATGTCGATCTTACCGCCATTGTCGCCCGCGGTGCTGAAGCTAGCGTAGCGCATGGTGGAGGGCGGAACCTGCGTCCAATCTTTCGGAGTTTGCCATTTGATCTGTGGCGGGGCCGAACTCTCCGGCATGGCTGCCATTTCCGGCGATTTATTTTCTGTTTGTGCGTTGCAGACGGCTGCGACCCATTTAATGAAATCCAGCTTTTGCTCCTCGGTCAGCTCTGAATTGCCACGGATTTTGAAAAATAGAGTTGCGGTACTCGTAGGCGCGATGCCGGCAATGATCCGGCCATCTTTGGCCGGGTCGCCTTCTTTGGGTAGCCCGGTAAGATCGACAATGGTTACCGGACCGATTGATGTAGTAAGCTGTTGGGTGATCTCGTTCAGTTTTTGCTCGTTGATCGGTGGCTGATCAAGTTGATTGAGCCAGCGATTCACATTCTCGAGCACATTGGCTGCAGCCGGTCCAAGGCTCACCAGTGAAATGTCTGCGGCTGTGCCATGCTCGCCTTTGACGAGAAAACTGGCCTGCCGCATCTCCGAAAGCGGCTGCGGTTGCCACTTTGGCGGTCTGCTTACAGAGTTCGAAGAGACCGGCGCGGCCATCTCTCCCGAAAGCGATGGGGAGGGACCATTGGTCGGCATCGCATTTTGCTGTTCCGGCCCCGAATCTTCCAATGGGGCTTTGGAAACACGGTAAACTTTTATTTCCGACTTCTGATCGCAGCTCGCGAGGAGCAGTGCGAACGACGCCAGCCAAACCAAATCCCTTTTCATCCAACTATTTTTGAATCCCGCCTGTGTGGCACTCCGCGCATGAAAACTCGGAGTATGGGGCATCAATATGCACAAAATCGAACCCCTGGGCATTTATTTGATTCATTGCGGCCGCGCCGCTGCCTTGGGCGAGAATGAGATGGCACGATTTGCAATCGCTGGCTTGGATCGAGTTTTTCCCATCAGTAGCAACGTGTTTGCCATCGTGGCAACGGAAGCACCCATTCCAATTTTTGTGACCGACAAAATCGGGGTGTGTGCGCCAATCGACTTTGACCTCCGGGAAAAAATTCGCGCGATAGATCTCCAGCGTTTGAAGTTTGCAAAAGACGGGGCGCGAACAATTCCAGAGATTCGTAAAGATTCTGGTATGATCTTTGCGCGTTCTCTGAAAGAATGCTAAGAAACCGTTGCCGATGGAAAAGATAAGATCGACATCGATATCATTGTTGATTGCGCTGGCGTTGGGTACGTCGGTCACGCCGCTTTCCGCGCACGATTGTATCTTTCCTCAAGCTTCTGCCAAACAGGTTTGTGCGAAGACCTGTTGCTCGGTGAAAGCATGCTGCGCCAAACCGGCCAAGGAGGATTCTTCGGCGGCGCAACCGCTCGCAACCAATCCAACGGGACCGCAGTTTTTCTTTACTGGTTCTGCAAGCGTCGGAACAATCACTTACAATTTTCAGTCGGCCACTTCTCCTCTGGATCAGAGCGAATTGAGGCCCGCAAACTCGCGGCTCCAACGAGCCCTTCTCTGCACGTTTCTTATCTGATTCGGGAGCGCTGACAGGCGCAGTGTGCCCATCGCCCGGCACTCACTCTTCGAGCTCACATCGCTCGGACCCCGAATCTTATGAAAAGAATTTACGTTTTAGTTTTTTGCAGCTTAATCATTAGCAAATTCGTTAACGCTGAGCCAGTCGACAGGCTGGTGAGGGAAGTCTTGCGCCAAAATCCGGCATTAGCGGCCGCTCGCGCAAAATGGGAGGCGCTCCGGGAGCGGCCAACAATCGTCGGGTCGCTTCCCGATCCGACGGTGAGCTACGGCTATTTCTTCGACAATGTGGAAACTCGGGTTGGTGCGCAGAATCAAAGAGTCGGCGCATCGCAAAAGATTCCGTTTCCCGCCAAGTTGTCGCTTGCCGCAAAAAAAGCGCGGCAGGAAGCGATCATCGCCAGGTGGGAATATCAGACGCTTGCGCGCGAGCTGATTCTGCGAGCGAAGATTGCCTACTACGATCTCTATCAAGTCGAGCGTTCGCGAGAGATCGTTAACTCTGAATTATCGCTTCTCGGCGCGATTACCAAAACTAGTCAGGTTCGTTATGAAACGGGCGAGACGCAGCAGGCCGACGTGCTGAGAGCGCAGGTAACGACGTCGGAAATTCAAAAACAGTTACTCGAGCTTTCTCAACAACGTGAAGCTGCGCGGGCGCGTTTGAACGCGCTGCGAAATGCCCCGCAAAGCTCGGCAATTGAAGTGAGTTCGGAACTGCAAAATGCCGCATTGCCTGATCGCTCACGCGCAATCGCCATTGCCTTGCAATATCGCCAGGAATTGCAGCAGGCCGGAGTGGCAATCGAGCGCGACAAAACCGGCCTCTCTCTCGCGCGGATGGACCGGATCCCGGACTTCAGCTTCGGCGTCGATTACACCCAGGTGAATTCGAACGTTTTCTCCAATCCTCCGGATAACGGACACGATGCGCTCATGGGGTCCGTCAGTGTGAGCGTTCCGATTTGGTTCTGGAAATTGAACGCGGAAGAGCGCGAGGCCGCAAGACATCTCGATCAGAGCCGGGCCGCGGCCGCCGATGTTCGCAACAGTGTGGAGGCGGATGTGCAATCGGCTTGGTTCCGCGCGCAACTGTCGCACGATCAACTCCTACTCTACCGGCAAACGCTCGTGCCGCAGGCCCAGCAAAGTTTCGATGCTACCCGCGCTGGATATGAGTCGGCCAAAAATAACTTTATCGACTTGCTCGACAGCGAACGCGCGCTTCTGGCGTTGCGGCTGGGCGAAGTCATGAGCGAAGCCGACCTCGCTCGCGCGCTGGCCCAGCTTGAACGCGCCATCGGCGTGGATTTAAGCGTGATCGGGAAGCGGAAGGAGCACGACTTAAAATGAAAACGCCCACATTGCTCATTACCTTTGTGCCAGATCGATTGGTAGGGCGCGATTGCCGATCGCGCCGCAACGCGCGAATGGTCGCGCGCCGCGACGGACGGCCCGGCGGTCCGTCCCTACCAATCATTCTGACGACCGTTTTACTTCTTTTGGGAACTTTTATTTCTGGCTGCTCGAAAAAAGAAGAATCAATGATTTCGGATGAAAGCGGCGACCACAATCACTCGGTCCCGAGTTCGAAGCCTTCAAGCGGCAAGCAGCTTTACCAATGCTCGATGCATCCCAACGTCATTTCGGATCAGCCGGGAAAATGCCCGATCTGCGGAATGGATTTACAACCGGTCAAACAGATCAAGGAGAAAGGAATTCAAGGTCGTGCTCCGGTCCAGCTGACAGGTGTGCAGCAGCAGTTGATCAACATTCGCGTCGCGCCGGTGGAACGTACCGAGGCAGCGCGAACAATTCGCGCCGTTGGTTCCATCACTTACGACGAAACCAAGGTTGCCGATCTCAACAGCAAAGTGAAAGGCTGGGTCCAGAAACTGTATGTCGATAAGCCAGGACAATCGGTCGACATGGGCGAGCCGCTGATGGCGCTCTATAGCCCGGACCTTTACTCGACCCAGCAGGAATATTTGCTCGCCTATCAAAGACCACCCGGCTCCGGGAAAGCTGCGGGACTGAGCGCCCAAATGCGCAAATTCTCTTCCGAGAATAGCCAGGCCGAACGGTCGCTTCTTCAATCCGCACGAAAACGGCTGGAGCTTTGGGACATCAGCGCTGCCCAAATCAAAGCGCTGGAGGAATCCGCCACACCGAAAGACACGCTGGAACTTACTGCGCCCAGGAAAGGAGTCGTCGTGAAAAAAAATGTTTTTCCTAACCAGATGATCAGTCCGGGCATGCTTCTCTATCGGATCGCGGATCTTTCCGAGGTTTGGCTCGATGCGGAGATCTATGAATATGAATTGCCGCTGATCCGGCTCGGCCAGAAAGCGGACATCAGTGTCGGTGCCTACCCGGACAAAACGTTCGAAGGCGAGATCTCGTTCATCTATCCATATCTGCAAGACAAAACGCGCACCGCCAAGGTGCGTCTCGTCTTGGAAAACCCCGGAGAACTGCTCAAGCCCGGCATGTATGCGAACGTAACGATCAAATCTGGTCTGGGCGATCAGCTCACGGTGCCGGCAAGCGCGATTTTCGACACCGGAACGCGGCAATATGTTTTCGTGCAGGTTCAAAACGGCGTTTTCGCGCCAAAGGAAATCAAGCTTGGTCCAAAGAGCGGCGAGCGCGTTGTCGTTACAAAAGGCCTAGAAGACGGCGAACAAGTGGTGGTGGATGGAAACTTTCTGCTCGACAGCGAGAGCCAACTCAAAGCCGCCGCAAACGGCAGCATGCAGATGCCCATGTCCCAAACAGAAGATCATCATCACTGAGAGTGAAGAGTCGAAACGGCGACGCGGCGAGGCGGAGAAGAAATAATGAAGCAAAACGAAACGGTGAAACGGCGAATCGGTGAAACGGCGAGAAAACCGTCTGCCGCCTCAACGCTCACTGAGCGTCTCATCGCCTGGTGCGCCAACAATCGTTTCCTGGTTTTGATCTGTGTTTTTTTCGCGATTGCTGCCGGGGTTTTTGCCATTCGAAACATTCCGCTGGATGCGATCCCGGACCTGTCTGACGTGCAGGTGATCGTCTTTACGGAATGGCCGGGTCGTGCGCCGACCATTGTCGAAGATCAAGTCACGTATCCGATTGTCAGCACTCTCGCGGCGGCGCCGAAGGTGAAATATGCCCGCGGCCAAAGCTTTTTCGGGCTTTCGTTCGTGAACGTCATTTTCGAGGACGGCACCGACATCTACTGGGCGCGCTCGCGCGTTCTGGAATATCTCAACCAGGTCCGTAATCAGTTACCGGAAAATGTGAACCCTGTGCTGGGCCCGGACGCGACCGGTGTTGGTTGGGTTTACGAATACGCGCTGGTTGACGATTCGGGAAAGCACAGCCTGGCCGAGCTGCGATCGTTTCAAGATTGGAGGCTGCGCTATTACCTGCAAAACACCCCGGGCGTGGCGGAGGTGGCTTCGTTAGGCGGTTACGTCAATCAGTACCAGATCGATGTCGATCCTAACAAGCTGGTCGCGTTTCATATCCCGATCAATCGTTTGATCGAGGCCATTCGCGCCTCGAATAATGACGTCGGCGGGCGCGTGGTCCAATTCGGCGAAACCGAATACATGGTCCGCGGCGAGGGTTACATCAGGAACCTCGCCGACATTGAAAAAGTCGTGATCGGCACCGGCGACAACGGGGTGCCGGTCACCGTTACGGACGTCGCCAATGTCCATCGCGGCCCGGATATCCGGCGCGGCCTGCTCGACCTGGATGGAAAGGGAGAAGCTGTTGGCGGCATCGTAGTCATGCGTTATGGCGAGAACGCGCTCCAGACCATTAATGCTGTCAAAAAGAAGCTCGCAGATTTCAAATCGTCCCTTCCTCCGGGCGTCCGCATCGTCACCGGTTACGATCGCTCCGATCTCATCAAGCGCGCGATTGCGACGCTGCGCTCGAAGTTGATCGAGGAAAGCATTATCGTTAGTCTGATCTGTCTTTTATTCCTATTCCATTTCCGCAGCGCTCTGGTCGCGATCCTGACGTTGCCTATCGCGATTCTGCTCTCGTTCATTCCGATGCACGCGCTCGGACTCTCATCGAATATCATGTCGTTAGGTGGAATCGCGATTGCCATTGGTGCGATGGTGGACGCAGCCATCGTCATGGTCGAGAACGCACACAAATGGCTCGAGCGATGGGAACATGCCCGATTGAAACGCGATCGGGAAGGACAAGCCGCTCTTTCTCCAGCCGAACTGGAAGTCGTGAATCTGAGTCGGGTTCGCGTGATCGTAAGAGCGGCACAACAGGTAGGCCGGCCGCTCTTTTTCTCACTGCTCATCATCACCGTTTCGTTTCTGCCCGTCTTCTCCCTGCAAGCCCAGTCCGGCCGGCTATTCAAGCCGCTGGCCTACACCAAGACTTTCGCCATGTTTTTTGCTGCGCTGCTTTCGATCACGCTCGCGCCGATCCTGATGGTCTGGTTCATTCGAGGGAAAATCCCCGACGAATCGAAAAATCCCATCAACCGTTTCCTGATCTGGATCTATCAACCGCTCGTTCGCCTGGTTCTGCGCCACCGCTGGGCCACGCTTGTGACCGCCGCTGTGATTCTCCTGCTAACTGTGATTCCGCATTCCCGGATCGGGTCGGAATTCATGCCGCCGCTAAACGAAGGAAGTCTTCTTTATATGCCGACTGCTGTGCCGGGCGTCGCGATCAGCGAGGCGAAACGAATTCTTCAGACGCAGGATCAGATCATTGCGAAGTATCCAGAAGTTGCACGCGTTTACGGTAAGGTGGGCCGCTCGCGCAGCGCGACGGATCCCGCCCCGCTGTCGATGGTCGAGACGGTCATCACCTTGAAGCCGGAAAATCAGTGGCGACACGGGATGACTTTCGACAAAATCAAACAGGAACTCGGGAAACGTCTTCCTTTCCCCGGTATGCCGGCGATCTGGTGGATGCCGATCCAGACTCGCATCGAGATGATGGCCACGGGAATTCGCAGTCAAATCGGCATCAAAGTGCTCGGCAGCGATTTGGCGAAGATCGAACAGATCGCAACTCAAATCGAAGGTCTGCTCCGAGACGCGCCGCATACATCGTCGGCTTTCGCCGAACGCCTCACCGGAGGCTATTACGTCGATTTCAAAATCAAACGGGACGCGATCGCCCGGTACGGCCTTCGCGTGAGCGATGTCCAAGATGTCATCGAAAGCGCCATTGGCGGGAAAAACATTTCCATGACGGTGGAAGGTCGCGATCGCTTTCCGATCAACGTGAGGTATGCGCGTGATTTTCGCACGGACCTTCCGGCGTTGCGCCGCGTTCTGGTGGCGACGCCGGGCGGCGCACAGGTCCCGCTGGAACAGCTCGCGCAGATCGGACTTAGCACCGGACCACCTTCCATTCGTGATGAGAACGGTGTTTTGGCCGGCTTCGTTTTTGTAGACACGGCGGGAATCGATCTTGGGACCTACGTCGAGAGCGCGAAGAAACTCATTGCCGCTCACGTAAAGCTGCCGCCCGGATACTACATTCAGTGGGGCGGCCAATATCAATATCTGGTCAAGGCCCGTGAAAACCTTCGTATCGCCATCCCCATCACGCTTCTGATCATTTTCCTCCTCCTCTACCTAAACTTCCGCAATGTGACCGAAACGTTGATCGTGATGTTGAGCGTCCCGTTTGCGCTGGTCGGCGGAGTCTGGCTGCTCTATTTGCTGGGTTACAACTACAGCGCCGCGGTCGCAGTCGGTTTCATCGCTCTGGCCGGTGTCGCGGCAGAAACCGGCGTTGTCATGATTGTTTACCTCGACGAAGCGTGGCAAGATTTGAAACATCGTATCGTCCATCCGCGCACGCACGACCTCTACGATGCGGTCATGATTGGCGCAGTCCAGCGCGTCCGGCCGAAGATGATGACCGTGATTGCGATCATTGCGGGTCTGCTTCCGATCATGTGGAGCCACGGTGCCGGCGCAGACACGATGAAACGCATCGCCGCGCCGATGGTGGGCGGCATGGTCAGTTCGACCATTCTGACGCTGCTGATTATTCCCGCCATTTACTTCCAGTGGCGGCGTCGGCAATTGGAGGACAGGAGCGAACAGGCCGCAGTTATCTCATCCGCCCAAGCATTTTCGCAGGAGGCTCAAGAGGTCCGATGAAATCCAGCGCGATCGTTATAATCGCCGTGGGAATGTTGGTGATTCCATTCTCGCTGTTGTCATTCGCAGCCGAGCAGCCGCGACAGGCTTCGGCGTCGTCTAAGTACACGTGTTTGATGCACCCGGAAGTGATCAGCGACAAACCGGGAGAGTGTCCGAAATGCGGCATGAAGCTTGTGCCACTGAAATCGCAGCGATCGGAGAATCGATCGGTCGTTTCGGCTTCACACGAAACGTCCGCCGCCCCCGGCCACGAAATGAGCATGCAGTCGTCGATCAACATTGCCGAACCGATGTCGATCGAGAGTTCGGGAACGGCGTGGATTCCGGAGACAACTCCGATTTACGGAAAAATGTTCATGCTCGGTAATGATATGTTGATGCTGCATGGCGCGGCATTCCCGCGCTACACCAATGCGAGCACGCGACGCGGCGATGATCGCTTCGACATGCCCAATTGGTTCATGGCGATGTATTCGCATTTGCTCGATAGCAATTCACAAATTGGCGCACGCCTGATGATGAGTCTCGATCCGCTGACTGAAGGCGGACGCGGCTATCCGCTGTTATTTCAATCGGGTGAATCGTGGAACGATGAGCCGCTTCACGATCGACAACATCCGCATGATTTGTTCGACGAATTATCGCTGAGCTATTCCCGCAAGGTTGCGGGCGATTTTTCCAGCTATCTTTATTTTGGATATCCGGGCGAGCCTGCGCTTGGCCCCCCGACGTTCATGCATCGGCTCAGCGCAATGGACAATCCCGACGCGCCAATCGGCCATCATTGGATGGATTCGACCCACATTACCTTTGGCGTTGCGACTGGCGGACTAGTTTGGAAGAGCATTAAGCTCGAAGGAAGCATCTTTACAGGTCGTGAGCCCGACGAGAACCGGTACGATTTCGACCGGCCGCGCTTCGATTCCTACAGCGGCAGAGTTTCCTGGAATCCGATGCCAAATCTGGCGTTACAAGTTTCCCATGGTTATCTGCACAGCCCCGAAGCGCTCGAGCCTGATGTGAATCAACATCGAACGACCGCCTCGGCGATCTACGATCTCCCGCTGGGGCCTGATTCGAACTGGTCGAGCTCGCTTGTATGGGCGCAGGATCGGAACTCTGGTGAGCGATCCACGCATGCATTTCTCGCCGAGTCCCAGTATCAACGGGGGCGCGATTCGGTTTACGTGCGTTGGGAGCGGGTCGAAAAATCAGGGCATGAGTTAGTTCTGGACGAAATGGATCATGACAAGATTTTTGCGGTATCAGGCTATTCCATGGGTTACGTGCACGATTTCGTGCATGATCGGGGGGTCGACGTCGGCCTCGGCGCGCAATTCACCTTCAATGAAATGCCCGATTATCTCGAAAAATACTACGGCGACGATTTGCCGTATTCGTTTCAGTTCTTTCTGCGTGTCCGGCCTTCCTTAATGAAGATGGACCACGCGCAGATGACGGGCATGACGAAGTGATCCGCTCCTCAGGATTTTGTGACCGGATAACTTGAAAGCGCACGCATGTATTGAGCGCGCTCGAATGCACTCGGATCGGGACAATTCTGCTGGCTCATGCTGCCTTTGAGTTGCTCGACAGATTCGTATTCGTGTTCGTCAAGCCACTCGCGCATTTCGCGCTCGATCACGCGGATATGATCGATGCCGCGCCGCAACAGGATTGAGCAGAGCATCGTGACGTCGGCTCCGGCCATCAACATTTTCAACGCATCGGTGGCGCGATGAATTCCGCTGGTCGCGGCCAGGTTCGCACCGATCCGGCCGTATAAGAGCGCAATCCAGCGCATCGGCAACCGCATCGCCATCGGCGTGCTCAGCAAAATATTCGGACTGATTTCGAGCGTCTCCAGTTCGATATCCGGTTGATAGAATCGATTGAACAAAACCAGCGCGTCGGCCCCATTGCGATCAAGACTGCGCGCGAACCGCGCGAAATTAGTGAAGAAAGGGCTCAGCTTTACCGCCACCGGGATCTTTACCTGCGCTTTCACCGAAGCGATAATTGTCAGGTAATCGTTCTCGATTTCGTCAGCGCTTTGATCGGGATTGGTCGGCACATTGTAGATGTTCAATTCCAACCCATCCGCGCCAGCCTGCTCGATCTCCCGGGCGTACTTCATCCAGCCACCGAAGGTGGTGCCATTGAGACTACCAATGATCGGAATATCGACCGCCGCTTTTGCCTGCGCGATGTGCTCGACATACGCCTCCGGGCCGACCTTGAACTCGGTGGGCTCGGCGAAATAAGTCAGCGCTTCGGGATGCGATTCCGCTCCTTGCTCGAGATAATAATGCAGCTCGTGATGTTCGCGGCGCAGTTGCTCTTCAAATAGGGAATGAAAGACAATGGCCGAAGCGCCCGCATCCTCCATGCGTTTGATGTTGTTGATGTCCTGCGAAAGCGGTGATGCCGAGGGCACCAACGGCGTGCGCAATTGAAAACCGAGATAAGTAGTAGCGAGGTTCATGGCTTGTTAGGATTAAGGTTTCGAGCGGCGAGGTATTCGTAAAGACTGCGGCGAACATCGACATCGTGCTGGGCCTGATTCAGCATCTGTTTCGCGGCGGCGGGATGCGTTTTGTCGAGCATCCGGAACCGGTTCTCCAGCTGGAAGTAATCGGCGACCTTGATTTTTGGCGTCGGCGAATCGAGATGCAGCGGATTTTCCCCCATCTCGGCGCGTTCAGGATTGTAGCGATAGAGAAGCCACTGGGCCGAATTCACGGCAGCTTTCTGGTTCTGCATCGCGGTGGTCATGTTGATGCCGTGTGCGATGCAATGGCTGTAGGCGATGATCAAGGCCGGGCCGTCGAACGCTTCCGCTTCCAGAAATGCTTTCAACGTGTGCTCGTCTTTTGCCCCCATCGCGACCGACGCAACGTAGATCGTGCCGTAGGTCATCGCCATCAGACCGAGATCTTTTTTCGGCGCGCGTTTTCCTGCCGATGCGAACTTCGCTACCGCTGCGCGCGGTGTTGATTTGGAGCATTGCCCGCCGGTGTTCGAATAAACTTCCGTGTCGAGTAAAAGCACTTTGACGTTGCGCCCGCTGGCCAGGACATGATCGAGACCGCCGTAACCGATATCGTAACCCCAGCCGTCGCCGCCCACGATCCAGACGCTCTTGCGCACAAACAGATCGGCCAGCGCGAGCAGACGTTTCACCTTTTTACCGCCTAACGTTTCAAGCCGGTGCTTCAGCTCGGCAACGCGCGCTCGCTGATCGAAGATATCAGCTTCGTCGCGTTGCCGGGCATTCAAAATTTCCAGCGCCAGATGCCGTCCGACTTGAGGCGAAAGCTCCTGGAGCAATTCGCCCGCGAACTCCTGTTGCTTGTCGATCGAAACCCGGAACCCGAGACCAAACTCCGCGTTGTCTTCGAACAGTGAATTGGCCCAGGCCGGGCCGCGTCCTTGTCGATCCTGCGCGTAAGGGGTGGTCGGTAGATTGCCGCCGTAGATCGACGAACAACCGGTTGCGTTTGCGATTATGAGACGATCGCCGAACAACTGCGTCAGGAGTTTGATGTAGGGCGTTTCACCACAGCCGGCACATGCTCCCGAAAATTCGAACAACGGCTGTTGCACCTGCATCGCGCGCACGTTCGTCGTCGAAACCTGACGCCGATCCCTGTCCGGAATTGAGAGGAAAAAATTCCAGTTCTCGCGCTCCGATTCACGCAAGGGAAGCTGCGGCGCCATGTTGATCGCCTTGAGTCGCGCTTCCGATTTATTGCGCGCTGGACACACATCGACGCAAATTCCGCAGCCCGTGCAATCCTCGACCGCGACCTGCAACGTGTAACGCAAATCTTTCCACTCCGGCAGCCGCGCATCGCGCGATTTGAACGTTGCTGGAGCGCCGGAGAGCGCAGCGGCATCGTAAACCTTACTTCGAATGACGGAATGCGGGCAGACGAACACGCATTTGCCGCATTGAATGCAGACCTGCGGATCCCACACTGGAACTTCGGTCGCCAGGTTCCGCTTTTCCCAGCGGGCAGTGCCGGTCGGAAACGTTCCATCGTTAGGCAAGGCGGTCACCGGAACGCGCTCGCCACGACCGGCCATAATTTCACCGAGCACATTTCTTAGGAACGGCCGCTGGTAGGGCGCGACCGCCGGGCGCGCCGTTTCGTCGTTCGCGCCATTCCGGCTGACTTTTTTTGGTAATTCCACCTCGTAAAGATGCGCGAGCGTTTCATCGACAGCGCGCAAGTTCTGCTCAACGATTTCGTCGCCTTTCCTGGCGTATGTCTTACGAATAGATTCCTTGATCGCAGCGATTGCTTTGTCGGGCGGCAACACACCCGAGATGGCGAAAAAGCACGTCTGCATGACGGTATTGATTCGCCCGCCCATACCGCACTCGTGCGCGACTTTGTTTGCATCGATAACGAATAAGCGGGCCTGCTTTTCAACGAGCTGATATTGCACTTGTTTCGGGAGATGGTCCCAAACGCGGTCGCGATCGAACGGAGAATTCAGCAGAAACGTGCCGCTTTTCGCGATGTCGCGGAGCACGTCGCACCGCTCGAGCAAGAACGGCTGATGACAAGCGACAAAGTTCGCCTTTGTGATGAGATAGGTCGAACGAATCGGTTTCGGTCCGAAGCGCAAATGCGAGACCGTCATTGCGCCTGATTTCTTCGAATCGTAAACGAAATATCCCTGGGCAAAATTTTCCGTGTTCTCGCCGATGATTTTGATCGATTCCTTGTTCGCGCCGACTGTGCCGTCGGAGCCAAGGCCGTAGAATTGCGCCCGCACGACGCCGTCCGGCTCGATGGAAAAATCCGGATCGAACGCCAAACTTGTGTGGGAAAGATCATCGTCGATCCCGATCGTGAAATGATTCTTCGGTGACTTTGCTTTCAGACTGTCGAAGATCGCTTTGATCATCGCCGGTGTGAACTCCTTCGAAGAAAGCCCGTAGCGCCCACCGACAACATCGACATCGCGCCGGCCTTGCTCATAGAGCGCGTTCACACAATCGAGATAAAGCGGTTCGCCGCCCGAGCCCGGCTCCTTCGTGCGATCAAGGACGGCAATTTTCCGTACGGTCCGGGGAAGCATCCTTGCAAACGCGGAGGCATCGAATGGTCGATACAGCCGCACTTTCAGCACACCGAGCTTTGCCTTCTGGCGGAGAAGAAAATCGACCGTCTCATGCGCCGCTTCACAACCAGAGCCCATCAACACAATCACTCGCTCGGCGTCGGGCGCGCCGTGGTATTCAAACAGGTTGTAGCGACGACCTGTCAGCTCGCCGAACCGATCCATCGTCCGTTGCACGATTGGCGGGCACGCCGCGTAAAACGGATTCACCGTCTCGCGTGCCTGAAAATACACGTCGGGATTTTGCGCGGTTCCACGGAGCACCGGATGATCGGGCGATAGGGCGCGAGCCCGATGTTCGATAATCCGGCTTTCGTCGATCATCGCCCGCAACACGTCCTCCGACACGATGTCGATCTTGGAAATTTCGTGTGAGGTCCGGAAGCCGTCGAAGAAATGGAGAAATGGAAGCCGGGATTCGAGTGTCGCGGCCTCTGCAATCACCGCGAAATCCTGCGCTTCCTGGACCGAAGCGGAACAGAGCATGGCCCAGCCAGTCGCGCGCGCAGCCATGACGTCGCTGTGATCGCCGAAGATCGACAATGCTTGCGCCGCCAATGAACGCGCGGCGACGTGAAACACCGTCGGCGTCAGTTCGCCTGCGATCTTGTACATATTGGGAATCATCAGCAGCAATCCCTGCGAAGAAGTGAAGGTCGTGCTGAGTGCTCCGGTTTGAAGTGCACCATGAATTGCTCCCGCCGCGCCGCCTTCGCTTTGCATCTCCACCACTTCGGGAACGGTGTGCCAGAGATTCCTCTCTCCGCTGGCCGACCACGAATCGGCCCATTCCCCCATAGGCGACGCGGGCGTTATCGGATAAATCGCGATGACCTCGTTTAGGGCGTAAGCGATTCGCGCCACCGCTTCATTGGCATCCAGTGTTTTGAAGTTAGCCGCGAATGAAGGAACCAGGTTTTCCCTCTTCGACAACGTGACCCGACCCGACTTTTTCTCCTGTGCAATTGCCAAGCTCATAAGCGAATTTCAAATTCGCCCAGAGGTTAAACGCGGCCGCGCGGAAGCGATGTACACTCCTTGCTTTTTGCTGTGCAGTTATTGCGGGGGCAATTTGGCTATTTCGTTGATCACTTCCTGCGGTTTCCAGCCGTTGCCTCTCCAAATCTGAATGATCTTGCCGCCCGGCCCGATCAAGGCCGTGGCTAACCCATGGGAGATGGTGCCCCCTTCCGGTTGGACGTAAACGGAGAATGCGGCGGTGAGCTTGTCGATCTCCGCTGCGTCACCGGTCGCAAATGTCCAGATGCTCGGGTCCGCGTTTTGGTAATCGGCGTATTTGGCGAGCACTTCGGGAGTGTCGAATGCCGGATCGATGGTAATGCTTAACAGTTTCGTTTGGCTTAACGTAGCCTGACCGGTTTTTATCGCGGTTTGAATTTGAAAGAAATTTTGCGACATGCGTGGGCAAAACGTCGGCAGCGGACAACGAGTGAAAACAAAGGTGAGGACGAAGGGCGCGCCGCGAAATTTCTCCAGCGTGACGCGTTGTCGGTTTTGATCGACAAGGTCGAATGGCGGCATCTGGTCACCCTGGTGCAACCGGGCCGACGATGCCGCCGGACGCGCCGGCGACGGTTTCGGCGGTGGCAAATGAACTTCACTGGCCGCGATTGTTTTTACCTTGTCGATCCAAACGTCTTCGTCCGTGACATTGAGCCGAAACGAAATTGCGTCACCGATCCTTAGACTGGCAATTTTCTGCGGATCATGCGCAGAGAGCGGCATTGTCATCGAGGGCATGAAACCGCGAATGTCTTCATGCTCAATGTCGATAGTTCGATGGTCCGGCGCCAGGCCGCGAATGATCCCTCGCGCTTCATAATGACGCGCGCTGTCATCGTGAGCCTGCGGAGCACGGTGACACGCACCGAGCGCGCCCGCGATGCAGAGCAACGCGATCAGGTCAAGTCCTCGAAATTTTCCCATGCAGCAATTGAAATCGCGGCCCGAATCCGTCTAGGAAAAAATCGCTGGAAACCTTGATCTGCATCAAGGCCGGTCGCGGCAGCTGGACCTACTCTGGAGCCATGAAAAACTTATTTGCACCGCTAATCACCGCCGCGGCCAGCGGACTTATCTTTCTGGTCAATGGATGTTCGCCCGCGCCGCAAGCGCCGCCGAAAGCAGTCACCATTCAAGCCGACGATAAGATGCGCTATGATCTGACGGCATTCGACGCGTCGCCAGGCCAGAAAATTTCCGTCACGATCAAGAACGTCGGCACGACCCCGAAGTTTTCGATGGGACATAACTTTGTGATGCTCGATCGCGCCATAAATACCGGTAACGTGCAGGCGTCATTCCTCGATAAAGCGTCGATGGAAGCGTCGCACGATTACGTTCCGCCCGGCGACAAGAATGTGCTCGCGCATTCGAAACTGCTCGGCCCGGGCGAGAGCGAAGTCGTTACCTTCAATGCGCCATTCATTCCGGGCGAGTATCTCTATCTCTGCTCGTTCCCCGGCCATTACTCACAGGGCACAAAGGGTTTCATGACAGTGAAATAAGTTCAGAAAGGATCGACAATGAAAAACAAAATCACGCTCACGCTCGCGATCATTATCACCGCGGCCGGTTTAATTAGCTGCGGCAAATCCGGGACCAGTAAGGGAGATCGCACTGCAAACGCAGTCGCAACTTACGTCGCACCGGGCGAAAAGGATGAATATTATTTGTTCTATTCCGGCGGGCATTCGGGACAGGTGTTTGTCGCGGGGATTCCATCGCTGCGTCATATCGTGACCATACCGGTGTTCGCGCCATATCCCGGCACGGGCTACGGCTTCGATGAAGAATCGAAAAAGATGCTCGGCGATTTCACCTGGGGCGATGTGCATCACCCTGGACTGTCGCAAACGAATTCCAAGTATGACGGGCGCTGGCTATTCGTGAATGACAATGCGAACAACCGGATTGCCCGAATCAATCTTCATGACTTTAAGACCCATCAGATCCTTGGGCCGATAGCGAATTCCATCGGCAACCACGGCTCGTCCTTCGTAACGGAGAACACGGAATATATCCTGTGCGCAACGCGGTTCTCTGTGCCGCTGCCCAAAGGGCGCGTGGCAGATCCCAAGGATTACGAGAAAGAATTCAACGGAATGGTGAGTGGCATCAAGGTCGATCCGCAAACCGGCGACATGAAAGTCGGCTGGCAGATTCTGACGCCGCCATTCGATTGGGACCTGGGCTCGACCGGAAAAGGGCCATCAAGTGGCTGGGCATTCTGGACCAGTTATAACTCGGAGATGGCGCACGATCTCCTGGAAGTGAATTCGAGCCAGAAAGATCGCGATCTCTGCGCAATCGTAAATTGGCGCGCGGCCGAGAAAGCCGTCGCGGATGGCAAAGCGACTATGATGGATGGCGTGCCGATCATCGATCCGGCCAAAGTTCCCGGCGTTTTATATTTCGTCCCAATCGCCAAATCTCCTCACGGGTTCGATGTCGATCCTACGGGTAAATGGGTGGTGGCCGGCGGAAAACTTTCGCCAACCGCCACGGTCTTGAACTTCGAAAAAGTTCAGGCCGCGATTAATAACAAGACGTTTGAAGGCGATTTTCGCGGCATTCCAATTTTAAAGTACGAAGCCGTAGTGGAAGGCGAAGTTCCGGTGGGGCTCGGTCCGCTTCACACCCAATTCGACGGCCGAGGCTTCGCTTACAGCTCGTTATTTATCGATTCGAATATCACCAAGTGGAAACTGCCGCCGTGGACGGATGAAGAGAAAAAGGACATGAACAAAACTGTGCTCGACAAAGTGCAAACGCACTTCAGTACCGGGCACCTCGTCGTCGCGGGTAGCGATACGGCTCATCCCTACGGAAAATGGCTCGTGGCCATGAACAAACTTTCAGCTGGCCGGCACATTGACGTCGGCCCGTCGCAACCGGAATCGAGTCAATTGATCGACATCAGCGGCGACAAAATGAAGATGGTAGCCGAGTCGTATAGCGAGCCGGAGCCGCATTTTGCTCAGATTCTCAAAGTGAGTGAAATCCAGCCAGCCGAAATTCTTCCGAAGGACGAAAATAAAGATCCCGATGCGGTTTGGGACAAAGCGCAGACCGGCGTGACCCGCACCGGCAATCAGGTGGTTGCGAAAATTCTCGCGATTCGCAGCCGTTATTATCCCGACCGGATTGATGCGCAAGTAGGCGACGATTTGATCGTGCACGTCACCAATGTCGAGCAAACACGCGACATGATTCACGGGTTCGGTTTGGTCGAGCACAATATCAACATGGTAATGGACCCAGGCGAAACGAAAACGTTCCACATCAAGTTGACCAAGCCCGGCGTATTTCCGTTCTATTGCACTAACTTCTGCTCGGCGCTCCACCAGGAAATGCAGGGTTATCTCGTTGTGCGAAATGCGGGACCGACCAGTCCCACGGTCACAGGCGGAGGTAAATGAATGGGCAAGCTGAGAATCTGGAGATCGGAGGCTGTAGCGTGCGCTCTCCTGAGCGCATCTCCTTCGCACATCGCAACAAACAATCCGCTGCGGACAGCGGACGCGACAGCCCTCACCGAACAAGATCGACAATGACCCAACAAGTTTCAGGATTACTGCGACGCGAGTTCCGGTTTTTGCACAGGCCGCTTAACGGTTGGTCGAGGCTTTTGCTTCTGGTGGCAGCAGTCACAATTGTGGTCTCGATCTTTTTCCCTCTGTGGAAAATGCATTTGGTGGCGCCCCAATATTCCGACGGACTCGATCTCTACATCTTCAGTTACAGGATCCAGGGCGGCGGTTATCACGGCCAGCATCTCGCCGAGATCAACAATCTCAATCATTACATCGGCATGAAAGCGCTCCAGCCCGCCGATTTCATGGAGATGCGCTGGATGCCATTTGTATTTGGTCTAATCATTTTGCTTACGCTTCGTTCCGTCGTCTTCGGCGAGATGAGCAATGTGGTCGATCTCTTTGCGCTCTATTCCTATTTCGGCGTGTTTTCGATCGGCTCGTTTTGGTACCGGCTTTATGAATATGGCCACAATCTCGATCCGCACGCGCCCGTGCATATCAAGCCGTTCACGCCAATGCTGATCGGTGTGAAGCAAATCGCAAATTTTCGCGAGTACAGTTTCCCGCAAGCCGGAGCGTATCTGCTGTGCGTGTCAGTGTTGCTGATCGTGCTTGCCGGCTGGGTTTCCAGAAAGGAGCCAGCGTGAAGTTATCCGTCCCCCAGATTGTCGCGATCACGCTTTGTCTGACGCTCAACGCGGGCGCAGCGATGTTACAGGAGCGCATCGACGCCGCTGCACGTGGCGATACGATCCACGTCGCAGCTGGCATTCACGCCGGTCCGATTAAGATCGACAAGTCCATCACGTTGATTGGTGAAGCCGGCGCAGAGATTCGTGGCAACGCAACAGGCAAGGTAATCACGATCGTTGCCGATAATGTAACCATCCGCGGCCTGCGAATCACCGGTTCCGGCCTGCGATTATCGGACGATGACGCCGCGATCTTCGTGACCGGCAATCGGGTTGCGATCGATAACTGCGAAATCGCCGATTGCCTCCACGGTATTTACCTCAAAAAAGTTTCCGGCGCGCAGATTCTAAACAACCGCGTCCAAGGCAAGACAACGCTTAAGATTTCAACCGAGCCGGTCGAAAAGGCGATCGGGCAGAGCGCGGAGAATTGCGATACGACGCTGGTTACGGATCGCCGCGGCAACGGAATTCACCAATGGAATTGCGATGGAAATATAATTCGCGGCAATGAAATCAGCGATACGCGGGACGGGATTTATTTTTCATTTACCAACAATTCGCGCGTGGAAAACAATCGTATCCACCACGTTCGATACGGCCTGCATTACATGTATTCGGACGCCAACTCTTTTGAAAACAATAGCTTTAGCGAAAATGCGGCCGGTGCGGCGATCATGTTTTCGAAAGGGCTCGTTGTGCGCGGGAATCGTTTTATCAACAATCGTGGGCATCGCGCCTATGGCCTGCTATTTCAATCTTGCGATAATAGCCGCATCGTCGGCAACGAGATCAGCGAAAACGCGATCGGCCTTTCGTTGAATCAATGCAACAACAACGAAGTCACGGCTAATCGCGTCGCGAAAAATTACATTGGATTGCGGTTTGGTTCGAACTCGGACGGGAATCGATTTACCGAAAACGTTTTTGTCCGGAATTTGCATCCGGTTGAGACCGGCGCGTCCGACGTTTCCAGCAGCAATTGGGAAGTGAATGGAGTTGGTAATTATTGGGGCGGCGATGTCGATCTTGATCTGGACCGCGACGGCATTAACGACGTGCCGCATCGCGAACTCGATCTGCTCGGAATTTTGCGTCGTGATTTCCCCGCAATTGCATTTCTCTCCGATAGTCCCGCGTTGAAGCTGCTGCGATTTGCCCATCAGCGCGCCAGCATTCCGGGCGCAAGCTCAATCGAGGATCCGGCGCCGCTGACCTCGCATTTCTGGCAGATCCGCGCGCAGCGTCTGGCGCGCACAGCTTTGACCAACAACAAATGATCGCAGCAGAAAATTTAACAAAAAGTTACGGACATACAAAAGTGCTGCGCGGCATTTCGCTCGTTGCGGAAACGAAACAAATCACTTTGCTCGTCGGCCCGAACGGTGCCGGCAAAAGCACGTCGATGAAAATCTTCGCTGGATTGATCCGACCGACTGCGGGCCGCGCGTTTATCGACAAGATCGATATCGGCGAAAAACGGATTGCGGCGCAACGCTTGATTTCTTACTTACCGCAGAACCCGAGCTTTCACCCGAGGCTCAGTTGCATCGAGATCTTGCGCTTCTATGCGGGACTGCGGAGCGTTGCCGAGTCGCGCTGCGACGCGATGCTCGAGCGCACGAGATTGAGCGAGATTGCGAACGTACCTACGGGAAAACTTTCCGGCGGAATGCTGCAACGGCTCGGGCTTGCCTTGCTGCTGTTGCCCGACGCACCGGTTTTGTTGCTCGACGAGCCGGGCCTGAGTCTCGATCCAGGTTGGCGGAAATGGTTGCAGCAAACGCTCCGTTTCGAGGCTGAGCGCGGTAAAACGATTCTGATCACGACACATCTGATCGCAGAATGGAACAACGTCGCGCATCGGGCGCTGCTTTGCCGCGATGGCCTCATAGAACGGCAACTCGATCCAGCGGATCTGCCACACAATTTCGACGAACTCGAGGATGACAAAGGTGAACTTCGCCTTATCCAAGCGATTTGACGGGCACCCGATCCACGCCCTGTTTGCGCGGGAGTTTCGGGCGGCGTTGATCAACCGATATTTCCAGGTTTTTTGCGCGCTTGCGTTAATCGGCGGGATCGCGGCCGCTCTGCTAGCGGAAGATGCGAATGCAGCCGCAGTATTCGATCTGCAACTGGCGCTCTATTTCGTGTCGCTGTTTGCGCTGCTCGCCGGGGTCGGCAGCGCGCAAGCCGAGCGCGAAGAATGGCAACTGCTCTTTACGCAACCGTTGCCGCGATCCGGCTACGCGCTGGGGAAATTTTTATCGTTATTGTCGATCTTCGCCGCGGTACTGCTGCTCTTGTTTTTGCCCGCGCTGTTTGCCGGGACATCGATCCGCATGCTCGCGCCGTTATATGGGCATACCCTTCTTTTCAGTGCGGTATTTCTCGCACTCGGCCTGGTGTCGGGTTATCTCGCGCAGGATCGTGCACACGCGCTGGTGATCGGCGTAAGCGTGTGGTTGCTGCTGCTCATTGGCGTCGATCTTATCGGCTTGTTTGCCGCCCGTTGGCCACTCATCCAAAAATTTCCAGATGTGTGGGTCTTGCTCTTAATGTTGAACCCGCTCGATTCTTTTCGAATCGAAGCACTCTTCGCGCTCGAGCAAATTCCAGCGGAAGCGGCGGACAAGACAGCCCTCGCCAGCTGGTGGATTGCGCATGGCGGCGCGTGGTTCGGCGCGATCGCGATTGCCTGGTCGTCAGTAATACTCGCGCTAACGAGTTGGCGCTTGCATCGATGGGAGGAATGAACATGACTCGCAACTTCAAAACACTCGATGTTCGTCCGATCATCGCCAAAGGCGTTGAGCCGTTCGAAAAAATTCGGGCCAGTGTCGGCGCGTTGAAATGCGGCGAGGGTTTGTCGATCATCGCGCCGTTTTTGCCTTCTCCTCTGATTGAGAAGCTCGGCAACGAGGGATTTCAATCTCGCGTCGAACGCCAGCCGGGAGGCGTGTGGGTCACCCATTTTTGGCGGGACGATTGAAAGTGGCTTGACTACCTTCCAGTCATGCCGCTGGAAGCGACGAAGTTTAGACAAGCCGTCATCGAAAACACGCTGAGCAGTTGCCAGCTTTTCATGGGATTGCCGGCAGTAGACATCGCGGCGATCGCGTCATTTGTGGTCCCGAAGCACCTGGCAAAAGGAGATTACCTTTTTCGCGAAGGCGATCGTAGCGAAGGATTTTACATCGTGCAAAAGGGCGCGATCAACGTGCATCGGGTCGGCGCGGCGGGAAAAGAGCAGGTGATTCATCTGTTTCGTCCGGTTGAATCCTTCGCTGAAGCGACGCTCGCGACCGAGAGCGGTTATCCCGCCGACGCGCGTGCGACCGAGCCGGCAACAGTGCTGCTCATTCCCAAAACAGATTTTGTCGATCTGCTTCGGAAAAGGCCCGAGCTTTCGTTGCGCATGCTCGGTTCGATGAGCCAGCATTTACGTGTAATTGTCGGGTTGCTCGACGATCTCACGCTCAAAGATATGGAGACGCGCGTGGCCAACTGGCTGCTGAAACGTTGCCCGCGCCCAATTGGCGATCGGGCAGCCGAGATCAAACTCGACCAAACAAAGCGCGTTCTGGCCGCAGAACTGGGCGCCAGCAGCGAGACGCTCTCGCGCACCCTGGCAAAATTTCGGGACAAGAACCTGCTGAGGGTGAAAGGGAACAGGATTACTCTGACCGGGCCGCGAGAGTTGCAGAAGTTGCTTCAGCGGAACCTGGGCGAATTGTAGTTCGTAAGGCGGCACAAATTAAGATAAGGGCGAGAAGACAAAATGAGCATCAAGCTGGAACGAGCTTATGAAAAACCGGACAAAACCGATGGCACCCGCATTCTCGTGGACAGACTCTGGCCACGCGGTTTGACCAAGCGCAGAGCCAGCATTGATCTATGGTTGAAAGAGATTGCCCCGAGTACCGAATTGCGGAAATGGTTCGGGCACGATCCAAAGAAGTGGCGGACTTTCCGCGAACGCTATCAACGAGAGCTCAAACGTCACCCCGAGCAGCTTAAGTTGATAAAGAATAAGGCCAGAGGAAGGACGATTACGCTCATCTACGGAGCGCGCGATCCAGAGCACAACCAGGCGGTTGTGTTGAAGCGGTCTCTTGAAAAGCGCTAAGTGATAAAATGCTGCTCACTCTGCAAGTCAACGTTACTGATTGGAGCTACCGGCAAATAGATCATCCGAAGGTTGAGCGCGCTTCGAGAAGCAGCGAAGAGTAACGATCATGCTCCTCGCGCACGACCATTCCGAGCTTGATGAAGTCCTCGCTGAATTTTTCCAGGCGCTCGCGGTGGGCGACGCCGCACAAAGCTTTGAAAAGCTCGATCTGTTTTGGGCGCGATTGGCAGTGCACATTCGCGCCGAACACCTTCACTTGTTTCCCACCCTGCTTCACGCTCTGGAGTCGCTCGGCCCGACGCAGGGGGGCCGCGTTCCATCTTTGGAGACCACACAAAACACGATCGCGCAACTACGCGCTGACCATGACTTTTTCATGACTGAATTGGCGGGGGCAATCAAAGAAGTACGCCGATTGCGCGAAGGCACTCAGGACAAGTCGGCTCTTGTTCAAAACGTGCGGGAGAAAATCGTCGCGGTCAGCGAGCGATTGAAGGTGCACAATGAACTGGAAGAGTCCGATGTTTACCCGTTGGCGGAGGTATTGCTCACACCGGTGGAGTGCGTGGCACTCAACGAGAAGATGCAAAAGGAACTCATCAATCTGCCGGCGCGGTTTAGCCAGCAGAAAAATAATCTTTGAATGGTGGGCGTCTTATTGCGTCACGGTTAGCAGCCCGGCGGCGCCGAGGGTCATATCGCGCATACTGTGATCGACGATTGGATACGTCCCCGGGTGCGGCATAATCGCGTCGAAAACCACGCCCTGCCCGGGTCCGACGGAGTAAGTGGATACGCCAATAAGCGCATGGTTTGCATCTGCATCGGGGTAAACTGCGGCAAATATTCCGCCAATGATGTGGAAGGAACTCCAAAGGTTCGGGCCGGCATCGACGAAGTAGAGCCGCACGCGTTGTCCGACTTTCGCCTGAAGTGGATTATCCTTGTATTGAAAGGCGATGCCATTGAATACGACTTCGTCCGGAGTGACGGCGATCATCTTATTATAATCGCCGGTCATGAGGTTGCCTTCTACCTGCTGGGTGTACCATTCGCCTTGCACCAGAACGTAGCTGACATCGGCCGGAGGCAGCGGCTTGAGCGGGTCGACTATGATTGCGCCATACATTCCGTTGCCGAT
The DNA here is from genome assembly GCA_963772365.1 of uncultured Verrucomicrobiae bacterium. Classification (GTDB taxonomy): domain Bacteria; phylum Verrucomicrobiota; class Verrucomicrobiia; order Chthoniobacterales; family UBA10450; genus CAVYXA01. The sequence goes on from CAVYXA010000003.1 coordinate 363,073, forward strand.
GTGCTGCAATACAGGCGGCGTTCCGCAATGATAAATGAATACGCCCGGCACCTGTGCCACAAACGAGAACTCCAGTTTCTCGCCCGGATTGATGGAGCGATAAGCAACGCTCCAGTCGATCTGCGCGGCGTGGAAATCGATCGAGTGCTGCATCATCCCGTTGTTGACGAATTTCACGTGCACAGTTTGTCCTTCGCGCACATGCAGGATTGGGGCCGGGACGGTGCCGTTGAATGTCCACGCCTGATACTGCACGCCGTTGGCGATTTCGATCGTCGCGTCAGTCGCGACCAGGTTGATATTGACCTCAGGGCCGTTGCCGATCAGCGGAGGAAGGATCGGAAGAGGCCGTTTGGTAGTTTGCTCCGCTGTGGCCATGCTCAAGGGCGAGATGCTCGTAGCGGCCAAGTTTAGAGGCGAGACCGCCGCGGCGGCATTGGCCGGAGTCGCAGGCAAGCGGCTGTTGTTCGTTGCGCTCGCCAGAGTGGAGAGCGCAAGGGCGAGGACGACAATGATCGCGCCAATCGCACCGAGTTGATGGTCCCAATCAAATGCGGGGCGTACCTCTGGCCAGATCCGCTTCGGTTTCCATTCCGCTACTGATCTCCATCGCGGAAACCGGCGGCCGATATAATGATCAAGGCTATAGGGCGAGGAACCGAGGAAACGCTCAAAGAGCGCAGCGGCAATAAAAACCAGCGCATACATGAGCGCCGGTCCGAGATTCGTTGCGCCCGAAGTGTATGGGCCGCCAAAACCTTCCGCCGTTGACCAGATGAGCAAGCTGAACAGCGCGCCGGCGATATAAGTAAGCCGGCGAGCGATGCCGAAGAGCAGCCCAATCGCAAGGGCGGTTTCAATCAGTCGCGTGGCGAGAACGAAGAAGCCATCCCGTGGTGAAACAAGTTGAATCCAGAAATGAAACCACGCGATGAGCCAGGGGGGCTGCCCGTTGGCGGCGTTTTGCAGGTAACCCACATAATGGGCTGCAAAGCCCGGCTGCCATTTCAGGTAGGCATCGATCGCTACGAAGATTCCAAACGTCGCCCGCATACCGGCTGCAGCCACAATCAACCACGCCAACGAGCGCCGATCTTCCATTGACTCCGAGTTCATACATTAACATAAAGCCAAAGTTCGGTTTCAAAACCGCGTGTTTGCAAACAGGAAAGGGTTCGCGATGGAGTGTCTCATGGCTCTCTTTCCCGCCTCGCGCGCAGTTGTGAATCCGTGTCTGTAAGTCACTCCTCCGGTTCGGCGATCAGCACCTTCGGGAGAACTTTGATCGCCCAAATCGCGGCACCAAGGATCCAAAAAATTGCCGCGGCGACGAGATGAATGGTGCGCACTGGCGGCACGAGGTCGGCGGCGTAACGGGAAAAGGCGGCCAGAAAAATCAGCGCAGCCACGGCAAGAAAAAACGGCAGGCGCTTTCTGAATAAATGTGCGTTCCCGCTGTGACCGAACACCACGCGAATACCAACAGTCACGGCAATAAATCCAAAACCGCTGATAAAGATAATATGAAGAGCGCCGACTCGATACAGCGGCCAGAGCGCTTCGCCAGCCGATCCCGATTACAATAGCCGCGATACCAATGCGCAGACAATCAGCGAGAAAGCTGCGTGCGCCCGATGGCAGTATTGCGATCAGATAAATCAGAATCGCGCCGAACCGCAGCCACGGTCCCAGCACAGTCAGGCGAAACGCGTCTGCGACGAAAGTAAGATCGACAATGAGTCCGATGGCTACCGCGAAGGCTGCGCGAGGTCTCCAGCCGGGTGGAAACGCGCGCGACTCCGGCGCCTCGGGCACCGACATGTTGAGCAGCTTCGGTAACAGGAATGGCGCGATGCCGAGGATCGGCAACAAAACAAAACCTTGCTCGAGAAACATCGCGCCGAGTCGATAGCATTTCGCGTAGAGTTGATTTTCAAACAATCCGAGCAGAATTGCCCCGGCAAGACCATTCAAAAGACCGAGCGCCACGAGCGCGAAATTTGGCGGCGGCGAATCTTTGCGGCGGATAAATCGTTTGCCGATCAAGAACAACAGAGTTGCGATGCAAAACGTGAACAAAAAATCGCCGCTGCGATTTGTGCCGCCGAAATGCAAACCCGCCGCGAGCAAGAGCAGGGTCAAAAGGCTCAGCACAGCCTTGCCCGAAAATGAAGCTGTCGATGTTATCCGCGGCCCGGCCGTTCCCAGAAACCCGATGATGAATGAGCCCATGAAGCCTTCGATCATCAATCGCGCGTGGGAAATTGACGGATACACACTGATCCAGCCAGCATAATAAGCCGGCCATAGCGCGACACCGATCATGCCGAGCAAAAGCCCGGTCGGGAAAAAGATCCGAAACGGCTCTTGGTAGAAAAATGGCGGGACGTGTGGAAGGAAAGCTTTCATGCCGATGGCGACACTAATTCGCGGCACGCCAGATGATTTTCAAATCGCAAGCTTCAAAAACCATTCCGGGAGTGGGACTGCGTCGTGATCGATTACCCGGGCGGCGCGGCATTCGGGCCGGGTCGCAGGGCTGGCCGCTTTTTTTTGATTCGTTAGACCAAACAGAGTCGTCCGGCCCGGTTAGGCTGGAATTCGCCCGGCCAAGGCCATCGTCTCTATCTAAAGGCAAGCTGGTTATTTCGTCGCCGAATCGACCAGGATCGCCGTGGTGGTGAGGCTATTTAGAGTCAAAACGTAAAATAGTGCGAAGGGGAACGACTCCTGCTTTTTAAGTCGCCACTTTGACGACCAAGCCGTTCGATGTGGATGGGTTTTTGCGCATCATCGACAAACCGGTGATGCGTCAGATGGAAAGGAACGCGTGCGTTGCCGCGTAGGACTAGTGTGACCGAAGTAACTGAAGTAAGCGAAGAAACCGAAGACTACCTGGAGGCCTCAGAGTTTTACCAAGGCGATTTTGCCGGGCTGGCCAAAATGAAAATTCTGCTGGTGGACGATGAGCCGGTTAACCTCGCTTTGCTCGAGGCGCTCCTGGGTGACCATGGCTTTAACCGCACAAGGTCGATCAGCGATTCCCGACTCGCGCTGCAGGCTTGCCACGAGTTCGATCCCGATTTGGTTCTGCTCGATCTCATGATGCCTCCGCCCGACGGCTTCTCGATTCTGGAATCGATCCGTGCTGAGCATGGCGAAATCTTTCTACCCGTCATTGTGCTGACTGCGGATGCTAATAGAAGAACAAGATTCCGGGCCCTGCGCGCTGGAGCGACGGACTTCCTGCTCAAGCCCTTCGATCATCTTGAAGTTATGTTGCGCATTTCTAATCTGCTCGAGACGCGTCGGCTTCACCTGCAGTTAGACATGGAACGCGCTGCCCTGGCCGACGCCGTTTACGCGCGCACGACCGAGTTACGCGATGTCCGATCCGAGTTGCATAAAAAGCAGACCTGATGATATGCGAGCGATCGTCGATCAAATGATTTCCCAGACGTACGACGATTGCCTGGGCGATTACGTATCCGCTTAACTCGGACAACTATTTTCGTTGGGAACCGGGATTTTTAGGCGCCAGATCAGCTACGATTTGCTGGAAGCGGGGATCGCCGCGCAGTGGATCCCAATATGGATGCAACTTTAGATTTCCGTAGCTCAATGTGCTGGGGATTCGGAGGGTTGCCTCGATTTGCTGAATGGCCAGATCTTTCTCGCCGCACCACGCGTAAATAGCGGCGAGATATTTCATCAGCTCCGCGCCATCGAGCGCGTCTTTCGTAACGGGCAGTATCTCGACAGCGCGCCGGCCTTCGCGCATCGCTTCATCGTTGCGTCCTAAGGCAGCGTCGATCATTCCCAGGACAGTGTAAACCGGACCGTAATCCGGTTGTTCACGAGCGGTCTTTTCCACTTGGGCACGGGCAGCGAGGAAAGCAGTTCGCGCTGTGACAGCATCGCCCTTGGCGCGAGCCGCGAGCGCTTCCCAATAGACGCGCGGGAAGTTCAAGTCAGTGGAAGTTCCGGTGGCGGGGATTGCCGCGAGCGCGCGAGCGATTCCGGCGGGATCGCGCTCGCAAAGGGCAAGGTAAAGCCACTGGTCGGCCATGTCGCCAGCAGAGTGCGGATTCTCAGCAAGAAGGGCGTCGATCGTTTGATGCAGCCGCCGAGTGTCTGCCCGCCATTCGAGGTCCACCAAACCGCGCGTGATTCGGTTATCGAGATCGCGCGGCGCGAGCTCAAGCGCGCGGTCGAGCGCAGCAGCCATCGCCCCAAATTGCCGAAATTCCTGATAACTGTATGCGATCTGCTGAAAGATGAAAACATTGCGCGGATCCAGTTTGACTGCTCGTTGCAAGCTGCGCGCCGATTCGTTCCATAAACCTTGTCGTCGGTCGATGTAGCCAGCCAGCTCGAAAGCCTCCGAGTTATTGGGAAGCAGACGTTGAGTGTGCGCAAGCTCGGCGCGAGCCCCATCGTAATCGAGGTGACAGCGATAGAGAAAATTTGCCCTGGCGAGATGCGTCTCGCCCGCCTCCGGGCGGAGGCGGATGACCGTCTTGAGCGCGGCCTCCGCCAATGCGAGCCGGGTGGGAGTATGATCAAATCCGAAGAAGTAAATGTAGTTGTGTGCCGCGCCTAATTGACACCAGGCGAGGTAAAAATTCGGATCGCGCGCAATGGCTTGATCGAGCGCTTGGACCGCTTGGAACAATTTCTCGTTGATTTGCGCGTTGGAAACTGTCGCAACAAGCGTCTTACCGCGAAGATAAAGAGCGTAGGCAGCAAGGTCATGAGTCGGCTGCTCCTCGACGGCGATTTTTTCCTGCGGTGAAACGGTCGCGTGCAGCTGGGAAGCGATTCGTTGCAGAATGTCGCCCTGTACGCCGAAGATGTCGCTCAGCTCGCGTTTGTAACTCACATTCCACAACCTGGCTCCTCGACGGGCATCCGTGAGTTGTACGGTGATTTGCACTTTGTCACCCGCAAGACGCACTGTGCCTTCGAGAATATGGCCGGCGCCGAGACTCTGCGCGATCTCGCGCAGGTCACGCCGCCGATCCGGCGTATAGCTACTGACTGAAGTACGGCTGATCACCCTCAAATCCGCAACCTTGGAAAGCGTGGTGATAATGTCATCCTGCACGGCTTCCGCGAGAGATCGATCTTGCTCCGCATCACCCATTTCATCGAATGGCAGCACCACAATATTCTTTTCCGGGAAGGAAGCCACGTAAGCCGACTCTGCCGAGGGCGGGGCCGTGATTTGCGGGGCCAGCTGGCGGGAAAGGCTCCATAACCCGAAGCCCAGTGCAAATGCGGTCGCCAGCAGGACAACGACTGCAAGAGGCCGCCATCGTCTCTGGGCAAGAGGCGATGAAATATCCGTCCCCGGGGGTTGCGTTTCGTGATCAGTTGGCGTTTTGGGCTCGGCCATCTGCGCGGTGTGAAAATTCATCGGATGGGTGCTGATGCTCTTCGTGAAGCGAAGCAAGGGACGTTCCAAAAGCGACCCACTTCCCAGCGCTGCCTTGTTTGGGCCAAACGCAGAAATTGTTCCGGCCCGGCTCGAAAATAGCTTTGAACTACGAAGTACACGGCAATGATCAACCTGCGCGATCGCCCCATCCGCCAAAAGATCATGCTCGTGATCATGTTGATTTCGGGCGTGGTGCTGCTCCTCGCCTTTGCCGCGCTTTTCTATTTTCAGGCTTACACTTTGCGCCAGCAGTCCGCGCACGAGCTTGCCGTCATCGGTAAAATTACCGCGCACAATTGTGCCAACGCGGTCATGTTCAAAGACGAGGACGCAGCCGCGCAAATTCTGGTGGGCCTAAAGACGATGCCAGAAATCGTGAGCGCACGACTGGAATTGATGGACCGGCAGGGACTGGCGTTTTTCGGAGCAGCGCGCGACGAGATCTACATTAAAGCAGCGCGCTCCCAGGAGGGGTTCCAAGTGGGAGGCAATCGCATCCTTTTCGCGCAACCCGTTTTGCTCAACGGCAAACGCGAAGGAACGCTCTATCTTCTGGCCGATTTGCACACCATGACCTCGCAGTTGCTGAGGCTCTTCGGTGGCATCTTCGCTCTGGTTCTGGCCGCCTCGCTCCTTTTCACCTTCGTTCTTTCGAATCGGTTTCAGCGGTTCATCACAGATCCGATTCTCAGCCTGGCGGGTACCACGCGCACCGTTTCGGAGCATAATGACTATTCCGTCCGCGCGAAAAAAACGTGCAACGACGAAGTCGGGGTTCTGACCGACGCCTTTAACCAGATGCTGGGTCAAATCCAGACCCAGGACAGCGCGCTGCGCAAAGCCGAGGAAAAGTATCGGCTCATCTTCGAAAACGCAATCGAAGGAATGTTCCAAACCACTCCCGAAGGGAAATGTCTCAGCGTGAATCCGGCATTTGCGCGAATGTTTGACTACGATTCACCGGAAGAACTGATTGCGAACGCGAGCGACCTTGCCCGCACTGTCTATGTCGATCCGGCGCGCCGGGAAGAGTTCAGAAGATTGATGGAAAGGCAGGGGTTCGTGGAGTTGTTTGATTACGAAGGCTATCGTAAAGACGGGGCCCGGATCTGGTTGCGCGAAAACGCCCGTGCCGTCCGCGATTCCTCGGGGGCCATCGTCTATTATGAGGGCACAGTCCAGGACGTGACGCAGCGCAAGCGCGTCGAAGAAGTCGAGCGAGCCAGTAAGGCTAAAACCGAATTCCTCTCCCGCGTCAGTCACGAGCTGCGGACGCCGCTAAATGCGATTCTTGGATTTGGGCAACTGCTGGAACGCCAAAATCCTACCGAAACCCAGCGCACGCGGATTCATCACATCTTGAGCGCTGGAAAACACCTTCTGCGGCTTATCAACGAAGTGCTTGACATCAGCCGCATTGAGGCCGGCAAACTGCAGCTTTCGCTGGAACCGGTCTGCGTGGCAGACGCTCTGGCCGAGGCATCGGATTTGATGCGCCCGCTTGCCGCTGAGCGCAAAATCGAGCTTTCTGCTGATGCCCAGGATGCGGATGTTTTCATCGTCGCGGATCGCCAGCGATTCAAGCAGGTGCTGCTTAATTTGCTCAGCAACGGCGTGAAATACACTCCGCAATTTGGTAAGGTCGCGGTCTCCTACTCTGCGCGAGGCGACAACATCAGAATTACCGTCAGCGACACAGGCTCTGGTATTCCTGCGAGCAAACGGGAGCGGTTATTCATGCCGTTCGAAAGGCTCGGCGCCGAGCAATCCAATGTAGAAGGCACAGGTCTGGGCCTAGCCTTGTCACAACGTCTCATGCACGCGATGGGCGGCTCAATCGGAGTCAATTCCAGTGAAGGAAAAGGCAGCCAGTTTTGGATCGAACTGCCGCGCACGGATTCGCCACTACCCCAGACGGGGCCGCGGAAAAAAACGCTGACGCGCGATGCACGTTCCAGCGCTGCCAATCGCAAGGTGCTTTACATCGAGGACAATCCTTCAAACCTAACGTTAGTTGAGGAACTGCTTGCCGAGCGCCCCGAGATCGAGCTCTTGACTGCTATACAAGGCAAACTCGGCCTCGAATTGGCCCGCCAGCATTCGCCCGATCTCATTCTTCTCGATCTTCATCTGCCGGATGTCCCAGGCCACGAAGTACTCGCTCAACTCAAATCTTCCGAGGCGACTCGGGCGGTTCCAGTTATCGTGGTTAGTGCAGACGCTACCACCAGTCAGGTCGATCGATTAATGGCCGCAGGGGCTACACGTTATCTTACCAAGCCATTGGATGTTCCGGAGTTCTTCCGAGTCGTGGATACGGCAACCTCTCAGGCCAGCCATGGCGCGCACTTTCAACCAGGATCGACATCATAGTAGCTTGGGCAGTTTCAGCGGTCGCTCGACCATTTCATTCTTCTGGCTCAACGATTGTCACTTTCGGATTCCCGCGGGCGATCCAGTTCAGTGCCGCAATGATCCAGCAGACCATGGCGGCGATTTGATGGATACTGCGCGCTTTAGGCGCAAGTTCGGCGGTGTAGCGCGACTAATTCGCGGCGGCTCAATCGTCGTCAACTAGCGCTTCATCAGTCTAAGCGGTTGACGTGAATTGCTCCCGGCTACAACGTGATTGGAACGATTTGGGGGATCGTTTGAAAATCAAAATGGAGGATTAGCAGAATGAAGAAGTGGTCTTTTGATGCGGATTATCTTCAATCGTGCAATTGCGATTACGGCTGTCCGTGCGAGTTCGCCGCGCCTCCTACGACTGGTTTTTGCGAAGGCATGGGCGTGTGGAAGATCGACAAAGGTAAATATGGTGACCTGTCGCTGGACGGGCTGGGGCTCGGGTTCGCGGCGAAATGGCCGGGGGCGATCCACGAGGGTAACGGCACCGTCTGTCTTTTTGTCGATGAAAAGGCATCGCAGGAACAACGCGATGCCTTGCTCGAGATCGGCTCGGGGAAGGCAGGTGGGCTGCCGTTTGAAATTCTGGCCACGACATTCAGCACGTTGCTCGATCCGCAATTTGTTCCGTTCGATGTCAACATTGATGGACTCCAAAGCGCGGCCCGGTTGGGTGATAATTTCCGGATCGCCCTCGAGCCGATCAAAAATCCGGTGACTGGTGCGGAGGAAAGCGTGACCGTGAATCACGGGACTGGATTTATTTTCAAAAGCGCAGACTGCGCATCGGCCAGGGAAGGATCGGTCGCAGTGGACGAGATGAAGTTCAGCTACCCGAACAAAGCTGGGTTTGTCTCGCGCATTCACTACGGTAACTAGTCGGCGGCTATGAACGCATCGCTGGCCCTGCCGCGACGCGAACGTCTCCTCATCCTTGGAGGTGTGGGTGGCATCGCCGTGCTGGCATGGGCTTACACGATCTTTGAAGCGCGCCGGATGAACCTGACGAGTGTGTGCGAGTGCATGCGCATGAAAATGTCAGGCCCTGACCTCACGTCATGGCCGGCGATGACGCTGCTGCCGCTATTTCTAATGTGGGCGATCATGATGATCGCCATGATGCTGCCGAGCGCGATGCCGATGATCCTGACGTTCGCTGCCGTCTCGCGCAATCGTCAAGGTATTGGGCGCCACTACATCCCGCTGTCGATCTTCGTTCTTGGTTACGTGGCAATCTGGTGTGCGTTCAGCGTTGTGGCCGCGGTCAGCCAATGGTGGCTGCATCGAGCGGCGTTGCTGTCGGCATCAATGATGAGCAACAGCCGATGGTTTGCCGGCGCGCTTTTGCTCGCGGCCGCTGCTTTCCAATTCACGCCATTCAAACGTGCTTGTCTCACTCATTGCCGTGGCCCGCTTGAATTCATCATGACCCGCTGGCGCGAAGGAAACGTTGGCGCCTTTCGAATGGGATTGGAACACGGTGCATTTTGCGCCGGTTGTTGCTGGGCATTGATGGCCTTGCTGTTCGTCGCCGGCGTGATGAACATTCTCTGGATCGCGGCACTGACCCTGTTCGTGTGCCTTGAAAAAGTAATGCCCGCTCGCGCTCGAGTGAGCGCATTGACCGGCGTGCTCCTCGCGGTGTGGGGGATCGCGATCCTCGCCGGCCAGTTCATTTCGAGCGTGTCTTGAGAGAAATATTTCATGGCAGATGCAGCGATCGAATTACGTTCGGCGCGATCGCGGGGTGAAGACCTCCGTCTCGCGCTTCTGCTTACTTACATCACGCTTGGGTGGATGACGATCGAGGGCGCGGCCTCGCTTCTGCTGGGCTGGGCGTCGAAAAGTCTTCTGCTCGAAGCGTTCGGGATCGACAGTGTGATCGAACTCTTCAGCGCTGCGGTCTTGCTCTGGCGATTACGTGTGGAAGCGAGCGGTAGCGCGACACCGCAATGCGCTGAGGAGGTTGAGCGGCGCGCGTCGCGTTACATTGGCTATTCGTTGTACGCGCTGGTCGTATACGTGATCCTCAACTCCGGCTACGGATTGCTTATCGCGCGGATCACCGACACGCATGAAAGTGTCTGGGGCATCCTCATCGGTTTGGTGGCGAAGATCGGGATGCCGATTCTCGCCGGTTACAAACTGAAAGTAGCGGCGCGATTGAACTCCCGCGCCCTGCGAGCAGACGCAATCGAGTCGATCACATGCGGATACTTGTCGATCGTTCTGATGGGCGGTCTGGCCGCGACCCGGATCCTCGGCTGGTGGTGGCTGGACAGCGTCGCAGCACTCGCGCTGATTCCATTTCTAATCCAGGAAGGTTACGCCGCTATTCGCGGCGAATGCTGCGCCTGACGATCCGCTTTGTATTTATCGATCCACTTCGCCCATGACGATGTCGATGCTGCCGAGGATGACCATCACATCGGCGACGGTGTGGCCGAGACACATATCTTCCAGCACCGTGAGATTGATGAAGCTGGGCGGGCGGACGCGATAGCGATACGGATTTGTTCCGCCGTCGCTGATCAAATAAAAACCGAGTTCACCTTTTGGCGCTTCGATCCGCCCGTAAGCTTCTCCAACAGGCGGCCGGAAGGCGCGGACTTTTACTTTCGGATTCATGATCGGCCCGGCCGGGATTTGTTCGAGCGCCTGTTTTAGGATTCCGATGCTTTCTCGCATTTCCAGCGCGCGCATCATCAACCGATCGTATGTATCGCCATGTTCGCCTAACGGGACGCGGAATTTGAATCGCGGATAAAATCCGTAGCCGTCCACTTTGCGGATATCGTAGTTCACTCCGCACGCGCGCAGCATTGGGCCGGTGATGCCGGCGTTGATTGCCAGTTCCGCCGAAAGGCTCCCGACATTTTGCGTGCGCCCGATCACGATTTCGTTGCCGAGAATGAGTTCCTCGAATTCATCGAGAAACTTCGGGAAACGATCGACAATTTTTTTTGCTGCACTGAGCCAGTCTGAACTGGGATCAACCCGACAGCCGCCAAACCGCATGTAATCGCACATCATCCGCGCGCCTGACAGAGACTCGAACAGATCGAGAATCTTCTCGCGCTCGCGAAACGCATACATCAGCGGCGTCCCCCAGGCTCCCATGTCGCTGAGGAGAAACCCAAGCAACGAGGCGTGATTTTGCAGTCGAGTGAGCTCTGCCAGGATAATTCTAAGGTACTCGGCGCGCTCCGGAACTTCGATACCGGCGAGCTGTTCCACACTGAGCGCGTAGGCCCAGTTGTTGGTCATGGAACAAAAATAATCGAGCCGATCTGTGTACGGCATGGATCCAAGATAAGTCGTTTGCTCGCCGATCTTCTCGTGGTTTCGATGCAGGTAACCGAAGACCGGTTTGAGCTTTCGAACAATCTCGCCCTCGAGCGCCACGTTCATCCGAAACACGCCGTGCGTGGAGGGATGCTGCGGTCCCATCGACACTTCCAGCAACTCGCCTTCGATCCGCGAAGTCATTCCCGCTGGCGGTTCCAAGCTTTGAATTGTTGCGCTCATCTTAAAATTTTGAAGCAGCCACGGATGAACACAGATTTACACGGATAAAAGCAAAATTTCTGTATCCGTGTTTCATCCGTGTGAATTTGTGGCGGTAATCTCTTCCGCTCCGTCCGTTTGCGGCCGCGCTGTGTAGCGCTGCTTCGCCCGCTCCAGCACCTGATCATGCGGCGTCGGCTCGTATTCGTAATCGTCCGGTTCGCGATAATCTTTGCGCATCGGGAAATCTTCGAACTCCTCCCACATCAGAATCCTGCGCAAATCGGGATGGCCATCGAATTGAATCCCGTAAAGATCGAAAATTTCTCTCTCTTGTAATTCTGCACTTCGCCAAATCGGCGTAAGCGATGGAAGTCGCGCGGCTTGCCGGCCGAGTGTCTGCATTCGAATGATCAGCGGCCCGTGTTTGTGCGCCATCGAGTAAAGATGGTAAACGGCTTCCAAATAGCCGGGAATTTTCTCTTCCGTCGTTTGAGCGACTTCTTTCTCGATGCCATCTACAACTTGCTTCAACTTCGTGGTTGTCTTGATCGTCCGGTCAAGCCAATCGACACCGGTTACATTCGAACAGAAATCCAGGCGCAGCGCTGGATCATCTCGGAGAAATTTCGCAATTGTTGTTGCATGCTCACGATCAATTAGAAGTGACTGTTGCTGAGACGGACTTGTGTTTTGAACGATATCGATCCTCGTGCCGGGAACGGCGGCTTCGATACGGGATTTGATGTCGTCCAGCGATTCCATCACAAAAAGCGAGGGTGGATCGTGTTCTCCGAACACGATGTTAAATCAGACGCCGAAGGCGCAAATATTCTTAGCATCGTCTTCAGAGAAGCCGATCCACCTTTCATCTCTCGATTTTCATCGGGTGAAATACGCCCGGGTTCGCGGGCGGCTCCAAATCGTGTTTGCCGAACGCAGGCACCGGAAATTCGCTCGGCTGTTCCGGTTTCAAGAAGTCCGCCTTGGCCGCGCCACTTAGCTTTTGATTGTCGATCTTGCGCTGCAATTCCATAAACGCGTGCAACAATGCCTCTGGCCGGGGTGGACAACCGGGAATGTAAACATCGACAGGAATGTAGCGATCAATTCCTTTCAGAACGTTGTAGCCTTGTTTGAATGGTCCGCCCGAGATCGCGCAAGCCCCCATCGAGATCACATATTTCGGATCCGGCATCTGGTTGTAGAGCCGCACAATTTGCGGCGCCATCTTCTTCGTGACAGTGCCGGCTACAATCATCAAGTCGGCTTGTCGCGGTGAAGGCCGAAAAACTTCACCGCCGAAACGGGCAATATCATAACGCGACGCCGCCGTGGCGATCATCTCGATCGCGCAACAAGCCAGTCCGAACTGCAGCGGCCAGATCGAATTCTTGCGGCCCCAGTTGTAAAGCTCCTGCATCGACGTCACCCAGACGCCTTGCCGTTGCAGTTCGCTGCGCAGCTTTTCGTCGATTCCCATATGCCTGTCCGGCTCGGACTTCATTTCGCCCATTGTAAACATCCCTTGCCCCAAGCCCAAACCAACCCTTCAATCAGCAACAATAGAAAAATAAGAATCGCAACAAACGCCCCGATTGGCAAACCAGTGAATGCCACTGCAAAAGGCACGAGAAAAATTGCCTCGACGTCGAAAATCAAAAAGATGATCGCGTAAAGATAATATTGCGATCGAAACTGGATCTGCGCGTCGCCGATCGATTCGACTCCGCATTCATAGATCGCATTCTTCTGAGCTCCCGGTTTCGGCGGCTGAAAGAATCTTCGCCACAGCCAGGCGAGCAACAGCGGCATCACCGGAAAAGCCAAGGCCACGCCGATAAAGATCACGATGAAGAGGTACGGATTCGGTGTCACGAGATGAGATAATGAGCCACAGATGGATAAAGATTTACACAAATTTTTCTGAATGAGGAATCCATGACAAACCGGTAGCAATTCGGAGTCGTCTCCACGGCTTGAAATTCATTCGGAAAGATCCGTTGGCGGGCCTATACTTTACCTGTGGAAAAGACGGCAAAGAAATTCCGCAACTTTGAAGAAGCTGAAAAAGCCGATCGCGATTTTTATAAGAAGCTCACCGGGAATGAGCGGCTGCAGATTTTGGTCGAACTCCTGAACCATGACCCTGAGCAAAGACTGGAGAGAGTTTCTCGAATTATTAAATTCCCGCGGCGTTGAATACGTGATCGTCGGCGCACAGAGTCTCGCGTTTCACGGACGGCCACGATACACAGGCGATCTCGACATTCTCATTCGCGCGACGCCAGCGAATGCGCGGACTCTCGTCCGCCTTTTGAATGATTTCGGGTTTGGCCAATCTGCTTTTAAGGAAGCCGATTTTCTTGAGCCCGAACAAGTGATTCAGCTTGGGCGAACGCCGGGGCGCATAGACCTGCTCACAAGTATCAACGGTGTGAGCGACGATGAGGCTTTTTTAACCAAGATCGCAGCCGAACTTGATGGCGTGCCGGTTTTCATCCTGAGCAAAGAATCACTAATCAAGAATAAGCGCGCTGTAGCTCGTCCCCAGGACTTGGCAGATCTCGAAACATTGGGCTGACTTTTTCTTGATTCCCGATTCGCTCACCGCTTTTCTTCTTGGTCAATGAAAGGCGGCGCTGTCGATCAAATCTTTGCCTCGGCAAAAGCGTGGCTGCTTTCTTTTCTGGCCGGCGTGCCGGATTGGGTTATTGAGATCGTTTCCAGCCTCATCAATATCGTCGCGTTACTCGCGGTTTTCCTGACTCTCTTCGCGCTGATGTCGGTTTTGGAGCGAAAGATTCTTGGCCGGATGCAGAATCGCTACGGCCCAAACCGGGTCGGGCCATTTGGTCTCCTTCAACCGGTTGCCGATGGAATCAAAATGTTAACCAAAGAAGACGTAGTCCCTGCGCGAGCGGATAAGCTTGTTCATTTCCTTGCGCCGATTCTAATCGCTGCCGCGGCGATTCTCGCTTTAGGCGTGATTCCCTATGGCCGCAACATGACGCCGTTCTCGATCGACGGCGGGATTCTATTCTTTTTCGCCGTAGGATCGACAAACGAACTCGCCGTTTTCATGGCGGGTTGGGGGAGTAACAACAAATTTTCCATGTTGGGGGCGATGCGGGCGATCGCGCAGATGATCAGCTACGAATTGCCGCTCATCATTACGGTCCTGCCTGTGGTGATGATTGTCGGCTCGCTCACGCCTGACGCGATTGTCGATGCTCAAGGCGGCTACACCTTTGGAGTTGTGCCGCGCTGGTTTGTTCTCACACCGTGGGGGGGAGTGGGCTTCATCCTGTTTTTCGTGTCGGGTTTAGTGGAGTCTAATCGCACACCGTTCGACGTGCCCGAGGGCGAATCGGAAATCGTGGCCGGACACATGACCGAATATTCCGGATTCAAATACGCCACGTTTTTCATGGCCGAATATCTGGGAATGTTTGCCGTTAGCGGTCTGGGGGCAACGCTGTTTCTCGGGGGCTGGCACGCGCCGCTGCGGGTACTCGAATTTATCCCGTCTTACGTCTGGTTTTTCGCAAAGTTGTCTGTGTTGCTTTTCGTTTACGTTTGGGCTCGGGCAACCTTGCCGCGCATTCGCGTCGATCAGATGATGAATTTCGCTTGGAAATTCATGTTGCCGATGTCGTTCACTTGCATCATCGCAGCGGCCGTTTGGCACTACACCGGGCGCCAATTACGAGGATGGCTTTGGTCGCTGGTTGTGATCGCAACGGTTTACGTTGCATTGTCGATCCTGCTCGACACAAAAAGAAAATTTGCGCCCCGCGTGTATCGATTTGCCGAATGAACAATTTCACATCTGCCTGTTCAGTTGTAGGGCAAGCGCATCGCTTGGCAAATCATGCACCCGGCAGGCGGTGCGCCTGCCCTACAACTTTCCGCCATTGAATACAGCAGCGTTCATCATTATCGCGGTTCTTACGCTCGCGGCCGGACTGGCGGCGGCGACGTTGCCCAAGCTCATGCACGCGGCGCTCAGCTTCGCAGTTTTGTTTGTGGGCGTGGCGGCGTTTTTCTTTCTGCTCGGAGCGGAGTTCGTCGGCCTGGTTCAAATTTTCGTCTACATCGGCGCGGTTGCGGTTCTCATCGTGTTCACGATTTTGCTTACCCGTAGAGACGTGGAAAAGGATCGAGGCTTCAATTGGTCCGGCGTTATCGTGGCTATCGCGGTGTTCGCTGGATTGATTTTGACGATTCTGAAGACATCAGCGCTTGGTGTCGGCGCGCCACCGATTGAATCGCTCACCGTTAAACGAATCGGCGAGGTCCTCATGTCCGATTATGTGTGGCCGCTGCAATGCGTGGGTCTTCTGCTCACGGCAGCGCTCATTGGGGCGCTGGTTCTTGTGATGAATGAAAAGGAATGAAAAGTTAAATGATTGAAAAGTTAAAAAGTTAAATTGACCCAGCCACAGACTCCCTTTGTAACCATTTAACCTTTTAACTTTTTAACTCGATTGAGATGACCCCAACACTCCAAATCATTCTCATCGTTTCCGCGGCATTATTTTGCCTGGGTCTGCTTGCCGCCCTGAGCCGGCGCCACGCCATTTTCATTTTGATCGGGATCGAGATGATGCTGGCCGCGGCCAACATCAATTTTATCGCCTTCTGGCGTTTCAGCGACCAAACCCAGCAGCCGATCGGCGTGATGATCGCAATCTTTTCCATCGCCATAGCTCCGGCCGAATGGACTGTCGGTCTGGCGATGGTGATTGCTGTTTACCGTCATTATCGCACGACGAATGTCGATCAACTCAATCAGCTCAAAGGATGAACGGCTGGATCGTTGAGTATCTCTGGTTGATTCCCGCGATTCCGTTGGCCGGTTCGCTGGTGATTTTGAGTTTGGCGAAATCACGGCGCAAGGCCGCGGTTTTTGTTGCAGTGGTGGGGCAAATCGCTGCGCTTACTCTGTCGATCTTCGCTTTCGCCTGGACGCTCCAAGTCCCCGGTCTGCATGCGCCTCGCAATTTTGATTGGTTTACTTTTGGCGGCCAAGTGCTGCGCATCGGTTTTGTTCTCGATCCACTCGCTGCCGCCATGCTCGTGATGATCACCCTGGTTGGACTGTGCATTTTCATTTTCAGCATCGGCTACATGGCCGAAGACAAGAATTTCACTCGATTCTTTGCCTATCTGTCATTTTTCTCGGCGGCAATGCTTGGCGTTGTCATCGCCAACAGTTTGCTTCTGCTGTTCATTTGCTGGGAATTAGTCGGACTCGCTTCGTATCTGCTCATTGGATTTTGGATCGAACGGCCCAGCGCGCCCGCGGCCGCGAAGAAAGCATTTATCACCACGCGGATTGGCGACATGGGATTTTTCCTTGGAATGCTTTGGCTATATGGCCGAACCGAAACGCTGCTTTTTTATGACAACGGCCACGGTTGTCTGGAAAGCGGTGGGCTCGCTACGATCGGTGCAAGCGCGACTTTTATCGCATTGCTGATTTTCTGTGGCGCTATCGGGAAATCGGGACAATTCCCGCTACACGTCTGGTTACCAGACGCGATGGAAGGACCGACACCGGTAAGCGCATTGATTCACGCCGCAACGATGGTCGCCGCAGGTGTATTTCTCGTCGCGCGGACTTATCCAATTTTCTCTTTGGGCGCGATCAACGGAGTTACGCCTTCATTGACGGTCGTGGTTTGGATCGGTGTCGTCACGGGATTGATGGCGGCGCTCATTGCCATTGCTCAACCAGACATCAAACGAATTCTGGCTTATTCGACTGTTTCGCAGCTTGGCTTAATGATGGTCTCGCTAGGCGTAGGTGGAGTTGCGGCTGGGATCATGCATCTCCTGGCCCACGGATTCTTCAAAGCGCTTTTGTTTCTGGGATCAGGCTCGATGATCCATGGCTGCCATCACGAACAGGACATTCGCAAAATGGGAGGTCTGCGCCGTGCGATGCCAGTCACATTTATCACTTACGCGATCGGAATGATGGCGCTTAGCGGTGTGCCATTCTTTTTTTCCGGTGCATGGACGAAAGAACAAATCGTCCACGAAACGGCAGAGTGGCCGCCGTCGCACATTCCATATTATTTGACGCTGGCGGGTGTGGTTTTGACTGCGCTCTACATGACGCGGCAGATCATCTATGTCTTTTTCGGCAACGCGCGGGAGGCAGCGCGAAGCGCGCATGAAAGCCCGAGGGTGATGACATGGCCGTTGGTCGTGCTTGCCCTCTGCACAATTGGATTCAGCGTGGTGCTGACCCCGGCCTGGCCGTGGCTCTATTACTACCTGTTAGGGGAGCCGAATGTCAGGCCGACCTCATTGATTCAACCGATGCTGATCATTTCGCTGGCACTCGTGGTAATCGGTATTGGCGTCGCACTTCTCATCTATCGCAATGTCGGCATGCAGGATCGGACGATCGATGTCGATCCGCTGGAGAATCTGCAGCCCGCATTGTTTCGCTTTCTCGAGCGAAAAATGTGGATCGACGAATTCTATGAGAACACCGTGCTCCGCTGGAGCAAACTGCTTTCGCGTTTCTCCGATTTGATGGATCGCTATTTCTGGGATGGCTTGGTTCGGGCAATTGGCGGTCTGGGCCAGCTTTTCGGGAGATTTACCATGGGGATCGATGAGCGCGCGATTAATGCCGGTGTCGATGAAACAACAACAGGCGCGCGTGATTTCGGTCGCATAATTTCCGCAGCGCATTCCGGTCAAATCCAACTTTATCTCGGCATCGTCGCTATCGGTATGATCGCGCTCTTGCTTCTTTACGCATGGTTGGGCTAATCACGATTCTCATCATTATTCCGGTAGCGGGTGCGATTGCGCTTTACGTCGCTCCGGGGCGAATGATCCATCCGAGAAGGATCACTCTTTTCTTCAATGCGCTTGCGGTTGTTTGCGCGATCATGCTCTGGCAAAGCTTCGACAATTCTGCAGCCGGTCTTCAACTCGTCGAACGGCACAATTGGATTCCCGCAATTGGCGCAGAATACCTCCTGGGAGTGGATGGATTGAGTCTGCTTCTCGTCTTGTTGACGACACTCCTGATCCCATTCGCAATTCTCGCTCAACGCCTCCAGCGCGGTGCATGCGCGCTGCTTTTGATAATGCAAGCGGCTCTCTACGGCACGTTCACCGCCGAAAATTTCGTTCTCTGGTTTTTGTTTTACGAGATGAGCCTGATCCCGGCATTTCTGTTGATCAAAATCTGGGGCGGCGAAAAACGAGATCGGGCTGCGATCAAATTTTTTCTCTACACTTTCCTTGGCAGTGTAGCGATGCTGCTGGCCTTCCTGGGAATTTATTTTTCCAAGGGCACTTTCGATTTTGGGCGACTTACCGATCTGGCGAAAACTGGTCCTTTGTTGAACGGCGAGTTCGTCTGGCTGGCATTCGCGGGAGTCTTTTTAGGTCTAGCGGTAAAAGTGCCGCTGTTTCCTTTTCATACCTGGCTGCCCGATGCTTACGAAACGGCGCCGACCGGAGTGTCGATGGTGCTGACTGGCGTGCTCTCAAAAATGGGTGTTTACGGCTTCATCCGTCTGCTGCTACCGCTTTTTCCTAACGAGATAAAAACCATCGGTCCCTGGCTGCTGGTGCTGGCCGTTTGTTCGATCGTGTTCGCGCCATTGGCGGCGTGGGCCCAGCGCGATTTGAAACGAATGATCGCCTACCTGTCGATTAATCATCTCGGGTATTGCATGCTCGGTTTGTTCGTTATCAGCGCGACCTCGGCTTCATCTGCAATCGATACGCAAGCGGCGTTGAGCGGCGTTTTCATTCAGATGTTCAATCACGGAATCACTGCTGCCACTTTGTTCTATTTCGCCGGTTTACTTGAGCAACGCTGCGGTTTCCGCAACATCGACAGTTTCGGCGGGCTCATGCAGCGTACTCCGCTGCTTTGCGGCTGGATGAGCGCGGCCATGTTTTCATCGCTCGGCTTGCCCGGCCTCAATGGATTCATTGGTGAATTCCTGATCTTCAAGGGTTCATTCGCGCTTGCTGCCATCTTCACGTCCATCGCCGTGCTCGGTCTATTGTTTACCGCGGTGACCTTCATGCGCGCGATGCAATCTCTCTTCAGCGGACCGCTGGCGACGAGCTGCCAATCGATTGTCGATCTTACGCGCGGCGAAAAATTCGTCATTGTCCCGATCACGCTGCTCATGTTCGCCATCGGCATCGCGCCGCAATTCATGTTCAGTCTGTTCAACACGACCGTAGCCCAAATGACGCGTTTGCTCGGTTAAGAATCGTTCAGATGAGCAAAGAAATTATTCCAGTTGAACAAATTGCTCCGCGAATCTTCAACGTCCGTGACGAGAGAGTGATGCTGAGCGCGGACTTAGCAAAGTTGTACGGCGTGAAGGTCAGCGCTTTGATGCAGGCGGTTAAAAGGAACTTGGGTCGATTTCCAGAAGATTTCATGTTTCAACTTACACCTCAGGAACTTGCAACCTTGAAATCACAAATTGTGATTTCAAGTTGGGGCGGGGCCCGGACCAGGCCATATGCTTTTACTGAACAAGGCATCGCCATGCTTTCCAGCGTGCTTAGAAGCCAGCGCGCAGTGAAAGTAAACATCGCCATCATGCGTGCCTTTGTGAAGTTGCGGCGGATGTTGGGCACAAATCGCGAACTCGCCAGGAAATTTTCCGAGCTGGAACGGCGTGTAGGAAGGCACGACGAAGAAATCGGTGCAATTCTCGAAGCAATCCGCCAACTCATGACGCCGCCGGAGAAAACGACTCGCGAGATCGGATTTCACGTGCGCGAAAGCAGCGGACGGTACCGAACACGCAATCATCAATGATCGCCTGGACGATTTACATCACCTTCGGTGGCGCAATTCTCCTGCTGGTGCTGCCTCGCAATTGGTCGCGCTGGTTCGCGCTGCTCACCACAGTTGCCGGATTTGCAATCAGTCTGACGACCTTTTTCGCCTCCGATGTCGATCTAATGCATTTCACAACGATCGTCCGCGTCCTCTGGGTGCCGATGCTGGGTATGAATTATCATCTCGCCATCGACGGCATCAGCCTAACCATGATGCTGGTCACGGGAATTTCCGCAGTCAGCGCAGTTCTTTTTTCCTGGGATGTCGAAGATCGCCAGAACGAATTCTTTTTTTGGCTACTTCTGGTGGTCGGCGGTTCCTACGGCGTTTTCCTGAGCGCCGATCTTTTTTTGCTCTTTCTCTTCTACGAACTCGTGATTGTGCCAAAATATTTCCTCATCGCCATCTTCGGATCCACTAACAAGGAATATGGCGCGATGAAATTGACGCTGTATTCGTTCTTCGGCGGCGCTTTGGTTTTTCTCGGAATCCTCGCCGCGTATGTCACCGCCGGATCTCTGGAGCTGGATCAGCTCGGGCAATTTGAATTTCCACCGCAGCTCGAAGCATGGGCTTTCCCGGTGTTGTTTCTCGGGTTCGCTGTCCTTGCCGGTATTTGGCCATTGCATACATGGGCGCCGACGGGCCATGTGGCCGCGCCTACTGCAGGCTCAATGTTGCTGGCTGGCATCGTCATGAAACTTGGCGCCTACGCAGGACTGCGTGTCGCGATAAACATTTTTCCGCAAGGATTTCACATCTGGAGTAAATGGATCGCTGTTCTGGCGGTGATTGGAATTGTCTACGCAGCGGCCGTCGCCCTTCGCCAACGCGATCTAAAATTCGTCATTGGTTATTCCAGCGTCAGCCACATGGGTTTCGTTTTGCTCGGGCTCGCAACCGCAAACGCATTAGGAGTTTCCGGTGCAGTGTTGCAGATGTTCTCTCACGGAGTGATCGCGGCCCTGCTCTTCGCCGTGGCTGGACGCATGATTTATCGCCGCACTCACACCCGCGATCTCGATGAATTGTCGATGCTGCAATTGAATCGTGCGCTGCCCTTCGCCGCGTTCACGTTCGTAATCGCCTCGGCCGCGTCGATGGGTATTCCCGGCTTCAGCGGATTCGCCGCCGAAATTACAATTTTGATCGGCGTATGGAAAACGTATCCGATCGCGGTTTGGATCACCGGCGCGGGAATGGTCCTCGTTGCTGCGTTCACCTTGCGCGCTCTCATCAAGTCATTTTTTGGAGAGGTTCGGACCCAAGCGGGCCGCGTTCCGGTTGATTCGGATTGGCACGAGCTGCCGCCCATCACACTTGCCGAAAAGTGTGGAGCCTCTCTGCTGATGACCGCAACGCTCGTCATTGGACTTTATCCGAAGTTTCTGCTCGATCGAATTCAACCCGCTGTCGAAGCCATGCGGTTTTTGAAATGAACTATTTGGAACTCCTCAAGCTTGCTTCGCCAGAGGTCGTCGTCGTCGTCACAGCGCTCGCTGTGCTCACGATTGGACTCGTGAGCAAGCGTGCGTCGATGTTCTGTTCGTTTATTGCTGCGTTCGGGTTAATCCTCGCGATCGGCGCGATGTCGATCTTGCCGAAAAGCGCGACGTTGTTCGGAGGGATGCTTGTCATCACGCCGCTTACTGCGCTCTTCAAAATCATCTGCATGACACTCGCATTTTTTACCGTGCTCCTGGCGCAATCCGAGACTTCGTTGCGCAATCACGGCGAGTACGTCGCCATGGTTCTGTTGGCAACCGTTGGAATGATGTTGCTCGTCGGCAGCGAGGAATTGCTCATGATTTTCATCGGCCTCGAACTGCTGGGCCTATCGCTGTATGTGCTGACGGCGTTTAACAAGATCGACATTCGTTCGGCCGAGGCCGGCCTGAAATATTTCCTGTTCGGCAGCACGGCCAGCGCGTTCACACTTTTCGGGATCAGCCTGATCTATGGAATGTCGGGATCGACTGTCCTGGCGGTAGTTGGTCAAAAGTTGATTGCCATCCCGATGCAGCCGCTACTCGTCGCAGGTCTGATCATGACGCTGGTTGGCTTCGCATTCAAAATCGCTGCTGCACCATTCCATTTTTGGGCTCCGGATGCATATCAGGGCGCGCCGATCCCAAGCGCTGCCTTTATTGCTTCGGGATCGAAAGTCGCATCCTTTGTCGTGTTAGGGAAAATTGTGCTTGTTGGATTCGGGCCAGCGCATGGCAGCGCCGCCTGGCACGGGTGGGTCGCCGGATGGTCTCCCGTTCTCGCTGCTCTGGCTGCGTTGTCGATCCTGTTAGGCAATTTCGTCGCGCTAGTGCAAACGAATGTCCGCCGGCTCCTTGCTTATTCGGCGGTCGCGCACGCCGGATACACATTACTCGGACTAGTCGCTGGCGGCCGGGATGGGTTTTCGGCCACGTTGTTTTACACAACCATTTATGCCGCCACCTTGATCGGCGCGTTTGCGATTGTGGGATTCGTTCGACAAACGACCGGTGGCGACGACCTAAAGGACTTTGCCGGGTTATCATCACGCTCTCCGTTGCTCGCCGGATGCATGGCTATCTTCATGCTCTCCCTGGCCGGTCTCCCGCCGTTAGCAGGATTCTTCGGGAAATTCTACCTGTTTAGTACAGCGTTTCGCGCTGGGGAAAATCACGGCTTGCTCTGGCTCGTGGCTCTTGCTCTCTTCGGCAGTTTCGTATCGCTCTATTATTATTTGATTGTGCTCAAAATGATTTTTGTGAGCGAAGCGCCGTCATCAGCAACGCAATCACCTGTCGCTTCGGGGGACTTCTTGCGCCGGATGGTTGTCCTCGTCCTCGCGGCGGTTGTCCTTCTGCTCGGAATCGCACCGCAAATATTGGCAACGCGGATTCTTGCTTCGTTACGCTGAAAATTCTGCAAAGAGCAGCGATTCGTTCTTGACGTATTCGATAGAAAAATTTTCATCGACATCGAACCAGAGAGATTGGACAAGTTGACGAGGTGAAGCCCGGCGCCATCAGCCAATTTATCGATCGCCACTATCGGCACTTCAACGCCGCTGTGGTCAAGGATGCCGCAGATGCTTACATCGCGCACCTCGATCGCGGCGGAAAAATGATGATCACGTTGGCCGGTGCGATGAGCACAGGCGAATTAGGCATCTCTCTCGCCGAAATGATTCGGCAGGACAAAGTCCATGCGATTACCTGCACCGGCGCCAATCTGGAGGAGGATCTTTTCAATCTCGTCGCTCGAACGAAGTATGAACGCATCCCCAATTATCGTGAATTGACTCCGCAGCAGGAAGAGGCGCTGCTCAAGCGGCATTTGAATCGCGTCACAGATACCTGCATTCCTGAGGAGGAAGCCATCCGGCGGATCGAACGAATCGTGATCGACGAATGGATCAGCGCCGCGAAAAAGAAGGAGCGCTTTTTCCCGCACGAGTTCCTGTTCAAAATTCTCAAGGAATGCCGGTTGAAGAAACATTACGAAATCGACCCGGCCGACAGCTGGATGATTGCGGCGGCTCACAAGAATCTGCCTATGGTTGTTCCCGGTTGGGAAGATTCGACGCTCGGGAACATCTTCGCCGCACGTTGCATCACCGGAATGATCTCCGATGTGCACACGGTGCGGTCCGGTATCGAATACATGATCGAGCTAGCGACTTGGTATCGGGCCGCCTCGCAGGACTCCTCGATTGGCTTTTTTCAAATAGGCGGCGGCATCGCGGGAGATTTCCCGATTTGCGTGGTGCCGATGTTGAACCAGGACATTGTCACGACTCCTGTCCCCGAGTGGGGCTACTTCTGCCAAATCAGCGATTCGACCACGAGCTTCGGTTCTTATTCCGGCGCTGTGCCCAACGAAAAAATTACCTGGGGCAAACTAAACGCCGATACTCCGAAGTTCATTATCGAATCCGACGCGACCATCGTTGCCCCGCTGGTTTTTGCGAAAATCCTTGGCTGGTAACAGCCGCGGCTTCGGGCTTGACCGCGTTTCGCGCTCCGGAAAGAATTCAGCATGAAAAAATTCTCGATCTTTCACGGCGTCTTATTGGCAACTATCGGGATTCTAGTTTCGGCCTTTGGGCAGGAGCCGATCAATCCCGCAGACACATCGCTTAAAAAAGCCCAGGACAGACTTCCGGCCGATCGACCACAAATAACCGCCACGCCTAGCCAAGGTCCCGTTTCTACCTCCACCGCCGAGACCGGCGAAGCCGAAATGATGAACCAGATGATGGAGATGTCGAAGTTAGGCGAGAACCATAAACTGCTTGCCACTTTGGCGGGGACTTGGACTTACACCGTGAAATTCTGGATGAATCCCGATCCCAATGCGAAACCGCAGGAATCGAAGGGGACGGCTGTTCGTAAGCCGCTCTGGGATGGCCGCTACTTCATTCTCGACATCGCGGGCAAAATGCAGGTGCCGGGACCCGGTGGGAAAATGCAAGAGAAGACGTTTAAGGGAATGGGGATCGAAGGATACGATAATGCGCAACAGAAGTTCGTCAGCGCGTGGATGGACAATTTCGGAACCGGCATCGTAATGGCTGGAGGTGCATACGATTCCAGCACAAAAACGTTTAATTATACGGGCGAGTACGAGCCAGCGCCTGGAATGAAGGAACAGTTCCGCGAAGTGGTGAAAATTATCGATAAGGACCATCACACTCTCCAGTGGTATGAGAACAGAGACGGGAAAGAAGTGAAGACGATGCAGATTGATTATACGCGCAAAAAATGACGCGTGGCGTCTAACTTTCTCGTTTCCGTCGATCTTCTTTTGTGCCAGCGAATGCTGACGTCAGATCGCAGTTCCCTTCCGAGCAATCGGCTTCAGGGGAATTTCAGCGGCAGGAAGACGTTTTCCGGGAATGGATATCGAGCGATGGGTCAACTGCATATCCCGCCGCGCGGGACCGCTATCATCTCTATGTGTCGCTGGCGTGTCCCTGGGCAAGCCGCACCATCATTTTTCGCAAACTAAAAGGCCTCGAAGAAACGATTGGCATGACGATTGTCGATCCTATCCGTGACGAAAAAGGCTGGGCATTTCGACCGGAGCGCGACCCGGTCAATGGGTTTGAAAATTTGAGCCAGGCCTACACTGCGACCGATCCGGATTACAAAGAGCGGGTGACTGTGCCTGTCCTTTGGGACAAGCAGTCGAAGCGGATCGTAAACAACTGCGAGGATGACATCTGCCGCATGTTTAACGATGTGTTTAACGAGTTTGGCAGGAACGATGTCGATTTTTTCCCGAAGGAGATCGAGACCGATCACGCGAAGCTGTCCCAGTTCATCCACGACAATATCAATAACGGCGTTTACAAGGCTGGGTTCGCCAGTCGCCAGCGGCCTTACGAGATTTCCTGCCGGAAACTTTTCGAGGCGCTCGATAAAACGGAGCACCGGTTATCCACGAGCCGATACCTGTTCGGCAATCGTCTTGTTGAAGCAGATTGGCGTTTGTTCTGTACGCTGGTCCGATTCGACGTGGTTTATTACATCCATTTCAAGTGCAGTCTGCGCCGCATCATCGATTATCCAAATCTGCGGGGCTATCTCATGGACCTGTATCAACAGCGCGGTATCGCAGAGACCGTCAGTTTCGATCACATCAAACGTCATTATTACATGACGCATCGCGAGATTAACCCGACGCGAATTGTGCCACTCGGTCCCGTTGTCGATCTTAGCCTGCCGCACGGCCGGGAGAAATTGTCCGGATCGGAACCGCACACGGAAGATAACCTGTAGAGAAAACTGGTAGCTTCCTTCCAAAATCGGGCTCGGCATAAGGACTGCTTTCGATCTCAAGAGCCGCTCGGATACGACCAGTCTAAAAGCCGTTCGCGAATCCAGTGGCAGTTGGGTGGGGAAGATGAGCGAGGATCGGACGAAAGTTTCTGACCAGGCGGGCAAGAGTTTGCGCATTCTCGTTGTGGAAGATCACGGTGATACGCGACGAACACTGGCTCGGCTCTTGAGTTATTTCGGGCATGAGATTTCGGCAGCCGATTCCAAGTACAGCGCCTTGGAAATGATTGCCGCCAAAAAATTCGATGTTCTCCTGAGCGATATTGCTTTGCCCGATGGAACCGGCTACGAAGTGATGTCACAGGCCAGGGAAAAACAGTCGATCAAAGGAGTCGCCCTCACTGGCTTGGATCAGGAAGAAGACATCAATCGCGGTCGCGCAGCCGGCTTTGATTTCTATCTGAGCAAGCCAGTAGATTTTCACGAGCTTCGCACCGTTCTGGGAAATATCGGAGCGTGACTGCCGCCGGGCGAAGATCAGTTTAACGTCTAATAACTGCGGGCGGATTGATCAGCGGCGCAGCGTTATTTCGCGGAGGTAAGGCATCCGTTCCCCACGGACTTTACGATCTCTCGGAGAGACTGTGAAAACCACATCTCATATCCGCCCAAAAACCCATTGGCATGCTACGCCAGCGTCATTCCCATGAATCCTATGAAATCATCCATCATCCCTGCAGTTGTTGTCGTTCTAAATAAATGGTATCGCGTCGCACAATTCGATTCGAATGGCTTGCGAAGGTTCACTCGCCTGTTGTCTGTGGTTCTTTTTCTGTCCTGCGGCTCGGCACTCGGTTTTGTCGCACTGACTTATCCGACGTCAAACATCAAACTTCTTCGGCTTGCTTATGACCATCCCTCTACAACGCGCGTCAGCTTACACGCCGATTAATCCAAACATTGTGCGTGCTGTTCGCGCGCAAGCGATGGGTGCAGTCAGCGGACCGACCTTCGGCCATCCCATCATCAGCGGAGTTCAAGGTGTCGGTTTCGAACAGGATTTGCGCGCTGATCCTTCAGACGCGGCCCGGATTTACACCAGCGCGCCGGGATCGGAGTCATCGGACACGAGCTGGATCTGGCAATCGCTGGACGGAGGTCTAACGTTCAAGTGGGTTACGGCGGCGATCCCGTTTGAGGGGAAACCAACCCCGCCATGCGCCGGTGGCGGCGATAGCGAATTAGGCGTGGACATCATGGGTCGTATCTATTTTTGCGACTTGACCCTGGCTAACTTCAGCACTGCGCGTTCGGATGATTTGGGTGCAACCTTCATTTGCAGCAATACTGGCGTGCCGGACGCAGTCGTGGATCGACAGTGGTATGCCTTTGATGGTGATCCTTTGAACGGCGGCAGCATTTACCTAACGAACGATGAAGTCGCGCAAAGCCCGGCGATGTGCGGTGCGCCAACGAACTTCGGCCAGAACATTCTGGTTATGTATCGGTCGCCGATAACAGGTGCGCCGGCAACAACTGCAGGTATTGAGTTCGGCCCAGCCAACAAGGTGAGTGACCCGATGGGCTGTGACGAAGGTATCATGGGCAACAACGAAGTGAGCCCAGTCGCCACTACCCTCGGTCAGCCCGACGGCAGCGGCGGCTACACAACTTTGCCCGCGCCGGTGAAAGCACGTCTTCGTTGTTCACGACGATGCGTTGCTAAATCAGAATCCTGATTGGCCGCTGTTTCCCAGTCGCGTTCGGACGCGCCGGTGCCAAACGTGAGCGATCCGAGCGGATTGAATTGCGCCGATCTCCCGGTGACGGAACTCGGCACAGAGTGTGAAGACAGGCGGGAATTTCCCGACCATGGCAATCGACGCGGCGGGCAATCTTTACACGGTGTGGGAACAAGCGCCCATCGACGCCGGTGGTCTGGTTACTGGCGATACGGTGTTGAAATACAGTTACTCCACCGACCAGGGCAACACATGGTCGGCGCCGATAACGATCGATACTTCCGGCTCGCCGGTGGGGATATTGCACACAAATGTTTTTGCCTGGATCGCAGCGGGTGATGATGGCCGTGTTGGGATCGCGTGGTAGGCACACCGGGCCAGCCACCATTTCCTGCCAACGGACCGGATTCCTGCGGATCGAATTGCGACTGGAGCTTGTGGTACGTGATGAGCACAAACGCGCACGAGCGCCACGCCCAGCTTTAGCGCGCCGGTAGAGGCGAGTGAACATTTCGTTCACCGCGGCAGCCAGTACACCTTGATCGGCGGCCAAAATGGCGACCGCACCCAGGGCGATTTTCTCCAGATGCGAATGGGCGCGCGCGGCGAAGCCGAAATCGGTTATTCGGATTCGAACAATGTCGATGAAGTATTCGCGCCGCACGGTATGTTCGTCAGGCAAAATGGCGGGCCTGGTTTACTGGTTGCTTCTTCACCGGTCAGCGTTTCCGGCCTGACTCCATTTAACAGCGTGACCGATCCGACTGGCGACGGGAAATACCAGCAAGGCGGAATCAGTAATGCGAACATGCCGCAACTCGACGTCACCGGATCCAACATCACAATTGCGACCACTGCGCCCGTGCTCTGCGGCGGCGCCATGTTATCGAGTTGAGATGCGGATCAACAATCTCTCTCTTGCTCCAAGTATTACGCAGGATCCCGATATCGATCTCGTGTGGAGCACGCAGTGGCTGGTGCCCTCTTCCACGGATGTCAACGGCGGAAAGAACTTCCACGTTTATGCCGAATCGACCAATGGCGGCGGTTTCCAGTGTTACTACGGCGAAAATGCAGCCGCGGCGGTCGGCGGTGGCGTGGCGCTCACTTATCCGGGAGGAAGTACTGCGCTGCCTGCGGCGAATTGCCAATCCACGCTCGGCCCGAACGGCAACATTGTGATTTACGTGCCGCTCAGCAACGTCGCCGAAGCCGGCGCGATCGACACCAAATTGCATGAAGTGACGGCGAGCACCATGACTTTGCAGGGGCCGGCAAATGCGGTCCAGCCAGTCGGCGGAATCGGCGGGTCGTTGTTTAACCTTATCGATGTGGCGCAGGGTTATGTCTTCGACCCGGCGCAGGTCACGTTTCACGAAGGTCGTCTCGCGTAAAGTGCACGGCTCGGCGGGAACCTTTGACATTGAGCTGGCGCAAAACGGGCTCGTCTGCCGACGAATGCCGCAGCGGCGGATCCGGTGGAAATTACCAGTTGATTGTCACTTTCGTGAATCCAGATCTCCGCAGTTGCCGGCGCGACGGTGACATCGGGAACAGGTATGGTGGATAGCGTGAGCTTCAGCGGTCGGACGTAACCATTAATCTAAGTGGCGTCACCACTTCGCAGAGGCTGGTGATTACGCTTAACGGCGTGAACGACGGCACAACCACCGGCACCGCTACAATCACGATGCCTGTCCTGGTTGGCGACACAAACGGCAACGGCGCGGTCAACTCCACTGACATCGGCCAAACCAAATCTCAATCAGGCCAGCCCGTGACCGCTTCCAATTTCCGCGAAGATGTGACCGCCGATGGTAACTTAAACAGCAGCGACATCTCGCTCGTGAAGTCGAAATCAGGCACCGGCCTGCCTTAGCGCGGAGAGAGAAGCCAGTCGATTTCCACGAGGTGCGGGAGGGCTCGGGGAAAAGTCAGCCCCTAACATCTCTGGATTTTCATCCTTCATCCTTCTACTTTCCTCCTTTGAAACCGTCCCCGTAGTTCAACGGATAGAACGGAGGTTTCCTAAACCTTAAATGGGAGTTCGATTCTCCCCGGGGACGCTTCGTCTAGCTTCGTGCGCGCTTTACAAGCCACTGCGCTTTAAAGACTATGGCGCCTCCGGCGATTGGTTGTACCATCCTCTTCGGAGAAGCCGATCCACCTTCCTATGTCGATGGTAAGTCGAGAGAACTCTAAAACATTCGTTTGGGCAGTGGCCGTTTCAATGGCCGCCGGGTTTCTTTATTTCCTCACCGCAGCTCGTGATATCGTGGTCGGCGATAATCCCGAGCTGATCACCGTCGCGGTCACATTGGGCGTGGCGCACTCGCCCGGGTATCCGTTGTTCACCATGCTGGGTCATCTCTTCAGTTTATTGCCGATCGGTTCGATTCCGTTTCGCGTGAATCTTCTTTCGGTTGTGTGCGACGCGCTTACTGCCGGCGTCGTTTTTCTCACTGCATTTCGTCTGACGCGTTCTCATCTCGCGGCTGCAATGGCAGCCCTTGTCCTTGCCCTGAATCCCCTGTTTTGGTCATGGTCGTTAGTCGCGGAGGTATTCCCGCTCAATAACCTTTTGGCTGCGACATTGATTTATCTGCTCGTGATCTGGTACAGCGAACCGGAGCGGGTTGGGGTTTTGACGGCAGCGGCCTTCGTCGCCGGCCTGGCCCTTTCAAATCATCAAACAATTGTTCTGCTCGGTCCGGCGGTTTGCTTTTTGTTATGGCAACGCCGCAGCGTATCTTGGGCTCAGCCACGAGTGTTTGCTTATTGCATCGTCGCGTTCCTGATTGGATTGCTGCCCTACCTTTACGTGCCGTGGGCCGCGGCACATCATCCAGCTTACAACTGGGGCGGAGTTTCGTCGCTGCATGATCTCGTTGCCTTGATCCTGCGCCAAAGCTATGGCGGGCATCATCTGGTTGCCCGCGCTTATCAGGGCGGCTCGTTGTTGCAGCGGGTTCTGGCGCTCTGCCTTTCTTTCAGCGCGCTGATGATCGTGCTGGGGCTGATCGGACTCGTGCAGTCTTATCTTCGAGAGCGATGGTACTTTTGGTTCAGTCTGCTGGCTTTCATTTTTACCGGTCCGTTTTTTGTTGCGATCACCGATCTCAATCTTGCCGCGCCATCGGCTCTGTTCGTTCTCGAGCGATTCTTTGTCCTGCCTCAAGTAGTCGTGGCGCCGCTGGCGGCACTGGGCGCAATTTATCTCGCCGAACAAATCGCCGCCTACGCACCGGGATTCCCGATCCGGCCATTGTCGATCCTCGCTGCAGGAGTGGGCCTCGTGTTGATTGTCGGTTTAATCACAAATTATCGACACGTGAATCAACGTAACAATCACATCGCCCGCACATATGCGCAGGATCTTTTGAACACCGCGCCGCCAGATACGATTCTTCTCGCGACGGGCGACGGGCTGGCGTTGCCGCCCATTTATCTCCACATCGTGGAGCGAGTGCGCCCGGACGTGACCATCATTGTTCCGCCGCTGTTGCCTGCCTCCTGGTATGTAAATCAGTTGCGCGAACACGATCCGAATCTGCGCATTCCCTTCGATCGTTATGACCGGCGTCAGGGCAACATTCGAACATTGGTCGAGGCCAATCCTGGCCGTCCGGTGGCAATCGTCGGCCCTGTCCCCGATAATAGTCTTGAGCGCGATTACAAGGCGCGTTTGTTTGGACTAATGATGATTGTCGAGCGCAAATCGAAACTAATCACGTTGTCTGAGATGGTGATGGAGAACGATCAATTGAGTAAAAAATACAGTCCGCCGCCGCCTGGGCAGATCAACGCGAAGGGTTTTGAGAGCGACATTCTCGCCTTGTACGCGCAGCCGGATTGGCGAATCGGGAACGAATACGAACGCGCCGGGCTGAAATCGCCTGCCCGCGACCGTTATCAGCGCGCGCTTTCCATCGATCCCAATTTTGTCGCGGCGCATCAGGCGCTGGAACGGCTTGATTAAACTAGAGTGTATTCATTGTTCGTTTGGTTTCGGAGCGAACGGCACGTAACCAATCCTCACTAGGCGGGTGCGCTCGCCGAGCAGTAGCTATTCGAAGCATGGTCCGCCTCTCCCTTCAAGGGAGAGGATTGAGGTGAGGGTCTTTATTCGGCGTGATAGTGCGCAGCTATCGATAGACCGGCCTCTTTCGAATCCGTTCTTGCCGAAGGAGGCCGAATCCGATACAAGCTCGTTTCCATATGGACTTCAGCGCTCATTCTATTATCTGGACTTTGGTGATCGGCCTCATCGTTGGCGCGATCGCAAAACTTCTTATGCCGGGCAAAGATCCCGGCGGTTGCATCATTACCATCCTGCTCGGTATCGCCGGCGCATTCGTCGGGACGTGGATCGGCCGCGTCTTCATGGGGCCGAACTATGTCGCGCATTGGATCATGTCGATCATCGGCGCAATGATTCTGTTGCTGCTGTATCGATTGCTTTTCCGGCGCGGCGTTTAGGCGGCGTTCGGCGGCATCATTGGTTCGTCTTTCGCAGATTGCGCCTGCCGAACGAATCTGGGCGGCGTGACACTGTGCGATCTATGATTGCATTCTCGCTCGTCACTCGTCACTTGTCACTCATCCCTGTTTGTGATGACCGCGCCGAACAAATTCCGGATCATTGTCGCGTTTGCGGCGGTTTACATTATTTGGGGTTCGACTTACCTCGGAATTTTCTACGCCATCCAATCAATCCCGCCTTTTCTCATGGCTGGCACCCGATTCGTTCTCGCGGGTCTGATGATGTATGGCCTCGCGCGACTGAGAGGCGCGACTAAACCGACGCCGGTAATGTGGTTGAACTCGTTCATCATCGGCGGCTGTTTGCTCCTCGGCGGAAATGGCGGGGTTACTCTCGCCGAGAAATGGGTGCCGACTGGCCTTGCGGCTTTGCTCGTGGCGACCGTTCCAATTTACATCGCCTTTCTCGGCTGGATGACCGGAACCGCCCCGCGACCGACACCTGTCGTCTGGCTCGGATTGCTGGGCGGTTTTATTGGTGTCGGTGTTCTTGTCGGACCGGCATTTGCCGCTCCCTCCACTGGCAATCACGTCGCCTTCGGAATGTCGATCCTGCTGATCGGCTCGTTTCTCTGGTCGATCGGCTCGCTCTATTCCCGCCGGGCCAGGACTGCGCGGACTTTATTTGCCGCTGCGGGCCAGCAAATGATTTGTGGCGGAGCCCTGCTTTTTCTCGTCGGCCTTTTGGTTGGCGAACAACGCGGCATTAATTTCAATCGCATCACGATGTCGTCGATCATCGCCTTTACTTATCTTGTTCTGATCGGCGCGATAGTCGGTTACACCGCGTATTTCTATCTGTTGCGTCATTGCGATCCGTCCAAGGTTGCGACCTACGCCTACGTCAATCCGATTGTCGCTCTGATTCTCGGGACCTGCTTTGCCCATGAAAAATTGAGCGCGCGAACGTTGATCGGTGCGGCATTGATTATTGGGTCGGTCGCGGTTGTAATCATGGCCGAACAGATGAAAACCAAAGGTGTCCCGCCGATCGCCACCGCCGTGGAACCGGCCTGTCCCCGATGAAGAACGACCAGCCAGATCGCAAAGAGACAATCGACGTCGTTCGGCGCAATTGGCAGGCCGAAGTGGAAACCGCTCAGTCGTATCGCGACCTGGCCGAGCGCGAGCGAGACGAAAAGCGCAAAGGCATTCTGATCCGAATGGCCGAGGCGGAAGAACGTCACGCCCAACGATGGGAAAAGAAATTGCGCGACATGGGCGCCGAACCGCCGCAGCTCAAGAACACGTTGGGTCGCAGATTGAATCGTTGGTGGAACAAGATCGCCGGCGCCGACATCGCCATCCGCCGGATGGAAGCCGCGGAGGAAAAACACGAAGCCGCGTTTCGCGATCAACGCGATCGCGCGTTGGCCAATGAAGAAGACGTCAAAGATTTCCTCCGGCAAAGCGCGCTCGAAGAAAAAGCGCATGCTCGTGCATTAAACGCCATGACAGGACCTCCGAGTCCCCGCACGGCTCTCGACGCGATTTTGAAACGCGAACGCTGGCATGGCCGCGGCGGCAGTTGGGTGGCCGATGCGATCTATGGCGCAAACGATGGGCTCGGCGCCGTCTTTGGTATTGTTTCGGGCGTCGCCGGCGCGACGAACAACCAGCAGCATTTTA
The DNA here is from genome assembly GCA_963772365.1 of uncultured Verrucomicrobiae bacterium. Classification (GTDB taxonomy): domain Bacteria; phylum Verrucomicrobiota; class Verrucomicrobiia; order Chthoniobacterales; family UBA10450; genus CAVYXA01. The sequence continues at coordinate 396,955 of CAVYXA010000003.1, forward strand.
TTTTGATCTCGGGTCTCGCCGGAATGTTAGCATCGACATTGTCGATGGGCGCCGGCGCGTATCTGGCCGCCAAAAGTGAAGCCGAAGTTTACGAAGCGGAAATTTCCCGGGAGCGCGCCGAGGTCGAAGAAAACCCAGAGGAAGAAATCGAAGAGATGTCGCTCTTTTATCAGCTTCAGGGATTCAGTCCCGAAGAATCGCAAAAAATGGCCGAACGTCTTGCCGAACAACCCGAGCAATTCGTTCAAGCCATGGCTCAAAGCGAGCTCGGACTTTCCGAGCACCGTTTCCCGAACTATTGGACCGCAGCATTCTCGGCCGCGATTTCCACCGCGATCGGTGCGTTCGTTCCCATTATTCCATTCTTTTTCTCCGGCGGCCTCGACGCCGTTCTCGAGTCATTTGGCATCAGCCTCATCGCGCACTTCGCCGTAGGCGCATTAAAATCGCTAATCACGATCCGCTCGTGGTGGGCCTCCGGCTTGGAAATGACCTGGATCGGCGTCATCGTCGCCGTCGTCACCTACGGCCTAGGATTGCTATTCGGTTCGTTAGGGTAGCGCACGCGCCCTCGCGTGCTGGTTTTGGCGGCTCGTCGAAACGAACTTAGGAGAGAAAGAATACGGGTCAAGAGTAGGAAGAGTAGGGTCAGGCTAGGCTTGCCCTGATTTGACGGACGGTGGGCTTAGGGTCAAAACCCGAAGGAGAGTCCACATGAAGACGCAGTTAAGTAAACCGGTTCGCAACCGGGCAAACTACACCGAAGAGTATAAGCAGCAGGCGCTGGAGCTTTGGCGCGCCAGTGGTCGCAGTGCGGCCAAAGTGGCGGCCGAGCTGGGGATTCGTCCTCCGTTGCTTTATCGCTGGGCACGCTTGGAGCGCTTGCCTCAGAGCGGCCCGAGCGCAGCAGCCAAGCCAAGGCGCAGCATGGAAGAACTGGAGCGGGAGAACCAATTCTTACGGGCCGAAAACGCCAGGCTTCTTGAGCAGAGGGACATTTTAAAAAAGTCTCTGGGCATCCTCTCCGAAGCGCCGCCGAGCGCTACGTCCAAGTCGAAGGTATGAGTGGGCAATATAAGATCGCCCGCTTGTGCGAAGCTTTGCTCGTTTCGCGCAGCGGCTTCTATGATTGGAAGCAGCGGCACCATCATCCAGGAGCGCGCCAGTTAGATAACGCTCGCCTGGTCGAGCAGATCCGGCAGGAGTTTGTCCGCAGTCGCCACACCTACGGCAGTCCACGGCTAGCGCATGCTCTGGGCTGTCCAGGAAGACGCAATCGCATTGCTCGGCTGATGCGCGCACAAAGACTTTTCGCTCGGCAGCGTTCCAAGTATCGGGTCAAAACCACCGATAGCGCTCACGGTGGCCCCATCGCACCGCACCGTCTGCGCCATCTCAAGGTACAAGCGCGCGATCAGGTCTGGGCCACTGATGCCACTGGCATCTTGACCGCTGAAGGTTGGCTTTACCTGGTCGCAGTGCTGGACCTCTTTAGCCGGCGGGTGGTGGGTTGGGCCATGAGCCCCATCCTGGATGCGCCACTGGCCATCAGCGCTCTGCGCATGGCCTTAAATCAACGTCGTCCCGCCCGCTCCCTCATCCTTCACTCCGATCGCGGCAGCCAGTTTGCCAGCGCCGCTTACCGGCAGGTCCTCTCGCAGCACCAACTCATTGCTTCCATGAGTCGCGCCGATAACTGCTACGACAATGCTTTCATCGAATCCTTCTGGAGCAGCCTCAAATACGAACTGGTCTACGACCAGCGCTTCGCTACTCGCGCACAGGCTCGCACCGCCGTCTTCGGCTACATTGAAACCTTCTACAACCGCATCAGACTGCACTCCAGCCTTGCCTACACCAGTCCGATTAATTTCGAAATCAAAAACAAAACTAACAAAAATAGACTATAGGAATTGATCCCTACCTAACTGTCCGAAAAATCAATGCAAGCCCAGGCATCAATTCTTGACTAAAGAGAGCCATTTATGCAGTGAAGCCGGGATATCCGATCGCTTCGATTTTGGCCGGTGCCGACGCAGCTGCTGGCTCACGTTCGCTGCGCTCTTCATTCCAAGTCGGTCCGCCAACCATTTTTGTGACACCACCGTCTGCTCCCAAATCACCTTTGCAATACAAACCTTGCGGGCACCCCCCGGATATTCGATGCAAATACTACGGGCCACAGCCGCTCTTTTACCCCACCAGTGCTACTTGTCAAGAATTGATGCCTGACCCCTATCTTCCCTATCCGGCGTCGCCATTCTTCTTACCCCTGAAAATCTCTCGTGAATCTTTGTTCAGGTTCTTACCGAGTACCACGGTCACTTTATGTTTCTTGTCTTTGTCAATGGCGTCAAAAATTCTCTTCATTTGTAGATTCTGACTCTCATGTTTCCGTGCTTCCTCGAATTTTTTCTTTATGATTTCTGGGATCTCCCAATACAGTCCCATTGGATCAGCCTTGTCCCACGGATCATTCCAGCAGTAGCGATAGAAATTGTAATCGCCGGCCTCGAACATCTTCGGGTCTTCAGACATGAAACGTCCGAGGACGGGGTGATATGCACGCGCTCTATATTCATAAAACCCGAATTGTGAATTGTACTCACGCCCGGTGAAGAGAAAGCGGTTGCCAATTTGACTTGCTCCGGCGGCGATCAGATTTCCGTTGGCATCGAAAAAGGATGGCGCGCCGAAGGCGTCGTAGCGGTACGATTCCAGCACCTGCGCTCTTCCGTTCACGACGTTTCCGGTGACGACGGCGATGTTCCCGTTGCGATCGGGGAGCGGGTATTGACCGCCGCCAATCGCGCGGGCGATCACTTCGTCGATCCCATTTCCATAGACCATCGTGCTTTTGATCGTCGAGCCGTTCCCTTCCCACTCCACCGTCCAATGTTCGCCGTCGAACAGGTAATAATTTTTCGTCGGGCTGTTTGTCCCGACCGTGGTCTTGTGCTCCACGCACCGGCCCAGTGCATCGTAGAACAGCTCGTACTTGGTGGTCACATTGTTGACCAAAGCCGTGGCTGAGGAAAGCCAGGTGTCGCCGTAATATTTATAGAGCACACCCTTGTAGGTCGGCAAATTCTATAAGGGGTCAGGCATCAATTCTTGACAGAAGCGGTCCATCTTCGCCTTCTGATAATATAGGGGTCCGTTTTGCAACCACTGCATCCCGGCCACCAGATTGGCTTCCGGCGTCTCGATGAACAAATGATAATGATTGCTCATCAATACCCAGGCGTGCACGCGCCAGCCGGTGATCATGCATGTCTCGCCCAGTGTCTTCAAAAACAATTGCCGATCCGCATCGGTGCGGAAAATCGCTTCCCGCCGATTCCCCCCGCGCCATCACATGATAAAACGCGCCAGGATATTCAATGCGTATGCTGCGAGCCACCGCCGCGATTGAAAGCGGCCAACTCCACTTTGTCAAGAATTGATGCCTGACCCCTATTCTTATTCCCCTTTCTGCTGACGCAAGATTTAGCCGAGTGTCAATAGTAAGCGCTAGGCTTGCCCTGATTTGACGGACGGTGGGCTTAGGGTCAAAACCCGAAGGAGAGTCCACATGAAGACGCAGTTAAGTAAACCGGTTCGCAACCGGGCAAACTACACCGAAGAGTATAAGCAGCAGGCGCTGGAGCTTTGGCGCGCCAGTGGTCGCAGTGCGGCCAAAGTGGCGGCCGAGCTGGGGATTCGTCCTCCGTTGCTTTATCGCTGGGCACGCTTGGAGCGCTTGCCTCAGAGCGGCCCGAGCGCAGCAGCCAAGCCAAGGCGCAGCATGGAAGAACTGGAGCGGGAGAACCAATTCTTACGGGCCGAAAACGCCAGGCTTCTTGAGCAGAGGGACATTTTAAAAAAGTCTCTGGGCATCCTCTCCGAAGCGCCGCCGAGCGCTACGTCCAAGTCGAAGGTATGAGTGGGCAATATAAGATCGCCCGCTTGTGCGAAGCTTTGCTCGTTTCGCGCAGCGGCTTCTATGATTGGAAGCAGCGGCACCATCATCCAGGAGCGCGCCAGTTAGATAACGCTCGCCTGGTCGAGCAGATCCGGCAGGAGTTTGTCCGCAGTCGCCACACCTACGGCAGTCCACGGCTAGCGCATGCTCTGGGCTGTCCAGGAAGACGCAATCGCATTGCTCGGCTGATGCGCGCACAAAGACTTTTCGCTCGGCAGCGTTCCAAGTATCGGGTCAAAACCACCGATAGCGCTCACGGTGGCCCCATCGCACCGCACCGTCTGCGCCATCTCAAGGTACAAGCGCGCGATCAGGTCTGGGCCACTGATGCCACTGGCATCTTGACCGCTGAAGGTTGGCTTTACCTGGTCGCAGTGCTGGACCTCTTTAGCCGGCGGGTGGTGGGTTGGGCCATGAGCCCCATCCTGGATGCGCCACTGGCCATCAGCGCTCTGCGCATGGCCTTAAATCAACGTCGTCCCGCCCGCTCCCTCATCCTTCACTCCGATCGCGGCAGCCAGTTTGCCAGCGCCGCTTACCGGCAGGTCCTCTCGCAGCACCAACTCATTGCTTCCATGAGTCGCGCCGATAACTGCTACGACAATGCTTTCATCGAATCCTTCTGGAGCAGCCTCAAATACGAACTGGTCTACGACCAGCGCTTCGCTACTCGCGCACAGGCTCGCACCGCCGTCTTCGGCTACATTGAAACCTTCTACAACCGCATCAGACTGCACTCCAGCCTTGCCTACACCAGTCCGATTAATTTCGAAATCAAAAACAAAACTAACAAAAATAGACTATAGGAATTGATCCCTACCTAACTGTCCGAAAAATCAATGCAAGCCCACGCTGACCCCTTTCTACCTTCTTTACCCTACCTATCTTCCTATCTTCTACCCTGACTGTCGCATTTACCGTTGGCGCTCCGTTTGTTTCTGAATCTCATGCCATCGGTTTTTCAAAAGGATTGCGTTCTCTGGTGTCACCAAGGAAACTTTCCCGTCAACGATTTGAAAATAAAAGGTTCCGAGCCGGGTGTCGAAGTTGTTCGGCGTACGATGCTGCGGTATCCCGGCAGCAGAAAGCAGTTTTTCTGAATGGTCGAATACCTTTACCGTCCCATCTTCTAATTCCTCCACTTTCGATTTGTCAATTCCGTGAATCCCGAGGTCAAACTCCTCGGCAAGGCCGCCTCGCCGATCATATAGTTTGATCTGCACTGGAAACGAGCTTTCGTTCGCGAAAAGTGCTAGAATCTCCGGTTCGTTTACTGGCGGCGTACCAAGCATCTCAACGCGTTCGAGATCGATGATACAGCCATAATAGTCTGTCGGCCGTTGCCTGGCGTAAGCTATTCCGACAACTTTAACCCAATGGTTATTAAGATGCAGATAACGTGGCCCGGCGACGCGTGGAGAAATTAGAATCTCACGCGCAAAGCCGGCTTTGGTATCAGCTCGTGGAGGTTGGTACAGCACGAAATGCGGACCGTCCACCGCCGCCACGCCGATTACCGCAACTCGTTTCCCGCTGTACTTTCTTGGGTTGGCTACTAATTGGTCAAAATCAATAGCAAATGAGATCCCTGGCACCATCAAGACGGCGAGGAGGAAGATGATTGACTTAAAACGTGCGACCTTACTCATGGGGAAAATACAAGAATTTAACTACGTTTGCGGGCGGCACAGCCCCGATTGACGGAGGGTTTGCAAGCACGGCCTTAATCCCGTAGGCACGAAAATTGTCCACATCAGCTCTCTCGAAGCCATTCTGATGATAAGCATAAGCGTAATAGATTCCTATTGGCCTGTACCCTGGAGGTAGGTCAGCGTGACGCGGCTCGTAATAACTGCGGTTTTTTATTTGATTCGGATTATGCGTGTTATCACTGACGTTCCCTACATCACCTTCATGCACGGGCCCACGGGTATAAATTCCAGGGTGCTCGCTGCTCTCCCCCAAATATCCATAGCGCTCGTGATGTTGTGGATCACGGACAGCCTGAGGCGACGCTTCACTCCCACCATCTTTTCCAGCACCTTGCCACGACTTGAACGTCTTCGCGTTTTTCCCCTTTGGGTCGCCGTTCTCTGCGCGCGTATTTCCATAGGCTAGTCCTCCACCCTGCAGCGCATGCGCTGCCGCCATAGCGTCATGCAGCTTGTCCATCTCATATCCAGATGACGAACTGCGCCGGAAAGGATTCAACTCTCCAGGTTGCTGCTGAGAGCTCTCAACCAAATAGGAGGAATAGGGGTCAGGCATCAATTCTTGACTGAAGAGAGCGATTTGCGCAATGAAGGTGGGATATCGATCGCTTCGATTTGCCACCAGGTTTGCTTCCGGCGTCTCGATAAATAGATGATGATGATTACTCATCAATACCCAGGCGTGAACGCGCCAGCCGGTCATGGCGCACGCTTTCCCTAGCGTCCTGAGAAACAGTTGCCGGTCCACCTCGCTCCGGAAAATCGCTTCCCGCCGATTCCCACGCGCCATGAGGTGATAGAAGGCGCTGGGATATTCGATGCAAATACTACGGGCCACAGCCGCTCTTTTACCCCACCAGTGCTACTTGTCAAGAATTGATGCCTGACCCCTATCTTTATCTTCCCCTATCTTTATCTTCCTATCTCGGGTCATTCGTCTTCCTTGTAGTCCGCCCCATCGAGAACCTTCGCGCCGCCATCGGTGCCCCAGGTGTACCCGGCCCTTCCGTCAATGTTGATGTAAACGGTTGGGGCTTCGGATGCTTAGCGGGTGGTTTCGGCTGATACGGCGACGTGTCCTCCAATCCCATGGGATCCGTTCGATCCCAGGGATCATTCCAGCAGTAGCGGAAGAAATTGTAATCGCCGGCCTCGAACATCTTCGGGTCTTCGCTCATGAAACGGCCGAGCACCGGGTGATAAGCGCGCGCGCGATATTCGTAGAACCCGAATTGTGAATTGTGTACTTCTTCCGGTGAACAGGAATCTATTTCCGATCTGACTTAATCCGCATGGACTCGATCCGCACATGATCAGATTCCCGCCGGCATCAAAGAACAATGGCAAGCCGGACTCGTCATACCGGTACGGGTCCAGTACCCGTGCTCTTCCGTTGACGATGTTGCCAGTCACCACGGCAGTGTTCCTGTTGCGATCGGGCAGGAAATATTGGCCGCGCGTCTCCGCGTTCGCTATTTTCCCTTCCTGCTGTAAATAGCTTGCTGAGCAATCTCGTCTAATCGAGGCTCTCGTCGAAATCGCTTTCCGTTAAAGATCAGTACTGGGCCTACAGATACTCCAACCGTTGCGATCTTCGTTGGACCTGGCAGACTCGAGCCCACTGGGAGAACAGTTCCCTCCGTTAAATGATACCTCACCAAAAGTTCAGAGTTATGAAATGTCCATTCTCCGTTATAAACGTTACGGGGATCCCCGTTGCTGATGCGCATTCGATTTGACTGTAAAAGAACGTAACAATCAATGAAACCGAACCGGGCATTGGAGGCAAAGTAAAGAATCTCTCCTTCTCCCGACTGCAGACCTGGATTCACATCTGCGGGCGCTTTAATCCAACTTATCCCCTCCTCCAACCAAGCGCCATCGGGCGCAAATGTCTCGGAAGCTGCCAAACGCGCTAGGGCAATAATCAACAAAAATGATAAAAGTCGCTTCATGGCTCGACCACAGGAATGTTGACGGCAACGCCGATTTTAGTGTCAGGCATGTTCCACATATAATTGATCATTCTCGTATCCACGCCGTAGCAGAGACAACCATGTGTCCAACCATGACCATTAGTTTGTCCATGGAAGTAATCGCCCGCGTCATCCTCATTATTACCAGGGCCAGGATTTAATCGCGCACGTAGTGGGCCGTACGCTCCCACGATATCCATCGGCACACCGCGATACTCAAAGTTGTGCATTCGCTGGATACCATAGTGCTGCGGCGGATTACCAAGCTCCGATTTTGGATTGATCGTATTCGGTCCTTTAGCGTCACGATCGTCTGTTCTTATTACATAATTTCCATCTCGAATGGACGGTTGGCCATTTCCCCCTGAGAAGCCGGTTCCTTGCAGGACTCTTCCATTTTGGTCAAAGAATGTGAGCTTATAGTTTGTCGCTCCGGTCTGTGAATTGGTGCCCGTTGCCTTGGCGCGCAATAGCGCCGTTATTTCGCTGCGCTCGGTATGCAATCCATTCACATCATGAACGACAGTTGAATTACCCTTATGCCACTCCCATTGCTTATTTATATAGAACCAATTGAGGCCCCTCGGATCGCTGCGATCCCATGGATCATTGCCGCAGTATCGATAAAAATTGTAATCGCCGGCCTCGAACATCTTCGGGTCTTCGCTCATGAATCGGCCTATGACCGGGTGATACGCTCGCGCTCTGTACTCGTAAAACCCAAATTGTGAATTGTACTCTCGTCCGGTGAACAGAAACCGATTCCCGATGAGGCTCGCGCCTGTGCCGATCGGGTGACCGCCGGCGTCGAAGAATGACGGCAAGCCGAATGCGTCATAGCGATACGACTCCAGCACCGCCGCGGTAATGTCGGTGACTACCGCGATATTGCCATTGCGATCCGGCATGAAGTACTGCCCGCCGCCAATCGCGCGGGCGATCACTTCATCGATCCCGTGCCATAGACCATCGTGCTTTTGATCATCGAGCCGTGATCGTGCTTTTCAGGGTCGAGCCGTTGGTCTCGTATTCTACCGTCCAATGTTCGCCATCGAACAGGTAATAATTTTTCGTGGGATTGTTTGTCCCGACCGTGGTCTTGTGCTCCACGCATCGGCCCAGTGCATCGTAGAACAGCTCGTACTTGGTGGAGACATTGTTGACCAAAGCCGTGGCTGAAGAAAGCCAGGTGTCGCCTTAATATTTGTAGAGCACGCCCTTGTAGGTCGAGATCTCGTGGACGCTTCCGTTGGCCACCGTGTCTGTCCCGGCAGCGGTGTATTGGTTGAGCGCGTTCGGGGTGTAATTTTTGGTCACGCCCTGATCAATCACACTGGTGCGATTACCCGCGGCATCCAGATTGTAGGTGAACCCCCGTGTGGTCCAGCCGTAGGCGGCGGTGTGCAATTGGCCATCCGCGTAATAGCTGTATGGATCATTGGTGGTGTTGCCCTGCGTGTGGGCGACGCCGGTGAGCCGGTTCATATTGTCCAGCGTAAAATGCTCATGCGAGAACCGGACCGATGCCGAGAGATAAATGTCCAGATCGCTCATCCGATCGGCGGTGTCGTAAGTGTAATTGACAAACGAGCCGTTCTTGTAATTCATCCGCTTCTTCACGTTTGAGGCCCGATCGTAGCTGTATTTGTAATTGATTGTGCCGGTCCGACCCATTCCATCCAGGCTCGAGATCACGTCGTAACCGGTGCTCGGGGAGCGGGCGCGGTAGACACCCGCTCAATTGGGTGCGCTATTCTGGAATTCGCCTATCCGAACGGACAATGAACAAACAGTACCCTGGATCATTGCCCGCTACCAGGCTCGCCCGCCAGCTTGGACTTTTCGGCACCACGATGGCCGTGATGGGCGGAATCATTGGGGCGGGAATTTTCATCAATCCCTATCTGGTTGCTCAACGTGTTCACACACCGCTGTTGATTCTGAGCGCATGGATTGTCGGCGGATTGATCGCGTTGGCGGGAGGATTCATTTACGCGGAGCTTGCTGCGCGAATGCCGGTTGTCGGCGGGCAGTACGCCTATTTGCGTGAGGCGCTGCACCCGGCGGTCGCATTCATTTACGGATGGGTATTGCTCCTTGTGATCCAGACCGGCGGTGTGGCTGCGGTAGCGGTCACCTTTGCCAAATATTTTTTGAAACTAACCCACTGGCCCGTGACCGATTCCATCATCGCCGCAATCGCGCTTGGCTTACTCACCGCCATAAATTGCGCCGGTGTGCGTGCTGGCAGCCGGGTGCAATTGATCATGACTTTGACCGCGATCGGCGCAATTGCGGCTCTCGAAGGTTTCAGTTTTTGGTATGCGAATCCGCAAACCAGAAGTTTCGGCGGTCATAGACCGTCGCTACAGGTCGATGTCAATCTTATCCTCGCCTTCGGATCAGCCATGACCCCGGTCCTGTTCGCGTACGGCGGCTGGCAAACGTCGAGTTTCCTCGGTGGCGAAGTGCGCGATGCTCGAAAAACTTTGCCGCGCGCGCTGATTATCGGAGTCGTGGGCGTAATTATCGTCTATACCTCGGTGAATTTCGTTTACCTGCGCGCGCTCGGACCGACCGGTTTGGCAGAATCGACGACGCCCGCTTCATCTGTCATGCGCGCGTTGCTTGGCCCGCGCGGCGGAGAATTCATCGCAGCGGGAATCGCTTTCTCTGCGTTTGGATTTCTCGCCCAATCAATGTTGACGGCTCCGCGCGTTTATTTCGCCATGGCCGATGACGGGGTCTTCTTCAAGAGCGTGAGTTGGGTTCATCCGCGCACGCATGTGCCCGTGATAGCGATCGCGTTACAAGGCGTATGGGCAATCGTGATCGCGCTCACCGGTACCTACGCGCAGGTGGTGAATTACGTTATCGCGATGGACTGCATCTTCTTCGGCCTAACAGCGACATGCCTGTTTGTATTTCGGTATCGCTCTGATCAGCTCGCCAACTTCCGCGTGCCCGGTCATCCCTGGACAACATTGTTGTTCATCGCCGCCAACTGGCTCGTCGTTGTCAGCACATTCGCGCAGGATCCCAAGCGCTCGTTCATCGGGCTCGGCATCGCCATTGCCGGTTTACCCGTCTATTTCTTGTGGCAGGGCAGGACAAAAAGCTTTTAAGCCACAGATTTACACGGATGAAACACGGATTTGGCAATCGGCGCTGTGATCCATCCGTGTTAATCGGTGGCCATCTGTGGCTAATTAAAATATGACCCGAACAAAACACTCCGAATACATGGAATGGGCGAAACTGCATTCGCTGGCGCCATTCAATCTGGCCACCAGTGGCATTCTCAATGTTTCGCGATCTGACTTTCCGTCGGTCAAACAATTGGAAATTACAGGTTCCGACAGTTATGGCTACGAGCCGCTACAACAGCGCATCGCTCAGCACACAGGCGCGCCGATCGAATCCGTAGTGGCAGCAACCGGGACGTCGATGGCGAACCAACTTGCGATGGCTGGCGTTGTCGATCCAGGTGATGAAGTCCTGATCGAGCAACCGGCCTACGGACCGCTTGTCGATGTTGCCGAGTATCTCGGCGCTCGTGTGAAACGATTCGAACGAACGTTCGAAGACGATTTCGCAATCGATCCAGCCAGGATCGACAGCGCCGTCACCTCTGGCACGCGGCTGATTGTGCTGACAAATCTTCACAATCCGTCAGGCGCGCTTATTCCGGCCGAAACTCTGCGGGCTATCGCCGAAATCGCGCAGCGGGTCGGCGCTTACGTGCTGATCGACGAGGCATATTTGGAAATGTCGTTCGACAACAACGCGCCGTTCGCGTTTCCGGTTGCGGAATCGCTCGTTCGAAATTGCGCTGAGGACAGCGGACCCTACAGCGATCGCGCTGTGGCGTCCGGTGTCCTCACCGGAAGTTCCGCGCGCCACAATCCATTCATAGTCACGAACAGCCTCACGAAAACTTACGGCCTAAGCGGGCTGCGCTGCGGCTGGATCCTGGCCTCGGCCGAACTGGCCAAACGCATTTGGCGGCTCAATGATTTGTTTGGCGTAAACGCGCCGCATCCTGCCGAACAAATGTCGGTCGTCGCGTTCGATCATCTCGATCAATTTCGCGACCGTGCCAGAAAATTGCTGAATGCGAATCGTGCCTTGCTAAACGCCTTTCTCGATTCGCGCACCGATCTGGAATGTTTTCGCCCGGCTGCCGGGACTATCGTTTTTCCCCGTTTGAAGCATGGAAACGCCGAGAGATTTTTCAAACTGCTACGGGAGAAATATGAAACGAGGATCGTACCCGGAAAGTTCTTCGATATGCCAGAGCATTTCCGAATCGGAGTTGGCGGAGAGACGGCGAATGTGGCCGCCGGCTTGGAGCGATTGAGCGCGGCACTGGATGAAGTTCGTTGAAATGGGTCCCAGCTTTACGGCATTTTTAGCTTGCGCGAAGAGTCTTGCGGTTGCGCCGATTGGTGTAGCATCGTGCTCTGAGATCACGATCGATCTGGATACTGACGAACAAAAATTGTAGGGCAAGCGCATCGCTTGCCAGGCAGGCGGAGCGCCTGCCCTACAATGGCAGTTCGCTGCATCGGTGTGCAAGGTTCCAAAGGGTGCCGCCCTCAGTCGCCGTGGCGACCACGGCGCGACAGCCCCGAAAGCTTTCGGGGCTGGAGGTAAGGGGATTCGAACCCCTGACCTTCTCATTGCGAACGAGACGCTCTACCAACTGAGCTATACCCCCGGTTCCAAGCGTCTGAATGGTAGCACGTACACCCAGTTTTTCATCAACCGAAAAGCGGGATTGCTTTCCTCGGACAAAGTAACTAGACGAATTGAAGAGGGCGGCACCTGGCCTCGTCTATTCGCCGGGGTCGGTATCGACCTCGAAAGTCAACAAATCAAAAATATGAAATATAAATCACAACTCGTTGCCGCGGCGTGTATCGCGGCACTGGCATTTGGGCCGGCCAGCTTGTCAGCTGCAGGCAAGAAAAAGTCGGAAACATCCGACACAACTTCGGCATCTCCGGCCGAGACCATGGCTTCACCGACCGCACCGGCGGCCCGGCCCATCCCGTTCCACGGGGCGGTGTCGGCAGTCGATCAGACCGCGAAGACGTTCACGATTTCCGGCAAGAAGGGGTCGCGCGTTTTAAAGGTGACCGACAAGACGGCCATCGTTAAAGGAACGGCCCCTGGCAGCATGAGCGACATCACCGAAAACGAAAAGGTGAGTGGCTCTTATTGGAAAATGCCGGATGGCAGTATGGAAGCGAAGACGGTTAAGATCGGAAAGATGGCAATGAAGGAGACTTCGATGAAAAAAGAGAAAAAGTCGAAGAAGATGAAGGAGTCTCCTTCTCCGGAAGCTTCACCAGCCGCGTCGCCGCCCTCCTAGATCGACCGCGGAAGTAATTTCCAGGATCGACAAACGGAACCGGGAGACAATCGGTTCCACTGGGTTTTTACAGGGGCGACTGTGGGAGTCGCCCCGTTTTTCTCATTTCTCGCCGGCTGCTTTCAAAGCCGCCTTAAGATCGACAACGAATCGTGCGTACTCGCGTTCGCGTGATTCATCATCCGGCTGGCGCAGCAAGGAAGAAGGATGAACCGTAGCCATCACTCTCGGAGCGATATCGGAGGAAAGTAGTTTGCCGCGTTCGCGAGTGACGCGAAATGACGGTCCGAAAATCGCCTGCGAAGCAGTCGCACCCAGGCAGACCAGCAGGTCCGGCTTAACCAAACGCAATTCCGCTTCCAGCCAAGGCCGGCAGGCGGCGATTTCGCGCGAGTTTGGTTTCTTATGGATCCGGCGTTTCCCTCGGGGCTCCCATTTGAAATGCTTAACTGCATTCGTGACGTACACCTGTTTCCGATCGATCCCTGCTTCTTCGAGCGCGCGGTCCATGATTTTTCCAGCCGGTCCGACAAACGGCTTCCCAGCGACGTCCTCAGAATCGCCCGGCTGCTCGCCTACCAGCATGATGGGCGCTTCCTTTGGTCCCTCACCAAACACGGTTTGCGTCGCGCGCTCGTGCAGATGACAGGAAGTGCAACCACGGGCAGCTTTGCGAAGGTTGGCGAAACTCGCCGTGTGTGGTGGCGCAGCCGGTCGCGCATAATCTTTGCGGTTTGATCCCATCGTCGAATAGAAATCGAATCCCGACCCCGGTTCGTTCTTAGGAAACCCGGGAGTTTCTGAGTTGCGCGCGGGCGCAACCCGGCCAGACTAGCGCAGGATGCCCGATATCAGCTTCCTCGAAAGACCGTTATTGCATGTGTTCGGGCGCGACGTTTCGCTACTCGGGCTGATTGCGTTCGTGGCTCTGCTGGCCATCGGCATTGTGCTGGCGCGAATTTTGCAAAGCGATCTCGTCCGCCGACTTCTCAGCCGGCTCAAGATCGAGCAGAACTTGATCTCGATTCTCACCACCATACTCAGCCTTGCTGCCGTTGTGTTCTTCTTCGTCAGCGCAGTCAATGCCGCAGGTATTCCGCTCTCTTGGGATGCGCCCATGCCCGGGATCAAGCTGAGTCTTTTTCAGATTTTTCTGCTGAGCGGCCTGCTGGTTGCGGTCTTCTGGATCTCGTCGCGGACAAAACGTTTTCTCTTCAATCAGTTCCTCGCCAAGAGCGGCCTGGACCGTTCACTTCAATACGCGATTGCTCAAATCGTCAGCAACATTGTCCTGATCGTCGGCATTTTCATTGTTCTCGATAATGCCGGTATTCACCTCGGGACGCTGACAGTTTTTGCCGGCGCCGTCGGCGTTGGCGTCGGATTTGGATTACAGAATATCGCGAGCAATTTCATCAGTGGCCTGGTGATTCTGGCCGAGCGGCCCATCACCATTGGCGATCGGGTGGAGGTTGAGGGAATAGCCGGTCAGGTGCAGCACATTCGCGCTCGTAGCACCGTGATTGTGACCAACGACAACATCACCATGATCGTGCCCAACTCGAAGTTTATCGAATCACCTGTGACCAACTGGACCTACGGCGATCCGCGTGTGCGATTTCGCATTCCCGTGGGCGTGGCTTATGGAAGCGATGTGGAAAAAACGTGCGAAGCGCTGGTAGCCGCCGGCCGCGAAAATCCGCAAACCCTCGATGATCCAGCGCCAAGCGTTTTCCTGAGCAACTTCGGCGATAACGCCCTGGAATTCGAACTTGTTGTCTGGAGCAGCCACATGAGTGCACGGCCGCGGCGTTATCGAAGTGAATTGAACTTTGCCATCGAGCGGAAACTCCGTGAAGCGGGGATCGAGATCGCCTTCCCGCAGCGCGACATTCACATCCGAAGCGGCGTGTTGAAAGTCGAAAACGCCCAGGAGAGCGGGGACGGAGAGAAGCCGGTAACAGACTGACTATTTCTTTCGAGCCAGTGGTTGAGCCAGCGCGCGAGTGGCCATGTCAATCAGCTCCGGCGCGGTGATGGGCTTCTCGAGAAATGCAAAAGCGCCCAGTCGCAGGGCTTCGGCTTTCACGTCAGCTCCGCCGAATGCGGTGATGATAATAACCGGCAGGTGGGGGAGAGCAGTGCTGGCAAAGCCCCAAAATTCCGCGGCCACTAAACATTGGCATCCGTAAATCGGTAATCAGGAGGTCGTAATGTTTTTCGGGACTCGTTAGTTCCTCCAGAGTCTTGGCCGGATCGCAAGTGCTTGTGACTTGCATGCCGTGCCGAGAAAGCACTTTGGTCATCGCCCGAAGCATCGCCGGATCGTCGTCCACAACGAGAACAGATTTTTCAGTTAGTTGATTCATGTTTCACGGGCCAGGGGGAGATGAATGGTAAACACGCTGCCTTTCCCGGCCACGGTCGCGCAATCGATCCGTCCGCCATGCTCGTTCACAACCTGCTGCGCGTAAGCCAGACCGAGCCCGGTTCCATCCGTTTTCGTGGAGAAAAATGGAACAAAGAGATTTCGAGCCTGCGCTTCGGTCATTCCCGTTCCATTATCGCCGACCGATACCAGAGCATCTGCTCCATTTCGTTTTGCAGCAATGGTCAGGATTCCGCCATTTGGCATGGCGTCCACAGCGTTTCGGATCAGGTTTAACAATGCTTCCCAGAGCTGTTCCGGATCGGCGTGAACTGACGGCAGATCGCCCTCGATAACTTCCCGCACTTTGATATCATTTTCATCGAGGAATGCTCGAACGAATCCAAGTTTCTCTTCCAGCAACTCGTTGAGGGCAACGGCTGCACGGTCCGATTTTGGCATTCGGCCAAATCGCAAATAATCCTGCAAAACCTGGTGGATTCGAAGAACCGAAGAACGCATTTCTCCCAGAAGATTCTGGCATTCGCTCGAAAAGCGGGCGCCTGAGGCGAGAGCGGCCTTAAGTTCCTCGTTGACCAAGTCGAGGTTTAACGAAATTGCGCCAAGCGGGTTCCGGATCTCATGTGCCACTTGCGCGGCCATCGAGCCGACGACGGCGAGCCGTTCGCCCTGAAGCTTCGCCTGTTCGAGTCGTTTCCGTTCTTCGATTTCGGCGCGGAGTGCCGTTGTTCGGAGTTCAACCGTCTGTTCCAGATCGAAATGCGAAACACGAAAAGCCGCAAGCAACCAAACGATGATAACAAAGAACGCGAAAAGCATTGCCGCGTTCCAAACAGGAACGAGTGGATGATGATAGGCTGTGCCGCTCCACATATCGCCGAGGAACCACGCGAGAGTGCACAAGGCGCCCACCGCAAGACCGGTCGCTCTACCCGCTCTACCCGCTACCCAGGTTGCAAGACAAATAGGCAGAAGATAAAAAGGCGAGAACGCCCACTCGCGTCCTGTGAGGTAATCCAAATAGCCTAGCGCGGCGGTTAATGCGACCGCCGCAAGAATTGCGACCGCCCTTGCCCCGACAGGAAACTTTTCACCACTATTCACAGCGAAGAACGCAGGTGTGAAGCTTTGACAAAGCGGAGCCCAGTTGCGTTCAAGTCATCTCCTCCCGATCGCTGGACAAATTTCCGCCACGACCCGGTCTTGATTGCTGAACACCATCGGTCTCGATAACTTCTTGATCGCTCTTCATGTCTGCTTCCAATCCGATTTCAATCCCGCAAGGAGTAGCAGAAATTGCTTCACTTGCCGAGCTCGGGAACTGCGAGGCTTGGTCGCGCGCTTTTCACGACAAACTGAAAGACCATCGCTACTACGAGATCGTCGAGACAACTTTGAAAGGTGGATTCGAGCATCATTACCTCGTGTTGAAAAATTTGTCCGGGCAGATTCGTAGCGTGCAGCCAGTTTTTTTTGTTCGGCAAAATCTGATCGAGGGAGTTCCCGGTAAGATCCGCGCTATTGTCGATCTTGTTCGCAAACTGTTTCCCCGTTTTCTGACTATGCGCGTTTTGATGGTGGGCTGTGCCGCGGGACGGGGCGAACTGGGCGTATGCGATCCGGCTGATTCGCGCTGGGTGGCAGATGCTTTGATCAAAACTCTTTTGCCGTTTGCCCGGGCAAATAAAGCGTCGCTAATCGTTACTGAAAGATTTTCCGGCGCATTATCGGCGCACATTAGAAAATCTTTGCGCCGGCGGTTACGCTCGCATCCCGAGCATGCCGATGACACAGCTCTCACTGCCTTACGCCAATTTCGAAGAATATTTGTCAGGGATTGGTTACATGACGCGCAAAGGTCTCCGCCGAAAATTTCGCAGAGCAGAGCGCGCGGCGAAGATCGAGATGGAGGTGGTGAACGATATCTCGGCGGACGTCGATGAAATTTATCCGCTCTACTTGCAGGTCCACGAACGGTCGTCGTTAAAATTTGAGACGTTAACCAAGGATTACTTTCGCGAGGTCGGCAAACAGATGCCAGACCGGGCTCGTTTCTTCGTTTGGCGCCAAAATCGGAAGATCATCGCTTTCGCTCTTTGTTTTGTTCATGGCGACATGATTTATGATGAAGCCCTCGGGCTCGACTACGAAATCGCGCTCGATCTGCACCTTTATTTTTACACGCTGCGCGACGTGCTCAGCTGGGCAATGGCAAATGGTTTGCGGCAGTATTGCAGCGGACCGCTCAATTATGATCCAAAACTGCATCTGGGTCATGAGCTCGCTCCGCTCGACCTGTATGTGATGCATACCAGTTCTTTGCTGAACCCGATCTTTCGCCGCGTTCTCAAATATCTTGAACCGACGCGACATGATCCGGTGATTCGGCGATTCCCAAACGCGGATCAGCTTTGAAACATTGTCATTCTGATCCGGCAGCCGCCGGAGAAGAATCTCAAATCATTTCTCGAACAATCCGCCTGAATAGATAGAGATGTTGCGCTTCGCTCAATTCGCCACAGGACGAATCTGCCGTGGCGGACATGACAGCGAAGTTTATGAGACGGCTTTTAAGATCTTTCTGCCGGACGTCTCGACTTCGCTCGCCGTGACGCTAATCATACGATGTGCGTAATCGACCGTCGGGATTTGCCAGTCCCTGGTTTCAGCTCGGCCTGAGCGTTCTGTGCGTGTTCGTTTCCGAATTGCTCTTGAAACGCGGCGCGGCCGATGTGGCCGAACCAAACAGCGCATTCTCCTGGACCGGAATTAACGGGCTGATGTCGCCGTTGGTTTGGTGGGCCATCCTGCTGATTCTCGCCAGCTTCGTGACCTGGCTTTATGTATTGAAATACATTCCGCTTACCATCGCGTTTCCGCTGTCGCGAGTTGTCGATGTTCTGGTTCCGCTCGGTTGCTGGTTTTTTCTGGGTGAATTGATTTCCGTATGGCGCTGGTGCGGGATTGCTCTAGTCGTGGTCGGCCTGGCCATCATTTCTAAACCGGTTGCTCAACTGGAGGAACGATTATGAGTCTTCTCGCCCTTTTCCTCATTCTGACCGCGCTCTTTACTTTCGTGGGCGGGCAAATCCTTTTGAAACACGCAATGGCTCCCGCGCAGCCGGTCATAAGCAGAGCCAGATTCGGTGGTCTGCTTGCCGCCGGAATTTTTCTGATGACGATCTCATTCTTTCTGACACTCGGTCTGCTCCAGCGTTTTGATCTGAGCTATCTTTATCCTTTCCAGGGACTCAGCACGATCCTCATCAGTCTGATGGCCGCCATCCTTCTGAAAGAAAAGCTCACATTTCGTTTAACGCTCGGTGCGGTCTTGATCAGCGCCGGTGTGATTCTGGTTTCGTTAAGTTAATCGAATTGATTTGTCTTTGCCGGCGCATCGAGTGCGCGCCAAAAGTACCAGGCGGCGACGGAACGATAAGGCCGCCATCTCTCGCCATGTTTCAGCAATTGTTTCGGTGTGGGCAGCTTTCGTTTTCCGAAAGTTTTGGCAAATCCCTTGCGCACTCCATAATCGTGGACGGGCCAGACGTCAGGCCGCCCCAGATCAAAGAGAAGAAGCATCTCGACAGTCCAGCGACCGATGCCGCGGACCGCAGTGAGACGCTCGATGATTTCTTCGTCGCTCATTTTGGCAAGTTGACGCGCGGAGGGCACTGTTCCGTCGATTGTTTTTGCGGCGAGATCCTTGAGCGCGGCAACTTTGTTGCGCGATAAGCCGCAGGCGCGCAATTTTTCATCCGGCGTGGCCAACACAATTTTCGGATCGAGATATTTTCGTGCCGGGTAAAGAGCGCGTACCCGGGCCCATATCGTGGCCGCGGCCTTACCGCTCAACTGTTGATAAGCGATCGATTCCGCCAGCGCGTCAAACGGTCGGATCGATAGCGAGGGGGTGATCTCGTACCGACGGGAACGTGCGATCAGCTCCGCCAGCCGGGGATGCGTAGAAGCAATATGCCGGTGGGCATGATCGTGATTCACGCGGCTCCATACTCTGGCGAATAACAGATGTCGAATTCATCTATTCGACCATTCCGATCATCGTTCTTGCCCGAGCCACTCTTTTCGTTTTCGTGAATACATGGAAACGAAACTCACCTGGTATGGCCAATCTGCTTACAAAATCGTGACCCCGGCGGGGAAAGTTCTGCTCGTCGATCCCTGGTTAACAAATCCGGTTTTCGAAAAGGGGAGGGAGGAGGTTTCCTCGCTAAAAAATGTCGATCTTATTTTGCTCACCCATGGGCATTCCGACCATGTAGGCGAAACGGTAGAGATCGGGAAACAGAGCCGGGCAAAACTCGTGTCCACATTCGATTTATCTGCCGCCATGGTTGGCGCACTCGGCTATCCAAAAGAACTGGCGGATATGGAGACGACCGGTCACATGGGCGGCACACTCAAACTGCTCGATGGCGAAGTGGCCGTCACATTTGTTCCAGCGCAGCATGGCGCGGCTGTAATGAAGGACGAGAAATCACCTCCGGTCTATGGCGGAAATCCCACCGGGCTTGTGATTGCGCTGCGCAACGGGCCTACCTTTTATCATACCGGCGATACCGATCTGTTTTCCGACATGACGCTCATCCCGCGCTTTCACAAGATCGACATCATGCTGGTTTGCATCGGCGATCATTTCACCATGGGACCGGATCGAGCGGCAGAGGCAGTCAAACTCGTAGCACCGCAGACCGTAATTCCGATGCATTACGGGACGTTCCCTGTTCTTACCGGGACGCCGGATGCGTTCAGCCGAGAATTGAAAGAGCGTGGCGCGAAAGCGGAACTGCGCGTGATGAAAGTGAGCGAAACGATATCGTTGAGCGTCTAACTTGGGCAAAGCGAATCCTCGGCATACAGCCGCGGAAAGGGGATGAGATCGAATCACAGGGACAATGGGGATGGAGAAAAACGGGACAACGTTCACGCAGATTTTACCAGAGCGAGTATCGAATGCGGCAACCTCTCTTATTGAATCGCTAAAGATCAATTCGGTTTCAGAAGAGAAGCGGCGCAGCCGGGCGGTCGCGATAAAACGCCGGAATGGCCACAGCCAACAGATCGCCGAAATGCCGAACCTGTATTTCGGCTGGTGCGGATTGCCGATCCGATTTTGTAGTAAGATTCAGCATTGGCGACGTTGGGAAATCGATTCCTTCAACATGCTGAATGGTGACAGGTTTCGCGCTCGCTCTTCCGGCCCGCGCGCCGTCGTGTCGGACAAACTTCCGGGCGAAAGTCTATGGGATCATATGAATCGCGGGACGTTTCGCAGCCTATGCTTGTCGCTGCAGCCAATGCCCTTCGCCGAGCACATCAATTCTGGAGCGATGAATTTCAGGGGCCGTGGTCGCATGGCGACGCGACAACGACAAATGTCATTTACGACCCAAAAACGCGTCGAGCCCGGTGGATCGACTTCGAGATCATCCATAAGAAATCAGTTCCCGCGACCGCACGACACGCGGATGATTTGCTGGTGTTCCTTCTCGATATGGTGGGAATTGTTCCCGGGAGGAAATGGCTGCCGTTCGCGCTCTGTTTTCCGAACGCCTATGGCAACGCCCAGGTCATCCGCGAATTGCGTGGGCAACTGATTCTCACCGGCGGTCTGGCTTGGATTTGGTGGGGGGTGCGCACGAATTTTACCTCGCCTCCGAAAATCAAGCAACGCCTCGCGGCATTGCGCGATGCGATCAGTAGAACGGAATTTTACCGGCTCCCTCCCAGGCGGCGGTTCCGCAAAAGTCGCCGGCCTTCAATGATCTGCCAGGTTGCCAATGCGGGAATGCCAACAGCCAGGTCGCGGCACCGCGCCAGCAAAGAAATCGCGAAAGCGGTGTGGCCGGGGATTCCGAGGACATTGCCGATCACGAGGTAGCCGCCTTCTTGCACACCGAGTTGGCCCGGGACAGCGAAAGCCGCGGAGCGAATTGTCATGGCCATGCTTTGGAGCACAAACGCCTTCAGAAATGTCGCATGAGCGCCGAGAGCACGCAGAGCAATCCAAATTTCGCCAGAGCTGACAACCAGCGAAACGAGTGTCCATGCCCAACACGCCAAGACACCATGCCGGCGCGAGTAATAATTTCGCACAGTTTGATCGAGTGACTCGCCGCTTTCGACAAGCGATGCCCACTCTTCCGATTTCGTTAGACGCACGATTGTGCGGCTGAGAAACCCAAACATTCCTAATCGTTGAGCGATGTAGAAACCAATGATCGCGACAATTCCGACGATTGTGCCGAGCAGGGTCGGCCCCACCAGGCTTGTTCGTCCCGTTGCATCAACGAGCAAGACCAGCCCAAGAAGCGTTAAGATGCCCTGCATCGGAACGCCGAGAGTAACATCGACAATCACGCTCGCGACGGCGGAGATCATTGGCGTGCCAAAAAGTCCAATCAAACGGGCCCGGACGAGATCGCCTCCGATCATTGCCGATGGAACAAGATTGCTGATCGACTCACCGATCCAGCGAGTCCAAAACAGCGTTCGCAACTTTGGGCGTTCTTCTTTTGGAAACAAAACCCGCCAGGCAAGCGCATCCAGAAAGAGGGGCAGCGAATGGAACACAGCGATGGCAGCGATTCCCCATCCGGCTGTTGCCAGGGCGTTCCCAACTGCGCCGGCGCCTTGTCGGATCAAAAGGATTGTGAAAAGCGCGGCACCGGCAAAGCCGAGAAGGTAAAGCGTGAGCCGCATTTTGCCGCGCGCCATCATGGTTCAAGTTGCGGCAAAGTGTAGGACAACCCGAGAGGTTGCCAAATCAGAGACCGGCCGAAGAAATCGTCGTTATTCTGAGAGCTTGCTGGAGAAAGCGGAACTCTGCTGAGTTCGTTAACCGTCAGTTCCGGCAGAGCAACCCTTCGTTGCACGAATTTGCGGGCGAGCAGGCGTTAGGGGCGTTGAGAAATCTCACAACAGCATGGCCAAGTGAGTGTGGAACCAGGAAGCGATATGTCGATCAGGGCCGGCCAGCGGATTGGCCAAACCGAGGACTTCGGCACTGCCGGGAAGGAGAAGATTGCTCGGAAAAAAATCACGTAAAAAGTAAGCAAGGTTCCTGCTCGGCCAAGTTCCCGAGTTCGAGGAGGCGTTTCCGGTGTCGAAGTTTCAAAATGACTTCTTGCCAAAATCTTTTAATCCGCTACACCGACAGCGACTCGTTCATCCGATTATAGCGTAGAAGACGTCAAAATTTATGAAGAGGATTCGATTGTTGTTCGCTATCCAGCTTTTTGTGGCGTTTGGTGTCGCTTGCGCGGATCCCGAGAAAATACTTCAGTCCTCGGGCACACCGCAGCCCGAAGACGAAAACTCGCACGATCTTTTCTATTACGAAACGGCCTACACCCTGGACACGGACTACACCGAATCAAAGCTTGGGCACACGGACTCGCTCTATAATGATTTTAGTTATGATCATCGGTTTTTGATAAACGGGAATTGGTATTTTCGCGGTGGAGTCGAATACGAGCGTTTCGATTTCGAGGGCACCAACAATGGATTGCCCGATCATCTGCAAGCCGCCTCCGCGCACGTGGCATTGGAATACGTTGTGAAAGATCAAGCGGGGGGAGGTGTGACCTCGATCCGGGTTTTTATTTCCAAGACAAGATCAGTGGCGATGCTTTCGATTTGCCGTGGAAGATTTTTGGAACAATCCCGCTGAAAAAGAATAAATTCTTTGCTGTCATTGCGTTGGGCGGCGGTATTTATCAGGATCCGATTGTCGCTCCTGGGGGCGGAATTATCTGGTTGTTGAACGACGCTGTCCGGCTGCAAGCCGTCTTTCCCAAGCCGGCACTGATCTACCAGCCGAACGACGATTGGGAATTTAGATTGCTAGGCGAACTGAACATCGCTAGTTTTCGCACGGACGACGTCCTGACGACCGAGAAAAAGCTTCAATTGCACAATGCAATTGTTCAATACAGTGAGGACCGCGCCGGCTTTCAGGTGGCTTACTCGGGTTTCAAAGCGTTCAAGATCAGCTTGGGCGCTGGTGCTACGGTGAGGCGGGAATTCGATTTCTTCCGAGCGAATCAAGCCAAGCGAACCGATCCCGCGCCCTACGTCAAAATCGCCGTCGACGCTAAATTCTAGGTTGCCAAAGTTCGCCGTCGCAGCGCTGGGAATTCTAGGGAAAAATTTCGTCGAGCTTTCGAGCGAAACTCCGGCTCCCGCGAACTTTAAGGCGGCCAGTAAAGAAAGCCCAGGTGCCACTGAGGTCGCCATTCGATAGCTCGACCCAGTTTTTATCGCTGGCAATGAATACTACGTCGGGATTGTCGATTCTGCCCCGGCCCATTTCATATTTGCCATCATTGACCGTAATCCACCATTCACCGCCGTCTGGTCCGCTGAGTTCCCATTGATATCTGATGTGAACGCCTTTCGCCTTTTCCGGACGGAAACTTTCTTTCATTGCGTCAAACACATTCTGAGGCACCTCCCCGCTGTCCGATTGCGCCCGAATTCCTTCGCAAAAAATCATCCCGGCCATCACGGCTGCCATGAAATACGCGGCCCTTTTCATGATCTGATCCCCTTAGTAAGAGAATCGTTACCGCCAATGCGCATGGTTGTCGACCGAATGCTAAAAGTTTGCTGATTCAAAACTACGGCCCTCATTCCTCGATTCGCTTCAATAAATAGGAAGCGCCGGCAAAGGTAACAATGGCGCCCGCGAGCAGGATGATAAGATCGATAAAGTAAAACGGGCTGCCGCATGATACATGTTCACCAGTCGAAAAGCGCGGCAGAAATGGGTCAGCGGAAAAACTCTGAGACATAGCGGATCGCCTGAGCCGGCAATTGCGCGAGCGGCGCAAATGCGCCAGAAAGAACAAAAACCGGCAACAAAAAGAAAACGGAAAACTGGATTGCCTGGGTTTGGGTGTCGCGAGATGGCGGAAATCAGAAGCCCGAGTCCGAGCGAGCAAAGCAAGAAGAGAAAACAAATCAAAGCCAGCGCGCCGGGTTGATGGAAGCGGACTTTGAAATGCAAACCGGCGACGGAGGTGACCATCATGACTAGTACGCAGGAGACGAGGAGATAGGGAAGCATTTTCCCGATCACGATTTCCCGGCGGCGGATGCAGTGACCAGCAATTGATACAGCGTCCCGGACTCGCGTTCGCGCGCGATGGTGCAGGCCATCAGCGTGACAGTGAGCAATTGCAGAATTAAACCGATCACGCCTGGCACGACATAATCGATGAATCGCGATTTCGGATTGTAAAGTTTTTGCGGTCCGTCGTCCACGCCGTCATGAGCGAAACGAACTGTTTACGAATATCGACCGGGAATTTCTTGCCTAACTGAATGACGTCTTCGGGAAGCGCTTCGAACAAGCCGGTCCCGTTCGTCGGATTGAAACTTGGCCGAGATCCTGTTGCACGGCTCCATCGACCGCTACGGCGGTGTTCGTATCACTATCATCGAGATAGAGCGGCATCGGGATCGGATCGCCTTTGTTCGAGGCGTCAGTCCAGCCCGCCGGAATGACCAGACTTACTTTGACGCCATTTCCGATCAGGTTCGATTCGTCGTCGGAAATTGGCCGGCGCTATTCCTCCATTTAAACGTTTTGTCCTTAACAGAATGTCGATGAGATGCGCGGTGCGCGGCGTTTGGTCGCGATCGATCAAAAGCGCGGGAACGTTGGTGAGCTCGGTATTTTCAAACGCGTGTCCAAAAATCACCGTGAACAGCGGCGGCAAAACAAGGAGCAAAATCAAAATCCGGCGGTCGCGGTAGATGTGCAGCAGTTCCTTGTAGGCGACGCTGGCAATGGCGTTGAGAGCTGCAGATTTCATGGCGTCGATGCAGTCAGCACCTCATCATAGCCTTGCGAATAAGCGGTAAAGACGTCTTCCATGTCCGGTTCGACCCAGCGTTCGTCTAGCAAGCGCAGATCGGGAAACGGCCAATTGGTTTTCCATCTCTCGATCAATTTTTCCGGTTCGGCGGTATAGATGCGGGCCGAACCGCTTCGGAGCGAGACGCCCAGGATCTCCGGGACCGAGCGCAGGCGGACGAGAGCGGGCATTACAGGATCGACATCGATCTCGAGAAGTTTGCTGCGAAAACTCGATTTCAAGGCCCGAGGCGAAGCTTTGGCCAGGAGACGTCCGTCATGAAGAAAACCGACTTCTGTGCAACGCTCCGCCTCGTCCATGTAATGAGTCGTGACAAAAATCGTTTTCCCGGCATCGCCCAAATCGTAGAGCAAATTCCAAATCAAATGCCGATGAACAGGATCGAGTCCGGATGTCGGCTCATCGAGAAACAACAGGGGAGGATCGTGGACGAGCGCGCAAGCCAGCGAGAGCAATTGTTTCATTCCGCCTGAAAGACTCCCAGCGAGTTCGCCGCGCTTTTCTTCCAAATCTGTCAACTTGAACAACCGCCGGACTTGGTTCTCGATCTCAGAAGGCGGGACCCGACAGGCCCCGGCGAAGAAGCGCAGGTTTTCCTCAACCGTCAGATCGGGATACAAACTGAAACGCTGTGCGACGTAGCCAAATTTTGAGCGGACTGCGACGTCGTTCCTGCCAGACGTCGTGTCCGGCAATTCGGGCGGTTCCGCGCTGGGATGCGTCAGGCCGCACAACATCCGGATGGTGGTGGTTTTGCCGGCCCCATTGGCGCCAAGGAAACCGAAAATTGTGCCGGCCTCGATAGACAGAGAAAGATTCCGCACAGCTTGGATCTCGCCGAAGCTCTTGTTCAGCTCATTTAACACAATCATCGGCTCATTCATTTGCGAAACTCTTATTGCGATGAGGCGAACGGATTTGCAACCATCAGCCGCCAACGATTAGTTAACCGCTATGCGACTTCCTTTCATCCCATTCCCGCTCGCCCGCAACACCATAGCCTTCGGCGGATGCTGTTTGCTTCTGCTTGTAAATTCGACGCTCGCTGCCGATCCGGTGGCTGATATGGCGAACTTTTCCGTGTTCGGTAAGATCGACATCAATGAGTTAGCGACAAGTGATGTGAAGACGACGCCCGGCCCGCCGATGGGTGGACGTTCTCTCTCCGTGCAAAGCTGTTACATCATGCCGGGCTCGCCGGCGCAACAAATGGAAGCACTGCGTCATTGGAACCCGCTCAGGCATCGAGAACTGAAGGTTTTTCTGCACGGCGATCTGCCGGGCTCGCCGAGCCCTCCAATTTTTCGAAATTGAAAAATGCGCCTGATAACAGCCCGGTAAACGCTTTCGTGACCGCAACAAAAGAGCACAAGACCGAACTGCAAATGAGCAAGGAAGAGGCGAAAAAACTTCCGGCGGGGCATCCGACGGCGGGACCATGCCAGCGGCCGTCGTCAGTTTTTGGAGCGATCTGTCTGGCTGGACGAACGAAGAATTTCGTCTCCGGCGGGACGGCGGCGCAGAGCCGCCATACAATTTCGGCGGGGAAACGATTTCGGTCCAAACGAGGAAGTCAATGCCCTGTTCAAACAGCAGGACAAGATTCGAAAACAATTCTCCGGTTTGCTCGGTCAAAGCAGGAATCGGTCACGGCGCTGGCTCTTCAACACCCGAGCTGTATTGGGAGCTTCTCGATGTCGATGATCAAGGGGTCGTGACTTTGGGTGCCTCTTACAACAAAGCCGCCGGCAATGGAGCTTATCAATCTGCGGATGTTCTTTATTACGCAAGCGGCGGGTACTACGTTTCTATTACGCTTTACCAAATGTGGCCGGTTACGATACAAGGCAAGGCTTCCACTTTGGTGTGGCGTGGCGATATGATCTCTTCCGCTTCGCTGGGCTCACTGCATGGAGTGGAACGGCTCGCCTCCGAATCGGCCATGATGAAAGAAATTAGCAAAGCGGTCGCATTGTTTCGCAAAGACACCGCCCGACAGTCGAAATGAAGAATTTTTCATATCGACTTTTTTGGACCGGTGCTGTCCTGTTTTTTTCTGCGACGTCGTCGATGTTCGCGCAGAAAGAAGTAATCACTTCTTCCGCAGCGGAGGATTCGAGTTCTTTCGGGCCGTTAAGCGGCGAGTACCTTCTGGAAGAAACCTATGTAGGCGAAGCGGATGTCCGGCGCGGCCATCGGGTCGTCAACGATTTCGACGAGAGTAATTCGATCTTGCGTTTCATCTTCACGCCTCGAACCAGCCTCGGCGTTTTGCGTCTCGGCATGGAATGGGAGCGGTTCTCTTTCGGTTTCCCTTCCTTCACGCAACTCCCAAATACGTTGCAATCCTTCAATCTCGTCCTCGGTGCGGACACGCAGTTTTCGGACTCCATTCTCATCCGCTTCGAGGCCGCGCCTGGATTTTATGGCACGAATCACGTAACGGGAGACACTTTCGACGTGCCGTTCCTTGTTGGCGGAACCTACATCTATAATCCGAATGTTCAGTTTGTTGTGGGGGTGAGCGTGGATGCGGAACGCAAGTATCCGGTCCTTCCGGGCGCCGGATTGCGGTGGAGATTGCATCGACAATGGGTGCTCAACGCGGTGCTCCCGACACCGCGGCTAGAATATGATCCAACCAACACCCTGGAACTCTATTTTGGCGCGAACATTAAGGAGACAAGCTTTCGCGTGGATGATTTTTTCGGGCAGAGTCATCGGATCCCCAAACTGAACAACGCGGTGTTGACCTATAGCGAAATCAGAGCTGGAGTGGGATTCGATTGGAAGATTTGCTCGATTGCTACATTCAGTGCCGAGGCTGGCTATCAGCCCTATCGAGTGTTTGATTTCTATCGGGCCGATGTTCGCTATCACGAAAATGGCAGCGCACCGTACGGAATGATCTCGCTGCACGGCGCATTCTAGCTCGGCGGTTTCGATCTCAATACAAGTCGCGACGGCGATGATCGAACACGCGAATGCGCGAGCGGACATCATCAACTACTTCCTTTGAAATATCTGCATAGATGATCTCTTCGCGGTCGACGGAGGCGCCGGCGACAATCGCACCGTGAGGATCGACAATCACCGACGAACCGCAAAGCGTTACGCCGTCATCCGTGCCGACGCGATTGGCCACAATGAGATAACATTGGTTTTCAATCGCGCGCGACAGGGCGAAAATGCGCAAATGTTCGATTCGCACCCACGGCCAGGCCGACGAAATGATGAATAGATTTGTTTTCTGTTCGACCGCCAGTTTGCGCCAGATTTCGGGAAATCGGAGGTCGTAACAAATCGCGAGTCCGGCAATGAAGTTGTCGATGTTACAACTCGCGAACTCGTTGCCTGCGGTGAACACCGGGCGTTCGTCGAGGGGCGCGGCGGTGACGAGGTGAGTTTTGCGATATTTCGCGAGCACTTTGCCTTCAACGTCGACAATGACCTGAGCGTTGTAAATGCGCTCGCCTTCGCGCTCCGAGACGCCGCATACGATCGCGAGCGATATTTCCTTTGCGATCTCTTGCAGAACCGGCACAGCGCCTTCCTTCCATGTCGCCGCATGTTTTTCGATCGCCGGCATCGAATAGCCGGTATCCGTCATTTCCGGAAAGACGATTAACTCAGCGCCGGCTTGCTTGGCGCGTGCTGCGAATTCGCGCACCTTCGCCAGATTTGCGGCGCGATTGCCCGATTCACAGGAAATTTGGGCAGCGGCGACTCTCATGATTACGAAGTCGATATTAGCGCAAAGTTCTATCGAGCGCGCCGATCTTGCGAATTTCCGGCCATTTCAAAGCCGCGCTAAGGACGACTACAATCGTGCCGATGCCTCCCGCCACGACCGAAATGATCGGGCCGAATAAGGCCGCCGTTAATCCCGATTCGAGCGCGCCGAGCTCATTCGATGTGCCGATGAAGATATTGTTCACGGATGAGACCCGGCCGCGCATTTCATCAGGAGTAACCAATTGAACGATCGAGCCTCGAATGATCACGCTGACACTATCGAGCGCGCCGGCTAGAAACAGCACTAACAAGGAGAGCCAGAGTGCCTTCGAGAGACCAAAGACAATTGTTGCGATCCCAAACCCGCTTACGCACCAGAGTAAACTCTTTCCCGCGCTGCGCATTGGCGGCAAATGCGCAACCGTAAGCGCCATTGCGAAGGCACCGATCGCCGGAGCAGCTCGCATCCAGCCGAGACCGATCGGACCGCAATGCAAGATTTGATCGGCAAAAATCGGCAACAATGCCGTTGCGCCACCGAGAAGCACCGCGAACAAATCGAGAGTGATCGTCGCCAGAATCACTTTTCTGCTGAAGACGAATTCGATTCCTGCAACCAGACCGCGCCATGTGCCATCCAGGACGCGACGTCCCATCCGCGGAGCGCGCGGGATGGGCAAAACAAAAAGAAAAAATAAAAAAGCCGTAATGGCGTCGATTGTGTAAACGATTGGAAACCCGATCTGGGCAACGAGAAATCCGCTCAAGGCCGGGCCAGCAACCGATCCAATTTGAAAAACGCTGTTGTTCCAGGTGACAGCATTGGAAAACCCGTCGCGCGGGACGAGCGTGGGAAAAAATGAGCTGCGAGCGGCCCAGCCGAAGGTGCGAGCGACAGCGCCCAGGAAGAGCAAAAGATAAATGAGGGGGATCGATGGATCGTCGAAATGAAAGGTGGCTTGATGCCGCTCGAAAACCGTGGCGATAGCGTTGAGTCCGTGGTTGCTCGAGCGCAAGATCGACGAGTACGGGATCGCGAGATGTTGCCATGAAACCAGCGCCAGCAATGCGGATGTGATCGCGCTGAAAATTTGCGAGACCAGAATAATGCGTTTGCGACTGATGCGATCGGCCAGATAACCGGCCGGTAATGATAAACCGACAATCGGAATTGCGAACACTAATCCGACAAGACCGAGAGCGGTGGCGGAATGGGTTCGCCGATAGATTTCCCATTCAACCGCGACTGCGAGCATTTGCCGGCCGAGGATCGACAACAGATTGCCCGCGGTGAAAAAGCTAAACCCGCGCGACCGAAAGGCGGCGTAAGGATCATGCCCGGGAATGACCGCGCCAGTGATTTGGGGACGCTGGCCGATCGGGGTGTCGCATGGATCGCGTGGCGGATCGGTGTTATCTGGCATTTGAGTAAGGCGAAGTTGGACGGAAGTCTTTTCGCAAGAAATGCTTTCTCATGCAACAAGGAGCGTGATCCGCTGTCTAAGATCGACACTCATGACAAGAACTCTCCTTTCTGCATTGCTCGCTTTAATTGCCGCCACATTTGCTGTCGATCCTAGTCGCGGAGAAGATTCGCCTGCTCCTGCCACCAAGACGGCTGTTTTCGCTGGCGGTTGTTTCTGGTGTATTCAGCCAGCGTTCGACAAGGCCGGGGGCGTGATAAAGACCGTTGTCGGGTACTGCGGCGGGACCGAGCCGAATCCGACGTATGAGCTGGTCACTTCGGAAAAAACGAATTATCGCGAGTCGATCCAGATCACTTACGATCCAGAGAAAATTTCCTTCGAGCAATTGCTCGATATTTATTGGCGCCAGATCGATCCAACCCAGGCCGACGGTCAGTTTACCGATGTCGGGCCGAGTTACCGGGCTGCCATCTTTTACAGGAATGAAAGCGAGAAAAAAATTGCCGAGGCTTCAAAAGAGAAGCTGGCGCGATCGGGCAAATTTAAGAAACCGATCGTTACCGAGGTCCTTCCGGCCATGAAATTTTATCCGGCTGAGGAATACCATCAGAAGTACTATCGGCAGAATGCGGAGAGCTTCGAGGCTTTCGAGATCGGATCGGGCCGTACGAACTTTCAGAAAAAGACGTGGGGAAACGAAAATCAAGAACCGTGAATGGCTAACCAGTTAACGGTTAGGATTGGCCGCTCAATATTTGAACAACTTGTCCTGATCCGAATCGACGAACTCGGCGCGTTCTACCGAAAGCGGCTCGTTCATCACCTTTGAGAGTTCCTGGGATAAGACGATCGCGATGGAGCGAGCATCGCGAGTATAAACGGGAATTGGGAACGAGCCCGCGTTGCGATCGTATCCATAAATCGTGCCGTCGGTCTCCCAGACGCAATAAGCATGCCCGGCCGAATGATCGTGAAAACGCACGAGGAGAATTTTTGCCCAAAAATTTTGCTCGAGGGAATGCTGGGTTTTTACCACAGCGAGGTAATTGCAGGCCGAGATGACGCATCCATTGAGCACAACCAAATCGTCTGCGCCCGGCGTGAGCACGACCGGCGGCTGAGGTCGAGCGCTCAGGGTGAGACAAGCCAGGAGAAGAGCGCAATGATAAAGGACCTTGGTCAGCAACTGGTGGTTCATCGATTTATGAGATTTATACAGGTTATAACACTGATAGCCTCCCGCTGGGAAGTGTTTTTCTCATTTATTTCTGCACCCTGCTGCCGATACGAATTTGCCACGCTGACAAGCACACTGTAAATTGTCGATCCTAAAAATAGATGGGGGCGCACTGGCTTCGACTCGTGGTTGGAAGCGCAGGCGGCATGTCGAGGATGGTTCGTTGGCCTCGTTAAAAACCGGACCAAACAAAATAAACGCAGACAACGAAGGTCTCGCTCTCGCGGCTTAATTGACCGTGACGTTTTCGCAGTGACGCCTGCTAACGGCGAAAACGTGGACAGCAGGCTGGCGAATCAGCGGAGCGACCGCGCTGGTTCGTAAGATCGACAATCGTGGATGCTCGGGAGGCGGCAGTGCGCCGGTGCAACGTTCGGCTCCTTAAAACTGAACGCCGGATAAACATGTAGATGTTTGCGTCGATAGCGACGAGGACAGGGGTTCAACTCCCCTCGCCTCCACTTTTGCTCGCAGCGCAAAAGTGCGGCGCCGTCGCCCTGGCGAAGGCGAACCCGCCACCGTTAGATTCTGAATTCAGCTATTTCTTCTTTCGCGGTTTCGCGGATGCATCCAGAGGCACCCCGCCAGTTCGGCCAATTAATTTTCCTGATGCATCAAAAATGGAATAGCCAGTTTGCCTGCCGTTTTGATCGTAGCTGTAGACGATTTTGTGCAGCACGGCGTCGCTTTTATCCGTCTGGATTTCTTCCTCGATTCTCCCGGCGTTGTCGTATTTGTAGCGACTCTTGAATCGGAGCTTTCCATCCGCGCCAAATATCTGGCCGCTGGCGAAACGCCCGGCATCGTCCAGTTGATACTGAATTTTCTCACGCAGTTTGCCATTCTGCTCTGTCGTCGCGGCGAGGCATGTGTGTTGTGCATCATTGAATTTGTAAACGGTGCGCGAGTCGTCGGCATTCATTTTGACTATGACCCGAACTGCCTCGCTTTCTGACGACGCCGGCTGGGATCGGACGAATCCAATGATCCCAAAAAGAAGGGTTAGTGTGAGGCCGACTGTCGATCTTCGGGTGAGATGTTTCATGAATGCCGATGCCATGAGAATAAGCATAAGGTGCGGATGAGATCACGAAGAGAGTGAGAGCCTCGCACAGCAGCAGCCGATCCTTGGGTGGGGACGTGGCGAGGATTCAAAATCGGGATGCGAAGAATTTCCAGAGAAATTGTTGTTGACAGAGACGCAGGAAGGGTGGTTAAAGGTGGGGAAAAGTGGGGAAATATGGAGGAATTCACCACGCGACCATGGACAACGCGGCACCGACTTCGCAGCACCACCAGCCTCTCTACGCGGGACAATTCCGTCATTTCATCGATGAGAAGAACCGCATCACGATTCCAGCGCGCTGGCGTCGCCGTGGCTCCGAAGAACTCATCATTCTTCCGGAAGCGACTCATCAATTTCTTCTGGTCATGTCGCCTGAGGAATTTTCCCGCATGAGCGCGGCCGCCGAAAACGAGACCAATATTTCGGCGCGTGATCGTAGAATTTTTCTCCGGCACCTGCATTCTCGCGCTCAGCACGGCAGTATCGATCGACAAGGGCGGCTCGTTCTTCCCGAAGAGCTCTGCAAAACAATCGGCCTCAAAGGCGAGGTCGCGCTTGTGGGTGGGCGCGGGCGTTTTGAAATTTGGAATCTGCAGCGCTGGAAAAAAGCGCATGAAGAGGAAACGGCAACTTACCAGCACGTGGCAGGCGTGATCGGTTTGTAAGGAGAATGAACATGAAAGCGTTGTTGTTTGAACGGCCTGTCTGGTTCGCAACTGGTCCGCTGATTCTGAAAGAGGAGGCGCAGGAAATGGAGGATTTTACTTATCACCAGCCAGTGCTCGTCAATGAAGTTGTCGATCTACTTGCGCCACGGCCCGGCTCGCTCGTTGTCGATGGAACCTGTGGCGGCGGCGGGCACAGCGAAGCGATTCTGCGTGCCGGTGCCGATGTGCTCGCGCTCGACCAGGATCCGGATGCCATCGAACACGCCACCGAAAACCTTGCTCCGTTCGGCGGGCGGGTCACGGTGCGGCAGGCAAATTTTCGGCACGCAGATAAAATTCTGGACCAGCTCGGAATTTCTCAGGTCGGCGGGGCACTTCTCGATCTGGGCGTTTCGTCACGACAACTCGAAAATGCCGAGCGCGGTTTCAGTATCATGCGGAATGGGCCGTTGGACATGCGGATGGATCCAAATGCGACGCTGAGTGCTGCCGACATCGTTAACAATTACACCGAAGAAGATCTGACCCGGTTGTTTCGCGACTTGGGAGAAGAGCCGGCCGCACGCCGAATTGCTGCATTGATCGTGAAGATGCGCAAGGACGCGCCGCTTCGTGAAACGCTGCCGCTGGCGCGTGCCATTGAAAAAGTGGTTGGGCGTCATGGCCGTCGTCATCCTGCCACTCAGGTTTTTCAAGCACTTCGAATGGAAGCGAACGATGAACTCGGCGCTCTGGAAGAAGGTTTGCGCGTTTTGACTGCGCGGCTCGAAACAGGTGCGCGGATAGCAGTGATTTCCTTTCACTCTCTGGAAGATCGAATCGTAAAGAATTTCTTTCGTGACCGCAGCCGAGAATGGTTGGATCGGCCGGAATGGCCGGAGCCGCGACCAAATCCGAAATGCGATCTCCATCTGATCACGTCGAAACCGGTGGAGCCGAGTATGGAGGAGCAACGCGCCAATCCGCGTTCGCGCAGTGCGAAATTGCGGGTGGCGGAAAAAATCGCATGAGCCGATCCCGTCGAAAGAATCGCAACATGATCAACGCGCCATCGCTGGCCCGTTGGATTGTGGTAACGGCGTTTCTTGCCTTGATCGGGCTGAGCTACGTGTATTTGAAACTTCAGCTTTATCATCTGGGCGATCGCACCAAAGCCCTGGAAAAGCAGCTGGCTGGTTTGCGGACGCAAAATGAAGTCGCCAGTTCGCAGATTGCGGCGTTGACCTCACGATCGGCATTGCAACGGCAGTTGAAGGACGGCTACCTGAAAATGATTCCGATTTCCGAGCGTAACATTGTGCGGCTGAGCATTCCTGCACGGCAGAATGATGAAGACGCGATTCAACCGGTAGTGAATCGAAGCGCTGGACGATGAAGTGGAATAGCCGAATTCGCTGCGCCCTGATTTGTATCGGTTTCACTGCCATCTTCAGCCTCTTCTCGATTCGACTGGTTTATGTTCAGATGATCCAGCACGACGAGTACGCCGCGCTCGCCGCTGAGAAGCACGTTCACAAGCAAATCATCTACGCAGAACGGGGGGCGATCTTCGACGTCAATGGTGAAGTGCTGGCCAATAATGTGCCCGTCCACACCGTAGTTGCCGACGCCACGCGGCTGAACAATGTGGAAGCGACTGTCGATCTTCTCAGCCGAGAACTGAAAATTCCCGTCACCGAGTTGGCAGAAAAATTACATAGCAACCGGCGATACATTGTGGTTCAGCGACAGGTCTCCGATGTAGCGGCAAAATCGCTGCGCGAGAAATTACGCGACCAGCGACTGCTTGGAATTTATTTCGAGCACGATACCAGCCGGATCTATCCGAACGGCTCGATGCTCTGTCACGTGATCGGATTCATGGATTTCGACCATCGCGGAATTCAGGGCGTAGAACGATCGATGGAGGAATACCTCCATGGTCAGGACGGTTACCGTTACACCGAACGAAATCGCGCCGGGCAGGAAATCGTGCTTTATCGCGGCCAGGAACGCGCACCGCGCAACGGTTACGATGTCCATCTCACTGTCGATCTGAATTTACAGAACATCGTCGAGAACGAGATCGATGCCGCCATGCGAGAATATTCGCCCAAGAAGGCAACAATCATTCTCATGCGCCCGGACACGGGAGAAATCCTGGCGATGGCAAACCGGCCAAACTTCGATCTGAACCTGCGTGCGGAAGCGAAGCCGGAGCAAAAGAAAAACCGGGCCATCATCGATATGATGGAGCCCGGATCCACGTTTAAGATCGTCGCCGCCGCTGCGGCGTTAAACGAGCGTAAAGTCCGGCCCGACTCAACCATTTTTTGCGAGAACGGTCTCTGGAATTTTGGCGGCACACCGCTCCACGATCACCGAGCTTTCGGGGAATTGAGCGTCAGAGACATTTTGGTGAAATCGAGCAACATCGGCGCGGCTAAGCTCGCTCTCAGTGTCGGCGAAGAAAAGTTTTATGAATACATTCGCCGGTTTGGATTCGGAGAACGCACTGGGATCGAACTGCCAGGGGAAATCAGCGGCCTGATTCGTGCGCCGCAATCGTGGAGCAGGATTTCGATCACACGCATTCCGATGGGTCACGAGATCGGGGTAACCCCGCTCCAAATGACAGTAGCGATGGCCGCCATTGCCAACGGAGGCAAATTGGTCACGCCGCGGATCGTTAAATCGATCACAAATGATCGCGGCGAAATTATCAGCTCCCTTTCCCCGGTTCCTTTGCGACGAGTAATTTCTCCCCAGACAGCCAGAGAAATCGGCGATGCGCTGCGCGGTGTCGTGAGTGATCGCGGCACCGCCGCCGCCGCCGCTATCCCGGGCTTTACCATAGCGGGTAAGACCGGAACCGCCCAGAAACTCGATCCAAAAGGCGGCTACGAGCATGGAAAATATGTGGTTTCATTTTTGGGATATTTGCCTGCCGATCGCCCCGAATTTGTTGGGCTGGTGGTGCTGGACGACGCTCACACCACGAAACCGGAGTTGAATTATGGCGGACTTGTGGCCGGTCCAATCTTCGCCCGGATCGCCGACAAGGCGGCCCGCTATCTCGATCTTCAGCCGCATCTGGAAATTCGTCGGGCGATCCCCGTGGAACGAGTCGCCTTAACCAATGCCTCACACCGTTGAACTCATTGCGACCGATTGTTGAATTCTCATGCAGCTCAAAGCCCTTGCCGATGCCATTTCAATCCGCCAGATCATCGGCCCACTTGATCGCCCGGTGGAAAATATCGCGTATGACTCGAGGCGAGTGCAGAGGAATGGCATGTTCGTGGCGTTGCGGGGTGAAAAAAATGACGGACACAATTTCATCGACCAGGCGATCGAAAAGGGCGCCACGGTGATCGTCACCGAGAAGGAAGAGAAACATTCTCGCGCCACTTGTCTGGTTGTAGAAAATAGCCGCGAAGCCTTGGCTGGTCTCGCCGCGACATTTTACCGGCGGCCAGCGGAACGATTGAAGATCGCGGGCATCACCGGGACGAATGGCAAAACCACGACGACCTTTCTCATCAAACACATTTGTGAAAAGGCCGGGCTGCGCTGCGGGTTGATCGGGACAGTTCGCTACGAAATCGGCGAGCGCGTTCTGCCGGCGACCCGCACCACACCGGAATCTCTCGATCTTCAGGAGCTGCTCGCGCAAATCGTGAATGCCGGGTGCCGCGCCGCCGCGATGGAAGTGTCGTCGCATGCGCTGGCCCAGAATCGCACCGGCGATATCGAATGGGACGTCGCAGTCTTCACCAATCTCACCCAGGACCATCTCGATTTTCATCGGACGATGGAAAATTACTTTGAAGCCAAGGCCAAATTATTCACCGGACTCGCTGGACAGCAAAAGAAACGGAAACCGATCGCA
This sequence comes from uncultured Verrucomicrobiae bacterium, assembly GCA_963772365.1. Classification (GTDB taxonomy): domain Bacteria; phylum Verrucomicrobiota; class Verrucomicrobiia; order Chthoniobacterales; family UBA10450; genus CAVYXA01. Next base: position 434,282 of record CAVYXA010000003.1, read on the forward strand.
ATTGTGAACATTGACGATCGATATGGCGAACGCCTCGTAGGGAGGATCGACAAAAACGTTTCCGTAATCACGTTCGGAATGGGCGCGCGCGCCGATTTTCGCGCCTCGAATTATCGAATGGAATTTGGCGGCACATCCTATCAGCTCGATGCGCGCGGCCGGAGCTATCTGGTGCGCGTTCCCTTGATCGGCCGGTTTAACGTCGCCAATTCCATGGCCGCGATTGCAGCAGCGAGTGCTCTCGGAGTGAATCTGCGCGAAGCCATCCTGAGCCTGGGCAAATCGCCACAAGTCCCGGGCCGTCTGGAAACGGTACCAGCCAAACGGCAATTCCAAGTTTACGTCGATTATGCGCATACACCCGATGCATTGCTCAATGTGATGAAGACGCTGCGGGAACTTGCGCCGCGGCGTTTGATTGTGGTTTTTGGTTGTGGCGGAGATCGCGACCGCCAGAAACGGCCGCTCATGGCGCAAGCCGTGGATCAAAATGCCGATTATGCAATCGTCACCTCCGACAATCCGCGAAAAGAAGATCCTGACGCGATTATTACCGAGGTCGAAAAAGGTTTTCGATCGGATCACTACGAGAAGATCACCGACCGCGCCCAAGCCATTGCGCGGGCAGTGGAGATCGCCCAGCCGCGCGACATTGTCTTGATCGCGGGCAAAGGTCACGAAGCATATCAGGAATTCGCGGATCACACCGTGCCGTTCGACGATATTCAGGTCGCGCGTCGCGCGATCGAGGACCATCCGGTGGAGTTTTAATGAATCATTTGTCGATCTTACGAGGTGGATCGGGCTCTCCGAGCACGATGCCAAAAAATACGCGGCTTCGCCGTCATGCTTACCATCGCCCCCGGGGGTCGCGATCCACCTGATGAATTCGATGCCGCTCTCACAGATTGCTGCATTTGCTGGCGGAACGCTGGTTTCCGGAGATGGAACGACCTCGGTTTCAAAAGTCAGCACTGATTCGCGCACTTTGAAGTCGGGCGAATTGTTCATGGCGTTACACGGTGAAAATTTTGACGGCCATAAGTTTGTCGAGAATGCAGCGAAGGCTGGCGCGGCGGGAGCGATTGTCGATGTTAATTGGAAAGGCAAAACGCAAACCGGATTTGCGTTAATTCGGGTGGAAGACACGCTCGCAGCCTATCAAAATCTCGCCGCGAACTATCGAAAATCGCTTTCGATCAAAGTTCTCGCCATTACCGGAAGCAACGGGAAAACAAGCACGAAGGATTTCGTTGCTTCGGTGCTCGGCAGAAAATTTCGAGTCACGAAGACGGAAGGCAATTTCAATAATCACGTCGGACTCTCGCGCACGATTTTGGAAGCGACATCAAACGACCAGGTTGGCGTTTGGGAAATCGGAATGAATCATCCGGGTGAAATTGCGGCGCTGGCCAAGATTGCGGCAGCCGATTTCGCCATTATCACAAACATCGGCGTCGCCCACATTGAGTTCATGGGAACGCGCGAAGCAATCGCCAAAGAAAAAGGAGCGTTGGCAGAGGCGGTTGGCTCGCAGGGGATAGTCATTTTGAATGCGGACGATCCGTTCAGCAAAAGCATTGCAGAACGAACCCGTGCCAGAGTGGTTTTTGCCGGCACCGCAGCGGGAACGATCCGCGCCGGTGAAATTACCCAAAGTGCGAATGGATCCGATTTCACCATTCTGGAAGGAGCGCATCGTTGTCGCGCTCAACTACCAGTGCCCGGATTGCATATGGTGCAAAACGCCATGCTGGCCGTGGCCGCCGGACGCGTATTCGGTCTTTCGCTGGAAGAAAGCGCAGCTGGTCTCGCTGCGGCGCCGCTCACCAAAGCGCGTTTGCAGATCAAAGAGATTCGCGGCGTTCAGTTCATCGACGACAGCTACAACGCGAACCCGGACTCGATGAAAGCGGCCTTGCGCACACTGGTGGAATTGGACGCGGATGGGAAACGAATCGCCGTCTTGGGTGAGATGCGCGAGCTGGGCGCGGAATCAGAATCCGGCCACCGCGAAGTAGGCGAAACCGCGGCCGCGCTCGGTGTTGATTACGTGATCGCTATTGGCGATGTCGCCGCAGGAATTGCTGACGCCGCAAAACGAGCCGGACTGGAAAAAAGCACGGCAGTAGGATCGACATCCGAAGCGGTTGATTTGTTAGACGAGATCGCTCAACCGGGTGATCTCGTTTTGATCAAGGGAAGCCGTCTCGCTCGCACGGAAAAAGTAATCGAGCAGTTCGATCTTCGTCATTCCTCATTCGCCGCTCACGATTCGCCATGATGTATTATCTTCATCGCTTCAGCGAGCAGTTTGGCGGATTCAATGTTTTTTCGTACGTCACCTTTCGCGCCGTGGCCGCCGCAGTCACCGCATTTGTGCTTTCGTTGATTTTCGGAAACTGGGTCATCGATAGACTGACCGCGCTCAAGCTCGGCCAACCGATTCGTCTGGCAGCAGAAGTTCATCGTTTGGCCGAGCTGCATGGAGGTAAACAGGGGACTCCCACGATGGGCGGTGTGCTAATCATCGGCGCGGTCTTCATTTCCAGTGTGCTTTGGGCCCGGCCGGATAATCGCTTCGTCTGGCTTGCTCTCTTTGCCTTGCTTTACCTCGGCGCGCTCGGATTTGCCGACGATTATCTGAAGGTGACCCACAAGAAATCCGCAGGGGTCAGCGGCCGTTACAAATTGCTGTTTCAAATCATTCTGGTCGGGATTGTGACGGCGGTTTTTCTCACCAGTCCATTGCTTCAGGTGCAGGCGCGTTCGCTTTACGTGCCGTTCATCAAGGCGCCGGTGATCGACAACATGGGCTGGTTCACTTTTTTCTTCTTCGCACTGGTGGTGGTGGGAGCGTCCAACGCGGTCAATCTCACGGATGGTCTCGATGGCCTCGCTACCGGTTGCACTGTGACCGTGGCCTTTGCCTACGCGCTCCTCTCCTACGCGGCCGGAAATTTCCGCATCGCCGAATATCTTCAGGTTCCGTTCTATCCGTTCACCGGCGAGCTTACGGTTGTTTGTGCAGCGCTCATCGGCGCCGGGCTCGGCTTTCTCTGGTTCAATTGTCATCCCGCGAAAGTTTTCATGGGGGATACGGGCTCGCTCGCCATTGGCGGGATGATCGGTGTGGTGGCGATTTGTTGTAAACAAGAACTACTTTTGGCCGTGGTGGGCGGGGTCTTCGTTATCGAAGCCGTATCTGTGATTTTGCAGGTAATTAGCTTTAAAACCACTGGGCGCCGCATTTTCGCAATGTCGCCGATCCATCATCACTTCGAATTGATAGGCTGGAAAGAGAACACCGTGATCGTCCGGTTCTGGATTTTGTCGGCAATTTTCGCCTTGCTAGGGCTGGCCACCTTAAAACTGCGATGAACCAGCCTAATTACGAGAACAAGGATGTTGCCGTTCTTGGCGCCGGATTGAGCGGAACCGCTGCGGCGCTTCTGCTTCGATCGAAAGGAGCAAACGTTACCGTCCTTGACAGCGCCGACGAAAAAAACCTGCTGAAATCCACCATCGACAATCTTCGCCAGGAAAGCATTCGCGTAATTTGTGGACTGCAAGCGGCGAAAGATTCCTCGGTCTGTCAACTCGCGGTTTTGAGTCCTGGAATCGATCCGGCCTCGGCGCTGGCGCGCAATTTTTCCGGGCGCAACATCGACATCATCGGTGAGCTCGAGCTTGGTTGGCAGTTCTGTGACATTCCAGTCATCGCCATTACCGGCACGAATGGTAAAACCACAACCACCGAACTACTCGCGCAGATGCTGAACGCATGCGGTCAACGAACCATCGCCTGCGGCAACATCGGCAAGCCGCTTTCTGAAGTTGCCCGCGAGCGGAAATCATTTGATGTGCTCACGGTCGAGGTGAGCTCGTTTCAACTGGAAACGGTTCGGACGTTTCGTCCTTCGATCAGTCTTTGGCTTAATTTCGCTCCCGATCATCTCGATCGTTATCGCTCGGTGGGCGATTATCGCACCGCAAAACTTCGCATTTTTGAAAATCAAACGGAGAACGACGTCGCCGTCGTCAATGCGGCGGAAAGGCTTCCCAAAATTCGGCCGCGCAGGATTACTTTCAGCGCTTACTCCGATCAGGCGGACTTCCGCCTCTCTGCGGGCGCAATTATTTACCAAAATGAAGAGATTCTTCGGCTGGCCGACACAAAATTGCGCGGTTCCCATAACATTGAAAACCTGATGGCGACGCTGGCGGCCGGCATGGCGCGCGGTCTCTCATTTAAGGAAATGGTGCCGCCGCTTTGCAGCTATCAACCGCAGCCACATCGCTGTGAATTTGTGCGTGAAATCCGTGGGGTCACTTACATCAATGATTCCAAAGCGACGAATCTTGATGCCGTGGAAAAAGCCTTGCGCGCGCAAACCAAGCCGATCGTCCTCATCGCCGGCGGAAAAGACAAAGGCTTCACGTTCGATCCGCTTCGAGATCTGGTGAAAGAGAAAGTTCGATCGACAATTTTACTCGGTGAAATGGCGCAAAGCATCGCGCGCTCGTGGAATGGTGCGACCGGGATCGACATTGTCAATTCCCTGGCCGGCGCGGTTGAGAAAGCTCACGCGATCGCCAAGCCGGGCGAAATCGTCCTTTTTTCTCCAGGCACATCTTCCTTCGACATGTTCAAAAGTTATGCCGATCGCGGCGATCAGTTTCGCGCGCTCGTGCAAGCACTCCCCAAAACAAAATGAAAATCCCCAGAATTCTTCGACGCAAAAAACTTCGAGCTACCACTGCGGCGCGCCGGTCGCTTCGTGCTTCTGCCGAAATGGGCTACGACGATTTGTCGGAACCGAACATGAAGTTGTCGCGCGCGCTTTTGATTGTCTTGCTGCTGCACATTGTCGCAGTTTCCGGAATCGTCGCTTTCAACGCGATCAAAAGCCGCCAGGGATCGTTCGTGAAAGCGGCATTAGGGAAAAAGACGTTGGCAGTTCGGCAAAATATCCAGCCGCCGACGAATTCGCCGGTGCGGAGCGAACAGAGCAAACAAAATACCCGCGTTTCCCGGGTCGTACCATCGACAACGGAGAAACCAAAAGGAGCGGAAACGGCAGTTAAAGCGTCCGAGCGTGATTCTAAGCCAGTTGATTCCGGCAAGGTTTACGTCGTCGTAAAAGGAGATAACCCGGTCACGATCGCGAAGAAATTCAAAGTCGCCTACGACGATTTAATGGAGCTCAACCATATCGAAGATCCGAGAAAATTACAGATCGGCACGAAACTATCGATTCCCGAATCAGTAAAGCAAAGGAAGGCAGGCGAATGACAGGGAGGGTGGTCAAAGTTTTTTGGCGAGCGCACGCGCCTTCGAATCCACATGCATCGTAAGAGCGCGTACATTCTTTTTCTGGCTGTGCTGGCGCTGCTGGTGATCGGCATCGTGATGCTTTTCAGCACCAGCGCATTTGCCCGTGATAGTCACGGCGATGTCCTGTTTTTCATTAAACGACAGGCGATCTGGCTCGCTGTCGGACTGTCGATCTGCGCGGCAGCCGCGCTGGTGGATTATCATTTCTGGCAACGCACCTGGTGGATTTGGTTGGCCGTTGCGCTCGTGGCTTTGGCGCTTTGCTTTGTGCCTCATGTCGGCCTGCGCCTCAATGGCTCGCGGCGTTGGATCGGTTTTGGCCAGGTGGCCTTTCAACCCTCGGAGATTGCAAAGATTGCTGTCGTTCTTTTTCTGGCGTGGTGGTTTTCGCGTTATGAAAAAGTAATGAGCAATCCGCTTCACAGTTTTCTTTTGCCACTCGCCATCGTCGGTTGCCTGCTCGCGCTGATACTATTTGAAGTGGATCTTGGGACGACAGCATTGCTGGTGGCGACCGTATTTGTGATCATGTTTGTTGCCGGCGCAAATCCTGTAGTGCTAGGTCTGATTACCTCCATCGGTCTTGGCGGCATTTTCGTTGTCGCTACGCAAATCTCCGAACGAATGGGCAGGCTCTCCGCATTTCTCGATCCGCAACGCTTCAAGGAAGACGCCGGCTTGCAGCAAATGCAGGCGTTGATCGCGCTCGGCAGCGGAGGAATGGACGGTCTGGGCCTGGGCAATGGCCGACAGAAAATGCTCTATCTTCCTTACGCGCATACCGATTTCATTTTCCCGATCATCGGCGAGGAACTTGGCCTTCGGTTCAGCTTGCTCGTCGTTTTCCTCTTCATCGTCATTATTGTTTGCGGAATCATTATTGCGCTCCACGCCAAGGATCGGTTTGGACTGCTCGTTGGCTGCGGCGTGGTTTCGTTGCTCGGATTGCAAGCCGCGGTAAACATCGGCGTCACGACATCGCTCCTGCCAAACAAAGGATTACCATTGCCATTCATCAGTTATGGTGGTTCCAACCTTGTTGCCTGTTTATTTGGAATCGGGTTGCTGTTGAATATTTATCGCCAGGGAATTTTCGAGCCGCGCAATCAGAAACAGCACTCCATGCACGCGCGGATCACGCCACGAATCTAATGAGACGAATGTTTCACAAATGAACGCCGTTATCGCATGCGGAGGAACGGGGGGACATCTCTTTCCCGGGATTGCGGTGGCCGAAGTGCTGCGCGATCGCGGACATCAGGTGATGTTGCTCGTCTCGGAAAAAGAGATCGACATGCTCGCACTCTCCGGTCATGCCGATTTTCGATTTGAGAAACTGCCGACGGTCGGATTCTCTTCGGCATTTTCACCGGCGTTCTTTGGTTTTCTGGGACGCTTCACCGGCAGCTTGTCGATCTGCCGCTCGCTCTATCGCAAGTTCAAGCCCCAGGTTGTTCTTGGTATGGGCGGTTTCACGTCCACAGCTCCGGTCCTGGCCGGTCGGATGCACGGTGTCCCCACTTTCATCCACGAATCGAATGCGATTCCCGGTAAAGCGAACCGATGGGCTGCACGTTTCGTTCGCGCCGTCATGCTCGGATTCAAGGAGTGCGCTCCGTTCTTTCCGAAAGTAAAAACGGAAGTCACCGGCACACCGATTCGCACTGAGCTCAAGCGACTGGATCGACGTCTTGCCCGGCAGAAACTCCGGTTGCGCGATGACTTGCCGACCCTGCTCGTGATGGGCGGGAGTCAGGGGGCAAGCGGGATTAATCAGGCCATTATTAAATCGCTTCCATTACTCCGCGACGCACCTCTTCAAATTATTCATCTCTCCGGCGCACGTGACGAGCGTCTGGTGGCTGATAATTACCGGCGCGAGAATATTCCCGCGTATGTAGCCGCGTTTCATCATGAGATGGAAGAGTTGTATAGCGCTGCCGATCTGGTGATCGCCCGGGCTGGCGCAGCCAGTCTCTCCGAGATCGCATTCTTCGCCTTGCCAGCCATTTTGATTCCATATCCCTACGCCACCGACGATCACCAAACTCGTAACGCGGAAATCTTTGTGAAAGCCGGAGCAGCGATTCTGCTGAAAGAATCGGAACTCGAAGTCGAATTACTCGCGCGCAAAATCAAGGAATTGATCAGCGATCCAAAACTACTCCAGACGATGTCGCAACATTGTGGCAACCTCGCACCGAAGAACGCCGCCAGCCTTGTGGTTTCAACAATGGAGAAATACACGACTCATGAGGCGCGCCTCTGATCCTGCAGTGAGCGAACTTGACCGCTTGGAGCCGTCCACTCTGACAGCTCTGTTCACGCGTGAGCGGCACAGGATTCATCTCGTTGGCGTAGCCGGCAGCGGCATGAGCGGGATTGCTGCGCTTTTGCTCGAGCTCGGGCACGACGTCAGTGGCTCGGACAAAGCCAGTACAGTGGAGACCGATCGATTGCAGCGTCTCGGTTTGCGTTTTCACCATGGTCATCGCGATGAAGACGCCAGCGCCGCCGAGCTGGTCATTTATTCCTCGGCGATCAAGATCGACAATCCCATCTTGTTGGACGCGCGGGACTCCGGGAAACCAATGATTCGCCGCGCGGAAGCGCTCTCTGCGATCATGCGGGGAAAGCGCGGCATCGTCGTGGCCGGAATGCACGGCAAGACAACGACGTCGGCGATGACAGCTCACGTTTTGCGCGAAGGTGGATTACATCCATCACATTATGTCGGCGCCGAGATTCCGATCCTCGGGACGAACGCGCATTGGGACCCGCGAGGCGAATATTTCGTGGCGGAGGGAGACGAAAGCGATGGAACACTCCGCTTCTTTAATCCCGAGCATTCGCTCATTCTGAACATCGAGGAAGAGCATCTGGATTTTTACAAGGACCTTGCTGCAATCGAAGAAGTCTTTACGCAATTGATCAACCAAACCAGCGGCATGGTTTTTCACTGTGGCGATGATGCCAATTGCATCCGGCTATGCGTGAAACACAAACGCGCGATCTCCTACGGCTTTTCCGAAAAAGCCGACTATCGTGCCGCGGACATCGAACTGCGCGATTTCGCATCGGTCTTTTGCGTTCATCGACGCGGTGAGCGCCTGGGAGAAGCAGTATTGAATGTTCCGGGCCGGCATAACGTGCAGAACGCAGTGGGTGTAATCGCGCTGGCTACCGAACTCGGGATTCCATTCGAGAAAATAGCCACTTCGCTGCGGAAATTCGAGCACGCGCGCCGCCGATTCGAGATCAAATACGACAGCGACCGCTTTCTGCTTATTGATGATTACGGCCATCATCCGACAGAGATTCGCGCGACGCTCAGGACGGCGCGGGCCACGCAACGCAAGCGCGTGCTGACGATGTTTCAGCCGCATCGCTATTCGCGAACCAAAGCACTGGCAAAAGAATTTGGGGGCGCCTTTGACGACGCCGATCAAGTCGTGGTGACGGACGTGTATCCCGCGAGCGAATCTCCGATTCCGGGAATTAGCGGCCAAACAATCGCGGACGAAATTGCAGCGCACGGACATCGCGGAGTCAGCTACCAACCGCGCCTCGAATGGGTGCATCGCGACGTGGGAAACATGCTCGATACCGGCGATCTCGTTCTCAGTCTCGGTGCCGGGAACATTCATGAGCAATTGTCGATCCTCGCTGCCGATCTCGTGATCGCGGAAAAATTAAAATCGATTATTGGCGAAGAAGGAGACGTTCGTCTGTACGAACCACTTTCGAAGCACACGACACTTCGCGTCGGCGGGCCGGCCCAATATTGGGTGGAACCTCGAACGGAAAACGCGCTGGCGGAATTAATCCGCTTTTGCCGGCGCGAGGATCTCCCGCTCTTTGTGATTGGGCGAGGATCGAACCTGCTGGTGCGCGACGCCGGAATTCGCGGTGTGGTGGTTCACCCGCATGGCGGCGATTTCGACAGGATTGAAATTGGCGCAAACGAAATCATTGCCGGCGCCGGCGCGAAATTTAAAGATGTGGCATACGCGGGCAAAGCCGCTGGTCTCGCTGGATTAGAATGGATGGAAGGAATTCCCGGAACCGTCGGCGGCGGATTACGGATGAACGCCGGAGCGATGGGTACCGAGACCTTCGAACATGTGCTGAGGATTCGCTATCTCGATACAAATGGTGCCGCGCACGAAAACACACGCGAGCAACTCGAAGTCGAATATCGGCATTTTCCGCTCTTGAAAAAGAACTTCGCCGTCTCTGCGGTTTTTCGCGCTACGCCTGCTTCCACAGAGGAAATTGTGCGCAAATTGGAGGAGTCGCAGGAAAAACGCCGCACCACTCAACCGGCAGCCAAGAGTGCCGGGTGCATCTTCAAAAATCCTGATGCATGTCCCGCTGGAAAATTAGTAGACGAATTGGGACTAAAAAATTCACGGGTTGGCAAAGCGCGCGTATCAGAGGTGCACGGCAACTTCATTGTGAATGACGGCGGAGCGACCGCGGCGGAAATGTTGGAATTGATCGAGAGGATCAAGGCGACGGCACGCGCAAAGCGTGGCATCGAGCTGGAGACCGAAGTGCAAATCGTGGGAGAAGATTGATGCGTCATTCTGAGCGGAGCGAAACGAAGTGGAGCGCAGTCGAAGAATCCCGCGAAATTCCCTTCGAGGTGGTCTCACGGGATCCCTCGACTTCACTCGGGATGACGATATGAATCCGATCCCTTACAAGAAGATTGCGATTTTAATGGGCGGGCCCGGTTCCGAACGCGATGTTTCACTCGCCACCGGGCGCGGAATGGCAAAAGCGCTCCGATCGTTAGGCACAGAGGTCATCGAGGTCGATGTACGCGATGAGAAATTTCCACTTCCGTCCGATGTCGATCTTGCCTTCATCGCCTTACACGGCACGTTTGGCGAGGACGGTCAGGTCCAGAAAATTCTCGAAGACCGCGGCGTGGCTTATACCGGCGACGGTGTAAAGGAGAGCGAGATCGCCTTCGACAAAATTCGGTCGAAAGAAAAATTTCGTGAACACGGGGTGAAAACGCCCGAGTGGGAAGTTCTGCGTCCGGGTGAACGCCCAAGGTTGGATGTGCCGATCGTGGTCAAACCATCGCGGCAAGGATCGACAGTTGGTGTTCACATTGTGAAAAAGAACGAGGAAGTCGAGCAAGCGCTGGCCGATGCGGCGAAGTTCGACAGCGATCTGTTGATCGAAAAATTTATTCCCGGCCGCGAATTGACCATCGGAATTCTGGGCAATCAAGCCCTGCCGATCATCGAGATCATTCCGAAAGGTGGCTTCTACGATTTTGCCACGAAGTATCCCTTTTTAAATCCGCAAGCGGGGGCGAGCGCCCAGCACGTTTGCCCCGCTAAGATCGAGAAAGACAAAACGCGCGAGATTCAAGAGCTGGCGTTGCGGGCATTTCGCGCGCTGGGGTTGAAGGTTTATGGACGCGTCGATTTGATTTTGCCGGATAGCGGCGCTGCGACGGTGCTGGAAGTAAACACGATTCCCGGAATGACGGAGACGAGTCTCCTGCCGGAAGCGGCAGCAGCGGCGGGAATCGGCTATGTCGATCTTTGTGTGCGGATTATTGAGCTTTCGCGCGCGCGAACAAAAGGAGCGATGCAATGAGGCGCGTCCAAAAGCGGGCGCGAAACCAGCGAGTCTCTAACCGGCGGCAGCGCCAGCGGCAACATCTCCTGGATGTCAAGGTGCGTTCCCGGACTGCCACAGAGCAACGAAACCGACGCATCCTGGTCTTTATGTCCAAAGCCATTCTCGTTGTGATTCTCGTAATCGGAGTTTATTTCGGAGCGCGGGAAGGTGCGCGCCGTTTGTTTTTCGAAAACCCGGATTATGCGCTCAGCACGATTGCAGTTCAGACTGACGGAACTTTGCAACGAGATCAGATTCTGAAAGCGGCTGATCTATATGAAGGCGAAAACATTTTCGTGGTAAATCTCGGGCGAGTTCACGACCGATTGCAGGAGCTTGCGCAAGTGGATGAAGTGCAGGTTGTCCGGAAGTTGCCGGGCGAAATCGACATTCAAGTGGTCGAGCGCAAACCGATCGCGTGGATCACCGCTGCGAAACAGATCACGGATCCTTTTTCATCCGATGGTGTTTTTCTGGTGGACGCGCGCGGTGTTTTGATGAAAGAAAAGAAATTGCTGCCCGAATATCTCGGATTGCCGGTCATTTTGGGATGCTCGAGCGATGCGCTCGAGGCGGGAAAAGTTGTCGAATCTCCCGAAGCAAGAGCAGCGCTGGAAATGTTGCGGCTGAGCACGCGCAGCTTCATGCAAACGCGTTTTCAAATCCGCGACATCGATCTCTCGAAAGAGTACTGCCTCGTAGTGACGGACAAGGAACGGACGCGGGTCACGTTCGGTTTTGACGATCTTGATATGCAATTGCGCCGACTGGAACAATTTCTGACGTATGCCGATGATACGAAGCAGGAGCTCGCGACTGTGAATTTGCTGGTTCGACGCAATATCCCGGTGACGTTTGGGAAATCGCCGACTGAAATCATCAATGACACGATTGACCCGACGTTAACCCCACGTCCGTTAAATTCGGTTCCCGCAAAATCCGAATCGCAGCAGTTTGGCACTTTTTCGGCGCGCAAACCCAGGGAGACTTCGAAGCCACGGTCGACGCCCGCGGCTACAGCGACGCCGCACCCGATTCGCCGTGCGCTTCCCGTCAATCAGCCAAAGAAGGAGAAACGAAGTGGGCGGTAATGATTTGATGGTGGGTCTCGAAATCGGGACATCGAAAATTTGTGTCGTTGTCGGTGAAAGCCGGGCCGATGGAACGATCAAGATCCTCGGAGTAGGCGAGGCCCCATCGCGTGGTGTGCGCAAGGGCGAGATTGTCGATTTTGAAACGGCAATGAAATGCGTGCACGAGGCCGTTGTCGATGCGGAACAGAAAAGCGACGTGATGATTCGGAGCGTTTATGTGGCTGTGGCCGGCGCGCACATTCAGAGCTTCAACAATCGCGGCACGGTGATGTTGCCCGAAGACCGTGATGAGATCGACGAGCAGGACATCGAAGATGTGAAGATCAACGCGCGGGAGGTCAGCATTCCCTCGCAAAACGCTTTTCTGCATTCGATCATCCAACATTATCATGTCGATGGTCAGGATGGCGTGCTCAATCCCATCGGGATGCTCGGGCAAAAGTTGGAAGCAGATTTTCACATTGTTCACGGCGTGCGCACGCGGATTCAAAACACGATCCGTTGCGTGAAAGAGCTGCCGCTCGACGTGGAGGATGTCGTGTTCAGCGCGCTCGCTTCGGCCCAGGTTGTATTGACCCAGCACCAAAAGGATCTGGGTGCGCTGGTGATCGACATGGGCGGTGGCACGACGGATTACATTTTGTATGCGGATGGGGCCATCAAGCAGAGCGGCGCACTGGCTGTAGGCGGCGATCACATCACAAACGATATCTCGATGGGGCTGCGCATTCCGATGGCTCGGGCTGAAAAATTGAAGATTGAGGAGGGCAGCGTCGTTCTGGGGAATTGTCTGCCGGGCGAAACAATTCTGTTAAAGGACGATTCGGGATTTGCCGGGAAAGAAGTCGAGCGCGAAACGCTCAATACGATCATGAATCTACGGATGCGGGAAACTTTCGACCTCCTCAAACGGACGCTGGAAGAAGAATCATTCATCAACTACGTCGGCGCGGGGGTTTTCATTACCGGTGGCTGTAGCTTGCTCAATGGAATTGATCATCTGGCCGAAGAAGCGTTCGAAATGCCCGCGCACGTGGCCCATGCCCAAACAATGTCAGGGTTAACATCGGCTTTCGAAAACCCCAATTTTCCACCGCCATCGGTCTCCTTAAGTATGCGCAAGCAGTGCAAGCCGATCGGCCGCGGCGCGGGATCCGAGGAATGCTCGGCAGAGTTTTTCGGTGAATGCGATAGGCAAAATTTTAATGTTTGGTAGGGCGCGACCGCCGGGCGCGCTGGAGATACGCAATTGTGGACGGCCCGGCGGTCCGCCCCCCAAATGATTTAAATGATTCAACTCAGCAAAAATTACAGTTTGCCCGAACGGGAAGCCGAAGCGATCCCGATTAAAGTTGTCGGATTGGTGGCGCTGGCTCCAATGCCCTGGATCGCGTTGTCCTGGATGGATTGGAACGTGCGGATCTGGTGGCGATTAACACCGATGTGCAATCCCTCGCCAGCTCGGTAGCCACGCACAAAATCCAATTGGGTCGAGCGGTGACCCGTGGCCTGGGCACCGGCGGCGATCCGGAGCTTGGTTATCAGGCAGCCATTGAATCGGCCGACGAGATACGGGAATCTCTGGCCGGCGGTCGAATGATTTTTTTGTGCGCTGGACTTGGCGGCGGGACCGGTTCCGGTGCTGCGCCGTTCGTTGCTCAGCTCGCTCGAGAAGCCGGCTCATTGGTCATCGCATTTGCCACGCTTCCGTTTTCTTTCGAAGGCAAACGACGCACTGGCCAGGCGCAGGAAGCGCTGGCTCGGCTTAACGAAATTGCTAATGCGGTAATTTGTTTTGAAAACGATCGAATGGGCGACATGGTTGCGCCCAAGGCTGGAATTCATCAGGCATTCGCCGTCGCGGACATCACTATCAGCCAAAGCGTGCGCGCCATTGTGAATCTGATTCAGCGTCCTGGCCTGATCCGGATCGGATTTCGACGATTTGCTGGCCGCCTTGCGAAGTCAGAACGGACGCTGCCTGTTTGGTTTTGGCGAATCCGAATCCGATAACCGGGCGCACGACGCGCTTACTCAAGCGCTCAAAAATCCGCTGATGGACAAGGGCCGGATGCTGGCCGATGCGGCGCGCGTGCTGGTCCAGGTCGCCGGTGGTCCGGCCATGACGTTGTCCGAAGTGGAAATCTTGATGAAAGAACTTGGCCGCCATGTCAGCGATCAAACTCAGATTCTTTTCGGGACGGCTGTAGATGGACGAATGGGGAACCGGCTAAGCGTCACGATCATTAGCTCGCTCAGCGCCGATGTCGATCTTGCGATTGGGAACGCCAGCGCCGTCGGAGCCTGTTGCAGCCGCAAAGCCGACACTTGAAGAAACGGTCGAGGTTCCGTCGCCAGATATCGAGATCCTGCCGGAGCCGCTTCCAGTGGACGCGGAACCGACAAGCGATCTGGTTCCATTGGAACCTGCGCCGGTTGAGAGTCGCCTGCCACACCGCCGAAATCAAGCCGACCGAGGCGCCTGTTATTCTGCCGAAGAAAAAAGTTATTCCGATCAAGGAAGCCGAAACCGAAAGATCGACAAAGTGCACGCCAAACAGGAAGTCCTTCAATTTGAGCCTGTCACGCGTGGCCGGTTCGAGAAGAGCGAGCCCACGATTGTCGAAGGCCAGGATCTCGATGTGCCGACCTTCCTACGCAAGAACATTCGCGTAAAATAATTACAGAAAAATCGACGACGGAAGTTTAAACCAGGGACATTTTTCAGAATAGCGCTGGCGATCGTTATACCGACATTCTGGAATAGGCCGGCAAACCTCTCGATCCTTCGCAAGCGGCCTTATTTTTTCATCAGATCGAGCACGGCACTGGCCATCGCAACAAGACCGGTGCGAATCGTTGGCTCTGGAACCGGGGCGAATTTGCTCGAGTGCAAACTCGGTAGCGGCATCGCGCCCGGCTTTTTCGAAGCGGCAATCTTTTCCGGAGCAACTGCACCGACATGAAAATCGACCGCCGGAATCGAGTGGTCCGGCAAACTGAACTCGGAAAAATCTTCGCCGCCCATGGTAGGATCGACAATCTCCACGTTCTGATCGTCTAACACTTTTTTCCAGACGCCGATCAGACGCTGAGTCAGCTCTGGATTATTGTAGGTCGAGGGAGTGAATTCGTTCTTCCGTACCTGGACATCGGGCAGCTTATCGTCCGGCCAACCGCCGGCTTTGGCGCAGCCCTTGGCGATTCGATCAATCGCGGCGAGGACCTGGTCGCGCACGTCAGCTTTGTAGGTCCGCACGGTGAGCTGCATTTTAACTTCGTTAGGGATGATGTTGTGCTTGGTGCCGCCGTGGATCGAGCCAACTGTAATCACGACTGGATCGATCGGGTTGATCTCGCGTGAGGCGATCGTTTGCCAGGCGTTAATCATTTCGGCCGAAAGCACGATCGGGTCTTTGGTCCGATGCGGATACGCTCCGTGCCCGCCCATTCCATGCACAGTCACATCGACAGAATCGACATTGGCGTAGGTGTACCCGGGCGTGACGCCGATATGATTTGTTTCCAGTTGCGCGTTGTCGTGAAAACCGAGCGCGTAATTTGGTTTCGGAAAACGCGTGTAGAGACCATCTTTCAGCATCGCTCGAGCCCCGGTGCCGAGTTCTTCGGCCGGCTGAGCTACAAACAAAATCGTGCCGTGCCACTGGTCTTTAAGCTTGGACATCGCCCGAGCCACGCCGATGAAGGTCGCGATGTGAATGTCATGCCCGCAGGCATGCATCACGTGGACTTCGTCGCCTTTGTCATTCTTTGTGATCACCGTGCTGGCGTAGGGCAAATCGGTCTCTTCCTGTACCGGCAAGGCGTCCATGTCGGTGCGCACCAGCACAACCGGGCCGCTTCCGTTTTTCATCACGCCGACGACGCCATAACCTTTTTGCTGCGGATTAGCGTATTTGCCGATGTGGTCCGTGACTTCACAACCCGCGGTCTTCAATTCCTTTGCTACCATCGCCGACGTCCGCTCTTCTTGCGTCGACAGTTCCGGATGAGAGTGAACGTCTTTGTAGATCGCGAGCAGCGATGGCAATTCCGCTTTAGCCAGAGACTGCGGTGTTTGCTGCGCAAAAGCGACACCCGGCGCGAATAACAAAAGCGATAGGATCGACAACCAATGAATCTTCATTTTCTCATGCTGAGGGAATTCGAGGTCTCTCTCAACTTTTATTCTATCGAAAACCTGCCACCACATAAGCAGCGCACGCACGTGAAAGCGTTTGCCCGCGCGATGTTTATCGTGAGATCATGCCCCCGACCAAGAGAACGGAGAAACAGATCATGGGAAAACTGCCTGCCGGAATAGAATTGCTCGGCGAAATCGCGCCCGCTTACGCGCAAATCCTGACGACGGAGGCGCTGACGTTCGTCGCGAAGCTGGAACGGAGTTTTCGTAAGCCGCGGAAGGAATGCCTGGCCCGGCGACAGCAGCGCCAGGCCGCGCTCGACCGCGGCGGGACACTCGATTTTCTACCGGGAACAAAATCAATTCGGGAAAGCGATTGGCAATGCGCTTCCGATTCCGGCCGATCTCCGAGATCGGCGAGTGGAGATCACCGGGCCCACCGATCGCAAAATGGTCATCAATGCGCTCAATTCCCGCGCGCGGATTTTCATGGCCGATTTTGAGGACGCTAATTCACCGACTTGGGCGAACATGGTTGAAGGCCAGATCAATTTGCGTGACGCCATTCGGCGCACGATCGCGTTCACGAATCCCGAAGGGAAAGGAATACAAGCTCAACGATAAGCACGCTGTTCTGATTCGTCGGCCGCGCGGCTGGCATCTCGAGGAGAAACATATGCTTGTCGATGGCGAGCCGGTTGCCGGCGCGCTGTTCGATTTTGGTCTCTTTTTTTTTCACAACGCCAGGGAATTGATCGCGCGCGGCACGGGCCCATATTTTTATCTTCCGAAAATGGAAAGCCATCTGGAGGCGCGCATTTGGAACGACGTCTTCAATCTGGCCCAGGACGAACTGGGGATTCCGCGGGGCACGATCCGCGCGACGGTTTTGATCGAGACGATTCCGGCCGCGTTCGAGATGGACGAAATTCTTTACGAACTGCGCGAACATTCCGCCGGACTGAACTGCGGGCGATGGGATTACATTTTTTCCTGCATCAAAAGATTCCGAAACAAACCGGATTTTTTGCTGGCCGATCGCGCGCTCATTACGATGACGACGCATTTCATGCATTCGTATTCGCTGCTCTGCATCAAGACCTGTCATCGGCGAAAAACATTCGCGATGGGTGGAATGGCGGCGCAGATTCCGGTGAAGAACAATCCGGCGGCGAACGAAGAAGCGTTTGCCAAAGTGCGCGCGGACAAGGAGCGCGAAGCGCGGCGATGGTCACGACGGAACCTGGGTCGCGCATCCGGGAATGGTGCAATTGGCCACGGAGGCGTTCGACGCAGTGATGCCGCAGCCCAATCAAATCGAGCGGAAGCGGGACGATGTCGATGTTACGCGCGAAAGATTTGCTCGACTTCGGCCCGCGCGGTCCGATCACGGAAGCGGGTTTGCGCACGAACGTGAGCGTCGGCGTGCAATATCTCGAGGCGTGGTTGCGCGGCCAGCGGCGCGGTGCCAATTTTCAATTTGATGGAAGACGCGGCCACGGCGGAAATCTCGCGCGCGCAGGTTTGGCAATGGATTCGCCATCCCGAGGGCAAACTCGAGCGATGGTCGCAAAGTCACGAAGGAGTTTTTCGCGAACGTCTTGGACGAAGAGCTGGCAAAGGTCCGAGCGCAGATCGGCGACGATCGTTTCGCCAAAGGCAAATTCGAAATGGCGCGCGACGTTGTTCGATCAGATCACCACCGACGATGAGTTCGCCGAATTTCTAACCTTACCGGGCTATGAAAAACTCAACTGATTGGACAAGCCGACTCGCGCTGGAGCGGCGGAGTCACGGATCGAACGGCCATATTCGCCGGCAGATGTGAAACGGCTGCAAGGCAGCATCGTCGTCGAGCATACCCTTGCCCGGCGCGGCGCGGAAAAGTTTTGGCAGTTGCTTCAATACCGAGAACTTACATCGCCGCGCTCGGCGCACTGACTGGTAATCAAGCGGTGCAACAGGTCCGAGCCGGACTGAAGGCGATTTATTTGAGCGGCTGGCAGGTGGCGGCTGACGCGAATCTGGCCGGGCAAATGTATCCGGACCAAAGCCTGTATCCGGCGAATAGCGCGCCGGCAGTCGTGAAACGAATCAATCAAGCGCTGCAACGAGCGGATCAAATCGATCGGGCAGATGGCAAAAACAAGATCGACTGGTTCGTGCCAATCGTGGCCGATGCCGAAGCCGGCTTTGGCGGCCCGCTCAACGTGTTCGAGCTGGTGAAGGCAATGATCGAAGCAGGCGCGGCCGGTGTCCATCTGGAAGACCAACTAGCCAGCGAGAAAAAATGCGGCCACATGGGCGGCAAAGTCTTGGTGCCTACACGCACTGCGATCGCGCATTTGGTAGCGGCGCGACTCGCCGCCGATGTCTCAAACGTTCCGACATTGATCATCGCCCGCACCGATGCGAACGCGGCCGCGCTTCTGACCAACGATGTCGATGAACGCGATCAGCGGTTTCTCACAAAGGAACGAACGCGCGAAGGATTTTTTCGAGTTCGGGCGGGAATCGATCAGGCAATTGCCCGCGCGCTCAGTTATGCGCCTTATGCCGACATGATCTGGTGCGAAACGTCCGAGCCGAACATTCAGGAGGCGAAAAAGTTCGCTGAAAGCATTCGTGCGAAATATCCGGGCAAACTGCTGGCTTACAATTGTTCGCCATCGTTCAATTGGAAAGCGAAGCTCGACTCCGCGACGATCGAAAAATTTCAACGGGAACTCGGCGCGATGGGCTACAAGTTCCAATTCGTTACCCTGGCGGGATTCCACGCACTCAACTTCGCAATGTTCGATCTGGCCCGCGGTTACAAGGAGCGTGGTATGGCAGCGTACTCCGATCTGCAGCAGGCCGAGTTTGCAGCGGAGCACGACGGTTACACGGCAACCAAGCATCAGCACGAGGTCGGAGCCGGCTATTTCGACGAAGTGGCGCGGATCATCTCAGGAAGTGAGTGTTCGACCGCGGCGCTACGCGGCTCAACCGAAGAAGAACAATTTCAGTGAGCCGGGACTCATTGGCCGTGGCATCGCTGACCGATAGCCGGCTGGCCACGCTTTGCGCCGAGACGGCGCGCGACGAGTTCCTGAAGTACGAAACGGGTTTCGATACGATCACCAAAAGAGCGCGCGATCGGTTTGCCCAGAGCGATTGGAAGGGCAGCCATACTGACGCGGCGGAGCGGTTGCATCTCTATTCTCGCGTCCTCGATGAACTGGTGTCTGAAATCAGAAGACTGATGGGTGAACGTTTGCGCGAGCGATCGGTATGGGTCGCAATGAAAGCGGTTTACTCGTCGCTCATCGCCGAATCACTCCGCTGGGAAATCGCCGAGAGTTTTTTCAATTCTCTCACCCGCCGCATCTTCGCCACGGAAGGAGTCGATCAATCGATCGAATTTGTGGATACCGATTTTGACGCGCCGCCTGCGCGTCCAGCGATGCCTGTATGGAAGCGATTTTCCGGAAGAAACCTGACCGAGCTGCTATTCGTGGCGCTTACAGATAAAAAGATCGGCGGATTTGAAGAAGAGCGTTGGCAAAATCTTCGCGATGACATTGAGCTTGCGGCGGAACGACTACGCCCGGCGCTTTCCGCGAAACAAACCGACATCGGTACTCGATTTGGTTAGCGCATTGTTCTATCGCGGCCGAGGCGCTTATCTGGTTGGCCGATTAAGCTCGAACAGCGCGGATGAATCGGTCCCCGTCGCGTTTTGCCTGTTACATTCCGAATCCGGGATGAGCCTCGACGCCCTCCTTGTCGGAGAGGCGGACTTGTCGATCCTATTCTCCTACACGCGAGCTTATTTCCGCGTTGAGGCGCCGTGCCCGTATGAACTGGTCCGGTGGCTGCGTCAATTAATGCCACTCAAGCGACTGGCCGATCTTTACAACGCCATCGGTTTCAATCGTCACGCAAAGACGGAGTTTTATCGCGACTTTGTTCGTCATCTGGAGAACTCGCAAGACCGATGTGTCACCGCAGAGGGCGACCGCGGCATGGTGATGCTGGTGTTCACGCTGCCCAGCTACGATGTCGTTTTCAAAATTATTCGAGACCGGTTCGATGCGCCCAAGGAGAACGACCGCGCCGACGTGATGCGTCGTTACCGGATTGTGTTCGAACACGATCGCGCCGGGCGATTGGTGGAAGCGCATGAGTTCGAGCATCTGCGAATTGGGCGGGATCGGTTCGAACACAATCTGCTGAAGGACTTGCTCCAGAACGCCGCGAACACTGTCCGTCTTGAGGGCGACGATCTCGTAATCAGCCATGCTTACGTCGAACGCCGGGTCCGGCCGCTGAATCTATTCTTTCGTAAGTGCAGCCCCGAACAGGCCGTGGCGGCGGCCCGCGATTATGGCCAGGCCATCAAGGACCTGGCTGCATCCAACATTTTCCCGGGAGATCTTCTGACCAAAAACTTCGGCCTCACCCGCCGTGACCGCGTCGTGTTTTACGATTACGACGAGCTCACATTTCTTACCGACTGCAACTTTCGCGAAATGCCGCAAGCCACGAGCTACGAAGAGGAAATCTCAGCCGAGCCGTGGTTTTCCGTGCGCGAGAACGATATTTTCCCGGAAGAACTTCCCAATTTCCTTTCTTTCCCCGAGCCGGCCCGCAAGGCTCTCCTTGAAAAACATGGCGATTTATTCCGGCCCGGGTTCTGGCGTCGGGTTCAAGAGAAACTAGGCGGTGGCGAGCTGCCCGAGGTGTTTCCCTATGCGCAGCAACGCCGACTGAGAAACGAGTAGCCGAATTGTCATTCCGACCGACTTTTTGGCGTGCAGTTCGAGAAGAATACGATGCTGTTTGGGGTGGGCCCGACGCCGCGGATCGTGGCCATCGAGCTGGGCGAGACCGGCACGGTCAAGGTGTACCGGCGCGACAAGGATGGATCGACAGTTGCCGATGTCGAGCCATTTCATCCATTCGTTTGGGCCGACAGTGATGTCGCCGATCTGGAGATCGAATCGGAAAAGCTGCGTGGCGACCTGAAATACGGCTGGAGCGTCACGGTCGATAGCTGGAAGGAGCTGATCGCGCTGCGCAACGGGCTCAAAAAATCGGGGCGCGATTTCTTCGCCTTTACCGATCCTGTGCAGCATTATCTCACCGCCACGGGCCGGACATTGTTCAAAGATCTGCCATTTGAAGAATTGAAGCGGATGCAGATTGATGTGCTGAATTCGGCGATGCCTGATCAGATGATGTCCATCGCCATTTCAGACAACACGGGTTGGGAAGAACTGATCGTTGTCGATCCTGAGGAGATCGAGAAATCCGAGCACGCCGCGATCAAGAAACTCATCGAGCTGATCAAGGAGCGTGATCCCGATGTGATCGAAGGACACGATTTGTTCCGGGTTCATCTTCCATATCTGGTTGCACGGGCAAGAAAGTTGAAGATCAAACTGGATTGGGGCAGGAGCGGCGGATTTTTGCGGTCGCGCCCGTCGCGTCTGCAAATCGCCGAGAAAACGATCGATTACCCGAAGTTTACAATCGATGGACGTCATTTCGTCGATACGTTTTTGCTGGCGCAATTCTATGATGTCGGAATGCGTTCGCTCTCCGGTTTCGATCGGGCCGATGTCGCCGGGCATTTTGGATTTTGCGAGAGCAGCGAGATTTCCGGGCTTGCAGGCAAAGAATTGCAGCGCGCGTACATCGACAATGACGAGCGATTTCGCCGTCGCGCATTGTGCGGCGTCCGGGAGACGCGGGCGATTTCCGATTTACTTAGCCCGAGCTATTTCATCCAGGCGCAGATTTTCCCCTACAACTATCAGGACGTGATCGTCCGCGGCAACGCCACCCGAATCAATGCCTTGTTTCTCCGGGAATATTTTCGACAGCGCCATTCGATTCCGGAATTGCCAATGCCGCGCACGTTCGAGGGTGGCTACACGGATATTTTCTTCACGGGAGTGGCCCGGAACGTTTGGCATTGCGACGTCGCGTCGCTATACCCGTCGATCATGTTGGAGTTCGATTGCTTTCCCGCAACCGATCAGCTCCAGATTTTTCGGCATTTACTCACGGATCTGCGGGCGTTTCGCCTGGAAGTGAAGGCCAATATGCGCAGCTCGAAAAACCCGAAGGAACAGCAACATTTCCGAGCGCTGCAAAACACGTTCAAGATTTTGATCAACAGCTTTTACGGCTACCTGGGGTTTGCTCAGGGACACTTCGCCGATTTCGATGCTGCCGCGCGAGTCACGCAGATCGGGCGCGATTTGTTGAAACAAATGATCGACTGGCTGAACGGGCAGGGCGCGAAGGTGATTGAGGTCGATACCGACGGCATTTATTTCGTCCCGCCCGGCGACTCTGAACTTGTAGGGCAACCGCATCGGTTGCCTTCCGACCAAGGCAGCCGGAGCGCCTGCCCTACAATAGAAACACTACAGCGCGGCCTGACCGAGATTCTTCCCGCTGGAATCGAGGTCGAGTTCGATGAGCAGTTCGAAGCGATGTTCAGCTACAAGGCGAAAAATTACGCACTGCTCACAAAAGATGGAGAGGTAATTATCAAAGGTGGCGCGCTCAAGTCACGCGGGCTCGAAAAATTTCAGCGAGTTTTCCTCGAACAAATGATCAAGCTGATCATGGAAGGAAAACCGGAAGCGATTGTCGATCTTCGGAATGAATTCGAGAAAAAAATCCGAAACCGGGAATGGAACATCGACATGTTGATGAAGACCGACACGCTCCAGGATTCGCTCGACAAATACAAAGCCAAGATTGCGGGCTCGGCCCGTAATCGCGCGGCGGCATACGAGCTGGCATTAGCCAGCGGCCGCAATTATAAGCCGGGTGATCAGATCAGCTATTATGTCAAAGCGACTCCGAAAAAAGTCCCTGCCTACGAAGCCGCAAAGTTAGCTACCGAATTCGATCCGCAAAATCGCGATGAAAATGTCGACTACTACGTGGCCAAACTCGACGATCTGGTGACGAAATTCAGCGGCCTCAGTGTCGCCGCTCCCACGCCCACGCAGGGAAGCCTGGCGCTTTAGCGAGAAGATTCAATAATGGTAGCGCAATTGCGCAATCCAGAGATCACCGCCTGCAAGCCGATAAACCATTCGATGTTCGCTCGTTATCCGGCGGGACCAATATCCATGGAAACGGTGTCTTAGCGGCTCTGGTTTCCCAATCCCACTATATGGATTACGCATCGTCTCTTTGATGAGATGATTAATGCGCTTCAACGTCTGTGGGTCAGTCTTCTGCCAATAAAGATATTCTTCCCATGATTCCCGCGAGAAGAGTAGATTCACGTCTCGAGCTTTAGCTTCTTTCGTATTCCTTTTCCGCGCTCGAGCGACTCGATCGATCTTAACAGCCGTTTTGCATTGGCCGGAGAGCGCAACAGGTGGGCAGTTTCCTGGAGCGACTCGTACTCCGATAGCGAGATCATCACGACCGATTGATCCCGTTTCCGTGTAATGATGACCGGCGCGTTGTCCTCACACACGCGGTTGATCGTATTGGCAAGATTTTCTCGCGCTTCAGTGTAGGTGATTGCCTTCATAAGTTGGACAGGATACTGTCCAGATGGCGACCATTCAAGACTAGATTGATATCCAACAAGCCTCGTTCTTCAAAATGCCCACCAGCCGCGGACGAACAGGCTGGAAAAAAGTGCCAGAAAAAGCAGCGACCAAACTGTGATCGCTGCGTTCCAGAAACGGTTTTTGGCCAGGAGCGCAAAGAGAATGAAAATTGGAAAAAGCGTGAGCACATACCGTGGAGTGCTCTCGATGAATGTGACGGAGGTAAATAGCAGCCAATTGGCTGTGATCCACATCGCGTACACCGGACGCAATTTGATCCAGCTAACGATCAGGCAAATAAAAGCAAGCGCAGTGAAACAAAGTTCCTGCGCGCCGACCATTTCGGCCTGATTTGGCAGACGCCGGAGATTCCCGATCCCCTCTTGAACTCCGACCCATGGCCAGGAAAAGGACATGGCAAAAAGCGATCTTCGCATTCGAAGAAAGGCGAATGGATCACCCGCGATCCTCCAGTTGAGAAGAAGATAAATGCCAAAGCCAACTGGCACAAAGCCGATCCAGAGCCAACGCCATTGCCAGCGCTTGGTGATAATCAATTGATGAATCACCTCGACGGCGAGAGTCGGCAGCAAAGCAACGCCGGTGGCGCGCGTCATCCAGCAAAGCGCGCCGAAGGTTCCCGCCAGCCACCAGCGATCCAAGCGCGCGGCCAAAATCGACCCGAGCGCGAAAGCCAGGAAAAGGCTTTCTGTGTAACCGATGTGCAGAAAATATGCGGTCGGAAAAATTAAGAAGAACCAGACAGCGCGACGTGCAACAGCTTTTGGATAATCGAGCTCAACAATTCGGCGCAACAGAACCGCCGCGGCGATCGTCGCAATGCCCGATACGATGAACGCGCTCACCAGGTAATTCCCACAAACCCAAGCCACAGCCCGGGTGCACCAGGGAAACAGCGGGTAAAACCACGCCTTGAACAAGCTCGATGCGCTGTAGCCCTGTTGCGCGATCTGCAGATAATGAATCGCATCCCAGCGGTTCCAGATTTCCAACCAGCCGGGAGCAGGTTTGTTCTCGAGGATGCGAAAGCTCTGGACGCCGAAGAGCAGAAGCAATAATTCGATTGCAAAAACCCAGCCCATAACCAGCCAATCGTCCCTGTTCAGGAAAAAAATCGCTGAGTTTGGGCAGCGGGTATTCGCCGGTTTTGTATTCGGTTCCAAAAGGCTAAAACTTATTCCAAGTTCTTCGGGGTTGGCCATTCAATAAGAGGTCGCAATCGGACCGTCTGATTCCTGCTTGCGCGTTCAGCCGGAACCGCCTAATAGCTTTAGCCTCCATGATTCATCACGTTGTTCTCTACAAGCTCAGGCCCGAGGTCACGCCGGCGCGCGTCGAAGAAATGATGATGAATGCACGCATGCAGCTCCTAAAGATTCCCGAGGTTCTGAGCATCAAATGCGGCAAACGGGTCGATCCGGAATTGCCCTGGCCCTTCTTTATCGCGATCGATTTCGAATCCATGGACAAATACGCGATCTTTCGCGAGGACTCGATTTTTGTGAAATTTGTCGAGGAAACGATTAAACCGAACACAGCCGATTCGTTGACCCTCGATTTTGAGATGGACCCGGGCAAAGACGTCCGCTTTTCCTGAGAAGGCCGCGCATTCGTTGCTATTTGCAGC
Source organism: uncultured Verrucomicrobiae bacterium (assembly GCA_963772365.1). Lineage (GTDB taxonomy): Bacteria > Verrucomicrobiota > Verrucomicrobiia > Chthoniobacterales > UBA10450 > CAVYXA01. The sequence continues at coordinate 459,726 of CAVYXA010000003.1, forward strand.
GCGGCGCGTAATCATCGACCCGTGCGGCTCGGTTATCTCTATTCCCGTTATCCGGTAATTTCCCAGACGTTTTGCGACCGGGAAATGCTCGCTATGGAGCGCCTCGGGTTTGATCTCGAAATCGGTTCGATTCATCCACCGCTGACGAGTTTGCGCCACGAACATATTGCGCAGTTGAGCGCGCCCCTTCGCTACGCGCCGCCGCAGAAAATCCTGTCGATCCGGGCGGCTCATGCCAGAAGTCGCGGTCACTGGCCTGGAAAACTTGTCGATCTTCACGAGCGCAAATATGGCGCGGTGGTGAAAGCGGAGCTGCGTGCGCGTAATGCGCTCTATTTTGCAGACCTTTTTCGGGATCGCGGTGTCGAGCATTGCCACGTCCATTTCGCTAATCGGGCCGCTCATACGGCAATGTTTTTGAAGGAGCTCTCGGGAATTCCGTTCAGCGTTACGGCGCACGGCCAGGATTTCATGGCCGATCTGGGCAGTGACGATCTCTTGCGCGAGATTTTCGATGCCGCCGAGTTCATCGCCGCGGAAACGGATTACAGCGCCGAACTTTTGCGAAAACGATCTCCAAATGCGGCTTCGAAAATCCACCGCGTGTATAACGGGATCGACCTCGATCGTTTCCCAATTTCATCAGTCGCGCCGCCGGCGAATTCGAAACCGCGAATCGTCAGTATCGGCCGCCTGGTTGCCTTCAAGGGCTTCGAGCACTTGATCGATGCCTGCGCGGAACTGGTTGGTCGAGGCGACGACTTCATTTGCGAAATCGTTGGCGACGGGCCGTTGCATCACGACCTGCAAAGGAAGATCGACAGTCTGGGCATCGGCGACCGCGTCGCTCTGCTTGGGGCGCTATCGCAGGATGCAGTGCGAGAGAAACTAAACCGGTCCGATTTGTTTGTGCTTGCTTCGACTGTGGATCAAAAAGGTGCCAGCGACATTTTTCCCACTGTCATTGCCGAGGCGATGTCTGCCGCGCGCCCAGTCGTTTCCACAACAGTCGCTGGGATTCCCGAGCTCGTAATTGATGGCGAGACCGGACTCTTGGGACCTCCGGGTGACGTTTCTGCGCTCACTGCCGCGATCAGGTCAATGATTCGGCAACCCGATTTGCGAGTAGCGTGCGGGCGCGCGGGTCGTGCCCGGATCGAACAGCATTTTCAAATCGAGCAGACGATACAACCGCTGGTGAAACTGTTCGAGAGGGCGTCACCGGGGAAGCTATCAGCTTCCCCTACAGGTGCGACGATTAGCGACGAGGCTGCGCAAGTGGCTTATCTGATCGATCGTTGGCCGGATCCGAAATTACTGCACCTCGAATCTGAGCTTGAAGAGATGCAGAAGCGAAATGTCCCCGTCATCGGCCTGGTTTGTGAATTCGATTGGATGGCGCGGATGTCGCCTCCGATGAAGCGACTTGCCGAGAGTCTGGAATTTTTGCCGGATGCCATGGTGATCGAGGCAGAATGGCGCAGCAATCGTGACCTCGCCCAGGAATTGGAAGAAGGCCGGGCCACAGAAACAGAACGGCCACCAGCTGGAATTTTTTTGCGACAGGCCCGATTCGCTTTGATCCTGCGAAAGATGCTGACGCATAAAAAAATTTCGCACATTCATGCGACCAGCTCGCGAACTCTCGTTTGCACCCGGATCCTACAGCAAATTGTCGATCTTCCCATTAGCGCCACGATTGAACTGCACCCGGAATTGTCTTCGGGTTGGATTAAGCAAGCTTTGGAAAAATGTGTGGGAGGACGAGTAAGCGACCGGAAATTGCTCCCGCCAAATTCCGGTTCGTTTCTCCTCGATAGAAGCAGCAGCTTCCGTTTGACCGCACGGACAAAACTCTGGCAGAAATGGGCGCAGCTGTTGCAGCAGTGGAGCAATCGAAAATCGAAAATCGAAAATCGAAAATGAAAAAAGCCATCATTCTCGCCGGCGGAGCCGGAACGCGGCTGTACCCGATTACAAAGATCGTCTGCAAACAGCTTCTGCCGGTTTACGACAAGCCGATGATCTGTTATCCGCTGGCCACGCTGATGCTCGGCGGTTTGCGCGAGATTCTAATTGTTTCTACGCCGAAAGATTTGCCAATGCTCCGCGATTTCCTTGGCGACGGATCGCAGTTCGGCATTCGGTTGGATTACGCCGAGCAGCCGAAGCCGGAAGGGATCGCGCAGGCGTTTTTGGTTGGCGCGAAATTTATCGGGAACGCCGGGGCGACGCTGATTCTAGGGGACAATATTTTTTACGGGAAACTGGATTTCTTCCGGCAAGCGCTGGGCATCGAGCGTGGCGCCTGCATTTTCGGCTATCAAGTGCGCGATCCGGAACGCTACGGCGTTGTTGAATTCGATTCGGCGGGAAAAGCCATCAGTCTCGAAGAAAAACCAAAGCGCCCCAAGAGTCATTACGCCGTGCCCGGTCTTTACGTGTATGACGAACGCGTTGTCGATCTTTGCCGGACGCTGCGGCCGTCCGCCCGTGGCGAACTGGAGATTACTGATTTAAATCTGCTTTATCTCGAGCGAGGCGAACTAAATGTGAAACTGCTGGGGCGCGGCATGGCCTGGCTTGATACCGGCACCCAAACCAGCCTGCTCGAAGCAGGGAACTACATCGCCACAATCGAGCATCGACAAGGGTTGAAGATTGCCTGCCTCGAGGAAGTTGCGTTTCGCATGGGTTTCATCAATCAAGCAGAACTTGCCGCAAGCATCGATCGTTTGCCCAAAGGCGAGTATCGAAATTATCTCCAGTTAGTATGCCATGAAGGGCCGGTGTCGTGAAGCGGTTTGGTTAAGGAGAAGCCGATCCACCAATTTGTTCTCGACCCATCGGCGTTTCTGCTTCTCAAAACGCGCTTTCGAGCCGAGACTTCACGCAACAGGAGGATGAACTTATGCCACTCATTGAAGCTGTACGAGGATTGATCAGTTGGATCGTCCCGCTCGCCATTCTCGCCATCATTATTTTGCCTCAAGCCATTCGCATCCTGCGGGAGTACGAACGCGGTGTCATTTTTCGCCTGGGAAAACTACTCGGCGCAAAAGGACCGGGATTGATTTTCCTGATCCCGATTGTCGATCGAATGGTCCGCATGGATTTGCGCGTCGTTACCATCAATGTCGAGCGGCAGGAAATGATGACCCGCGACAATGTCCCGGTAAGTGTGGATGCCGTCGTTTATTTTCGCGTCGTCGATCCGCAGGCGGCCGTAGTGAAAGTGGAGAACTATCTCAAAGCGACATCGCTCATTGCCCAGACGACGTTGCGCAGCGTAGTTGGCCAGGCGCCGCTGGATGATCTGCTTTCCCAGCGCGAATCGATCAATCAGACGCTCCAGGATATCATCGACAAACAGACCGAGCCCTGGGGCATAAAAGTCACCGCCGTGGAAGTCAAGGACGTGGTGTTGCCCGACACGATGAAGCGGGCCATGGCCAGGCAAGCCGAAGCCGAGCGCGAGCGGCGAGCCAAAGTCGTGAATGCGGAAGGCGAGTTTCAGGCCGCGGAGAAAATGGTGCAGGCCGCCGCCATGATGAGCAAAGAGCCGATCGCGCTCCAACTTCGTTTTCTGCAAACGATGCGCGAAATCTCAGGGGAAAATAACACCACCACTTTTCTTCCCGTACCGATCGACATCTTGACGCCGTTCATCAAGAAGAACCAACCGCCAGCCGAATAGTGGTTCGTGGCAAGGCGAGCCGGCTCGCTCAAATGCAGAAGGCGGCCGGGGAGTCTTCTCAACTGCCAGCGGCGAACGAATCCTTGACGAGATTTCTTCCGCCCACACCGTGTAGATAGTGAATGTATCGAGATTTCCCTTCAGCCTGCGGGCCATCAAACGCATCATTATTTCCATTGTCGGTGGAACTGTGCTTCTGATCGGCATCGCCTTAATTGTTTTGCCCGGCCCGGCCTTCATTGTCATCCCGCTCGGGCTCGCGATTCTCGCTACCGAATATGCGTGGGCCAGACACTGGCTCCGCAAAGCGCGGGAGTACGCTTCCAGTTTCAATTCAAGACCAGCCCCACCGTCGCCGGCTCTGCATGAAGTGGAATCAGATCAGATGCCAAAATGGCGTCGGTAGTTCGGGAACTATGATCGTTTTAAGAGCAAAGGCCGAACACGCTCATGCGTTAACGAAGATCGCTTTCGCAGCGAAGCGTCACTGGCAGTATCCCGACAATTGGATTCGTCGCTGGGAAGGAGCGCTCACGATTACGCCTGATTACATCATCCAGCATCCGACATTCGCGGCAGTGGTTGACGGTGAGTTTGTCGGTTTTTGCGCGCTTCAGCTCGAAGCAGGCGCCGCGTTGTTGGATAATCTGTGGGTGCTGCCATCATTCATGCGGCGAGGCATCGGTCGCGCTCTGTTCGAGCACGCAGAAGTAATCGCACGAGCGAGTGGCGCCGCTCGTCTAAAGATCGTGGGCGATTCGCACGCTGAGCAGTTCTATTCGCGCATGGGCGCGACGCTCTACGATCGGAAAACAGCAAGCATGGATGGAGAGGAGCGGTTTCTTCCGTTGTTGGAGAAGGCGCTATGAAACCAAAGCGGCCAAAAGGCGCCAGAGCCAATGCGCTAGAAGAAACCGAACGCCGCTCGGCTTAGCCCAATTTCCAAGATTATGGCGCAACCAGATGAAGATCATCTCCGGCTCTTGTCGATCTTTCACTATGTAGTTGCCGGACTGGCAGGGCTCTTTTCTTTGTTCCCAATTTTTCACCTGATCCTGGGGCTCGTGTTCATTTTCGCTCCGGAAATTTTTGGCGACAAAGGACAACCGCCGCCGGCTTTCATCGGATGGTTCTTTGTGATTTTTGCGGCGATATTCATCACGACGGGCTGGGTGTTCGCTGGTTTTGTTTTTGCCACGGGCCGATTTTTGGCCAAGCGCAGACATTACATGTTCTGCCTTGTCATGGCGGCGGTAGAATGCCTTTTCATGCCATTTGGCACGGTGCTCGGCGTATTCACCATCATAATTTTGATGCGAGAATCGGTGAAGCCGCTTTTTCAACCGACTTCTGTCTGAGCTTTTGTGGCCAGTTAAGCCGAAAGTCAGAAATGCAAAACTCGCGTCGGGCCGCGGGGATGGCTGGCAATGATTTGACCGTCTTTCATTTCGTGGATCCAATCGCACGCCTCGGCGATGGCGGGATTGTGCGTAGCCAGAAGCAACGCTTTCTCGCCTTGCTGGACAATTCCTTGCAACAACTCAAACGCCCGTTCGGAATTGTTTGTGTCCAGATTTCCAGTCGGTTCATCGGCCAAGATCACTGCCGGATCGTTTGCCAACGCGCGGGCAATGGCGACACGCTGTTGTTCGCCACCGGAAAGGTGTCGACTCGGACGTCGGATTTTCTCGCCCAATCCCACTGCATTCAATAGGACTGCTGCACGCTGTTTCATTTGTTCTTCGGAAAGCCGGCCCAGTTTGCGCATCGGGATCATCACATTTTCCTGAGCGGTAAAATCCTCCATCAGGAAATGGAACTGGAAAATGAAACCGATCGATTCATTGCGCTTATGCGAAAGTTCGTTGTCCGCCAAAGCTGAGGTGGGCGCAGATCCGATTGAGACCTGGCCGGCATCGGGTTTGTCGAGCAGACCGAGGATGTAAAGCAATGTGCTCTTGCCGCAGCCGGACGGTCCCACCACGGCGTGGATGCTGCCCGGCTCAAGATCGAGGGATACACCGCGCAAAGCGTGGACGCGCTCCTCTTCTTCTCCGAGAAAGCGCTCGATGCCGCGACAACTGAGGCAAGCTTCTCCGTTCATATCACAAACGGCTGTAGGGTGCGCTGTCCTCAGCGCATTGGTTCGAACATCCGTGGTGAATCCGCTGAGGACAGCAGACGCTACAGCAAACTTGGCCGGTCATGGTTCATTCAATCGTTAATGGTTAAATCGTTAAATCGCTAACTGGGCGTCACACGCTCGAACCACGCAACGTCACAACCGGTGGAAGTTCCGCGGCACGGCGCGCCGGGACATAACTCGCAATAAAAACGGCGAGAATGGCAAGAAGCGTGGCCCAGAGATAATGATGCCAATCCCACGTGACTAAAAAATAATCGGCATGAATCAAACCGCGGATATGAATTGGGATATGGGAGATCCCCCAGGTCATGAGCGCGCCGAAGATACAGCCGAGGAGTGATCCTGCGGCGGCGATGATCGCTCCCTGCCAGAGAAAAATCGCGGCGATGTCGATCCTGCGGTAACCCATAGAACGGAGGATCGCGATCTCCTTTACCTTGGAGAGAACAGACATTGTCAGCACGTTGAAAATGCCAAATCCAGCAAGCAAAATAATCAGCGAGACGGTCACGGCGGCGGAGATGCGCAGGGTCGTAAAGACTTGGAGAGTCGATTGGGTGCGTTCCTGCCAGCTTGCGGCCTCGTGCTCAAACAGCGCCTCGAAATGTTTGGCGAGCGCTGGCGCGCGCTGTGGATCGCGCAATTTATAAATGATGCTCGAGGCGGTGTATGGTTTTTGCAGCAATGTTTGCGTGATCCGGGCGTGAGCATACACGCGGGTCGAATCGATCGCGCCGATACCGGCTCGCGACATGGCCGCAACGGTGAACCGCCAATACTCGCCACTAGGCGAGAGCAATTGCACCGTATTGCCAATTCCCACGCCCAATGTTTCCGCCAGGCGCGTGCCAAGTATGACGGCCGAGGAGTTGTTCCGGAAATCATCAAAACTTCCGGCCACGATTTGATGAAGAAGATCGGTGGTTTGAGCCTGAAGGGCCGGTTCGATTCCGTTAAGATCGACAGTGGCGCTTTCAAATCCGGCGCGTGCGCTCACAGTTCCTCGAAGAAGTGGGCAACAGGAAACCACGTTTGAAAATTGCCGGCTCACCCGCATGATCTCGTTCGCGTTGGTGATTCCCTCGAAATAAAGGCGATGGGTAGATTTCTGCCTCGAATTTCGCGCATCAACCATGAGCGGGTTGTAGCGCGGTCGGAACCGTTCCTGAAGAACCACCGCGCCGTTGCTTCCGATGGTTGAATCGATGAAATAACGGGCGAAACCCTGCGTCTGCGCTTGCGTGCTGATGAAAATCCCGACCCCAAAAACCACACCGCTCAGACTGAGAAGCAGAGCGCGCTTGCGATGAGTCAAAAACCGGAGCGCGATGTATAATGGAGGGGTCACCGCTGGTTTGCTCCCGGCATTTTGATTACCCGTTCGCGCACAGTTTGCCCGGGCCGGAATTTATCCAAATCGGTCACAATTACGCGGTCGCCCTCGGACAGACCGCTGATGATCTCCGAAAAATCGAGCGTCCGATATCCCACTCTTACGGTCCGCCGCCGAACGATATTATTTTTAATCACTAACACTTGGTCGACAAGAAGAGCCCGGGTTGGCATGAGCAGCACGTCCTTGTGAGTACCGGTGATGATGTTCATCTCGCCGGTCATTCCAGCCATCAAATTGTCGGGGGGATCATCCATCTGAAGCACGATTGTATAACGCTGCGTTGTCGGATCGGCTGCCGGTTGAATCGAGGTCACGTGGGCATCGAAAGTTCGCGTTCGATACGCGTATAGCTGAATCCTGGCCGGCATTCCCGCTTTGACTTCGCCTACGTCTTCCTCGTTTACCTCACCCCGGACGTAATTCTTCCGCGATGAAACGGTGAATAGTTCGTTGCCGTCCTGAACCAGCTCGCCGTCGATGGTAAGAACATTGGTCAACAATCCATCCATCGGCGAAGCGATCTCGGAGCTTTTCATTTGCGCTTCGAGTTTCTTCACCGTCTGCTCGAGTTCTTCCAGATTTCGGTTGCGCTCGATCCGCTCGGTTTCGACTGCGCCGCGCAAACGATTCACTTCCGATTTCGCACGTTCATACTCGACCGTCGGCACATTGCCGGACGCGACAACTTTTTCAATCCGTTGTAGATTATCCTCCGCTGCTTTGAGCTGCTCCTCCGATGGAAGCGGGAGCGCGGCTCGTTGCTGAGCCGCACTAAGATCGACACGCGCCTGTTTCAATTGCCGCGCAGTTGCTTCGTCGGCAATAGTCGCCAGCAATTGTCCCTTTTGCACATTCTTGCCGATTGCTCCGCGGCCCGCTTCGAACGGTTCGGCCAGACGAATGAACCCGGAGTTTTGTGCCCGAACGTGAACCACGAACGACGGTTCGATCCGCACCGTTCCGTAAACAGCCGATATGGCCGTGCCGCGACGCACCTTCGCGACTTCGGCGACCGGCATCGTGAAATGGTACACGATCGCGAACAGCACAATGAGCGCGATAACCCCGACCCATAAGGTTCTTTTTGATTCCGGCAATTTCATCTCGGGTATGGCGACGTTCGACAGCGTACCCGCGGGAACGGTTCATCGAAAACTGCCCGTCGCGCGGGACCATCGTCACAAAAGCAACGATTAACGTCAATTGCTTCCCGTTGTTACTGAGAAGCTAATGACGGGGCTCTGCCTCTGAAAATTGAAAATATTGCCCTGTAGCGCGGTCCCATTCGGCCAGAGCGACATTGTACAAATAGTTCGCATTGAGCTGACCGCTCTTGGTTTCGAGATAGCCGTTTTCAGTGAGCCGATATTCCAGTGCAGAGGCTAGACCGCCGGCGAGGTTCTGTTCGACCGTGCGCGTGCTCTCTTCAGCAGCAAAGGTGGCAGAGGAAAACGATTTCTCACGCGCCTGGATTGCCAGCAAATCATTCCGAATGCGCAACAACTCGCGGGTCACATTCGATTCCAATTTGTGCAACACGATCTCATTGATCTCGCGAACTGCGCGCTGCTTTCTTACCGCGCCGGTCACTTCGCCATTGTCAATGACTCGCCAGGTGTAAGCGGCTCCCTCCCGAGCTTCGGATGAAATCAGATCGTCCGTCCGGCGAGTAGATCCTTCCCGGTGGATTCCAGTGATAGGAACGTAATAACCGGTAAGACTTCCAGTTACAGCGGGATAATATGCTGCCTCGATGATGCGCTGGTCTTCATTCGCGGAGTGCACGAGAAGACGCGCCAGTTTGATATCGGCCCGATTTTCCAGCGCTGCTCTGGTTTCGGAATCAAGATCGACATCTTTTGGTGTGAATGCCAGTGCGCCCTCAGGATTGGGCAATTCGGTACCGGATTGCACATCGATGCCCATTTCTTCCGCCAGATTCAACCTCGCGTCGGCATAATCGCGTCGCGCGTCCTGGATTTCCGAATCCAATTTGTGCGCCTGCACGGTCGCGCTGGTGAATGCGCTGCGTTCGACCAGCCCGGCTTCATACCGTTCTTTTTGGCTGGCAATGTTTTGATTCAAGCGCTGCTGCTGATCCTGGCGGAGCGATTCCAGCGAACGATTATAAAGTGCGGCGTAAAATGCCAACCGGGCGGCGTGGAGTTGTCCCACGATCGCGACGTTCAATTGTTGTTGCGCGATGAGAACATCGACGTCACCGCGTCGGAGCGAAGGAGGAATGGCCGCGTTAAACAATGGCTGCGCAAAGAAACCGCGTGCGAAGATAAATGCTTTCGTGCTTTCCCCTGCGCGCTTGCCGCCTTGAAGCCCGCCCGGAACATTCAACTGTGCCGTCGGCCACATGACGGAACGGAGAACAAGACGCTGTCCGGCGGCTTGTTCCAGATTGAGTTTTGCCCGTTGAATTTCCGGGTTTTTATCGAGCGTTGTCTGGAGAGTTTCTTCGAGTGTGATTGCATGGCTCGTGGCGACGCCAAAAAGAAATAGCACCAGAAACAGAACGCGTGGTCTCATCGTTTGCTCAGGTTATCCGGCGGTCGGGTAAGATCGACAGCGTCCAGTTCGTTTTGTTTCTTACTCGCGCTTTCGGTATCGGTGTGAAAGTCGAGTGTCTGCGGTTGGGTAGCGCACGCCCGGGCCAATCGCGCTACGGCGACATTGTGCAGGTAAATTGCGCTCAATCGCGTGGTCCGCGTCCGCGTGACATCCGCGGCGGCTTGCAGAATATCGAGCTGTGTTCCCAAGCCCGCGCCCAGATTTGTCTTGGCAATTTCGAGAGATTCATCTGCGGTTTGCACGTTTTTTGTTTCCGTCTGGAGGACCCGGTCGGCTTGCTCGAGATCGAAAAATGCGCTGCGAACTTCCGAGGAAACGGAACGCCGGGCGGCTTCCAGCGCCTGCTGGGCAGCTTCGCGGCGAGCGCGTGTTGCCTGCAACTTGCCTTTGGTCGCAAATCCATCAAACACGTGCCAGTTCGCATTGATCCCTACGAGATAACCATGATTGAACTCCGGGCCGACTTCGGGATCGCGCTCATTATAAACTTCGTAGGCGGAGAAAAATTGCACCTGCGGACGCAGCTCGCTTTTGTCCAGAGTGGATTGTTCAGTCTCGATCGCGACGTCTTTTTCCCGCGCCTTGATTTCGGCGCGGTCCACATCAGCCCGCGCCAGGCATTCGTTCAAATCGGGATGGCGCGGATGATATTGCAATTCCCCTGAAACGTCGAAAGGGGGCTCGGCGGAATCGGGGAGGAAATCGATGCCGCACAGTTCGCCCAGGTGCAGGTAGGAATTTTTTAATTGCGTTTGCGCGTTGATCAGTTCTGGGCGCTCATTGGCCAGGGCGACCTCGGCCCGGTGCACATTCAAAGTGCCGGAAATGCCGGCTTTCAGCTTTTCGTTCTGTGATTTCAGTTCTTCCTCCAGAACCCGCACGGAATCTTCGTGCACCCAGACCCGAGCGCGATTGAGAAGGATCTCATTGAAAGCGATCCTCACTTCCATCGTGACCCGATTCGCAATTTCCTGAAATTCATACTCCTGTTTCTCAACGTTCAGCCGGGCGATGGCCATCTGGCTGGTTACTGCCCCTCCGGTATAGAGATTTTGCAAGAGGCGAATCGAAGCGCTGTAATCTTCGTCTCGCAATTGCGTTTCGCGCTGATGCTGGCGTTTGTCGATCAAACCCGTTGACGCGATGGAGGGGAGAAATCCGGCACGAGCGCTCATTAAATCGCCGCGCGCGGCTTCGATTTGTTTCCGGGCAATGGCGATTTCAGGATTTTGGGCCTGGGCCAGTGCAACCGCCTCCTCGATCTTATAAACGGGCTTTGCGGCCTGCAACGAAGTGGCGAGGAGCAGAGGCGCGATGAGCCAGATCGCCGGACGCATTTGTTTTATCTGCTCGCGAGGGCGACTTTTTTCAATAAAAATCCCTCTAGGCTTTATGGTTATAACAATCCTTGCAAGTGAATGCGAGCCAGTGCAGAATCCCGCCAATTTTCTTCGGTCCACTCCTTCAAAAATCACTTAAGTTGCGCTTGCTCCAACCCCGTAAGCGCAGCTAGCCTAGCACCTTTCATGAACCAAGAATGAGAAAAATTCGAATCGCAATCGTCGGCGTCGGCAACTGCGCCAGTTCACTTGTTCAGGGAATCAATTTCTACCAGAGCACTTCGGGAGATGGCACGAGCATCGGCCTCATGCATCGTCTGATCGGCTCATATCAGCCGAACGACATCGAGGTGGTCGCCGCATTTGATATCGACCGCCGCAAGGTCGGCCTCGACGTAAGCAAGGCCATTTTCTCTCCTCCCAATTGCACACAGGCTTTTTGTCAAAAGGTTAAGCTCACCGGCGCGATCGTGAAGATGGGGTGTGTTCTGGATAGTTATGCCCCGCATATGGCGGATCAGGATCCGCTTCGCACGTTCCTGCCTCTCGAAAAAGAATCCACTCGCGAGCAAATCATTGCCGAACTAAAAAATTCGTCCGCCGAGATAATGGTCAATTATCTGCCGGTCGGCTCCGAGGAAGCCACCCGCTTCTATGCCAGCTGCGCGCTCGAGGCCGGTCTTGGTTTCGTCAATAATATCCCGGTCTTCATCGCGAGCGATTCGGTCTGGGCGAAGAAATTTGCCGATAAAAATCTTCCTCTCGTCGGAGATGACATCAAGGCACAGCTGGGCGCCACGATTTTGCATCGAATGCTTGTCGATCTTTTTCGGAAACGCGGCGTAAAAGTCGAGCGAACCTATCAATTGAACACCGGGGGTAACACCGATTTCCTCAATATGTTGAATCGTGCCCGGCTGGCTTCCAAGAAAACTTCGAAGACCGAGGCAGTCCAATCGGTAATGGCCGAGCGTCTGGCGGACGAGAATATCCACATCGGTCCGAGCGATTATGTGCCGTGGCAGCTCGACAATAAAATCGCCTTTATTCGAATGGAGGGCCGCCTTTTCGGCAATGTTCCGATGGAGCTCGATGTGAAACTTTCAGTGGAGGATTCCCCCAATTCCGCCGGCATCGCGATCGATTCGATCCGCTGTTGCAAACTCGCTCTCGATCGAGGAATCGGCGGTGCGCTACATTCGCCTTCCGCGTTTTTCTGCAAGCATCCGCCCGTGCAGATGACGGACGATGAAGCCTATCGCTGCGTCGAGCAATTCATCCGGGGCGAACGGGAGCATTAATCGCAGCCGCGGTTGCGGGAGCAGGCGCAGGGACCGCGTGTGGCAACGGGATACTGAAGCGGGCGCAATAACGGCTGAATCGGCGTGCCTCGGCCAAAACATCGAAGCCCGATTCAGCCAGAGCAGGTCTGAATCCACGGCCGCGATAACGTTCCCGACTCAATACCAGCGAGCGCATCCGATTCTCGGTCGATTCAGAGAGCGGAAGATCTAATCGCTTGTAGATGCTACGGATCGTTGCCAGCGGATCAGCGATCAGCTCCCGGTATTGCACATCGATGAAGCGATCCCTTAGCTCCGGATGTGCGTCGCGAAATCGCGTGATGCGTTCCATCGATTCGGCCAGACCCTCGGCTTCCCGTGCGCACAATTCGGTTCGATCCTGCGGGCGAGCAAACATACGGCGCAGAACTTTCGTCAGTTGAATTGACGAGCTCAGCACGTCGAGCGGATTACGATGCATTTGCACGACCATTGCATCTGGAAACGTTTGCCACAGCGGGTCAAGACCGCGTACATGATCGGGCGATTTTAATACCCATTGTCTCTCTGGCCAGCCTTGTTGGAGATGTTGCAGGAAATGTTTTTGCCAGGCGTAGGCCGGGAGCGTGCCGTTATTGTGCAGCCAGGTTTCGTAACCCGGCACATGGAAGATCGACACGAATTCCTGCGATAGGAGCGAGTAACTGTGAATGGCCACGCATTCATGCGGCGTGTGCGCCCGCATTGGATAAACGGAATCGGCTCCAGGCGCCAGCAGCCGAAACCACCACAGGTTCATTTCGGCTTTCAAGATTCGCCAGCTCGCGCCACGATTGGCCGGTTCCGGCGAGGGCAGGGGAAACATTACTTCCCAAAATCGCGGCGCGCGGTTGTCAGGATCCTGTGCCAGCAGTTCGTGCAAAAAAGTCGATCCGCTTCGCGGCATACCCGTAATGAAAATTGGGCGCCGCATCGGCCGCGAGTCGAGCCCACTCGCGTTCTTCCACGCGTCCAATAGCCGCAGACGCATTTCCAAGAGTGTCCGAATATGGAGCCGGGCTAGAAATCGACCGCGAGGGTGCAAGTCCGCTTCGTTTTCCAAGCTCTCGACCAAGACTGACAACGCGGGGAAAATCGACGCATCACCGAAATCATCGAGACCAGTCCTGCGTCGGACGCAGGCGCATAATTCCTCTGCGTCGAGCGAATAGAACCGGCGAGCGCTCTCTAAATTCCCGGCAATCGCTACGCGGCGGAGATCGTCATGGTTTTCGTCGCGCCAAAAAGAGGAAAGCATTTTGTCTCTTAATCGCAGCCGACGTTGTTAACACGCGTCTGGAAATGACTGCAATTTCAATTCGCCGGGTGCTGCGCGGCTATGAATTCATACAACTGGCGATTGCCGAAGTCTTTTCCACTCCTGCGCAAGTTCATCGCCATGGTACGGCAGAATCTGACCTGCCGCGGTCGAATAGATTGCCGCCTCCACGGATCCAGTAGTGAGCTGGCTAAGCGCACGCCAATAACCTGCCATCTGTGGTAAGTAAACTCCGCGTAACATGTCGATCTCTGCGCGATTCGTTTTCCAATCCAGAATGAACCATCTTTTCTTTTCCGGATGGCAGAGGGCAAGATCGACAATTCCTTCCAGAGATTCTCGATCATCCATTCGCCAGAAAAATGGCATCTCTGCATGAACAACTGGCCTGTCACAGCCGAGTCGATCCGAGAAGTCCCCGAGCTTCGAGATTCGGTCGCGGAGTAATTTCCATTCCCTCGCCGAGCGCGTCATGTCCGGAGATTTGGGATGCATTTGCAAAAAGATTTCATCCCAGGCGGACGAATCGGAGCTCCAGGGAATCTGTTGCACAAACTCATGCCACCAGATTCCATAGCGCGTGGCCGGGTTTTCGATCCGCGGCGGACGCAATTCCGGCTCGATCTCCATCCAGATGTCTGGGTTTTCTTCCGGTTGCTTTTTCGGAGCGAATTTGCTCGGACTGACCGTGCGAATAAATCGCGCTGCGCTCCGTCCCGCATTGTCGATCCAACCGGTCTCACGTCGGCCAAGATTATTGTGAACCGGTTCAGCCGTGACCGCTCGTTGTCTCGTTTCTGTATCCGGGCATTCGCGGGCCTCTGATGAGAGGGAAGCCAGCGCCTGGCAATTGCATCCGGCATTGCCAGCACGCAACCATTCGATCTGCGAATCCGAGTGAAACTGACGTTTCGATGTCAGAAACAAATCGTGATCGAACGCCAAAACCAGCGTGTGCCTGGCCCGGGTGAGTGCAACGTAAAGCAATCGCTCCATTTCCTGGCGATCCGTTTGTTTCACGCTTTCCTCTAGCTCGCTGAAATCCGTGCGATCGAACAGGAGTCGCGGTCCATTTGGGGTTCTGATCACGTACGGATAACGCGGCGAATTCATCCAAACTCTTCGGGTTAGAAACGGCGCGATCACTGCCTGCCACTCCGAGCCTTTGGCTTTATGCGAAGTGATTAGTTGAATCGCATCTTCCGACGATGGATTCGTTTCTCGAATCGTATGGAATTTCGTCCGCAGTTGCGCGGCGAAGTCGAACAGGGAAAGCCCACGCGCCTCTGCCGCGGCTGCGCGACTCAGCAAATTGTCCAGCTCCCAGCCGAGGTCGCCGAATTCCTCTCGCGGAAGGCAGCGCAATCTTTCCCGCAGTTGCGTTGTGCGAACAATTTCCTGGGTGGCGGTGAAGAGCGGTTGTCGGGCGATTGCATTGCGAATCCGAAACAAATTATTGAGAATGTCCTGCACGGCGCCGCGGCCGGCAGTTCGCTCTGCGATTTGAAATTTGGCACCCTTACCTTCCGAAAATCGGGCGAGATCGTCATCGGAGAGACCGAACACTTCGCGAAGCACTCCAACAATTTCATAGCTTGCGTTCGGATCGATTAGGATTGCCAGCAGCGCCGTCAACCAGGCATACGCGGGATTCTCGGCTTCGCGATCCGTCTCCGATTGGACTTCTACCGGAAGATCGACCTCCGTGAGCGCATCTCGCAGTGAGCGGAGCCATGCTTTTCTCGGACAGAGGATGGCCACGTCTCGCCACGATTGCGCCCGCAATTTTTTCAGACCGGCGTCGCGTATCCATTTGGCAAGTTCTCGGGCTTCGATTGCCGCGCACTGGGCCTCGAGCAATTTAGGATCGACATCGCAGTGAAAATCGAGCCGGACGACTTGTCCGGGCAAGACATCCGGGCGCGGATTCAATTCCACAAACTCAACTTGTCCATCCTGGTTGTTCAGGATTTCGCCGAAAGTTTGATTCGCGAAACCAAGCTGTTTTCGATCTAGCCGAAACGTGACCGAGAATTTCAACTCCTCCGCTGCCCCAGTTTTGACTAGCGATTGATGAAGCTCGCGGTAATGCCCCAGATCCGCCGGATCGCGATAAATCGATTGCTGAAAATCGCCGACCATGCAGAAATGGCCCGGACGCGGCGACGGCTGTAGATTCGAAGCGTTGGCAGATCCGGCAATTTGCAGCAGGACGAAAAATTGTTCGGGATCCGTGTCCTGTGCTTCATCCAGGATCACCCGATAGTTTTTCTCCCGGATACGCTGCACAACTTCCGGTCGCCGCAATAATTCCGATGCCAGTGTAACCTGGTCGCGATATGTCACTAGCCCGCGTTCGAGTCGAAAATCGCGGTAATCGCGCTGGATCTCGCCCGCGACACAGAGCGCGCATGTATTCACCCATTCGCGTAAAGGCCGAAACGCTTCGCGCCAGATCCGCACGAACTCGCGCGAATTCGTCACGCACGGCGGCCACGGCGCAAATTGATCATTGTCACGCCATCGCTTTTCCCAGCGTTTCAGTTCGGCCTGGGCAGTTGCGATCTTGGTCGCGCCTTTGATTCGCGCCGCATAAACCGCAGCAAAGTTTGTATCAGGGCATGTGGTTTCTGGCTGGCCGCCGCTAAGATCGACATCGGCATTGCGCGCCAGCTCCATTAATTGCCGCACTCGCACGTGCCGCAAGAGGACTCGCCGATTCTCCTCGGTCAAGGAGCGCCCGATGGTGGCGTATTGTTGAACAAAGTGGTTCCACAAATCTTCGTCATCGGTGATCAACTCCAGATTCGCCGGAAGCCCGAGATAATGGCCGTGCGCGGCAAGCAGTTTCACGCAGAAGCTATGGATCGTCCCGAAAAATGCACGATTGAACGCTTCCATCACATCCAGCGATAAACCGGCCTCGAGAATCTGCTGACGGGCCCGCTGCTGCATCTCGTCTGCCGCCCGATTGGTGTATGTGACCACCACGAGCTGAGGCAGCCATTCCAGAGCCTGCCGGCTCCTGGCGATCTCCCAAATTCGATCCGTGATAGCGCGAGTTTTTCCTGAGCCAGCTGACGCAACCACGGAAAAATTTTTGTCCAGCTCGGAGGAGAAACGCTGGCGCATGATCTGGTCGGCGGTCTCGGTCATGGGTTTTCCTCGCCTTCAATCGCCAGCGCAGGGTGCGTGAGCCCCCATTTTTCTTTCAGCAACTCCTGATCGATCGCGAGCGTCGCCAGCGGGTACGTGCGGGCAAATCCAAATTCCTGGTAAATCGGCCCGACCATTCCGAACACGCCGGTTTCCTGCATCCGGTAAAGCTCGCACCAGAATTCCTTTTGTGCGTGGACATGGGATAAGTCGAACTGCGGTTCCAATTCATCCTCGAGACCGAGCAGCGTGAGCCGGATATTCGACGCGCCAAGCGATTCGGCAGCCAAAGCATAAAGACCGAGCTGCACGCCGCGGCCTTTCACCAATTGCTTCCGAAATTTTTGTTCGTGCGATTCGTGGCGTCTGAGATCGCGCAGGTTAAAACCGCGTTGTCGTCCAGTCTTGTAATCGACAACCCAAAGGTCCGGAAAAGTAATCCGCGACGAATTCCGTTCGCCTCGTCCCAGAATCAGATCAATCCGGCCGCTCACATGCAGCGATTTGTTTTGCGCTAGAACAATATTCGTCGGCTTGTCCAGAGCCCATTCTGGTGCCATGTGCGGCCAGTCTTCGTCGAGTCCCGACAATTTCAGCGTCAGGCAATCGGCTATATGAAGTGCATTGTTCCAGCCCGATACCCACCAGTCCGGCATTGGCTGGGAGCTTGCGGTGCACAGGTCGCTCACATCGTTCCGAAATCGGCGAGCATTCTCGATCATGCGCGCACGGATCTCTTCCACCTGGCACAGCTCGACAAACGCTTCGCTACTGGAACCGCGCACGCCATCGGCCAGCCAGCGATGCACCCATTGTCCTGTCGATGTTGCCCAGGCATCGGCATTTTCATCGGTAGGCTCAATCCCGAGGAAAACTTTCATCCAAACGATCGCGGGCGACTTGATCGCGGCTTCCCATTCGGTGACCCGCAAAGAAAGCTGTCGGTCGGGCGGTCTGCGCAGCGCAAATTCATATTCGCCGGCTTCGCGCAATTGCCGTCGCGCATCGAAAGCATATCGAGTCCGTCCTACGCTAATGGAATCCACCTTCTGCGCATCAACCGGCGACCAATCTTTTAGCCATTCTCGCGTTAGTGCTTCCAGTGCGAGCAGGGTTCTCTGTGAAACACCTCGGCCCCGTGCGGTGAAGTAAAGACGCGAAAACAGCTCCGTCGGATTTGCGGTCCGGCTTGGGAATGATTCCGAATAGAGGTTCGCTGTCACTCCGATGCCAGCTGACGCCGATTCGATCAGATTCCGAAGTTGTCGATGTCGAATCTGGCGGCGCTCGCTCGATCCTAACAGCAGCGTTTTACCTTCATGGACGCTCCACTGACCTTCTCCATGCCGGCCGCGTTTTACCGCCCGCCGGTTCAACTTCTTATTTTGGCGATTGAATTCGTCCACAGCCTGATCGCCCACGAATCCAAATTCGCTGTCGAAGGACGGCCATGCTTCTTCGTTCAATCCGGCGAAAATCAAGTGAGTCCAGGATTGGCCTTCCGCTTCCGAATAATGAAGCAGATGCACTTTGGCGTAGGGATGAGCTCCCAATTCATCACGGTCGAGAGAGACCGCTCCGAGAATTTCGCCTAACCAGCGCAAATAGATACTTCTTGAGAAAGGTTGCGGGATGCGATCAGACCATTCGCGGCTGAGCCGTTCCACTTCGCTCCAATGCTGTTTCCACCCGAGCTGGCCGAAGGTCTTTCGAGTTTGAGCCAGAAATTCGGCGAACGGCGCGAGTGCGGAGAGAAATTGAATCTTCTCCAGACCGGTCGCGATGCCGGCTTTGTCGTCCGAGCGGGTGCAGAATTCGCGTAGGATGTCGATGTTATCTATCAGCACTTCCGCGTAAGCGCGGCGCAGTTTGTCCTCGATCTCGAAGATCGACAGATTGTCGAAAATCGTGGCGTCAGTTGCGCGCAGGAATCGAAAGAGAAATTTCAGCCGCGGATTTTGCTGAAGTGCCAGCCAGGATCGCCAGGCATCATCGTCGAAAACACTCGGCGTTAGATGCGCGATTCCGTCGTAGTGCGCAATCCCGGCCGACTCTAGAAATTTCGCCACTAATCGCGGAAGCGCGCCGCTCTGCGGGAAGAGAACGCCAATACGGCTGGCATTTTCTTCATCAAGAAATTTTGCCGTTAGCGCGACAACTGCCCGGGCCTGCTCACTCGTGTCTCGTCCCACCAGAAAGTAAACATTCTCGAGCGGATTTTCAGTGCGCTCCATTCTCTCCGATTCGGTTTCCGGCACCTGAAAAACTTGATTGGTTAAACCAGCAAAACTTGGCCGAGCACTTTCCGGTTCTGCAATTGGTTCAGCGGCGCCAAATGTTTCTTCCCATGTCCCAATCCAGGTTTCATCGAGATCGCGGGCTTCATCTCGCGGGTCGCTTAGGATCACTGTTGCCTCGGAAGAAGATTTCACCGCGGCCTGTAGCAGCGGCCAAAGCGGCCAGTGCGCGCCGTCAAACCCGATCACCAGCAAATTGGCAAAACGCGCCGGCGATGTTTCGGTGTTTGTGACAGCATCTCGATCGGCTTCGTGAACGAAAGCGAACCCGCAAGCGTGCGTGATTTGAGCAAATCGCTCCGCGATCTCGCGCAGATCGGGTTCGGCAATCTCTTCGAGCTGCCAACCGGCTGCGCTCAATTGATCGATCACGCGCAGAAAATGTTCCGGATCGCGCGCCACGGCTTTGGCAACGAGCGATTCTTTTTGTTCCTCTGCCGCGACCCCCAAAATGAGCCGCAAATGCTCGCGCAACGGAATCTTTAAAGCGCGGTCACGTAGAAGAATTTCCCGGAGCTGTGCCGGCGAAAGAAATTTCACGGCCAGCAGAGACAGATCGGTGTTCAGAATCCTGCTCCGCAAGAAAGTGGCATAACTGCGAGAGGGAGTGATCACGGCCACGGGCAAAGAGTCTTCAGATGCTCTCGGCGCTACATTTTCGAACCAATGCATCACCACGCTTTCCCAGGCGGCATCGGATGAACTGCTAAGATGGAGGGAAACGGCCATGCGAGGTTAATGATTTGCGCAGATTCTAACGCAAGGCTCGTTTGTCTCCCATTCTTTGCGTAATGCCGTCGCGATCGAGCCGCTCCAGGAGCGGCACCATGATTCGTCGGGAACTCTCCAGCGCTTTTCTTAAATCACTCACTGTGCCCGAGCCGTTCCGAGAAAGAAATTCAGTCACTCGCGATTTCATTTTCTCAAAGTTTTCCCGGAGCAAGAGAATATCTGCGGAGATTTCGATTAGCTCTCCGTTCTGGATCAAGAACTGCAAGACCTGCTGCGAATCTCGATCCGGCGCGATCTCTTTGCGCGGCGGCGGATCGAATGGACTCTGCGAAAGCGCTTCGCGAAGTCGAGCCTCAAAAGGCCGCAGTCGTGTCGACAAAGCTGGGCTGTGAGTGCTTCGCGCGATTGTCGATCCTCTGCGCGCGAATCCATTCGCGCAGAGGCTGATAATCAATTCGTCGACAAGTTGCGAAGGATGGTCGGCCAGCGCTTTCCTCAGATTGCTCAGATCAAGCCCGGACAACTCCGGATATTCCTGCTGCGATTTGTCGATCATCGCAATCGCCCGGTCGCAAAGACTTCGCCAGAAATTATTGTTGGCCGCAAAATCGCCGCAAATAACGATCCTTTCGAGACGTTGCAGCCGCTCCAGTTCCGCTGCGATTTGCTCGCTGCTGAAATGTGATTGGCGCAAAATCGTTTCCTTCGACGCAAATCCGCGCGATCCAATTTCTGCGTGTAGACAAAGATCGAGATCGTGCGGCGCGATCGAAAACATTTCCCTGTTGCGGCCGTCGCCATTGAGGATAACGCCGCCGCCAATCGTGCGACGTTCCGATGGGTCGCGAAGCACGAATCGATCACCCAGGAATGCGAAGATGGGCGATGCCAGTTTCAAGCGAGCAATATTCTCGTCTTCAAAAAAAACTCTCGCCGCGACACGCGATGTGCCGTGATGCAGATAAACTGAGCTGCCGTTCTTGGTTTTCCCTGTGAATCGCGCCAGCAATATCGCGCTGGGCGGGCCGAGCTCGGCAATGGTAATCACATCGCCTCGCCTGATTTGCGCAACATCGACATCGGACAAATTGATCGCTGTTCGCATCCCGGGCTGCGCCGATTCCATGTCCATCCCGTGGCTTTGAATGGACCGAATCCGTGTTTCGATCTTGGTTGGCTGAATGATCATCTTCTGCCCGCGATGAAGCTGGCCACCCGTCAATGTTCCGGTGACGACAGTTCCAATCCCGTGAAGTGTAAACACGCGATCGATAAACAGGCGTGGTTTTCCGTAGTCGCGTTGCGGTTGGATCGATTCCAGTTCCGCCGCGATCGCACTTTTCAATTCATCGATTCCTTCTCCTGTGCGAACTGAAGTTCGGACGATTGGCGATTGCGCGAACGGAGTATCGATCAAATGCTCACGAATCTGTTCGACGTCGATCTTCGCCAGATCGGTTTTCGTGAGCGCTACAACAGCGCCTTGAACAGCCAGATGCGTAAGGATCTGCAAATGTTCTTCGGTTTGCGGCATCCAACCGTCGTCAGCCGCTATAACAAAGAGCGCCAGGTCAACCGAGCCCACACCGGCGATCATATTTCGAACGAAATCTTCGTGACCGGGTACGTCGACAATGCCAGCATGAATATTTCCGGGAAGATCCAGCTCGGCAAAGCCGAGATCGATGGTAATGCCCCGAGCTTTCTCTTCCGGCAAACGATCGGGATCCGTTCCAGTAAGCTCCTTAACCAACGCGCTCTTGCCGTGATCGACGTGACCGGCGGTCGCGATGATGAAATGCTTCTGCTGTAGCGGCGCTCTGTGAGCGCCGCCAACTTTCGCTCTGGCGTTTGCGACGGTCATAGACCGCCGCTACAACTGGAGGCGGCGCGAATGCCATCCACGACCAAATCGTCCTGTTCGGGAAAAATGGTGCGCAGGTCGAGTTTGAAACGATCGTCCGAGATGTAACCGATAATCGGCGGATTTGAGGTGCGGAGTTTCTTTGCGAATTCGGCTACCGACGAATTTTCAGGCAGAATTTCGATTGTGATTGAGGTCATGATCGAGCGTGGCAGCGTGCCGCCGCCCACTTTGGCCTTGCCCCGACCAACGCCAATTTTTAACGGTAACCCTTGCAGCCGGGAAAAAATGGCGGCGGCGCGGGCGCGCAGATTATCCTTGGGAATTTGCAGGAGGGCGAGCGCGGGGATTTCCGATGTCGATCCTTGTAGATGAAGGTCGACAGTGGATTGCAGCGCGGCGAGACAGAGTTTGTCGCAACGCAATGCCCGAAAGAGCGGCTCGCGTCGCAATGCGGCTACGAATTTCTTTCTACCGACAATAATTCCCGCCTGCGGCCCACCAAATAATTTGTCGCCGCTAAAGCAAACAAGATCGGCGCCGCTTTTCAGTGCATCCGCGGGCGTGGGCTCATGCTCTTCCATCCCGAGTTGCTCCGATTCGACGATGGCGCCGCTGCCCAAGTCTTCCACGAACGGGATCCGCTTTTTCTTTGCCAGCGCTGCAATCTCAGCAGAAGCGGGCGATTCTACAAATCCGCTCATGAAAAAATTGCTGCGATGAACTTTCAGGATCATCGCCGTCTCTCGGTTGATCCCGCGTGCATAATCGCTCAACGTGGTCTTGTTCGTCGCGCCGACTTCGCGCAATTTTCCGCCGGCAGCTTCGATAATCTCACCGATTCGAAAACCGCCACCGATTTGCACGAGTTCGCCCCGGGAGACAATTACTTCTCGTTTCGTTTTTGCGAAATGCTGAACGGTCACAACGAGTGCCGCTGCGCAATTGTTCACAATCGCGGCTGACTCGGCGCCGCAAAGAACGGCCAGTGCTTTTTCGACATAACCGCCGCGATGGCCACGCTCACCTGTAACGAGATCGAATTCGACATTGGAGTAGCCGGCGCCGACTTCGGTGAGATCCCTGATTGTCTCCCTGGAAAGCGGGGCCCGGCCAAAGTTTGTATGAATTACAATGCCTGTCCCGTTAATAACTGGTTGAATCCGGCTGGCACGCAACTCCTGGGCTGAATGCCGAACCAGATCAATAATGGATTCCAAGTTGGGAATTTTTTTGGATTCGCGGATCGTCGAGAGCTGCTGTCGAACAAGATCGACAATCAACGGACGCGGCAATGGAATTTCTCCAACTGCGTCGAGAATCTTGGTGACCGCGGGAATGTCGCGGCGAGTTGCTACGGGTTTATGCATAAGAGCCATTCTTGAGGCCGAGTGATCTGGCCGATGACTTTTCCGGCTTTAATGAGTGCCCGAACTTTCTTGAGCCGATCTGGTTTGACGCACAATAGCAAGCCTCCGCTGGTTTGTGCGTCAGTGAGAAGAATGCGTTGGGCGATCGATGTTTTATTCCAATCGGTCACCTTGCTTGCGGCTTGCAGGTTGCCGCGGGTGCCGCCGGGGATGCAATCGCGGCGAATCAAGTCGAACACGTCGTTGTCGATCGCGGGAACTTCGCTGGCATAGATCTTCGCGCTCGTTTTGCTGGCTCGACACATTGAAGCGAGATGACCGAGAAGGCCGAAACCAGTGATATCGACAGCCGCGCGAACCAGTCCGCGCTCGGCCAGTTCTGCGCCGATTGAATTCACTTGGGTCATTATTGTGATCGTTTTCTTCGCGAGCTGGCGAGAAGTCAGACTGCGTTTGATGCCGGTCGTGACGATTCCGGTGCCGAGAGGCTTTGTCAGCACGAGCAGATCGCCCGGACGCGCATTGGCATTGGTCATCATTTTCCGTGGATCGACAATTCCAGTAACGGCCAGTCCATAAATCGGCTCTGGATTTCGAATGGAATGACCGCCGATGATGGCGCAGCCGACTTCGGCAGCTTTTGCGAAACCGCCGCGCAGGATCGAAACGATCGTTTTCTCCGACACGAGATTTTTCGGGAATCCCATGATGTTAAGTGCGGTGAGCGGGCGACCGCCCATTGCAAACACATCCGAGAGCGCATTAGCGGCGGCGATTTGTCCGTAGGCGAATGGGTCGTCCACTATCGGCGTGAAAAAATCGACCGTCTGCACGAGCGCGCGATTTCGGTCCAGGCGATAAACGCCGGCATCGTCGAGCGTGCTCGAATTCACGGCGACGTTTCGGTTTTTCGAAAATGGGAGCTGACGCAAAACTTGCATCAGGGCCGATTGGCTCAGCTTAGAAGCTCAGCCAGCGCAGGATGAAAGCGCGGTGAGTTTACGGATTTGTTCGCGCGACATTGTCGTCACCTCCTTTCCATTTGTGGCATGGGGCTTCCTGCCCATGTACCATCGGCAGGATGCCGATTGCGACGGAAAAAGCGGAGAGGATAGGAATCGAACCTACCCCGGTCCGGCGGTTGCCGGATCGACAACGGTTTTGAAGACCGCGAGGGCCACCAGGCACCCTTCACTCTCCTGGAAGGAAAAAGCTGAAAAGCTGAAAAGCTGAGAAGCTGAAATTTATTTGAGCTTCTTGATGGCGCTAACGACTTGATCGAAGTCAGGCCAGTCGCCGGTGTTGAGCTTGGAATGGAGAAGCTTGTCATTGGCGCGAATTTCAAAGGCGCCGCCGCTGGACGGAATCAGGGTGAGCGATTTGATGCGCTCGCCGAGCTCGAGAATCTGGGTCGCCAAACTGACGGCCTTCGGCGTGTAGTTTCAAACGACGCAGTATTCGATCGAGACCTCGGTCTTCACCTTGTGCTCCTTTCCGAGAAAATGGTATCGAAGCGCAGCAAAACGGTCAAGAAACGTGACGGCGGCTGCTCGAATCCTCCCGCCTGCGACAATCCGCCAAGATCGCGACAGTGAATGGGAATCGGCAGCCGCCGTTTTACTCGGAGGTTCCCCATGTTGAACCTCAAATTATTCCGATGCTGCGTAGCTACATATTCGTCGTCGATCGGTTTTCGTTTTCGGATCTAAAAAGCAAAGGTCAGCCCGCTGCGGATCATGGTGAAATTATTCTTCGGTCCATCGATGACGCCCCAGCTCAAGTCGTTTGTCCAACCGACGTTGCGAGTAAAGCGATACTCAAGACCTACGCCGAACTGGCCCAGCAGCTTTGTTTCGCCGTCAGAATGATGACTCTGAGCATTTGCGGTTGGAAATTCGAATAGCAGGCCCGGAAGGGGCCCAGCAGTCACGCTGTCACTTTCACCGCCGCCAAAAATTGCGCCGATACCGGCCCAACCATAAGGAGCGAACCGGCTACAGGGCAGCGGATAGCGCAACGTGAACGTGCCCAGCACCGCTCCGATCACTCGCTCGTCATCGACGTTGCGGCCGAAAAAGACTCCATCTAGAGGTCGCCAATCGATGTCGAAGCTGCGCTTGTGAGCGTTGAGGGCGAATCCTTCAATGCCCACGCCGAAATAACGCTGGAAAAAGTATTTGATGTCGATGCCGCCGCCCCAGGCGTGATCGTTCCCGATGTATCGGTCGAACGACCCGAGAACGGTCTCGCCTTCGGTTGTGCTTTGGATGAGATCGGGAATGTCGAGGTTGGGATTGTAATCTGTATTGGTGAAGGTGTAAGTGCCCCAAAGGTTCACCTGAAATTCATTATCGCCGTACCATTCCGGGCAAGGTGGAGATGCTACCGGCTGTTTCATTTCATATCCGCCTGCGACAACAAGTTGAAGGCAGCAGAGTTCGAGGATCGACAGCAAAATGATGAGTCGTTTCATGGGTTTGAAAGAATTAGATTTGGTTTATCGATTACGAGTGGAGACAGGAGCCTCCGTTTCCTCCGCTCCGGCTGGTCCTAGTAATACGGAGAAAACTGCAAATGCCTGGACGCTGGGAGAGTCGTCAGTGCAGCCGAACAATGGCGACACGTCGATGCGCGTATTGCGCGACGGTTTCCAGGCGACCGTGGGGCCAACTACAAAGCTGTGCTGAGGATCGTCCCGCGTATTTTTCATCGTGAAATTCTTGTATTGCATTTCCACGCCGACTTTCAGGCGCTCGGCTGACAGCAGAACTGGCGTAACAGCGCTTTGGGCAAATCCCCATTCACGTCCTCGATCCCCCTGGATTTCCTGTTCGAAAAACCAATTCATTGCCCATTCATAGCGCTGACAGAATTCCTGAGCCAAAAGCAGACGGACTTCGTAAGCGTCCGGTTTTTCCGGCGGTCCACCTTCTTCCTCTTCCTCCTCCGCTTCTGCGTCACCTTCTTCCCCTGGAGGTTTGCCTTCCTCGCGACGGATCGGACCCGTTCCGAACTTGTATTCGACGAAGAGAGTTGGATTCAGTGGGATTTTGCTCCAGTCAGCCAGAGCGTAGCGGGCTTCAATACTCGCCGTCGAAGGTCCACCGCCGCCATTGAATCGTTCAAAGGATGATTCGGCGGCGACTCCAAACCGATAAGGAAGACCCATCTCGATTTCCTGTGTGAAAATGTGATCGGGCGGGCCATCGCAAAAAAAGTCGCCTTCATAGATCTCGCCCACGAAGAACGTCCATGGCGGCAAAACGTAAGCGGTCAGCAGAGGCGAAAAACGTGTCCGCGAAATTCCGGGTGGAGCCCCATATGCGCTGGGAATGCCTTCCGCGGAGACGACCACCTCTTCGGAAGAGACTTGAGCGTCACTGCGAGAAGAAATCAGAACCAGCACCAGACCGGGAAGCAACGCACCGAGCAAACGTGCTCGGGAAAAGAGGCATTTAGTCATAAGGGGTAAGGCTTTCGTTTATTCAAAGATTGGACCTGCGGCAGATTATTACAAATCTGTAATGTTTAGCAAGCATTTTCGCATGCCGGGAATCCTGCTTTGCTTTGGCCTTGATAACGCCTTTTGGATTTGCTAATGCTGTAACCAAGAACGACAAAGAACACCGGCGGCCGCCCGACTTCTCTCGCCTGCGACAATCCGCCAAGATCGCGAAGCTGTAGGAGATTCGAGTTCGGCCGCCGTTTGGTGTTCTCGAAGTGCTGTCAGTCCAACGCAGACGTTTCGCAGGATTAAAATTCCACTGACACCCCGCCGTAACCCGAGATACGTGGCGCTGGTTCGATGCTCCCGTTGAAAAAGACGCGCGAGTAATATTTTTCGTCGGTCAGGTTAGAAATTCCGGCAATCAAACGGGCGTGTTTGGTAAAGTACCATTCGCCGGAAAGATTGAGCACCTTGTAATCATCGAGTTTGGCCGGCGTGACTCCAGTCGGAGTAATAGCCGGCGTGTTTGCATCCGACCAAAATTGTTCGGTCACGTACACCGCGGAAAGAGTGACATTAAAACAGCGCTCTTTGCCGAAAGTGATTCCGCCTTTCCAAAGTAAATCGGGCGCGAAGGCGGGTGTCTTGCCAACTTGATCCGGAATCATGCTGTCGGTGAACTCGGCATCGAGAAATTGCACGTTGCTAAAGAAAATCAGGCGCCATGGCCGGAATTCTTCGGCCGAGACACCCGGGACCGCTACATTTTTTACATTCTTATCGACAACGTCTTTGCCAGGCTCAGGTAGGGGCGTAGCGACAGGCGGATGCTGATATCGAGCGAGGAAGTCATAAGAAACCTCGCCTTCGAAACCCCGGTGCCGTGTGCTGCCAGTATTTACGATGATGACTTCAGTGTTACTGATATTTCGGCTCTCCGTGCGGTTATCGAATTCCATCCAAAACGCGCCAACATCGTACCAAAAGCCTTGCAATGGTGTTCCATGCACACCGAGCTCAAGATCGAGCGACTCAAACGGGTCGGGAGCTTGACCCGCCGGCACCGCTCGGGAAGTGCTGGCAATATCGAAGAATCGAACCGGTCGCCACCCGGAAGAAGCACTGAAATAGGTCTCGTTGCGGTCCCCGAAGTCGTTACCCACACCAACTCCCCACAACGGGATAGTGCGGTCGGCGCTTCGGTTTACCGGCGCGCCCATCACAAACGGCGCGACCTGAGAATCCACTTCGACATTTTCGTGATCCAGACGGAATGAACCAACGAGGTGGAACTTACCGAGCCGGAAAAGGTTTTCGATAAAGAACGCCTGATAATCAGCGGTGCGGTCCTGATCCAGGGTTACATCGCTGGTGGTTTCGCCGCGAGGCGCGTCCAAATCCATGCTGCGATAGCGTTGGAACGGTGCATCGCCATGATAAATAAGGCCGCCAAAGGTCAGTGCACTGCCCTTGAACATGGTTTCTTCACCCCATCTCTTACGTACTCGCGCATCCACGCCGCCGTTGTTAAACGCTTCGTAACCCAGTGTAGTCGAGGTGGGAAACGCGCCGGTAATGGGATCAATGTTCGCGGCTGTGCGTGAGTCGATGTCCTGATGCGTGAACCAGCCTTTTACTTGAAGTAGCCAGCCGTCGCCGAGGTCATGTTCGTGTCGCAACACCGTGGTGTAGCGATCAACCCAATTATGATTGTAAGGCGTAGTGGAAATGCTGGGATCTCCCCAGAACTGCTGAAAAGTCAGCCGTCCCGGATCGCCGCCATCGAATCGACTGAGGTGAAAATCCAAAGCGGTCAGTTGGGTCTCATCTGGGCGATAGCCCACATACAGGTTCGATTGCCACAGATCATATTGGCTGTTATCGCGCTGGCCATCCGTGCGAACGTAGCCTTCATCGAGGCGAAATTCCACCGGACCGACCGCCTCCTGGACCACGTTATAAGTTGAATAAAGTCCGTAAGCGCCGCCGATTTGCTCGGTATAGAAATCCCAGGGAGATCCAGGAGCCGGATGTTTCATGACATAGTTCACTGCGGGTGCCGGCTCAGGTCCATAAATCAAACTGCTGCCGCCACGGATGAGTTGAATCTCGCTCACACTTTGCGGTAGAGGCAGATAGTAAAGCGTGGGAAAACCGATCCAATCACTCATCAGCGGTAATCCATCCTGCAAAACGAGGATGAATTCCGATTCCTGCGGATTACCAAGACCGCGATAGCTGAAATTAAACTGTCCGGGATTATGCTGCTCGGTGATCAGAAGCCCGGGCGCTTTGGTGAATTCTTCCTGCAAGTTATTGTTTTCAAGCGGTGGCTGTTGCTCGAGTTTAATCGTTGTCGCTTTTTTCGTGACGGTGATCTGGGTCCCCGAAATCTCGGGCATCATGTGTTGGCGCATCTCGCGCCAATTATCGTGAGGCGTAGGTGAGGGAACGGCTTCGCCTGTGACAACGATCTCTTCTGCACCGGCAGGCGCTTGCGCCGCAGCGCGGTTTGAACTCAATAAATTAAAGACAGCGCATGAGACCAAAAGAAGCCATGCAGCCGCATCAAAAGAAGACCTAGAAATCAGTATGGCCCGATCATTACAAAATTGCAACGAATCGGGCAGGAGAAAACTTTTACCCAATCTGCTGTTTTTTCATGGGACGCTGGCTTTGTCGCCCAGACGACTACGCCTGATTTGGCAATGACAACGTGACAGTTGTGCCGCGGCCGATCTCACTTTGGATATCGGCCGACCCATGGTGAAGATCGACAATCGATTTGACTAGTGACAGGCCGAGACCTGTGCCGCCGGAGCTGCGAGATGGATCGGCGCGATAAAATCTATCGAAGACTCGCGGCAGATCTTCGGCTGAAATACCGCTGCCATTGTCGCTGACCGTGACAACGGATTTATCGGCACCGGCTGCAACGACGATTTGAATGGCGCCGCCATTCGGCGTAAACCGCAACGCGTTATCCACGAGATTACTCACGGCGCGTTCAAACAGAACCGGATCAGCGAAAAAGTTGGCCTGGCCGCTGCATTGGATATTGATATGTCGATCTTCCGCGAGCGTTCGATAAAAAGCGGCGATCTTTTCGACAGCCATTCTCCCATCGAATTCCTTTTTTTGGGAAGGCTCGCGAGCCGCATCGGCTCGGGCAACAAACAGCAAATTATCTACGATTCCGGAGAGCCGCTCGCATTCTGCGATCATTGACTCGATGACTTCCCGGTACTCACTGGGAGAACGGTCGCGGGTCATCGTGACCTGCGCTTCGCCAAGGATATTCGCGAGCGGTGTACGTAGTTCGTGAGCAAGGTCGGCCGAGAACTGCGAGAGCCGGGTAAAGGATTGTTCCAGTCGATCGAGCATGCGATCGAAGGCATTGGCCAGTGGTTGAAGCTCGCGGGGCCAGCCGACCGGTGCGACCCGTTCATCGAGATGAGTCGGCCCGATACGTTCCACGGAACGGGTCATTTCACCTAACGGATGCAGGCCGCGCTTTGTGACGGTAACAGCAACGAGAGCAGAAGCAGCAATGCCGCCCATCAGAACAATCAGGAGCAAGGCTCCGACTTCGATCTCGAGATCTTTGTCGCTGGAACGGTCCTGCGCGATTTGAAGGGTGTATTTCCCGCCAGCAGAGTCTTCATTGACTGTCACGAGCGAAAATAATCTTCCATGTCCCCTATAGTTCTTTGGAGCGCGAATAGCTGATGTCGACTTCGCCGGAAGTGGAAAAATGTTGCTGGGAGTGAACTGATTCATTCCGGGTGTCTCGGCGATTGTTTGACCGGTCGAATCGATAACTCGTATCCAGTAAGGCGTGTGCTGACCTGCTCGATGAGCATTAACTTCTTCACTGAAGGCGCGCGGGCTACCTTCTGCGAAGTCAGCGCGCAGAGCCGTTACCTTGTCGATAAAGACGAGGTTGTCTTCGGCAAAGGCGTGGCGGATGACGATCCAGTAGAAAATACCGAGACCGCAGGAGAGAAGAAGAGCGGCAGAAACCGTAAAACGCAGGACGAGCCGCGAGGCGATGGAGCGCGCCCTAATGTGCTTTGAGGACATAACCCACGCCGCGAATGGTGTGGACCAGCTTGGTTTTGAACGGGTCGTCCACCTTGGCCCGCAACCGTCGCACGACGACGTCCACCACGTTGGTGTCGGTCTTAAACCCGATGTCCCAAACGTGTTCGGCGATTTCTGTGCGGGAGACGACTTCGCCTGCAGAACGAACCAGGTGTGCAAGTAACTTAAACTCCTTCGGTGTGAGATTGAGCGGAACTCCGGAACGAACCGCCGTATGCCGTTTTAAATCGAGGTCCAGATCGTCAATGCGCAGGTGGTCTTCCATTTGGGCAGGCGCGCGGCGCAACAGGGATCGGATCCGGGCCAGCAGTTCGGAAAAAGCGAACGGCTTAACGAGATAGTCGTCCGCGCCCAGCTCAAGACCCTTCACCCGGTCACGCACGCTGTCTCGAGCGGTGAGAAAGAGAATGGGTGTGCGGGATCCTTGCTGTCGTAGCTCTGACACCACGGCCCAGCCATCCTTTTTTGGCAGCATGACATCGACAATGAGCAGCTCGAATTTTGTGGCGTTCGCGATTTGCAACGCTTCTTCGCCATCGTGCGCAAGATCGACATCAAAGCCGGCTTCGCGCAATCCTTTGGTGAGAAAAGCCGCCGTTTTCTTTTCGTCCTCGACCACTAAGACTCGCATCGGTCTTGTGCGGTTTTACGAACTCTGATCGAGACGGGAAGGCGGAAGCGCAATCACCAATCCGGACAGCAGAAATGTGATCGCCGCAGAAAACAAACAGTAACGGCAATAGGCGTGCAGTAGAAATGCCTGGATGTAGAGAAACCAAAGCGTGGCGAGAAACATTGCGCCCACGGTGAGCGTGAGAAATGTCTTTGCACGGCGGTAACTAAAAGCGGCAAGCGTGGCAAAACTGAAGACAGAGAAATAGGCCAGCACGCCGAAAGCCGCTACCGGAATTCCCCCGACTCGCGAATAGCGGCTGCCCAACACTCGAAAACAATCCGGGGATCCGCCGCAGGAGAGAGTTTCGCCGGTGAGAGCCTGAACTGTGAGGGAAATCGCATCTGCCAAACCCGCCAGGGCAACGATTGCTGCCAGGACATAAAGCACAGTGCGAAATCGCGCGACGCTCATTTGCGTTCCGTTTTTTCCTTAATCGCTGCCTTGACCGTCTCGCGTAATCCTTCCGGATTTCTCTTGGCAGCTTCGAGCTCGCGATTGTTCACAAAGAGAGTTGGCGTGCTTTTAATCCCGAGTTCGCGACCACGTTCCTGATCCGATTTTATCCGCTCCTTGGCCTGCTGCCCTTCCATATCTTTTTTGAATTGATCGAGATTCAGGCCGATGGTTCCGGCATAAGCGAGGAACAACTCCATTGGATCTGCAGCTTTGGTCCAAGTGTCCTGCTCGCGATACAACACATCGTGCATCTCCCAAAAGTGACCCTGGAGTCCAGCTGCTTCAGCTGCCAGCGCTGCTTCACGCGCGTGCTTGTGCATCTCGAGCGGGAAGTTTCGAAAAACCAGGCGAACGTTCGGCTTGTCCTCTTTTACAACCTCGTCAAGGAAAGGTGAAATCGATCCACAGGGCGGGCACTGGAAGTCGCCGAATTCTTCCAGGGTCACGGGCGCATCGGGATTACCTCGAAGGTGCATCGAGCCAGTATCGCCTTTGCCGGGCACGGCCTTGTCTTCTGGAACGGTGAGAAGATGCGGGCGCTTGCTCTGGTAGAGCATCGCTCCACCTCCGACTGCTGCGGCCGCCACGAGAATGATTATGACGAAAGGGATGTAACGCTTCATAGGCTCACGAGAGCCGAAAAGCTTCAGCGCAACTGCTGATTCGTCAAATCGATCCGTCATGGCCGCCGCGGGGGGTGAGCCCGGCGGCCATTATAGAACCGTCGTTTTGCAGTCGCTGCTTGTGTTGAAAATCACGGCAACCCCGTGCCGACTTTCGATTTGATGAGCGAAATATCCGAACTGTTAATATTGCCATCAGCGGTGACGTCCTCGCGGAAGTTACCGATGGTGACTTGCTGGCCAGTTTGTCCTTTGGCCTGGCTGATGTCGCTGGAATTTACCGCGCCATTGTTCGTGCTATCGCCGATGAGAAGGTCAAATCGGGCGGGGACATTGTTCAAGCTAGCATCTCCGTCGCTTCCGCCGATGTTGTCGTTGTGAACGGGCACACCGTTGAGCGTTACGATATGGCGTTGCGCGTTTGGCACACCGGTCAGGGTTACGCTGTATTGGTTCGTGTCCGGCCCCGGCCCGTGACTGGCGACGGTACCGCCGTTGGTGATCATTACGTCTGATGCCTGTCCGGTGACGGTGAACTCAGTGCCAAACGTGTAGATGATCGTATATGCGCTGCCCTCAAGACGACATTCAATGTCTGCTGAGCCATCCGGTTTCAGAAGATCGACATCAAAGGGGCCTGAGTTGCCGTGAGCTTTTCGAGAAACGACATCGTCCAGCGGTAGTTCCACTTCAATTTCCACTATGGCGACATTGCTGCTGGTGGCTCCATGGCTATCGGTCACGGTGAGTCGGGCCGCGAAATGGCCATTGCTCATATACGTGTGATCAATGGCGGCACCTGCCTGAGTCACTGGTGGTGTGCCGTCACCAAAATCGAACGTATAAGAGGCAATTGAATCTCCGGGATCTGGATCGCTGGAGGCAGAGCCGTCAAAATGAATTGCCAAAGGTGGATCGCCCTGGGGCGGCGTCCCGGGAGGCGAACCCACGGGGTAGGCGCTGAGCGCCGCAATCGGCGGCGTGTTTTGAGCGCACGAATCATTGCCGACAACGCCGTACATTCCCGACGGCGCCAGGCTGTCCGGCATGTTGTCGGGCGTGAGTGCGCCGACCACGGGAACTTCAGCGCGCACGCGAAGAAGGAAGCCGGTTAGGTGATCTCCTATTCCAGGAGCGCCGATGACGCTTCGGGGTACGACGATGGTAATTGTTCCGTCAGCGCTAAATGCGCTCGCCGCGTCGGCATTTCCCAATACGGTATCTGGAGCGCCGTAAGCGCCGCCCGTACCACCCGTCGGGTTAAAGGTGCCATAGCGAAAGACCGGTGCTGCAGGGCTGCCGCCATCGACTAATCTGGTGCTCATGTCCACCCAATACCCGAGCCCGGTCCCTCCGTTAATCAGGAACTGGACGGGCCAACGCGTCTCGGACGGCGGAAGGCCGCCGACAAAGCTTTCGACCTTGATTGTGACCACTAATTTGTCCGGTGCGAAAGCGAACGGCTCGGCGATGGAAAGCTTCCGCAAATCCCAACCATCATTCGTGTTTACACCAATCGGCACAACGATATCGCCCGATGGATCTGTCAAAATCGTTAGCCCGGGCAATAGGCAGGGTGTCTCACCGCTCGTTGCACTGCTGATCGGAAATTCGCCGCACGTGGCGCTTTCACCCACAGCATTTATCGCTGAAATCTTATAGAAATAGTCTGTGTCGGCGACTGTGGTTGTATCGTCGTAACTGGTTCTGCAGTCCGGGCAACCAGTGGTGATCGTTGCAATTGGTGCTCCGTATGTTCCCGGATCGGTGCGTCGGTAAACATTATAGCCTGTAAGCGCAGAGCCTCCATTGTCCGGCTGCGACCAAACAAGATGCACAATGTCGCCCGCAGTGCCGGTCACGCTTTCTACCCGAGGCGCACCCGGGGCGGTGGGATTGCAGATCAATGGATTTTCGGTGCAGTTGGCCTGCCCATCATATTGGCTCAACAAACGAGGTCCGCCCGATTGACGAATCACGGTGGACAAGGCGCTGCGTGATTCATTATAAGGAGGATCGTGAGCAGCAGCCGTTTGCGCTGTGCAGTTCGGCCCAACGCAACCATCAGCATAGGCTGCTAGGACTCGTCCTTCGCTGTCGATCTGAATATCATTAAAGTCGAGTAGATTCCGATCGCTCCCGCAGGTTGTGCCGCCGGTGCAGATGGAACCGACTTGGACTGGATCGCCGTTTGTCGCA
The DNA here is from genome assembly GCA_963772365.1 of uncultured Verrucomicrobiae bacterium. Classification (GTDB taxonomy): domain Bacteria; phylum Verrucomicrobiota; class Verrucomicrobiia; order Chthoniobacterales; family UBA10450; genus CAVYXA01. The sequence goes on from CAVYXA010000003.1 coordinate 494,411, forward strand.
TCGACCAGAGTATAGGTTTGACCGCGATCAACCGTCGTCGCGATGTAAAAGTACCACACGCCTCTGAATGAATTAATATCCTGATAACCACCCTGGCCGGACGTGCCCAGAAATCCAAAAGCTGCCCGGTCGCCATCGCCAGCGACTACCTCTGGGAAGATAGCGTCCTGAATTATGCCCTGGCTAACATCGACATCGTGCCACGTATCGCCGTGATCGGTGGAAACAGCGATGTGCGGGTGATTGTCGCTGTTCTGATAACCCACATACAACGTATTGTCGGATCCAATGCCTACTGATGGATCGGTGTCGCCAGCTCCGGCGGTGTAACCCCCTTCGTGAATCGTTTTGACCGTCCAGGTCAATCCATTGTCGGTAGAAACGGCAACGCTGGCACCGCCGTTGCAACTCTTGTTCGGTACATAGACGGTCCCATCGGGACCGACTTTAACGTGGCCATGCAGGCCGCCGCATTGCGAAAGATTCCACATGGGAATGCCGGGCCCGAAAGTCAGCCCGCCATCATCACTACGCGCGGCGAAAGCAGTTCCGATATCCTGCGAAGCATAATAGATTTGGTGTGGATAGAGCGGATGGGGTGGCGGAGGAGGGAATGCCGCTTCATTGTACGGTCCGCCTCCTAGTGTTTGATGATCTACGCCGGCCGGCTGCCCGGATCCTTGCGATTGCGTCCACGGTTGAGTATTTCCATCGTCATCGGAATACGACGTGATGCTGGTGGCGCCGGCCAACTGCGACTGGAATACGCGACCCAAGCCCGCGCCGGATTCGCCCGGATATTGATGATCGACGAAGCCTATTGGATCAAGCGTCTCGATTCCTTCGCTAATGTTCGTCACATCCTCCCAGTTATTCTTGGCCGGCGAGGAGCAGTCATCGAAATTCACTCGGAACTCGTTCAGATTGGCCGTGAAAAATGCAACTCCACCGGTATTCAGGTTAATGTTGTTCATCGGTGGCATTCCCGGAGTCGGTGGATTAGGTCCGTTCTTGAGTGAGGGCACGTTCGGATTCCAATCGATCCCAATGGAAGGTTCGCCCGCACTGTCCGCGCCGGAAAGATTCACCGGATTCGGCGGATAATTCTCGTAGCGTTGCGGTGGCGCCGTGCCCGGAGGAGGTGCCGGCGTCGCATCTTCCAAGGTGACCGTAGCCGTGTAACTCTGACCCGCGGGAGCAAACGGTATCGTACGGATCGTATAAGCTGCCGATTGCGCGGGTAAGACGATTACTTCGGGATCGGCGGAGGAAGCCGATGTCGCGACCACATTGGCTCCTTGAAGGATATAAACATCGAAGTCAGCTGTTGAAATGGGCCAGCTCACACTAACGCGAACTTCCTTCGTTGGATCCGGATCGGGGCCGCCGGACATATCCACCGTGAGTGCAAAGTCGCTGCACGACATTGGTACGGTACATATCGGATCGCCTGCTTGCCCCGTTAGATTTGGAACAACAAATGGACCATCAGTGTAGCTCAGTGTGGGATTCCCCAGAGAAACCGTTCCGCTTGGAGGCATTGGCGCTTGGGGTCTTGCGGCTGGTTTGGCTAATTGAGGCTGCCGCGCTTTTCCGTCGGCCCGTTGCACACCAGCGAAACTGGCCACAGCCAGCAAAATGCCGGCCATACATAAGAGGCCTGCGGAAAGAACGCGTGAATTGAAGAAGGCGGATTGAGATGTGATCTTCTTTTGCATAGTTTCTCCTAACAACATGCTGTTAATCGGACGGGCCTCGATTAAGGTCGTATCATTAGACGATTTTCTTTCCCGCGAGTAAAGCGCAAAACTGCTTAGGATTCAGAATTTACCGTCGGCCCTTTACGTAACGAAACCGGTGCAAGTTATTAGGTTCGTTGTCCGTCCGTTGATTTGCGCCGCGCTGGATGCTACGTAGCCTCGGTCCGACGCCGGACCGGCATTTCGCCATGAGTCAGAATTACAAGGACACGCTCAACCTGCCGCGCACGGAATTTCCGATGAAAGCGAATCTGCCTGCGCGTGAGCCGGAAATCCTGCGGATGTGGCACGAAACGCGTATTTACGAGCAGATCCAGAAATCGCGGCAAGATCGACAATTATTCGTTCTGCACGATGGACCGCCTTTTGCCAATGGCGACGTTCACATGGGCACAGCCCTCAACAAGATCCTCAAGGACTTCGTGGTGAAATCGCAAACCATGCTCGGAAAGAGGGCGCCGTATGTGCCGGGCTGGGACTGCCACGGATTGCCTATCGAATACAAGGTAGTAAAGGAATCCCGCGGGCTTTCGCCGCTGGAAGTACGGAAGCGCTCCGAAGCGTTTGCCCGCAAATATGTCGATATTCAGCGCGAGCAATTCAAGCGGCTTGGAGCGTTAGGAGATTGGGAGCATCCCTATCTCACTCTCGATCCAAAATACGAAGCCGAGATTCTGCGAGCGTTTGCTGTTTTTGTTGAGAAAGACCTCGTCTATCAATCGCTCAAGCCAGTTTTCTGGAGCACTGGCGCGCAGACTGCACTCGCCGAAGCCGAAGTAGAATATCAGGAGCGCGACGACGCTGCTGTTTACGTGGAATTTCCAATATCAAGCGGCGATTGGCGGGACAAAGCGAGCATCGCGATCTGGACGACGACGCCGTGGACTTTGCCTGCCAATCTCGCGATCGCTGTCGATCCGAAGGAGCTCTACGTGATCCAAGAATTTTCGCGCGACGGAGTCACAAAGACGCTCCTTCTAGCTGACAAGCTCGTTCCGCAATTTTGCGCAAACACCGGTTTTGATCCGGTCGGTGAACCGAAGGCCTCTTTTCCCGGTAGCAAGATTGAGAACACCAAAACGCTTCATCCGTTTTTGGATCGCGAAGCAATCGTCCTGGCAGCGGGTTTCGTCACGATGGACACGGGCACCGGCGCCGTGCATGTCGCGCCAGGACATGGTGCGGATGATTATGCGTTGGGAAGCGCCAACAAATTGTCGATCTTATCACCCGTCGACGATCATGGCCGGTTCAGCGACGAAGCGGGTCTGCCGAATCTTACCGGCAAATACGTTTTCGATGCCAACATCGACATCGTCCATTTGCTGAGGGAGCGCGGCAAGTTGTTAGGGGAGCAAAAGTTTCATCACTCCTATCCATATTGCTGGCGCTCAAAAACTCCGATCATCTTTCGCGCAGTCGAGCAATTCTTCATCCGCATCGACGAGCTGCGCGCCAGGGCACTCGAGGCCATTCATAAAGAAGTCACCTGGATTCCGGCTTGGGGAGAAAATCGAATCGCCGGTACGGTCGAGTCACGCCCCGATTGGGTGATTTCCCGGCAACGAAGCTGGGGTGTGCCGCTGCCCGTTTTTTATTCGCCGGATGGCAAAGCGATTGTCGATGCAAAAACAATCCGCAAGCTGGCCGATATAGTAAGCGAGCGGGGTTCGAACATCTGGTTCGAATTGAGCGACGCTGACCTGGCAAGGGAACTTGGGCTCCCGCCCGGCACGACCAAACGCAACGACACCATCGACGTTTGGATCGACAGCGGCGTTTCGCACAAGGCGGTTTGTGCGATTCACCCCGAACTGCGCGATCCGGCGGACATGTACCTGGAAGCGACGGACCAACATCGCGGCTGGTTTCAATCCTCGCTGATGACCAGCATCGCGTTGAATGATCGCGCGCCCTATAAAATCTGCGTGACTCACGGGTTTGTTGTCGATCTTGACGGCAAGAAAATTTCCAAATCCGGAACTTACGATAAGCCGATGGATGCCGGGCATTTTGTTGGCCGACACGGGGCCGATTTGGTCCGGCTTTGGGCGAGCAGTATTAACTACACGGATGATGTTCCTTTTTCGGAAGAAATGTTCACCAGGCTCGGTGATACTTATCGCCGGATTCGAAATACGTTACGGATTTTGCTAGGAAATCTCTTCGATTTTCCTGTAGCGCTCTATGAGCGTCGCCATTCGAGGGAAGAAAGTTTGCGACGGTCGCAGACCGCCGCTACAGAAGAGAAGGATTTCACGTTGGTGGATCGCTGGATTGTGGCGCGGTTAAATGAAGTGATTCGGGAATGTCGGGCGGCGTATGAAGCATTCGAGTTTCACAAAGTCTATCACACGCTCAATCAGTTTTGCGCTGTGGATCTGAGCAGTCTTTACATCGATATCACCAAGGACCGTATGTATTGCGATGCGCCCTATTCACCACGGCGCCGCGCGACACAGTCAGTGATGAAAGAGGTCTTCGATACGCTGTGCAAATTGCTCGCGCCGGTTCTTGCATTTACGGCCGAGGAAGCCTGGCGGTATTCGGAGCCGCGGGGATCCATTCATCTTCAGGAGTTTCCTAAACCAAAAGAGACGGATGGCAAAGTAAGCAGCGACGTCGCAGAGTTATTGAAGCTACGCGGGATTATTGGTCAGGCGATCGAGCGAGCACGACAGGACAAATTGATCGGCAACGCTTTGGAGGCGGCGGTGAGTTTGACCTCCGATTCAAAGGTAACGGCGAAGATCGACAAGCAGGAGCTGGAGGAATTCTTTATTCTGAGCGATCTCACGATTCAGCAGGGGAAAGAAGCGAGCGCTTCAGTCAGTAAAACCACTTACCGCAAATGCGTTCGTTGCTGGCGTCATCGGCCCGAAGTGGGTCAGAGCAAAGCGCAGCCGGAATTGTGCAATCGGTGCGAAAGCGTGATCGCTTTGCGATAGGCAGATTTCACTCGGTCGTCGATCCTCGGTCGACTTGGGCAAAATAAAGGGATCCGGATCGCTGTTGCATCCTGCAGAAGTTCCGAGGGTCAATGCACGACGCGAAATAGGTATGATCGAGGAATCTCTTGCCATTTGTAAGCAGAATAATGAAAGGTGTCACCGGCCGGCTGAAGTGCTGAAGCTGCAGGGTCGACATGAGGTTCATCTTTTTTCTATCCATCCCGCTTTACGCGTTAGATCAATGGACAAAATATCTGGTAGTGCAAAACATCGATCCTCATCAACCGCGCAACCTCATTCCGGATTTTTTCGAGCTTGTGCGTATCACGAACACCGGCGCGGCATTCGGATCCTTCAAGAACAATAACGCTTTCTTCATCGCGATTTCCTGTATCGCGTTGATTTTCGTTCTGGTGCTTTTATTACGGCGCCGTGCACCGGATGCCTGGCGGGATATTTCCCTTGCGCTGTTGCTGGCTGGAATCCTCGGGAATCTGACCGATCGTCTCCTGCACGGTTACGTGATCGATTTCCTCCTGTTCGATTTACACATTCCGTATGCTCATCCTTGGCCGGCCTTCAATATCGCCGATTCCTGCATCACAATTGCAGTAGTCTTTTTTCTCGTACATTCCTTTCACCAGGCTAGATCTGGCGAAAAAAAGCAAGTTGCACATGCAAATCGGATGGAGTCGCAACATCCGGGGTGAATGGCGCGAGCGTATTATTGCGGCATCCCGCTTATCGGCTCAGCCTGTCGCGGCAAGCGCAAGTAATTCGCGGACTTCTTCGTCACTCGTTTGCGAAAAATCCCGGTAGTACTGCCCCACCGCCCGGAAAAATTCTGGTGTAATAGCACAAACGATTTCATCGGCTTCCGCCTCGATCTCACGGCAAGTTTCGGGCGGTCCAACCGGGACGGCTACGACAATTTTTGCCGCGCCTGATTGACGCAATGCTTTAACCGCCGCGCGCATGGTTGCACCGGTGGCAAGGCCATCGTCAACAAGGATGATAATCGATCGCGCAATTGCGGTGGCGGTCGACCGGCCCGATAACTTTGCTCGCGCCGCTCCAGTTCGGCCTTTTCTCGCCTTGTCACCGATTCAATAATTTCGTCGGAGTGTGGCAATGCGCGAACGACATCTTCATTCAGAACGCGCACGCCACCCGAAGCAATTGCACCCGCAGCCAATTCCTCGAAGCCGGGCACACCGAGCTTGCGAACGAGAAAAACATCGAGAGGCGCCTGCAAAGCCTTTGCTACTTCATATGCCACCGGAACACCTCCGCGGGGCAATCCCAGCACAATGACGTCGTTGCGCCCCGCGTAGTCTTTTAGTTTTTCGGCCAGGAATCGCCCGGCCTCAGCTCGATCCGCAAAAGTTGCGTCCATAAAATTCGCGCTTCGCTGAAAATTTCACCTGTTCGATGTGCAAACGCTCTTGGCACGCCAATCTCAATTCGATCGCTTATCCTTCCGGCGCCAATTCGGGGGATCCGACAACGCGAGTCGGAACGAGCCGTAGCGATGGCCCCGTCGTTTCCTCAGCCTCAGACGGACCCGCTTCGTGATACTCGGCGTCCCCGTTGACTTGCCAAAGGTCGTAAAGCCTGCTGTCGGCCAGAATGTTTTCCACACAGAGCATGGCGGTCATCATGGCGTGGTCTTGATTGTTATATTTATGCATTCCGTTGCGACCAACCAGGTGCAAATTGGGATAGCGATCTTCCAGTTCCTGTCGAATTACCGCAATGTGACTAGCGTAGTCGTCATCGTAAACCGGGTAAGCTTTTTTCTGACGAACGACCGTCCCATCGACAATGTCACCCTTTTTGGCCAGGCCGATCTGCATCAATTCGCGCCTGGCAAGCTGGATCAGCTCCTCATCGGTAGAATTCCAAAGGCCATCGTGCTCGAAACAGAAGTATTCCAATCCATAACAAGCCTTGCCGCTATCCGGCACCATTTCCGGCGACCAGGAACGGAAATTTTGTATTCGCCCCACTTTAACCTTGGGATCGTGGATGTAGATCCAATTGTCGGAAAACATGTTTCGCTCTTTCAAGATGAGCATCACCGTGAGGAAGTCGCGGTACTTCAAGCTTTCCGCAGCATGCCGGGTTCGATCACTTACCGAAGGCGTGAGGCCGCGCACGAGTGATCGAATCGGGGCGGAGGAAATTATATGCTCGGCTTCGATTCTACCGCTGCTGCCTTGTCGATCCTCGAATTCAACAGTCCAGGTGCGAGATTCTTCGCTGTAGGAACAATGCGTCACCTTGCGACTCATGTCGATCCTGCCGCCCAATGCCTTTATTTTTTTCGCGCAGGCTTCCCACATCATACCGGGGCCACGGCGGGGATAGCGGAACGAGTGGATCAAGGTTTTGATCACCTTGGAACGATCGCCGTTGTAACGTTGCGGCAGCAGCGCATTCTTGATCGCGCTTCCAAGAGATAAACCTTTTATCCGCTGCGCCGCCCAATCCGCGGAGATTTCTTTGCAGCTCATCCCCCAAACCTTTTCGGTGTAGCTCTTGAAGAAAATATCGAATAGGCGGCGGCCAAATTGATTACTCACCCAGTCTTCGAAGTTGCGCGGCTCGCGGACCGGAACCAGACGCGCCTTCATCCAGGAAAAAATGCAAAGGCAGGATCGGAAAACACCAAGCTTGATTAGCGCTTCGAAAGGTTTGAGCGGATAAGAAAAAAACTTCCCATTGTAAAAAATTCGCGACGAGCGCGGCCGCACCAGCATGTCATCAGGCAGAATCTCGGTCCAAAGATCCTCGACTGCCTTGGACTTGGAAAAGAACCGATGGCCGCCGATGTCGAAATGAAACCCCTTGTATGTGACGGTGCGCGAAATGCCGCCGACATAATGCGGATCGGCTTCCAAGATGACCGTGTCGATGCCGTTCTTCGAGAGGAGGTAACCCGCAGTCAACCCAGCGGGTCCGGCGCCGATGATAGCGACATTCGTTTTCATCGCCTTATGCAATCCAGTTGCCGCGGGTGAAATTCCAGAGATACCACCCTTGTAAGCTCAGCCCGGCAGCGCAGGCCAAAATGATGGCTAAAATTCCCAGAGCTCGAACGAAGGCCGGTGTCTGCTGAACCTGGCGCAACAAATTTAATACGCCCAGCACGATGAGGGCGTGGACGCAAAATTCGTAGCGCAGCATGCTTTCCATGTTCACGCACGCCACGCCGCTCACCGAAACGTAATAGATGACAGCAGCACAAAAATAGATGCCGGCGCGGGTCGGCCAGTTTGCGCGTTCATGGATCGCTGGAACGAACTCGCAGATAACGATGGGAACAAAAAGCAGCGCGCCCAGCGTCATCGACATTTGGCTTGTCTGCGTTGGGTTATCGAGCGCCGGAATGAGCCAGTGGTAACTCGATGGCTTAAACACCGCTAGATAATCGGGCACGATCCCCCAACCGGCTGCTTGAGTCAGCATGTAAAGATTCCAGTTTCCCCAGCGCAATTGGCAATAGGCGAAAAACGCGAGAGCGCCGCTTGTCGCGACAACCATCAGAGCCGCCGCTCGCACGTAAACGCGAAACCACGTAGTGGGCTGGCGTAGTCCTTCCCATCCGTTAGCGACGATTGAGCGTACAAGCGGGAAAGCCGCACACGGAATTCCTACAATCCGAGTGGAGCACATGAGAATGCCGTGAATCGCGCCCAAGAATTTTGGGGTTCGACTATCTATGCTGGTCCAATAGATGAATCCCATCAAAGCCAAGAGAAAGAGCGATTCGGAATAAGCAGCGATCAAAAAGAAAGCAGCCGGATGAGCAAGGATCGACAGTGCACCGAAAAATTGCAGTGAGGGTGAAACATTCCAGCGTTGGCAAAAGAGAAAGAAATAGCTCCAAAAACCCCAGGCAGCGATCTGGGCAGCGATGAGGAGCGCATTCGAGGTGGCGAGATGAAAGCCGTAGTGAAGCAGCGCGGCGATAGCTGGATAACCCGGAAAGAACGCGACATTTGAAACTTCCATTACCTTTTGATTGATCGGAGGCACCGGCGTGCCATAACCGCGATCGATGATGTTCATGAACCAGTAACTGTCATGTTGAACCAAAGTGGAATAACGATAGGAAAGCGGCCCTTCCGGCGCCAAAAGGAGAACGGCCGCCGCGATTTGGGCGAGGGTAAGAGATAATCCCGCGAACAAAGAAAGGAATTGTGACCGGCTCATCACGGGATCAGGACAATCTCTGGAGAAGACCGAAACGTTTGACGTATGGCAAGTACTTCCGGGCAAAACAAAACGCGCGGTCAGAAACGGGCAATCTATTAAATCCATGGTCCCCTGGAGCAGGAATTTGACGGATCGAATCTCTGTTTATTCGCGAGCGCGATTATGCAACTGCTTCGTTCTCCGTGCCCAGAAGTTCCCGGTAAACTTCTTCATATCGCCGGGCCGATGTCTCCCACGAAAATTGCTTCGACATCGCGCGCTTCATCAACTCCATCCACAGTTCCCGATTTTGAAAAGTTTCTCGGGCCCGTTTGATAGCGTCCCAAAAGGCCTCGGTCGAGTAATCGTAAAAAAGAAACCCATATCCCGTCTCCAGAGTTGGATCATAATCGGCAATGATCTCATGGATGCCGCCGGTTGCCCTGGCCACGGGAAGCGCGCCGTAAGCGAGATTATACATTGCGCTGAGGCCGGCCGGTTCGACCCGCGACGGGATCAGGCTAATATCCATGCCGGCCTCGATTACATGCGCTGTTTTTTCGTCGTAGCTTTTTTGATAGGCAAATTTCGTGGGAAATTTGCGGGCCGTGACGGCCAGAGCCGTTTCAAAGGCAGGGTCGCCTTCGCCCAGGATAATCAGCCGCACGTCGTCCGAAAGGAGTCGGTCGAGAAGCGGGACGAGGATTTCGAATCCTTTTTCCTTAACCACCCTTGTCACCATGCCAAAGACTGGTCCAATCGGATCAGGGGCCAGCCGCAATCCCCCTAACAAAGCCTGGCGAGAAATCTCTTTCCCCAAAAACGAATTCGAACCGTAATTGGCCGGCAGCAGTTTGTCTGTCTCTGGGTTCCATCGCTCGTAATCAGCGCCATGCAAAATGCCCAGCAGACGGTGCGCATTTTCCCGAATCACAACATCCAGACCGCATCCGCCGGCAGGCGTCTGGATCTCGCTTCGATAATGCTCGCTCACGGTGGTGATTTTGTCGGCGTAGAGAATTCCTCCTTTGAGAAAATTGACCGCTCCGAAAAACTCGATGCCGCGCAAAGTGAAAAACCGTTCGGGCAAATTTGTAAGCGAAAAGTCCAAACCCCAGAAACTGCCTTGCTCGGCCAGATGGTGAATGGTCAGAACCGTTTTGAACGGCAAACCATGCGCATGCACAAACACCGGGATCAGCGCGGCCGCCCAATCGTGCACATGCAAAATCTCGACCGCCGGGGATAATCGGCGCGCCAGCTCAATCACCGCTTTGCAAAAAAAGATGAAGCGCGCCGAATTATCTTCATAGGCCTGGCCGTGCTCTCCATAAATCCCCGGCCGATCGAAAAATTCATCGCAGCGAACAAAAAACAATTGTACGTCATGGGGGCTGCGGCCTTCCAGATATTCGGCGACATAGGTTTTGTTGCCGACGCGAACATCGACAGTGACACCCGTGTCCTTCTCTTTGAACTGCGTGTCCTCGCGAATCTCCTTGTAAAATGGAAGGGCGACACTCACATCATGACCGCGCTCGCGTAAATTGTGCGGCAGCGCATCCATCACATCGATGAGCGCGCCCGCCCGCCGCATAGGCGGCCCTTCCGCACTAGCCATTAGGATTTTCACAGAAAAAAGGCTCGGCTTTCACGCTGCGAGCATCAAGGCGAAACCTGCCGATAATTTTTAAGAAATTCCCTTGCAAAGTCGGTTGGAATCTGCTTTACACTACGCCGCTCGATCACGCCATGCGGTGGCTAACCATGTTCTTCCGCTGGCCATGTCGATCTTACCAAACACGCAATTAATCCCATGAAAAAAACTTCTACTTCTATGTCTGGCGTCAGCAATGCCCGCGCGTTGCTGGCTTTTGTTCTTGTTTCTGCCGGCGCTCTGCTGGCGATTTTCAGTTTCGCGGGAATCTCATCGAAGCTGACTTCGACTGTTGATGAGCGTTTGCGCGATATGCCCGTTCCCGGCGGTCGCGTCGATGATTTGGAGCGAATGCAGATGGAATGGCATAACCGAGTGACCTATCCGACTGGCCATTTCAATCCTGAATGGATTCGGAACGCCGCCGCACAGGATTTCCAGATGGCGAGGCGCGTACCATCAGGCCTCAGGAGAACGAATTTCGGACTGGGCAAAAATGGGCCGCTGGCGGTAGAAGTGAACGCCTTCACTGCGCTCGGGCCTCAGCCGGAACACATGACCGGCTGCCAGGGTTGCTTTGATTACGGCACAACTGAGGGACGCGTAAACACTGTCGCGATCGATCCCACTACGACCACGAACGGCTCCATTGTCGCCTACGTCGGAACGGATGGTGGAGGGGTTTGGAAGACAACGAATTGCTGCGATGCCAGCACCACTTGGAGTGTTTTGACCGATGATGCAGCGGTAAGTACTACTTCCATCGACAGCGTCACCATCGATCCTAATAATCACAACACGATTTACGCTGGGACGGGCGACCTCAACTTCGGTTCGTTTTCGTATGGCAGCCAGGGTATTCTGAAATCGATCAATGGCGGCGCGACTTGGAGCGTACTGGGCGCGGATGTTTTCGGCGCGGCCTATCCTGAACCGGCCGGCCAATTCCCGCAGTATCAAGCCGTGGGCAAGGTGCGCGTTGATCCGAATAACAGCAACAAAGTCGTGGCGGGAACAAAGACGGGTCTCTACTTCTCCTACGACGGCGGCGTGAATTGGGCTGGTCCTTGCACGACTAACAGCTTTAATACGCAACGGCAGGACATCACCGGACTTGAGCTCACCAATTTAGGCGGCGGTGTCACGCGCATTCTCGCTGCAGTGGGCACGCGCGGTTTTGCCACGAACGTACAATACGATTTGGGCAGCAATGGAGCGAACGGTCTCTACAAAGGAACGATGCCCGCCAGCGGTTGCCCGGTAGATTTCAGTCCCATCAGCGTCGATGGTAACGGATTCGTCTTTGGTACTCAGGTAGTCGGCAGCCCTTACACGACCGGCGCTGCGATGAATGGCGCGAGCGGCACGCCATACGGCGGACTCAATGTCGGCAATCAGCTTGGTCGGATGGAGATTGCGGTGGCGCCGAGTAACCCGGATTACATCTATGCTCAGGTTCAATCGATCGCTCAAAACAGCAATAGCGGTTGCGGCAATGCTAATGGCTGTCAGCTGGGCGTTTGGGTAACCACCGATGGCGGTACCTCCTGGAGTTTCCTCAATGGATCCGCCGGCGGCTCGCTTCGAAACTGCAACAATGGGCAGGGCGATTATCCACAGAATTGGTACGACCAGGGAATCGCTGTCGATCCTAACAATCCAGACCGCCTCTTCGTCGATACATTCGATACCTGGCTGGCAGATCGGAATGGAATTTCATTCTACGATCTGACCTGCGGATATAGTGGCGGCCATGTCGTGCATGTGGACCAGCACGCGCTCGCCTTTGTGCAAGGTTCCTCCAGTATCCTGCTCAAAGGCAGTGATGGAGGAATCTTCTCCAGCCCAGACGCCGATACAGCGGTCATTGGCGTCGTAAGAAACACGTGGGTCAACATGGACACCGGGATAAACTCGATCGAGTTTTATTCCGGCGACATTAGCGGCGACTTCGCCACATCGGCAAATCCTTCTGCTGTCGGTGGCGCGCAGGATAATGGCCCAAGCTCGGCCACGTTCTCCGGCTTTCCCACTGGTCCCGTTCAATGGCAGGAAGGCTTGGGTGGTGATGGATTCTTCGCCCGTATCGACCCGGTCGGGACAGGTTCAAGTCTCCGGTTTTTCCAAGGCAACAACAGCGGTGGTCTGAGCCGATGCGTCAGTAATTGCACGTCCCCCGGAGCGAGCTGGACGAGCATTCGCCCTGGCTGGACCGGCGATACACAGTCGTTCATTCTGCCCTGGGATATTTTCCATGGCGGGATTGCTGGCGGCGATGATTGCGCACCGGCAGGTGTTCCCGGCGGGTGCGGGCATTTGATTGCTGGAACGACTCGGGTTTGGGAAACAATCCGAGCCACGGACGCAAGCGGTGTGAACTCGACCTGGTACATGACCAACAATCCCACGACACAAAACATGACCAAGCAAACGCTGGGCAACCGTTCTCACATCAACCAGTTGAAGTATTCGCCGAAATACAGCAGCGTCGCGATGGTCGGCACGAACGACGCCAATGCCTGGATCGGTTTCAATCTCGGCACCGGGACGGCGAGTCAGGCCAACTGGGTCGACGTGACGGATGGGAACACCGTTCTGCCCAATCGGCCCGTGCTTAACGTCGCCCTCGATCCTACGGTTGCGGCGGCGAATGTGCCAGTCGGCTACGCGGCGGTGGGTGGCTTCAATGCGAATACGCCGACAATGCCCGGTCACGTCTTCCAAGTTACTTGCGGTGCGAATTGCGGCTCATTCACCTGGCTGGATAAAACCGGCAATCTGCCCGACATCCCGGTAGATTCCATTATCGTGAATCCGAATTTCCCGCAGCAGGTTTTCGCCGGCACGGACTTCGGACTCTATTTCACGGACGATATTACAGCGGCTTCGCCCACCTGGTACCGTTTCAACAACGGATTACCGAATACGATGATCTGGGACATGCAGATCGACCGGGGCAGCACCACGCTTTCGCTCTGGACCCGTGGTCGGGGCGCTTTCGCGTGGCCGCTCCCGATAGGGCTGATTCAAACGCTCCAGGTAAACAGCATTGCGTCGCGCAAAGTTCATGGCACGGCCGGCACGTTCGATATCGATCTTGGGCTTGATGGGAGTAACGCGACTGAATGCCGCAATGGCGGAGCCAATGGCGATTACACGATGGTTTTCACCTTCGGCACGAACGTCGCGAGCGTTACGAGTGCGAGTGTCACCAGTGGCACAGGCACCATCAGCAGCCGCAACATCGGCGCGAACCCTCATGAATACATCGTCAATCTTACCGGCGTGACAAATCAACAGGAGATCACGGTAACTCTGAACAATGTCCAGGACACTAACGGTAACTCGAGCGCCACTGTTCCGGGAATCATGAGAGTCCTGATCGGCGACACGAATAACAACGCCACCGTTAATTCTTCCGATGTTAGCCAGACGAAAGGTCGAATTGGCATGGCTACGCCCACAACCTTCCGGTCAGATGTGAACGCCAACGGTACCATCAATTCGACGGATATTGCACAGGTCAAGGCGGAGGTCGGAACAGGCCTGCCATGACCGCTTAATCGCTTAGGAAATATTCGCGTTTCACCCATTCGAGGGCCTCTTCGCGATCGCGAAGAGCGCCCTCGAGTTGGCGTGTCTCGATTGCTTCCAGAATTTCGCCAAACTTCGGGCTCGGTTTCAAGCCCAGCGCGATCAAGTCATCTCCGCGCACCAGCGGCGGTGGAATGATCGGTTCCTTGGCGAACTCTTCGCGTTTCTTCAACAGAAATTCGTAATTGTCGAGCATACGGTGGCTGCTCTGGCAATCAACGCGATGTAGTTCCAGCTCCTCGTCGAATGTTGGACGGGCCATGAACCGCTTTAATTTCGCGACACGCATCTTCGGCGTGTCTTTGAAGACCATGTGTTGCTTCACCATCTCGACAGTCGCATCGATTTCCGTGCCCGAGAATCGCAAGCGTCGCAGGATCTGCTCCGTCATCTCTGCTCCGATTCGATCGTGTTCGTTGAATCGGATCCGGCCCGTCGAATCGACTTTCGCGGTAACTGGCTTGGCCACATCATGAAGGATAACTGCGAAAACGAGCGGCACCGAGACCATCGCGGGAAGATGCTGCAACATCAACCGAGTATGTTTAAAGACGTCGCCTTCAGGATGAAACTGTTCGGGTTGTTCGCAGCCTTTCATTGGTTCGATTTCCGGCAGAATCGCTCGCATCAGCCCGCTTGAATCGAGCAGATCCCAACCGCGCACCCGGTTTGGCGAAAGAAAAATGCGCACCAACTCATCCCGAATTCGCTCAGCACTGATCTGGTTGATTGTTGCCGCTTCAGTCACGAGTGCCTGCCAGGTGAAATTGTCGATCTTGTAATCGAGAACGGTGGCGAAGCGAACGGCGCGCAGCATACGGAGGCGATCTTCGGCAAAACGCTGCCGCGGATCGCCAATTGCCCGAACTATTTTTGCTTCGAGATCGGCGCGCCCATTTACGAAATCGATCACTTTTTCCCCGACCGGATCGAAAAACATTCCATTGATCGTGAAATCGCGGCGTTTCGCATCTTCTTCGGGTGACGAGAATCGAACGGAGGTCGGATGGCGCCCATCGACATACGCTTCATCAGACCGAAACGTCGCGACTTCGAATTGAAAGCCCTCTTGGATTACGATGACCACTCCGAAGTGCGCGCCGACCGCGTGAGTGCGGGAAAAAAGATTTTGCACTTCTTCGGGCCGCGCGTCCGTGGCGATGTCGAAGTCCTTCGGTTTAACGCTGCGAACGATATCGCGGACGCACCCGCCGGCGAAATAGGCGACGTGACCTGCCTTTCGCAAAACGGCAGCGATTTCACGCGCCGTTTTTTCCATTGGCAAAATTTCCCGGTTCTCCACAGCGCCATTGTAGCGGCGGTCGGCCTGTCACGCCATAGCCGTGGCGACGGCGGATGGCCATCGCTATGTAATAACCGGAATGAAATGGAAAACTGGGCAGCTACGGTTCAGTTGAGATTGCCGCGTCGAGACGGAGCGGAATCGCCTGGTTCATAACCGGCGGAGCAGCCAGCAATGGCAGAGGCCGGCTGGCAGGATGAACGGCCGCTCGCACATTGAACGTCAGCTTATGCCCATCACGTACCACCATGATTGGTACCATATCCCCAGCTGTGATGAAGAATGAAGCATCGAGCACATCTTCCGGATCGTGGACTTTAACGTTGCCTACCTGTAACAGAATGTCGCCCGGCTTTAAACCTGAATCGGTCGCCGGCGTGGTGGACATAATGTCTGTGATTTGCGTCCGTGAACCTTCAATCGCTTTCTTTGTCTCGGCTACGCTGGCTCCGATCCAGCCGTGCCGCACCTCACCGAAACGGACGAAATCGCCACGGATTTTTTCCGCAGCGTCAATTGGCAATGCATAACAAGCGGAATTGTTTTCCAGACTACTGACGAGGATCCCGACGACCTCACCTTTCAAATTCAACAACGGCGCACCCGCCTCACCGCGCTGCGTTGGCAGATTGACCCGAAGATGCGTGGTGGAAAAATAGCGTCCCAGGTATTTTCGATCGAACCCGGCGATCATCCCAAAGCTTGGCGTCTTGGGAAGATCAAGAGGATAGCCAATCGTCACGACCGGAGTGGCGACCTCGAGCTCGCTCGATTTCCCCACCGGGAGGGAAGGGGTGACGACATCGATTTTTAACAGAGCGATGCCGCTTCGAATATCAGCTACCAACTGACGGGCCGGATATTCTTTGCCATCAAACTGGACAGTAAAATTTCCCGCTTCTCCGCCCACAGTGTATGAGGTGTAAAGCGTTCCGGTAGGATCGACAAAGAACCCCGTGCCAAAGATATCGCTATGCTCATCGACACCATGAATCTTTACGACTGCCTTGGCCGACCGCTCGAATATGTCCTTTACTTCATGGCTGAGAATCAGCGCCGATTCTTCCTGGGCAAAGAGGAGATTCACGCTCAGGCAGAAGATTACGACGGACGCCGCTTTGGAGAGGTTTGCCATTCTCAACGCCTGTCTAACTAAATCAAAGCCAAAGCGCTGAGGGCGCCCGAAGGCATTCCTAGAACCGGAAATTAGACTCATAACTCACTGGAACGCTATCGAGCACGTAGCGCGGCGGCGTAGCGACCCGGTGAGTGTGGGCGCTGTGGTTGAATTTGCGAAGCGGTGGCGTGCTCAAAACTCGCATAGTGACCGGCGACGCTAGCGTCCATTCGCTGTCCGTATCCTCCACTGTGGATATCGCCGGCCGCTCCTCAAAGGCGACATTCGCAGGCGGTGGTTGTTGATGTACTTTCAAAGAAATTACTGCTGCACAGATTAGCACGGCTGCAGCCGCCGCCGGATACGACGTCAACGAAGGGACATTCAAGCGGAACATGAAATCCTGTATTCGATCCAGGCAAATTCGCCACAGCGGCCGCTGCAACAACTCATCGCGTTGCCGCCGATGGAATTCATGCAGGAAATCTTCGAAGTATCCCGGGGAAGGCTGCTCGTAGCGTTTCAACCGAAGAAGCTTCGCAATCTCGCTGTCGTTGAATTCGTCCATTTTTGCGCCCGTTAAGAAACCGGATTCTTCCTGAATTCGTCCAGATAGTTTTGGAGTTGCCGATTCGCGTAGAAGAGTCTCGAACGTACCGTCCCTTCCGAAACACGCAAGATTTTACTGATCTCGGCATGGGGCATTCCCTGAATATGGAACATGGTAACCACGGCTCTGTGATCTTCAGACAATTTCATCATGGCCTCGTTCAACCTTTTCTGCAGTTCGGAGAGGTCCGCCTCCCGCACCGGACTGCTGGTTTGCGTCACTTCCAGAAACTCCTTGTCGTTTTGAATACTTGAATCGACATCGTCCAGACTGAGCTGATAACGACGCCCTCGTTTCTTCAGAAAATTCAGCGTCATGTTCACGGCGATGGAGTGGATCCAGGTGTAGAAAGTGGATTTCCCGCGGAAGCCGCGGATCGCCTTGTAAGCTTTTGCAAACACATCCTGCAAAAGGTCGTTCGTGTCCTCGTGGTTTGAGGTCATGTTGTAGATCAAGCCGTAAAGACGCGGCGAATACTTGATCACCAGTTGGTCGAATGCCCCGGCATCACCCGATTGCGCCCGCGCGACAAGTTGCTGATCTTCATCCGTGCGCGGTTTATCCATCTGGTCGCGCTTAGATTTAACACGCGTCTCCAGACCGGACGACAACAAATCCGAGATGCGACGAGCTGGCAATGCGAGCGCTGCGTTCATGTTTTTCAACGTGCGCCAATTAACGCCGATCCCGGATCGACATCAGCCAGAGCAGGTTCCCAAGCGCCGCAATAAACGCGGCCACATAGGTGAGAGCGGCTGCGTTCAGGACTTTATTCACGCCCGCAACTTCTTGCCCGGGCTGCACGATTCCCATTTCTTTCAAAATGATTTTCGCTCGCCGGGAAGCATCAAACTCCACCGGCAGGGTGATGAGCTGAAAGACGAGCAAGATCAGATAACACCAAATGCCGATCGTTATCAGACCGCGTGATCCGAAAAAATAGTCCACCGAAGATCACGAACGGCAGCATTTGCGATGCGATCATTGTCACCGGCACGATCGCCATTCGTGCCTTCAGCGGAGCATACGCCTTGGCGTGTTGAATGGCATGACCGGTTTCATGCGCGGCAATGCCGAGCGCGGCCACCGATGGCGTCTGAAACACGTTGCTGGACAGACAAAGTTTTTGTTGTGCCGGATCGTAATGATCGCCTAGAAAATCGTTGGTCTCGACAACATCGACATCGTGAATCTGCGCCGCGTTAAGAATTTCCCGCGCGCACTCGGCGCCGGTGATATTCGAGCTGGCCCGCACCTCGCCCCATTTGCGGAACGCGCCACTTACCCGCATTTGGGCCCAGATTCCAATGATCAGAGGAATGCCGATATAGAAGATCCAGCTGCCCCCGCCAAAACCGTAAGGATAAAACATGCCTGTCTTAAGTGTGTCTAGGAACCTTAGACGCGCAAGAGGGCGCCTCGTTCATTTCAGATTTCTAATTGCTTGGGAAATCGCGACAGAATTTTGCAGCCGCTTTTCGTCACTACGACGACGTCTTCGATCCGGACGCCGCCCAGTCCGGGATAATACAGGCCCGGTTCGACAGTTACGACCTCTCGCTCTTTTAGCACGACTTTTTGCAGCCGCGGATATTCGTGGATTTCCAATCCGAGTCCATGACCAGTGCCGTGGAAAAAGCCGACGTTTTTGCCTTTGCGGACTTCGGTCGGATAGCCGCGATCGGCAAAGAATCTTTGGATCGCCTTGTGGATCGACATTCCATCTACGCCGGCCTTGATCCGTTTCAAGGCAATCGCCTGGCCTTGTTTCACCGTTTGCCAAAGTTTGCGCTGGGCATCGCTGGCGCGACCGCGCACAACGGTGCGTGTGAGATCGCCCCAGTAACCGGTCTTGGCGTCGCGGGGAAATACATCCAGGATAATTAATGAGTTTGCATAGAGCGGTCCGGAGCCGCGCTCATGCGGATCGCAAGCTTGATCGCCGCCGGCGACAATCGTAGTCGTCGGTGTTCCGCCCGCGTGCAGAATCGCAGTGTCGATCTCCGCCCGCAGAATCTCTGAAGTCAGCGTTTTGCCCGACCATTTCAGTTTTTTGTCCAGCCCACGCGCGATTGTCGATCTTCGCAAAACTTCCGTGGCGCGTTTGAGTCCAGCTTCGGTGATGCGCAAAGCATGTCCGATCATTTCCAGTTCCTTGTTCGACTTCGCTTCGCGCTCCGGCCAGAACGTCCCGCTTGCTGCGCGCACCCGAATTTTATTTTTCGCCAATTCCTCCGCGTAACTAAGCGCAAAATTCCCGGGGACGGTTGCAGATTTCACTCCGCGCTGCCGAAGGAAGTGCGCCAGCACTTTCTCATACGGTGGCGCCTTTTTTGAACCTCCCTGGACTTCGCGCTCCAGTTTATTGAAGGAAAAAAATTTATCGGCTTTAGCCTGTTTCCGGCCGCGGCCTATTTCCAAGTCGCTTAATACCAGCATGCGTGTCCCGTTTTGCTGTAGAAAAATAAACGGATCGGGCGCCCAAAAATTTGTGGCGTAAAGCATATCGGCATCAGCTTCGCTGGCCGCGACGATGAGACGATTTTGGACTTCGGATTTCGGTTTTCGGATTTTCATTTGCCTAGCTCCGCCGGACTTCGAGTTGCCGCCGCAGAATCCAGTTCAATAAAAGGAGCAGACCAAACGTTGATGCAATCAGAACGGCGGTATTGAAGATGAAAACGCTGATTGTAAACCCGAGATATCGCTTTTGCGCTCCGAAAAACACGTTTGGCTTGTGACCGCGGCGATAATCGTTCTGCTCCATCTCGGCGTTCGAATAGAGATCGGAGACTTTTTGATTCACGTAAATTTGCTCCGCCGTAATCGGACCCGTTGCGCTTTGGAAAAGATTCCGGTCAAACGGGCGGTCGCCGTCGAGGATCTGATCGATCAGATGAAGATAAGAATTCAATTCCTTTACCGAATGCGCCTCCAAACCGGAAAGCGCCGCCAGCGTTTCCTTTAAATCGTCCAGCCGTCTGAGCGCCGCCGGGTTCTGTTGACCTTGCAACCGCTGAACCAGTGCGTCGATCTCGCCCTGGACGCGGTCCTGTCGTCGCGTTAACGGATTCAGTTTCGCCTGGGCGACGATGATCTCC
This sequence comes from uncultured Verrucomicrobiae bacterium, assembly GCA_963772365.1. Classification (GTDB taxonomy): domain Bacteria; phylum Verrucomicrobiota; class Verrucomicrobiia; order Chthoniobacterales; family UBA10450; genus CAVYXA01. Next base: position 514,704 of record CAVYXA010000003.1, read on the forward strand.
TCATATGACCATCTCATCGCGACAAATTGGCAGATCAGCGGCACTTCCAGCCGGCTGCTCATTTTTTTGTTCTCTTCCTCGGTCGGATGCTCTGTGTACCAGCGTTGCATCAAATAACGGAAACCGAGGTTTCGATTCATATCCTCGTATTTGATCAGTGCGCCGCCCATCAGAATCTGCGGGATCAGTACCCAGACCATGATGTTGACGGCCGATTTCGGGTCCGAAACGAGCGAAGAAATCAGCAATCCTAAACCGAGACTGCAGAGCGCGGTCAGAAACATTAGGCCGAGATGGGTCCAAAACATCCCGCGAATTCCCAGGATATAATTGCCGATCCAGACGAAAAGGATGCATTGAATCAGGGCGAACACGGCCAGCGATGCCATCTTGGCGAAGATGTAATAGGGCAATCGGATATTGAGATTGCGTTCACGCTGAAGAACAGTCCGATCACGAATGATATCATCGGCGCTATTGGCCAACGACAAGAACATGATCACCAATAGCGCGATGAACAGATACGTCGGGATATGAAATGCCGACGCGAAATCATACTGGCCAGTATCGGAGTAACGGAGCAGCTCCCGATTCCAAAAGCCAGAAGCGGCGCACCGGCGATCGTGATCCCGAGATTGACGCGATTCCGCAGTTTGCTCATGAATGCGCGCCGTGCAGCGCGCGAAATTGCGTCCACTCGTCATGCCAGCGAAATGGCAATCGTCTTTTTTTCGCCGGGGCCGGCGGCAAAGGCGCGACTGGTTCCTTGCGAAGCGAGACCTGTTTAACGTCCTGGATTAATCGAAACGCCTCATATTTATCTCGCCAGAAATCGGGCGCGTAACGACGGGCTGGCACGAGCTGCCCCCGGCTGTTTTCTTCGTAGATGATATCGCCGCTCAAATCGCGCAGAGGCGTTTCCAAAACGTCAAAGATAAATTCTGGGCGCGTCGTGCCGCACGCCGGGCACGCGCCCAATTCCGCGCCGAACTGATGTTGATGTTCGGCTTCGGCGAAATAGCGGAGCATATCCGGTAGGCGTGCCGAAAAAGACGAGCCGACCGCCTTTGTCGAGCAGGATCGCCTTGTGAAACATCTGGAAAATCTTCGAGCTCGGCTGGTGGATGGTGACGATGATGATCTTGTTGTGCGCCATCCCGCGGATGATCTCGATCACATGCTCGGAGTCCTTCGAGGAAAGGCCGGATGTCGGTTCGTCGAACAGGTAAACGTCCGACATGCCGATCATGTCGAGACCGATATTGAGCCGCTTGCGTTCGCCGCCGCTTAACGTCTTTTTGACTGCGCTTCCGACGACAGCAGTCGCGGCGTTCGCCGAGCCCGAGCTCGACGAGCTTCGCTTCGAGACGGCGCATCCGATCGCGTCGCGAAAGATGTGGCGATCGAATCGCGGCCGCGAACTGCAGGTTTTCCTCGATAGTCAGATGCTCGTCGAAAGCGTCTTCCTGCGGGATGTAACTGACGTAGCGCTTCAGCCGTTCGAGATTTGGATAAAGCGATTGGCCATTGAGGAAAATCTGGCCATTGGTCGGCTGAAGCTGTCCCGCCAGCACTTTTAAGAAGTGTGCTTTTCCCCGAACCGCTCGCGCCCATCACGCAAACCAGCTCGCCTCGCGTGATGTTGAAAGAAAGCCCGTCCAGTCCGATTTCGCCTTTCTTGAAATGATGAGTGACTTCGCGCACCTCGAGGCTGCGAATGATGTTGCGTTCCTCTTCGATAATCCGCTCGGAAAAGTTGCACCGCAAAAACTGTCCGATGTCGATCCTGATGGTGTCGCCATCCTTGAGCGGAGCAGTCGTACGCACTGTCACATCGCCCACGCTGATGGGCCGGTCCGCCTCGATCACTTCCAGTTCACCGACGCGTTTGTCGTAATCGCAAAAGATTTTGAGCAAGCACATCGCCGCTGGTTCCCGGCGAAAGCAGAATATCGTCCGCCTGGAGAAGACTCGGATTATTCGACACGAGGTATTCCGATTTTGAAGCTTTTAATTGGAACCGGCCGCCCAAAGCGCGCGCACGCCGGCGCAGATCCAGCAGATCCAGTTCGCTATCGTTGTGGAATGTGACTTTGTCTTCCAAACTCGCTTCGACTTGTGTGCCGGCCTTTAATTTTACGCCTTTGAGCACAGCATCGACATCGCGCAGCGCCTTTACTTTCACTTTCAAACCGAAGGAAATCTTGAGCGCGCTTTCGCGAGTGCGGCCGCGTTCCAGCTCGACTTCGTCGCCTTCTTTGCTAACTCGCACAAAAATCTCGGGAACGGAGACGTTCTTCTTGGCGTTGAAATATTGCGCCAGCTCCTGGTAACTAAGCACCTGATCGCCTACCAGGATGCGTTGCCCTGGATAAATGCGGCAAAACCCATTTCGCTGCAACGGCCGGCCTCGCACGGATACGGTCTGGCCGCTGTAGTTCTTGAGCAGAATGAGATCGTGATAACGGAAAGCGAGCAATCGGTCGTTTTCCGTAAGGCTCTTCAAGATCACATCTGCCTTGCCGTTTGGCCCGAATGAAAGTGATTCCAGCGGCGAAGCGCCTCGTTGATAAATGGACGGATCGGAATCGCCGGAAGCATTGAGTTGATAAACGATGTCGATCGCCTGTGCTGCCATGCCGAGTTGCGACATGAACGAGTAAAACGCGACCACCTGGTCCTGCTTCAGCCCCGCCTGCGAAATCAAATCATAGAGCTGGACGCCGAGCATAATTTTCCGATCCGCGCTCAACTGCGAGCTGAGCTTTTGGGCCATCGCAGCGAGATCCTGTTGTTCGTAAAGCGCCTGCCGGAAAAGCTGGCGCAGCTCCGAGTAAACCGCTTCCGGATAATCGTAGCGCAGAAAACCGAGGCTCGAGTCGATCTCTTCTTCCAGCAGAACACCGTCCGCTTTGGAAAAGCTGGCCAGCACCTGAATCAACAGCGGCAATAGATTCGGTCCTTCCGAAACGCTGCGCGGCTTTCGCAAAGCCCGCCGCATCCAACGTCGGCCCGTACGTCGGAAACGATAAGCAATCGGCGTGACGCGCTGGACGGCTTTGTCGATCTTATCGGCAACGGTGGTGACCAGTTCTGTCATGGAAGAAATTCGAGGCAAAAACTACCGTAATTGACCGAAGGAAGCAATATAGTGGGTTCAATATTGGAAGCCCCGGCCCGGCTCCTGCTTTTTGCATTGCCGATTCATTCATGGTAACATTTTTCTCATAGCGGCTACGCGTCCGCATTGTTTATGCCTCAATCAGATCGCAACTCTCAACGGGAGAATAAATCCCGTGGCAACGAGCCCAATTTCAATTGGCGCGGCGTGGTCTTGATTGCCATCGCCTTCGGCTTCATTGCCCTCGCCATGCTGTTTTATCGACAAGGCATGCAGGCTGTCGAAGATGTACCGTATAATCGGTTTCTCGAGCTGCTGGATAACAAACAGATCGACAAAAGTTCGCCGCTCACCCTCGTGGTCGAGGAAGGTCGGCCGACGCAGACTTTGCGCGGCGTTTACATTCATCCCGGCTCCGGCTCGGCCGCTTCGGAAAAGGTCCCATTTCGCACCACGGTTTACCTGAGTTTCACCAATAATTTGCAGGAGAAACTTGCCGCCGCCGGGCTGCAACCGGCCATTAAAACGGAATCGAATGTTTTGGCCCAAACTGTGATCGGGTTTCTGCCCATCGCGCTGTTCCTGCTCGTGCTGTATTTTCTATTCCGTCAGCAAATCCGTATGGCAGGCAAAGGCGCGCTCAATTTCGGCAAATCGAAGGCGCGAATGCTGGCGCGCGACAAAAATAAAATCACGTTTCGCGATGTCGCCGGAGTCGAGGAAGCGAAAGACGAAGTGCAGGAACTTGTCGAATTCCTACGCGATCCAAAGAAATTTCAAAAGCTCGGCGGGCGGATTCCAAAAGGCGTTTTGTTAGTCGGTCCTCCGGGAACGGGCAAAACCTTGCTTGCCCGCGCGATCGCCGGCGAAGCGGATGTCCCGTTCTTCTCCATTAGCGGCTCAGATTTTGTGGAGATGTTTGTCGGTGTCGGCGCCAGCCGTGTGCGCGACATGTTCGAGCAAGGCAAGAAATCCGCGCCTTGCATCATTTTCATCGACGAGATCGATGCCGTCGGTCGCCATCGCGGGCACGGTGTCGGGGGCGGCCACGATGAGCGCGAGCAAACACTGAATGCGTTGCTGGTCGAGATGGATGGATTCGACACGCAAGAGGGCGTGATCATCATTGCCGCCACGAATCGTCCCGATGTTCTCGATCCTGCCTTGCTCCGCCCCGGACGTTTCGATCGACAGATCACCGTCAATCTGCCCGACGTGAAAGGGCGCGAAGAAATTTTGCGGGTCCACGCCAAGAAAGTAAAACTCGCCGAAGGCGTCGATCTTGCCGTGGTGGCCCGCGGCACGCCCGGTTATTCCGGCGCGGAGCTGGCGAATGTGATCAATGAAGCGGCATTGCTCGCTGCTCGCCGCGGATTGAAAGGAATTACGCTGGCTGAATTGGAAGAAGCGCGCGACAAAGTTCGCTGGGGCAAGGAACGCCGTAGTCTCGCGTTGAGCGAAAAGGAAAAACAAAACACGGCGTATCACGAAGCAGGTCACGCATTGTTGCTCGAGCTATTGCCGCATACCGAACCGCTCCACAAAGTGACCATCATTCCGCGTGGTCCCTCGTTAGGATCGACAATGTGGTTGCCGGAGGAAGATAAATACACCAATCGCAAGAACGAATTGCTGGCCAGCCTGGCGGTGAAAATGGGCGGGCGCGTCGCCGAGGAAATCACGTTTGGCGACGTGACTAATGGCGCCGCCGGCGACATCAAGATGGCTACGGCCATGGCCCGCAAGATGATTTGCGAATGGGGCATGAGCGAACGACTCGGCATGGTCGAATACGGTGAGCACGAAGATTACGTTTTCCTCGGTCGCGACATTTCCCGGGCACGCGATTACAGCGAAGCCACCGCCCAGGAGATCGATCAGGAAGTGCGACGGCTCCTCGATGAGGCGTATCAACAAGCCAAGCAAACCCTGATTGCTCATCGGCAGACGCTCGATACGATTGCCAGAGCGCTGCTCGATTACGAAACCCTCGACGGTTCCCAGATTAAAGAAATTGTCCAGCATGGCCGACTCATCAATCCGCCCGGCCCGCCGCCGCCGGTCGGTCCGAAGATGCAGCCCGAAAAACCGCCCAAACAAGTCGTGATCGGACCCGATGTCGCCCCGCCGCTTCCTGGCGCCCTTGGCGGCGCCCCGGCGTAATTCGGGACTTTTTCGTCTAATTCCTCAGAACGGCGTCAACTCATTCCTCGGTCGCCGAAAGTGTAGTGTCGGTTCATCTGAATCGCCCCGCCTCACCTCATCTTGCGAAACTCGGCTTCGTCCATGACGCGGACGCCGAGCGCTTTAGCTTTGTCGATTTTGCTGCCGGGATCGGCGCCAGCCAGGACGTAATCGGTTTTCTTGCTCACGCTTCCGGTCACGTGTCCGCCAAGCGCTCCGATCTTTTCTCTCGCTTCGTCGCGCGTCATAGACGGTAAGGTGCCCGTTAGGACAAACGTTTTTCCGGCCAGAGGCAATTCTGCTGCTTTTTTTGCGGAGACTTTTTCACTCTTCGGCTCGATCTCGAGTTTCTTCATTCGCTGTAGAATTCTCTTTCCGGTCGCTGAGGCAAAAAAATCGAGAACACTTTTTGCCACTGCCGGCCCGACTTCAGTAACGATGCCGCGGTCTTTGCCGATCTTGTCCGCCACCGGACGGACTCGCCGGGGCGAGCTCTTTGATCTTTCTCCGAAGCCGGCGTGAATCAGGCGCTCTGCGATTTCTTTGCGCTCTGCTTTTTCCTTTTCGTGATAGGCGACCACATCGCGAAGCAATAACGAGTGCGCGACACTGTCGATGTTGTCGTGGAAACGGGCCAGCTGCGTAGCCGTTGTCTTGCCGACATCTGGAATGGCGAGCGCATAGAGCCACCGCGAGAGCGGCAATGTCCTGGCGCGTTCGAGTGCTTGAATCGCTTTCGTTGCGTTTTTCTCACCGAACATCCGGGGCGATTCGTCGGTTCCCAAATTCAATTTGGCGAGCTGGTCGGTTTTCAGTTCAAACAGATCGAGTGGCTCGCGGACGAGCCCGCGTTCGACGAGTTTATCAGCCACGATTCCGCCGATGCCTTCAATGTCCAGCGCGCCGCGCGCGGCGAAAAATTCCACGCGTCGCGTCGTTTGGGCGGGGCATTGAACATTTTCACAGCGCCATGCGACAAATTCCGGGTCGCGCCGAATCGCCCCGCCGCAAACCGGACATTTACCATGGACATGCTCGAAGAAATGGAACGGTTTCGCGTTTCGCGGCCGTTTCGATTTCACCACTTCGACAACCGCAGGAATGACTTCGCCGGCTTTCTCGATCACAACTGTGTCGCCGATTCGAATATCTTTACGCTGATCTCATCTTCATTGTGCAAGGTCGCTCGACTAACCGTGCTTCCGCTCACCAGCACCGGTTCGAGCTGCGCAACGGGAGTTAAAATTCCCGTGCGCCCGACTTGGATTGATGATGTCGATCAAGCGCGTCTCGACGCGTTCGGCGGCATACTTGTAAGCAATTGCCCACCGCGGCGACTTGGCCGTGAATCCGAGCCGCTCGCGTTGCTCAAAGGAATCGACTTTGATGACCGCGCCATCAGTTTGATAGGCGAATCCAACGCGAATTTCATCAAGCTTATGGATTGCTTCCAACATTTCGTCCACGGAATCGGTGCTCCACCAGCGTTTGCTGTGAGGCAGTCCAAATTTGTCCAGTAACGGGAATAATTCGGAATGCTTTTCAAGTCCGCCATTCGGACGGACTCGTCCTGTGGCGAGATCGAGATCTTCAACGGCGCCGGTCCCGTAAAACACAATCCCGAGCGGACGCTTCGCCACGATCTTCGGATCGAGATGCTTGAGCGATCCCGCCGCGGCATTTCGCGGATTCGCAAACAGCGGCAGGCCTTGCTTTTTTTCGTTTCTCGTTCAATTTTTCGAAGCCGCTTTTGTCCATGTAAACTTCGCCGCGCACTTCAAAAATCCTGGGTGCGGAGCCCCGCAATTTGTGAGGGACAGAACGGATCGTCTTGATATTTTGCGTGATATCATCGCCAACCATTCCGTCGCCACGGGTGGCCGCATATTTGAGAACTCCATTTTCGTAGAGCAACGATAAAGCGACGCCATCCACTTTCGGTTCGATCACAACTGGGATTTTCTCGTCCGGCAGGAGTCGCGAGATTCGTTTGTAGAAATTTACGAGCTCGTTTTCGGAGTAAGTGTTGTCGAGACTCAGCATCGGCACGCGATGTCGGATCTGGGCAAAAGCCTCAAGCGGTTTGCCGCCCACGCGCTGAGTAGGGGAATCGGAGTTATTAATTCGGGAAATCGCGTCTCAAGATCGACAAGCTCCTGATAAAGCCGGTCGTATTCGCGATCGCTGATGACGGGAGCGGCTTGCTCGTAATAGAGCCGGTCGTGTTTACGAATTTCGTTGCGCAGCTCCGCGATTTTCCTTTCGGCCTGTCTCTTATCCATGCGCATTGCCATCATACAAGGGGGCGAACGCTCGGCAATGCGCTGGTCTTTCCAATTGGCACTTTCCAAACATCGCAAACCGGCTAACGGTATTGCATAGTGAATCCGAGTGAGCGAATGCTCGGGGTCGAAGGCGGAGGGACAAAAACTGCCTGGGTTTTGGTCGAGCGCGATGGCGATGAGCTGCGCGTTCTCGATCAGGGAAAATTGCCGCCATCGAATTTGCGGCTGACCGCCCCGGAGCGTTTGCGGGCGATTTTATCAGAACTGCCAAAGCAAATCGATCGCGCCGGAGTTTTTCTCGCCGGTTGCAGCACGCCAGAAGATCGACAATCGATCGCGCGGATTTGTGCTGAGCTTTGGCCAAGGGCAAAAGTCGTCACGGGAAGCGATCGCGATTCAGGAATGGCTGCGGCGCTTGGACGTGGCGAGGGGATCGTAGTCAATGCCGGTAGCGGTTCGTCCGTAACGGGGCGACGCGGAGATAAAATCGAGAAGGCGGGCGGATGGGGACACATCCTGGGCGATGCCGGTGGGGGATACGTTCTTGTGATTCAGGCGCTGCGTTTGATTCTTCGAGAATACGATCTGCATCGTGGCGAGGTCCAGTTCACCGCAAAAATTTTACAAGCGCTTTCGTTGAACACCCTCGATGAACTGGTTCGTTGGGTGCAAACCGCTGACAAGATGGAAGTGTCGATGCTGACGCCGGTGGTGTTCGAAGCGGCTGCCGGCGGCGATGCGCGGGTGATGGAAATCATAGAAGAAGGCGCGCGTGGTACTGTGTGAATACACCGAAGCCGTCGCTTCACGCCTGCATCTTCTGGCCCCGAAAGTTGTTTTGATGGGCGGACTTTTCCATCGCGATTCGATCTATACGCATGCGTTTCGGCGACGGTTAAAAAAGAATCTGCCAGATGCGCGTGTCGCTAATGCGGAGCGTACACCGGAGATGGGGGCGGCCTGGCTCGCCTGCGAAATGGAAGAAATGAAGGACGTCCAGGAAAAACGTCTCAAGGAATCAATCGATGATTTGGCCGCCGCTTTGACGGAACAATCCAATCCGCGCTCCGAAAATCTGGAGAAAATGAGCGCCCGTGAATTGATCGAGCTTTTTGTCGAGGAAGAGAAATTCGTGCAGGAAGCGCTGCGCGGAGCGGTTATCGATCTTACCAAAGCAATCGAGCTGGTGGCGAAAGCGTTGAGTAATGGCGGCCGTTTATTTTATATCGGCGCGGGAAGCAGCGGGCGGCTCGGGGTTCTCGATGCCAGCGAAATTCCGCCGACTTTCGGCGCTTCATCCGAGCTCGTGCAGGGAATTATCGCCGGAGGCGCGAGTGCGCTTTACCAGAGCGCGGAGGGTGCGGAGGATGAGTCGAGCGTTGGTGCGCTGACAATTAGCGAACGCGGTATCAAGGATGTCGATGTTGTGGTTGGAATCAGTGCGAGTGGGCGAACGCCCTTTGTTATTGGCGCGTTGGCCCGGGCTAAATCGATAGGTGCAAAAACGATTTTGATCCGTTCCAATTCGCCCGGAACACAAGATGTCGATCTTCTGATCAATCTGGCGGTGGGTCCGGAAATTTTAACCGGGTCGACGCGATTGAAAGCCGGGACTGCGACGAAAGTGGCCCTTAATATCATCAGCACTGGAGCGATGGTGATGCTGGGCAAAGTGAAGGGCAATCGGATGGTCGACCTTCATGCCTCTAGCGGGAAGCTGCGCGACCGGGCGGTGCGCATTGTCGCGGAACTGATGCACTGCGATTATGAAGTGGCACGGCAGCGACTTGAAGGTACGGGATGGAATTTGCGAGCCGTACTCGAGGGCTCACGGAAATAATTGCCTTAGATAAGCGCACTTGCCCATACTGCTACGATTTAACGTAAAGACTTAACCGAAAGGAACATCTATGCTTTGGACTATCTTCATCATCCTGCTCGTGCTGTGGCTGCTTGGTCTTGTTAGTGGTTACACCCTTGGCAACTTCATCTGGCTCCTGCTCGTTTTGGCGATCGTGGTGCTGATTATTCAGTTGATTCAAGGCCGGCGTCCATAAGACTGCGCAAATGAAACCAACCGGAATTATCGGAATCATTCTGATCGTCGCTGGCATCATCATCCTTGCCTATGGATGGTTGGGCTCAGTCAACTACACAACTAAGGAGAATGTGGCGAAGCTCGGCCCGCTGGAAGTGAACAAGGAGAACAAACACCAGGTGCCAGTCGGCCCGATTGCGGGCGGAGTTTGTCTCGCCGGGGGAATTATCCTCGTGCTTGCCGGCGGCCGAAAGAGCTAACCGTCTGCTTTCAAAACTGCGAAGGTCTTGCTGCCTTTGCGGTCGAGATATAGCAGCACGCCGCGTTTCGGATCGGCTTTGTTGAGAGCGGCGCGAAAACTGGCCACATCCGTGACCGGATTACCATCGACTTCGGTCACGACGTCTTCGCGTTGGATGTCCTGCCTCGCGGCGATGCTATCATCGCTCACATCTGTGACAATGACGCCCTGCTTTACGCCGAGATGCAGCCGATCGGCGACTTCCTTGCTCAAATCCTGCACTTGCAATCCAAATTTGCCCAAATCCTCCGGTTTCGGCTGGGGAGGCTGAACGGGTTCGTTCGAGACTCGGGAGATTTCGCTTGGCAATTCGCCGGTTTTGACCGGGATCTTTACGGTCTGCCCTTTTCGCCAAACCGTTAATTGAACGGTCTGGCCGATTTTCTTTTTCAAAATCTCATGCTGAAGCTGCGTGTCGCTTTCCACGGCTGAACCGTCGACCTGCGTGATCACGTCGAACGGTCGCAAGTCGCTCCTGCTTGCCGGGGCGTCCGATTCAATCGTTCGCACGACTACGCCTTTGTCGGCGCCTTTGAACAGATCGCGAATCGATGGATCGTCGCCGAGTGTTTCAATGCGAATCCCCAGCCAGGGACGCGTAATTTTTTTTCCAACGATAAGCTGATCGCCGATTTCGCGGGCCATATTGATCGGAATCGCGAACCCGAGACCGCGATTGATCCCGTTGATGAGGGTGTTCATGCCGATCACTTTGCCGTCGATATCGCAAAGCGGACCGCCACTGTTTCCCGGGTTGATCGACGCGTCGGTTTGGATGTAATCCGAGATCGAGTAGCCCCCGGTCGCGATCAGTTTGCTCCGACCCGTGCCGCTCACTACTCCGTAGGTAAATGTGTAATCCAGTCTGTAGGGCGCGCCGATTGCGAAAGCGAATTGGCCGACGCGAACAGCATCGCTATCGCCTAACTGCACGGTGGGAAGATCTTTGGCGTCGATCTTGATTACCGCGATATCCGTCTTTTCATCCGTGCCGGTTACCTTTGCCAGAAATGAGCGACCATCTCTCAGCTTTACGTCTATTTTATCGGCGCCTTCGACGACGTGAAAGTTCGTGAAGATATAGCCATCGGGCCGCACGATGAATCCCGATCCTTCGCTTTGAATCGGTTGTAACCTGTGCGGATTTCGATGCGGATTGGTTTCATCCGGCGTGCCTTGGAAAAACAGATCGTCAAAGGGCGAGCCTTCGCTGCCGTCGTTCGCTTTTGAGACTTCAATGATCACGACACTGGGAGCGACAACATCGAAAACCCTGGCGAACGCATTGTTGAGTTGATGGACGACGTCTTTGCCGGCTTCGGCAGCGGCGGGATTGGGTGGGGAAGTTTCCGGAGTGGCGGCGAAGATCGACACTACGCCTGCAATCATTAACGAAATCAAAATTGAAAATAAGCGCATGCTGTTGGGAACTTGGACAGCAGCCACTGTGCTACGTTCAAGCCCGCCTGTCCAACACGTCAGACCATCTGAGTGGCCGCAGTTTTTCAATCGCTCTTATTGATGAACGTTTCTGACATGTGCGCCGCGCACCGCCGAGTGCCTGCGTTGACACGAATCTTAAGCATCTTAGCGTTTTTGTCCTTATCACAGAAATGGACACGTCTGAATCAGGGAAGGGAAATGGGAAAGAGTTCGTCTCGCATTCGCCCGGCTATTGGCCCGATGTCGCGGCGGAACTCTGGAACAACTGGAAATGGCAGCTCCAAAATCGCGTCACATCGCTCGCTCAGTTGGAGAAATATGTCCGTCTGAGCGATGAGGAGCGCAGTGGGGTGTTGCTTTCCGGCGATAAACTTGCGCTCGCGGTCACTCCGCATTTTTTCAACCTGATTCCGGCGGGCAATCCGGACGATCCAATCCGCCGCCAGGTCATTCCCCGCATCGAAGAAACTTGGTCGTCGCCCTACGATATGGCCGACCCATGCGGCGAAGATTCGCATATGCCCGTGCCGGGCTTAGTGCATCGATATCCGGATCGGGTGCTGTTTCTGGTGACCGATCGTTGTGCGAGTTACTGCCGATATTGCACCCGGAGCCGTGTGGTCAGCGGAGTCGGCGAACAGGAATTGCACACGGATTTCGAGGAAGCGTTTCGTTATCTCGAACAACACACCGAAGTGCGCGACGTGCTGTTGAGCGGCGGCGATGCCCTGATTTTCTCCGATGATAAGATCGACAAGCTGCTGTCCCGGCTGCGGGCGATCAAACACATCGAGTTTCTCCGCATCGGCACGCGTGTTCCGATTTTTCTGCCGCAACGGATAACGCCCGAGCTATGCGCAATTTTAGCCAAGCATCATCCGCTTTGGATGAGCGTTCACGTGAATCATCCACGCGAGCTGACCATCGAAGTGAAAGAAGCGCTCGAGCGTTTGGCCAATGCGGGCGTTCCGCTCGGAAATCAAAGCGTGTTGCTCGCCGGCGTGAACGACGATCTGGAGACAATGAAAACGCTCGTTCACAAACTTCTCATGTGTCGTGTTCGGCCGTATTACATCTACCAGTGCGATCTCATCAACGGTTCGTCACATCTGCGCACGTCGGTCGCGAAAGGCATCGAGATCATCGAAGGCCTGCGCGGTCACACTACCGGTTACGCCGTGCCGCAGTTCGTCATTGACGCTCCTGGCGGCGGCGGCAAAGTCCCGGTCAATCCGGGCTACGTTCTGTATCACGACAACGAAAAAATCGTCATCCGCAATTACGAAGGCAAAATCTTCGAGTATCCCGAAACAGGAAACGAAAACGTCCAGTTCGCGCCTCAGCGCGAATATCACGACGAGTATTTGTATTCGTAGATTGTCGATCTTAGCCGCCAATTTTGCGAATGGAGCTGATTGGAGGGATCGGCTTCTCCGAAGACGATGGTAGAACAAGTGGGGCGGTGTCGCCTGAATGAGCAGCGCATTGGGACAACGCGTTCCACCTCCGGAGCGTCCCGCCTATTGGGCTAAGATCGTCACTTACAAATCAGTGCACGGTCACTGTTGCTTCCATCCCTTTGTTGCGATGCCCATCCAACGGGCAAAAAACGGTGTAGCTCCCATCCTCAAGGGTGATATGCAAAACCTTGGTTTGCCCTGGTGAGAGGTTGTTGAGAAACTTTTTATCCACGCCCTGACCTTGAATCTCGAAATTATGCTTTCTCTTGCTGGCGTCCTTTACCACGAACGCCGTTTTTCCCGATTTCAGGTGGGTCGGCATATCGATGTGATAATCCGTCAGAGTCACATCAACACGACGCGCTTCCGGATCTGGTGTGAACACATCGGCCACGGTTTCTACTGCTTCCTTGGTATGTCTCACCGCCGCTTGACCGACGTGTTTCGCCGTCTCGGCGGCAGTGGCGGCTGCTCTGGCTGCCTTTGCAGGAATGTCCTCCTGCGCATTGATTACGCCGATGGAGATCGCGCCGGCGACAACTACAGAAATGAATGTCTTCATAACTAACTACAGTTCGTCCCGCACTATTCCCTCGCGCGTGTAAGGTTCGGTGAACGATTGCGTTGTCCGCTCAATCGGGTGATTTACTTACAGTGGAACCCAAAGCCGATGCCGCCGCAAAGGAAGGAATGCGGCCGCAAGTGCTGCGTTTGCTCAAGCTTTGGATTTGGTTCAAGCAGGCTTTCCAGCCTACAGAGCTCCAACGCACTCTGGCTTGGGCGGGTGCGATTGGGTTTTTAGGAGCAACCTCGTCCATCCTGTTTCGGCTGGCCGCAGGGTTCGTGCACAATCTGGTGACCGGAACTGCCACTGCCGGAATGGTGGAAACATTTGCCCGGTTACCACTGTGGCAACGGTTGATCACTCCCGCGATCGGCGGTCTTCTCGCCGGGCTGGCGATTTTTATAGGGATGCGCTGGCGCAGCCAGTTGAAAACAACCGACTACATGGAAGCTATCGTCTTGGGCGACGGCAAAATCTCCGCATCGCGAAGTATCGTGAAATCCATCTCCGCGATGTTCAGCGTCGCCTCCGGTGGATCGATCGGTCGCGAGGGCCCAATGGTGCAGCTCTCATCGTTGATCGCATCATTGATTGGGCGGGCACGCAACTGGTCAACGCCGCGAATGCGTCTACTAGTCGGTTGTGGCGCCGCTGCGGGTATTGCTTCCGCATATAATGCTCCGATCGCGGGCGCGCTATTCGTTGCCGAGATAGTGATGTCGTCGCTGGCCATGGAAATTTTTGGCCCGCTGGTCTTCGCATCAGTCATCGCGACGCTGACTGTGCGCGGCTTCCTCGGGCGCGATCCGCTTTACGACGTGCCGGCATTTCGGATGAGTTCGACGTGGGAGATTATTCCCCACATGGTTCTTGGTTTGTTCGCTGGTTTTCTAGGGCCGTGGTTCCTCCGCTTTCTGGAATTGGGCGAACGATTGTTCCTGCGGCTGAGCATCCCCGTCTTTGTACGAATGACGATTGGCGGACTCATTGTGGGCGCATTGGCCATTCGCTATCCGGAAGTTTGCGGCAACGGCTACAGCACCATCAGCGGCATTCTTTCTGGCCAATGGCTCTGGCAAAGCATTGCCCTGATCTTGATTTTCAAAGTGATTGCCACCGGCGCGACATTTGGCTCGGGAGCGGTGGGTGGTGTTTTTACTCCCACACTGTTTGTGGGAGCGTGTCTGGGCTATCTCTTTGGAACCGTCGTTCCCGGCATTGGTCCTTTCCATCCGAACCCGATCGCGTTTGCCTTGGTGGGAATGGGAGCATTTCTATCTGCCACGACTCATGCTCCCATCATGGCCATTCTGATGATCTTCGAAATGACACTCGATTACGAAATCATCCTGCCGCTGATGCTTGCCTGCGTAACGGCTTATTACACTTCATTCAGCATCGAGAAGCGCTCGATCTACAGCGAATCGCTGAAACGAAAAGGCGCAGGCACGTTTCGCAGCCGGTTGAGAGAACTCGAAGTGCGAGAAGTCATGACGCCAGATCCAATCACGGTATCGCCAAAGGCGCGGTTCGGCGAGATTGGGGAGAAATTTATCGCTAATCGGTTCAATTATCTTTATGTCGCCGACAAAGGCCGCTTTCTCGGGGCAATTTCGTTGCACGACATCAAGAATTTTCTAAACACGCCGGAGCTGGCCAAGCTGGTCATTGCCCGCGATATCATGCGGGACAAATTTCCGAAAGTTCAACCCGGCGCGACTCTGAACCAGGCGCTCACTGTGTTCGCTCACCACGATGGGGAACGTCTGCCCGTGGTGGAGGATTCGGCTACGCCGCGATTGCTCGGCAGTATTTCCAAGACCGACGTGATCCTCACACTCGCAGGCAAAGAATGGGAATTGGCAGCGTCATCCGCCGATCGGTAAGATGGATCTTTTCAGTTCCAGACTTGACGAGGCGGCAAAGTTTTGACGTGATCGATTTTGCCAAGCGCTCACTTTTTGCTATCGGAATTTGTGGCCGCACCGTTTTTGTAGAATCGACATGGAATTTTCTGATCACGAATTTTAAATTTTATTTTGCCCTTGCGCGGTGGTTCCATAAAATCCCGCCAGCCCCTCGGACGCAGTATTAACCTTAACCCTTCGCAACGTCTGAACAGCGCACATCCTGATTGCAGTTTTGATTCATTCCTAGGCTGGCCGCTGTGGCCGGATGGCGGTCTCGCTGCCTGAGCCTATGGCGAACTTCTTTCCGCGCTGGTGCAATTGGCTGCCATTCAAAATGGCGATCTGCGGCACTCTCCTTGTTTGCGCGTTGACCGGTGCAACCTGGTATTACGCCACCGGCAAATACACGAAAGTTGGCTATCAGCCAATTCAGCCGGTGCCGTTTCCGCATGATATCCATGTCACGCAATTGGGAATGGATTGCCGGTACTGTCACAGCTTTGTCGAAGTTACGGCTCAATCGAATATCCCAACTACGCAGACGTGTATGAACTGCCATTCGCAGGTGCAAAAGGACAACCCGAAGCTGGAGCCAGTGAGAGCGAGTTGGAAGAGCGGCCAACCGATCGAGTGGGTGCACATTCACCTGCCGCCGGATTACGTCTTCTACAACCACGCGGCCCACGTGAATCGCGGGATCAGTTGTTTCAGCTGCCACGGACCAGTGAACCACATGCCGGTCGTGTATGACGCAAAGCCTTTCACGATGGCGTGGTGCTTGGATTGCCATCGGCACCCGCAAAATTTCTTGCGGCCGCAGGAACAGGTTTTCAATCTGGATTGGAAACCGAGTGATGTGCAACCGGCCGATTTCGTGGCCAAATACGGAAATCCAAGCGGTGTAACGGAAGATTGGAGTAAGAAAAAACATCTCACCCAGGAGGAGATTGGACGGACGCTGAAACAACGCTGGAACATTAAACCGCCGACAAATTGCCAGGGGTGCCATCGATGAAGCGCGTTTTACATCATCCGCCTGAGCCGAACAGAGGGAAGCGTTATTGGCGCAGCCTCGATGAGCTGAGCAACACGTCCGAGTTTCGTCACTGGCTGGAGCGGGAATTTCCGGACGGCGCAGCCGAGCTGGAAGGCGACGAATGGTCGCGTCGAAATTTTCTCAAACTAATGGGCGCATCGTTTGCCCTCGCCGGTTTTGGATTAACCAGTTGTCGCCGGCCGGAGATGCATCTGGTTCCATTCACCAAGAACGTCGAATGGACCATTCCTGGGAAACCGCTTTTCTACGCCACCGCAATGCCGCGCCGGAGCGGGGCGATTCCTCTTGTTGTTACCACCAACGATGGCCGGCCCACTAAGATCGACGGAAATCCGCTTCATCCAATCAGCGGAGGCGCGACTGACGCTTTTGCGCAGGCCTCGATTCTCGATCTTTACGATCCCACGCGTTCGCAGCGTTTTCTTCATAATGGAAAACCGGCGGATCGCGACTCATTTGATACATATCTGAAAAAGCTGCGCGAGAGCATCGCGGCTGATGGCGGCGCGGATGCCGCCTTTCTGGTCGAGGAAACATATTCGCCCACTCGAGAACGGTTGCGAGGAGAACTGGAGAAAGCGTGGCCGAACATGAGCTGGTGTGTTTACGACCCACTCCTGAGCCAGGCCCAGAATTCGGCTAACAACATTGGATTTGGGGCGCACTTGAATCTCGCACCGAAGCTCGATCGGGCGGATGTAATTTTCGCGTTGGACAGCGATTTTCTCGATTGCGGCCAGGGCGATCTCGCCGCGCTGCGCGCTTTTAGTTCTCGTCGCCGGGTCAGCTCGGCCAAAGACAGCATGAACCGGCTCTACGTCGTGGAGAATCGCTACACCCTGACCGGCGCCATGGCGGACCATCGATTGTCGTGTCCCGCGAGTCAGATCCCGTTATTCGCATATCTTCTGGCTGGCAAAATTGTTGCGGGGACAAATGACGCGGCGCTCGGTTCATTCGTTTCATCGATACCAGCACCAAACGGTGGGACAGGCATCAACGAACAATGGGTCACCGAAGCGGCAAATGATCTCTTGTCGAAGCCGGGGGCGAGTCTGGTCGTAGCTGGTCCGCATCAACCAGTGGCGGTGCAGCTTCTCGTTTATGCGATCAACTCCGCCCTGAAGAATATCGGGACAACACTGGTTGGCCGCAATGTCGCACGAAATCCGCGAACTCTGAGCATTCTGCAGTTGGCGAATGAGATCAATGAAGGCCGAGTCAAACGCCTTTTCATTTTCGGTGGAGATCCCGTTTACAACGCCTATCGAGGACTGGCGCAGGATAAACAGACCGGGCAACTTCTCGATTGGCTCGATTTGCAAAAAAAAGTGCCCGAGATCGTGCGCCTCGGCTATCACGTCGATCTGACATCCAGACTGAGTCATTGGCATGTGCCGGCGGCGCATTATTTGGAATCATGGGGTGATGCGCTCGCTGCGGATGGCAGCTTCTTGTCGATCCAACCAATGATTCTTCCGCTGTTCGGCGGTCTGTCGGAAATTGAATTGCTGAATGCTCTTCTGGGTGGGCCAAATCCGACCGGACCGGAACTGGTGCAGGAAACATTTCGCGCCACCAATCCGCCGGGGGATTTTGATACGGCCTGGTCAAACTTTTTGCGAGACGGATTTGCGCCGCACATCAAGAACCCGGAAGCAGCTCTTTCATTCAATTCCGGATCGGCTGGCGCTGCGCTCAAGGATTACAATCTTTGGAACCTGACGCCTGCACCGAGTTTCGATTCACCTGAGATCGCGTTCGTGGGCAGCTACTCGATGGATGACGGCCGCTACACGAATAACGGGTGGCTTCAGGAGATGCCCGACCCGATCACGAAATTGACTTGGGACAACGGTGCCATGATGAGTCCGACTTTCGCGAAACGACTCGGCGTCGAGACCGGCGATCTCGTGCAGATTACGGTTAGAGAGAAAGTGCCCGGCGGAAGCGAGCCCATCAAGCGTGAGCTGGTCATAGCTGCCCTGGTTTCGCCGGGACACGATGATGCATCGATCACAATTCCGCTCGGCTACGGCCGCAAATTACCCGAATTCGATACCCTTCCGTATGCCGGTGCGGAGGCTGCAAGTGGGTCGACGACCGAGAAGCAACGCGGTTTTAACGGCTATTTGTTGCGCGGAGCGCGAAATCCGCACTTCCTCATCGCTGATGGCGACCATATCGAAAGCGTAAAAGTTACAAAGGTTGGTCGCAGATATCCGCTCTCGATCACCCAGGACCATTTCAGCATTGAAGGACGCGGTCTAGTCCGGGAAGCCACTCTGGAGCATTACCGGGCCGACCACGATTTCGTTCAAGAAGTCGAAGGCATCATCGCAGAAGAACACCAACTGCCCACCATTTATACCCATCCGACAATGGATGCCCCGCAGCAGTGGGGAATGGCTGTCGATCTTAACGTCTGCACCGGTTGCAGCGCATGCGTGATTGCTTGTCAGGCGGAAAACAATATCCCGATCGTGGGCAAGCTTCAGGTCAGTCACGGCCGTGCCATGCACTGGATGCGGATCGATCGATATTACGCCAGCGCGAAGCCATTCAATCAGGATAATGGTGAGTGGCCGCAGCACCCCGAGATCGTTCATCAACCGATGTTCTGTCAGCATTGCGAGAACGCGCCTTGCGAAACCGTGTGTCCGGTCAACGCCACGATTCACAGCGAAGATGGCTTGAACGTGATGGTTTATAATCGGTGTGTCGGAACCCGGTATTGCGCCAATAACTGCCCATTCAAAGTGCGCCGGTTCAATTTCTTCGATTACAACCAGCGGCCGGTCGGCAAGAAGACAATCGCCGGCGAGTTTGGCATCTACGCCGAATACATTGCTCCGTTCACCGATAAAGGCGCGCCCGATGTCGTGAAGATGCAGAAAAATCCGAATGTCACGGTTCGGATGCGCGGTGTGATGGAGAAATGCACCTTCTGCGTTCAGCGCATCGAGGAAGCAAAAATTGCCGCCCATGTCCGCGCCGGCGATTCGCCGAATACACTAATCCCGCGCGATTCATTCACCACGGCGTGCGCTCAAGCGTGCCCGACGGAAGCGCTCGTGTTTGGCGATATCAAAGATCCAGAAAGCAAGGTCTCGAAGATGAAAGCGCAGGACCGAAACTACAAACTGCTTAAATATTTAAACGTGAACACGCGCGCGAGCTATCTGGCGCGCCTCCGCAATCCAAATCCAAAAATGCCGGATGCCAACGAGATCGGTGTCGCCAGTCCGATAGAGAAGGAGCCTGTGAGAGAAAAAGAAATGTGATGAAACTGTCGATCCTATTTCTTGCCTGTCATCCTGAGCGAAGCGAAGCGGAGTCGAAGGATCCCGTGGAAGTTAACTTAAGCGCTCACGACGGGATTCCTCGACTTCGCTCGGAATGAATAGAACTTCATGGACGAAACGCCCACAGCACCAGAGGTAATCAGAGGCGAAGCGACGGCTACCGTCGAGCGCCCGCTTTCACGCGTGCCGCTGGTGTTGAACCGGCGCAATTTCAGTTGGATCACGGAACGAATCGCCGGTGTTGTGGAAAATCCAGCACCGCGATGGTGGTGGGTCACATTCACGATCACCGCCTCGGTTGCGATGTTCGGTTTGTTCTGTCTGGGCTATCAAATTTCCACCGGAGTTGGCACTTGGGGATTGAATCATCCGGTTGGCTGGGCCTGGGACATCACCAATTTCGTCTTCTGGATCGGTATCGGTCACGCCGGCACCCTCATCTCAGCTATCTTATATTTGCTCCGGCAAAAATGGCGCACGTCCATCAATCGCTCAGCGGAAGCGATGACGCTCTTCGCCGTCATGTGCGCCGCAATCTTCCCGGGCGTGCACGTCGGTCGGGTCTGGATGGCGTGGTTTCTCGCGCCTGTTCCTAACAACTGGGCGATCTGGCCGAATTTCCGCAGCCCGCTTATGTGGGACGTATTTGCGGTCTCGACTTATTTCACCGTCTCGGTGCTTTTTTGGTACACTGGCTCTGATCCCTGATCTCGCCACCTTACGCGACCGCGCCGTAACGAAGATCAAGAAATTCCTATTCGGAGTGTTCGCATGCGGGTGGCGCGGGTCCAATCGCAACTGGCGTCATTACGAAATGGCGTATCTCTTGTTGGCCGGTCTTTCCACGCCCCTCGTTCTTTCCGTGCATAGCGTCGTATCGTTCGACTTCGCGACGTCGATTCTACCGACGTGGCATACCACGATTTTCCCGCCCTACTTTGTCGCCGGCGCCATCTTTGGCGGATTTGCCATGGTGCTGACTCTGCTGATTCCCGCGCGCGCGATTTTTAAACTACAGGACATCATCACCGAGCAGCACATCGACAAGATGGCCAAAATCATTTTGTTGACCGGCTCGTTCGTGACTTACGCCTACGCGATGGAATTTTTCATCGCCTGGTACAGCGGCAATCAATACGAGCGATTCGCTTTTTGGAACCGCGTATTCGGTCCTTATTGGTGGTACTGGTGGGTCGGCATGCTCTTTTGCAACATGCTTTCTCCGCAGCTTTTCTGGTTCCGCTGGTGCCGGCGGAACATCTTTGTCGTTTATTTCGTTAGCATGTGCGTCAACGCGGGCATGTGGTTCGAGCGCTTCATCATCATCGTCGGCGGATTGCACCGGGATTTCCTGCCGTCCTCGTGGGAGCTTTTCATTCCAACGTGGGTGGATATCTGGACGTTCATCGGCACGCTCGGGATCTTCACATCCCTGTTCCTTATTTTCATTCGATTCCTGCCGATGATCGCAATGTCCGAAGTGAAAATCGTCTTACCTGAAGCCGATGCCCATTACGCCACCCCTACTGAGCATCATCCCATCGCTCCCGGCGGAAAGGAGCGCACATGAGCCGTGTAAGAACGCCAAGTTGCTGTGGCGTGCGCTCTCCTGAGCGCATATTCCTGAGACATGGCAAACATGAATCCGCTGAGGACAGCGGACGCTACAGCAATGCCCGTGATTGGCCGCGGAAAGGAGCGCACATGAGAACGCCAGCCGGTCACAAAGTTTACGCCATGGCGGCTGAATACCCGAGTGCGGCGCCCTTTACGAAGCGGCCAAAATGGTGCGCGATGCGGGATTCAAACGCTGGGATGTTTATTCGCCTTTCCCAATTCATGGAATGGACGACGCCATGGGCTCTGGGAAAATCGTGGCTAAGCGCGGTAGTCCTGGCTGGCGGCATCACCGGTCTGTGCACCGCTGCTCTCGTGGAATTCGGTCCGTCGTCGATCCTGTATCCACTCGTCGTCCATGGTAAACCGACAAACTTCTTCACCGTTCCGGCTTTTTCCCGATCATGTTCGAGTTGACCGTTTTGTTCTCGGCTTTGCGGCTTTCTTCGCTGTGCTGATCATGAACGGTCTGCCGCGCCCGAATCATCCGATGTTTAACTGGAACCGGTTCAGTCGGGTTACGAACGACGGTTTCTTTCTGGCAATCGAAGCGCGAGATCCGCGGTTTACCGAAGTGGAAGCGCGCGAGCTTCTCGAGCGAAGCGGTGGCGAGCACATCACCATCATTCACGAGGAGGGAGCATGATTCGCGGTTTTCTATTGATCTCCCTCTTGGTCGTGCATTGCGGCCCTCGCCGTGCTTGGTTTTCGTGGACAAAAAGGCACGGCGACTCCATTTGAATTGTTCCCCGACATGGTGCGCCAGATGAAGGTGCGCGCCCAAGCGCCGCTTGCATTTTTTGCCGATAATCGCGGAGCGCGTCTGCCGGTACCCGGCACAGTTCCGATCGGTTACACAATGCCGAAGCCGCAAGACCATCGCCACGCCAGCGACGGTTGTTCCAGTGCCCGAGACATACTCGCAATCTCGACCTTCAGCGTAGGCACCGATTATTACGACACCGGGAAAATGGGCGACCAATGGGGGACTGGCATTCCGTTCAAAGTGACGCCCGATGTCATGTGCCGCGGGCAACAGCGTTTCAACATCACCTGCGCGATGTGCCACGGCGCGAGCGCGGCCGGGAACGGCATCACCAAACAATACGGACTGGCCACAGTCGTCAGCTTCAGGACGACCGTATCCGTAAAATGGCTGATGGCGAAATTTTCAACACCATCACACATGGCAAGAACACGATGATGGCTTATGGCCCGAATCTGCCAGTGGCGGATCGCTGGGCGATCATCGCCTACCTGCGCGCCTTGCAGCGAAGCCAGCACGGCCTCGTGGCTGATGTGCCGCCGGAACATCAGAGCCGAATTGGAAAAACCGAAGGCAACTCCGGCGCCTGCAGCAAAACCATGAGCGCGCGATCCCAAACATTACCAACGCCCGAAGGCGAACGCTTTGAAACGGGCCGTTTCACCGGGCTGTCGATCTTGCTGGGCGTGATCGCTCTGGTTTTTCTTATCCTTTGTCTGGTTGGGGCCATCGTCGATCCTCACCAATTCAGTTTTTCCTGGCTGTTTGCATTTGCCTTTTTCTTTACTCTTTGCGCCGGTTGCTTTTTTCTGGACCATCGTCCATCACGCGACGGACGCCGAATGGTCGGTCGTGGTGCGGCGGCAACTCGAAAATCATCGGCGCGTTCTGGCGATGATAGCGCTGTTCTTCATTCCGATTCTGTTGCTCCGACATCATCTTTACGAATGGATGAACATTCCGCCGGGCCACGAAGCATCCCTGGACTAGCAAGCGCGCATATCTCAATTGGGGATTTCTTCGTTTTCCGGGCGGTTTTCTTTTTCGGATCGTTCATTCTGGCCACTCAATCCTTGCGCCGTTGCATTCCATTCGGCAAGATGGAGATGGAAATCCGCGGCATACGATTTGGATGCGCAAGGTGGCATTTCGCCAGTCTGCCGATGTTTGCGCTTTGCCTTACCTTCGGCGCGTTCGATTGGCTGATGAGCCTGAACTACCACTGGTTCTCCACCATGTTCGGCGTTTACATCTTCGCTGGAACCGCCGGCAGCTCGATGTCGTTGCTTGTTCTGGTCATCACCGCGTTGCGCCGGGCCGGTTATTTGAAGGATGTCGTCACCGTCGAGCATTACCACATCATGGGGAAATGGATGTTCGCCTTTGTTGTCTTCTGGGCCTATATCGGGTTCGGCCAATACATGCTGATCTGGTATGCGAACATGCCGGAGGAGACGCAGTATTTCATCACTCGAAACACGGAATCATGGTGGGCTTTGAACATGCTCCTGGTGATCGGGCGTTTCTTCGGCCCGTTCGCGATCCTGCTTTTGCGCTCGATCAAAAAACATCCCGATCAACTTTGCTGGGCGGCTGGTTGGATCGTGTTCATGCAATTGATCGACATGTACATCGTCGTTCTGCCGGCGCTGCATGGAACCGGCATCCATGTCAGCATATGGGATTTCGTCGCTCTCATCGCGATGGGCGCGACTCTCGCCTTTGTCTATCTGCGGCTCCTGCCCCGCAGTTCGCTTTTCCCCGTGCGCGATCCGCGCCTGATTGAATCGTTGAGATTGACCAACTGAAGATGGCAACGCCCGTCACACTACACGAAGTGGCACATACTCGAGCGCCGTTCTCAACCTGGCTAGGTGTTATGCTTCTTCTTTTTAATTTTCGGCGCGATCGTGCTCGCCCTCATCGGCCCAATGCCGCGCCAGGACGACTACGAAGCGAAACGGGCTAAGACGCGTCTGGAAAAATTAAAAGCCCAGCGCGAAGAAGAGCCAAGGCACTCACGAGTTACGGTTGGATCGATAAAACTAAAGGTGTCGCCCGAATCCCAATCGAGCGGGCGATGGAATTAACAATGGCCGAGCTGGCGCAGAAACAGCCGGCGCCGGCTTATCCAATTGCCACGCCGCCGCCGCAGGCTTCTGCTTCCCGCGTCGGCTCCGCCGTCCGCCGCTACGCCCGCTCCTTCGCGCAACGCCCAACACCCTACAGCCGGCCCTCAAGCCACTTCTGTTTCCGGTCCAAACTCCGAGGAGCGGGCACACCAACCAGCCGCCACGATGAATCCTCAGCCGACAACGGCTCAGTCGCCCGCGCAATCTCCCATTGTCCATCACGGTCCAAGCTCAAACGCGGCAGGATCATCCCCATCAAGATATCGATCTTAATGAAGTGACCGCCCGGGATTCCTTTGAAAGAACCAACGATTCCGGCCAAGCCACGCCGACAGATGTCGAGCAAGTCGAACGCGCATTGATCGATGCATCCACTCGTGTGCCAGTCTTGATGTTTTATGCTTCGGCCATCGTCTGGCTGTTGATTGGCACAGTGATGGCCGGGTACGTTTCAATCAAGCTGCACTCGCCCGATTGGTTATCGGATGTCAGGTTTCTGACGTGGGGCCGAATGCGCCCGGCGCATATGAACGTGATGGTTTACGGCTGGGCATCGATGGCTGGAATAGGCACCGCCATCTGGATCATGGCGCGATTGTGCCGCACTACTTTACGCTATCCTCTGTTGCTCGTAGCCGGCGGCGGCTTTTGGAATCTCGGCGTTTTGCTTGGCGTAGGCGGAATACTTGGTGGCCAAAGCACCGGCTATCAATGGCTCGAGTTTCCACCCTATGCGGCCTCGTTCTTTTCGTCGCTTATATCCTGATCATTTCTTGGGCCGTGCTGATGTTCCGGTTCCGGCATGGCGAGCAGATTTATATCACCCAATGGTATCTGCTAGGTGCGTTTCTCTGGTTCCCCTGGGTCTATGCCGCTGCGCAATTGATGCTGTTTGTCGTGCCCGTCCAAGGGGTGATGCAGGCGGCGGTCAGCTGGTGGTACGCAAATAATCTCATGTTTCTCTGGTTCGGGGCGATCGCGCTGGGTGCCGCTTATTACATGATCCCGAAAGTGATCGGCCGCCCGGTTTACAGTTACCATCTCGCTACGATCGGATTCTGGACTTACGCGCTGTTTTCAGCTGGACAGGGATGCAGCGACTTGTCGATGGTCCATTCCCGGCCTGGATGATCACCGCAGTATCGCTGCGACAATTCTCACATTGATTCCCGTCGCGACGGTCGGGTTGAATCATCACATGACCATGCAGGGTTATTTCCCACTCATGAGATATAGTCCCACCCTGCGCTTTACCGTGTTCGGCGCGATGTCTTACACGGTGTTCAGTCTGGTCGGCATCGCAATTTCGCTGCGCTCGGTCGCGCATTACGTGAACTTCAGCCAGGCCAGCATCGCCTATTCGCATTTGGGGTGTACGCCTTCTTCACCATGACATGTTCGGCTCAATGTATTACATCGTCCCGCGACTGGTCGGCCGCGAATGGCGCTACGCTACTCTCATCAAATTGCATTTCTGGGGTTCGGCTTATGGAATCGGGCTCATGATTCTGATGTTGCTCGCCGGCGGATTTATTCAGGGCATAAATACTCAGGATCCGTCTCTTCCTTTCTCCGAGAGCGTTCAAGCCTTCTCCCCTATTTGCGCGGACGCAGTCTTTCCGGAATTCTCCTCGCCGCGTCGCATTTCATTTTCGCTTTCCATTTTGGACTGATGCTCTTTGGACTTGGGCGAACATCGACAGTTCCAACGTTTCTTAATCCAGTGGAGGCGGAAGCTTCCGGAGGCCATTGATGAAAGGACTGGCGCCGCTCTTCCTAGGAATTTTCGGAACGTTCGCGTTCTCTTGGATCGGTTTAACCGTCGTTCCGAACTACCAAATTGGGAGTCTCGATCCCCAATCGGATGAAGAGGGGACCGACATTTATCCGATGCCGCAATCGGGAATGGTTGAACGTGGCCGGCGCATTTATGCCGCGAACGGCTGCATCTATTGTCACACACAACAGCTACGCGCCGATTACATCTCAGCCGATGTCGACCGAAAACGTGACTACGGTGATCATCCAAGTTGGGGAGCACGCCGTAGCGCCCCGCGCGATTACATCTTCGCCAGGCCAGTTGTTGCTAGGAAAAGATCGAATCGGACCTGACTTGGCGAACATCGGAAATGCGGCGCCATGCTGCGGAAGAGAATTCCGTCGCCTGCACCGAGCCCGGCTGGTTCAGCGGCGCCGGCCCCTGCCGCTTCACCGAGCCCACCCGCTTCCCGAATCCAACAGCGGCCAAATCTCCATCGCCCGGATCGACAATTTCGCCGGTCCATCTCCTGCTGCTTCTCGAAACGGCGCCGCTCCAACGGGATCACCTTCACCGAGTGCGCCCCTGCCGGGTCGCCATCACCTTCTCCCGCAGCGGAAAGTTCGGAACCGGGTCAGCTGAAAGCTTACACCGCGGCCTGGCATGCATGTTCATCTTTATGCCCCGCGCAGCATTAACATTGACTCCAACATGCCGGCCTATCGATTTCTTTACAAAAAACGCCCCATCGGCGGACAACGTTCTGCGGAAGCTTTGCAGCTGACCGGTCCTGATGCACCTCCGTCCGGTTGGGAAATTGTGCCGACCGCGGATGCCCAATGTCTCGTTGCCTATCTCATGTCGCTTCAGCAATCTCACCCCTTGAGTGAAGTAAAATCCGCGCCGGCAACAGCCGCTGCGCCTGCCGGTTCACCGAGCGCTCCCGCGTCGCCTGCCGCCGCGTCGCCTGCACCAAAATGAACGAAGGCCCGACCAATCCGGAATCGAGCCCGCGCCAGGGCATGGACTACAGCGAATTCGCCGATGTCCAACAGGTGCACGCCGCGGTGCAACGCGAAAAACGCGAGCCCCGCGTCGGCCTCGAGCCACTCTCGATCTGGTTGGTTGCCGTTTACGGGCTGGCTGTCTTCTTTGGCGGCGCGTATCTCGGGCGTTACTCGGGAACTTTCAGCGGCAATGGTCTTGATCCGTTAGGCGGTCCGCCTCCCTCGAAAAAAGCAAGCGCCGCTGGTCCGGGTGGCGGCGCGCAGGTGGAGCTGACTCCTGCGGAGCGCGGCAAGAAAATTTTCGCGGCGAATTGTCAGACTTGCCACCAAGCCAACGGCGAAGGAGTGGCAGGACAATATCCGCCGCTGGCGGGTTCTGAATTCACTACGGGCGGTTCGCTTCGGCCCGCCATGATCGTGCTTAAAGGCTTGCAGGGACCAGTAACGGTGAAAGGCAAGCAATTCGGCACCGCGGTGATGCAACCCTGGGACAAAACCCTGACCGACCAAAAAATTGCAGAAGTCCTCACTTACGAGCGAAGCGCCTGGGGGAATAACGCCAGTGCCGTTACGCCCGAACAAATTGCCACTCTGCGGAAACAATTGGCGAATCATCCTGAGTCATACAGCGAGCACGAAATTCTCGCCGTTCCCGCCGAAGCCGAACTTCCCGGCGGAGCAGCTCCAGGCGCACCGCCCGCTGCCAAACCGAGCGAAGCCGCAAAACCCGGCGAACCCCCAAAGAAATAATCACGGCAGATGAACGGTCCGAATTCGAATTCTGAAAACCTGCCTGCCCGCCGTAGCGCGTAGCGGGAAGGAGGAAAAGGGCCTCGAAAATGGCCGGCAAGAAATCCACGGTGTCGAAGGCGCTCGCCCTTGAGCGAGTCGAGCCGCTGATCTATGAAATCCGTGGCGAAAAAGTGATTCTCGATTCGGACTTGGCGCGACTTTACGGCGTGACCACGAAGCGGCTCAACGAGCAGATAAAACGAAATAAGGAGCGATTTCCGGATGATTTCGCATTTCAGCTCAGCGCGAAAGAGAGTGCGACTTCAAGGTCGCAAATTGCGACCGGTTCACCGCAAGCCCTTGATCCTGAGTCGAGTGGAACGAACCGGTCGCAAATTGCGACCGGTTCCCAGAAGCATCGTGATCCACGTTTACGCCCTTACGCCTTCACCGAGCACGGTGCGATCATGGCCGCAAACGTCCTGAACAGCCCGCGCGCCGTGCAGATGAGTGTCTTTGTCGTGCGCGCCTTTCTCAAAATGCGGGCCCTGCTCGGGGACAAGCGCGACCTGGCCAAACAACTCGCCGCGCTGGAAAAGGAACTCAAACAACGGCTCGACGTTAACGAAGCGGCTATCGTCACCATCCTTCAACGCGTCATGGACATCATCGACCCGCCGGTCGCGCCGCCGGAGTCGGAAAAACCGAAGATCGGATTCAAGCCATAACCAATGCCCACGCCCGTTCCGTCAATCGGCATTCGAAATTCGACGATCGAAATTTCCTCAGTCCCGCCCCGGGGCAACGCCAACTTCGCGCGGGCTTCACTTCCGCATTCCGCATTCGAACTTTGAAATGCCTCGCGCCCCTTTTCTTTTGGAATAACTGGACGCCACAGGGCCGATTTACGCGAGGAGACAGGCAACGCGTTATGCGCGTCCAACGAACCGTGTGCAAGGCGCTGTTCCCAACAGCGGTGTGATCGGTAAAGACACCGGATGACTAAGGAGCAACTTAAACAACTCGAAAAGGATCTTTGGGATGCCGCGGACAATCTGCGCGCGAATTCAGATCTTAAATCGAGCGAGTATTCGACGCCGGTTCTCGGTCTGATCTTTCTTAAGTTCGCCGACAACAACTACCGTCGGCACGAAGCGGAAATCATTTCCGAGTATCAGAAACTCAAGGGGACTCGGCGCGAGAAGAAGTTGTCTGATATCGCGATCGAGAAGTGCGGATTTTATCTGCCCGATCACGCTCGCTACGATTACCTGCTCAAGCTGCCGGAGAGCAAAGACATCGCCAGGGCGCTGAAGGAGGCGATGAAGGACATCGAGAAATACAAGCCCGAGCTGGAAGGCGTTTTACCGAAGGACGAATATTTCAAACTCACGCGCGATCCGAAGACGCGCACCATTCCTAACGATCTGCTGAAAAACTTCGCCAATATCCCGTCGGATGCCGGCGGCGATCTGCTGGGACAAATCTACGAATATTTCCTCGGTGAATTTGCTCGCAGTGAAGGGCACCGAGGCGGTGAATTCTTCACCCCGCGCTCGGTCGTCCGCTTGATGGTCGAGATCATAGAGCCGCACGGCGGGAAAGTGTTCGATCCGGCCTGCGGATCTGGCGGCATGTTCGTTCAGTCGGCGCACTTCATTGAGGAACATCGCAAGGAATTATCCAAAGGCGTGGACAGCAGTGTCTATGTCTACGGACAAGAGAAGGTTCTTGAGACAGTCAATCTCGCGAAGATGAACTTAGCCGTGAATGGTCTGCGCGGCGATATCAAGAAGGGCATCAGCTATTACGACGATCACTTCAATAGCTTTGGAGCGTTCGACTACGTCCTGGCAAATCCGCCGTTCAATGTGGACGACGTTAGCCTAAACCGGGTTGAAAAGGACCGGCGCTTTAGCACCTACGGGATTCCGCGGAACAAGAGCAAAGCCAAGAAAAAGGACAAAGGGAAAGAGACCGTTCCGAACGCCAACTATCTTTGGATCGATCTCTTCGCTACGTCACTCAAGCCGAAAGGCCGCGCCGCGCTCGTCATGGCCAACTCCGCTTCGGACGCGCGCCATTCCGAGGCCGACATCCGCCGCACCTTGATCGAGAACAATCTCATCTACGCGATGCTGACTTTGCCCTCGAACATGTTCTACACCGTCCCGCTCCCGGCCACGCTCTGGTTCTTCGACAAAGGGAAAAAGGACGATCGCATCCTGTTTATCGATGCCCGGAACATTTTCACTCCGATCGATCGCGCCCATCGCGAGTTCTCCGAGGAGCAGATCCAGAACATCGCCATCATCAGTCAGCTTCACAAAGGCCGGCGCGAAAAGTTTGTGCAATTGGTGGACCGCTACTTCGCGGCGGGCATGGAACGGCTGATCGAGAACAAGACCCGCGTTGAACCTGTCTCCGCGCAGTTGCTCGAAGTGCTCGACGACGCCGCTGGAAAACAGACAGTCGCCGATCTCGTGAAACAATGGGCCGGTCTCAACAAACTCCAAACACGCTACGAACAATATTTGGAGGGCGCCGCGCCGCTCGCCACGCCGAAGCCGGGCGAAGGCGGGTCAGCGCCAAAGGGGAACATTGAAAAGCTCAACAAAGCCCAGCACCGGTTGCGCGAAAACTTCGATCCTTTCTTTGCCGCGTTGCACGAAGGCCTGAAGCAATTGGATAAAACTGTGCGCCAGCACGAGATCCGCCTTCGTCAAGACTCCGGCGCGACAGGAGCAGTAGGCCGCAAATTGCGCGAACTCAAGGCCGCGCTGGAGCAATTGCACAAAGAGGTAAAGAACGCCGAAATTTTCTACGAGCACATCCACTGGTTGCAGGAGCGCTTTCCGAAAGCGGAATACGAAGACGTGACCGGCCTGTGCAAACTCGCCAGCCCGGCGGAAGTAAAAGAGCAAGAATATTCGCTGAATCCCGGTCGTTACGTCGGCGTGGTGATTGAGGAGGATGGGAAAACAGAAGAGGAGTTTGTCGAGGAAGTTCTACAATCCAACGATGAGATTAGCGCCCTCAACATAAAGGCGCATTCCCTCGAGCAAACAATCTCCACGAACATCAAGGCGCTTGTCGGCGAATGACGAACAACGCGAAATCCTTTACGCTTGGCCAAATTTGTCACCTCATCACAGATGGCAAGCACGGCGACTGTAATGACGAGTCAGATTCAGGGTTTTTCTTTATCAGCGCGAAGGACGTTAGAGACGGCAAAATTCACTACGGCGAAGCCCGTCAGATAACGCGTGCAGATTTTGAAGATACGCATCGACGAACCAGACTCGCGCCTAACGATATCCTTGTCACTAACAGCGGGACGATTGGCAGACTCGCCATCGTGCCCGACGCGGAGATAACTCGTCGGACAACTTTCCAGAAGAGCGTCGCTATCATCAAGCCGGATACCGTCGTGGTCCTTCCGAAATTCCTGTATTACACCTTTCATGCGCATCTTCATTATTTGATCGAGATGGCAGGTGGAACGGCGCAAAAAAATCTGCTTCTCGGTGATCTCAGGCGATTCAAGTGCATAATTCCCGATCTCACTGTACAGCGAAAAATCGCGGCGATTCTCTCGGCGTATGATGAGCTGATTGAAAACAACCAGCGGCGCATCGCGCTGCTGGAAAAGATGGCCGAGGAAATCTACCGCGAATGGTTCGTCCGTCTCCGCTTCCCCGGCCACGAAAAAGTGAAGAAAGTAAAAGGCGTGCCAGACGGATGGGAGTTGGTGAAGCTAGAACGCGCCTTCAACTTCACCGGCGGCGGCACTCCATCAAAGGGAGTTGAGCGCTTTTGGAACGGCGGAGACGTGAATTGGTTCACGCCTTCAGACATCACGGGCGCAGACGGAATCTTCTTGGAAAAATCCGGTGACCAATGCACGGAAGAAGGTTTCAACAACAGCTCTGCCAAAATGTTCCCCGCGTATTCCGTGATGCTGACCAGCCGGGCGACCATTGGTGCAATCGGCATCAACACAACTCCCGCGTGCACGAACCAAGGTTTCATCACGTGTATTCCGAACGAGCGTTACCCGCTGCCGTATCTTTATCACTGGCTGAAGTTAGGGAAGCCGCATTTTGAATTGTTGGCTGGCGGAGCAACATTCGCCGAGCTGACGAAAGGCACATTCAAGCGAATCGAAATTTTTACGCCGCCCGAGCCGATTGTCACGGAGTTCGCGCGCATTGAGTCGCCCTTGTTTAAGAACATCGAAGCACTTCTCCAAGCGAATCGGAAGTTAGTCGAAACCCGTAACAAACTGTTGCCGCGTCTCATCTCCGGCAAACTCTCGGTCGAGAACCTCAACATCCCGCCCGGCATGGCGGAGGGATCGCAGGCCGGGGCAACTGCCTTTACGGAATCCGTGCCGGCCGGTATAATCGCCCCATGAGCACGATCACCGCCATTCTCGAACCCGACCCGGATGGCACCTTGCACCTGCCGCTGCCGGCCGAGTTGCGCGGCGTGAAAGTCGAGGTCACCGCCACGCTCAAGCCGGCCGATGGACAATTGCCATCGCCGCCCAAAGCCACACCGGAGATGATCCAGCGGCGAATGGCCGCGCTCGCGCGCGTGCGTGAGCTCGATCCCTACCGCGACATTGCCGACCCCGTGGCATGGCAGCGCGAAATCCGCAAGGATCGCCCGCTCCCCGGCCGCGAATGACTTCATGCTCCTGGATTCCAACGTCATCATCGACGCGGCGAAACCGAGCGGAGAATGGCTGGCCCGCTTCGTGGCGGACGCCGGCGCGTGCATCAGCATCATCACGCGGATTGAAGTGCTGGGATATCACCTGCTGACGACTGAGGAAGAAAGGGCAATCAGTCTCTACCTCGGTGATCTTTCCGAGCTTCCGGTCGACCATCCCGTGGCCGATCGTGCGATTGCCTTGCGGAAACAAAAGAAGATGGGACTGGCCGATTCCATTCTGGCCGCGACGGCGCAAGTGCACGGCCTGCCACTGGTGACGCGGAATGTGGCCGACTTCAAGGACGTGGCCGGGCTGAGCGTGATCGATCCGGTTGCGGCCAAGCCCCAGGGCTGAATGAGTAGCGGATTACCGACTCCTGGTGTTCACGAAAACAGCCATGTTCACGGCCCCGTGAACATTCCATCGCCCGGGAAGGCAATCTGATGCCTAACTTCATTTCCGAAGATCAGATTGAGCAGGCGTTTCTCCAGCGCCTGCAACATCAACTCGGATATGACGTGCTCAATTGTTACACAACCGATCCGGAAGATCTTAATGACGGATCGAACCGGACAGACAAGCGCGAGGTCGTCTTCAGCGACAGGCTGCGAAGTGCGGTAACACGGCTCAATCCCAAAATTCCCGAACCTGCGATCGAGGATGCACTGGCAAAGTTTTCAGAAAAACGCGCGGCCATGTCCGAGGTGGCGGCCAATCACGAAATCGACACGCTCATCCGCGATGGTGTTCCGGTTCAGTTCGAGAGCAAACAAGGTCGAACCGAGGATGGCCGGGTAAGGCTGATCGATTTCCAGAATCCCGAGAACAACGAATTCCTGGCGGTTTCCCAGATGTGGGTGAAAGGCGAGCGCGGCTATCGCCGGCCGGATGTGCTCCTTTATGTGAACGGCGTTCCGCTCGTCTTCATCGAGCTCAAGAATTCGAACGTTAAATTAAAGAGCGCCTTCGAGTCTAACGTCGTCGCTTACAGGTCGGAGATACCGCAGCTTTATCTGACGAACGCGTTCTGCGTGCTTTCAAATGGTCTGCAAACGCGGGTCGGAAGCATGACGGCCGAATGGGAGCATTTCTTTACCTGGCTTCGGGTTGAGGACGAGAAGGAGAAGGTCAATCGCGAAAAACTTGAAGAGAAAGGCGAGACGGTAGTTCGCGTAATCGACGGGCTATTCCCGAAAGCTCGGCTCCTCGATTACGTGGAGCATTTCGTTCTCTATTACGACGACAAACAAAAGATCATCGGGCAA
Organism: uncultured Verrucomicrobiae bacterium; assembly: GCA_963772365.1. GTDB lineage: Bacteria > Verrucomicrobiota > Verrucomicrobiia > Chthoniobacterales > UBA10450 > CAVYXA01. The sequence continues at coordinate 548,371 of CAVYXA010000003.1, forward strand.
AACCATCAATTCATCGGCGTGAACAAAGCCTACGACGCCTTCCTTAATCGCAAAAAGAAAGAAGGAAGACTCGGCGTTTTTTGGCACACGCAGGGGTCGGGCAAGAGCTTTTCGATGATCTTCCTCGTGCGCAAAATCTTTCGCACGCTCACCGGGAACTTCACGTTTGTGGTCGTGACCGACCGGGAAGATCTGGATGGGCAAATCTATCGCAACTTTCTGCACACGGAGACGGTCAAGAAAAGCGATACCGCTCAACCCAAAGACAGCGAGGAAATGCGAAAGTTTCTTGGCCAGAACAAGCGTCTCGTTTTCACGCTGATCCAGAAATTTGGCTGGCCCAAGGGGAAGGAATATCCGCTGCTGTCAGAGCGCAACGACATCGTGGTGATGGTGGATGAAGCCCACCGCACTCAATACAAATCGCTCGCCGAAAACATGCGTCATGGTTTGCCGAAGGCGCAGTACCTGGCGTTTACTGGAACTCCGCTACTGGGACGCGAGCGCAAAACCAACGCCTGGTTCGGGGATTATGTTTCCGAATACAACTTCCAGCAGTCGATGGACGACGGCGCGACTGTGCCGCTTTTCTATCAAAAGCGTGTCCCCGAGGTTCTGATTCAGAACGAAGATTTGAGTGACGAATTTTACGAAATCCTCGAGGACGAAAATCTGGATGAGGCCCAAACGGAAAAGCTGGAAAAAAGGTTCTCGACTGAGGTCGAAATAATAAGGCGCGACGATCGCTTGGAAACGATCGCCAGAGACATCGTCTACCATTTTCCGCGGCGAGGTTATCTCGGGAAGGGAATCGTCATCTCACTCGACAAGTTCACCGCCGTGAAAATGTACGACAAGGTCCAGCGGCTTTGGAAGGAACAGATCAAAGAGCTGCTCGGCCGGATCAACAAGGCCGGCAGTGAAATTGAGAAGGAACGATTGAAGAAGCGGGTGGATTACATGCGCCGGGTCGAGATGGCCGTGGTTGTCAGCGAAGAAGCCGGCGAGGAGGAAAGGTTCAAGAAACAAAAGCTGGACATCAAGCCCCATCGACAGCGGATGAACGGTGTTGACGAGCACGGCCACGATATCGAGTACAACTTCAAAGATCCCGAACATCCGCTCCAGCTTGTCTTCGTTTGCGCGATGTGGCTGACGGGTTTTGATGCGCCCACCGTCTCGACGCTCTATCTCGACAAACCGCAGAAGGATCACACGCTGATGCAATCGATCGCTCGGGCGAATCGGGTGACTTCATTCAAAATCAACGGCGTCGAGAAGCGGACGGGGGAGATCGTTGATTACTACAACGTCTTCCGCAACATGAAGAAGGCGTTGAAAGATTATGCGCAAGGCGCGGAAGGCGCCGATGAGCCGCCAGTCAAAGAGAAGGCTGAGCTATTTCGCCTCCTCAATGATTCCATTGAGCAAGCCACGGCATTTTGCCAATCGCACAGTGTGCGCATCGATAAACTGCTGAACACCAAAGATACGTTCAAGAACGTCGAGCAATTCAAGGAATACGCTGACATTCTTCTTACGCAGGACGAATGGCGCAAGGCATTCAGTGTTTACGAAAACACCGTGACTGCGCTCTATGAGGCGAGCAAACCGGAGATACTGCGTCAGCCGGAGATCGTTCGCACAGTTGCGGTGTTTCAATATTTGCGCGGCGTAATTGACGCGATCGTCGAGCAAACCGACATCGACGCTGTTGGTCTGCGGGTCGGAGAGCTGCTGGATGAAAGCGTGGTCGTGGCGAAGGAATCGAACGATGCCGCGAGCGGCTACGGAATTCTGAAACAGGGAAGAAAGTGGGACCTGAGCAAGATCGACTTCGAAGAATTGCGCAAGGATTTCAAGAAAGCGGCGTACAGAAACATCGAGATCGCAGACCTCCGCGCGTTCATCGAGAAAAAGTTAGAGCAAATGCTGAAGCAAAATCGCACCAGGAGCGATTTCGCGCAGCGACTGCAAGAGATCATCGACGAATACAACGCTGGCGGGACCTCGAATGAAAACTACTTCGAAGAACTTCTAAGATTCACGAAGGAACTAAAGGCAGAAGCCGAGCGCCATGTTCGCGAAGGACTCTCTGAAGATGAATTGGAGCTGTTCGACCTAATCAAAAAAGACGCAATGACGAAAGACGAAACACAGAAGGTTAAGCTCGCTGCCAAAGCGCTCCTGCATCGCCTGCGCGAAGAAGCGCCGCCCGTCCTTGTCCAAGACTGGTTTAAGGACGTTCAAAGCCAGAAAGTAGTCCGGTCAGCAGTTGAGGCTGTTCTGGACGCAAACCTGCCGAATACGTACGATCGAGTCTTGTTTAGGAAAAAGTGCGACAACGTGCTTGAGATGATGCTCGATTACGCGTCGCATGGTCTGAAATGGGCAGCGTAACCAAAGATTTTTCAGCAGAAGCAATCGCACCCGAAGGCGAAGTCATTGATGTCTTCCAAGCTGCCGGGCTACCACAACCAAACTGTCAGATCAGTTTCTGGCGAAAGTTCGCGGACTCAAATCATAAGAACGTCGCCGCTGAGTTACTCGCGAAACTTTTAGGCGACGAGATCAAAACGCGATCGAAACGGAACCTCGTTCAGAGCCGTGAGTTCTCCGCCGTAACGCGGGTGAAGGAGCTCCGAAACCGTTCGCGAGCAGGCAGGCCGGGCTTTCAAATGCTGAAAATGCCGTGAGGTGCTGAATGCACACCAAACGAGTTCTTGGCATGCTGTGCAACCTGCAGCAGTATCGCGCACCAGTAACCAGATTGGAGCCCGAGCGTGCAAGTTGTTTACACCGAAGTTGCCCTTGACGATCTGCGACGTATTCCGAAGCGCTTTGCACGGCAGATCGTGGCCAAGGTGTCACGGCTCGAACATGGCCTGCATGGCGATATCAAGCGGTTGACGAACTTCGATTGCGATTATCGACTGCGGTGCGGCGACTACCGAGTCCTCTTCGATCTTGAGGAAACCACCGTGATAGTGCATCGTGTCCGGCATCGCCGGGAGGCTTATGACTAAGGCAGCACTGAAGAATTTCGCTACGGAGATCAAGCGCAAGCGGCGCGAAGTCTCGCGGCTGCAGGAAGACTTGAGCGACATGCTGGACCATCTCGCCGTCCTTGAAGCGCGCGCCAAATCGGTGGGCGGGAGACGTTATTCTACCGTCGAGGTGAAGAAAGCGCTCAGTCTTTGAAACTGCAGAACAAGTATGGCCGATAAAGTAAAACTGTGGTTCGATCCCGAAGGCGATTACCTCGAAGTCTGCCACCGATTCCGCTGAGGACAGCGGACGCTACAGCATCAGGCGATCGCGTTCGCCAGTACTTCCGCTATGTGCTTTGGGTGCGCGTTTGTAAGATCGAGAATTTGATGTCGGCAACTGGTGCCAGACGCGACGATTTCCGTTCCGGCTGGTTGATCGTCGATCTTATCGATCAAATGGCGTCCCACTTGGACGGATAGATCGTATTTCTCCGACAGCGCACCGAACCCCCCAGCCATTCCGCAGCAACCGGTATCGAGGACAGTGGCTTTTCGGCCCGGCAATCGTTCTGATAATCGCGCCATGAATGAGGGATTCAAAATCGATTTCGCATGACAATGCGCATGGATCGCGACGTTCGCCGATCTATTTTGAAATCGCATCGCATTCGGATGGTGCGAGAGAAAATCGTCCACGAATTTTTCGAACAGAAAACAACGCGACGCGATTTGCTCGGCATTGTCGATCTTCAGTTCGCGATAATCTTCCACAAACATCGACCAGCACGACGGCTCGAGAAACAGAACTGCTAGGGCGCGACCGCTGGGCGCGCCGGATCGAGACGAGAGAAGATCGACATTGTGTTGTCCGAGCTCCCCAGCGTAATCCAGATTTCCCTGGCTAAATGCAGGCCGTCCGCAGCACTTCCGGTTCTTTGGCAACACAACTTCAAACCCAAGCGCTTCCAGCACCTTCACTGCGGCGATTCCAATGTGCGGCTCGTGATAGCGCACGAATGTATCGTCCCAAAGAATGACTTTCTTCTGTAGCGGCGCTCTTTGAGCGCCGTTCGGCGGTCGCAGACCGCCGCTACAATGTCGCGCAAACCAGCGATCAAACCGTTCCTTTGCGTAATGCGGCAACGATCTTCTTGCCGAAAGGCCAAGCGTTTTTTCCATTATCACCCGCAGCGGTTTAAGATCGATAATCGCGTTAGCCAACGACGGCATCGCGCAACCAATCCGGCCCAGAAAATCGACATTGCTTAGAATGCGCTCCCGCAACGGCAGGCCATCGCGCTTGTGCCGGGCGTAAAGCATCTCCGCTTTTAGCAAAGCGAGATTGACGTTCGAAGGACATTCCGGCGTGCAGCCTTTGCAGGAGAGACAATTGCTGAGCGCTGCATCCAGCTCTGCGGATTTGAGAGGATCTTTGGAGTGCGGTGACACGTCGCCGCTTTCGAAAGCGCGGACATGTCCGCGCACTCCAAGTTCCAATGCGGCTCGAATAATATTCGCCCGTCCTCGTGTGGACATGATCTCCTCGCCCGTTGCCAGGAACGTCGGGCACATCGTAGGCGCGAGTTTCCGGCAACCGCCGCAGCCATTGCATTGCTCAAGATTCCAGACGAACGAGTGATCCTTAAATTCAAATGCGAGTCGCGGCTGAAATGGCAACACGATTGGTGCGATGAAGTTGTCGCGTAAATGATTGTCGATCCTGTGGCTATGTCCGTGCGGCTGGCATTTGTCGCTGAAAATCTTTCCCGGATTGAAGATATTCTTGGGATCGAAAATGCGCTTGATCTCGCGCATCGCTCCCAGCAATTCATCTCCAAGTTGCTCGCGCATATATTCCGTGCGCGCGATCCCCACGCCATGTTCGGCGGAGAGCGAGCCTTTGAATTGACGCACGAGCGCGGAAGTTTGGTCGGCGACTTGTCGAAGCTTTTTCAGATCGCTCGGATCGTGCAGGTCGAGAACGGGCCGGACATGCAGGAGTCCGCTGGCAGCATGCCCGTAATAGCTCGCCTCCAAGCCAAGCGGTTTCATGATTGATCGGAGCCCGCGGACGTAATCAGGCAATTGCGCAGGGCGAACGGCGGCATCTTCAATGAATGCGACCGGTTTCGCCGGACCGACGCAACCGGTCAAAAGCGACAGGCCGGCCTTGCGTACCGACCACGCCAGATCCATCTCTGCTGGATCCGTTAGGGTTTTCGTGCGTAATCCAAGGTTCTTCGATTGCAGGATCGACAATCGCTCGGCCACGTTATCGTAAAATTCGACGATCAGAATCGATTCGCACGGCTTCGTATCCAGTTCCATCAGATCGCGCGCCGGTTGAAACAGCAGTTGTCCTTTTGTTTGATCGAGCAGGGGCCGATCGATGTGTTCAATGGCTGCGGGCTTTAGATCGAGCAGCTCGACGGTGGCTTGCATCGCTTCAGCAATCGACGCGAAGAAAATCAAGCCGAGTCCCTTTTCTCGCGGTAACTGCGAAATTTTCAATTCCGCGGAAAAAATTGCTGCAAGCGTGCCTTCGCTGCCGGCGAAAACGGCGGTAAGATCGTTCGGCGCACGCAAAAAGCGTTCTATCCCGTACCCGGGCCAGCGTTTGATCAGGCCGGGCGGCCAGCGCTCCGACATCTCTCTGGAATGTTCCCGAACGATCTTGAGAACTTGTTGCCGCTCAGCCTCCAGGGCAGCTCGATTGCTGTAGGGGAAGCTGTCAGCTTCCCGTGCGGCTTCGTTAGTGGGGAAGCTGTCAGCTTCCCCTACAGGTTCAGCGGAACCCACGGATACGATTCGTCCATCGGCCATTACGATTTCCAGCGACGCAACGTGGTCCGCGGTCGTGCCGTAAATCGGACAGCGTGCGCCGGAAGAATTATTTGCGATCATTCCGCCAAGTGTCGCCCGCGAGCTGGTGGCAACATCGGGTCCAAAACAAGATCCGTGTGGCTGCAGAAACGAATTCAACTGATCCAGCACCACTCCGGCGCCGACGCGCACCGTGCGATTGTCGATGTTCAGATCGCTGATCTGGCGATTGTGGCGCGAGAACTCAACAATCAATCCGTCGCCGATCGCGTTGCCGACCAGACTAGTGCCAGCTCCGCGCGGCGTGATGGAAACGCCTTCATCCGCCGCAGCGCGAATCACCGCGCTGGCCTCCGTCGCACTTCTTGGAAAGGCCACGCCGGCCGGCTTGATTTGGTAAATCGATGCATCGGTGGCGTAAAGCTGACGTGTCAGATCATCAAAACGGATATCGCACCCCGTCGCGGCAATGATCCTCTGTTGATCAAGAGTCATTCGGTTGGGTAGCGCATGCGTCCCGCGTGCTGGTTTCGCCGTCGCGCCGAAACAATCTTTCCTTGTGTTGTCGCTCTTCGCCAGTGGCGAATCCGGGAAAGTTCGCGAACGCCGGAGGCCTTCGCCAGCACGCCAGAGGCGTGCGCTACCCGGAAGGATCGGTCACAGCAAGGGGATCTGTGCTTCGGCTGGCATCGTTTCAGCAAACCGAACACCGACGCCGATCAGGCGGACTGGTTTCCCGGTCCGTCCGAATGCCTCCGCCAGTAACCCGCGAAAATCTGGCAGGTTCGGCGCGAGTCCCGCGCGCTCGGCTGTGGTGCGACTAAAGTCAGCGAACTTCAGTTTCACGAAAATCTTGGTTACGGCCCGGCTTGATTCCTTCTGCGCAAGATCGGCCATTAAATCCTGAAAAAGTTCCTCTAGTTTTTCCTCGCATTGCTCGAGAGTGGTAAGATCGACAGCGAATGTTTCCTCGGTGCTGAGCGACTTGCGCGGCCGGTCCGGCTCGACCGGGCGATCGTCGATGCCGCGACAAAGATCGTACAGCTCGAGCCCGAATTTGCCGAAAAGATCGACCAGCTGCGGTCGGGAAAAGCGCTGAAGATCAGCGCAGGTTTTGACCCCGAGCCCTTCGAGTTTTCGCTCTGTTTTCTCTCCGATTCCCCAGATTTTTCGAGCCGGCAGGTCTGCCATAAATTCCGCCACTTCATCAGGCTTCACTTCAAATTGCCCGTTCGGTTTCTTTAGTTCGCTCGCGATTTTGGCGATCAATTTATTTGGACCAATTCCGGCTGAGGACGTGAGTTTCGTCTTGCGGAAAATGGTGCCGCGAATGACTTGAGCCAGAGGACCGGGAGCGCCCGGATGCGCAGTTACATCGAGGTAGGCTTCATCCAATGAAAGCGGCTCAATCAAAGATGTGAATCGATGCAGAATGCCGCGGATGATCGCAGCTTCGCGCCGATAAACATCGAACCGGGTCGGCAGCACGATGAGCTGGGGGCAACGTTGCAGAGCCATGAACGTCGGCATCGCCGAGCGGACGCCAAATTTTCGCGCCTCGTAATTGCATGTGGTCAGCACGCCGCGCCGCTCGCGTGAGCCGCCCACAGCGACTGGTTTGCCGCGCAATGCCGGCCGATCCCGCACTTCGATTGCGGCGTAAAAGCAATCCATGTCGAGATGGATAATTGCGCGTTCGCCCATGTTCTCATTTCACCTCATACACCACTCGGGACAAATGGCAGTTAGATGAGGCATGGCAGACGAAATGCTTTAGCCGTTCTGTTGTGAGTAATAAGGGAAATCGCCGAACCCGGCGCAAGCTCGACAAGGTGGGCAGACCACGGAAGCAGGATCTTTTCGATATGGAAACAGATCTGGTTGAGAACAACGGGCGCGTCACCCTGCCGGGCATTTCCACCGGACCGCGCATGACCGGAATCCATTTTCTGATCCTGATCTTTGCGGCCGCATCTTTATTGGTTGCTGCATTCATCAGGCGAAGATAGCCGCCGGCTATAAAGGCAGGCGGACTGGTGGCGCGTTGATCGACGGCTGATCAAGCTTATAGTCGATCCCGACAGAGGACCTTCATCGACTCACCCGAAAATGTCTCTCATTCCCAACGAATCGTACAGTTTTCCTGATCTTGAGGAAGGAGCGAAACCGGAGCAGGAAGCTCCCTCCCGGCCTGAGGAGGAGCCGGTCCCGAATCTCGAAAATCCGCCCGATGTGATCCGGGAGGAAGCGCTCGATCCGGCCATCGATAACATTGAAGAATCGCCTGTGGTCCCGATGGCGGAGCAACCTATGAATCCATTCCCGATGATTCCTGTGCAACCTGTCGAGCAAACAAGACCGCCTGCTCGAGCGCTAAAACCAATGCCGGTCCGGCCGGTTGAGCCGATAATTCCCGTTGTGCCCGATCAACTTGGTGGAATCGCGCAGCCGGCTTTCCGTGATAATGAACCGGAAGTCAGGCCGACTAAAACAATGGAGGAGACGCATGCCGAACCGAAGGCATCAGAGTGGCAAGCTCAGCCGCATTTTCCGCCGCGACGCCGACGCGCCAAATTGATTCGATTTATCGTTTATGAAGCGCTGGCTATCGGCGCGTTGCTTGTTTTCGCGAAGCTAGAGGTCAACGAGCAATTCCACGGAAATTCCCTTACCTATTTGTATGGGGCGGCGGTGTTTTGTTCGGCTTTGGCGGCCGCAGTTATTCCTGTGATCTTTTATGCTCTGCCGCCGACACTTCCACCCGGCCGGCAATAGAGCAACTTGTGGCGATTGTGACCCGCGTTTTCATGGTCAGGCATGGCGCCACAGTCTTGAGCGCTGAAGACCGTTTCGCCGGCGCAACCGATGTCGATCTTTCCGAAGAGGGCCGTGAACAAACACGGCGATTGGCTGACCGACTGAGCCGTGAAAAAATCACAGCCGTTTATGCGTCGCCACTGGGACGCGCTGTCGAAACGGCGCAGATTTTGGCTGGGCCGCACAAACTCGAAGTCCAAACCCGCGACGAGTTCCGCGAAATTTCGCACGGACGCTGGGAACAACTGACCCGGCGCGAAGTCGAGGAGAAGTTTTCGGAAGAAGCCGCCGAATGGGAAAAAGACCCGTATACGTTCGCGCCCGCAGGAGGCGAGAGCGGGCTGGCCGTGACGGCGCGAGCCTTACCGGCACTCGTCGATCTCGTTCGCAAGCATTCGGGTGAAAATATTCTCCTCGTTTCGCACAAAGCGACGATCCGGCTTCTGCTCAGTTCGCTCCTCGGCTTCGATCCCCGTCGCTACCGCGATAACCTCGATCAAAAACCGGCTGCATTGAACATTGTCGATTTTCGCGACGCGACCCGTGCGCGGCTCACCCTCTTTAACGATACTTCACATTATTCCGAAGCCGGCGAGGCAATCCCTTCAGTGCCGGAGGAAAGATTATCGAAATGGTGGAATCGAAAAATGCAGTGAGCGCAAATTTTTCGGCTTTGCATTCGTCTTCTCTTTTTCGATATTAGGCGCGAATCTTTTCTCGAAAATGGACACCGGCACTTCTATCGAAAAACACGAACCAGTCCTTGAGCACGACGAACACGACCATCACGAGCTCGGGTTCTGGCGAAAATACATTTTTTCCACCGACCACAAAGTCATCGGGATTCAATACGGACTTTGCGGTCTGGTGTTTCTGTGTTCTTCGGTTTCTGTCTGATGATGTTGATGCGGTGGCAATTGGCTTATCCCGGGCAGGCTCTGCCAGTGATTGGCAAATGGATTCCCTACATTTTCGGGGCGAACTCAATGCCCGATGGGAAGATGGCGCCCGATTTCTACAACTCGCTGGGCGCGATGCATGGCACCATCATGATTTTCTTGGGCGTAGTGCCGCTCGCTTTCGCTGCCTTTGGGAACTTCGTCGTGCCGCTACAGATCGGCGCTCCGGACATGACGTTTCCCAAGGTAAATGCGGCAAGCTTCTGGGCGTTTGCTGTGGGCGGCGTGATCATGCTTTTGAGTTTCTTCGTGCCGGGCGGCGCGGCCAAAGGTGGATGGACATCCTACACTCCCCTGGCGGCAATTTCGACGATACGGGGCCTGGGCGTCTATCTGGTATTCAATGGTCAGACGCTTTGGCTGCTCGGATTCATTTTTCTGATTACGTCGTCGCTTCTCGGCGCGGTCAATTTCATCACCACGATCATTCAGCTGCGGGCCAAAGGTCTTACCTGGATGCGACTGCCATTTTTCGTTTGGGCACAATTTGTGACCGCATTCCTGTTGCTGCTCGCCTTTCCGCCCCTCGAAGCCGCCATCGTCATGCAACTGATGGATCGCGTCGCCCATACCAGCTTTTTCCTGCCCAGCGGCCTGGTCGTGAATGGCGCGCCGGTCCACATCAGCGGCGGTGGCAGCCCACTTCTGTGGCAACATCTCTTTTGGTTTCTCGGACATCCGGAGGTTTACGTCTTGATTTTGCCGGCGTTCGGAATTGTCGGTGAAATCCTCGCGAATAATTCGAGAAAACCGCTTTGGGGTTACAAATCCCTCGTCTTTTCCGTGCTCGTGATTGGGTTTCTCTCGTTTGTCGTCTGGGCACATCACATGTGGTTGACGGGGATGGGCGCGACCGTGAGTGCGTTTTTCCAGACGACCACGCTACTGATCTCAATTCCGTCAGTTATTATTTTGAGCGCCTTTTTCATTTCGCTCTGGGGCGGCTCGATCCGGTTCACTGTGCCGATGCTTTTTGCGACTGCGTTCTTGCCGATGTTCGGAATTGGTGGCCTGACCGGTATTCCGTTGGCGTTTAATTCCGCCGATCTCTACCTGCACGATACCTACTACATCATCGCGCATTTCCATTACATCGTCGCCCCCGGCACGATCTTTGGATTATTTGCCGGTGTTTACTACTGGTTCCCGAAAGCGACCGGCCGAAAGATGAGCGATTTCTGGGGCAAAGTGCATTTCTGGCCCACGCTCATCTGCATGAACGTGATTTTTCTGCCGATGTTTCTACAGGGAATGGCTGGAATGCATCGGCGCTGGTACGATGGCGGGCAAGGATGGGGCGTTGCCAACGAGCATACCATCTGGGGATTGACTGGCTTTCAATGGAACACGCCGATCTCGTGGGCGGCTTGGATCATGGGACTCGCTCAAATCCCGTTCATCATTAATTTCTTCTGGAGCATCAAGCATGGCCAGAAAGTGAACGATAATCCGTGGGAAGCGACCACACTTGAGTGGACCGCGCCATCACCCCCGCCTCATGGAAACTTCGTTCACACGCCGGTTGCTTATCGCGGTCCTTACGAATACAGCCTGCCCGGAAGCGAGCGTGACTACACGATGCAAAATGAGCCGGTCGAGCCGACGGAGCGCGTGCACAAACCCGCGCATGCGGCCGAGGAGTTAGTTACGCCAATCTAGCCGAACTTGTTTGCTGATATAACAAATGGAAATTCCATACACAGTCTCGACCCGACCTGACACCGGTTTGTGGAATGCGAAGATCGGCATCTGGCTTTTTCTTGCCTCGGAAGTGATGCTCTTCGGCGGTCTTTTCTCCGCCTATATTTTTCTGCGAATCGACGCGCAGCCAGGCATGTGGCCGCATGGTTTGCTCAATGTTCCCGTCGGCACTTTTAATACCGCGATCCTGATCATATCGTCAGTGACGGTAGTGTTGGCGTGGGCGGCGTTCAAGATGCGCCGATACAATACTTATTGGTGGTACATGCTGGCGACGATTTCATGTGGAGTGATATTCCTGGTGGTCAAACTTGGTTACGAATGGCCGCAGAAGTTCGACCACTTCGGCGCTTACATTAAGCCGGAAGCGCTGGCCAAATACGAACAGTATCTCGGTAACGAACACGCCGCTGCGAAAGGTCTTTCACCGCGGCTCGAGATCACCGGCCACCTTCACAATCTTAAGGCACTGCACGATCCAAACATCAAGGAATACGAAGTTGCTTTGGATCCGCTAAACGCCGAGCCAACCAATCCGGAAACGGATCGCCCGCACTTTTGGCCGCATTCCGCTACGGAGAAGATTGCGGTGATCGAGAAAGAGGATGTCCAATACGCCACGATGTTCCTGCCTAAACACAGCGCGTATTTCGCCAGTTATTTCACGATCACTGGCTCTGCACGGGGTCCACGTGCTCGCTGGCGTGCTGGTTTTCATTTACATGTGGTTGCCGGTCAGCAAGCGGCTCTACCAGCGCAATCCGGAGCATTTGGCCAACCGCGTCGAAGTCGCCGGTCTATTCTGGCACTTTGTCGATCTAATCTGGATTTTCGTATTCCCACTTTTTTATCTGCTTTAGCACCCTTGATGAACAAGCACTGTCATGTTGAGCGAAGCGAAACATCTCAATCTTCCCGTATCGGGAGAAATGATCAGAGATTCTTCGCTTTGCTCAGAATGACAATTTGAGAAAGCATAGGTTCATGAACAACCCGCCAGACGTTTCACCCGACTCGAAGGAATACGAGGAATACGCCCACGGGATCCGCAAACACGTGAAGGGCTATCTGATGGTCGGCGCGATTCTTATCACGTTCACCGCTCTTACCGTCGCGCTTTCCTATGTGAATTTCGGCACGCCAAAAGCGAACATCGCAGTCGCGATGCTCGTGGCCATGATTAAGGCCGGCTGCGTGGCGGCTGTATTCATGCATCTGGCCGCAGAGAAACGACTCATTTACCGAATCCTGATTTTCACCGGCTTCTTTGTGCTCGGACTTTTCTGGCTTACATTTTCTGGCTTGGTACAACCCCGTTGTTCGATAAATGTCACTCAAGGGATTTCACATTTTTTTCATCGTTTTCACAACCGTGATGGCGCTGGGCGTCGGCGCATGGTGCATATGGGTTAATTGGTGGAAGGCGAGCCGATTTTTATCGCCGGCGCCATTGCTTCATTCGCGTCCGCCATTGCTCTGGTAATTTACGGCGTCTGGTTTTACCGAAAAATGAAACGATCTGCGTCTCATCACATGAAACAACTGCATTCGATTTCGCGACAGCTTTTGGAGTGCGACACCTTGGCGTCGCTTTCGCAACGACGCGCGAAAAGCGGTGCGAGGACGCCCCGCACTCCTAAAGCGCTTCGCGCGAAACTCAGCAAGACTTTCTCGGTGCTTCTAATGTTGATCTTGCTTTCCGCTCAGCAGGCGGCCGCTTGTCCATTTTGCTATGGCGCCAAGGATGGCAAAGCGTCCGAGCACATGGCCGTCGCAATCTGGTTTCTATTTGGTGCAGTGCTGTCGGTTTTTGGCGGCATCGGCGCATTCAGTTTTCATCTCTGGCGTCATGGGCGAATGCCGACTCCTCCTTACGAGGAACTGACCGAGGACGATTTGACCAAATATGACTAGCCTCGCGCTTATCAACGAATTTCTCGGCCAGCCGCCAAACGTTGCCGAGCATGGTTATCAAATCGATCACATCCTGGAGTTCTGCCATTGGTTCATGGGCGCGTCTGTTTGTTGGCTGGTCGGCCTTTTTCATTTTTGTCCTTTTCCGATTCCGCCGAGGCCGACAACCCAGGGCCGATCACGAAGGAGTGCGAAGCGGGATCTCAACCCATCTGGAATTTTCGGTCGTCTTGATCGAAGCGGTCCTGCTCGTCGGGTTCGCTCTTCCGCTCTGGGCAAAGCGCGTGAATGAATTTCCTACAGGCAAGGATGCGATCCTTGTCCACGTCGTCGGTCAGCAGTTCAGTTGGAATTATCATTTGCCGGGGCCGGATGGACAATTTGGCCATCGCAGTGTCGATCTGGTGAGCAATTCCAATCCGCTCGGGCTCGACCGCAACGATCCGGCCAGCAAGGATGACATCGTCACACTTGGAGAATTGCACGTGCCAGTCGATCGTCCGGTGATCATCGAGCTTTCGTCCAAGGATGTGATTCACAATTTCTGTTTGCCAAATATGCGGATCGCCACCGACGCAATTCCCGGGCAGCTCAACCCGATGTGGTTTACGCCGGTCAAGACTGGAACCTACGAAGTGATTTGCGGTCAGCTTTGCGGTCTCGGCCATTACGGGATGAAAGGGACGCTCGTGGTCGATATCGCCGGCAGGATTATCAAGCCTGGTTAAAAGAACGCGCCGAGTTGGCGGCGAACACCAGCCGCGCCTCCGCCGATGCAGCGTCCTGCCGGCGAACCGCCGGTCGGCCCGACTCCTGGCTCAATTCCTCTGCCAGGGGCCGGGACAACGCCCTGCGCCGACGCCCGGCGGATAAATCTTCGACTTCTCTGTAGCGGCGCGTCTATGCCGTCTCAATTTTCGTATTTGTGGCAGCATCGCTATCAAAAATCGTTGACGGTCGTAGACCGCCGCTACAAGCATAAGTCTGGCTCAAGCCGTTTCGCCTGGCTCACATGTGTTCGCGACGCTCTTGTTGATTTGCAGTGGTGGAATGGTCACGAGCAAAGGCGTCGGCCTTTCCGTTCCCGATTGGCCAACTACATTCGGCTACAACATGTTCCTGTTTCCGGTTTCGAAATGGGTCGGTGGAATTTTGTTCGAACATACCCATCGCCTGATGGGTTCGTTCGTCGGGTTTCTTACCATCATTCTCGCGGCCTGGCTCTGGCTCTCGCGAGGATCGACAATGGGTGCGGAATCTTGGCGTCATTGCCGTGGCTGCCGTGGTTGTGCAGGGAATTCTCGGCGGTCTTCGCGTTACCATGCTGAAAGATGAGATCGGCGATTTTTCACGCGTGCATTGCCCAGGCCTTTCCTCAGTCTGCTCGTTTTCATTGCGCTGGTGACCACAAAATTTTGGCGCATCGTTGGCAACTCAACCTCGGCTTCCGGAAAAGCGCGCCGGTGCATTGCTCGCATTTGCGCTGGCAATCACGATAGCGATTTATCTTCAGCTTGCGTTCGGCGCCACGATGCGCCATCAGCATCGTGATCTGGCGATTCTCGATTTTCCCACTGTTAACGGCGCCTGGATTCCCGACACCAGCGCGCCAAGCTCTGGCGAAAATAAATGCGTGGCGCGAAGCGCGCGCCTTGTCCGAAGTGACCGCATTCCAAATCTGGTTGCAGATGGCGCACCGTTTTCTGGCGTTCGCGATCGCTATCGCGATGATCGTTTTTTTCGTTCAGCGTCTGGCGAGATGCAAACGATTCGTCGCGAGCCTCATCTAAGCGGGGTTGTCGATGTCATGGCTGGCCCTGGTTTTATGTCAGGTCACGCTTGGAGCTTGGACGATTTGGAGCAACAAAGCCGCTGATGTTGCGACGGCGCATGTCGCTGTCGGCGCGATCATGCTATCTTTCGGCGTGAGCATTTCGGCAGTTTCCTGGCGAACTTTCCAAGTCGAGCCATTGGCCGCAATTGTCGATCAGCCCTAGCCAGTGCGCTGGCATGAAAACAGTTCGCCATTGAGAAGCCGGAAGCGGTTCCATCGCGCAGCCGGTTTGTGCCGATTTCGCCGAGCTGGTCAAAGCTCGATTAACCTTGCTCGTGCTTCTCACGACTGCAGTCGGTTTTTATCTGGGCGCCGAGTCGCCCATTAGATTACGTCGCGCTTGTTTCACGTCGTGTTTGGAACAGCAGCGGCAGCGGCAGGCGCGGCGGCGCTGAATCAATGGTGGGAACGGCGCCTCGATGCGTTGATGCATCGAACCAAAACGCGTCCTGTTCCGGCTGGCCGGATGCGGCCTGTCGAAGCGCTCGTCACTTGGCCTCGCGCTGTCGATCTTCGGTGATCGGCTATCTCACAGTCGCCTGCAACTTCCAGCGCTCTGCTCGCAGCGATTACGATCGCCATTTACATTTTCGGTTACACTCCGCTTAAACGCACGAGCACTGCAAACACAGCCGTCGGTCAATTCCCGGTGCGCTTCCGCCTGTGATCGGCTGGGCCGCGGCCCAGGGAACATTGAGCATTGAAGCGTGGAGTCTGTTTGTGATTCTTGATTCTGTGGCAATTGCCCCATTTCTTCGCCATCGCCTGGATGTATCGCGATGATTATTCCCGCGCCGGATTTCGAATGATTTCCAGCGATGATTCCACCGGCGAACGCAGTGCCAGCCAGAGCGTTTTCTTCTGCATCCTGCTCCTGATCATGGCCGGTCTGCCTTCGTTTCTCGGAGTGGTCACAATGTTTTATTTGCCTGCAGAGCTTCTTCTTGGCGGCTTGTTCGTAGCCGTTGCCATGCGATTTTTACGAATCCGTACCGCCGCGTCGGCGCGAGCATTATTCATCATGTCGATCGTGTACCTGCCTCTGCTCTTGATCGCGTTAGTCTTGACCAAGTCATGAAATCGTTTCGCGAAGCTTTAGGAGTGCGCACGCGTTCTCGCGTCGCTTTTCGACTCGGCTCACCTGGTGTCAAAGCGATGCGAAGACGCATCGCACTCCAAAGCACTTCGTGCGAAATTTGAGAGAGAAACATGGACACAGCCTCTGCCACAATGAATCGCGCGCCGGCGCGGCGCGTCACGGCTTGGAAAGTTATCCTCATTCTGATTCCATTCTTAACGCTGGCGTTGCTGCTATGGCTGCGAAATGTCGAGGTGAAAACGCTCCGAGCGCGGCACATCTCCTCCTATGGCGCGGTGCCGCCGTTCGAGCTGACGAATCAAAACGGGCAGCCGTTCGGGTCTGCTCAACTCGCCGGCAAAATCTGGATCGCCGATTTTATTTACACGACCTGCCCGGGGCCGTGCCCGATCATCAGCATGCGCATGGCCGAGTTACAAAAACCGCTCGAGAAAACTGGCGTGCATCTCGTTTCATTCACTGTCGATCCCAAGAAGGACACGCCTGAGGTCTTGCGCAAATATGCCGACAATCTGCGAGCCGATCCACGCCGCTGGGATTTCCTCACCGGGCCAATCTCAGCCATCTACAAATTGGCCCATGACGGATTCAAGCTCGCTGTCTCGAACGGAGCCGAGGAACAGGGCATTCCTGTTCACAGCACCCGAATGGTTTTAGTGGATCGACATGGTCAAATCCGCGGTTATTACGAAGCGACAGACGCGGAGGCGATCACCAAGCTACTTGCCGACACGAATCATTTGCTGCGCGAACAGCCGAAGTAAAAGAAAGATTGTCATCCTGAGCGGAGCGAAGGATCTCAAATCTTTTCAGCCGCTCTTTTCCCCTTAGCGGTGAACGTCGCAAACTTTCGCCCCAGAATGGCGACGGTCGCAGACCGCCGCTACATGCAAGGCAACATCTCCTTAATTAGCCGATCTTTTTTACCTTCGCGGTCAATCCTTCCACTCCCGCAATCTGCGCCCGCTCGCCCTCCTGAATAGGAGTATCGCTGAACGCATTCCAATATTCGCCTTCGATAAAGATGCGTCCGCCGCGCGCGTCGATGAGCGTAAGTGCTGTCGCGGTTTTTCCGATCAGTGATTCCAATCCAACTTTTACCGGCAACCGTTGCGCTCTTAGTCCCTTCCCGATTACGAATAAAAAGAACGCGGCGGTGACGATGGTCGCCGGAATAATGTAGGCGAGCGATAACCGAAAGAGCGGATCGGCACGATTGAAAAGCATGAGCGAGCCGATCAGAAAAGCAATGATGCCGCCAATGGTGAGTACGCCATGCGTCGGGGCATAAACATCAAAAACGAACAGCGCCAGCGCCAAACCGATCAGGGCCAATCCCGTCACATTGACCGGCAGGATCGCTGCCAGGTAAAGGAACAGAACCAGCGCGATGGCACCGGCCACGCCCGGAAGTATTGCGCCAGGCGTGCTCACTTCGGCGATGATTCCGTAAATTGCCACTAGCATCAGAATAAACATCACCTCCGGTCGCCACAGCTTTTGAAAGACCTGCTCCGAGGCTGACATTTTGATTTCCGTAACTTGAGCTCCTGCTGTATTGAGCATTTTTCCGTCTACCACCCGCCCATTCAGTTTATTGAGCAGGTCTGGCATATCGACCGCGATAAGATCGACAACTTTTAACTGGAGCGCTTTGTCCGCACTAATCGATGCGCTCTCTTTCACCGCCGATTTGGCCCACTCCACGTTGCGTTTCCGTTTTCCCGCGATTGCTTCGATGTAGCTCACCGAAAAATTTTCCAGCTTTTGCTTCATCGTGTCGTCCATCTTTTCCTCGCCACCGCCGATACCGCCTATCGAGACCGGATGAGCAGCGCCAATCGTCGTCGCCGGAGCCATTGCCGAGACACTCGCCGCCATCGTGATGAAACAACCCGCGCTGGTAGCCGTCGCTCCTGTGGGCGAAACGTAAACGACGACCGGGACTGGTGACCCCAAAAAGCTTTGGACAATCTTCTGGGTCGAATCGAGTAAGCCGCCTGGCGTGTTCAGTTGAATGATCAAACATTGCGCGTTTTGCTTCTGCGCTTCACCGATGCTGCGCGCGATGTAACTCGCCGTCGCAGGTCCAATCGCGCCGTCGATCTTGATAAGGGAAACTTTTTCCGCCGCCGTCGCGGTGGCGCACAGCAGCAAGAACAACAAGGCTGCCGGTTTCATCTTTTCCTCTGGTAAAGATTATGTCGAATTGCAAACGAAGCCAAGTGGATCGCGCGAATTACATCTCCTCCACTGGCGGGCACGAGCAGAACAAATTCCGGTCGCCATAGACATTGTCGATCCTGGCGATGGCGGGCCAGAATTTGAAGTCCCGCGTCCACGGCGCGGGAAAAGCGGCTTGCTCGCGCGAATATGGGCGGTCCCATCTATCCGAGGCGATTTGTTGGGCCGTGTGCGGTGCGTTTTTGAGCAGATTATTTTGTCGATCCTGTCCGCCACCGGACGGACTCGCCGTGGCGAGTTCCCCAGCGACCGCTTCCATCTCCGCGTGGATCGAGATCATCGCTTCGCAAAAACGATCTAGCTCCGGTTTCGATTCGCTCTCGGTCGGCTCGATCATCATGGTGCCAGCTACCGGAAAGGAAATGGTTGGCGCGTGAAAGCCGTAATCCATCAAACGTTTCGCCACATCTTCCACTTCGATTCCGGCATTCTTCCACTGTCGAAGATCGACAATGCATTCATGGGCCACGAGTCCGCGTTTGCCTTTGAACAACACCGGGAAATACCGATCGAGCCGTTTGGCTATGTAATTGGCATTTAGAATTGCGACTTCGCTGGCCTGCTTCAAACCGTTAGGGCCCATCATTCGAATGTACATCCAGGTAATCGTTAAAATGCTCGCGCTTCCGTACGGAGCGGCCGCCACCGGACCGACCGCATGTTTGATGTTTGATGTTTGATGTTTGATGTCCGGAGAGGAGGGAAGAAATGGCGCGAGGTGTTTCGCTACCCCGATCGGACCCATGCCGGGACCGCCGCCGCCATGGGGAATGCAAAACGTCTTGTGCAAATTCAGATGGCAGACATCGGCGCCGTAATCGCCGGGGCGGCAGAGTCCGACCTGCGCGTTCATGTTTGCTCCGTCCATATAAACCTGACCACCGTGCGAATGAACGGTCTCGCAAATTTCGCGAATCGTTGGTTCGAATACTCCATGGGTGCTCGGATAAGTCACCATGAGCGCTGCCAAATCGCGCGCATGCTGGTCGGCCTTGGCCCGGAGATCGGCAAGATCGACATCGCCATCCTTCAAACAGGCAACCGGAACAACCTTGAATCCGGCCATGACGGCACTGGCCGGATTGGTTCCATGCGCTGAAGTCGGAATCAGACAAACGTCGCGGTGTCGCTCGTTGCGGGACGCGTGATATTCCCGGATGGCGAGCAGACCGGCATACTCACCTTGTGATCCCGCATTAGGCTGCAACGAAACCGCCGCAAAACCCGTGATTTCAGCCAGCCATTGCTCGAGTTGCTCGCACATTTCCAGGTAACCGCGCGTTTGATCGGCTGGCGCGAACGGATGGAGCTTCGCGAATTCGGGCCATGAAATCGGGAACATCTCGGCCGTGGCGTTCAGTTTCATCGTGCACGAGCCGAGCGGGATCATGGAATGACAAAGCGACAAATCCCGTGACTCCAGTTTGCGCAGGTAACGCAGCATTTCCGTCTCCGTGTCATGCGTGTTGAAAATCGGGTGAGTGAGGAAATCGGAGGTGCGGATCACCGATTGCGGAATACGAATTGGCGGTTCAGCGAGATTCTGATCCGCAAAATCTTGAACGTGCGTGCCCCGGAAGATCGACATCAACAATTCGATCTCGCGAGCGGTCGTCGTCTCATCGAATGAAACGGCGACTGCACGAGGGCCGAGCGCGCGCAGATTGCAATTGGCTTTTGCGGCATGCTCCAAAATCACGGCGCTCGATTCGACTTCAATCCGGATGGTGTCGAAGAAATTTTCGTGCGTGATGTTTAGTCCGAGCGATCTCAAGCCGTCGGCGAATTGGCTTGTCAGTCGATGAATGCGTTCAGCAATTGCCCGCAGACCGCGCGGCCCGTGATAAACCGCATACATCGCCAGCCATCACCGCTAGAAGAACCTGAGCGGTGCAAATATTGCTGGTCGCTTTGTCGCGTCGGATATGTTGCTCACGAGTTTGCAATGCCAATCGATAGGCCGGGCGTCCCTCGACATCATGCGAAACGCCAACGAGGCGGCCAGGCATATGTCGCTTGTATTGGTCGCGCGTGGCGAAAAATGCCGCATGTGGACCGCCAAATCCGAGCGGGACGCCAAAGCGCTGGGTGTTTCCGACCGCGACGTCAGCTCCAAATTCTCCCGGCGGCTTCAACAAAGTGAGCGCAAGAATATCCGCCGCCACGACAACGAGCGCGCCGGCGTCATGAGCTTGCCGAGCAAATTCTGTGTAATCATAAATGGCGCCGTCCGTCGCGGGATATTGGACCAGGGCGCCAAAGACCGTCTGGTCGAATTTGAAGCGCGAAAAATTGTCGATCTTGATTTCGATGCCGAGCGGTTTCGCGCGAGTTTGGATAACAGCAATGGTTTGAGGGTGGCAATCCTCCGCGACAAAAAATGTTTTTCGATCCGGTGTCACAGCGTGACAAAGCGCCATTGCCTCGGCTGCGGCGGTGGCTTCGTCGAGGAGCGACGCATTCGCGATGTCGAGCGCGGTCAAATCCATGATCATTTGCTGGAAAACGAGCAGCGCTTCCAACCGGCCCTGGGCGATCTCGGCCTGATACGGCGTGTAAGCCGTGTACCAACCGGGGTTTTCGAGAATATTCCGCTGGATGACCGGCGGCGTGATACAATCGGAGTAACCGGCGCCGATGAATGAGCGAGCAAGTTTGTTTTTCTTCGAGATTGCGCACAGCTCCTCCAGCGCTTCCGTTTCAGATTTCGCCTCCGGCAGATTCAGCTCACGAGCGA
Organism: uncultured Verrucomicrobiae bacterium; assembly: GCA_963772365.1. GTDB lineage: Bacteria > Verrucomicrobiota > Verrucomicrobiia > Chthoniobacterales > UBA10450 > CAVYXA01. Next base: position 569,489 of record CAVYXA010000003.1, read on the forward strand.
GCCGGATATTTTTCGGGACCGTCGATTCAATGAGCGCGTCAAGGTCGGCAAACCCAACCTCGCCGAGCATCGAGCGAACTTCATCCTCCTTCGGTCCGATGTGGCGCCGCGCGAAAGAATCGATGTCGATCTTACTTTCGCGCGTTTGCATAGCTGATGCTACGGAAAGGCGCAGCGCATTCAAGCACGTGACAGAGCCAAAACAATTCCCGCGTGACAAAACCCGCAATTTGGGGCATAAAGGGCGGATGTTTCGCTTTTCGACGGCGGTTCTTACGCTGTTTTTGTGCGCCACTACCCTTCGCGCTAATCCTTTTCAGAATGATCGGATCATCGTGAGCATTCGCGATCAGAAATTGATGCTGGTCCAAGACGGAGGTCGAATCGCAACTTATCCGGTTTCCACATCCAAGTTCGGTATCGGCGACAATCTCGGCAGAATGACCACGCCACTTGGATTCTTGCAGGTCGCCCAAAAGATTGGGGGTAAAGCACCGTCTGGCGCGGTTTTTCACAATCGACGCTGGACTGGAGAAGTCCTTCGCCCGAATGCGCCGGGACGCGATCCGATCGTAACGAGGATCATTTGGTTGCGTGGTTTGGAGGCGGCGAATGCGCATGCTTATAGCCGCTGCATTTACATTCACGGGACGCCGCAGGAGCAAATGATCGGGCGGCCGGCCAGTTACGGTTGTATCCGGATGCGTTCGAGCGATGTAGAGGCTCTGTATAATCAGGTCTCCATCGGCACGCTTGTGCAAATCATTCCGGATCGATTGCCGAAACTTCGCAAAGGATCGCCTCAATCGACTACCTTGATGGCTAGCGTCAACAAGACGGCTCCAGCGGCTGCGGAAGCCTGGGCGGCATCGGCGGTTGTTCCAAAGAAAGTTGCTCCCGAGTCGAAAGGTGTGGTTGTTACTTTGGCGGTGTTAGCTTCCGCGCCCACGCATTTGCGTTCTGCAACTGGAGAGTAAATCTTCGTTGCATGGCCAACACGAAATCCGCAGCGAAACGGTCTCGGCAGACGGCTCGACGTTCCTCACACAATCGCGCCGTTCTGAGCCGGATTCGCACAGTTCAAAAACGAGCATCGACAGGCGACAAACCTGATCCTGCGCAGATTCGCAACGCAATCTCGCAGATCGACAAAGCAGCCAAGAGCGGAGTGATTCATCGCAACGCCGCCATTCGACGCAAGGCGCGTCTGGCTAAGATTTTGGCCGCGAGCAAATAAGCAGGGTTACACCTTCCTCTTGGCAGATTGCCGGGGACGGATAATATCTTGGGAATGATTCCCGCGATTTTGCTCATTTTTTCGGCTGTCGCTTACCGTGTGGCGACGGCGCTTCTGATTACGTCGGGCACAGGCTGGCTGTCGAACTTCGCTCCGATGGCCGCGATTGCGCTTTGCGCCGCGGCGTATTTGCCGCCGAAATTCAAGTTCAGTGTGCCGCTCGTCGCACTGTTCGCTTCCGATGCAATCCTCAATTCTCATTACGGTTTCCCAATTTTCGATCCGAGGGTTGTTTCTCACTATCTTGGATTTGTAGTGGTCGGACTTATCGGGTGGGCATTACGAAATCGCGCCTCGTCGAAGACGCTGCTGCCGGCATCAATTATAGGATCGACAATCTTTTACGTGATCACGAATATATTCTCCTGGTTCACTGATCCCGGTTACGCGAAAAATTTTGCCGGGTTGATTCAATCCCTCACGGTTGGCCTGCCGCAATATAGTGCCACGCCGAGCTGGATGTTTTTCCGCAACTCTCTTTTGAGTGATCTCTTCTTTACGCTGTTGTTTGTTTTCTTCATGAGCTTTGGCCGAAATCGATCGACGCCCCAGGCGGCCGCGGCCTTGCCACGCGCCGCATAGATCTCCAATGCAGCAGCCCGAGCAACGCGACGAGGTCGAGATGCTCGCGCTGATGTTATTGATTCGCCGTTTTGAAGAACGCGCGAGCCAGCAATATCAAGCGCAGAAGATCGGCGGTTTTTGCCATCTTTATATCGGGCAGGAAGCGGTTGTGATGGGAGCGGTCGCCGCAGTGCGCGACGATGATTACATCATCACCGCTTATCGGGATCATGCGCATGCTCTCGCTCGTGGCACCAGCGCCAACGCCTGCATGGCCGAACTTTTTGGAAAGGAGACGGGCTGCTCGCGCGGTCTTGGCGGATCGATGCATTTTTTCGACAAGGCGAATCATTTCTACGGCGGGCACGCGATCGTAGGTGCGCATGTGCCATTGGCAGCGGGGATGGCTTTTGCGTCGAAATATCGCTGCGAAGATCGCGTGACGCTCTGTTTCTTTGGAGATGGCGCGATCAACCAAGGTTCATTTCACGAAGCGCTGAATCTGATTGCGCTCTACAAATTGCCCGTGGTGCTGATTTGCGAGAACAACCTCTTCGCAATGGGCACATCGGTCAAAAGATCGACATCGCTTAAACAGATCGTTGATCGCGCGGAGGGTTACGATATTCCGGGCGAGATTGTCGATGGAATGAACTTTCGCGAAGTGCGCGACAAACTTGCCGAGATCGTTTCCTCGATTCGCAAGGAGCCTCATCCGGCTTTCGTGGAAGCGCGCACATATCGCTATCGCGGACATTCGATGTCGGATCCGGCGAGCTACCGCACAAAGGAGGAGTTGGAAAAGTATCGATTGGACGATCCAATTACGCGCCTGCGGGCGCAGCTGACGCGCGAAGGCAAATTGACCAACGAAGAGTTCGACAGGATCGACAAGAAAGCCAAGGAGACAGTGCTCGCCTCGGTGAAATTCGCCGAGCAAAGTGCGGAGCTGCCGGTCGAAAAGGTTTTCGATTATGCCTACTTCGACGGCGAAGAAAAATGAGGGAAATCACATATCGTCAGGCGTTGAATGAAGCGCTCGCCGAAGAGCTCGAGCGCGATCCCAATGTCTTTCTGATGGGCGAAGAAGTGGCCGAATATCACGGCGCTTACAAAGTCAGCCAAGGTTTGCTGGAACGGTTTGGAGCTAACCGCATCATCGACACCCCGATTAGCGAAAACGGATTCGCCGGTTTGGGGATCGGTGCGGCCATGGTTGGGCTCCGGCCAGTGATCGAGTTTATGACATTCAGCTTTTCGTTAGTCGCGTTCGATCAGGTCGTGAACAATGCGCCGAATATGTTCATGATGTCGGGCGGACAATTCAATATCCCGATCACGTTTCGTGGCCCAAACGGCCCGGCCCACCAACTCGCAGCCACGCATTCGCACGCGACCGAGAATTTTTTTGCAAGCGTGCCCGGCTTGAAAGTATGCACGCCGGCGACACCGCGCGACGCCAAGGGTCTCCTCAAGACCGCGATTCGTGATGATAATCCCGTGCTCGTTCTCGAAGCTGAGCTTCTTTACAGCTCCAAGGGGATGGTCGAGCCGCCGGATGAAGAGTTACTCATTCCGCTGGGCCAGGCGGAGATCAAGCGTGAAGGCAGCGATGTCTCGCTTATTTGTTATGCCCAAACAGTTCATCTGGCCATTGCCGTGGCGGTTCAGCTCGAAGAGGAAGATATTTCCGCTGAAATTGTCGATCTTCGGTCGATCAAACCGCTCGATGAACAGACGATTTACAATTCTATTTCCAAAACCCATCGAGCCGTGATCGTCGAGCAGGATCGGCCATTTTGCGGTGTGGGCGCCGAAATTTCTTATCGGATCCAAAAAAACATCTTTGATGAGCTCGACGCTCCCATCATGCGCGTATCACAAGAAGATGTGCCGATCCCTTACAACGAGCGCCTGGAAAAATTCGTTTTGCCGAATGCCGATAAATTGATGTCCGCAGTGAAGAAGGTCTGTTATGCGTGAAGCATTGAAAGGGTTACATGGTTGAAAAGTTGAATGGGGTTCCTTTTTAACCGTTCAACTCTTTAACGATTTAACTTTCCTGCCATGCCTGAAATTCAAATGCCCAAGCTGAGCGACACGATGACGGAGGGCACTCTCGTTTCGTGGAAGAAAAAGAAGGGCGACAAAGTTTCAGCGGGTGAAGTGCTGGCCGAGATCGAAACCGACAAGGCGACGATGGAATGGGAATCGCCCGATGACGGCACGCTAACGGAAATCTATGTCGAGGAAGGCGGTAAGGTGAACGTCGGTGACAAGCTCGCCTTCATTCGTGAAGAAGGTGAAGAGGCGCCAAAGGAAAAGCCGGAAACGGAAGCCAAAGCCGAACCGAAAAAAGAAAAGCAAACTCAGAAGGAGACGGAGAAACCCGCACCGGCGGCGAAGATAGAAAAAGAAACCGCTCCGCCACAAGAGACAAAAGAAAAAGAAAAAAGCGCTGAACCGAAAAAGAAAGCTGCACCTGCCCCGCAGCCGAAGATCGATAGGGAGGAAGCGCGAGTGAAAGCCTCGCCGGTGGCGCGTCGTATTGCAGCCGAGCTCGGAGTGGATCTCGGTTCTGTGAAAGGCACGGGGCCGGAAGGTCGCGTGACTGAGACGGATGTCCGCGCGGCGGGGAAAAGCCGGACCGCTTACGCAGAGCCGCGATCAGCGCCCGCGGCTACCGCAAAGTCGGGTGAAGGCGCGCGGATTCAACTTTCGGGAATGCGCAAGATTATTGCGCAGCGTTTGAGTGAGAGTCTCGGACCGGTCCCGCATTTTTATCTCAGCATCGACATCAATGCCGGTCCGCTCATGGCCGCTCGTGAAGAATTGAAAGCGGCTGGAGAAGAAAACGACGCATCGAAAATTACAGTTAACGATTTCGTCCTCAAAGCAGCGGTCATGGCAGCGGTAGAAGTTCCCCGGGTCAACGCCTCCTTCGATGGGGACGCTTTTGTGCAATATGCGGATGTCGATCTTGGGATCGCAGTGGCGATTGAGGAGGGACTGCTCACGCCCGTGATTCGCTCCGCCCAAAACAAATCACTGCGCGAAATCAGCGCGCTGGCAAAAGATCTCGCAGGTCGCGCTCGCAACAAGCGGATGAAACCGGAGGAATTTCAGGGTGGGACGTTCACCGTCTCCAATCTCGGGGGAATGGGGATCGACAGTTTCTCGGCAGTGATTAACCCGCCGCAGGGTTTCATCCTGGCCGTTGGCAAAATTACGAAAGTCCCGGTTGTGGACGATTGCGACCAAATCATTGTTGGCCATCGAATGTCGATCACGATGAGTTGCGATCATCGGGTCATCGATGGCGCGCTCGGCGCGGAATATCTGAAAGAACTTCGCCGGCTGCTCGAGAATCCAGCGCTGCTGATGGTGTGAAGCTAATCGCCGCAGGTTTCCCAAATCATGAAATCGTCCAGCGCGCGTTTTGTGCTGAGAACCGCAAACTCGACCACGGCGGCGTCATCGACGAAGCCGAGAAATGGGACTTCATCGGGAATGAGATCGAATGGATCCATCAAGTAGTTCAGAGCAGCGATGATCGGTAGGAGCGCGTTTTCGGAGGCGCCGCTGTATTGGTTGCGATAATAGGCCTTGGTGAAACGCAGCATGGTTTGGAGATACGCCCAGTTCTCGCCAAACGGCTCTTTCGGCACCGAGGCGGCTTTTTTCGCAGCCTCCTCGACAAGCCGGTGCAAGCGGTCACGGTCATTGACGAACAAGTGTGCCCGCTGCACCGCACGGGCGAAGGCGTCGCTTCGGAGCGCCGCTTTGGCATGACCCAGTTCTGTTCGAGTCCGCTGTGCAGCTCGCTTTGGCTTGGGCAACTTCTTTTTCGCACTCTTCATCGTGGTTTATGAAAACATGTCGATCCACCGGTGAAAAGCCGATTGTGACGGGATCCGGCAAGCGGAGCGCTTGCCCTACAATGATCGTGACTCGCGCGAGGTCATTTTGGGTCAGTGGAATATGTTGGAATTGTAGGGCAGGCGCATCGCCTGCCCGGCGGGCTGATTCAAAACTGCTGGAAAATGTGTCGCTATGGTTTTGTTGCCAAAACCAGCGGCGAGGGACCAGGGGCTTTGAGTTTGCGAACTTTTTTGAAACCCGCTTGTTCGAGCCAGCTCTTGATCTCGTTGAAACTGAATGTGTCGCCCCGCTCGCTGTGCATCAGCATGTTAACCGCAAACAGTAATCCATTCGGCGGGCCGGTGCGGTCGTCTTTGACCAGCCATTCTCCTATCGCGATTGTTCCGCCGGATTTTAGCGCCCGGAAAACTTTCTTTAACAATTTGGGGCTGCGTTCTTCGCCTTCAGTGTGAAGGATGTGGCCTAACGTCGCAACATCGTAGCCACTACCGAAATCGGCTTCGGACACATCGCCCTCGATGTAATCAAAGCGATTCGCGACCCCGAACTTCTGAGTGATACGTTTCGTCGTCGGAATCATTGCCGCCCAGTCCTGGGCCGTAACGCGAACCTGTTGCGATTGCTGGGCCAAGGCGATTCCCCAAATCCCGGAGCCAGCTGCAATATCGAGCACGCGTATCGGCCTGTGCGCTTTTTTCAAACCGAGCGAATCTCCCAGTGCCGCAGCTGCCGGATAGCTCATGGGAATGATGTTTTCCACCAGCGCGGAAAAGAATTCCGGGCCGTACTTCTCCTGGTTCAGCGCCACCGACGGCTTGCCTGTCCGAACAGTCTCGCTGAGATGCAGCCAATCCGGTATAAGGTGAGTGCTGTTCATCGCAAAAAATCCGGCGAGCGAGCCAGGCTTATTACTAAGCAGGAATCCCTGGCTTTCCGGTGTGAGCGAATATTTGCCCTGCCGATCTTTTTTCAGCAGCTCGAGACCAACCAGCGCGTTTGCGACGGCACGCAGTCCCCGCTTCGACGCCCCGGTCGAGTTGCTAAGCTCATTCACCGTTTTCGGGCCGCTCTCCAACGCGTCAAACAATCTATTGCTGACTGCTGCGCCCACGATGATTGGCGGCGCATAGGCAAATCCCAACTGCATTAGACGTTCCGGCGTGACTTCTTTTCTCTTTCGTTTCTTCATTGCGATAATCAAGTAAGGCAAACTTCCCACGGGCGCGACCGGCAGATGTTCTTGCGCAAAATCTGCGACTCAGCGAGCATCCGTCATTGTGGCAACCGAGGCGAAAGAAAAGTCTCTGCGGCGTGTCTCATTCATTATCCACGCTACACGGGGCATCATTCGCGACCAGAAGGCGCGCCGCCGAACGATGCTCGGTTTGGTCGCAATCGCCCTCGTGCTGATCGTCGCAGGATCGACATTCTTGCAAAGTTCGCTCAATCCCCGCGAGCATCCGCTTGGGTTTCTCGTGTTCTGGATTATTTGCGGTTGGGTGACGTTCTCGGCCCTGCTGCTGGCCATTTTTGATTTGGTGATGGTAAGACTCGAAGTGCATCGATCGCAACGTGCCCTGCGGGAAGATTTGAAAAACAACTCGCCGGGATCGACGACCGACGAATAATCGCCGCGTGAGCCAAAGTTGGAGAACACGCGAGCAAATGGAAGCAGGGGAGCGCGCTGTGCTCGCGCCCTTTGCCCAGAAGTCGGGAGACTCGCGAGGAAGAAAATATCCGGAACCGAGCCACGCTTTCCGCACGGAATTTCAACGTGACCGGGCGCGCATCATTCATTCCCGCGCGTTCCGCCGTTTGGAATATAAGACGCAGGTGTTCTTGAATGGAACGGGCGATCACTTGCGCACGCGATTGACTCACTCGATCGAAGTCGCGTCGGTGAGCCGGACAATCGCGCGAGCGCTCTCATTGAACGAGGACCTGGCCGAGGCAATCGCGCTGGCCCACGATCTCGGGCATTCGCCATTCGGACATTCGGGCGAAGAAATGCTGGCGGAATGCATGGTCGACCACGGCGGATTCGATCATAACAAGCAGAGCCTGCGAGTAGTCGAGCTACTCGAAAATCCGTATCCGATTTTCCGGGGCTGAATCTTACCTTCGAAGTGCGCGAAGGATTAAGGAAGACCGATCGGATTTATGAAACGACTACAGGTGAGCGATATCATTCTCCCTCATTGGAAGCGCAGATCGCGGATCTCTCTGATGAGATCACCTATTACAGCCACGATCTGGATGATGCATTGAATTTCGAGATTCTGAGTCCGGAGCAACTGGAGGAGACGCGGTTTGGCGGCGAAGCCATCGTAATGTCGTTGACCCGTATTCCCGGGTCCACGAACCTGAGCTGCACAAACTAATCATTCGCGACATCATCGACACGGAAGTGCGCGATTTGGTCGAGGCAAGCGCGAAATCGATCCGGATGCCGGTGTTCAAAGCGCCGACGAAGTGCGCCATCAGTCGGTGCTGCTCATCCGCCACAGTGATGAAATGGCAGAGGCGAATCGCGCGCTCAGAAAATTTTTATACGCGAACGTTTATTATCATCCTCGCGTGGCCGAGGTAAACCAGCGTGCCTGCGAAATGCTACGAGCCGTTTTTGAAAGATACATTGTCGATCCTGTGCGATTGGGCGACACTGCTGCGCGGCGGATCGAAAAGGAAGGATTGCATCGGACCGTATGCGATTACATCGCCGGGATGACCGACCGATACTTGATAGAAGAGTACGAGCGGCTCAAGGTCTGACTATCGCCGCTCCGAACTAGCCGGCGGACGAAAACCGAATTCGGCCTGTAGATCTCCCCAAAGCCAGTCCACGAACCGATCTTTGCGAATCGATACTGGGATCCTGGCCGCGGCGAGCCCTCGGCCTTGTCCACATCCCCATTCACACAATAAAGATAAATGAGGAGAAAAAGGTCGTTCAATTGGAAAAGCCGCGTCGATTGTTCCTGTTCCAGAAGTTGAATCGCGCCAGCAAGATTCGCGTCGGCTAGGGCTCCAGCGATCAGGTCGCGCGAGATGTCAGTGGGGCAAGAGATTCCGGCGATTTGCGGGCGGCTCGTTCGGCCAAAGCGAGGCGAAATCATCGGTATCTTCCGTAGCCAGGACTGGGGTGCGCAGGAGGGTATATCGAAGGTAAAGGTCGAGTTCGGCTAGCCAATTGCTTCCCGTCATCTCCGATTGGTATCGCGTTTCCCGGACTCCAAAAAAGAGGTCGAGCGATTTTTTCCAGTCGTCAGGCCAAATCTGATGAATTAGGGCAGAAGTAGAAAATCGATTGAGTGCGGCGTGTCGTTGCATGTAATGAAACCAAATTTGAACGCGGCATCGAAATCGGGGGGCGCGTCGCTGAGCCGTTTGGGTGAAAATCGTCAGAGGATCGACGCTTTCGTAAGATGACCGATTTCGTCGCCATCCATGAGGAATAAAGCTGACATTTGATCCGGGACTTCCACGCCAATACGACGCAAATCGGCGGCCGTTTCCGGATCGCTCCAGAGTCTCCGCGCGAGAGCATCGTTAGGTTTTGGCAGCGGCGGTTTAATCCCGACCATAATCCACTCCAAATCGTTGGTGGCCCAAACCGAAGCGTTTGGAAAAACGTTGTGGAATGCGCGGAGGATCGCTTTGACGTCATGGATTTGGAATCTGGTAAAGCGGCAACCAATAGCTCACGATGCCGCCTTCTTTCAGCCGCCCTTTCACGAGCGAAAAAATTCTTCCGTGTAAAGATTGACCGTGCCGAGCGATTTCAGCGGAGGCGGTTCGCCTGTGATAATGTCGTATTGCTTCGGACAGGATTGAAGGAAAAAACGCCCATCTTGCACAAATGTCGTCACGCGTGGGTCTCGCAGGGGATTGTCGAACCCCGCGCCGGTGTATGAATCGGCAAGCCCGAATACTTCGCGCGAAATATCCACAACATCGAGATGCCGGAGATTGCGGTCGCGCGTCAATGCATCAGCCGTGACACCGACTCCGTAACAAATAAGCAATGCCTCCTTGCTTTGTGGGCGAATAGCCAGCGGCAAATATGCAAATAAACGCATGTAGCGCTGGCTGCGCGGTTGCGTGGCCGACATGGAATAGGAATTCGTGACCAGCCGATAGTAGTAGGGCCCGGCGGGCAGATCGCGGCGCAGCAATTGAAACGTGTCTGCCGTTCCTTCGATCGTTCGGACCAACTTCGATCCATCACGTTCGTAAGTTTTGCGCGCATTCGCAAAGTGCAATTCGTCACGGTGATATGGGAAGATCGACAGGACCAGAACGACAATGGCGGCGAGCCCGATAGTGAGCACTTGCAGACGCTTACGAACGGCGATGCCCGCCAGCGCAGCGTAGAGACTCGCAAATATTATCAGGCTTGTTTGAAATCCAAAGTGCGGCACAAAAACAAAGCCGGCCAGCAGCGGACCGCAGGCCGCGCCGATCGTGTTCCAAAGTATCGTTAGGCCAGCGCTGTTCATGCGACCGATCCCCTCCGATTGCACTGATGCCACGATCGTGGGCAGCAAAATCCCAGAGAGACAGGCGACCGGGAACATTAACGCCACAGAAACCAGCCCAATCTGTTGCCACGCGCGGATGTCGAAGGATGTTTTATCCCAAGGCGTGGCCGGAATTGGAAAAAATATGTAGGATAGAAGAGTCGGGATGGCTGCGAGCAACAGCAGCGCCGGAAGCAATTGTCGATTTCGCTGGAATCGGATGGACAGCACGCTCGAAAGAATCCCGCCAAGGCCGATTCCTCCCAGAACAACGGCGAGCATGACGGCGAACGCGATTGATGAAGATGCGACGTACAGCCGCAGGAACCGGAACCAAACGACTTCCAGCGCGAGAAATGCCAACCCTGTTCCCGCGCTAACAAATAGCAATTTCCACGGAATCGTCTTCGCTTCCAACAACTCAGGACCGGCGACTGTCGATCTTGTTTTTTGGATGGAAGCGATCAGCGCCAGGCTAGCGGCGAGACAGCAGATTGCGCCAGCAGCGAGGCCGGTGCCGAATAGTCCCCACAATCGAATCAGGATTGTCTCGCCGAGCAGGGAACCGGCGACTGCTCCGAGCGTATTGAATCCATAAAAGAGGCCAATAGTCCGACCGAATTCGAATTGGCGGACCAGCGGATCCTCGACGAGCACCGGCAATGTCAGTCCCATTGCAGTTGTCGGGACTAGTAGAATCAAAAAGGCGAAGCAAAACCGGAGGCTGTTAAGAAATTCCTGATGGGTCCAGAGCGCCTGAAAAAGCGGGCGAAGCCATAGTCCAATGGCGGGAATGACAAAGACGAGCGTGCAGCCAAAGGTCGCGACGATTAATTCCAATCCAGCATAGATCCGGAGAGGCCTGGCAATTCGCAATTTCCAGCGCGCGGCGATCGCGCTGCCCACCGCCAGACCTGCCATGAAGCTCGACAAAACGAGCGCAGCCGACCAAACGGAATTGCCGAAGGCAAGTCCGCTCAGGCGCAGCCACAGAGTTTCAAAAAGGAGTGCGCTGCATCCCGAGAGAAAGAGAATGAGCGAGATAAGGAGGACACGCAGGGATGGGCGATGGAGAGTCCGGTGCCCGACGCTCAATTCAGGTTCAACAGACGTGGGATGTTGGGCCTTGAGCATGGGCGCGTTGAGATTTTTATTCGCTACGGTTTTCGTCTCGCAGGTACCGAATCACGAGACGAAGCCGATCGTTGACTGAAAGTTCTTCCAGCACTCGTTGCCGGCGAAGAGGATCGTTGACGAATGTTGATGCAATCAAATCGGCCAGCATTTCGGGATCGTTCAGATCGGAGAGATACTGATCCACTTTCGGCGGCAGTTTGCGGTCGCTTCCTTTAAACTGCGCATAAAGCTCAAGCACTTTTGTTCCGAGCGCATCGGTTTCAACCGTTGATTTCGCCTCGGTTTTCAGTCGATCGATCGTTGCAATCGGGAACGGCGCTTCCTGTTCGAATCCGGTAAAACGGACGCGATCGAGTCCCTGAAGAATAAGGTTCGACGTACCATCGCCGCGCTCGACACAGGCCCGAATCAATCCAACGCTTGCAACGTGAAAGAAATCTTCCGCCGCGAGCCATTCCGGGCAGCTCGGTTTGATCAAAGTCACACAGAACATCCGGTGATGCCGAAGCGCATGCTCGAGCATGTCGCGATAGCGCGACTCGAAAATGTAAAGCGGCAGCAGTGCGCGAGGGAAAAGCACCGCGCCCGGCAACGGCATTACTGGCACCTGCTCGGGAAGTGTCATACGTAAAAAGTTGAATGCCGGACGCGGCTCGTCCACCGCCGAATTTCACAAAGTATGGGTTGCCCTGCCATCGTCGTCCGATCCATGCCGGCATAATTCAGAACCGATCCTTTTCCCATCAACTGGCGGCGCGCTTTCACCCCGAGCTTCCCGATCCCGAGCAAGCTTAGCGGTAGATCGACACTTTTATCTTCGATGAAATCAAGAAGTCGGTTCACTTGTTCCAGCGTGTCGGTGCGGCTGGCGACTTTGAAGATATCGGCGCCAAGAGCTTTTGCGCGGCGGGCCATGGCACACAAGCTGCGCAGGTCAGGCGTGGAGTGAAAATCATGAACCGAGATGATGATTCGGATATTTCTGTCACGCGCCTGATCGACGACTGTTTGGAGGTGTTCGATCGAACGCAGCTCCACATCGACATACGTTGCTCGCGGCAAGAACCGCAGAAGCAATTCGCCGCGCTTTTCGATCGAAAGCTGGCTTGCGCCACCTTCACGCGGATCTCGCGCGGTGATAATAAGGGGAGCGCCCAGGATCGACAATTTCGATTCGATCACATCGAGAATCTTCACGAGACAATCCAGGCGAAGCTCAAAAAGATCGGGCGGTCTTCGCAGTCGGATAGCATGATTGAGATCGGCCATCGAGGCGATCACTCCGACGATGCACCCGTGCCCCTGCAGGCCCTCATCCATTACAAAGGAATGCCCAGATCGCTGCGCTTTGACCGATCTGCGGGGTGCCATATACTTGAGCCTTCCGGGAATTAGAGACCTGCTTTTCTAGCACATGCTCGCACGCAGTCAGGAATTTAACATACAACGTCAGCAAGTAATTGATGCTGTGGTGCTGGCCATCTCGCTGTGGATTGCGTACGTCCTGCGCAGCTTCAGCACGTATTGGTTTCACCTCGTCAATACGGTTGATGATTTCAAAAACTATCAATGGCTGCTGATCGTGATCATGCCGTTTGGCCCGATCTTCCTGGAGTTGCAGGGCTTCTATCAATCGCCGCTTGAGAAAACAAAGTGGAAATCGTTAGGCCAGATTATGCGGGCGATGGTCGGACTCGGAATCATGGTAGCGGCCGGCGCGTTTTTCCTGCGGCTCCCGCTCGTGAACCGATCGGTCCCGCTGCTCGCAATTTTCATTGCGACGCTCGCGCTATTAATAAAGGAAGAGATCATCGTGGGCCGGATTCGACGCAAAGCGATGCGGGGCGAATTGCGCGAAGCGGTGCTGTTGGCCGGCGCTCCGGACGATATGGCTGCGCTGGAGAACTCGTTTACGCAGGAGCAACAAATGTTGATGCACGTGGTCGGCAGGATCGACATCGATAACCAACCGCTTTCGGATTTGATCGAAGCGATGCATCGACATGCTGTAGCGCGGGTAATTTTTGCGGCCGGTCAGAGCCAGCTGAATCGTGTGGAGGCTGCCATCGGTGCCTGCGAAGTCGAAGGTGTATCCGCGTGGCTGGTGGCAGACTTTATTCGGACTTCAATTGCAAAACCCGATTTCGACGCATTCGCTGGTCGGCCCATGCTCGTGTTTCGGTCAGCACCGGAAATTTCCTGGACGCTGTTGATCAAAAATGTAATCGACAGAGTCGCTGCTTTTATCGCGTTGGTGATCCTGGCAATTCCAATTTCGATCGTTGCCATGATCATTCGCATTTCATCACCGGGGCCGGTGATTTTCCGGCAATGGCGCGCAGGCAAACACGGAAAACCGTTTGTGATGTACAAATTCCGATCGATGTACAGCGACGCGGAGATGAGACGTGCTGAGTTGGAGCCGTTTAATCAAATGCAGGGGCCGGTCTTTAAAGTTGAGGATGATCCCAGAGTGACACCGGTTGGCCGCTGGCTCCGGCGCACAAGCTTTGATGAGGTACCACAGTTGGTCAACGTGCTGATGGGGAACATGAGCCTAGTGGGTCCCCGCCCACTGCCCGTTTATGAAGTAGAGAAGTTCGAGAACACCGCTCAGCGGCGAAGACTCAGCGTCAAACCGGGATTGACTTGTCTATGGCAGATTAGCGGGCGTAATCAGGTGCGCGATTTTCGTGACTGGGTGAAACTCGACCTCGATTACATTGATCACTGGTCACTCGGATTGGATTTTAAGATTCTGCTTCGAACGGTGCCGGCGGTGATCTTTGGTGCGGGCGCGAAATGAGTTTGTTGAATGGTTGAATGGTTAAGAAGCGCGGTGATCCGGTCCTTTTTAACTTTTCAACCATTTAACTCTTTAACCGCCACCATCCGTTCGACATACTTCGCCAGAACATCGAACTCCAGATTGAGCGGGTCGCCCGAACGCGCATGATCGAGATTCGTGTGGCGTTTGGTGTGCGGAATAATCCAAACGACAAAGCTTTCTCGGGAAACTTCCGCGACCGTGAGGCTAATGCCGTTGACTGCGATAGAGCCTTTGGGAACGACATAACGAGCAAACTGAGACGGCAATTCGATTTCGAGGCGAAAATCGCTTCCACTTCGCTCGAAACTGACGATGCGAGAAACGCAATCAATGTGGCCTTGAACGAAATGGCCGCCGATGCGGCCGTTTGCAGAAAGCGAGCGCTCGAGATTTACCAGGCTTTTTGATCGCAACGACTTCAGATTCGTGCGATCGAGCGTTTCCTGAAGAAGATCAAACGTGAGCTGATTGCCCCGACGCGCGTTCACCGTTAGGCAACAGCCATTCACGGCGACGCTTTCGCCGCGACGAATTCCTTTCGCAATCTTCGCCGCTGCAATCTGCAATTGAACGCCTGCCGGAGGCAAACTGATTCGGAGCACTTGGCCCACCTCTTCAACCAAACCGGTAAACATCGTTTTAAGGTTTTGTCAGGATCAGTTCGACGGGCAACTCAAATCTTGGTCGGGACACGCATCTCTCTGTTTCGCGCTGGCCGGGATCGGCGATCACGTTTACAACAACAAAGGTGGCCATGATTCTCGCTTTATTTGCCGCGGTTTCTCGAGATCCGGCGGTCTTTGGTGTTTCCATCGATTTCATTCTGTTCGGCCTGACTTTGATCGGGGTAGCCATTTTTCATCATCATACGATGTATGTAGCCCTCGCGGGGCTGGTGACGATTTCGATTTACAAGATCCTGTTCACCGGATTCAAAACGGGCGCTGGGATTGCGGGCCTCGTTTCTCACGTCGAGCATGAGTGGGTAATCCTGGCAAACTTGCTTTGCTTGCTACTGGGCTTTGCACTGTTATCGCGCCATTTCGAAAAAAGCCATATTCCGGTGGTCCTACCAAAATTTCTTCCGCACGATTGGAAGGGCGGATTCCTCTTGCTGGTAATAGTGTGGATTCTATCAAGTTTTCTCGACAACATTGCTGCAGCGCTAATTGGCGGCGCCATGGCGCACCAACTTTTCCGCGCGAAGGTGCATATTGGTTATCTGGCGGCAATTGTCGCCGCGTCAAATGCCGGCGGAGCGTGGAGCGTTCTGGGCGATACGACTACTACCATGATGTGGATCGCGGGAGTTGCTCCATTGCAGGTTTTTGAGGCGATTATCGCGGCAACAACGGCCTTGTTTATTTTCGGGATCCCAGCTGCGATGAAGCAGCACAGGTATTCTCCGATTTTAGGCCACGCCCACGAGCATACCCAAATTGATTGGATGCGAATTGGGATTGTCGGCCTGATTTTGGTTCTCGCGTTGACAACGAATGTCGTGGTCAACACGAAGTTTCCGACATACTCGAGTCATTTTCCATTCATCGGCCTGGCTGTGTGGATAGCGATTCTCATCTCGGCGGGAATGCGCCGGCCTGATTGGGAAATCCTTCCGCGCGCTGTACGAAGCTCCGTTTTTCTGCTCTGTCTCGTTTTGATTGCCTCTATGATGCCGGTAGAGCGTTTGCCGCAGGCATCGGCGAAAACCGCGCTCGGCCTCGGTTTTTTGTCATCCGTGTTTGATAACATACCGCTGACGGCTCTCGCATTGAAACAAGGCGGTTACGATTGGGGCCCACTGGCGTACGCAGTTGGCTTTGGCGGATCGATGATTTGGTTCGGGTCTTCAGCCGGCGTCGCGCTCTCGAGCATTTTTCCCGAAGCGAAATCGGTAGTCGCATGGATCAGGGGTGGTTGGTTTGTCGCAGTGGCTTACGTGACCGGATTTGCAGTGATGCTGATGTTGATAGGCTGGCATCCGGAACCAAAAAGGCGGCAGGCGCATACAGCGGCCAAGCCTGCAGTGATCCATGTCGATCTTAATAAATAGAAATAATAACGGCGCTCGGGTATGGCGGCTTCCTTGAAGAAAATTGAGCAAACGATTTTTCAGCGCTTTTTCCGGACGGAGACCCGCGGCGGATCGATTCTCCTCTTATTTGGAATGGCTGCCCTCGCTATCGCCAACTCGCCCTTGGCAGGGGGATATAATGAACTTTGGAAGCAATTCGTAACGATTACCGTGGGCGGCCACTCGCTTTCGCTCACCCTGCATGGCTGGATCAATGACGGTCTGATGGCGGTGTTTTTTCTGCTGGTCGGGCTTGAGATCAAACGTGAACTCCTGGCCGGCGAGTTATCATCACCTAAGCAAGCCGCCCTTCCGATCGCCTGTGCCATCGGCGGAATGATTCTGCCAGCCGCGGTCTATTTAATATTCAACGCGAGCGGAATTGGTTCGCGAGGGTGGGGCATTCCGACGGCGACCGACATTGCTTTCGCGCTGGGCGCATTAAACATTATCGCTCCGCGCGCTCCCATCGGCGCGAAAGTTTTCCTGACTGCGCTCGCGATTGTCGATGATATGGGAGCGATTCTGATTATCGCTGTGTTCTACTCGAATCACGTGGCGTTTGGCGCGCTTGGAATCGCTGCGCTGATCTTTCTTATACTGATTGCGCTGAATGTTGCCGGCATCCGCTCTCTCTGGCCGTATTTATTATTGGGACTTCTGCTCTGGTACTTTGTCCACGAGTCGGGGATTCATCCTACTGTCGCGGGTGTGTTGACAGCATTTACGATTCCGGCACACACCAAAATAAATGCTGCCGAATTTTCCAGCGAAGCGCGGTCGCTATTGGACCGATTTGATCGAACTGAAACGGGAGATCTCCTGGTTTTGACGAGTAAGGGCCAGCAGGAGACGCTTTTCGCGCTCGAGCATGCCAGCGAAGGAGTCACGGCGCCAATTCTCAAACTCGAGCACGCGCTGCATAATTTTTCGGCATTTGTCGTTATGCCGCTGTTCGCCTTTGCCAATGCTGGCGTTAAGATTGGTGGTTCAATCGAGCACGCGGAAATTGTGTTTGGAATCATGGCGGGCCTGATCGTTGGTAAACCGCTTGGAATTGCTGCGGCCGCTTTTTTCGCAGTGAAGACTGGCCTGGCCACGCTGCCAACTGGTGTTCGTTGGCCCTCGCTGATCAGTTACGCTTGGCTGGCGGGCATCGGTTTCACCGTTTCGCTTTTTATCTCGATGCTCGCATTTGTGGATTCGTTAGTAATTGAGGCGGCCAAAGTCGGGATTCTGGCTGGCTCCTTACTTGCTGGCATTATGGCTGCGCTGCTGCTCGCAATAACGGAGCGCCGAGAACGGTAGAAATCTTTGATAAAATCGTGAATTTCAGAACTCAAGAAAAGAACATTGGAAGCCCAGAAAATGCTTTATTTTCTTCTAGGCAGCTTCCCTAAAATCCGGTAAAACGGCGGAAAACAGGAGATCGGGAGGACAAAACCGCCTGTTTGCCCGTTCAAAAAAAATTTGAAAAAAATGAAAAAAAGCCTTGTCAGACCCCAAATTCTTCATTAATCCCTACGCAAACCTAACCCAACCCATGGAGAAACTAATGACCAAACATGTACTAAAAACGGTGGGATTCGTACGAGCCGCTCTAGTAGCTGCCGCAGGAATTCCTTTACTCATCGCAATGAGCGCTTCGGCGCAGGCACCGGCGCCCGGTCCGGGTGCAGCGGGCACCGAGGCAGGAGCCCAAGGAGCTTCAGCCGAGGTCGAGCGCGTCATCGTAACCGGTTCGAATATTCCGACAGCGGAAGAAGTCGGACCGAATCCGGTGTTCAGCCTGAACCGCGATTTGATCAACAAGTCGGGTGAGCGCAACACCGAATCACTCCTAAAAGACCAGCCAGTGGCTAATGGCAGCAGCGTGCCTGTGCAAAACAACGGCACCAGCCAGGGCGGACCAGCAGGAACAGCGTCAGTTTCTCTGCGCGGTTTTGATAACAGCGCCACACTAGTTCTAATCAATGGACGCCGGGTGGCTGCTTATCCTGGTTCGGGTTTCATTGATTTGAACACGATTCCGCTTGCCGCCGTTGAGAGCATCGAAGTTCTCAAAGATGGCGCTTCGGCTACTTACGGCGCGGATGCAGTGGCGGGCGTTGTCAACATCAAGCTCTGGAAAGATTTCCGCGGGGCCCAGCTGAGGTTACAGTACGGCAACACGCTAGATAAAGACGCGGGTCTTTATAGCGGCGACATTCTCTTCGGTACGGGTGACGACAAGATGAGCATCACGGGTGATATCTTTTACTATCACCACAACTCTACGTTCAACATCGACCGGGGCAACTCGCTCAAACCACCGTTCTTGAGCTCGAACACTGTCCCATGGAATTTTAATTTGAACTATGATGTGTTGGTCGCGTCCGGAGTTAGCCCCGCGGTTCTCCCGGACCCAGCGACTCTGCCAGATAGCCACAATTTGTACGGCACGCCGCCCAACGGCAGTAATGGAACAACCCCGTCCAATAACTGGATTTACTCCAGAGGGCGTCCTCGTGGTGCGTTCAGCCTTTTGCCCGGATTCAACTTCAATGCTTTGTCGAGTTCATGGCCAGACCAGGAGCGTTGGGGCGGGTACGCGTCCTTTAACGACAAGATTTGTGACGATCAATTTCAAATCTATGGCGATTTCTATTACGCCGATGTGAAGACGCACGACGAACTCGCGCCCGGCGCAACAAACAATTTTGAAACCAAAGGTCAGGGCACGATTTACGTCCCACCGGGCACAGACTTGAACGGGGTCGCTCCTCCCAACACTCCAACATTTTCTGAGGTTGGTTTGGTTGACCCGCATGCTTTTAACCCATTCAATCCATTCAATCAGATCATATCGGGAGGGACGCGGGCGCGGTTGTACGATTTCGGCAATCGTCTCTTTGATAATGAAAACTTTGCCTGGTTGAGCACCGTGGGCGCCCACGGCGATAAGCTCTTTGATGGCAGTTGGGGCTACGACAGTGCATTTCGATACAGTCAGATCGAGAATGTTTCTCGGACCAAAGACACGAACGTCCTTCGCTTTAATCAGGTGATGAATGGGAACGACCCGATCTTTGATCCGAATTCAGCTGTTTATATTGGAACGACGGTTCCGTACAATCCGTTCGGCGATGCTCGTTCGGGTGTAATCGCGAGCAACATTCCGACCTTGGATTATGCAACTCTATACAGACACGATCTTGCCACATCCAAGATCGCGCAGTTGGATTCGAGTATCTACACTACCAGTTTATTTGACCTGCCCGGTGGTTCCGTGGGCCTCGCGTTCGGCGGTGGCTGGAGCCGGGAAGCCCTCTCGATTTTCCCGGACGATCAGGGCCGATTGAAAGAAGAGGCTGGTGTAGGCCAATCGCGCCGTTCTCAATCTGGACGTAAGAAATGGAACCTCTACAGTGAAGTCCTGGTTCCAATCATCAGCCCGGAGATGGGAATACCGCTCTTCCACACGTTGGAACTTACCGGAGCAGATCGACTCGATGTCTTCGAGAACAATGACACCAATGCGATCGTGCCGAAGGTTGGTGTTCGCTGGCAGCCATTTGATGAACAATTGACCATTCGCAGCACGTGGGGTGAAGGGTTCCTCGAGCCATCATTGTTCCAACTGTACTACGGCGCGGCGTTTACTCTAGCCTCGACGGCCCTGCCCGGAGGCCAGCCGCAACCGGAAACGACAGAAGAAGTCGATTCCAATCCGAACCTGCAACCGGAAGATTCCCGCACATGGAGCGCTGGCATTGTTTATACGCCTTCATGGGTCCAGAACTTCATTCCAAACGCCAACTTGACCGTCTCGATCGACCTATGGGACATCGAGCGTAATGGCGTTATCGTCGTGCCGGGTGCACAAGAAGTTGTTCAGCGTTTCCTAAGCGGCACGCTTCTGCCCGGGGAAGAAGTGATCGTTGATACGTCATCAGATACCGTGACGTTCCTTAAAACCACCTACGCGAACGCCGGACGGGAAAACGCCCGTGGAGTTGACCTTGGGTTGCTGTTCCAAATCCAAACCGGGTTCGGGACATTTAGCTCAACTACTCAAGCAAGCTATCTTGACTCGTTTATCTTCCAGCCTACGGCTCAGTCCAGAGCGCGTGAGGTGAGTGGACGCACTAACAGCGATCCGTTTGAAGGCTCGTTCTTCGGTCAGACCACGGGTGGAGATGGCTGGGTCAAATGGAAAGGGATTTCGCGTCTGGATTGGGCGTGGAACAATTGGGACTTGAACTGGACCGTCCATTATTGGAGTGGATTCCACGAGAAACTCGAGCCTCAGCTGTTTGTCGATCTATTCGGCACATTCCAGGAACACTGGGTGCACGGTATTTGGATGCATGATGCTCAGCTCTCTTATGACCTGATCTTCACGCCTCCAGTAGAACAGCAGCCAGTGGCGGGCTACTCAAAGGGTGGCAAGGAAGTGGTGCAGAGCAAAGAGGGTAAGGCAGTTGAATCTGCGGCGGCCTACTCAATGCCTTGCTGGCAGACCATTCTCAACAACAGCAAATTCACCCTCGGTGTGAGCAACATCTTTGGCCAGGATCCGCCCAGCCAGCACGGGTTCCAGAACGGAAACTCGACCGGATATCCAGGTTTCTATTTCGACAATCTGGGACGGTTCGTCTACGCCGAGCTGACCAAGAAGTTCTAAGTCGAGCGCAAATTTTGATCATCGAGAGGCAGCCCGGAAATGGGCTGCCTCTTTGCTGTACATGAGTTGGAGGTTTGGCCGGCGATTGTTCGCCTTGCGCAACTTCTGCCTCGGCAAAGGGTTTAACCATTGACGCCAGTTTGGAAAGGAAGATGTTAAAGTATGAAAACGTCAGGTTTGGCAAAGAGAGCAGTGGCACTGGTACTGATTTGGGCAGTGGCAGTAAGTGTCGGAGTCGCTTCGGCGAATGACCAGTCGACTGGGAAATGCCAGTACGTATTAGTGACAGGATCGAGAATACCTCAAAAGGTGAAGGTCAAGGCGATTGGCACAAAGACATCATCGCCGGTGCGCATCTACAAACGCCGCGAAATCGATCAGACCGGCCGGTTCACGGTAAGAGATGTTCTTGCACAGGATCCGTCGCTACAGGTGACTGGGCACTAACAAGCAAGATCACGCGCTCTATGAGCTCGTCCGATGTGTTCGGTGCGGAGAAGTAAAGCAGCAAGTCCCTCCGCTGCGGCAGCGCTGCAGTTATCACTTTCGAGACGATGTGCGAACCTTGTTCCTGAAAGGCGTTCCGCAGGTTTTACTGCGAAGATACGCGATCCCTTTGATTCCGTTCCTCAGTAGCGATAGCGACGCGAAGATTCTCTGCGGCGGTTGTGTCATCTGGTCGAAGACGTAAGGCTTTCTTGAATTCGACAATTGCTTCTGACGTTTGCCCCAGTCGCATGCAAACTACCCCAAGGCTGTTATGGACCGGCGCTTTGGGATCCAGTCGGGCAGTCTCCAGGTAATGTGTTTTCGCTCCCTCCAAATGTCCCTTGAGAAAAAGAACCCGACCCAGATGGTAGTGCGCCTCCGAATGATCCGGTTTGTATCTGAGTGCCGTTTGAAATTCAGTCGCCGCAGAATCGATCTTTCCGGCGTAGAACAAAAACATCGCATAATCGTAGTGTATTCGGGCCGACTGAGGCGATAAAGTTACGGCCTTTTCGAACTCAGTTGCAGCTTCCTCCCGTTCACCCAGGAGATCTAAAACATGACCTCGCTTGGAGTGTAATTCACCGTTGTTTGGCTGGCCATGTAGCGCGTTTTTTATATCCGTCAGCACCCACCGCAACTCTGTTTGGCCTTCATCGAACTTTGATTGAGCAACCAGAACCTCCGCGAGAGCGACGTGTAATTCTCTTTCCTTTGGATAGCTGCGCAGGGCCAGCCGATATTGTTGCGCTGCCAATTCCAATTGGTGTGCATCCTGCAAAGCAGTGCCGTACTTCCAATGGGCGCGGTTACTGTTGGGCAGGTCGGCGACAATCCAAGCGGCTCTATCGAGTTCCAAAGTCGTGCTCCGGGTCTGTCCAATCCACAGAGCCCCTAGTGGAATCACAAAAGCTACTCCCCATTTCAACCCGTGCCCGAGCCAGCTTGGTAAAAGCTTGGCCGCGGAAGTCGAACTAAGCCCGCCCGCTAATCCGAGCGACTCGCGTGTAGACCGTTCCCGTACCTTCCAAATGAAGCCGTCATAATAAAAGTGGAGAAGGCCCGACGCCGCCACAATCCCAGTTAACACGCGCTTAACCGTTTCGATTTCCAGATGCGAATTGATATAGCCAAGTGAACCGTAGGCGAATACAAGCCCTATGTACAAACCGATCAAGGAACCACTTCGTCGAAACATAAACCGCATAAAGCCGGTGATTGATTTATCTTTATCTACGCGGTTACGATTGTAGATCCACACGAGCGAAAGGTACTGCACATCGTGAAAAACCTCGAAGAGGGCAATTCCGGCAAGGATGTTTGTGACGCCGTTATTGCAATACCACCAAAAGCCAATGCTCGTAATCAATAACACGAGCTTGACCGGGTTGGGACGTCGGCCTTCGGCCCACATGCGAGAAAAGTTGAAAAGGAACAAGAGGGTCACGAGGACCGCTGCGGTGGTGACGATGGTCTGTGCACCCCGCAGAAGCCATGGCGCAACAAATGGGCCTCCACATGCGTAGTACGTTTCGAGTGTGTCGGTCATGCGTTGAGGGGAAAGCAACACACCAGCCGCGAACCAAACTGCACACGCAGCGAAATCGAGCCGACGCGTAAGCGGCGCGAATGAACCCATTTTGGCGTCGTAGATACGACAAAAACCATAGGTCTGCATCATTCCGTGCCAGACTCCCCAAACAAACACGACAAGGACGACTCCTTTAAGGTCCCATGACGAAAATGCTACGCAGACAGCTAGCAGAAAAATCGGGGCAATAATGAAGCGCCAGCGAAATCTTTCGAACAAAGCCCGATCGCCGTAAGCGCGAATCATGCCGGGCAGATGGTGGCCCATGGCGCCAAATGCTGCCACGAACAGGTAAATATCCTGCGCGCGCCAGCGTACCTGAGCCAAAGCAAAGATTGGCAGGAGCAATAGGGGCGTACCGACGTACAAGATCAGGTCGCGCCAACTGTTCAAAATCCACAACGTCTTCTTTGGCGCTTCCGCCGGAACAGCTGGAACAGTCTGCGGGCGGGAAAAGGCGGTGACGTGCTGCATAAGCTCGGCGGGCCAAGTATTCTTCAGTGTTCGCAGAAAATCAAGGCAGCAGGCCTATCGCTTCGAAAAATCGCGTGTTCGATGCGGGAGAAGCGGCGGAATTCGCATGGCACGGCTGTTGCTTTTGTAAATCATAGTAATTATGATTTTAATAGGCATCCATCCCTATTCACGGAAAAAGCTTCTGGTAGTTGCTCTGGGTCTTCTTATTTGCCTCCGCTCGATCACCTGCTTCGGAGCACCGCTATATCTTGCCGTGAAGGCAACCCCGTACGATAAACAGATGACCCGGATTCGTTCGGTTTTTTCCACGAAGGTGGCTACGAGCACGAACTTAACGCTCGCAATCGTAAACCGCTGGATTGAAGATCTTCGCGAAATTCCTTACGGCTTTAGCCCAGAATGGAAGACTCCATCCGAAGTCGAATCGGGACCTGTAGCTGATTGCAAGGGCAAAGCAGTCGCGCTGTACGGGCGAATGCAAGCACATGGCGCAGACAATCTTCGATTGGTAATCGGCAAACGCACATCGATGAGCCGCCGGACCCACGCCTGGCTGGAATGGACTACGGACTCTGGAACCTACGTTCTCGATCCAACGATCAACTGGTCGGCTTGCCGGGCAGACGGGCTCGGCAGTCGAACGTACATTCCATTCTACGCCTACTCAGGCGATCGAAAATATCGCGCCGGCACCGCCGCGCTCTACGCAAAGAATTGACGGTTGCTCCCAGTAGTTATTTTAATTCGAAGAGACCGAGCCTCCACCTCACGTGACAAGGATGGGAAAGTTGCGTCGCAAGTGAGTTGCCAAAATTGGGGGCCTTCGCTTGGCCGAAGCGATTGACAGCTCGGTGCTGAAGGTGTTCCCTTGCATGCAGCGACAGTGGAATTGTAAACTGGTGTAAAATTTTTCCGGCGGGTGGAACATTTTTGTATTGCCAAACGCTGGCCGGAATCATATCATCTTTTTTGAAACTATGGAAATTATGAGACCGTCCTCGCTCCTCTTCGGCAAAGTTAGCTGCCTCTTTGGCTTCCTGTTCCTCGCCAGCATTACGGGTGGAATGGCAGCAGATTTGGTATTGCAAAAAGTGACGCCAGTTACGACCAAGCAAGCTGCTGTGTATCCGGAAAACGTGGCTCGCTATTATCTCGGTGCGCAACTTGAGGTCATGCCTCAGCGTACTTCGATAGCTAGTCTGCAACTCAGCTCAAAATCGGAGGACACGAATACAGCGGAGGTCGCGCTTCTGTGTGACGATCCAACGGTTGGATATCCGTTATCGACCGGCACTACTACTTTGGTAGTGTCGTTGCCCGCAATCGAAAATATCGACACGATTTCATTAGTAAATCGCGGCACAAAAGGAACCCTGGACATCGCCGTTGCGAGTGCTGAGCTTTCCGCAGACAGCTCTCAATGGCATGACATTTCACAACAAGATGTGGATGGCGAAACGGTGAAAGCGAGAATTGGGCCAAGCGATGCCAAGTATGTGCGGCTCACGTTTAAAGTAAAGAATGCCGGCCGGATTGCGGACCTCGGTATCTATTCCACGACCTCTGTGTCGGATTTCATGGCACCTCGGCTGCACAACGTAAATCTTCAAGAATCAAG
Source organism: uncultured Verrucomicrobiae bacterium (assembly GCA_963772365.1). Taxonomy (GTDB): domain Bacteria; phylum Verrucomicrobiota; class Verrucomicrobiia; order Chthoniobacterales; family UBA10450; genus CAVYXA01. Next base: position 594,634 of record CAVYXA010000003.1, read on the forward strand.
CAGCCGCACGATCATAAACTATAACGTCACTAATCTGCATTCGACTTGCCGCGTGCTCTACGTCAGCTCAGGCGATGCTTTGAGCGAGGCAAATGAGATGATGGACGATCAGCCCACCACGGCATTTACATTTGCCAGCTCCGACAAATCGCCAACTGTTATTGTCGATCTTGGAAAGGTTGTTCCTTTGCGCCGAATTTCTGCGCTCTATTCCCGCCGGCAAGGGAAGTTGGACGTGTACTTTTTGCCCTCTCTACCCGGTTCACAGATTGGTCAACAGAGTCTCAAACTAGATGCTAAGACTCTGACAGAGCTTCAACCAGTAGGCTCAGTGATGGACGAGGGCCGCGGCTACGCCTCCGTCGATTTTCCGGCAACCGCGGGCCGTTACATGATGTTGAAATGGACGCCTGCGGGCCAGGGCGACCACGTGTTTTCCGTGGCGGAATTGGCAGCTTTTAGTGGCAGCGAACCGCCGAATTTGATTGCTGCAAATGTAAGTAGCACACGTCGCGAGGACATTTCCTCCAATGATTTTGACGGGAAGGATTTTGGCGACCCGAAGGATTTCGCCGAGGGAAAGGACTTCAAAGAAGCCAAGGAAGCTCCTGCGGAAGCGCCTGCGGAAGGACCAGTCTCGCCGTTGCCGGCACCTCCTCCCTTTACTTTCATTCCAGTAGTGACTCCGGTTAGTCCTTGATTGCCATATTCAGCGCTAATTCGCAGAGCACAACGCACAACCGCTACATCTCTGTAGGATCAAAGTTGGTCAGCCAAGAGCTGGAAAATCATGGTGTTTTCGAGTGATCCTTGCAGTGCCTCGGTTCCGGGACCGCTGCCAAACGCTATCACATCATCGACTGTGGGTAATGCTGGGCTTGTGTGAAACGCGCTTGGCTCAAGCTGCTCCATTTTCGATTGCTCGACCGATGGCTCACTTGGAAGCTTTGCGGCACCATAGGAGAGTTCGCCATTCGGACCGGTTGCCCATGTAATCCATGGTTGTCCGGCGGAGTTGAGGCCGATTATGGCAATACCACTATCCCGGCGAAAAGGGAAGCCACTCAGATTCATGCCGCCGACGCCGGCATCCCCGCAGACCACAATCGTCGATCCTTTACCTGAATAATTTCTTGCTACCGCGACTGCCCGATCTAGTTCGGCGGTTTCAATGAGTGTCCGCTCGGCCTTATCATTCTGCGCCGCAGTTCGCATCAAAGCTCCGTCAACAATCAAGAGATATCCGTGGGCATTATATTGAAGGAGCTCTATGGCGCGACGTGCCATATCGGCAAGGCTCGGTTGTTCGTCGCGCTCCTGGATCTGGTTTGCAAAGGCCAGCTCTGCCTTGCTAAATGCTCCAAAGAGTTTTGGACGCCGCCATGCCGGGACCGCTTCCAGTTCAGCTCGTGTCCGGACGATATCGAAACCATGGGGACGTAATTCATCCAGCAGGTCTCGCCGATCCTGGCGTTGACCGCCCTTTGATTGGGGAAGGAAATGGTCCAAGCCGCCACCTAAGGCGACATCGATGAAATCGCTCTGAATCAAGTCCAGCGCTATTTTGTCAGCATCGGTGGGATCGGCGGCGTGTGTGTAAAAGGCAGCACACGTTGGATCGGTGAGGCTGCCGTCCGTGACAAGGCCAATGGCCCGTCCTTTTTCCGTCGCTAACTCCACAATGCTAGTGAGCTTTCTTCCGTCGCGGTCAACGGCCACCAAGCGATTGTTTACTTTCACACCTGTCGCTAGTGCAGTCGCCGCCGCAGCTTCGTCGGGAGTCGCAAAATCATTTGAATAGTTACGTAGCAAGGCGAGATGGCTCATTGAATCGAGGGAGAGACGGGCGTCCGCGCCGCCGACGTAAATTCTGCGTGGCAGCGAGCCTCCCGGGAGTAAGGCCCTCTCCGATAAAAAGAATGATCCCAAAAGGTTTTTGGACGACCCAATGTTGAAAGTAAACAACCCCGATGCCGGCAAAGGCGAGAAGGCAAAGCAGGGCGAGCAATTGATTGCGCCACTTCACGAGGGCGATCTGAATGCGCTCTGCTCTGCTTGTCAATCCCGCACGTGGTAAACCGCTTGTCGATTGCTATTATTCGCCGCCAAACTGCGCGAGTATGGCAGCGCCGGTCATGCTGATTATTCGCGACGGGTGGGGAATAAACCCGGGCGGCCTGGAAAAACGAGAAACAAACGGAGATGCAACCCTTCTGGCCCGCACCCGTTTTCACGACAAGATGTATCGCGACTATCCGGGCTCCAGACTAAGTGCCAGCGGAGCGGATGTGGGCCTGCCGGATGGGCAGATGGGTAATTCCGAAGTGGGCCATCTCAACCTCGGCGCTGGCCGCATTGTTTATCAAGATCTTACGCGGATCAACAAGGCGATCATCGCCGGCGAATTGAAACGCAACCAAGTTCTCCAAGGTACGTTTGCCGCTACGCGCGGTCACCGCCTTCATCTGCTCGGTCTGGTATCTGACGGAGGTGTCCACAGCCATTACTCGCATCTCATTGCTTTGGCCAACGCAGCTCGCGAAGCGGGGATAGCTGAAATCTTCGTCCATGCCTTTACCGATGGACGTGACAGTTCGCCTACGGGTGGAGCAGGATTTCTGAGAACGTGTGAAGAGCAGTTAGCCGAGAGCGGCGCAAAGATCGTGACAGTCGTGGGCCGCTATTTTGCTATGGATCGGGACCGTCGCTGGGATCGAACGAAAAAAGCATGGGACGCGGTCGTTCTCGGGCGGGGCGAGATTTCGAAACCTCCGCCCTCGGCAGCGGTGGATCGACAATACAAAAAGGGCAATACGGATGAGTTCATGCCGGCAATGATTTTTTCACACCCGAACGAGCAGCGGATCCGGGACGGAGATACGGTGCTATTTTTCAACTTTCGCGCCGATCGCGCCCGGCAACTTTCGCAGGCGTTCTTGCTCAAAGAGTTTAATGGCTTCAACCGCGAGGTGTGGCCGCAAGTGCGCTACTTAACGCTCACGCAGTACGATGTGACGTATCCATCACCGTACATTTTTGCTCCCGAGAAGTTGGTTCACATTTTGGGCGAAGTCGTGAGCAATTCGGGTAAGAGGCAGTTACGCATTGCGGAGACGGAAAAATATCCGCATGTCACCTATTTCTTTAACGGCGGAATCGAAGCGGCCGTTTCCGGGAGAAGATCGTAAAATTGTGCCTTCGCCCAAGGTGGCGACATACGATCTTCAGCCGGAAATGAGCGCGCCAGAAGTCACTGAAGAAGTCTTGGCGCGCATGGACAATTATGACTTGATCATTCTCAATTTCGCCAATCCTGACATGGTTGGCCACACGGGTATTGTCGAAGCTGGAATCAAAGCCGTCGAAACCGTCGATGCATGCGTCGGTCGAATTATTGAACGGCTGCTCGCCCTTGGCGGAAAATGTCTGGTTACTGCGGATCATGGAAACTGCGAACAAATGCGGAACCCGGATGGTTCCCCCAATACGGCGCACACTACGAACTTAGTACACTGCATCCATGTTGGATCAGATGCTGCGAGATTTCGCTGTCGGGATGGGATTCTAGCCGATGTCGCACCAACCTTGTTGTTTCTTCTGGGCCTTCCTCAACCAGCGGAAATGACAGGCCGTAACCTGCTCGTTTCGATTTGAGTCAATCGTCAGGCGCGTAATTTTTTCTGCATTACGGTACGTCCTCAGTCACTTCGCCATTTGTTTCTTCGCCGATTTCTTCTTCGATTTCGCGGCGCCATTCCCGTTTGATCCAGGGACGGGCAAACCCGTACAGCAAATAGGCCAAAAATAAGACTGCAGGCATCCATTCGTAGTCCAGCACGGTGAGAACAAGGACCAGACTGATTGCCAAGAATCGCGGGATCGACTTCGCCGTTTTCCAGTTGATTCCCTTGAAACTGGGATAGCGGAAGCGGCTGAACATCATGAAGGAGAGAAAAAGCATCAGGGGTGGCAAAAGAAATTTCCAGTTACCGAGCCGTCGCTCGCTTTCTGCCATCCACAGCATGAAAAGAGTAATTGAAGCGATGAGACCCGCCGCAGCGGGAATCGGAAATCCTCGGAATTCCTTTTCCGCCGGAGTTGTGATTGGCCGACATGCAGTTGAATCGGGCGAGGCGAAGACCCCCGCAAGCCAGATAGACGAAAGCCACAATCCAGCCGGCTCGGGGAAATTCCTGAAGCACGATTCGGTAAACCAGGAGTGCCGGCGCGACGCCGAATGAAACAATGTCGGCCAATGAATCGAACTCGCGGCCAAACGCGCTATCATGGCCGCCGAGCCGAGCCAGACGTCCGTCGAGAAAATCAAACACGAAAGCTCCCAAAATGAACCAGATTGCGGCGTGAAAAAGATCCGCTGCCGCGTCAGGATCGGAAGCTTGCAGGAGTGCGCCTTGAAGAATCTTGAGCGTAGCGGCAAAACCACAGAACAGGTTTGCCGCAGTCATTAGGTTCGGCAGCAGATAGATTTTAGGCGGGCTCTGTTCGTTCATGATCAAGGCAGGCGCGCGATGATTGTCGATCCTCCAAGAACGTGATCGCCCACTTTCACCAGAATTTCAGCGTTGAGCGGCAAGTATACTTCCGTTCGCGAACCGAAGCGAATCATTCCAAAGCGTTCTCCCTTTCTTAATTCGTCTCCGATCTGTGACCAGGCGACGATGCGGCGGGCGATTGCGCCTGTAATCTGGCGCACGATGATGGTTGCCTGTGAATTTTTAAACGCCCAAGTCATCGCCTCGTTTTTCTCGGAACAGTCGGGACGACGCGCATCGAGGCAGAGACCCTTACGATGTTGCCGATAAATCACCCGACCACTGATCGGTGCCCGATTAGTATGAACGTCGAAGATCGACAGGAAAATGCCGATACGGCGCATCTTGGTTTTCAAGACCTCGCTTTCATCAATATCTATGATCTCGGTGATTGTTCCGTCTGCCGCAGCCACAACATGACTTGGATCGACCGGCGCGCCACGACCCGGATCCCGAAAGAACGCGAGTGTAACAGAGAATCAGGATCCAAAAAATGATTGCTAACCAGATCGAGACAAACCAACTGGCAACAGCCAATAGGCCTAGAATCGCCAGAATCCAGGCCGCTTCGGCAAGAGTTTGTGAGCGCATGAAAAGGCCTAATTTTCGGTCGTAAAACTGGTCGGTCAAGAGCGCCTCGGGATCAATGAAACGAAGGGACGCCCGTGGAAATCTCCGCCACAAAATATTGTAGTTTTGGACCCCAGACTCCCAAGATGTAGCGCAAAATTCCTTTTGTAAAACCACGACTTATTAGTTGTTTCCGGCGCCTTTTCGGCTATCGTCTGTGATTACAATGCGAGCTGCAGCTTTGGCCCACGAACAAGAGGAAAATCCAGGTCAAAAAAATCGTCCCCGCGACGAGACAGGAATCAACAAAAACCAAAAATACGACGCGGCGCAGATTGATAAGTTAGAAGGTCTCGAGGCAGTCCGGAAGCGTCCCGGGATGTACATCGGCGACCCCGATGAGCGTGGATTGCACCACATGGTTTTTGAGGTGCTGGATAATTCGATCGACGAGCATCTGGCCGGGTTCTGCGAAAAGATCGAAGTGACTGTCCATGTCGATGGTAGCGTCTCGGTCCGCGACAATGGCCGCGGCATCCCTGTCGATATTCATCCGAAATGGAAGATGCCTGCTGTCGAGCTCGTGCTCACCAATCTGCATGCCGGCGGGAAGTTCGGTCAGGGCGCCTATAAATATTCCGGCGGTTTGCACGGTGTGGGCGCGAAATGTACGAACGCGCTTTCGGAATGGTTTAAAGTGGAAGTTTCTCGCGACGGCAAGGTTTATCACATGGCCTTCGAGAAGGGCAAAACGACGGAAAAACTCAGCGTCATCGGCGAACTGAAAAATAAGAAGATCACGGGAACACTCATTACTTTTTTGCCCGATCCGGAGATTTTCACAATCACCACCGAGTTTAAATTTGAGCGGCTGGCTACTCGATTGCGCGAGTTGGCGTTTCTAAATCCCGGTTTGGAGATCGCGCTAACTGATGAGCGCACGGCTACGCCCAAGAAGGAGACATTTGTTTATAAGCACGGCATTGAAGAATTCGTAAAGCAACTGGGCGAGAACAAACAAGTCCTCCATCCAAAGCCGATCGTGCTCTCGCGTCAACGCGAAGAGGTTTTTGTCGATGTTGTTTTGCAATACAACGACAGCTACAACGATCAGATTCTGCCGTTCGCGAATTCCATTCCCAATCCGGACGGCGGAACTCATCTAACGGGTTTTCGCACGGCGCTGACGAAGGCAGTCAATCAGTACGCGAAGCAGAACAGCTTGATGAAGGAAAAGGACCCCTCGATCTCCGGAGACGATGTGCGCGAGGGATTGATCTGCGTTTTGAGCATCAAATTGCCCAATCCGCGATTTGAATCGCAGACCAAGGTGAAGCTCGTTAATACCGAGATCGACGGAATCGTGAACTCTGCCGTTTACGAGGGGTTAATGACTTATTTCGATAAGAATCCGCCGATTGCGAAACGGATTTTCGACAAGGTTCTCACGGCGGCGCGAGCTCGGGAAGCCGCACGGAAAGCGCGCGAGACGATCCGTAAAGGCGCACTTACCGGGGGCGGATTGCCGGGGAAATTGGCCGATTGTTCCGAGCGCGATCCGGAACTAACGGAGCTTTACATTGTCGAAGGTGATTCGGCCGGCGGGTCGGCCAAGCAGGGCCGCGATCGACGGTATCAGGCGATTCTTCCGATTCGCGGCAAGCTCATCAATGTGGAGAAGGCCCGAGAGGATCAGTTTCTCAAGAATAACGAAATCCAGGCAATGATCACTGCGATTGGCGCCGGAATCGGCAAGCCTAAAGAGGAAGGAGGCGGCGGCGACGGAAAAGAAGAGGGCCGGTTCGATATGTCGAAGCTTCGCTACGGTCGAATCATCATCATGACTGATGCGGACGTAGACGGATCGCACATCCGAACGCTGCTACTTACATTCTTTTTCCGGCAAATGACTGAGCTGGTGCGAGCGGGCAAAATTTACATCGCGCAGCCGCCGCTCTATCAAATCAAGCGCAAGAAGCGCGAGGAATATGTCGATGATGACGTGCAGTTGAATAGGATTTTAATCGCGCTTGGCGCCGAGGATGTGCGTCTGAAAAATCTCGCTGATGAAAAGGAGATCACGGCTGCGCAGCTCAAGGATATCCTGGAATCACTGGAGAGATTGGCGAAACTTAGCGAGTCAGTGCGCCGGCACGGAGGCGATTTTGAAGCTTATTTGGAGGAGCGCAACTCGAAGACGGGCAAGCTGCCGTCCTATCTGGTGAAAGTGCGCGACGGCAATGACGAAAGCGTCCACTATTTTCACGATGAGAAAGCCGTTCGGAAATTTCATGAAAGCAATCTCGATTTAAATCTATTTGATACTCAAATTGAGCAGGAGCTCCTGCCGTTGGGTGAAACCCAGGCTGCCGCCGCGAAGACGAATGGTGGCCCGCGACGGCGCGCCAAGCTGGTCGAACTGCACGAATCGACTACGGTCCAGAAGATCATCGCCGAGCTCGCGCGCAAAGGACTGAAGGTCGATCATTATGCTGCGAGCGATAAACCGATCTTCGAGTTGATTGAAGGGGAAGGCGAAAAGGCCACGTCGCATCCGCTGTTCTCGATTCCGGAAATTCTCGAGAAAATCCTGGAGATCGGTCGGCGTGGCGTGCAGATCAAACGGTTCAAAGGTCTGGGCGAGATGAATGCCAAAGAATTGTTTGAGACCACGATGAATCCGGAAAAGCGGAAGCTGCTCAAAGTCGACCTCAACGAGGACAATATTGTCGATGCAGACAAGATGTTCACGATCCTGATGGGCGATGTAGTCGAGCCGCGCCGGCAATTCATCGAAGACAACGCGCTGAATGTGCGGAATCTGGATGTCTAACGTGAAGCTAATAATGGCGCGGCCTACTCAACAAGATTGATTAAGAAAGATGCTGACTCCAAACGAAAAAATTGAACCGGTAAACGTGGCCGAAGAAGTCTCGAGATCGTTCCTCGATTACTCGATGTCGGTCATCATTTCGCGCGCGTTGCCGGATGCGCGCGATGGACTGAAGCCATCGCAGCGGAGAATTTTGTATGCGATGCACGATTTGTCGCTGTTCCCGAATCGGCAGCATCGTAAATGTGCGAAAATTTGCGGCGATACGAGCGGTAATTATCACCCTCACGGCGAAGCAGTGATCTACCCCACCCTGGTTCACATGGCGCAGCCGTGGGCCATGCGGGAGCGGTTAGTCGATGGTCAGGGCAATTTCGGGTCGGTTGAAGGCGATCCGCCCGCGGCGATGCGGTACACCGAGGCGCGCATGACGCATCTGGGCGCAGCGCTCATGACCGACATGGAGAAGGACACGGTCGATTTCGTTCCGAACTACGACGAAACCCGGACCGAGCCGACTGTTTTTCCATCTGCGTTCCCGAACCTGCTCGTTAACGGTGGGACTGGCATCGCAGTCGGCATGGCGACAAACATGCCCCCACACAACCTCGTTGAAGTGATCGATGGCATTTGCGCTCAGATCGACAGTCCGGAGATCACAGCCGAAGAGCTAATGAAGTTTGTCAAAGGTCCGGATTTCCCGACCGGTTGCGCCATTTGCGGTACCAGCGGCGTAAAACAATATCTCGAAACCGGACGCGGCAGCATGAAGGTGCGCGGCAAAGTCGGCGTCGAGGAAATCAAGGGCGGCAAGGAACAGATCGTCATTACCGAGATTCCCTTCAACGTAAATCGGGCGACCCTGGTCGAGCGCATTGCGGATTTGGTGAACGAGAAAATTCTTGGTGAGATTACGGCAGTGCGGGACGAATCGGATGAGAACACGCGCGTGGTTATCGAGTTGAAGCGGGACGCGAATCCGAAGATCGTCATCAACAATCTTTACAAACACACCGCGATGGAAAGCTCGTTCGCGGTGAACATGCTGGCGATCGATCACGGCCGGCCAAAGCTCCTGACGCTCAAAGACGCCAACCAGGCGTATATCGATCATCGCCGCGAGGTAATTCTGCGGCGGACACGCTTCGAGCTTCGCAAAGCGGAGGAGCGCGCCGAAACGCTCGAAGGTTATCTCATCGCGCTTAAGAATCTGGATGAATTCATCCGCATCATTCGCGGATCGGCCAATCGCGACGAAGCCCGGATCAAGTTACTGGCCTTCGACTTTAACAAAAAGCAGGTCGAGCAAATCGGAATCGTGATACGCAACCCGGCCCGGTTGACCGATGGGCGTTACGCATTCAGCGAGCATCAAGCGAATCAGATTCTCGATCTTCGCCTTTACCAGCTCACCGGCATGGAGCGGGAGAAGATCGAAAGCGAATACACGGCACTTATCGAATCGATCAAAGATCTTCGGGATATTCTGGCCAAGGAACAGCGCGTCTTCACGATTATCAAAAAGGAGCTGCGTGAGATTCGTGACAAACACGGTTCACCGCGCCTGACGGAATTCATACAGGACGAGGGCGAGATCAACATGGAAGATCTCATCGCCAACGAGGGCTGCATCATCAGCATCACTCATGGCGGTTTCATCAAGCGCACTGCAGTCAGCGCATTTCGGGCGCAGCGTCGCGGCGGTAAGGGCGTGATTGGCATGTCCACGCGCGAAGGCGCGACCGAGGAAGAAGAGGGCGATTTTGTCGAGCATCTCTTCACAGCCACGACCCACGACTATCTGATGTTCTTCACTCAGTCCGGACGCGCTTACGTTGAAAAGGTTTATGAGATTCCCGAGATGGGACGCGCGGCCAAGGGTCGTTCCATCGCCAATATTCTGGAACTGCGGCCGGATGAAAAAATCGCCGCCACCATTCGCGTTCAATCCAAAAAATCCGGCACCGGCGCCGCGGCGGTGGATGAGACCTGGGACGAGGACTTCCACATCGTATTCGCGACCCGCACCGGGATCGTCAAGAAATCGAACCTTTCCGATTACGCCAATGTGCGAAAAGGCGGAATCATCGCGATTCAAATCGAGGAGGGTGACTGCCTGATCGACGCCAAACTAACCAACGGCAATAACGAGATCGTCCTCATCACAAAGGAAGGAATGAGTCTGCGTTTTCACGAGGAGCAATTGCGCGATCAGGGACGCAACACTGTCGGTGTCTGGGGAATTCGCCCTGCCAAGAAGGACCTCGTCGTCGCGATCGCCATTGTCGATCCTGATTCCATGTTGCTGGTGGCGGGCGAAAACGGGATCGGCAAACGCACGGCATTTGATGACTACCGGAAACAAAACCGCGGCGGCAAAGGAATCATCACCATGAAAACCGGTACCAAAACGGGCGATGTTGTCGGCGCGCTGACTGTACGTGAAGCGGACGAGATCATGTTGATCACGACTAAAGGCCAAATGGTCCGGACCCGCGTGAAAGAAATCCGTGAGACTGGCCGCAACACGATGGGCGTGAAACTGATGGATCTCCGCGGAGCCGAGAAATTGCAGGCGATCGCCCCGGTGGTCAGTCAGACCGAAGAAGAAGCGCAAAGCTCGGAAGCAACGCCTGCCGCCTAACGCTTTGCCGATGGTCAGCCGCCCGAGATCAGAACTACTTGCCTGGGGCAGTCGCAATCCGTTGAGGATCGATCAGAGAGTCTTGATCGTTGTTCCCAACAGCGATCTTCGGCTCACAAGAGATCAATAACGCCCCGTGCGCTGTACAGTCGTCTCGTGAGTCGTCGCAGGCTGCGTTACGGCCGTTTCTTCCGTAGTAGTTGTAGTAGTGGTGGTCTCAGCATCATGCGCGCATGACGCCAAAAACATCGTTCCTGCGACCAAAAGCAACGGCATGAGTATAATCAGTTTTTTCATAAGTTGATGTTGTCGATTCAAGAAGAGATTCGATGCAAACCCCTTCCGCAGATGTATTAGGAACGCAAAAAAACAGGAATTCGCTACGCGGCTGCGATGGGAACTTCCCGTCCAGTGGCACTCGAAGCATAAATCGCATCAATCATTTCCATCAGAGCCACCGCCTGATTGGCGTCATTTTCCGGAGTCGCACGGCCCGCGATACTCTCAACAAAATTTCGCAATTGTAGTTCGAAACTGTTGGGCGCAGCCTCATCAATCGCTAGAGGCGCGGAAACGAGTTCGCCTTGTCGATCTTCAAACAAACGCAGCGGATTTAATTGCACCGTGCCTTTCGTGCCGTAAACGATGGAGTTGATCAGTTCGCGTCCAAAATATTTCCTTGGCGGAATATCGTCGGTCAGGTTGCCGGCCCATGACGTTTCCAAGTGTACGACTGCGCCAGTCTCAAATCGAATGAATGCATACACTGCATCCTCGACATCAAAAACTGGCGTCTTCACAAGATGCTCGAAATTTCGGAAAACCTGCGCGCTCACGGAAACAGGACGCGGCGTTCCCATCAAATACCACACCGAATCCAGCGCGTGCACGCCGATGTCGATCAAAGCGCCGCCCCCGGACCGTTTCTTCTCCGTAAACCAATCGCCAATTCCCACCGGAATTCCCCGGGAGCGCACAAATGTCGTTTTCGCGTGATAAATTCGACCGAGTCGCCCCTGGTCCACGACAGCTTTCGCCGCGCGCATACCGGGAGTGAAACGGTATTGCCGGCTGAAAAAATAGATCAGTCCGCGTTTGCTGGCTTCTTCTCGTAGCACTTTCATCTCCGCCGCATTCATGGTGGGCGGCTTCTCGCACAGAACATGTTTGCCCGATTCCAGAGCTGCAAGTGACGCCGGGAAATGCAGAAAATTTGGCAAACAAATGATGACGGCATCGATTTCTCGATCTTGCAGAACGTCGTGATAATCGCTGTAAGCTTTCGCCGGCGCGTGTTTTTTCTGAAACGCGCTGCGCCGGTTTTCATCGAGATCTGCGAATGCATGCAGGGTCGCATCCTGAATCTCGCGGATCGCGAGCGCATGCATCTCGCCGGGCCAACCCGCGCCTATAATCCCTATCTTGAGGTTGTTCATAGTCGCCTCTTAGAGGTCGATCCTGGCCCGGCGGCGCTTGATTTCGCTGCGTTTACGCTTCGATTCGAGAATTTTTCGCTTCAGTGCGGGAGGCCGCGGCGATTTTCTCCGGCGCTCTTTTTCACGCCGAGCGATTTCATTCGCGTTGCGTGTCTCCAGAGTTTTCTCGATGTTGGCAATCAACCGTTCCCGAGCCAGCTTCCGATTTCGGGCTTGCGACCGGGAATCCTGCACTGTCACGCTGATTCCGCTCGGCCGATGGCGCAACGTAACAGCAGTCGAAACCTTGTTTACGTTTTGGCCGCCCGGACCACCTGAGCGCGCGAATGTTTCGTCAAGATCGCTCTCGCGAATGCCAAGTTGTTGCATCCGTTGCTGGAGCGAATCCTCCGCGTTCATCGTTGGCAAAAACAGAATTGCCGATGGCCGGACTCGAACCGGCACGGGCCTGTTACGGCCCAACGGATTTTAAGTCCGTTGCGTCTGCCATTTCGCCACATCGGCTTAGTCGCCGCGAACTTTAGCCGCATTTGGCCGGCCGACCAAAATGAATTCGTCTGCGGGACGCACTTCTCTCTGAAGACGCTTCTGCTTTGGGCTTGACCAAAAAGCGCAGTCCTGTCACAAGCAGGAACCATCGAGATCTCGCCGATCATACCAAGCGCACTCATGAGTGTACGTCTCGTCCTCGTTCTGTTTGCGCTCGCCTTTGTCGATCTTCGGCAAACAAACGCGGCAGAACAGTCGGCTGAGGAAAAACTGAAACAGGCCCAGGCCGAATTGGAACTCGAGCAGACGGAACTTCAGCTTGAGCAAACAAAAGCATCCATTGCCGCGAGCCACGCCGCTCAGTTCAACGCTGCTTTCCCTACTGACAAGGTCACGCCTTTAGAAGGGAAAACAACGGTCGATCAGCAATACACATTTCCTCCTCTCCTTCTGGCTTATACAGCGTCGGAACGGATGACCTCCAAAATCGCCTCGCAGATTACGGCCATCATTGAGGCACGTCCAACCAACTCGCGGGCGAGGCCGCGCATTGTCATCTATCAGGCCGGCGATTCCATTCTGGGAGAGCGAGCCATTTATGCCCAATTAAATAACCGGATGGACGCGATTCTCGCGAGAATTGAACAGTGCGAAAAGGATTTCGAGGCGGCCAAGTCAGAAATGGCGCCCCTTTCGGATCCAAGGAAGGCAGCCGCGGATTATCTGGAGCGAGCAAGATCGTATCTTGCTGCCGACGCTGCGGCTGAAGCTCAAGGTTTGGGTCCGCCTATGATGGTCGGAGCGGGATTTGATGAAGGCATTACCGCCGCCAACAGCACCCTCCAATCGATCATTCAATTAATCTCGCTATTTCGAACCGATACAACGATCGGAGGCGTTGCCATTAGCATCGACGTGGACGCGATCGCCGCCCAGTTAGGGCATAACCTGCAAACCTCGAGCCTGGCTCCAGTGATCAACTACCCATCGCTGATGATGAATGTCGATTCGCCGATCCTGAAAAAGTTTGGCGAGATGAACGATCGACAAGGATTACTGGCTACGCACACGATCGAGATCGACACATTCAGCCGAGACCTCGTTCTTGCTGAGGGAGTAATTGAGGAGCAAATCAAGAAGCAACCGCCGCGACCGGCGCCGGAAGATACGGCAAAAATCACGGCGTTGGCCATTAGCCGGGCTCAAGAGGATAACCAGCGGCGAACCGCCACGTTAAACGATCTGAAACAACGAAGCACTTCTCTGGAGCAATTGGTTAGCGGAATCGACAAGGGCCTGGAGACTGTTGATGAAAAGACCGGGATGACGCCTCTCGCTACGATTATGAAAACTGAAGCGTTGATGATGGCCCTGGATCAGCCAAACACTTTTAGTGTCCTCCTGAAAGCGGTGGCGGGCGGCGGGGCAACCCAAATCGATCGCAATCTCTTTACTGGATCAAAGCTTCGCCAACTTGGCGGGGCCGTTTTTATCACCACTCTCACGGACAACAAAGGAACAGTGTTATTCACGGACGTATCCACGGGTTTTCTTGGTTATTCCAAGCTGAGAAGCATTGGCGGAGCCATTCGCAACGATGTGACAATCGACAACATTGAAGTTCCAAGGTCCGCGACGACCAAGGCTAGGATGTCCTTCACCAACGGCGGAAATTGAAACGGCCCGTTGAGAACTCATAGCGTTCTCGCCATATCGGGTCATTACTCTCCGAGATGACCAGATGCATCCGCGCACCTTTCGAGCAACGTAACTATTGTGACGGGCTCTTCTCGATTCGAGAAGGCGATTCAGCAAAAACTTCAACCAGGGAAATTTTATGGCACGGAAACTAGAAGGAAAAAAGGTGGCCATCCTTGTGGCCAATGGCTTTGAGCAAGTGGAAATGACCAAACCACGCGAGGCGTTGGTAGAGGCGGGGGCGGACACGAAGATTGTGTCGCTCAAATCGGAAAAAATTCAGGGAATGAATCACGCCGAAAAGGGCGACAAGTTCGATGTCGATCTTACTGTAAAGGACGCGCGACCGGAAGATTTCGATGCGCTGATGATTCCGGGCGGTCTCTTGAATCCGGACGAGATGCGTCGGGACAACAACGCATTGGAGTTCGCGCGTCATTTCTTTCGCGAACGCAAACCCGTGGCAGTGATCTGTCATGGGCCGCAAGTACTGATTAGCGCGGATCTTGTTCGCGGGCGCAAGATGACTTCGTGGCCGGCGATTCAGGCTGATATGCGTAATGCCGGGGCTCGCTGGGTAGATGAAGAAGTTGTCGTGGACAATGGCTTAGTCTCCAGTCGGAAGCCCGACGACATCCCGGCGTTCAATCAAAAGATGATCGAGGAATTCGCCGAAGGCCGACACAAGGAAGCGGCTGCTGCGTAGAAATCAGTCAACGGATTATAGGCAGGATTGGCCTTTCAGCCGATTTCGCTGCGTTATGGCGTGGCAAACAGAAACGCCTTAGAATCATGGTGTATCCCACGCCATGACTACGGCTAACAAAATCACCGTTGCCCGGATTCTCCTGATTCCGGTTTTCGTGACCCTGGCCATTTACTATGGCCAAAGTATCCAGCGCGGGGAGCCGCTGGAGTGGCAGCGTTTTACCGCGATTGCGGTGTTTCTGCTCGCGGCAGTGAGTGATGGATTGGACGGCTACGTGGCGCGGCATTACAATCAGCGTAGCTCGTTAGGTGTAATTCTCGATCCGATCGCGGACAAGGGCCTGCTTCTCAGCGGCATCATTACCTTGAGCATCAGCAACTGGAGCGATGTCAATCCTAATTACGGAAAATTTCCAATCTGGTTTCCAGTGCTCGTTATTACACGCGATGTCGTCATTTTGGTGGGCGCAGCCGTTTTACATCTTCTCAGCGGGAAAGTGAATGTCAGGCCCAGATGGATGGGTAAAGTGGCCACGGTGATGCAAATGATCGCGATCGGCTGGGTCATGTTGCAGCTTCGGTTTGTTCCGCTCAGTTTTATAGTGATTGGAGCAGGAATATTTACTTTCGGCTCGGGCGTGATGTACGTAATGGACGGCGTCCGCCAATTGCAGGTGGCGGGACACGCTCACGCAACGCGGTGACGCACTGTGAATCGTTAAATCGCCTGGCGATTCACAATTCACGGCTATTTTGCTCCATGAACGTCGCCATCGTTGGCCGGCCGAACGTGGGTAAATCGGCGTTATTCAATCGCTTGATTGGGCGGAAAATCGCGATTGTGCACGACCAGCCGGGAATTACGCGCGATCGAATTTCCGCATCGTGCACACGCGGACCACGCCCGTTTGTCCTTTGGGATACAGGCGGCGTTCTGGGTGCCGGCCAATCTGAATTGACCGGACACGTTCGACGTGGTGTGGAGCAGGCAATCGTTGAAAGCGATTTGCTCCTCTTCGTCGTCGATGCAAAAAGCGGACTGTCACCGATTGATGAGGAGTTCGCCAGATTGCTTCGGCGTTCTGGCAAACCGATCGTGCTTGTTATCAATAAAATCGACATCGACAAACAGGAAACGCTGGCGGCGGATTTCTCGTCCCTGGGCTTTGAACGCAGTATCGTGATCAGCGCGGAACATAATCGCGGCATCGATCGGCTAGTCGAAGTAATCGATCCACTTTTGCCAGAGCAGGCTGGGACCGAAGATCGACAGTCGAGAATCAAAGACCAGCTGAACATTGCAATTATCGGTCGTCCGAACGTAGGGAAATCTTCCCTGGTTAACGCCATTGTAAGAAATGAGCGCGCGATCGTGAGCGAATTACCCGGGACAACGCGCGACGCCGTCGACATCATCTATGAACGCGACGGTGAGCATTACACTTTCATCGACACCGCCGGAATTCGGAAACGTGGAAGACATTCCAGTTCGGTGGAGGTCTTCAGCGTGATGCGCGCGGAGCGAACGATCCGGAGAGCGAACCTGTGCGTTTTGATTGTCGATGTTACGACTGGCGTGACCGCGCAAGACAAGAAGATCGCCGGGCTCGTGCAGAAGTCCGGCAAGGCTGCGATTGTTGTCGTAAACAAAATTGATCTTCTCGATCAAGGACGCGGCACCAGGAAATTCGTTGACCAAATTATGACCGTTACACAAGAACGGCTTTTCTTTCTCGACCATGCTCCGGTTCTATGGACGTCCGCATTGACCGGTGAGCATGTTCAAAAGCTTTTTCGATTGATCAAACAGGTTCAGCGTGCGGCAAAAGCGCGCATCGGAACCGGTGTTCTCAATCGATTGCTCAGAGCAGCCGTCGATGCCAATCCTCCGCCGATGCGAAAAGGAAAACGTCTCAAGCTTTTTTATGCCGCGCAGGCGCACGGTAAAGAAGATCGACAACTGCAACCGCCCGAGTTCGTTTTGTTCGTAAACGACCCGGGATTGTTGACGCAACCTTACGAACGTTATTTGCAGGCACAGATTCGCGAAGCTGAGCCATATCCAGGCCTGCCGGTTTTTTTGACGCTACGCCCGCGTAGCGAGAAAGGAAAATAGCTTCGCCGTCGCTGGAACTGCGGTTGCGAATCGAACATTCGGCGAGAAAATCTGTCTCAAAAACACACATGAAATCGACTCAGGAAATCACGCATGAAGTGCAAGAGCTTGGGCAATGGATTCCCGCGGTTCGTCAACAGGTTGGCCACGTCGTCATCGGGCAGAAATATCTGATCGATCGCCTTTTGCTCGGGCTCCTCGCCAACGGGCATATCTTGCTGGAAGGCGTTCCCGGCCTGGCAAAGACCTTGGCTGTGAAGACGATGGCCGCCTGTATTCAGACCGGTTTTCAGCGCCTGCAATTTACGCCCGATCTGTTGCCAGCGGACTTAATTGGCACCCTGATTTACAATCCGCGCACCGGAGAATTTTCGACAAAGCTCGGCCCGATTTTCTCCAATCTGATTTTGGCCGACGAAATCAATCGCGCGCCGGCGAAGGTGCAGAGCGCGTTGCTCGAAGCGATGCAGGAACGTCAGGTTACGATTGGGGAAAAAACCTATCCGCTGTCTGATCCGTTTCTGGTACTGGCGACGCAGAATCCGATTGAGCAGGAAGGCACGTATCAATTGCCGGAGGCGCAGCTCGATCGATTCATGCTGAAACTGAATATCGGCTATCCGCAAAAAATCGAGGAACGCAAGATTCTCGATTTAATGGCCACTTCCGCGCCCGACCTGCGTGTCAATCCGGTTATTGAGCCGAAGCAAATTATCGCGTCCCGGGATGTCGTGAATCACATCTACATCGACGATCGGGTGAAGGATTACATTGTCGATGTTGTCTGGGCGACGCGAGAGCCTTCGACTTACAATTTGAATCTCGAGGGGTTGATTCGCTACGGCGCATCGCCGCGGGCCACGATCTATCTGGCGCTGGGTGCGCGAGCCCATGCGTTTCTGAATGGCCGCGGCTACGTGACACCGCAGGACGTGAAAAGCATCGGTCCGGATGTGTTGCGCCATCGAATCATCGTGAGCTACGAAGCCGAAGCCGAGGCGGTAACGAGCGAGACAATCATCGAAAGGATTTTCGCCGGATTGCCGGTGCCGTGAGTGCATGCGAGCACGTCATTCCGAGCGAAGTCGAGGAATCCCGTGGCGCTGCCTGAAACGTAACTTCATGGAGTCCTTGGGCTCGGCTTTACTGCGCTCGGGGTGACAGTCTGGAGTATGCAACATCAAAATTACTTCGTTTACATTTTGACGAATGCAGATCGTCACACGGTTCTTTACATCGGTGTCACAAACAGCCTCGAACGCCGCGGTAGCGAACACTCACTCGGTCGTGGGAGCGTTTTTGCAAAGCAGTACAATGCGCACAAGCTGATTTATTACGAAGCCTATCCCGATCCGACGACGGCAATCGCTCGAGAAAAGCAGCTGAAACGATGGCGCCGGGCCAAGAAAGAAGCCCTTATCGCACGGACCAACCCGGAATGGAAGGATCTGGTTGAAGAAATGTACGCTGTTCGAACTAGCGGAGGTTCTCGGTAGTGCCGCGGGATCCCTCGACTCCGGTCGCTGCGGCGACCTCCGTTCGGGATGACGGCCATGCGACCGCCACGGCTGAAATCCTCAAGAAAATTCGCGCTCTGGAAATCAAGACTCGCGGTCTGGTGGAAGCTGCTTTCGCGGGCGATTATCACAGTGTCTTCAAGGGACGGGGAATGAACTTCTCCGACGTCCGCGAATACCAGCCGGGCGACGATATTCGGGCGATCGATTGGAATGTCACGGCGCGGCTCGGAAATGCGTTTGTAAAGCAGTTCACCGAAGAGCGCGAGTTGACGGTCATGTTGATTGTCGATGTTAGCGCATCGGGGAATTTCGGGAGCACGACACAATCAAAGCGCGAGCTGGCGGCTGAAGTTGCCTGTCTGCTCGCGTTCAGCGCGATCCGGAACAATGACAAAGTAGGATTGCTCCTCTTCACGGATCACGTGGAATTGTTCATTCCGCCCAAAAAAGGGAGCTCCCACACGCTGCGGCTTATTCGCGAGATTTTGTTTTTCAAACCGCAGGGCCGCGGGACGGAGCCGGGATTGGCCCTCGATTATCTTAACAAAATTGTGACGCGTCGATCGGTCGTTTTTCTTATTTCGGATTTTCAAGCGCCGGATTTCTCGCAAGCGCTTGCCGTAACCGGCCGCCGTCACGATTTGATTGCTGTTCATATTCATGATGAGCGCGAGAAAGTGTTGCCCAATATAGGGATCATTACGCTGGAGGACGCAGAGACCGGCGAGCAAATCGAGCTGAACACAACTGATCGCGGCACGAGGAGTCGTTTTGCCGAGGAAGCGGAGCAGCAGGATGCGGAACTGTCGAAGTTGCTTCGACGAAACAATATCGACTCCATCGCGTTACAAACCGGCCAGGATTATCTACCTGCCTTGCGATCGTTTTTTAAACAGCGCGAACGTCGTTTAGCCATTCGATAAGAAATGAAAATTGGAATTTTAATTGCGGAAAAATTCAACGATATCGCTCCGCCGATTGATTATTCATTGGTTCCGCCGTGGTTGGTGTTCGTCGCGGTGTTCGTCGGTTTGACAGTATTGGGATTGATTGTGTGGCTGATCACACGGTCACGTAAGCAGGTCGTGCCGACCAAGTCAGCTCGTGCACATGCACTGGAACAGCTCGAGCGGATGCAGGGCGAAGTGGAACGAACGCAGCCGTATCGATTCAGCATCCATGTGTCCGACGTTCTCCGGCGTTACGTGACCGAGCAGTTTAACCTGCCCGTTACGCGTCAGACTTCCGTGGAATTTCTCTCGTCACTGGCGAATTTCTCGACATTTTCCGAAGAGGAAAAGCAGTTGCTCGAGGATTTTTTGAATCGCTGCGATCTGATCAAGTTCGCGCGTTACGAAGCCACGGCGTCGGATAGTCGGTTACTCCTGGATGAAGCGATCCGGTTTGTGAAAGGAGGCGAACTTGCAGCTGCATCTGTTTGATGGATGGCCTGGGCACAGCGCACTGACTTTTGCGCGTCCATGGCTGCTCTTGCTTCTGCTGTTGATTCCATTGCTCGCCTGGTTGCGAGGCAAACGCGGGCCGTCGGCTGCATTGACATTTTCATCGACGACAACGCTACGAGCGATTGGAAAACATAGCCAAGCTCGGGTCGGCAAAATCCTGCGAACATCGTTGTTGGCAAGCCTTGCGATTTTTGTTGTTGCCCTGGCGCGCCCGCAATTGGGCAAGAGTCTTACTCAGGTGGAGGCGAGCGGGATCGACATCATGGTCGTGCTGGACGTTTCCGGATCAATGCTGACGAAGGATTTCACGATCGGCGGAGATCTGGCTACGCGAGTGGACGCCATCCGCGATGTGACTCAAAAGTTTATCGAGCGCCGACCTAACGACCGAATCGGGATCATCGCCTTCGCCGGCCGTCCCTATGTAGTCAGTCCGATGACGCTCGATCATGGTTGGCTGATTCAAAATTTGGACCGGGTTCGTATCGGATTGGTCGAGGACGGCACTGCCATCGGCTCGGCAATCGCGGCCGCCGGAAATCGTTTGAACGACAAGCATTCAAAGAGTCGAGTGATTGTCCTGCTGACTGATGGGGAAAATAACGCAGGCAAAATCCCGCCGAACACTGCCGCCGAAGCGATAAAGGCTTTGAAGATTCATTTATACGCAATTGGTGCTGGCACGAATGGCCTCGCCTTGGCTCCGGTCTTTACTCCGCGCGGGCCCCTTACGGACGCATTTGGGAATGTTATCTATGAGAGACAACCAGTGCAGTTCAACGAGACCGGCTTAAAGGAAGTGGCACGCATCGCAGATGGACGTTTTTTTCGCGCGACCGACACGAAGTCACTGGAGCAAATTTATGACGACATCGACAAGATGGAGAAAACCACGGTGAACGTGAAGAAGTATCAGGAGTATCGCGATTTGTTTCCGATTTGCGTGATGAGCGGTCTGGGATTGGTCGTTGCTCAGCTTCTGTTGTCGCAAACGATTTGGAAAAAGCTGCCATGACCTTTGGTGCGCCAGAATGGTTTTGGGGATTGCTGCTGATTCCCGTTTTGATCGCGATCTTTGTTCGCGGGGAACAGCGGGGAGCGGAACGGCTGCGCGAATTCGTTTCGGCTAAATTGCTGCCGCAACTTGCTGGAACGGTGAATCGCCGCCGGCGTCTATTTCGATTCGGTTTGCAACTGCTCGGCGTTGCGCTGGCGGTGATCTGTCTGGCGCAGCCGCGATGGGGCTACACGTTTCAAAACGTCAAGCGTAAGGGGCTGGATCTGCTGATTGCTGTGGATACATCACGCAGCATGCTCTCCAACGATGTTCAGCCCAATCGGCTCGAACGCGTCAAGCTTGCCGCCCATGATTTGATCGCAGAGCTCCAAGGGGATCGCGTGGGTTTGATTGCATTTGCCGGGCGCGCTTTTCTCCAGGCGCCGCTCACCATTGATTATTCTGCTGCGCTGGAATCAATCATTGATCTCGATACCGAAACCATCCCGGAGGGCGGGACCAATATTTCGGAGGCGATCTCGCTCGCAGCCGAAACTTTTGGAAAGAGCGCAATGGGCAATCGCGCGCTCATTATTTTTACGGATGGCGAAGAGTTGAGCGGCGACGCCGTGAAAGCTGCGAAAGCAGCGGCTGATAAAGGTTTACGGATTTTCACGGTTGGCGTCGGGACGCCGCAGGGGTCGCTCATTCCGGTTACAAGCGAAGATGGAGCCACGGCATTCGTGAAGAATCCGGAAGGGCAGGTCGTGAAATCGAAACTGGATGAAAAACGGCTAAGCGAAATTGCGCAGGCCGCGGGTGGTTTCTATCTGCATTTAGAAAACGGACCTCGGACAATGAAACAACTTTATTCCGAAGGTCTGGCGAAAATGCAGGCGGGCGAGATCGACGCCCGTTTGTCGCGGCGTCCGATCGAGCGATACGAATGGCCGTTAGGCGCGGCATTAATAGCTCTGGCGTTGTCGATGTTAATTAGCGACCGAGATCGTAAGCGGACCCGGGAGCGAAGCCTGGTCTCGGCGCCCGCAAAGATAACCGCGGCAACAGCTGCGTTGATCCTTTGTGTGTCTCCGTTTGTTTTTGGGGCTGCGCCCGGACTCGATGCCTATCGAGACGGAAAATTTAACGATGCATATGATGCATTTCAGGACACGCTAAAGGCGCACCCGCAGTCGCGAGTTGAAGACAAACTTCAATTCGATTCCGGAGCGGCCGCTTACAAGATGAAGGAGTATGCGAAAGCGCTTCAATCATTTAGCCAAGCATTGCTTTCCCCTGATACCGGTTTGCAAGCCAAGAGCCATTACAATCTTGGCAACACGCTTTACCAGCAGGGTGAAGAGCAAAAGAGCAAACAGAACAAGCTCAATGATTGGCGGAACGCGCTCGAGCATTACCAGCAGACGCTCAAAATCGACCCTCACAATCAGCCGGCAAAGGAAAACTACGAATACGTCAAAAAGAAGATCGACGACCTCAAAAAAGAGCAACCGCCGCCATCGCCGACTCCCTCGCCATCACCTCAGGAAAACAACCAAAAAAAACAACAGCAACAACAAAGCGGTGGCCGAGGGCAGCAGCAGCAACAAAACCAGCAGAACCAATCCCAAAATCAGCAATCACAGAACAAGAAAGAGCAAAACAAGAATCAGCAGTCGCAGAACAAGAACGAGCAACAACAATCCAAACAATCTTCGCCAGGAGAATCGCCATCACCATCGCCCGGTCAGGGACAGCAGAAGCAGGAGCAAACAGGAATTTCTCCGACACCGAGTCCGACGGAAGGATCGGGGCATGGGACAACTCCGTCACCTGCCCCGTCGGGATCACCGCAACAAAAATTGGCCGGCGAGCTGAAAGAGGCGGGCGAAAAACCGGAAACGAAACAAGAGAAGAACGGCGAAGTAGCCGAGGCTGAAAAGGAGAAGGAAGGCGAGATGAGTGAGAGGCAAGCGCTGGCTCTGCTGAAATCGATGAAGGATGAGGAAGCCAAGGTGCAGCTTGATGAACACCGGGCCTCACGTCATGTCTATAAGGATTGGTAAGGGGAATCTTTGATGTTTGATGTTTGATGTTTGATCTAAGATGTGCGGGCGTAACCAACGTAGTTGTCTTTCAGTTTGCATTCTGCTGTTGCTGTCGATTTTTCTTTCGCGGCAAGCGTGGGCGGATTCACCGAGCGTCACGGCTGTATTGGGCAATTCGGAGGTGGAAGTTGGGCAAACCGTTCGGCTGCAGATTCGGGTGACGGGCGGGCACAACGTGGATGCGCCGGACCAGATCGCCGTGGATGGACTCGAAATAAGCCGTACCGGCACATCGCAAAATTTTGAAATGAACAATTTTACCGTCACTTCGAGCGTGACCTACGAGTACACGGTTCTTCCACTTAGAGAGGGCACATTTAAGATTCCGCCGCAAACAATTCGGGTCGCCGGGAAATCGCTTCAGACTCCCGAACTCACGCTGCACGTCATCAATTCGGCCAATTCAAATGCTCGCTCGGGACAGGCGAGAAAGGCAGAGCCGCAGCGAGCGGCCGCTGGAAAACTTGCCTTTGCAGAATTGATAGTGCCTAAGCAAAGCTCCTTTGTCGGAGAGATGGTGCCCGTTCAGATTCGGCTCGGATTCGAGGCCCGATCTCAGCCGCGTTTGATCGATGGTCCGGAAATAACCGGCCAGGGATTCACTGCGCAGAAACTTCAACAATCCGGAGAGCGACTCGAAACCATTGACGGCAGGACGTACTCGGTGGTGACATTTAAATCCGCGATTGCCGCCGCTCGAGCCGGCAAACTTGAAATTGGTCCGGTGAAAGCGAGAGCGCAGATTTTTGTGCCGCGACGATCGCGGCCGCAACAGCGGGGACGTTCGCCTTTCGACATTTTTGATTTGAACGATCCCTTTTCCGATCCGTTCTTCAGCGATCCGTTCGGTCAAATGAGGGAGCGACGGGAAGTACAAGTGCAAAGTGAGCCGGTCAGCTTTGAAGTAAAGCCGCTGCCGCCAAACGCGCCGCCGCAATTCTCCGGAGCAATTGGTAATTTCACGATGAACACAGAAGCCAAACCGACGAATCTACAGGTTGGGGACCCGATTACCGTAACATCGACAATTACCGGTCGCGGCAACTTCGATCGTGCGAATGCTCCAGTCCTGCAAGATCAGCAGGGTTGGCACGAGTATCCGCCATCGGCGAAATTCAACCAGGATGACGACGTCGGAATCAGCGGGACGAAGAGTTTCGAAATGGTCATTTCGCCCAACGAAAAGAAAAAGGCGATTCCGCCTTTGGTCTTCGCCTATTTCGATCCAGCAAAGGGAGATTATGTGACGCTGCGAAGCGATCCGGTGCCGATCAATGTGGAGGGAGGCTCAGCCAGTGTTGCGGCGGTTCAACCTGCCTCGCCTGCAGCGCCCGTTCCGGAACAAAAGCCAGCCGATATTCTGTATCAACTGAACGACTTTGGTCGCGCGCGATCCTTCACTCCTCTTTATATGCAACCTGTTTTTTGGGCGGCTCAGATTGTTCCTTTGATCGGGTTGCTCGGGTTCGCCGGCTGGCGAATTCGACAAAATAAGATCGACAATCGCGAAGCGCGACGGATCGCGACGCTGGAGAACGAAGCGGCACAACTGATGAGGAGCTTGCGGCGAGGGGATTCGTCGCCGCAGGAATATTACGCCGACGCGTCTCGAATGGTGCGGATCAAGACAGCGCTTGCCGCGCGCGACAAGGCGATTAATCCCAATGTCGTCGATTTTGAGATGGCGGCAGCGACGTTTCAGATCGATCCCGATTTACACGAGCGGCTTCGGCAATTGTTTGAGCGCAGCGACGAATTGCAATACAGCGGTGCCCCAAACGGTGCGGAAAACGTTTCGCGAGAAAACCGGAAAGAAATTTTGGAATTGATCGAGCACTTGAAATGAAACGAAGGCTCATCCCTTTCTTCTGCGTCGTCCTTGGAGCTGCGGTGGTTTCGTCCGCGCGAGCACAACCCGAGACCCAATTTGCAAAAGCGAAGCAAGCGTATGCGCAGGGCCATTTCAAAGAGGCGATCGAAAGTTATGAAGAGATAGTCCGCTCGGGAAAATTCAGCGCAAACCTGTTCTATGACCTTGGGAACGCTGTACTTTCGAACCGGAGGATTTGGCCGCGCCATCTTGAATTACGAGCGTGCGCTGGCTCTGGATCGACAACATCCGGAAAGCCGGGCGAATTTGCAGATCGTGCAGGATGAAGCGGGAGCTTTGGAAATGCAGCCCGACTGGATCGATCGCCAGCTTCATTTTGCCAGCGTCGAGCAACTGAGCATCACGGCGGCGGTTTCGATTTGGATAGGAATTTTTTGCATCGCGGTCAGGATGCTGGCGAGACGTCGGCGGGCCGGCATGATGGCGATGTCGATCTTGTCGTTGGTGATTTCCGTATTGGCGGCCTTTGCCATTTACAGGATCGAGAGCGGCAGGCGCGGAATGGCGATTGTCATCAGCCAAAAAGTCGAAGCGCGACTGGCAACGGCCGACAACGCCGGCAGCGTCCTTGCTTTGCCGGCGGGAAGTGAAATCAAGATTCTGAGCCGGCGCGGTGATTGGATTTACACGGAACTTCCGAATAATCTGCGTGGCTGGATTCCCGCGAGCGATGCGGAGCAGATCCGCCTGTAAATCGCAGCAGTCGATCTCAGTTGCACGCGTTTGCCACAGATGCGCGGTGCCGGTAGAGAAATTGTATGAACGCCGAGATGCAGGCGGCCACCGATCGGAAGGCGATCCAGATTAACCTCGATCCGGCCAAGTACGGGACCTTCGCGGAGATTGGCGCGGGTCAGGAGGTGGCGCGACGTTTTTTCCACGTGGGCGGAGCAGCGGGAACCGTGGCCAAGACGATGTCGGCCTACGACATGACCTTCAGCGATGCAATTTATGGTCCAGCCGATCGATATGTGAGCCGCGTCCGGTTGAGGACGATGCTCGATCATGAGTACAAACTGTTGATTGAACGGCTAGGCGCAAAGTACGGCGATGAACGCACGTTTTTCGCTTTTGCCGATACAGTTGCTGCGCGCAGTTTCAAACATCTCAACGAATCGCATGGCTGGCTGGGTGTCCGGTTTCAATCCGAACCGCGTAGTGAACCGAGCGAGGTGATCGCTCATGTGCGAATGCTCGATCGAGAGAATGTCGATCAGCAGGAAGCGCTTGGCATCATCGGGGTGAATCTGGTTTACGGCGCGTTCTACCATCGACAACCCGAGCGCCTGATCTCATCCCTTCCGGAGAATCTCGCCCCGGGTCGCATTCAGGTAGACATGATCAAGTTTTCCGGGCCAGCCTTCGAGGGTGTGGACAATCGATTGATGAGTTTGCAGCTGGTCAGTCAGGGATTGACCGACGCAGTGATGTTCACAGCCGATGGCGAAACCGTGCAACCGGCTGAAGTCTTTTACAAAAAAGCCATTCTGGTCGAGCGCGGCAGCTTTCCGGCCGGTGACCTACGCCACCAACGACATGCTCGATGGAGCGCGCCGAATGTTTCTCAAGCAATCAAATTGTGCTGAGAAGGAGCTGGTGGTGCTCATGGAAATGACTCTGGAAAATTTGCTGGCCGAAGGCCAGCTCAATCATGCCGATTTTCTAGCGCGCGTGGATATTTTGGGCGCGCTGGGGCGGACCGTGCTGATATCGAAATTCGGCGAGTATTATCGGCTGGCGGGCTATCTCTCGCGTTACACGAACCGCATGATCGGCCTCGTCATGGGTGTTCCGAGTTTGATGGAGATTTTCGACGAGAAATATTATCTCAACCTGGAAGGCGGGATACTGGAAGCGCTGGGACGTATGTTTAAAGGCGGATTGAAACTCTTCGTATATCCGATGATCGACGATAAGACAGGCGACATCGTTACCGCTAAGCAGTTGAAAGTCGCGCCGAATCTGCGGGCTTTGTTTCATTACTTGATCGACAATCGCTACATCGAAGAAATCGTCGATTATCTCCCCAAAGTATCTGCGGATTCATCCGCCCGAGGCCCTGGCAAAACTACAGTCAGGCGACAGTTCGTGGGAGCAAATGGTCCCGCCAGAGGTCGCCCAAATTATCAGGAAGCGGCGATTTTTTTGGATATCGGTCGCCGGTACGGCCTCATTAGCAGTCCAAGTGCTTGTTTCGGCGGGAGCTACGACCTGTTCGCCACAAAAAGAGAGTGTCGGCACGATTTCCGCTACAGTGACTCCCGCACCATGGCTAAACGCGCAGATTCTGTCATCGGCATCGACTTGGGCAAGCATGTATTCAAGGCTGTCACAATCCGGCGCAAGAGCGATTCGTGTCTGATTTTGACAAGTTTTGCCTCGCGGCAAGTGCCAGAGATATTTAGCCAGCGCCGAAGATTTGGGTCAGCGAATTGAAGCTCCTGCTTCGCGATGTCGGCAATGGCGCAAAAGCGTGTGCAATCGCGATTTCGGATCCGGGTGCGCTGATTCGCATTATCGAGCAGCCCGAAACGCCCATTAACCTGCTTCGCAATGCTCTTCCGCTTTAATGGCCTGGCGGTGTTGAACCAGGAGTGCAAGGAGTTTGTTCTCGACGTGGCGCCTGTGCATGCGCGCCTGGCAAGACGAGCGATACTGGGAGAATGGTGGGAGCGGACGAAGGATCGACAGCATTCGCAGTGCAAACCCAAGTAGGGATCACAACCAAGTATCTCGTCGGAGGGGATCTGCGGGAGACCGTTAAGCAAGTCTCGGAAGCCGTGAGCAAGACGCGCGATCTCAGCCGGAAATTATCCAGCTCGCGCCTGTCTGCTCTTTCAATGCGTTTGAATTCGCTTACCCCGAAATTTTCAACCACGAGCCGTTTCTGCTTCTCGACATGGGGCATTTGCAGAGCACCGTGCTGGTGGGAAACAAAGGTGAGCTTGTGCTTGTGCGCAGCATTGATTACGGCGGGAAAGACTTGACCGAAGCGATGACAGCCGAGAAGGTCGGTCCAGTAAGATGCAGCCTGGGCGATGATTCATCAGCAGGACGAAGACGATGATGGAGATTTGCCGAAATTCACTGGCGCGATCTGGCGGTGGAAGTGCGGAATTCCATTGGCTTTTTCGAGGGCCAACGAGAAGAAAGCATCAGCCGAATTTTTGTTTCCGGAGGTCTGGCCCGAGTAGGAAGCCATCTTGCAGACCTTGAGCGACGAGCTGGGTTTGCCATGCGAGATCTGGGATCCGTTGGAGACATGCGAGGTGGTGTTGCCGCGGAAAAACGACAGGCATTGCCGGACCAGTTTGTTTCTCTCAATGTCGCCTGCGGGGCGGCTTTCGAATATCTCAGAAATTAGCGATCGATGGCATTACAACTCAACCTCCTGCACGAGGAGATTCTGCAAGAACGACAGCGCCAGCGCGATCCATTAAAGATCGGAATTTTTGTGTTGATCTGCCGCGGCTGGGTTGCTCGTTCTCTACTACACATGGACCGCGTATCGCACACTGGAAACGAAGAGCCGGCTCGCCTCCTTCAATCGCGAGTGGGCCAAAGTTGAGCCCGAAGTTACCGCTGCGCAAAGGCGAACCCAAGAATCCGAACGATGTCATCAAAACTACCACATGTTTTGGATAAACTACATCGACAATCGGTTTTTTTGGGGGCCGTTTTTGGGGAAGTTTCGGCCGGATGCGTCGCTCCGAACACACAATTGATCAATGACGCGGCACGGTTTGACGGAAAACAAAGTGGATTCAGATGACGATCGAGGGCTCGCTGCGGGTAAAGAACCCCGATCGGTGGCGGAGGATTTTCGTCAGATGCTGATCGAACAGCTCACTCGCAATTCGCTGGGCATCGACGTGGCAGGGACAGCATCGGAGGGTAGCGAACTCTGAAAAAGAGCCCGTAGTGGTCGATGGAGTCGTCCTCGATCGCCCGGCAGCGGAAGCGGGACTAAAAAAAGGCGACGTGATTCGTAAGTTCGACGGACATGAGGTGAAAAATTTAGTCGATCTTCTCGGCCTGGTTCGGCAGAGTCGGAGCTGGACAAAAATCATTCCGCTCGAGATGTTACGGAATCGAAGTCCGTTGCGGGTAAGGGCGCAAATCAACGAATGGCAGCCTGACTACTCTGACGTAACGGTCGAATTCAAATCGCTGGAGGACGTGGATCAGATCGTGATGGTCGCGGGGCACACACCTGGCCATGGCGCATTACACACTAAAGATCGAAACTAAAGCCAAACTTCGCCAGACCGACATGGCCCCGGCCACGGCGGGACCAGAAAAAATGAACAAGCATTTCAAAACTCTCAAAAGATGATATCCAAAAGCTCGCGCTCAGCTTATCGGCCTGCTGTTTCTCCTTTACGTCTATTTCACTTTCTTTCTCGGCCCGTTAAACCGAAGTCGTCAAAGTGCGTTGGCCGAGATCAAGAATCACAATCGAAACTGATAATTCGGCGGGAGGAAATCAGCAAGGTGGCGGAGCTGGAACAAGCCGGCAAAAAACTCAGCGACACGCTTTGCCACGTTGAAGCGATTCAGCCCGAAGGAGCGCCTTCGCGTGGTTTCCTCCCCGAATAAAAACATTTTTTGCCAACCAGGGCATCGACAAAGCTGTCGACTCGCCTCGAAACAGTGCCCAGTCCCTTGGCCGAGGCGGAGCTTTCCGGTTGGGCAAAATACAATTGGATCGATCGAACTTCCCCAAACCGACTATGCGGCGCTCGGGCGAGCCATGGCTGAACTGGAGAACACCGAGCCGCTGCTTACCGATCAGAAAGATCAATATCAGCATCAATCAGGAAAACCCGCAGTTTCAGAAAGTCGAGTTATCTGCAACGAACATCATCGCGGAGAAAAGATGAAAAGATACATATCTCTTATTATCACCATTTTCGTTCCGCTTGTTTGCGTGCTGGCCAATCAACCCGCCACTATTGAGCTTAAAAATAAGTCGAGCTTCAAAATGCCCGGCGATCGAAACCCATTTTGGCCGATCGGGTGGAAACCTGCCGGAACCGCCGAGCTCGGAGATCAAGCTGCCTCAGATATTCCATCCTACGCCTTGCGTGGTTAGCTCAATTACCATCGAAAACAAAGGTCGCTTTGCCATCATCAACGGCAAGATCATTCAAGAAGGCCAGCAGTTTGGGTTGCAAATGGGAAGCTCGACTTATCAACTCACCTTGAAGTCAATCGAGGATGGTCGCGTTATTCTCCGCCGACACGATCACGATATCGTGGTTCCATTGCGCCGAAAGTAATCCGGCGTCTAAGAGCTAACGGCGGCTCGGCAGTACCGACCGGCACAAAATCCGTCTCTCGTAACGTCAGCGGCTCGCTTCCACGAAGCAGTTGCCACCACTGCACGGCCGAACCGAGAACGATTAGAAATACAAGCACAAGGAAAAATCCGGCGACTACTGCATCAAACCGCCACACACCGGCCTGTCGGACCATGGCAGCAGCCCGGTTTGGATCGACAATTCCTGCAGCCTGGTCCAAAAGCGATTGCGCGCCACTCAGAAAGCCGAGCTTGGGATCGGCTGAGGAAATTTTGATATAGCCAGTGGAAAAGGTAACTGCGCACATGAAGATGAGCGGTAGAACCGTGATGAATGCATAGCGGCTCTTTTGCATCTTGATCAGGATTGTGGTGCAGAGACAAAGAGCGACGACGGATAGCAGTTGATTCGCCAGACCGAACAGCGGCCAAAGCGTGTTGATACCGCCGAGTGGATCGACCACGCCTTGATACAGGAACCAACCCCAGGCCGCGACCAGAATCGCGCTGGTCAGTGAATTCGATGTCCAGGATTGCGTATTACCAAGGGGACGCCAAAGATTGCCTAGCAAGTCCTGAAGCAGAAACCGTCCGACACGGGTCCCCGCATCGAGTGTGGTCAAAATGAACAGCGCTTCAAACATGATGGCGAAGTGATACCACAACGCCAGTGCCGTCGGACTGGACGAGACGCGGGCAAACATATGCGCCATTCCAACCGCGAAAGTAGGGGCTCCGCCCGCGCGATTAAACATCGTGTCCTCGCCGAGCTGATGCGCCAGATCGGTCATTTGTTGTTCCGTGACCGGGAAACCATGCGCAGTGACACGAGCGACCACTTCCGCGGGAGCGCCCTTTGAATTGATCGCAAAATACTCGCCTGGAACCAGCACACATGCGGCGATCATCGCCATCAGCGCAACCATCATCTCGGTAACCATTGCTCCATATCCGATGTCTCGGATCCGCGATTCGCGCCCGAGCATTTTCGGTGTTGTGCCTGATGCGATGAGGGAATGGAATCCTGAGACTGCTCCACAGGCGATCGTGATGCAGACAAAAGGAAAAACCGGTCCGGCAAAAACCAGTCCCGTACCATCGACAAATTTTGTGATCGCGGGCATTTGCAAGGTGGGATGGATCAGAATGACTGCAATAGCGAGCGCGGCGACAGTTCCCAGTTTCAGAAATGTGCTCAAATAATCGCGAGGCGTGAGCAGCATCCAAACCGGTAGGATCGATGCCGCCAGGCCGTAACCCATCATGGCCCAGGCGAGCCAGATCGCATCACGACGAAACCAGCTTTCGATCATCGGAAAGTGTCCGAGAAATTGCCCACCCCAAACTCCAAAGGCCAACCCGAGCAAACCGAAAATCGTTATCGCTGTCACGCTCACTTTGCCACTTCGCAATCCGGCACCCATGATGAGCGCGACCGGGATTGTCGTCGCGATTGTGAATACGCCCCATGGACTCTTGGCCAGCGCTTGCACGACAACGAGCGCGAGCACAGCCAAAAGAATAATCATGATCGCGAGCACGCTGATCAGCGCGAGAATGCCGACACTCGGTCCGATCTCTTCCTTCACCATTTGGCCAAGCGTTTTTCCGCCGCGTCGGACTGAAGCGAAAAGGATAATCATATCGTGGACCGCGCCGCCGAGTGTTGCGCCGATCAATATCCAGAGGGTGCCTGGGAGAAATCCAAATTGTGCCGCCAGCACGGGGCCGACCAATGGCCCCGGTCCGGCAATCGCGGCAAAATGATGTCCAAACACCATCCATCGATTCGTAGGCACGAAATCTTTGCCGTCGTTTCTCACAACCGCAGGCGTTGCGCGTTCGTCGTTGAGAACGAGCACCTTTGTCGCAAGCCACTTGCTGTAAAAGCGGTAGCTAATCGCCGCCGCGCATAATCCGGCCACAACAATCCACAATGCGCTGATCTGTTCTCCGCGTGACAGCGCCAAAATAGCGACTGCCGCCAGGCCCAAAAGAGTAACGAGAATCCAAAGCAACTTCTTCCACGTGCTCATTCGGGCCTCAGTTTAATTGAATTTGCGATCCAACGCCAGAACATGCGATGTATTCGAAGTGAGATTCAGCGACAAGCTCAGGAAAATTTTGAATGGACAGGGCTGGACCAGTGCCCGGCTTCATACCCGAAGACTCATTCATCAGTCACGTTTTCCACTCCGGACAAATCGCATTATAGAATCGATGGATCGCGAACGGCTCGAACAGATCCGGCGCCGTTATGCTGTGGAGGGACGAACGCCGGGCTGGCCGAAATATCTTCATTTGAATCGTTGGATCGACATCAACGTCCGTCGTATTCGGGAGCTCGAGATCGATCTTTCTCCCCCCATACGCATCCTCGATCTCGGGTGCGGCGCTGGATATTTTCTCTATATCTGTCGATTGCTTGGCCATGATGTGCTCGGGCTGGATTTGGGAGACGTGCCGATGTTCTCTGAGATCACCAAGTTGCTCGGGGTTAAACGTGTCATCTCCCGGATCGACCGATTCGTTCCGCTTCCCGACATGGGAGAGAAGTTCGATTTGATCACAGGGTTTCTGATTTGTTTCAACGAGCACAAAAGAGCGGATCTCTGGGGAGTGACGGAATGGGACTTCTTTCTTGATGATCTGGCCAAACATCTCACTCCGACTGGCCAGGTCTGGCTGGAATTGAACCGTGAATATGACGGATCTTTTTACACGCCGGAACTCAGGGAGTTCTTTTTGAAACGTGGGGCAACGATCGCTGAGCGCAAAATCAGGTTTAGCTCAGGCCTTTGCGCGCTTGCTTCAGCTTTGCCAATTGCTCGGTAAAATTGCTCTGCCGTTGTCGATGTTCCTCAACAACGTTCGCGGGTGCGCGGTCCACGAACGATTTGTTAGCCAATTTCGTTTCCACAGCCTGAAGTTCCGCTTCAACTCGCGCGATCTCTTTATCGAGCCGATCGCGCTCGACTGCCCGATCCGAATCGCTGATGCAGAGGAAAAGATCGCCCAGCGTTGTCATGGCAACTGGCAGGCCGATTCCGGATTGAAATTGTCGATCTAATTTTACTTCCTCGGCGTTGAGCAATCGCGCAAGAGTTGGCAGTTCTGCCGAGATGTTCTCGTTTTCCGAGCGCAAAACGAATCGCGCCTTTTTGTTCGACGGAATTTTTGCTTCCGCCCGCAAGTTTCGGCCCGCCTGCACCGCGTCGTAGATGGCGCCGACGAGCTTTCGCTTTTCAGCAAGATCGACATCTTGCAATGCGATTTTTCCAGGCAGCGGCGCGAACTGAATCGACTCGGTCCCGAAGCCGAGCAACGACCAGAGCTCTTCGGTGATGTGCGGCATGAATGGATGCAGCAGGCGAACCACCGCTGACAAAACGTGATCCATCACCGCCAGAGTCGATTTCTTCCGCGTTTCCTCGTGGCCGAAAATGTCTGTCTTGGCGGATTCGACGAACCAATCGCAATAATCGCTCCAGACAAAATCGTATAATCGTTGCGCGACTGTATTGAATTGATATTCGCGGTACGCCGTCTCGATCGCCTCGATCGTTTCATTCAACCGCGCCAGCACCTCGACCGCGTAGATCGACAAGAGCTTTAATTCGATCTGAAGCACATTTTCGCTTGGCCCCTGCATTTGGCGGAACCGGGCGACATTCCACAATTTGGTGGCAAAATTGCGACCTTCCTCGATCTGTTTTTCATCGAATCGAATGTCCTGCCCGCTCGGTGCGATTCGCATCAAACCGAAACGCAAACCGTCCGCACCGTATTTGTCGATCAAGTCTAATGGGTCCGGCGAATTGCCCAGCGATTTCGACATCTTTCGCCCCTGTGTGTCGCGAATTAGTCCGGTAAAGAACACATTGTGGAACGGGATGTTATCCTCGACGCGATCCGATTTTCCCGGCTTGAACTCAAGCCCCGCAATAATCATCCGCGCGACCCAGAAGAAAATAATATCAGGGGCGGTGACGAGAACGCTGATCGGATAAAATTTTCTCCTGGTTTCTTCATTCATCGTCTCATAAGCCCAGAGCCAGGACGAAAACCAGGTGTCGAGTGTATCTTCGTCTTGTGTCCAGTCCTCCGGATCCGATGGCGGTTCAACGCCAACGTAGATTTCGGATTTTTTTGTACCACGCTGGTATGCGATGTCCCCACCACACCTGCCGGCTGATGCACCAATCACGAATATTTTCCAGCCATTGGGCGTAAACCTTTTCCCAGTGAGCGGGAAAGAAACGGATCAGATGATCGCGAACGACAGCGAGTGCTTCTTTCGTCTTTGGATAACGCAGAAACCATTGTTCGCTCAGGCGCGGCTCAATTGGGACATCGCTGCGATCGCTGAATCCCACGTTGTTCTCGTACGGCTCGGCTTTCGCGAGCAGATCGCGCTCGTTCAATAGGTCGCCAGCTTTTTTGCGCGCCTCAAAGCGATCGAGTCCGTGCAATTCGGGAACGCTCGGGCAATCGATTCGTCCATCGGGCGTCAGAACATCGACAATCGGCAAGTTGTGCCGCTGGCCGATTTCAAAATCCACAGTGTCATGCGCGGGCGTGACCTTTAAAACTCCAGTGCCGAATTCGGGATCGATCGCCTGGTCCGTGATGATCGGAATCTTTTCGCGAGCCAGTGGCCGCCAGGCGTGTTTGCCCGCAAGATCGACATAACGCTTGTCCCCAGGATGAAAGGCCATTGCCACGTCAGCCATGATCGTCTCGGGCCGTGTCGTAGCGACTTCAAGAAAGCGTCCCGGTTTTTCGACAATTTCGTAGCGCACATAGTATAAATTTCCCTTCTGTGGCTTGGAAACGACTTCTTCGTCAGAAACCGCCGTCTGCGCTGCGGGATCCCAGTTGATCATTCGCTTCCCGCGATAGATCAGCCCCTTGTTGTAAAGATCGACAAAAACCTTCTGGACGGCGCGAATGTAAGGCTCGTCAAACGTGTAACGCTGGCGCGACCAGTCGCACGAACAACCGAGTCGCTTGAGCTGTTCAATGATGATGCCGCCATGTTTATCCTGCCATTCCAAAACCCGGCGCAGGAATTCTTCGCGACCAAGATCATGCCTCGTTTTCTTTTCCGTTCGTCGAAGAAATTTTTCTACCGCGGTCTGCGTCCCGATACCGGCGTGGTCCATTCCTGGCAGCCAGAGAACTTCGAATCCCTGCATCCGGGCGCGCCGCGCCAGGATGTCCTGGATTGTATTGTTGAGAACGTGACCGAGGGTGAGAACGCCCGTGATGTTCGGAGGCGGAATCACGATCGAAAACGCAGGCTTGCTCGAATTTGGATTGGCTACAAAGTCGCGATTGTCGATCCAACGAGCGTACCATTTCGGTTCCACGCTTTTCGGATCGTAGGTTTTCGAAAGCTCAGCCATCGCGCTTCAATCATCCAAAGGCTGTACCGGTTTGCAACCAAAGGTGAAACGCGATCTTCGAGCGCGTTGGCAAGCAGAGCGTCGAAGACGCCTAACTTTGGACAGGCAGATCAACAAATGGCGCCTTTGGCGATTCAATTGAGATCGTCTCGCCGCGGCGAGACGATCCACCCACTTGCGTTGCGCTCGCTTCACAATCAACTTGCCCGCTACATGAGCGATTCGCGGCCTATTGGAGTTTTTGACTCCGGCATTGGCGGTCTCACCGTGGCCAGAGCGCTGTGTAAGTTGTTGCCGAAGGAGACAATTTTTTACCTTGGCGATACGGCGCGAGTTCCCTACGGCAACAAGAGTGCCGAAACCGTTGAACGCTATAGCCTCGAACTGGCCGAGATGCTGATGCAGGAGAACGCGAAGATGATCGTCGTCGCCTGCAATACGGTCTCGTCGGTTGCGATCCCGAAATTACGCGCCAGCGTTTCCGTTCCGGTGATGGGCGTGATTGAGCCGGGAGCGCACGCAGCCATTGCTACTACGCGGAATCGCCATGTGGGGGTAATCGGAACACGCGCGACGATTCGCAGCGGCGCCTACGAGAACGCGTTGCGCGCGCTCAACATTCATGTGCGCGTCACGAGCCGGGCGTGTCCGTTACTCGTACCGTTGATTGAGGAAGGAATGCTGGATGATGAGCTGACCGATCAAACGATTGCGCGTTATCTCCAGCCGATGATTGACGAGGGGATCGACACCCTTGTGCTGGGCTGCACCCACTATCCATTGCTGGGCAAAGCGATCACCCGTTTCCTGGGCGATAAAGTTTCGCTGGTCGATTCGGCGCAAAATTGCGCGAATGCCGTACGCGATTTGTTGGATCGACAATCACTTCACGCCCCGGGACAAAGCGAAGGTGGTTTGCGTGTCGCCCTCACCGATGCGCCGGACACCTTTCTCGGCATTGCCCGTGATGCATTGCAACTCGACATCGGCAAGGTGCAATTGCGTGACGTCTTGCAGGATAGAGTCGCGCTGTAGCGGCGCTCTATGAGCGTCGCAAGCTTTGCTCCAAGAACAGCGACGGTCATAGACCACCGCTACAGAGGAAGCTATGGAACCGAACGCCTCGCCTTCGTTTTCGGCAGACTGTTGACTACCAGCTCGTAGGAGTGGTCGATCATTTTGCGCAATTCCGTGTCCGGAATTCCGCTGTCAATCTCGACCGTGTTCCAGTGCTTTTTGTTCATGTGATATCCGGGCTGGACTTGTTCGTACCGGTCGCGCAGCTCCAGCGCCAGGTCAGGATCGCATTTCAAATTCGCCGTTATTGGAAAGCGTTCCAGCGATGTAAGCGCAAACATCTTGCCAGCAACCTTGAAAACGAGAACCTCCGGGCCAAACGGCGTGTCTTCGGTCGCGCCAGGTTTGCTCAGGCAATATTCGCGGAATTGTTCTTGATCCATCATCTCGTTATCCCGAGCGCGGCACATCTCCGCCTGTCATTCTGAGCGGAGCGGAGCGAAGTCGAAGAATCCCGTGAAATTGCCTTCAGGTTTTGCAACGGGATCCCTCGACTCGGCTCGGGATGACTACGTGACTGCGTTTCTTAATCGGTCAGGCAAATCCTTGATCGCAACACGCTCCTGCTTCATTGAGTCGCGGTCGCGAAGGGTGACGGTATCGCGGAGATTGGCGTCGCGTTCGCCGAGCGTCTCGAAATCAACCGTGATGCAGAACGGCGTACCGATTTCGTCCTGCCTTCGATAACGCCGCCCGATGGCGCCGCTCTCATCGTAAAAAACAGTCATGCGCGGCCGGAGAAGACCGACAATCTCCTTCGCCTTGGCGACCAGTTCAGGCTTGTTCTTAAGAAGGGGAAAGATAGCGCACTTGATGGGCGCCATCCGTGGATGAAACCGGAGGACAAGGCGCGTTTCCATTTTGCCTTTTTCATCCGGCGCTTCATCTTCGGCGTACGCTTCGCAAATCAAAGCCAGCACCGTTCGATCGACTCCGGCGCTCGGCTCGATCACGTGCGGGATAAATTTCTGTTTCGTTTCTTCATCGAAGTATTCCAGCGATTTGCCGCTCGCCTTCTGGTGCTGAGTAAGATCGTAATCGGTTCGATAGGCCACGCCTTCCAATTCCTGTCGGCCAAACGGAAAATCGTACTCGATGTCGTAGGTGCCTTTGGAATAAAACGCCCGTTCTCCGTCCGGCACGGTGAGCACGTGGAGTTTTTCTCGCGGAACCCCGATGTTCTCGTAAAACTTCAGCCGCTCTTCCTTCCAATATTCGAGCAGCCGCATTCCCTCTTCGGCACGGCAAAAATATTCCAGCTCCATTTGTTCAAACTCGCGCGAGCGAAACGTGAAGTTTCGCGGATTGATCTCATTTCGAAACGCCTTTCCGATCTGGGCTATCCCGAAAGGCAGCTTCTTGCGCGAGGTATCCAGAACGTTCTTGAACTGAACAAAAATTGCCTGCGCAGTCTCGGGACGTAGATAAGTAATCGCTGATTCGTCCTCAGTCGCGCCGACATAAGTCTTGAACATTAAGTTGAATGGACGCGGAGCAGATAATGGTGCACCACAATTCGCACACGAAGACTCGTCAAGGTTTGTTCGCGTGAGATTTCGGAAAACGTCGTAACCAGTAAATTGCGCTCCTAGGAAACTCGGATCGCGTTGACGGTATGCGAGCTGGACATCAGCAAGTTTTTTGATTTCCTTCTCGTTAGCGCCTCCTACGGGAAAAGTTACTGATGGAAGCAACTCTTCGCCGCGTTTGAACAAAACATTGTAAAAGAGCTGCAAGGGGGTGGAGTTGGCGATTTGATCGCTCCTGTAGCGTCGCTTACAGATCATGCACTCCACCATTGGGTCGCTAAACGTATCTTCGTGACCGCTTGCTTTCCAGACGGCGCGGTTCATCAGGATCGAGCCATCCATGCCCACGACGTCGTCACGCTCATGGACCATCACCCGCCACCAATAATTCTTGAGATTGCGTTTCAGTTCGGCGCCTAACGGGCCGTAATCCCAGCAACCGTTCAGGCCACCGTAAATCTCACTCGATTGGAAAATGAAGCCGCGCCGCTTGCATAAGCTGACGATCTTTTCCATGCGCTGAGAGTCACCTGGCGTGCTCATGATTTCCGCCACAGATGAACACAGATTGACGCAGATTCAATCCAAGAGAATGTGTGACGAGGCTTGTCCGTTCGTTCCAAAGCGGCGTCAAGCCGCCGCACTCCTAAAGCGCTTCGCGCAAAAAGAGACAATGCATTTCCCATTTCGCGAAGCTCGCCACGGGACGAGTCCGTCCGGAGGCGGACTTTCGGAGTGCGATGCGTCCTCGCATCGCTTTCGCACAGTCGCGGCGCAATAACTCAGACTACTGCGGAGGTAGTCCGCTGCCGATATTCGCTTTTACGATCGCGGCATCACCCGCGTTGATGCTGCCGCTTGCATTCACATCAGATCGGAAATTCCCTGTGCCGACGGCCTGGCCGATCTGTGACTTCGCCAGCGCCACATCACCAGCATTGACGGCACCATTGTAATTCGTATCGCCGACAAGGACCCCCATTTGTATACTGATGTCATTGATGGCTGTTCCGTCGCTTACGCCGGAGAGTCTCAGAGTAATTGTCTGTGCGTTACTCACGCTGGCGAGATTCACAGTCAGAATTGTTGTTCCGTTTCCATCCGTTGAGGCCACGGAGCCGTTGCCCGAGGTGACTTGTGCGGTCTTGAAAGTGACCGGGCTGGCAAACGTAAACACCAGCTGATATTCTTGGTTTGCTCCGCCGCTACGACATTCGATGGCGGGTGTGCCGGTGAGCGGAAGATTGATGTCGAACGTTCCAGCGGCGCCGTGCACCTTTCGCGACACGACGCTTGTGGGCGCGATCGGCGGCACCACTTCGAACTGTGACATCATCCCATCATCTTCGTGTTCCAATATGTGGCAATGGAACATGTATTTGCCGAGATGATCGGTGAATTTCATTTTGAGCTCGAGCGTCTCGCCCGGACCCAACGCCCAGGTTTCTTTCATCGTTTCATACGGGTAGCACGGTCCACCATCACGACTGATGCACTGCTGATCCACATCGTGAATGTGCACCATGTGCGTGACTTCCGTGGGATTTGTGAAAACCCACCTCTCGGTGGTGCCCAGCACCGGATGGGCATCGGTCCTATCGGGATCAAATTGCAAGCCGTTGATCGTCCAATGCCCTCCTGTCTGATCGAAACTCCAGTTCCGCGTTACGGTTGGCTCCCCGATGTCGGGTAAGGGGCGAAGGGTCGAAGGAACTATGCTGTTGTCGGTGACATGCTGTGCGACGTGAAACTTTAGTAGCGGCGTCATCTTGTAGGCATCGATCAGGAACACGTCTTGTCCCAGCTTTCCGGCAAAATCGACAACCACATCGAGCCGTTCCGCTGGCCCAACTTGCATCGCTGTGCGTGCCACTGGTGCTGGAAACAGGCCGCTCTCGGTCCCGATCTGTGTAAACGCGTCTCCCGTGCTCAGTGTTAAAATGTAAATTCGGGCGTTGGATCCATTAAAAATTCGGAACCGATACTTGCGGTCGGCGACTTCAAAGTACGGCTGATAAACGCCGTTGATCAGGATTTTGTCGCCAATAACGCCCGATGGATCGAAGTAATATTGGATCTGATTTTGTTCATCGAATTGGCGATCCGCTATCACCAGAGGCAGATCATAACTGCCCGATGGAAGTGTCGCTGGTTCGGTCGGATCATCAATGATGTATAAACCGGTAAGGCCCATCCAGACAGTCATGCCAGTCTCGTCCAGGCGATGATCGTGGTAAAACTGGGTTTTGCCTTGGGTGTTCGCCCCAGCTTCGGTGCCCTCATACGTATAGGTGCGAGATCCGCCGGTCGGGATGAGGTAATCCTCTCCTGTCACATAACCGTCATCGATCGCAGCCGAATGATTTCCATGATGGTGCACAGTCAGCGGACCTGCCACTAAAGGGAGATTATTCGTGAAAGTGACGTGAGTCACTTGCCCGGTCGGCCTTCGAATCGTGAGACCTGGGTAGGTGCCTCCGTAGGTCCACATATACGTGCAAGGCCCGTCCAGAATCGATACGTACGACTCCTGAATGCTGATCGGAACATCGGCAGCCGTTGCAACAGGAGGAAAAAGAAGAGGATGCGTCGTGAACGGTGTCGGCGTTGGAGTTGGCGTCGGTGTAGGTGTAGGAGTCGGCGTTGGCGTCGGAGTGGGAGTTGGCGTTGGCGTTGGCGTTGGCGTTGGGGCTACGACTGTAACGGTGCCCGTCATCATCGCTTCGTGAACCCTGCAGTAATAGGGATAGACTCCGATGGTCGGGAAGGTGAATGAGAAGGTGAATCCATTGTTGTGAATCCCAGAGTCAAAGATTCCGTTCGGATTGCCGGGCGTTCCGGAGGTCGCGCTGTGATTATTCCCGACCCAGTTCCACTGCACGGTATCGCCCGCCTGAATAATGACGGAGCTCGGATTGAACCGGTTGCCTCCTTGTCCAACTGAGACATTCGTCGTCGCGGCGTGAATGAGAACGGGCAACAGGACGAAAAATAAAGCGAGTGTGCGCAAGAAGTTTGGAACGTGCATGGAAGGGAACGGGTTTGAAGCTGGTGATCGTATTGAGTCGAAGGGTCGCGTCTAGCGGTATTTCGTGACTTTTTTGCCGATAATTGGCGACACCAATTGTGCGATAATTACACGCCACCGGCTATTATTTTTCTCGCCGCCTTTAGGCCCTCTCTGGCCCTCTCTTTGAGAGCTAGCCCTGCGGTTCGACTTTGACTTCAGTTTTGACTGAATTGGCAATGAAACATTGCTCGTGGGCCATATGATTCATCTCCTCGAGCTCGGCTGCGCTGGGTTGTTTGTCTCCGGAGAATTTCAGCCGCTGTTTCAATGTCACGCGTGTGATTGCCAGTTTTCCCTCAGCATTCTTTTCCATAACGCCAATCGCTTCATCGACATATTCATCGAGCGCGAACTTCTTTTTGCAGGCGATGGCTAGGAACGTAAGCATGTGACAACTCGAAAGCGACGCGACAAACGCTTCCTCCGGATCAACCTGTTTCGGATCGCCGAGATACGCCGGCGCTGCCGAGGCCGTCATTTCATGGCCGCCATCGAACTTCCAAGTGTGATTGCGCGGATACTTCTGATATTCGAACGGTGCATCCCCGCGTTTCCAAGTGAGATTAACTTTATGCTCCGACATGCTTCTAAATAGAACGGCTGCGAGCCTGGGGCAAGGGGCCAGCTTCAGAGGCGGACGCTTCTCCCGTTTCCCTGCTGACCCTCAATCTCTGCAATTTGCGGCATTACTGGCACCGATGCTTGCACGATTGGGCGCGTCTCTCTATTTTCTCGGCTTCTGAAAACTCGCGCGATTAGCTGAGTGGCGAAGCTGTCGCCGCCGGCGACAAGTCGCTGGCTTGCGTGAGAAGCGCTGCTCTTCTAGTTTTCTCACTTCTGAAAACCCGCGCGATTAGCTCAGTGGTAGAGCGCTTGCTTCACACGCAAGAAGTCGCAGGTTCGAACCCTGCATCGCGCAGAGCTTTTTCACACGCTTGCCGGTTCGCGCGTGAATCGGTAGAGCGGTCGCCGCGGCGACAAGTCAGAGGTTCGAACCCAGCATCGCGCATTTCCTTATCATTCCGCCCATCCGGCGATTAGACTCAACAAATTCTATGTCAGTCGTTCAACAAGTCCTCGAAACTGTAAAGAAACGTAATCCTAACGAGCCTGAATTCATTCAGGCGGTTACCGAAGTGCTGGAATCCATCCGGCCCGTGGTCGAGCGCAATAAGAAGTATCGCGACGCGAAAATTCTCGAACGTCTGGTCGAGCCCGAGCGCATGATCCAGTTCCGGGTCCCGTGGATTGACCACAAGGGCGAAATCCAGGTGAATCGCGGATTCCGTATCCAAATGAATAGCGCACTCGGACCGTACAAAGGCGGTTTGCGCTTTCATCCGACCGTTTGCGCGAGCATCATCAAGTTTCTCGCGTTCGAGCAAGTCTTCAAGAATTCACTCACCACGCTGCCCATGGGCGGCGGGAAAGGTGGCTCCGATTTTGATCCAAAAGGTAAATCCGACATCGAAGTCATGCGGTTCTGCCAATCGTTTATGACCGAGCTATTTCGTCATATCGGGCCAAATACCGATGTACCGGCAGGTGATATAGGTGTCGGCGGACGCGAGATCGGCTATTTGTTTGGCCAATACAAGAGGCTCGCTAACGAGTTTACTGGCGTGCTCACCGGCAAGGCGCTCAACTGGGGCGGCTCGCTCATTCGGCCGGAAGCAACCGGTTATGGCGCGGTTTATTTTGCGCAGGAAATGCTGAAAACACGCAATGACTCGATCGAGGGGAAGGTTTGCCTTGTCTCCGGCGCCGGGAATGCTGCCCAATACACGGTCGAAAAACTGATTCAGTGCGGCGCGAAACCGGTCACAATGTCCGATTCGAGCGGCTACATTCACGACAAAAACGGGATCGACCAGGAAAAGCTCGCCTGGGTCATGAACATCAAGAACGTTCGCCGTGGACGGATCGCCGAGTACGCCAAAAAATTTCGCGGCTCCAAATACGTTGCCAAGCAGCGGCCATGGGGGATCAAATGCGATTGCGCGTTCCCCTGCGCCACGCAAAACGAAATTAGCGGAGAGGACGCCAAAAAGTTACTTCACAACGGCTGCTATCTCGTTTCAGAGGCGGCCAACATGCCGAGCGTTCCCGCGGCCATCGATCATTTCCTGCACAAGAGAATTTTGTTCGGTCCGGGCAAAGCGGCCAATGCGGGTGGTGTGGCCACATCCGGATTGGAAATGTGTCAGAACTCGATGCGTTTACCGTGGCCGCGCGAAGAAGTCGATTCCCGGTTGCGCCATATCATGTCCACGATTTTCAAAAACTCGTGGGAAACTGCCGAGGAATACGGTTATCCCGGCAATCTCGTTGTCGGCGCGAATATCGCCGGCTTCGTCAAAGTGGCCGACGCGATGCTGGATCAAGGCGTGGTGTAGTAAACAAACGGCTGGACCGAAAACGCAGCGCCGTCGCGATGCAGCCGAACCCGTAACGGACGCTGCGCCGGAAATTGATCGACGAGGCTTCGGGCATGTATTTCGCCGGGCAAGTGAGCTCACCGATCGGGCAACCGATGGCGATGATTTGCACCAGGATCTGATTGTCGAAGATGAAATCGTCGGAGAATTTTTCGATTGGCAGCTGTT
The DNA here is from genome assembly GCA_963772365.1 of uncultured Verrucomicrobiae bacterium. Taxonomy (GTDB): domain Bacteria; phylum Verrucomicrobiota; class Verrucomicrobiia; order Chthoniobacterales; family UBA10450; genus CAVYXA01. The sequence continues at coordinate 638,655 of CAVYXA010000003.1, forward strand.
CCAGCAAACTTCGCGCAAAAGCACGATAGCCGGTGTGATATTCGGATAACTTGGCGCCGAGAAGAAGGTTTTCCACGAAGGTCAGAAATCGATTCGAGACATATTTCCACAAAGGCATTCCGCCGCGAATTGCGCCACCACCGAGGATTCGTGATCCAAGCACGCATGGATAAAGACCGCTAGCTACTAGGGATGCCATCGCGGGAATCAAAGACGGCGTGTATTGGTAATCGGGGTGAATCATGATCACAATGTCCGCTCCGGCGGCGAGGGCGAGTCGATAACAAGTTTTCTGATTCGCACCGTAGCCGCGATTCTTCGGATGCACTTCGAGCTGCACCCGATCTAGTGTCCGCGCGATCTGCACGGTTTCATCGCGGCTGGCATCATCGACCACGATGATAAGATCGACAATTTGCTCGGCGATGACTTCATCGTAAGTGCGCTTCAACGTACGTGCCGCGTTATAGGCGGGCATCACCACCACGATCTTTTGCCCGTTTAACATCGCCCATCTTTACCTTACAGGGCGATGAATAGGCAACTGTGCGCCCTCGGGCCTGAATCGCATTCCGCTGTACTTGGTGATCGCGCCTAGCAAAGCCAGCGCACAGCCGCCCTGGTTGTGGCCCAGGGCGGCGAAAAGCTTTGCGAGAGGACGGCTACTAATCTCCAAACAGCCGCATATTCGCAGTAATGAAACCGTCGGTACAGAGCTTGGCTGAACCGGTAACGTTCATTCGCATCGTGATTGCACTCTTAAACAGGTGGTTCACCTGCGACTCGGTCAGCCCGAAGGTGCTGCGGAATTGTGACTTCGTGAGACCGGTGTTCCCCACCCGAGCAAGATCCTCACGCATTCTTTGGCGATCGTTCACGTCCATGCGGCGATCGTCCCTAAAGCTATAGGCGAACACGCTGGTTAGTGTGCCATTAGCCGGCATGCCCGTGTTTGGATCGATGATGCAGGGATCCAATAACACATCGCTTTGAATGTCGACGGTAGCGCTAAACTGAAACAATCCCTGCGGCTGATCCACTCCAGTTGTATTCTCCAATTGGTAACCAATGAACATATTTAGAACCGGAAAAATCACGTCGCGCGTCGCCTTTGCCGGCAAACGGATTCGAGCAACATCCGAGGCCGCGAACGTTGTCACGGCCGGGGCGGAGTTTAATTGGAAACAGAAGCTATCTCCATTTGGCACTGGCGATGGCGTGGGCGTGGGCGCCGGACACGGATCGGTGGACAGTGTGACGAGACCGCTCGCTGCTCCCATGTAAATTGCCGGCCGCCCAAAGGTATCTGCGTCACCCACGTCGCCCGGGCTGGGCCCGGCTGCCCACGCGGCCAAAGCAAATGCCAGCGTTGATAAAGTTACTGCCAGAATACTGATGTGTTTGATTTTCATTGGTGTTGCCCTCCGCATTGATTTGATTTTGTCAGCGGCGGTCCGTCGCTCCAAGCCGGATCGAAGCTGACGTTTAAGCATCGTTCGATTCTAATCCAAAACGCAGTTCCCTGCACCGAAATCCTTTGATGATTCGCCGGTTGCAGGGAGAAGCATGCTTCGCAGGTTCACTGGCATGAGGATATTTCACGATCCACGCTGCACGGAATATTCGATGCCTGGCCATCCGGAACGGCCGGCAAGAATTACGAACACAGTTCCCGTGTTACAAGATCGACATCGAACGTGGGAATGGCGTCGACCAAAGCCGGCCAGTGAACGGACGTTGCTTCGAGCGCACTCGCCGGAGCATATCGCGCGAATCAAATCGCCGGACCGGGATTTCGATGCTGACACGCCAGCTTATCCTCACATCTGCGAGCACGCGCTGCGTTCGGCCGGCGCGGCGGTCGATTCCGCGGAGGCGGCGCTAAAAGGAGATCGCGCCATTAGCTTGATGCGTCCGCCTGGACATCATGCCACGCGAGATCGTGCGATGGGTTTTTGCTATTTCAGCAATATCGCAATTGCCGCTTTTCACACCTTGGAGCATGGCGCACAGCGAGTGGCCATCTGGGATTTCGATGCGCATCACGGAAATGGCACCGAAGCTATCGTCGCTAATCATCCTCAGATCGCGTTTGCCTCCATCCATCAATTTCCGGCGTATCCCGGCACAGGCGCAAAATCATTTGCGAACATCGACAATTATCCGGTCTCGCCGTATACGCCGCGCGAACAGCATGTCGATGTTGCCGAGCTCGCTTTAAATAAACTGCTGGGATTCGAGCCCGACCTGCTTCTGGTTTCCGCGGGATTCGACGCTTACAAAGGTGATCCACTGGTCCAGATGACGCTCGAAACGGAAGATTTCGCCAAGTTCGGCGAATGGCTCCGTAGGATCGACATTCCTGCGGCTGCAATACTCGAAGGCGGTTACAGCGATGATCTCCCCGAATTGATCGACGCGTTTTTGACGAGTTGGTCCGGCCAATAGATAGTCCAAGCTCACGAAAGCGGGCTGTAGTTCAGCTTGGTAGAACGCTTGAATGGGGTTCAAGAGGTCGTGGGTTCAAATCCCGCCAGCCCGACATTCTTTGTAGCGGCGCTCTATGAGCGTCGGCGTTTTGGCGGCAAGTTTGCGACGGTCACAGACCGCCGCTACAGGAAAGCATGCTCAGTGCTGGAATTGTTGGCCTGCCGAACGTCGGAAAGTCCACACTCTTTAACGCCGTTACCCGCACTCACAAAGCGCCGGCGGAAAATTATCCGTTTTGTACGATCGATCCGAATGTCGGGGTTGTGATTGTGCCCGACCCGCGGCTGCAAAAGCTGGCCGAGATGTCGCATTCGCAAAAAATCGTGCCGACGGCGATCGAGTTCGTTGACATCGCCGGTCTGGTCAAAGGCGCGAGCACCGGCGAAGGATTGGGCAATCAATTCCTCAGCCACATCCGCGAGGTGGACGCGATCGTGCAGGTAGTCCGCTGCTTTGAAAGCGACGATATCCATCACGTCGCCGGCACAATTGATCCCATTCGTGATATCGAGGTGATCAATACCGAGCTGGTTCTCGCCGATTTGGCGTCGCTTCAAAAACGACATGACCGCTTGCAGAAAGAAGTTCGCGCCGGTGAAAAGACCGCAAAGATCGAGAATGGCATTGCCGAAAAACTGTTGCCGCATCTTGATGCAGGGAAACCGGCGATTACCGCTGACCTGACTCCGGAAGAGCAATCGATCATGCGCGGTTTTTTCCTGCTCACATCGAAACCAACGATTTTCGCCTGCAATGTCGCCGAATCCGATTTGGGCGCGGTGGCATCAGGCAAGATCGACAATGTCGCTGCCAGTCACGTCAATCTCGTGCGCGATTATGCGCGGCATCATTTTGGGACGGAGGCAGTCGTGATCAGCGCGCAAATTGAAAGTGAACTTGTCGATCTCGGAGAACAAGAATCGCGCGAATACTTGAGCGGATTAGGAATCAAAGAGAGCGGAATGAATGAATTGATTCGCTCGGTCTATCATCTGCTTGGCCTGTGCACATTCCTCACGACGGGAGAAAAAGAAACTCGGGCGTGGACGATTCACGCCGGGGATAAAGCGCCTGCCGCGGCTGGAGTGATACATTCCGATTTCGAGCGCGGTTTCATTGCGGCCGAAACGATTCATTACGATGACCTGGTCGGCCTCGGATCTTTCGCGAAAGCGCGTGAGGCGGGGAAGCTCCGGATCGAAGGCAAAGATTACGAAGTGCGCGATGGCGATGTGATCTCCTTCCGATTCAATGTCTGAGCCCTACGAAGGGCCGCTTGTTGCCGGCATTTGCTTGCATGCGGTAACGGGCGCGGGCCCGGCCTCCTTGTGATTTTCGGCGGTGGGAGTAACTTCGCCGGTGCGAATTTTTGCGCCAATGAGACGCAGCAGTTTTGCGGCGCCCGAGGCATTTACGGTGCTCGAGATTGTCATTGCCGTGGCCATCATCATGCTGATGCTGGTTTTGGCGATGCCAAGCTTAAAAGGTGTGCTGGACGACCAGCGGCTGCGGCGTTCTTTGGATGGATTCAATGCGCTTGTGCTCAAAGCTCAGGAACGCAGCGTGACTGAACACAGGTCATATTTAATTGTGTGGCAGAAAGATGCGGTGGTCTTGCGTCCCGAGGCGTTCGGCCGCGATGAAGAGGAAAAAGATACTGCCGAACTTAACCTTGGCAGGGGCGAAGCTTTGAAACTCTCGTTACCTGCGGCATTAACGAAAGATCCACCGGGAGAGTGGATTTTCTGGCCGTCGGGTAATTGCGAGCCGGCAGTTATCGAATTCACCGGAGGCAACGGCACCTGGACGGCAAAATATTCCCCGCTGACAGCACGTCCGGAGATAACGAAGTATGTCGCTCGTTAGGGGTATCGACATGGAGAATTGCATTTATGAAATTACGAAATTGCGCTGCTCCAGTTTGCGGCATCGGCGCTCCAGGCGATTGGGTTTTGCCCTTTATGAAGTTCTGATTGGCCTCACGATCTTTGTAGTCGGCGTCTTCGCGCTTGGACGTGCGGTGCAAAATTGCCTCAACGCGAGCAGCCTCAGCGCGGAGGAAGTGCGTGTCAGCGAGATTCTGGCCAATCGAATGGCCGAAGTGCAAGCTAGGCCAGGGCCTCCCGATCCATCCAAGCAATTCAAGATCGACACCGGTTACGGTTTTGTGACCCTGAACCAGAAAAGTGCACCGGCAAAGTTGACGGAGTCGGACAACGCAATTCTCGCCGGGATCGATCTGGTAACGTTAACAGTGGCCTGGGAGAAAAATGGCATCAAGCAATCGAAGCAAATTGAGTTTTATGTTTACCGGCCGAGTTAATTGGAAACGACCGGGCGCTTTTACGCTCCTCGAAGTGACGCTGGCCGTGTTGATCCTCGGCCTCATGTCTTTGGCGGTGTACCGTTTTGTCCAATCCAATCTCATCGCCATGCGAGCCTCCTCCGAGGTGAACACCGCGGACGCGCGCTACGATGGTTTGCGCGATTTATTGCTGTCGCAGTGGCAAAGTCTTCCTCCTGGAAAAGGGGCGATGATCGGAGAACCGGCCAAGCTCAATGACAGGCCAAGGGATGAAATTCGATGGATCTCTGGAGCGGGCGCGGGATTGCTCACCCGATACGCGCCGGGCGATTTCGACGTTTGGTTGCGCATCCAACCAGAAGCCAAAGACAAGGACCAATTCGATCTCGGGCTGTTACGCCGGCCTCGAAACGAGCCGGGCAATTGGGCACGAACACGATACCTGGGTACCCTTAATTAAGGACGTGACCAGTTTGGAGATTCATTATTTTGATCCACGACTCAATATCTGGGTGGAAAAATGGAGTGACACGCTGCTTTTGCCACGGCTCGTAAAAGTGACCATACAACGCCCGGACGCGCCGGTTCCGTGGGAGATGGTTGTTCCGTTAGGCAGAACGCCGTATTAGAATGTTTATGATGCCTCAGAAGAGACAGGCTCGAAATGCGCGAAATCGTGGCGCGGCAATCATGCTGGCGTTATGGGCGCTATTTTTGCTGAGCGCTATGGTAATCTCGTGGGCCCTCGATATTGATTCGCGGTTGTCGCTTGCCGGAAACGCCAACCGCAAGCTGGAAGCAGAAGCGATGGCGTGTTCTGGTGCTGAGATTGCTTTCCATCCGTTGGTTAAAGCTGGCTCGCCAAATCTGAGTCGCGATATGGGAAGCGGAAAAAGCTATGAGGCGCATATTACCGGCGAAGGCGGCCGCTTGAACATCAACTGGCTCCTGGCTGGCGAGAACCCGGCTCACATCGAGGTGCTTCGCCGATATCTCGAGAACAAGGGGATTGATCTCAATGAACGCGATCACATGATCGATTGTCTGCTGGACTGGGTGGATCCTGATAACCTTGTGCGACTAAACGGCGCGGAAGTGAATGAAAATTATCAACCGGCAAATACATTGCTCACACGACTCGATGATCTGAAAAAAGTGAAAGGCTGGGCTAAATTTACCGCAGTTCCCGGATGGGACGACGAGCTTACCCTGAACAGTTCCGGCCCAATCGATGTTGCCTGGGCATCGCGCGACGTATTGCTTGCTCTGCCCGGTATGACCGAGGGAATGGTGGACCGGTTCCTGGAATTGCGCCGGGGGCCCGACGGCATCGATGGCACATCTGATGATACAACGTTCCAGAGCCTTAATGAGGTGCGGGCAGTGCGTCTGAGTCTTTCCGAGGAGCAATTTAGAGAAATCGCGAGCCTTGATCGGGTTCAAAGATCAGGTTTTTCGTGTCGTGAGCGTCGGAAAATCGGGCGATGAAAGGCGAACTGTCCAGTTGGTTTTTCGCCGAAACGGTCCTGTTCCTCAATTGATTACCTGGAGGGAATTTTGACCACCGATCCCGCGGCCACACCCATTTTCATATTGCCAACGGCGCACGGCTGGAATTTTTTGCGTTCGCTCGATCGCAATGGCACCTGGGACGTGCAGACGCTTCGTTCTTTGGATGAAGCCGTCCCGCTTTTGAGTGCACAGGATAATTTTGTTCTCGGTCTTCCAGTTTCCGCTGTGCTCGCTCAACGTATCCATTTGCCGAGCGCCGATCCGAGCGAATTTGCGGAGATGGTCCGTTTGCAAGTTGAAAAGGCGCTGCCGTTTTCGCCGGAAGAAGTCACGACCGATTTTGAAGTGATTGAGCAGAATGAAACAGGCAGCGTTGTCTCTGCCGTAGCGGTTCGCAACGAACAATTGGCCGAGCTGGCGGCACCGTTGCTGGACCGCGGCTACATCCCGCGCCAGGTAACGGTTTACGCTGCCCAGCGCGCCAGCACCCGTGCTCCGCAAGGCAATGCACTTCTCATTTATCCCGAAGGGGAAAATCTTGTCTCCGCTGTCACTGAAAACGGCAAGATCAGTCTGGCCCGAACTATGGAGGGTGTAGATCCCGAGCATCTGCAGATGGAATTGCCCCAACTGACACTGAGCGCGGAGTTGCAGGGGATCAATGCCGCCTTCCCAAATGTGTTCTTGGATGAAACCTGTTATGACCTCCGCGATACGGTCCAGGGAATCGTCTCCAGTCTTCCTGAAATTGTTGGGGTGGAAAAACCGCCTGCCCAGGTCAAACTCAATCTTCTGCCCGCGAGCTGGCGCCGCCGGCGTCTCCAGCTGGAAAGGTTTGGTGAATGGCGCAAACGGTTAATCTGGGCCGGGGCGGTATACGCTGGAATCTTTCTCATCCTGCTGCTTGCGCTTGGTTTCTTTCGGCTGCGGATTGGCCAGCTGAATCGGGCGATCACGCGCGACGAGCCACAAATCGAATTTGTGCGTGGCGCGGAAGCAGATTGGAAAGCGCTCGCACCGGCTATCGACTCCCGTTATTACCCGGTGGAAATTTTGCTGCATCTTTTCGAGAGTCTTCCATCAAAGGAAGTTCACATTACTTCTTACAATCAATCGGCTCGCCAGGTTTCTGTCGATGGTGAAGCAAACACCGCTCAGCTCGCCTACGATTTTGCCGAGGTAGTGAAGAAGAACAAAGGCCTGCACATCTTTCAGTTTAGCATGGGCGATCCGCGAATTCTGCCCAACGGCCATGCCCAATTCCGATTGGAAGGACGACCTCGATGACACTGACTGCCTGGTATAAACGGCTGAGCCGCCGCGAACGGATCCTTCTGGTCGCGGTGGTCGGGGTTGTGTTTCTCTTGTTCAATCTCATGATCTGGAACTGGCTCTTTGGCGCCTTGGGCCGTGCGCGCGCCGAGCTCACAGAGAAAAAGTCGATCCGCACTCAGCAGACTATCTACATGAAAGAGCGTGACATGTGGGCCAAGCGCGATGAATGGGTCCGAAAAAATCAGCCAGCCCTAAGCGGGCCGGGCGAGGCATCCAAACTCCTCGAAGAGCAAATCAAACCTCTCGCGGCCAAATATGAGGTTTTGATTGAAAATCCTCAGATCGGCTCCGGCGAAGCCACACCTGCTCATCAAACCGTTTACAACTCAGTCGAATCCAAGAGTGATTGGCCAAACCTGGTGCATTTTCTTTATGATTTACAGCAGCCCCAAAAATTCATTGTGTTCGAGAATGTGACTCTTTCAGTGGACACGACTGACGCGACGGTGATGCGCGGCAGATTCAAGATCGCCCGCTGGTTTGCGCCGGCGCAGCGCACAAAGAAAAGATAGTTATGGGGCGTGCTTTTGTTCTGATGTCGATCCTGTTCTTCGCCGGCGTGATGTCCGCTCCGGCTGAAGAGGTAATTCCCCAGCGGCTCGAATTCAAGCGGTACGAGCCGATGCTAAAACGATCGCCGTTTGCTGTCGCTACTGCGCCAATGCCTGCAGCGGCTGCGCCATCCTGGTCAAAAGATCTTTACGTTGCGAATGCCGCTCATACGCCGTCGGTCGATATGGTGACGGTCATGTCTTTGTCGGATAAAGGCATGAAAGAATATCTTACCACGGAAGGGCCTAACCAGACGGGGTACGCCATTGCGAATATTGAATGGTCGGATACTCCCGGCGAGACCAAGGTGACGATCAGCAAGAGCGGGCAATTCGCGACGATTGGGTTCAATGAAGCGTTGTTGCAGGAGAACGCGCACACCTCTGCGACGATGCCGTCACCGATGGTCAAACCAAGACCACCCTTCAATCGATACCCGCAACCCGTTCAGGGATTTCCTGCTCCACACACGCGGGGAGTCATTCCTCGTAATCCTTCCGGCGTGAAGAGTCCCTTCTTCAATCCACCACAAACCGTCGCTCCAGTTAACCAGGAGCCTCCGCCTACGCCGCCGCCCGGTCAGTAAACGCGGTTCCGCTAAGATGGACAACCGTTTGGCGCTCTTATTCGCCCCAAACGTCATCCGGCGTATCCGGTTTCCGGTCTGGTCCAGCAGAATGCAAGTCGTAACTGTCCGGGTGCTTGATTCCGGGAGACTTGTAGAGATACTCGCTTTGCCAGGGATCCTTCGGAACGTCTTTGAACAATTGGTACCACCGGTTCGGGACCGGCTCGCTTTGAGGTTTGGTCACCAGCGCTTGTAATCCCTGCTCTGTGGTCGGGTAAAATCCATTCATGCTTTCGTAAAGCTTCAGCTGCGTGCCTATCGATTGCACATCGGCGCGCACGGCGGTGTCTTTGGCAAACCCGGTTGGATTTCCAATCCGGGAAATCGCCAGGCCCAGCAGAATCACGATGATGCTCACCACGATCATGATTTCGAGCAGCGTAAATCCGTCTTGTTTTCGTTTCGTTCTCATGTTTGTCCCGTCACTTCACAGGTTGGAGCAAGTAGTCCGATTTTTCCCAGAGATACTTGAGCTGAATCTGGGTTGCCCGGATCGCCGATGCCGATCCACTGGGGCCGTTCATGATAATCAATTCGTTGTTTCCCGGTTTCAAGCTGCTCGCTGGCACAATTTTCTGCGCCCGGAGCCATCCGGTATATTGGAAATGCATCTCTTTCATCAACGGTTCCATTTCGCCGCGATAGCCGGGATCGGCCAGGGCCGGCAAAGCCAATGAGACAGCGCCGATGTTCTTGCCGTTCAGATAAATCTCTGGCGGCGAATCGATCCGTGGACTGGCGATTTCGAAAGTCAGCATGGCGACGAGCGGCTGCGATTCGATTCCAAACTGAAAAATTGCCGCCTCCCGCATCTCCGGTCCGATAGGGATCGTGTCCGCCGAAAGGGGTGCCGACTACGGTCCCGAATTGTTCGACGTCCTTCTTAGGCACGTGCAATGGCGGGACCGAAGAGAACGGCTCCGGAATGACGTCGCGATGTTCGGCGCTCAACGGATGCACGGTTTCGTCGCTGCTCATCCAATCCAGATAAGCGCCGCGCACGGTTTTCCCGTCGCCCGGGACTTCGATGTCGATGGTCGAAGCTCCCATCATCGGGATCACGACCGAATCCGAAGTGGCCACGCCAATGCCGGCCCCGAGCGGCCCAGAGCGTAACACTTGGCTTCCGGATTCATCCCAGGCGATCAGCTCTGGTTGTGCGTTTGGTTGATCGTCAAAAAAGAGCCGAAAAAAGAGGACTCTGTAATTGCCGCTCGGTCGCGCGATTCGGATGCGAAAAATACTTTTCGCGTTTCCGTTATTCGTGGTTGTGGTTGAGTTCAGGCTTACCGCTTCTACCCAGCGAGGAGCGCTTTGAGGCGTGGAATTGACGGGTAGGTGCTGGCGCAGATCGATCCAGGCACTTTCGGAGGAATTGATTGTCGATGTCGCGCGGTTGGCAGATTGGCGCAGAGCGGCGTTGAAAGCTTCTTGTGCGTAAAGCGAAGACGTTGCCCCGAGGAATAAAGCGATCCCAACCAGCCGGAAAACCATCAAGCCACCGACAGTATCCTAATGGGGTCGAACCTGCAAACTCTTTGTCATTTCGAACACTGCCGAGAGCACGCTATAAACCACCAGCCCGATGACAATTGCGATCAAAGCGATAATTACGGGTGGGATGAGTTGGGAAATCACCGCGCTGGTTCGATCCAACTCGCGCTCGTATACGTCGGCAATCGTCTGCATCGTATCTGCGAAGTGTCCGGTTTGTTCTCCTACCGCCATCATGTCGGTAAACAGTTCGGGGAACAATTTCTGTTCGGCCAGAGCAACCGAAAGCGTGGCGCCGTCAATGACCGCCCGGCGGACATCCGCCATTTTGACTTCGAGATAACGATTACCCGCGATTTCTGTGACCAAATCGAGCGACCGAAGCAGAGGCACTCCGTTTTGCATCAGTGTGCCGAGCGTGCGTGCAAACTGCGCGTAATAACGGTGGCGAATTACTCGGCCGTAACCAGGAATGGGAAGACGAAAGCGATCCCACGCGATTCGTCCTTCATCTGCGCGCACAAAGGCACGAAACGCCGCCATCCCACCCAACACAGCAAGCACGCCGACCCACCAGTAGCCCGTAAAAATATGATGAACTTGCAGAAGGATTCGCGTCGCCAATGGGAGCGTGCCGCCGGTCTGCGCCTGGGCCATAAAGCCGACCAGTTTCGGCACCATGAAGGTGATGAAAATTGTGATTAAAACCATTCCAGCTACAGCCAGAAATGCCGGATAAATCAGCGCTTGCTGGACACGATCGCGTAGATCACGCGCTTGCGAGAGATGCTTAACAAGTCGCAGCAAAATTTCAGGCAGCGCGCCGCTCGCTTCGCCTGCCGCTACCATGTTCACATACAATGGCTGGAAAATTCTCGGAAAACCGCGCAACGCCTGCGAAAAACTGCGTCCATCGACCAGAGCCTGATGCAGACTGTGAGTCATCTGCTGGACCCGGGGCTGTTTGAGACGTTTGTCCAGGATCGACAACCCTTCGTCCAGAGTCATTCCTGCGGCGAGCAAATGGGCCAGTTGTTCCGTGAACAACAGCAGTTGGGCGTGCGGGATTTTCAGATTTTGCGTCGGCGCTGCGGCCTCCGCAGTAGCTCCATTGCGGCGAACCGCTCCTGTGCCAATGATGTCGATCTTAATTGGGATGCAGCGCTGCTGTTCGATCTGGCGGATTGCAACCGAGCGGTCTGGACAATCCAGAACTCCTTCGACGAGTGTGCCCTGTGCATCCCGCGCCCGATAAGCAAATTGCGGCATTGGGCTGAGAAGTTAATGCGAAAGCAGAAAATCCGAAACTGGAATCTGCGGGACCGCCACGAGCCCGTTATTTCTCGATCCAACCCATCACCGCAAGTGCTCGACGAAATTCAGCGTCGTCGGTTGAAAGCGCGGGTAACCATTGTCCGATGGGTTCTCGATGCCACCATTCTTTTTCTCCAACTGGCGCGAATCGGTATCGATAAAGTCGCGCCCGAATAAAATGAGGGGGCGCATTCGGGAACGGATTCCCAGCAAGAAGGGAAAGCGTGCCCGGATCGTTATGCAAAAGTTTCCAAACGAAATGCAGAGTCCACGGATATTCCGAGGGCGAAGCCATGGCGGCGAACCAGATTTGCCAATCAATCCGCGGTTGATATGGCGCGATGAATGGCGGCCGCCGATTTGGATCGCCCGGTTTGGCTTTGAATTCGTATTCCTTCCATTTGTGCCGCCTGTGATGATCGGCTCATCTGTGCCTTCGAAAACAATTTCGTAGCGTTCGCGACCGACACTGCCGAATGCCCCGTAGGTGTTAACAAGAGTCGAGTGGATCGTAGGAATAAGTTCATAGATTGCCGGCCGGAAACCAGGTTGAGCACTGGCGCAATGCTCAAGTAGGCAACGAGAATCGATACTGCGATGGCGATATCAGCGCTGATTCGATGGTTTCGCTTGCTCTGCCGCCTGCTCGGCGCGTCTCACCAGCGAGCCTCGGCAAGATGCGACGAAAAATGTGTCATCGAAACAGGCCAGGAAGGGAATGATTGTCAGATAATTTAGAAATGAAAGATTGCCGCTTACGATCAGGAAAATCTGAAACGTGACTAGCAACACACCCGCAACATGCCTGGCCAGTCGCGGCCCAAACGAAAACCACGGAACGATTAGTTCGACGAAATGGTTCCAGGCAACTTCGAATTTGAGCAGCCAATGCGGTGAGAAATTCAGATAATGACTGATCGGATTTGGGATCGGCTGCGTTTCGTAGTGATAGTAAAGACAGGTGAGATCGCGCCAGCAGGAATCGCCGCGGAGTTTGATCAAACCGGCGCCGATCATGATGCGAAAACCGAGCCAGCGAAAGAGCCAGATGATCAGGATCGGTGGACGCGACTTTGGAAAAGGCCGGCCATCGAGCAGAGGGCAAAGAAAGATCGACAAAAAACCGGTCTCGAGCAGTTGGATTTCCCAGCCGTAGCCGTACCAGATTTGTCCGATATGGACGATCGACATGTACAAGATCCAGAGAACGGCCAGAAGAACTGCATTCGCGTAACCGGCAAGGACAATTAGCGAGAGCGCGAAACCAGCCCAGGACAGGACCGACATCGCATGATCCGAAATTCCGAACCAGAAAAGCGTCGGCAGATGCATCATGCCGGCGGTCTTTGTTCCGAGTTGCGTCTCGATTGCTGTCAGGAAATGCGTTGCCGGCGTTAACCCGTGCTCGCCCACGAGCGGAACGAGCTGGTTTATCGCGACCAGAAATGCGATCGCGTAAACAAATCCAAGCAATCGAAGAATGACAAAGCGCGTAAGCCAATACGAATCTCCGAGCGCGAAAAATCTCTCCAGTTGTTTGCCATTCATTGGTGGCAACCCATTCGTTGACACCTTAAATGATGCGATTCAAGTTTTCTCCCTCGCGCCAGGGTAGCTCAGCGGTAGAGCAGGGGACTCATAAGCCCTTGGTCGGGAGTTCGATTCTCCCCCCTGGCACATGCTCGACTACTTTTTGGTCAAATACTGCGCCAGATCTTTTTCGCGTCCGCGGAGCGCCGCCATAAAGCAAACGCCGTTTTGCTCTTTCACCGCGCCTGTCCATGTGTCCTGTCGAACATACCGCCAGCCGGAAAACTCCTGCACCGCGCCGGTCTTGGGATCTTTCGGGGCTGGATAGAGAAAGAACTGCATCTTCTTTTCCACGACCCAGATTTGGGCGACGCGATGACCATCTTCGTCATCAAACACGCGGACACCGAGCGTTCGAAAATCGGCGAACTCCGGCGGAACATCGTAATGTTCCAGCTGGTGCTTCATAAAAAACAGATCGCCCAATGTTCCGGCGTCGGCCGAAACGGGATCGAGCAGGACCGATTTTGTCGAGCCTGCCACACCTAGCAATTTTCTGGCAGTGGCAATGCCTGGAAAATCGTGAAGGTGCTCGACAAAATTCGATACAAATACGCCCGCAATCACCAGAACGGCGGCGCCTACTGCTATCACAACTGGATTTTTGATCGTCTTTTTCCAGCTCCACTTGTGGCTCGGCACGAGGTTCTCGCTGGAAAACCACTCCGAAACATCGGCGGGAATGGGGATGGTTTGGACCAGCTCGGCCATCGGGCGATCGAAATTTTGCTGGTTTGTGAACTGGTCGGTCCCGCGCGCTCGAAAAACTGCAGTGCGCATTGCGCGATCGTCGATTTGCTCTTCGCGAATCGGAGCGCACCCTAGCAGCATCCGTTGCTGACGCGACAATTGCACCTCCTTCATATCACGTGCTCTTCCTCAGGAACGGTTGCGTTTAGCCATGCTTGAAATTGACGCCGGCCCTGGACGAGGAGCCGGGATAGATCGGTGACCTTGATCTCAGCCAGATCGCAGATTGCCTCGTGATCAAATTCGTTGAGGTAAAAAAGGGCCAGCGCTGTGCGCTGCGGTTCCGGGGCAGCGGAGATCCAAATCGCCAGCTGATTGGAATCGATCTTGTTGATCTGTGCGGCTGCAGCGGCCGATGGCTCGTTCTCTGGGAGCTCGATTTCCTCCGGTTGCAACCCATGCTCGCTTGCTTCGAGACAACGTATCCGCGCATCGCGATATAACCAGAATGGGTCAGCCGGCTTTTCCCCGTTCGATGAACGCAGCGCTGCTTCGCGCAAGGTTGCATGGAATACTTCCTGGGCTTTGCGCGGCTCGCCCATCATCAGGAAACAAAATCGATAGAGTTGCGGTAGATTTTCTTTTCGATGCGGCACTCAGGCACCCTTCCACTTGCAAGGAATTCAGCGGCATTCTACCCGCGTTGGCAGGATCGACAAGCGTTTGTAGAACTGGCTGAATTCTGCAACCGGCGACCGATCAACCCAGTTTCCTGAGGCGATCCGCCACCTCCTCAGCATTGGAACGACTGTTGAATGCGGAGATGCGGAAGTAGCCTTCACCTTGCGCACCGAAACCGCTGCCCGGACTGATGATCACGTTTAATTCCTTCAACATTCTGTCGAACATTTGCCAGCTGGTCACGCCCTCCGGAGTTTTTACCCAGATGTAAGGAGCATTTACACCGCCGAAAACGTCGAGATCTGCTTCGGCTGCGCCTCGCCGCAGGATCTTCGCGTTGCCCATGTAATGATCGATGAGCTTCCGCACCTGCTGGCGACCTTCCGTCGAATACAGCGCCTCCGCGCCTCGTTGGACCGGATAACTCACACTGTTCGATTTCGTGCTCCAACGACGGTTCCAAAGTGCGATGTAGCGGAAGACGGCGCCCGTTTTCTGTTCGGGCCAGCAACGATTTCGGCATTACGGTAAACCCGCACCGCACCCCAGTGAATCCGCCGTTCTTGGAAAAACTGCGAAACTCCACTGCGCATTCGCGCGCGCCGGGAATTTCAAAAATCGAATGCGGAATATTCCCCTCACTGCCTCGCCGCGGCGAGTGCGTCTCTCCCTGGGGGAGAGAGATTTCGCCAGCCGGCGCCACAGCGCCTTTTCTCTCCTCTCCCTGGCCAGGGAGAGGATTAAGGTGAGGGTCATCCTGAATGTACGCTTCGTAAGCGGCGTCGAACAGAATGATCGCGTCATGTGCGCGGGCATACTCCACCCATTTCGCCAGCTGCTCACGCGTTGCCACAGCTCCGGTCGGATTATTCGGAAAACAGAGGTAAACAAGATCGACATGTTCCTTTGGCGGCGCGGGGACAAAACCGTTTTCAGCCGTTGCCTGCAAATAAATGAGGCCTTCGTAACTTCCATCCTCGCGCACCGGTCCAGTGTGGCCCGTCATCACGTTGGTATCGACATAGACGGGATAAACCGGATCGGTGATTGCGATTTTGTTCTGATCGCCAAGAACATCGAGAATGTGACCGCAATCCGGCTTCGAGCCGTCAGACACGAAAATCTCGTCATCGGCGATGTCGATGTTGTGGTCTCGGTAGTCATGCTGCGCAATTGTCGATCTTAGAAATTCGTAACCCTGCTCCGGGCCATAACCGCGAAACGTCTCGCGATTCCCCAGTTCTTCGACCGCGCGTTTCATCGCTTCGATCGCAGCGCGCGGCAACGGTTCCGTCACATCGCCGATGCCGCACCGGATCAGCCTTTTCGCTGCATCCGGATTCTTCGCGCAGAATTCATTCACGCGCCGTGCGATTTCGGGAAACAAATAGCCGGCCTGAAGCTTGAGATAATTTTCATTCAGATACGCCATCGAAGGTGGAGTATTGAAGTGCTGGAGTATTGGAGCAACGGAAAATCCGCCGGGCTATGGAGCTCTTTTTGCCCACAGGGTGTAGGCTGTTCCTTCGAGTTGGTCAATCGCAACTGGCTGAAAGTTCTGGCGCAATAGTCCGCGGTCGAAAACCGGCGTCGGCACAAATCCGTGCACCTGCATGACGTAATTGGTTTGGCCGGTCTCTTGGCGGATCGACGCAGGCAATTCGGCCGGCCAATCCCCATTTACTGTATGCGCATCGAGCTCGAAAAAAAGCGAGCGGCCGATATATCCCGATCCTCGATAGGCAATCGTCGGGTCCTCTGGCGAGATGGCCTTCCAGTAACGGGCAACGGCGACGGCGGCGTTGTACTTTTTCATCGCCATGATGCGCGGAGAGAAGCGCTTCGACCTGATTGAATTGAAGAAAGAAAGAAAGAAGAACCACCAGACTGACAAGCGTAGAAGCAAGAGCCGCTCGCTGGATGGAAAATGAGCTCAACCAATCGGCTACGACATCAAGCCGCGTGACGAGCAGGGCCGTCATCGCGAGATAAGCGAAAAGGAACGAATTGTAAGAGCCGCCGCTCTTGCAAATTATCCAGATGGATGTGGGGATGAACACAATTAGTGCTGCCAAGATCCAGCGCTCGCGGCTATCGATCGGACGGCGCTTCGAAAGCAGCGCCAACAGCGCGACGAAAAAAAGCGGAAAGGTCGCGAACAGATAGAGGGTTGCCGGCGGAATGCGTTCCGGATGGACCTTTATCGAAGCTGGAACTGTGATCATGCCTCGAAACAACTCTGGCGAAAACCATCCGATCCCGGCAATAGCAACGAAAATCGAGATCACTGGAACAAACGACTTTAACAGATCTCGGAGGATTCGTGGTCTCTGCCACATCAAAGCGTAAGCAATCGGAATCAGCGCAAAGGCGGCCGCAGTTTGTTTGAAAAACATGGCACCGACAAAGGCGAGAATCGCGACGACAGAATATCCCGTAATCCAAAAGTAAATAGCGGCGACACCCAAGAGAGCCGCAACCCCATCGGACTGTGCGGAGAGAAACATCAGGTTGGTGCGAAAATTAATTCCGAGAAATAAAAGCAAAGCGAACCAGAGCCACGATTTACCGCGATTGAAAATTGCGGCCAGAAAGATCGCCAGACCGCACGACAGGATCGACATCGCGATTCGCGCTGCGATAAGGTTTAAACCCGCGAAACGAAAAACGCCGGCCAGGAGGACCGTCAGCAGTGGCCCGTACATGTGAGTAGCATGCTCGCTTTCATAAACGGGCAGACCGGCGTTAAGGCGGACTGCTTCCATCGCGATGGCGGGCTCCCAGGGGTTGATCGCTAGGGTCTCGCTCAGACGAATTGCCGCGGCGATCAATGTTGCCACGCCCAAAACAACCGCAACGATCAGTAATGGCAGGCGTGCCGGGAAAGGAAGTGAATCACGAGAGGCCTTCCATTCTGTCGGCGGTCTGCAATCCTCGCATGACTGCGGAAAGATTTTCGCGACGATCACAGACCGCCGCTACAGCAGAAGGCGTACTTGTATCAGTAATTCTTGGCTACCGCGTCCCAGTTCACCACGTTCCACCAAGCTTTGATGTAATCAGGCCGGCGGTTCTGGTAATTGAGATAGTAGGCGTGCTCCCAAACATCGAGACCGAAAATTGGCCTATTGCCGTCCATCAGTGGGCTGTCCTGGTTAGGCGTCGAAGTCACTTCCAGTTTGCCTGACTTGTTTTTGATCAACCAGGCCCAACCGCTGCCGAACCGGCCCGCGCCGGCCGCGGCGAATTTTTCCTTGAACGCATCGAAGCTGCCAAAGGCAGATTTGATATCGTCAGCCAGTTTGCCTTTTGGTTCGCCGCCGGCGTTCGGCCCCATGATTTTCCAGAAAAAGGAATGATTGGCGTGCCCGCCGCCATTATTCCGGACCACGGTGCGAATGTCTTCCGGCACCGAATTCAAATCGCGAATCAAATCCTCGACCGATTTCTTTTCCAGATCGGGTTTGCCTTTGATCGCGTTGTTCACGTTGTTGATGTAAGCTTGGTGATGTTTGGTGTGATGGATTTCCATCGTGCGCGCATCGATGTGCGGTTCCAGAGCGTCGTAGGGATAGGGTAATTTCGGTAATTCGTAAGCCATAATCTTTACTGTTAGATCGCTTTACACCGATGAACAGGATTTATTTTTCGCTCCTGCACGTTCGTCCATTTTTGCCCGGAGAACCGAACTTACTCGTAACGCAGCGCTTTCACCGGATCGAGTCGGGCGGCGAAGTATGCGGGAATCAATGCAGCCAATGCGCAAATTAAGAACGCGCTGATACAAACCTTCGCGACGTCGCCCGGCACCACTTCCGCCGGGATCTTGCTGAATTCGTAAATATCTGCCGGAAAAATTTGAATATGAAGAACATTGGCTAGCCATTCCTTAAATTCATTCCGGTAACGGATCAGCGTCATTCCCAGGGCGAGCCCGATTGCGTTTCCAAATAATCCAACCAGCAATCCCTGGGAAAGAAAAACCCAGACGATCTGCCAGGTGCCGGCCCCGAGGGCTTTGATAATCCCGATCTCTCGCCGTTTTTGCACTGTGACCGTGATCAACGTGTTCATAATGCTGAACGCCGCGATCACGATCAGGAACATCAAAATGATGAACATCACGTTGCGCTCGACTCGAATGGCGTCGAACCGATCTTTATTACGATCGATCCAGGTCTCCGCCGTGACCGGCGCGGGCAGAATCTCATTCAGCTGTCGCTTGATTACTTCCGCGCGATAGGGGTCGTTCGTTTCAACCGAGATGCCGTGGATTTCGTCGCCCAGCGAATAAAGCTCCTGACCGATGTGCAGCGGAACGAAAACGATGTTGAAATCGTAATCGAACCGGCCGGACTCGAAAATGCCGGTCACAGTCAGGTCGGCGGGAAGGACGACTTCGTTTTGCAGGTCGGCCAGGGTCTTGGATTTGGCTTCGGGATCGTTCTGCGAGCGCTTTAGTTCCTCGATAATCGACCGGATATTGCCGGCGGCGTAGATTGTAATTTTATCGCCGACCCGAACTCCGAGCGCATTTGCCAGCCTCATGCCGACGAGCGCGCTGTCGCCGGAAAGGTCGGCGTTGCCGAGTTTCACCAGCTTTTTTAGATCGACAATTTTTTCTTCCTGGGCTGGATCGATGCCTCGGATCACCGGCGTCAGAATTCGGCCCTCGTGATCGGCGATGACCGGCCCCTGGACGAACGGCGCGGAAGCGATCACGCCCGGCACATTGTCGATCTTCTTGTTAAGGGGGCGCCAATCGTCGAGCAGACCGCCGCTCGTCACCACGATGTGCGGCTCGAACCCGAGGACTTTTCGCTGCAATTCGTTATCGAATCCGGTCATAACGGAAATGACAACGATGAGCACGGTGATTCCGAGCATGACGCCGATGACGGAGATCAAGGTGATGATGGAAATGAACGTGCGCTTCGGTTTGAGATAACGCAGCGCCAGAAAAAGACTAAACGGCAGTTTCAAAACAAAAGGTTTTTACAAAAGAAAACGGAGGAAAGAAAGGAGATGCGCAGGGCTTTGTTTCCTTCGTTGTCTGGCGTGGAGGTAGTCATTGGAATTTTATTTCAGCGCGTGCGCCTTTAGTTCTTCCAGTGTGACAAACTCGAGCGCGGATGAATGCGTCGCCTCAAGATCGACAAGGGCGGCGCGATTGTGATCGAGCGCGGCTTTCCAACGCGTCACACAGACGCACCATTTATCGCCCGGCTTTAATCCAGGAAAACCCCACTCCGGATGCGGAGTGACCAGGTCGTTGCCATCCAGGACTGAGAAATCCAAAAACTCGCGGGTGACTTGCACGCAAACCGTGTGCTGGCCGATGTCTTCCGGCCCGGTGCGACAAAAGCCATCCCGATAAAATCCAGTCATCGGATCGCGGCAGCAGCATTTCAACTCCCTTCCGAGAACGTTCGTAGGCATGGGGGATGGTAGCATGAGAGAATCGCCGCGCCATTCGTTGTCATTTGCGTTCGGGAAGCTGTTCCGGTAGCCTCAGCGGCATGGCAAAATCCGGTCTCGGTAAAGGTCTCGGCGCGCTGATCGCGCCGCGACCGGCGCCTGCTACCCGCGGGGAGATCGACATGGATTCGCGGGAAAAAATCCATGAAGTGAGTCTCGCCAGCATTGTGCCGAGTCCTTTGCAGCCGCGAAAGGATTTTGGCCAGGAAGCCTTGCAGGAATTAGTCGATTCGATCCGACAACATGGAATTATTCAGCCACTCATTGTGCGTCAGACGGGCGGGCCGGCTGGAACTGATCGCCGGTGAACGACGGTGGCGCGCGGCCCAGGAGCTGGGTCTCAGGAATGTGCCGGTAATCATCCGCAGCGCTTCCGACTTGGAAGTGCTCGAGCTTTCGCTCATCGAAAATTTGCAGCGGGCGGATTTGAATCCGATCGAGGAAGCGCAAGGTTACGCGCGTTTGGCTGGCGAATTCGGAATGCGGCAGGAGGACATTGCAGTGAAAGTCGGCCGGAGTCGGGCAGCTGTGGCAAATTCCATGCGGCTACTCGACTTGCATCCGCAAATCCAAATCTGGGTTACGCAGAACTTGCTTTCTGTCGGGCATGCGAAGGTGTTGCTTGGCTTGAAAGCGCCGGATGAGCAGCTGTTGACGGCCGAAACCGTGTTGCGTCGCAATGCCACGGTCCGTGCGACGGAGCGCCTAGTGGCACGCCAGCTTGGAATTGTTCGTTCTCGAAAAAAACGGGTGACACCGGCAACGTCAAGCTCGGCTACCATGGAAGAGTTGCGAGAACGGCTGCAGCAACATCTCGGAACGCACGTCGCAATTCGGCACGGCGAAAAGCGGGGTCGAATCGAGATTGAGTATTACGGAGACGATGATCTCCAGCGGGTCGTTACTGCAATCGGATTACCCGAGTTGTAGGGTCTGTGTCAGATGCCTATATCACGATGGACAAGATTGCGGGGGATTCGTGCCAGGGGTCAAAGAAGAGGAAGGTGTTTCACCGAAATGCCCCGCAATGGTTACTCGCTCTGCGTTGATTTCCTGCCGGCACACTGAATCGAGTTCCGCAGCGGAAGCGAAGATTTGGGAGCAATTTTCCGGCGAAAACGCGTTCAATCATGTTCAACATCTGGTCGAGCTGGGTCCGCGGCCTTCGGGATCGGAAGCGCTCGAGAAATCGCGGGTGTACATCGACAATCAACTTCGCGCGCTGGGCTGGAAGGTGGAGCGGCAGGAATTCAGTGATGACACGCCGCGCGGTAAGGTCCGATTTGTAAACTTGATCGCGCGGTTCGGAGACAGCGAACCGAAAACACCGCGATTTCTTTTGTGTTCGCATTATGACACGAAAATTTTCGATGCAATCAGGTTCGTAGGCGCGAACGATGGCGGTTCGAGCACTGGTCTGTTATTGGAAATGGCGCGAGTGCTGCCAAAGGATCCACAGCTGGCATAGAGGATCGAGCTGGTCTTTTTCGACGGGGAAGAGGCGTTTGAAAATTACTCGGACACTGATGGTTTTTTTGGCAGCCGATATTTTGCGCAACAGATCAAGCCGAACGCGAAACAATTTCGCGGTGGAATTTTGTTCGATATGGTTGGTGATCTTTCCCTGGATATCACGATGCCGCCCGATTCACCCGCGCAAATGGCGCAGGATATTTTTGCTTCGGCGGAAGCGCTCAAAGTCCGCAGTCATTTCACCTACTCCAGCTTTGAAATCTCGGACGATCACACGCAGCTAAATGCCATTGGCATTCCGACGATTGATCTGATCGACTTCGATTATCCTCCGTGGCACACTGTCGAGGATACCATCGACAAGATAAGTCCGCAGAGCCTGCAAATTGTCGGATCGGTGGCCGCCTATTACCTGGTAAAGTTTGCCCTGAAGTAATTGGAATGAGACCCTCCCATCAATGCTATCCCTAGCAGGGAGAGGGAAACATAAGCCGCGGCTGACGCGCACCAAGTCAGGAGTTCTCTTGTCCTGTTGAGCGAAGCGAAACATCTCCGATCATTCTCCGACCGGCACGTATGGAAATGATGTGAGATCCTTCGTTTCGCTCAGGATGAGAGTAGTGAACGTGCCTTAATCAGGTTGAAAAGCCTGGCAAGGTGCTAGTGAGGGCTGGGGGAAACCTCTTATCGAAGCAGAGGCAACGGATCACGGCTGACACTCACGAGCCTATCCGATCTTGAAAATCATAAACTTCGGCATTGCTTGGAAGAGTTTTTGCCTCCAGTCTGTTCGGATGCATAATTGCGTTGGAAGGAAAGTTTGGGCCATATGTCTCATCGAACGCGAAAAAGTGTAGGGTGTGGTTGGTCTCGGCATCATGGGAGCCGGGTCACAGAGAACCTGCGCAAAAAAGGATTTCATGTCTTCGTTTGGAACCGGACGCCGCGGCCGGTGCCCAATTTTGTCGGCTCGCCATCGGAGATCGCGGAGATGTGCGATTTCATTCAGATCTTTGTCTCGGATGACGAGGCGCTGCTGGAAGTGTGCCGCCAACTCTCTCCCGTGTTACCCCGCGCCATATCGTGCTCGCGTCATTCCACGGTTTCTCCCACACCATGCGAGAGCTGCCAAGATGGTCGAGCGAGCGGGCGGCCGTTTTATCGACGCGCCATTTACCGGCAGCAAAGACGCGGCGGCGCAGGGCAAGCTCCTGTTTTACGTCGGCGGCGATGAAAAAGTGGTCAAGGAGGCGCAGCCAATTTTCGATGTAAATGGAGAGATCATTTTGATTGGGGAAATCGGTCAGGCCACTGCAATTAAGATCGCCACGAACATGATCACGGCAGCAACTGTGCAGGCTGCCGCAGAAGCGCTGGCCTTAATTTACACGGCAGGATTACCGCTCGAAAAACTGGCTGAAGCCATGCGCGGCAACGCGACCTATTCGAAAACTCTCGCGATGAAACTCCCGAAAATGACGGAAACGAATTTTGAGCCGCACTTCTCGATTAAACACATGCTGAAAGATATCCAAATCGCCACGCGGCTGGCTTCATCGGGTAATTTACCGCTGAGTGTGACGACGGCCACGCGCGACCGGCTTCTCGAGCAAATGCAACACGGACGCGGCGACGAAGATTACTCCGCCGTGGCCAGGAAATATTTTGCCGATATGCGCCCACCTCCTCAGGAGGAGCCGCCGTTGGAATTGATTCAGGAATCGGTTAACGAGCCTGCGCCAGCTCCGAACGAGATCTCTTCTGTAAGGGCGCCACAGGAGGAAGCGGCAGCCACTTTTGTCTCCATTATTCAAGAAACTGTTCCGCAAGAATCGATCACGGCAGTGGAAACTCCGGCACCGATTCCGGAGTTCACTCCGTTTCCCGCTTTCGTGGAGAATCACGAGCCTGAGTCTGAAAAACCAGATACCGAGAGTGAGAAATCGGAGGCAGCGGGGGATCCGAGCGAACACCCGATGCGCGATTTTTTGAATCGCTTGCTGCACCGCGAGCGGGATTACTAGACCGCCGCGCACGGCCAGATCAGGATGGCATCACTGCCACAGACCGGGCGAAAGCTTGATGTTCGACCTGTCTGCGCGGCTGAAGCTTCGTCTGACTGGCGCAGACCGTATTCGTTTTCTCAACGGTCAAATTACAAACGATGTCCGCAAAGTGACCGAATCGACTGGGATCGAGGCCTGCATTTTGAACGCAAAAGGAAAAATGAACGCGCATGTTTTCATCAGCGCCGGGCCGGACTGTTTTTACCTCGATGTCGATGCCGGGCTGACCGAGACGCTGCCAGCCAGGCTCGAACGTTATGTGATTGCTGATGACGTTGTGATCGAAGATGTCAGCGAACGATTTTCGATCCTGCACTTTTTGTCCGCGTCTGGGCCGAAACTGCAAGGAGATTGCCGCGTCATCTCGATGCGACGTTTTCTCGAGCCCGGTTGGGACATTTGGCATGATCCAGCACAGAAGGATTCCATTTTAAAGCAAGTAACCAGGACGTTTGAGATTGTCGATCCTACCGCTGGCGGAAGTGCTTCGCATCGAGCAGGGGATACCACGTTGGGGCCGCGAATTGACCGAGGAGATCATTCCGATCGAAGCAAACCTGGAAGCTCGCACGGTGGATTACGAAAAGGGTTGCTACATCGGGCAGGAGGTGATTTCGCGAATCAAGATGTCCGGGTCAGACGAATAAACGCTTATGCGGTTTGGTTTCGGAGGATGACGTCGCGCTGTCTCCCGGCATGAAATTAATGCGCAGGCGGAAAGAAGTGGGATGGATTACCAGTGTGCACGAGGAGTGATCGCCTGGGAAAAACTATTGCGCTCGGGTACATGAAGCGCGGTTTTAATGACGAGGCGAACTAAACTGGATGCGACCGAGCGAACAGCCTGCAAGCGTTTCAGTTAAATTGTCCAGCTGCCTTTCGAATAGATGCGCGGAGATTTTTCGTGTTGCCTTTTATAAAGCGTCATCTCCGTATAAAGTCCGCCCATGGCACTTTTCAACCTATGAATCAACGATTACTCTCAGAAATTGGCCGCACGCAACGGCTGGAAATTCTTAACTCGCTCAAACGGACCAAGGGAATGTCCGTGAATGAGTTAGTGGCGAAGATGGGGATGAGTTACATGGGGATCAAACAACATTGCGTCACGCTCGAGCGAGACGGTTATCTCGATACCTGGCGGCGTCCTCAAAAAATGGGGCGACCGGAAATGGTGTATCGCCTTACCCGGCGCAGTCACGATTTGTTCCAGAGCGATAGCAACCAGTTCACGCTCGAATTGTTGAAATCGCTCCAGGAGATTTACGGCACCAAATGCTCCGGAGAAACTTCTCTACAATGTCTTCGAAAGAAAGACCGCGGGCTTGAAAGAAAAGGTGAAAGGCGAGACCGTGGTGGACCGCGCGAAATGGCTCGCCCGCGTTCGTGATGGGGAAGGGTACATGGCGCAGTTTGTCACGGGCGAAAAGGAAACGGCGCCGCACATTCTGGAATGTCACTCACCGATCATGAATTTGCTCGACAGCTACCCGATTATCGGCCGTCTCGAAGAAAACATGTTCGAAGCGATACTGGGCGGACGGGTGCGTCGCCAGGAAAGTCGCCACTCCGGGTTGTACGAGTGCGCGTTTTATTTCACCGCCTGACGAAAGTTTCTCGAACGAGGGCAGCACGATTCAGAAGGAAAGGGATCGGCAGTTTGGTGCGGACCCATTGCCTCCACTGCGGCCATCAAACCGCGGGATCCGCTAAGTCGTTGTTAACCCGAAGCCTTTTTCCACTATCGCCTTCGTCGAATTTCAGTTGATTGATAGTCCATGCTTCGGGCTTTTCCTTCTGTCGTCATCGAGAAATTGCAGCCGCTAGTCGATGGCGGCCGTTACTCGATAAAGCGCACCGTGGGATGAAGATCTCGCCGTTGAGGCGGACATACTTCCGGGATGGTCACGACGTCGTCGCCGCCGTTTTGAAGTGGCGGATTCTTGGGGGAAACTCACTGGCAGGAAACGCCGATGGCGCACGTCGATAACGATCTCTGGCGCGGGGTTTGCACGTTTTATCACAAACGATCCACGAATACACCATTGAGGCTTGGACGGATCGGTTTCGCGGATGGCAGCGCGAATTCGCCAAGAAATTCGAGGCAGGGATTTCCGCGCTGTCGAGCGAAGCGATGGAAGGATCAGGTTTGCTGGAGGACGCATGCGGAACGCGCAACTGATCCGGCTGACGGAATCAGGTTGCGCGAATTCTCCGAGCAAATCCGCACCGCTGATAACGATCAAATCAATGAGATCGCCCACTTGGGCGAACTGGAAGTTCTGATGGCGACCTATCCGGACCGCACCGACGCCAGTCAATATGCCCCGCGCCGCGTGTGATTGTCGATCGGCCGGCGGCCCGGTTTGGCGCCTGGTATGAATTTTTTCCGCGCTCGGCCGAAGGCAAAGGAGATGGTTCATCCACATTTCGTGATTGTTTGCCGCGGATCGACTACGCCAAAGCGATGGGATTCGATGTAATCTATTTTCCGCCAATTCATCCGATCGGTCATACGAATCGAAAAGGTCGAAACAATTCCGTAACATCTGAACCGGGCGATCCAGGAGTTCCCTGGGCGATTGGCAGCGACGCGGGCGGACATAAATCGATAGAACCTTCGCTGGGGACACTTGAGGATTTCGACTGGCTGGTGGGCGAAATTCGACAGCGCGGGATGGAACTCGCGCTCGATTACGCGATCAATTGTTCGCCCGATCATCCATACGTCTGGCAACATCCGGAATGGTTCTACAAGCGGCCGGACGGATCGATTAAATACGCCGAGAATCCGCCGAAAAAATACGAGGACATTTATCCAATCAATTTTCGGTGTCCTAACTGGCGAGATCTTTGGGAAGAAATGGTGAGTATTGTCCTGTTTTGGGCGCAGCATGGTGTGCGAATTTTCAGGGTCGATAATCCTCACACCAAGCCGATCGCCTTTTGGGAATACTTGATTGTGAAAGTGCGCGCGCAATATCCGGACGTGCTTTTTTTGTCGGAAGCGTTCACGCGGCCCAAGGTGATGCAATCGCTGGCTAAGGCTGGATTCACCCAGAGCTACACTTATTTCACTTGGCGAAATTCAAAGCGCGAGCTGACCGAATACGGCACCGAACTCACCCAGACCGACATGCGCGATTATTTTCGTGGAAACTTTTGGACGAACACGCCTGACATCTTGCCGTTCGTGTTGCAGGAAGGCGGTCGTCCTGCGTTCGTGCTTCGGGCTGTGCTCGCTGCGACCATGTCGAGCCTGTGGGGCATTTACAGCGGATATGAGCTTTGCGAGAATGAAGCGCTCCCCGGGCGCGAAGAATATCTCGATTCGGAGAAATACCAATTCAAAGAGCGCGATTGGAATGCGCCGGGCAACATTAAGGATTGGATCACGCGCATTAATGAAATCCGCAGGCAAAATCACGCGCTTCATTTTTACGATAACCTGCGCTTCTATCACGCCGACAACGAGGCGATCCTTTTCTACGGGAAAATGACGCCGGCCCGCGACAACATCATTCTTGTGGTGGTGAACCTGGATCCTTTTCGAAAACAGAATTCCTATGTCGATGTTCCGATCGATCAATTCGGCGAAATGCAAGGTGACACCTATCAGGTGCACGATCTCTTGAGCGACGCGCGTTATGTCTGGCACGGGCGCCGGAATTATGTCGAGCTCGATCCCGAAATTCAGCCGGCCCATATCTTTCGTGTGCGTCGCTGGGCTGGCGGTGATCGATATGTTTAAGTCGTTTGCTCTTTTCCTCCAGCTTGTCGCGGAATAAAGTCGCCGCGATGAAATCGATACATGTTCTTGTCTGCGCCGCGGCGCTTTTCGGTGTCACCGAAGGTCGCGGGCAACTTTCATCGCCGCGTCAGCCGGATGTTAGCAACAAAGCCTTGATCACAACCGCGAATAAAACGGCCGTCCTCGAAGCCGCCGCGCTGCACAAGCTCGCCGATGATTATTACGCCTGGCGTAATGAGAATTATCCAGTCCAAAGCAGCGATGCCGGATTGCATACCTGGGACGATCGACTGACCGATTACGCGCCTGCGAAGATCGACGAGCGCGCGAAACATGTGCGGGCCTTGCTTGACAAAGTCCGCGCCATGAAGACCGATAGCTGGCCGAAAGACGAGCGGATAGACTGGATCCTATTTCGATCGCAGCTGGAGAACGTCGAGTTCGGCGATCGGGTCCTAAAGTTCGAGCGGACGAATCCGCAGGTTTACGTCGGCGAATGCACAAACGGAATCTTTTCGCTGTTAAAAAAAGATTACGACACTCCGAAGAAGCGCGCACTCGCGGCCACCGCTCGACTGAAACAAATGCCGGCCATGCTCAAACAGGGCCTGAGCAATTTGCAGAGTCCGGTAAAACTGTATGCCCAGCTCGCCATTCAATCCGCCCGGGCGATCGATCCTCTTTTCAACAAAAGTCTGATGGCGCTCGATGTCGATCCTTCGACTGGGCTCAGGACAGGCCTTGCCACTGGCGAACACGAAGCCCTGATCCAATCGCGCGATGCCGCGATCGCTGCTCTGCACGGTTTTGCCGATGATCTGGAGAAACGACTTCCGCGAATGGTGGATTTCTCTCCGATGGGAGAGACGAACTACAACTACTACCTCAAGCACGTCCTGCTTTTGCCACTCGACGACGCGGAAGTGGAAATGATCGGCCGGGTTGAGCTGGCCCGTTATCGCGCGCTGGAAGCGCTTCTGCCCGATCCGAAATTGGCCAATCCCGATCCGAAACGCAGCGGAAACATTCCGCCGGATCAGGAGGCATTTCTAAAAGCCTATCAAAGCCGGGAAACCGAGATGATCGATTTTCTCAAGCAGCATCGTCTGGTCACGATCCCAAGTTATCTTGGCCAGTTCGAAATCCGCCAGTTGCCGGAAGCATTTAAGCCGACCAGCCCGGGCGGCTTCATGAATCCTCCCGGCGTTTACGACAAGGATCCCACCGGCTTTTATTTCATTCCGACGTACAATCCGGATTCCAAGAATTTTTATATTCGCGCCGCGATTGAAGATCCACGGCCGATCCTCGGCCACGAAGGAATTCCCGGCCATTTCCTCCAGTTATCGATCGCGAATCATTTGCACGACGAAATCCGCCGCCAGCATCAGGACGGCGTGTTCGTGGAAGGCTGGGCGCTCTATGGCGAAGAAATGCTGATGCGGACCGGGTTATATCCGGACAATTCGCCGGCCCAGGGACAAATCCTGCGCCTTTCCCGTTATCGCGCCGCCCGGATCGGTGTTGATGTCAATCTTCACACCGGTCGCTGGAGTTTCGAACAGGCGGTGAAATATTTCATGGACGCCGGCGGCCTCGATCGCGAAGCCGCCGAAGGCGAAGCAGCCGGAGCGGCCTCAAATCCTCACCAGAAGATCAGCTACATCATCGGCAAATGGCAGATCATGAATCTGCTAGGCCGATACAAGGACCAAAAGGGCGAAAACTTCCGACTAGGCGAATTCCACGACGACCTGATCAAAAACGGCAGCCTGCCGTTGTCGATCATCGAGTGGATCCTGCTCGACGACGATAGCGCAATTAAGAAAGCGACAGGTGAAAAGTAGCGGAAGAAACGTCAGTAATGACCCCGGTTTGTCCCCGCTTAGGCTGCAAAAGTGATCCTACACCTGAGTGATTGAGAGCAGCCAAACCGTTGAATCGTCGAATGTGTAGTAAAGCGACACTTGTTTGTCTTCGACCGGAGCCATCGGTAAGAAATATACGAGTCGATGTTCATCGATTGGCGATCCAATAAGCGGGTCGCGTGCGAGCAGGAATTCGGCCGCTTCGACGAAGCGATCCGCTGGAATGGCTTCTTCGATTAACCGACGCAGTTCGGCCTCGAAACGGTGTTCACGTATAACCTGTCGAATGCGTTCGGGCATTAGTTTGACGGCGGTCGAGCTCGGATTCCCAAGTCGCCGTGGACGCTAATGCGAGACCGCCAGTCTTCGCGATTTCCGCGAGAGCAACTCAGCTGCCCGGCCAGCAAGCGATCTCCCGTGCACGCGTTCCGCTGAAGTCGGCGCGCGAAACCCAACCAGCTCAACTGATTTTGGAATCGAGTTGAGCTTGCTCTTTTTAAGCACGGCCAGAGCGCGGCGCTTTCGTGGGTGTGCGGTCGACCGTTTCATTGCACAATCACGGTAGCAGCCCGTGCGCCTATCGGTCAAACTCTCTGGTTGGGATAGTCAAAGATTCGTTCGATTTGGAGTGCCGCCGTTATCTCGCAGCTGCACCTTTCCGCCTCCCAGAAAATGTAAGAAAAAAGGACCGACTCCTTTCTCCTTTTCCTCATCAAGAACGGCAGCCTGCTGTTGTCGATCATCGAATGGATCCTGCTCGACGACGACAGCGCAATTAAGAAAGCGACAGGCGAAAAGTAGCGGAAGAAAATACAATACCGCCTCAGCCCGCTTATTGAGGTGGAAGGAAAGTCAGCGTCCCGCGTTCCAGGTTTGGCAACAGCGACATCAGAGCTGGCATGAGCGGTGAAGTATCGGCAAGCCGATTTGATCGGGTTCGAAGCGCGACCACGGCGATTTTGAAATCCGCGATATTTTGTTGATACACCATGTTGTTGTCCATGGTGACAAGCACATCAAATCCCGCGGCGACTGCTTTCGCTAGCAATTCACCATTTTCAAGGCCAGCCCAGCCAATCAGCGGCACTCGACCTGATGACCTGGGAGATCGCGACTTAATCGCCAGTCGAGATTCTCGTCCAGCAGGAGCCGCATCCTAAGAGCCGGCGACAGCGTGTTCTCTTGCTTCTTCCAGGAGCGTCAGCACTTGGTCGCGTTTCACACTTGGAAAACCTTCGAGAAATTCCTCGATCGAATCGCCGGCTTCAAGGTGGTCGAAAAGGCTCTTCACCGGTACGCGAGTTCCGGCAAAAACCGGCTCACCGCCGAGAATATCGGCGTCCTGCGAAACGACCTTGCTCATGACTCGTTACCGTAGCTAATGTCATCACTCTACGCAAACCGTCTGGTGAGTCCCGATCAATCCCAGTGTTCCCATATCGACCACAAACATCTTAAATCAAACCTCCCGCTCTCCGTCCTCCGTTATCTGATATCTGACGTTTGATTTTTGACCTCTAATCCCGGTCCAGCCAGAGACCATGGCATTTCGGACAGCCTTCGAACTCGATTCGAGCTTGGCGCCGGACACCGGGCAATCCTCGTCCGTGGTCCTGAGATGTTTTGCTCCGCTGATCGGTTTCACTTCAACTTCAAAATCGGTGTCGCGGCTGGGTCGCTTAATCCGCTTAAACCAGTAAGGCACATGAATGTTATCAACGAAATCAGAAAATCCATGACCGCTCCGCCGTCAATCATCTGTCGTCGGTCGCCTGATCTCTGACTTCTACGGTTCGCACGGCGCGAACCTTACGGCGGGAGCCACTGAGTGCAGCGAATGTGGTTAGGGAAGCCGGCGACGTAGTTTGGGAAAACCGAGCTTTCCCTTCCTCTTCCCGAACTCAGCATTTCAGCGCTTCAGATCTCAGTTTTTTTGATTACTGTCAAGATTTGATGCCTGACCCCAGTTTGTGACCCCAGTTTGTGACCCCAAGAAAAAAGGACTGACCCCAATTTACCCCGATTTCTGACCCCTTCTGACCTCCCGATTCGGACTCAAGCCAAGGAAATAACAGGCTCGAATCAATTATTTTCGAAGTGAGGTCAAAACGCAGGGAGGATACCGATATAAAAAAATCGGGACAGACACTGGGTCAGACACGCTTTTTTCTACTTGCCCCGCACCCTAATGGGTGACCCCATTTTCCCCCTTCGCTTTGGAGAGGTCGGGCTGGGAGAAATTCAATCCGCCCACCGATCGGTGCGCAGAGCAACGCTGACGATAGGAGTCTCGCAGGCGCGCAGGAGTGAGGAGAATCAGTGTCGTGCCGGGAGCAGCCGGTGACGGTAGCGGCCGAAGAAGGCGATGGCTGCAAGACCCAAGAGCATGGCAACGGCGGTCGAGCCCGACTCTGGCACGGAAGAAGGAGCAACGATATTGAGGATGAAGGAGTCGGCAGTGGCGCCGTGGCCCCAGCTCCACGTGTAGGTGCCAGGGTCAAGGCCGAGGGAAGCGAAGTTCGCGCCGGTGAAGGTGGCCGAGCCGTCAAGCAAGGCGCCGGAGATGTAACCGCTCGGAACGAAGAGAGAATCATTAGGGGCAATGCCGAACAAATCTCCGAAGGCGAGATCCGCGTAGGTTAGGCCTCCCATCCCGAACGCTCCCGGCGGCAATATGCCGGCGTAGTCATTGGCTGCCACCGGCCCGCCGCCGACGACCACTACCGAGTTCGCGGGATCAATCACGGGAAGGCCGGCCCCGCCGCCAAGAAATACCAGACCGGCGAGATTGAACGTGCCGCCGCCGGCGAAGACGACGTTGCCTCCTACTTCGGTGGCATCGACGATGACGGTGGCGCGGGCGGGCAGTGCGCAGACGCCGGTGAGCGCGATGAGCGCGAGGAGGAGTTTAAGTGTTTTTTTCAATGGTGGTGGCAGTGCAGGGGCTTAATGGTCGGCACTGAGTGTAAGGGGGGCGGCCTTACGGCCGTCAAGATAATTTCTGGTATTTTTGAGGAGTCATCAGAGGTCGGAGATCGGGGGAGATCGGTGCGCCCGTGAAGCGGGCGTCAACGCGGGTGAAAGTCCCGCCGGTGCAATTAGGGGGAGATCGGGGTCAAATCTTGAACATTCAAGATTTGAAGTCTCCGCCTTCGTGCCGGCAGCTTTTGCCATCCGCGGCGCGGGCCTCGGTAGCGCGGATTCCAAGAGAATGCTGGCGTTCTCGGATGCAGCCGAGCGCCGTTGAATTCACTTTAGGTATTTTTTTAGGATGATGGTTGAAGAGAAGTAGGATGCTTGACCGAAATTCATGCGATCACTAGTCTCGCGGGCATGCCGCAAAAGACGCGCGCGCCACGGGTCCAGAAGATCTCCAGCGCATCGATCTCCGGCCTGCTGATGCCTCCACTTCTGACACCGAAACCGCCGACGCGTCTGCCGCAGAAGAAGGCGCTCGAAATCTATACGAACGGCATTCGAGAGAAGTTGGATCTTGGCTTGCTCGTCCCACATCGAATCACCGATGTCACACTCTCCGGCGCCACGATGAATGCCGGAGGCGCCTGGCTGGAAGTGGGCGGCGACGGCGTCCGGGTCTACGGGGACACGGGCGAGATCCATTGGTTCAAAGATCCCGTTCCGTCAGCAGGCGCGTGGATGAACGTGTGGCTTGCTGGTCTCGAATCAGGGGCCACGTATGTCGGACAAATACGCGGATTCGCGAACCCATTACCGAGCCAGCAGTATCACATCGCGCTCAAGGTCGTGTATCCGAATCGATTCGAGACCAGCTACGTGCCGCTTACCACCAAATCGTTTATCGTGCCGTTTGCGTTCATCGCGGTACCGGAGCAGACAGGCATCACGCCGAACGTGCAGTTCTTCCCTCAATACCTCTCACACTGCGTGGTATATGACGTTCACATCAAGAAAGTGTGATTGAGATTCCGGTTGAACTTTCAGCATGAACGGAGGGAAAACGGGTCAAAGCTACTCTGCGTTCGGGAGGACAGAAATCAGAGGTCAGAGCTGAAAGCTCAAACGCTTAAATCCTGAGATGCTGAAACGCTGAAATAGGTTCGCTATTCGCCTCGTGTAGGGGAATAGGGGTCAGGGGAATAGGGGTCAGGCATCAAATCTTGACCGCGCAACTTGGGATGGTTTGGCAAGCAAACGAGCTGGAACCCCGCGGTTGGGTGAGATCGGAGGTCAGAGGGGGGGTGAGGAGAGAAACCGGAGACGCTGATCCGCCTTCATTAGAATTACGGCGCGACGCGCCATGGCGCAGCTTGACTTGCAGATTCCAGCACGAGAAAGTTTGGGCATGTCGCCGCGGCTCCAGCAGATTGAGGCGGAAGCCCTTCGTTTGCCTCCAGAAGATCGCGAATCTCTTGCGGGTGCCCTTGTTCAGAGCCTGGAGGATGCTTCGGTAAATGAAATCGATGCCGCATGGATCGAGGAAGCGGAACAACGATATCAGAAATGGCGATCAGGTGAAACGAACGGCATCCAGAGCGAGAAATTTTTTCCAGAAATCCGGCGCGATCTGGGATGGCGCTGATTTACGACCCCGCAGCGCGTGCGGAATTGCTTGAGGCAGCGTCGTATTATGAGGAATGCAGGACCGGTCTTGGGAAAGCGTTCCTTTCCGCGGTTGAACGCGCTGTGGCCCGGTTATCTAGCAAACCGCTTCGATGGCGCAAGATCGTGGCCGGTTTCGCCGGTGTCTGGTAAAACAATTTCCTTATGGCATCATCTACGCAGTGGAGGGTGATGACATTTACGTGGCTGCGGTCATGCACCTTAAACGCAAGCCTGGCTATTGGCGTGAGCGTGGTCGGCGACAGGATTGACTTGAGCCCTTCTATCACACACGCGACACGTATTTGGAAACAGGGAATGGGGCCGTGTCCAAACTCCGAAAGGCTTCGCCACGTCTCTGCGGAGTTGAAGACGGAAAAGGCTGTGCCTACGGCCCAAGGGGAGTTGAGAGCGAATTTACGCGGTGATTACCTCGCGCATCGGGCGGGTGACCGGTGCCCGGAGGTCTTTGCCGGCGGCTTCGAGTTCGTGGATTTCTTCCCGAATTAGCTGACACAATTGCCGGTACGTTTGCTCTTCATCCGCCCCGTGGCAGACGCCGCCCCACGGGAAGAGATCGGGACAGTAGCCGATGTAATGGCGATCATCATCACTCCATCGAACGAATTTCAGATATTGATCTTCAGCTTTCATTGTTTCGAACCCTGGATTGCGGGTCGTACCTGTCGCTCCTGATAAGGAAGCGCGTCGTCGCCACCTTTGCCACTAAGGAGGCCCTCCACGGCGGCAAGCCGGGCACTCCCCAGACAAGATCGATCTATTCTTTCTTTTCCTCAGCGGTCGGGCTGGCGCTGCTCATGGGATGACGGCGTTCCCAGCGTTGGGCCGATTTCTCGTGCATCTTCTTGTGCTGGGCTACCATTTCATTGAGCACCGCAATGACGGCATCGAGTTTTTTCTCGGGCGTAGCGGACGTGTTCATGTCGATCACGAGTTTGTCGAGCTTTTCGTCCATCGCTTTCATGTCGGCCGACATTTCTTCGTGCATCCCTTTCATCATCTTCATGCCATGCCCGCGCGGCATGGGCGTTTCATCTTGAGCAAAAACAGGAACGGCCAGCCAGGCGCCGGCCAACAACGCGATCAGAAGTTTTACCATTTTCATAGAGAGACAATCAGCCATGGCGCGAATCGTGACAAGATCGAAGAACGCTCGTCACAGCATTCGCTGGCGAACTTCTTCTTCGCTCAACCCGTCGATGCGGACCACTTTTGCCCGTGATTTTTCACCGCGCACGAGAACGATGCAGCGTTTTGGGATTTTCAGTGATTGAGCAAGAAAGTTGCACAGAGCTGCGTTGGCTTTTCCTTCCACCGCCGGTGCCCGCAACTTGATCTTAATCCCGTCTCCGTGTTCCCCGACGACTTTGTCGAGCTTCGCATTTGGAACGACGCGGATTCGAACAATCGCCATTTAGGTGGGAATCTAGATTTTCGGCGGCTCTTCGCCGAGTTGACGAAAATGTTCCTGTAGAAACATGACATCTTCGATGTCTCTGGCGCGCCCGGTTGGTTTCTTCGTCCGCCAAAGCAAACTCGGCGACGCGAATGGTATGGGCACTCCCTGTATGTTTCGAACAACGATCTCGTTGGCTGCCTCGCCATACTCGATTCCGCATGCAGATTTCATGAGATCGACCATGATCTCGTCCCCCACGCGGACCACTCCGTAATGGGAAACTTCCCCGGGCTTCAACTCGCGGACAGCTTTGTCCGGTAGAATGTCGAGTGCCTTATAAACCAAGGCTTCGTTTTCCAAAGACGTATCGATCAGTAAATCGAGATCAGCAGTCGTTCTGGCAAAGCCGGCAACGATGATGGCAAAGCCACCAATCACAACGTATCTCGCCCCCAATTCGTTTAACTTGCGGCAAAGCGCGACCAGGTCCGCCTCCTCGGGCATTCGTGTCGTCAGCTCTTCCGCGGGCGCCGGCGGCTCATCCATTTCAGCAACCATTCATCAGCTTCTCCATGGGTCTTAAAGCGGAACACGCCTTTCGGGCAAATGCCTTCTAGATGATCTTGGAGCTGATTTGCGGTGTTCTGCAATTTCATCGCAGTGGCAAAGGCCTCGGCGGCAGACCGGCGGCGTCCCACAGTTTTGCCGATCTTCTCTCCGACATTAACAGGCTTCATCTCTGTGTGAGGTTCGCATATTTCCGGTTTACCGCCAAGCAGGTTAGAGTCCAACCGCCGTGCGGACGCGTTTCATCACCTGATCGGCAATCGCATTCGCGCGCTCGGCCCCTCTTTCGAGAACATTGTCGATGTATGATTTGTCTGCCAGAATTTCTTCCCGTCGTTTGCGCATCGGCCCAAAATATTCCCAGAGTTTTTCGAACAGCTCTTTTTTGAAATCGCCGTAGCCCGTGCCGCCTTTTTGAAAGCGCTGTCGCATGCTTTCGATTTCCTCTTTCGACGCGACCAGCGAATACAACTGAAAAATTGTCGATCTTGTCGGGGACTTGGGCGCTTCGACCGGTGTGGAATCGGTCACGATGCTCATCACCCGTTTTCGCGTTTCCTTTTCGTCGCCGAAGATGTCGATGTTATTGCCGTAACTTTTGCTCATCTTCTGGCCGTCGATTCCGGGAACGACCTGCGTCGTCGGACTGATCCGCGGTTCGGGCAATTTGAAGACCGACCCTTCGGGCGCGAATTGCCCATAAGTTTCGTTAATCTTGGTGGCGAGATCGCGTGTGATCTCGATGTGTTGTTTCTGGTCCTTGCCGACCGGCACCGCGTCGCTGTCGTAAATCAAAATATCGGCGGCCATTAAAACGGGATAACTGAACAGGCCCACAGTAGGCGCGAGGCCACGCGCGAGTTTGTCCTTATAAGAATGGGCCCGCTCCAGTAGGCCCATCGGCGCGACGGTGGAAAGGATCCAGCTTAACTCGGTGACCGCTGGCACATCGGATTGTCGAAACAACGCCGCGCGGTCGGGATCGAGACCGCACGCTAGGAAATCGAGCGCGACGCGCCGGCTGTTTTCCCGGAGGAGATTGGGATCGCGCACACTGGTGAGCGCATGATACTCGGCGATGAAATAGAACGTTTCGCCCTCGGACTGAAGCGCAATGGCTGGCCGCATCATGCCGAAATAATTGCCGATGTGCAGCACGCCGCTTGGTTGAATACCGGATAGAATGCGCATGGCCGTCTTATTTGTTGTCGTGAGCGAAGGCGAAGGATCTCATTTTAAATTGGCAAAGTAATAGTTGGAGATTTCTCGCTCCGCTCGGAATGACAAGCGATGCAGGACCCGCACTGGGTTGAATGCCGAACAAAATCCGCATGGCTCTCTTCCGCTTTGGCCATTGTCATGGCAAGACCAGAGTGATCAGCAGGGTTGCGACAAAAGCAACTGAAAGGACGGCGAGATAAGCGACTCCACCAACCAGGAATTTGAAAACAGTGAAAAACCAGCCCTGGCGATAAACGCGGCGAATCGAGAAAAAGATTTGCGCGGCGAACGCGATCCAGAAGAACGCGATGATCCATTCGCCGAGCACGCTCGGGGCAGATCGATTCAAACCCATGGTAGCGGCAACAATCAGCATTACCCCGAGATAGGCGAAACTGTGGATGTGCAGGGCGTAAATCAGATGATCGATGTAAAAGATCTTTTTTCGGATGTAGAGGATTTTTAGAACAAACGCAAAAAGTGGAATACAGGCCAGCATCATGTAAGGCAGATTGCTAAAAAGAGTCGTGATGAATAGTCCCATTTTTGTTCCGTGTTCGCCCATTTTTTCCTTCGCCCGAGCTTCGAGCCAGCGTTCAAACGGCGTTGTCGATTTTGCATTATCGAAAAGCATAAATGGCCGTTCTTTGACGGGTCCATAGTCTCGGCGGCTCGATTCGGCGGGTGGAGGTGTTTCGGTAGGCGAAGGCGAAGCAGCAGGGGCAGGCGAAGCTGGTGCGACTGCAGGAGTTGGTTTGGTGAAATAATCCAGTGCTTCCTGCGCTTTGCGGCGTTGCTCGGCGGAAAGGTTTTCTTTGTCGAGTTTCTTTTCGATTTCGTTTCGATTTTCTTCGATCGACTTGGCGATCGCCGCCCGGCTTTTTTCCGGGATCTTACCGGGTTCGACGTGTATTCCCTTCACTCCATAGTTTACGACAAAGAAGAACAGGATACTGGCCAGCAGATAGAGCCGAAGCGGATGCACGTAACGCACCCGGTGCCCGGCGAGAAATTCATTCGTGAGACGCCATGGCTTAACGATGAGAAGAGCGATTGTCGCGAAGAACTTCGAATCCCAATTGAGAAATTCGTTGAGCATATCGAAAAGCACGTGCCCGAAGGACCGGCGATAATCGATCGCCGGTTGGCCACATTGCGCGCACCAATGCCCGTATAGCTGAGCGCCGCAATTCTCGCAGTGACTCGGCGGCGGTGGCTGCGATTTTCGCCGACCGAAAAAGCGTCGCTTCTTCGGCGTGTGTCCTTCAACTGCGGAAATGGCCGTATCGCCCAGGACGTATTGTGTGACTTCGTCGGACACGCGCGGAGCTTAAGGAAACTGAAGCGGGGCGTCTACGCCGAATCAGTTGCGCAGGAAAAATAGCGCCCCACTGCCGATGACACCGACGGCGAGCATGATCCCGGTGCTCTCGACGAAATAAGGGTAAATCATCAGAGCCAATCCGCACAGCATCATCCGCCAGAGCTGCATTCGTTTGCCGTAGGCAAAGGCTACAAAGCCGATGGAACCGAAGACGAGCCCGCCGATCAGGTTTGCCGCACCGACTTGGAACATGTCGATCTTACCAGCTTAAGACGCGCCAGGGGACGATTGTTCTGAGGTGGAACGCGTTGTCCCAACGCGTTGGTAAAACAAAATCGGCTTCTGCCGCAGAACTTCTTCACGTGTGGTGCACCTGCCTAGAGTTTGCGCCTTCGGCGATTGACTTATCATCGTCTCGCCGCGGCGAGCCGATCCACCTGCTTTGATTTTCGAACAAACTTTGCATTGACCGCGCGAATGGCTTGATGACACGATCTCGTCCGCCATGGCGTCTCGCCTTTTTAGGACCAAGAGCCCTGATCGATTGATGGCCGAGGCAGCCGCGCCGGAACGCCAAATGAAGCGGGCGCTCTCTGCGTTCGATCTGACGTGTGTGGGCATCGGCGCAATCATCGGCGCGGGAATTTTCGCGTTGGCTGGAACGGCGGCAGCTGGCGAGCAAATCGAAGCCTCGATCTGGAAAACGCCGATTCTTAATTTCATCACTTCGTACGTTTCGCACACCGCTCTGGTTTTTGGACGACCGGGCGCAGGTCCTGCGGTAATGCTTTCGTTTGTTGTGGCCGCAGTCGCCTGCGGATTTGCCGCGCTTTGTTACGCCGAGCTCGCATCGATGATCCCGGTCTCAGGTTCTGCTTACACCTATTCCTACGCGACATTAGGCGAGATCATCGCCTGGATCATTGGATGGGACCTGATTCTGGAATACGCCGTTGGAAATATGGCTGTGGCAGTCGGTTGGTCCGGCTACTTCGTCCAACTGTGCGCGAGCCTTTTTGGCTTGAAATTTCCGATCTGGCTCGTGAACGATCATTCCACTGCCTCGGCAATCATCTCGCAGGGTGGTGAGGCTCTGAAGAATTACTCGTCAACCACTCTTCCTACCCTCGCCGGACACGCTATCGCAGTAAACTTGCCGGCATTGGTAATCGTCGCTGCGGTGACGGTCCTCCTGATTTACGGAATTCGGGAGAGCGCACGGACAAACACGGCCATCGTCATCACGAAAGTCGCGGTGGTTGTTTTCGTGATTTCGTTCGGGGCGTTCATGGTTCACCCGGTGAACTGGAAACCTTTCATGCCGACTGGAATCAACGGAATGATGAGCGGAGCCGCGATTGTGTTTTTCGCTTTCATCGGGTTCGATGCTGTTTCGACCACGGCTGAGGAAACGAAAAATCCACAGCGCGATATGCCGATCGGCATCATTGCCAGTCTGATAATCTGTACGCTGCTTTACGTCCTGATGGCTGCCGTGCTGACGGGAATGCGAAAATACACGACTTATTTCGGCGATTCGGCGGCGGTCGCCACTGCTTTCGCCGGTTTGCCGTGGGCTCAGGCCGTCATCAGCGCGGGCGCGCTGGCGGGGCTGACTTCGGTGCTGCTCGTCTTTCAGTTAGGCCAACCGCGCATTTTTATGGCCATGGCACGCGATGGATTGCTTCCGGAATATTTCTCCAGAATTCATCCGCGCTTCCGGACGCCCTACGTCACGACGATCTGGACGGGCGTTGCTGTTGGTGGCGTGGCCATGCTTACTGATATCGGCTCACTGGCCGATCTCACCAATATCGGGACGCTTTTTGCCTTCGTGCTTGTTTGCATCGGTGTCATTATGTTGCGCCGCAACGACGCATCCCGGCCGCGACCATTCCGCGTACCGTTCGTCCCGATCTTTCCAATTCTCGGCGTTCTATTTTGTCTTGTGCTAATGCTAAGCCTGCCTCTGGAAACTTGGATGCGGTTTGTGATCTGGCTGGGAATTGGGCTCGTAATTTACTTTTTCTATGGAGTGGCCCACAGCAAGTTGCGACGCGGCGTTGATACCGGTGAGACCGAGGATCAGCCGCCGCCTCTGATCAAGACTTAGGTGGAACGCGCTGTCCTCAACGCGTTGGTAAAGCAGATGCGGCTATGGCCACCAAACTCTTTCTCGGGTTTGGCGGCCATTTAAGGGAAACTGCGCCTTCGACGATTGGGTAACATCGGCTCGCCGCGGCGAGCCGATCCACCTTGGACTAATGTTTACCCAGCGTGACTGGCTTTATCGTCGGCCTCGAGCCAGTCGAACGTCGTCGTGTTTGCTGGGTCGAGTCCGAGTTCTTTACAGCTCTCTACGAAATATTCGCGTTTCTCTGGCTCGTTATAGAGGCTCTTCTTTTCGGCCTCATCACTCCATCGCTTGATTTCATCAGCCGTTTTCTTGTCGCCGTTGGAATCGAGCCATTCCGCCATTTGTTGATCGCTGGCGCCATTCTCGATCTGCGCTTTGAAATCGGGGCCTTTGACGCCCTTGAAGCCGAATAGCGTATTATCCAGCGGGCAATCGAAGTGGTATTCGCCAATGTTGCCGGCCACCAACGCCCGGCACTTGTCGATGGTACGGCCTAGAATCGCGTAGCCGCCAATCCGAATCCGTGGACTCCGTGGCGCTTCTTTGGTCAGATCTTTGCCTGTGACATTCTTATGCATGCGACAACTTAATGCCAATCGAGCGCAACGGCAAAAATAGTTCGGGACCAGACGCAATGGGCAGTCGGGTTTCGAACTATCAGAGATGGAGCAACAACATGGCCTGGTTTCGACGGTTGCCGAATTGATAGGCACGCTGAGGGATGGCGAACGAGGATATGCCGCAGCCGCCGAAGCGGCCCGGGACCCGCGTTTTAAATCGCTCTTTGCCGAGTACGCGGGGCAGCGGTCCCGTTTTCTGAAGCAACTCAGCGAGGCCGCTCATCAATCCCGTGGGGAACCGTCTCTTCTTTACAGCATCGCCGGAGCACTGCATCGCGGCTGGATCACCTTGCGGACGGCTGTCTCTCGCGGAGATGACCGCGCGCTATTGGCCGAGTGTGAACGCGGCGAGGAATCGGCGCTACATCATTATGAAAAAGCGCTCAAGAATCATCTCTCTTCCTCGATTCGCGATCTCGTCGCGCGCCAATATCAGGAAGTAAAAAGCGCGCATGATCGTATTCATTACCTGCGCGACCTGGCCAGGGCGGTCTGACCGGCGACGAAACGCCAACGATGCGCTGCGGCGGTCGCAATTTGTTTCGACCTGTCCTTTTGGCCTAACTGAAACGGCGGTTCCAGTGCGGCTGGGCGCCAGGATTATCGCTATCTGCGGATCGGACAGCCGTTGCGACACATGCCGGCCAAGTCGCGTCTGCTGAATCCGAATCTCCGCATCAGCGAGATTGCTTGCGACGTCGGTTTCCAGTCGCTCACCCAGTTCAATCGGACGTTCAAGCGCGTTTTTGGCGAATCGCCGAGCGAATTCGCGGGCACATCGTCTCGGCCCGGAGCAAAAGCCGAGCGGCCTGATTGCAGGCCAGCAGCCACATCCGCAGGAATTAAATGGACAAGACCTAGAATTGTGATCCCGCGCTGCCGGGAGCGATCGCAAAAGGCGCTCCCGTTTGCGCATTGTAAGTCTCGGGATAAAACGGTTCACACCCGAAACGAATGTCCAGAAGTGCCGAATTGGTAGGCGTGTTTGGGACGACCCAATAAAAAAATCTGGTATTCGGATCCATACACGGCGTGATCTGCAACGTGTACGTCCTGCCGCCATCCAGCGACAGCCAAAGCTCGATTTCACAGTAAGACGGCCAATGGATCGGGTTTGGATTCGATGTCTGCCATTCCACTTTGATCCTCTGCCCAGGATAGAGAACTTGCCCCGCCTTTGGCGAAATCAGTGTTGCGGAAAAACTAGGCGGCGCCGGAGGCAGTGCCATAGTGGCCGAGGGGGCAAAGGCGAATGCCAGCAAAAATAATGTTACAACAAATCCTGGTAGGGCTTTCATTTTTTACTCCTTCTGTTGAATGAAAAAATTGTGGACCCAAGTCGCGATTCTTCAAGAGATTGTTGCCTTACAATCTTGTAATGATCCCCAGAAGGCGAAAGCAGGAGTGCGAATTTCGGATACCGGACATAGCCGGTCGATCGCTTTTCGCTTGACCAGGAAAGGTCCGGTTTTGCATTGGTTGTCTGAACCTATGAAAACCTGGATTGCAATCATGCCGGCTTTAACACTTCTGAGTTGTAGCGCAACGACCGACCCGCTGACCAAGCAGCTCAAGGGCTATGGATATTACCCAGCGACGCCTCCTTCGAAAAAGCTGTCGTTAGGCGATATCTACCGGCAACCATCCACCAAGGGGCGGCCGGTTGTATTTCTTCATCAACTAATCGGCGACGACCAGGTAAAGGAAATCTTTAAGAACCTGGCAGATCCCGTCGAATTGGGAAGCATCAGCGGCGACAGAAAGTACGACTTGTCAGTCAATGCCGACGTGATCGGCTATGTATCCGCCGCCCTGGAAGCTCATGGAGTCCGGAAGTTTTCGATCAAGTACGGCAATGCGATTCAGTATAAGATTACGGATTACAATTGGGATCATCTTGGACCGCCGGAGCCGTTGCGAAAAAGAATTACCGATGCCTGGCCGGCTGCGCCCTTGGTTGGGAATTACGTGGTTACTGGCGTTCTCCGCGTCGATTCGCTCGAATACGAACTCGAAGATGGCCACGGCGCCAAGATCGACATCACGCCTGGAAGTGAGATCGAGAAAATTGTCAAAGCCGCGCTGAAGGGGGAGTGGAGCGCAAATCAGAACGGGAACATCTCCTTTAACGATCCGAAGCACCCAACAGTGGTCGGTGTGGAGTTTTCTCAAGTGGCTGAAGCAGGCGGCCTTTTGGCAGGAAGCTCCGCCACTTCGAGCAGCGCCACGCCAAGTGCGGTGGCGAGTGCCACGCCGGGTGCTGCGGCTCGCCCAGCGGGGCATCAGCCGACAGAGATCCACCGGCTCAAAAGAGAGTAGCCGATTGCCAAGATGTTAGAAGAATCCCACTGCCCCGCCGCAGGCCGCGCGCTTCGCTCATTCTCCCGACTAGAGAACTCGAACCACCTCCCGGGCAGTATAATGCGTCCAAAAACGGTTCGGGATTCGAATCTCCTTCAGCAATTATGAAAAAAAATCTTGCGATATTAATGGCGGCTTTAATGACTGTGACTGCGCTGGGAACGCAAAGTGCGAAGGCTCTCGGCTTTTCGATTGAAATCGGGGATCGCCCATATTACCAGGGACCGGAATTCTGGGACTGGGGCTGGCATTATGTGTGGATTCCCGGGCACTTGCATCATCATCATTGGATCCACGGCTACTATGAGCGCAGGGGAGAATGGAATCATCGATATCTGGGTACGCATCATCACTGGGGCAACCATCATCATCATCACCACGATCATCATTGATCGCGCCGTACAATCGAAGCTTAGGCCTCAATTTGAGAGTCAGAGTGTAGTTAGTCCTGCAGCGCCTCTACCGGATCGCCGCGGCGGATAAGGCCTTCCGTTACGACTACGCCGTAAACGCCGGCCATTCCTCCGTACGCTTGTGCAACCTTCTTCAGTAGCCTCGGTTCCTTCTCTGCTGTGTCGGGGTCGAGCGTGATCAACATGCAGCGCGAATCGCGATCGGTGACATGAATGACGACTTTTGATCCGATTCGCAATGAGCGGCCGACGAATGCGTCTTCCCCAGAACCGTCGGAAGATTTTAAATCCAAATAAAGGTTCGCCCGGAACCGGCGTTTATCCACGATCATCCCAGTTTCGTCGCTGAGTTTTTGAGCCGATTGCAGTGAGAAGATCGACACCGGGCGACAATCGGTAATGGCCTTTTCCGACCGGAGCAGAGTCAGCTCGTGTTGCGCACCGATGTTTGCTCGCAGATGATCGATTAATTCTGGATCATCGATTGCGAAGGTTTGTCCGTCCGGCGTTTCGACGTCGATCATCAGCTCGGCAGCATTCGCCGAGATCGGGTTCGCTCCGCCGCATTTTTCCGCTTC
The DNA here is from genome assembly GCA_963772365.1 of uncultured Verrucomicrobiae bacterium. GTDB lineage: Bacteria > Verrucomicrobiota > Verrucomicrobiia > Chthoniobacterales > UBA10450 > CAVYXA01. The sequence goes on from CAVYXA010000003.1 coordinate 683,104, forward strand.
GGCCACATTGATTGGTTGCGCCGCTTTTTCGGGAAACCGGTATCGCGCACGATAGCGAATCATTTGCGGTTTATCTCGTCCGGTGAAAAACGGAAACCCTCTGCGATTTGCGGAACTCTCGAATGCAAAGAGACGGTCGCCGTAAACTCCGGCATAACTGACGAAGAGTTCATCCATTTCCTCGCCGCGCATGCTCTTCACAGGATAGCGCCACAAGCTTTCGACTGTGCCCACAATAGCCATGATCGGCCAGATTAGGGCTTCACGGGAAAACGTCCAATCCTTGTTCTAACCCCCATGTCGAATTCAGAACAAATCGACGGAGTTGATGCGTTAATGACAAGGAAGTACGTAAACCGGATGAAGCATTTGTCGTTGACAGTATGGGGAGCCGTCTTGGCTGCGATTGCAATTTGCCCAGCTGGATTTGCGGGAACGAAGAAGTATGAAATTGGCAATCCCGGGTCGTGGTTATTGGCGATTACGGGCAAGATGGGCGTGTTTAGTTTTGCGGCCCACAAACATGCAGTATTCGCAACTCGGTGGTCGGCGGAGGTGCGGGTGGATGCTGTCGATCCTCGGAAATCAACGGCGACGGTAACGATTCCGGTTTCGGCATTGATCATCGACAGCGCAGAGGCGCGTCAAAGGGCGGAATTAGGCGCGGGCCCGAGCGCAAAGGATGTTCGCGAGATTCAACTGCGCATGCTTGGCCCGGAGGTACTGGATGCAAAGCATTATCCGGAAATCCGATTGACTACGACTGCAGTGGAGAAAACTGGCTCGGGCGCGCTGCGGATTACTGGTCGATTCACAATGCACGGCCATTCGAAAATGATCAGCGTACCGGCGAATTACGAGGAGAATGGAAAAGGTGGCGGACGCGTTCACGGCCAGTTCACCATCCAGCAGACGGATTTCGGAATAAGGCCGCAGAGCGTGGCGGGCGGAACCGTAAAAGTGGCGGACGAAGTCACGATCCGCTTTCAGGTCGTTATTACGCCGAAAGCCTGACATTCGGGCGCTGGCAGATTTTTGTGTGCTGCTTCGACTTGATGCGAACACTGGCGAGGCGAGGTTAAGTCCAATGCAAGCGATTCAGAATATTCGGAGTCGGCCTGCATTGACAGTAACGCCGCAGGCACTGGCGTGGGATGGAGAATCGCTTTGGCTGAGCTCACGCGATCTTGGGACCCTTTACAAAATCGATCGCAAGAGTTGGAAGATTCTTGAGGAAGTCGATCCGCCGGGAGTTGTCTGGGCCGGCGTATTCACTAATGATGGATGGCGTTTCACGATCGGAAAGGGATTGAACGACGATCGTTACGTGTATCGCTACACTCCCGGGGAAGGCTTCACGAAGCTGTTCGCCTGTTCGGATTTCACCGGTTCCTATCTCAGCTTTGACGGCGAGAATTGTTACCTGAGCCAATGGTATAAAGGGGAGATTCACCAATTCGCCGATTCCGGCAAGATCATGCGAACGCTGGATGTGGGCGAAGAGATCTGCGGCCACACATTTGCCGACGGACTGCTCTACGTGCTTCGTGGCCGGGAATACAAAGATGTTCCAAATAAAGCAGAAGAGTGGCGCATCGTTCGGCTCGACCCGCGTGAGAAAAACCCGCGCGTGGAGGAGCTCGCGACGATTCCATTTGCATCGCGCTCCCTCACGTTTGACGGCGAGAAATTTTGGTCGAATCATCGCGCCGCGAATGAAACGATCTCGTTCAGACTGCCTTCGTCATAAGTGCACGAGTACGGCGGCGTGTCAGCGATTTGGCGCCAAGCTTTGCATGTCGCGGACAGCTGACAAGATGATCATTGACCATTCCCACCGCCTGCATGAAGGCGTAACAAATTGTCGATCCTATGAATTTAAATCCGCGTAGCGCCAGATCTCGACTCATCGCGTCTGAACCAGCTGTGCGTGCAGGCACTTGAGACATCGTCCGCCACTGATTCTGTTTCGGTTTTCCATCGACAAACCTCCAAAGATAATTGTCGAAGCTGCCGAATTCTTTTCGAACCACGAGAAACGCTTTCGCATTTTGGATTGTTGCCGCGATTTTTAACCGGTTGCGCACGATCCCGGAATCGCCCAACAATCGTTTCACATCACGCGCGCCGTAGCGCGCAATCTTTTCCGGGCGAAATCCATCAAATGCTTTTCGATAGTTCTCTCGCTTTTTCAGAATCGTGGTCCAGCTCAGGCCGGCTTGCGCGCCTTCGAGAATGAGAAACTCGAAGAGCTTGCGATCATTGTGAACCGGCACACCCCATTCCTCATCGTGATAGGTGATATTCGGCTCGCTGCTGGCCCAGGGACAACGCGGCATGCGGTTCAGCTACTTAACCCGTTTACCATGCTTGATGATAAGATCGACATGATGCAATAAGTCGATGTATCGCAGCACGTCGCCTTTCACTGCAATGATGTCCGCGAACTTCCCCTCGCTGATTGAACCATAGTCCTTGTCCGCCTTCATCATGACCGCAGGCCAGTAAGTCGCGGCCCGGATCGCCGTCATGGCATCGACGCCGAGATGATTCACCCACGCATCCAGCTCATGCCAGGTGGATTGATTATGAAATTTCATCGGAATCCCGCTGTCCGTGCCGATCAACAGGACGACCCCGGACTGCTGAAGTTGTTGAAATTTGTGTGCCACGGTTTTGGCGCGAAGCGGTGTGATCTGGTAATAGGAAAGCTGATTTGGATGGGCGATCGACTGCTTGATATCGGCCGCGATATCGGGCGGAATAAACTCATAGTTCGCCGGATCATCGAGCGGCTCCGGATTTTCCACTAACGATTCGTAATTGATGAAACCTTCAATGGTTGGGCACCAGAAGAGCGGACCTAAATTCATTTTCGCCGTTCGTTCGTGCAGCGCCTTGAGGACATCGTCAGGATAACCGGGCGCCGCAGAGAGACCGGTGTGTTCGAAGCAATCCACACCTGCGGCAAGCCCGCGCCGGATTTCTTCCGGGCGATGTGCGTGGGCGACCACAGGCAATTTGTGGGCGTGTGCTTCATCGACAACAGCCTTCACTTCTTCCATGGTCATCTGGTCCTGATCGATCAACTTGATGATGTTGACGCCGGCATCGGCGAGTTTTTTCACTTTAGCTTTCCCATCGGCGGCGCCCTTGACTCCCCAGCGAAAATTTTCGGTGCCGGGATAAGGCTCGTGTTGGATAAACGGGCCCGCGACGTAAAGAGTCGGGCCTGGAATCTCTCCACGAGTGATCCGGTCGCGGAGACTGATGCTCTCCTTGAGCGGCCCGCCAAGATCGCGCGCGCTAGTAATGCCTGCCATGAGAAGCTGGTGCGCGGCTGCTGGCATAATCTCGTTTCCCAAACGCGCCGGATATGTTTTGTCCCAATGCGGATAATCACTGTGGCCAAGCAACATGGTGTGGACGTGGCAATCCCAAAGCCCGGGCAGCACATCCATGCCTTCAGTGGAAATGATTTCGGCATCCGTCGGGACTTTCAGTGCACCGACTGTTCCGACCGCGGTGATGCGTTCGTTGTCGATGATGATTACGCTATTCGCGAGCGGATGCCCGCCGAAACCATCAATCAGACGGCCTCCGACCAGCGCAAGCGGGCGGGCTTGTGCCGATGCAACCAGAATTACAAAAAGGAATGTTCGAGTAAGGCAACGCTTCATGGTGGCACGGATGGTACATTGCCGATTGCTCGGAGGCGAGCCTGTTAAATTTCGAGAAAGCGGACTATCGATAGTGTTGTTTCGAGAACTGCGGATGATTAGCTTGCCGGCGTGACGACAAATGACTTTCGCAAGATGGCACTGGGTCTTCCAGACACGTTCGAAGCTTCGCACCTTGGTCATCCAGATTTTCGAGTGAAAGGAGGCAAGATTTTTGCGACGCTCGGGTATCCGGATGTTCAGTTTGGTGTACTGATACTCACACCAGATCAGCAGCAAGAGTTGATCGGTCGCTATCCAGAAATGTTTTTCCCGGTCGGAGGCGGCTGGGGGAAGCGAGGAAGCACGCAGGTGCTCTTGCAATCAGCTACGCGGCATGTCGTTGAATCGGCAATGAAGATTGCCTGGTGGAAAGCAGCGCCGAAGAAACTCGTGGATCGAGTCACGAAGCCAAACTGATTTGCACACCGGCCACGGCCATACCGCCTTCGCCGACTGCAGCAGCGCAGCGTTTCACCGAACCGGAGCGGACGTCGCCTGCAGCGAAAATTCCGGGCAAGCTCGTTTCGAGCGGACTCGGCTGGCGATTGCTGGTTTTCCATGCTGCTGCGTTTGCCACAGTCGCTCCTGTTTTGATGAATCCCTTCTCATCGCGCTCGATTTCCTCCGGTAACCAGTCGGTGCAGGGTCGAGCGCCAATCATCGAAAAGACAGCCGGTGTTTGAACGACACGACGTTCGCCGGTCTGTGTATTTTCCAGTTCGACCAGTTCGAGCTTTTTGTCGCCCGACATTTTGCGGATCTCTGTCCGGTAAAGAATCTCGATGTTCTTTTGAGATTGCACCCGACGAGAAAGGTAGTCCGACATATTTTTCGCGAGGTTTTCGCCGCGAATAACCAGCATGACTTTTGAGGCTCCTTCGCACAGAAACATCGCGGCCTGTCCAGCTGAGTTCCCGCTTCCGGCGACAATCACGGTTTCGCCGCGGCAAATCTGACTCTCCAAGGATGTGGCGGCGTAGTAAACGCCGACGCCTTCAAATCCTTCGCGACCTTCCGCGTCGAGCCGGCGATAATCCGCGCCCGTTGCAATCAGAACGGTTTTCGCGCGCAGCATTGCCGGGCAACCTTCGACCTCGAGACAGGCGCGATAACCATCGCTACCGTTGTAGCGAAGCGACCGAGCCTGCGCCGGAGTGGAAAATTTCGCGCCGAATCGATAGGCCTGAAGTTGGGCGAGCCAGGTCAAATCGCCGCCGCTGATTCCGGTCGGAAATCCAAAGAAGTTTTCAATCAGGGAAGAGGAACCGGCTTGACCACCCGGCGCATAGCTTTCCAACACGACTGTCTTCAACCCTTCGGACGACGCGTATACCGCCGCGGCCAGCCCGGCCGGGCCAGCGCCTACAATCGTCAGGTCGGACAAAATCTCGGTCTCATTCTCGAATGCAAGCGGGCGAAGCAAACCGGCAACTTGCGCGACTTCGCGCAGCGAAGGCCGGCGTAGAGGAGTGCCAGCCGGCGTGATGAGCGCGGGCAGGTCGCGAGTTGTCAGATGAAGACGCTTGCTCACCGCCTGTCCCTGTTCGCTTTCAAACTCGATTAATCGATGCGGGATTCGGTTTTTATCGAGGAAATCGTCAAGCTGATGTCCATCGCGCGCGTCGCGGGCAGCCAGAACGCGCAGCCCGGCAAATTCGCGATCCCGCCGAAGACGGCGACGGCGCATGATCAATGCATCGACGATCGCGGTGCTGACACTAGGCAGCTCAGCTAACGCGCGGCGAAGCTTTTCTGCTGGAACATGAAGCACCTCTGCTTCTGTCGATTTCACCCTTGCCGTGGCCAGGGCCGAAGTACCCTGCAACATCGAGACGTCGCCGATGAAATCGCGCTCCTGTCCGGTAGCCAGAATCTGTTCTGTGCCATCGCGCTGTTCAAAGACTTCGATCTCGCCGCGGAGAACGATAGTCAGCCCGAGATCGCGTTGTCCGGCTTTGAAAACCAGGTCGTCGCGATTCATCGTTCGCCGTTGCCCTAACGGCTCGAGCAACGAAAGTTGGTAATCGTTGAGCTTCGGGAAAGCGGCACTTTCCGTATCGCGATAGAATCGCTCGTCCTCTTGCTCGTCAGCCATAAGCCAAATCTACTCCCGGCTCGCGACAATTAAACCGGCCATGCTCTCATTCGGAATCTCCCGGAGACCCTGCCACTATCGACCGACGACTTGGATCGACCGCACGATCGGTTGATAGAATCGCAGTGCTTCGATGTTACTTCGGAACGCGCGCAGAGGATAGAGCCCTTTGGCCGCGCCCGCGGCTGGATCACGTACGAGGTAGTCGAAACCGTCCTTGCCCGCGATCACGACAAAATGCGTGACGCCGTTGCGAAAACGCACTCGCACAATCACTGGATTACCGCGCGCGAGATTCGAATCGATCAAATGATACGACGGCAAGTCTTCATAGACGTGGCGAACGCGATCAGGTGCGAACCAGGCGGCGCGGTCCCAATAAAGCCAGCCGCGATTGGTGTATCCGCCATTCGCGCTCAAGAACCAATTCAGGAGCCGGGGATCGACATCGATCCCATAATATTTGAAAACCATCGCTGCCGCCACGACCGCACAGCCTTCGCCGCCAAGCGTTCCGTTGTCGGGAACTCCACCCAGCGGATCATCGCCCCATTTCTCATCGTTCTGTCGAAACGAGGGAACCGCCAACGCAACTCGATGAAAAAAATAACGTCCGCCTCGCGGCGAAAGCTGGCGTTTCCAATTCCAATCGATCTCGACCCAAGCCAAACCGATCAGGAAAACAATTAACGGAATGATGAACAGCAACCAGCGCTTCACAGGATCGAACTGTAAAATTAATTGTCCAAATCGGCAAAACGAGAATGTCTAGCCCCACAGTTCCTGCGTGGGCAGGTCGATTCTTCCCTCTTGATAACAAATGGCATCAGCGCGGTCGCGGGCAAGGAGAAGCGGCCCATCGAGATCGACGTAATCGGTCCTCCTCGCAAGGATTCGAGCAGGAGCGACTCCTAATGAGGTGCACACCATGCAGCCAAAAAGCAATTTGAATCCCTCGTTCCGGGCACGGTCGCACAGTCGCAATGCTTCAGTGAATCCACCAGTCTTGTCGAGTTTCACGTTGATTGTGTCGTAGCGAGTTTTAAGCGGGGAAAGATCGACAGTTGTATGACAGCTCTCATCCGCGCATACCGGAATCGGACGATCCAGCGTTTCTAAAATCTGATCAGCGCCGGCGGGGAACGGCTGCTCGATCAGTTCGATTTTCCACTGTTTCAATTTCAAAACCATTTTTCTGTAATGTTCCGGCGACCACGATTCGTTGGCGTCCACGATCAGTCGCGCATCGGGTGCCGCTTTGCGTACCGCTCGGACTCGCTCAAGATCGAAATCATCGCCGCCGAGTTTCAATTTTAGGATCGGCAGATTGGCGACGGCTTGCGCCGCTTTCTCCATCTTTTCCGGCGTATCGAGGCTGATGGTGAATGAACTTTCGACTTCGGCAGCGATCGAGATATTGGCCAATTCCCAGACGCGTTTGCGGGCGCGTTTCGCTTCCAAATCCCACAACGCGCAATCGAGAGCGTTCCGGGCAGCGCCAGCAGGCAGTAGTTGTTGAAGCCGTTGTCGATCCAAATTGTTCTCGCGCTTGATGGATTCAATCTGGGCCAAAGCGGAATCGATGCTCTGATTGTAACGGGCAATCGGGACGCCTTCGCCGCGGCCAATGTAGTGTCCATCGGTTACCGTCGTGACGACCACGCGCGCTTCCGTGCGGCTGCCGCGTGAAGTCCGAAACATTCTCTTCAATGGCCAGACCTCTTCGCAGGCGGTAATCCTGAAGTGTGACATTTGACGGACGAGAACAAAAACGTTGAACGCTCAACGCTATCTCGCAAACTGTCCGAGCTCCGATCCTTTACGCTCCCTGGTACACGTATTTGGTGAAGACGTCGCCGGAGATAAATTTGTGAGCCCATTTGCTATCAAAGTTTGCGGTTGGCTTCGCGGCAATCGTTTCCTCCAATGATTTGCCTGCTTTCTTTAGCGCAGCGACCCGATCGTGAATTGTAACCAGCATTTCCTGATATTCGGTTAACTCCGATTTTCTGCCGATCTTGCCGTGGCCGGGGATAATGATCGTTTTATCGGTGACCTTGGAGAGGTTCATCTCAGTGGCCTTGATCATCCCTTCGATGTTTCCGCCTGTGGAATAATCAATGAACGGGTAGAGGTGGTTCCACCAGGTATCTCCGCAGTGCAGCAGATCAGCTTCGACAAAGTGGACCGAGATATCGCCATCGGTATGGCTCGGCCCATAATACGCGAGGGCGATGGTAGTATTATTAGGATGCAATGTCTTATCGTCGTTGAAGACCTCGCCTGGGATCGCGTCGGGAGGCGACGGCGGAAACGTGTGGTCCCACGCCTCGACGCGGGTTGTGTTGGAAAGATGCTTTCTCGTATTTTCGTGAGCCAGAATTGACGCGCCCTCTGAATGCATCCAGGCGTTGCCGTCAGTGTGATCGAAATGCCAGTGCGTATTGATCAAATGTTTGATTGGATCAGAGCTGATCTGCTCCAAAGCTGCGGAGATCTGTTTGCGCGACGTTGAATAGCCCGCATCGATGATGACCTTGCCGTCCTGTCCAGTGAGGACAGCGATGTTTCCGCCCGATCCGATGAGCGCACTGATGTTTCGGCGCAGGCGCTGAGTGGTGATCTTAGCCGTGGCGGCGTGTTTCAATGCAACCACGACAATGTCCTCGGTTTGGGCGAAAAGAGGGTTCGGAGTGAACCATGCGCCGGCAGTGAGAAGACCAGCGGTTGTAATAAATTGGCGGCGGGAAAACGAATGACCATCTTCGATAAATAACTGTTGTTTTTGGGGCATAAATTTTTCCTCTTGATCCGAAAGTTCGCAAGACCGAATTCCGATCAAGAACCTTTCACAAAAGGAAACTAAGGAAAGGACGAACAGAACAGAGGTCAGAGGTCAGGTGGAGATGAGGGATTCCACCAGGGGACGTTTCTGCTAAGGTGGCGAAATGAGATTTCTTGTTCCAATCTTATTATTTCTGCTCGCTTCGGTATCGGTTATTTCGGCTCAGCCAGTCGTTTTCATTGTGCGACATGCTGAGAAGGCGACCAATGATGCAAAGGATCCTGATTTGTCTGGAGCCGGGCGTAAACGCGCGCAGATACTGGCTGGTGTCCTGAAGAACGCGGCAATTGCTGAAATTTTCACGACTGAATTTAAGCGCACGAAAGAAACTGCGGCGCCTGTAGCGAAGGAACTTCGCATTGCTCCAACTGTCGTGCCGGCCAAAGAAATAGGGGTGCTGGTTTCAAAATTGCGTCACCTAAACGGTAACGCGCTTGTGGTCGGACACGGGAATACGATTCCGGATATTATCAAAGCACTCGGACTCGACATACCGGTTAACATTCCGGAAACTGATTACACCGAGTTCTTAGTCGTGATACTCGCGGGTAAACCGGAGCTTTTGCGTCTGCATTATCCCTGAAGAGATACAGGCTTTGTCTCCGGCGAAATAGGCGCACCCTGATGTTGATCTCGGATGTGACGGTTCGATGGACCGGACATTTAGCAGCCACATCCATCAGCATGGCGTGTTGCTCGGGCGTGAGATTTCCAGCAAGCTCGACATCAATATCGACTCGATCGAGCATGCCTTCTTTGGTCTGACATTCATCGCAATCCCTGGCATGAATTCGTGAGTGCCACAGATATACGGAAACGCTCTCCAACGGCCACTTTCGTTGCCGCGCATACAATCCGACCATCATTGATGTGCACGCGCCTAAACCAGCCAGCACATAATCGTACGGATCCGGCGCGGCATTCGTGCCACCTGCGCTTTCGGGTTCGTCCGCACGGAAGGAATGTGAACCGCTGACAATTTCCTGCAGGAAGCTACGGGCGCTGCCCCGCACGACGACGTGCGGAGGCTCACGATTTGTTTGCTGGACGGCCATTGAAGAGTTCACACCGAAAAATAGAAACCAGAAATGAAGAAAGTGGGAAGCACAAAGTGGCGGGAGGGGCCGCCATAATCTGGGCCAAGCGTGCCTGGAAGTTTGACGCTTCGCGTGCCAGCAAATACGCTCGCTTATGACCACAGTGCAGCCGCCGATTGATCTAAAAAACTGGATCGAAAACAACCGAGACAAGTTCCAACCGCCGGTAAGTAATCTCTATCTCTACGACGGGCGCGATTTTTTTGTGATGGTAATCAAGGGGCCAAATGCTCGAAACGATTTTCACAAGGTCGATTCCGAAGAGTATTTTTATCAGCTCAAGGGCGACATCAAAGTTCGCATTCGAGACGGCGACAAGATTGTCGATCATCTGGTGAAAGAGGGGGAAACGTTTTTCATTCCGCCCAATGTCCCCCATGCGCCAGTGCGCCCGCCGAATACGATCGGCGTGGTCGTGGAGCGGCGTCGTCCTCCGGGCGAACACGAGCACGTGATCTTCTATTGCGAGAATTGCGGCGCGCTGGTTGAGGACATCGATTTCGATTGCGCCGATATCGTGGAGCACTTCAGCAAGGCCATGCTCGATTTTTGGAATGATAATGCGCGGCGAACCTGCAAGAATTGCGGCGCAAAAGTTCCGAAGCCCGAGCCGACGAAGCCGTTCGAGTCATGATTGTAGGGCGTTTCTGTGAAACGCCTGGGCGGCTGGCACAGACGTCCTACAGATGAAGATCGACATCCACACCCACATCCTGCCGCGGGAATGGCCTGACCTGGACAAAAAGTACGGCTATCCGGGTTTCATCAGATTGGAGCATTGTGATGAATGCAGCGCGCGGATGATGATGGGCGATCGTGTGTTTCGTCAGATCAGCGACAATGTTTGGGAGCCAAAGCGACGCATCGAAGAGATGGATGCGGCCGGCGTTACCGTGCAGGTGCTCTCAACCGTTCCGGTGATGTTCAGCTATTGGGCGAAGCCGCACGACACTCTCGATCTTTCGCGGTTGCTGAATGATCACATCGCCGAAGTGGTTCGCGCGCTTCCCAAACGATTCGTCGGGCTCGGGACGGTCCCATTGCAAGATGTCGACCTTGCCGCAGAAGAGATGGAGCGATGTGTTCGGCAGCTGGGCCTGCGGGGGGTCGAAATCGGGACCCACGTCGATCCTAACGATCATTGTCATGGGCCTGAATGCCGGAACCTCGATCACTCGTCACTCGATGTGGTTTGGAAGACCGCGGAGCAACTTGGCGCCGCGATCTTTATTCATCCCTGGGACATGATGGGCAGAGAGCGGATGCCGAAATACTGGCTCCCGTGGCTGGTAGGAATGCCGGCCGAAACTTCCCTGGCGATTTGCTCGATGATTTTCGGTGGCGTATTTGAGCGGTTTCCAAGATTGCGTGTTGCTTTCGCCCACGGCGGCGGCGCGTTTCCAGGAACCATCGGCCGTATCGAACACGGATTTCACGTGCGACCCGATCTGGTCGCGATCGATAACAAAACCGAACCGCGGAAATATCTCGCGCAAGAGAATGCGCCGGCCAGATTCTATGTTGATTCACTCGTCCACGATTCGGAGGCGTTGCGAATGTTGATCAAGTTGTTCGGCGCGGAGCGAGTCGCTCTCGGTTCGGATTATCCATTTCCTCTCGGTGAAGAGCGCGCCGGCACACTCATTGAATCGATGAAATTGTCCGACAAAGAAAGATCACAATTATTGTCGGAAACCGCCCGCGAATTACTCGGGTTGTCTTAGCTTGTCATCCTGAGCGAAGTCGAAGGATCCCGTGGAACGGGCTTAAGTTTAAGCAACGGGATTCCTCGACTCCGCTCGGAATGACGGCCTTATTTGGAAATCGTTCTTAGCACCGCTCGCACTGGGCTGGCATCGAACCCGGCCAATGGCAACGGCAATGCGATCAGTTCGTAAATCCCTTCGGGAACATCCTTCAGCACAAGACCCTCGAGGATTGACATGTGGTGTTTGAGCATCGCTTTATGTGCCGGCAGATCTTTGGAATCGAAGAGATCAATGCTTGGTGTGTCGATCCCGATCGTGATCACGCCGCGCTCGTGTAGAAAATCAATCAGCTCGACCGAAAGAGCGGCGAAATCCGTATTCCAATTTTCGGGTTCGGGAAAAGTTCCCGTAGCAAAGAGCACTCGAGGGTGGATCGCGATCTCCGAGCGCGAGGTTGACCCAGCCCCGCCAACCGCGGGCAAATTCGCAAGCATCGCCGGCGTAATCCGCGTCGCACGCGGAACATTCACCCGAATGACCTGACACGGCCCGATGTAGTAATCGAGTGATCGCTCGTCAATCGAGGGCGCACCGCGTCCGTAGTGATTGGGTCCATCGGCGTGCGCCCCGAGATGCACTGTCGAGCGTAAGGTCGAAAGGGTCACGCTATCTCCGCCCGCAATATCCATTATGATTTCGCGTGTCGGCGATGTGTCGCCGGGCCAAACCGCGAGCTTCGACGTGATCGGCGGCGAGATGTCAAAGAGACTGACGAGTGACATGTGGCGAGTGACAAGAACGCGATCTCTCTTGTCATTCGTCACTCATCACTTGTCACTACATTTCATGCCGTATCGCCCAAAGATCGGGAAATATCGGCCTGAAGAGCGATTCCTTTAGGAACGGCACACCTGGCGATCCGCCAGTTCCTTTCTTCGCTCCAATGGTGCGCTCAACCAATTTGATATGGCGGTAGCGCCACTCTTGAAGGCCCTCATCAAAATCGGTCATCAGCTCAAACAGGATCGACATCTCCGGTGATTCTTTGTACAGGCGCAGAATCTCCTGCTGCACTTGTTCGTTTGGCTCATTCGGCTGGGTGATATCGCGCTTTTTCAGCTCGTCCGGAATCTTTGCTCCGCGCGTCTGCAGAAAGTCGTAGAAATGATCCACCACAGTTCGTTCAGCGAGTCGTTTCTGAAGCCGATCATAACCCGGATAGTCCGGCTTCACGTACTTAAGCGTAGAAGCGCGCTTGTATCCCAATTCAAACTCAACCTCGCGAAATTGGATCGATTGAAAACCCGAGGCCGTGTCGAGGCGGTCGCGAAAACTGGAGAACGACGTAGGCGTCATGGTTTCGAGGATGTCGATTTGGGCCACGAGAACCTTCATGATTGTGCGGACGCGTTTAAAGGAATGGATCGCGCCGAATAATTCGCCGGCGGAGAAATCGCGTTTTATTTTATCGAATTCATGCAGCGTTTCTTTGAACCAAAGTTCGTAAGTCTGATGAATGATGATGAACAACATCTCATCGTGCTCAGCCGGGCTCGATCGCGGATGCTGGAGATCGAGAAGTTTCTCCAGATCGAGATAACTGGCGTAGGTTAAAGGCGGCATCGTGTCCATATTAGACGTTGAGGAACAGATGACAAAATCTGTTTCGCGCGGTTGCGACTGAAACATTTCGCTCGCATGCGGCTAACATTTTCTTGGTTGGCCGAACCAGAATCTCTCTGGTAACAAATGCGCATTGCATGCAACCGCACGCGAAATCGTTTTATGTTGTGTTCGCCATCGTAGCCTTGCTGGTCATTCCAGCAGCGATCGCACTGCACACCGTCGTTCATCCCGACATTTTGCAGCCAACTTCAGATAATCCGACGCCGCTGGGATACACCTGGAGCTTGTTGCTCTTCATCATCCCAATCGGCGCGCTGGCCTGGTGGTTTGCCTGCCGGCCGGACCTGCAATTCCCGCGAAAAGCATTTTGGAGAACGATCGGCGTGCTCGCGCCGCTCGGTTTCGCCCTCGATCTGCTCTTCGGCAACTCGTTCTTCATTTTTCCAAACGAGCCGGCCACGCTTGGCTGCGACGCTCCTGCAATCGGTGGCGGAATTCCGATCGAGGAATTCGTGTTCTATCTAACGGGATTCATGCTCGTGCTGCTCAGTTACATTTGGTGCGACGAATATTGGATGGCCGCTTATAACGTCCCCGATTACAAAGCCGCGGCCGAAGGCATACTGCGCATAGTCCGGTTTCATTTTGCTTCCGTCGTCCTTGGAGCGGCCCTGATCGCAGCCGCCATCGTGTATCGAAAATTCTTTTCCGGCGATCCGGAAGGTTTTCCCTGGTATTTCGTTTATCTCGCCTGCGCGTCGCTTATTCCGTCGGCCGGATTTTTTCACACCGCGCAGCGTTTCATTAACTGGCGCGCATTCAGTTTTACATTTTTTCTTATTCTCCTGATCAGTTTGCTTTGGGAAGTGACGCTCGCGTTGCCGTACGGCTGGTGGGAATACCGGCCACAGATTCTAATGGGGCTGCACATCGGCGCGTGGTTCGGTCTACCGATCGAAGCGGCGTGCGTTTGGCTGGCCGTGACGTTCACGACCGTGATCACCTACGAGGTGATCAAAATATGGAAAGCGCTCGGGACGCGCGCGCTTGAGGCGTTCTTCGGGACCGGAAAATAACCCCTTCGTTACTTCAGCACCGCCTGATGAAACTCGTACCAATCGTCGAGATTGTTTAGATTAACCGCGTCCTTCGGAGCCGAAGCGTCATCGGGAATAGCGCAATTGCCGAGAACGTTTTTGCGGGTTTCGTCGTCGTGATTGTAACCGCGCACCGCCGCGTTGTGTTTCTCGATCGATTGTCGATCTAACGACTTTGCGTTCTTTTTTACCCAGGCCTCGAACTGCGGATAGGTTGGCTTGTTTTGCTTGATGAAATCTTTGACGGCTTGTTCGTCGAGGCCGAGCGCGGCGCACGTCATCGCATCGAAACCTCTGCCGATCCCAGGATAACCGGCGGCGAGTTTGCCCTGCGATTCGGGTGAAACCTTCTGCCACATCCGCGGCAAATGCAGAACGCCGAGTGGACCGGCCGTGCCGGAACTAATCATTGGAACGTAAGTGTTGGCCATATGGGGAAAAGTTAGAGTTAAAGTGTTTATAAATCAGCGGCGATAATACAATCCAATTCAGAATATCCGAATCAGCAAATCATGCTTTCGCCAAAGAATCACAGACTTCGGAGTAACTGCAACATGCTTCGGTGAAAGTTGGTTTCCGAGCTGTTGTATCCTTCATGCTTCAGCCGCGTCTCTCCTGTACGATCGATTATCACCAGAGATGGAAAGCCACTGAAACCGAAGGCAGCATGTGCCTTTCCGGCCGGATCGAATGCCAAGGGCAATCCAATCGGGTGTCGTTTGTCGAGTTGCCGGAATCGTTGGGGTGTGTCCCCGCCGGCATTGGTCGCCACGACGACGAATTCGATGTCCGGCCGATCCCGCAATTCCTTCCGGATCGCGCTGAGCTCCGGTAGTTCTTCTTTGCATGGCCGGCACCACGTGGCGAAAAAATCAATCACCAGGATCTTTCCAGCGGTAGCTGTTCGAGGAACATTTCCGTCGCTCACCGGATCAAACTGGAACGCCGGCGAGGGATCTTTGCCGAGGTGAGTCATTACCCGCTGCATTTGGTTTGGAACGTAGACAAGGCAATACCATATTGAGAAAGCTGCGACCGCAATCGTTGCGCCAATGATTAATCCTCTGGGTTGAGCCGCTCGAAAGAAAAACAGCCCGATGAACGTCGCTGCCGGCCAGATCAAAAGAGTTGGCCACAAGGACGGCAGTTGTCGAACAACAAAAAGAACAAAGACCGCGCCAAGCGGCAGACAAAGAAGCGCTCCGTCAATCCAGGCAGAAAGGATGCTTGTCCTGACCAAGAAAGCGCAAGCGAGCAGGAGAACCGCGCCAAGCGCGATGAGTAAACGGAGGTCGGTGAAAAACACCGTAAGACCGACCATTACCGTAACGATTAGCAGGCCGAGACCAAGGGAACGCAGGCATTGAACCGTGATTCCGCGCTTCGATAATTGTCTGGTTACGGCCATTTATCATTCGATGCACCGGCATGTATCTTTGGATTCAATTATCTTACTTCATGACGTTTAAATAATATTCATCCCAGGCTGCGGGAATGGATTCTCGAGAACTGTAGGGGCCCGGCTCGTAGGCGCGTGACGCAATTCCCAGCTGGCTCAGCTCGCACATGTGCCAATCCTGTTTGTTCGTCATGTCCCAGAACTCGATCGCGTCGTCGGGATTAAAATCCTTTCGCT
Organism: uncultured Verrucomicrobiae bacterium; assembly: GCA_963772365.1. Classification (GTDB taxonomy): domain Bacteria; phylum Verrucomicrobiota; class Verrucomicrobiia; order Chthoniobacterales; family UBA10450; genus CAVYXA01. Next base: position 698,931 of record CAVYXA010000003.1, read on the forward strand.
CAAATGCCTGAGGATGAAAAAACCAATCGCACAGGATCAACGTCCGTTCCGGCGACTGCGGCCAGAGCTGATGCACCATCACATATTCCGGATGTATCGAGAGGAGCATGTTCGGAAAGATCGAGTAATAGAAAACAATTTGGGGCTCATGGTCAGGTCCGCCACCGGACGGACTCGCCGTGGCGAGCTCTCTATTGCCCGCTCTAATTGGCAGCGCGCAAGCATTGCCACTCATAGTCAGGCTCTTGCCCGCATTGATCTTCATGAATCCGCCGAGAAACGGTCCTTCAGTCAAATCGTTCTCCGCCGAATCGTACGGCGAAACTTTCTGCAACTGCGGATGCACGCCCGGGCAGTGATAACACTCCGAGTAATTCTCGAACATCAACTTCCAGTTCGCCCGCACGTCGTACTCGATCCGTTTCGCCGGTTGCAAGATCGATATGTTCCAATCCGAAAATTTTCTGGCGAGCGGAGCAAGCCATTCTTCGAGAGTCGGTACCTCATCCCGCCTCTCTCCTGCCGGGAGAGACGGACGCGAAGCGCCAGTGAGGGTCTCCGTTTCTGTGAGATTTACAAAAATGAATCCTTCCCAAATCCCGAGGTTCACCGGCTTCAACGAATAATCAGCCTTATCAAACCCCGACACCTCATCCATGTGCGGCGCGCCGATCAATCGACCGTCCAGCGCATACGTCCACGCGTGATATGGACATTGGATCGCGGACAAATGTCCGTTTCTTTCTTCGCACAATCGGGAACCGCGATGCCGGCACACATTGAAGAACCCGCGAACCTCGCCACCTTTGTCCCGAACTACGATTAGCGATTCACGATTCACTTCCTGGACGATGTAATCGCCAGGATCCGCGATCTGACTCTGATGCCCGACAAGCAGCCACTTTTTCGAAAAAATTTTCGTCTGCTCGTCGGAGAAAACCTCCGGCGAAACAAAGTACTTTTGCGAAAGCGACTTTGCTCCATGCGCAAAACGCTCGGTCGTCTTGCGGAAGATCGGAATCCTCTTTGCCTGCATTTTTTACCCGCAGATTACGCGGATAGCACACACTAGAGTCAATTAGGAAGCCAGGAAAACATGAAATGCAATCGAAGTAACGTACGGCATTGTCTTGTATGACAGGGTTGCAATACCGATGGCAAGCACCGCCAAACTTCGATGATATAGTTGAAAGAATTAGGGCTGCGGCGACGAACAAAGCGAAGCTGGACGAAATCTTCGACAAGTTAATAAAGTATCAGCCGCTTCTTAATTATCGTTTCGGTCGCGGCGGTGTCTATTGGCGCGGGTGCCGCGCAAAAAGCGAGGCTGGGTTCGAGCATGCACACGAAGTTGGGCCACCGCCCGCGGCGTCGACAAAGGCGGGACGACTAAACGATCCGGCCGAACCAATTTTGTACACGTCCACAAGAACACATACCGTCTTCAATGAACTGTCTGTCAAAGAGGGCGCTTATGTTCACATAATCGGCGTCAGAATTAAGCCGAAGGCGACATTCCACATTATGGCGGTTGGTGAATTGTTTCATATTTTCAAGACAGAACGGTCCCGTATTCTCGGCGGCAAGATTGGAGCAACGCTTAATCGAATGCTAAACGACACAGATCCAGACCTTGGAAGGCGCTTAATCTATGTCGATGCTCTGCTTGATTCATACTTAGCGGATCCAAACGCACGCGATGACGAATATTTACATAGTCGCGCTATCGCACGGGCAATCTTCAAGAAAGTCGATCTGATTGAGGCATTTTTTTATCCCAGCGTGTGCCAGGAAGCCGGAATGAATCTTGCCGTTCGATCCGATATCTATGAAAAGAAAATGCACATCGTTTCGTCGCAAGTCGTTAGGATAACGAGGCACCGAGAAGACCTCGGTCTCTTCGATTATGAAATTTGTCGCCACGCGAAGCATGTAAATGATGATGGGACGTTCGAGTGGCTTGAGAAAGGGGATACTTCGAATCGTGCAATCTTATTTGGACTAACCGGTGAAGAAGAAAAATTCTCCAAAGCGAGAGGTGGCGCGCTAACGGGAAACGACTTCCTAGACATAATTAGCCTTCATTCGCGGTGACGTCGGATCCTACCAACGCGAAGCATTAAGTCGATAATTAAGGCTTAGTGGAGCCTTGCTGAGAGAATCACACACTGTCAGCGCTCTCATCTCGCCCTTATCGTTGTTCAGCGGCGATTTTCGGCGACGCTGAACTTAAGTTCGCAGGGCGTGGACGGGATCGATGCGGGTCGCTCGACGCGCGGGGAGAAATTAAAACGGTCACGAGTGATTAGCGTCAACATCACGCTGGGCTTAATTCAGACTGGGCCAGGGCAGCTTCAAATACAGAGAGGAGCCTTTTCTTTTGATCGGCCACCGCTTGCTTCGAATCCAGCTTTCGCTCCAGGGACAATCCCGATTTTGGTTCGGTCAGACGGAGCAATCGCTCGCCACCCTTGAGTTTGATCAGATCGATCTGAATTTTGTCGCGGTCAATCATCGCTGCTTAACTTTCCCGGAAACCATGCGATTGCAACATGCGGTTGAGATTCTCGATAGACGCCGGACCAAATTGCGCATGGGCAGAATATGCGGCGCGCTCAAAACTTCCCTCGTTGAATTCACGCAAGCTCACTGGCGGATCGATTGATGCAACCGTTAGCGCTTCGAGAATTTCGTGATAGAGCGTCACTGAAAATTCGTCATCACTCAGACCGGGGCGGATCACAATCTCCAGATTTCTGCCAGTAATTCGTGTGTTAGCGATCGCCTCGCGACCGAGGGCATCGAGCAGCGGAATCTCGCTCAACTTTAAGCGGACAATCTTGAAGCCGGCGTAAAGGCTGACGTTTTGGAATGAACCCGGATCGATCATGCGCTAGCCGCGATCTCTTGAACGTCGCTGCTCATCATGGCGATTATCGGAGATTGTCTCGATTTCGCCAAGATTGTGCGCTGGCTTGCTGTCGTGCTCATTTTGGCGGAAACTGAAATGCGTGAGCCAATCAGTTGTCAAGGTTGACCCCTGAGATCATGAGCGGCGCTCCCTGTTTCGCCGGGACGCGCGTTCCGATCCAAAATCTGATCGATTATCTCGAGGGCGGCGATTCGATTGACGGGTTTCTCGATGGTTTTCCGACTGTGTCGCGCGAGCAAGTAATCGCTTTCTTGGAGGAAGCTAAGACTCGCATGTTCTCTTCCGTGGCCCGGTGAGAAGGGCAGAACGCTACGAACGGGGGCGTCTCTTGTTTCTTGGGTACACGGTCGATTTTTCTCGAACCGCCAGGCTCCGGGAGGCTTTCTTTGGACGCACGGGTCTCGCTTTCGGCCTGAGAACACGCGCCTTTTGGACATCGAAATAATCGAGCACGTCCTGGCCTCGATCGAATCTCTCTTCGAGGTTGTTCGCGTTGGTCGCGTCACCCTGCGATTTTTTCATACGTCTTGATCTCCGGCGCCGTCGATCTCCTGACACTTATAAATCCGAATCGTCGTTCCGCGATAGGTGATAATCGCGGACCAGTGCTCGTTTCCAATTGTGCCGATGACCATGTATCGCTTTTCGAAAACATCTTTGGCACGCAGGAGAACCATTTTGGATTTCCAGAGCGCCTGCGCTTCAACAAAGTTAATTCCGTGCTTGGCTTTGTTGATCTCGTTCTTCTGAAGATCGAACTCAAACTCCACGGCGACAGCGATGATGAATCAGCTCGCCGCAAAATGGAACAGTGAAATCGATTTGCCCTGAGAGACTAATCAATGCAGCGCGCCCGCGCAGCGACTGTTTTGCCGGGGCAATTTTTCAGGAGCGAAGGGGAGAAATTAAGTCGTTGGGTGAGAGTTGAGAGCCGAACGCAGATTGTTGACTGGATAATTTGTTATTCACCGTTTGCTCGGCGGCGGCGATCTTTTCCGGGGGAACGCGGCGGAGCTTGGAAGTAATTCCCAATTTGGAAAGCGTCCAGATGATCCATTTGGTGGGATCGAATTGCCACGGTTTGACGCCGTTGCGGTAATCGTATTGAAATTCGTGGTGATAGTTGTGGTAGCCCTCGCCGAAGGTAAAAATGGCGAGGAAGAACGAATCGCGCGCGCTGCAACGCGTGGAGTACGGTTGCCGGCCCATGCAATGGCAGGCGCTATTGATGAAAAAGGTGCAATGCTGCACGACGACGACCCGGGCAAGGCCGCCGATTAAGAATCCGCCGAGCGCGCCGACCCATCCATCGTAGAGAAATCCGGCGAGTGTCGGCAGAACAAAACCGACGAGGACAGCGAGGCCATGAATATGTCGATCCTGCCAGCGCACGAGCGGGTCCTTTTGCAGATCGATTACATTATCGTAGGGCGGTTGCGGGTTGAGTTTGAAAAGGAGCCAGCCGATGTGGGCGTGGAAGAAACCTTTCTGGATGTTGTAAGGATCTTCTTCGTGATCGACGTGCTTGTGGTGCCGGCGATGTTCGCTCGTCCACATGAGCACAGAGTTTTCGAAGGCGCCTGCACCGAAGATAAGGACGAGGAGCCGCATCGGCCATCTCGCCTCAAAAGTTTTGTGCGCGAAAAGCCGGTGATAGCCGGCAGTGATGCTAAATCCGGTGAGCGCGACGAAGAGAAAAAACAGGCCGACGTGAAACCAGCTGAGGCCAAAGAACCAAAGGTAAATCGGCAGACAAGTCACCGTAAGAAAAGCTGTTCCGATCAGGAATGAGCTGGTGATCCAGTTGATCCGATGTCGCGGAAGGGAAAGGATCGTCCGTTGTCGATCTTCCACTTCTATTGGGACGGAGTCAGCGAGCGAGGACGACATCTTTTTTTGTCCAGCTATGGACTTGGTGGCAATGCGGACACGTTAGGCGCGGACGATTGAGTTTGGTGCCGTTCCAAGCTGATTCTCTTACCGTCTTGCCGGTAGAAGCGAGCTTGCCGGTCGAAGGACATCGGACCAGGATTCGTTTAATCGCTGTCCCCGCGGGTGGTTTTGCTGCTCGTTTGAGATTGAAGTTACCCATCAGAGTCGATAAACGATGCGGGCCTTTTCCATGTCGTAGGGCGACATTTCCATTTTGACGCGGTCGCCAACAGTAAGCCGGATAAAACGTTTTCGCATTTTTCCGGAGATGTGGGCGAGCACCTGACGGGCATTGTCAAGATCGACACGGAACATTGTACCGGGCAGCACGGAGGTTATCGTTCCTTCGATTTCGATCGATTTTTCCAAAGCCATGGGTCTTGCGACCAGCGGGCCGACGCTCAAGTGGAATTGAGCGTCGGCCGCGGTCAAATTTTCGGACTTACCGGCGATTACCGGCAAACGGGCGCCGACCGCCTCCGCCCCCGTAAGGACGTGGACGTTCTTCGCGCGGGCGCGCTTCATTGACATTGAGCGCGCGACCGTTGACGTCCTTGCCGTTGAGAGCGGCGATGGCGGCTTCAGCCTGGGCTTTATCGTTCATTGTGACGAACGCAAAACCGCGCGATTTGCCGGTCATGCGGTCCATCATAAGAGAGACTTCGCCGACCTGGCCGTGTTGTTCGAAAAGATCCTGGAGATCGTTTTCAGTGGTCTCAAAAGAGAGATTACCAACGTATAGTTTCATAGTGATTTGCTTTGGAAAAAAACTGCCAGCTTCAGAGCCGTTCCCGGGAATCGGGTTTCAAATCACCACCGAGGAGAGCCTCGCCTGACGATCTACCATGCAACGAACGATACAGATGTATCCAATAATCGGCTGGAGCATCGTCTGTTTTGAGATTAGTGCAAACGACGTTTTCGAGACGCTGACAAGTTAAGAGCCGCAGATCGAACGTGATTGCCATTGAACCCGAAGGTATGGCATGACTGGGACAAGCGTGAAAGAGCGGCATGAAGAGATTGCGTCGGCGCTGCCGAGGGACCTGGATTCGTTGCCACGGCTAAAGGGGTTTCGTCTGCGCGGAATAGAGATGACGCGACTGGAAACGTTCATCGATGCTGCGTTCGCTTTTGCCGTCACCATGCTGGTCATCGCGGCCCAACAAATTCCCGATGCTATGGAGAAATTGCTGGGCGCGTTTAGGAATGTGCCGACCTTTCTTTGCAGCATCGCCGTGATTGGGATTTTCTGGCGTGGCCATTGGCTGTGGAGCAGGCGTTATGGTCTGGAAGATGGCGTCTCGATTTTTATTAGCTGGAGCATGCTGGTCACGATCCTCGTTTACATCTACCCGCTCAAAGCCGTTTTCGGGGCGATGTGGTACCTTCTAAGTGACGGCCAGGTCGGCGCGACGCTTGGGCCCAGCACCGATGCACAGGTCAGAATGCTCTTCGCCGCGTATGCGATTGGTTTTACCGCGATCGCGCTCGAAATTCTGCTGTTGAACCTGCGGGCCTGGCAATTGCGCGAGGCGTTACGTCTGGATGCGCTCGAACGACTGCGGACGCGCCGTGAAATAACCGGATGGAGCATCCCAGTCAACGTTGGGATTCTGTCGTTGATTCTGGCGGTCACGCTGCCGAGATCGCAGCTGGCCTGGAGCGGCTGGGTTTATTTTTCAATGGCCATTCTTGTGCCGCTTCATTCCATCTTTCGTAAACGGTCGATCGCGCGAACGCTATGTAAACCAGTGACGAGTGATGGGTGACGAGTGACAAGAGTTCCTAGCATCAGAACCCGACAAAGAGCGAAGCTATGCGCTGGCGTGTTTTAGCATCAGGAAGCCGTCCGACGCCTGCGGCCATGTTATCTTCGAGATCCTGTGGATTATTTTGTAGCCGGGATCACACAGGTAACGGCCGGGTGCGCCACGATCCATTTCAACAAAAACTGCGCCCAGAAGTGGCAATCGAATTCAGCAGCCCACGCCGGCAATGGCTTTGCCGAAATGACTTGAAACACACCGCCGCCGCCAAATGGCCGATTGATGAGGACGCCCATGCCGAGATCCTGGGCGAGCGGCAGGATACGTTGAGCCGCGCTTCAATCCACCTCCATCCCTTCGTATTTGATTCCGTGTGCTTCGGACACCGCACGGCAGGTGAGGAGTCCATCGCGTGTGTTGATTCCGCCGATGAGCGCCGGCTGCTTTTTGCAGGCGCCGTCCAAACCGAGATCGGCCAGCAACTCGACGTATCGATACGTCACGTTGGTCAATGCCTGTGTGGCCGTGCGGGCGTAGGCCGCGGGCATGTTTGCCACGCAATAATGAGTTACGCTTTCTTCCACGTAGACCGGATTCATGTGCGTGGTCGGTCGAGACGTTTCCGCGCAGCCACCCTGGTCGATGGAGATGTCGACGAGCACGCTGCCGGGCTTCATTTTTCGCAGCATCGCGCGAGTGATTAGTTTGGGCGCCTTCGCTCCGGGCAAAAGGACGGCGCCAATGAGCAAATCACATTCTGGCATTAGCTCATGCAGATTTGCTTCGTTTGAATAAAGCGTGTTGGTGTTCCCCATCGCGAGGTCGAGATAACGTAGCCGTTCCAAATCGACATCGAGAATTGTCACATCCGCTCCGAGACCGGTAGCCATTCTAGCCGCATTTACACCGGAAGTTCCGCCGCCTACAACTACCACTCTGCCCGGCAGAACTCCTGGCACTCCGCCTAACAGAACGCCGCTGCCGCCATTGTACTTGGCCAGAAAATTTGCGCCCATGACCACGGACATGCGTCCCGCGATTTCGCTCATTGGTTCGAGCAACGGAAGCCGATGACCGATCTGGATGGTTTCGTAAGCGATCCCGGTCACGCCTGATTTCAATAATGCTTCGGTCAATGGTTTACTGGCTGCGAGATGCAGATAGGTGAAGAGGATCTGCCCTTTGCGCAAAAGCGGGAACTCGGCCTTGAGCGGTTCTTTTACCTTCACGATCATGTCGGCCCGCCGAAAAACTTCTTCAGCCGCATCGACAATCTCCGCCCCAGCTTCGCGATATTGATCGTCAGTGTAACCCGAGCCGACGCCAGCATTTTTCTCCACCAGAACGGAATGGCCGCGTTTCGCTAATTGCGCCGCCGCCGAGGGAAGGAGGGCGACGCGCTGCTCTTGCTCCTTGATCTCTTTTGGTACGCCAATGATCATGCCCGGAAGTGAAAAGTGATGAGTGACGAGTGACAAGAAAAAACGCTAGCCACTCGTCGCTTGCGACTAATTTAGCGACGGATCGTCCGGAGCGGCGGCGAGCATTTTGTACCACGGTCCCAGTTTGTTCATGATGTCGAACCAGAGTCTGGGTAAGCGCTCCTGCTTAAGCATCGAGCGGTTTGGTTTTTGCACGAGCCAGGCATTTTGTTTCATCTCGGCCTCTAATTGTCCGGCACCCCAGCCGGCATACCCGAGGAACGCGTAAACTGGCTTTTCGCCCGCGCTCATCGCTGCATGATCCAAGGTTGCGCCGGAGTTGATCGTAAAACCGTGACCTTTCTCCCACTCGAATGTAGCCAGCATCACCTGATCGGTTCCGACTGGACCGCCGAGGAATACGGGCACATCGGCCAAACCCTCGGGCGGTGTTTCGCTCACGAGCTCGGAAATCTGCTTATCCAATGGTCGATTAATAATCACTCCCATCGCCCCTTCCTCTGGTTCGTGCGTCGACAGGAAAAGGACCGCCCGGCGGAAATTCGGATCCAGCATATTGGGATGGGCCACGAGTAAGGAGCCGGCCAAGCTCCGGTCAGCTTTCGCATCCTGCCCCATACGATTTCGCATAGAAAAACTAGAACGCTCAAAGTCGCCCGGCGCAAGCGGAATGCCAGCCTTTCGGCATCCTCAGTTGCCTAAAATTCCTCCTCGTTTAGAGGCAATTCTGGCATCTGGACGAATTCTGACCGGTGTTCTATAATTTCCCCAAAATTTTGTTGCTACCAGACGCGAACTCGGCTATCACGAGCGCAGTTTTTCACGATTGTTCTGGGGGGAACAGCCGCCCTTCACGTCCGATCGGACGTGGGGGGCGGTAATTTTTTTGCCGAAATTTTCTGTTGAGAATAGCTCGCGCGGAAAGCGTGAGTTCCAATGCAAAAAGAAGATTGGGCAGGGCTGGATTCGAACCAGCGAAGGCGTAAAGCCAGCAGATTTACAGTCTGCCCCGTTTGGCCACTTCGGTACCTACCCGTCGCTGCGAGGGTTTCTGATATAACTCAGCGGCTCTCGCCCGCAAGTAGTTTGCCGCCGCTTCGAACTTACCCGAGAAACTCCGCGATACAGTTTACCACAGCTCGTTGAGCTTCGCGGGAGATCTCCGGATAAATCGGCAGCGCCAGGTTCTCGCGCGCCGCTCGTTCTGTCTCAGGAAAATCACCGGCCTTGTAGCCCAGATACTCAAAGCACTGCTGCTCATGTAAACCGAGCGGATAATAAATTGCCGTCTCGATCTCGCCTTTGGAGAGGTGTGCGCGCAGCTCGTGACGTCTCGGCGTTCGTATGACGTATTGATGATAAATGTGATGGTTCGCCAGGCCTCGAGTACCGATAAGGCTCCGCCGGAAGCCTGATCTTGTTTGTCAGACCGGTTCGTTCAAATTCGTTTCGATAAAAATCCGCCACGGCTCGACGGGCAGCGGACCAGGCATCGAGATGCGGCAGCTTAACTCCGAGGATCGCCGCCTGGATTTCATCGAGCCGGAAATTGCCGCCGATAAAGTGATGCTCGTAACGCGGTTCCATTCCGTGTTCCCGGCAAATACGCAGTTGTTTGGCCAAAGAGTCGTCCCGGCAAACAATCAGTCCGGCATCACCGGCGGCACCCAGATTCTTCGATGGATAAAAGCTGAAGCAACCGACGTCGCCGATCGCTCCGGCTTTCACCTTGCCCTGTGCGCTGGGATATTCGGCCCCAATTGCCTGAGCAGCATCTTCTATGAGCAAGAGATCGTGTTGCCGCGCGATCTCGATGATTGGATCCATGTCGCAGCACAATCCAAAAAGATGCACCGGAATGATGGCGCGAACTGCCCGCCCGCTCTCATCGAGTAACTTGCCACCGGATTTCTTGCAACATCTGTCGATGTAGCGATTCAAGGCCGCGGGCGAGATATTAAATGTTTCCGGATCAATATCGATGAAGTGCGGTGTCGCACCGACTCGCGCAACAGAGGCAGCGGTAGCAAAGAAGCTGTAGGCTGTCGTCAGCACAGCGTCGCCGGCGCCGATTTCAAGGGACATTAACGCTGCCAGCAACGCATCTGTTCCAGATGAAACGCCGATGGCATGAGGAACTTCACAATAACTGGCAATCGCTCGCTCGAATCTCCCCAGCTTTGGTCCAAGAATGAAACGCTGGCTGGCCAAAACTTCGTCGATCTCAGCGCGAATCGGGGCCGCGAGAATACGATATTGTTCAGACAGGTCAAGCATCGGCACACGCATTGCGCGAAAAATCCGCTAAATAGCCTGACTCGTCCAGTAGCGAGCATGCCAATTGCTCACCTTGTGCAACGTGAAGCTTCGGCCGTGATCGGACGCATTGACCGAAGGCTTCTGCTACATTAACCTCGTGCCCATGCGTTTGATCCGTGGCCTGTTTTGGCTGGTTTTGTTTATCCTTTTTACGTTCAGTTTTGTCGTGCTTTTTGAGTACGGCCCCCACGATTTCGTTAACGGATTCCAAAAAGAGTTCGCCCGGTTAAAGACATTTGTCGTCAAGCAAACCGAACAAGCGAAAAAGCCGAAGAAGTGATCCCGGTGATTTCACCGCACAAGGAGTGGCGAGCATGCCAAAATACCTGATCGAACGCGAGATTCCCGAGGCCGGCAAACTCTCGCCGGAGCAACTTCAATCGATTTCACAGAAATCGTGTTCTGTGTTACGTGATCTCGGGCCGCAGATTCAGTGGGTCGAAAGTTATGTGACTGACGACAAGATCTATTGCGTGTACGTTGCTCCGGACAAAGAAATGATTCTCAAACACGCCGAGCAAGGCGGGTTCCCAGCCAACCGAATATCCGAGATCCGGGCAATGATTGATCCAACGACCGCCGAAAGCCGGGACGTTAGGCAATTTTTGAATTTGCGCCGCTCGTAGAAATCTTCAACGCCACTTCGGTAGATATTTCCAATTGTGTGGTTTGCCCTGCGAAAGGCACAGGATCGATTTCTCCAGACGTTGCTTTCGCGTTTCCTCGCGCTTCGCCTCAGTTAGCCATTCTACGTACTCCCCCTGCTGACCGGGCGCGAGACTTTCGAATGTCTTCCTGGCTTTCGCATTTTTGCCCAGAGCCGCTCGGAAGTAAGCGGGAATTTTCGGCTTGGCTTTCCTGCGCGGTTTCGAGCGCGTCAGCGTTTTTAGTCCGGCTTCGTTTAGCTCTGCCGCCTTACGCACATAGGCGATCAGAGTGTGGTCGCCGGGCAAATCATCGAGCGATGTGATTCGTCCGAAATGCCCCATTGCTGTTCGATCGGAAAGCTTGTTTCCGTCGAAGATCAGTTCCGCTTTCCAGAATCCAAACGCGCAATGGTGTTTGAAAGCGGCCATTCCGCACAAGATCCCACGGTGCTCAAAATGAGGGAAGTTCCACTTGATTGTTTCTTCCACATTTGGACAGGCCGAGTGGACGATCCTGCGCAAACGTCTGAGAACCGGCCGCGCGAATGACGAGGCTTGATCGATGTATTCATCCACGCGTGGATTCCTGCGCGCCACATCCTAAGTTTTTAGCGAATCGAAGATTATTTAGAAAACCTTTTTTGAGCCGGCACTTTATGCGTGCAAAAGAGGCGCGCCTGATTCAGAACATGGCTATGAACATCACAAAGAACCTCGGAATGCTTCTGCTGGCGATCTGGCTCATTCTTACCGGAATCATCGGAGTCTCCGGCCTCACCCTTGGCATAGTCATGCCGATTCTGGCCATCGTGGCCGGAATTTTGATTCTGATCGGCAAGTAGCTTCGGTGGTGGGGATTCTTACAAGACGCCGACTGCCCGGGAGATCAGCAGCACCACAATACTGAGCGAAATAAAAACCTGCATCATCGCCAGTACCTTGGCCCAGCGAGCCAAAACGGGCGCGTCGGTCGGGCCGAAGGTCGAGCTATGCGTGAAAGCGACAAAAAGATAATCGATAAACCGCGGTCGCCATCGCGCGCAGGCAAACTGTGAGCGCTCATCGTGGGGGATTTGCATCTGGGGAAAAAGAAAGCTCGTACTGCCGAATTTCTTTTGTTCATGACGACGAGTCGGACCGCCGCCGTCGAGTCGCCAGTACCAAAGCGCGAAAACGATGATGTTGGTCAGCCAGAGCAACCCGCCAGACCTCAGCAGTTGGAGCCCTGCTTCGCGATGTGAAGGAAGTGCTTTCACCAGCAAGCCTACTGAGCCGATCAATGCGACAGTAATAATCCCGCTAATAATGAAACCGAGCCAGCGGTTAAATGAGTGACGACCAGTGCGATGACTCACGACTGTAGGAGCGAGCATGACGACAATCAGCGTCGGCAACAACCAAGTGGGTCCTACGATAAGATTACTCGGCAACGCCAGGTAAATCGCGCCCACTGCGAGAAGTGCGAGCAGCGCCTGCCAGCGCGGTTCCGGTTTGTCGATGTGATTCTGTTCGCGCGCCACTGGGACCGTTTATAGCAGGGAACGCGCGCATTGGGAATCAGCATACGCAACGGCTTCGATAACTCGGTCCCGACTTCGCATTTGACCGCTTGTCGCAATATGCCTGTGCCCATTATCCTAAACGGAACGGCGGGCGGTGCCGCGGCTACACATGCGCAAAGTTTTCATTCCGGTAACCATCTTCATTGTTCTGGGTGGTGGACTGTCGATCTTATGGCTTTGCAGTGGTCGGCAGTTGTCGATGTTCGTCGATCGATTCCGGACGATTCAAACGGACTCAACTCCGATTCGAGAGCTTCGTTATGAAGGCTCGGGCAGTGGAGGCGTTTTCATTGTGAACGATCTTTCTTTGAATTTAACGCCTGCCACCAACGAAACGCCGAAGCCGGATATTGGGACAACCAAGAATGATCAGCTCGCTCTATCGTTCAGTGGAAAGGTTTTTTCCTTTGGTCCGGTGCACACCGTTTCCGGTGAAATTCTTGCCAGCGCGCCTCCGTCCAGCGACGAAGCGCGGCTGGTTGTTCGGCACAGCATATTGAGATGGATTGAGCCATTCCACTTCAATTTCATGACCGGTAATTCACCCACATGGCGACGCCATTCTTTTTATCAGATCACCTGGAAGAAAGCATCTGGAGCGAAACTGGAAATGCTCTGGCGTTACGAGCAAAATTTTTACCAAGGCAGCGGTTGGAGCAGCGCTTCCCTCACTCGGGAGAATTCCAGCGGTCTGATTCGGATCGACCTGCAACTTTCGGCGAAGGACTAAATCGCCATTCTGACGGTTTGTTTGGCAGAAACGGAGGTTGCGCCTGGCTGATTCTGCGGCCAGAAGAATTATTCATGGCGACCGGGGAGATAATTGAATCGCAAGTTCCGGCACGTCTGGATCGGCTGCCGTGGGGCCGCTGGCATTGGCTCGTTGTCCTGGCGCTTGGGGCCACCTGGATTCTTGACGGCTTGGAAGTCACGCTCGCCGGTTCGCTCGGCGGGATTTTAACCCATCGCGAAACTCTCGGATTAAGCGATACCGAGGTAGGCGCAAGCGCGACTTGTTATCTGGCGGGAGCCGTTATCGGTGCGCTGCTCTTCGGGTATGCCACAGATCGACTGGGACGTAAAAAATTCTTCTTTATCACCGTCGCAGTTTATCTGATCGCAACGGCTTTAAGCGCGTTTTCCTGGAACTTCACCAGCTATGCGATTTTTCGTGCAGTGACGGGCGCAGGCATCGGCGGCGAATACGCAGCGATTAATTCGGCAATTGATGAGCTCATTCCCGCGCGTGTGCGCGGTCGGGTAGATTTGATGATCAATGGGTCGTACTGGATCGGCGCGGCGTTTGGTTCGGCTGCGACACTGGTTCTGCTTGATCCACGAGTGCTCCCGATCTGGTTAGGCTGGCGTTTTGCATTTGGAATCGGCGCCACGCTCGGGCTCATCATCATTTTCTTTCGCCGCTGGATCCCGGAAAGCCCGCGCTGGCTAATGATTCACGGGCGCAATTACGAGGCGGAACAGATTGTGATGGAAGTAGAACAAAGAATCGGTAAACAAGGGAGTGATGAGGCAGGGGGCCATTGGAATGCGCCGCTTGTCTCCACACGTATCCGCACTCGAACGCATACGCCGTGGCACGAAATTTGGGACGCCGTCATTCACGAACATCGACGTCGCTCATTGCTCGGCTTTCTGCTGATGCTCACGCAGGCGTTTTTCTATAACGCGATTTTCTTCACCTACGCTTTGGTCCTGATGCGGTTTTATTCTGTGCCGGAGAAAAATGTGGGTTTGTATCTCCTGCCATTTGCTCTCGGCAACGTGCTTGGGCCGCTAATGCTTGGGCATCTATTTGACACAATCGGGCGCCGGCAGATGATCGCACTCACCTATGGGCTTGCTGGAATTCTATTAGCTATCACCGGCTGGCTTTTTCATGCCGGGTTGTTAACTGCCCAAACGCAAACCATCGCCTGGACAATTATCTTTTTTATCGCATCAGCGGCTGCCAGCTCGGCCTATTTGACAGTGAGCGAAATTTTTCCGCTGGAGATTCGAGCGTTTGCCATCGCGATCTTTTACGCAATCGGGACTCTCGCCGGCGGCGTTGGCGCTCCGATTTTGTTTGGCTGGATGATCGGGACCGGCTCGAGCACCGCCTTATTCGCCGGGTATCTGGTGGCCGCTGCTCTGATGATTCTGGGGGCAATAACGGAGATATGGATCGGCGTCCCGGCGGAACGACGTTCTCTGGAGCATGTGGCCGCGCCACTCTCCAGCCGCGGATTGTAGATGATCCCGGCTGTATTCACGCTTGATATCTCTCCATGCCTTTCCAAGCTGTTTTCATTGCCGAGCGGGTCGCCCGTTCTCTCAAGTGAGCATTGCTTTTCAGGCTCAGCTTCTTCTTTATTCGCTCCTGAAACGTCTCAATTGTTCTCGGGCTAATAGCCATCTCCGTGGCAATTTCCGAAATGCCGGCGCCTTTTCCAAGGAAAGCGTAAACCTCCCGTTCACGATTTGTTAAATTGTCGATTTTGGACCTGGTTTTTGCCCCCACCGCCAGCGAAGTTCACCAGGATCAGGTCACGAAGACCTTCACTAACGTTGGGTTTGCCTGCGCAGATTTTCTGTAATGCGGCAATCAGTTCCGAACGCCGCCCATCGAAGATTCGTAAATAACCGAGCACCGCCGCGCTAACAACATCGGGGCCGAAGTCCCGCTCCAAAATTTCTGGTGCACTCCCTCCTTTGGCCTAACGAGTCCAGCCGCCAGCGCTAATTGGGATGTCTCCCTTCTTTGCGTGCAGTGAGAACGAGAAATTGCTTTTCGTCGGAAGTCTTTACAGTTTTCACTAACTGGCATCCGAGCCGTCAATGAGCATATTTCAAGCGTAACATACTCTCTTATAGCAACTAACGTCCTGGATTGATTCGGTACAGCGCACCGTGGCCTTCTAATTGCTTACGAATTCCATGCACACACTAACACTTAACCAAATACATTATGAAAATACCGATGAGTTTGAAAGTAATCGCAGCAGCCGTGGCCTTGGGGTTGGCAACTTTGTCAAATGCGGGGGCCGTGGTTCTCTACAGCCAGGGATTTGATGGAACGGGGAACGCCTATTCCAGTCAAAACGACACGGCCGGTTTCGGCAACTTCGCTACCACGTACGACAACTTCACCCTTGGCTTCAACGCTTCCGTACAAGATGTCCATTGGACCGGTGAATACTTTAATCCGCCAAACCAGGGACTTATTACGGCGTTTACCATTAACTTTTATGCCGATTCCGCCGGCATGCCTGGAGGCCTGTTAATGTCCTACAGCATCAGCGGCAATGCGGGCGAGACGTTCCTCGGCAATTTTGCCGGGTTTCCCACTTACACCTATTGGGTCAATCTGTCGTCGGCGTTTAATGCGGTAGCCGGCACGACGTACTGGATGTCGATTGTGCCCGATCTGGCTTTCCCGCCGCAATGGGGCTGGTCCGAGGGCATGGGTGGCGATGGTATCAGTTACCAAGACTTCTTCGGTGCCCGCAGCCCTTTAGCAGCGGATATGGCCTTTGATCTGACCGGGACCCCAGCAACGCCAGAATCTGGTAGTACCAGTTGGGCTTCTGGGTGTCGCCATGCTCGTTCTCGGCCTGCTACATCGGCGCATAGCAGCGAACAGGGCGTAGAGTCACCGAAGCACCATAGGTAAATTTACCAGGGCCGCCGTTCGTTTCCGCGAACTGCGGCCCTTGGTTTTTAAACCATTGGGCGAAAACGTCCGACCACTTCCTGTAAACGCCCGGTAATCTGGCCGAGCGAACAAACTTCGGCAGCGTCGAGCAGTGCGGGGAAACAGTTTTCGCCTCGATCGAGAACCGCAGCGAGTTTGTCCAAAGCCCGTTTCCGTTTCTCGGCATTTTCCTTTTTGAATTTCGTCAACCGATCGACTTGCAATTGTTGTTTCTTTCGCGGTGTGCGCACCAGTTTCACATCGGGAATGCCGTCGCGTCCGTTACGATATTCGTTCAACGCAACAATGGGGCGTGTGCCGTCATAGATTTGCTGATGATTGTCGGAGCGATCACGGAGATATGGATCGGCGTCCCGGCGGAACGATGTTCTCTGGAACAGGTGGCGGCGCCATTGTCGAGCCGCGGACTGTAAAAAGGATCACTGGAGCGACGGAATATCGCGGCTTTTCACTGTCATTTCGCAGGTGTGAATAGCGCCGGATGGAGTCAGCTCGCTGGAGTAAAGATGGAATTCGTCGACCTTGAACATTCCCGCAGTGAACTCGGCGTAGGTCTTGAGAAACTTTCGCAACGTTCCAGCCGGTACGTCGTGGCAACGAGCAAGCGTCACGTGCGGATGCCACGGGCGCAGATCGGCGTCGAGTCCTACTGCAACGGCCGCATCCTGCACACGTTTGTGCAATTGAAATAGATGCGGGTGACCGCTGCCCACGGCGATCCAAACAATTTTTGGGGGACCATTGGCAGGAAATTTGCCAAGCCCCGAAAGAGGCAAAACGAACTGCCGAAACTCGATCCTTCCGAGCTGTGAGCGAAATGCAAGACCGACATCTTCCGGGACGAGTCCAAAAAAACCAAGGGTCAAATGCATCTGCTCGGCTTCGATCCAGCGAACGCCGCGCATGTGTGGATCAAGATCGACAAGAGTTTGCCTGACGTAGGGCGGCGGGTTGATCGCGACAAACACCCGCTTCGGTTTCATTGAATTTCCGCACCGGTTCGGGCTTCGTCGCCGCTGGCCTCTACGGGCCCGGGAAGTTGGTCATTCACGATCTTCATCACTCGTGCAGTCATGTTCGGAAAAATTGCATTCGCTGTGATTAAAGCGCGCGCCATCAGGGGCATCACTAAAGCAGGTCGCCCGCGCTCAATGGATGCGACAATTTTCCGGGCCGCTCGTTCCGCCGAGATCGAAACCAGCGGTATTCTCGCCGAGCTACTAAAGATCTTAAATTCAGATTTGTGGTCGCCTTTGAATTTGGCATGGACTTCCGAGCCAGTGCGCATTAAGCCCGGAGTGACCGTTGTCACGAAAATATTGTTGCGAGCCAACTCCGCTCGCAGCGCATCGGACAAGCCGACAAGCGCAAATTTGCTAGCAGTGTAGGGAGCCATGTGCGGGACGGCTACTTTGCCGCCGATCGACGCGATATTTGCTATCCGTCCGCCGCCTTGCCGGCGCATTAGCGGTATGACTTGCATCATCAATTCGAAAGGCGCCCAAAAATGCACGCCCATGCTGCGTTCGAAGTCCTCCCGTTTCATGTGTTCGAATGGGCCGACTTCAATGACGCCGGCATTGTTGATCAGAACATCGATCCTGCCGAAATGTTCCGCAGTCTGTCGGACGGCGGATTCAATTTGAGAACGGTCAAGCAGATCGCATTGAATCGTCAGAACACGCCTGCCGTGCTTCTCCAGCCTGCCTTTGGCGTGAGCCAGTTCGTCGAGATCACGGGCAATAATGCTGACATTTCCGCCGCGCCGGCAAATTTCTTCCCCGATCAGCAAACCGAGGCCACGCGAACCGCCGCTGATCAGGGCGACTTTTTCTCGCATGGAAAGGGATGGCATCAGAACCTCGATCTACCCATGCCTGCGATTGAATCGGGCGACTTCCCGGGCGGTTTCGCGATCGACGGCGCGTTTCTTCAAATCCGCGCGCTTATCACGCGCAACTTTCCCCTGGGCCACTCCAAGCTCGGCCTTTAGTTTTCCATTTTTCCAGTAGAGCTTAAGAACAACGAGCGCGCGCCCTGCGACCTGTGTTTCGCCATACAACTTGTCGATCTCCTGTCGATGTAACAATAATTTGCGGACACGTTTGGCAGGGGGAATTTCATGACTCGCCTGTGGGTAGGGCTGGATGTCGGCATTATAGAGAAACGCTTCACCCTGCTCGATTCGGGCAAAGGCGTCACTGATGTTTGCCTTGCCTGCCCGAACAGACTTTACCTCGCTTCCTTTGAGCTCGATTCCGGCCTCATAGCGCTCGAGTATGTGATAATCGCGCAGCGCTTTGCGATTGAGAATCGACTCGGCAGCCATTCGGTAATTTTAGGCCGTCTATGCCAGACGCCAAGAGAGCCGCCCAAATTAGATCATCCGCCGGTTCAGTCGTTATCAGCTGATCCACCGAGAGATTCGTAGGCGAGCTTCCCGGCGATGATTTCCTTGAGGGCGATATCGGTGAGCGACATTCGGGGAGTCGTCTCGACCATCGGGCGATGTCCCAAGCCGAGCTGACGCACGCGCTTGGAGACAACGTTGATCAGGAGTTGCTGGTTGGGGATCACTTGAGCGGCTTCCTGAAGGAGTTGAGTCGTCATATGGCGCAAGGAAACGACGGCGCGGAGCGCGTTCGTCGGGAATTGAAGAATAGTCGCCACGCCGTCGAGAGTAGGGGGAGCAATTTGCGGGGAAAGCATGGCGAAAAATGAGTGTTGACTCTGCGAGCGGGCAGACCCCTTGTCAACCCATTTGTTAATTGTTTGCGATCACCCTTATCGCGGCAATTGCCTGATCCGCTTTATGGACGAATGAGCAAAAAGTGGGGTTGAAAATCGGGCTGGTGGGATTTGAACCCACGGCCTCCTGGTCCCGAACCAGGCGCTCTACCAAGCTGAGCCACAGCCCGCTAAAGATTATTTTCGATCTCCTCAGCTGTTCCCGGCAGAGTATCTCGCGCATTCGCGGGTTAATGGCAAGCTCTCTTCCTGAAGTGCCTTAACCAGGCGGACGGTGCGGATAAACAGAATTGAAGTGCTCCTTCTGCCGAGCGTCTATTAGGATTCAAAAGATGAGCAGCAACACCATTGATCAAGCCGTTCTTACCACAATCGCGATTACTGGTTTTGGCGTGGCATTCTTTCATGCGGCGATTCCAACTCATTGGTTGCCCTTCGTTCTTACAGCGCGAGCCCAACGATGGAGCCATGCTAGGGCATTGGTTATAACCGCTCTTGCTGGAAGTAGCCACGTCTTGTTCACGGCGGTTTTGGGGTTTGTTCTCACTCTCATTGGCTTTGCTGTGCACGAAAAATTCGGCGACTGGTTTCCGCGGATTGCGGGCGGGGCATTGCTGTTCTTTGGATTAATCTATCTTTACCGGCAGATCATCGGCAACGTGCACGGTCATACTCGAGTGCCTGGCGAAGATCCTCAGGTTCATGCCGCCCATCATGTTGATGAACGTGCCCTGAAAAATCCGAAGTCATTGTCGATCCAAACCATGCCCCCGCCAGTTTCCGACCGAGTCGCGATTACAAGCCTAATCGCGCTCCTCACGTTTTCGCCCTGCGAGAGCTTCGTTCCCTTTTATGTTTATGGCATCCGCTATGGTTGGTTTGGTTTCGTTCTGTTGACCCTTATTCTCTCTGTCGCAACTGTGGCCGGGATGATTCTGTTCACCTGGCTCACCCTCGCCGGGCTCCGCCGAATTAACCTTGGCTTGCTGGAGAAATACGAACTTGGATTGATGGGACTGTTGCTCTCCATGGTCGGTGTGCTGATCGTGTTATTTGAGAAGTAACTTTGCAAGACGGCCAATCATCGGATGAATCATGAACAACATGCGCGGGTAGATTTTGGCACCGCCTTTGCGATTGGCGTGGGATTGAATCTGCTGTTTGTCATCCTGCAGGTTATATTCGGTCTGTTTGCTCATTCCCTGGCGCTGATTGCGGACGCCGGTCACAATCTTGGTGACGTTCTCGGTTTGGTACTGGCGTGGATGGCAAGTGCGCTGTCACGCAGGGCGCCAACTGAACGACACACCTACGGGCTGCGCAGTTCGTCGATTCTGGCGGCGTTGTTGAATGCAATCATGCTTCTCGTCGCCGTGGGTGCGATCGGCTGGGAAGCGATCCGCCGACTTGGAACCCAGGTATCTGTCGCCGCCACGACTGTAATATGGGTTGCCGCAGTTGGCGTGGTCGTTAATGCCGTTACGGCATTCATGTTTATGCCCGGACGCAAACGCGATCTGAACATTCGGGCAGCGTTCATGCACATGGCGGCAGACGCTGGGATTTCGCTTGGAATTGTCGTGGCAGGCCTGGTGATATTGGTCACTGGGCGACAATGGATAGATCCAGTAATCAGTCTGTTAATTGCAGCGGCGATCGTCTGGGGCACGTGGGGACTGCTCCGCGACTCGATGAACCTGGCATTGCAGGCTGTTCCTCGCGGGATCGACGTTGGCGCGGTGAGAAATTATCTGGCCGCTCTTCCCCACGTGACGACCATCCACGATCTTCATATCTGGCCATTGAGCACTACCGAGACTGCCCTGACTGCGCATTTGGTGCGGGATGTCAACGACTGTGATTGTTCCCTCCTGCTGCTAGCTTCCAAAGAGCTTCATGAGAAATTCGAAATTCATCACACCACGCTCCAATTCGAAACGCTCGACCATGAATGCAGCCTTGCTCCGGAGGAAACAGTTTGATCTGCTGAAAATTGCATTGCGCCGATGCCTTTTCAGTGATTTGGTTCGCGGTTAATTTGATATGGGATCTCTCAAGAAACGTCGAAAAGCCAAGATTTCGAAACACAAACGCCGCAAGCGAATGAAAGCGAACCGGCATAAGAAGCGTCTTCGATACAAGACGTAGGTCCGCTTTCGTTCGGTCAGATCGATAACCGTTCGGCTGAGAACCACTCGAGCGTTCATCTCTGGTTTTCAATGGTCGAATACATCCGAATGACTTTGCGTCCGCGAAATTTCTTTGCTCTTTACATCACGCTTTATGCGGAAATGATAAAGCAATTAACGAAAGGATCTCACCATGCAGCTTACATCGACGTTTAAATTGCGACTGTTGTCCCTGGCTTGTGTCTCAACTGCTCTTGCCCTGAGCGGAACGGCCTCGGGCCAGGGTATTGAAGGCGGACGAACAGGGACCTCAACAGCTGACAACCCTTTCCTGCGTCAGCACGATGAGCCGGGTAAAACTCAAAAGAAGATCGTTAAGATTAGCGACAAAGACGTGACGTTTATCCAAAGGGCTGCGACCGGCGACGAGCAGGAAATCGAAAACGGAAAAATGGCGATAAAGAAGGCGCAGAGCGCCGCCGTAAAGAAAGTTGCTTCACGGATGGTCCAGGATCATACACGCATGAATAACGAGCTCCTGGCGCTGGCCAAGAAAAAGGGTGTCGGTGTGACAACCGGAACAATCAAAGCACAAAACATTGGTACCGCGGGATTTGACAAGGCCTATATCGACATGATCGAACGGGATCACAAAGCCGAGGTCGCCCAATTCGAGAAGGAAGCCAAGAGCGGTGGTGATGCCGATATTAAAGCTTGGGCAGCAAAGACACTACCGACGGAGAGGACTCATCTTGCAATGATCAAAGAGACCTCGAACCAAGTAAAGTAGGGCTCGATCGGCGCGGCTCTTGACGCCGTGTCAGCGCCTTTCACGAGCACTTCGGTATCACAAGGCGCATTCGGCTACTCAACCGTCACGCTCTTCGCCAAATTGCGCGGCTTATCGACGTCGCGACCGAGCTCAACCGCGAGATGGTAGGCCAGAAGTTGCAGTGGGATCACACTGAGTACCGGCATCACGCAATCGGGTGCATCCGGCAGAGTGATGATTTCATTCGCAATCTCTTTCAGCTGTTTTGCTCCATTGCCGCTGGTTAACGCGATGATCGGCCCCTTCCGCGCTTTGACCTGCTCCATGTTATTCAGGTTTTTTGAGAAAATGGCGTCATCCGGTGCTATGAAGACCGATGGAAGATCCGGACCCACTAGGGCGATGATTCCGTGTTTGAGTTCGGCGCTGGGATGACCTTCCGCGAAGAGATACGTAATCTCCTTCATCTTGAGCGCTCCTTCGAGCGCGATCGGGAAATTGAATTGGCGACCGAAGAAGAGCATTCCGCTAACATCGACATATTTCCTGGCGATCTCTTTGATTGAATCGCTCAGCCTTAGCACTTCCTCGATTTGCTCCGGCAATGCTTCGAGGGCACCAATGATCCGGCTTCCTTCGGCTGTGGAAAGGAATCGCATTCGCCCCAGTAGGAGCCCGATCAGAGTGAGGATCACGAGTTGCGACGTGAATGATTTTGTCGCCGCCACTCCGATTTCCGGTCCCGCATGCATGTAAACGCCGCCATCGCTTTCGCGCGCGATAGTGCTCGCGACATTGTTGCAAATTCCCAGCGTGCGATGGCCTTTCCGTCGGCTTTCCCGCAACGCGCCCAAAGTATCGGCAGTTTCGCCGCTCTGACTGATCGCGAACACCAGTGTGTCGTTGGACATCGGTGTATTTCGATGTCGGAACTCGCTGGCGTACTCGACTTCGGTTGGAACGTTGGCCAGTTGTTCGATCAAATATTCCCCGACTCGTCCCGCGTGTAGCGCCGTGCCACAGCCGGTCAGAATGATTCGCCCGACATCGCGCAATTCTTGCGGAGTCATGTTCAATCCGCCCAACTTGGCCGTGCACTCTTCCAGACTCAGACGACCGCGCATGGCATCGCGCACCGAGTGTGGCTGCTCAAAGATTTCCTTGAGCATGTAGTGTGGATAATCGCCCTTCTTGATGTCCTCAGCCGTGAATTCGACGCGGCTGATATGATGATCGCCAGTGTCACCGGCCAGCGAGCTGATTTCGAATTTGTTACGTTCGATGGCGACCACATCGAAGTCGTTCAAGTAAACCGCATCACGTGTGTAAGCGACGATGGCGCTTACGTCGCTCGCCAAAAAATGCTCGTCCTTGCCTACTCCTAATACCAACGGGCTGCCTCGCCGGGCGCCGATGATGAAATCGGGAATGTCAGCGTGCACAAGCGCGATGCCGTACGTTCCGATCACCTGTTTCAGCGCAGTGCGAACCGCGTTTACGAGTCTGGCCTTCTTTTGATCGACATCCACCGTTGTGGCGCAGGAATCGATATAGAGTTTCCCGATCAGATGGGCGAGGACCTCGGTGTCCGTGTCGGATCGAAAATTCGTATCGCCTTCTTGAATGAGTTGCTCTTTGAGCGCCTGATAATTTTCGATCACCCCATTGTGAACCAGCGCTAGTCTCCCGCTAGCGTCGAGATGTGGGTGCGCATTCTCATCCGTAACTTTCCCGTGTGTTGCCCAACGAGTATGGCTGATCCCAGACGATCCCGAGGGCGATTTCCCGGCTACCAATTTGGCTAATGATGCGATCCGCCCCGCACATTTTTGCGTTTCGATCTCGTGGTGCCCGTTGACGGTCGCCAATCCCGCCGAGTCATACCCGCGATATTCCAGACGGCGCAACCCATCCAACAAAATGGGTGCCGCCTCCGCGCGCCCGACATAGCCAACGATTCCGCACATGCGATCGATTCTAATCTCGGCTAACCGGAGCCGCAACCAACGTGCCAGACTGCCTCAGCTGGCTTATTTCTGTTCTTCTGACGGCGCAGCGGCCTTCGTCTTCTTATTCTGCGCGCCGATACCAAGGCGCTTTAAGAACGGCTGGATCGATTGCTTGCGCCCGAGAAATTTTTCGATCGACAACGCGACATCGCGCGAATCTCCCTTCTCATAAATCTCGTGGCGGAGACGCAGCCCAGCCTGGCGGTCCAGATATTTGCCCTTGGCTTTTTCGAAAACGGTTGCCATATCGGCAGCGATCGCATCGGCCCAGGCATAACCGTAATATCCGGCATCATATCCATTCAGGTGGCCGAAATAGGTGACGAAAGTTGTAGTCGGATCGATCGGGAGAAAAACTTTCTCCAGAACTGGATTTGAGATGGCAACGCAATCGTAGGGCGCGCCTTCCGCATGAACATCGTGCAGAGCAAGATCAATATCCGCAAAAGCAAATTGCCGGCGATAAAACACGCCTGCCGTCGCCAGCTTCGCGTCGTTCATTTTCTTGATGGTCTCGGCCGGAATCTTTTTCGATGGATCGCGATAGTCCGCCGCAAACGTGTCGAGCACCTGCTTGTCCCAGACCCAGTTTTGCAGCATTTGCGAAGGTGCTTCCACAAAATCGCCAGGAACGTGGGTCCCAGCGAAGCGATTATATTTCGCCCTTGTCGTGATCGAGTTCAGAACGTGCCCGAACTCATGAAAAAGGGTCTCCACATCGGTATGCGTCATAAGGGACGGTTTGTCGGAGCTGGGCGGCGGAAAATTGCAAAGCAACGCCACCGTGGGGCGCTGATATTTTCCAGTCGGCAACAGTTTGCCGTTAATGATTTCGAATTCCGCAAAGTGATTGAATTTTCCTTCGCGGGGAAACATGTCGAGGTAGAAAATTCCCAGCGGCTCGCCCGTGCCGGAATCGGTCACGACGTAAAGCTGGAGATCGTCGATCCATTTAAATGGCGCTTGGACCTGATCAAACTTGAGCCCGAAAATGTTCTGGTAAATGTCGAACATTCCCTGAAGCACTCTCTGGTACGGGAAAAAGTTGCGCAGTTCTTCCTTGTTCACATTAAACTTTTGTTTGACCAACTGGTTGTCGTAGTAACGCCAGTCCCACCAATCGATCTTCACGTTTGGATCCTTCGTGTCGGCCGCTTTCATCTTTTGTAACTCGGCAACTTCAGCGGCGAACTTTGGTTGAATACCTGACACTAAATCGTTGATGTATTTCTTCGCGTTAGCCCCGGTCTTGGCCATTTTGATCTCGGTTTGGTAATCGTCCCACGATTTGTACCCGAGCTTGAGCGCAATCTTGTTGCGCAATGCCAGCATTTGATTGAGCACCGGCACATTCGTGTCCTTCGCTAGCGTACTACGGGTAACATTTAGCTTTTTTCGTGTCGCTTCGCTCTTTGCGTTCTCTTCGACGGTCTGATACTGCCACGTCACGTTCGCCATTACTGTGTAAGCATCATCTCCGGTTTTGACGCCCGGCGACGCCAGGAAACTCTCCGGCAATCCATCCAGCTCGGCCTTGGTGAATACGATCGGCGCTTTCGCATTGACGATGTTGGTGTCGAAATCAGTTCCGAGCTTTGCCAGTTGTTTGCGCAGATCTTCCACTTCTTTGCGTTTCTCCGGGGGCAAAGCCAGGCCGGATCGCCGATAATCTCGCAGGGTTTCATCCAGCAATTTTTTATCTTCGCCGGAAAGCTTCGGATGCGTATCGGCGAAGGCTTTGATTGCCTTGTAAACGTCTTCGCGATAATCGATCCCGACTGCCCAATCCTGGAAAACCTTGATCGCATTTTCCCCCGCGGCACGCATGACTTCGTTCGGGTTCGCTTCCTTGATAATGGTGGCCTTGTTTGCTTCGTTCGACGCTTCGTAAGTCAGATCATCAAGAGCCATGACGGTGCTCTTAAAGGACACCTTTTTGAGGTCCTGACTTCCGATTGCATCCAGCGTCTTATTCGCCTTCTCGATCGCGCTCTTCATCGAAGCTTCGACGGCCTCAGGTTTCTGATCCCAATCCGGGACCGTCAAAACGGCGTTCGCTTTCAATGCAGCAGCACGAAAATCATCGACCGTTTTTGGTTCTGCGCCGGAAAGATTGGAATTCAGCAGGGCGACGATCGGCAACAGGCAAAGGAGTGAGAATTTCATAAACGTTGGGCAACATTTCTAGAGCGCGTCGCAAGAAACGCAAGCGCTCTCTGAATTATGCAAGTTACCGATACAAATCGTGGCGGGTTAATGGCAACCCTGTATTACCGCTGGAGTCCGGCTTTACCAGTAACGTCTGGTAAACTGAGATGTAATTACGCTGAAAGCCGTGAGCGGATCCGGCAATGTAAAGACGCCAGACCCGGTAAGTTGGTTCATCGACGAACAGCAATGCTTCGTTGCAATGAGCTTCCAATCGGCGAAGCCAGTGCCGCAGCGTGCGAGCATAATGCTCTCTTAAGCTTTCCACGTCCCGAACTTCAAACTTCGCCGATTCCGCCGCGCCTAACATAATTGGCAGAGCCGGAATATCACCATCGGGAAAGACATACGTTCCGATGAAGGAATTCTTTCCAGTCTCCGGACGTCTCACGGCGCCTTCCCCGATCGCCTGATTGAGAAAAATACCGCCGGGCTTGAGCGCCCGATAGGCAATCGCGAAATAATCTGGAAGCCGTTCGCGGCCGACGTGCTCGGCCATTCCCACGCTCGCGATGGCATCGAACTGCGGCCAGCCATTTGTTCCGATCTCGCGGTAATCACGCACATCGACAGTCGCATTGTCTTGTAATCCTTCGTCTGCAATCCGCGACCGCGCCCATTCTGCTTGCGGCTCGCTCAGTGTGATGCCTTCCGCGCGAACCCCGAAATGCTTGGCAGCATAAATGACGAGCGCACCCCAGCCGCATCCGATGTCGAGCAAACGTTGACCGGGCCGAAGCCGCAATTTGCGACAAATGTAATCGAGCTTTTGTTCCTGCGCCGCATCGAGATCGTCGTTGGACGATCGGAAATATGCACAGGAATAAACCATGCGGCGGTCCAACCAGAGTCGATAGAAATCGTTCGATAAATCGTAGTGAAACGTCACCGCGCGCCGATCCCGCTCCGGTGAATGTTTTCGGCCCTTGATGCGCGGCACCAGTTTCCTGGCCGATCGTAAAATGGTCGATCTTCCGTCGGGTCGAGGCAGGCTCAGCAACAAACCACCCAGCTTCAGCTTTCGTTTCCAATCATCGAAAGGGCTGCGCAGCAAATCGCCGAAATGAAAGGCCGATTCAATGTCTCCTTCGACATCGAAATCGTCATGCAAATACGCCTCGGCCAAACCAATCTCAGTTCCGGATAACAACATCTGACCGAGCGCTCCGCGATGTTTGAGCACCAGCCAGGCAGCACGCGGTCGTTCATCCGGCCAGGCCTTCCCATTCCACAGGCGAATGCCAAGGTTCTCCAGGCAAGATCCTGCCAAAACCTCGTTCAGGATCCGGATTGTTTTCTCCTCGACCGAGTTTTCCGAGGAGATCGTATGCATGGTTAAGCCAGCGCATCCGCCTTCATCTGCGTGTCAACACGAAATCTCAAGCCGAAGACATGCGCCACTTAAATCATCCCTAGCTTCATTCGGCCCGCTTCACTGATCATGCTTTGGTTCCAAGGCGGGTCCCAAACGAGCTGGACCTCGGCTTCATCCACCCCGTCGATCGTAAGAATTTTACTTTGCGCATCGTGTGCAATGGCTGGCCCCATGCCGCATCCCGGCGCAGTTAAAGTCATCTTCACTTCCACACGGGTTCCGCCATCGTCCTTCTTCATTAATCGGCAGTCGTAAACCAAACCAAGATCGACAATGTTTACCGGAATTTCCGGATCGAAGCATTGGCGCAGCTGGTTCCAGACATCTTCCTCGGAGACTTCGCCATTTGTTTTCGCGGCGGCTTTCGCTTCGGGTTTCGCTGCCAGCTTGTCGATCCCGAGTGCGTCGATATCCTTTTCAGCCACGCGGGATAGACCGTAGGAAGTCGCGATCGTATAACTTCCACCCAGTGTCTGTGTAATTACGCCTTTCGTTCCGGCGCGAATGGTGAATTTCTGCCCGCTAGGGATTAGGATTACCTCGCAATCGCGCTTCAGCTCAAATTCAGTGTTTTCGTACATAACAATGCTTCAAATTAAACTTCGCGTCAGCAACTGCAAGCGGGTGCCAGGATCGACGATCTCTTGTCACTGACTTCCTGGAAGTTTTAACTAAACAACTCCTGCCCTTCGTCACCGTCGCCGTCTCGCCTAGCGAAAATTTCAAGTTCCTGGGCGGGCTCGGTTTCATGAATGCGCCCGTAATCAACGCTCAATCTGCCGCCGCCGTGTTCGGTATAGATTTCAACGAAGCGTTCGCCGAATCGAACATCGCGCCAGGTATAATCTTTTTGGGTTTGGACAGAAGCAGCGATCACGGGATCGATCCCGACCACCGAAACAAAAAACAAGACCCGGCTGGATGCGAGCGACTCCGTTGTTGCCCCGAAGAGCGGACTTCTTTCATCAATAGTATGTCGCAAGGTCAACGCCGCCGGAAAAACGGTGAGCCGATCGAAATGTAATTTCAGAACGTAGAAATGCCGGAAATCGCCGCCTTCGATCAGCGGTTCGTCGCGCGAAAACATGATTCGAAATTCGGCTTCCACCATGCTGTGATGGTTCTCATTCCCGATACGGACCATCAGCGTCGGTTTTCCATTCAACGGGGCGATCACGATGGATTTACTAAACACAACGCGTGCAGTGGGCCGCGAGAACCGGACAAAAATCAGGCCGGTCATGACGGCGATCAGGAAAAGGCCCGTCATGATCTCGATGGTGCTAACAATGTGACCATAAAGCGTCTGCGGATACATGTGCCCGTAGCCGACCGTGGCCAGCGTCTGGACACTGAAGAAGAAACAATCGAGAAACCAATGGCTTGTTGTCAGGCCGGAAATGCAATCCCGCTCGAGGCTATAACCTGACGCGAACAACAGATTCAGCCCGACATACATCGCGCCAGTCAACGCGGCGAACTGCGGCCAGGTCAACGCCAGCAGCCAGCGATAAACGTCCCGCCATTTCCAGGCATCGGTATTGACCTTAACGAACTCGACCTGCCCAGATCGGACTGAAACCTCATTACGCGATCGCCTCATGGTGAATGCCACAACATACGGCACTGCCGAATTCTCAGCAAAATTGTCTTCCATTGCTACTCGACCGAGCGAGGCGGCAATCAGGCGTCGAACTAAGCTTGATAACCCCGGGGCTGCCTGGCAGACTCAGATGGCAAGGAGGCACAATGAGAACAAAAAACTTTATTCCGAAAATCATTTGGTCTGCGAGCTGTGCTGCTGTGGTGTTCGGCTTTTTTTCCCAATCGGTTGCCGGTTCCGGAATGGTTACGTTTCAAGAGAGCAGCGACGCTTCATCGGAAAATGCAAAGCGGTTGATCGGTCATTGGCGGAAAACGACGATTGTTTTTGAGCGCCCCAAGGACGAACATTTGGTTCTGCATGCCGACGGCACTATGGAGAACTGGGTCGTTACAGCGGAGAGCCGCAGCGAACCTGTTACCGGCCGCTGGAGCGTAGAAGGCAAGACGTTGATTCTCAAGTTCGGCGATAACGAAAACTCCAATCCGTTCACGTTCTATGAGGGACAACTCGTTTTCCCAAATATCTCGAATCGGCGCGGGTTCTGGGAAAAGATCGAATAACGCTATCGCAAGATCTGCTGAGTGCGCTCTCGGGTCATTAGTGACGTGTCCTTGTCATCGGCCTCGACCCCTATCGAGTGCCCGGCCCGTGGGACCCGAAGCCGGTTGCGGATGCGATCGAGATCGGGATGAAGGCTCTTGCCGACCGCGGTTTTCACGCAGAAGCCTGTTTGGTGGGTCTCGACGGCAGGGACGACATCGAATCCCAAGTTACCGTCGCACTGCAAGGACGGTCCTGGGACTGTGTCATTGTCGGAGGCGGGATCCGGCACCCCGAGGAACAACTCGAGCTTTTTGAATCTATCATCAACTTGATCCGCCGATATGCTCCGCAGGCGGCCATCGCGTTTAACGACACGCCGCACAAATTAGCGGAGGCCGCAGCCCGAGCCACCGCGCGGCCACGATGACTTTATGGACAGAAGTTACAAAGAAGACATTCCGAAGGCGAAAAGAGCACTTGAGGAATTAAAGAAGGAGTTCTCACGTGTCGCTTCGACAACAGACTGGACCATGCTGCGCATCGAGCCGTTGCTTGATCACGTAAAGTTTCTGGAACGATTGATTCGATCGCCGAAGTTTTCTCGGGAGACTACCAGGTTGAGGAGAGGGGTTGTGATGTTTCACTCCGACCTGGCATATCTCCGAGAAAACATCAAGGCACTGAAGAAGATTCTAGACATTGAACGGAAGGTTTACCAACGTCAGCCGGTTCGGCGGGCGCCGATAATGCTGGCAGGAAAGTGCGGCTAGTGAAGGGAACCAACAATGACTGACCGCGGTTGTACGCACCTCAATTCAGTTGAAGCCGTGAAACAGCCAGAAATCCGCGAGTGTGCCGAGTGCGTGAAGATCGGCGATAGCTGGGTGCATCTGCGCACATGCCAGCAGTGCGGCGTGACGCTTTGCTGCGACAGCTCCCCAAATCGTCATGCGACGAAACATGAGAAGGCGACTGGTCATCCCGTGATTGCGTCGGCCCAACCAGGGGAGCGCTGGCTGTATTGTTATCCCGACGACGCGTTCTGCGAATATTGAAGTCCGTGGCGTGGGCTTCCAGCCCATGTCCCATCGGCAAGTATACCGACGCCACTCAAAGTTTTGCTGGCTCTTCCAACAATTCGATCACGCGTTTTAGCAATCGCGCGGCGCCACCGCCGTCGATGCTACGATGATCGAAACTCAATGTGATTTGCGCTTCGGTTTTCGGGACGAATTCATTCTTCGATTCGTCCCAGACCGGAACCTTTTTTCCGACGCCCAGACCGAGGAGCAATGTTTGATCGGGCAGGGGAATTGGTGTGCCCCATTCCACTCCGAACGTTCCGAAATTAGAAACCGTGGCTATGCCGCCGGCTTGCATATCCGGCGAAATGCGGCGCTGTCGTGCATGCTCGACCAGCTCCGAATATTTCGATTGCAGATCGACAAGCGATGTTTTGTCGGCGGCGCGAATGACCGGCACCATGATTCCATCCTGCGCTTCAACTGCGATGCCGATGTCGGTCGAATCCGATTGGACGACTCGATTGCCAATGAATTTCGCCGCTGCGCCGGGATTTTCTCCAAGAGCGAGCGCTAGCGCGCGCACCGCATAAAGTCCAGGCCCGGGTTTTGGATCTCGAGACTTCCGGTCTTGCAAAACTGGATCGAGATTAACCGAGGAACCGATTGTCGAAAGCGGACGCGTCCAGCTTCGCCTCATTGCATCAGCCACACCTGCACGAAGCGCCGATGCATCCTGCGCAGTCTGATTGTCGATCTTCTGCAGGAAATTTTCCAGATCGCGGATGGTAACGCGATTGCCTGTACCGGTCCCGCTGATTCCGGCCAGATCGGCATTGGTTAAGTTCAATCCGGCCATCCGCGCGCGGACGCGTGGCGAAATGAAGGTCGCGCCTTTAGTTGTCGCAGGAACGGGCAGGCCGCCAGCAGACGCGCCCTTGGAAGGCGCGAATGTTTTGTAGCCTTCGCCGTCGATAGCAAAATGCGGCTTCGACTCGTGCACTTCTTCGTCAGCGCGCGCGGGAATTTCCTCCGCGACTTCTTTCTGCGGCGGAGGAGGTGTTTGCTTCACGAATCGCGCCGCGTCCGCTTCGCTGGCTTCCACGTAGCCGAGCACCGACCCGATCGGATAAGTCTCCTTTAGTTGCGCCGTGATTTTATCGATCTTGCCTTTGCACGGGGTCGTGACGCCCATCACAGCTTTCTGCGTCTCCACGTCGATGATTTCCTGATCGGCTGCGACTTCATCGCCTGGTTTCACCTTGATCTCAACAATCGTCGCTTCGGCAATCGATTCCCCCAGCTGCGGCATGATAATGGGAACTTGTGGCATAAATTTATTCTCGGAGCAATTGTCGGGCTTTCGCGACGATATTTTTCGCGTTCGGCCGATGCGCGCTCCACAAGCTTGGATGATAGGGAATTGGCGTATCTTTGGCGTTGATCCGTTGCGGCGCGGCATCGAGAAGGTGAAATCCTTCCGCAGTTGCGCGGGCCATGATCTCTGCGGTAGCGCCGCCCCAGGGGAATGACTCACCGACGCACAGCAATCGCCCAGTGCGCGCGACCGATGCGAGCACGGTATCGGTATCGAGTGGTTTCACGGTGCGAAGATCGACAACTTCAATTTCGAAATTGTCGCGAGCGAGCTCGTCGGCGGCGATTAAGGATTCCTGCACCATAGCGCTGTAACTCACGATCGTGAGATCGCGACCTTCACGCGCGATCCGGGCTCGACCCGTGGGCAGACCTTTCTCCGGAAGTTTCTCGGCCTTGAGATGGTAATAGAGATATTTGTGCTCGCAGTACACGACCGGATCGTCGATCGCAACGGCATCGATTAACATCGTGTATGCATCCTCCACCGTGGCCGGCGTCATCACGATCAATCCCGGGTAGTGCGCGTAGATCGATTCCATCGATTGACTGTGAAATGGCCCGCTTCCTTTTGTTCCGCCGCTCGGCAATCGCACGGTGATCGGAATTGGAACATTGGTCCGCCAATAATGTGTCCCGGCGTTATTCAAAATCTGATTCAGAGCGATGCTGGAGAAGTCGGCGAACTGCATCTCGATGATCGGACGCATTCCTTGTATGGCCGCTCCGATCGCGGTGCCTACCATTGCGTCTTCGCTGATCGGTGTATTCAGAACGCGCCCGGGAAATTGCTTGGCTAAACCTTTCGTAGCTTTGAATGCACCACCGAAAGTTCCGCCGACGTCCTGGCCATAAATAAAAACACGTGGGTCGTCCCGCAGCAATTTCGCCTGCGCTTCGCGAATGGCTTCGAGATAAGTGATGCTCATGGTGCGGATGACAAATCAATGACGAATGACGACGTACGTTTTCGCGAAGCTTTCGGAGTGCGGTCGCGTCCTCGCGCCGCTTTTGCAAAATTAAATTTACGATGTGAAAGCGGTGCGAGGACGCCCCGCACTCCAAAGCACTTCGTGCGAAACGAAAATTCCGATTTCGTCATTCGGGCTTCGTCATTCATTTTCGAACTGATCGGCCAATTGCCGCGTCGAGATTGCACACCAATCTTCTTTGTCGCCCTCGGGCTGCGGATCGGTTTGCGCTGTCGCGATGGCTTCATCGACCTGGCGCGCGGCGTCTTCGCGCCATGATTTCAACGTCTCGGGATCAGCCAACTTCAGATCGAGAATTTTTTCCTCCGTTAATTTGACGCAATCTTGGGCGAACTTTTCGCGTTTGATTTCTTCGGTGACATATCTGGCATCGTCATGTTCGCCATGGCCCGACAAACGCAAAATGGATGCGACGACCAGTTGCGGAGGACGCCCGGCACGAGCCCGTTGCACGGCGCTGCCGATCATATTCAGACATGCATTAAGGTCGGTACCATCGACAGTGCAGCCTTCAAAGCCGTAGCCAACGGCGCGCTCGACCAGATTTGCGCAGGCAAATTCGCGATCGTTCGGCGTCGAGTAGGCATAATGATTATTTGTCGCCACGACCACCAACGGCACCTGCTCCACGGCCGCGATGTTCATTCCTTCGTGGAATGAACCGGTTTGCATTCCGCCTTCGCCGATGCTGGTGAGCCCAACGAAGTTTTTCTCGCCGCGGCCGCGTTTTGCCATGAGCGCGCCGACCATGACCGAGACCATCGAGCCAAGATGACTGATCATCGCCAGCTGATTATTGCGCGGCCGGCCACGATGAATATTTCCATCGCGACCGCGCATCGGCCCGAGTCGCGAGCCGAGATAAGTCCGCGCAACATCGACAAGCGGTTCGCCAAACGCCGAGCGTCCGGCCTGGTCGCGAATCAACGGACCGAAAATGTCATTCTTTTCCAAAAACAATCCACACGCGACGCTGACCGCTTCCTGGCCTTTTCCGATGTAAACGCCGCCTATGATCTGTCCGCCGCGGTAAAGGCTAACCAGCTTCTCCTCAAACACCCGCGTGAGCAGCATCCAGCGAAACGCTTCCAAAAACCGCGGATGGACCTGCGTCTTTTTCGGTGCGGATTTTACTGGCGCAGATTTGGTCGAAGTTTTTTTCCCTTTGCGCTGCGCCGTCTGAAGCATCCGCCAATTTTACGCAGGATCGACAATCGTGCGCAAAAATTGTTTCACCCCTTAGTTCGAAGGTGAAACGCGTTTTCCTCAACGCGTCGGAGAAGAAAATGCGGCATCGCCCTACGTTAACATCGTCTTCGGAGAAGCCGATCCACCTATCGGCCTGCTAAGGCGAGGTGCCGTTGGGTTGCAGTTTCGCCGTGACCGTTGCCGTTTCCATTTGAAGCTTGCTCGATGGCAACTTCACGCGGGCCGGTCAATTTCATCCCAACCAGTTTACTGACGCCTCGCTCTTCCATCGTCACGCCGTAAAGAATGTCGGCCTTGGCGATGGTGCGCTTGTTGTGGGTGATGATGATGAACTGGCTTTGCTCAACGAATCGATCGAGGACACGCACAAATCGATTGATGTTGCTCTCATCCAGCGGTGCGTCGATTTCATCGAGAATACAGAATGGACTCGGCCGGACCATGTAGATCGCAAAGAGCAACGCCACCGCGGTCATGGCACGTTCGCCGCCGCTCAGCAGTGAGACGGCCTGCAATTGTTTCCCGGGCGGTTTCGCACTGATCTCGATTCCGCAATTGAGCGGATCGTTTTCGTCCATGAGTGACAGATCAGCCCTGCCGCCGCCGAAAAGTTCGGCAAACATTTCACGGAAATTCAGCCGGACCTGGGCGAACGTCTCCGCGAATAATTTTCGCGTTGTCGAATTGATCTTCGCAATGACATCAAGCAATTCGCGGCGCGAATTTGTGAGATCATTGTTTTGCGTTTCGAGAAACTTGTAACGTTCCTCAAGCTCATCGTACTCCTGCACGGCCTCTAAATTGACCGGACCCATTTCGTCGAGACGTCGAGTCATCTCCGCAATCACAGTTTCAACTCCAGAGAGATCGACATCCGCGTTCCTTTCTGCCTTCAGTTGAACGCGCAATGTTTTTTCAAACGCCGCGTCATCCGTCACAAAACTGCGGAGATCGGTTTGGTAACGCCGCTGCACACGTTCGACCAGATTGTCGATCTTCATCTGCAACTGCGATTCCCGCACCTGTTGCTGCGCCCTCTGATCGTGCAAGTCATTCAAGCCATTTCGAACAGTTCGCAAATTCGTCTCCGTTTCGGTGGTCACGTTCAATTGCTGCGTCCTTTGCTCCACCAATGCAGTAATTGATTCTTCCAACCTCGTTCGCTGTTCAGTGTGACCTTCAATCTCTGCTTCGGCAGTCTTCGATTCGCCGGCTTGCGCGCTCAACCGTGTTTCGAAATCGGTAATCTCGGCCTTTCGCGTTGCGATCGTCTCGGCCAGTTCCGTTTCGCGATCGATCATCGGCTGACGTTGAGCAATGAGATTGTCGTGACGCTGCCGTTCCGTCGCCAACGCGAGGCGAAGATCGTTCAGCTTCGTGTTGGATACCTCTTCGCGCCTGATTAAGTCATCGCATGATGCCTGCGCTTCATTTTTCTGCGCCTCGTTCCCGGCCAGCGTTGTGCGTTCTGAATCTAATTCTTCTTCCAAATCCCTGACGCGCTGGTCCGCCGCCTCAAGTTGCTGGGCAAGAGTGTTCCGATCCGAGTTTAGATCCTCTATCTTTCGTCGAACTTCATCTAATTCCCGCTCCAGAAACTGGATTCGATTTTCCGAAATGGATTGCTCCCGACCGGCGTTTTCAAAGTGAGTGCGCGCCTTTTCGAAAGCGCTGGTGGCCTTTTCCAAACGCAGCTTTGACTCGTCCTGCTTTTGCCTCAGCACCTCGCGTTGTTTGGTGAGAACGGAATATTCCGCCGTCAGAATGGAGATCCGCGATTTCCGCTCGAGCAACGAATCCGAAGTTGCATCGGCGCTGCCGCCGAAGACAACGCCATCGGCAGAAATGAATTCCCCCGCCAGCGTGGCGGCGGCCAGATCATCATTCTGTTTTTTCCATGCCAAAGCATGATTGAGGTCATCGCACAGAGCGACATTGTGCAGCAAGCGCTTACAAAACGGTGCCAGATCATCCGGCGCCTTCACATGGTCCGTTGCCCAGCCCAGCGAGTTCGCTGGCAGCCTTCCTGGTTTTGTGCCGTTTCCGTTGTCGAACTTCGAAATGACCAATGCAGCCTGCCCTAGTTTATTCTTGGTTAACTTGGAGATGATCTCGGGAGCAAGGGCTGGATCATCTAAAACAATCGCGTGCAAATTACGGCCCAAAGCCGCTTCAATCGCGCGCACAAATTTCGGATCGACATCTAATTTTGATACCAATGCGCCCGCCACTGCGGGTTTAATTCGGGCCGGCTCGTCGAGCCCTTTCAGCACCTCCTGCGAACCTTTGGCCAAACCTTCGCCTTCTTCGTTTAACTGACGCAGAACTTCCAGGCGCGATTCCTTTTCGGTGAGCGCGCGATCAAGCACAACGAGACTCGCTTCCGCATCGGCTAGGAGCTGCTGATGTTGCTGCAACGTTTCCTCGCGCGTCTTTGTTTCTGTCTTTAGAAGATCGACATTTTCCTGCGACTTCGCGATCGCTGCCCGAGCGGTGGCGATTTCTTTTTCAACGCGCATCCGGTTCTTGGTTGCTTCGGAAATGGCGGATTCGAGGTCGCTACCATTTTCTCGAGTTGTCTCCCGGCGGATGGTGATGCCAGAAAGCTCATGTTCGAGCTCTTTGATTCGATTCTCGCCTCTCGAAAGCTCCGCGTCGATTTTCTCGATCTTCGCTCTAACCGCGGATCGCTCCGCTCGAATCTGTGAAATCGCTTCTGTAAGCTCGCCAAGTTCCAACTCCTTCGTCTTAAGAAGTTGGGTGGTCTTTGCGATCAGCGCGGTAGCCTGTTCGAGTTCCTTGCTTTGTTGACTTCGTTTGGCTTCGGCCGCTCCAATGTCTTTTCGGGCGCGCTCAATCAGTTCAGCCAATTCGACCGCGCGCTGCCGGTTAAATTCGATTCGACTGCGGTTTGTGCCGATTTCGCTCTGCAATTGCTGAAGTTCGGAGCGTCCGTCCGCAATCTTGAGATCAATATCATCCAAGGTATGACGTTGCTCGCCAAGCGCGGTCTCGCCTACATCAATCTTGTTGCGCGCGGTGGCTTCGGATTCCTCCAGACGCGTAATTTGCGCGCGACAAGCGGCCAGGTCGTTCTCCAGTGATCCCAGTTGCTTTCGAGAGTGATGAGTGTCGAGCGTTCGCAAGTCCGCGTGCAGCGACTGATAACGCCGCGCCTTGCCGGCCTGGCGTTGCAGCGAACCGATCTGGCGTTTCACTTCCTTGATGATGTCGCTCACACGAAGCAAATTCGCTTCAGTCGCTTCGAGTTTACGGAGTGCTTCGCGTTTCTGCGTTTTGTATTTTGTAATTCCGGCCGCTTCTTCAAACACCGCGCGACGATCTTCCGGACGCGAGCTCAAGATCATGTCGATCTTTCCCTGCTCCATCATCGAGTAGGCCGCGCGCGCCACACCTGTATCGGCGAACAGACTTTGGATATCGCGCAAACGGCACGCAGTCTTGTTCAGGAAATATTCGGAGTTGCCATCGCGATAAACGCGGCGGGTTACGCGGATTTCGTTCCAATCGACATCAAGTTCTTGCGCGCAATCGGAAAAGGTGACTGACACTTCAGCGAATCCGACAGGCTTGCGATTATCGGTTCCGTTGAAAATGACGTCAGCCATTTCGCCGCCGCGAAGCGACTTGGCAGATTGCTCGCCCAAGACCCATTTGATGGCGTCGAGGACGTTGGATTTTCCGCAGCCGTTCGGTCCAACAATGGCGGTAACGCCCTCGTGGAAATTGAAAGTGGTTTTGTCGGCGAACGACTTGAAGCCGAACAACTCAAGCGAGTGTAAATGCATTTGGGGGGCAGCGAAAATCTATTCTCGCAGCCTTGGAAGGTCAATATAGAGGTGAATTCGGGGTTACAAGCTTAAAATTATACAATTTGGAGTGGTCAGGGTGCCAACCAACCGCAGGATATTGGGGTGGGCGGGCGATCCCGAGTTAGCTGCCTCAAACCGATCCTCTATTAAAGGTCACCGCGATCCGGCGAACAAAGAATAGTAAGGAGGCGATCCCAAGACATCCGCCGGTGAACAGGAATTCCTTCACCGTCGCGTTCGACAAAATCCAAACAATGACGGCGATCGCCAAAACCGGAATCAATGTCACGCCGGGAAATTCAAATGGCTTGCCATCGGTGCGAACGTCGCGCCGCTTCAACTCCAAAGCAGCCAGGCAACAAAGAATGTAGAGCAGAAGCACGGCCATGTTTGAGAGCACCGCCAATTCCTGAAATGTGGACCAGAACGAAAGTCCAAATGCGGTCACCGCATAGGCCGCGATGGCGACATCGGGCGTGCGAAACTGCGGATGGATATGCGCAAACCATTTCGGCAAAACGCCGTCACGTCCGAAGGCAAAGACTATTCGAGGTGAGCTCAGGATATCGCTAGTCACAAAGCCGAATGCGGAAATCGCCATGCCTGCGAGCATGATTGTCCGACCGGCATTGCCGAGAAATCGCGAAGCCGCTTCGGCCAGGGCGGTATCACCAAATTTTCCCAATTCGTTGCCGAGAACACCGAGCCCGACGAGTTGGATCAAAATATAAAGCAAAGTCGTTATGCCAAGCGCGGTGAAGATTGCTCTGGGCACCGTGCGCGCAGGATTTTTGACTTCACCGCTCGGCATCAGTGCGACTTCCACGCCGACGAAAGCGAAGATCAGTTGCAAAACACTGCGACCCAACAGATCGCCGTGGGGCCAGCCAGGCCAGGAGAGCGCCTGCGGATGAATGAAGAAAAGACCTGCCGCGATAAAGATCACCAGTGGCGCAAGCTTGATGACTGTGATCGTTTCGACTGCTTTGGCACCGGCGCGGACACCGCGAATGTTGATCGCGCCTAGAAACAGCAGGATCGACAAGATCGTGATGACATGACCAACTCGTGTGGCCAGGATCGGAATGAGACTGCCCACTGAGCTGGCAATGAGCGTAACAATTCCGGAAACCGCAAGAATGGCGGTCAGAAAATAAAGCACACCGCCCAAAAACCCGACGTACCGACCGAAGGCCACTTCGACATAGGAATAAAGTCCGCCGGTGAGGGAGACGCGGCTTCCCGCCATGGCGAACGAAGTGACGAACAAACACATGGCCAGAGCGCAAATGACGTAGGCAAGCGGCGCGGCCGCGCCAATTTGAAACGCGACAACGGCCGGCAAGGCAAAAATGCCCGCGCCAACGGTCGAGTTGACAATATTGGCAGTTAGCCCGGGAACGCCGATGGCCCGTATTAAACCCGATTCTTCTTTCAGTGCCGGCGGCGTGGGCATTCGCGCAGGTTGGGTGAGAAACGCCGAAGGTTCAACGCCCAACTTCCAGCACTTGAATCTCCTGACCTGTCATTCTGAGCAAAGCGAAGAATCTCCAATCATTCTGCCCAAGCGCCCCCGGAGAAAATTAGAATGGAGATGTTTCGCTCTGCTCAGCATGACACGATAGCAAGCGGGTTGGACGTTGAACGATTCGGTTTCTTCCTCCATGCTTGACTCCATGGAGCAAAAGTATCTCGAAGATTTGTACTCGTTTCTGAGGTTTCCCAGTGTTTCAACAGACGACAAATTCGCCGGCAACCTGCGGGATTGTGCGCAATGGCTATCGCAAAAGCTCGAACGCATCGGGTTGGAGTCAAAAGTCGTTCCCACTGCCGGACATCCCGTCGTCTGGGCGCGCAACAAACATCGACAAGACCGGCGCAGTGTTCTGATCTACGGCCACTATGATGTGCAGCCGCCCGACCCGCTGGAGCTGTGGGATTCCCCGCCGTTCGAGCCGGTCTTGAAGGACGGATACGTCTTTGCCCGCGGCTCGACCGACAACAAAGGTCAGATCCTCGCGCACATTCTCGGCATTCAGGAAGAGATCGAAAAAAAGGGTGACCTGCCGGTGAATGTCGATCTTGTCGTTGAAGGCGAAGAGGAAGTCGGCAGCACGAATCTGCCCAAATTCCTGAAGGAAAATCGCGACAACCTGAAGTGCGATGTCGTTGTTGTGTCGGACACGGGAATGATTGCGAAGGGAACGCCAACGATGAGTTACGGATTGCGCGGCGTTGTGGGGCTGGAGCTCAAAGTCACCGGCCCAAAAATCGATTTGCATTCCGGTATTTACGGAGGAGCAGTGGCGAATCCGTTAGCGGCGATGTCGAAGTTGCTGGCGAGCGTGCACGATAAAGACGGCCACATCATGATTGCCGGTTTTTATGATGACGTGCAGCCGCTGGAAAAATGGGAACGCGAAATGTGGAGCAAACTCCCCGTTGATGCCGACAAGCTCGTGTTACAGGAAAGCGGCTCACCCGAGCTATTCGGCGAAAAA
Organism: uncultured Verrucomicrobiae bacterium; assembly: GCA_963772365.1. GTDB lineage: Bacteria > Verrucomicrobiota > Verrucomicrobiia > Chthoniobacterales > UBA10450 > CAVYXA01. The sequence continues at coordinate 739,573 of CAVYXA010000003.1, forward strand.
GGTTTCAGCACGTTCGAACGAATCTGGGCGCGGCCGACAGCTGAGATCAATGGCTTCGGCGGGGGGTATCAGGGCCAGGGCACGAAGACGGTGTTGCCGAGTTACGCTTTTGCCAAGCTAACCTTCCGGTTGGTGCCGAACCAAAAAGGCGACGCGATTGTCGATCTTGCTAAAAAACATTTTCAGAAAAATCTGCCGCCGGGAGTGACTCTCAAGTCCATCAGCGGCCATTCCGGTCCGTGGTATTTGACCGATCCGAACAGCGAATTCGGGAAAGCAGCACAGCGGGCGCTCAAAAAATCATTCAATCACGACGTCGCGCTAATCCGCGAGGGCGGCAGCATCCCGATCGTGTCCGATTTTCGAAACATTCTCGGCGCTGAGACGTTGTTATGCGGCCTGGCTTTGCCGGATTGCCGAGCCCATTCGCCCAATGAAAACTTTCCGCTGGAAAATCTGGAAGGCGGCATTCGAATGAACAAAGCCTTGTTGCAAGAGTTGGCAGGCTAAGCGGCTGCGCTCGATTAATGTCATTCTGATCCGTCAGCCGCAGGAGAAGAATCTCTGGCCATTTGTAGGCTGACCGCGTCAAATTAATAGCTGGAGATGTTTCGCTTCACTCAACATGACAGGTGGTTGATTTTCGCGTTAATCGGCATCTGTCTTTTCGCGCCTGCGAGTCAGTCAGCCGAACAATCGTTAGGCGACAAGATCAAGAAATTTTTCGCTCCATCGCCGACCCCGACTCCGCACAAGAAGCGGAAGACAACATCGACAAGGAAAAAATCCTCACCTTCTTCCAAGGCGAAGTCGAAAAGTTCCCCGACACCCTCTGCGTCGCCAAAACGTCATAAGAAGAGTTCGCCCAAGCCCACTCCGGAAGAAAGCGCAACGCCTTCGGCGAAAAAGAAAAAGCACAAGGCTTCGCCAACGCCATCAGGAACGGAAATTCCATCGCCGGCCCCAAGTGAAACTCCGACACCGTCCCCACATGAAACGGCCGGCGCGGAGGAAGGGTCGCGACCAACGCCCACGGTTACAGAAACGCCTAAGAAAGAGCGGGCGCCGGTTTCGATTCCTCCAGAGCAAATCATCGGATACCAGGATTACCCAGCCCAGGTGAAGAAGGTGGTCGGTCTCGCGTTGGACCTGGCGGGTCGCGGGCTCGATTACAAATATGGATCAGCCGATCCGGATAGTGGCGGCATGGATTGCTCCGGCTTTGTTTATTACGTGCTCACACAGACGGGTGTAGCGGATGTGCCCCGCGATTCGGCGGGGCAATATGCGTGGGTCCGGAAGTCGGGAAATTTCGAAGCAGTCATCAGCCACAAGGAAGACACATTCGAGCTGAACAATCTCAAGGCGGGCGATCTGCTTTTCTGGACTGGAACTTATGAAATCGATCGCGATCCGCCGATCACTCACGCGATGATTTATCTAGGTCGGGAAAAGAATACCAAGAAACGGATCATGATCGGGGCCAGTGATGGCAGAACTTACCATGGCAAATCTCGTTATGGCGTAAGCGTGTTCGATTTCAAAATTACGCCGCCAGAGAAAACAAAGGAAGGTCGCTTAACCCCGACTTTTGTCGGTTACGGCCACGTGCCGGGATTAAGCGAATGATCATCCGATGGGTCGATCTAACCCCGGGAAATGATTGTCTATTCTTTACACGTTGAAGAGGCGCACCGATACAAGCAAGCAGAGGAAGCTGACTAAGTATCCCGTCGGCGACGCGTTGAGTCGTCACCGTGGTTTCTTTAAATGTGATGCTCATCGCATCGCATTCTTCGTCGTAGCTGATTTCATAGGACGTTGCTCTACAAATTTTTGAACTCTTCTTCGCTTAATCTTGCCTGTTTCAGAATAGTCCGAAAAGTGCCACTCGGGACATCTTTCGTGTGCATCGCCACGTACGTTTGGCGGCCATCGGGGTGGCGCAATACAACATGCGATCCTGATTGCCGCTTCACGACGAAGCCGGCGCGTTGCAGCCGAGCCAGTACCTCACGCGCTTTGTAGGGCACTTTCGGAAATCTCGATGGTTGAGAAAAAGAACTCCGACGGCAGTTCTATTGATTCGCCTGCAGCTTTCTTTTCCGCCAGCCAAAGCTTCACCAAATCTTCTGCCGCCGCGCGCGCGCCTTCGATCCCCTCGCCGTGCGTCGTTAAGCCCAAGGCCGGCACATGGGCATAATAAAAACCGGAGGGGAACTCGCCATTTTCGATTTTCTCAAAGAGGATTCCGTACGTCATCGCACTATTTTATACCACTTCGATTGTTCTGTCGCGAATTTGAGGGCGGCAGCTGCAGTCGCCTCTGTGTGTCGTGTAAAAATCGATAGCAGTGACTAAGCTGTGACGCTCACAAGCCTCCAATTGGTGTTCCGTCGAGCGATAGTCCTAAACTTCTCCATAACCTCGTCACTAATTTACCTACGGTTACATCCCAGTCTTCTGACCAATAGAAGACCGGATCCATCTGCTCCCAACCACGCGCGATTGGATAGCGTCCCTGATAACGCGCGACATCCGATAGTCTTGTGAGGATATGTCGCTCCGAACCTTTTAGTACCATTTCGGCATCATCACAAATCGCGGGCAAATTATGCCATTGTGGTTTCTTCTTCTTTTCGCAAGGCAATCCCGTATATCTGCCCTGATTTATTAAAGTATTTCCTTTGCTCAACCAAACTGCCTTCAGTAGGGCTTCTAATGCGAAAGCGGTAAGCAAGCGCTCTACTCCATCTGTTCTCATCGCCAGTGACACTGTTTGGACCGGTGTAGACGACCCAAGCACACGCTCCGTTTCCTTTTGGCGCTCCTGGCTCAAGATCATGCTTGCCCCGAAGAGACTAGAAGCAGATGCGGCCCAGTTGGCAGGATTGTTACCGATCTGCGTAAACCAAGTACTCGACATAATGAAACCGCCGTCTCTTTTGATCCTCGGTGCCTTTTTTGTGCCGTCTCTCACATCAGTCGCGGTTCGCAGTTTCGCCGCTGTACTGCCTAAAGCATCTCCGTCTGCTTTTCACGCGCGGATTCGCGCGCAGCCATTGCGAATGGATTTAGTTGCGGCGGAGCGTCAATGCGTTCGGTGCCGTTGAGCAACCCTTCGACAGTGAGAATTTGAATCTTGGGATAATCTTTGTCGTGCCAGAGTTTGGATGTGTAACGGCCGGCATCGGCGGCTTCGGTGCGCATTTGTTTGCTTGGTTTCTCCAGCGTGATGAGAACACCGCCGGCTGCTTTTTGGTTTTCGACATCACCAAGCAGCGTCGCGACGTCGCCGCGATTCACTCCGCCGCCTTTCACCTGCACAATGATCTTTTCGCGATAGACCGGTTCGCTCTTCGGCAATGGTTCTTCTCTTACTCGATCTGGGATGTCTTTCCGTTCGGTTTCATAGAAATAGAGCAAACCATCAACACCGCGATCTGCGCCTTTGCCTTCGCCTTCTTTCAATGGGCGCGCGCCGATGAGCGACAGTGCCCAATGCTGGAATTGGAATTTATCGAGTTCGGCGAGTCGCTTGGCACTTTCGAAATCGGTGGGCTGACCTTTCTCTTCGAACTCGATCTCTTCGCCGAACGCATCTTTCAAGCGGCGCTTAATCAAATTGATGGCGAGATAGGTGATGTCGATCCCGATCCATTGTCGATCTAACTTTTGCGCGGCGTGAATCGTCGTGCCGCATCCGCAAAATGGATCGAGCACCACATCGCCAGGGTTGCTCGATGCGTTGATGATGCGCTCCAGCAGTGCAGCTGGTTTTTGCGTTGGAAAACCGAGCCGCTCTTTCGCTTGCATATTAATTGGTGAGATGTCTGTCCAGTTGTCACCAATCGCGCGACCTTTTCCTTCATCTTCGTAACGAATCAGTCTTGGCCAGCTGCCGTCTTCGGGTAAATAAATTCGCCCTTCCGAAAATAATTCATCAAGGCGTTCAATAGTCGTCATCCAATGACGACCGATCGCGCTCACATCAAATCCTTTCCACGGGAGCCCGCTTCTACCATTCCTTTTTCCCGGCGCAGTAAGTTCACCGTGGGCATAGCGACGTCCTGATTCGTGAATGTGTCGGTAATGTCGCTCGCGATGTTTCTCTTCAAGCGGAACGTAGAGACGATTCCATGTGTACTCGTCGGTCTTTGAGTAGAAGAATAAGGTGTCGTGAACGGGACCCCAGCGATTCGCTGATGAATGGGTGCCAGTCCGTTTCCAAATCACCTCGCTTCGGAAGTTTCGCGCGTTGAAAATCCCATCCATTAACATTCGCAAATAATGACTCGCCGTCGGATCGCAATGCAGATAAAGGCTGCCGGTTGGTTTGAGGATGCGATGGAGTTCGACGAGGCGCGGGGCCATCATCGCGAGATAAGCCATCATCGGTGAATGTTTCAGGAAGCTGTGAAGCGCTTCCATCAGCTCGACGACTGCGACGTTCGGACAGTTGTCGATGAATTGATGATAGGTGTCGGCGGCGTCGGCCCAGCTCCACGTGTCGGTGAAGGCGTGGAATTGCGCCTGGCTTACTTGCCCACTCGGTTCGCGAAACAGGACGTTGTAATCGGCGTTCGAATTGAACGGCGGATCGAGATAGACAAGATCGACAGTGGCATCCGGGAATTCTTTCCGGTCGGAAAGCCAACGGAGATTATCTCCAAAGTAGAGACGGTTCATCAACAACCAGCAACGCGCTTATAATTCGGTTTTAGTGGAAGAATGCGCACCGGCGATTTTTACACGAAAATCAGAGTGGTGACAATTTCTAGCCGCTGATTCCTCGCGCGCGATTTCTTCCGATGTCGGCATTTAGTAGGCGAAATCCTACTCGAAAGTTCTGAGAATGGGAGTGGAAAAACTCTGAAGGGATCGTGTCTGTTCTCTCGCGAACGATGACGTTCCGGGTTTGATTCGGTGACGATTTTCGCTTCCTGGATTTCAGTCGCCGGGCTCGTCTTCCGGTGGGGCTGGCGAAGGCGACACAGTCGTTGTTTTCGATGTCGATGCTGAGGTTGCCGGAGCAACCAGCGACTGGTCATTGCGATAATATCTGGCGAGTGCCGCCGCGAGTATCGCCATCACGATGAGAGTTACCGCGCGCTGTTCGCCTTTCGTTAGTTCGAAAATACCCGGCAACTTCATTTTGACGCATACTGGATCGGATCGGCGACACCAGCTTCGCGAAATCCCTTCAGGCGCAACTGACACGAGTCGCATTTGCCGCAGGCTAGGCCTTCGGGAGTTGGGTCGTAACAACTCTGGGTAAGCGAAAGATCGACACCGAGATCGATCGCTTTCCGGATGATCTGGGCTTTTGAAAATTTGATTAGAGGCGCGTGGATTTGAAACCGGCGGCCTTCGACACCGGCTTTGGTGCCGATATTTGCCAGCGTTTCAAACAGCGCAATGAATTCCGGCCGGCAATCGGGATAACCACTGTAATCAATCGCATTTACGCCCAAATAAATATGCGCGGCGCCAAGCACCTCCGCCCATGCCAGCGCATAGGAAAGAAAAATCGTATTGCGAGCCGGGACGTAAGTGATCGGAATGCCGCGCGCGATTTCCTCTTCCGATCGCGACTTTGGTACATCGAGATCATCCGTGAGAGCCGAGCTGCCGAAAACACGTAGATCGATTTGCGTGATTCGATGTTCTTTTGCGTCAAGCGATTTGGCTACGCGTCGGGCCGCCTCGAGTTCCTGCCGATGTCGTTGGCCGTAAGCGAACGACAAAGCGTATGCCTCATAACCAGCAGCGATCGCGATGGCCAGCGTGATCGCCGAATCAATTCCACCGCTTAACAGGACCACCGCGTGTTTCATTAGCGCGACTTTATCACGTCACGTCAGGCAAAGTCGATACATCGAAAAAAACGTTCTCAGGTTTTCGCGAAGCTTTGGGAGTGCGATGCCTTGGCATCGCTTTCGGGCATCAGTGTGATCTGTGACTGCCGGCGGCAGCGCGTCGAAAAAAGCGGCGCCAAGTCGCCGCACTCCAAAGCGCTTCGCGCGAAATTTCACCACTTATTCGGTATTCGGATGTTGCGCCCGTACCGTTAAGGCAATTCCCCCGCGTGCCGAAAACCGCGCCGTAACGATTGCTTCTCGAGGCGCGCATGCCTTAACAAAATCATCTAGAATGCGATTGGTCACAGCTTCATTAAATGTCCGCTCGTTGCGAAACGAGGCGAGATAAAATTTGAGCGATTTGCTTTCGACGCAAAGCCGGTCGGGCACATAATCGATCTCGATCCTGGCAAAGTCGGCCTGACCAGTCACGGGACAAAGCGATGTGAAATCGTCAGTTTCAAAATGAATTCGATAATTTCGCCGGGCCGGATTCGGAAATGTTTCCAAGCGCGCCTCGGACGGTGAAGCGGGAATTTTTGCTTCGCTCCGGCCGAGCAATGTTAATCGCGATGATTTGGCCTTTGGCACGCTGGCAATTAACTATCCAGCGGCCGGAGTTCAACGACAACATGGCCACGCGTAAGGCGACGATTAAAAGCGATCTCTTAGCGATATGGACAACGATTTGAGTCGGCGGGCTCTGCTTAGAGCCGGTCTGATGGCTGCCGTCGCGGTTCCTTTCGTTCCGCTGCTTGGGAGCGCTGCGGAAGGAAAGAAGGAAGAAGAAGTTGCACCGGGCGAAGATTTAATGAGGGAGCACGGCGTGTTGAAGCGGATCTTGCTCATTTATGAGGAAGCGATTCGCCGGATCGATTCCAAGAACGATTTGCCGCCGGATACCGTGGCTGACTCAGCCAAGATTATTCGTAATTTCATCGAGGATTATCACGAAAAGCTGGAGGAGAACTTTTTGTTCCCGCGTCTCGAAAAGGCGAACCAGTCCGCCATTGGGCAGACTCGCCGTGGCGAGCTTGTCGATCTTGTGAAGGTGCTGCGCGAACAGCATGAAGCTGGGCGACGAGCAACCGACGTCACGATGCGGTTCGCCACCAATCAGGCTCTCAAGAATCCCGGCGATCGGGCCAAGCTGATTGATTCGATGCAGCAGTTCATCCGGATGTACAATCCGCACGAAGCTCGCGAGGACACGGTGCTATTTCCGGCGTTCCGCAAAATCGTTACCCAACACGAGTACGACTCTCTCGGAGAAGATTTCGAGAAGAAGGAGCACGAACTCTTCGGCGAGGACGGGTTTGACCAAATGGTGGATCGTGTCGCCGGGATCGAAAAGAAGCTAGGCATCTATAATCTGGCGCAGTTCACGCCGACGATTTGAAGAACGCTTCTGTCGATGCTCCCTGTAGAATGCGATGAAACGCATTTCGGTGATCGACATTATTGGCCACGATCCGAAAACGGATGAGGCCGTGCTCGTGATGAACGAGCCGCAGGATTGGGACGGCTCGGCTGAACGGCTGCACGAATTGCAGGAGCGTTTCAATACCTACGTATCGTTTCTGTTAGACGGCGAATTTGCCGAAACTCATCCTGAGCTTGCCGGGAAGCGCGCTCGGATCGAGGTCCGCTGCAAACATATGCCCGATGGGCGCGCGCTCGAAATGCTGGGGATGATTCACGACCAACTGGCGTTTCAAGAGATCCGGATGGAAGTCGTCGTAAGAGGAAGCGACTAACTTTTCTCGCTGAGGGAACGAAAGTACCATCTTACATTCGGTTTAAAATAAAAATACCACGCTGAAGCGCAGCCGAGCAGAGTTGAGTTGATGAGAGCGCGCCACATGATGATCGCGCTGATCCAGCCCAACGTTCGGGTGGCGATCGCATAAACAAAAATCAGGATCGGAATCGCCATCACCGGAATGCGCACCCATACTTTTCGCGAGGCGAGTCCATAAGAACTGAGCGCCATCAAAATGCCGATGACGGCAACCAACGGCGCGGCGACATGGAGCCAGTCGCTGCGTGTCACGATCTCGCCGCCCATTCGCGGTGGCGCGATTCGCAGATAAACGAGCAAGATCGACAGATACATCCCAACAGTGGCCAATGCAGCTAGCCAGATGAGAATTCGGATCACGAAGGGTTGTTTCATGGGTGAACCGGTCACAGGCCGGTTGGCTAAACATAGCCACGCCGCTGCGCGAGGTCGATACCTTCGCAAGCAGACGCGCGAACCTTAGTCCTTATGCCGAATCGAGCCGGCGCCGGTGATGTGCTTCTCGATCTTTGGCGGATGGCCGTGGTAATTTACCGTGCCGGCGCCGGTAATCGACACGCGCAATAACTCACTTACGCTGATCTCGGCGTCGGCTGCTCCGGTGGTGGAAATTTCCGCCGTCCTGGCCTGCAAATGCTTTGCTCGCAAATCGCTCGCGCCGGTCATGTCCGCCATTAATTCGCCAACGTTTCCATCCAGTGTTACATCAGAAGCGCCCGTGGCCTGGAAATAGAACTTCGCACCGGAAAGTTGCGGCACGCTCAGATTGACCACGCCGGATATCTTTGCGCCGTCTCGAACTGGACTCGAAATAGCGACTTTAATTCGATGTGTTGGCCGGACATGTTCGCGTGTCCGCAGCCGGAGGCGATGATCGCTGATGGAACTGTCGATGTGCTGAAAAAGATTCTGATCCGTCGTAATCTTGAGTGAGGGCGGGCCGCTGTGCCATTCGATGCTGAAGGCGCCACCTGCCTGGATTTCGGAGAAATCGGCGACCGTTCTTTGATCCGTAGTGATATTGCCATTGCCACGAATGCCGAGGGCCCAGTTGCAGCCACTGAGGACTAGGGCTATCGCGCCGAGAGCTGAGATTGTGATACGCTTCATGGGAAAGTGGTAGTTCTTAAATAGGATGCGCTGAGGGGCGGTTTTGGATTCAGGAATTTATTCGGCCGGCGCTGACATCAGGGTGGTTATTTGCGAATCGTCAGCTTCACAGTTTGCTCGAGGACTCCATCGACATAAAATTCGGCCCGATAATCGCCCGGAACCCAACCACCGGCGGGGCGTTCCAACGTGAACATCCCATGCGAATCCGGTGCGGCCGCCACCGCTGAGGCTTCGTCTACTTTGAAGTTAGGCGGGACTTCATCGACGCCCTCTGCGATCCAGACCACCCGGACTTTGGATTGCGGCCTCAGCCGATATCCTTTCCACCGAGCGTAGATTTTCGGAGCATCGGCGGAGATCACTGAAGCCGATTCACCTATTGCAGTATCCGCCAGATCTGCGGAAAGGTTCGGCGGAGTCCCCACCATCGACGGTCTGGGCCCGATTTTTGGCGCGCCCTTCAGTTCGAGAGTGGTGCGATCCATTAGATCGCCTTGACTCGACCGTTTCGTGGTTATCTCTTTGACGATGCCGGTCCCGGGCACGAACCAGCGATCAATCGTTGTCAGATTCGGTGATTTTTGCTCACCGTGAATGTGAAGGGCGCGAAACGTGCCGGCCGGAACATCGACATCCTCTTCGCCGACCACTAGGTAATGCTGATGCACTTTGAAGTTGTCGACCTCGCTGTCAAAGTCCCAGGTGTCGCCGGGTTGCAGGGATGCGGCAATTATCGTTTGCGGTGGATCGAATTCGAGCGCCGTGCCGTCGAGATTGATTCGGCCCCAGCAAAGAATTCCGCGCGCGTCCACGGTAATCAGGTCCGTGTTCATCACCGCGCCGGCCCGATCCATTTCAAAGATGAGAAGTTGTTTTCCGTCGATCTCCTTCATTCCGGCGATGCGATAGACAACGGACGAGGGCACCAGTTTGTCGGCATCGGCTTTGGCATCGGTGGGCTTCACGGTGTCGCCGATTTCATGGGTCAATTTGTAATCCCAGGTCGTTCCCTGTTTCGTGGGAATGAGCGGCGTTCCGAATGACCATCGGGTTGTCAGGAATAAAATTACAGAAACGATCAGTGGTCGGGACCCGCGCGACACAACCGCTCTACCAATCCGCAAGATTCTGCATATTTTGCCGCCGATCATGACCTGGAAATATGACACAGCACTGTCCATCCTCGTTTTGATTTTTTTCTCGCCGGCTGCTCTTTTTGCAGCAAAACCGCAAGGAAACGGGCGGCATGTAGTCATGGTTGTGTGGGATGGAATGCGTCCTGATTTTGTAAACGAAAAGGACGCGCCGGTACTGTGGAAACTGGCAAAAGATGGCGTTGTCTTTCGCAGGCATCATGCCGTTTATCCTTCGGCGACGGAGGTTAACGGGGTTGCGCTTGCAACCGGTCTTTATCCGGAGCACAACGGAATGATTGCCAATCACGAATATCGCCCGGCCATTGACGGTAAAAAATCAATCGACACAGAAATTCCAGAAGTCGTGCGCAAAGGCGATGAAGCTACAAACGGTGGATACATCGCCGCGACCACAATTGCGGAGCTTGCGCGGAAAGCGGGGCGGCAAACTGCCGTGGCGGGCTCAAAGGGAATTGCGCTGCTTTTCGATCGACATCTTGATGCAACACGGGAGCAAAACGGTGCGTCGCTTTTCGCTGGTTATACTCTGCCGGAGAAGGTCCTCAATCCCATCGTCGCAACACTTGGTATCTTCCCGCGTTGGGCAGAAGTGCCCGCAGCCCCGCGGGATCATTGGACGACCCAGGCGCTAACAGATTTCCTCTGGAAGAACGGCGTCCCGGATTTCTCGCTGCTGTGGTTGGCAGAACCGGATGCCAGCGAACACGAGTTTGCGCCCGGTTCGAAAGAAAGCCTGGCTGCAATTCGGTCGGCCGACGGAAATCTCGAGCAGGTTTTGGCGGCGTTAGATCGACATGGAGCGCGGGAGATAACGGATTTGTTCGTGGTATCCGATCATGGTTTCTCGACCATCGAGCGCTCGATTGATTTGAAAAAGATCTTGAGGAAGGTTGGTTTCGACGCGGTAACGCAATTCGTCAGCGAACCGAAACGCGGACAGGTGATGTTAGTGGGGAACGGCGGCACCGTGCTTTTTTACGTGATTCAACACGACTCCAGTGTGATCGCGCGACTAGTTGCGTTTTTGCAGCGATCGGATTTTGCCGGCGTGATTTTTACAAAGCAGCCGATCAAGGGCGCGTTCCGGTTCGCCCAGGCCATGATCAACTATGATCGTGCACCGGATGTAGAGATGGCTTTTCGATGGAATAGGTCGAAGAATCGATCCGGCGTGTCGGGAATGATAGATGCGGACTGGAATCGAGCAGCCGGGCAGGGGACGCATGCGACGCTGAGCCGGTTCGATATGCATAACACGCTGATCGCTTCGGGTCCGGATTTCCGGCGAGGCGTATCTGACGATCTTCCTACTGGAAATGTCGATGTTGCCCCGACTGTTTTGCAGATCCTCGGGATAAAGCCGTGGCACTCTCTCGACGGCAGAGTTTTGGTCGAAGTGATGACGAATGACGGCACATTGCCACCGACGCCCGAGACCGAAATCGCTGAAGCAGAGCGAAAATTTCAAACCGGTGTTTGGAAACAAACGCTGATCTTGTCGCACGTCGGAAAAACAGTTTATATTGATGAAGGGAATGGCCAATTCCACCGCGCGAAATAAACGGCTTCGCGCATCATCAAGGCCGCTGCGCCTGAAGTAAGAGAATGTATCAGGTCCCGGATTCGGTCGTTTCGACGAAATGGGAAATTGCTCGTGTGGTCTTGTGGTGCGGGCAAGAATCATTGCCGCCGCTCGTTTGAAAACTAGAAGATAAGATCGACAGTGCACGCCGACATGCGCGCAATTCTAGCCCTGGAGGATGGAAGATTTTTCGAGGGCGAATCGTTTGGCGCAAACGGCACCCGAGTGGGCGAAGTTTGTTTCAATACCGCGATGACCGGTTATCAGGAAGTGCTGACCGATCCATCGTATCGCGGCCAAATCGTCGCGATGACCTATCCGCTCATCGGCAATTACGGAATCAACGCGCTCGATCAGGAAAGTCGCTCACCCCACGTGCGCGGATTTGTGATCGAGGAATTGAGCGAAACTCCGAGCAACTGGCGCTCGGAGATGTCGCTCGATGAATACTTGCGTAAATGGGATATTCCCGGTGTCCAGGGAATCGACACTCGCGCCCTGACTCGCCATCTTCGAACGCGCGGTTTGATGAAGGCATGTTTAACCACAGAAACGATTTCTCCCGAGGAAGCAACGCGCCGTGCAGTGGAAGGGGAAGGCGTCATCGGAATGGATTACGTGCGCGAGGTTTCAACCGAAAAAGCCTACGAGTGGGATCCGCAAAACAAATTGAGTGCGCCATGGTCGATTAAGTCGCAGAACGGCGGCGAAGAATCGAGACTCGCCCCGACTCGATTTCGAATCGTGGCTTACGATTATGGGATCAAAGAAAATATTCTGCGGCTGTTACGGCAGAAAGGATTTCACGTGACGGTGGTTCCGGCATCGACCACTGCCGAGGAAGTGCTCGCTCAGGATCCTGATGGCGTTTTTCTCTCAAACGGTCCGGGAGATCCGGCAGCACTGGGCTATGCGCACAAAGCCGTGCACGACTTGATGGGCAAGAAGCCGATCTTCGGAATCTGCCTCGGTCATCAGATCCTTGGGTTCGCTTTTGGAGGATCGACATTCAAACTAAAATTCGGACACCATGGAGCGAACCAGCCGGTCAAGGATTTAAGCAGCGGCAAAGTCGCAATTACTGCGCAGAATCATGGATTCGCCGTCGATCCTGACTCATTGGCGAAAGATGTGGAGATCACGCACCTCAATCTCAACGACGGGACGGTCGAAGGAATGCGGCACAAGGAATTACCGATCTTCAGTGTGCAATATCATCCCGAAGCCGCGCCCGGCCCGCATGATGCGTCGTATTTCTTTCAGCAGTTCGCCGATTTGCTTGAAAAGGTGAAGTGACCGGTTGTGAATTGACCGACTGCAAATTCTATCCGAATTTCCAGCATGTTTATCTCAAACCCAAATCATCCAGGTATTTTTAAACTCGCAACGGTGGTGACAATCAGCGCGGCTCTGGCGATTGCTCCGATGGCGCTCGCTCAGGAGCATCAACATGGGACAGACGCAGCCGGTTCGAAGCAAGTGACCGGCGAAGTGGTGGACATGATGTGTTACGTCGATCACAACGCCATGGGCGCAAATCATGGGCAATCCTGTGGCGCCAAATGCATCAAAGGCGGCGGCCCGGTTGGAATCGTGAGCAGTGGCAAAGCCTATCTCGTGGTCGGCGAACACAAACCGATGAACGACGAGTTGGCTGAGTATTGTGGCAAGACGATCACGCTACAGGGGAAGATGGTGGAGCGCGGCGGAATCGCGATGATCGAGAACGCCGAGGTCGTTAAGAAGTAAAAGGCAAATAACCGTTTCCCGATCGCAGTCGATTTCTTCGACTGCGATCTTGGCGCGGCCTGCGCTCAGGATGGCGACGCGGCTACTTGTAATACGCTCGCAGCGAGGGACGGAGTTTCCCGACTCGAAGTGCCGTTTCGATTTCTGAATCGGAAATCCCATTGTTGGAAAGTTTGCGAATCTCCTTTGTCTCAAGAGCTGCCAGCGCCAGGCCACCACGGAACAAAATGCGATTGGCCGTGAATGCCGGAATGCGTGGGCCGGGTGTAAGAATTCCCTGCAGGTTGAGCGGATCGGCTGCGCTGAGCGTGATCAACTGATCTTTCGCCGGCGTTTTACGGATTGAGCGCAATAAACCAATCGCTTCGGGAAGGGCGAACTGTTCGCCGCTCACACCGCCCACAAAATAACCGCCACGAATTTCGCCGCGCGCTTCCCAGCGGCGATAAATCCGTCCCAATTCATACCAATTCACTCCGAGACTTTCGCGTTCGAGCAAACGTCGAAACACTACGCCGTATCTCCGCAGGAGCAGGCGAGCAAACTTTTCGATGGCTTCGTCGCGGCGTCCGCTATCTTCCGTGGAGTTCCTGAGCAGCGACCAGCGCCCGGCAAATTCGATGCTTGCCAGATTAATCTTGCGCCGTCGTTTGGCCGCGTTTCGTCCGAAGGTAGGTCGTTTGTTTGATGGAACCAATAGGGCGCGCAAACCATCAAAGCTATCCGAGGTGACGTGGCCTAATGCAGCGAGTTCGCCCAGCGCTGTTTCCACTTGCGATGGAAGTAATCCTGTTCGGCGCACAAGTTCGGTAAAGAAAAGCGCGCCACCGGATGTGAGTGCATCCAATACAATTTGAGCCGAACTTGATACAGCTGTTGCTGAATCCAAGCGCGTTAGGCAAAGCCAATCTTGCAGATTTTCGCGTTGATATAGAGCGATGGGGCTGGTGCGAAGCGGCGCCGAGGCACGCCCGTTCGGATTGTGCGGCGCGCTCAGTCGTCCCCAGCCGACTCGCCCCGAAAAGCAGAGCCGATCCAGCCACTCGGGATCGTAGTCGACCACGCGAGTGCTTAACACGGCAGATTCCCATGCAGCCAAGGGCAACTCGCAACCATCGAGTTGTTCGAGAACGGATTGCAATCCATCCGGGCCTTCCGCACGATGATCTGCATCGACACGTTGCCATGCAAACAGGAAACGGTAGAAATCCTGCGGCGAGACCGGCCGAATTTCGGCGCGCAATCTGTCGATCGTGAGCCGATGAATCCGCGCCAGCAATCGGCGATCGCACCATTCCTGTTCTGTCGCGTTTGGATGAAACTTGCCGCGCAAAACGAAGCCTTCGGCTTCCAGTGCAAGCAAGGCGGCCTCAATGTCTGTGCCGTCCAGGTTCAATTTGCTTGCAAGATCGACAACTGTGATCGGTCCCGCGACCTCAATCCTTCCACGAACCAGCTCGCGAACGGCATCAGAGCGTTCGCCGTTTTGTTGCGGCGCCGCCACCTCCGGTTCAAAGAACGCTTCCGGATAAATCGTTCGGAGCGCTGACGATCTCTCCGCTGCTGCCCAGAAAATCATTTTCTCAAAGCGTAATCGAATTACACGATCGGAATTCACCAAATCGATCAACAACTCGTCTGGAGCTGCGCCTTCTGTTTTGTCCTGATTTGCAGCAGTTCGCTCGATTTCTTCGCGCGTCATCACCCCGACAACCATGAGAGCATCATGCAATTCATCCGCATTTGTCGCCGTCGGCCATGCCTCCCGCTGGACCTTCTCAATCGCTGCCGCGTCCAGAATCCCAAGACCGTCGCTGCTCCGGCGGCTGCCGGACTCGGAAGCGCGACGCGTGTAAACCGCTTGAGTTCGGCGTTCTTCCAAAGGCGCGTTGTCCAGAAATGCGTATGGTCGCGCGTTTAGAATTTCAGCGGCCAGGGGAGACGGCTCAGGCAGGTCGCGAGCGATGCAGCGAATCTCGCCATTCTCGATCTTGCGCAAAACTTCTTCGAGACCGTCGATGTCCATCGCTTCGGTCAAACAATCGTCGATGGTCTGTTTCACCAGCGGATGATCGGGAATCTCGCGATCGCCCACGATATGTTCCAAACAGGCGAGCTGATCCGGAAAAACGGCCGCGAGCAAATTCTCCGATTCCATGCGCTGCAATGGAGCGGCCAGCTTCGCGCCGCCGCGGAAACGTGGCACAGCGAGGGAGCGCGTCACGTTCCAGCGCCAGCGGATGGTGAACATCGGTGCATCCAGCAGTGCCTGAACCAGCACGTCGCGCACAGTTTTGGAATTCAGATATCGAAAAACTTCTTCGAGCGGAAACGAGTGCTGCGTGCCGAGCGAGATAACGATGGAATCGTCAGTGGCCGCCGCTTGCAGCTCGAAATTGAAAGATCGACAAAACCGTTTTCGCAAAGCCAGCCCCCAGGCGCGATTAATTCGATTTCCGAACGGCGAATGCAAAACAAGCTGCATCCCACCCGATTCATCGAAGAACCGCTCCATCACGAGCGTCTGTTGCGTGGGAATTGCGCCGAGAGCGCGGTAGGTGTCGGAGAAGTAATCGGCAATCTGTTGCGCAGCTTCTGGCGCCAGCCCAATTTCGCGTTGAAGCCATTCGACAACACTTGCGCCTTCGCCAAGCAGATGCTCGA
This sequence comes from uncultured Verrucomicrobiae bacterium, assembly GCA_963772365.1. Lineage (GTDB taxonomy): Bacteria > Verrucomicrobiota > Verrucomicrobiia > Chthoniobacterales > UBA10450 > CAVYXA01. The sequence goes on from CAVYXA010000003.1 coordinate 755,500, forward strand.
TCTCGATTCTGAGTTGAGAAATATCCCCAGATAATTCGGCTGTGCGCGCGGGCGCTTCGCCGAGCCAGAACGGAATTCCCGGTGGCTGACCTTTTGCATCCTCAACCCGAACGACGCCGGAATTAATTCGCAGGATTCGCCAGGAAGCATTGCCGAGCTGGAAAATGTCGCCGGCCAGACTTTCCACGGCGAAATCTTCATTCACTGTGCCGACGAATGTTTCCGATGGTTCGACAATGACTCGATAATCAGCGTTGTCGGGAATTGCGCCTCCAGACGTGAGCGCCGTCAACCTCGCGCCGCGCCGGCCACGAATTCGATGATTGATTGCATCGTGATGAACCAAGGCGGCGCGTCGTCCTCGCTTTGTGCTAAAGCCTTCAGCCAGCATTTTCACGACGCTGTCAAATTCGTGGCGAGTGAGATTTCGATATGGCCAGGCAGATCGGATGAGCTCGAAAAGTTCGGTTTCATCCCGGTCCTGCGTAGAAGCAGCGGCCACGATCTGCTGGGCCAGAACGTCGAGCGGCTTTTCCGGGATGAGTAAACGATCGAGCTCGCCGCGGCGAACCGCGCGTAGCAAAGCTGCGCATTCGACTAGCTCATCGCGGCTTAACGGAAAAATCCGACCCTTCGGCAGACCGCCGCGTTTGTGCTCAGCGCGACCAACACGCTGGAGCAACGTCGCGATCGATCGCGTCGTTCCCAGCTGACAAACAAGATCGACAGCGCCGATGTCGATTCCCAGTTCGAGCGAAGCCGTGGCCACCAGCGCTTTTAGATTCGCCGCGCTTTAGCCGGTCTTCTGCATCGAGACGCAGCTTCGCCGAAAGACTTCCGTGATGGGACGTGACCGCGTCTGTGCCGAGCAATTCGCTTAGATGCTGTGTTACGCGTTCGGCCATCCGTCGCGTGTTCACGAACACCAGCGTTGTTCTGATGCGCTTCGATCAATTCCGCGAGCCGGTGATAAACCTCCTCCCAAATTTCATTCGACATCACTGCTTCCAGCGGTGATTTCGGGATCTCGATCGGCCAAATCCAGTTCGCGCCGGTGACCGATGTCGATGATCGCGCAATCAGGATTGCCAGTTTGCATCGACATTGCGCGTCCCGACCAGAAATCGCGCCACTTCCTCGATTGGTTTTTGAGTCGCGGAAAGGCCGATGCGTTGAAGAGGGTGCGTCGGTTAGCGCGGCAAGCGCTCGATGCTCAAAGCGAGATGCGCGCCGCGGCGATCATCGACGACCGCGTGGATTTCATCGACGAATCAATGTCCGAACCGTGCTCAGCATTTGCCGGCCGGAATCGGAAGTGAGCAGGAGATACAAAGATTCGGGCGTGGTGACGAGAATGTGCGGCGGCATTTTTAATCAGAGCCTGGCGTTGTGCCGCCGTCGTGTCGCCGGTTCGAACTTCCGCGCGCACTTCGATGTCGCGTCCATCGATTTGCATGCAGCAGTCCACGAATTCCAGCAAGCGGTTCCTGAAGATTCTTGCGAATGTCGTTGCTCAGGGCCTTGAGCGGCGAGACGTAGACGATTTGCGTTTCGTCCGGCAATTCGCCTGCGTAGCGCCTTCCTGAAACAAAAGATCGAGCGAAGCCAGAAACGCCGCCAGCGTTTTGCCCGAACCGGTCGGCGCGGAAATCAGCACGTGGCGGCCGGATTGAATGTCTGGCCAACCGCGCATTTGCGGTTCGGTGGGCGATCCGAACGTTTGCTCGAACCAACTCGCGACCGCGGGATGAAATTGAAAGCGATGCATGAGAAAAATGCGACAACTAATTTACCCGCGGCTCCGCGCTTTGTCATGCCGAGCAGAGCGAGGAAATTCGCTATTGAAGACGGGTTCCAGAAGGAACTGTAGGTGATCAATCGCCTTTGAGAGGTCCCTCTACATTCGTTCGGGATGACCTGAAAGTCGCAACGCCATCACTTCGCGCAGCATTTTAGGCTGTCGCGCAAAAAATGGATCTTGCTGCCTTCGGCGTGATTCCAGCGAACGGGAATCTCGAGCAGACGCAGTCCAGCCTGATGGGCGAGATAAAGCAGCTCCACATCGAAAGCGAAACCCTGGAGTGCGTGCGGCTTCCAAAATCGGACGGCAAACATCAAGCCGAAATGCTTTGAAACCGCATTGCGTGTCCCAGAACGGAAGCCCGGTTGCGATGCGCACAAAAATTGAACACGCGGCCACCTTGCTCGCGCTCCACGGTTGATGAACTCCGATTAACCTGCGATCCAGCGCTCGCGAACCAAAGGCGATGTCGATGGTACCGGTGGCGATTGGTTCGATCAGTTTCGGAATTTCTTCCAGTGGAGTGGAGAGATCGGCATCAAAAAACAGGCCGATCGGTTTTTGGGCAGCGATTAATCCCTTCCGCACCGCCGCGCCTTTTCCGCGATTGGGAAAATTTTCGAGTAATCGCGTCGCAATCTGCGCATTGGCCAAATTTTCGCGGGCGATTGCCGATGTTTCATCAGTCGAGCCATCGTTGACGACAATGAGCTCAGCCTCCGGCGCATTGCCGGCCAAGTAATCGACCGTCAACCGGAGGGTCTCGCCAATTCGTGCTGCTTCGTTATAACAGGGGATGACAGCTGAAAAGGGAGCGAGCGTTGTCATTCCGAGCGAGGTCGATGACTCCCGTGAAGTTACCGACGGGGCATGCAACGGGATGTCTCGACTGCCGCGCGACATGACGGCTTGTCTTCACTTGTAGATTTCCACTACAAACTTACCATCTGGCGCGACATAACCGCGATACATGCCGGATGTGTTGAAGGGCAGCGACACGTTTCCTTCCCGATCAATCGCAATCAATCCACCGGTGCCACCGAGTTTGGCCACTCTCTCCAGAGCCGTCCGGGCAGCTTCTTCTAATTTCATTCCCCGGTATTCCATCAATGTCGAGACATTGTCGGCCACCACTGCCCGGATAAAATATTCACCATCGCCGGTGGCGGAGACGGCGCACGTTTCATTGTTCGCGTAGGTGCCGGCACCGACCACTGGGGAATCGCCAATGCGACCCGCCAGCTTGTTAGTCGTGCCCCCGGTGGAAGTTGCCGCAGCCAGGTTCCCATTTTTGTCCAAGCGCAACTGCGCCGACTGTTCCATGTCGATCTTCATCGGTAATGATAAATTTTTTCCCGCCGGTGCCTCCTTCTTCAGCAGCTCTGATCTTTTCCAGCGCCTTCCAACGTTCGTCTGTGTAAAAGTATTTTTGATTCGGCAAAAGAGAGATGCCGTTTTGCCTGGCGAAAGCTTCCGCGCCATCGCCGGCCATGAATACATGCCTGGATTTTTGCATCACCAGCCGGGCGAGAGAGATCGGGTGTTTGACGTGGCGTAAATTTGTAACCGCGCCCGCGTTAAGCGTTTTCCCGTCCATGATCGCAGCATCCAATTCGTTCGTTCCCGCGTGGGTAAACACGGCGCCTCGTCCGGCGTTAAAATGTGGATCGTCCTCGAATGTGCGGACCGCGGCCTCGACCGCATCCAGGCTGGTGCCGCCTTCCTTGAGAATTTCATATCCGGCGGAAAGCGCGCGCTCGACACCCGCGCGATAATCGCGCTCGCGCTCCGGGGTCATTTTGCTGCGCTCGATCGTCCCAGCCCCGCCATGCACGGCCAGCCCAAAATTCTGTTGATTTTGTTTCATAGTTGTTTCGGACTTCTCGCCGCTTGCTACGGATGCGACATCAAGACCAACTCCGCCGCGGCCAGAAATACCAATCCAGCCTTCACGAGCCGAAGCTTAAACTGCCCGAAGCGGATGTCGAAAGTTAAACCTCGCGGATTTGCAACAAGGTTAGGGCAACTTTCTTCTTTTCCGCACAGCGAACTGGGGCAACTTCCCGTTAACATGGCGAGTTTTACTGAAGGCAAGGCGGGATCGAGCGAGACGCTCTCGGTAAATCCGCTGTTGTACGCGCGTGACGCGTTTCAGTTTACTCGAAACTTCTTCGTCGAAATGGGAAGTCTTTTCTGGTTTATCGTTCACACGGTAAGGGAAACAGCCGAGCGCTTGCGGGATGGACGAGTGCCATTTCGGGCGTCGAGTTTTTTTCGTTACACCGAGCGAGCCGGCGTCGATTCGGTGCCGTTGGTCTCATTGGTCTCATTTTTTCTCGGGCTGACCATGGCGCTTATTGACGGGCTATCAGCTTCAACGTTTCGGAACGGAAAGACTTGTTCCCGGGCTAGTCTCAATCGGCTTCACGCGCGAGCTGGGGCCTCTCATTACCGGGATTATGCTGGCTGCCCGGATCGGCGCAGCTTTCACTGCCGAGCTGGGAACGATGCAGGTTTCGGAAGAAGTCGAGGCGATAGAAGCGATGGGAATCGGGCCGCTGCGGTTTTTGGTCGCGCCACGCATGCTGGCGCTTTTCTTCCTGATGCCGTGTCTCTCTACGATGTCGAGTATCGCCGCCATCTTTGCCAGCAGTCTCGTGTGTCGGGCTTATTTCAATATTGCTTTCGTCTATTTTGTCGATCTTGTGCGGGATTCGCTGCTCATCCGTGACATCATCACCGGCGTGTTGAAGAGCTTTATCTTTGGATTCCTGATCGCCGGCATCGCTTGCTACCGTGGTTTGAGTGTGCGGGGAGGCGCCGCCGGCGTCGGGACCGCCACGACGTCGAGCGTGGTCACAGCCATCACCACCGTGATCGGTTTTGATACTCTCTACAACATCGTTTACATCGTTTTCTTTCCCTTGTGAGCGCTTCCAATTCCCATGTCGTCGAGCTGCGAGAAATCAAAATTCAGTTCGAAGAAAAGCAGGTGCTCGACGGGATGTCGCTCAGTGTGAATCCGTGCGATCGGCTGGTAGTTATGGGTCAGAGCGGTAGCGGTAAGAGCACAATCCTGCGCCTGATTCTCGGTATCCTGCAACCCGATGAGGGCGCGGTCTTTTTTAAACAATTTGAGATCACGCGACTGCGCCGCCGCAAGCTGCAGCAGGTCCGGCGTCAGATTGGAATGGTCTATCAGTATTCAGCTTTGCTCAGCTCCCGCAACGTGCGCGATAACGTGGCCCTGCCTTTGGAAGAGCTTACCGAGAAATCGCGCACGGAAATCGATGCGATTGTCGATGAAAAACTGGATCTGGTGGGAATGCTGGAAGCGAAAGATCGGCTGCCATCGGAATTGAGTGGAGGCATGCGCAAGCGGGTAAGCCTGGCCCGCGCCCTCGTCATGGGGCCGGAGCTGATCTTATTCGATGAACCTTCTGCCGGCCTCGACCCTGTGATCAGCTCCGTCATCGACGAATTGATCATCGACTTAACCGAAAAGTCGAAAGTCACTTCCATCATCGTGACCCATGATATGGGGAGCGCCTTTCGCATCGGCACACGAATGGCTATGCTCTACCGAGGCAAAATCATTGAGGATGCTGAGCCGGAGAAATTCAAACAATCGCAAAATCCCGTTGTCGCTCAGTTTTTGAGTGGCAGCACCGAAGGGCCCTATTTTGGAACAGAGCGAAGATGCAATTAAGACAAGATGAAATAAAGACTGGTTTGCTCGTGGTCGGTACGGTGGCGGTGGTCGCATTCGTGTTCATTCTGCTCGGCGCGCCTGGCCTTTTTCGGCCGTTGGTGACCTATCGGATTTACGTCGATAATGCCGCTGGGATTAAACTCGGCGCGCCGGTGATGCTGGCCGGACGAAAGATCGGTCAGGTGGCGAAGTTATATTCGCCCGTCTCGCGCGAAGAGGAGCAGCGAGCTGAAGGAAGTGGCCAACACCTATCATCAATTGCCGGCAGTACGGCGACTCCATCTACCTCCGGTAACCGGACCGAAATACGAAGCCCGAATAGACGTCCAAGTGGACAGGAGAGCCATTGTCTATCGCGATGCTCATGCCCGGCTCGATGCAATTGGGTTTGCTCGGTGAAATGGCGATCGATATTACTCCGGGTACTGAGGCCGGGCCGGGCGCGGGATGGCGAAATTTTCGCCGGTGAGCGGGTGCCTGATTTTTCCGAAGCGGCTGCCAGAATGCTCGAGGTGATCAAGCCCGTTGCCGCGGAAGCCACTTCGACAATGAAGGAGCTCGCGACGACTCGCAAAATCTCAGCCGACTGACCGAACAGACTCGGAGCTCAATCTGGCGTTGGCGCGGTTTAAGAGCATTCGGCGAAAATCTTGTCGATCTTACCGCGCCAAACAGTCCGCTCTCGATTTCACTCAAAAACATCCAGAAAATCAGCGAACAGCTACTCGGCCAATAACAATCTCGCCGTCACACTGCAAAATTTCCGACGATTCATCGGAGAAATTGAAGGTCACCATGCGAGAGTTGAGCCGTCTGGCGAAAACATCAAGGAGTTTAGCGAGACGGTGAAGACACAACCGTGGCGGCTGATTTGGCCCAGCACAAAGAAATATCCTGAAAGCCGAAGGCGGCAGCCGCTCAGGAGACGATCACCGTGCGCAAGAGCACAAAAGTCGCGCCCAAACGGACCACCAATTCAGCTTCCAGGCGTTAGGCCGAAATGCCTCTGGCTCGCGTGGCGGGAGAATTATACTTGAGGCTCCGTGATTTGAGTCCTTCGGGCAGCTCAAACAGGGAAGGATCGAAAGGAAGACCGTTCTCGTATTCCAGATAGTGAAGCGAAAACTCGAGCTTGCCATCCAGGGTCGACATCAATTCGAAGTGGTTTGCCGGTGTCCCTGTCCTCATACAGTGTTACCTCCGCTGAGCCGTATCTTCATTGAAAATGCATTTGCGTTTTGCCCTCGAAGTTCCGCGCGCCAAGGGCGTCGGAGTTTTGTTGCCGGAAAAAAATGATTTCATTTCCGAATTCGAGATCTCCGAAACCTTGTAAGGGTCGGGCTCCCAGGCTTTGTGGCGGAAGCCGTGATGTGGTGATGAACGTCAAAAACGGGGCCTTTGTCGAGGATGTGAATCGCGGTGCGATCTGCGAGATTGATCTGCCACGCGTCGGGCTCCTTCGTGATCCGCAAGCACGTGCATGCCATGTTTTGGATCCGGGCGGCCCTTCCACCCTGTTCATACTTTTGCCCGCTCGGTAGATTGTCGCCGGCTGTGTCAGCGGCGAATCCGCCGCAATCAGTCGGGCCGGAGCAGCCGATAGACGATTTTAGTCATCTCCAGACGTTGTCGGCCAAAGCCAGGATCCGAGAAATGAGATGCCGTAGCGATGAGCAGGCAGGGATAGAACATGGTGTCGCGCGGGCGAAGAGGCCGAAACCTGGCAAAACAGCGAAGCATTGGAGCCGCGATCATTTCCATTTGTGCACGTTTTTGTTGCGGAGAGAGGTCAGGGGTTTGAACTTTCCTTCAATTCGGCAAAAATCAATCGCCCCCCGCCGTTTGCAGCGCGCTGGACACGATCACGGTTTCGGATTTTGCCCAGCCGAGTCCGGGCATGATTAACCACAATCATCGTTCCATCGGACAATATCCCACCGCCTGATGCGCTTCGCGACCTTCCTTAACCAGGCTGAGCTCCAACTCATCTCCCACCACCACCACCGGACGAAGCGTCCGGGCCAAATCATTCAGGTTAAGGACGGAAACTTGCTGGAGCCGTGCCACCTGACGCAGCGCGGCATCATTGGTGAGCACTCGCGCCTGTAACACTTTGGCCGTCTGGACCAGGCGAGCATCGACAGCAGTTTCGCCATCGTTCGCGCTCTCATGAATCGTTAGCTCGATCTCGTGCGAGTTTTGCAGTTGGTTCAAGATCTCCAGGCCGCGGCGGCCACGCTCGCGTTTAATGTGATCACGTGAATCGGCCAGGATTTGAAGCTCTTCGAGACAAACCGCGGCACGATGAGCGCCGGCTCAGGAATCCGGTCGCGCAAAGCTCAGCGATGCGGCCATCAATGATCACATTGGTGTCGAGCAAAGCGGTTCGTGCTGGGTCGTTTCGCGGGCGAATCGCACATAGGGAATGATCAGAGAAAATTCGTCGCGATTGCTGCGCATCGCCAGCATCATCCCAAATAGCCAAACGCGGTGTAAACGATGAGTCTCGACCAGCCATTGAACGGTATCGCTTTGATAATGCAAAATATCTGAAGCGATCAAGAGGTTGGCGAAAAGCAACCCGAGCAACAAGCCGAACGTTGCCGAGGAAAACGCGCGAAGGGAAAAGCCTTGGAGCAAACGATCGATCAAGACAATGATCAGACCGAAAACGATCCCGATACAATCCCCGGCCAGGGTTGTCCTGAATTTCCGTCGTAATATCGCGCCGATCGCCCCGCAGAACGTCACGAAGAGGATTCGTAATAGATTGACAGTGAGTAATGGCGTCATTTCGTTAGCGGCCCTCGCTCCGGCGCTTCGGTTTGCTTTGTTCGGCGGCTTTTTTGTCGACTTCGAGCCGCTGTCGTGATAAAACAGCACCCCATGCACACGCAAATTATGGATCAGCGCCCGCAAATCATCGGCTAACTCTCGATTTCTCGAAAGTGTGGCCAATGCGCCTTTGCCTTCAGTGGCCTCATGGAAAACATCCGTGGCAGCTTGAGCACTCTTGCGGGCGTCGGCCATGACGAGCTGCATTTCATCGGCCGCTTTATGCGCCGAGCTCATGGTAGAATCAGCTTTCTCAATCACGCCATCGAGCTTCTTGGAAGATTTCGCCAGCGCTGTGGTTGTCTCGTTCAGATGTTCGATACTCTACTTGAGATCTTGCAGGGTCGCTTGAGAAAACACCTGTTGATTCAAGCGTGTGACTGCCGAGTTGACGTTCTTTACCGCTGTTCTCATGTCGCTGGCCAGAGCGCTTCCTTCCTTGGTCAGATCCGTGATACCAGCCTGTCGCGTGCCTTCGACGAAAGCATTTTTCTGGATGAACTTTTTTGGCTCACCCGGAGGCATCGTGACATTCACGAAACGGTCGCCCAGCAAGCCCGAACTGCCGACTTCAAATTTGCTGCCCATCGGGATCTTCACGTAATCATAAATCTGCAACGGCACATCTACGCCGTGACCTTCGCGGACCAGATGCGGCCTGCCCGCCACGTGCCCGATCCTCGCGCCGGCCAGCAAGACATCCGATCCTTTCAACAATCCGCTCGCATCCCGGAACCCGACCGTGATCAGATAATAGCGCTTAAACCCTTCGCCGAGCCGGCCGAATTGCAGCACCAAAGCCGCCAACATCGCCAGTCCAATAAAAACGAAGATGCCAACCTTGATTTCCAAACCGCGCTCGTGCCGATTCATCCTTTCCAACTCTGAGCCTCAAATCCTTTTCCGGTCAAATCTCTGAGCACGAATGCGGCAGGCGGGTGGAACGCGATCGCAGCCTGCTCGCCGCGGCGAGCCGATCCACCTTTGCTCGGGTGGACCGTGATCTCAGAGCCCGTTGTCAATGAACGCGCCGGAGGCGCCAAGAATCTAAGTCCGATGTGTCGGCGAGGATTCGTCAAAGATTCACATTCATGAACAGGAACATGATCCTCACTCTGGTGCTGTGTAGCGGAGTTGTCAGCGATGCCGCTTTACAGGCACAGGAAGCCACGCCCGCGCCAGCCACAACTTCACGCGTGATCGTCACTGAAACGAACCCGGACAGCGGGCCCGACGCTTTGTCCGGAACGGAAGCGGAGCCGGTCGGTCCCGCGCAACAGCCCGAGTGGACAACGCGGCGCGTTTTTGCCGATACCGATATTTACGTCATCCCGCCGGGCACATTCGAAGTGAATCAGTTTCTCGATTCATTTCATCCGAGAAACGGCACGCATCAAACCTTGTTAGAGACCGAGTTCGAGAATGGGTTGCCATGGCGAACGCAGTTTGATGTCGAGCTGGATTACAGCCACCTCGGCGGAAGGACGCGATACGACACCACTTTGCTGGAGCTGCCGCATGCGCTTGCCGACTGGGGAAAAATTCCATTGAACCCGACTGTCAACGGCGGATGGAGATTTGTTCACGACGAGCCCGACGCCTTTTTCTTTCGGTTACTGCTGGCGGATGAATTTTGGCGACGCATTCATTTCGGCGCGGATTTGACCTTCGATCGACAGATCGGCGGCGAGCAGGAAACCTCCTGGGAATTCAATCAAGCCGTAAGCTGGATCGTTTTAGAGAAAACGCTGAGCATGGGTTTTGAGATGCGCGCAGAATACGAGAAGGATCGAGTCGATGCCGACGAAGAAGAAACGGGAGCCGCTTCCCGAAGAAAGAGGAAATATGAATATTCGACCTCAGTCGTGATCGGGCCGTCAGTTTTGTTCAAGCCGACACAACGCACGCATCTGGCCATTGTCCCGATGGCCGGCCTGACCCATGACAGCCCGAGTCTGGATGCGTTTCTCGTTTTCGGAATCGACTTCGGCGCGCGCGAAGAAGGCGAATCCACACCAGAAAATCCCAGCGATGAATTCCCGGCGCTTGCGCCAAGCGGCCGCCGTTGAGTTCGACGCCCGGTCAACTCCCGGGCATACATCCGATGCCGCGAGCGCCGACGAGCCGGAGAAAACCGCTTACCGTTCTAATGTGTCACCCACCGGGCACGCAATTGCCGCAGCAGGGCTGTCTTGCTCGCGACAGGAAGCTTTTTCACCCACTTGCCGTTAATGCGGATGCGAAAACTTTTGCTATTGGCAAAAGAAGATCGACAAGATCCAGCTTCAGTCGCTCTCCCGTTTGATGATTCTTTAGCGCAAGCGAATAATGCGCTTTGGGCCGCGGCATGCTCCCTTTTACCGTGACAACTCGCCGCGGGCCAACTATAAATAAAAGTCTCCCGTGCACAGAAAAATATCCCACCTCATACAAAAATCGAGGTCTAATTATAGTTAGGCCCATGGCAACGAAACGCGCGGCTTGGATTATCGTGTGGGATTGGGTGTCGGAGACCCGCAAGCCCAAACGGCAACTACTCCACATTCTTCAGCCGCGCTGGAAGATCTCGCGCGTGTTGGAGCACATGAAGTTTCTATATCTCAATTCCGAGCTTTTCACCGTCTCTGGTCGGTTGCCATTCCTTACGCAGAAAGCTTGGCGGGGGCTCGTGTTCCTGCAAGGCCCGCGGATTATCATCGGCGATGATCCGCTTCTGAACGGATCGTGGGTTCATGATCTTCGCGTTGATCAAGTGGGTCCGGGTGAGCAGATCGTGCGCTGGACACAACCCGCTGGTCTTCGGTTTCGCCCTGGGACGAATGATAAGGAATACGTCGGCGAGCCCAGGGAACGCGGGTTTTGCCTTGCGGTCCGAGAAAAAGTCGAGGAACTGCGCGGAAGGGCCTAACCACGCGATGGAGCTGACTGCGAGCCGGCGTACGACCTTGCTTTCCATGACCTCAACCCTTTCAGCCGCCGCAGAGAGCGCCCTCGCTCGCAGCAGCTCATCTTGTTCTCGTTAGACGCTTCCTCGCGCCCCTTCAATGGACGACACAGAAAAGCGCTTAGCCGAATTGAGTCAGCTTGAGACTCTGACGGATGCTGAAATGCAGGAGTTGGTGCGTCTTCGTCCCTTCGGGACATTTAAGACACCCCCGAACTTACTGACACTTGGGGTCGTTGACCTCGACCAGGCCTTCCTCAACTACAAGGAAGGAGCGTCGCGATCTAAGCACGCATACAATGCTGGCTGCTTTATCGAGGTCATTTCGCTACGCTTGCAGCACATCGATTTTTGGCTTCGTAGTTTTTGGGTTGCCCGTAACCATAAGGGAAAGATCTTCGACGCCACGGACAAACGCACTTTTGGAGTCTTGGTTACCGATTGCGAGAAGCTTGGTTTTGACGCGTCTCTGGTTCAGCGCATGCGTTCATTCAACGTCTCCCGAGTAGAGAGCATTCACAAATACCTCCTCGGCGCGATCCGCTACGATGACCTCAAACCTGTCTGCGACGCCCACCAGGGACTTGATGCGGATGTCGGTAATTACGTGCGTGAACAGATCGGAGTTGTATGGACGTTCTAGCTGTACAACCGGAATCGTCTAACCATGCAGTCGAGCGAACGGCCACCCGCTGCGCGTTCACGTTTTGCGCGGCTCGTTCGGTTTTTCTGCCGGCCATGAGCGCTCCCGGTGGCCGTCGCTCACTTTATTCTCGTTAGATCTATGCGAATGCGTTCTCTAGTTCCGCTAGTCATCGCTGTCGCGCTGATTACCGGCTGCGATCGGTTGTCCCGTCCATCGGAAGCTGAGGTTCGGCAGCTTGCCGACCAGCATTCTCCAAATCATCATCCCATTCACCACATTGAATACGGTCGGAGTTTCATCAGTCAGGGCGGCTCGGTAGAACTGAAAGCTGACGCCCCTAAAGGTACGAAAATATTTCCTGTCGAGCTCTACTTCACGAATGTGAATGGCTACTTCAAGATCGTTGCATGGGTTTTTAAAGATTCTTTTGGCCATTGGAAGTTCGTATTTCCCAATGAATAGATCTAACCATGTGATGGAGCGAACCCCGAAAGCATTCGGGGCTGTACGCTTCCACTTTTGAGATGATTTCCACAGTTCCACTTCGCGCGACGCGCGCTACAGTTTACCCGCCGCGGCGGGTTCGTCGTCGCTCATCTTGTTCTCGTTAGACCGAAGAATTAATACCGGCGAACATTTTCAACTTCAACATATGGGCGTTCTGTTGCTGGCTGCAAAGTTCCCGTGACGCAATATATTCCGCCACTGAGCATCGCCCGGCGGAGCGCAACCTCATTACTGCCGACGGCACAAAGCCAAAGGTTGGTTCTGTGATCCGTAGATTCCGGACGCCTGCTGCGTTCATTTAACAACCCACACGCGTTTTACAGTTGCCCGTTTTCCCCTGGCGCGAGTAGAGTGTCTTTCGTGAGCGAGCGCGCGAAGATTAGGCCGGTCCGGTTGGACATCTCAGCCGCGGACTGGGCGCGCGAAACGGCGAGCTTCTCTGAGTTGCTCAAACGCCGGCCTTCGAAGCCCGTCATCACGCGATGGATGAACGAGTCGCAGGTGCGCCAGGACTTGTTTGGCCTCACGGTGCTCGGCGTGATCCGATGGCCGAAGGATCTCGGCCGTCCGGCCACCCCCACGCTCGCCGAGGGCTTCGTCGCGCAGCATCGCTGGTGGTTTGACGAATGGCACTTCAGTCCCGACGGCGGAATCATCGAGACCGAAGGCTGGGCCAAGGGCGATCCGCCCACGCTCTGGGACGCAACGGAGGAGCCGGACTTTTACCGAGTGCATTACATGTTGCCCGAGCGCCCGAATCCCAATTGGATCGAGATCCGCTTCTCCGGCGTCCGCTGGAAAGACAGCGGCTCGCGGCATCTGCCGTGGAGCTGGAGCCTCAGTCCGCGCGGGTTCGTTTTTACTGGAAAAGGGAGCCTTACCTTGCTCCCGCCGATCACCGTTCAGCGGACGCTTTTGCTGAAATCCTGACGCGAGCATGCCGAAAAACCCGACGATCAGCGACATTGACCGCGTGCGCGGCGTGGGGAGTTTCCGCGAGCTCGATCCGGCAACGCGGGCGCGCGAGCTCGGCAGCTTTCGCGACGAAGTTTCGAAAAGAGGCCCGATCACGGAGAAAGTAATCGCAAAGTGGATCGGCGATGCTATTGACCGGCAGCGGCTCCTCGCTGGAGTCGCTTTCGGCATGATCCGCTGGCCCAGGTCGCTCGGCCGTCCGTTAACGCCGAACCTCGCCGACGCGTTCGAGCTAGAGCATTATCGGAAGAACCTCAACGGCGCCTTCGGCCCGGAGGGAGGATTCGACACTAGCAAGTTCGAGAAGATGCCGACGCCGTTCGCGTATGACGCGTCGACCGATGACGAGTACCGCGTCGCGTTCCACTTCTTCACGGACTTCTTTAACCATTTTAACTACTGGTTGCGCGAAGGCCCCTGGGAACGCCCCGCCGGACTGCGGCCAGGCTACCGGTTCCTCGATCCCTATCTCATCGAGCCATTTACGAATGATGGCCATCAGACCATCGTGTTGAAAGACATCAACGTGCGTTATGTGCCGCTGATCCGCGTCGGTGGAATTCGGGTGTTAAAGTGAGCGGCGCGAGAGAAGAAGCCCGCTGATTGCGAACAGAACGAATCACTCCGCCGGGTTGAGCGCGGCCTTGCGTGCGGCCAAGTCTTTCGACTCATTGCAAAGTGGGCGGAATTGGAACGCAGCATGCGGGACAATTTCATTGCGCGCTCCCGAAACGTTTCGGCGCGGGAGCGGATAGCTTGTCCGTTGTGTGCGGAGGCCCTCGCGGTCCAAGAAGAAAATCCTGGATGATCGGATCGTTCGATTGCTGCGACAAATCCCGACACACCAGAGATAAGCGAATATTCCCCATGCACAGAGAAATGTCTGGCCCCGTACAAAGAATGGGGTCTAATCATAGTTAGGCTTATCGCATGAAGCGTTTTCTCATCACCATCCCTATTGTTATCGCAGTTCTTGTGGCGGCCCTCGGACTCGCGATCGCAATTGGCGGACCAGGCGAGCCGCCGAGGCCAATGTCGAGCATTAGTGACCCTTTCAAGAAGGTGGATTTCTCCGATTTACCGGAACTCAGTTACTTTACGGCTCGCGACGGCGCCAAACTCGCCTTTCGGGCCTACCCGACTGCCGGTGACGCCGTCAAAGGCAGCGTGGTGCTCGTGCACGGCTCCTCTGCCAGCAGCAGCAGCATGCACCTGATGGCCAAGGGATTTGCCGCCGCTGGCTATGCAGCTTACGCGCTGGACATCCGCGGACACGGCCGATCCGGCGTCAAAGGCCACATCGCCTATGTCGGGCAGTTGGAGGACGACATGGAAGACTTTGTCCATTCGACGAAATTGGCTCAACCTTCCACGCTCGTCGGGTTCTCTTCCGGCGGCGGATTTGTGCTTCGCTTCGCGGGCAGTCCACGTCAGGAACTATTCGCCAACTATCTTCTTCTTTCTCCTTGGATCAGTCAGGACGCAGCGACGTTGCGTCCGGGTAACGGCGGCTGGGCTACCGTGGGGGTTCCCCGCATCATCGCGATCGCCGCGCTCAACGGGTTTGGCGTACACGCATTTGACGACCTGCCCGTGGTCAGATTCGCGGTCGACGAGCGGGACAAAGGCTTGCTCACCCCGCAATATTCCTTCGCGCTCGCGCAGAACTTCAGGCCTGAGCGCGATTACCAGGCAAACATTCGAGCGATTAGGAAAACCCTTCGGGTGCTCGTCGGTCAGAATGATGAAGTGTCTTACGCCGATAAGTTTGCTGCCGTTTTCAAGACAGCGGGTAAGGATGTTTCCGTGACGGTGCTTCCCGGGATCGACCACATCTCGCTCACACTTGATCCAGTCGCCGTCCAAGCGGCAATCGCGGCGGTTGAAAGCATGGATCACGAAAAGCCTAACCAGACATCTGAGGTAATCGGTCAATAATTTTGGGTGAACGCTTCGTAGCTCAGGATCGTGCCGCGCGGCGCTGAAGGCGCATTGGAGGAAGGCAGTGCGCAGCATTTCTACTCCACGTTTACTCATTTTGATCCGGCCTAGCCATTGTCCGCTCTGGCGCAAGCGCGGGTCGTTACCCATAAAGGCTTGGAGGCGGGCGGCGGCCTGGCGGTTACTGCCAGCGTGTAAGATTTCGCCGGGCAAAAAAGCCAGTACTCTGACGGCAAAATCGAAGAAACCTCAACTCTGGCTCCAAAGCCATCCCGTCGATTGGACCCACTGGTGGACCAAAACCGCTTTAACCAAGACCAAACTAAACCCCGGTTGGCCTTCATCCCCTCGACCTCCCAACTGACAATTGATCAACACTACCCTTGGAAAATAAGATCCTGAAATTGCGCTTGACGGACGGGCGCCGGGTTCTCATTCTGCAACTCTTATGAAACCTCCCAGGCATGCGAAGTCACGGAGAGCGGCCACGATCAACCATGCGCGCTGGCTGGCCTACGCCACGGCGGGCGCGGCCACGATGATTGGTGGCGCCGAGTCGGCGGAAGCGACCATCCACTACTCCGGAGTCATCAACCGAACCTTCAACGCGCCTCCCAACGCTTCCAGCTTTCAAACGTTTACCTTGGATCAACCCGGTGATTTCTTCAGGATCGGCCAGGCCGTGTTGAATTCTGCCGGAACCGATGGGTTCGCCGGCTTTGGCATGGGTGGCATCGTTTCGGGGAAATTTGTGGGCTACACCAGTTCGGCAGGCGCGTTTGCGCTTGAGTCAAGGTTGCTTGTTGGGCAGGCATTTTCGATGGCGACGAATTTTGTCGCCAATGGAACCGTGTATGGCACCGGGACCCTCGCAGGCGGTAGTGTATACGGCCAATTTCGCACGGCGGGTCCGGGCTACATTGGTTTTCGGTTTAATAGCGGCAGCGGTATGCAGTTTGGTTGGGCCCACGTCCAGATGAACGGAGCGGGCGCCGCTAACAGTTTCACTCTGATCGATTATGCATTCGGCGATGTCGGCGATTCAATCGTAGCGGGCCAGATACCCGAGCCGGGTTCGCTCGGGCTGCTCGCTTTGGGAGGAATCGGACTCCTCGTCTGGCGCAAGCGCCGGCTGAAAGCGACCTAGGGAGAGGGTCAGAGGACCTAGGGAGAGGGTCAGAGCTTACCATCGACAATAGCGGCGGCTCCATTTCGCTCGGAGCGGCCGAGAAGAAAATCCTGGATGATCGGATCGCTCGATTGCTGCAGGTCCGACGTTGTTCCGTGGAAATAAATCCGGCCTTCGTGCAGATAGGCGATGCGGTCGGCGACATGAAATGCGCTCTTCATATCGTGACTGACCACGATGCTGGTTACCCCAAAGCGCTGCTGTAACCGCCGGATCAGGTGATTGATGCTATCGGCCACGACCGGATCGAGTCCTGAGGTCGGCTCGTCGTAGAGCACGCATAACGGCCGGCGAATGATCGCACGTGCCAGGCCGACGCGCTTTTTCATTCCGCCGCTCAGGTTCACCGGCATTTTCTCGTGCTCGCCTTCCATCTCGATCACTTCGAGCATCTCATTCACTTTCGCGCGCAATGTCTGGGCATCGCGCATCCCGGCTTCGCGCAAAGGAAACGCGATGTTTTCTTCCACCGTCATCGAATCGAATAATGCGCCACCCTGAAACAGGATTCCCACTTTCTGGCGGACTGCTTCCAGACCGCGCTCGCTCATTCCAACAATGTTCTGATTGTCGATCCAAATTTCGCCTGCGTCCGGTTTCATCAACCCGATCAGATGTTTGAGCAGCACGCTTTTGCCTCCACCGCTTCGCCCGATGATGACCAGCGTCTCGCCTTTGTTTACCTGAAGATCAACGCCGCGCAGAATTTCCTGACTGCCGATCGCTTTGGCCAGCGACTGCACTTTGATCATGGCTTTGAATTATCAGATCCCATTACTCCATCACTCACCCGTTTCAACCATGTAACCATGTAACGATTTAACGATGATCATTGGTAACCGGCGGGAAAAATGATGTTCAAACCCATCGTCAGGAAAAAATTCGAGACCAGAACGGCCAGTGATGCATTGACCACGGCTTCGGTCGTTGCCCGGCCCACGCCGACTGCGCCTTCGCGCGCGGTGAGCCCTTTGTGGCAACTGATGAAAACGATCAAGATCGCAAAACAGAACGCCTTGATCAGCCCCATTGTGATATCGCGCGAATGTGTCCAACGCACCATGTTGGCAACATAGTAGGGACCGTTGATGCCGAGCAGTCCGACCGATACAAAATAACTGGCAGCGATACCGAAGGCGATGCATTCCGCCACGAGCAGCGGCATCGATAGCATCATCGCCAGCGTGCGCGGGACGACTAAATAATCAATCGGATGAACAGCCAACGCCCGAAGTGCGTCGATCTGCTCCGTGACTTTCATCGTCCCAATCTCGGCCGACATCGCCGCGCCGACGCGGCCGCTTATCATTAACGCGGTCAGAACCGGTGCGAGCTCGCGGCAAAGCGACACCGAAACAAGCGCGCCAACGGCTGAGCCCATACCGAGCTTGTTGAATTGGAAAAACGCCTGCGCCGCAAAGACCGCGCCGGTAAACCCGCCCGTGATCACGACCAGAAGCTGCGAAAGCAATCCGATTTCGACGACCTGGTGCAGGAATAATTTCCAGCGCAGTTTTCGGGAGAAGATCGACAGCGTCGTTTCGACAGCGAGCACGACGAGTTCGCCTAAGTATTGAAAAAACGAGATGACTGCTCTACCCAGCGCACGCATGGCTGGATAATTTAGGAGCAGACTGGAAACCGGCGCAATGCCTCAAGTTCGTCGAGATTTAGTGTCGTGGTTTGCGTTGGCTCTCAAGTTGGGTAACAGGATGTCGATCTTCTAATGAAATTCGCAATCGTTGCAGGGCAAGCGCTCCGCTTGCCGACCCTGATCAAGCGGAGCGCTTGCCCTACAATTTTGCTGAGTCTGCTTTTTCTCGCCGGCTGCCAAACGGTCCCCGAGGGGATTCAACGGGCAAGAGTGGCGGCAGCCCAGCAGATCGCAGCCGAGCCGCCCGGCGATTACTTCATCGGCCGGCGTTATTACAATCCATTTTTCAAATTCTGGGGCTATGTGCGTCGGCCTGGTCAGCCGTGGAGCACCGCGCAGCTAGTGATGTTTAATGAAAAGGACAAGCTGGCGCCCGACCGTGAGCAATTGACGTTCGGGTTCGATAACAATTACGAATACAAGCTTCATGGCTACTTCAGCGGCGACAGAGTTTACGAGCCGGCCAGCAACAGCATCTATCCGGAATTCGTCCTGAAAGGATATGAGCTGATTTCGACAAATCCGCCGCCGATTTTCCGGAGCCAGGTTGACGAGCGGGCGAAGGCTGCGACCACGCGCTACACGATTGAAAGGCCGCAGTGATGCAGGAAACACGGGTGCAACTGCTTGTCATTCTGAGCGCAGCGAAGAATCTCAAATCATTTCTTCCGTGTTATCCCGAAACCGAATGATCAAAGATGCTTCGCTTCGCTCAATTCGCCACAGGATGAATCCGCCGCGGTGGACATGACAAAGACTGCTGATGGCTGCTGCAAGACCTGCTTGAGTCGATCGTCACGTATGGCTCCGGAATGGCTATGAGCTATGAGCTATGAGCTATGGCTATGGGCTATGGGCTTGGACTCATAGCCCATAGCTCATAGCTCATAGCTTGCTACGAAACCCTCCCCAGCATCGAAAGGAGAAGCGCCCGTTGCACATGCAGCCGGTTTTCTGCTTCGTCGATCACGGCGGAGCTGGGGCCATCGAGCACGTCGTCGTCGATCTCCACGTTGCGACGGACCGGCAGGCAGTGCATCACCACCGCCTTTCCGCCCCGGGTGGACCGAAGCCGGCGGGCGGTCAACCGCCAGTCGCGGAGCCCGGCTCGAAGCGCCGCTTCCTCGGCCGGCTGGCCGAAGTGCTTCACCGAGCCCCACGATTTCACATAGACGGCGTCGGCGCCGACCACCGCTTCGTCCGGGTCATTCATGATGTGGACGAACTCGCCGCCCCGTTCCTGGGCGATCTTCCGGATCAGCGCGGTGTCCTCCGGATCCAGCTCGTACCCTTCGGGCCGGGCGATGGCGATTTCCATGCCGAGGTGGGCCGCGGCGAGTGCGGCGCTGGCAGGGACCGCCGTCGGGAGCGCCTTGGGATGCCAGGCCCACTGCAGCACGAACCGTTTGCCACGGGGGTCGCCCAGCTTCTCCTTGAGCGTCATCGCGTCGGCCAGTTGCTGGCAGGGATGCCGCCGGGACGATTCCATATTGATCACCGGCTTCTCGCAGAAGCCGGCGAAATCACGCACCACCCGGTCTTCCCGGACGCTGCCCCAATCGGTGCCCCGGGGAAACGATCGCACCCCGACGACATCGGCATAACGGCCCAGCACCCGGGCCGCATCCTTCACGTGCTCCACCGTGGTCCCGTCCATCACCGCACCCGGCTCAGTCTCCAGGGTCCAGCTGCTTTTCCCGGGCTCGAGCGCGACCGCGTGCCCACCGTGGAGGTACATGGCCGTCTCGAAGCTGGTCCGGGTCCGGAGACTCGGGTCCATGAAGACCATGGCCATCACTTTCCCTTCGAGGCCGCCTTGCACTTCGCCCCGCTTGATCCGCGCCGCCAGCTCGAGGAGCCGGGTCGATGGCGTCGGGCCCCCATTCCTCGGCGGTGATGAAATCGCGCTTGGTCATGCCAGCACCTCCCGGAGTGCGGAGAGCAGGATCTCCGCCTCCGGCCGGCTGAACGTCAGCGGCGGGATGAGGCGAAGGATGGATGGGTCGGTCGCGGTGCCGACCAGGATCTTCCTGGTCATCAGGGCCTTCTGGACGTCGGCGGCCGGCCGGCTGAGTCGCACGCCAATAAGAAGGCCCCGGCCCTCTATTCCGATGACCCCGGGGAGGCTGCCCGCGACAGCGCTGAGGTGGCCGCCCACCTCGATCGCATTGGCGATCAGCTTCTCCCGATCCAGTACTTCGAGGGTCGCCAGCGCAGCGGCACAAGGCACCGGCCCGCCGCCGAAGGTACTGCCGAGATCCCCGGTCTTCACCCGGGCGCCGATCGCCTCGGAGATCAGGGTGGCGCCGATCGGGAGACCGGAGGCCAGACCCTTGGCCAGGGTCAGCAGGTCCGGGATGACCCCGAACGACTCCGCCGCGGTGAAGGCGCCACAGCGTCCCACGCCGCACTGGACCTCATCATAGATGAGCATCGCGCCCCGGGCCGTGCACAGCTCGCGGATCCTCCGCAGGAAGGTGGGGGTCGACCGCGCGGGCCCCCGACATGCCCTGCACCGGCTCGAGAATCACCGCGGCGACAGTCGAATCAATCGCCTGCTCCAGCCCCTCCACCTGATTGAACGGGACCTTCCGGGAAAGCGGGACCCCGGCCCGGCAGCGCCCCCTCCTCGTATTTGATTCCGTGGGTCACCGCGAGGCAGGCGGCGGTCCTGCCATGCCAGCCGCCTTCCAGCGAGACCACGTTTCGCCGGCCGGTGACTTTGCGGGCCAGGTTCAGCGCATTCTCGTTGGCCTCCGCCCCGGAGTTGCAGAAAAACACCCGCGAGAGCGGGGCCGGCGCCCGGCTCGCCAGCTCGTCGGCCAGGCGCTCACGATTCTCGTGGGCCACCGCGGTCGAGTAAAACAGCAGCTTCTCCGCCTGCTCGGCGATGGCCCCCACCACGACCGGGTGACTGTGGCCGGTGGCGGAGACTGCGTGCCCGCCGTAGGCATCGAGCCACCGTTCTCCCTGTTCATCAACCAGCCAGGATCCCCTTGCCGGATACCGGTCTGACCGGAAAGATGGAGTAAGTGCCGAGGAGCGCCGACTGGTTGCCCGCCCCGCCCGCCTTGCCCGCTCCGCCTGCCATGTCAGCATGGAAACATCGCTCCTGCCCTGAGCCCCATCTCCTCCGGAAGCCCGAGCGCCAGATTCATCGCCTGGATGGCCTGACCCCCGGCGCCCTTGATCAGGTTGTCCACCGCGACCATCACCTGGACCTCGCGGCCGTCGGTGCTCTGCGCGGCGTGAATCAGGGCGTAGTTGGTGCCCACCGCATGGGTCAGCTCCGGCGGTTGATCGAGGAGGCGGACAAACGGCCGGTCGTCGTAGGCCTGCTGGAACAGGGACTTCAGGTCGACGGCCTTGGGCAACTGGGCGTGAAGCGTCAGGTAGATCCCCCGCACGAAGGGACCGGAGTGGGTCATCAACCGGGCCCGGGCGGCGGGCTCACCGGTCCACTCCCGCCAGCGCTGCAGGATTTCCGCCTCATGCCGGTGCTTGAGCACCGAGTAGGCGAAGACGTTGTGGGCCCGGGCCGGATGATGGGTCGTGGGCCTGGGATGGACCCCTGCGCCACTCGACCCGGTGATCCCGAACAGCGAAGGGACCACCTCGATACCGAGACCCGCCAGCGGATACAGGGCCAGTTGCGCCGCCGTGGCGAAGCAGCCCGGCGCGGCCAGCGAGCCTTCCCCTGGAGCTGAGTACCGAGCACATCGGCCAGCGCGTAGGTGAAGCGCGGCACCAGACCCGGCACCGGGTGCGGGCCATAGAAGCGGGAGTACAACTCGAGGTCGCTGACCCGGAAGTCGGCGGCGAGATCGATGACCAGTTTCGGCTCGGCGGCAAACAGCTCTCGGCGACCCTGGAGGATTCGCCATGCTCCAGCGCCAGGAAGACGACATCCGCCTCCGGGCCGCCTCTCCGGCGAAGCACCGGAGAAGCGAACGTCGGTGAGCGGTGCCAGACCGGGGTGCACCTCCCCACCGGCACCCCGGCCTTGCTCCGGCTGGTGGCCACGATCCCGGCCACCTCGGGGTGCTGCATCAGGAGCCGGAGCAGCTCGCCACCGACATAGCCGGCGGCGCCGATGACGGCGACACGAAAAGCCATGATTGCTTCAGCCGGGATGGGGAGTCGTCGGTCGCGAGTCCGTCAGTTATGAACCATCTGACGACTGACGACGGCAGACTGCAGACTGCTTTCGGACGTCTGGTGACTGTCGTTCGTCGCCTGGGCCCGGGCCTCCAGCGCATCCCGTACCACCCCCACCAGGCCCTCGGCATCCCGCAGCGCGTTGTGGGCAGGAATCTGCAGCTCGGCCTTCACGTAGTCACGGCCCACCTCGTTGTCGGTGGCGGGACCGGTGATGACGGTAACCGGCAGGTTGAAGAGGTCCCGCATCAGCGTCACCGAGCCCCAGCAGCCGACCGGGTCAGGAGCGGCCATGACCTAGGCGGCGCCCACCTCCGTCAGCTCCTTGTCGCGAAGAATGTCCTGCACCCCGTACTCGCCCAGAATGCCATCGCCCAGCTCGGCCAGGATCACGTCCGGCTTGGAGACCGCCAGCCGGTTGATGATACCCTTGGCGGAGCTCACAGAGAGCCCGGCCCGGGTGGTGGCGATACCGATGTCATTGAAGGTCAGGGCGGTAATGGCGCCGGCATCGAGCATCGAGAGCGAGTCACGCATGAGCGAGACACCGGTGAGCTTGGTGGCGGCCACCTTGAGCCCGGAACGCGAAAGGCCCCGGACCAGCTCGGTCGCCGCGACCGTCTTGCCGGCGTTCATGCAGGTGCCCGCCACATAGACCACCGGCACCTGGGACTCCAGCCGGTCCGCCGTCGGCACCGCGTGATCCTTGATATGCGCCGGCCGGCCAATCCGATCGCCCAGCTCGGGAAACTCAGAATCGCGCCGAGCACCTCGGCCTTGAAAGGCGCACCGTTTTCCGGGTTGCTCGAGGTGCACTTGCCGAGAATCCCGCCCAGGTTGAGCACCTCGATGGTATCACCCACCGCGATGTGGCTGGGCACCACCCCGGCGTAGCCCCGAAGCGCCCGGCGATGACCCAGGGTGCCGGCGAGAACGTCACCCGCCCGGAGGGAAACCATTCGGCCGGTCCGGTCCTCCACCGTGTTGTAGCTCGGCTTGTCGTGGAGTATCCGCACGGCCAGCACATAGCCTTCCGCGGCGACGATCTCGTCTCCGATGATCACCTCGGTGCTCAACTGCGCGTTCCGCGTGCTGGAGGAAATGCGGTCGAGGCGGATACGGGTGGTCTTGACCATGGGGTGCTCCTTCGAGTGTATCGTGTGCCGTCAGCCGTCTGCCGTCAGCCCGGCCCTGCTGGCCAGCAACTCCGGGATCGCGCTGACCCGGGAGAATGCCCTGGCTTCTTCGCCGGTCCAGAGCCGGTTCTCCTCACCGTAGGTCGCCACACGCTGGTCCATCATCGACCAGAGACTCCGGGTGCCGACCACCTGGAACCGCCCGGGCGCGAGATGGACCCGGATTTCGCCGGTGACCCGCTGCTGGCTCGAGGTGATCAGCGCCTCGATGTCCCGCAGTGCCGGATCGAAGTAGTGGCCCTCATGCAGCCGGTCGCCGTAGAACCGGGACAGCTGGTCCTTCCAGAAGGCTTGCCACTTGGTGAGGACCAGCTTCTCCAGTTCGCGGTGGGCCGCAATCAAGAGCAGCGCGGCGCCGGCCTCGAACCCGATCCGGCCCTTGATGCCGAGCGCGGTCTCGCCCACGTGAATGCCGCGGCCGAAGCCGAAGCTCGCCCAAATCGCCGATCTGGCGGATCAGCTCGGGCCCCGACAACTGCCGACCATCGAGCGAAACCGGAATGCCCTGTTCCCAGCCCAGCACGATCTCGGCAGCGGCAGGCGCGCTG
Organism: uncultured Verrucomicrobiae bacterium; assembly: GCA_963772365.1. Taxonomy (GTDB): domain Bacteria; phylum Verrucomicrobiota; class Verrucomicrobiia; order Chthoniobacterales; family UBA10450; genus CAVYXA01. The sequence goes on from CAVYXA010000003.1 coordinate 779,606, forward strand.
GCCGGGGGATCGAGCAGCTCGGCCGGAGGGCCGGCCCAGGTGTCGTGGGTCCAGCCTCCCCCCAGGTGGTACCCCAGAGCCCGCGGTTGATGGAGTAGGCCCCGGCCTTGGGCGGCACCGGAAGCTGGCGGGACTCGAGGAACGCGATGGCCTGTTCCCGCCGGAGACCCAGCTCCCGGATCGGGGTGAGGATCTCGAGTTCCGGCGCCAGCACCCGGAAGGCGATGTCGAACCGTACCTGGTCGTTCCCGGCGCCGGTGGACCCGTGGGCGATGGCGGTGGCGCCGATCCGGCGAGCCGCCTCGATCACCGAGATGGCCTGCTGGGTCCGCTCCGCCGCCACCGAGAGCGGGTAGACCTCGCCCCGGAGGACGTTTCCCTGAATCAGGTAGCGGACAAAGCGATCGAAGACCGCCTGCCGGGCGTCGAGCGTGTGATGCTGCAGCGCCCCGACGGCCCGGGACTGCTCCGCGATGGCGGCCAGCTCGGCCGGCGTGGCACCGCCGGTATCGACGTAGACCGTATGCACCGCCCATCCCTGGTCGGCCAGGTAGGGCACACAGAAGGAGGTATCCAGACCGCCGGAGAAGGCGAGGACGAGAGTCTTCATTTGGATAAGTATGCACTATGCAAAAACGAATTGCAAGTGCGCCCTGTCACCTTCCCGTTTCGCGCTTCCTCGCCATCTTGAGCCTGCCCTTCAGGTGAGCGGCAAACGGTGACGGGTGAACGGTCACCGGTTTCAGGGACCGTTCACCATGCCATCCCCCGTTCCCCGTTCCCCGTTCACCGTTCACCCAGTCTTCAAGGACCCTGCCATGTGTCCAGATGATCCCGATTTTTCGGACGTCAGCGGAGGCGCCAGCTCCGCCGCCGATGCCAGGAAGGGCCGTACCCATACCGTCGCCAAAGGCGAAAGCCTCTCCAAGATCGCCCGCCAGTATTACGGCGACGTCAAGCTGTGGAAGAAGATCTACGAGGCCAACAAGGACACCATCAAGAATCCCGACCTGATCTTTCCGGGCCAGGTCATCAAGATCCCCGACGCCTGAGCCCAAGGAGCTTTCCATGTTCAAATTCCGCACCCTGCGCGCCGCCGCCGTCACCGGCCTGACCGCGTCACTGCTGCTCACCCTCGGCGCCTGCAAGAAGAAGGAAGCCGCAACCCAGACCGACCAGTCCACCTCCGCCGCGGCTCCGGCTCCGATCCCTGCTCCGCCGCTGCCGCTCGCTGTGGCCAGCGTGGAAATGGGCAAGGCGATCACCGCCGACAACAAAGTCGCCAATGCCACCACCTCGTTCGGCGTCAGGGACACGATCTACGCCGTGGTGAATACCTCGGGCGGCGGCAGCGGGACCCTGCAGGCAAAGTGGAGCTTCGTGAAAGGCTCCGGCGGGACGGTCCCGGTGAACGAGAGCTCGATGTCGATATCTCCCACCGGCGCGCAGGCCACCGAGTTTCACGTTGCCAAGGCAACCGCCTGGCCCAAGGGGAAGTACCAGGTCGAGATCTCCTTGAACGGAGCTTCAGCCGGCGTGACGGAGTTTGAGGTGAAGTGACGCTTGGCCGAGGCCAACCGTCATCCCGAGGGGAGCGGTGCAACCGAGGGATCTCTGCGAACGAGCAGCGGAGCCCTCGGTTGGCTGGGGATGACACGTCGGCCGTCCTTCGGACGGCTGGAGATCCCTCACTTCGCTCGGGATGACACGTCAGCCGTCCTTCGGACGGCTGGAGATCCCTCACTTCGCTCGGGATGACACGTCAGCCGTCCTTCGGACGGCTGGAGATCCCTCACTTCGCTCGGGATGACACGTCAGCCGTCCTTCGGACGGCTGACGTGCTGACCACCGTTCGGCGATAAGCCGTACCACCTCCGACAGACCAACCACATCCCGCAGGTCGATCACTTCGACCGGTGAGTGGGCATAGCGAAGCGGCCAGCCGATCGGCACATCGGGAACACCCCACGGGGCGAAGACGGATCTCGTCATTGCCACCGCTGGTGGCGCCGGTCTGGATCGGTTGTCCCGCCACTCTCGAGAGGACCACCACACTGTCGACCAGCGCCGGCGGCGTGACCGAGCTGTTGTCCAGCGCCCGCACCACCGGCCCCTTGCCGAGCAGGGCCACCCCATAGTTGGTAAGCTCGAGCGGCGAGTCGGCCGAGACGAAGGTATCGATGGCGTGGACCCGGGCCGGCGTGATCCCGAGCGCTTCGGCCACCGCCCTGGCCCCTTCGAGTCCAACCTCCTCCCGGACACTGAAGACGAAAATCACCTGGTGCCGCAGGCGAGCGGGGTCCAGTCGACGTAAGGCGATCAGCAGGGCCGCGCATCCGACCCGATCGTCGAACGAGCGGCCGGTCGCCTTGTAGCCGGCGAGGCGGGTGTACTCCTTCGGGCTGGTAATGGTGTTCCCGACCTTGATCCCGAGCGCTTCGGTGCCGGCCCTGGTGCCGGTACCCGGATCGACCACGGGGGGCCCCGACGCACGCCGGACGTTGGAGCCGGCCGAGTCTCGAGGAAGGAAGACCGCCGGAACACTGCCATTGTCGGTGTGAATCAGGGCCGGCCTGCCCTCCCACATCGAGCTGTACATCCCCCCCTTGGTCGACAGCTCCAGCTTGCCGTCATCGCGGATACTGGTGATCTGAAAGCCGATTTCGTCCATGTGCGCCATCAGGACGACCGGGGCACCACCGCGACCAGCCCGGACCCAGAGGTTCCCCGCCGCATCGGTTTCGGGTGTAGCCCACTTCGGCAGCTGGGAGATGATGAACTGGCGAACATGCCCCTCCTCGCCCGACACCCCGTAACTCTCGACCAGCTGCCTGAGCAGTCGCTCGGCCGCGGCGACGCGGGCGGATTCCTGCGCCATCAGCGGCGCCGATACGGTCAGGCTGATAGCAAGCAGGCCCGCTCCGACGATGGATTTCATTCGCCACCCCGGATCCGGAAGGTGAGTCCCCGTTCCAGCGTGGCCACTTCCCGGAGCGACACGGTTTCGACCGGGCTGCCGAGATAGCGCACCGGGAGGAGCCAGGTCTCGAAACTGGTCATGGTAACCGGGTCGGGCGATGCCTTGCTCCCGAGCCGGTCACTCCCCCCACCGGCTTCGAGCAGAAGCGCATCGGTGAACGGACCCAGGTTCCGCCCCACCGTCAGGAGGCCCCGGCGGGTGAACAGTTGTTCGACCACGAAGGCGATGACGACAGAGCCCCGCGCCGGCGACGTCGTCTGGGCTGCCCGGATCAGGGCGGCACAGGCCGCCCGTCTCCCAGCCGATGGCGCGGCCAGCAGCGAATCGGCGTAGTTGAGTGGCTTCTTGTACAGCGCGACCGGGGCCAGAACCTTAATGCCCAGCGCGGCCACCTGGGCTGTGCCGTCGGCGCCGACATCGACCACCGCCTCGTCCACGCTGAACGGGGTGTCGGGCTGGGGCGGCCGGCCATTGGTGAGGTGAATCGACTTCACACCCACGACGCCGGGGATCGCTCCCCGGCTCCCCCAAATGGTCACCCGGGCGCCCTCCAGTTGTTGATCAGTCAGGCCACCGCGGGACCGGCCGACCCGTCGCAGGGTGAGAAATCCGTCGGGGCGAATCCCCCCGACCACGTACCCCGGCTCGTCGATCGCGCAGGCGATCAGCGACCGCGGTTCACCCGTCCCCAGCACCAGCACCACGTTTCCGGCGCGATCCTTCTTCGCACCCGGCAGCAGTGAGATGAGTGTGTCGGCCAACCGCTGCTCGTAGCCCGAGACGGCGGTCATCGCGGCGAAGCGTCCGGCCAGATTCTTGAGTGGGGGTGGTTCCTGGGCCTGCAGTGGGGCGGCCATGAGAGCCAGCGCCGGGAGAAGCCATCGCAAAGTCATGTTTCTCTCTTCCGTGGTGTATGCCACGTGATACCGCGAAAACGGTCCCGCGTCTTCGCGTTGATTTCCCAGAGGGTTGCGCTTCCTATGACTCTCTATTCCCCACGCTTCCGGCGAATGTAGATGGTCTTGGTGCATATCGCGTGGACCAGGCCCTCCGCGTCTTTCAGTGCGATCTCGAAATCACGGTTGACCTTCCCGGCCTGCTCCACCGCGACCCTGATCTCCTCGGTGACCGTCTCGGGGACCGTCATTGTGGCGTACAGGGTACTCCGACCCGGGCGGAGGTACCGGATGGTGGCGGCGCGATCCCACACGATGTACTCCGGGCCGAGCAGGCGGATCAACATCACCATGTAGATCGGGTCGACCGCCCCGAACATGCTTCCGCCGTAGATGGTGCCCACGTAGTTGCGGGTCCGCCAGGACAGCGGGACCCGGATCCGGACCTCGCGCCAGTCGGCCGCGATATAGTCTATCCGGCCACCAGTGCCGCGATAGGCCGGAAAGAAATTGAACCCCCAACGGGTGAGTCGGCTTCGATGGGATTCGGCCATGCAGGCACGGTTGGGTCTTGCAAGACGGATAGCTGCACCTGACCGCTCTATTCTACCACGAATTCCACTTCATCCCTGAACCGGCCGGCTTCGGCCCTGATCTTGTGGGTGCCTGAGGTCAGCTTCCAGCGCTCCCCGGTGCTCGGGCGACCGTCGACAAACCAGCGGACCGGCCGGCCGCCGGGAGCCCCGGTGGCCCTGAGCGCGATGGTGGCATAACTGGCCTCGACGCCCGGCGGAATGCGGTATCGGTCGCCGGACTCGGGGGAGATGATCCGAAACCGTTCTCCGTTCCCCGTTCCGCGTTCCCCGTTGATTCCTGGCAACAACGGTGATTCCAGAGAGACCGGCTGCGACATAGTAGGTTCCGGCCTCTCGGTCGGGGAACGCGGAACGGGGAACGCGGAACGATTCGCCGCGCTCCACTCCGCATACTCCCCCGGGAGCTTCACTTCGCCATGGTCATGCCAGCTGCAGGTCGCGGTCGGCACCGTCCCCGGCACGAAGTACTCCGTCATTCTGGGACACTCTTCGTTCGCCAGTTGCCCCGACACCCGGCAGATCGTCGCCGCGACCAGCCCACCCTCGGCGGGGGTGAGGAGATCTCCGGGGGCGAACCTCCTGGCCGTGACCAGCACTGCCCGGTGGAGCAGCGGGCCGGCGCCGGAGACGCCGCTGACGCCATCCATCGGCTGACCACTGAAGTTGCCGACCCACACCCCGACCGTGAACCTGCCGGTGGTCGCCACCGCCCAGTTGTCGGTGAAGTGCCGGCTGGTGCCGGTCTTGGCTGCTGCCCGGAAGGGCCAGTCGAAGGGCGAGGTCAGCCCGAACCCGGGGATTCGGGCCACCGGATCGGTCAGGATATCCAGCGCCAGCGCCGCGGCTCCCTTCGAGACCACCCGTCGGGAAACCAGGTCACCGGCCGGACGGCCGGCCTGGTCCGCCCAGTAGCTCACCGGAGTCCACTCACCCCCATTCGCCAGAGCACGATAGCCATTCGCCAGTTCAAGCAGTGTGACATCGCCGTTCCCCAGCGCCAGCCCCAGCCCGTAGTGCTCCGGCGCCCGGGTGAGCGACGCGAAGCCCGCCTGACGGAGACCGTAGAGCAGGGTGGCGTAACCGATCCGATCGGCCAGGGTGACGGCCGGAATGTTGAACGAGCTGGCCAGGGCCTCCCGGGCGCGCACCGGTCCGTGGTAGCGCCGGTCGTAGTTCCGGGGATGATACGGTCCGCTCGAGGTCTGGTAGGTGGTCGAGATATCAGACAGGATCGTGGCCGCCGTGGCGCCTCGATCGAAAGCCATGGCATAGAGGAACGGTTTGAGCGAGGAGCCCGGCTGCCGGGGACTGATCACCATGTCGACCTGGCCCGAGGTATCGGACCAGAAATCGGGTGAGCCGACCCAGGCGAGGATCTCTCCGGTCGGGTTGTCGAGTACCACGACCGCTCCGTGCCGGGCGCCCTGGTCCTTGAGCTGGCTCACCGTGTGCCGCACCTCGTCTTCCAGTTCCTCCTGTAGTCCGAGGTCGATGGAGGTGCGCCAGCTTCCGGTGATCGGCCGGCCCGACCCTTCGGCCCACTGGAGCAGATGGCTGGTGAAATGCGGCGCCAGGAAGGGGCGCCCCCGCCCCTCACCCAACAGTGGCTCCTGTTTCGCCCGCTGTTCCTCCGCCCGCGTGAGGTAGCCTTCGCGGACCAGCGCCTCGAGTCCCTCCGTCCGCCGCTCCACCGCGCGGTGAGGATCGACCAGCGGGTTCTGACTCGACGGCGCCCGCGCCAGCGCGGCCAGCAGGGCTGCCTGACCGAGACTCGCCTCCCCGGGTGAGCCGCCGAAGTAGAGCCGCGTCGCGGCCGTCACCCCCACAGTGCCCTGCCCCAGGGGAACCCGGTTGAGGTACTGCTCGAGAATCTGGTTCTTGCTCAGATGCGCCTCGAGCCGGAAGGCCCACATGGTCTGGACCGCCTTGTCGAGCCACCCCCGACCCACCGGATGGACCAGCCGGGCCAGCTGCATGGTGATCGTCGAGGCGCCGGACACCACCCGCATACGCACCAGGTTGTCACGCACCGCCCGCAGCACCGCTCGAGGGTCGACCCCGTAATGCCGATAGAACCGCCGGTCTTCCACCGCCACGAAGGCTCGAGGGAGGTCCGGATCGATCTTTTCGAGCGGAGTCCAGGTGGCGAGGCTGCCGTCCCCCGCCCGGGTACTCCGCAGCAGCTCTCCGTGCCGGTCTTCGATCGTCAGGCTCTGCTGGTGACTCGGCGCCAGCAGGTCGGCGGGAAGGGGACGCGCGATCCAAACCCCGGCGGATACTGCCGGGATTCCGACTGCCATCATCAGCGTCAGGAACCACTTTCCCCGCTTAGTCATAGCCTGCGCTTCCCCGTTCCAGTCCTCTCGGCACGGCGAGACTACTTCTCCGTCACCGTGAACACCCCGCCGTCGCTCCGCCCGTACACCGCCGGGTTGTACATCTCCTCCGCATGGGCCGGCGGCCGGATGAACACGCCCGGCGTCGTGGCGCGAGCGATGTAGCTCATGGTGTAGGTCCCCTTCCACAGCACGGTGGCGGAGTAGAGCACCCGGGCATCGCCCATTTCCTTGTGGTCGAAGGGAGACCACCAGCCGCTGTCCCAGCTGCCGTAGTACCACCCGATCTCGCTGTCGCTCCGTCCCTCGCCGCCTTCGTCCTCCGCCTCCTCCGGCGAGAGGTACGCCGGCTTCTCATCGACACCGGGACCGGGTGCAAGGCTGGCTGTGCGCAGGCTGAGGTCCACCGCTTCGAGACCGGCGGGCAACGCATCGTCCACGATCACGAATTGGCGGTTGGTCGGCACCGTGATCCGGAGGCGGACTCTCACCAGCTGGCCGGCGGCCACACTGACGATCGGATTGGGCGCATCGTACTTCTCGTACCAGCGCTCCAGCCTGATACCCTGATCCTCCGGGTTTACCGGTCGTTGCTTCGGGACCTCGGTGACCGTCAGGTAGTAATAGATCGGCGGGCCGTTCCCGGTGGCACGGAGACTGAACCTGACCCCCTGCTTCCCGCCACCGAGACTGCTGATCAGGCCGGTGAGTGGCAGGGCGGAATCGGAAATCACCGGGGCCGGTCGGGGAATCCGTCCCGGTCCGGCCGGGGCCGACGGCATGACCCCGCCGCTCCGGCTGAAAAGGGTCTTTCCCCCCGACTGCACCGTGAAGCTGCGGGACGCCCCCTCGCGCACGACCTTGTCGAATGCGACCAGGGCCGACACCACCGCGGAATAGTCCTGGGTGTTCCATGGCTCGAGATACCCGACGGCCTGGCCCTGCTGCACCAGTGTCTCCACCATCGGTCCCAGCAACGGGTGAGCCGAGTCAACGGCAAGTGTCGCGATCAGGAGGCGTGCGGTCGGCCGGGTCCGGGAGTAGAAGTAGTGATGCCAGGAGAGCGCCTCTTCCGGCACGATCGCCCGGCGGCCTTCCACCTTCACCGCGCTCCATGCCGGCTCGAGCAGACCCCGGGCGGCCTTGAACGCCTTGCGCCGGGCCAGGATCTCGGCCAGCCGGGCCCGATCCTCCCAGGAAAGCTGGGCGGCATTTCGGAGCAGCTCATTCTCGGCCGGGAGTTCGGGCTTTCCATAGCGGCTCAGGAAATCGGCGGCCGCCACCTGGTCGGCCAGCCCCGCCCGAACCTCGTCATACCAGCCGATCACCGGAGCCCGGACCGGCGCCGGGTTCTTGAGACCGTTGCGGAGATACCCGGCCAGTCGCGCCAGCACCGAATCATCCACCGCGACGCCGACCGACCGCGCCTCCAGCAGGGTGAGACCCGCATAGGCGCTGAGCCATGGGGTGGTCCAGTCATTCGGTCCCCAGTACCCGATGCCGCCGTCCGGCCGTTGCCGCCGGCTCAGCAGACTACCGCCAGCTCGATGTCACGCCGGGGGTCGCCCTTCAGCAGGGTCAGGCCTTTCACGGCGCTCTGGGCCCGGTACAGAGCGATGATCGGCTGCGCCGCGCTCGAGGTCTGCTCGCTGCAGTAGTAGGGGTAGACGTGCATCTCCCAGGCGATCCCCTGGATGATGCTGAGCGGAGAACTGCCCAGGGAGAGTTGCAGTCGCGAGCGGTCGGGGTCGATCCCGTCAGGCAGCTCCAGCTGGGCAGTCGCGGTGTCGGACAGGACTCCGGCGAGAGTCCAGGCCCGGGGCCGGTAAGCGGTCTTTACGTCGAGCCGCTTCTGGACCGCGTCGGCATCGCCCGCGCCGGACACCTTGAATCGGAAGGTGGCGCTGTCGGCGCCGAGCGGCCCGATGCCGGGCTGCCTGAAGTCGAAGCGCACCTCTTTGCCGCGTCCGGCCTCGAGCTTCGCGGTCATGGCAGCGTCGCCCGTCAGCTGAGCGCCCTGGGCAGCGGCTTCTACCTTGACGGTCGGCGTGCCGCCGGCCCGCTGATTGATCACCACCCCGGCGGAGAACCTGTCACCTTCCCGAACGAACCGCGGGAGCGCCGGCCGGGCCAGCAGGGGACGGGTGACCAGCATCGGGGACTCGCCATTCCCATAGCGGTCACCCGCCGTCACCGCGACGGCCATGACCCGGAAGGTGGTGAGATTGTCCGGCAGCTTTGCCTGGGCGATTGTCCCACCGCTCGAGTCGGTCACCACGCTGCCGAGAAAGAACGCGGTGGTCTTGAACTGCGAGCGGAAGACGTCGGCATCGCTCCCGCCCCCCCCGCCGCCAGGCGATCGGCCCTTTTCGCCTTCCGGCACCTGCGGCGCAACCGTGGTGAGATTGCTGGAGAGCCTGAGGCCGAGTCCCCGGCGGGCGTAGAGCAGGTCGATCGGATCCGGCGTCTTGTATCCGGTAAGCGCCAGTACCCCCTCGTCGACCGCCCACAGGGTGACTTCACTCCGTTGTCCCACCCCATTCCGGTCCTTCACCTTGAGTTCTACCCGGGCGGTATCGCCGGGCCGGTACTCCGCCTGCGACGGCTTGACCGAGACGGTGAGCCGCTTCACTTCCGGGGTGACCCGCAACTCGGCGTAACCCACCCGGATGGTGGGACGACCAGGGTCGTCCAGCGGTCCCGGCTTCTGACTCCGCCCCCGGGCCACCAGGATCGACACGAACACGTTGGGCGCCCACGACTCGACCACCGGGAACTTCAGCGTGGTGGACCCGGAGGTCAGCTTCATCCGGCGCTGCTCGATCAGCCCTTCCCGCTCGACGGTGATCCAGGCTTCGGCATCGGTGAAGGGAGAAGCGAACATCACCGAGGCGGTGTCCCCGACCGCGTAGGCGGTCTTGTCGGGGATCACATCCATCTTGAACTGGGTCTCGTCGCTCCAGGGCACCCAGTCGGACCCGATGGCCCAGCGGTACACCGTCGTGGAAATGGGGCGGCCCTTTTCGTCGGTGGCGGCAAAGCCCAGGATGTAGCTCCCGCCTGACGGAGGCGTGAACCTGCACTCGGCGCCGTTCCGGTCGGAGGTCGTCGACACCTTGCAGGTACCGACGGTGTCGGAGACCCACTCCCCGTAGACCTCGCTGTACCCACCACGGGTGCGGTGCACCCGGTGCCACTCCCGGCGCACGATGGTCCCCGTGACCTTGACGCCGGCCACCCGCTCGCCGGTTGGCTTCACCGCGATCAGGGCGACCGACTGCGGCTTGCCGGCGGTCCAGAAGTAGTTCTGACCCAGCGGGCGGGCGCCTATATAGAAGGAAGAGGGATGGACCAGGAAGGAGGTGGAGGCCCCCACTGCCTGCCGGTTCACATCGGTCACCGACGCCTCGATCGTGGCCCGGGCCGGCCGGCCCTTCGGCGGCATGACCAGACCGACCCGGATGCTGCTCCTTCCCTGGGCGTCGAGGGTATCGATCCCCTGGCCGATCACCTGGGTCTCGGACCGGTTCTCTTCTTCCCACCAGTAGCCGTTCTCTCCGAACCAGAAGCCGTCCGTGTTGGGGATATCGAGACCCCAGAAGTCGATCGAGGTCTGGCGGGCTACCCAGGTCACGGCCGAACGGGCCATTGGGGCCCCGAAGAGGTAGCGCGCCTCGATCTGGGCGGTCGCGCTGTCACCGGGGAACCGGGGGGCGCTGTCGCTGCTGGCAGTGACCAGGAACTCGGGTGGGCGGTACTCGGCAACCCGGTACCAGGTGCTGGCCAGCGTCACCCACTTGCCGCCCCGCCGCTGCTCCACCGAAATGCTGTAGGTGCCGAGCGGTACGTCGCCCGGGAGGTCCAGCTTCTGGTCGGTTGTCCCGAACGCGGAGGGCGCCTGAACGACCTCCTTGAGGATCCCGCCATCCCTGTTGTTGAAGACCCAGTGCACACTGTCGGTGCGGGCCGGGAGCGTGAGCGTCCCGAGAGCGCCGACTCGGAAGATCGCCTTGGCATAGACCGGCTCTCCGGGACGGTAGATCCCCCGCTCGGTGAAGACTCCGGCCGCCACCGGCTGCCGCTCGTTCCCGTAGCCGGAGCGCACGTTGAACCGCCATGGGCTCAGGTCGGGGTCGTAGCTGCTGATGCTGGTCAGCGCCCGGTCGTTCCCCAGCCGGACCATCACGTAGCCCTCGAGTCCCCAGTCCTGCGCCGCGCTGTCCGGCTTGAAGCCGGTCAGTCGGGCGACGCCGTCGGGCCCGGTACGGGCGGTCGAGCGGATCTTCCCCTTGTTGTCATACAGCGAGACCTGGGCGCCCGCCTTCGGCTTTCCGTCATTGACGCCGGTCACCCAGACCACGCCCTCGGCCAGACCGATCTTGGCGTGAACCGCGAGGTCGGTCACCTGCACCAGGGCGTACGGTTGATTGTCCTGCCACGACTGCGAGAGCTCCGGGCTGGTGACCTTGACGATCTGGAGCACCGGAGAGCCCGGACGCTGGGCGTTGTAGACCGGCAGCTTTGCCCCATAGATCTGAACCCGGTCCCGGGGCCCGGTCACCACCACCTTCCGGGTGACGGCTCCCTTGAGTACCCGCGCCAGCACACTGTCGTCCCGTTCCCAGCGGCTGTACTGCAGCATTCCCGGAATCAGGGCGTCGGGCACCGGGGCGGTCGTGATCGTCAGGGTGTCGACGTTCACGTGCTTGACCGCCAGGGTTCCGAATCCGTTGCGCTCGACCGTCATCCGGCCGTACTCGTGGTCTACCAGCGGGGCATAGCCGGTAGTTCGGAAGCCGGAAGCAGGGTTACCGATGAGCTTCTGTCCGAACACGTCCCGTATCGCCGTATCGACGATCGCCGCATAGGCCGTGTGCGGTTGCAGGGTGGTCTCGATGTACCAGTTGGCCAGCTCGGCCCCGGTGTCGGAGATGGTGTATTCGACTCTGGGAAGGACCGTCAGGTGAGCCTCGAGCTCCGAGCCCTTCACCGGGTTGGTGAAGAAGAGCCGGATCCCACCGGTGGGGCAGTTGTTGGAGTCGCCGGCGCAGTCGGCTCGGACCAGCTCGAACTTGCCGTAAGTGGCGAAGCTCCAGCGGGCAAATGGCTTGGTTCCCTCCGGATCGATCACGGTGGGTACGACCAGCTCGCCGGAACAGCCGAGTGGAAGCGGCCTTTCGGGAGTGAGGGTAATCACCCGCCGATAGGAATCGGCCGAGCGATCCCGTTCCCACCCGCCGGCCTCCCGGTACTGCCAGGAGTCTTTCTCATTGATTGCGCGCTGGCCGGTCGCGTTCAGCTTGATGACCCCGGGATTCGAACAGTTCTGGTTGAAATCCAGGTACGCCAGGCCACGGAGCGTATTGCGGTCCACTTCGGCACTGAACACCAGCTCGAAGGTCGCCTTGGGCGTGAGCCAGCTCGAATGGGCGCTCTCGGAAACCGGGAGGCCGGTCAGCAGCTTGGGGCCGGTAACGGCGAAGGAGTAGCTGTAGGGCTGTTCCAGCCGGCTGCCGTCCATCGCCTCGAAGTTGTTGGCGACGGTGACGGTGTAGCTCTGGCCGGGCTTGAGCGGGCCGACGGGGAGGAATCGCAGGGTGACCGGGTCCCGCCACTCGGCCTTGCCCGTGACCTTCGGCTCGATCGACAGGATCGACGCCGCATCGACCGTCCGGTCCAGCGACCCGGCCACCGGCCGGTCGAAGACGATCTGGATACTGGAGGTGAGCGAGGCCTCGCCGGATGGGGAAGGCGAAGTCGAGAGAACCTGCAGTGCGGTGGGCGGCTCGGCGGCAACCACGGCGACGGCGATCGCGGCCAGAACCCGGGCGGACAGCATGAAAACACAGCTCCGAAGGGAGAGTCATCAGAAGATGATCATTCCCGTCGGTGCGTCAATGAAGGAGCAAGTACTCAAATGATTCTGATATCGGGTCGTAATGGTCGAGGGTCAAAGGTCGGGGTGGAGGTCGAGGGTCGAGGGTCGAGGCATAGACCTCCTCGACCCTCGACCTCAACCCTTGACCCTCACCCGCCGCTTCGAAGGCTCTGGCCACCAGATGCGGGGCGACCGCGGCAGGCGAGCGCCAGCACGCCGGTGCCGGAGCTCATCCTTGCGCGCGGTGGGACCCTGCAGCCGGGCCCAGAGGCCAACTCGAGACATGGTTACCTCGACTCTCAGTCAAAGTGGTTCCGGCACCGGCAGGGAGCCGACTCCGGCCCCATGACCCTCGACCCTCGACCCTCGACCGATGACCCTCGACCCTCGACCCATGACCCTCGACCCTCGACCCTCGACCCTCGACCGATGACCCTCGACCCCTGACTCCTGACTACCTCACATCCACGATCCACCCATAGTCATCCAGCCGCATGGTGCGGGGTCCCTCGCCCGCCGCCGGAAGGGCGAACTCGACGGAATGGGAAGCACCGAGGTACAGCCGCCGTACTGATTCATTGAACTGGGGGGAGCAATCCCCTTCGACCAGGGCCTCGGCGGCGCCAGTCGGCGCGAACCAGCGCAGCTCCACCCGGGCCTTGTCAGCCCCGTCGGTCAGCACGCCGGCCCGGGCGGACACCGTCCCCTCGCTGGTGAGGGTCAGGGTGCAGACTGAGGCGGCGCTGCCATGCACCCCGCAGAACCGGATACTCGCCTTCCGGGTCAGCTGTCCGCTGTAGGCCCCTTCCGGACTCTGGATCAGCCGGCCTTCCAGGACTTCCTGCCCCCCATTCACGCAGCCCAACCCACCGTCGGAGAGCTGGGGCCAGTCGCTGACCAGGCGCACCTGATAGGCCGCCTTCAGTAAGGCAGTGCGCGGAGCGACTCGGGCGACCGTCATCCGGGTCCCGGCCAGAGGAGGAGCCGCAAGAGCGAGGGACTCCTGAGCTGAGAGTGGTCGAGTGGCGGCCAGAGCAATCACTCCAGCAATCAGGGTACGTCGCATCGAAGGCTCCATCACGGGTTCGCCCTCTACTATGACAAGACTCGTGCCGGGCACCGGCGGGCGCTGTCGTCGGCCAGACAACAAGGCGGAACCGCATACTGGCATTGCGGTTCCGCCTTTCGATCGGATCGTCCGTTCGAACGATTCGTGACCGGGCTCCCATACACCTTTGTGGGTGTCGAGGCCGGGCGCTACAGAATTGTCAGGTGAAGCGGCCCGGCTGAATCTGATAGCGCTTGAGCTTGTAGCGCAGGATCCTCTCGGTGGTCGCCAGCAGCCGCGCCGCCTCGGTTACCGAGCCGCGGGTGGTCTTGAGCGCATCCTGAAGCAGGTCGCGCTCCAATTGACCCACCGCAGCCTTGAGCGAACCGGGAGCCTCGTCGGTCCCCTCGGCGGTCTGCAGCGTCGGCGGGAGGTGACGGCCATGAATGGCCGTACCGTCGCAGACCACGACCGCCCGTTCGATAACATTCTCCAGCTCCCGAACATTTCCCGGCCAGTGATAGCGGATCAGCATGTCGATCGCCGGCGTAGTGATCCGCTGGACCAATCGGTCATGGGCCCGGGCGTACTTCTCCACGAAGTGATCGGCCAGGAGCAGGATATCGGGCTTTCGCTCCCTGAGTGGCGGGAGGAAAAGGGGGAAGACGTTGAGCCGGTAATAGAGGTCGTCCCGAAACCGGCGTTCGGCGATGGCCTGCTCCAGGTCCCGGTTGGTCGCGGCGATCAGCCGGACATCCACCCGGAGCACCTCAGTCCCGCCGACCCGCTCGAACTCCCGTTCCTGCAGGACCCGGAGAAGCTTGGCCTGAGTCGACAGGCTGAGCTCGCCGATCTCGTCCAGGAAGAGGGTGCCGCCGTGGGCCAGTTCGAAGCGGCCCTTCTTCCGGGCCTGGGCCCCGGTGAAGGCCCCCCTTTCGTGGCCGAACAGCTCCGATTCGATCAGGGTCTCGGGCAACGCGGCACAGTTCACCCGGATGAACGGGCCGGCAGCGCGGGCGCTGTTGTAGTGGATCGCGTGGGCGACCAGCTCCTTGCCGGTTCCCGATTCGCCCCGGAGCAGCACCGAGGTATTGGTGACACTCACCTGGGCGACCTGCCCCAGGAGGTCTTTCATGGGTCCGCTGGTTCCGACCAGGTGGTCGAAGTCATACCGCTCCCGCAACTCCCGCTTCAGTGTCTGGTTCTCCTGCTCCAGCGATCGTCGCGCCGCCTCGACCGGTCGCTGGGTCCGGAGCGCCAGGGCTACCAGCGAGCTGACCACATTGAGGAAGCGGAGCAGGTGAGCCGGCTCCCGGACCAGCCGCCCGGGCAGGTCCACCGAAATCGCCCCCACCGGCCGGTGGTCCAGCAGGATCGGCACACAGACGAAGCTCAGGGCGTCCCCGCTGGGGATGCGGCGAACGGTCCGGTGAAGAAAGCGCGGTTCCCGTTCCACATCCGGAACCACGATCGACCGGCCGGTGGCAACCACTTCGCCGGTAATACCCTCGCCCAGCCGATAGCGGGCCAGCCGCGCGTTGTCCGGCAGGTTGAGCGAGGCCTCGATGTAGAGCTCCCCGGTTTCCTCGTCGATCAGCGTGAGAGCTCCCCGCAGCGCACCAGGGTAGCGATTGAGCCGCAGCATCGTCTGGCCCAGGCCCTCATGGAGCGAGGGCGCCGAGGCGAGCAGCTCGCTGAGGTCGTACAGGGTGGTCAGTTCGACCAGTTGATCCGGTTCCGTCTCCGCCACCGGGGCGTGAGACAACATCGGTTGGGCAGTCACGGCAGGCTCCAGTCCTTCGGAAAATTGTCCTGGTCAAAACGAGTGCGGCCCGCTGGTGAGAAGCGGGCCGCATCACGATAACTGAACCGACGGCGCCCCTTCTCGCTAAATGCAGTTCCAATTCCCCCGGCAATTGAGCCAGGAGGCATTGAACGTGTGGGCGTTGTCGGCGATGAGAATCATGGATAGAGGATAGGGACGATCACTCCCGATGGTCAAGTCACAAGATTGTCCCGATCGCCGGCGGATTGTGGAGAATTCACCACCGGCGGCCGCACCGCGATCTCCCGACCTGTGATGATGAGCACAACCGCGGCGACGATGACCAGCGATGCGATGAATGAGCCGGTCGAGAGGGTCTCGCCGCCGAAGGACCAGCCCAGGAAGACCGCCACCATCGGATTCACGTATCCTGCGGTGGCCACTTTGTTTGGCGAGGTCACCTTGAGCAACCAGGCGAAGCAGGTGAACGCGACCAGCGATCCGAAGACCACCAGGTACGCGAATGACAGCAATGACTTGAGAGTCACCATCGATGGGACGAAATGTCCGGCATCGCCAGTCGCCAGGCTCAAGGCCAGCAGCAGTACCCCGCCGCAAAGCATTTCCATTCCCGAGGCCAGCGACAGGGTGTCGGGGAGATCGGCGGTCCGACTCAGCACCGAGGCGAGGGCCCAGGCGAAGGTGCTGCACATGAGGAGAAGGACCCCGATCGGATCGGCGCTGCCTTCACCCGACCCACCGGGCATCACCAGCAGGGCGACACCGAGAAAGCCCAGGACGATGCCGGCCAGGACCATCCCGGTCGGGCGGGCTCCCCCGGGCCGAAACCATTCGAGCAATGCGGTCCAGACCGAGACCATGGCCACGATCAGCGCGGTCAGGCCGGAAGGGAGACGCTGCTCGACCCATACCACCGCCCCATTGCCGACCAGGAAGAACAGGGCCCCCAGCAGCAGCGCCCACATCCACTGCGAGCGACTCGGCCTGGGGGCTCCGCGGAAGCGGGCCCAGAGAAAGAGCGCTCCGCCGGCCAACAGGAACCGTCCGGCCGCCATCAGGAACGGCGGCAGCGAATGGATCGCAAACGCGATGGCGAGGTAGGTCGAACCCCAGATGATGTAGATAGCGAGAAATGCGGTGACCAGCCGGGTTCTCGCCTGCCGGATGGCCTCAGGTGTCACGAGCAGCTCCTTCGGGTTCCGGGAGCGCCAAAGCCGCCGTCTCCTTTACGGTGCTGAGCACGATGGTACTCCGGGTATTCCTCACCCCCTTGAGCCGGCCAAACCGCTCGCGGAGGAGCCGGCTGCAGGCCCTCGGTGTCGGCCACCCGCACCTTGGCCAGATAGCAGTCCTCCCCCGCGACGTGGTGAAGCTCCTGCACCTCGGGGATGCGGGCGAGGGCCTGACCGATGGCGCCGGAGCCCACCCGTTCCTCGGTCCGGACCAGGATGAAGGCCGTCAGTCCGAGGCCAACGGCTCCCGCGTCAATCGAGGCGGTATACCCCTGGACGACGCCACGCTGTTCCAGCTTGCGAATACGGTCGAGAATGGCCGAGGGCGCCATGCCCAGCTTGCGGGCGATATCGGCGTTGCTGATGCGGGCATTGGCCTGGAGCAGGTCGAGGATGGCGAGATCGGTGGCGTCGAGCATGCGAAGCACCTGGCGGACAGACGGAGCAGACGGACAGACGGACAGACGGACAGACGGACAGACGGACAGACGGACAGACGGACAGACGGACAGACGGACAGATGGACAGAGTGATCAAGCACGAAGCGGCAATCGTTCGGTACAAGGTCTAATTTACCGAATAATCGTCGGCAATCAACCACAGATACCGCCGATCCGACACGCCCTCCAGTTCGCCCTCCCCCGGGCCGATAGTCAGAGCATGTCGAATCCCGAGCCGACCCCCCGGGACACAGCGCGGGGTGCCGTCCGTCCACCCGTGCGGTCCCTGCTCGCCACCTTGCGCTCCACCGTGGCCGGGCTCAGGCATGCGCGTCATGACGGGGATGAGTCCTCGGGGTCGATCCATCGCCTGGTTCTGGCCCTGCTCGACGCCGGGATCGCTGACGGGCGGCCGGACATACTGCGCGCGGCGGAACAGATTCTCTCCTCGACGCTCTCCGAACTCCCGGCCTCGGCCGAGGGGTTCGTCGCCCTGCTGCCCGCCGAATCCGGACCCCCAGGCGAGCAGGTGGTTCTGCTGGTCGAGGACGATCCCCTCTTTGCCGCCACGGTCGAGGCCGCTCTCCGTTGCCCGGGGCGTCGCATCGAGATCGTCGGCAACGGGGCCGAGGCACGCGCCAGGCTGGCCCGCGAGCCAGTGGCGCTGGTGATCCTCGACCTGATCCTCCCCGACGGTGACGGCCGTAACCTCCTGCTGGAGATCCGCTCCGATCCGGGCACGGCGGGGCTCGCCCTGTTCGTCGTCTCGGCCAGGCTCGGTACCCAGACCAAGGGCGAGTGCTTCGCCCTCGGAGCCGACGCCTACTTCGAGAAGCCACTCGACCTCGCCGCCTTCTCGGTGGCGGTCGGCGCCCGACTCGAGCGGAGTGCCGATCGAGGCCAGATCTCGCGCCGGGACCTCGTCACCGGGCTGGCCAACCGGGCGGCGTTTCTGGAAAGCGCCGGACACCTGCGGAAGAAGAGCCCACCAGGGACCGCCTTCGCGCTCGCCATCCTCGACCTGGACCACTTCCGCTGGGTGGAGGAAACCTGGGGGCGGCAGTTCGCCGATTCGGTCCTCCGGCGGGCCGGGATCCGGCTGGCCATGTCGCTCCAGCAGGCGGCCTGTTTCGCCCGCTGGGATGGGGCCGAATTCATCGCCCTGTTCGCGGGTCGAGGAGCCGAGGAAGCCGGTGCGGCGGTGGCGGACGCGCTGGAGTCGCTGCGGCAGGTGGACTTCCGCCAGGGGCAGGACCAGCTTCTCACGCTGACCTTCTCGGCGGGAGTCGTGGATGCCCCGGCCGATCAATCCATCGAGGATGTCCTGGCCGCCGCCGACCGCCTCTGTTACCTGGCCAAGACCGGTGGAAGGAACCGGGTCGTGTCGGGCGAGCCGGGCGGTTCCGCACCGCAGCTGCGGATCCTGGTCGCGGAGGACGATCCCGATATCACCCGGATTCTCAGCCGCCAGCTCCGCCGGGAGGGGTTCGACCCGGTGGTCTTCAGCAATGGCGCGGATGCGCTCGCGGCCTTTCCGGCCAGCGGGGCCGCCATGGTGATCACCGACATCGAGATGCCTACGATCGACGGGCTGAGTCTCCTCGCCGCGCTCCGCGCCCACCCGACCGGACGGCATCTGCCCATCATGATGCTGACCGCGATGGGCGACGAGAGCTTCATCGTACGGGCCTTCGAGCTCGGCGCCGACGACTATCTCACCAAACCCTTCTCCGCCCGGGAGCTCACCGCCCGCATCCGGCGTCTGCTCCGGCGGCCGTCGGTAACGGGGATTCCGGCGACAGCGTAGTTGCCGGTGGCGCCGCAGTTGTGCGTCGCCAGGGGAACCAGATCCGACCTTACCGAGACTCCCGGCGCGCACTAGAATAGCCGGCGTGCAAACCCAACCCGCAGTCACATATCGCAGAACGCTCGGCCTCTTTTCCGGCACGATGGCAGTGGTGGGTGGCGTCATCGGCTCCGGCATCTTCATCAACCCTGCGATCGTCGCCCAGCGAGTCGGTACCGCCAACGGCACCCTCGGAGTCTGGGTCCTCGGCGGCATGGTCGCCCTGATCGGGGCCTTCTGCTTCGGCGAGCTGGGGCAGCGACGCCCCCAGGCGGGCGGGAGTTACATCTACATTCGCGAAGCCCTCGGGCCGCTACCGGCCTTTCTGTATGCCTGGGGGCTGCTGCTGGTCATCGCGACCGGGGCGATAGCAGCGGTGGCCGTGACCTTCGCCAACTATGCGTTGCCGTTGGTGGGAATCGATCAGCGCTATGGGACCGCCGTGGCCGGTGGCGCCATCGCCCTGTTCACCGTGATCAACTACCTCGGGATCAAGCCGGGGGCGATCACCACCAACATCTTCACCCTGCTCAAGCTGGGGGCGCTGGCGTTCCTCATCATCGTCGGTCTGGTGATGGGAGGAGCAGGCAATCCGGCGGCGGCAGACCCGGCTCCTGCCGCTGACCCCGCCGCGTCGGCCGTCTTCCTCGCCATTGGGGCCGCGCTGGTCCCGGTACTTTTCGCCTACGGCGGCTGGCAGCAGACCAATTTCATCGCGGAAGAGATCATCGAGCCGAGGAAGAACCTGCCACGGGCGCTGCTCCTCGGCACCGCCATTGTCGTCCTGGTGTACCTGCTGGCCAACCTGACCTATCTCCGCGCTCTTGGCACCGAGGGCCTGGCAGCCAGCAGCGCTCCAGCCGCCGACGTACTGCGTCTCCGACTAGGCCATGCGGGCGCCACGATTATCGCGGCCGGGATCGCCGCATCGACGTTCGGATTCCTCAACCTGGTCATCATGGTTTCGCCCCGGGTCTACCAGACCATGGCGGCGGATGGCCTGTTCATTCCGGCCTTCGCCCGGCTGCATCCACGCTTCCGCACGCCGGGAACCGCCCTCATCGTGCAGGGCGTCTGGGCAGTGGTGCTGTTGTTCACGGGGAAATACGGGCAGCTGCTCGACTACGTGGTCTTCTGTGACTGGATCTTCTTCGGGCTCGCGGTCTACTCCCTGTTCATCATCCGCAGGCGGGATGGGGAAGCTGGAGTGGTCGATCCCCCCGATGCGTTCCGGGTGCCGGGCTGGCCGGTCACTCCGCTCCTCTTCCTGGCAGCGGCGGTATATGTGGTGGTGGGTTCGATCAGTTCCAATCCGAAGAACGCGGCCCTGGGGACCGCGATCCTCGCAGTCGGGGTGCCGGTATACCTCTACTGGAAAAAAACTTCCGAGCTCCGAGTTCCGAGTAGCCGGCAGTAGCGCCGCACCCAGCAGCGCCGCACCCAGTAGCGCCGCACTCAGTAGCGCCGCACTGCAGTGCGGCGCTCCTGGCGGGAACCCCTAGCTCTTCCTCAGCTCGATACTCCCATTCACCGTCGTCAGCTCCAGCCGTCGCCCCCCCTTGCCGATCGTCCCCGTGAAACTCACTCCGGCGCATCTTCCCCTGGACCATGATGGGGAAGTCGCTTTCGATCGAGCCGTTGACGGTATTGGCGGAGACCTCGGCGTCGATGTCCGAGGGGAGGGTGACGGTGATCCCGCCGTTGACGGTCGAGAAGCGCAGGGTCCCGGTCCAGCCTGATTTTCCGATCGTCGCCGTGACTGACCCGTTCAGCGGTGGTGCCCCGGGCCAGGCCGGCCGCCGTCACTTCGACGTCGCCGTTCACGGTACTGACCTCGGCATCGGCCGGCATATCCCGGGCGTCGACATCCCCGTTCACCGTGACGCCGACGAAGTCCACCCCCGCCGGGACTTTCACGTCGAAATTCACTTCCACATCGGTGTCCCGGTAGTTCTCGTCCCGGTTCCCCCCCGAACGGCAGTCGCTCTGCCGGGAGCGTCGGGTGGGATACAACGCGCAGATAGTCACCCCGTCCGCGTCCTCCACCACCTTGATCTCCACGTCATCGGGATCGCCCCGGCGGCCGGCCTTCTTCACCGCGGTCACCTCCGCCTCGCTGCCCGAAGCCCGGACCGCGTGCACCCGTCCGGAGACACCGCGGATCTCGAGGGTCTTTCCACTCGCCAAGGCCGAATGCCAGCGGAAGTCCTGGGCCTGGGCAGCGCCCGCCGTGACCAGCAAACCTGTTGTGACCAGAGCTAACAACCGCATGGTGAGGTTCCTTGGTGAGAGCTATGAGCTATGAGCTATGAGCTATGGGCTATGAGCTATGGGCTGGGAGCTGTGAGCCACTCATAGCTCATAGCTCACAGCTCACAGCTATTTACGGCCCGATCCCTTCCGCAACCGGACACTTCCGTCGAACGATTCCAGCTCCAGCCGAGCACTGCCCCGGCCGAGTGTGAAGTCGAGCCGCTTCCGATTACGGGTAGTCCCAGTGATGGTCACCGGGAAGTCGGACTCGAAATCCCCTTCGTAGGTCGACACCGAGACTGCGGCATCGATCGAGGGCACCCTGACGGTCACATCGCCATCGTGGGAACTGAGCCGATACCGCCCGGTGCTCTGGAAGGACCCGCTGAACTCGATTCCGCCGTCGACCGTGCTGGCGTCGACGCTGGTGGCATCGATGTCCTGGAGCAGGACCGCCCCATCGACCGCGCTGATCTGGAGGTCTCCCCGGGAGTTCCGCACCGTCACCGAGCCGTCGACGGCGCTGATGTTGATCCGGCCACTGGAGTTCTCGAGCAGCACTTCGCCCTCCACCGACGAGAGAGAGATCCGCCCGGTTCCACCGTTCACCGTAATCTTCCCTTCGACCGTCTGGACCTGCACCTCGCCCCGGGTGCCGTCGATACCGACGTCTCCGCTGTGGGTATTGATTTCCAGGCTCATGTCGGCCGGGACGGTGATGCGGTACTCCACCTCGGGCGGGCCGTAGCGGCTCCGCCCCCTCACCCTCACACCGGTTCCGCTCACGTCGACATCCACCCGGGTGTCGTCGTCATGGGAACCCTGGACCCGGACACTGCTGCGATTCCAGGTGGTAATCGTGACCGCGCCGTCGAAGTTGTCCAGGTTGAGCCGGGACCCCGCCCGGACCGCGACAGTGGTATCGGTATCCTGGTAGGTGGCGCTGGCCAGTACGGCAAGCAGGAGCAGCATTACGGTCCTTTCGACCTCAGCTCACGGCCCGCCCGATGGCCGCCGCGCGGCGCAACAGGTCGAGCTTCCGGAGCCGGGTCTGGGTCAGATGCCCATGGAGATAGTTGTTGGCCGGGTCGGCAGCGAGTGCCCGCTCCGCCTCGGTGATGGCCCGATCGATCAGCTCGAGCTTCTGGTTCACGACCCGCACGGTCGCGCTGTCCAGCCGGCTGCTGTTCTGATCGAGCTCCCGGGTCAACGCCCGGACGGCCGCGTCGTAGCCCCGGGCGTCGTCCGGTGCCGCGGCAGTCGAAACCGAAGGGGCCTGGATTACCGGAGCCTCGGTCGCGACCTGTCGGGTCGGCCCCTGCCGCAGGACCAGGGCTACCGTCGCGCCGGTCGCCAGCATCAAGGCGATTCCCGCTGCCAGCAGCACCGGCACCGGCACCGTCACCCGCCACCGCCGGGCCGGCGCGGCGCCGATGGCCGCTGCCACTCCGGGCCAGAGATCCTCGCGGGGCCCCCGATCCTCCAGCGCCTGGGCCCGCACCAGCACCCGGCGCAACTCGGCCAGCAGCACCCCGCACTCGGGGCATCCGGCCAGGTGGCCCGCGACTTCCCGCTCGGCCTCCGGGTCCAGCCCGTTGTCCAGGTACTCCGACAGCAGTTCGCTCGACGGGTGTGTCATGGTCTCACGCCAGGTATTTGCGCAACGCCATCCGCGCGTAATGCAACTGGGATTTCGAGGTGCCGGCGTTGATGCCCAGCATGCCGGCGATTTCTTCGTGCCGGTACCCCTCGACGTCATGGAGCACGAAGATCTGTCGCGCCCCCTCGGGCAGCTTCTCGATCGCTGCCTCGAAGTCCACCTGAAGGGCCGGCTGGGCCGATCGGGCCGGCGCCTCCAATCCCGACTCCGGCTCCTCCAGGAACCGCTGCCGGAATCTTCCCCGGCTGGTGCGGTGATTCAGGATCACGTTGACCGCCAGCCGGTGCAGCCAGGTGCCGAATGCCGCTTCACCCCGGAAGCTTCCAGCTTCTGCCAGGCCCTGATCAGTACTTCCTGGGTCACATCGTCGCTCTCCTCACCCAGCATCCGGCGAACCAGGGTGTGGATCCGGTTCACGTGCCTCCGGTACAGTCGCTCGAAGGCATGCGGTTCCCCACTCGCCGCCATGGCGGCGTCGACGGCGTCGGAATCGGCAGCCAGCGTGTCCGAAGTGCGCAGATCAGGTAACCCAGTGGTAGTAGTGATCATGCACCAACTTGGACAGCGTGCATGAGCGCGAAGGTTGGAAGCGAATTACCAGGCCCGATTTCCGCCAGTCCCCCACCAGGGGTGCGTCATACAAGTCGCCTGTCACCAACGACTTAGGACGCCAGCCGCAGGGCCACTCCGGCATTCAAGCCGGCCCGCCCCCAGCCGACAATAGAGCATGTTAGGCAGTGGTCTGCTCCGGAGCCGGGGACCGGAGGAGAAACGGCGCGTACTTCCCCCGCTCGGACTGGATCAACGTGAGACTGGCACCGCTCCCGGACAACGAATCCGAGCGACTCGCCGCCCTGGCCCGCTATCAGATACTCGATACCGAGCCGGAGCAGGCCTTCGACGACCTGACCCATCTCGCCGCGCAGATCTGCGGCACGCCCATCGCCCTGGTCTCGCTGATCGACGCCGACCGCCAGTGGTTCAAGTCGCGCCTGGGAGTGTCTTTCTGCGAAACCTCGCGCGACATCGCATTCTGTTCCCACACGATCCTCGAATCCGATGTCCTGATCGTCCCCGACGCCACCCGCGACCCCCGTTTCGCGGACAACCCCATGGTGCAGGAGCAGGGCATTCGATTCTACGCCGGCGCCCCGCTCCGGACCCCCAATGGCTTCGCGGTCGGAGTGATGTGCGTGAAGGACACCGTCCCCCGCCATCTCACCGAGAACCAGATCGAGTCGCTGCGCCGTCTGGCTCGACAGGCGGTGACGCAGCTGGAACTGCGCCGGGCGTTCTTCGAGCAGGAAGCCGGGGAGGCCGAGCTCAGGGCCTCGCTGAATCAGCTGGAGACCCTCATCGCGCTGAGCCCGGTGGGACTCGAGCTGTGCGAGATGGACGGCACCAAGATCAACGTGAACGATGCCTACCTGCGCATCGTTGGCCACACCCGCGAGGAGACCTTCGGCGTCAGCTACTGGGACCTGACGCCCAAGGAGTATGAGCCGGCGGAGAAGGAATTGCTCCGCCAGCTGGCGGAGACCGGACGTTATGGTCCCTACGAAAAAGAGTACCTCCACAAGGACGGCCACCGGGTGCCGGTCCGCCTCAATGGCGTGCGCTATACCGACGCAGACGGCCAGCAGCGTATCTGGTCGGTGATCGAGGACGTGACCGAGGCGCGGAATCGGCGAACGGGCGCTGAAGGAATCGAAGGAAACCCTCGAATCCCTGATCGCGGCCGCGCCCGCTGGCATCGTCACGTTCGATGAGGCCGGTACAGTGCTGAGCTGGAGCCCGGCCGCCGAGCGGATGTTCGGGTGGACCGCGGCCGAGGCGATCGGGCATTTCCTGCCGAACGTTCCGGCCGAACGACGGGGAGACTTCTTCAACAGCTCCAAGGCCAGGATTCTCGCCAGCGACGGTCCGGTCGAGTACGAAGCCGTCCGGGTGCGGAAGGACGGCAGCCAGGGCTCCTTCATCGTATCCGCCAGCGCGATGAAGGCGGAGCCCGGCTCGCCCCGGGTGTTGTGCGCGGTTTACACCGACATTGATGACAGGAAAAAGCGGGAACAGCAGCTGGCGGCCACCAATGCCGAGCTCGATGCGCTGGTGAATGCCTCGCCACTGGGCATCGCAATGTTGGACACCGAGACCCGGGTCCTCTCGTGGAACCCTGCCGCCGAACGGCTGTTCGGGTGGTCCGCCGCCGAAGTCATCGGTCAGAAACTGCCCATCCTTCCGGCCAACCTGACACCCGCGATCGAAGCCGCCCTGCGCGAACGGTTCGCCAGGGGGGAGACCCACGAGTACGAGGCGGTGCGCCACCGCCGAGACGGCTCCCCCGTGAACCTGATCGTGTCGCTCGCCGCCGTTCGCAATGCAACCGGTGAGGTCGACAAACTGGTGGTGATGTACACCGACATCACCGAACGCCGCCGGGCCGAGGCCACCCTCCGCGAGAGCGAAGAGCGGTTCCGGCACCATGGCCGACCAGGCGCCGGTCCTCATCTGGATGGATGACGCCGAAGGCAACTGCCGAGTACCTCAACAAAGGCTGGCTGGACTTCACCGGGCGGACTCTCGAGTCTCAGCTGGGGCGGGGTTGGATGGAGTGCCTCCACCCCGAGGATCGGGCCAAGGTCCACCAGGCCTTCCTGGCCGCCCTCGCCAGGCGGGAGCGCTTCACCATGGATTACCGGGCCCTCCGGCACGACGGCCAGTATCGCTGGATCAAGGACACCGGTACTCCACGCTACATGGGAGACGGCGCCTTCGCCGGCTACGTCGGCATCTGCGAGGACGTCACCGACGCCCGGCGTGCCAGTGAACTGCTGGAGCAGGAGCGGCTGTTCCTGGAGCAGAGTATCCGCAATGCACCGGTGGCGATGGCGATGTTCGACACCGAGATGCACTACCTCGCCTGCAGCCACAAGTGGGTGACCGACTACCGGCTGGACGGGGTCCAGATCCTCGGCCGCTCGCACTACGAGGTGTTCCCCAATCTCCCTGAACGATGGAAGCAGCTCCATCGCAAGGCGCTGGCGGGAGAGATCCTGTCCCAGTCGGAGGATGTGTTCAGCCGGGCGGGCAGCGACATGACCTACCTGCGCTGGGCGATTCATCCCTGGTACCAGCCGGACGGGGTAGTCGGGGGTATCGTGATGGTGACCGATGTGATCACCGACCTGGTCCGGGCCCGGCACCAGGCCCTCGAGTCGGCCCGCCTCAAGTCCGAATTCCTTGCCAGTATGAGTCACGAGATCCGCACCCCGATGAACGGCGTAATCGGGATGACGGGTCTCCTCCTGGATACCGATCTGAGCGACGAACAGCGGGAATACGCCGAGACGATCCGGGCCTCGGGCGAAAGCCTGCTGACCATCATCAACGACATCCTGGACTTTTCCAAGATCGAGGCCGGCAAGCTCGAGCTCGAACGTTCGACCTTCGAGATCAGCCGGGTGGCCCACGAAGTCAGCGAGCTGCTGCAGCCGCGGGCCCGTGACAAGGGTCTCGAGATGGCGGTGCGGATCGCCCCGACAGTGCCCAGCCTCTGCGTGGGCGATGCCGGCCGGATCCGCCAGGTACTGCTCAATCTGGTGGGGAATGCCGTCAAGTTCACCGAGGCCGGCCATGTCCTCGTCGAGATCCGGCCCCACCCGGAGGCGCCGGGCGAAATTCTCTTCGAGGTCAGCGACACCGGTGTCGGGATACCCCCCGAGAAGCAGCAGAACATCTTCGAGAAGTTCACCCAGGCCGACGCCTCCACCACCCGCCGCTACGGCGGCACCGGTCTGGGCCTGGCGATCTCGCAGCAGCTGATCACCCTCATGGGTGGCGACATCGGAGTCCGGAGCGAGCAGGGCCACGGGAGCACCTTCTGGTTCACCCTCCCGCTCACCAGCTACGCCGAGCCAGTCCGGGCGACGCTCCCGCCATTACCAGCGGGTACCCGGGTACTGGTGGTAGACGACGTGTCGATTGTCCAGGAGCTGATGACCGAGCTCCTGGGACATCTCGGCGCGGTGGTGGACCTCGCCTCCGACGGACCCGGCGCGCTGGCGCAACTTCAGCGGGCCGCGAAGTCGCGGCCCTTCGACGCCGTGGTCCTGGACCTGGCCCTCCCCGGTATGGACGGACAGGAAGTGGCACGGGCGATCTCCGCCGACCCCACCCTCGCCGGAACACCGATCATCGCCATCACCGGCGCCAATACCCGCCCCAGGGACGAGGATCTCCGTGCCGCGGGGGTCGCTACCCTGCTGCGGAAACCGGTCCTGCCCGATCAGCTCCACCTGGAGCTGCTGCGGGCCCTTGGGCTGGTGTCAGCCAGTCACAAGGCGGCGCGCCGCAGTGGGCCGACCCAGGTAGTGACCGCATCGGGCGTACCGGCGGTAGTGAACGGCGAGCCCGCCGTCTCGCTCCGAGTCCTGGTGGCCGACGACAATGCGGTCAATCAGCGGGTGGCGGCCCGGATGCTCTCCCGGGCCGGCTGCCGGGTGGACGCGGCATCGGACGGGCGCGAGGCCCTGGACCTTGTGGGGAAGATCAACTACGACATCATTCTGATGGACTGCATGATGCCCCACATGGACGGCTACGAGGCGACCCAGGCCATCCGGAAGATGGAGGGCCACCCCGCTACCGTCCCGATTGTCGCCATGACCGCGAATGCCATGCAGGGCGATCGCGAGCGCTGCCTGGCGGCGGGAATGGATGACTACCTCGCAAAGCCGGTGCGGGCCGAAGAACTGAAGACGATCCTCGAGCGATGGGGCAGCCGTGTCGGCGCCTCGCAAACCCCACCTCCGCCCGAAGCCATCATGCCGAAAGCCACCCGGAGCCCCGGCCCCATCGACCTGACCGTCCTGGAGGGCTTCCGCGACCTGCAGGAACCCGGGGCGCCCGACGTCATCACCGAGTTCATCGACCTCTTCCTCGGCGACCTGCCCTCCCGGCTCATCGCCATCCGCGAAGCCGCCACCCTGGGCGACACCGAGCAGGCCCGCGCGGCGGCCCATGCCCTGAAGAGCAGCTCGGCCTACATCGGCGCGCTCCAGCTGTCCCGCAAGTGCAAGGAGCTGGAGGCAGCGGCCCGTGCCGGTGACCTGGAGCTGGCCCTGCAGTTCTCGGAGGAAGTGGAGTCGGAGGCCGGCTCGGTGCAGGAGTTCCTGCAACAGTACCGGGTGGAGTCGCCGCCGGGGCAGGCGGTGCCATGAGCGTCAGCGATCTGGACCGGACCATCCTGGAGGAACTGATCGATCTGGGCCCGGTCGAGGGTATCGGGCTGGTCCGGGACCTGGTGGGGATCTTCTTCAGCGAAGCCCCGAACCGGATGGCCCGGCTCCGGAGCGGCCTGGTCGAAGCCGACAGCTTCAAGGTGGCCCAGGCCGCCCACGCCATGGGAGGTGCCGCCGGCGGGATCGGGGCCGTCGGCCTCTCGAAGCTCTGCACCGGGATCGAGCGTCAGGCCCGGGCCGGGGACCTGACCGGACTCGACCGCGATGTCGCCCGCATTGAAAACGGTTTGCCGGGACTGGAGGAACGGGTGGGCGAACTGGTCCAGAAACTCACGGCCCAGGCCGAGAGCGCCTAGGTCCCGAGAACCCAAGGCCCAATGATACATCCGCAGATTTCGCAGATTCACGCAGATCAAGAACCCTGACAACCGTGGCCGGCGTATCGCAGTGAGGCCAACGGCTGGCAACGGCTAACGGCTAACGGCTAACGGCTAACGGCCTACCGTACCTCCGGCCGCCGGAAGACCCCTACCCCGTAGTGGCATGGACTCATCCCGCAGCCGGACATCTTCACGGTGATCCGGTAGGTGCCCGGGAGAATCGGCGGAACGACCCTGACCATCGGTGAATTCCCCGGCCCCCGCGCGGCGTCGATCTCATACCCCGTCCCGTTCGCGATCACCAGCTGGAGACCGGTACAATCGTCATCGCAGACGCCGAGCACGAGATACTCGGCCTTGCCGGAGACCGGGACCTCGATCCTGGCGGTCTCGTCCACAAACAGGAGACCCGATCGGGCCGGACCATACTGGCGATAACCGCGATCTCCCAGAGACCGGACTGAGTGCTCGAGGGCGTGGGTCACCTGCTGGTCCCACCGATCACCCTGAGCCGAGAGGAAACGTGGCAATACGATTGCGGTAGTGAGAACAGCCCGGAATCCGCGCGGCACCCAGCTCATCGTACTTCCCGCCGCCCCTGGCCGAACAGGGCGAGACCAACCAGCAGGATGGCAAATGCGAGTCCCAGCGTCGCATCCAGCCAGGTGGTTCCAGCCCCGAATCTGGGAGCCGCGGAGAAGCTCCGCAGCCACGAGACGGTATAGGCACCCACTGGCTGGCCGAGGGCCAGGGTCAGGGCCGAATCGACCGGCAGCGAGGTGGTCCAGAATCCCTGAAATCGATCATCGCCGACGCTGCGGAAAAGATCCGAGAGATAGGCCTGGGCGCCGATCAGTTTGACCTTGTTGGTTTCCCATGGATCGAAGGGCACCACCACCCGCGGTTTGATCCCTCTTCCGCCCTGGTCGTACTGGGCGAGGCCGAGGCGGCAGGCGTCCGGCCGCCCGGCGAAGCAGGCCATGGTCTGATAGGGATGCGAATAGATCGCCCCCCACCACCAGACCCGGTGGTCCTCGTCTCCGAATACCCAGCCCACCGAGACCTCCGGGTGGGCCTCCCGGTACCAGACCGGCGCCAGGGCCACGTCGAACTGCCGGGCGGCCAGCCACTGCTCCACCCGGGGGCTCGGCACGCCAAAACGGGCGTACCAGGCGCAGGGACCCAGGACCGCCGAGGCCCAATCGATCAGCCGTCCGGGATGCTGATACCGACGACTGCTGGCAAAGGAGGGAACCACCGCGACCACCAGGCAGCTCGCGCGATCGGTGGAATCGGGAAGGAGATACGAGGCTCGGTACCGGTTTGTACTCGACTTTCGGCGTCAAAGGCGCGCCGGCCCTCGGGAGGTCGCGCATCAGCACGCCCACCGAGATCTTGCTGACGCCGATGTCGAGCCTCTTCCAGGCACTGTCGAGCGCGCCCTGGATGATCGGCCTGGCCCACCCTGTCACGGAATCGGGAGCCTGAAGGTCCAGCACCGGCCCCGGCTCGTTCCTGGCCCGCCGCTGATTCAGGGCGGCACCGACCCGGTCGTGGTATTCGGCCCCGAGCAGAGCGGCGTTGGCCACCTGCCACTCCGAGGCCAGCGCGCGCGCCCGGTTCCGCTGCGGGTTGTCCTCCCGAATGAGGTAGCTCCGGGTCTCGGCCCACTTGGGCATGCCGCGCGGTGGGAGGTAGACCGCCGCCAACCAGAGCGCAGAGCAGGACCGCGCCGCCCGCCCAGGCGGCTATGCCACGCGCCATCGTGAGCTCCTCAGCGCCAGGATTCCGAACAGGAGAAACCAGCCCAACGCCACGACCGGTCCATAGGCGGGCAACTCGACCGACCGGGGCCGGGAGGCGATGACGGACGACTGCCAGACCGAGAGCAGAGAATCGAGGGGGATTCCCGCCGCCCGGGCCAGCCGTTGATCGATCGGCGTGGTCGAATCGGCGGTGAGTCGAGCATACGCCTCTCTCCCGCCCAGATCGAGCGCGATACGCGCCAGGGTCAGCCGGGTGATGGGGGCGACCGGCGCGGGAAGGCGGGAAGGATCTACCTGCCCGAACATCTCGAGACAGGACTGATCATCGCCGTTGATGCAGGGCTTGATGGCAGCCAGCTGCTCACTCTCGTTATAGGCGAATCCCACACCGCGGATCGCCTCCTGCCGTTCGGCCGGGGTGCGGTAGAGTTTAAGAGGGTCGCGGGGCCGGTCGAGACTCAGCAGCGAGCGACAGCTCTCCAGCGATCCGGTAAAGCAGTCCCGGCCGATGCTGAAGTGCGAGGTGACCAAAGCGACGTAACTCTGTTCCAGCTCGGATTGGAGCCCGCGAGTCGTGGGACGGAAGGCCGTCCCGGCCCAGTCCTGAAAGGCCTTGTCGGGCTGGAGCGCCGGCACATAGATGTAGAGCAGGTCGGCCATCTCCTTCGCCGACTTGTCCCAGGGAACCAGTGTTCCCCAAGAGTTGTAGGCCTTGAACTGACTGTCCGGATTGATGGCCCGGATCAGGTAGGGATGCTGCCTGAGTTCCTCCGCCCGGGACCCGTACATCGAGTCGATCCTGGGCCAGGCCAGTTCGGCGGCTTCCTTGAGGGGCAACCGTGAACGATTGGAAAGGATCACCAGGGACCCGACCCTCAGCGTGTCCAGCCGGCCGGGAAGCGCCCCATGCGCAAGGCTGTCGGCCAGGTCGGCCAGCGCGTTTGCCTCGCCCCACAGCCGGGCCAGGCTGTCGGCCCGGGCCTGCAGAATCTGGATCTGCCGGGTGGCCGAGTCGGAACGGACCTGCGCCTGCGACCTCAACGTCAGGACGGCGAGAAGCAGCAGGGCGAAGATCGGCGCCCTACACATCGATCAGCATCCAGCGCCCGCTGAAGATCGCCAGCGGCCCGGGCCAGCTCAGAACCGCCTGCTGAATCGGGCCGATCAGGTCGACCTCCACACCGGCGGCCAGTACCAGGGTCTGGGCGACGACAACCAGGGCGATAACGCTGAGAATGATCCCTGCTGTCCGGCAGTCCCGCCCGAGATCGCGAAGAAGGTCGCGAAGGCCACCAGGATCGCGAGCGCGAACCGCAGCCCCAGCGCCCCCGCGTAGCCGTGAAGACCGATCGGGATGGTCGCGGTCCGGTCGACCAGTGCGGCTCCGATGGCGACGGCCAGTATGGGGAGAGTCAGGACGGTGAGTCCCGCCGCGAGCCGGTAGAGAACGTACTGCCAGCGGGGAAGCGGCAGTGAGAGTGCATGGACGTGGCGGCCCCGGTGGTCCGGCGCCCACGCCGCGATCGCGACCAGCAGGCCGAGCAAGCCGGCGAGCAGTGGATAGAGAATGCCCCAGGACTGCAGGAAGTGGAGCAGGTCCGCCGCCGGCATCGCCCGGGGCCCGCTGGTGGCGCCCTGCAGGGACAGGACCGGCAGGAAGAAGCCGGCGAGTGTGCCGAACACCACTACCAGCCTCGACCAGCGCCACTGGCTTTCGAGTACGACGAGGAACATCTGCACAGTTCGCTGGCGCATCACAACCACCCTCGTTCAATGGACATGCTGTCCTCATTCCGTCGCTGGGGAACAGGATTGAAAGAAGGATGAAGGGGATTGAGAGGATTCGGGACGTGAATGCAGTAATCCTTTGAATCCGCCCTCATCCTTTCAATCCTGTTCACTTCCCCGTCTCTCTGGCATCCGACGTCCGGAACGCCCGCAGCAGCTCGACGAACCCGTCCTCGAGATCGAGGTCCACCACCTCGTCGAGTCTGATGCCCTGGGATGAGAAGTACTCGGTCATGGCCGGTTCCCAGTTCCTGACAATCCAGGTCTCCCGGGCGCCCATCTTCTCCCGCGCCATCCGGACAAACGGCGCCGGCGCGAGGGACGCCTGATCGGCCGGCAGCCCCGACACGATCAGCCGCTTGGTGCCGTTCTTGAGCCGGGTCATCGGCACTTCGGTGACCAGCCTCCCGCCGTCCATCACCCCGACCCAGTCGCAGATCCGCTCGAGTTCGTGGACCAGGTGACTGGAGATGATCACCGTCGCCTGCCGGTCGGCGACGTAGTCGAGCAACGAGGAGAGGATGTCCCGCCGGGCTACCGGATCGAGACCGTCGGTGGGTTCGTCGAGCACGAGGAGGTCGGGGCGCTGTGCCATGGCTGTCAGCATCATGGCCTTGGCCTTCTGCCCCTTGGAAAGCCGGCCGAACGGCTTGCGATCATCCAGCTCGAACTGCTTGAGCAACGCCTCAGCCGCCGGCCAGTCCCAGGTGGTGTAGAAGGCCGCCTGGAAACGGAGCAGCTCGCGGACGGTACGGGTCTGGTCGAAATGGGGCTGCTCGGGCACGTAGCCGACCCGTCCCAGGACTTCGGCGGCCTGGACCGGGATCGTGCAACCCAGCACCGTGATACTGCCGCCCTGGGGACGGAGCAAACCCAGCAGCAGCCGGAGTGTCGTCGTCTTGCCCGATCCATTGGGCCCGAGGTACCCGTAGATCGCGCCGGCCCGCACCTGGAGATCGAGGTTATCGATGCTGAATCCCCCACCCGGACTGTAGCGCAGACCTCTGGTCTCGACCGCGTTGCTCATGCCGCCCCCGTCTCCAGGATCTTTCCGATCGCATCACGGATTTCCTGCGGGGAAATCCGCAGCCGGCCCGCCTCCGCCAGCAGCTTCTTCGCCAGGGCCATTGCCTGCCGGGAGCGCTCTTCGTCCTTCCGCTGTTCCGCCATTTCCCGAACGAAGGTGCCCGCCCCTTGGCGCAACTCGACGAACCCCTCGGCCTCCAGCTCCCGATAGGCCTGCACCACGGTGGCCGGATTGATCCGAAGCTGTGCGGCCAGCTGTCTGACCGACGGCAAGCCCGACCCCGGTGCGAGGTCTCCTGCCGCGATAGCCACCTTGACCCGGGTGGCGATCTGGGCGTAGAGCGGGATAGTGCTGCGTGAATCGATCTGACTGAACACCGGAAGCTGTATCAGCCTGTGTATTAGTGTACTGATACAGTGCTACTTTGCGGGCAGTCCGTCAAGGGGGGCAAACAAGAGGAGCGCGAGGGTTCCCCCGCGCTCCGGTTCCTTCATCTTCACCCGGCAGGCGCTTCAGGCTCGCTGGCCTGCCATGACCCGGACCATATCCGTGGTGGTAACCACGCCGACCAGCCGGCCATCTTCCTCGACAAAGAGCCGGTGGACCTCGAGGTACAGCATCCGCCGGGCCGCATCGTTGACCGGCACGTCGGAGGCGATCGTCTGGGGTCTCGGTGTCATGATCTCCTGGACCGGGGTCTGATCGAGCAACCGGTCGCGCTCCTCCGACCCGGCGTGCTCGGCCATCGCCTCGAGGATGTCGCTGTTGGAGATCACTCCGACCAGGCGGCCATGCGGATCGACCACCGGCAACCCGCTGATGTGGTAATCCGCCAGCAGACCGACGGCATCGCCCACCGTGTCGGTGCCGAGAATGGTCTTGGGGTGGGTATTCATGATTTCGGCGACACGCATACAGGCCTCCGCAATCGGGTAATCCATAGAAGCAGCGGCGGGCTGAATCGAGCGTGAAGCTGGAATGAGAACTTGCCTCCTCCTCCGAGCGGCCGGAGTATTGGTGCACCCGAGCGAGTGAATCCGGTACTGGAACCCCACCGGTGCCAGTCGATATTCCTCCTATGGGGGCGGAGGCCTCAGCCAGCGCCATCCCAACCTTCGCTCCCCCGCCGGCATCCCAGAATCAGCACATGGCAACTCGCACCCAGGCCTCGTGAACCAGACCCTACAGCGGGCCCAGCAGGGAGACCAGGCTGCGTTCCGGGCCCTGTACGATGCTCACGTGGGCCGGGTCTACGCCCTGTGCCTCCGTCTGACCGGGAGCGTTTCCGATGCCGAGGAGGCAGTCCAGGATGTGTTCGTCCGGGTGTGGCAACGGCTGGGGAGCTTCCGGGGAGAAAGTGCGTTTTCGACCTGGCTGCACCGGCTTACCGTGAACGAGGTGCTCCAGGCCCGGCGGACGGCGGGAAGGCGGAATGCGCGGGTAACGCTGGCCAACGATACCCTGGAGCTGGAGGCTGCCCCGGCTCCCCCGGCGGGTCCGACCGGCACCGGCACGAACGACCTGAGCCAGGCCATTGCGCGGCTCCCGACCGGAGCACGGGCGGTCTTCGTGCTGCACGACGTCGAGGGCTATCAACACGACGAGATCGCGGCCCTGCTCGAGATCGCGGAAGGCACCAGCAAAGCCCAGCTCTTCCGGGCGCGACGACTGTTACGGGAGATGCTCGACCGATGAATTGCAACGACGCAGCCCCGCTGCTGGACGACTACATCGATGGCGTCCTTCCGGCCGACCGGAGCGCCGAGGTCGAACGGCACCTGTCCGCCTGCGACCCGTGCCGCCGCGAGGTTGAGGGTATCCGCGCGGTACTGGCCGACGCGCGCGCCATGCCCCGCTCGGTTCAACCGGGCCGGGATCTCTGGGAGGGAATCCAGCAGCGCCTTCCCCAGGCCGGTGTCGGGTCCGTCCCGATTGTCCGTGGCAGGGCGTACCCACCATTCATGCTTCTCGCGGCCGCGCTCTTTCTCCTGATCGCCGGCGCGACCCTCGCGACTCTGTATCAACGCCGCGCCGGCCCATCCGCGTTCGCGCTGGAGCAGCGTCGCTATGTCGAAGCCACGGCGGATCTGGCGCGGAGGCTCGCCGACGAACCCGGCCAGCTCTCCGCCTCCACCCGCGCGGTGGTCGAGCGCAATCTCGCCATCGTGGATCAGGCTATTAAGGAAGGGGAGGAAGCGCTGGCTGCCGATCCCGGCAACCCCGAGCTGGAACAGATGGTCCTGGCCCGATATGCCCAGCGGCTCGACCTCCTCAAACGCGCGAGCGCGGCGGGGAGACGGGTTTCATGAGCCCGCCAGGCGGTCGGTCGGCCATGCGATCCGTGGAGCTCCGGAACCGCACCACCCGAGGCCCGGAACCCGATCGAGCGCCCTTGGGCCCGCGATGCGCGACCCGGCGCGAGGGAGTCCTTCAGGGCGGAACGCGCAACCTCCTGGCGTTGGCCCTGTGTTCACTCGGCGTCACCGGCGTGCTGCACGCCCAGGACGCGGTCAATGCCGGACGTGCGGTGGCGAACGACGCCGCAATCCGGATCTTCGTCGTCACCGGTTCGGTCCGGGTGACCGGCTGGGACCGGGACAGCATCGCGGTCAGGGGGCGGCTCGATCCGGGTGCCGGACGCTTTTTTCTCGGTGGCACCCGGGATGCGCTCAAACTGGGCGTCGAAGCGCCGGCCGGGAGGGAACCGGACGGAACCGCCGATCTCGACATCTGGCTGCCGAATAGCGCCAGGGTGTGGATCAAGTCGACCGCCGCCGATGTCGAGACAACCACCGGCGGGGGCACGCTCGAGGTAACCGGCGTGAGCGGCCGGGTGCGAGTGGCCGGTACGCCGCGGGAATGCAGTGTCGAGACCCTGGACGGCAACGTCGAGCTGGCCTTTCGCGGGCCGATCGCGCGGGTCCGAACCGCGAGCGGAACCATCGTGGTCCGGGGCATCATCCAGGATCTCGACGCCAGTACGGTCAGTGGCCCGCTGCTGGTCGGGATGGAGGGCGACGTGAGCCGGATCCGCATGGAGACCGTCTCGAGCGAGATCGGGTTCAAAGGCGGGCTCACCCGGGATGGCCGGATCGAGGCAGAGACGCACGGCGGTGACATCGAACTGCGACTGCCCCCGGCGTTGCAGGCAACCTATCACCTGGTCAGCTACGGCCGTGGCCTCCAGAACGAACTCTTCCCCGCTGACGCGATTCGGCCGGGTCCTAACAAGGGCGAGTTCAGCGTCAAGACCGGCGACGGCCGGGCGGTGGTCCAGGTGCGCACCTTCAAGGGGATCGTCACGCTCAAGGCCCGAGGGCCCGAGACCTACTAAACCCGGCCCGCCGCTGCGGCATCGAATCGGCAGTGAGTCGAAGTTCGCCGTACCTGCCAACGTTTGCCGGAGGTCTCATATGCGCCGTTTCATGCTCGCTCCGCTCGCCCTCACCCTGCTCGCCGCCGCACCTGCGGTAGCCGGGCCGCCCTGGATCTCCATCGAGTTCCCGGCAAATCCCTACAACAGCATTACCCGGAATGCGTTCTGTCTGGTCCGGGTGTACCACCACGGAGACCCGGCCTACTACCCGGTCACGGGGGCGGCGGAGGGAATGGTGAACGGCGCCCGCCGGACCCAACCCTTGTCCATCCAGGACACCGGCATTCCCGGGGTGTATGCGGTCAACTACACCCCCTCGAAAGACGGCATCTGGATGCTGGTCCTGCGGGTGGGGAAGGACGGCGAGCATGGGACCGCGACGGCGGTGGTCAAGCTCAATCGTGATGGTCAGATCGCATCCGCCAGTGTCCCGACCCATCGGCGGGACGGGTGGGATATCCCTGACGAGGTATCCGCCGGCGAGGTCGACCGCCTGCTGCGGGAGCAGGTGGCGCTGGCGAACCGCTGAATCCCCGTCAAAATCGGGTCAATAGCCCGAATTTCGGCTATATTGCCTTACGGTCCTCCCCCGGGACCGCAAGGCAATACCCGATGAACCTGTCGGCGCCGAAACCGAGCGTGGTACCGAGGGAAAACCTCCTCGTTGTCGGACCCCAGCATCTGGTGGAGCGGTTCCGTGCCGTCGCCGGGGGGCCCGCCAGTCTTGTTGTGGCCTCGAGTATCGACGAGGCGCGGATCCGGCTGATCGGCCGTCCCCCCCGCGCCATCATCGTCCTGGCCGAAGATGGTGGCCCCGACACGCTGGCCGCGGTCCAGATCCTTGCCGGCGGCGGACAGGCCCCGCTGCTCCTGATCACATCCGAAATCAATCCGGCAGATGAACTCGTCGCCCTCAAGCTGGGCGCCGCGGAGAGTCTCGTCTTCCCGTCGGTTACCGCAAAATCGTTCGAGGCCGCGCTGCTCCGGGCCCGGGCCAGGGGAGAGTACTATGCCCGGTGGACGGCCCGGGCCGCGCTCTTCGAAGCGTTGGTCGAGCGGGATGCGGACGGCCTCCTCGCGCTCGATTCCGGGCTCCTCATCACCTACGCCAGTGCCGGTGTCGAGCGGCTCCTGGGTTATCCCGCCGAGGAACTGCTGGGACGTTCGGCTCTCGAGTTCATTCCGCCGGCGAACACCGATGACGCACTCCGCCAGCTGGGCGTCGCCATGCAGCAGCCGGGGGAGCACGTGCACTGCGAGGCCGTGGCCCAGCACGCCGATGGGAGTCTCCGCCGCATCGAGGGGAGCATCGTCAACCTGCTGGGCGATCCGCCGATCAACGCCATCATCCTGGGGTTCCGGGACGCCACCGACCGCCTCGCGCAGGTGCGGGACATGGCGGAACGGGAGCAGCGATTCCGGGAGCTGGCCGAGGAGGCCCCGGTGATGATCTGGATCGAGGATGCCGACCGTCACCTGGTGTGGGAGAACCGCACGACCCTGGAGTTCACCGGGCGAACCTGGGAGGAGGAACAGGGTTACGGCTGGATGGACTCGGTTCACCCCGACGACCTGGAAATGGTCCGCCGGGAGTACCAGGAGACTACCGCCAGCCGGCGGGGGTTCACCCTGGATCTGCGGATGCGGCGGTTCGACGGGGCCTACCGCTACATCCGCCAGATTGCGATACCCCGGTGGGACTCCAAGGGGGCGTTGACCGGCTTCATCGGCGTCGATGTCGATGTGACCGAGCTCCGGGAAAAGAACCAGCAGATCGAGGAAGCGGAGGCCCGCTATCGCCAGTTGGCCGAAACGGTGCCGGTCCTGGTCTGGATGGATGACGCCCAGCACCGGCTCACCTACCAGAACCGCACCGCGGAGGAGTATTCCGGACGCACCACCACCCAGGAACGGGGCACCGGCTGGTACGAGGGGATCCATCCTGATGACCGGGAACGGGTGATTGCCTCCTATCGCGAGACCACCACTCGGCCGGCCCCCTACCAGCACATGTACCGCCTGCAGCGCGCCGACGGAGTGTACCGCTGGTTCATCGAAATCGGTGTACCCCGGCAGGGACCCGACGGCGAGTTCATCGGCTTTACCGGTGTCGACGTGGACGTGGACGACCTGGTGGAGGCGAGCACCAGGCTGGAGCAGGCGGAAGCGCGCTACCGCCATTTCATCGAGCAGAGCTCCGAGGGGATCTGGCGCCTCGAGATGGATGAGCCCACCCCGGTCGATCTGCCGGAAGACGAACAGATCCGCCTCTGGTATGAACGGGCCTATTTTGCGGAGTGCAATCTCGCCATGGCGCGGATGTACGGCTTTCACAGCGCCGAGGAACTGCGCGGGCAGCGGCTTCTCGACCTCCTGCCGCCGGACGACCCCACCAATCTCGACATGCTGCGCGGCTTCATCCGTTCGGGCTTCCGGATTGTCAACGCCGAGAGCCACGAGCGGGACCGCCACGGCCGCCGCAAGTATTTCCTGAATAGCCTGGTGGGGGTGGTGGAAGGCGGCTGTCTGGTCCGGAGCTGGGGCACCCAGCAGGACATCACCGAGCGGCGGATCCTCGAGGAGGAGGCCCGGCAGTCCCGCAAGATGGAAGCGGCAGGCCGGCTGGCCGGCGGCATCGCGCACGACTTCAACAACCTGCTGACCGCGATTCTGGGGACCAGCGATCTGCTGCTCAGCAACCTGTCCCGCGGCGATCCTTCCCGGGAGGACGTGGAGGAGATCAAGCGGGCCGCGACCCGGGCGGCCAACCTGACCCGCCAGCTCCTCGCCTTCAGCCGCCGGCAGGTGCTGCAGCCGCGGACCCTCGACCTCGAGACCCTGCTCCGGGGAGTGGAGACCCTGCTCCGCCGCCTCATTGGCGAGCATATCACCCTCACCGTGAAGTGCCCACCGGGCCTGTGGCTGGTCCGGGCCGATCCGGGCCAGCTGGAGCAGGTCATCGTGAATCTCTCGGTCAACGCGCGGGATGCCATGCCGACCGGCGGCAGTCTGGTGATCGAGACCAGCAACTACTCGTTCGAGGGCGCGACCCACGGCGCCCAGAGCATCATGCCCGCCGGAGACTACGTCCTGCTCGCGGTGAGCGACACCGGTACCGGCATGGACGACGAGACGATGCGGCACGTCTTCGAACCGTTTTTCACGACCAAGGCGCCGGGCAAAGGTACCGGACTGGGCCTGGCCACCGTGTACGGCATCGTGAAGCAGAGCGGCGGTTTCATCTATGCCGACATCACGACTACAATGCCGTGGGCTTCATGCAGCCCTCCGCCCGGAGTGTCGACGGCCGGAAGCTTTACGTCTTGGTCGCCAACAATGGGTCGACCGTCGCGTATCTCGACATTCCTCCCGGCCCCGACCTTGATCCGCTGGTCGCCCGCCGCGTGGGCGTCCGGGGGGTCCCTCACTTTAACGAGGACCTCGGCACTCGTTTGATCACCGTCCGCGACCTGGAGTTGACCGAGGCCACGCGGTGATCATCCCTCGTTACCCTGTCAACGGTTCATCCATGGCGGCGCCCCTCGGCACCATCGCAAGCGATCCCGCTCTCGAATTCATGCGCTCAATTCTTTGGCTCGTCAACTTTCCTTGTTGCCTCCTTGGCCTCGACCTGGCGAGCGGCCGGCGACTTGCCTTCGAGAATCTCGTCGATCTCCTTGGCGAGCGATTTGTTGAGCGGCGGGGCCGCATCGGGGTCAAAGCCGACGTGCACCGACCGCACAATCCCCTTGCCGTCCAATATCAGAAGCGTGGGGTATCCTTCGATCTGGAACGCCTCGCCGATCGACTTGCTCGGATCGAGGCCGATCAGCCCGACCGCGCTGCCCGTCAGGTTGATCTGCTTGGTGCTCAGGGTCTTCTCGACGAGCTTACGGACCTCAGAGAGTTCCGCGGGGTTGTCGTCCTGGCTCAGCGCAACGACGACCACGCCTTTCTTGGAATCTGCATAGGTTTCGATCAGCTTCTGGATCTCGGGTAGTTCCATCATGCATGGCCCGCACCAGGTTGCCCAGAAGTCGATCACGACGACTTTGCCGGCGAGCTCGGCCTTGGTGATCGTCTTGGTCTTGTCCGGTCCATCCAGCACGGTCAGGACGAAATTCGGGGCGGGTTTGCCCACTTTGTCGTCTTCGTCGGCCGGGCGCTGTCGCTGCGCGACGAGTGATTCGACCTTGGCAAAGTCCTTGGGTGCTTCGAAGCCGAACGACCGGTCCTTCGGCGAGCTGGGTGACGACCGTGCCCGAGTTCCAGCCGAACTGGTCGATCGATACGGTCAGCCCTTGGGAAGACTCCGGGCCAATTGCTCGGGGTCGATCTTCATGTCGATGCTCGAGAGCAGCTTGGTGGCTCGGATTGACGTGAGGAGCATGTCGGGCCGTCCCTGCCCTAGCTCGATCATGATCGCCCGGTGCTCGGGCTTGGTGCCGGCAGCCGGTTTCGCGGCCAGGGGCCGCGGCCGGCGCGGCTGAAACGTTCCGCCAAGCTGCGCTGACCGCGGCCGCGGGATCGGGGCCGGTCAGGAGATTCAGCAGGAGGAACATCGGTCCGCCGGCGGGGCCCGCCGAAAAGCATCGCTCCGGTCGGTCCCTGGCGAAATGTGTCGAAACCGATCTTGCTGGGGGGCGGGGACAGCCGTGTACTGCTTCAGCGGTTTCACGGCGGTTGTCAACGTCGTGTCCGTCGCTGGTGATCCGAACCTGGCCCGGCGTCGAGATCGAGCTTGTTGGGACGCACAAATGTCAGCTTGAGCGGTAACGCCTGTTTCTGGGTCTTGCCCTCGGTCGTCATCGCAATCACAAACTCACCCTGGTCCGAATAAGCCGGCAGATCCTGGTACGCCTTGGCCACCTGGTCGAAGAGGGCGCGGGCTTGCGAATCATCGCGTTTGGCTCCTGGTTCAGCCGAGCTTCAGCTCCTGAGGCTGAGCCACGACCGGCGAGCCGAAAACGAGACCGAGCGCGATCGCTCCGGCGAAAGCCAGTTTTCCGACTGAGTCGGCCCGCGTCCAAGTTTTCCCATTCCGGAACATGAAGATTCCTTCGCAACAAGGGGAGAGCCGGACCGGCGACCGTGCCCGGCACGCTCGGCCCGACGGGGGCGAAAGCGTTAATTGTATCTCCGAAACCGCTCTCGCGTCGAGCCGATCATGCAGCGGTGCCAGTGCGGCCGGCTGCGAGATACTGGCTCCGGTCCAGCCCACCCAAGGCCTCATTGGACCGTGAGCGATCACACGCAAAACAACTCGCACCGCATCTCGATCGGGCTCAGAGGTGATGCCACTCGATTCGGGATCGCAAGCGGCATCACCGGTCCGTGCGGGGGCGGACCCGTCGCAGCAAGGGCGGGGCGGCAGCAGGTGGCCCAGCTTGTCGCGCTTGGCGTCGAGGTATCGCCGCCGCTCCGCCAGTCGGGCGCGATGATCGGCAACCTGGTCGACGACCTTCAGGTCGTAACCATAATAGACAAACGCGTCGGTCTTCTTCGGGTTGTTGGTCAAGAGGCGGACCCGGGAGAGCCCCAGGTCCTTGAGGATCTGCAGGCCGATGCCGTAATCGCGCAGGTCGGCCCGGTAGCCCAGAGCGACGTTGGCCTGGACGGTATCCAGTCCCTTGTCCTGGAGGTTGTAGGCCCGGATCTTCTCGATCAGCCGATGCCCCGGCCTTCCTGAGGCAGGTAGATCAGGGCCCCGGCCCCCTCGTCGCCGATCATCGCCAGCGCCATGTGGAGCTGGTCGCCGCAATCGCAGCGCAGCGAGTCGAGCAGGTCGCCGGTGAAGCACGAGGAGTGCAGCCGGACCAGCGGGGCCTCGACCGACTGCAGGTCGCCCATGACGAAGGCGATCGGCTCGTTGCCCGGCTCGTGCTGGACGCGATAGCCGATGATCCGGCCGCGGCCGTAACGAGTCGGCAGATCGGCCTCGGCGACGCGGTGAACCAGCTTCTCGCGCAGGCGGCGATACTTGATCAGGGCCTCGATCGAGACGATCGGCAGACCGTGCTCGCGGGCGATCTCGTGCAGCCGCTCGCGGCTGGCGACGCCTGTGCCGTCGAGTGATCTCGCAGAGGACGCCCGGCCGGCGGTCAAGTCCGGCCAGCCGTGCCAGGTCGACCGTGGCCTCGGTGTGGCCCGCGCGGCGGAGCACGCCCCCTTCCTTGGCCACGAGCGGAAACAGGTGGCCGGGCCGGACCAGGTCGTCCGGACCGTGTCGCCGGGTCGATGATCGCCTGGACCGTCCGCGCCCGCTCCTCGGCGCTGATGCCCGTGCGGCACGAGATGTGGTCGACCGGCACCGTGTACGGCGTCTGGTGCGGGGCCGTGTTGCGATCGACCATCGGGCCGAGCTGAAGCCGGGCGGCCGACCTCGGGCAAGATCGGCATGCAGAAAAGCCCCCGCCCGTGCGTGATCATGAACTCGATCGTCTCGGGCGTGACCTTCTCGGCCGCCGCGACGAAGTCGCCCTCGTTCTCCCGGTCTTCATCATCGACGACAATGATGATCCGCCCTTCCGCGAAGGGCCTCGAGGGCGTCGTCGATCTTGGAGAATTCATCGTGCATGGCCGGTTCCTGAACTGGAGTCGGTGCGGGCTCGGGAGATATTCCGGCGACCGCTCGATGGAAAACATCGCACATCATAACCATTTTACTCAAAGGGCGTATCGGGGCGCACTGTCCTTGTCGCCCCCGGGCGCAGCGCTCCGAACTTATGCCTCGCGCGGCTATGAGTGAGACATGCTGAAATCGTTGGAAATCGACCGTCATCTGCTCTTGGCACGGTCTCGAGGGTGGCCGAGCCGGGGGCGCACTCGCACTGGCCCGTTTCAGCGCCCCTGGCACAGGAGAAGACCGGCTGCCGGCGATTTCCCGGCTGGGTGAACGGATTCTGATTTCGAAAGGAAGGCTAGCTCTCGCCACGGCTGGCGGTGCCAGTCCCCGTCTGGAAGTCTCGTAAGGCGCTCAAGTCCGGCCAGCGCGTCCCGGTCAACCGGGCACTCGGCCAGGACCTCGGCCCATACCTTCGCCGCCTCGGCATGGTCGCCGCGCTCGGCGGCCAGCACCGCCAGGTTGCGCCGGGTCAGGTGCCCGTAGATCCCCTGGTCGACGCTGGCGAACTGCTCGGGCCGGCGCAGCGTCAGGATCCGCCGCCAGCAGCGCTCGGCCTCGCGCCGACTCGCCCCGCTGCCGGTGCACCACCGCCTTGCGGAACCAGCAGCTCGGCGTCCTCGGGGTCGAGCGCCAGCCCCTCGGCGCAGGTCCGCAGCGCCGCGCCGGGTCGCCGAGCATCTGGTGGCGCCCGGGCGATCAGCGCGAACAGCTTCCGCGTGATCGAGTCGGTCGGCGCCGAGCCGCGCCAGGCTCCGGCGCAATAACTCCAGCGCCGCGTGCCAGTCCTTGCCGCTCGATGGCGATCGAGCCGCAGGTTGAACAGGATGAACGGCTCATCGGGCCGGTCGTTCAGCTCCTCCGTCGAGGATCCTGGCGTCGCGGTCGAGCTTCCTGGCCCGCAGCGACCGGGTCGGTATAGCCGGTGTGCCGGACGATGACTCGGTCCATCGGACCGGGATGCCGGCCCGCCGCAGGGCCGGCAGGATCTGCTCGTGCACGCGGTAGGTCCAGCGGACATCCTCGCGGAGCGGGAACAGCCGGATGTGGTCGACGACGGTCTCGCCGCCGCCGCCGTCGGCGCCGGGGTCGCACGGCGCAGCGCACGACATAGGCGCGCCTGCGTCGCCGGCCTCGCAAGCCGTCCAGCAGCGCCCCGCAGCTTCTCCCGCTCCGGCGGCTCGACCACGTCGTCGGCGTCGAGCCAGAAGGCGTAATCGCCGGTGGCCCGCGCCAGCGCCGCGTTCCGTGCCGCGGCGAAGTCGTCGATCCAGGCGAAGTCGAACACCTGCGCCCCAAACTCCCGGGCGATCTCCTTGGTCCGGTCGGTGCTGCCGGTATCGACCACGACGATCTCGTCGAAGAGGCCCCGCACCGATTCCAGGCAATCCGGCAGGTTCTTCTCCTCGTCTCTGACGATCATCGTCAGGCTGACCGCGAGCCGCCGGATCAGCCGCACCGTGTGACGGCGCGACCTGGACCACGCCGGTACCGTCCTCAGTGGACACGAAGTCGCCGGACAGCACGGTGAAGCCGCGGGTACGTCGGCCATGCGTCTCGACCAGGAAGTCGAACAGCGGAGTGTACCGGCGGCCGACCAGCTCGCTGCCCTTGAGCGTGGCAACCTGGGTCGCGTCGGCGAACTCCTTCTGGTAGGCGCCCAGTCGGGACTCCGCCAGGATGTACCGCTGGCCGTCGCGCTCCAGCACCGCGTAGTCGATGTCCGGCCCGACCACCAGCGCCCGTTGGGTACCAGCGTCCACGGCATCGTCGTCCACGCCAGGATCCGCTCGCCGGAGTCCAGTTCGGAACTCCACAGTGGACGCCGGGTCGGTGCGGTCCT
This sequence comes from uncultured Verrucomicrobiae bacterium, assembly GCA_963772365.1. Lineage (GTDB taxonomy): Bacteria > Verrucomicrobiota > Verrucomicrobiia > Chthoniobacterales > UBA10450 > CAVYXA01. Next base: position 824,599 of record CAVYXA010000003.1, read on the forward strand.
TGTAGACGTCGTCCATCCGGGTCTCGGTGTTCGACAGCGGCGTCTCGCAGCGCCAGCAGTAGGCCAGCACCCGGAAGCCCTCGTAGACCAGGCCCTTGTCGTACAGCGTCTTGAACGCCCAGGCGACACTCTCCATATAGGACAGGTCGAGGGTCTTGTAGTCGTTGTCGAAGTCCACCCAGCGGGCCTGCCGGGTGACGTACCGCTCCCAGTCCCGGGTGTACTCGCAGCACCGAGGTGCGGCAGGCGTCGTTGAACTGCGCCACGCCGAGGTCGAGGATCTCGCGCCTTGCTGGTGATGCCGAGCTGCTTCTCCGCCTCCACCTCGGCGGGCAGCCCGTGGCAGTCCCAGCCGAACCGGCGCTCGACCCGGCGACCGCGCATCGTCTGGTACCGCGGCACCACGTCCTTGACGTACCCGGTCAGCAGGTGGCCGTAGTGCGGCAGCCCGTTGGCGAACGGCGGTCCGTCGTAGAAGACGTACTCGTTTCCCGGCCGCCCGGGCGCCGGACTCGACCGAGCGCCGGGAAGGTCTTGTCGGCGGCCCAGTAGTCCAGGACGGCGCGCTCGACCGCGGGCAGGTCGGGGCTGGCCGGTACCCCCGGCTTCGCGGCGTGCTTCGGATAGGCCTGCGGGTCGCTCTCCTCGCGCGGTGTGCGTGGTGCGGCACGTTCCACGCGAGGACGAGCGTCGCCGCCGGGATCGGCGGGCAACCCGCGGTACCACCTCGCTTGGTGGTCCGGGGAGACCACCCGCTCGTTGGTCGGCTGTGACGGGCCGCACCCGTCCGGTTCTACTGAGGCCGCGGCTGCGAGCCGCGGCCCGTTCTTCCGGAGGCTCACCGGTGATGGCCGGGTCAACGCCTGTCCATCAAGGGTACCCGATCGGGCGCCCGGCCCTCACCGTGGTTTCGCCCGGGCCCTACTCCGGCAGGTCGGGGAACCAGAGGGCGATCTCCCGCTTGGCGCTGTCGGCCGAGTCGGAGGCGTGCACCAGGTTCTCCCGGTTGGACAGGGACAGGTCGCCGCGGATGGTGCCGGCGGCCGCCTTGCGGCCGTCGGTCGCGCCGACCAGCGCCGCGGACCACCTCGATCACCTGGTCGCCGGAGAGCACCAGCGGCGACCAGCGGGCCGCCGGTCATGAACTCCTTCAGCGGCGGGTAGAACGGCTTGTCGACGTGCTCGGCGTAGTGCTGGTCGGCGAGGTCGGCGTCCATGGTGCGGAGCACCATCGCCTCGATCGCCAGGCCCTTGCGCTCGAACCGGCCGAGGATCTCCCCGACCAGGCCGCGGCGGACCGCGTCGGGCTTGATCAGTACGAGCGTCCGTTCGGACACGGCAGTCCCTCCTTCGCCTCGCGCGGAGCCAACCGGTGTACGGGCTGGACCGTCCGCCGGTGGCCAACCCGCCTAGCCGACGGTCAATGCCCGGTCGCGGCGGCCGGCTTCGCCTACGCCGGCCGCGCGCCGCGGCAGGCAGCCTGGCACCTGACAAGGCCCTGGGAGGTCCACCGTGGCGAGGAACCGCCGCTGGTCGTCTCCACCCGCCGCAAGGTCATCGCCGCGGTGCTCGGGCATCCTGGCCATGTTCGTGATCTGCGCGGGCCGGGCATGACAGCTGGGCGCCGTGGCGCTCGGGGTCGCGCTGCGGTGCGGCCGGCTCGCGCTCTACGTGGTGTCCGCGCTGCGGCGGCCGCGAGTTCACCTAGGTGCCCGGCACGGCGCAACGTGCAGAGCTGCTCGCCGCCGCCCGCGTCCACCCAGTACGGGCGCTGCGAGCTGCTGGTGATCGTCACGCCCCGGGCATGGACGACGGGCCGGTCAAGATCCTCGAGCCCCGGGTACCGGTCGCCAAGTGGCCGCACGGGGGCAGCGCGCTGCCGGTCCTGGTGGCGATCACGACCGGCGGCGGATCAGGGTGCTGTGGGACCAGGTCCGCAGCCACGGCGACGCGGCGCGGACGCAGCGACGCTGCGCGAGTACCCGGCCGACGACGACGCCAGCGCGACCGCGGACCTGGGCGAGATGTTCGCGAGGGCGACGGCGAGGACGACGCCGCGCTGGACGACCTCGCCGCGACCGGCGCGAGTACGTCGAGCGCCGTCATGGACCCGGCGTCGGCCGAGCCGCGATCATCGGCAGACCCCGCCGTCGGCCGACTGGCCGGGGACGACTTCCGCGACGTTCTCGGCGACCGGAGTCCGCCGGCATCGACGAGTCGCCGGGCTGCCGGGAGCGATCGAGGTGGAGCTGCCCCGGTCGTCCAGGAGGCCGGGGCCGGCGCGCCGGGCGCGTCCGCCGACGAGGGCCGGCGGCCGTCGCCGACCGGCGGCCCGTCGCCGCGCCCGCGCCGCCGGTCCACGACGAGATCGACGACGCGCTGGACACCGGCAGCGTCATGACCGCCGGGCCGCTGGTCAACCCGGCCAACCCGCCGCAGCCCGCGGTCGGGCCGCGAGCCGGTGGACCTGGCCGATGCCACCCGACGCCGCCGGGCTCCAGGTGGATCACGTGTACCGGTCGACCCGGCGGTACGGGCGATCCCGGAGCAGCGACCGCCGACGAGGCCGGATCTCCGACGCCTACCGGCCGCCACCCCGCCGGCCGGCCGGTCACCGGGCCGTCGGTGCGGGGCGTCGGCATCACGCTGCTCGTCACCAACCTGGACCGGTCGGTCGCCTTCTACCGGGACAGCTCGGCTTCGCCAGGTGGACAGGGGCAGGGCAACGCGGTGCTGGAGTCCGGCGGACAGCCGGATGGTGCTGCGCCGGGTGGCCGGACATCGCGCCGATCAACCGCCGGCTGGTCCACCTCAACCTGGAGGTAGCCGACATCCAGGCCGCCTACGACGACCTGCGCGGGCGGGGCGTGACGTTCGTGCACCGGCCCCGCGCGGTCAGCCGGCACGAGCAGCTGGAGCTGTGGTCGGCGGCCTTCCGCGACCCGGACGGCCACGGCATCGCGCTGACCCGCTGGGACCTGCGTCAGCCGAGGATGAGCGGCGCACCGTGAGCGCGTAGGCCCAGACCGCGCCGAAGATCAGGCCCAGCACGAACAGCGCCAGTGCAGCAGGCCGCACGCGAACAGCAGGACCTGCAGGGCGGTGCCGGCGTACCAGGCCCACCGGACCGCAGCACCCCGGCCAGCAGCAGGCAGGCACCACCAGCGTGACGATCGCGGCGACGGCCGCGCCGGTGTGGTGCCCGCCGAGCTTGACCATCGGCTGGATGGCCAGCAGCAGCACCAGCGCCTCGAGGGCCAGGGCGCCGGCGCCCATGCCGCGCACCGCGGCGTGCGGGTCGCGCAGGCCCGAGGGCGGCTGCCCATGCCCGCCGGAGCCGCCGGGCTGCTCGCTACCGGGCTCGTCGCCGTCGGGTATCAGCGAGCCGCCCGGGCCGACGAGCTCCGCGCCGGCCGGGCCGGGTCCGGCCAGGTCCTCGCGCTCCCTGCCCGGCGGCGTGGTGTCCGGGTACCACCGGGTCGGGCTGCTCCTCGGGATCCGGCCGGGCCGGCATCGGCCGCGTCACGGCGTCGCCCCGCGTTCACCGGCGGCAGCTTCCCCGTTCACCGGCGGAACAGCTTCCGCGCGTCGGCCACGGTGACCACCGAGCCGGTGATCAGCACGCCGACCCCGCTGAGCTCGCCCTGGACCTCGGTCTCGGCGAGCGCCACCGCCGCCTCGATGGCGTCCGGCAGTCTCCGGCCGCCACCTCCACCCGGTCCTCGCCGAAGATCTCCGCCGCGATCTCGGCCAGCTCGGCCGGCGGCATCGCCCGGGGCGAGCTGTTGCGGGTGACCACGACCGCGTCGACCACCGGCTCGAGCAGCTCCAGCAGGCTCGCCGCGTCCTTGTCGGCGAGCACGGCGACCACCGCGACCAGCCGGCTGAACGCGAACTCCTCCTGCAGCGCGGTCGACCGTGGCGGCCATGCCGTGCGGGTTGTGCGCGCCGTCGAGCAGGATCGTCGGCGCGGTGCGGACCCGCTCCAGCCGGCCCGGCGAGACTGGCGCCGGCGAAGCCCTCCCGGACCGCCTCGACGTCGAGCTGCCGGCTGGCGCCCGCGCCGAGGAACGCCTCGACCGCGGCCAGCGCCACCGCGGCGTTCTGCGCCTGGTGCGCGCCGTGCAGCGGCAGGAAGACGTCCTCGTACACGCCGCCCAGGCCCTGCAGGGTGAGCACCTGGCCGCCGACCGCGACCGCGCGGCGCAGCACGCCGAACTCGCCGCCCTCCCGGGCGATGGTCGCGCCGACCTCGGCGCAGCGCTCCAGGATCGGCCGGGCCGCCTCCTCCGTCCTGCGCCGCGCGAGATCACGCGTGGCGCCCTGTGGATGATGCCGGCCTTGGCCAGCGCGATGTCCTCGATGCGTGTCGCCGAGCCACTCGGTGTGGTCCAGCCCGATCGGGGTGATCACGCAGACGCCGGCCTGGAGCACGTTGGTGGCGTCGTCGGCGCCGCCCAGGCCGACCTCGACCACGGCCACGTCGACCGGGGCGTCGGCGAACGCGGCGAACGCCAGCGCGGTGGTCATGTCGAAGTAGGTCAGCGGCTCGTCGCGACCGCTGGTCGACCAGCTCGGCCAGCGGCGCGACCTCGCCGGTAGATCGCGACGAACCGCTCCTCGCTCGACCGGCTCGCCGTCCAGGCTGATCCGCTCCCGGACGGTCTCCAGGTGCGGGCTGGTGTAGCGGCCGGTGTGCAGGCCGAACGCCCGCAGCAGCGAGTCGATCATCCGGGCGGTGGAGGTCTTGCCGTTGGTGCCGGTCAGGTGGATCGACGGGTACGCCCGCTGCGGGCTGCCCAGCAGGTCGAGCAGCTGCTCGATCCGGCTCAGGTCGAAGACCATCCGGGTGAAGCCGCGCGCGTCCAGCTGCGGCGTCGACCTCGGCGAACTCGCGTGGCGACTCGGTCACGTGCGGCAGCGCCTCCAGGGCGGCGTCGATCCGGGCCAGGTCGGCCTCGGCCGCGGCCAGCCGGTCGCTGGATCTTGGCGACCACCGGCTCCGGCGCCTTGCCGACGAACGCCGGGTTGCCCAGCTTCGCCCGGGCCTGGCCGGCCTCCTTCTCGGCGGCGGCCCGGTCCTTGTCCAGCCGGGCCCGCTCGGCGGCCACGTCGATCGCGCCGCGGGTGTCCAGCGCGACGCTGACCCCGCCGGGACCGGCGAGCGTCGCGCGTGGCGTGGAAGTCCGTCGCCGGCCGTCGTCGAGCCGGGCCAGCGACCGGATCAGCGGCTCGTGCGCCGCGATGCCGGCGCCGGCCAGGCCGTCGAGCCGGGCCGCCACCCGCTGGCCGGGCCGCAGCCCCTGGTCGGAGCGGAACCGGCGGACCTCGGTGACCACCCGCTGCAGCGCGGCGATCTCGGCCTCGGCGGCGTCGTCGACACAGCGCCGGGTCCGGCGCCGGCCAGGCCGGCGGTCATGCACCGTCTCGCCGCCGGTCAGCGCGGTCCACAGCTCGTCGGTGACGAACGGGATGACCGGGTGCAGCAGCCGCAGCAGCTGGTCGAGCACGTGCCCGAGCACCCGGCGGGTGACGTCGGCCGGCTCACCGCCCGCGGCCAGCACCGGCTTGGCCAGCTCGACGTACCAGTCGCAGACGTCGTCCCAGGCGAAGTGGTAGAGCAGCGTCGCAGACCTTGGCGAACTCGTACGCCTCGAACTGCTCGTCGACCTCGGCGGTGACGTGCTGCAGCCGGGACAGGATCCACCGGTCGACGGTGGACAGCTGCTCGGCCGGCCGGCAGCGGCCCGCCGACTGTGCGCGCCGTTCATCAGCGCGAACCGGGTGGCGTTCCACAGCTTGTTGCAGAAGTTGCGCGAGCCCTGGCACCACTCCTCGCTGACCGGCACGTCCGCGCCCGGGTTGGCGCCGCGGGCCAGCGTGAACCGGGTGGCGTCGGCGCCGAACCGGTCGATCCAGTCCAGCGGGTCGACCACGTTGCCGAACGACTTCGACATCTTCTTGCCGTGCTCGTCGCGGACCATGCCGTGCAGGGCGACCACGTCGAACGGCGGCTGGCCGTCCATCGCGTACAGGCCGAACATCATCATCCGGGCGACCCAGAAGAACAGGATGTCGTAGCCGGTGACCAGCACGCTGGTCGGGTAGAACTGCGCCAGGTCCGGGGTCTGCTCCGGCCAGCCGAGGGTGGAGAACGGCCACAGCGCCGCTGGAGAACCAGGTGTCGAGCACGTCCTCGTCCTGGCGCCAGCCCTCGCCGGTCGGGCGGCTCGCTCGTCCGGGCCGACGCAGACGATCTCGCCGTCCGGGCCGTACCAGACCGGGATGCGGTGCCCCCACCACAGCTGCCGGGAGATGCACCAGTCGTGCATGTTGTCGACCCAGGCGAAGTAGCGCTTGGCCAGCTCCGCCGGCTCGATGCTGCACCCGGCCGTCGCGCACCGCGTCGCCGGCCGCCTTGGCCAGCGGGCCGGTGTTGACGAACCACTGCAGCGACAGCCGCGGCTCGACGGTGGTCTTGCAGCGCGAGCAGTGCCCGACCGCGTGCACGTACGGGCCGCTTCTCGGCGACGATCCGGCCCTGCTCGCGCAGCGCGGCGACGATCGCCGGGCGGGCCTCGAACCGGTCCAGCCCCTGGAACGGGCCGTGCGCGGTGATGACGCCGCGCTCGTCCATGATCGTCAGGCTGCGGCAGGTCGTGCCGCTGGCCGATCTCGAAGTCGTTCGGGTCGTGCGCCGGGGTCACCTTGACCGCGCCGGTGCCGAAGGCCGGGTCGACGTGCTCGTCGGCGACGATCGGGATGCGCCGGCCGGTCAGCGGCAGCTCCACCTCGGTGCCGATGAGGTGCCGGTAGCGCTCGTCGTCGGGGTGCACCGCCACGGCGGTGTCGCCGAGCATCGTCTCCGCCCGGGTGGTGGCCACCACGATCCTCGTCGCTGTACCGGATGGAGACCAGCTCGCCCTCGTCGTCGGTGTGCTCGACCTCGATGTCGGACAGCGCGGTCAGGCAGCGCGGGCACCAGTTGATGATCCGCTCGGCGCGGTAGATCAGGCCGTCGTCGAAGAGCCGCTTGAAGATCGTCTGCACGGCCCGGGACAGGCCCTCGTCCATGGTGAAGCGCTCGCGGGCCCAGTCGACGGAGTCGCCGAGCCGGCGCATCTGGCCGAGGATCGCGCCGCCGGACTCGGCCTTCCACTGCCAGACCCGCTCGACGAACGCCTCGCGGCCGAGGTCGTGCCGGGACAGCCCCTCGGCGGCCGAGCTGCCGCTCGACCACGTTCTGGGTGGCGATGCCGGCGTGGTCCATGCCGGGCAGCCACAGCGCCTCGTAGCCCTGCATCCGCCGGCGCCGGATCAGCGCGTCCTGGATCGTGTGGTCGAGCGCGTGGCCCATGTGCAGCGAGCCGGTCACGTTCGGCGGCGGGATGACGATCGGTGAACGGCGGCTTGTCGCTGGCCGCGGTCGGCCCGGAAGTGGCCGGCGGCTACCCACTGCTCGTACCGCGCTGCTCTACCTCGCCGGGCTGGTACTGGGCGGGAAGCTGCGCAGCGCCCGAGGTCTCCGGTGTCGTCGTCACACATTGATTTTACGGGCGGCCGATATCATGCTCCGACCGACCAGTCCTAGGGAGTACACGCGTGTCCGATCTGCCGCTCCTGGAGCCCGGTACCGATCCCCCCCGTCGGCGCAGGACGCGGCGCCGGCGGAGCCGTCCGGGCGGACCCGGCGGACCCGCTGGCTGCTGATCGGGGCGCTGGCCGGGGTGCTCATCGTGGTCGCCGCGGCGGTGATCGGCTGGCGCGTCCTGTCCGGACCGCGCACCACCCTGACCACGCCCGACTCCGTTGCCGGCCTGCGCCGCGACACCAACGCGGACGCCGCTGAAACCGCGGACTACCTGCGCGACGCGATCTCCGCCGGCGTGGCGTTGAGCGGCACGGTGGGCGCCGTCTACACCGATCCGGCCGGCGAGAGCCGTAGCGTGCTGTTCTTCGGGGGTACCGGCTCGATCAACTCGCCGGGTACCCGGCTCGACGCCGCGTTCGGTCTGCTCAATGACCAGTCCGGATCGGTGGCGGGGATCCGGGAGGTGACCGCCGGTCCGCTCGGCGGTGTGCTGAAGTGCGGTAGCAGCAACGGTGACGGCACGCCGATCTCGGTATGCGGCTGGGCCGACGGCGGCAGTCTCGCCCTCGCGCTATTTCCGGGCCGCTCGGTCGACGAGGCCGCGAACCTCATGCGCCAGCTCCGCACCGGCATGGAGCACCGCAACTGAGCGGCCGGACCGGGAAACACTTCAGGGGCACCTCGATGAGGTGCCCCTGAAGGAAGG
>CAVYXA010000004.1:0-174553 GCA_963772365.1 uncultured Verrucomicrobiae bacterium
GTTTCAAGACTCTGGCGAATCGGTTTACCGCCGACCTTGAATCTCGCGAAGTAGGTGCCGGACGGGCCGTACCGAAACAGGTTTTGCACTGCCGTGCTTTCCCAAAGTGATCGTCGGTATTCTTCATGGCGAAGATGCGCGACTATCGTGGCCACGTGCAGCGAAGGCGCTGCTCCGCGAGTAGAGCGGCGAAACCTTCGGCAAATCAACTTGCCTGGGAGAAAGTCGCGGCGAGAGTAGTGACCCTGTGGAAGCTGGCCTTTTCAGCTCGTTTGTCGCGATCAGCCAGTTGCACTCAAAAGGGGTACAATTAGGGGGTAAAATGGGCGTTTCAAACGGTCTCGAAGGTGCTGGTTTCCCTCGTAAAAGCCGGCATAGCTCAGCTGGTAGAGCAGCTGATTTGTAATCAGCAGGTCGTCGGTTCGAATCCGACTGCCGGCTCCGTCTCATTTCACGCGTTCCATCCATGCCTGTGCATCATCAGCAGATCGATGTCCCGACCGACGGCAAAGGCACCTACGAGATAACCGATCAAGTTCAGGAGAAGATCGACAAAAGCGGTATTCGTAACGGGATTGTGACCATTTTTGTCCAGCACACCAGTTGCAGTCTCATCGTGATGGAAAATGCAGATCCAACCGCCCGCCGCGATCTCGAAGAATTTTTTGAACGGCTGGTGCCGGAAGATACCGATTATTTTGTCCACACTTCTGAAGGCGGCGATGACAGCACGTCCCACATTCGGACGGTGCTGACGCGGAGCAGCGAAATCATTCCGATTGTCGATGGTAAAATGAAGCTTGGAACGTGGCAGGGGATTTTTCTGTTCGAACATCGCCGCGCGCCGCACCGGCGAAGGGCGCAAGTGACGATTCTGGGCGAGTAATTGTCGATCCTAGAAATAAATCGCGTCTACGACTCTGAGTACCTTTTCGGTCGGCAAGACCGATCGCTCCATTTGATTCATCACATAGGCAAACCCGATCCTGTTTTCCGGATCGGCGAAGGCGTGACTCCCGCCAGCACCGGGATGACCGAACGCTGATTCCGAAGTTCCGAAAATTCTCCTCGCTGCCTGAGCGGAATCTTTCATGAACCCGGCTGAGAACGCCGTTGGAAACTGGAACACGCGATCGATTCCGTCGGTGAGCGTAGTTTTCATCAAGCCCACCGTGGCTTGGGAAAAAAATTCGTGCCCATCTAATTTCCCGCCATTTGCAAGCATGGCGTAAAATTTCGCGAGCGAATTCGCTGTGCCAATTCCGCCAAACGAAACAATTGGCCTGGCCCGAAGATCAGGATGATTCATCGCGCTGATCGACTGCAAACCGCGGGGAGATGTAAACACTTTATGAGCAAATGTGCCGCGGGTGGTGAGATCGACATAGAATTTCTTTGGTTCGGAAAATTCGCCAGCCTTTGGCGCATAGATCGTCGCGACACGCGAGTTTTCCTTTTCCGGCAAACCGATCCAAAGATCGAGACCGAGCAGTTCACGAAAGTTTTCTTCCCAATATTTGGCCAACGGTTTGCCTGCGATCCGGCGTACAAGTTCATCGAGCAAAAACCCGAAGGTGCGCGCGTGATAACCATGGGCCGTTCCCGGCGGCCAGTTCGGTGTTTGTTTTTCAATTGCTTCGATCACGGCCGGGTAATCGAGCACATCAACTTGTCGATCCAGCGCCGCCAGACCGGCGGAATGGGAGAGCAATTCCCGCAAGATGATCTTATCCTTCCCGCCTTGGGCAAATTCCGGCCAGATCTCAGCGACTGGTTGAGCGATGTCGATCCTATTTTCCTGGAGGGCATGCGACACGGAGGCGCTGCCAAGCCCTTTTGTGGCCGACCAAATCAGAACCAGCGTGTCGAAACTCCACGCTTTCTCGCGGCGCACGTCTTCGAATCCACCGTGAAGATCGACAATCGGTTTTCCATTCTGCCAGATGGAAATTGCCGCGCCGAGCTCACCGAATTTCTCGAAGTTTTCCCGGAACAACGGCTCGACTCGTTGGCGCAGCTCATCAGCATTGAGTTGCATCCCGCGATGCTACATGAGCAATGGCTGGAGGCCAGCTAGAGCAGAGCCTGGAGGGATTGCAGATCGGGATCTTTCTTGGCCAGCTCGCGAAAGGATTCGTCCATCTCGAAACTGGTGTGCAAATGAAGCCGCGCTTCCTGGAAATTGCCCAGAAGCGCATCGTAACAACCCATGTTGTAGTAATAGATCGGCTCATCCAGCAGGATGGATGGTCCTTTTAGCAGAACCTTTTTCGCTTCAGCCGTCTTGCCCATTTCGTGCAGGCAAAAACTGGCGTGCAAAAATCCGGTGCAACAATCCGGTGCAATTCGGCAGAGTTTCTGGCTCACTCGCAAACCTTCTGCCCAGCTTTTTTTCCGCATCAGATTGTGCAACCGGAGCTGCAAGACTTCAGGACGATTTTGGAATTCATCCTCGATCGCATTTAGCTCGGCTATCGATTCGCGAATCATGTCCAATTCCGCGTAACCGCAAGCAGCCATCAATCGTCTCTCGAAGTCCACGGCAGACTCTTTAAGCAAAGAGCTTGCCATCGCTGTATCCGCGCTCTATAGCGTCGCCACCCTCTGCATCCCTGCGTTTGCGACGGTCACAGACCGCCGCTACAGCAACAGCTCTTCCAGTTCGTCCAGCCGCTGTTCAAACAGTCGAAGCGTGCTCTCGATCGGCCCAGGTGTTCCCATGTCGACGCCGGCTTCTTTCAATGTATCCAGAGGAAATTTCGAGCCGCCGGAGCGCAGAAAATTCAAATAAGCATCGACGCTTTCTGGCTCGCCGGAGAGGACTCGCTGCGAAAGGGCGACGGCTGCTGAAATCCCGGTCGCATATTTGTAAACGTAAAACGAATGATAGAAATGCGGGATTCGCAGGCATTCCAAATCGAGTTCCGGATCGATCACAAAGTTTTCGGCAAAATATGAATTGAGCAGCTTGCGATATTCCGCTTTGAACACATCGAGAGTTAAAGCGTCGCCGCTCTCTTCGATGGCGTGAACGATCTTTTCGAATTCGGCAAACATTGTCTGGCGGAACAGCGTGCCGCGCAGATCATCGATCTGCCGGTTGATGATATAGGCCCGCATCTTGGGATCGCTGGTTTGCTGGAGCAGGTGATGGGTCAGCAGTTCCTCGTTAAAAGTCGAAGCCACTTCCGCCAGAAAAATCGGGTAATCGTAATCCTGAAATAACTGCGTCTTTTGCGAGAACCAACTGTGCATCGAGTGGCCGGCTTCGTGCGCGAGGGTGTAGATATCGGCGAACACATCCTCTTTGTAATTCATCAGGATGTAAGGCGGCGCGCCGTAACTGCCGGATGAAAACGCACCGCTACGTTTCCCCTTGTTCTCGTAACGATCGCACCAGCGATTGCGTAATCCTTCGGTGAGAACATCGACATATTCTTTCCCGAGTGGAGCGAGAGCGGCCAGAACCATCTCGGCCGCGGAATCAAAACTGGTGCGCGTCTCGATCTCAGCAACAAGCGGCACATAGGTGTCGTAATGATGCAGTTCCTTCAGTTTCAGCGCGCGCCTGCGGAGATCGAAATAGTGAAAGAGCGGCTTTAGGTTCGCGCGGACCGATTGGATCAATCCATCGTAAACGGAAACCGGCACATCATCGGGAAATAAAGCCGCTTCCAGCGCCGACGGATAACGGCGCGCGCGTGCGTGAAATACATCAGTCTTGATCGAATAAGCCAACGCCGCAGCCAGCGTGTATTGATGGTCCTGAAACTCGGCATAAAACTGATGAAAAGCGCGTTTGCGCAATTCCGGGTCGCGTTTGACCAGAAACGAGCTGAACGAACTCTGCGTGAGCGGTTTTTCGTGGCCGGCCTCGTCAATCAGGCTCCCGAATTTCATGTCCACATCGGTGAGCTGCGAAAAAGTTTCGTCGTATCCGCCAAGCGCGACACTTCCCAGCGCCAGGATCCGTTCTTCCGGCTCGGACAGGTACATGCGGTTTCATCCGGCGAATCTTGTGCAACTTGAATCGCCAATCTTTCAGCGCAGGATCGACAAGAAATTTCGCAAAGGCAGCCTCGTCGATCGCCTGAATTTCCGGAACAACGAACGCCGCTGCCTCACCGATTTTCGTGAGCAGGTTCTGTAGTTGGCCGACTCGCGCGAGATATTCGCCATTTGCACCATCTTCCGCCAGTTGGAGCGAAGCGAAGTGGTAAAGCTTTTCGATTTTCTGCTCGAGTTGCTTTTCAAACTCGAGACAGTCCGCCAGGTTTTTCGCAGAACTTCCGAGTTTTCCCTTCCATTCGGTGATTCGCGGATAAGTCTGTTGAACCCAGGCAAAGTCTTCCTGCCATTTGCCGACGTCAGCGAAAAGCTGCGTCAAATCCCACTTGTCGGACTCGGCAATGTCGTCGCGCGTTGGAGTCTTCGTTTCAGCCATTGCTGACGCTATACATGAAGGATTGCATGGCGCAACGCATTGGCCCGCATTAGCTGTTGCGCATGTCGATCAAACATCTTGTCGCCGCGTTTTTCGCTATTGCTTCGATCAACGCAGCGGAGCCGCCTTACAAATTTCTCGCTGAGATTCCGATCGGCGGCGAAGGCGGCTGGGACATTCTCAACATCGATGCGCAGGCGCACGAGCTTTATCTTTCGCACGCCACCAAGGTTGTCGTCGTCGATTTAACGAAGAATTCGGTCGGCGGCGAAATTGGTGGCACGCCCGGTGTGCACTCCTTTTTGCCGGTCCCGGAGTTGCGGCGTGGTTTTTCATCCAATGGCAGGGAATCAAAATCGAGCGTTGTCGATCTTACTACGCTGAAGACACTCTCGAAAATTGATACAGGCCAAAATCCGGACGCGATAGCGTACGATTCGAAGCGAGGCGAAATTTACATTTTTAATCACAGCAGCAACTCGGTAACTGTCATCGACGCGAAAGCCGCGAAGGGTGCCGGGACGATTCCGTTAGGTGGAAATCCAGAGTTTGCCATTGCCGACCCCGCGGCCGGCCGCGTTTACGTCAACATCGAGGATAAAAGCGAAGTCGAAGTGATCGACACGACAAAACATGAAGTGATTGCACATTGGCCGCTCGCGCCTGGCGAAGAGCCAACGGGAATTGCGCTCGACGCTGCGCATCACCGATTGTTCGCCGTCTGTCGCAACAAAATGATGATGATGCTCGATACGAGCTCTGGCAAAGTTGTCGCCCATGTCCCGATCGGTAGCGGAGTTGATGGCTGCGTCTTCGATGATGCGACTCAGCTTGTTTTCGCATCCTGCGGCGAAGGCGTCACCGTGATCGCGAAGGAAAAGTCGGCTGACGACTTATCGGTCGTGCAAGAGCTGCAAACACAACGCGGCGCCCGCACGATCGCGCTCGACCCCAAGACCGACCGCATCTATCTGCCGACGGCGGATTTTGGTCCGCCATCTTCGCCAGGCGCGCGACCGTCAATCGTGCCCAACACGATGCGGCTGCTTGTCTACGGTCCCGAAAAATAGGTGCAACGCTTTCTTTTCCTCGCCTTGCTGGTCACGGCCGCGCGTTACGCCTTTGCCCAGGGCGGCCCGCCGATGATCACGGATGATCCTGCAACGCCGGGTGCCGGCAAATGGGAGAACAATCTCGCGATCGCATTTGAGCATCGGACTAACGAGTGGTCGGTCGACGCGCCCGGCATCGACCTGAACTACGGCTGGGGCGATCACGTCCAGCTTACGCTCCAAACGTCGGTTGCACTCTTGAAGGGCGCCAATCCCGGACTCATCGGAGGTCTCGGCGGCACGGAGGCAGCAGTCAAATGGCGCTTCCTCGATGAGGAAACAAGCGGAGTCGATATGTCGATGTTCCCGCGAGTTCTCTTCCACGTCTTGCGCTCGTCCGTCCGCCGTGGCCTGGCGGAAAACGGGACGCGCTTCCAGATTCCATTTCAGGCGGCGAAGACGTTTGGTCCCGTCGTGTTCGATGTCGAACTTGGGCCGCTCATCAACTCGACCGATCGCGGCGAATTCCTCTCCGGATTTGTGGCGGCAACTGAACTGTCCAGGACCACGGCCATCATGGCGGAAGTGCATGCCACTTCACGGATGAATTTCACCCGCGACGTGGTGATGCTGAATCTCGGTTGGCGGCACACCTTGAACAAGCATGCTGTCTGGATTTCCTCGTTAGGCCACGAAGTCCATTCCGGCACCGGTAAGCCGCTGGCTCTCATCGGCTACTGCGGGGTGCAGATCCTCTACTAAGTCAGTGGGCTTTGCTCGCTGGTCTCTGCGGGAAAATGAGGATGAGCGCGACGATCGCCAGCACGAGCGCGGCGGAGGCGGTGTACCGGGACAGAGCCAGGCCGCCGTTCGCGACTGGTTTGTCGAGGAAATCGCCGACCGTTGCTCCGAGCGGCCGGGTCAGAATAAAGGCCGCCCAAAACAGAAGCGCGTGCGAAATGGTGGTGAAGTAGTAGAGGAGCGCCGTGACCAGGAGCAACCCGGCGAACACCCCGCCCGCGCTGAGGTAACCCAAGCCGCGCGTGTCCGCGAGCCAATCGCCGAGGGCGGTGCCGAGGGTTTGTGAAAACATGATTGTGACCCAGTAAAAGATTTCGACCTTTGGCGTACTCACGGTTTCGATGGAAATGCTCCCGGTGGACCAGCGCCAGATTAGGAGTGACCCGATCACGCACATAAGCAGAATGGCCGAGCCACCGGTGTAGCCGATCCCGAGCGATCGATCGCAAAGATCCGCCAGCGCGGTGCCGACGGTCGTCGTCGCAACAATCGTCAACCAGTAGAGGAAGGGATGGAATTTTTCCGCGGTGATTTGTACCCAGACGGCGACAATGAAGATGAGGGCAAAAATCCCGGTTCCGATGAGATAACCATGCGGGGTGGGATGGCTAGTTGTCTCCCCGAGCCACGACATCGTGACCGCGTCGCCGCCCGTTTCACCCAGCGTCGTTGCCAGGATCTTGATGATCCAGAAGATCAGCGTGACTTGCGGGACTTTGGCAACGAGCTCCAATTTTGTGTAGTCGGTTTTCATCGGTGCACGTCGCGTCCATCCTGCAGCAGAATCATTTAACTTTCGAACAGCGGGGCCGTGGCGGATGTCGCACCTTACATGAAGAAATTTTTTTTGGTTCTTCTCGCTTTTAGTATGTGCACTTTGGCGCTATCTGCTGCACGTGCCGACTCTCCGGCCAATTCGAAATTGCGTCGGGAAGCGAAATTGACTCAGGCACAGGCGGAGAAGATTGCGCTGAAACGTACTTTGGGCGGTACGGCTAAGAGCGGCGAACTGGAGCGCGAACACGGACACTTGGTCTGGTCATTTGATATCGCGAAGCAGCACTCGCGCGACATCATCGAGGTGCTAGTCGATGCCAAGGATGGTGCGATCGTGAAGTGTACAGAGAGAAACGCCCGCAGATCAGGCGGCAGAAGCTCGCGCCGATCGTAGCCATATCCACTGACGGACGTAGTCTCGCTGCTCCATCAGCGGAAACCTTCTTCGCCCTCTTTGTGCATTCGCAGGCCCTTGTGTTCTAGCGGCTCGCACGCTTGGGAAATTGGAATCTGCGGGCAACTGTCGATCCACCGTTCTTTGTCCGGCGCGGCCCAGCAGACTGCATTTCTCAAAACCTGTTGAACGCTCGGATTGAAATAAATCGGATAAATTTCGTGACCAGGCGCGAAGTAAAAGATTTTCCCATTGCCACGTTTCCAAGTGCATCCGGACCGAAAGACATCTCCACCTTCATACCAGGAGATGAACACGATCTCGTCGGGCGTAGGGATTGCGAACGGTTCTCCGTACATTTCCGTGTTCTCAATTTCAAAATGGCGATGGATTCCCCGAGCAATCGGGTGCGCGGGATTACACACCCAGACCCGCTCTTTCTCGCCGGCTTCGCGCCATGTCAGCGAACAACTCGTACCCATCAGGCGTTTGAAAATTTTTGAATAATGCGACGAATGCAGGGCGATAAAACCCATGCCCTGCCAGATCCGCTTTAACACGCGATCGACAATCGCATCGGCGACTTTTCCGTGGGCGGCGTGTCCCCACCAAAGGAGGATATCGGTTTGATCGAGAACATTTTCGGTCAGGCCGTGCTCAGGTTGTTCGAGAGTTGCGGTGCGGACATCAATTTCGTTGTCGATCTTAAGGGCGTCGGCAATGCAGCCATGAATCCCGTTTGGATAAATCTTCTTAACGACCGGGTTTTCCCGCTCATGGACATTCTCATTCCAGACCAGGACCCGAAGCTTTTTTGTCAACGTCATACTCGCAACAATTCAACGTGACGCTAAAGGTAGAACGCGTTGTCCTCAACGCGTTGGTAAGATTTAGCATCGTCTTCGGAGAAGCCGATCCACCTTTTCGCGGATGGCTGGATGGCGTGCGAGTTTGCGCATCGCTTTTTCGAGCAATTCTTTCCCGGGAGAAATCTTATGCCAGGGCGACGCGCCGGAAGGATGCGGCAATGGAATCAAATCGAATTTATGTTCGGCGCGATCAACACGGAATTTTCGACCAATTACCGCTTCTAATTTCGTGCACTCAATAAATTGCGCGATGGCCAGCCGGCCGACGGGAATGATCAGGCGCGGCTGGAGGATCTTAATCTCCTCGTCCATCCAGGACGAACAATTGCGAATCTCGTCCGGCGACGGGACACGATCGGTGCCGCCTGAATTCTTTCCGGGGAAACACCGACAAACGGCGGCGAAATAGATTGTCGATCTTACTGCGGCTTCGTTCATGTCGCAGAAATTCTCGAACCAGCGAAATAGAGTTTGGCCAGCAGTATGCGCGAACGGCCGTTTCAGAGTTGGCTCGCGTGGTCCGGGTGCCTGCCCGACAATCATGAGATCGCTCATGATAGCGCCGCCGGATACCGGCGTGGATTTCATGCGCGGGCAGCGCCGGCATTGCAGCAATTGTGCAACATGTCTGTCCAATCGGAGTTGTTTTCGTGGCGCCGCCATCAGCGCCGGAAGATCGACAATAAAAGACTGAGAAGAATGCTTAGAAGGATGCAGGTGACCATCGGGAAATAAAACGCCGAATGCCCGCGTTCGATCCGAATATCACCCGGCAAACGGCCCAACCATTTCGGGAAAAAGCCACTCCATAACAGAATGCCGACCAGCGTCACGACAAAGCCGATTATCACGACAAATTTCCCGAGCTCGCGCATCGAGAGAAGGTTGCGCGAATCGAGCTGTGGCACAAGGTTCAGGACCGATGGCAGTGCAGTTCCGAGATTATTACGAGACGCTTGGCGTGCCCAAGACCGCTAGCGAAAAAGAAATTCGCAGCGCCTTTCGCAAACTGGCGCGCAAGTACCATCCGGATGTGGCCAAGGACAAGAAGGCAGCCGAGGAAAAATTTAAAGAGATCAACGAGGCCTACGAAGTCCTGAGCGATCCGGAAAAGCGAAAGAAATACGATCAGCTCGGGGCGGATTGGAATCAGCCGGGCGGATTTCAACCGCCGCCTGGATGGGGCGCGCAACAACCCGGCGGCGGATTTCAACAATGGCAATCGGCCGGTGGTGAGAATGGCGGAGTGGAATTCGAGTTTGGCGGGACCGGTTTCAGCGATTTCTTCGAGGCATTTTTCGGCGGAGGTCGTGGGCGCTCGGCATTTTCTGGGTTCGGCGGGCGGCAGGCTACTGCCACGCGCGGTGCGGATGTCGAGGCGGACATCATGGTCACGCTCGAGGAAGCTTTGCACGGTTCGACCCGGCCGGTTTCGCTGCGCCGCGCCGGTTCGAACAAAGTAGAGAATTACCAGGTCAAGATCCCACGTGGCGTCCACGAGGGGCAACGGATTCGTTTGGCCGGTCAGGGCGAGGCAGGCGCTCGTGGCGGCAAAAGCGGGGATCTGTTTCTCCGGGTGCGGCTGGCGCGCCATCCTGATTTTTCCGTGGAAGGAAGCGACTTGATTCACGAAGAGAAGATTGAGCCGTGGAAAGCGGTGCTCGGCAACGAACTGATCGTGCCGACGCTGGAAGGGAACGTGCGCCTGAAAATTCCGCCCGGCACGCAGGGCGGTCAGCGTTTTCGTTTACGGGAAAAAGGACTTTCCGGTGTTTCCGGCAAACGCGGCGATCTCTATGTCGATGTTCAGATTGAAACTCCTAAAAAATTGAGCCAGCGCGAGCGAGAGATTTGGAGCGAATTAGCGAAGCTGCAGGGCGAATCATCGTAAAGAATCTATGAAAATTTCACTTGGAACCGATCACGCCGGTTTTCGTTATAAAGAGAGAATCAAGGAATTGCTCGGCTCACTGGGGCATGAAGTGAAGGATTGTGGGACGTTCAGCGAAGAGCCAGTGGATTACCCACTTTTCATTCGGCCTGCGGCGGAAGCCGTTGCACGAGGGGAATGTGAACGCGGAATCGTGTGCGGCGGGTCGGGCAACGGCGAGGCGATGGCGGCGAATAAAGTGCACGGAGTGCGCTGCGCTCTCTGTTGGAACGAGGAAAGTGCGCGCCTTTCCCGACAACACAACGATGCCAACGTACTATCCGTGGGTCAGCGGATGATTCCGGAGGATCTCGCGCTAAAGATTGTGCGCGTCTGGTTGGACACGCCGTTTGAAGGCGGTCGCCATATCAAGCGAGTCGAGCAATTGAACGCGATGTAAGCTCTACCAGAATCGATCGAGACAAACGGCCAAAAGAAAAACCGCGCTGACAAAGGCGTTGCTCTGGAAAAAGGCGCGGTTGATGCCCGCTAGATCCAGATTCTCGGTTCGATGTTCGTAAATGAGCGCCGCCGCGACCAAAACCATCGCGCAGAAATAGATGAATCCTAGTTGCGCCACGATTCCAAAGACGACCAGAGCGCAGAACATGCCCAAATGAAGCAATCGAGCCAGTCGAAGACTGCGAAAAATGCCAAGCTCAACTACCAGAGATCGAATTCCTTCGCGCCGATCGAATTCGAAATCCTGAGTCGCATAGATCAAATCGAATCCGGCAACCCAGCAAATCACGCCAGCAGCCAGCACCAGCGGGGGAAAATCGACATCGCCAGTTTGCGCAATCCATGCACCCACCGGCGCAATTCCCAGAGCAAGACCGAGAAAAAAATGAGTCGCGCTGGTGAAACGCTTCGTCAGCGAATAAAAAAGGCTAATTCCCAGAGCGACCGGCGAGAGAAGGAAAGTGAGGCGGTTAATGGCTGAAGCGGTAATAACAAAGGCGATCGAACTCAAGGCCAGCCCTGTAATAGCGACCGATCTTGAAACCAATCGATGTCGTGATGAAGTCCGCGGATTGCGCTGATCGAGCGACCAATCAACGATCCGATTAAACAGCATTGCAGCGGTGCGGGCGAATACCATGCAACCGAGAACGAGCAAAATAATTCTTCCCGACGGCAGCCCGTTTGCCGCGACCACTAGCGCGCCGAGAGCAAATGGCAGGGCAAAAACAGTGTGCGAAAATCGAATCAGGTGCAGAAATCGACCCACTGGTCCGGCCGAAATGCCGGCCACTTCGTCTTGTCGATCTTCCCTTTGAATCGATGCCGGCATAATTAATCAGGATCGACCTCGAGCAATGTCCGCAAGCGAGCGGCAGCGCCCGATAAGATCGGCGTTCCATGCGCAAAAAGCATGCGGTCCGCCGGATGATTCAGAAGTTTGCGTAGCGATCGCCGCATGATTCCTTGATCGGAACAATACTTCGATGGGAGAAAAGTGAAGCCATACGGCTCAAAATTTATGAGCGTGTCGCCGACGATCAGCGTCCCGCCATTCGATTTGTGATGAATTACAATTTCGCCGGGAGCCGCGCCTTCGATCTCGACTACCTCTAGCTCGTCACAGATTCTATCGCCATCGCGAACTTCTGTTAGATCCAGTCCAGCCTCGTTCGCAACGGATCCAGCTCGCGCAAAAACAGGAACGGAAAACCGCAGGCAAAACTCAGGCGCTGCCCGCAAATGATTAGCGTTGGTGAGGATGATTCCAACAATCCTCCCGGAGTTCGCGAGCTCGGCGAGAGGACCGTTCTTTAACAAAATTGGATCGACCAGATAAATGCCGCTCGCGGAGCGAATCGCAGTAGAAAAAAGGTCGCTTTTGCTCTTAGAATCGTAGACCTGCCAGATCGACAGTGCTGCAGAAAGGCGAACGATCTCGGAGCCAGCAGACATGCGATAACATTCTCATGGAGCCAGAGGGAGAGACAAGCGGGCGGCAGAGATGGCATTCTAGTTGCTATAGTGAATAGAAATACCAGAATATGATCACCTTCTCCTACCAAGCTCGAGATGCCAACGGTCGCATCGTTTCCGGCATCCAAGATGCCCTGAATGAAGATAATGCGGTAACCAGTTTGATGAGCCGAGGACTCATGGTCCTTTCTCTCCAAAAGAAGACCGTAATCAACCGGTCTCGCAAGAAAATCTGGTCGGTAAAAGAAACCGATCTTGTGCTGTTTACCCGCCAGCTTGCCACTATGATCGAAGCGGGCATCTCGCTGGTGCAGGCATTGACAGCCCTTTATGATCAGTGCGACCCAAGAAGGCAGCGCAACCTGCGATCGGTCATCAGCGATATAACGACTCGCGTCCAGGGTGGCGAGAGCTTCCACGAAGCGATTGCGAAGCATCCGCGCGTTTTCAACCGGCTGTTTACCAGCATGGTAAAAGCGGGTGAAACCGGTGGTTTGCTGGCCGAAATTCTCGATCGGCTGGCAGGATTCCTGGAAGCAAATGCCAGGCTCAAAAAGAAAGTCAAGTCGGCGATGACCTATCCGGTAATCGTTGTCTGTATTGCATTTGCTATCACGACATTTCTGATCGTTCGCGTGGTCCCGGTTTTTGCTGAAATCTTCAAGGATTTCGGGGCTAAATTGCCAGCGCCGACTCAATTCCTCATCGACGTGAGCGACTTCGTCCGCGCGGAGTGGTTCATTTTGCTCGCGCTTTTGGGCGGGGCATTTTTCGGCACGCGTGCATTCCTGCTTTCCAAGCGCGGCAGACAGTTTGCGGATAAGTGGAAACTAAAGCTGCCCGTGTTCGGCCCGCTCATTCACAAGATTTGCATGTCGCGCTTTTCGCGCACATTTGCCCAACTGATTCGCAGCGGCGTGCCGATTCTTGAGGTCCTCGAAATCGTGGGCGGCACATCGGGAAATCACGTCATCGAAAACAGCATCCAATCGGTCAGTGTGAATGTGGAAAAAGGCGACAATCTTTCGACTGCGCTCTCGAAACAAAAAGTTTTCCCGCCAATGCTGCTACGAATGGTCGCGGCTGGCGAAGCCACCGGTAAGATCGACAGCATGCTCGAGAAAATGGCCGATTTCTGGGACGAAGAAATCGAAGCCATGCTCAATGCCCTTACTTCGCTGATCGAACCAATGCTCATCGTCTTTCTCGGTTTGATCGTGGGCGGCATCGTGATCGCCATGTTCCTCCCGATCTTCAAACTGAACGAAGTTGTTTCGCAGAGCAAAAGCTAGGGAGAAGCTGCTCGTGGACAGGAAGGGGGCGGGCCGAAAGGTCCGCCCCTTTTTGTTTCCTAGACGGAGATTTCCTCCTGGTCGGCGACTCTACTCTTCTGGATTTACCGGGAAATGCTTGTTCTTGAGTCGCTCGGGCACGCGCTTCGTTTGTTCTTTTTCGATCTTTTCCGTCGCCTCGTTGAGCGTCTCATACGCTTCGCGGTTTTTCGGCGCGCGACACATGTAAGCGGTTGCATGAGCCAGAGGAATACGCGCTTCCGGCAAGCCCACGAATTCCACTGCCTGCTGAGTTGCGACCGCGAGCGGCAATGCTTGAGAATCAGCCAGGCCAATGTCTTCGCTGGCAAAAATCACAATCCGCCGGGCGATGAATCGAAAGTCTTCGCCGGCATGCAACATTTTGGCCAGCCAATACATCGCGCCTTTTTCGTCGGAAGCGCGCATGCTTTTAATAAATGCGCTGATCGTGTCGTAATGCGCATCGCCCGCTCGATCGTAAACAATGGCTTTTTGTTGGATACTTTCCTCCGCGACTGCGACAGTAAAATGGATCAAACCGTGCAAATCGGGCGGCGTAGTAAGCACGCCGATCTCGAGCGCATTCAAACATTTTCGGGCGTCGCCGTCGCTCAACTTCGCCAGATGACGCCGGGCATTCTTGTCGATCTTAACTTTGTAATTTCCCAGGCCGCGCTCCTTGTCCGATAAGGCGCGATCGATCAATCCTTCCAGTTGCTCGACACGCAAAGGCTCGAGCTGAAAAACTTGCGACCGCGAAACTAGCGCGCTGTTGACATAGAAAAATGGATTGTAAGTGGTCGCGCCGATCAGCCGAAGATTTCCCGCTTCCACATCCGGCAAGAGAATGTCCTGCTGCGCCTTGTTAAAATGATGGATCTCATCGATGAACAGGATCGTTTTTCGTTCGGAAGTGCGGAGCCGGTTCGTCGCTGCAGCAATCACGCGGCGCATTTCCGCGACATTGCTTTCCACCCCGCTGATTCGAACAAACTCGGCGTTCGTCATATCGGCGATGATGTGGGCCAGTGTTGTTTTACCCGTGCCCGGCGGACCGGAGAAAATCACCGAGGGCAAGCGATCCGCCTCAATCGCGCGACGCAACAATTTCCCGGGCGCAAGAATGTGTTCCTGCCCGACGAATTCTTCGAGTGAACGCGGTCGCATTCGCGTGGCCAGCGGCGCGGCCCGAGTCAGCGCCGCGTCGGTTCCGGATTCTTCCTTAACGAATAAGTCTTGCACAAACCCAAGCTAACGCTCGACCGAAATGATTTCCAGTTGAGCACGTGTTCGCTAAGCTGATGCGTTGAAACGCTCGAAAGCCGAAAAGATCAAAAAGGGCTTGCGCAAAGCGGGAGTTGCCACCGCCCGCCGGCACCTATTTTTATGTCTCGGACCGGATTGCTGCGATCCCACCGACGGAGAAACGACGTGGGAATTCATGAAACGCCGGATTCACGAAACGGGATTGAACATTATGCGAACAAAGGCCCAATGCTTTCGGATTTGCACCGGCGGACCCTGGCTGGTGGTTTATCCGGATGGAATCTGGTATCGAGGAGTAACGCCGGCGCGATTCGAACGCATTTTGCAGGAACACTTGCTGGCCAATGCGCCGGTAAAGAAATGGATTGTTGCCCAGAATTCGCTACACGACGCGGATTAGCAATTCCGTGAAGAGTCTCAATCCGTGGCGAGATTTAGCGGCCGCATGTGCCGCTGGCTTGATCGTTTTCGTCTTCTGTTTGCTTCTGCTCTGGCATGATC
Source organism: uncultured Verrucomicrobiae bacterium (assembly GCA_963772365.1). GTDB lineage: Bacteria > Verrucomicrobiota > Verrucomicrobiia > Chthoniobacterales > UBA10450 > CAVYXA01. Next base: position 15,286 of record CAVYXA010000004.1, read on the forward strand.
CGCTCGTTTTCTGGAATGACGACTATGAGCTGTCGATCCTGCCGGTATTTGCCGATATCGCCCGCAGTTGGAACGAAGGGCATTTTCCGTTGCTCAGCCCTTATTCCTGGGTTTGCAACAATCTAGCTGGCGAATTTCAGTACGGCACGTTTTCCGTTTTCGTTAATGCGGCGGTGGTTCTGGTCTGGAAATTCCCGCTCACGTTTCCGCTACAGGCGGCCGCGCTATCGATCACGCATCTCTTTATCCTCGGCATGGGCGCATTCCTCCTCGCGCGCGACCGACAATTGTCTGTCGCGTTGTCGGTTTTTGTCGCGCTCGTCTCGACGTTGAGTGGCTGGATTATCTGCTGGGGCGCGACGGATTGGTTCGGGGCACTCGGCGCGTTCACCTGGTTGCCCTGGGCTTGGTGGGGGCTTGAACGCGCCCTGGATCGACAACGAAGTCGATGGCGATTCCTTTGGCCGGCACCGTTTGTTTATCTGCTCGTGACCGGTGGATTTCCTTACACGGTCGTGATGTTGCTGCTCCTGATCGCATGGTTCGCGATTAAATCGTTAGTCCAAACACGAAGCTCGGTGTCGATCTTGCCGATGCTTTTTGGCGCTGCGCTTGGGTTCGGACTTTCCGCACCGGCCTGGCTCGCCCTTCTTGATTACGTTCGCGGCTCCGCCCGGGAATTTCAGCCCGTAAGCTTGCATTGGCAGTGGCTCGTCCCGCCCGCTGCATTGCCTGCATTCATCCTGCCTTCCTGGACCGTGAACTGGTCCAATTTTTCCGGTGAGCACCTCCCGCACACGGGAACGGAGCTCGCCTGCGGCGTGGTCGCTCCATCCGCATTGCTTGCTGGTTTTCTCTGGCGCCCGCGCTTGTTGATGAGTCGAATGAAATGGGAGCTGATCCTGCTCGGGGTTTTGCTTCTACTCTGCATGGTGCCGACAGTTGGGCTTTTCCGCTGGAGTTTTCGCTGGCTGCCATTTCTCCATCTCGTTTTAGCAATCTGTGCCGCGGAAGCCTTGCATATTCGACGACGAACACCGACTGCATCGATGTCGATCCTGCTGTTACTCGCAATCACGATTGCGATGTCGCTCTTGCACACTGCCGGCTCCTACGGCGCCGACTTAACCTTCGTCTATTTTCAAATCGCGGTGATTTGGGTCATCGGAGAATGGTTCTTGCGCAATCGCTGGTTCTGGCAATGGTCGCCGGCGCTCGCCACTTTTTCTTTTCTGCTAGCCACATACCTTTGCCTTCCCACAAATTGCGGCGTCCCGAAATTCCACTTCGATCAACAGCTGCTCAAACCCGCGCCGCTTGATCGACATCGGCTTTACCTGAGCTTTTATCCGCCGCCGGAAACGGATTATCGAATCAAAAAAAAAACCGGCCCCGTCGGTCAGACCGTGCGGCCAGGCAGCACATCGATGTGGGCCGGACTGCGATTCATCAACGGCTACAGCCCAATTCGCCCGGCCGGCGTCGCTCGCGAATTCGGGTTTGCTACTCACGGCGAGATCGATTCGAGCATGGATGATTACGTGCTTCAATACCAAGCCGGCCCAACTGGCAAGCTCGCCCTGTTAGGCGTGGATGGAATTATCGTGGCGCGGGAAATCGATGTCGATCCTCAGCCCGCGTCTGAATGGCAACGCGTCGCGTCCAATGATGAAGGCCGCGTTTTTCATCGATGTGGACCGCCACTCGCGCGTGTCCGATCGCTCACTGCTATCGACTCGCGGCCAGGCCAAAAATTTGCGGAAGCCACGATCTCGCACATCAAAGATTCGCGTAACGAAGCGGAAGCCGATGTCGATGTTCCGCCCGGCGATCACTCGGCTCTGCTGGTTTTTTCGCGTCCATATTTTCGCGGTTATAAGGCATGGATTAACCAGGAGAAGCTCGTCGTCGAATCCGCGGATGGTCTGGCTCCGCTCCTCGAGATTCCGCCCGGCACGAGCGGCCGGCTGCATCTTGTTTATCGACCAGTTTGGTTGCTTATCGGAGCGATTACAGCTTGCGTATGCGCAATCGTCATGCTGACGGCGCTTTGTTTCCGCACATCCGCCATCCGACATTCGTCATCTCAATAAACATCACGCTTGTAGCGTTTGTCCGACTTGAGTTTCTCAACGTACGCGTTCGCGTCATCGGCCGATTTTCCGCCTTGCTCCCGAACAATTTGGCGTAAAGCAGCATCGACATCCTTGGCCATCCGTTTTGCGTCGCCGCACACGAAGAACTGCGCGCCTTCGCTGTCGATCCACTTCCAAATCTCAGCTGCGTTCTCGAGCATTTTGTCTTGCACGTAAACCTTATGAGCCTGATCGCGCGACCATGCGCAATCGAGACGCGCCAAAATTCCGTCCCTCTGAAACCGGACGAAGTCTTCCTTGTAAGCATAATCACAGCTCTCGTGCTGCGCGCCAAAGAAAAGCCAATTCCTGCCTTTTGCGCCGGTGGACTGTCGATCCTGCAAAAAAGCGCGGAACGGCGCCACGCCGGTGCCCGGACCGATCATGATCAGCGGAGTGTTTCCGTCTTCGGGCATGCGAAAATGTTTCGCCGCAGTCGGGAAAACCGGCACGGGAACATTGTCGGCGCGCTCCGCTAGAAATGTCGAAGCTACGCCTTTGCGCGCGCGTCCGTGAGTTTCGTAACGGACGACATCGATAATGAAATGGACCTGGTCCGGAAACGCCCGCAGGCTCGAAGCCACGGAATACAATCGCGGCTGCAATTTAGTGAGGAGCCCGACAAATTCCTCCGGCATAAATTTGGCGGATGGATGCTCATTCAAAAAATCGATCACTTCCATGCCCCAGAGCAAGTTTTCCAAATCGTGCTTGCGCTCCGGCTCGAGCAATTCCTTCAACAACGGCGCTGAACTAGATCGTTCGGTGATTGCCTTCAGAAATCTCGGGGTCGGCTGCGTGATGGAGCAATCGCGCAGCAACGCCTCGCGCAAGCTCTTTTGCGCTTTCGCCACGAGAACGGTCTCATCGCCATTCGCTCCGATAGCGTGAATGATTTCCTCGACCAGCTTTGGATCGTTAGTTGGATACACCGCCACGGAATCGCCTACCTCGAAACTCAATCCCCATCCCGTGAGATCAATCTCGAAATGCCGCGTGTCCTTGGCTGATTCGGGTCCGCTTAACCGCCGATTGACCACGAGCTTTCCCGGAAACGGATTGGTTCGCGTCCACGGTGAAGCTGGTGTCGCGGTTTTCGGCGGAGCAGTTACTTCAGGCATATTATTTCTGTAGCGGCAGTCTGTGACCGTCGCAAATCTCAACGCGCTTTGGCTTCGAACGTTTCGATCACACAGGAAAGCGCGTTCATGACAATTGCGTGTTCAGCATCTAATATCCACGATCCGGCATGAAAGCCCGTCCCGCTGCCATAATTTTTATTCTCGTCACCGTCACTCTCGACATTCTGGCGATGGGACTGATCATTCCAGTTTTGCCGAAACTGATCCTCGATTTTCTCGGCGGCAACATGACCGTGACCGCACAATGGAATGGCTGGTTCGCGCTCGTTTTCGCCGCAATGCAATTTGTCTTTTCACCGGTGCTCGGCGTCGTGTCGGATCGGTTCGGACGGCGGCCAGTGATTTTACTCTCGAATCTCGGCCTCGGTCTCGACTACATCGTCATGGCTCTGGCACCGAGTCTCGGATGGCTGTTCCTGGGTCGCGTGATCTCCGGAATCACTACTTCGAGCATTCCCACCGCGATGGCTTACATCGCCGATGTCACGCCAAAGGAGAAACGGGCAGGTGCTTTTGGGATGATCGGCGTCGCTTTCGGCATCGGTTTCACATTTGGGCCGGGGCTAGGTGGACTGCTCAGCGATGTAAACCCGCGGCTTGCGTTTTGGGTTGCAGCTGGTTTGAGCCTGGCAAACTGGCTATGGGGCTTTCTTTTCGTACCGGAATCCTTATCACAAGAAAAGCGGAAGCCGTTCGAACTGCGTCGGGCAAATCCGGTTGGCTCGCTCGTTCTGCTGCGATCGCATCATGAGCTGTGGCGATTGGCAACGATCCAGTTCCTCGCTTACACCGCGCACAACGTATTCAGCGTCTGGGCACTCTATTCCATCTATCGATACGATTGGAACCAAAAGTGGATTGGCTATTCGCTTATGCTGGTGGGTATCTGTACCGCAATCGTCTCCGGAGGCCTAACAGGTCGGATGGTCAAACGATTCGGCGAACGGCGGACCCTCTATATCGGACAATTTTTTGGCGCCAGTGGCATGTTCATCGCCGGTCTCGCCCGAAACACGGCGGCTTTCCTCGCGTCGATTCCGGTAATCTCACTCTGGAATATTTCGATGCCAGCTGCGCAAGGGATGATGACGCATCGAGTGAGTGAACGCGAGCAGGGCGAATTACAAGGTGCAATTCAAAGCCTGCGCTCGATCACCTTCATCATCGGCCCAGTTCTGTTCTCGCAAATCTTCAGTTGGTTTATTAATCCGAAAGGTCCGGTCCACGTGCCGGGTGCACCCTACTACTTGGCGGCGGTGATGCTGTTCGTGGCCATGCTGATGTCGACCCGGCTCAAGCGCACAGAGTCATCGCGTACGCCGGCTGTTGCTATTCCACCGGCGGAAGCCGCTTCCGGCGCCGCACCGATTGTTGATGCCCGGCAAGAAAGCGTCTGAAATCGACAACGCGATTTTGGTGGCGCGTCTCGCTATCGCGGCTTCTTGGCCCGAATCCACTTGCTCGTCCCCACAACAAAGCGGAAATTTTGTTATGGCTACGTACCCCACGCAATACGCGCATCCCGAGGCGCTGGTGGAAACCGATTGGCTCGAGAAACATCTCAAGGACGGCAGCATTCGAATTGTTGAGTCGAATGAAGACATTCTGCTTTACGACACCGGACATATCCCGGGCGCGGTCCACGTCGATTGGCGGGCCGATCTTCAGGACCCAGTGATCCGCGACTACATTTCGCCGGAAAAATTCGCCCGGCTGTGCAGCCGGCACGGAATCACGCCCGAGACGACCTGCATTTTCTACGGAGATAAGGCTAATTGGTGGGCTTGTTACGCGCTCTGGGCGTTTCGATTATTCGGGCACGAGAACGTGAAAATTCTTAACGGCGGCCGCGACAAGTGGAAAGCCGAAGGCCGTCCGATGACTCGGGAAGTGCCCGAATACCCGCAAACGAATTATCCAGTGCCGAAAAAACGCTTCGACAAGGAGATTCGCGCTTTCTTCGACGAGACGCTTGCCCATAGCAAAGCGAGCAAGCCGCTGATCGATGTGCGTTCGCCCGGGGAATTTCGTGGCGAAGTCACTCACATGCCTGAGTATCCGCAGGAGGGAGTGCTCCGCGGTGGTCACATTCCAGGTGCGAAAAGTATGCCTTGGAAGACAGCGACCAATGACGACGCCACATTCAAACCGGCCGCGGAGCTGGGGAAAATTTATCTCGACCAATGCGGCATTAAACCTGGCACGGACACTGTCGTATACTGCCGCATCGGCGAGCGCTCCAGCCACACGTGGTTCGTGTTGACGTATCTGCTCGGGCTGGAGAACGTGCGTAATTACGACGGCTCGTGGACTGAGTGGGGCAACAAAGTTGGCGCACCAATCGAGAAAAGCGCGTAAGTTCCGTCATTCCGAGCGGAGTCGAGGAATCCCGTGGCCGAACCGAACGCAATGCAACGAGATCCTTCGACTTCGCTCAGGATGACAAGAGAGAAAATGTATCCTAAGAAGCTCAGCAAGATCATCAATCTCTTTGAATCGCTTCCAAGCGATGAACGCCGTGAAACGCTCGTGTCTTATGCAGACAACGCCTCGAAACAGGAGCCGCGCGAAAATGAGAAGTTCGAGCTTGTCGATGTTCGCAAGGACGAAGAATGCGCCGATACAGTGGGCGTTTATCTCCAAGTCGATGATCAAGGCAAAGCGCATATCCGCATGACCCTCGGCCCAGAAGTGCAGACATTGACTCGCGCGATGACAGCGATTCTTTGCAAGGGTCTCGATGGCTGCACACCGCAGGAGATTCTCGATCTTCCCAGCGATTTCGTTACCCGAATTGTCGGTGCCGAGCTCGTGCGTGTCCGAAGTCAGACCACGTATTACGTGCTCACGCGGATCAAGAGCATCTGCAAAGTCTGGTTGGATCGACAACGAATGGCGCAAGTGGCGTAATCGAAATGGCAGCGCCGATTCGGGCGTGAAGTTCTGCCGATTTGCTTTATCATCTCGCGCGCAAGATGCCGCGGAACGATCAGATCAAAAAAATTTTGCTCATCGGCTCGGGTCCAATCGTGATCGGACAGGGCTGCGAATTTGATTATTCCGGCGTCCAGGCCTGCAAAGCCTTGCGCGAGGAACGCTACCAAGTCGTGCTGGTGAATTCCAATCCGGCCACGATCATGACCGACCCGGAGTTTGCCGATCGTACTTACATCGAACCGATCACGGCCGAAGTCATTGAAGCGATCATCGAACGGGAAAAACCGGACGCGATCCTGCCGACAATGGGAGGTCAGACCGCTTTGAACGCGGCGATGGAACTTTATCGCAACGGCGCGCTTTCGCGGCATGGAGTGAAATTGATTGGCGCAAACGCGCAGGCGATCGCCAAGGGCGAAGATCGACAATTGTTCAAAGAAGCAATGCTGCGGATCGGGCTGGACGTGCCGCGCTCCGGGATCGCGCGCTCGATCGCCGATGCCAATCGCGTGGCGGACGAGATCGGCAAGTTTCCGTTGATTATTCGACCGGCGTTTACGCTGGGCGGTACCGGGGGCGGCATTGCTTACAATCGCGATGAGCTGAATGAAATCGCCGATCGCGGGCTGTCGCTTTCGCCTGTGACCGAAGTGCTCATCGAAGAATCGCTCGTTGGCTGGAAAGAATTCGAAATGGAAGTGATGCGCGATCGCATGGACAACTGCGTTGTCGTTTGCTCCATCGAGAACTTTGATCCCATGGGTGTTCACACCGGCGACTCAATCACCGTCGCGCCGGTCCAGACTCTCACGGACAAGGAATATCAATTGATGCGCGATGCGTCATTCGCGGTCATTCGCGAAATCGGCGTCGAAACCGGCGGCTCAAATATCCAGTTCGCAGTCAATCCGGACAATGGCCGGATAGTTGTGATCGAGATGAATCCACGCGTCTCGCGCTCCAGTGCGCTCGCTTCCAAAGCGACCGGTTTTCCCATCGCCAAGATCGCGGCCAAGCTCGCAGTCGGCTATACCCTCGACGAAATCAAAAACGATATTACTCGCGAAACGCCCGCCTGTTTCGAGCCGACTATCGATTATTGCGTGGTCAAAGTGCCACGGTTCACTTTCGAGAAGTTTCCGCAAGCCGATCCGACGCTTACGACCCAGATGAAAAGCGTGGGCGAAGCGATGGCAATCGGCCGCACCTTTAAGGAAGCGCTGCAAAAAGCATTGCGCAGCCTTGAGATCAAACGTTTTGGTTTATGCGCTGACGGCGCCGAAAACCGCGTCGATCCCGAAACATTGCGCCGCAAACTTTCGGTGCCTAACGCGGAGCGAATCTTCTACATCGCGCAAGCATTCCAGGACGGAATGTCGATCGATGAAGTGTATGACCTGACGAAGATCGATAGATGGTTTTTGCGAAACCTGGCGGAGATTGTCACCGAGTCGCAATGCCTGAAAACGAAACCGTTGCTTCGCGCCAAGAAGCTCGGGTTCTCGGATCGACAACTCGCCATTGCCACCGGCACTCCCGAAAACGAAATCCGCACTTTGAGAAAATCGGCGGGCGTAGTGCCAACCTACCGCTTGGTCGATACCTGCGCCGCGGAGTTCGAAGCCTATACACCTTACTACTATTCGACATACGGTGATGAGAATGAGCGGCGCGAATCGGGCAAGCGCAAGATCATGATTCTCGGCGGCGGCCCGAACCGAATCGGGCAAGGAATCGAGTTTGATTACTGCTGTGTGCACGCCGCATTCGCCCTGCGCGAGCTTGGGTTTGAAACAATCATGGTTAACTCGAATCCGGAAACCGTTTCCACCGATTATGACACGAGCGATAAACTCTATTTCGAGCCGCTCACGCTGGAGGACGCTCTCAACATTTATGAACAGGAAAAACCAGAGGGCGTGGTTGTTCAGTTCGGCGGGCAGACGCCGTTAAATCTCGCTGATGGTCTGAAAACCGCCGGTGTGCCGATCCTCGGGACACAGCCGGAAAGCATCGAGACCGCTGAGGATCGACAATTATTCGCCGCGATGCTCGACAAGCTTGGGCTGCGTCAAACGCCGAGCGGCTCAGCTGTGAGCACAGACGAAGCTGTCGCCATCGCGGCAAAGGTCGGGTATCCGGTCTTAGTGCGGCCGTCATTCGTGTTGGGCGGTCGCGCGATGGAGCTCGTTTACAACGAGGAAGATCTCCGGCGTTACATGCAGAGCGCCATCGAAGTCACGCCCGAGCGGCCAGTTCTGGTGGATCGGTTTCTCGAAGACGCAATCGAGGTGGATGTCGATTGCATCGCCGACGGTGAAACAACCGTGATCGGCGCGATCATGGAACACATCGAGCAGGCCGGGATTCACAGTGGCGACAGCGCCTGTGTAATTCCCACGTTTTCTCTTCCGAAAAAAGTGATCGACGAAATTTCATCGGCAACGAAAGCGATGGCGCGCGAATTAAAGGTGCGCGGCCTCATGAACGTACAGTTTGCCGTCAAAGGCGAGGACGTTTACGTGCTGGAAGTAAATCCGCGCGCGTCGCGCACCGTGCCGTTCGTAAGTAAAACCATCGGTGTGCCGCTGGCCAAACTCGCCGCCAAAGTCATGGTGGGAAAAAAATTGACCGAGCTCGGGTTTACCAAAGAAATCGCGCCGGATCATTTTGCGGTTAAAGAAGCGGTCTTTCCGTTTCTGCGTTATCAGGGCGTAGACATTTCGCTCGGCCCGGAAATGAAATCGACCGGCGAAGTAATGGGGATCGATGTCGATCTTGGGCTCGCCTATGCCAAATCGCAGATGGCCGCGCCGCCGCCATTGCCGAAAGAAGGGAACGTTTTCGTTAGCGTAAAAGACAGCGACAAGGAGGCGGTCATCCCGGTCGTGCGCGAGTTTGTCGATCTCGGGTTCAAGATCATTTCGACTGAAGGCACGTTTGCCGCATTGAAAAAGGCGCGTGTCCCGGTGTCCAAGGTTTACAAAATCGGGCATGGTCGGCCCAACGTGCTCGACCTCATCAAGAACGGGAACATCCATTTCATCATCAACACCCCGAGCGGAAAAATCCCGCGCGAACACGAAGTCGTGATTCGCAATGCAGCGCTGGCCGCCAAAATCCCGATAATGACCACGGTGCGTGCCGCCTTGGCCAGTGCCAATGGCATTCGTTCGCTACAAAAACGAAAGGTAAGCGTGCGCAGTTTGCAGGAGTATCACTTGTAGCGGTCTATGACCGTCGCCGTCTCCGTGTTCAGAAATTTGCGACGGTCACCGACCGCCGCTACAGAAGTAGAATGAAATTGTCGATCTTGCTGGCTGTGCTGTTGAGCTCGGCGGCCCTTGCCGCGTCAGAAAACAAAAACGAAAGCAAACCAGCCAGTGCTTCCGAGGAAGTCGCGATCATCAAGACCAGCGAGGGCGACATGGTGATCGAGTTTTGGAAAGACGCCGCGCCGAAAACGATCGAGAATTTCAAGTCACTGGCGCGAAAAGGTTTTTACAATGGCACCGCGTTTCATCGAATCGTGAAAGGATTCATGATTCAGGGGGGCGATCCGCTCACCAAAGATCCAGCGAAGGAAAGCGAGTACGGCAGCGGTAACGCCGGGTATCGGATCAAAGCTGAGTTTAACGATCACGGACACGAGCGCGGCGTGATTTCCATGGCGCGCGAGCCCGATCCCGATTCGGCAAGTTGCCAGTTTTTCATCTGCCTCGCGCCAGTCCACCGGCTCGATCACCAATACACGACATTCGGGAAACTGATTAAAGGCGACGATATGCTGGAGAAGATCGGTAATACACCGACGGTGCGCGGTCCGGATGGCGCAATGAGTAAACCGACCAAGCGCGTCGTGATTAATAAGATCGACATCGTCCCGGCGAGCTCAGTGAAGTGATGTGGAAGTCAGGCTTCCAGCCTGACTCGGCCGGCGAGCTTCCAGCTTGCTTCCGGTATCGACATGCTGGAAGCATGTCTTCCCAGACAGGCAGGATGCCTGTCATCCGATGAAGAACATAACCAAGATCGCACTGGTCCAAATGCGTTGCGGCGCGGATCCGAAGGCCAATTTTAAAAGAGCAATTGAATTCATCCGCAGCGCGGCAAAACAAGGCGCGCAAATCGTTTGTCTGCCGGAATTGTTTCGTTCGCAATATTTTTGCCAGAGCGAAGAGCACAAGAATTTCGAGCTGGCCGAGGAGGTTCCCGGAAGATCGACAGCCGACCTGGAAAAAGTTGCGGGTGAGCTTGGAATTGTGATTGTGGCTTCGTTGTTCGAAAAACGAAGCGCAGGTGTTTTTCACAATACCGCCGCGATCATCGATGCCGATGGAAAATTTCTTGGGAAATATCGCAAGATGCATATTCCCGATGATCCGTTGTATCACGAGAAATTTTATTTCGCTCCGGGTGATCTCGGTTTTCGCGCCTGGAAAACCCAACGTGGAAATATCGGCGTATGCGTTTGCTGGGACCAATGGTATCCGGAAGCAGCCCGGCTGACTGCGCTAAACGGCGCCGAGATCATTTTCTATCCGACCGCTATTGGCTGGCATCCATCGGAGAAAAAGGAGTTCGGCGAAGCGCAACATTCGGCTTGGGAAACGATTCAGCGCAGTCACTCGATCGCGAATGGATGCTATGTGGCGGTTCCAAATCGCGTCGGCCACGAGGCACCGGCCGGTGGCGAAGGGATCGAGTTCTGGGGCCAAAGTTTTGTTTGCGGACCGGATGGCCAGATCATCGCCAAAGGTTCAGTGGATCAGGAAGAAATCGTGATGGCAGATGTGGAATGGAAACGCGTGAATGAGCATCGGACGCACTGGCCGTTTCTGCGCGACCGAAGAGTCGACGCCTATGAGGGAATCGAAAAGCGCATGCTAGATTAAGAGAATGAATTTAATGACGCTCACCGAAATTCGCCGGGCAACCCAGAACGGCCCGATCACAGCGCGCACTCATGTGCAAGTCGAGAGCGTTGCCGCCGAGCTAACAAAGGAACAGCAACCGTATTGCAAACTCGGTCTGGCTGACGCATGCGACCGAATGACACTGCGGGTCTGGAGCGATCATCCCGCTTACAAAACGTGCAGCGCCTTCAAAGGCGAAGAGTTCATCGAGGTCACCGGCGAATTCTTTCAATCCCAATACGGAATGGAGGCGCGCAAATGGACGGTACGTCCGCTGACAGATCAGGAAAAAAATGAATTGCTCCAAGGCCCGGCCGAGTTGCGGACCAAACAGACGTCGGACTGGGAACTGATCCGCAAAAATTGTGAAACGATTGTCGATCCTCGATTGCGGAGGCTGTGCGATGCCTTTCTCAACGAATGGGGGGATCGGTTTCGGCGCACGGCCGCGGCCCGCAATTATCATCACGCCAGACGCGGTGGTTTGGTCGAACACACTGCGCAAATGATGCGGCTGGCGATGGCGATCGCTCCGATTTATCCCGAATTGAATCTTGATCTTCTGACCGCCGGGATCCTGTTTCACGACTCGGGAAAACTGTGGGAGAACCAATACTCGGAAAGCGGTTTCGTCATGGCTTACGATGAGATTGGCGAATTGATGGGGCACATCTCGGTGGGACTCGAGCTGGTAAATTCACTCTGGCGAAAATTGAGCGCCGAAAATGCCGCGACTTGGAAAAATCTCGCGCCGCCATCGGAAGATGTGCGGATGCATCTATTACATCTCATCGGATCGCATCATGGCGAAATGCAATTCGGCTCGCCGGTTTTTCCAAAAACGCCGGAAGCGATGGCGTTGCATTACATCGACAATCTGGATGCACGTTTGGAAATGTTCGCCGCGGGTTATGCCAGCGCAAAACCGCTGGCCGAGCGGATCTTCGAGCGAGCCCGTCCATTGCCGGCAAATCTGGTCAAATCGCTTGAGAAATTCCGATCGAGCGCACCAGTTGCTCCCGGATCAGATCAGCTATTGTGACCTGTTATGATTACGTATCCCAAAAGCCCCAACGAAACCGTGCGCGGGATGATTTATTTCCCGAGGATGCTGGACAAGATCCGGATGCATGCGCGAGGCGAGTTGCACGAGGACTATCATAAAAACTTCGGCACACGTCGGACGGCTGACGCGGCCTGCTGTAATTTTTTGCGGGTAAATCATTCTGATCTCTGCGAGCGCGTCCGGCAGGGCGGCACCGACGAGGAAATTTTGGATTGGTGTTTCGAAAAAGGCCGTCGGCTGAATGAAGGCGACATTACTGTATGGAACGGTTTTGCTTCGAAACTGGGCTGGCGCGATTTCGCCACGCCTGTGCTCGAACAGGCAAAACGGAAAGCCGGTGTGGCGGACCGCGACGACATCGCCACCATCCCCGATTTCATCGATTTCGACGAAGGCCGCTGCGCCTAGGGTGCGGCTCCAATGATCGATTTATCGATCAAGTGACTATGTTTCACCTGCAGCGGAAAAGCGACGCGAGGACTCGTCGCACTCCAAAGCTTCGCAAAACGGGAACACACCATGGCTACATTTCGCTTTGGAGACGGTCGTCCTAACGAAGTCTGCGTCGGGCTTCGTCGAGATAGGTCTTGTCGATCTCGAACCCGATAAAGTTCGTTATGCCGCAGCGCTGCGCGGCCACAGCGGAATTCCCGATCCCGAGGAACGGATCGAGCATGGTCTCCACGCGTGAGATGCCATGTAACTTGACGCACCATTCCGCGAGTTGAACCGGAAATGTAGCCGGATGCGGGCGTTCTTTTTCGCGGCTTTGGATGGTCTCGTAAGGAATAAACCAAGTGTTGCCACGGCAACGCAAATCCTTACCAACGGTGTGATTCCAACGCGCGATGTTGCTCTTGTCCTGATAAGGAACTCCCAGTGCGAGGCGATCGATTTCCACGCGACCCGATTTCGTAAAGTGAAAAATGTATTCGTGACAATCATTGAGAAATCGCTTCGAGCTGATCGGCTTGAAATGACCGAATGTCCTCGCGATTTGATCCACTCTCACCCGGCGCTTCGCGGCCGCCTCTCCCTGCCTAGGGAGAGGATGGTCGTGTTTGAGGTTTTGGGGCTCAATCGCGATCGATTTGATCCAGTGAATCGTATTTTGCAGAACGAAAAGTTCCCGAAACTGCAAAACGATTTCGTGCGGCAACATTGGATTGCTGGGCGCCGCGCCGATATTCAAGAAGAACGAGCCGTCAGATTTGAGCACGCGCTGAATCTGTCCTGCCCATTGTTTGCACCATTTCAAATACGATTGTCGATTCTGCCGATCATGATATTTCCGATAGGCTATTCCGAGATTGTAGGGCGGTGAAGTTACAACGAGATCGACAGCTTCCGCCGGAAGTTTCGCCATTCCTTTTACGCAATCTTCCAGTCCGAGATCGAACTGCGTCACGGGCGAATGTTGCGCAGAAGGCGCCTGTCGTACACCAGAAATTTGGGCGAATCAGTTCTTCGACTGATTTGGCAGTTGCTTCTCAAGCGCTGCTTCCAAGGCTTCATCGACATTTTCCACGGAAACGAACTTTAGTTTTTGTTTTGCTTCCTCTGGAACATCGACAAGATCTTTTTCGTTCAACTTGGGAATGATCACCGTGGAAATGCCCGCGCGCATCGCGGCCAAACTTTTTTCCTTGAGCCCGCCGATCGGCAAGACCAAACCGCGCAGAGTGATTTCGCCTGTCATTGCAACATCGGAACGCACCGGCCTGTTGCTGAAAAGTGAAGCGAGCGCGGTGAACATAGCGATCCCGGCTGAAGGCCGGTCTTTGGGCACTGCTCCAGCAGGCACATGCACGTGGACGTCGAGATTCCGAAAATCTTCCGGCGTTGCGCCGAGATGGCCGTCGCGGCTTCGGACCAGACTGAAGGCGGCCTGGACAGATTCTTTCATTACATCACCGATCTGACCGGTAAGAGTAACGTTCCCTTTGCCGGGATAACGGGCGGCTTCGATGTGAAGAATTTCGCCGCCGGCGGGCGTATAAGCCAGACCAGTAACGACACCCGGTTTGCTCGTCTGGAGTTTTGTCTCGCGGACATATTTCGCCGGGCCGAGCATCTCCGCAGCCAAATCTGAAGTAACGACAACACGTTCGGTCTTTCCGCGCGCCACCTGCGCCGCAATACCGCGGCAGACCGATGCGATCTGCCGCTCAAGTTCCCGAACACCCGCTTCGTGAGTGTAATCGTTAACAATCCGGCGAAGTGCTTCCTCCTGAAATTCGCATTGCTCCTGCTTCAGCCCATTCTCCTCGAGTTGTCGCCGGACGAGATAACGTTTCGCGATCTCAAGCTTCTCTCGCTCCGTATAACCCGGTAGCGAAATCACTTCCATGCGGTCACGCATCGGTTCCGGAACTCCACCGACGTAATTGGCCGTCGCGATGAAAATGATTTGCGAAAGATCGAACGGAACATCGAGATAGCGATCGACAAAGGCGTTATTCTGCCGAGGATCGAGAACCTCCAGCAGCGCGCTGGCCGGATCGCCTCGAAAATCGGCGCCGATTTTGTCGATCTCATCCAGCATGAAAACCGGATTGCGCGTGCCGCACCTCCGAAGCTCCTGAATGATGCGGCCCGGCATTGAGCCAATATACGTGCGGCGATGACCGCGGATTTCCGCTTCGTCCCGCATCCCGCCAAGACTGATTCGCACAAACTTGCGACCAAGAGCATCGGCAATGGATTGGCCGAGACTGGTCTTCCCCACGCCCGGCGGCCCGAGAAAACAAAGAATCGCGCCGTGCCCCTGCGGATTTAGCTTTCGTACCGCCAGATATTCGATGAGCCGCTTCTTCACCTTTTCCAGGTCGTAATGATCACGATCGAGGGTTTGCTGGGCTTGATCGAGATCGAGATTGTCCGTGCTCAATTTATTCCAGGGCAGATCAGCAATGATCTCGATGTAACTGACGATCACGGAAAATTCCGGACTGGCTGACGGAATGAAATCGAGTCGCTTCAGTTCGCGTTCGGCCTGTTTCATCACTTCCTCCGGCGGTTTGGCTTCCTCTAGCCGGGTGCGCAATTGCTGCGCTTGTTCTTCACCGCCTCCTTCCGCCTCACCAAGCTCGCGCATGTAATGCGCCATGCAACCAGCGCAGTTTGATCCGGCTTATCGGGTCCATTGTAAATTAAACGTCGCCTGAGCCACTCCGATTTCAATCACATCTGAATCGCGCGCCGCCATCATTCTGAGCGGTATGGAGCGCAGCGAACCAGGCTGGGCTTTCCGCCTTTTTACCTATTCGCCTTTCTTGAGCAGACGCTTGCGAGCGCGCTCAAGCTGCCGGCGTTCGTTCTCGGTCAAGCTGGCCATCCCGGATTTGGAGATCTTATCTAGAATTGCATCGACAGAATCGGCCAGTTCGTTGGGTTCCGATGAACGGTGCGGTTCGGGTTTCGGTACGACTCGGAATTTCGGCCGCCGTTGGAATCGGGCTTTGAAATCGTTTAACCAGACCAGCTCCGGGCCCGCGCCGCGGGATTCAATGAAGAAAAACGCGACGCCAATGCTCGCCCAAAGAACGAGAAGGCTTTGCCAGTCATGCGCTGCCATCCCACTCAAAGTTGCAACCGCTGCGAGGATTAGAAAAATCCATTTTGCCGCGATTCGGAGAAAGAATTGAACATTCGGGTAAATGGTCACGAACGCTGTAAAAACGGCGAAGTGGAGCGCACCCGATCCGGCAAATCCCGTGCGCGTCCTCAGCCCCCACAACGTCAAAATCAGCGACGGCACCAGCAACAACAGACCGTAAAGCCAAATGTAAGCGCGCTGACCAATGAAACGCTCTACCTCGCGCCCAAAGAAAAAGAGCATGTACATCTCAATGGCAAACCAGAGCAACGCGTAGCCAGATGGCGAATGAATGAAAGCGTAGGTGACCAGTCGCCAGATTTGCCCGTGCCAAACGTAGGCACTGTCGAACATCGCGCTGTTAAGCAGGCCGTCATGAATGAAGCCGATGATCAGAGCAGTCGCGATCGCGCAGACGACATGGATGCCCACAAGGATCGTCGTGACATCGACAGGATAACGGCCCATCCACCCAACGGGTCGGTAGTCATCCGACGTGCTCACCCCAAACATGCTTCCAATAAATCCCCTGCAGGCCTTTGCGCAAGCCGACCACGGGAACCCGCGAAGTTTTTGCTTGGAGATGCCATTGATGCAGCCGAAAATTAACGCCCCGACTCTTTCTCCAGGTTCTACCATCGACATCCATGAAAAACATCGCCCCCGCTATTTCGCCGCCTGCCGGCATCGGCGATGCCAAGCCTGAGAATCGGGCAGTGCTCGATTGGGTGCATCAAGTTCAGGCTCTCACGAAGCCGGAAAACATTTTTTGGTGTGACGGCTCGGAGCGCGAGCGCGAGTTTTTACTTGATCAAGCGTGCCGGGAGAACGTCTTGATCAAACTGAACCAGGAAAAAGTTCCGCGCTCCTATCTGCACCGCTCGAATCCGAATGATGTCGCCAGGGTCGAGCAATTCACTTTCATTTGTACGCCGACCAAAGAGGAAGCCGGACCGACTAATAATTGGTCTGCGCCGGATGAGACCTACACCAAGCTGCATGTTTTGCTCAAAGACGCGATGCGCGGGCGCACCATGTTCGTCATCCCCTACATCATGGGCGCACCCGATTCGCCGCTCACCAAGGTTGGGTTCGAAATCACGGATTCCATTTATGTCGTGCTCAGTATGCGGATCATGACCCGCATGGGCAAGATCGCGCTCGAGCGCCTCGGCAGCGATCAAAAGGCGGAATGGAATCGCGGCGTACATTCACTCCTCGATGTCGATCCTGCTCGCCGGTTCATCTGTCATTTCCCGCAGGACAACGCCATCATCTCGGTCGGCTCCGGTTATGGCGGCAATGTTTTATTGAGCAAGAAATGCCTGGCGCTGCGAATCGGATCGTATCTGGCGCGGAAACAAGGGTGGATGGCGGAACACATGTTAATTCTGGGAGTCGAATCACCCGATGGAAAAAAACATTATGTGGCCGCCGCATTTCCCAGTGCCTGCGGCAAGACCAATTTCGCGATGCTCATTCCGCCCGCGCACTTCAAAGGCTGGAAAGTCACAACGGTCGGCGACGACATAGCCTGGATGCAAATTCGCAATGGCCGGCTTTGCGCGGTCAATCCCGAGAACGGATATTTCGGCGTCGTGCCGGGCACGAATTGCAAGTCGAATCCGAATGCGATGGAAACGATCTCCCACGATTCCATTTATACGAACGTCGCTCTGACAGATGACGGCGACGTTTGGTGGGAGGGAAAGGACGGCGCGCCGCCTGCGCATGCCAAAGACTGGCGGGGTAACGATTGGACGCCTGCCTCGAAAGAAAAATCTGCACATCCAAATTCGCGGTTCACCACACCCGTGGCAAACAATCCCGTGTTAGATCCTGATTTCGACAAAGGCGAAGGCGTGCCGATCAGTGCGATCATATTCGGCGGTCGCCGGAGCACGACCGTGCCGCTGGTTTATCAAGCGTTAGATTGGAACCATGGCGTTTATCTCGGTGCGACCATGGCTTCGGAAACCACGGCCGCCGCCACTGGGGCGGTTGGCCAGGTCCGCCGCGATCCCATGGCGATGTTGCCGTTTTGCGGATACAACATTGGCGATTATTTCCAACATTGGATCGACATCGGGAAACGTTTAACAAATCCGCCGCTCATCTTTAACGTAAATTGGTTCCGCAAAGGCGTGAAAGGACAGTTCCTTTGGCCCGGTTTCGGCGAAAACATGCGAGTGCTCGAATGGATCATCGATCGATGCGAAGACCGTGGCGGCGCCGTCAAATCCCCGATTGGCTGGTTACCGAGCCCGCATGATCTCGACCTGGACGGACTGGACATCGATCATAAATGCGTTGCCGAAATTCTCGGGATCGATCACGAAGAATGGCAGCGCGAGCTCGACCAGCACAAAAAGTTTTTCGATTCGCTCGGCGGTGTTGTGCCGGAAGAGCTGCACAAACAGTGCGAGCAACTGGCCGCGCGATTTAAGGCATAGAATGCTTGAGCTAAATTTGCGAATCAGATCGCCTTCTGAAATAATCATTAGTGGGTTCGAAGGCTCGCGGAAAAGAATGTGTTACTGCGCCGTTTGAGACGGGCTGCGTAGAGGTTCGTGGCGCGCGTCAGAACAATCTGAAGGGGATCAATGTCGATCTTCCGCTGGGGAGATTGACCGTCGTTACCGGCCCGAGCGGTTCCGGAAAATCGAGTCTCGCCTTCGAAACGATTTACGCCGAGGGCCAGCGCCGTTACGTCGAAACGTTCAGCCCGTACATGCGGCAATTCCTCGATCGCATGGATAAGCCGCGCGTGGACGACATCCGTGGCATCCCGCCAGCAATCGCCATTGAGCAGTCGAACCCTGTCAAGACATCGCGCTCGACGGTCGGCACGATGACGGAGATCAACGATTATGTAAAGCTGTTCTGGCCGCGCGTGGCTAAGGCGTTTTGCCCAAGCTGCGGTCGCGAAATCCGCCCGGAGACGGCGAGATCGATCGCGGATGAAATCTTTCGCGTGTTCGGAAGCGACCCTCAACTCAATCCTCTCCGTGGCCAGGGAGAGGAAGTCGCGAAGCGACAGGTCAGGATTGAATCGAACGCTCTGCCCGGGACCGTGCTTATCACCTTCTGGGTCTCAGTTCCCGCAAAAACTGAACCGAAGAAATTCTTCGGATTTCTCCAGCAGCAAGGTTATCTGCGCGTCTGGATCGACGACCAAATCGTCCGGGTAGATGTCGAGCCAAAGAAGACGCTGCGGCTCGGCGCGCGGGTTCAGGTCGTTCAGGATCGGATCGCGATCACAGCTGAAAATCGCGCACGTCTCATCGAAGCGATCGAGACTGCGCTTCGGTTTGGTAAGGGAAAGCTCAATGTAATTCCGCTCGGTTCTGCTCCTCATCCCTCATCCCTCATCCCTTATCCTTTCTCGACCGGCTGGCATTGCGCGCATTGCGATCTGGATATCCGTCCGCCGACTCCCGGTCTGTTCAGCTTTAACAATCCGCTTGGCGCGTGTCCCGAATGTCGCGGATTCGGTAGAACGATTACGATCGACCTGAACAAAGCGATCCCGGATCGCTCTTTGTCAATCAAACAAGGCGCAGTCCGCGTTTTTCGCGGTAACGAATTTGGCGAATCGCAAAAAGATTTGCTCCGGGCCTGCGCGCGAGAAGAGATCGATGTCTATCTTCCCTTCGAGGAATTACCCAAGGCAGATCAAACTTTCGTGATCGAAGGGGAAAAGCGCTCCGGTGAATATACCGACGAAGATTACGAGAACGACCGCTGGTACGGGGTGCGCGGTTTTTTCCGCTGGCTCGAAGCGCAGACCTATAAGATGCACATGCGAGTCTTGCTTAGCCGCTATCGGGCTTACACGACATGCCCAAGCTGCAACGGCGGACGGTTTCAACCGGATGCGCTCAATTACAAACTCGCCGCTGTAGCGGCGGTCTATGGCCGTCGCAAACTTTCCTCTGAAGACGGAGACGCTCATAAAGCGCCGCTACAGCTAGCTCTTCCCGACTTTACAGCGCTTTCGATCTCTGATGCGCAGGATTTCTTGGCGAAGATCGACATCAACCATAGCGATTCGACCGCGCAAATGCTGCACGGTGAGATTTGCGCACGGTTGAATTACTTGTGCGAAGTCGGTGTCGGTTATCTCACGCTAGATCGATCCACCCGCACATTGAGTGGCGGCGAAGTGCAACGGGTCAATCTGACAACCTGTCTCGGCGCCTCGTTGGTCAACACGCTTTTCGTCATGGATGAACCGAGCGTGGGATTGCATCCGCGCGATGTTGGTCGGCTCGTCCGCGTGATGCACAATTTACGAGACAAAGGCAACACACTGCTGGTAGTCGAACACGAAGAGCAGATCATCCGAGCGGCCGATAACTTGATCGACATCGGCCCGGGTCGCGGGGAACGCGGGGGCGAATTGGTTTACACTGGAACGTTGGATGAATTTGTAGGGCAGGCGCTCCGCCTGCCGAACTTAAGAATGGCAAGCGATGCGCTTGCTCTACAATCGCGTTCGCTCACGGCCGATTATTTGAGCGGTCGCAAATCGATTCCCGTTCCGAAGAAACGGCGGAGATCGAAATCGTCGATCAAGATCGCCGGCGCGCCGAGCACAATCTCAAGAACATCGAGGTCGACCTTCCGTTAGGCATTTTCACCTGTGTGACTGGCGTGTCGGGCTCCGGAAAATCGACACTGATCCACGATGTGCTTTATCGAAATCTGCTCATCGCCAAGGGCCAAACGTCCGACCAGCAAGCCGGCGCCTGCAAATCGGTGACCGGCGCGCATCGGATCGATGAACTCATCATGGTCGATCAATCTCCGCTGGCCCGCACGCCGCGTTCGACTCCGATTCTTTATCTCGGTCTTTACGATCGGGTCCGCGAATTATTCGCCACCCAACCGGAAGCGATGGCCCAGGGACTTACCGCCAGCGCGTTCTCATTCAATTCTGGCGGCGGGCGTTGCGAACGTTGTTCCGGCACCGGCTTCGAAAAGATCGAGATGCAATTCCTGAGCGATCTCTATGTGCGTTGCGCGGAGTGTGAAGGCAAACGATTCCAGCCCCATGTGCTGAAAGTGAAACTGCACGGCAAATCGATTCACAACGTGCTGGAACTTACCGTCACCGAAGCTATTCAGTTCTTTGCCCAAATCGGCGAACTGAAAACGCTATCCGAGCCGCTCGATGTGCTCGAGGAGGTAGGACTCGGTTATCTCAAATTGGGGCAACCTCTCAACACTTTGAGCGGCGGCGAATCGCAGCGATTGAAGCTGGTGCGGCATCTCTCAGAAAACGCCGAGCACCCAACGCCTAACGTGGAACGCGGAAACGGAGAAGGAATTGGCAATCTGTTTATCTTCGACGAACCAACGACCGGTTTGCATTTTGATGATGTCGCGATGTTGCTGAAACTATTTCAGCGCTTGGTGGATGCCGGGCATTCCATCGTCGTAATCGAACACAATCTGGAAGTGATTAAATGCGCGGATTGGATCATCGATCTTGGACCCGAGGCTGGCGATGACGGCGGCGATGTCGTGGCGACAGGCACACCGGAGCAAGTAGCGAAGATCGAGAAGTCGCATACCGGAAGATTTCTTAACCGTGTCATCTCGAGCGAAGCGAAGCGCAGTCGAGAGATCCCGCAACGATATCAAACCGTTACTGCCCCGGGATCACCGGGCTTCGGTCAGAATGACAACATTGAATTTGCCCGAGCGGCGGAAATATCGCCGCGTTTCCAGGCGAATGGCTCGACAGGGGCGATCGCGATTCACGGGGCGCGCGAGCACAACCTGAAAAACATCGACATCAAAATCCCGCGCGATCAGATGGTCGTGATCACGGGTTTGAGTGGCTCCGGTAAATCGACGCTCGCGTTTGACATCTTGTTAGCCGAAGGACAGCGCCGCTTTCTGGACAGCATGTCGCCTTATGCGCGTCAGTTTGTCGAACAACTCGAGAAACCCGATGTCGATCTTGTTGAGGGCTTACCACCCAGCGTCGCGATCGAACAGCGCGTCACCCGCGGTGGTGGGAAATCAACCGTGGCTACGGTGACGGAAGTTTATCATTTCCTCCGATTGTTGTTTGCCAAGACGGGGACACAGTTTTGTCCCGACTGCGATTTGCCGGTCGAAAAACAAAGCCTGGCTGCGATCGTGAGGCAGGTGGAGACGGCGGTCCGGCGGCGGCCGGACGGGCCGCTGAAAGTGCTTGCGCCGTTGGTCAAGGCTCGCAAAGGTTTTCACACCGACGTGGCGCGTTGGGCGGAGAGACAGGGATTCGATACGCTGTATGTCGATGGTACGCTGCTGCCCGTCACGCAGTTTCGGAAGCTCGAGCGATTCAAGGAGCACACCATTGATGTCGTCGTTGGCGTTATCGATGCCAAACGAATTTTGAAATCGCGCAATCTGACGCAGCGCGCGCTCGATATCGGTCGCGGCACGGCGCACCTGCTGGATGCGAAAAATCGCCTCACGGTGATGAGCACGGAGATGAGCTGTCCCGGATGCGGGCGGGCGTTTGAAGAACTCGATCCGCGTTTGTTCTCGTTCAACTCGCCTCACGGCGCGTGCGAAGAGTGTGGCGGGTTTGGCGAAATTTGGAACCAGGATTTGCAGACGGGCCAAAGCGACGATGGTGAATCCGCTCTCGAGAATGAGCTAGTGGCCGAGCGCGAATCGGAATGGATCGACGAAGAAGAAGCGCGCGAGTGCCCGAGCTGTCACGGCTCGCGCTTGAACGAAGTTGCTCGCCATGTGCGGGTGCAGGGATGCACTATCGACGATTTCACAAATCTTTCGGCCAGCGAAGCTGCGCGTAAGATCGACAAGCTGAAATTTCACGGAACACAAAAAACTATCGCATCGGAATTATTGCCGGAAATTCGGCAAAGGCTGCGATTCATGGAAAACGTCGGGCTCGGTTATCTCGCGCTGGGGCGATCGGCCAAGACCTTGAGCGGCGGCGAATCGCAACGCATCCGTCTGGCTGCGCAGCTTGGGTCGAATCTGCGCGGTGTACTTTACGTGCTCGATGAACCCACGATCGGTCTGCATCCACGAGACAATCTGCGCTTGCTCGAAACGCTCATCGCGTTGCGAAAAAAGGGAAACTCGCTTGTGATTGTCGAGCACGACGAAGAAACAATGCGGCGCGCCGATCACATTGTCGATCTTGGGCCGCGGGCGGGAATCCATGGCGGCGAGGTCGTAGTGAGCGGAACGTTGCGAGACATCGAGCGGGCGAAAAATTCCGAGACCGGGCGCTGTTTGAAAACGCCGCTTTGTCATCCAATTCGCAAATCGCGACGGTCGCTGCGCACGGTCGAGAACTGGATCGAGATTCGAAAGGCGCGCGTCAATAATCTGAAAGATGTTGATGTTCGGTTCCCAGTGGGACGCTTATCGGTCATTACCGGAATTTCCGGCTCCGGGAAATCGACTTTGATGCACGATGTGATCTGGCCCGCTGTGCGCGATGAATTGGAAGCGAAAAAGCGCGGCGGCAATGGCGACTTGTTCAAACTTGTCAGCGGCGCGACCGAGATCGAAGCCGTTTACGAAGTCGATCAATCGCCCATCGGCAAAACGTCGCGCTCGACCCCGGGCACGTACATCAAAGTGTTCGATGAGATTCGAAACCTTTACGCTCAACTCCCTGTCTCGCGCGTCCGCGGTTATTCAGCCAGCCGCTTTTCGTTTAATGCCGAAGGCGGCCGTTGCGAAGCGTGCAAAGGGCAGGGCGTGATCAAGCTGGAGATGAATTTTCTGCCGAATGCGCTGGTGCCGTGTGAGGAATGCGGCGGGCGCCGCTACAATCCGCAAACGCTCGAAGTTCTCTACAACGAAAAATCGATTGGTGACGTAATGGAGATGACGATTGAAGAAGCGGCGCAATTTTTCTCGGCGCATCCAAAGATTGCGCGGTCGCTCGATTTGTTAGTCGAAACCGGTCTTGGTTATCTCAAGCTCGGCCAACCGAGCCCGACCTTGAGCGGTGGTGAAGCGCAGCGCCTCAAGTTGGTCACACAGCTCAAACGCGGAGTGAATCGCGCCGCCAACGAGCGGATCCGGAAAATGCGGAAACCGGGATCGACATTATATTTGCTGGAGGAACCAACCATCGGCCTTCACATGGCCGACGTGGAATTATTGCTCAACGTGTTGCATCGCCTCGTCGATGAAGGGAACACCGTAATCGTGATCGAGCACAATCTCAGCGTGATCGCCGAGGCTGATTACATTGTCGATCTTGGACCGGAAGCGGGAGCAGAGGGCGGCGAAATCGTCGCAACGGGCACGCCGGAAGAAGTGTCCAAAAATCGAATCAGCCGCACAGCACCGTTCTTGCGAGAAATCTTGAAATCATCACGCACCAAAACAGCGGTGTCATCCTGAGCGAAGCGAAGCGGAGTCGAAGGATCCCGCGAAACCGCGATGGAGCTTTGCCACGGGATTCCTCGACTTCACTCGGAATGACGGCGAAGATTTCGCCGTGTTCGCCTATTACATCCACGATCTCGACCCGATCATTTTCCGGATTTACGACAACGTCGGGCCACGTTGGTATGGGCTGGCTTACGTGCTGGCGTTCATCTGCGGCTACGTTTTGCTGCGCGTGCTGTCGAAAATGGGCTACGCAGATTTGCCGGTCGCGAAGGTCGGCGATTTCATCACCGGTTGCGCGCTCTTCGGCGTGATCATCGGCGGCCGGCTTGGTTACGTTTTTTTCTACCGGCCGGAAATGCTGCGCGAGCCGTTGTCGATCCTGAAAGTCTGGGAAGGCGGGATGTCCGCACATGGCGGAATGATCGGCGTGTTGCTGTTCGCACTCTACTTTGCGCACCGCCAAAAGATTTCGTGGCTGAATCTCGGCGATAATCTCGTGGTGACCGCCCCCCTCGGTTTGTTCTTTGGCAGGTGCGCGAATTTCATCAACGGCGAACTTTACGGTCGGGCCGCAACTGTTCCGTGGGCAATGCAATTTCCCAAGGAACTTCTCGATCATCCGACGGAAGCCAACCGCGCGATTTCCGCTGCGATGAAAATTGATCCGACGCTGAGCACGCCGGAAGCCGTCATCGTAGCCATTCATCGGCAACCGCAGCTGAAAGAAGCATTGCGCTCCATTCTGACTCCGCGCCATCCATCGCAGCTCTATGAAGCTTTCTTTGAAGGCATCGTTCTGTTCGCGATCCTCTGGCTCGTTCGGACGCGAACACATCAACCGAACGGCGTTCTGACCGGCTTATTTTTTATCTGTTACGCTGTTTTCCGGATCGTGATCGAATATTTCCGGGAACCGGATGCAGCATTGATTGCTGGTTTCACGCGCGGACAATTCTTTTCGTTTTTTCTAATCGCGATCGGGACCGCATTTATTGTAGCAGCCAAAACGCGACCCACATTTCTGAAGAAATTGATTCCGGATTAGACATTCGTCATTCGTCCTTTATTAGTGTTCGCGGGTGATGCGCGAATGTTCCTTCCAGAAATCGTAGCAGCAGGGGGCCTGCTCTTCGCATTCGATCACGCGACGATCGCAGGGAAGCTGGTTCTTCTGCTTCTGGCGATCGGGTCGATCTTTAGCTGGTCGGTCATGATCACGAAGTTGCGCGTGGTCCAGTTTGCCCGAAAACAAAACGCCCGGTTTCGTGGTGCGTTTCGACAGGATCGACAACCACTGCGGTTATTCGAAAAAAATGCGCGCTTTCCCGGCTCACCCAATTTCAATGTTTACCGGGCTGGCTGCCAGGAAATGACGTTTCACTTGCTCGGCTCCGCCGAAGTGGACGAAACATTTAAAGCCCGTTTGGAAATCGCCGATAAAATTTCGCCCGCGCAAATGAACGCGGTCACAGCGGCAATGGAACGCGCCGTGGGCGAAACAGCGATCGCCCTCGAGTCGCAAATGATTCTTTTGGCGACGGCGGTGAGCGGCTCTCCATTTCTGGGATTGTTAGGCACCGTGTGGGGAGTGATGGATGCATTCACCGGCGTGGCCGTGGCGGGTTCGCCGAATCTCGCTGCCATGGCTCCCGGGGTTTCCGGCGCACTTATCACCACCGTCACCGCCCTCTGCGTGGCAATCCCCGCAATGTTCGGTTACAATTTTCTCGTCACCAGCATACGCGCGATCATTGTGGAGATGGATAATTTCGCGGCCGAGCTCGCCTCGGAGTTTGAGCACAAATATGTCGATCACGGCGCGCGCGAGCCCGCCTTCCGCAGATGAGCATCCTGATACTAACGGTAGCGACCCTCACCTCAGTCCTCTCCCTGGCCAGGGAGAGGCGGACGCGAAGCGCCGGTGAGGGTGGACCAGCACGATGAGACGCTATTCACAGCGTCAGGGATTATCATCGCTCAGCGAGATCAACATCACGCCGTTGCTCGATCTGGCGTTTGTGCTGTTGATCATTTTCATGATCACCACACCGCTGCTCGAGAGCAGCATGAATCTCATCATTCCATCGAGCACTCAGCAAAATCCGACGATCAAATCTCCGGAAGTGCAGACGATCTCGATCGATCGGGCCGAGAAGATCACGTTCAACGATCAGATTGTCGATCTTCCGACGCTCACAGCTCAATTGGTCCAACTGAAGCAGACGAATCCTGACGTGGCTGTGGTGATTCGACCGGATCGGGACTTGCCAGTGCAGAAATTGATCGCATTGATGGACGCGTTGCAAAGCGCGCAAATCACGAAAGTAGGCATCGCCACCAAAGCTGGATCGAAATAACCGATGGCGAACAAGGCGCGGTTCTGGCGGAATCTCATTCTTATTGGTCTCGCGCACGTAGCGCTAATCATTGGGCTGATTCGTTGGAGTCGGGAACCAAAGATTGCAACGAGCCAAAGCGTCGTTTGGCTCAACGGCGGTGGCGCAGGCGATGGCAATGTTGCCAACGTTAAGAGTGCTCCAGCGCCGGAGATGGCGGTCGTCCCGACGCCTGAACCGAACCCGGTAGAAAAACTTGAAGAGGACCGCCCAACACTCGTTTCCGCCAAGAGCGAAATCCAATTGCCTACCGCTACACCAAAACCGACTCCTAAACCGACGCCCAAGCCAACTCCGAAGGTCACGCTCAAGCCCGAAGTAAAGGAAACGCCAAAACCAAAACCGAAACCGAAACATAAGCCAACACCCAAACCAAAACCAAAGGAGAAGAAAAAGACTGTTGTGGCAAAAGCTTCTCCTAAACCGACTCCCAAAAAGAAAGCGACTCCCGAGAAGTCAGATGACGAGGAGGAAAAGCAAGACGTCGATGCTGAGAAAAAGCGGATCGCCATGGCGGCGCTGGGAAAAAGTGACGCGAGTGAAGATGAAAAGCCGAAGAAAGCGACTGCTGCGAACAGCGGCTCCGGCAAAGGAACATCATCCGGCGCTGGCCGTCACAGTGGCGGCGCGGGCGCAGCCTCGCAATTCGGTTGGTACGGCGAGATGTTGCACGATCGTTTTCACAGCGAATGGATTCAGCCCACTACTGAAGTTTCGGCAGGCGAAAAAATTTCCGTGCTGGTGAAGATTCGAATTGAGAAAGATGGAACTGTTTCGCAATTTGAGATTATCAAGCCTTCCGGGAATGCAACGGTGGATGGATCCGTGGCAGCCGTTACGAAGCGCGTGACACAAGTCGATCCTCTGCCCGACGGGCTCGGAAGCGACGGGCATTACGACGTACGAATCAACTTCGAACTCAATTCCGAACAATGATCGGCAAGCTTTCAGTTTTTAGTTTTCAGATCTCAGCGCTTTTGGTTTGCGCAGCGATCACGATCTACGGCGCGGAACCACCGACGATCACCGTGAGCAAGAGCGATAAGATCAATCTCACAATTTCCACTTTAGGCGGAAGTGAAGGTGCGGCGGCAACCAAGACGTTGCAGAACGATCTCAATCTGTCTGGATATTTCGTGTTGAGCAGCAACGCTGCCTATACCGTGCACGGCTTGGCCAGCGGCGGAACGTTGCAGGGACGCATTGTCGATCATAGCGGGGGTACCGTTCTATCAAAAAGTTACAACGGCAGCGCTCGCGAGAATTCTCACCAATTCGCCGATGACATCATCGAAACGCTGAGCGGCAACAAAGGTTTTGCCGCGACCAAGATTGCCTTTATCGCAACACGAACCGGACACAAGGAAGTTTATGTTGCCGACTATGATGGATCGAACGCACGCCAGATGACGCACGACGGCGTCATCAGCGTGCATCCGTCGATCAGCCCGGACGGTCGCCGCATCGCTTACACGGGTTATCAAAGTGGCTACCCGGATGTGTACGTGATTGATCTCAGCAGCGGCGCACGAAATCGGATCGTAAATTTTCCGGGCACAAACAGCGGTGCAGCGTTTTCGCCGGACGGGAATCGCATCGCGCTCACAGTAAGCAGAGATGGAAATCCCGAGCTTTACACGGTTAGCGCGCGTGGCGGCAGCGCGCGAAGGTTAACGAGAACACACGGAATGGAATCGGGTCCAAGTTGGTCGCCCAACGGCGATGAAATTGTTTATTCGTTCGACGGAGGCAATGGACCGCAGCTTTACCGGATTTCATCCGGCGGCGGGAGCGGCTCGCATATTTCGACGGGATACGGTTATTGCACCGAGCCGAATTGGTCGCCAGACGGAAAGAAAATTGCCTTTAATGTGCGCGGTGGTGGCGGATTTCAGGTCGCGATTGTCGATCCTAACGGCGGTGGCGCGCACATCGTAGGATCCGGCGAAAATCCCGTCTGGGGCGCGGATTCGCGCCACATCATGTGCACCCAGGACAGCGCGCTTTATCTGGTGGACACGGTAACAAGCCGCAAAACGAAAATTCTCGACGGCCTCGGACGAATCACCGAGCCAAGTTGGTCGCGGTAATTTCTTCGCTGTAAATTTACAACAGCGCCAGCGATTTGCCTTCGCGTCCAGTGACTTGATCCATGGTGCATTGGCGGGGCGATTTGTCGGGTCGCCAGCGGAGAAATTTCGTCCCGTGCCGGAACCGGCCGCCTGTGAAATGATCGTAGGCAACTTCGACTACACTCTTAGGTTCGACAGGTTCCCATTGGCCGCTTCTCTCAGTGCTCCAGCGACTCGGCCCGCCTGGCGCATTGCCGGTGAATCCCGGTGGGTTGCGCAATGCTTCAAATTTTTTTGTGAGCGAACGGCGTTCGCTTGCCTTGATTGCGGATGTGAAGCCAACATGATGAAGTAATCCATCATCGCCGTACAAACCGAGCAAAAGCGAGCCGAGAACTTTGCCGCTGCTGGCATAACGAAATCCGCCCACTACGCAATCCGCGCTCCGGATCTTTTTTACCTTCACCATCGCGGTCCGTTCACCGGAAGCGTAGGGCAGATCGAGACGTTTTGCGATTACGCCATCGAGATCGCCGCCGGCTTTAGCAAACCATTTCTGTGCCTGCTTCAGGTTCGTCGTGGCTGGCGACAGTTTCACAGCCCCTGTGAGTTCGAATTTATCGAGCTGGACCCGCCGCACGCGAAGCGGCTGTTTTAAATACGATTGTCGATCCTGCGCGAGCAGATCGAATACGACATAGATGGCCGGTTGTACTTTCGCTAATTTCGCAACCCGGCTGGCGGCGGGATGCAAACGCAATTGCAATTCGTCAAAAGAAAGTCTGCCACCAACCGCGATTGCTAGCTCACCATCGACGACGAAATTCCGACCCGGCAATTTTCTCACCGATTCCACCACATCAGGAAAATAGCGCCCTAGCGGTCGTCCGTTTTTCGATTGCAGATAAACATCGTTCCCGTTTCGAAAAGCTATGCAGCGAAACCCATCCCATTTCGGTTCGTACTGCCAATTATCACCGACTGGAATTTCCTCCACTGTGCGCGCCTCCATGGGCGGAAGAGGCGGTTTAATTGCAAATTTCATCCCGAGCGTAACGCCGTGGAGTCAATTTTGGCGGGCGCTTCCCATTTCGAATGGCTCCGGCGACGGGAATATATCGCAACTCCTGTCGATCGTGTGCGCATCGCAGCATCAAACCTCCGCGACTCATGTCGCCGCGTCCGATAAAATCTGCCGGGAAACAAAGCTTTTTCTGAAAATTGGCGAGAAGAACATCGACATATTTTCCGCTGGCAATGCTTCCGAGTAGAACAACGTCGGATGTAATGGATAATTTTCTCGCAAGGAGCCCGGCGTCTCGCTCGAGCGGTTTGCGATAGCGCGGATCGTTTTCGTCGATGTCGATCTCGGCAAACTCGCGTAGATCCTCGAGTCGAATCCGCGTCTGAGCATCGACAAGTCCGCGTGTTGGTGTGATCACAAACACGGCGGAAGCGCCGTTAGCCGAACGCGCGAAAGTTTCCGCGTAGGCGATCTTGCCGCGGAAATAGAGTCCGCTCAAAAATGTAAACACCTCGGCAATGCTCGCTCCGCGCCTGCTCCGAAGTTTTTTCGCGAGATCAAATTTCGCAGTCTCTCTCAGGATCATCTGTGCGCGTCGGCCACCCGCGTAAGCCGGCGATAACAAAAAGATGCGGCTTTCACCGGTTTGGCGAGCCTGGTCAGTTTCCGAATTTTTCATCCTCATTATCACCGCGCAATCTTCCGATTCGATCGCTCTGGTGCAAGTTTTCGCCTCGACCTAATTCTATCAAGTGTTGCCTTTAGGCCGCTGTTCGGAAAATAATGAAAGGCATGCGCTGGCCTGTGAAACTGCAAGCCGATGATCGTGATGAATGGGAACGGCGGTGCTCAACAAACGGGCATCAGCCTGATTTCATCTGCATCGGCGCCCAAAAGTCCGGGACTTCGTGGCTGTATCATCAACTTACATGCCACGCCGATTTTTGGATGCCGCCGGTCAAAGAGCTGCACTACTTCGATCTGCTGAGCAAGTTCAAGCGGAAAAAACCTCCGCGTTGTCAGGACGAACGCGACCGCTGGTTCATGGAAAAGTTACTGGAGCTCACCCAACGGCCGTATCTCGATCTGGAAAGGTATTCGGGCTTGTTCCAATGCAAAGGGACGCTCCTGTGCGGTGATATCACTCCAGGCTATTCAATTCTAAGCGAGGAAATCATCGAGCAGGTCATGGATTTTTTTCCAGATCTCAAGGTCATCTTTCTGGCCCGCGATCCAGTGGAGAGAGCGTGGTCGCAATTGTCGATGGACGTCCGGCTGGGAGGGGTTCGCTTGTCCGATCCCGCAGATGGCGATGAGGTCATCCGGAACTTGCGCAATCCCGCAGTTTTGCTGCGTTCGTTTCCAAGCAAAATTATTGCGCGTTGGCGCCGCTATGTACGGCCAGAATTGTTGCGGATTTATTTCTTTGACGATTTGGAGCGACAACCGGGGAAAGTTCGCGATGAGATCATCAGTTTCCTGGGGGGCGATCCAGAAAAGCCAAGCGGCCGAATCGCACCCGATTACAACACGAATCGCGGAAGCGAAAAATCTCGATTCACTGACCGAGTCCGTTCGCGCCTTGCCGATTTTTTTCAAGAAGAACTGAGAACCTGCGCATCAGAACTGGGCGGACCGGCGAAAAATTGGCCCGCACGGTACGGGTTTTCACTGCTTTGGTTCCTGCTTGATTTGGCGAATGATCTCGATCTCTTCGGCTGGTGCGATTCCTTTACCTGAAGTCGTTGATTTTTTATTATCATCGCCTGGGCCGGGTCGAGATCACATTCCGTGAATTTGAGGCAGAGCGAATCGATCTCAATCGCCCGCAGACGTTGCAGAGAAGACGCCGCGGTTTTTTCTCTCCGCCCGGGTCCGATTCGCCTCGAGCTCAGCCAAATGTTTTTCTGACCATCGACAAAGCGCGTGCAATGGCTCGATCAATGTTCGTCCGAGGCGAGTCAACGAATACTCAACCTTGGGCGGAACGACGGGGTGGACCTTTCGCTGGACTAGTCCGTCGCGCTCGAGACTTCGCAGAGTTTGAGTAAGCATCTTCTGCGAGATGCCGCCGATCTCACGCTGGAGCGTTGCGTAGCGCATCGTTCCGCGAGCGAGAATCTGGATGATGAGCGCGGTCCATTTGTCCGCAATCCGATCGAGGACGAGCCGGGAAGGGCACTGCGGCTCCAGAACAGAGGGAGGGGATTTCGCCATGACTTTGTCTAGCCTACGGATAAAGCCAGAGCAACATCCCAGATGGAGTGTATGGGCAGCCTCGACATGTATTTGACGCAATGATGGGCTGCTTGGAAATTTGGGATATGCCAATTTATTTAAAGGAACCTGAAGCTCTCGACTTATTGCTCAGCGAGACAAATCCGGGAAGCCCTTCGCGCAGCGAAGCGGCTGCAGCCATGCCGAACGATGCAATGCTGTTGGACGAATATTCGCGAACCGTCGTGGACGCAGTGGACCGCGTCTCGCCAGCGGTGGTTAACATCGACATCAAACAGCGGCAGCACGGCCGCCGTGGAACACGCGAAATCGGCGGCAGCGGATCAGGCTTCATCGTCGCGCCGGACGGATTCATTTTGACGAACAGCCATGTCGTCCATGACGCCACGGAGATCACGGTGAATCTATCCGATGGTCGCGATTATCGCGCCCAACTCATCGGCGATGATCCCGATACCGATCTCGCCGTGATTCGCATCGACGCGCCGCAGCTGAAGCATGTTCGCCTGGCTGATTCGGAAAATTTGCGCGTCGGCCAGATCGTGATCGCGATTGGCAATCCGCTCGGTTTTCAGGCGAGCGTGACCGCAGGAGTGATCAGTGCGCTCGGGCGATCGATGCATTCGACGTCCGGGCGTTTGATCGACAATATCATCCAAACCGACGCTGCTTTGAATCCGGGAAACTCCGGCGGGCCGCTCGTCAATTCCACCGGCGAGGTGATCGGTGTCAACACGGCCATGATCCGTCCGGCCCAGGGCATCTGTTTTGCCATAGCCAGCAACACCGCGAAGTTTGTTGCCGGCTGGCTCATTCGAGACGGGCTGATTCGGCGCAGTTACATTGGCGTCGCCGGCCAAAACGTGCCGATTCATCGGCGCATCGTCCGGTTTTACAATTTTCAGGTTGAGACGGGCGTCTTGGTTGCGTCGGTCGAAAAGGCAAGCCCGGCAGCGCGGGCCGGTCTGCGTGAAGGGGACGTGATCGTGGCCTTCAATGACAAAGCAATCGGGAACATTTACGAGCTTCATAAGATTCTTATGGGTGACCAGATCGGCGTCCGCTCCGAGATCACTGTCATTCGGCACACAGAAAAATTGAAGTTGTCGATCTTGCCTGCGGAATCACCGCCGCGAATGTAGCGCGGTGAAGATCCTGGTCATCGGTTCCGGCGGGCGCGAGCACGCGCTGGCTTGGAAGCTGTCGCAATCGCCCGGAGTGGAGCGAATCTTTTGTGCGCCCGGAAACGCTGGCACGGCTGGACTGGGTGATAATCTGGATATCAAGGCCAACGATCTTTCCGCTTTGGTTCGCTTTGCCAAAGAAAATGCGGTGGACCTAACCGTCGTCGGTCCGGATGATCCGCTGGCCGCCGGCATCGTCGATCTCTTCCAGGCAGAAAAGCTACGCGTCTTCGGTCCTAGTAAATCGGCTGCCCGGCTGGAATCGTCGAAGATTTTTGCCAAGGAATTGATGCGCGCTCAAAAAATTCCGACCGCGGAAGCGAGGACTTTTTCGAAAAGCGACGAAGCGCTGAATTATTGCGAGCAGCTTGATTTTCCAATTGTGATCAAGGCCGATGGACTGGCTCTGGGAAAAGGTGTGATTATTGCGCCAGACGCAGCAACGGCACGATCGACAATCGAAGAAATGATGGCGCGCGGTCGATTCGGCGAGGCGGGCCGACGCATCGTGATCGAAAAATTTTTGTCGGGATCGGAATGCTCGCTGCACGCCTTAGTTGATGGAAAAAACTATTTGTTGCTCGAATCGGCACGCGATCACAAACGGGCCTTCGATGACGATCGCGGCCCGAACACAGGCGGTATGGGCGCGTCCAGTCCGGCCAGTAATTGGAGCACGGAATTGGAAACTCAATTTCAAAAAGCAATCATGTATCCGCTGCTGGATGGGCTGCGGTCGAAAGGAATTACTTTTCGCGGGCTGCTGTTTCCGGGACTCATGATCACGAATGGCAGCGCACGCGTTCTGGAGTTCAACTGCCGATTCGGCGATCCGGAGACGCAGGTTATTCTACCGCGAATGAAATCCGAGCTGCTTCCGCTTCTCGAGGCTACAATCGATGGAACGATCGGCAAATGTTCGGTCGAATGGGACGCCCGTCCTGCAGTGAGCGTCGTCCTGGCTTCCGGCGGGTATCCGGATAAATACGACACGGGCAAGCCGATTTCAGGGCTCGACGAAGCAGAGAAGCTTGATGATGTCCAAATTTTTCATGCCGGAACACGAAACGTTAATGGCCGAATTGTAACCGCCGGCGGCCGTGTGCTCGCGGTCACGGCGCTAGGATCGACAATCGAAGCCGCCCGGACTCGCGCCTACGAAGCCATTTCGCATATTCATTTTGATGGCATGCATTACCGGCGCGATATCGCCGTAAATCGTGAATCTGCGGCGCGGATTGAGTGACTGTTAAACAAAGTATAGGTTTCTCACGCTAATGTCTGTCTCTCGGCCGCTTACTTTCACCCTTCGATTTCCTGGCGCTTTAGCGGTCTTTTTCCTCGGCATCGTTTCCAGCGCGGAGATGCTGGCGCAGCCGCCAAGGCCATCTCCCGCCCGGCTGCCGACGCCAACCAAATCGTCGGCGACACCATCTCCTTCACCACCCTCTACGCCGACGAAAGAGGAATTGATTAACGAACTGACGCCCGCTGATTTGCAATCGGCCATTGGATTTTTCAAAAACAATTTCGCAAACCCCGGCGCCCTGAGTGAAGTCGAACTGAATCGCGCGCTGGTGGAAGGATTGATGACACGTCACAATCGCGGGGCGATGCTTTTGCCCGCTGGCGCGAGCGCCTCCGGCAGTCCGCCGAGCCCATTTTACAGTGAGATTTTGGAAGGGCACATCGGCTATTTGCGTCTGGGAACGCTGAATTCTGCGAATCTTCAGGAACTCGATAAAGCCCTTCCGCAGTTTGTTTCGAAAAAGGTCGACGCGATCATTCTCGATCTTCGGGGCAGCTCTGAATCCAACGATTTTGCAATCGCAGCGGAAATCGCGAATCGATTTTGTTCCCGAGGAAAACCGCTTTTTAGCTTGCATAAACCGGGGGCGCGCCAGGACAGAATGTTTAATTCCGATCGCAATCCCGCATTTCAAGGATTGACCGTTGTGCTGACCGACGGCGAGACGGCAGGTGGGGCGGAAGCTGTCGCTGGCGCGCTGCGGATGAATGACAAAGCCCTTATCATCGGTGAGCCGACGGCCGGTCGCGCGGCGGAATATTCCGACCTGCAATTGCCGAGCGGCAAGATTCTTCGCCTGGCGGCGGCGGACGCGGTTTTGCCTGACGGCCAGCAATTATTTCCCGATGGAATCAAACCCGATGTGCCGGTGGAGATGTCGATAGTAAACAAGCGCCAGATTTTTCAGCTGAGCGCCCAAAACGGACTCGGCCCGTTTGTTTACGAAGCGGAACGGCCACATATGAATGAAGCAGCGCTTATCGCGGGGACGAACCCGGAACTAGACGCGGCCGAAGCCGAGCAGCGACGGCGGCAGCCCGGAGCGTCAAGACCCGCAGTGCACGATGTGGTTTTGCAGCGCGCTCTCGATCTGGTGACATCCGTCGAGATTTATCAAAAACGATAAGCTAACTGGAAGAGCTCGCCTGGGCGTTGGGGGCTGAGGTTGGCTTTGGCGCAGTCGGCAGGCTGCGCGTGCGCAATTCCTCGACGTTTGGCAATTCGTCCAGATTGCGCAAGCCGAAGTGATCCAGGAAGAATTGCGTCGTTTCGTAAAGAAGCGGACGACCCGGAATTTCCGCGCGGCCGGCAATTTTCACCAGACCGCGCTCCATCAATGTTTGGAGAACGCCATCGATGTTGACGCCACGGACAGCTTCCACATCGGCGCGGGTAATGGGCTGGCGATAAGCAATGATGGCCAATGTTTCCAAAGCTGGCGCGGTCAGGCGCGCGGGTTTGGGAGCAGGGAAAAGTTCACTCACCCAGCTCGCATAGCGAGGATCGGTGATGAATTGCCAGCCACCGGCTTTTTCGGCCAATTGAAAACCGCGCTCCTGCTGAATGCATTCCACCTTCAATTCCTGTAATGCGGCCGCCACTTCCGGTTCCTTTATTTTTGCAAATTCATTAAGCGTAAGTTCATCCTCGCCGCCGGCACGCCGGAGAGTATCGACAATCTCCTTGGCTGAGATCGGTTTTTGTGCGCTAAACAGAAGCGCTTCGATGACGCGAATAAGACTCATAAATCAAAAGCCTAGTCATCCCGAGCGCAGCGAAGCGGAGTAGAGGGACCCCGGTGCGTTGGCTTTCCGGTTTTGCAACGGGATTCCTCGGCTCCGCTCGGAATGACAGTCTTCATTTCACGCCAATGGCCGCTTCTATGACTTCCGCGATGCGGTTGGCTTGTTTGTCGATCTTATCGAAGTCGCGGCCTTCGATGAGCAATCGAATCTTTGGCTCGGTGCCGGAGTAACGCAATAGCACCCGCCCCTTCCCATCCAGTTCCCGTTCGATTTCATCCCGTAGTTTCACCAGACCGCGCAGCTCCTCAATCGGCGGTTTTATTTTCACAACGAGATTGCGCTGGGCTTGCGGATATTTCTTCAGACAGCTTTTCAATTTGCTCAACGGCTGACCGCTCTCGTGCATAATCCTCAGGATTTGCAGCGCGCTGATGATGCCGTCGCCGGTTGTCGTGAAGTCGCGAAAAATAATATGGCCGCTCTGCTCACCACCCAAATTCAGGTTCTGTTTCATCATCTCCTCGATCACGTACCGGTCGCCCACTTTCGTCCGGACTACTTTGCCACCGTGTACAGTCAACGTTTCATCAAGTCCGAAATTGCTCATCACCGTTGCGACCAGGACGTTGTCGCGAAGTTCTCCTCTGCTCAGAAGATCGACTGCCGCGATCGCGAGAATTTCGTCACCATCGACAATTTCGCCATTCTCATCGCAGAGCAGAACGCGGTCGGCATCGCCATCGTGGGTAATGCCCACATCCGCGCCAGCCATTTTCACGATCCGCTGAATCTCCTCGGGATGCGTGCTGCCGCATCCGTCGTTGATGTTCATGCCGTTAGGCTGGTTGTGGGCGATGGCAACATCGGCGCCGAGCTCGCGTAAAATGCACGGGGTCGATTTGTAAGCGGCGCCATTGGCGACATCCACCGCCACCCGCATTTCTTCGAGCGACATTTTCCTGGGGAAACTAGCCTTGGCGAATTCGATATAGCGGCCGAGGGCATCGTCGATCCTCGCGGCTCGGCCGATTTTCCCTGCCGTGGGTCGGACCGAATCAATCGCGCCGGTAAAGACGAGCTGCTCGATTTTTTCCTCGATCTGATCATCGAGTTTGTAACCATCGTGGCGGAAAAATTTGATGCCATTGTCCTCATAAGGATTGTGCGAAGCAGAAAGGACAATCCCGGCATCGGCGCGAAGCGATCGGGTAATGTAGGCCACGCCCGGTGTGGGCAGAGGTCCGATGACGAGAACATCGACACCGAGCGATGTGATCCCGGCCACGAGCGCATTTTCCAACATGTAACCCGAGAGACGAGTGTCCTTACCGAGAACAATTTTCGGACGCGTACCTCCGGGCGTCGTCCGCGGATTGAGTTGCGTAAAAACGTGCGCGGCAGCACGCCCCAATTTGAGCGCCGTCTCAGCAGTGACGGGCTCGACATTGGCCACGCCACGAACACCGTCGGTCCCAAAGATCTTTTTCGTCTGCATCTGTATCAGGCCGCCGCGCCGCGATAATCTACAGTGACGACGACGATTCCGTTTGTCGATTGTGATCGCTCAGAAAAATGCATTCATTCTCCAGTCCGAGCAGCATGCCCCATTTCAATGGGAATGTCTCCAGATTCACCGTCCGCGAAATAATTGGCGCCCACGCGCTGTATTCTCCTTTCAAAATGTCGCCGAGGGTATTTTGGCTGCCGCTGATGGGTGTGAGATAAAGACCGTAAACCGGGCCGCCAAGAATTCTGTAATCGCTGATATCGGTCATCTCCTTGATCGTTTCCGGCACATAGAGAGCGCGCCGATCGGCATACCACGCCACCGCCCACGGCATATCGGACGCGGTCACCTCGTTAGGCTTCATCCAATCGTTCAACACGGCGATGTAGGGCGGAACATAAGGCGGCCAGCGGATCGATGACTCCGGTTGTTTGAAGAATGGTAGTTTTAGGATCAGGGGCGTAGCGCAAAGTAAAAACAACAGCGTGATGAATGCGATCCGCGCCACTCGAAGACGCAGCTCCAATCGACGCCATTGGACCAGAAGGAACGCGAGCCCGTAGCAGGTCATCAGCGGCACAAACATCAGGTGCAGTTGGTTTGCGGCAAAACCTTGTTCTTCATTGACGCCAAAGACGGCCATGCCTGTGACGCCGCCGAGCCACATGGTCAAAAGCATCCATCGAATTGTTCCCGTTTCGCGGCGTCTGAAAACGTAAAGCAGCCCGGCAAAAAACATGATCGCGACAATGCTGTAGCCGAAATATCCGAAGAGTCCCGCCGCCTGATTCAAAAAATTGGTGACGATCTTATCGCGGAAACTCGAAGGGAGAGCACTCCCTTCCAAGTCCAAACTCAGCCGCCGCATCCAGCCGGATTCGGTATGCTGGATTCCGTCGAGAACGGAATAGATCGCCAGACCCGCAGGATTTCCACTAACGAGATAATTTCGGATCAGCCACGGAAAATAAACAATCGCGAACGCAGCCAACAAAACGAGAGCAGCCCAGCCCCGCGGCCGAAAAAAGAAAACGCAGTAAATGAATGCAGCGACAAAAATCCAGATAGTCAGCGCGTGAGTGAGGGCCAGAAGTCCGAAACCGAGCCCGACGAAGGCCAGCCACAATCCCACGCGTCCGCCGCCATATCGTGCTTCGACAGCGCGAACCAGTGCATACATGGTGCAGTTGAACAAAAACAGCAGCAGCATCTGAGGCAGACCGGAGAGCGAGTACTGCCAGAACATGTCGCAGAGCAAGACCAGCGCGCACGTCATCAAAGCCAGACGCTGATCGAACAATCGCCGCACAATAAGGTAGAGAACCACTACCGAAAGCAAAAAGAGCGCGATCGCCATCACCACGACCGCCCGATCCCCAGCGTATAGAACGTCGGCCGGCGTCATTTTCCAGTGGGATTTGATCGGGAAAAGCGCAATCGCATCCACCAAAGACGGCAACGGCGCATTATAAGTGTCGATCCAAATTTTCTGCGGCACATCTTTGCCATGGGCCAGCAGGTTCCCAATCGAGAGTGGCCGGGCAAAATTCGTTCGCCAACCATGACCGCGAGCAATTTCCCGACCGATTTGCGCCTGATCCATCGCCTGCGAGGTGGCCAGCCCGCGGAACTCGTGCGTCATATAAAAGATAGCCAGCAGTGCAACGCCCGCCAGGGCGAGGCCGCGACGCATCCAAACTACGGGCTTGCCAGCTTCTAGACTGTGAACTAGGCGCTGGATGAATTCTGCGCTACCTGGCATTTTCGGATTCGGTGGTTACGTCGTTGCGCGCCGGACCCTGAGTCGGAGCCGGACTGCCATTTTCGCGGGATAGCTCGCTGGCTGCCTTCATCTCGTTGATCTTTCGATGAAGTGTTCGCCTGCTAATGCCGAGCTTCTTTGCTGCTGCCGTCACGTTGCCATCTGTCGCTGCAAGTGCCTGCATGATCAACTTTTTCTCCGTTTCATGAAGATCGAGCGGGCTCGCCTTTTCGCCATAGGCTTTAGCAGCGGAAATGCCGCGCGGTAAAGTTCCGCCCGCAGCCTGGCGCACGGCCATCGGTAAATCACGCAAGGTCAGCTTCGAACCGGTGGCCATGACCACGCCGTGCTCGATCGCCGTTCGCAGCTCGCGCACATTGCCAGGCCAGTTGTAAGTGAGCAGTGCGTTCATGGCGTCGGCGGTAAGATCGACAACCGATTTCTCATTCGCTTTCGAAAAATGCCGCAGAAAAGATTTAACTAATATCGGAATATCGTCCTTTCGCTCCCGCAAAGGCGGCATGGTAATGCGCACAACATTGAGCCGAAAGAAAAGATCATCACGAAATTTTCCTTCGCGCACGAGCGCCTCAAGGTTTTTGTTGGTCGCGGCAATCAAGCGAACATCCGCCCGCAAGGTCTGATTGCCGCCCACTCGTTCAAACGAACGCTCTTCGCTGATCACGCGCAAAAGTTTTACCTGTGTGCTCGGCGGAATTTCGGCCACTTCGTCGAGAAAAATTGTGCCGCCATTGGCCTGCTCGAATCTTCCGATCCGGCGTTCATGCGCGCCAGTGAAGGCGCCTTTCTCATGACCGAACAATTCGCTTTCCAGAAGAGTAGGAGAAAGCGCCGCGCAATGCACTGTTACGAATTTCGTCTTGCTACGGCGGCTCAAATTATGAATCGCATGGGCTGCCAATTCCTTGCCGGTACCGCTTTCTCCTTCGATCAAGACATTCGCCGACGACGGCGCCACCTGCTTGATGGTTGCGAGCACTTCATGTAGAGCCGGTGATTCTCCAATGATGTTTTCCAGCCCGAACCGCTCATCCACTTGCTGGCGCAGTACGCGGTTTTCCTGTTCCAGGTTGCGGCCCTTGAGCGCTCGCGCGATCAGCATCTCGATTTTGTCGAGGTTGAGCGGTTTGGTCACAAAATCGTAAGCGCCGCGTTTCATCGCTTCGACCGCGGTATCCACCGAGCCGTAAGCAGTCATCATGATGCAAATCGGCGATTGCGGAAGTTTGAGAGCGCGATCAATCAACTGCATCCCGTCTTCGCCGCCAAGCCGCAGATCCGTGAGAAGCAAATCGATTGGCTCGCGTTCGAGGACGCTCATCGCGCCGGCGATATCTCCCGCGACATAGACATCGTAGTCATCTTCCAGCAATCGACGCAGCCCGTCCCGGGTATGTTTTTCATCATCGACAATCAGTATGGTTGGTTGTGGCGACATTTAATAACAGGCGATTCGATCAATCGGATTGCCGAGACATTTGACTCATTCGTCGCATCTCTCAATCGGCAACTGTTTCTGCCTTTATGGGCCTTGAGGAATCCGAGCGACCGGCGTGGGCGATGAACTAATCGTCGGACTTTCCGACACGGTCGGGCTCGGGGTGGGAGAAGCGACTGGAAAAGCGAATGTCGCTTCCGGTACAGGCGAAACGCTGGCCTCAGCGGGCGGCGATGTCGATGCTCCGCTCGCGACAGGTGTCGGAGTTGCACCGGGACTCGCCGTCGGTGCTGGAGTCGGCGAAGGCGATGGCAAAAGGATATTTTCCCATTGATGCAATGGCACGGTCGCCCCACCGACCTCATTCACCAACGTTTCGCAACGGGCGCGGATCTTGTCCAAAACCGGCGGACCCCATGGCTTGTCCGACGTTCCTGGAAAAACCAGATACGTCACTTTGAGATCGCTCACGGGCCGGCTATAAGCCGTAGCGGCAGGATTGATTTCCTTGGCAATCCGCAACGAAGCTTCGCCGACCCGATCATTCGGGCCGATATCGCCAACGAGCGTTGGATAAATGGCGTCTCCGAAAATGACCAAGGCGTAATCACCGACCTTCAAACCATCGGGCCCGCGGGCGAATGCTGCCGGCACAACAATGTAAGGATCGGTCACACCGATGAGAAAACTGAATTTCTTAAGCGTGAAAATCTCGGCATGCAGTTCCGCAATCAGCGAACGCAATTCACGTTTGCGTTCTACCGTTGTGGCCGGCGAAGCAAACTCATCCTCGGCCTGTTTCAAACGCGCCTCTGTCGGCGCCAGATAGGGATTGGGCACGGATGTTTTCTTAGACCACTTGTAGCTTGTGAAAGGCTTGAAGTTGGTCGGAGCACCCGCGCTGGCCGGCATCCTGTCGCCATCGGAGCCGTCTGCATCGACATCCATGTCCGCCTGAATCAGAACGGCCCGGCGATGGCTCTCCGGATGGCGCAATTGCAGAACAGTCTGGCAATCGAAAAAATTGTGGCGTGAGAGCAACAGATCGAGGCGGACCAATTTTTCGCGCAGAACTTTAATTTTGGTCTCGTAAAGCTCGGCGAAAAGAGGCGAGACCGATTCCGGCGTCACCATTTTGCTCAAGCCGGGCAGAAGGGCGGGCAATTGCGGGCTCACTTTCGACAGGTCATCGATCGTTTTATTCGCTACCGGCAGACGTGCCTTCAATTGAAGATCGACGATGTAACTTTCCAGATCGTTCCGCTCTGTCGTTGCATCCGCTCCGGGAAGAGTCTCAACTTTGGAATGTAGAGTGAGGCCGTTGAATATTTTGTTCGTATCGAGCTTGCCGGTGATGATCGGCGGACGCGTCGGACTTGGCGTAGGCGTCGGAGTCACCATTAATTCAGGGCCGAAGTGGACCAAACGCTCCAGCGAAATCCAGCTGTAGATAATTGCGACGAAAATCGCCAAAGCCAGAACCAGCACCACCCGCCCCAGCCATGTCCTGACGCGCAATTTTGCCACTGGGTGCGGTTACTTTTTCACCCAGGCTACGATTCCTACAATGATGCCGATCACGCTCAGGATCGACATCATCCCAGCCGGCATTGCTTTGCCGGTACTGATGAATTTGGGAACGAATTGCGCAGCCAGAACGAAGGAAATAATCAAGACAATCGCCAGCCCGGCAACCGTATGTTCCGGCAAAAGCCAGGCGCCGACGAGCAGCAGAATCCCAGTGATCGAGCCGGCGATGATCGAAGCCGTGCTGCCGGCCTTGATGTAGCCAATGATGCCGCCGGCAATTGTGAGAACGCCGAAAACGATGAAGTAGATCCTGGGTCCGAACATTGAGGAATTCAGTAACCTAACGCTCCGGTCCTGTCCAGCGGGGCAAGAGCGGCTTACCTGATTTACGCCCAGGGTTGAGCGACATTCGAATTCCGAAGAGCGTGCGCTCCACGGAAATCGCGGCTAGGCTTTTTCGTGCACGCGTTTCATTACCGCGATGGCAAACTTCACGGCGAAGATGTCGATCTTACCTGCGTGGCCGAGCAGTTCGGGACGCCGCTGTATGTATATAGCGCGAGCACAATTCTGGATCATTACCAACGCCTCGATACCGCTTTGGCTCCGCTCGATCACTTGATTTGTTACGCGGTCAAGGCCAACTCGAACGGCGCGATCTTAAAATTGCTGGGCGATGCCGGCGCGGGGTTCGACATCGTTTCCGGCGGCGAACTCTTCCGCGTGCTCAAAACCGGCGGTGATCCAGCCAAATGTACATTCGCAGGTGTCGGCAAATCGCGCGCCGAAATCGAGTACACGCTCGACCAGGGCGTTTACAGTTTCAATGTCGAAAGCGAAGCCGAGCTGGAATGCATCGACCAAATCGCGGCCGAAAAAAAAGTGCAGGCGCCGATCGCATTGCG
Organism: uncultured Verrucomicrobiae bacterium; assembly: GCA_963772365.1. GTDB lineage: Bacteria > Verrucomicrobiota > Verrucomicrobiia > Chthoniobacterales > UBA10450 > CAVYXA01. The sequence continues at coordinate 58,599 of CAVYXA010000004.1, forward strand.
CGTCAATCCCGATGTCGATCCTAAGACACATCATTACATTTCGACCGGGTCGCACGAGAACAAGTTCGGAATTTCGCTCGATCGGGTCGAAGCGATCTACAATCGCGCCGCGAAGATGGACAACATCGACATTGTCGGAGTCCAAATGCACATCGGCTCCCAGATTACTGAGGCGAAACCGTTTGCCGAAGCGATCGGGAAAGTTGCCGGAATCGTGCGCCAGCTGAAATCGAAACACGCCATCAAGTTTTTCAGCATCGGCGGCGGCATGGGAATCATTTATCGCCGCGCATTAGAGAGCGGCTCGGGCCAATGGTGGCACAAGCATGGTCCCGCATGCGCGGGATCCGCATTCAGCATCCGCGATTATGCCGATGCCATCGTGCCGTCGCTGCGTAAACTCAATGTCCGGATCCTGGTTGAGCCGGGCCGGTTTCTGGTTGGAAATGCCGGCGTTCTTCTCACCCGGGTTTGTTACGTCAAACAGACCGGCCAAAAGAAATTTGCGGTTGTCGATGCTGGAATGAACGATCTCATCCGGCCGGCCCTATACCAGAGTTATCACGAGATCGTGCCCGTTAAAGAGTGTGGCAACACCCTAACCTCAATCCTCTCCCTGGAAGGGAGAGGCGGACGCGAAGCGCGGGGTGAGGGTCGAGCCACACCGACCGAGAAGATCGACATTGTCGGACCGGTCTGTGAATCAGGAGATTTTTTCGCACTCGACCGGGAGATGCCGCCGCTGCGTCAGGGCGACCTGCTCGCCATCATGAGCGCCGGCGCATATGGATTCACGATGGCCTCGAATTATAATTCGCGTCCCTTCCCCGCCGAAGCGCTGATTCGCGGGGACCAGTCCAGACTAATTCGTGAGCGACAAACGTGGAGCGATCTGGTGCGCGGTGAGATCGACAATTAGGTCTTACAATCTTGCCCGGATGGCACGATCCGTTACGGAGCCTCCAAACTCCAACCTGACGGAAGCGTTGGACCGTAGGCGCCACCGATGTAGGCACTGTTGTTCAGATACCAGATCGCTGTCCGGCGGGTGCTGGTATTCTGCAACAAATAATCAGGCTTTTCGTCCGAGTTAAAATCGGCCACGCCGACCAATTCATAGCCACTCGCAATCGTTGGCCCATAGACGCCCCTGAGAAACGTAACCCCGGAGAAATACCAGATCGCTGTCTGACGCGTGCCGCGGTTGAAGAACGCTACATCCACCGAGCCGTCCCCATCGAAGTCCGCTATACCAGCCTTTCTCCAGCCAACCGGAATAGTGGGCCCGTATGTGCCCCCGATGTAAACGTTGTTGTTCAGGTACCACACCGCCGATCGGCGCGTGCTCGCATTGAAAAGCACGTAATCAGGTTTTCCGTCGCCATTAAAATCGCCGACAGCGACCAAGGCCCATCCGCTCGGGAGACTGGGCCCGTAAGCGCCGCTGATGTAAACGTTATTGTTGAGGTACCAGATCGCCGTCTGGCGTGTGCTGGGGTTGAACAGGGCGTGATCCGGGTGGCCGTCGCGATTGAAATCGGCTACATCGATTACGCTCCAGCCAACCGGCAGAGTCGGAGCATAAGCCCCGCCGATATAAACGTTGTTATTCAAATACCACACTGCCGTCTGGCGCGTGCTTCCGTCATAGAGCAAGTAATCTGGGTGGCCGTCACCGTTGAAATCGTAGGTTGCTTGCGAGGGAGGCGTGGAGCCGAATTCGAAGGCGCCCATGTCCACGATGCCGTTCGCGATACGGCGGTTGCCATCCAGGTCGGTGCCTGTGGTCATCCAGGTCTGATTGGTTCCTGTGTCAATGCACGGCGAGCCGCTACCAAGATGGTACCCGGTCGCAAAACCGGGGTCAGAAGCGATGTTGCCGGCGCCGGGAGGCAGGGGAGTTGAGTCGCAGTGGTCAAACGTCGCTGCCCCATACGGGTTGAGGTAATAGTTAGGATCAGTGGCGGCAGTGTTACCATAGATGATTGTGTTCCGAATCTGACTGCCATAGGCGAGACCTCCTCCGTTGGAGAAATTGCCATAAAGTGTGTTGCCAGAGACGGTGCTGGACTCCAGAATCCCGCCGCTGTTGAAATACACGCCGCCGCCCACCGCCCAGTTGGCGCCTCCGGGGTCGGTATGGGCGTTGTTGCCGGTGATGAGACAGTTTCGAACAAGACCATCCACGTTCGCCGTCATGTAAACTCCGCCGCCGTTGGCATACCAATGTCCATAGGCCGTGTTGCCGCTGATCGTGCAGTTTTGCACTGAGCCGTTGTTGGCGTTGATCCCGGCGCCGTTCGCGTAATAGCCGGTCAGGGTGTTGTTGGTGACGGTGGAGTGGTCAATCTGACTTTCATCAATAGCATAGATGCCGCCACCCTCGGCGAACGCCCCATACTGGTAGCTATTTGTGGATGTGACGGTATTCCCGCTGATCATACAGTGAGAAACGGTTCCTCCGTTACAATAGACACCGCCACCCTTTGGTGCATCACCTACCGCCTGATTGTTGGTGATCACGCAGTTCGTTAGGGTGCCGCCAACACAGTAAACGCCGGCGCCAAGCTCCGCCGTTCCATTGGCAATCGTCAGGCGGGAAATGGTGGCGGTACTGGAAGTGATATTGAAAATGCGGAAAGGCATCACGGAGTTGCGCTGCACGGTCAACAGATTTACGCCGGGGCCATTGATCGTCAGGTGTTTGTTAATTAACAACTCACCACTCGTGAGGTTAATCATGGTAACACCAGCAGCGAAGTTAATCACATCGCCGGACGCCGCATTAAGGATCGCCTGCCGCAGTGATCCCGCGCCGCTGTCGTTACCATTGGTAACAGTAAGAGTTGCCGCCGGCGCATCGGTCGCATTTAATAGGAGGGCGGAGATCACGCAAGCCAGATAAGAACACCAGTGCGTCGGCAAATACCGGTTATGACAAGGGGTTGTTAACATGATCTTTTTCATATTTTTTCCAAAGATTGATTGTGGGGCGAGAAGCAATTTGATCTTGGGGGAGGCACTTGTGGATATTCTCGCTGGAATGGAACGGCCTTTTTACGCACTTTCCGCCAGAAACGCAAGAAAAAAATTCTAGGATCGAGCCAGGCCGAATGGTGTTTGCCAATCGCGCAGGAAGCGTTTGTCCGTAGGCACCGCCAATAAAGACGTTGTTGTTCAATACCAAATCGCCAGCTGGCGCGTGCTGGTATTAAACGGGGCATAATCGGACTTGCCGTCGCGGTTAAAGTCCGCTGTGCCAGTCAAGATTTAACCGGTGGCGATGGTTGGGCCATAGACGCCGCCGACAAACACATTGTTATTCAAATACCAGATCGCGGATTGGCGAGTCGCAGCGTTGAAGAGCAGGTAATCGGTTTTGCCGTCGCCGTTGAAATCGCCGACAGCCACCAATTCCCCAGCCGCTGGGCAGCGTTGGGCCGTATGCGCCGGCATCGGGAAATGTCCCACCGGGTTGTCCGCGACGCGTCCACGTTGGTGGACTTTGAGGTAAGTGGAATCAATCTCGCTCATCACCACCGACGCTGGCTTGGGCTAAAGCTTGACCGGGCCACCATTGTCGATCGGGCTGCTGGCAGAGTTTTGCTCCACGGAGCACGTACCGCCAAATCAACCGCCCACTCAATCGCACCCGCAGCCAGCGTGGAAGTTCCCGCGCCGCCGGCCGGTAATTGCCTGAGCCGCGCTCGTAGAAAACCCCCAATCGAACAGGTCTCAGAAATCATCCATCAGCTCACGGACAAGGCGTGGCGCGGGTCGGAGTCATCGTCAGCAAATTGGAAAAGCAGCTTCGCAAAAGAGCGCGATATTCTCTCGGCGTCCGGCAACCAAGCGGCCAGTGCTCTTGGGCTTTTCGTAAGCGCGGTCCACTCTTGCGCGATTCGTGTCCCGCATAAATAGTGCTTCTGCCTAAATCGATGAAACGATTGGTCCTGATTTTTTTACTGCTCCTACTGGCTCAGTCGTCACAGGCCCGCACGACCGAACGCGAGTGGATCATCCTCGTAGGTGGTCCATCGCTTTACCAATGGGAGAAATACAAGGCCTATCCGCATGATCATTGGTGGGCCAATTTTGTGCGGGCAGCCCGGATCCGCACCGAACAATTGCGGGCCGTGGGGACGAACGCGAAGATTACCTGGCTGGTTTACAAGCAGGGCTATATCTCCCGTGGCAAACAGGACCATCAGGATTTGCTCAGCTACATCGATTCCGTGCGCGACAAATACAATCTCAAGCTCGTTTATTTTCAAACCGGTGCCGATGTTATCAATTACCTAAACAACGGCCAACCGCGCGATCGGGTGAAAGTGGCCGGGTTCGAATATTTCGGTCACTCGAACAAGGCCTGTTTCATGTTCGATTACAGCAACAATCTCGACAGCGCTTCAAAAGCTTGGCTGCACGAAAATGATTTGGTGAAAATCGATCGCCACATTTTTGCGCACCCGACCTATGCCCGAAGCTGGGGTTGTCATACTGGCGAAAGCATGTCGCGAAAATGGTACAACGCGACCGGTACGCATATGTTCGGCGCAATCGGCAAGACACAGTTCATGATGGAAGAATTGCCGATTCTCACTTCAGCCAACGGCAGGTGGGTCAATTAGGAATCATCACGAATACTTGGCCAAAATAGAATCCAATGTGCTAGACTGAAACAGGGCTGTCCTCTTTTCTCCTTATGAAACACACGTTTTTTCTTCACGCGCTCGTTGTCCTGTTTGGGATCAATTCTTCGCTCCATGCAGCGGTTAACGTCACGCAGGAGCACAACAACCTCTCGCGCGACGGCGTTTACGTCGATGCGGCCTTTACTGCATCCGCGGCCGCCAATCTGACCCGCGACCTCAACTTCAACGGGGCGATCTCGGGCAATATGCTTTCCCAACCGCTCTACATTGAAGGCGGCCCAAATGGACCGATGGTGATTGCCGCGACGGAATCGAACAACGTCTACGCGCTGAATGCGATTACCGGCAGCATCATTTGGCAGCGTAACCTCGGTAACCCGGCGACGAGCGGTTTGCCGTGCGGCAACATCAATCCCCTCGGAATCAGCGATACGCCGGCTGTCGATCTTCCGTCCCGCGCGCTCTTTCTGGACGCCATGGTCGATACCGGAACTGCCAAGAAGCATCTTATTTTCTCACTGAATGTAGACACGGGCGCGACCAATCCCGGTTGGCCAGTGGATGTGAGTGCCGCGTTTCCATCATTTGATTCTCCCCATCACAACAATCGCGGCGCGCTCGCTGTAGTGAACGGTATCATCTACGTGCCATACTCGGGGCACTTCGGAGATTGCACTCCATACCGGGGTTGGGTCGTTGGCGTGCAGATCGACAATCCCTCGGCTGTCTTGGCTTGGTCCACGAGCGCAAACGGTGGCGGAATCTGGGGGCATTCCGGCGTAGCCAGCGACGGCACGAATATGTTCGTCATTACCGGCAACACGATCGGCACCGGCGGAACTTATAGCCAGGGCGAATCAATCATCCGGTTACAAGCCGGGCCGGTCTTCAACAACAACACCCAGAATTATTGGGCCCCCACTAATTGGTTCTCTCTCGACAATTCCGACTCCGATCTCGGTGGTTGCAGCGCCATGCTCCTCGATGTCCCCGGTGCGACGCCTTCCCAACTCGTCCTGGCTTTGGGCAAAGATCGTAACGCGTATCTGGTGGATCGCAATAATCTTGGCGGAATCACTTCGGCCATCGCGTCGATGAACGTCTCCAGTTCCACACTCCGCGGACAGTCTTCCTGCACCTATCACACGAGCATGGGGACATATTTCACTTTCCGCGCCGGGACAAGCAACACCCTGGTCGCTTATCGGGTCAACCCCGGCAGCCCTCCCACCATGAGCAGCGCCTGGCTGGTGACACAATCCGGTGAAGGTTCGCCGTTCGTCACTTCCACTGACGGTACGAACAATTTCATTGTCTGGGCATGTGGCGCCGGCGGTTCGCAGCGATTGAACGGTTACAACGCCGATACCGGCGCGCTGGTTTTTGCTGGCGGCGGATCGAACGAATTGATGAGTGGCACCCGGAAATGGAACACCGGAATCGCCGCACGTGGCCGCATTTATTATCCCGCCGACAATCGCATCTACGCCTTCAAACTGCCGGTGCCCGAGCTTCAAGTTGCTTCTGCCGTTTCACGCAAAACGCACGGCGCCGCGGGCGATTTCGATATTGAGCTTCCGCTTTCCGGCCCTCCCGGCGTCGAATGTCGCATCGGCGGCGCGACTAACGATTACCAGTTTGTCTTCACGTTCAGCAACAATGTCGAAAGCGGGAATGCTACCGTGACCAGCGGAACCGGCACAGTGTCCGGCTCACCGACATTTTCCGGAAACACCATGACCGTGAATTTGACCGGCGTGACCGACATGCAAACGATTACAGTCACTCTGAGCGGCGTAACCGATCAGTTCCTCCAGGTCTTGCCCGACACACCCGTGAGCGCAAACATGTTGATCGCCGATACCAACGGCAATGGAACCGTAAACTCCTCAGATGTCGCCCAGACCAAGGGGCAGGTTGGCCAGACGGTGACCAGCGGCAATTTCCGCACCGACGTCAACGCCAACGGTAAAATCAACTCAACTGATGCAGCGATCGTAAAATCGCACTCGGGCGGCGCGGTCCGGGCACGGATGTAATCTTTTTTGCCCGTCGGTTGTTCGCCAGGCGTTAGATTGCTTTGCGAAATCCTTTGACGTAAAATTGACGCTGTGGATGCAATCGCCGAAAAACTGAACACGAAGCTGAGTACATGGAAGCCAGAGGTTTCACGTGAAGTACGCGCTGTGGTCTCCGACGTGATCGAGGCCGCCGACAACGACACGCTCGACCTGCAACGCTCGCGGGCTGTCGAGCAGGAAGTGCTCGACCAATTGGATGAGTCCGCATCCAGGTGAGGTTTGGCTAGCCGACCTCGGGTTGGCTGCGAAGACCCGGGCAGTTGTGATTCTCTCGCGGCACGATCCAGAGGCGCCCCGCGCACTTGTCGAGTACGTGCCGCTGACGATACAAAACCGCGGGAGTCGATACGAGGTCATCCTGCCACAACTGCGTTTTCTACGCGAGACGAGCATCGCGAATGTGCAAGGCATCGCCTCGATTCCGTTGGCTCGACTCGAGCGAAAGCTCGGCGAACTAGCTCCCGACACGCTCATAGCAATCCGCAAAGTGAGCAACGCGCAACGGACGTCACCCAAATCCAGTCTACAAGCTGGTCAGCCCACGAGCGACACTAATGCTCCGCACGACGTAAGCGCCAACGGTACAATCAACTCGACTGATGCAACGATCGTGAAATCCCACTCGGGCGGCGCCGTTCGTCCGAATGAGTAAGTCGCCTAACGACAGACGTGCGTTTCCGGGTTCATTCGATATTTCCAGTCAGACCCGTTTGAGCCAGCTTCGCTCAAAGCGGAATCGACGAGCGAGCGATTCGCGGACAATGTGCAGACCGGATCCGTGTTGGCGGCGTTGCCGGTGAGCAACGCCGCTTGGCAACGGCAGCCACCGAAATCGATTTCTTTTTTCGGACAACTCCGACACGGCTCCGGCATCCAATCGGTTCCGCGAAACCGGTTAAAGCTCTCCGATTCTCGCCAGATCCAATCGAGCGACTGCTCCCGGACATTTTCGAATTGCATATCCGGAATCGCCGATGATGCCGTCGGACAGGGCGAGACGTCGCCGATCGGATTGACGGTGAGATAGCGCTGGCCCCAGCCGTTTAGGCACGGTTTCGGCCGCGTTTCGTAATAATCGGGCAGGACATAAAAGATGTCGATCTTACTGGCTAGCCGTTCTTTTGCCGCAGCCGCGATTTCACGGGCACGCTCGACTTGTTCGCGCGTCGGCAATAACGCGGCCCGATTCAAAAATGCCCAGCCGTAGAATTGCGTGTTGGCCAGCTCGACCCGATCGGCGCCGAGCTCTTCTGTCAGATCGATCATCTCTTCCAACTGATCGATGTTGTGCCGATGCAAAACGAAATTAAGGCTGAGAGAAATGCCGGCGCTGCGAATTAGCGCCGCGGCGTGGAGCTTTCGTTGATGTGCTCGCGCGCCTGCGATCTCATCGGCAAGATCGACATCGGCAGCTTGAAAACTGAGTTGCACAGAATCAAGGCCGGCGTCCCGCAATTCATTGACCCGCTTTTCATCGAGGATGATGCCGCTGGTGATCAGATTGGTGTAGAGATTGGATTCCCGAGCCGCGCGAATAATCGCGGCAAGATCGCGCCGAACCAGCGGTTCACCGCCGGAAAAGCCAACCTGCAATACGCCCAGCGCTGCCGCTTCACGAACAACGCGGAGCCATTCCTCGGTGGTCAATTCCGCATGAAGTGCTGTAGCGTGCGCTGTCCTCAGCGCATCTGTTGATGGCGCCGCTCGGCTTCCGCTGAGGAGAGCGGACGCTACACTGACCGGATTCGAGCAATACGGACAATGCAGCGGACAACGATGTGTCAGCTCCGCCAGCAATGCGTATGGACGCGGCGGCGCTGTAGGGGAAGCTGATAGCTTCCCGCGTGGCTGCGTTTTAGGGAAAGTGTCAGTTTCCCCTACAGTTTTCTTTGTCGTGCTCATGCGAACTCGATCAATTTTCGGCGCTGAAAATCCGAGAGCGTCTCCTGAACATCTGCTGCAATTGTGGCAGGATCGACATCGTATTCTTTGGCGAGGTCGCTGATGATTTCCCCAAGTACCCGCCCATCACAACGCGCCATGATTTCGTGAGCGGTTTCGTTCAGTTCGACGATCCCCTCTGGATGAAGCAGGACAGATTTACCGCTGGCATTATCAATCTGGAAGCGAACGCCCGGCGCAAGACGTGGCCGCATGTCGTCACGAATTGTTTGCATAAGCATGATGAATTGCGTCCAGAATCGCCCAGAGCAGATCGCATTTGAACTGGAGCGCGCGAACGGCGGCTTCCTGTAGCTCGCGCGTGTTGCAATAACGCATGGTGATCTCGAGGGCTTCGGTCGAATCCCGCCGGGCTTGAGTAACCCGCCGCCGAAAATAATCGAGTCCACTTGTGTCGATCCACGTATAAAATTTTTCGAACGCGGCGAGACGCGTCGCCATCAAATCGGGCGCGAACAGTTCCGTGAGCGACGAGGCGATTGCGACCGGCCATGGCTCGCGTCGAGCGAAATTCACGTAGGCATCGACCGCGAACCGGACGCCGGGCAGAAGATGTCGATCCTGCAACAAATCTTCTCTCGATAATCCACACGCTTGGCCCAATCGCAGCCAGGCTTCGATCCCGCCTTCTCTGATCGGATTGTCGCCTCGGCTGTCCTGAACCGATTGCCCCTGTGATCCGCTGAGGACAGCGGACTCTACAGCGTCGATCAGCCCGTCATGATCGACAATCCGATGGACCCAGACCCGCCGCACGTCGCGCTCGGGACAATTGGAAAGAATGGCGGCGTCTTTGATCGGGATGTTGCGCTGGTAATAAAACCGGTTTGCCACCCAGCCGCGCAACGCTTCCTTCGAAAGCCGGCCCTCATTCATCGCAAGATGAAACGGATGTTTGTCGTGATAAGCGCGTCCGCCGGTCTCGCGCAGTTTCTCGATGAAAATCTCGCGATCCCAAACCGTGGCGGTCATAAAACGATTTCCATTCCATCGAATCCGATCTCAACTCCCGCCTTTTCGACTTGTTGTCGCTCCTCTGAGCCGGGCATCAGAATCGGATTGGTATTGTTGATGTGAGTGTAAACCTTCCGGCTTGCCGACAAACTGCGCAACAAATCGAGAGACCCGTCGCGAATCGGCAAATGATGCATTTCCTGCGCGGTGCGCGCACCTGCCCGAACGGCAGATAACTCGTCGTTTGACCAAAAAGTTCCGTCGAACAGGATCACATCGGAGGCGTGGATTGCCTCGCGCAGATGATCTGTCAGTTCGCCAACCGCCGGCGCGATCACGGCACTCTTGCCGGAGTTTTCATCACGCAATTGAAAAGCAATGCTCTCGGGCAATGGAATCGCGGAAACGGAAATCTTCAGGCCGGGCAAGATTGAGCTTTGTAGGGCAACCGCTTCGGTTGCCGAGGCAGGCGGAGCGCCTGCCCTACAATTCGTGATGTCTGGGTTCAGGTCGCGCCATTCTATTCCGCAAAATTGTCTGAGCAGATTGTCGATCCAATTCAGCGCGATCCGCGTGGACCGATCGGCATAAACAAGCAACGGTTGCTCCCGTTGCCGCAGCAAAACCAGACCCAGCGCATGATCGATGTCCGCATTGGTGAGAAGAACGGCCGCGATGGGACTGTTCCGCAACGAATGGGGCCGCGGTTGCAGTTCTGGCGTGCTCTCGATTTGACGCGCCAGATCCGGTGAAGCGTTGATGAGAAACCAATGTCGATCATCGGCAGTGACGGCGACGCTCGACTGCGTCTGCGGTTGAATTTTTCCCGCGCGTGCGGCAAAGCAATTTGGACAAGCGCAATTCCATTGCGGCAGGCCGCCACCCGCCGCGCTCCCGAGAATTCGGATACGAATGACCTACCCTCGCTCGATCAGACAGCAGCCGCGTAGCAGGTGCACTCGAAAAAGATCGGCACGTAGCGCGCTGCGGGTTTGATCCACTTTTTCCTGTTCGATTTCATAGACGCCCTTGAGTCTCCTCTTATATCGCGAAACTAAGCCGGCTGCAATGCTAATTGTCTTCTAGCGGTTGCCGGGACGAAACCGCCGCCGCGCGAATCTGCTGCGAATGTAACTACGTGCACGCCGTGGCGAAGAGGCAAAACAAACGGAAGATCGACAAGGCAGCCGATCCAGGCAAAGCCGCCGAAGAGGCCGGACTTCGTTACGTCAGCGACGACCGGCCCGGTTATTCGCGCATACGGCGCGGTAAAGACTTCGACTACTTCGACACCGAAGACAAACCGATCCGCGACGAGCAACGCCTGCTCCGCATCAAGCGCCTGGCCATTCCACCAGCATGGACGGACGTTTGGATTTGCCCCTCGCCTAATGGACATATCCAGGCGACCGGCCGCGATGCCCGTCGCCGGAAACAATATCGGTATCACGATCGGTGGCGCGAGGTGCGCGACGAAAACAAATACGACAAGATGGTGATATTTGCGCGGGCGCTTCCGAAGATCCGAAAACGGGTTGCGCGAGATTTGAGACGCAAAGGCCTGCCGCGCGAGAAAGTGCTGGCCACGGTGGTGCAATTGCTGGAGCGCACATTCATACGGATCGGAAACGAAGAATACGCTCGTGACAACAATTCGTTTGGGCTGACCACGATGGAGGATCGACATGTTCAGGTGAAGGGCTCAAAACTACGGTTCCGGTTTCGCGGCAAAAGCGGGCGTCAGCATGAAGTCGATGTTTCGGATCGACGGATCGCCAAAATCGTCTCCAAGCTGCAGGAGTTGCGGGGCCAGGAATTATTCCAGTATCTCGATGACGATGGTGAAGTGCGCGATGTGACTTCGCAGGATGTGAACGATTACCTGCGCGAAATCACCGGGGAAGATTTCACCGCGAAAGATTTTCGGACCTGGGCCGGGACCGTCCTTGCGGCGATGGCTTTGAATGCGCAGGAACAATTCGAGACCAAGAAGCAGGCGAAGAGCAATGTGCGAACGGCGATCAGCGCCGTCGCAGAAATGCTCGGCAATACACCGGCGATCTGCCGGAAATGCTACGTCCATCCAGCTCTCCTCGAGGCGTATCTCGATCGCATTTCCATCGAGGGATTGAAGCGAACGATCGCGAACGGCCAGAAGACTGTCGATCTTCGGTCGAGCGAGAGCGCTGTGCTCGAGTTTCTCGAGACGCGTCTGAAAGAGAAAAACGGAAGCTGATTTCGCCGAACGGCGTCACTCTTTCTTTTGTTTTTCCAGTTCCGGCAATTCGACGTCCTTATTTTCCAATGTGCCGCTGAACGCTTTTACAAAAGCGTTTCGAAATGCATTAAACACGGTTTCAATGATGTCCGGTTGCGGATTGTCGAATGTGCCGGCAAACGGGACCTTGGTGCCGAAGCGATCTTTCGGTTGATTTCGCACAATATGCGTGATCCCGCCGACGATCGCCTGCCAGACAAAGCTCAGTGGATTTTCAGCGTCATGTTCGGGATTGAAGATGCTCATGTGGTCGAACACTGGCTCGACATATCCCTGATATGCGCCTTTGCTCGCGCTGGCTTCCATGGCCATTCTGAAGGTGCCTTTCTCGAAGGTGAAATTGCCATAGGCTTTCGCGAAATCATTTAGTTTGACCAGCGGGATCTCCTTCAGCTCGACGTTCAGTGAAAATGTGGGATTCGCTGCATAAGGATCGAGAGCCATTTGCACTCGTCCGTGCCCGGCCTGCAACGGCCGGCCTTTAATCTCGACTTCGGCAATCAGCGTTTTCGAAAGCTTTTTACTGTTGGTGAGATTGCTCGCGATCATCTCGATCTGGTCCACGGTGATATTGACTTTCGGAGTTTTGTTAAAATCGCGATAATAAATCTCGCCGTCGTGGATGGTGAATCGATTAATCTTTAGCGGATAAAGTTGCTTGATTTTTTGCGCCCATGGCTCATCCACCGGCGCCTGTCTCTCGGATACGCTCGGACCGTTTACGAGATTCATGTTGGGCCGATAAATCTGAATCTCGCCCACCATCGATCTTTCGAAGATGAGCGCTTTCCATTGCACATTAAAATCAATTAGCGGCGCGGAAAAGAACGGAACCGGTACATCCCCGCTGGTTTTTTTAATGTCGAGATTGTGAATTTGATAGGCTCCACGCCAGAGATGGAGTGTGACCGCGGCGATGTGCGCACGATAACCGTGAATCTCGGAAAGCTTGCGGTTCACATAATCGCGAACCCAGACCGCGAGGTAGGCGTGCACGATAACGAACGCGACGACGAACACCATCAGCAGCCAAAACCACCAGCGTCGGACGAGCCAACTGAGGCGCACTGTTTTGGTTAACGATTTCATGAGAGGCGCTTTCGGGCGCGCCCTAAAGGAATCGTTCTCGAAATGCGCCGTGGTTGCACTGCCGCAATCTGCTTATGCTGTGTGTAGACGATCCTCGCGATTCTAGGCCGAGAACGCTTCCTGTCGGTTGCACGACGGATTTGGGTCAGGATCCATGGCAACTCCAGCACACGTAAAAACAGGCTCGACTCCGTTGACATTGCCGGGATTGTCGGCACAGTGGCGGCGACCATAGAGAAAAGAGGCGCGCTCTGGCAGCCGCTAGTCCAAACGCAATTCCCTCCAGGCCAACTCGCATTCACCGAGGTTGGTGTTCTGTTCTCCGCGATCAGCGGGACTGACGAGAACCGGGTTGCCTGGCCTAAGCGCTGCTACCGATCTTCTTCTCAACTAATTCAACCCCCAGTTTTAACGATATGAAACGTTTCCTAGGTTCTGCGGCCATTTTTGTTTTGGTGATGCCCACAGCTTTTGCGCGCATCCAACACACGCGCGAGCAAACTGTTCTGGCTCGAGTGACGGTTTATTGGGCCCATGGAGGAGCCGGGTCCGACCGATACACGCGTCAGCACAAATGCGCTACCGGCATTCGCCTGCGCCAGGGCCATTGCGCTGTCGATCCTCGGCGGATTCCTTATGGCAGCCAGGTCATTTTCCCCGATGGAAAATTTGTGGCCGTGGATACGGGAACGGCCGTAATCAATCGGAAAGCAGCACGATTATCGGGCCGGACAAAAGAGGAGCGGGGCGCGATTGTGATCGATCGATTCTTCGAGCACAAGAGCCAGGCATTGGCGTGGGAGCGAAGGCATTCGCCATTCATGGTTGTTCGGGTGATTCCACCAGGCCATCATCCCGCCCAGCAATCTGACGTCAGAGTCGCCAAAAAGACGATTCCGCGAGCTCGGCTGTTTGCAAAGAGAGAAGCCAATTTCGCGACGGGCTTGTTTCGATAAATCTTGGCGGCAGGGGCCAGACTGGATTGACTCAATGAAATGGCCCGGCCTCATCACGTCTCTTCTCGGGAGATTGAGCGGAAATTCCTGATCAAGCGCTTGCCGCTGCAAATTCTTCGGTCGCGTCATTTCCAACTGGCCCAAGGGTATCTGGCCAATGAACAGGGCGGGCGTCATGTGCGCTTGCGGAAAAAAGGCGGGACGATGTCGCTCACATTCAAGGTCGGCCGAGGTGCAGCCCGAGAGGAGCGCGAGATTCGACTGAGCCCGAAGCAATTTGCGACCTTATGGCCCGCCACACGTGGGCGGCGTCTGCGCAAAACGCGCTACGAAGTGCCGTGGAAAAATCTCGTGATCGAGATCGACATGTATCACGGATCTAATGACGGCCTCGTGGTGGCTGAAGTAGAGTTTCCCAGCCATGCCAGCTGCCGCAAATTCAAACCGCCACGCTGGTTTGGGCGAGAAATCACCGGCGAGAAACGCTACAGCAATGTGAGGCTCGCCACTGAATAAATCATCTTTCCGCGAGCGATGAGCTACCGATTGAAATCGGACGAAAGACCTTCCGAAGGCCTGAAGCGAATCTTCCGGCAGGAAATCGAGGCCGCGATCGAATTATGTCGTCATCCTGCCGAGGAACGCGGCGTGACCGTTCACGAAGTTCGCAAGCACCTCAAGAAACTTCGGGCTGCGCTCCGGCTTGCTGCGGACGAAGTGGGGAAAGATCGACATACTCGCGAGGACCGCAACCTGCGCGACATCGGGAAACTCGTCTCAGACCTACGCGACGCGCAGGTCCGCCTGCAAACATTCGATCAACTTCGGGACGTGATGATAAAACGCACCGGCTGCAACCCCTTTCCCACTATCGAACAATTACTGTCGATGGAACGCGATAGTTTCTCGGCGGCATTCGCTGGCTGGCAGAAGCAAGCGATCCCAAAGCTGGAAGAGGTGAGAGATCGTCTTTCGAAATGGCCCACGGAAGGAATCAACTGGAAACAGATTTGCGCCGCTGTGGCCAAGACCTACAAGCGTGGCCAGCGTCGGCTGCAAAAGGCGATTAAAAACCCGGAGCCGGAAAATTTACATGCGTGGCGTCAACGGATGAAGGATCTGTGGTATCAACTGCGGATTGTGCAGCCCCTGAACCGGCTGGTGCTGGAGGAGATTGCCATAGATGCAAAGACGTTAGGCGAATTGCTTGGGCGTGGCCACGATTACACGTTTCTGCTTCTGCGGCTGAAGAATGAACGCGGCGATGAAGCATTAGACGCTGAACTCGATCAATTGGAAAGGCTGATTCAGAAACGAAGCGCGAAACTAAATCTGGACGCACTGGAACTGGGTCGCCGCTTTTATGCCGAACCAGCCAAGGCTTTCGCCAAGCGCATCTCGATCTTCATTGGGAAGAAGAAGAGCCGCCATAGAAGACGACTGCCGCGCTGAGACAATGCGGCTGCCCACCAGCGAGTGCGTGCGGTCGCCAGATTCGAAACTGCTCTCGCTTTTAAGGCAGGTTTTGTTTGATTATCGTGACGTCGCTCGAGTTAATGCCGCCGCTGACATTTACATCTGAACGGAAATTAGACGGGGTGACCGTCTGACCAATTTGGCCCTTCGTTTGGGCGATATCAGCTGAACTGACATTGCCGCTGGCATTGGTATCGCCGGTGATTCTTGTCATTGGAATAATTACATCCGTCGCAGGCCTATCCGCTGCGGCGTTTACTCCATTTAGTCGGACGTTGATCGTTTGGTCGTCGGCAACATTGGTCAGAGGGATGGTCACGACCGTACCACTCACGCCGACCGTTCCGCCGTTGCAGGCGCCCCCACTTCCGACACAGCCTGCACCTGATATCACTTCGGCTTGAGGCGAGCCAGTTACCGTTACATTGCCGGAGAAGGTGACCACCATTGTGTAATCGTTAGTGGCGCCTCCGGTCCGACACTCGATGCCCGGCGTGCCGGTAAGCGGTAGATTGACATCAAAAGTGCCCGCCGCGCCGTGCATCTTTCGAGACACGGCGCTAGTCACCGTGGGTGCCCCTCCTGAGAAGACGAGCGTGTCGGTGTAAAGATCAAAGGCGTGCAATGTCCCGTTCGCGTTCGTGCCGTCGCAGTTCGCGTTGTCCGCCCACACCGTGAACAACTTGCCCGCATGCGCGGATTGACCCACATAGTCACCATAATCGACTCCATTTGCCGCCGCGGCCGCATTCGAGAAACCGCCGCTCAGCCTGACATTCGCCGCCCAAGTTGCACCGCCATCAGTGCTGTAGGTGCCGTAGTATTCCGCATCGTCGTTAGGGGTATTATTTGTGCCGCCTGAACCGGGCACGCCGTTGTCATTGCGACAATCGTGGAATCCTACCGCGACGTGACCATTTGTCCGATCGAGTGTGATGTAGGGCAGGAACTGGCTTCGAATAGGCCCTATTGGGTCATCATTCACGCGCACCGGAGCTGTCCATGTCGCGCCATCGTCGGTCGAGGTCCGCAGGTAAATCTCGGTATCGTTATTCTCGTTGACCGTTTCCTCTGTGTAGACCAGGTAGATGCGGTCGTTGAATGGCCCTCCGGTTGCATCCCATACTAGCCCGGCCTCAGAATCGATCGAGCGCCCGTTCTGGGCCGGGATGAAATCGAAGCCGCCGACATTGGTCGTCGTTACTGTTATTCGTGCGCCGAAGCCGCCGGCTCCCAAACCGTCCGCATCCACATTTGCGTAAATTGTTGCCGGCCCCTGCCCACCAGTCGGGTTTTGATACGCCACGATGACTTTGCCGCCGTTTAGGCCGGGGCCAACAGCGATTCCTCCGAAGCTGCCGGTCGCTGACGGGATGGACTGTTGCGGGTTGAAAGGTCCAAAAACACCAAGACCGGCCACCGGCGCGCCGCGCGCGACCATACTTCCGTTCTGATTCCAATCGACCCACACGCTGCCATTGCCCACAGCGATCGAAGGCTGATCGATGCTGCCTGTCCCAACGGTTAGCGGTGCGCTGAATGTTGCGCCGCCGTCGGTGCTCAGGATAACATTGATTTGGTTGACGCTGTTGTTGATGTAGACCAGGAACAGGTTGCCGAACGTGTCCCACGCCGCCTGCGCGTCACAACACGCGACGTTGGTGGCTACCGTGCCGCGCGTCCAAGTCGCACCGCCATCTATTGAATACCCGCGGAAAATGCTGTTAGCGCTGGCCAGGTTGGAGAACGCGACCAGGTTATTTGTGTTGGTCGGGTTAACGACAACGAAACTCTCAGCCTCGTTGCCGGACCGCATGCTGACGTTTACCACCGGCTCCAGGCAAGTCAGCGGCTCAAATAAATTGGTGAGTATCGGGAAACGGTTCTCAGGCTTTATGCATTTGCGTGTACCGTCGGGCACATTCCTGGTGTCCTTCGGCACCAGCAGTTGGGCCTGCAAAGTAGAGGTGAGAGCGGGAAGGAATGCGCAAACGGTGGCAAACGCAACGAGGCGAGATTTTTTCATATGTCGTGGACTGGTAGTAAGATTGGCCACGAGTATTGAATCATTTTAAAAAAAAAGTCGAGTCTATTTCAGCTGTGGAACGGGGGGATCGAATCGGCCCGCCATCCTGCGATTGACAGCAATTTGAAAAAGCGAATCGTGATTCTGTTCCATATGAATCTGTTCCGCAGCATCATAATCTATGTCCTCGGAATCGGCTTATCGGGTGGTATGTCCGCAGCGCGGGCACAAGTGAATAGTGCGGAACAAACACCGCACTTTGCGATCACTCCCTCAAAAGTTGATGCCGCTTCGCTGCAGAAAAAAGCTGCTCAAGCCCAGGTCCGGATTAACGCCAACAGCGACGACCGCGATCAATTGAGGAGGGCGGTTAAGGTTAACGAGCCTGGCCTGGCTAAGGAAGTTCTCATCAGAAACGGATTCACTGCTGAAGATCTGGAAAATGCGAAGATTATTTTACGAACGGGCGGAGGAAAAGATTCCGAGGACAAAATCGAGATCTCTGCCACGTGTTGTGAACCTAAGGAAATCGTAATTCAACGATCGCTGCCTTACTTCACCAAGTAATTCTAACAGGAAGATCGGAAATTAGGACGCACTGCAGCGAAACAAAGCTACACAGGAAGCTGTCAGCTTCCCCTACACGCGATCCGGGGCGGGAAAAGCCAGAGCAATCGCCCCGCGAGCGAGGAAAGATCGACATCGATCAGAGCGACACCGCCTTTCGAAAGTTTGAGCGACGCTCCGGTCAGTGCTGCGATCGCGCCTGTAAAATCCGGCTCGTGACCAACGAGCATTGGGTCTTCGTCGGCATATTTTTCCAGCAGCTCTTCCAACTCTCGTTTCCCAAACCCCGGCGCGAGTAATTTTTCTTCCCGACACTTTGCCTTTAGACATTTTGCGGCAATCTCCGCAGTCTGCGCCGCTCTTGGCAGAGGGCTGGTCAGGATAATAGATGGCTTGGCTTTAACCCGGCGAAGGAACTTGCCAATTTCGCTCATTTCCTTTTTGCCGGCCTTCGTGAGGGGCCGCTCGTCGTCCGGTTTTTTCCAATTCGGCCAGTCGGCCTGACCATGTCTGAGAAAGTAAAGCCGCATTGTCGATGTTAATTCTTCCTCTTACTCATCGTCGGCTGCGGCGCGCCTGGCTGCCGCGCCCTACCAAATCACATGATTCGCCATTTCGGGCGGCCTGTCTTCGAGTCAATTTGCCACATTCGTTCTCCGCCTAAAAACGCATTACGATTATGGCCGCGTTCGATTCCTTCCGGCAGATCGTCAAATTTCTTCACGTTTCCGCCGCCTAACACAACGTAATCGGCGATTAATGATTTCTTTAAATGCTCGACCGCATTCACGACCTCGCGTCGCCATTTTTTTTCGCCCAGCTCGATCATTCCCGATTTGCCCAGGAAATCTTCGATGGCTCGTCCATCGCGGTACGGAAGGTCGCCCAATTCCAGCTGCAGGACGGCATTGCTCCAGACCAGAGCCGATCCGAGGCCGGTGCCAAGCCCGAGAAAAAGCATTCGTCCGCCGTGATAACTGCCCAGCGCCTGGAGAGAAGCGTCATTGATAAGGCGAACCGGTTTGCCGAATGCTTTCTCAAAGTTAAAGCCAATCCAGCCGCTGCCGAGATGTTTGGGTTCGCTCATGATTTCCCCATTGAGAACGGGAGCCGGGAATCCAATTGAGATCGCATCGAACTTCCAATCGCTTACGAGCGGTTTCGTCTCGGCCACCAGCCGGCGCGGCGTCAGGTCAGGACCCGATTTAAATTTTCGCTTTTCCGCCCGCGAGATCATCAGCTTCACGTGGTTGCCGCCGATGTCGACGACCAGCACAGCCTTTTTCATGGTTGCTGTTTCAAATCTGCGGCTGTGATCGGGATAAGCTTCGAGACATTGGGACGTTTTGGCGGCGGCCGAAGTTTTTTCATGCGGCGACGAGATCGTTCCCGAAAATGAAGCTGTGCCTGGGATCGCGGCTCCTGTCCTTCAGGTCTTAGCCGGCGGTAGCTACCATCAGGTTGAAGCTCCCTTGATTTGACGCGGTCATGCAGAAAATTCGGGAGGATCTCGTTGATGATGTGAGCCCGAAGCGGTAGCGATTCGATTGGAAATGTAATCTCAATCCGCCGCAGAAAATTGCGCGGCATCCAATCGGCGCTGGCCAGGAACAGATCCGGTTCTCCACCGTTTGCAAAGTAGTAGATCCGACTATGCTCGAGGAATCTGCCGACGATGCTGATGACGCGGATGTTTTCGCTCAAGCGCGGAATCTTCGGCCGCAAACAGCAAATGCCGCGCACGATCAAATCGATGGTCACGTCGGCGCAGGAGGCCTCATAGAGCTTTTCGATGACGTCCTGATCGACTAACGAATTAAGCTTGGCCACGATTCGAGCGGGTTTGCCCGCTCGGGCATGATCGCGCTCGCGTTCGATCAATCCGATGAGGCGCTGCTTCAAATCGAAGGGCGCGACCATCAGTTTTTTGAGACCAGGATAGCCGGCCAGGCCGGTCAGCGTGTTGAAGACGATGGCGACTTCATCGGTCAGCTCTGGCTCGCTCGTAAGCAGGCTGAAATCGGTGTAAATGCGCGCGGTCCGCGGATGATAATTTCCCGTACCGAGATGGACATAATTGCGGAGCCTGTCGGCATCCCGGCGCACTACCAAAAGGGCTTTACAATGGGTCTTTAATCCGACCACGCCATAAATGACGTGCGCGCCGGCTTCTTCCAGCCGTCGCGCCCATTGAATGTTGACCGCTTCATCGAACCGTGCGCGCAATTCCACAATCGCTGTCACTTGTTTCCCGGCATTGGCGGCATGGATTAGAGCTTCGACAATCGGCGAATCGCCACTAGTGCGATAAAGGGTGATCTTAATCGCAAGCACCTGCGGATCGTTTGCGGCCGCCTCGATGAATTCAACAACGGGATCGAAGCTGTCATAGGGATGATGGAGCAGAACATCCTGGCGTCGCAGCACCTCAAAAAAATCCGCGTGCTTAGGCAATGCTGGATCGCGAGCCGGCTGAAATGGGCGATCTTTCAAATTGCCAAAGGCGTCATTCGTGACCAATGGCATCAGGTGCGTCATCGATAATGGTCCGTCCAGCTTGTAGGCGTCGGCTTCGCTGAGGTCGAAAAATTCCAGAAGCAAACCAAGAAAATCCTTTGGGCAATCAGCCTCGACTTCCAATCGCACCGCATCCCCCCGACTGGAGCGTCGCAACTCCTGTTCAATGGTGCGAAGAAGATTTTCCGCCTCTTCATCGTCGATGTAGAGATCGCTGTTACGCGTGACCCGAAAGGCATGGACATCATCGAGAATCAAACCCGGGAAAAGCTCCGCGATATGATGTTTGATGAGTGAGGCGAGATAAATGTAGTCCCACGGCTCATTTTCCGATTTGCCGCGAGGCATCAGAATCAGCCGCGGCAAGACTCGTGGCACCTGAACAATAGCATGGAGCGGTTCTCCCTGCCGTTTTGTCCGCGCCCGGACTAGCAAGTTGTGGCTTTTGTTCAGAAGCTGCGGAAACGGATGACTGGCATCTACGGCCAGTGGCGTCAGCATGGGAAAAACTTCCTGCTGAAAATATCGAAGCGCCCAGGCCGCGCGTTTGGCGGACAACTCAGACATCTCTCGCACCCGAATTCCATTCCTAGTGAGCGCGGGAAGCAGTTCATTTTTCCAGAGCGCGTATTGCGTCCCGACCAGCTTGCGCACCATTTTCTCTATGCGGTTAAACGTCTCTGTTGGGCTGAGTCCGTCCGGGCCAATCTTGCTCGTTTCGCTTTCGATTTGCTGTTTGATTCCGGCGACGCGGATCTCAAAAAACTCGTCGAGATTTGAGCTGAAGATGGTGAGAAACTTTACCCGCTCGACCAGCGGCTGGTTGGCATCCTGCGCCTCTTCAAGAACGCGACGGTTGAACTCGAGCCAGCTTAGCTCCCGATTAATGAAATTTTCCGGCGCGGAAAAAGATGGAGTGGTGACCGGAAGAACTACCGGTTCTTCGGTACTCGCTTTGGCGATCGCTGGCTCCACGTCGGCATCACCTCACACGGCGGCAGCGATTGATTGGTGGCGAATATCCTCGGCGGCAGCGGCGTAAACCGCATCTTCGGCGATGTTCGTGGCGTGATCGCCCACCCTCTCGAGACAGCGCGAGACGAAAATCAAATTCAAATAGCCACGAAGTTGATCGGGGTCCTGAGCCATGCGTTCGATGAGACGCTTATTCGCCTGGCGATTCATATCGTCCAAATCTTTGTCGCGCGGAATCACGCCTCGCGCAAGATCGACATCTTCGCGGGCAAACGCATCCACCGCGTCTTTGAACATCGACATCGCCTGGGCTTGAATCGGCCGGATCAATTCCGTCTCCGATAACGGCGGATGCTGGTTCAGTTTGCGCGCCCGGCGGGCGATGTTCGTTGCCTGATCGGCGACTCGCTCAATATTGGGTGAAAGTTTCATGGCGGAAACAACACGCCGCAAATCGGACGCCACCGGTTGATAGCGCAACAGAATGTCCACGCCATCCTTGTCGATCTGTTTTTCGAGTTGATCGATCTCTTCGTCATCGGCGATGGCCGCGGTGCAGAGATTATCGTCGCACTGAAGCAATCCCTTGATGGAGCGATCGAGACAACGCTCGGCCAACCCGGCCATCATTAGCACATTGTTGCGCAATGAGCTCAATGCTTCGTCAAAAGTCCCGAGAATATGTTTTGGTGCGATCATGAAGCCGATACATCCTGAAATCGTTAGAACCCTAAGCGATTAGCCGAAGCGGCCGGTAATATAATCTTCTGTCTGCTTTTCGCTCGGGTTTGTGAAAATTTTCGTGGTCGCGCCAAATTCGATCAGCCGACCCATATAGAAAAAGGCGGTGTAATCGGAAACGCGACCAGCTTGTTGCATGTTGTGTGTGACGATCACGATGGTGAATTGGGTCCGCAGTTCGAAAATTAATTCTTCGATCTTGGCCGTGGCGATGGGATCGAGAGCCGAGCACGGCTCGTCCATCAGAATTACTTCCGGTTCGACCGCAAGCGCGCGGGCAATGCACAGCCTTTGTTGCTGGCCACCGGAAAGACTCGTCCCCGCCTTGTGCAGATCGTCTTTCACTTCATCCCAGAGTGCAGCCATTCGAAGAGATTTCTCCAATCGCTCGTTAAGAAATTTTTTATCGCGCACACCATTCAAACGCAGACCGACGATCACGTTCTCGCCGATGGAAAGGGTCGGAAACGGATTCGACTTTTGGAAAACCATTCCCACAAGGCGACGCACGATGGCAGGATCGACATCCTGGGAATAAAGATCCTCGCCATCCAAAAGCACCATTCCTTCCATCCGCGTGCGCGGGACTAGCTCGTGCATCCGATTCAAACACCGCAGGAAGGTCGATTTGCCGCAGCCGCTCGGACCGATGATCGCGGTCACCGCCTTCGAGGGAATATCGAGTGTGATATTTTCGATTGCTCGTTTTCCACCGTACCACATTGAGAGATTTTTGACCCGAAACGTCAAAGCCATTGATTCGGTTTCCAAACCCGGCTCAGCTTCATGCGCGCGCTGCTCCACCACGGTTGGATCAGGGGCTGCCATAAGTAAATTTGCCATGGTGAGAAATTCTAAACAACCGACACCTTGCGCTCCCGGGTGAGAATTCTCACCAACACATTAACGCAAAAAATTCCGGTGACGAGCACAAGCGCGCCGGCCCAAGCCTGGCGGTGCCAGTCGTCATACGGCGAGATGGCGTAAGTGAAAATTTGCAACGGAAGGGCGGCGATCGGTTCATTCAAATCGTGGTTCCAAAAACGATTGCCGAACGCGGTAAAAAGAAGCGGTGCGGTTTCGCCCCCAATGCGGGCCAGCGCGAGGAGCATGCCGGTGATAATTCCTTTCGAGGCGGTCTTCATCACGATATGCACGATGGTTTTCCAGCGAGCCACTCCGAGGGCGAGGGCGGCTTCGCGGTAACCATTCGGCACGAGCAGAATCACCTCCTCAGTTGTTCGCAGAATGAGCGGGATCATGATGAGACCAAGGGCAAGGCCGCCGGCATATGCGGAAAAGCCTTTGAAGCGTAAGACAACCAGCCCGTAAACCGCTACCCCCCAGGTGATCGACGGAACGCCGTTGAGCACGTCGGCAACGAAGCGCAGCATCGAGTTTGCGCGAGCGGTGCCGTATTCAGCCAGGTAAACTCCACCAAGCACACCGACCGGAATGCCAATCGCAGAAGCGAGCGCGAGCAATTCGAGCGACCCAAGAATTGCGTTGGCCATTCCACCTCCGGGCTCACCCACTGGCTTTGGCAAATGCGTGAAGAAATCCCAATTCACTGAGCTGGCGCCATTGGCGAGGAGATACAGAAAAACCAGCGCGAGCGGCGCGATCACCAGTAGCGCCGAAACAAACGTGGCAGTCATAGCGAGGACATTCTTAATCTTTCGCCAAACGTGATGATCTGCTCGTGTGGTGTACATCGTTACTGCACGGCTCGGGTTGTCGATGTTGTCATCATCGTTTTGAGAAGAAGTTGGGCCAGCAGGTTGACCAAAATGGTGACGCCGAAGAGCACCAATCCGATCTCGAACAATGCCGCCAGATAAACATCGGTGGTTGCTTCGGTGAACTCATTCGCGATTACGCTGGCCAGCGTGTAACCGGGCTGGAGCAGAGATGCGGCGATTTGGGGAGTGTTGCCGATCACCATCGTGACCGCCATCGTTTCCCCAAGCGCGCGTCCGAGGCCGAGAATGACGGCGCCGAACAAACCTTTCCTCGCATAACTCAGGACCGCAATCCGTGTCACTTCCCACTGTGTCGCCCCCAGCGCGTAGGCCGCTTCGCGCTGCAAGTTCGGAACACTTCGCAGAATCTCACGCGAGACCGACGTGATGATTGGCAAAATCATGACGGCGATGATGAGTCCTCCAGCGAGCATGCTTGGTCCGTAGTTCGGCCCGGTGAACAACGGCGTCCAAACAAAGAAGCGTTTGAGGAATGGCAAAGAAGGTGTCCATCCGAATACCTGCTTGAGAAATGGAAATGGATAATCTCGCAGCCATGGCACCATGACGAAAATTCCCCATAGCCCGAGAATTACGCTCGGGATTGCGGCCAGCATTTCGATTAATGAGACGATCGGCTGCCGGATCCAGAGGGGCGCGAGTTCAGTCAGATAAACTGCCGTCGCAATGCTCAATGGCACCGCAATCAGCAGAGCAATGAACGATGAGACTAACGTCCCGTAAATGAACGGCAACGCGCCAAAATCCCCTGCGTTTGGGTCCCAGGTCGATGTTGCGAGAAAATGGAAGCCAAACTTCTGGATGGCAAGGGAAGAGCCGCGGGCCAGTTGCCAGCCGATGAGGAAGACCAGCACAACCACAGCCATTGCCATTCCAAGCGTAAGCCACTCAAATGCTTTGTCCCCAAACCGCGACGGCGGCTTCATCTGGGCCGCCGCCGCAGTTTGCATCGGAATCTCCGGTGTAATCGCTCCTGTCATTCTGAGCCAGGCGAAGAATATCTGATCATTCTTTGTCAGTCATGGAGAGCAATGATTGGAGATGTTTCGCTCCGCTCAAACATGACAGAAATAAGAGCTAGTATTTGATTTCGTTAATTCGCTTCAACACCCGTTTCTGCACGTTGTCCGGCAATGGAGCATAATCCAGATCCTTGGCCATTTGTTCACCCTTGGTCTCGGCCCATTTCAGGAATTCAACGATCTTCTTGCCCTTTGCGTGGTCCTTCTGGTTTTGGTAAACGAGCAACCAGGTGGCGCCCGCGATCGGATAAGCGTCTTTGCCCGGCGCGTTCGTCATCGAGAATCGGAAATCATCTGGAATATCTGCGGTCGCCAGCGCGGCGGTGACCGATTCCAAGCTTGGCTTAACGAATTCTCCGGCGGCATTCTTTACGTCCGCGTAGGGCATCTTATTCTGGATCGCATAGATCAGTTCCACATAACCAAGCGCCCCTGGCGTTTGCTTCACTTGTCCGGCCACGCCTTCATTGCCTTTGCCACCAATTCCGGTCGGCCAGCTTACTGACGTATTTGTGCCTACCTTTGATTTCCACTCCGGGCTGATCTTACTCAAGTAATCAGTCCAGATGTAGGTCGTTCCGCTGCCATCCGAACGATGCACGACGACGATTTCCTGGTCGGGTAACGAGACGCCCGGATTCAACGCCACGAGCTTCGGATCATTCCATTTCTTGATCTGGCCAAGAAAAACGCCGGCGATCGTATCGCTGTCGAACTTCAGGGTTGGATTGCCGGGGAGATTATAAGCAACGACATCCGCGCCCGCGACAGTGGGAATGTGCAACAATTTCCCCGGCGCTTTGGCCAGATTTTCATCGCTCATCGGGCCGTCGGATGCGCCGAAGTCGACGGTTTGAGCGAGGATTTGCTTCTGGCCGCCACCGGATCCGATCGACTGGTAATTGAACCGGACCGATGGATCAACCTTGGCATATTGATCGAACCACTTTGAGTAGATCGGATACGGGAAGGTAGCGCCGGCTCCATTGATCATCATCTGCGCCGAAGCGGTCGCAGTGATACCAACCAGCAGAACGCCTGTGAAAAATTTGCGGACGAGGTTGAGAGAATTCATAGATGCTCGCACCCTGCCGCAACCCATTCCGAAGCGTCAAAATTTTTAGTGTTACGTTTGTGTGACGCAACATGAGATTGCGCCGGCACCCGGAGCGGCTGCGCTACAAGAAGAAGATCCGCTGAGACAGACAGCGGACACTACAGCATCCTTACCGCTGTAGCGTGCGCTGTCCTCAGCGCATTGGATCAACGCGTGGCTACATCCAAGTTCCCGCCCGGAGCAATCGACGCCGAAATCAGAAACGCATGACCGGTGCGATGTGTAAAAGCGAGCCTTCGCTGGTCAGATTGGAGATCGAGTGGTAGGCGATTTCAGCAACGCGACGACTGACATCTTCAGGCGTAAAACTGTTGCCCGTTTCCTTCTCAATGGATGTCATGGTCACATCTTGAATCCCACACGGAATGATCTGACTGAACGGCGCGAGATCGCCGCACACATTCAACGCGAATCCATGCATGGTAATCCAGTGGCGCACTCCGACTCCGATTGACGCAATCTTGCGATCGTGCACCCACACACCCGTTAGGCCAGGACGAGTCCGGCCCGCGATATCGAAAATGCGCAGGGTTTTCACGAGCAAATCTTCGATCCAACGCAAATATCGATGCAGGTCCTGGCCGCACCGTCGAAGATCGACAATCGGATATCCGATTAGTTGGCCGGGCCCATGATAGGTGGCCTGGCCACCGCGATTAATTGTAAACAGCGGATGCGGAAGATGCGCTGCATCGAGCAGACTCGATTGATCCGGAGTCCGGCCCATGGTGTAAACCGGATCGTGCTCGAGCATCAGCAAACAGTCCGGCGCCAGTCGATTCTCCCGTTTCTGCGCAACCAATTCTTCCTGCATCTGGAGCGCGTCGGCGAAAGGCACTCGGCCCAGCCAGCGCCATTCGAATGTTTTGCTATTGGCCGTGTTCATATTTGTGATTCACCCGGAATGCCCAAGCGCATCATTTCCTGGGCTCGCAAATGAGTGAGCCCGATGGCCAGCGCATCAGCGGCGTCCGCATCTGGAGTTTCTGTTAAGCCCAGCAAGGCCCGCACCATGAAAGCAACCTGATTTTTTGCCGCGCCGCCACGGCCGACGGTGGCTTGTTTGATGCGGCGCGGCGAATATTCGAAAATCGGCAATCCGTTTTCCGCCGCAGCCAGAATAGCAGCGCCGCGAGCCGCGCCGAGCAGGATCGCGGTTTTGTGACTCTGCACATAAATCACGCTTTCCAGCGCACAACAATCCGGTTGGTGCGTTTTAATAAGTTCCGCTAATTGAGCGCGAATCCCGACGAGGCAGGATGAGGAGCGCAACGAGCTGGGATTGCGAATGGTGCCGAAATATAACGCCCTGGCCTTGCCGTTGTTTGCATCGACAACCGCGACTCCCGTGTTCCGCAACGATGCATCGACAGCCAAAACTCGCACCGCCCAACTTAGGATCGACCATCGCCGGTTCAAGATGGAATCGACAATCTCTGTCGAGCTAGTTAATTCATCGGGAATTCAATGAGCGAACCTGTTCGGCAACAAACTTGTGTTGTTTGCAAGAAATCATTCCCGTCCTCTCGCGGACAGCTGGCGGAGCTGATTCGGCCATCGCTGCACGAATTCGTTCGCAAACGTCTGCCGGGTTGGGATGGCAAGGGCTTCATCTGTCTCAATGATCTCGGCGAATTCAGAAAAGAATATGTAAAGGACGTCCTGGAGGACGAGATCGGCGAGCTGACCGCACTCGACCAGGAAGTCATCGAAAGTTTGCAAGAGCACGAAATCCTCTCGAGCAACATCAGCCAACAATTCGAGCGAAAGCTGACGTTTGGCGAGCGACTTTCCGATCACATTGCGACGTTTGGCGGCAGTTGGCGTTTCATCATCCTCTTCGGAACCGTCCTTCTCGGCTGGATAGCTCTCAACGTAATCGTGTTCCTTAACCGTGGATTCGATCCTTACCCATTCATCCTGCTTAATTTGATTCTATCCTGTCTGGCGGCGATTCAGGCGCCGATCATCATGATGAGCCAAAATCGGTCGGAAGCGCGGGATCGCTTGCGAGCCGAAAATGATTACAAGGTCAATCTGAAAGCCGAGCTGGAAATTCGACACCTGCACGAAAAAATCGATCATCTTCTGCGCCGGCAATACAATCGGCTTTTCGAAATTCAGCAGATCCAGATCGAGCTGCTGGAAGAGCTGGGGCGAAAACGGCGCCCGTGATTGACCCTTCACGGAAATCAGCTCGCGCCTGCGGCGATTGGTTGCCATCGTCTTCGGGAGAAGCCGATCCACCTACATCGGGGTGGAACGCGTTGGCAAAAACAAATGCGGCTTTGGCCGCCATACTTAGTCGCGACCCCAAATCATCGCCACAGATGTCGTGAGACTCCCGCCCATGTTGAAGGTGAGGAAACGTTTTGCGTTTGGAATTTGTCGGGCACCGGCTTGCTCGCTCAGATGCTGATACGCTTCGTAAACCTGACGCACGCCGACTGGCCCCGACAGGATGCCCATCGCCAATCAAACCGCCGCCGGGGTTAACCGGAATCTCAAACGCAAACGGACCCCGCATTTTTTCATTGCGCACTTGCGGCAACGCGGTTGCGCCGCTCTTGGCCAGGTCTGCGCCTTTGCCTGGTTCGGCGAGACCCAGAATTTCGTAAACGACAATTTCGGTAACGGAAAAGCAATCGTGCACGTCCGCGCCATCGAGGTCGCGCGGCTTGATGTTCGCCATTCCGAACGCTTTCTCCGCGGCTTTCCGTGCGATCGAAAATGTCGGCGCGTCCTTTTTGTTGAGCGGGAGGTAATCGGTCGTGTGACCGAAACCGAGCAGGCGCGGCGTCTTCTTTTTAGCGCGCCCGGTCCTTTCCAAAAATTTTCCAGACACGAGCACGAGGCCAGCCGAGCCATCGGTGATCTGCGAGCAGTCGGAAACCTTCAATGGTGGGGCGACGCTCGGATTTTTGTCCGAGACCTGCGAGGCGCAGCTGAGAGTGAGATCGGCCTCGCGCATCTGGGCGAGGGGATTC
Source organism: uncultured Verrucomicrobiae bacterium (assembly GCA_963772365.1). Classification (GTDB taxonomy): domain Bacteria; phylum Verrucomicrobiota; class Verrucomicrobiia; order Chthoniobacterales; family UBA10450; genus CAVYXA01. The sequence continues at coordinate 87,765 of CAVYXA010000004.1, forward strand.
AATTTCGCGTGCGCGTAATTTTTCCAGGCAACAGTTGCCAGGTCGGCTTCGCTTCGCGCCGTAGTTGTCGATGTAAATTTGGGCGATCCGTCCAAACAGTTTCGGGAACATATAATCGCCGTACTCGGGCTTTTCGTTGTGATAATCGGCCGCGGCTCCAAGCACATCCGCGCCATCGAGCGACGACATCGTTTTCTGTTGCTCCGCGCCTACCACGAGCACGACATCATAAAGTCCGCCCATGATCCATTCCGCGCCCAGCAAAACTGAGAGGGCGCCCGCTAGCGCAGGCCGCTTCGGTGTGCATCGTCGGGAATGCCGCGCAATTTCGGATCGATTTCAGGAATAAATGCGCCGAGCTGCAACTGCTTGGTGAACTGGCCGGAATTAAAATTTCCCACCGCGCCGGCCTGAATCTCTGACCGGGTCGATCTCGGCATCATCCATCGCTTTCTTGCCGGCTTCGATGATCAAATGCCGGATCGTCTTGCCTTCTTTTTCAGGTTGCGCTTAAAGTCCGTGCGCCCGCCGCCGAGATGTAAACTGGCTCGCTCATATAGGATAATCTACCAATCATTCCGCACTGTCACCACTGCGGCCGCTCATTAGCTTGATCCTCTTCCTCGGAAATTGGCCACCGTGCGTCGATCGGAAGGGAGTTCAAGCGAGTGAATAAATTCACGGAACCGCTCCGAGAAAATTCCTGTCGCAGTCTCCAATAATGCCCCATCCCGGGGGATGCGATATAATGGCGAAGAAGGCCGCACCATCCCTGCCAAATCTGTTCGTCCATGACCCGATGAACATGATGAAAATGGATCGTTTCAAATGCCTTGAGAAATTGGTAGGCGGAATGAAAAAAGCGGGCCTGCTCTTCCGCCGATAGCGATTGGAGATTTTCCAGACCTGCCCGCCAAATTCGGGCCAGCTCTGCGTTTTCGGCGAAAGGCCGCGTAACTTCACGAAGGGAAGTGGCTGCCGCATCCTGCGCCGCCAGTCTCGCCACACGCGTGCTTTGATGAACTTGAACCGCGAGATAAAGAACGGAAAGAACGACTGCAATCGAGCCGATGATTTGCGAGACCGCACTGATGGCGTCCCAGTTCGAATGACTCATGCGCAATCTGAAACTCCGAACGCGTCGATCCCGGTGACGTCCGACCGATGACCAGCATGTGGACATGTCGGGTTCCTTCATAAGTGTAAACGCTTTCCAGATTCATCAGATGCCGGATCACTGAGTAGCGATCAGTGATGCCGGCAGCACCAAGGATGTCGCGCGCTTTGCGAGCGCACTCGAGCGCCATGGCGACGTTGTTGCGTTTTGCCAACGAAATTTGCGCTGGTCGCGCCGTGCCGGCTTCCATAATTCGAGTCAATCGCAATGCCAAAAGTTGCGCCTTGGTAATTTCCTGCACCATCCAGGCCAGTTTTTCCTGCACGAGTTGAAAACCGGCAATCGGTCGCCCAAATTGTTCTCGAGATTTGGCGTAAACGAGCGCCGTCTCATAGCAATCGATCGCTGCCCCAATCACCCCCCAGGCAATACCGATTCGCGCTTGTGAAAGACATGACAACGGCGCGCGCAATCCTTTCGCGTTCGGCAAACGGTTCGATTCCGGAATCCGGCAATTCGTCGAACCAACATTCCGACGTGCGCGACATGCGCAGACTGAATTTCCCTTCAATGTCGTTAGCGCGAAAACCGGGACGCGTCTTTCTCGACCACGAATCCCGCCACGCGTCCATCATCATCCTTCGCCCAGACAACTTTCACATCGGCAATGGAAGCGTTGCCGATCCAGCATTTGCTGCCGTTCAATATATAATTAGCGCCGTCGCGCTTCGCCCGGGTTTCCATCCCGCCAGGATCGGAGCCGTGCCCGTGTTCGGTCAGGGCAAAACAACCGACGCGCTCGCCCGACACCAATCCGGGCAACCAGCGCTTTTGTTGCTCAGGCGATCCGAACGAATGAATCGCATGAATGGCCAACGGGCCTTGTACCGACGCCAGCGAGCGTAATCCCGAATCCGCTCGTTCCAATTCCTGCATGATCAATCCGTAACCGGTATAACTCAGCCCGGCGCAGCCGGGCTCTTTCAGATACGGCGCATAAAACCCGAGCGAGCCCATTCGCGGGATGAGATGCTCCGGGAATTTCCCTGCGCGATGACACGGAACAACCTCCGGCATCGCTTCCTCCGCCACGAATTTTCGCGCCCGATCACGCGCGGCGCGCTCGTCATCAGTAAGCAATTCTTCAACCGCGTAGTAGTCGAGAGATCCCGGTGTCATTGAGAATTCAACAGGAAGCTATTCCATAATCGTCATTCCGAGCGAAGTCGAGGAATCCATGGCGCAACTCACCGGTAGTTCCACGGGATGTCTCGACTTCGCTCGACATGACATGTGGCGGCCGCAGCCTCCGGGTAGCGCACGCGTCTCGGGTGCTGGCAAGGGCGTCCTCGCCATTGCGAACTTTCTTTATGCCTGCAAATCACAAGCAAAGTTCGTTTCGGCGCGACGCCTAAACCCCACACCAGACGCGTGCGCTACCTGGAAATCGCGCTAGAGTCGCGCGATACGCATCAGTTATGGCTCGACTCCACGAGTATCAAGGCAAAGCAATTCTGGCTGCGAATGGATTTAAGACTCCGCGGGGTCGTGCTGCATCGACTGCGGAAGAAGCAGTCACGATCGCCAAGGACCTGATGGCAAACGGCAATGCGGGTGTGGTCATTAAAATTCAGGCCTGGACTACTGGACGCGCCGGAATTGGCGGAGTGGCTTTTGCCAAACGACCGGCCGATGTTCGCGGTCACGCCTCACGAATGTTGTCGATGAAAGTGGGCCAGTTTCCAGTCGAGGCTGTGCTGGTGGAAGAGAGGATCGACATCGATCGCGAGTTTTTCTTGTCGTTCGCCATTGACGACGCTGCCCGGGCGCCCATCATTGTTTTCGCGGTCGGCGGCGGCACCGGAATTGAAGAGCGCGCCGCATCGACAAAGCGAATTCCTTGCGATCTCAAAACCGGACCGCTGGATTCTGCGCTTACCGAAGCCGTTGCGTCGAGCGAACTGCCCGCAGCGCAAGCAGAGAACCTGCGCGACTCGATTCGGAAATTGTATGCTGCCGCACGCAGCGTGGAAGCGCGTTCCCTAGAGATCAATCCGCTGGTGTTGACGAAAAAAGGTGAGTTCGTCGCGGCTGATTGTCGGATCACGATTGACGATTACGCCGTGGCGCGGCATCCGGATCTCAAGATCGAAATCGCGCGTGAGTTCGATCATCCACCGACGCCATTGGAGCGTGTCGCCTACGCTGTCGAACAAAACGATCACCGCGGCACATTTTATTTTGCGCAGTTGGCCACCGCGGCCGCAAAAGGATCCAAAGGGCTGGTCGGTTTTCACGGCGCTGGCGGCGGGGGATCGATGATGTCGATGGACGCGATCGTGAACGCCGGATTCACAATTGCCAATTTTACTGATACCAGCGGCAATCCATCGGCATCGAAAGTTTATCGAGCAGCGCGAATCATTCTGACTCAGCCTGATTTGGTAGGCTATTTCGGTTCCGGATCCGGCGTTGCTAGTCAGGAACAATATTGGTCGGCCTACGGATTGGCCAAGGCGTTCTGGGAACTCGAGCTCAACATACCGGCAGTGATTCGACTGGGCGGCAATACCGAAGACCGGGCAGTAGAGATCTTGCATAGAATGGCCAAGCTGCTCGGCGCATCAATCGAAGGTTATCGCAAAACCGATTCGCCGGCTTTTATCGCCGAGCGATTCTCCCAGCTCATCGCCGAATCCGGCGGTACGAAATGGCGCCCGAGAAAACCGCGCGCGCCGAAGTTCGTTAACGATTCGGCGGCAGCCAAGCTTCCATTGAAAGCTGGCCGGGTTTGGATCGACAAGGCGAAGTGGCCCGAGATCCGTGCGGCAGTCGAGACACACTCCGCTGGATTAATTGCAGACCGCGACGGAGCTCCCTTGCCGGGTCTGCCGGATGAAGAATTCGCCACCAAAGATTCGGAGTTGCTCGCCTGCGACGTCGAATGCCGCCTGGCCGGCGTCGAGGGATTTTATCTTGAGCTTGATATTCCCGGCCTCGACGAGATTACGCCCTGAACAATCTCTGACTTTCGAGGCGCATTACAAAACGACAGGTTTGCCTTCCGTCATAACGAGCAGACTCTCCGCGATCCCGTGAGCACGCGCGGAGGCGAGAAGGCGTTGCGGCGGTTCTTCCATTGGTTCGTAGCCAAGTCGAAATGTTCCGTAATGCATCGGCACTAATTTCTTCGCCTTTAGCTCGACAAAAGCGCGCACTGCTTCCTCCGGATTCATGTGAACTTCGCGCCCGGTAGGCGGATCGTAAGCGCCGATTGGTAAGAGCGCGATGTCGATGTTGTAGCGTTCACCTATCTCGCGAAAGCCGGGAAAGAACGCGCTGTCGCCGCAATGAAAAACCGTCCGTCCTTCGGCGGTGATGGCAAACCCGCCGAAGCCGCGATGCAGATCTGCGAGGAAACGTGCTCCCCAGTGGTAACAAGGGGTAAGAGAAACTTCGATCGAACCGAGCTTCACCGTTTGCCAGCAATCGAGCTCATGCACAATGTGGAACCCGAGATCATGCACAAGATTCCCCACACCGATGGGAACGACGATCGGTTGATCGGCCGCCACCTTGCGCAAGGTCCGACGATCGAGATGATCGAAATGAGCATGCGTCACCAGAACGATGTCGATCTCCGGCAGGTGATGGATTTCAAATCCCGGTTTCTTCAGGCGTTTGATTACCTTGAGCCACTTCGACCAGATCGGGTCGATCAAGATGTTCATCTCGCGCGTTTGCAACAGAAACGAAGCGTGACCGATCCAGGTCAGACAAATCTGACCCGGCTGAATCAGAGGAAATTCCGGTGGCACATAATCACCCGAGCGCCGAGTGAACAGCGAGGGAATAAGCACCTCCGATAAATAATTGCGCCGATGCCAATCGCTCCGCGGCCGCATTTTTACCCGGGTGGAACGATGAACCTCAGAGGCCTTATCCGGAGACTGGCGAATTACATTCCGCTGACTTTTTTTCGCAAAGGGAATCGGCACTTGGAGAGAACGATATGAAGCGGCGACGGCGAATCAAAATTTTTCGATTTTCGGGAGAGATCAGTTGCTCAATGGAAAATTTGGCATTCTCTTTGTCGGGGTAAATATGGGGAAGTGGAAAATCTTCGTTGCAGTCGCGCTGATTGGCTCGACTGCGTTTGCATCGGAGCACGGATTGCCTTTCGGCACCGTTTTTAAGGGGCACGATCGGTTCGACCGGCTGGTGACACAGGCAAAACAGGAAAATTGGAAGGCGCTACCGATCGGTGAACGGACTGCTGCGGTTGGTCATGCTCTTGTGGGAACGCGGTACCGGCATTTTACACTGGAGATCGACAATCGAATCGAGGCGCCTTCCGTCAATTTCAACGGAATGGATTGCTGGACCTTTTTCGAAACAGCACTGGGTTTCGCCCGCATGTTGAATGAACCGGAGGAGAACTGGACCCCGGAAATGCTTTTGCATTACATCGAGAAGGATCGATATCGCGGCGGGGTTTGCACGGGTGACTATCTTTCTCGACTCCATTATCTGGAGGATTGGTTGCACGATAACGATCAGCGCGGATTGGTCGAAGATTTGACGCGCGACCTGGGCGGTCGAAGCGTTCCGCATTCAGCCCGGGAGATGTCGGTTGGCTGGCGGCATTATCGATATCTGACAGCGAATCGAGCCTTGCTCGGTCCGTTAGCCAAGATGGAAGCACGCGTATCGGCGCGGCCACTGTATCAGATCCCGAAAAGCCGGGTAGCCAGGATCGAACCGAAACTGCGAAGCGGCGATATCATCGGAATTGTTTCGCACGATGGCCGGCATCTTTATTCCACATCGCATGTCGGCCTGGCCCTTCGAACCAGGGATGGCGTTTTGCATTTCCTGCACGCATCAGCGCCAAACAATTATGGACGCGTCGTAGTTGATTCGCGCCTCTCGACTTATTTGCACCGCTTCCGGTCCGACAGCGGAATCCTGGTTGCGCGTCCGGTGAAATAATATCCGCCCGGAAAATCGAAGTCACTGGCTGGTTGCAGTCGGCAGCTCGATCGCGAATGTCGCTCCTTTGCCCAACCCCTCGCTTTTCGCGCGAATCGCGCCGCGGTGCATCTCAATAATGACCTTACTGATGGCCAGGCCAAGGCCCAGACCTTCCCGACGCGAATCGATCTGCTCAAAAGCGTCAAAGATCTTTTCAAGGTTTTCGGCGCTAATCCCAATACCGCTATCGCTGATCTCGATGGCAATCGATCCGGGGGTTGGGTTGTGCGAACGGATGGAAATGACACCGCTTTCCGGAGTGAACTTGCAGGCGTTGCGAAGCACGTTCCAAAAGACCTGCTGCAAACGCGAGGAATCGACCCGAAGGGTATGATCTTTTGCGTCCAGCTTTACTACCAGGTTGAGATGCTTGGCGTGAATATCGCTGGCCACGATCTCGATAGCCTGCCGAACCAGATCGTGCGCGTCGGCCTGGCGAAGTTGCAGCTGGAGTTTCCCGCGGGACAGCCGGGTAAGATCGAGAAGATCGTCGATCAATCGTGCCTCCAATTCGACGTTGCGGCAGACCATTTTTAGTCCTTCCCGCATTTCCGGAGTTAACCCGGGTTGATCGACAGTGCCTCCCGCCCAAATCAACACTGGTGTAAGCGGGGTGCGCAGTTCGTGACTCAGCGTTGCCAGGAATCGGTCCTTGGCCGCATTGGCCGTCTCGGCTGCTTCTTTTTGGCGCTGCAATTCCGCTTCCGTCTGGCGCCGTTGTATGAAAAGGCCAATCTGACTTCCCAACGCCTGGGCGAGCTGGAGCAGATCGTCGTCGGGCTCGACTACCGCCGGACTAAACAATTCCAGGACACCTTTCATCGAGTCTTCGGCTAACAGAGGAAAACCGAATCCGCCACAGATCCCCGCCTCGGCCGCGAAATCTTTGCGAGGAAAATTGCTGTCTTTGCTGACGTCGCTGATCCAGAAGGGCCTTTTCGATGAAAACACGCGCCCTGGCAGTCCAATGGAATTCAGCAATGGCGTGGTTCGCGTGACGCTCTGAAATTTCTCCAGCCAAGGCGCCCCCGTATGCCAGGTAACTTCGCACCGCAGTATTTTTTCAGATTCGTTCCAGAGCCAGATCGAGCCGAAGATCCAGTTGCCGCTTCCGGCGATGATCTCAATAATGTGCGGCCCTGCTTCGGCAAGGGAATGGGAACCGGCTAGCAAATTCGCAATCGCGTATTGAGCTGACCGGCGCCGTTCGATCCGCACCCGCGCGGTGATGTCGCGCGCAATTTTTGATGCGCCGACCACATGTCCGTCTTCATCCTTGATGGGGGAACGCGTCATCGACACGTTCACGTGCGTTCCATCCTTTCGACGACGCACACTTTCGTAGCGCTCCACCCTTTCTCCCAGCCGAATCTGATCGAGCACAACCTGTTCTTCGTTGTGCCGTTCGGGGGGAATCAAAATGGCGATCGATTTGCCGATCACTTCCTCAGGCGTGTAACCATACAGCCGCTGGGCACCCTGATTCCAGCTCCTGATATCGCCGTTCAGATCCGTGCTGAGAATTGCATCTTGAGAAGAATGCACGATTGCAGCTAGGTGCCGCTGGGCTTCTTCATCCCGTTTACGTTTCGTGATATCACGCAGGTAAGCGGTGAAGAACGGTTTACTGTCGATCCTGTAAGGAGTAATCGCCAATTCCACAAGAATTTCCGATCCGTCTCGACGCAATGCATTGATCTCGACGCGCTTTCCGAGGAATATGCCTTGCCCGGTCTTTAAAAAATTGGCCAGCCCGCGGCGGTGTTGATCTCGGAACCGCGCCGGAATGATTAGCTCGGCGAGTTCCCTTCCGATTACTTCATCCCGAGTAAAACCGAATATGCGTTCGGCCGCGGGATTGAACTCCAGAATATTACCCCTGCCATCGATACAGATGATGCAATCGAGGGCCGATTCGAGAATGGCATGGTTGAGCGACTCGGCCCAGCCGGGCGGGCGACGGATTCGAACTCGCTTTTCCTTGGTTTTGTGCGGCGGCATTTGCGCAGACGATTAGTAGTCTATTGCGGATTATAACCAAATTGGCTATCCAGCTTTCTAATCGCATCTGCCGCATACCGCTGGTCGTCGGCGGAAAGATATTCTCGATAACCACCGATCTTGCCACGCCGGACTTTGAAGGATTCCGGATCAAGCACATCGCCAGCGCGGAGAATCTTGGAATCGAACGCGCCCGCCGCCTCCATTTTTTGCATATTTTCGAACCGGGAAAACTCGATAGTCTGCTGCAAGATCGACATATCGGGTGTCGCCTCGCCCAGGAGCCCGAGTAACGTCCGAAAGTGTTCGACTGGTGCGGCGCGCAGTGATTCATATCGCAACAGGCTAAAATCCGGTCGGCCGGAAAATTCGCGCATCCATTCGTTCATCGTTCTCACCATCGCCCGAATACCGAAGCGTCGATCACGTAGAACTTCACTGATTGAGCGGGCTCTTAGTCTTTCCGCTGTCGCGGGGTCACGACGCGTCATCTGGAGATAGAGTGAGACAAAACAATCGCGGGGATCTCGCGCCAGCAAAATAATGCGCGCCTGGCCAAGCTCTTTGGACGGAATCAAATATTTCCCGCGCAGTTTGTCCCATTGGCGTCCTTTTGTTCTATACTCGAATCGATCGTGCGAATAAATGATCCGCGGAATCTTAAGATCGACATATTGCTCGGGCTCGAGAGTAAATTCACGACCATTCCGTTTGCAAAAATACGCGCACAGGAATGTTCGCACCCAGGTCCGTCCGCTTTTGGGAATCGAAATAATGATTGCGTCGCCACCGGAAAGATGACGCGCACGGCTGCTTAAGTTTCTCCGGATCATTGAGGACCGCCCTCGCGCTCGGCAACGGCAAGTTGGGCCCGGAGCAGATCGTGCAAGGTCACAATGCCAATCAATTTGTTCCCCGAATGATCGGTGATGGCGAGTGTGCCAGTGGTGGATTGAATCAGGCGCGTTTGCGATTGGCGAATCGATTCACCCGGCCGGCAAGTCACAGCCTGTTCCAGTTTTGGTTGTCGATGCTCCGCCAGGGCCGCTGTGATCTCCGTGCGGGTGGCGACACCTTTGACCTGGCCATTTTCGATGACTGGAAAATGTCGATAGGGATAGTGTTCGATCAATTCCGCCAACGTTTGCTCCGAGAGATCGTTCGCCGCCACCGGCTTGAAATTTGCCAGCGCGGAGATCGGAAGATTTTGCCACGAGCGCAAGTCGCGCGGTGGAATCAGATGGTCGAGGTCGTGTCCATCCTGGCAAAGAACCTGGTCGTAGAAGTTCGTGCGATTGATCGCACGGGCAATCACTTGGCTGATTAAGCCGGCCAACATCAGCCCTGGAACCAGCGCGAACTGGTGGGTCATTTCAAAGATGATCAGGATCGCCGTGACCGGCGCTTGCACCACGGCGCCGAGGCAAGCGCTCATTCCACCAACCGCGAGCAGAACTGAATCGCTTTCATTCAGCTGGAGAAAATGTCCGCCCAATCCCGCAACGACAACGCCGCACATTCCGCCGAGGAAAAGATTGGGTGAAAATATTCCACCGCATCCTCCGAATCCGTAACAGGCAATCGTGGCGACGAGTTTGCCCGCCAATAAAGCTGCTGCGAGTTGCCAGGTAAAATCTCGATTGAGCGCCGAGGATAAATCTTCATAGCCCAAGGCGAATACGCCGAGATGCGCCGTCGCGAAAAATACCCCCACGCCCACAGACCAGGTAATCAATCCGCCTCCCAGTGGATGCAACCAGCGTGGAATGGCGCGGACTTTTTTCATCCCGGCGCGCAACGCGAGCGAGCCGCGCTGGAAGATTACGCCGAGCAAAGCTGATGCTCCGGCAGCGATCGGCATGAGAACGTAGGAGCGCCAGCTTGGTTCGCCGATGTGCGGCAAAATAAATGCCGGCTGCGGCCCGATAAACGCGTGAACAACGAACGCGCCGATGACTGCGGCCAACAGAACCGGCCCCAGCGAACGACTGTTCAAATCGCCAATGATCTCCTCGAGCACGAACGCTACCGATGCCAGGGGGGCGTTGAACGCCGCCGCCAAACCCGCAGCTGCTCCGGCCGCGCTCGCTGCGCGCCTGTTTTGTTTCGTCACCCCAAACCAGCCGGCGATTGTCGATGATAAATTGCTCCCGATCTGCACCGTTGGTCCTTCGCGACCCAGTGCTTGACCGCCACCGATGCAGACAGCACCGGCAATAAATTTTACGAGCGCGATCCGACTCGGCGCGTGCCCGAATTCCTTCCAGAAATTCAACTTTACCTGCGGAATTCCGCTGCCAGCCGCTTCCGGAGCGAAGGAGTTCAGAAGCCAACCTGTGAGCAGCGACCCAGCGACGATTGCGACCAGGCTAATCCATAGAAAGCGGGACGTGTTCATCGCCGCGGGAGCTACGAATGCGCGCCCGTAGATCCAGTTGATCGCTAATTGAAATCCAACCGCAGCGATGCTCGCCGCCAAAGCATAAATACAAGTCCCGAGAATCGGGCGCGCCTTGTCGTGCACCCGATGAAACTCGGTCGCCAAGGATCTCACGCCCCGATCATAGCGTGTTAATCGCTACTCAGCGAACAAGCCGATTCCTTCCGCCATCGAGTGGGCGATTCGTTCCTTGGAAATCCAGCCGCGGATTTCGCTCCCCGAGTTCACGGCCAAATTGCCGGAAACTAAAAAAACGTCGGTCCGGTTCGTATGCATTCGGGTCACGATTTCGAACAGCGTCGTGTTTTCACCGATCACGTCGTAATTCAAGTTCGCGGCGTCGCCCACAGTTTCCGTTTCCGGGCGGCGTCGCATTGCTCGATACGCCATCTCTTCGGTCAAGACCCCTTTAATTTGGCCATCACGTTCGATCACGAACAAGGGCGGTGTTGCACCCGGTTCCGGCATTTTCTTTCTTAATTCTTCCAAAGTGACTCCAGCTGGCAACAGCGTCATATTTTCGTTCTTCAAATCGCGCGCCAACCGCATGTGTTGAAGATTGGTCTGGAGCGCGTCGGGCATATAATGGCCGCGGCGGGCGAGCTTCAGGGTGTAAATGCTTTCTTTGAGCAGCACCTTTCGCACTCCGTAACTGATCGCCACCGTAATCGTCATCGGCACGATCACGCCATAATCCCGCGTCATTTCGAAGATCATGACGATCGATGTAATCGCAGCGCTGGTTGCGCCACCCACCATTCCGGCCATGCCCGCCACGGCAAACGCCGGCGGACTGATGGGCAAGGCCGGAAACAAAACGCCTAACACGCTTCCGTAGGTCGCACCCAGAGTTGCTCCCAAATACAAAGAGGGAGAAAAAATCCCGCCGGATCCACCGGAACCGAGAGTCAACGATGTCGCCATCAGTTTAAGCACAAATAACAGAGCCAACGGTCCCGCGGTCGCTAACACTCCGGACAAAATATCCTGCACTGTCGAGTAACCGATCCCCTGGATGTAATAATGCCCCCATCCCCGCATCATCAGATACATCATCACGCCGACGAGCAACATCCCCAGCGTGTGTCGCACGTAGTAATTACCTCGAATCTTTTTCTCAAACAAATCCTCGAAGACATAGATCGATCGAATGAACAAGGCGGCCGCGCCACCGGCCAGGACTGCGAGCCCGACATAGGAGAGAAGCACCACCGGATTGGTCGCATGATAAAACGACTCGCGAAATTCCGGGATGACGAATGACGGATTCGCGCCGAAGAACAACCGACCGATATACGTGGCGGTCGCCGTTGAAATTGCCACGGGCACAAGTGTCCAGACGCTCACTTCGTGCAACATGATCTCGGCCGCGAACAAAATGCCCCCGATGGGTGTATTGAAGGTTGCCGCGATCCCGCCGCCGGCGCCGGCTGCGATCAAAGTCACGCGTTGCCAGGCTGGAATCCGCAGCCATTGACCAAATGTCGATCCGAACGCGGACGCGATCTGGATGATCGGGCCTTCCCGTCCCACCGAGCCACCGCTGCCGATGGAAAGAGCTGAGGCCATCGCTTTCACGAAAGCAACGACAGGACGAATCAAGCCCTTATTGTAATAAATTGCGTCCATCACTTCGGGGACGCCGTGGCCCTTTGCTTCGGGCGCAAATGTCTTGACCAGAAACGCCACGCCCAAACCGCCAATCACCGGAGCGAGAATGATCCAGGGACCCCATGGCCCGGCGGGAGTGTGCGCATTGGCGTCGTAGAAGATCGACAATCGGCCAAGGAAAAAAAGATTGTGGAAAAACGCGATCAGCCCGCGAAAAGCGGCTGCGCCCAAACCTGAAACGATCCCGACTATGACTGATAATCCCCAGAGCGAAAATGGACCGATCGGGCGGCTGCGTTTTATCTGTTTATTACTGTCGGGTTCCGCCATGGACGATACATTTGGATTTTTCGAATCGACTCCTCATGGCGGACGTTCGATTCGCCCGGAGGCATTAAGAATAGGCAGGCAAACCCGACTTAAAGCAAGCCTATCAAGGAGACAACGGATTCTATCTTTCGGCCAATTTCCCCGGGCCCCACAATGCCCTTCCCGGTTTTGCGCCAGTGTGCTCGCCGTCCTTGATCACCTGGACGCCGTTCACGAAAACGTGCTTCACGCCGATTGCGTATTGCTGTGGTTTCTCATAGGTAGCGCGATCGGCGATCGTCGCCGGATCGAACACGACGACGTCGGCAAACATTCCTTCCTTCAGGAACCCGCGATGATCGAGTCCAAGGTTTGTCGCCGGCAGACCGCTCAACTTATGAATCGCCTCCGGCATCGGGAGCACTTTTTCGTCGCGGACATATTTGCCCAGAACACGCACAAAATTTCCGTAAGCACGCGGATGCGGATGAGACTTGAGAAAAACGCCTTCCGGCGCCTGGGAAGATTCATCGGAACCAAAGGAAATCCATGGCTTGGCAATTTTCTTCTTCACGTTCTCTGCCGACATTACGAAATAGATTGTGTCGATCCGCGATTCATCTTCGGCGATCAGGTCCATGATCGTTTCGATCGGATCTTTTCCGCGCATTTTTGCCACTTCGGCAAGCGTTTTGCCGGTGAGCGGTTTCAGTTTCTCGGTTTTGAACCCGACCAGCAGAATCTTATCAGGCGAACCAGCGGCCAGATAAAGGTTTTCCCATTTGTCGCTGTCGATCTTCACCTCGGCGGCAATCTTTTTTCGCGTCGCCGGATCGCGCAACCGTTTGAACAGCGCGGGATAGCCTCCATCCTGCGTCCACGGCGGAAGACATGCATCTAATCCTGTCGCCGCGGCCGTGTAGGTGTACATGTCGGCGGTAATTTTTAATCCCTCTTTTTGCGCGGCTTCGATTCGCGCCAGAAAGGGCTCCAACTTGGGCCAATTCTTTTCGCCGGCTGCTTTAATGTGATAAATCTCGGCTGGAATGTGGGCCTCTCGCGCGATCCGGATCAGTTCGTCCGTCGCTTCGAACAGCTGATTTCCTTCACTGCGCATGTGAGAGATGTATTTGCCCTTGTACTTCGCAGCGACTTTGCAAAGCTCGATCAGTTCACCGGTCTTGGCATAAAACGCCGGCGGATAAATCAATGAGCTGCCGATACCGAGCGCGCCATCTTCCATGGCCCGGCGCACAATCTCGCGCATCTCATCGAGTTGTTTCGGTGTCGGCTGTTTGTCTTCGAGGCCGATGACATACTCGCGAACCGTAGTGGCGCCGAGAAATGACGCGACATTGCAGGAAATTCCGTGCTGCTCGAGATAGCGCAGATATTCCGCCAGCGCGTTCCATTTGATGTCGAACTTGATGTCCTTCTGCTCGTCGAGCATTCGCTTTTTCATCCGGTCATTGAGCGGACCCATCGACCAGCCTTCGCCCATGATCTCGGTCGTGACACCCTGCCGGATCTCGCTCTCCGAGCGACCGTCTTGAATCAAAGATTCGTTAGACCAGGAGAGCATGTTGATGAAGCCCGGCGCAACGGCAAGCCCGGCAGCATCGACAATCGTTTGCGCTTTCGCGGCCTTGAAATCGCCTAGACCGGCGATGCGGTCGCCGCGAATGGCAACATCGACATGTTGAGCCGGTCCGCCGGTGCCGTCATAAACGGTTCCATTTTTAATGATCACATCGAAATCGCCTTGCTCCTCCGCAAGTGCGATGGAGCTCACAAGCAAAACTGCACTGCAAAAAAATGTTCTCACTTTACAAACTCCGGATGGCCGGCTCTCCAAGGATCGTATTTTTTCGCAAATAGAATCCGTTTGTCCAGCGGCGGATGATTGTAAAGCCAAAGTTCAATGAATCGCGAGGGCCTCGGATCGCTCAGGTTCACTTCGCCCAGGACCTGAAATGCTTGCGCCGCGGCGGCTGTCGAGTGCGGCACGATTCCGTGGATCACTTCCAGGCCGTAAATGTCGGCCTGATGTTCGTAATGACGCGACATGGCATTGATCAACGGCTCGGCCAGAAAGCTGAGACCAGTCAGGAACAACAAGAAGACTGGAAGCGACGCCCAATCATCGATCCCGCGAATGTCCCAACGCGCACCGGATTTTCTCAGAAGCCAGTTTGCGCCGCGAGCGCCGACGTAGAGAAACACGAGCATCAGCGCGCAGAGAAACAGGATGAGTTTGGGAATGTGCCCGAGGACGTAGTGGCCCATTTCATGGCCAAAGACGAACAGGGTCTGGTCGTTGTTAAGGCGCTTCATGGTCGTGTCCCACACCACCACGCGTTTCGATGCGCCGACGCCGCTGACGTAAGCGTTGACGGAATTCATTTTCTCGCTGGCGTTCATCTCGAACATCCGCTGTTCGGGGATCGTTAGGCCGGCGCGGCGGACAATTCTGGAAATCTGCGCCACCAATTCCGGATGCTTCTTCGCCAGCGGCTCGAACTTGAAAAACAGTGGCTCGATTACGAGCGGCGAAATAAACATGAGGAAGACCACAATCGGGATGCTCACCAGCCAAAAATAAAACCACCACCACCGCGGGCTTCGTCGAATCATACCATACAGAATCCAGAGAAGCACGGCGCCCAGCGCAGTCGTGAGAAGTTGACCTTTGGTCCAATCCCAACTCCACGAAGCCCAATCCTGAATGGATTGATCGTATTTGCGCGACAACCATTGGCGATAAATCTCGACCGGTAGAGAGAACAATCCGAGCGTGAAGAGAATTAGCGCACCAAAAATCCAGGCCTGAACAAAGCGCTTATGGGAAACGCGTTCGGCCCAGTCGCGGTATTTCGGCGCGACCCGCGCGGAGAGCAATCCCATGAGAACAAGTATTCCATAGGCGACCTCGGCAAAGTGAAGCCGGTATTTCGTGCGCGAAAATGCAACCGCCTTCTCGTATTTTTCAGGCGAAAGATGAAAGCCATTCGGCCGCCGGCTTTCCTGATTTCCTGTCTGCGCCCCGGCCATTCGCGTCAAAGCGCACAGAAACAGCGTTGCAATTATGATCGGCATCGATTCAGTGTGCGGTTTCTTTCAGCAGCTGTGTCAGCCGATCTTTCCACAACGCCGCGATGGTGTGGCTGCCATGACCATGCGTTTTATCGCTGAATGGAATTACAACGGCCCGCCCGTGCGGAACGCGTTTGATTTCGTGTTCGAGAATTCCAAGCTCTGGCGGATTTATTAAATCATCGGCCGAATTGACCGCCAGCAGGGGCGCCTGGATTTTGTCGAGGTTCGGGCCCGGATCGTAATCGTGGGAAGCTTCAACTGCGTAAAGCACGTCGGTCGCGTCGTCGATCTTGATAATTTTTTCGACAAACTCGTCGAGCACCGCATCCGTTTTCGCCAGAGTCGGCGCTTCTTTTTGACGAAGGACCGGGTTGCTGCTCATGAACCAAAGCATCTCGGCAGCGGTGCGCAGGCTTGGCGGTTCCCTTTTGTAATCGCCGTTATTCCAAGCCGGATCGTTTCGAATGGCGTCAATAACGATCCGGCGCCACGCCCGGTTTCGTCCGGAAATTTGGGTCGGCAGGCTGGCCAGCGGCAAGAGTGCATCCATGAACTCGGGATGAATTTCTCCCCACAGCCACGTGTGCATTCCGCCCATCGACGTTCCCATGATGAGACGTGCATGGTTCACTCCTAATCCGTCCGTCAACAATCGATACTGCGCTTCGACCATGTCGATGTAGCCATAGCGCGGGAACTTGGCGTGCAATCCATCGCTCGGTTTGCTCGATTTGCCGTGGCCGATTCCATCCGGGACCACGATAAAGTACTTGGTCGCATCGAGCGGCTGATCTTTCCCGAAGAGTTCGCCGGCAAACTCGGGTCGAATGAATTGCGCACCACTGCCGGTCGTGCCGTGCAGGATCAAGACGGCGTTCGTCGTTTGGCCTGCCGCATTCTTTTCCGGTTTGCCAACAGTTCGGTAATGAATCCTCAGTTCCGGCAGCGTTTCGCCGGAGGTAAATTTGAAATCGCGAACGATGTAATCCCCTTCGGTCGGGGTCGGGTAATTTGATGCGCGCGATATTTCGACACCGATAAACAAGAGCAACGCAAGCAGCCGTACCATCGACATCATTCGGGAATGAGACGATAAGATGCGCCCACTGGCAAGCCGAGTTGCGATCAAGAGTTATGCCAGGAAAAAAGACAATGCATCGCCGCCGCAGTTTGCGCCCGCAATCGCCGCCCTCGCGCCGGGAAGAAAATATTCAGGTGGGTGGGACCAAGGTCGGCATGAGAAGCGGAGGCAAGAAATCGGACGAAACCCGGGCGAAACGACGTTCGGCTGGTGTGCGCTGATGATCGGCATAACCGCGGGATGAAATAAGACACGAACGCGCAGACGTGAGTGACCAGGGCGACACTTTGCCTAACCGCCCATTGTATGATTTCTCGTGCAAGCAGCGGGCGTGACAGCCGGCCGAGGGGGGCTTGGGTCTCTAAGCGCGCAGCGTGACGGCAGAGGACTCGTTAGGGAATTAGGGAGCGAGTGTTGCGTTGGCGCGTCGCGTGCCGGGTCTTCTTTGCCCAAGACGGTGGCCGCGATGCCGTTTCGTTTGATGCAGCGCATCTGCCGCTCGAATCTCTCTTCTCCCAGCGCTCAGGCGTGATCGCCGCCTTGGGCGATGACGCCGGCTTACGCGTCGATGTGAATAACCTTCTCATCGGCGAGCCGTTTCAGAAAAGGGAGTTCGGAAGAGGCGGCCCAGATGTCCAGCGGGCCATCGTGAAAACCGAACAGCTCGTTTCCGCCCTTCTTGAGGCGAAAATCCTGCGTCGCTTTAATCTTGGCGTTTGTGCACCAGGTATCGGTGAGATGCGGAAAGTCTGCAGAAAGATAATTCCGACCGTCGATTGTTGCGACGGAGTCACCGCCCGTATCCTTGAACAACCGACGAAAAAATTCCGAATAGCGGGTCGTTCTAACTGTGAGTAATCGGTTCTTCATTAACCCCCGCCACCCCGCCATGTACCGATAACGGCGCGCAAGTTTCTCAAAAAATTGCCGCTCTGTTGGGGCAAATGGTGGGTTCCGAGACCGTTTCCCCAATCCAAATGGAAGTGCGTTCCCTCTTGCCATTCTCCGGCATTTTTCCAGCGGCCGTATTCAAATCCTCGGAATCTCGCAAGCTTTAACCCTGCGGCGGTGACCAGAGCCTCCTGCGATACCGTCCCCAAATACTTGCTGATAGCGGTATCTTTGGCACACGGGTCGTAACGATCTGAAAACGGATCGGCGAACGGAATCAAACCATCTAAACCGGCATAGGCACCTTGTTCAAAATCTGCGGCCCGGTAGTTATCCCATCCCCCGTTGAATCCTTCGTAATCGCCCACGCCCCACGTCGCTGGATTAGTCAGATACCAAAGACCGAGAGGATCTGTCAGGTTGACGGGATCGTTCCCGACGTAGCCGTACAGATTCACGCCTCCATCCTCCCCGATTGGATCGCGGCTTAGCCATCTTGCAGCCACAGCATCGTACTCACGCGTGAGGCTGAAATTCAGACTGCTTCCACTGTGAAGATAAAATCCTGTAAAGCCGAAATCGGCGTCCTGACCGCCGCTTACCTTGGTTCGGTTACCGTAGGGATCGTAATCGTAACGCGCCTTGATTGCCCCGGTGCTATTTGTCATCTCCCGGATACTGCCGAGGTGATCACGCAGGTAATAGAAAAGCGTGTTGCCGCTGACAGTCTGCACCCCCTGGGCGTAATAGCGCTTAACCACCGCATTGCTATTGTTGCGCTGCTCAGCGACTGTTACCCCCTCCCACACGAATTTCTTTGTGCTGTTGACCGTGTTCCCTGTCTTCTCCACGATCTTGACACGTCGGCTTAAGCCATCGTAGGTAAATTCGCTTCGATTCGTGGTCCCGGTGTAATTGATTGCCACCAGTCGACTGGCTGCGTCCCATTCGTAGGTCTTCGTTGCGTCATCAGTCAGATTGCCGTTTAGATCATACGAGAACGTCCGGTTCGAGCCGGAAGAAGCCGTGACCTGATAGTTGTTCGTCTTGACATTCCCATTCGTATCGGTCGCAACTACGGAGACCGTGTTGTTCCCCGGAACGACATCCACCACTCCGTCGAAATTTCCTGCCCCGTCCACCGTGGCCGCGTTTCCGCCTACTGTCACGGTCGAGGGTTCATTCACCGTCCCTCTAAAATGCAGCTTGCCTCCTCCGTTCTGGCTCGTCAGTTGATTGAGCTCGTTATAGTTCGAGGTCGTGATTGTGCTCCGCTCCTGGTTGGTATAGCGGTTGCCAGCCGCGTCGTAATCGTAGTCGTACTGCTTGAGCACTGCCCCGCTTTGCACTTTCTTTTGCAGCGCACTGCTCAATTGATCAGCCGAATCATATCTGAGAGTGTACGTGCTCGCCGTATTGGCAGCTCCCTGTCTTACCGTCCAACTCGTGATATCGCCCGCTGCATTGTAGAGATAATCGAACTGCGAAATAATGGCTGCGGAAGGGTTAAGGTTCTTGATCTGTTTCAGGCGCTGATCGCCCAGATTGTCGAAGTAAGCATACTGAATCTTCTGGCCACCAGGGATATCCTCATGATCAAGTCGGCTGGTCGTGTTCACGTAACTGTAATTAAATGTGCCCAAGACATTGGTCACGCTCTGCACACGGCCCAATGAGTCATACACCATCGAAGCAGCATTCGCCGCACCATTGATCGAGCGGCCAATCGCCCGGCCCAGCTCATCATACGAGTAGGTAATGGTGTCGTTGTTGAGCGAGCCATCAACGCTCGCCAGGCGAGCCGAACCGAGCGCGGGCGGCACTGGTACCGGATTGTAACCGTAGCTCGTCAAGCCGGTACCGTCGTTCATGCTCGCCACCCGGTTGTAAACCGGATCGCAGGTGTACGTGACGCTTGGCGTGGCGATCTGCGCGTTCGTGTAACTGATCTGTTGGAGGTTGTTGTCGAGGAAATAGCCGTAATTGGTCGTTTGCCCTTTGGCATCAGTCATCGATTTGAGCCGGCTGGTTGTGTCCTCGTATGTGTAATGGGTCGAGTTTTGGTCGGCATAAATCTTTTCCGTGACTCTGCCCTGAACGTCCCGCACCCAATTGGTCGTGTTGTGGTTTGGATCGGTGATGCCATCCAGGCTGCCGCAGTTGCACCAATTGTACACCGTGATCCGGTAAAGCGGATCTTGCATCACGATCAGGCGGCGAAGGGCATCATGCCAGTTGTGGCTCCAGCGCCCCAGCCGGTCCCGGGTCCATTCCGGATCAAGGCGGTCGTAGGTGGTTTCCTCGTAAGTGCCGTCGGGATAGGTGACCTTCGCGATCCGGTCCATTGTCTTCGTGGGGTCACCGCCAATCGCGTCGTAGTCAATCGTGACCGCGTATCCTTCCGAATCGGTTGCCGTGCGCAGCCGGCCAAAACCGTCGTAAGCAAATGAAGTAATCGCACCCGCCACAGGCCCCGTGATGCTCTGGAGATAGCCACTGTTGTCGTAGGCGTAGGTCGTGACTTCGTTTTTTGCGTTTGTAATCGTGTGAATCTGGCCGTTTGCATAGTAGTCGTAAATCGTGGTCTGGCCCGAAGCGTCCGTCGCGGTGAGGGGCTCGTGTTGTGCGTTGTAGGTATAAGCAGCGACCTTGTCGGCCGCTTGCCCTTCTGGATCAAGACTGGCTCCGGCCGGGTTCCGTTGATACACGGTGAGCAGGTCGATTCCGTTGGCGTCGTAAGCGTAGCTGGTAACCCGACCCAGCGGGTCGGTCACCTTGGTTGTTTTGCCGAAGCCATTGTATTCGTATTGATAAAGCTGGGTAGTGCCGTCATCCATGACACGCGCAACCTTGGAAGGTTTAAAGATCGTAACGTTCCCCGTCCCGGCGGGCCAGGTCTGCCCGGGATAATTGTTCCAGACCCGATCCTCGAACGGCATTTTGCTGCTTTCGGGGACATCGGAAGCGACATTGATGTCTTCAGTGTGGAGCCAGTGGGTGATGCGCGCCTTGGTGTAGACTCCAGGCGCTTCCGCCATCGCTTTCTTGTCCCAATAGAAGGTGTCCCGATAATTAATGTATTGGTTGAAGGTGGCGATCTCGGGCGGAACCGTATTGCCTGATTCCGAGAACGGAATGGCTGAGACATTGTTATTATATTCGACCCGTTCTTTGGCGCCCTGAGGATCGGTGACTTCAAGCCAGCGATAGCTCGAGCCGGATTCGCCCATGGCGAAGAGCGTATCACCGTATGGCGTCGTCATTTTGTTGATGAAATCGCCCGTATCGTAGGTGAATTCCGAAACGAGACCAATCGAGTCGGTAATCTTCCACAGTTGCCCGGCTTCGTTGTACTCCAGTGTGGCGACCCGGCCAAATGGATCGGTCACCTTGGTTACTTTTAGTGGGTCTCCGGTCAGCTCGTAGCTTAGAGTCGTCACCTGACCGATCGCGTCCGTGATTGCAACCAGGCGAAAGGTCCCATCGTAAGAATAGGCGAGCGCGTTCCCGTGAGGGTCGATTGACTGAGTCATAAACAGCTTGCGCGCCACCGGGGCGCCATCTGAGACCGCGAAAATCTGCCGAGAACCGTCAGGGAACCGCTTCTCGTATTGATCGGTTCCCAGCTTGACCAGGCTAACCTGGGTCTCGCGTTGCGGCGCATAGCTTTGAGTGCCGGAGTTAAATCCATTGTAGTGCAGCGTTCCGCCTCCCGGTCCGTAAGCAGTGGCGTCTGCGGCTTCATTGGCCGGATCGATGACGATGTAGCTGATCCAATTGAAGCTCCACTTGTTCCCCAGATTGGAATAGGTTGGGGTTTGTACAGGCGCGACCTCGCGCTGCTGATAGGAAACGGCAAATTTTACTGCGGGTCCGACCGGCGGCGCATAGCTGACCGGTGTGTCGGTGATCGTGAGACTGACCCGGGCGGAGTCGACGTTGTAGTCTGCCATGCCATCCGAGCCGCCACATTCTGGCTTAGGACATTTGACCGACGGAGCCACACACGGCGGAGGCGGCTCCGAATTACTGCCAGCGTTGCCCTTCCCCCAGACGTTCTTTCCTTCCGCTTCGCTGACCGGCTGCCAACCACTGGGCAGATCGCCCGCCGGTACAAGAAAGTAGCCCGACTGCTCCTCGTCGATCGTCTGCTGCGTGAGGAGCGTGTCGTCGCCAAACGTCGGATCCTGGGCGCGGAACCTTCCATCCTTTTCCTCGATTAAGGCGGCGTAATGGCCTACCCGCCAATTGATCACCGAAGGAACGATTATCCTTGCTCCAAGTGAACGCTTTGCCATCTGATATCTCAAACCGAGTTTATCAGCCAGCTTTTTGACCTGAACCAATGACATCCCCCTATTAGTCGAGGCAGAGGCGAGAATCTCCTTTTGCCGATCGGGGCCGCCCAAATGCGAGGCGGCAAGAATCTGTTTCAACGCCATCGGACCACACCGAAAAGCGTCTTGCGGACGTGTCCTCATTAACGCTAACCCTTGTCGCGCCGTGGCGACTTTTTCCGTCGCCGCGCCTCGAACGTCGCGGTGATCAATCTCGCCAAACAGAGCCTCAAGGCGATCTGCTCGGCCCAGCCTGGCATTGAGCTGAGCGAGCTCACCCAAAACATAGTCAGCCAGCGCTCGCTGGCGTGGCTGGGTTGCCTTTGCGACCAGGGGCCACGCCTCTTCCCAAGCGTCCAGTGCTTTGGACCAGTGACCAGTCGCGCGCCAAATCGCTCCCAAATTGGCGAGCAATGCTGCTCGCCAAGGGGAAGCAGGGAACTGATTGAGGAAACTAGTAAATCCATCGGCCGCTTCAGGATTGTTCCGGGCAGCGAAATCTTTGATGATCGTTGCCAACGCGAAATTTTCCGACGGTGAGGTCCTGCCGCCAACCGGGATCAATGGTTCCCGAAATACGCGTGCCGCTTCAAGCTCACCATCGGTGGGGCTGCTGGAAAAGTGCATTGCCGATCGCTGACTCATAGGCGGCAGCGTACGATTAGGCCTTGCTCCGCTCGTCGAAGCAAAAAACGTGGCTGCTTGTGCTCGTGGCTTCGGGGCCGACGAAGTTGTTGTCTCAGTGGTAGCCGCGATCAAAATCTGGACAGGCCAAACAGAGACCGCTTGTGATACTGCCACAAGGTATGAGGTGGCGCGAAGTCGCCAGTTCAATTGTGACATTCTCTTGGCTGACACCGCGCTTTTCATTCCTTAAGGTGAGAGAACCGCGTCAGCGGGTTCAGTTAGCACAATCGTGGGAGGGGTATGGTCGTTTGGATCGCCCGAGGGAAGCTGCGAACGCGTAGGATCGAGCGGGTAAGCGTCTTGTCCGTCGGGTACGCCATCGCCATCGGAATCTGCAGCGAAGGGATTGGTGCCGATCGAGTACCCATAGGTATTCGTGAGACCATCACCGTCGACATCGTTGCTGAGCGGGTCAAAGCCCGCATAATACTCAGCGCCGTCTGGAACAAGATCTCCGTTCGTGTCCCAATTATAGGGGTCAGTGCCGATTGCTTGTTCTTGTCCGTTCGGAAGACCATCGTCGTCCTGGTCCAACGCCGGAAAAAGGTATTTCGAATCGAGCGCCCGTATAGCCCCGGCTCTCTCCGCAAAGTTCAAAACATGGTCGTAGACGATCACTTCGGCTATATCGCCGGCGAAGTTGTCAATGTAAGCTCGACCCAGGAGAGGATCAGAACGAAACGCCACTGTGTTAGTTGTTTCCCGATGTTCCTCTAATCCATCAAAGCGCGCCACCCATTCGTTCTCCTTCGCACTCACGTTGTAAATGTGATATTCGTCCCAGCTGTGGGGCGGATTGCCTAAGTTGTATTGCACCGTGCTGCCGAAGTCGTCATAGATGTTCCCGTCAAACCAACAAGGATAACACGCTCCGTAGGTACTGCCGCCAAACGACATCATGCGGTAGTGGCCGCCATCCTTCGCCCCTCGCACCACCAGGAAGATCTCCCCCTCCGTTCCCCCGTTCATCAGATTCGGCAGACTTAGCCATTGGTTTCCTCCAAAATGCACAACCGGACGACCATTCAGCTCGTTCTCCACCAAGGCTGGCTGGTTTGCCCCTGTGTTCTGCACAGCGTGGTTCTCCAAGCCGGATTGATCCACCCAGTAGTCAATTGGATTGGTCGTCGCATCGGCCTTTAACCACAAACGCATGTTATTCAATGGCATTCCAACACCGAACGGAGGAAGCGACGCAGTTGCTTCATTCGAGGGTAGCGATAGGCCCGCAAAATTACTGGCACTGACGCGATACGTATAAGTTTCACCCGCTTGCAGCGCAGCATCGATGTAGCTACGCCCTGGCACCCTTGCAATTTCGGTGAAAGCTCCAGCGCCTACTTTGCGCTCCACGATGAACTCAGTCGCATCGTTCACTGTAGGGTAATCCCAAATTACGCTCGTTTCATCAGCAGAGATGGCGTGAGCGCCAAGATTCGTCGGCGTCGTTGGATCTGCCACCAATGCATATTTGCTTCCCAGATATGTGTCCGTCGTTCGGCGCTCCGCAGAGCTCAAGACGCGGTCGTAGACGATCACTTCGGCTATATCTCCGGCGAAGTTGTCAACGTAAGCTCGGCCCAGGAGAGGATCAGAACGAAATGCCACGGTGTTCGTTGCTTCTCTGTGTTCCTCCAATCCATCAAAGCGTGCCACCCATTCGTTCGCTTTCGCACTTACATTGTAGATGTGGTACTCGGGCCAGCTCTGGGGCGGATTGCCTAAATTGTATTGCGCCGTGCTACCGAAGTCGTCATAGATGTTCCCGTCGAACCAACAAGGATAACATGCTCCGTAGGTACTAGTGCCAAAGTGCATCATGCGGTAGTGACCGCCATCCTGCGCCCCTCGCACCACCATGAAAATCTCGCCTTCGCTTGCCGTGTTCATGAAGTTCGGCAACGTAAAATATTCGCCGCCGCTGAAATGGACGATTGGCAATCCGTTTAGACCATTCTGAGTGAAAAATGGTTGCTGACCGCTGTTCGGTTGCGTCGCGTCTGAGGAGTTTCCAGATTGGTCCTGCCAAATGCTGATCCTTCCATTTGAATCATAAACAACGCCGAAGTCGGCCCGTAGCCAGAGTCTGAGTCCTTCAGTGACTGGCAAAGTTTGAGAGCCAGCCGTCGCCCTGAGTATCATTGCGAAGCTTAGAACCCGTATGATTCTTCGGCATTCAGTGCGCACAATGTGCGATGAATAGAAAATGAAGTTTTGATAGGCAAGACTTTTTTGTGTCACAAATTTTGAACCAGCGCGATCGGCCAATGCGAACGCTGCCCGCACGGCTCCGAACAGTTGCCCCGTGCAAACAGGGGTAAAGATCCAACTCTTTTCCGCCAACGCGAACGCGGTGAGACCGTGCCGGGAGTGTCCGCCTGCGCGCCCACGAGAGGTCGCGGGCTGTTATTCCACCTGATGATGTCGCTGCTACGCGGCCAGAGCGGTCCGTAAATTGCCCGCTCAGCTTGTTATCCGCTTGCACCGGCGGCATGATCGCGAGTTCTTCATCCGGTGTTGGTTTGTAATTTCGATCTACAAATTCCACACCGGCGCCGATCAAAATTGTTTTGTCGTGGACACGAAGTGGAGGCGTTTGGGAATAGATCTGTTCGAGTAAATCGCCAACTGTCGATCCTGGCGGAACATCGATATCCGTTTCCGGAACGCCGACTATATCGCGCAGCTGAACGTAAAACTGGACCAGAATTGTCATTTGATCTCGATGAAAGAATTTTCTGCCGAAATTATCTGGAATTTTGAAACGGGCTCACTAATGTGGGCGGCAGCCGCGAGCACGCGCGAGGTTTGAAAAGCGCCCCTGGGTGAAAAAGTTTGCCATGCCAGAAAAAGTCCGACCGACCGAACAAATGCTGGAATTGAACGAGGAGGAAGGGCTTTCGCCCGAGCATCTCGATTCGCAGGTTCAGAAGGCGCAGGAACAACTGCTCCAGCTTAAGCGTCAGCAGGAGCAAATCGAAAAACAAAAACGGGAACTGGAAGAGCTGAGTCGCCGTCAGGAAGAACTCGAGCGCGGGCGGGCGGAGATGACCGATAAGTTAACGCGGTCGCTCGTTGTATTGGAACGCGAAGGTTACGAAACTCAAAAACGTCTCGAACAGATCCGGGCGATGCGGGAAAGTTTCGGTCAGCATTTGGAATTGATCGAGGCAATCGATCCGAAAACATGGAACCCGGCCGACTTGCACAAGGAGTTGAGCAGGGCGTTGAGCGCAGTTGATGATGCCCGGGCGGAATACAGTCAGCAGCGCAGCCGGCTTCAAGCTTCTGCCGGCGAAAACAGCGGAGATGTGGATTTGCCCGAAGCTGCTCCGGGCACGGCAGGTTTGTTCAACGGCGGACGTTCCTTCGGGCGATGGATACAGATCGGGTTCGCGTTTAGTCTCCCGTTAATCATTTTCGGATTTATCGCGCTACTCCTTTTCTTCTGGATGGCATCGAAAGGCCCGTAACTCGCATGCTTCGTCGCCTGAGTAGATCGGACACGGCGCTCGATCAAAGTAAAGAAGCGCTCGCCCGCCGCGAATCGGAATTGCGCGAAAAAATGGCACAGCTCGAGCGGATGATCGAGGAGGCGCCGCGTGTCGCAGAGGAAACATTGCGGAAACAGCGGGACGAATTGTTGCTGCGCGCTAACGAAGGCGGCAGAAGATTGGACGTATCGATAGCGCTCCAGGATAAACGCCGCAGTTATGCGGATGCGCCTCGACCTCGCGGATCGCTTCGCAAAGAGCGGCGGGAAGGTCGAATTATCTTCCTTGTGCTCGTGATCGCGCTTGCGGTTGCGGTGACCTGGCTGGTGAGTCATTTGCATTTCTAGCAATGGCGAACAGTTCCGATCTCGATGTTGCGTACGTAGCCAGATTGGCCCGACTCAATTTGACTCAGGCAGAAACAGAACTCTTCCAAAGGCAGCTTGGTGAAGTATTGCAATACGCCGATAAGTTACGCCAGGTTGACGTGACGAATGTAGAACCGGCGGCGCACGATGTTGAAATGTTTAATGTTTTCCACGAGGACGATCCGCGCGATTGGTTCACAGCCGAAGAGGCTTTGAGCAATGCTCCGCGGAAGGCGAACGGCCTTTTTATCGTCACAAAAGTCGTGGAATGAGCCGGCCTGATCTGCCGGCGTTTACCATCGCCGAGCTTCGACATCTTCTTCATCGCCGCGAGATTTCACCGCGCGAAGTGGTCGAAGCTCTGCGAAGCAGGATTGAAGATGTCGATGGAAAAATCAGCGCCTATCTCTCAATCGATTTTGAAGCCGCACTGGAAGAGGCGGACAAAGTTGATGTCGATCTTCCACTCGGCGGTGTGCCAATCGCGATCAAGGACATCATCAACGTCGCCGGCCAGCCGTGCACATGTGCCTCGAAGATTCTGCGGAATTATCGAGCGAACTATGATGCGACCGTAATCCGGAAGCTGCGCACCGCCGGGGCGATTCCGTTGGGAAAAACAAATCTGGATGAATTTGCAATGGGTTCATCCACCGAAAACTCGAGCGTACAGCCAAGTCGTAATCCGTGGGATCTCTCGCGCGTGCCCGGTGGATCCAGTGGTGGATCGGCTGCCGCGGTTGCGGCCGATGCCGCTTTTGCCGCGCTTGGAACGGATACCGGCGGTTCCATTCGACAACCCGCGTCGCTCACAGGTGTGGTCGGTGTGAAACCGACTTATGGACGAGTTTCGCGGTTCGGCGTTGTCGCGTTTGCCTCTTCGCTCGATCAGGTTGGACCGTTAACGAAAACGGTGCGGGATGCAGCCCTCATCTTGCAGTCGATTGCAGGAAAAGATCCGCAGGACACAACCTGCTTGAATCAACCAGTGCCGGACTACTCGGCCAAATTCGAGGACAGTCTCCGAGGGATTCGGCTGGGCTTGCCGCGGGAGTACATGAGTCACGCAATTGATCAGCAGGCGAAAACTGCAATCGACGCAGCGACCGCGCAGTTGCAATCGCTCGGCGCGGAGATTGTCGAAGTTTCTCTGCCTCACACCGATTATGCGGTGGCGGTTTATTACATACTCGCCACGGCCGAAGCATCGGCTAATCTGGCCCGTTTCGATGGTGTGCGTTACGGATATCGCGCCGAAAATCCTGTCGATCTTCTCGATCATTATGGACGCACCCGCGGGGAAGCTTTCGGGCCAGAAGTGAAACGGAGGATTATTCTGGGAACGTACAGTTCTCAGCTCCGGATATTACGACGCCTATTATCTACACGCGCAGAAAGTGAGACAACTGATCCGACAGGATTTCGCAAACGCGTTCGAAAAAGTCGATGCGCTCATTACTCCAACTTCGCCGGGGCCGGCATTTAAGATTGGGGAACGCCGTGAGGACCCATTGCAAATGTATCTCGCCGATATTTTCACAATTGCGGCGAACCTGGCGGGAATTTGCGCGATTAGTGTGCCGTGCGGTTTTGCCAGGATCGACAATTCTGAGTTACCGATCGGACTGCAATTGTTAGGCAAAGCGTTCGATGAAGCATGCCTGCTTAAAATTGCGCACGCTTACGAGCAAAGCACCGATTGGCACAAGGCGAAGCCGCGACTGTGAAGTCTTTTCAATGCCGCAATAGACGACTCGCGAGGGCAATCAACCAGCGGCAGAAAAACCTCAGGGCGATCCCAAATGACATTTTCGATCGACCGTGCGCGCGATCCCGAAAAGAGATTGGAATTTCTTTGACCCGGAGATTGCTTCCGCCGTGAACGATGGTCTCGAAAAGAATTTTGAATCCGCTCGTTGGAGGAGCTATTTTTAAAAGCTGCGATCGAGAGATGGCAAAAAACCCGCACATGGAATCGCGGACACCGGTTAGCGGATAAGCCAGAATGGACGCAGTTCGCGACATGATTCTCCGCCACAGCGGCCAACCTGGTGTCGATCCGCCGGGCACATAGCGGCTTCCAATCACCAGGTCCGCCGTTCCGGCGAGGATGGGATCGAGCAAATCTTTGATGCGCTCTGGCGGATGGCTGAGGTCGGAATCCATCACCACTACGACGTCACCTTGCGCTGCACTGACGCCAGTCATGATAGCCGCTGCCAGTCCAGGCGCATCGGCGGCCTGGACTATCAATCGGGTTGGGCGATGGCTGGATAGAGATTGGATTACGGCGGCGGTCGAATCCGTGGAATTACCATCGACAAATAAGATTTCATGTAAAGGGATTGCGGTTTCCAAGATTTTCGCAACGAGCGGACCAACGTTTTCGGATTCGTTCAGCGTTGGGACAATGATGGAAACTTTCGTCATGGCTGACGCTAAACCGGCACGCAGCACAATCTGGAGGACTCTTGAGATTCAGGCTTCGCCGGAATGGATGATTTGCTTCAATTGCTGAACTACCTGTTTCCGAGCATCGCTATCATCAGCGCAGCCCCACACCGCAATCTCGAGCATTTGCGCGCCCACTTCGCGCCTTCCATGCAATGCCGCTCGAATACGTCCCCAGGCTGTCCAGTCTTCTTGCTCAGCTGCGGCCACATTTCTGTAGGACGACCGCGCGTCCCAGTAACAATAGAAGACGTGTAGTGGCACACCATGATCGTCGAACAAATAGGAGCGCAGCGGCAAGTCAGCGCCATTGATGTTGGCTAACCAGAATCCGCTGTCGCGTATCATGGTGAGGCCACTGGCAGGAAGGCATTTTTCCGGTCGATGGATTTTTACAAAGAGAGCAGCCGTGCGACCCGGCAGCCAATGAAAGAAGTACATCAGCCAATGGTGGCCATCCGGCGAGGTCCAACCCGCGCCTCCGCCATCGTCGTAGCGAAGCATCCTTGCCGCCTCGGGTGAGATTGGAACCGACTTGAAGTCCGCCTCGGATTTTGGCCAGGAAACAGCCCAGCGCGAATGGGGCGGTACGCGATGCAACCCGTACCAAAATTGAGCGCCGATCTCAGACAAAACCAACCAGAGAGTCAGCGCGGCGAGCAAGGGCAACTGCCGGCGGAAACGTTGCGTAATTTGAAAGATGTCGTTTGAGGAGTCGAGCCGCCGCGCCATTATTTTGCGATTCTCATGCCGGCGCATGAACAGACTCAGAAACCAAAGACCAAAAAGGCAAATCAGCAGAATGGTTAAACCAGCCGGATCATGCCAGTTTTCTAAAGCATCGGTCCCGCGGTTCGCTCCGATCCACACCAGAATTGCTGTGCGCACAACATTGCTGATGAATGCGAGGATCCCGCCGGCCAACAGCAGAAACAGGCGGCGATACATCGTAAATGAGTAGAGTTCGCCCAGAAACAGCGAGATCATCAGTGTGGCTTGGAGTGACCGGACACCGCTGCAGGCTTCTTCAATTCCAATGAGGCCCGAGGTAACTTCAATCACGTTTCCATGTTGGAGTGCGGGAATGCCGGCGGCATTCAGGCCGGCAACATTGATCGCAGTCACCGCCCGCATTAGGCCTTGAATTACGAATTGCTCAAACCGAACAGGCCACGGAACAGCCACCAGAACAAAGCAAAAAGGGAAAGCAAAATGCCGCAGCCACGGCGCGCCGCCGATCAAATAAATTAAGCAAAGAGAAATCGTAAGCGCGATAAAAGCGAGTCCCCAACTGAGCAAGCGCCAATCTGGATTTGCTTCCGACAGAAATCGAATCGGAAGAAGAAGAAAGCTGAAAACAACAGTGGTAGCGATGGGAAAAGCTCGAGATTTCGGTGCGCTCCGCGATGATGGACGTTCCGGCCAGCGTTGCCAAAGAAGAAGAAAAATCGCGAGAAATGGAACCGCCCAACCGTAGCTGTACTGAGGGTTAAACGTCCACTCATTGCTCAAATGCTTGAAAACCTCAGCCCAGAGGAAAACCAAAAAGCCCAGGAACAATGAAGTCGGCCAGAGCGCGGGCGTAGTAGATGTCGATCGGAAAGAAATTGTGCGCGCCATTACGGTTTTCATCGCCGGCATAGCGTAGCGAAGTCCGAGCAGGTTGCGAGCCGCTTTGCTCCGCCGTTCATGTGTCCGACTGACTGTGGGTAGGATTGTTCGCCGAAATTCAATTCGCGGAAATATCCACTCGCCGCGCAAACTGGTCGAAGAGGATTCTATTGTTCTCGATGGTGTGATCGCCGGAGTATTTTTTTTGACGGAATTTTCCTTGACCTCAGCGAGCGGGGCTGTCTAAAAGAGAACTCGAAACTACCGTTTTCGTGGGATGCGATTGTTATTGACGAGCGCAGCGCGAATATGATAATTATGGAAATCATCAGATAAACATCGAATCTTATGAAGCTATCTAACAAGTTAATCGTCGCTCTTTTCGCCCTTTTTTTCCTCGCCAGCACTTCGGCGAATGCGGTTGTCGTCACTTGGGACCTCAATCCAACTAATGCAAATGGCGCCGTTGGATCGACAAGTCATACTTTCAATCAGAGCGGCTATCCCATCACCGCGTATGGATTCGACAGGGTGTTCGGCCCGGATACCCCCCATGAACTCTATTACAAAAACGTTAATATTGACCATGGCCTCGGGCTCGTAAACACGCTAGATAATGAGCTTCAGACCAACAACTACATTCAGTTCGACTTCAATTCTATTTTGACGCAAGGCTTCTCAGACGGTCAGATCAAAGTCAGCAGTGTCGATCCGGGTGAGTCATTCAACCTCTATGGCTCGAACACTCTGGGCAGCATTGGAACACTGCTAAACGGGTCACCCTACGGCAGCAATACCAACAATAGTTGGATCGATATCCCGAACTTCGGCAATTATAGATACGTTTCAGTGATCGCGGCGGTCGACGATGTGCTTCCATGGGCTATCCGAGCGACGGTCACCCCCATTCCGGAAGCATCAACCGTGATTCCGGTTATCCTCCTGGTGATCGGTGCAACCGCGTTCGAGGTCCGTCGGCGCCATCGGGCCACTGCGTAGGATTTGCTTTTGTCGATTGGCGTGGCCGCTCTGGAAACGGGGCGGCCGCTCTTTTTTTCTGGTTGCCAACCAGCCCTGTGTCTACTGGATTTTGCTTTCAGCCGCGGTGAGCAACGCTCTTTCTTCGGGAAGCAGTTTCGCGCTCGCGCCGTACTTGAGATATTCACGCGCCTTCGTACTATCACCCGCGGCGGCTAGAAGGATGCCATAATATGCCGCCAGGGAAGGCTCTTTTAATTCTTCTTCAGTTAGGCCGTTCATCACCTTCACCGCAGCGGCCGCGTCGCCTTTGCGGAAAAGCGAAAAAGCGTAGGTCGATGCATACGCTGGATTGGTCGTATCGGATTCGTAAAGCTCGGCGGCCACTCTGCAAGCGCGCTCCACATCTGTGTTCAGCAATAGGCTAACCTGCGCAAGATTGTTTTGGGCAATTTTGTCCTGGGGTCGCATTTCCACTACGCGGAGGAGCACGCGATGGAGACCAGGGGTGTCCCCGTCATCTACGTATTTTTGGTGAAGGCTTTGGAATGCTTCTAATTGCGTTTCCGGATATTTAGTAAGTGCCCAAAGCAACCCGAGCCACTCCTTCTCCCAGTGCCACTCTGCTGTGGCACGGGCCAGTGTGGAGAGAAATCCCGGTTGGGTCGATGCGTTCTTCTCCGCAGCGGACCACTCGCCGTCTGCCGCAACTGTCCTGCCCTGATTCCGCAGCGCCAAGGCCAAATACGCATGTCGCATGAAGTCAAACTGGCCCCAATCCTCCCTCTTCATCCGCGCTTCCAGATCTGGCCAATCCTGCAACTTTGCGTGGATCTCCGCTACCGCCATGGGAACGGGCCACTTATTTACAGTCTCTTTCGGCAATGTGCGGATGAAATCGACGGCGAGCAAGCTCATGCCGCTGGTCTTCATCCACGTTATCAACAAAGCCAAATTTGTCGGTTCCGAAATAGCGGCTTTCTCCAGCACGGACAAATATTCCGTAAAACTCGGCGCCCTCAATTGTCGCAAAATGTCCAAGTAAAGAAGGCGATCACTAAACGTGGCTTCCGGGTAGCCCTGAAGTTCCTTCGCGCGTGCCAGTAGTATGTCGCTGCTGATATGGCGCGCTGCTCCATCCCTGATCAAGGCGCGAGTTGCTGCCGCTCGCTGCTGCTCATCGTTGCGCAGCGAGTCGAGAATCTTACGACCCCGCTCACGTTTCATTTGATCCTCTGATCGCAACAAGACGGACCCGAAGTCAAGTTGGTAAGACTTTTCGTTTGGGGCCAACTCTACGGCTCGAACCCAGTGTTGCTCCGCCTCCTTCGGTTGCCCCTTTTTCTCTGCCAGACGCGCCGCCGCGGCATGAAATGCCGCGGTATCCCGGCTATTCTGATCTACTCCTCCCAGTATTTTTTCCGCTGTGCCAACGTCATTGAATTGCAGCGCGCACAAGGCCAGGGCGAGCTGATTTGCTGTAGAGTGCGGTTCCAATTCCAGAGCTCTTCGGCGCCAACCGATCGCGGAACGATCGCCGGTAACTTCTGCGATCTTAGCCATTACGTTAATGCCGGCTATGTTGTTCCCGTCCAGTTCCAACGCACGTCGGGCACTCAGTGCTGCTTGGCGGAGCTCGCCGCTGCTCAGGTAAGCCGCAGCCCGACGCGCCGAGTGCCGGGATTCAAATCCGCCATATAGTCGCCAGCCGCCCCAGCATACAAAAATAAAAAGAACAAATCCGAGCAAACTACCGACAATTAGTTTGATGTAAGTTCGCTGCGCTTTCTCAAGGGATTGTTCCACGAGTTATTTTAACGCTAGAATTGAACGTTCGCCAAAAGTGAACCGAATGCGCGGGCAAAAAACCCGCTCCAGCGCGATGTATTCCAACTGAGTGATGCCCCATATCACTCGCCGATGAGCACTCAACGTGCACGAAAATTGAGGTCGTAGTGTGGTTAGAGCAGCGCGGTTTCTTCAAGCCGCGGTACAGGCAAAGGCCGGTATTAAGAATTTGAGCGCCGGCGGCGACGCGATTCAAACAGGGTGGCAACGACCACCAGTGTCCCGGCTGCCAAGAGACTGGCCATTTCCCGGAGCGTTGTGAGGGTCCTCTCAAAAACAATCGCGTGGTCAAAGAAATGGCGCTCCTGATCAAAACGAGAGGGAAGGCCGCGACCGCTGTCGGTGTAAGAATCCCGAGCTTCGGCCTGGCTGTTCATGAAACTGCAGTTGTAAGTAGTGGCCGTTGCCAGAGCCAAATTTGAATTCTGGTAACTGGGGTTACCGGTACTCGCAGAGGTTCGGGAAATTCCGCTTGCCAAAATAAGGGCCGAGAGAAAACATAGCAGGAGGCGATAGAAGCGAGAGCTCATTCTGGGGATCATCAAATTATCACTACTTCCATAATTCTCATAATAGACTGCCAAGCGTCAATAGAAATTTAAGGTGCTGAAATCTCGCGACGCGGGTTTTGGAAATTCGCACGACCGAGCACCGGAACTGAGACTATAAGGGCAAGATTTCTCCGGAAGGAGTGCAGCCTCCTGACAATACGAGGACAGGCGGTTTTCGCCGTAACGCCAGATTCAGCGCCAGCGGCTGGGCTGAGATCCCGTCAACCCCGCAAAAATTTACGAGCGTGAGCGGGTCGTGACCGAGAGCGGCTCCGCCGTTTCCAAATTCTTGATGACTGTGCTGAGATAAACGGATTGAGGATAAAACGCTTTGTATTTCGTTATCTCCGCCCGATTCAGAACCTTGAAACCGTAGCGTTCAAACATCCTTTCTCCCCGACGACTCTCAAAGGTCACGATCTGCCCATAAACTCGCTTTTCTCCGGAGCGGTAGAGATAGCTTAAATATGCGCTCATCAACGCGCGCGTCGTCGACATCTTCCGCGCATCCGGCAAGAGGTTGATGTGAAAATGCGGTGTCCGACGCGGCGGGGCCGGCACCTCTCTCCAGCCGTGCACCAGTGTCCAGCGAATGAATCGTCGCGACCGCTCTCGGTATCGGAAGTATCGCGTTAGCGCCTTGCCAAACAAGGAGACATTTTGCCAAAACGAGTAAAGCTGATTGCGAAGCGGTCTTCGGCAGCCGAGCAAATAACCACGAATCTCGCCACTGATTTCCACGACAAACGATGATTCCGGTTCCCAATCGGTGTAGTAGGTCGTGAGAAAATCGGCGAATAATTGTCGATCTTCGTAAACTGGATCGATCGGTGTGCCCAAAAAACCCGTGTCGCAACACAACTTACGCACCGCGGCGCGATCCGACGTGCGATAACTGCGGATTACAAATGGCTTGGAATCGTCGATTTCCATCAGGATTCGCGGTAGTTTGTGCAGACTTGGCGGTAAATGCAAAAGAGTTCGTCAAACACGCGTGGCCAACTGTAAAGATCCTTTGCCGCTTGCGCCACATTCGTCACGACCATAGATCGCTTGTTTGTGCTTGATTCTTCGATTGCATTCGCCAGCGCTTCCGGCGTGTTTTCAGTGGCCCAAGATTCCTGCCCATGAAGAATGATGCGGTCCATGTAACTGCCGCGAATTCCGACCACCGGCGTGCCGCAGGCCTGACTCTCCAATGCCACTAAACCGAACGTTTCCTGAACCCCGGGATGAACAAACAAATCCGCCGCCCGATAATGCCGCGCCAGGTCAGCTGAGTCCGTGCAATAACGAATCCATGTGACCGCACCGTCTGTTTCGTATTGTAGCTTTTCCAGTCCGTCGCGTTGCGGACCATCGCCGATCACAACAAGATGGAAATCGCCGGGGCGACGACGTTCCAGAAGTTGAAACGCTTCGAAGAGGAGTTGGATATTTTTTTCTTTTGCCAGTCGTCCTACATACAGGAGCATCTTTTGATCGCTGGCCACGCCGAGAGAGATGCGGGCGGCCTCTTCCCGGCCCCCGTCCGAGTTAAAGATGTCGATGTTGACTCCCAAGTGCACGACCTGAACGTTCTTGACGCCCCAATCACGCAGAACCTTGGCCAAATTTTCTGAGGGAACCAGTGTCACTTCAAATTTGTTATAGAGCTTGTCCACATATTGCGCGGCAAAATCCATCACCGCTTCGGTTGCAGTTTGTCCCAGGAACTTCGCGGTGCTCCGCACATAGGCTTCCGGAAAATGCGAGTGATAAAACCCGACCACCGGAATCCTGAGGGCGCGGCCGGAAGCGATCGCTTTCCACGCCACTTGGTACGGATCGCTCGATTCGATCAAGTCCGGTTTCTCGCGTTCCAAAATTTCCCCGACCGCGCGCAGATTCAGCAGCGCTCGATAGCGTGAGGTCCGGGAAAGAAGAGGCGAATGAATTGAATAAACCCGCACCCGCGCCTGTGTGGTCAGCTCGGTCTTCTCTCCTGGAATCACGAGCACGTGCTCATCGTCCGGTGAGTACTTGTCGATGTACGCGATTTTTTCATGCACATAACGTTTCACGCCGCCGCTGAGTGGAGAATAAAATTGGGTGAGATCGCAGATTTTCAAATGTGAACGTGTCGCGATCTTTTCTGTAGCGGCGGTCTATGACCGTCGCAAACTCGTGTGTTTCAAGATGGCGACGGTCACAGACCGCCGCTACAAGGGGAGATCGGATTTGCTGTTAATTACCGGGACTCCAATTCACTCAAATACTTCTCCGCTTCCATCGCTGCAGCGCAGCCTGAGCCCGCTGCCGTAACCGCTTGTTTGTAAACGCGATCGGCCACATCCCCCGCGATAAATACACCCGGATGTTTGCTCTCGGCGAGGTGTCTCGCGATCAGGTAACCATCCGGATCGGTCTCAAGCTTGCCTCGATACGCTTGGGTGTTCGGGTCGTGACCGATCGCCACAAATACACAGGCCACTTCTAATTCACGTTCCTCGTTCGTCTTAATGTTGCGGAGACGCACCGCGCGCATTTCTCCTTTTTGATCCGGAATGTAGTCCGTCACGATCGTATCCCAGATCGGCTCGATCTTTTGATTCGCAAACACGCGTTCCTGCATGATTTTCGATGCCCGCATTTGGTCGCGGCGATGGATCAAATAAACCTTTGAAGCGAACCGGGTGAGGAAAAGCGATTCTTCCGCTGCGGAATCGCCGCCGCCGATTACGCAGACTGGCACATTTTTGTAAAAGGCGCCGTCACACGTTGCGCAGCTCGTTAGTCCATGGCCAATTAGTTTCTCTTCGTTGTCGAGTCCAAGCCATCGGGCTGAGGCGCCACTGGCAATGATGAGCGCCGGCGTCTCGAGCCATTCGTCATCCACCTTGATCCGAATGTGTTTTTTGCTCGAATCGAAATCCGTGACTTCAGCATACGAAAAGCGGGCACCGAAATTCTCCGCCTGCTTATGCATGTTCATGATCAACTGCGGTCCATCGATGCCTTCGGGAAATCCGGGAAAATTCTCCACCAGCGTAGTCGTCGAAAGCTGTCCGCCCGGTTGCCGTCCTTCCAGCACGAGTGGATTCAGGTTGGCGCGCGCCGCATAGATCGCGGCGGTCAATCCGGCGCAACCGCTCCCCACGATAATCACTTTCTCCATGAATAAATCTAGCATGCCGCGCAAGCGGGCCAATATCGATAGAAGACTCACCCTCACCTCAATCCTCTCCCTTCCAGGGAGAGGCGGACGCCACCAGCCGCCGGTGAGGGTGATTCGATTGCGTGTCCAAATTGGCACAAGTACTCTGCGAAATGCCTGAGCTGGCCGAAGTCGAGTGGTTTCGCAAACAATGGGATCCCGGCCGTGGCGCTGCCATTGTCGATGTTAGTGTACACACCGGCAAATATGTTTTCCGTGGCACCAATACGCGCGCGATTCAGAAAAATCTGATCGATCAAACACTCCTAAGATCGACAAGGCGCGGGAAACAGATGCTGTTCGAATTTACCGGCAACAACTGGCTCGGCGTCCATCTGGGGATGACGGGAAAAACGCATGTCGAGCAGCGAGACTTTTGTCCGGCCAAACACGATCATCTTGTGTTGTATCAACAACAACGCGCGATCGTCTTCACCGATCCACGGCAGCTCGGGCATGTTCGGTTTCATCATGGAACCGCTCAGCCCGATTGGTGGAAACGCAGTGCTCCGGAGATCGACTCGCGCGAGTTCGATCAAGAATTCCTCGATCAATTTTTAGATCGACATCGCCAGGCGCCGATCAAGGCCGTGCTTCTGATGCAAAACGGCTTTCCGGGTATTGGCAACTGGATGGCAGACGAAATTCTCTGGCGAGCAAAGATTCTGCCATCAAAGCGAGGTGCGAAACTGACTGCGCGGGAACGGACCGCGATTTTTCGCGCGGCAAAATTCGTGGTTCGCCGCTCGTTGAAAACGCTCGGCAAAGATTTCTCTGATCCGCCAAGCGGCTGGCTCATTCACGAAAAATGGAAACGCAAGGGAATCTGCCCAAAACATCGCACCCTATTACACCACGCCACATTCGGTGGGCGCACAACGGCTTGGTGCCCGAAGTGTCAGAAGTAGACCGGAAGGCACGTTCGACGGTTGGATCTAGGCCATTATGTGAACGACGATCTTGTGAAATCCGGTCACACCTGAGAATGGGCTTCGATCGGGATCCCACTTCTGGACTGTGCCGTTACCGTCAGTGGCACGCAGAACCAATGTGTAATCGCTCGGTTGTTCCGGCGTCCAATTCACTCTCCAAAGCGACCACGCAAGATTGCCGCCGTTGTAATAAATTTCCGCGTCACGCCAGGTTTTGCCGTCATCGAAGCTTAGCTCGACGCGCGAGACGCCGCGGTCGCCGCCGTAGGCCATGCCTCTGACTTCGATCTGACTCTGTTTCGCGAGCGAGAACCATGATTCGTGATACGGGACGTCGATTCTCGATCGTATCGGCACGATGAAATCGGGACCCCAACCTTGTTTCTCGTAAAAGCCTTTTGCGTCCGAGGTCGTCAGCTCGATCCGCGTAAGCCATTTCACATGTTTTTCTCCAAAGTAGCCGGGAACAATTACTCGCAGCGGATACCCATGTCGGTCCGGCAAAGGCGCACCGTTCATTTCGAAAGCCAGCAAAGTGGTCGGCAACATCGCTTTTTCGAGAGGAATTGTATCGGTGTAATTATCGACGGCGTGAAAACGCACGCGGGCGGCATCCGGCGAAGGCTTGGCCGATTCCAAAAAATCCCGCAACCGGAAACCTTTCCAATGCGCGTTGCTGATCAATCCGGCATCGATGCCATTGCTGATGCACATGAGAGTGGTTTCCTGTTCGACAGCAGGAATATCTTTTAGGTGATCGAATCGATACGCCATCCGGTTTTGCACCAGGCCGGTAATTTCCAACGTCCACAGATCAATTTTCACCCGGGGATCGACCACGTTCTTGGTCACGCAATAAAACTGATCGTTAGGCGTGATCGGCTGAACAGTCGGTCCTTTGTATTGCGTGCCGTCGTAACTAAAAGTGGCTGCGCGCCAAAGTTTCCGGCCCAGGGCGATGCTGCCGCCTGCCAGCGCGAGGCCAACCCCGCTTAACACAAACGCACGGCGTCCGATGGCAGGACTAAATTCGCTTCTCCGTGTAACCGCGGGCGCCGACCGTGGCTGAACCAAAAATTGAAACCCGAAAACCAGCGCACGCTCGAACACTAGAACACACAACGCAAAGCCCACGAGTGTGATCCATCGCGCGGCCTCGATCGGCAATCCACGATAATTGGTCCCGAGCACCGGCCAGAGTACAATCCCCATGGCGATGATCGGCAGCGCGATGAAGATCGACATTGTCCAGAGCGTCGCCCGCCGCTCGGGTTGGCGTCGCATCAATAATCCAAAAAGCCCGCCGCCGATGGCGCCGACAATCAGCTGGCCAGCGATTGTCGATCCTACTCCGATCTGTTTGAGGTGATTGTATCCGCCCACTTTTCCCATGAGCGACAGAAACGGCCCCGGAGAAATGAAAACCGAAAGCCGATCGCCAATTATGAAGAGCGGCGTCGCAACTCCGAACACTGCCAGCAATAGCATCATCAGCGTCATCGCGATCGCAGCCACCAGACCAGCGAGCAACCCCGCGAAGCAAGCTTTCGACGCGCTCATTGATTGTCGATATTACAAGTGCGCGCGCGGAATGGAATAGAGAGTTTCTCGCCACGAAATAATGAAGGACGAGATCCGAAACTCGAATCAACGACAAATCAGAATGACGGCACCGTGTTGCTTTTTCGCGTCAGCTTTGGAGTGCGCACGCGTCCTCGCGTCGCTTTGAACGCGCCAATCACCTCCAGAAAAGCGATGCGAAGACGCCTCGCACTCCGAAAGGACTTCGTCCGAAATGGTCGAAGCCGTCCGCGCGGGAAGACCACCAGATAGAAGAGGCATGCCGATCTTGAGCACAGATTAACACGGATCGAAAGCAGAGTCTCGGCTCACTTTGATTTCGAAAATCCGTGTTCATCGGTGTTCATCCGTGTCCATCCGTGGCTTCGTTTTCAAGGCAAGTCGAATCAGCGTCGCTATGATGCGCGTGCCGGCGACGAGCGTGCCGCGCAATGTGCCGGAAACCTTCGATTGCCCTCCAGTCCGCCGCCGGTGATTGACCGGAATTTCCAAAATGCGCAAACCAGCACGCGCAGCCTTCATCTGCATCTCCAAATTCCAACCGTAGGTTTGCTCGCGCATCCCAAGTTTCTCCAGCGCATCCCGTCGAATCGCTCGAAAAGGACACATGTCAGTGTAACGGACGTTGTACAAGATCGACATCAACCATCCGGCAAGTCGTCCGGAAAAGAGTTGCTGAAAATTCATGCTGCCGGTTTCACGTTGGCCGCGCGTTCGCGAACCGATCACGAAATCATGTGTGCCGGCGATGACAGGATCGACAAGCTTCTTCAGGAATTCCGGGCAATCACTTCCATCTCCATCGAGGAAAACGATGATGTCGCACTCCGGATGCACGGCAGCCACTCCCGCGGCGCAGGCGCGACCATATCCGCGCGGCGCGGTCACGACGCGGGCGCCAGCTTCGTGCGCTCGCTCGGTTGTCCGATCCGTGCTGCCATTATCAATGACGATGATCTCGTTCGGAATTCCGGTTCTTGCGACATTGCGCACGACGTTCGCGATCGGTTCTTCTTCGTTTAATGCCGGAATGACAACTGAGACGTTATTCATCGTAGCACCAGCCACGCCGTCGTGAAATAAACGATGAGCGCTAAAATATCGGCCAGGGCGAGCGTCACCGGACCGGCGGCGATCTTGGGATCAAGCTTAAGCCGATGCAGCAACGAGGGTACGCTCAGTCCGATCAATGAGGAATTGATTAGCGACAAAGCGATGCTGCCGCCAATGACAAACGCGCCTCGCGCTTCGCCACGCCAGAACCAAACGATTGCGCCAGCCAGTGTCCCGCACCCGCAGCCGAGCAGCGCTGCGGCGGGAAACTCCCGGCGCAATGCATTCACGAACCACGGCCATGTCACCGGAATAGAACGCAATGCCTGAATTGTCAGACTCATCGATTGTGTGCTAACGCTTTCGTTAAGCCCGAGCACGAGGGTGAGGAAAAATGCCAACACCAGACTGCGAGCGAGGGTTAGTTCAAATGCGCCGGCTAGCAGCGCGCAGATTGTGCCGGCAGTGACGGTGACGAGCAGCCAGCGAAATCGATATCGAAATGCTCGGACTGGAGAAGCGGTCCGGACCTGCTCGATGTGAAACCCGAGCGCCTCAAAAATATCATCGCGTGCGCCGCTGATAGGAATCGATTGTTCCTTCTCATCGGTCTGAAGGATTTCTTCAGCAAACAGGTTCACATCAATGACACCCACTACACGCTTGTTGTCGTCCACTACCGGAAAGGCAAAGAATTTGTAGAGCACGAAAAACTCGCAGGCATCTAGCACGGTGGCCCGTGCGGGAATGGCGACGACGCGTGGCACCATTATTTCGCGGAGAGGGGCATCGACAGGCGCTGTCAGAAGCCGCCGCGTCGGCAACACTCCCACGAGGCGCTGATCGTCATTCACTGCATAAAAATAAATGACGCGTTCGCCAACGCCTTCACGACGGATCTGCTCGAGCGCTTGAGCCACGCTCATGCCGACGTTCAGCAGAGGAAAATCTTTCCGCGCGTGCTCAATCACCGGCGAGTTCAAGTCGGGAATGCCGGTCGCTTCAGGCATGCCTACCTCTAACCGATTCGCCTCGCCTTTTCGCTGCAAAAATTCGGCTCAATCAACAGCGAACCCCTCTGGAACAAAGCAGATACGATTATCCGCGCCGAATTTCAGCTCGGTTCACAATTTTCTTATTCCTCAAAATGTCCGCGGCTTCGCTGAAGTAGTCGCGAATGTCGGATTGACTGTGGATCCAGCCAATGTAGCGCTCGATTCCTTCGGCAAGATCGACAGTCGATTTGTAACCGGCTGCGCGCGCGAGAGTCGTGTCGCTGGTGAGATGGCGCATTTCGCCGGGACGGAATTCGCCATTGATTTGCGGTGCGATGTCAATCTTGAGCGCGCTCGAAATTTGCTCGGCGATTTCACGAATGGCAATACCGCGGCCACTGCCGATGTTCACGGCCAATCCGTCGAAGTTGTTGCTCTCGGCTGCGAACAGATTGGCCCGAGCAATATCTTCTACAAATGAGAAATCGCGGGTCTGTTCGCCGTCCTCGTAAAGCACGGGTGGCAGATTGTTCAGCAGACGGGTGCAGAAAATCGCAATCACGCCGGTATAGGGATTAAAGATCGATTGGCGCGGTCCATAAGTGCAGGAATACCGCAAGGCGACCGTTGGAATGCCGATCTGTTTTCCCCAAAGAAGAACCAGCCGTTCCTGATCCACCTTCGTCAAACCATAAACAGTCTCACCGCCGACTGGAGCATTCTCCGGAGTGGGCACACTTTTTGTCACCGCGTCGCAGAGCGGACAATGGACCTGCCAGTCGCCTCTCTGAAGCTGCTCAATAGGCCGAACGTTTGGAAACACGACTCCATGCTTCGGACATTCACCGGCGCCTTCGCTGTAAACGGCTTGCGAGCTGGCAACTACGATTTTCTGAATCGGTAAATTTTTCTCGCGAATCACCTCCAGCATCTGCGCCGTGCCGAAGCTATTGACATGAACAAACTTGGCGATCTCGGGCATGTAACCGCCGTAGGCGGCCTCGTGGAATACGACATCGATCTTATCAAGCGCTGCCGAGATCGTATCGCGGTCACGC
The DNA here is from genome assembly GCA_963772365.1 of uncultured Verrucomicrobiae bacterium. GTDB lineage: Bacteria > Verrucomicrobiota > Verrucomicrobiia > Chthoniobacterales > UBA10450 > CAVYXA01. The sequence goes on from CAVYXA010000004.1 coordinate 130,485, forward strand.
ACATCACCTTGGAAGAACTCCGCTTCGTTGTTAATCCACGCTGGTTTCCCGCGGCGATGCGTTTGAGGCTCGAGATTATCCAGCACGCGGACCTTCCAACCTTCACGAACGAGAAGATCGACAATATGTGAACCGATCAGGCCCGCTCCGCCGGTGACGAGCGCTCGTCTTGCCATGATTCCCCTGTAGCGGCGTTCTGCGACCGCCGCAAACCTCACAGCGAGCCTAAAAACTCACGCGTGTGCGGCGCAACATCCATGCCTGCGTGCGGGCCAAAAAGGTCGTGTCTCAATCGCTGCAGCCCAATGCGATCATCGACGTCGTACCCAGGCGGCAGAGTGTGAATCTTAAGCCCGATCTCCTTGGCGCGTTGCGTCGTCTGTTTAAACACCCGCTCGGTGCTCCAGTCGATCTCATCAAAAAGACGCCGTCGTAGCTGCTTCATCCCAATCAAATAGTATCCGCCATCGTCTGCCGGCCCAACCACGATCCGGTCGTCGCGCTTGTTGAGCGAAGTCACGGCCTCTTCAAAACTGGACGGCGGCACCGTCGGGCTATCGGAATTAATCAGGCAAACGGAGATAAAACCGGCCGCAAAAAGATCTTCGGCCGCAAACAGGAGCCGATCCCGGAAGTTTTCGCCGCGTTGTGGGATCAAAAGAAAATCCCTCGGTAGAAGGTTTCGATACAGCGCCTCAGAACCGGGAGGAGTGTAAATTCCAACTCCCCGAGCAGAGCCATTTTGCGAGGAACGCAGCTTGTGGCAACAGACGGCAATGGATGCGCCGATGTCACGCAAGAAGCATGCGTTTAACTTTGCTGCCTGCTCAGGTGTCAGTGGCGGCACCAAGCGCGTTTTTACAGCTCCCGGATACGGAGCTTTGGTCATGATGCCCAGGGCACAAGACTTTCGCAGAGAATCTGGCGTTGCTATCACGAGTTGTTGGTTGGGCAGATATACTAAAGTATTTTGGGCAGCAAAAAGTTCTTCATCTTCAGCCAGCGAATAAGTTCAAAGGCTATCGAATGTGTGATGCGAGACCGGCTGTAAAAGGTGTGTTAAAAACCGTGCCAAAAAGTTGGTGGAATAATCCCTTATTAGTCCGGGACCAAAGTTATTCGGATTTATGGAAAGTTGTTCGCGTATTACTCTGCAATTGATTAACACGGGAGCATGAAAAAGTGCCTACTGCTTGACGTGATCAAAATTCCTTCCGGCGCATTCGTCGCCATGCGTACGGATTGGTCGAAGCGCTGGCCGGATGCGGCAAAAATGGAGAACATGGACGCCTTGGGTGTCGCCCATTATCCCGGCTGGAGTCTTGCCGGTCCTGAAGTTCCTTTACGAGCAGCGCAGAATAACAGCATCCGGGCACGAAACGACGGATACGGGATCCAGGCGTGGCCCCACAACAAAGGAGGATTATTCTCTGGAGAGATACATTTTGAATACGGACCGTTATCAAATTGAGCTGTTGGCCAAATCTGGACCAGGTGCCGGAAGCGGGAGCGATTGCGATCATCAGTTTTCCAAAACTGAAGGGCGGCTCCGGCTTTCCAGCTCGGATTTTTGCGATCTTGCCTTAGCTCCTTGTCAGTTGTAGCTAAGTTTTTAGCACGTTGGGCAGCGCGTTTCGAGGCCGGAAATGCTGGTTAGTTGACCGAAAGTCCCGGTTGGCGCGAAGATAAGTTCGAATCATGCACATTACCGAGATCATGCGGCGAGATTCGCCTACGTTTTCATTCGAGTTTTTCCCACCTAAAACTCGCGAGGCGGCCGAGAAGCTCTACCAAACGATCCGCGATCTCGAATCGTACATGCCGGATTTTGTGAGCGTGACTTATGGGGCGGGAGGATCGACAAGGGATTTGACGCACGATTTGGTCGAGCGGATCCAAAATACGACCAAGCTCGACCCCATCCCGCATCTTACGTGTATTTGCCACAACGAAGGAGAGATTCGATCGATTTTGGAGCGCTACGCGAAGTCGGGAATTGGAAACATTCTAGCGTTGGGAGGCGATCGGCCGCGGGACCTGGCTTATGATACGTCACGCGACGCATTTCGGCATGCGATCGACTTGGTACAATTCATCCGCCGCTTCAATGAGTCAGGTTTACACGCTGACCGACGCGGCTTCGGCATCGGCGTGGCCGGGTTTCCGGAAGGTCATCCCGCAACGCCAAATCGGCTCGTGGAAATGGACTATTTCAAAGCAAAGATAGAGGCTGGGGCCGACTATGTGGTGACGCAATTGTTCTTCGACAATCGGGATTTCGACGATTTCCGAGAGCGTTGCGCACTGGCCGGGATTCACGTTCCAATCATCGCCGGGATCATGCCGATTACGTCAATGAGCGGGTTAAAACGAATCGCCGAACTCGCTGCGGGGTCGCGTTTTCCAGCCAAGTTGCTACGAGCATTGCAACGCTGCGAGAACGATCCAGATATGGTCAAGCGGGTGGGTGTTCACTTTGCGCTGGAGCAATGTCATGATCTGCTTGATAACCAAGTGGCCGGAATTCATTTTTATACGTTGAATCGATCCGACGCTACGCGCGTAATCTTCGATAGCCTGGGCATCCCGCGCCGACAGAGAAGCCAATTCGACCCTAGTGATCCTAATACCAGGGTCGTGGGGGGAGCCTCTCGTTAGGCTGCTTGTTCACTACGCGGCTCACATTTGCGCAAAGCCGCTGACGCGCGCACACTCTCGTAATTTTGAAAGTCAGGCGCGCAATTTACTCGCAGATCGCGTTGCTGATCGGCGCAATCGTCCTCTTTTCGATCATAGCACGTTTTTTTCCGGTAATTGATTTCCTTCCAAATATCCAAACGCGTGTAATCAGCTGGGGAATCTGGGGCGCCGTCTGTTATCCGTTAATGTTTGCGGCATGCAACGTCCTGTTGCTGCCGGGAGGGATCCTTGCAGCCGGTGGCGGTTTCTTTTTTGGATTATGGTGGGGATTTCTACTCGTGTTCTCCGGTAACGTCATCGCTACGACAATTTCATTTGCGCTGAGCCGAGGAGTAGCGAATCGCTGGGTTTGGCACAAAATTTCGAGCCACAAAATATTGCGCGCGCTACAGCCCGCTGTGGAACGCGAAGGTTGGAAACTAATCTTGTTGAGCCAATTGCATCCGCTGTTTCCGACAAGTCTGTTAAATTATCTCTATGGTCTAACGACAATTCGCTTCGTCAGCTATCTGCTGTGGGCATCAATCGGACGCGTGCCTGGTTTGTTTCTTTACGTTTATGTCGGCACGCTTGGTCAGTACGGACTCAGGATTGTGCGGGGCGTCCATCACCCAAAGGTGATTGATTATTGGACTTGGGGCGGAGCGTTTGTTATTACTCTAGTTCTCCTCATACTTCTAGCCCGAGTGATTGAACCGGCCGTAAGAAAAGCTGAGGCAGCCAACGGATCAGAAACCCAGAATCGGCAAGATATTCCGTATACATCTCAACTTAAATAGCTCAGCTATATATGGTTATCGATTACGCATCCCTTCTGGAATCCCCCCGGCAAGCGCGGGAACACGCTTACGCGCCGTATTCACATTTTAGGGTCGGAGCTGCGCTATTGACCCGCTGGGGGAAGGTATTTACGGGCTGCAACATTGAAAATATATCGCTTGGCCTGACGATTTGTGCCGAACGATCAGCTGTTTCGGCAGCTATTGGTGGCGGAGCACGCGAATTTTCGGCGATCGGACTCGTAACTAATTTCTCACGACCTGTCTTTCCTTGCGGAGCCTGCCGACAAGTGTTAGCGGAATTTACTCCTGGAATGGCAGTGATTTCAGCGACGGTCGGAGGGCGGATCGAGAACCGACCGCTCTCAGAGTTGCTTCTATGTGCGATCAAAAACCTGAATGTATAAGTTACCGACCGAATATGAGGTAATTGTGGTGGGCAGCGGCCACGCCGGGATTGAATCCGCATTAGCCTCGGCTCGGGTTGGCTGTCGCACGCTTCTACTGACCCAAAACTTGGATACGATTGGGCAAATGTCGTGCAATCCTGCGATCGGCGGTCTGGCCAAAGGGCATATCGTCCGTGAGATCGACGCGATGGGCGGCGCAATGGGGATGAATGCGGACGCCACAGGTATTCAATTTCGGATGCTCAATCGAGCGAAAGGACCCTCAGTCCGTGCTCCGCGAGTCCAGTGCGATAAGAAGGCATATCAATTCCGCTTAAAAGCCAGTTTGGAGCTGTCGGAAAATGTCGATCTTAAACAAGCTACGGTGTCGAGGATTTTGGTTGAGAACGAGCGGGTCGTCGGGGTTCAGACAGATCTAGGGTTGGAAATCCGGACACGCGCAGTCGTCATTACATCGGGCACGTTCTTGCGCGGTCTGTTGCATATTGGCGAGAACAGAAAACCGGGCGGTCGAATGGCAGATGCGAGTTCGGAATTGAGCGAAAATCTGCGGAACATTGGGTTTGAGGTCGGCCGATTTAAGACGGGAACCCCATGCCGGCTTAATGCGAGATCGATTGATTTCTCGAAATGTGGAGTGCAGATGGGGGATGAACCGCCACCTCGATTTGCATTTGACGACAAGGAGGTCAGCATCTCGGGAGACGATGTTTTCAGCCTAAACTTCGATGATCGCGGTGAGTTCCATGTGGAACAATTGCCTTGCTGGATCACATCGACAGTGCCGAAGACCCATGAGGTCATTCGTGCGAACCTTCATCGCTCCCCGCTCTACACTGGGCGAATCAAAGGGACCGGACCACGGTACTGTCCCTCTATCGAGGACAAAGTGGTGAGATTTGCTGATAAACCGTCGCATCAGCTCTTTCTGGAGCCAGAGGGGCGCCAAACCCGCGAATATTACGTGAATGGAATTTCGACTAGCCTGCCTTACGACGTCCAGCTGCAATTTCTCCAGACGATCCCGGGGCTGGAACGCGCTGAGATCATGCGCCCAGGATACGCCGTGGAATACGACTATTTCCCGCCGACCCAGCTCTTGTCGACGTTGGAAACCAAACTTATAAGCGGTCTCTATCTTGCCGGTCAGGTGAACGGGACGTCGGGTTATGAAGAAGCCGCGGCTCAAGGATTGATCGCTGGTGCTAACGCCGCTTTAAAGGTGCGAGGTACTTTGCCACTGATCTTGGAACGACATGAGGCTTATATCGGTGTCTTAATCGACGATCTCGTAACGAAGGGTACAGAAGAACCGTATCGGATGTTCACAAGCCGGGCGGAAGAGCGACTATTTCTTCGGCAAGATAATGCAGATCAACGGTTGACTGGGCGGGCATTCAAAGCAGGGTTAGTTAGACATGGCCGATGGACTCGATTTCAGCAGAAAATGCAAGCGCTGGATGGAGCGCGTCGACTGGCTAATGAAATAAGGATTGGCGGGGCGGCACTATCGCACCTCTTTAAGCGGCCGGACTTCCGAGTCGACAATATACCGCCTGAGGTGAGGGCGCGCTATCCGCTTGAGACTTGGAAGTTAATCGAAACCGATTTCAAGTATGAAGGCTACGCGCACCGCCAGGCGAATCAGAACCGACAATTGGAGCGTCGGCAAGAGCTGCCACTGCCTACGACCTTAGATTACAGCAGAATCGGGGGTCTGCGATCGGAGACTCGCCAGAAACTGGCGGTATTGCGACCGTCCTCACTGGGCCAAATAGCGCGCATTAGCGGAATTACGCCTGCGGATGTTACGATAATATCTATATGGTTGAATAAAAGCGGCTTACATTTAATGAATTCCACTTAGCATCGACGCTAGATGGTCATGGTTTCTGCAATTATCATCGGGAGTTACCTGCTTGGTTCAATTCCGGCCGCATATTTCGCCGGCCGCATCGCTAGGACGGACATTCGCGATGTCGGCAGCGGCAACATTGGCGCCACCAATGTCGTCCGTACGTTAGGCAAGCGCTACGGGTATCCGGTCTTCGCCTTCGATTTCCTGAAGGGCTGGGGCGCAGTGCGATTGTCGATGTTCCTTGTAGGGCGTTTCCAGCCCGCACCGATCTCGCCGGAAGTTGCCGGAATCATCGCCGCTGTCTCTTGCATCTTCGGGCATTCATTTCCGATCTGGCTTGGGTTCAAAGGCGGAAAAGGCGTCGCTCCTTCTGCAGGCTCATTGTTCGGGCTAATGCCGGTAGGGCTTTTGATCGGTGCAGTCATTTGGTTGCTCACGTTTCGCTTAACCCGCTACGTCTCAGTGGCATCTATGATCGCCGCTCTGGTTTTGCCAATAGTGATTGCGATACTGAGTTCGTTAGGCTTGAATGGCGATCGAGGGCTGGTTTACTTCTCCATTTGCATGGCAGCGTTCATTATTCTGCGTCATCGCTCGAATCTCTCTCGTTTAATTCGCGGAACGGAGCCACGTTTTACTCGAAAGTGAAGATCAACAAGATCGCAATCCTAGGAGCTGGGAGTTGGGGCACCGCATTGGCCGCGCTTTGGTCAAAGAAGGGCTGTCCAGTTACGCTCTGGAGTCGCGATGCTGAACGCGCCGGGCGGATGCGCCAGAGCCGCCAAAACTCCGATTACCTTCCAGGTTTGCAACTCGCGGGCAACGTCAATGTTACATCGGACCTTCGGGCTTGCGCCGATGTCGATCTTATCATTTTCGTTATGCCATCAACCGCCTTACGCGACATCGCCGATAGGCTGGGCGAGGTGACGATTCGTGATCGAGCTATCTTGTTAAGTTGCACGAAGGGAATCGAGCGCGGCACCGGCTTGCGAATGACGCAGATTTTGGCAGAACGTTTCCCGCGAAATAGGGTTGCCGTGCTTTCTGGGCCAAATCTCGCCGTCGAAGTCGCCCAAGATCTGCCCACGGCGACGGTAATCGGGTGTGAGGATGCCGAGTGCGCAGCGCTCCTGCAAGATAACCTTGGCGGCGCACGTTTCCGGATTTACACGAGTCCGGAGGTGGTATCGATCGAATTGGGCGGCGCACTCAAGAACGTGTTTGCTCTGGCCGCAGGAATCAGTGATGGGCTCCGGCTCGGTGATAATGCAAAGGCAGCTTTGGTCACGCGTTCTCTTGCCGAAATGGTCAGGCTCGGTGAAGCGATGGGTGGGAGGCCAGGCGCGTTTCACGGATTAAGCGGCGTCGGCGATCTAATCGTCACCTGCTACAGTGAGCGCAGCCGGAACCACACCGTTGGAAAATGGTTAGGTCAAGGCGAAACGTTAGCGAAAATCACCGCTTCCATGAAAATGGTGGCCGAAGGAATTCCGACTGCCCAGAGTGCTCGCGAACGCGGCAAGATGCTTAACATCGACATTCCGATCATTGATCAGGTTTACGCGATGGTGTACGAGCAGAAGGCACCGTTGGTCGCGCTGGAAGAATTACTGAATCGGGAACAAAAATCAGAACAAGCCTAAGCGCGGGAGACTCTCCCGCAAAAATCCGCAATTACCGCCGGATAAAGCTCCCGTTCCGCAGTTTGGATTCGGGCATGCAGAGTTTCTGGGGTGTCATCGGACCGGATTGGCACTTCGCGCTGGCCGAGGATTTCCCCGTGATCGATCTCAGCATCGACGTAATGGACAGTGCATCCAGTTGTTTTTTCACCCGCTGTTAGTGCCTGCTTCCAAGCTGCAAGGCCGGGAAATTTCGGGAGCAGGGATGGATGAATGTTGATGATCCTTCTCGGGAACGCCTCCAGCATTGGCGATTTCAAAACTCGCATAAATCCCGCGAGAACTACGAGTTCAACTCCCGCTTCGCGCAAAATCTTCACCAACTCCGATTCCACTTGCGGCTCCAACCGGGTGCGAAATGCGCCGGACGGCAGGTAGGCGTTCGGCACGGCGAATTCCCGGGCAATGTCGAGAACCGGCGCGTCGAGCACATCGGAAATGATAACTCGGACCTCGGCAGCCAGCTCGCCAGCGCGAATCTTCTCCAGAATCGCGCGGCAATTGGTACCCTTACCGGATCCAAGTATGCCGATTGGTAGTCGTTTCACCTATCGATCTTACGCAATTGTTCCAACAGCCGTGACGTCGAATACCCGGCCTCGAACGGGACGATATGAATCTCGGCGTCAAGCTTCTCCAGCACTGCTCGCTCCTCTTGGTTCAATGTTTCAGAAGTGTAGTCGCCGCCCTTTGTGTAAACTGCCGGATTCGCTGCGGCAAGAAACCTGATTGCTCTCGCGTCTTCAAAAATCGTGACGAAATCAACACATGCCAGGGCGGCGAGCACTTCGGCCCGATCTTTCTCATTGTTCAATGGCCGGCCCGTTCCTTTCAGTTGCCGCACTGATTCATCGCCGTTTACACCAACTACCAGCGCATCCCCGAGCAAACGGGCAGTTTGCAAATAGCGCACATGCCCGACGTGCAACAAATCAAAGCAGCCATTGGTGGCCACAATCCGCTTGCCAGTCGCACGCAATTCCCTGGAGCGCGCCGCAAGCTGATCCAGACCAATGATCTTGGAGTCCGCTTTCACTTGATCACAAAATTTAGCGCCTTCGGCATTACTTGAAAAACAATTGGTGTGCTGCCCACTGGTTCGCCATCCACATTGAAATGCATCTTCGGCCGCGATCTCACTTTAATCTTCGCTCCACGTCGGAATACAATTGCTTTATTGCGTATATGCTGACCCAAAAGAATTTGGCCTGCCAGCAACGCCAGCTCGGCGATGGGGCAAGCTGGGATCAAGATGACGTCCGCTAATCCATCCTGTGGATCGGCCTTTGGCGCTATCGGCAATCCACCGGCAACGAAACGGCCATTGGCCACGATGATGTTATAAACGTCCCGCGATAGTTTCGCGTGATTATCGAAGACAATCTCGCACCGATATGCCAGTAGATCGGGGAGAGCAGCCACTGCGCTTCGCACATAGGAAAGCGGTCCCCAAGCGCGCTTGATTTGTGACGTCAGGCGTTCGTCTACAGCTCCACTAAAACCCCCGGCGGAGATATTGGCAAAATAGCGAACCCGCTCGCCTTTTACCCGGATCAGGTCAAGCAAAGTGGTTCTGCAGCTGCGCAAGATGTCGATGTTGTCCTCAATGGCTGACGGCATTCCGAACGATCGGGCAAAATCGTTTCCAGTGCCGAGCGGAATTAATCCCAGGCAAATCTCCTCCGAGCGTCTGGATTGAGCGATTGCATTAATGACCTCATTCAGTGTGCCGTCGCCGCCGGCGACGATTATGAAGTCGCACCGCCCGCGGATCGCATTCTGCGCCACAGTTTTCGCCTCTCCCTTTCGACGCGTAACGTGAAGCTTTGCGGGATTAAGGATGCGGAGTCGCTCCAAAAGCCCCTCCAGATCTTCGATTGATCCAGCGGCCGGATTAATAATTACGAGCGGTTTCGCCCTGTTCATTCTTCGCACAAATCTCGGATGGCTTTCTGGTTTTTCCAGTTGGCCTTTGCTCGAATTTCGCGAGGGTATCGTGAAATGGCGGAAAAAAATTCAAGGCGCGAGATGGTCAGAGAAAAATCGGGCAATGGCTTCCGCATCTCCAATGGTCCTATCGTTCGCCTAACGGAGGAGGAACGGCTCAAGGATAGCTTCCGCATTGTAGAGCTTCCGCGCGTTCACGGTGCTCCGAAGTTATTTGCCATCGCTCGCGATCCAAAAACGATATTTCTTTATTGGGAGATTGATTGGCCCGCTGCTTTTGCTGGTTCTCCACCGGTAGATCGACAAGTGCATCTCCGATTGCTTCGTGAAAATGGTTCCCAAGAAACAACTACCGCTGTTGAGCCGATGGCCGGGAGTTGTTTTTTGACGGTTTCCGATCCGAGGGCAGCGTACCGCATCGAAATCGGGTACTATTATCCGGAAAACAATTGGAATTCTGTCGCGCTATCCGAAGGAGTGAAGATGCCGCCCGAAGCGGTTTCAGATGAACGCGATGTCGATCTCGCCACGATCCCGTTTCATCTCAGTTTCCAACGGCTTATCGACTTGCATCGTGCATCCGATGCGAATGCTTTGACTGAAATTATTTCTCGCCTCCAGAAGCAAGCCACCACGAATGATGAACAGGCGCTTCTTAGTGACGAAGAACGGGAAATCCTGCGAGCCATGAAGGTGTCGGTCGATGAAATCCGCGACTCGCGAGGGGAACTTCTCGGCCAAAGCAAAGAAACTGCCTTACGCAAGCGCGCGGAAGCCCTTCTCGGTTTCGGCGCGACTAGCCCTGCAGGCGGATTTGGTCCGAGTAGTTGGTAGGGTTAGATTGCGAAGCCGCTCCCTTCGAAACTACCACTTCCAGCGTTTTCGGATCGGCTCGATATAATCACCGATGTCGATCTTCTTGAGCCGCCCAACCCGATCGCGAACTGCGTCGGTCGAGTCTTCATATTTTTCTTTCACCGACTTTAGAAAAGGCCGCACAGAGGGCAGTGAAGCCAGGCTCGAATTGATCCAGCCTAAAGCGGTTTTCGCGTCCGCTTGCCTTCGCTCTTCGTTATAGGCATAGCGGATGGCAAAACCTACTGCGAGCCCCACAATCAGCGCCCCCAGAATCGTTGGCACTGGATTTTCGCGCAGGAAAAACTCGGTCCTACCGCCAGCCACGCCCGCCTTAATTTTCCTTTGCTTCCACCGATCTCCCGCCGGCGGCGAAACTTTCCGGGTCGCTCCGCGAAGGCGGCTTCGGCGGGTCTGTCGAGGGCGAGGTCGGTTCATCGGCAAAGGTTCATCTTGGACAAAATCGTCGTTGTCTGGAGTGGTCATACTATTGATTCGTAAACCGGAGTGCAATTGCGTTTCTCTAAGCTCGCTGCAACTTTATCTTCGAAAAGAACGAAAGGAACAAAATGGCTGATCTGAGCAAGGAAGAAGCTTACTGGCGCGAACAGCATCCCCAACAACCGTACGCGGATAAGAAATTGTCCTACGAAGAGTATGCACCGGCGTACCGGATAGGCTACGAAGGTTTCCACAAATATCGTGGGAAGAAGTACGACGAAATTGAAGACGATCTCGCTTTGGATTACCAACGCAATCGAGCCGGAGCAGCTCTGCCGTGGGACCATGCCCGGCATGCAGTTCGAGCTGCGTGGGCCAAAGTGAGCAATGATATTACGCCGCGGGATCCCGATCGCGGAATCCGAAGTGGGTTCTGACCGCTAAGGTTGGTCGGTCCCAGGCTGACTGGTGTCGGCTCCGACATTTCCATTAGGGAGCAAGCCGATCGATACGCCAGGAATTGTCCGGCTGCTTTGTATATCGGAACCGGTCGTGCAATCGATTTGGTCGACCCTGCCAAAATTCCACGGCATCGGGCCTGACTCGATATCCGCCCCAGTGCGGCGGCAGCGGGATCGGTTTGTCGCGAAAGCGCTCCATCATCTCCGCCATGCGGGCGTCGAGGACTCGGCGAGCATCGATCACTTCGCTTTGACGCGAGACCCACGCGCCGAGCTGACTACCGGCCGGACGTGAATGAAAGTAGCGCTCCGATTCTTCACGCGAAGTCCGTTCCGCCGGGCCGCTGATCCGAATTTGTCGATCCAGTTCGATCCAGTAAAAACAAAGCGCTGTCTGCGCGTTCTGCTCGAGCTGTCGCCCTTTTTCACTGTCGTAGTTAGTGAAGAAGACAAAACCATCCTGATCGAAACTTTTAAGCAGGACAATCCGCACAGACGGTTTGCCGTGCTGGTCGGCGGTAGCTAATGCCATCGCATTCACATCACGAATTCCCGCTTCGATCGCAGCCGTAAACCAGTTTCCAAATTGCTTAATCGGGTCCGGATCCAGATCGCGACGCCGAAGGCCATGCGCGGCGTGTTCGTAACGCGCACCGGCCGGATCGAGTGGTGTGTCGAACATTTGTTGAATCACTATAAAAATCGCTCCAGAATTGGTTTCAACTTTTTAATAGTCGTTTCCGGCCAAAGTTTCCGATCTGTAACCAGCGCCATATCCAGAGCGGAATGTTCCGGCCAGGTCGACTCCGTCGGCAGACGGGGAATTGCATCGACGAGAACTTTCTTCGCCGCAGCTGCGTTAGCGGTGAGATGGCCAAAAACGGTCTGGGCCGAAACCGGTTCCTCATCAACTTTCCAGCAATCGTAATCTGTGATCATCGCCATCGTGCCGAGAGCAATTTCTGCTTCCCGCGCCAGTTTCGCTTCCGGAAGATTAGTCATCCCGATTACGTCAAAGCCGTTGCGACGGTGGAACTCCGATTCCGCCCGTGTCGAAAATGCTGGGCCGTCCATGTTCACGTAAGTCCCGCCCTCATGAACAGTGACACCAACTCGCTGCGCCGAGTCCGCCAGCAACTTTCTCAACGCGGCGCTCGTCGGTTCGGCGAAGGAAATGTGCGCCACGATGCCTTCACCGAAAAAAGTGTGAACGGCCCGCAAGCTGGTCCGATCATAGAATTGCGATGGCAACAGAATATCGCGTGGCCGGTACTTCTCCTGCAAACTGCCCACCGCGGTCACGGCAATGATCCAGCGCACATTGAGCGAACGCAGCGCATAAATGTTGGCCCGATGATTCAGCTCGTGTGGCAAAATCCGGTGACCACGCCCGTGCCGCGGCAAAAAATAAACCTGCCGTCCACCCAGGTTGCCGCCGATCAAAACATCCGAAGGTGGCCCAAACGGAGTGTCGATCCTGTGCTCGGTCGGATCGCGCAGTTCCTCCATTTGGTACAACCCGCTGCCGCTGATGACTCCGATTGCCGGAATAATTCTCTCCATCGCGCCGAATTAAGCCGAAGGACGATGGAAATGAAAAGTGGATAATGGCGAATGACCCCGGCTGGTGTATTATTTTCGCCCGTCCATGCCGAAGTTTTACATCAAGACCTACGGCTGCCAGATGAACGAGCGCGATTCGGAACAGGTCGCCCACTCGCTCATTTCGCGCGGTTATGAGCGCGTCGCGCATGAAGTCGAGGCGGATGTTGTTCTTCTGAACACCTGCAGCGTCCGGGACATGGCGGACCAAAAGGCGCTCGGGAAAATGGGAATGCTCGGGCGGATCGCTAAAGAGCGGCCGCAAGTTGTGTTCGGATTTCTAGGTTGCATGGCCCAAGCCCGTGGCGAATCGCTTCTGAAGAACTTGCCGCATGTCGATCTTGTCGTGGGCACGCAAAAGTTCCATCGCGTGGCCGATTATGTGGAGGAAATAATCGCGCGCAAAAATGCTACGGCGCAACCGCCGGGCGCGCCGCCGCAACGTCCAATCGATGATCTGCGTTTCTCGATTGTCGATGTTGCAGAGGAAAGTGGCTCGCAGGAGTCGATCCACGAACAAGAATTAGCGCCGAAGCAGGCGACGGCATTCGTCTCGATCATGCAAGGTTGCAATATGCATTGCACTTTTTGCATCGTGCCGCAGACGCGCGGCGCGGAGCGAAGCCGCTCGATTCCCGCGATCGTGCGGGAAGTGCGCTATCTCGTTTCGCGCGGGGTGAAGGAAGTGACGTTGCTCGGGCAGATCGTGAACCTGTATGGGCGCCACGAATTTCCGAAGATCGACAACAAAAGTCCGTTCGTGCAGTTACTCGAAGCTGTTCATCAAATCGACGATCTCGAGCGCCTGCGCTTCACTTCGCCGCATCCGATCGGATTCCGTTCCGATTTGATCGAAGCATTTGCGACTCTACCCAAGCTGGCCGAGCACGTTCATCTTCCACTGCAATCCGGTTCCAACAAGATTCTGAAAGCTATGCATCGCGCCTACACGGCGGAAAAATATGTCGATCTAATCCGGCTGCTGCGTCAGGCCCGCAACGGCATCGCGATTACCACAGACATTATCGTTGGGTTTCCCGGTGAAACCGAAGATGATTACCGGCAAACGCGCGAGCTCGTCCAGGAGCTCGAGTTTGATAATGCTTTCATCTTTCGTTATTCACCGCGACAAGAAACGCCGGCTGCGGAGATGTCCGATCAGATCGACGAGCGCACGAAGGAACAACGCAATCAGGAATTACTCGCAATTGTAAACGCATCGAATCAGCGCGCGCTGAATCAGGTCGTCGGAGGCGAAGTGGAAGTTCTTTGCGAAGGTCCGAGTAAAACGAATCCTGCGCGATTGATGGGCAGAACGCGCACGAATAAGATCGTTGTTTTTCAAGGAAGCAATGACCTGATCGGGAGGCGTGTCGATGTTCAGATCGAGCGGGCGAACGGTTTCAGCTTGTATGGCTCGCCTGTGCCGCGAATGTGACCGGTCAAAAACACTTCAAATGATTTATCATCTCTCTTTGCGAACCATGGGCATCCTCTGTGGCCTGTGCCTGGTCATTATAAGTTTGCCTGGTCTGGTGAAACCGGATCTCGCCGGGCTTGCCCAACGATTTCCGCGTTCGCGTTTTGCCGGATTTCTTTTGCTGACTGTCGATCTCGTCTGGAGCCTTTGGCTGGTAGCTACCATCGAGATGGGCGAATTTGCCAGTTTTCGCGGACCACTGCTCATCGCGTTGCCCATCGGTTATTTTCTCGTTCTGCGCTTTGTTGATGAATTCCTCGCTGTTCGCGCTCTGGGCGTTCTATGCTTGTTAGCCGCCGAGCCACTGCTGGATGCTGCGTTTCTTCGTCACGAAGCGAGCCGTCTTCTCGTGACGGTGTTCGCCTACGTGCTCATCATTGCCGGGTTGTTCTGGACGGCCATTCCATACATTTTGCGCGACGAAATCAACTGGGGCGCACGGACGCCGGCTCGGTGGCGATTACTCCACGGAATTATCTTTTGCTACGGCGCGGCGATTCTCGCCTTCGCCTTTGTCCAATATTGAGACCTGTATTTTGTAGGGCGTTTCTGTGAAACGCCTGGATCGGGTCGACGCGGACGCCCTGGAAGCATACTAGATGAAGCGTATTCTCATCATTCGCGGCGGCGCCTTGGGAGATTTCATTCTGACGTTGCCCGCGCTAGAGGCGCTTCGAAATGCACACGCCCAGGCGCATATCGAGATACTTGGCTACAACCACATCATCTCACTCGCCGAAAATCGGAGGTACACACAAGCAATCCGTTCTATCGAATACGCTCCGATGTCGGCTTTTTTCGCTGCCAATTCCGAGCTGCCGGGAGAATTGACGAATTACTTTGCCAGCTTTGATCTGACGATCAGCTATCCTTACGACCCAGACCGAATCTTTGAGAACAACCTGCGCCGATGCGGTGTAGCAAATTTCATCCGCGGCCCGGGCAAGATCGATCCACCAAAGGACGGATTCGCCGCGGCGAACAACTCCACACACGCTGCTCGGCAATTGGCCCGACCGATGGAAGAACTGGGAATTCCCGTCAACGATTTCGCGGCGCATATTTATCCGGCGGAAGAAGATCGGCAATTCGCCCGCGAGTTCTTGCGAGACTTGCCACGACCGATCCTTGCAATCCATCCCGGAAGCGGAAGTGAGAAGAAAAATTGGCCGATTGAAAATTGGATGGAGCTCGGCTCCGAGACGCCTTCTCTGGTCGTGATCTCGGGCGAAGCCGATGAACCTCAGCGGAGGCGACTGCAAAAGGAATGGCGCGATCGTCCCGTTCGGTTCGCGACCAACCTGCCTTTAACGCAGCTCGCCGGGATTCTCGAGCAATCGATTTTCATTGGGCATGACAGCGGCATTTCGCATCTGGCAGCCGCAACCGGAGCGCAGTGCCTTTTACTGTTCGGTCCAACTGATCCACTGATTTGGGCGCCTTTGAATGAAGGCGTCCAGCTCCTCTGCGCACCCAATGGCGATTTGCGCCTGCTGGAAGCCCAGGTTGTGCGCAGTGCCCTCGATCAGGCGCTGATGCGCATCGGCATTAGCACGTAAAGAAACGGCGTTTGGATTTTCAAAACGCCGGGACTCATTTCATCGATGAGATCGAGGAATACTTCGTCCTCGGTCAGCGCGCGCAGTGGCGCCATCAGGAATTCCGGATTGAAGGCAATGGAAAAATCGCGCCCTTTGTATTGAACCGCGAGCGACTCCTTCGCTTCGCCGACCTCCGGTGTATTGGCCGTGATGTCGATGTTATTCTTGCTGAAGTTGAGCTTGATCGAATTTGATTTGTCGCTGGCCAGCAGCGAGACGCGTCGCAGAGAATTCAAAAATGTTTCACGTTCGAGAGTGATTCGCTCTTTGGCTTCGCTTGGAATCACCTGTTTGTAATTCGGATAATTACCCTCGATTAATTTTGAGACCAGCAATGTCTTATTCAGATCGAACGCCACCTGGCCGCTGCTCACGCTCATCTTCACATCGGCATCGTCGGTCAAAAGGCGTTGCAGCTCGGTGACGGCTTTGGTTGGGACAATGATGTCGGTCTCATGACTGCGAGGGAATTCGAGCTCGATGTCGACCATCGCCAGCCGTCGGCCATCCGTCGCCACCAACGTAAGCTTGTTATCCTTGAAGCTGAACAGCACACCGTTCAGTACGTAGCGAGTCTCATCAGTCGAAATCGCATAGGAAGTCTTCCGTAAACCGTCGCGTAAATCCTTCTGCCGAATCGTGACTACCTTCGCATCATCAAATTTCGGCAGTGGTGGAAATTCCTCTTCGGGCAGGCCCAGAATTTTGAAGAAGCTCTGGCCGCTTCGAATGGAAGCGGTGTTTTTCCCATCGACATCGATCTGGATTTCGCTTGAGGGCAATTCGCGAATGATGTTGAAAAGGCGCCGGGCTGGGAGCGTGGTTGCGCCCGCCTTCTCAACTTGCGCTTCGCAGCTGCCCCGCACGCCCACGTCCAGATCCGTGGTGGTGAGATGGACTTCGTCGCCGTTGGCTTGTAGCAGAACGTTCGAGAGAATCGGCAGAGTGGTTCGAGTGCTGACGACGTTTTGGACCTGTTGCAGACCTTCCAGGAGTTTTTCTTTTGTTACGCTTACTTTCATGAGCTCTATAGGGCGCTTAAGATGTAAAGCTTCCGATTTTATTCGGCAACCGTAATCTCTGCCTCCGAACCGGCGGGCGATCCCCGGGCATTAGCGGTGAAGCGCGCTGTCGATGAACGAAATTGTCTGGCGAATTTTGTCCTGCTCGCTCATCCGTTTCTTCACCAGCTTGCAGGCATGGAGGACGGTTCCATGGTCGCGTCCGCCGAAGGCCTCTCCGATTTCGTTCAAGGATGACTTGGTCAGTTCGCGTGCGAGATACATCGCCACTTGCCGAGGAAAGGCAATGTTGGCCGGGCGACGCTTGCTGGTCATGTCGGCCAGGCGCACATCGAAATGTTCTGCCACTCGCTTCTGAATCTGTTCGATCGTGATCGATTGTTTCCCTTCTTCCTGCAGAATATCTTTCAATAGGTGCTCGATCACTTCCTGCGTGAGAGCTTTGCCGCTCAATGATGCGAAGGACGCGACCCGCATCAGCGCGCCTTCGAGCCTGCGCACGTTGGTGCGAATTCGATTGGCCAGAAATTCGAAGACTGCGTCATCGAGCTTGATCCCGAGAATGATCGCTTTCTTGCGCAAAATGGCCATCCGAGTCTCGATTTCGGGCGGCTGAAGTTCAGCCGTCAGGCCCCATTCGAATCGTGAAACCAGCCGGTGCTCCAGATTTGCGATCTCGGAAGCCGGCCGATCACTGGATAGCACGATCTGTTTGTGGCCGTCAAAAAGCGTGTTGAAAGTGTGAAAGAATTCTTCCTGTGACCGTTCCTTGCCGGCGAGGAACTGAATATCGTCGATCAACAGGAGATCGGCCTGTCGATAGCGCTTCCGGAATTTAACCAAGGTGCTGTGCTGGATCGCATCGATGAATTCGTTGATGAACAGTTCGCTCGAGAGATAGATGACTTTTGTGTTTTTCTTTTTTGCCCAAACATGCTGGCCGATCGCCTGCATCAAATGCGTTTTGCCCAAACCAACTCCGCCATAAATGAAAAGCGGATTGTAGGTCCTGGCCGGCGACTGGGCGACCGCCAGCGCCGCCGAATGAGCGTACTCATTGTTCGGACCGACGACGAATGATTCGAACGTGTTGCGCGGGTTCAGTGCCAGCCCGCTGCTACTGCTTTTGTTCTCGCGCGACAAATTCGGCATCTCTTTCAACACCGCTACGTCCTCCGGCGCGATCTGTGCCGCCGTGCCCGCCGGCAATGAAAACTTTACGTCGCGCGGGCCGCCGAATGCCTCAATAATCGCCGTTTGTAATGCTGTCATGTGGTTGCTTTCGATCCAGAACTGATAAATATTGTTAGGCACGCGAAATGTGAGCGCGCGATCGCTCACCTCAATCAGTTCCACGGCGGAAAACCAGCGCTTGAAAGTATCCGGGCTCACGTGTGGTCGAAGCGCGTCTGCCAATTTCTGCCAGATCTCGGTACAGGTCTCTTTCATCAAAACTTGTTAACAGCGTTACACAATTGCCACATTGGCGATTCGCCTGGAAATTCGCCGGGCAAATCCTCGGTTTTGCCGGAGAATTTTGCCATCGCTCGTCGAGAAAGCGGAGAGAAAACTCGCCGCAAATGTCAAAATACGAGGGAAAAACGCGTTTTCCACGGACAAAGCACGCATCGAAGATGCGGCGAGGGAGAGGTCCATCAATGTTCCGGGTTGGTTAGGCGAGGGTTGATTCATTCTCTGGCGCGAAATTTATCAAAATCTGTTCACATGTTATTCACATCGGCTTTCCTCCCGCCCTGCCAGCGGGCTTGAGATTAGAAATCCGAGTTCACTTCGACAAGAAAAAAATCGGAATTTATTTTTTTCTGTCGTCAAAAAAATTCTTGACTGAAAAATCAATTCGGCAATCGCCCAAGGCGAGAAAATTTTCGCCGCGCAGCGACCTGGGAAATCTCGCAGCAGTTATTAATGAGAAACGCTCAATCCTTGACCGATTCGGGCGAGGAGCGCACTTTTTGAGCCTTTGCGACATGCATCCTGCTCTGTCTGCAAACGGAAAATGAACTGCCAGCGCCAACAATTGTCAGAATCGCGGAATGAGCGTGCAGCTATTTTGGCTTGGAGCGCTTACTGATCATGCGTTGTCTTGCTCTTTTCGGATTCGCCTTTCTTCTGTCGGCGCTGTCGGTCTCGGCGGCGGATGAACTGCTGCCACCGTTCGGTTTTCGATGGAACGATTCCATGTCGCGCGTGGAAGCTGTCCTGAAGGGCGCAAGAGCAAAGATTGTGGCGCGCGAGAAAAAAGAAGGACGCGACGTCTGGACGGTAGAAGGTCTGGTCCACCCGGGATTGAAGCGGACTAAGTTCACGTTCAAGGACCGCGGTCTCTACGGTGTGGAACTCCTCTACGAATATGATCGTCCCATCGAATGGTACAACCAACGTATGGCAGAAATCCGGAAATATTTCGAAGAAAAATACGGCACCGGAAAACTGGTTTCGCGTTCGCGGGACACCGATACCGATGTCATTCAAACCCTGGTCGGTTATCAATGGATGGTCGGGGCGACGATGCTCGAACTTTTCTATTTTTCCGCCGAGCAAGGTACCGACCACGTCTATCGCGCGATCTCCGTCGATTACAAGGCGCTCTGACCTAAATCAGCCTGCGTCGATCCTCGGCTGACCGGAAGTCTACCGGCCACAGCCGATGCTTAGAGTGTCCTTTCGGTGACTGCCGGCTCGAGGTCACGAGGCCGGAGTTTGTGTCCACGCTGCGTTTGCTTTTGCAGTCGTTTGAGCCGGCTGGATAACGCCGCTTTTGCGGCGGAGCTCATCCGATCGATGAACAAAATCCCGTTGAGATGATCGACTTCGTGTTGGATCGCGCGCGCCAATAAACCGCTCGCTTCGATCTGCACTTTTTCTCCATCTGCGGTTTCGGCTCGCACCACGACCGAATGCGCCCGCTCGATCTCGCCAGTAATCTCCGGAAAACTTAGACAACCTTCCACACCGATTTCCGTCTCAGCGCCGAGCGCGATTTCCGGATTGATCAAAACGATCGGCATCGCGGTCCTCGGATCGATATGCGCGCCATTCAGTTTCATTGTGCTTGGCCGATCTTCGACTTGCGAGATATCCAGGACGGTGAGTTGAAGAGGCTGGCCGATTTGTTGTGCAGCCAAGCCGACCCCGTTCGCAGCCTGCATGGTCTCGATCATGTTTCGGGCCAGCTCGCGAATGTGATTGTCGATCTCCTCCACGCGCTTTCCTTTTGCCCGCAGGACCGGATCCCCATATTGGACGATCGACAATTTCATTTCTCGATCGTGTTCGTGAAAGCCGGCAGGTTTTTCACCCCGGCGAGTTTCAAAGCATCCATCACTTTAATAATCGTTCCGAACGACGCCTTTTTGTCGGCTTGCAAAGCCAGGGCCGATTTGCGTTCTGCCGGTAGATCGCGCACAGCCGCTTCCAGTTCGTCCGCTGCGAGGCTGCGACCATCCAGTTTAATGTTGTCATTTTCGTCCACGCTCACGATGGCATGTTCGAGCTCGGCTGGCACTTTGCTCGCGGTTTTCGATTCCGGCAGATTAATTTTCACCTCCGGTTGATCTTTTTTAAAAGTCGTCGTGACCACAAAAAAGATCAGCAGAATCGTCAGGATATCCACCAGCGAAACGATGATGATCGCTGGCGCCCGCCGCTTTCTAACAGCGAATTTCATAGTGCGATTTCATTACTGCAGAAATGCCATCGCCCTCACTGGCGCTACGCGCCCGTCTCTCCCAACGGGAGAGAATTCCTTCTCCCCGTTGGGGAGAAGGCGAGGATGAGGGGAGATGAAACACATCGCGCGGTAGTTTCTGTCACGCGACCTGCGCCGGCTCCGATACCGTTGGCTTGGCCGCCGGCGGTAACGGCTGCCCGGCGACTCGTCCGTAATAACACTTGGCGATCAAATCGGCCACCAACGATTCCATTTCCACCGACATCGCTTCGACCTTTTTTGAGAAATAACTGAACGCGATCAAGCTCGGCACAGCGATCGATAATCCGAAGATCGTCGTGTTCAGCGCCTCAGAAATTCCGAGAGCAATTCCCTGCGTCTCGGACGCACCAGCGCTCAATCCGAGGTGAGAAAAGACGTGCACCAGACCGGAAACGGTTCCAATCAGACCCAAAAGCGGCGCAATCCCCGTGATCACTTCCAGCATGACCAGGCCGCGTTCCAAGCGCACCATTTCCTGTCGGGCTCGTGTTTGCACCGCTTCAATATTCTCCGAGCGCGGCCAGCGCAGATGTCGCAATGCTACCCGAGCAATCCGTCCCAGGGCGGAGGGATCGTGATGCACGATACGACCCAATCGCTCCGGGCTTCCGCCGGGAACGAGCCGCTCGATCTCGCTCACGATCGTGGGCGGCAGCACGATCTTTTCGCGCAGCGCGATCACTCGCAGGATGATTGTCGTCACCGAAGCAATAGAACAGATCAGCAACGGCCACATAAAGAGGCCGCCTTTGGCAAAAAAACCGGTCATGGTCTGCATTGTTTCCGACATCTCCGCGATCATTGAGGGCAAAATCGTTTAGTTAGCAAATATGGTGAAGGGAATTTCCTGTTCCAGCCCTTCCGGTGGCAGGGTTGCAGCCAAATCGTCCGACATCGGCGGCAACTGAGCTTCTTGGACAGATTGAATGCAAAAGTTGGCGAACAATTCGTTAGAAGTATTTTCAACTACCTTCAGGTTCTTTACGCGACCATTTCGGTCAATCCAAAAAACCAGACGAACATTACCGATGCCGAAGAGGTCAAGCTGCTTCTCGATGGATGCATACCAACGCGACCCGATCGCTTCTAAAACATATTTTTGGTAACGCCCCAATGGCGTTCCCAAAGCACGGACGGAAGAGATGCCGCGATTCGTAATCGAGCCGGCCAAGCGCGTCCGTTGTTCCTGAGCGCGGTATGACGACTTGGGTGGTTGTTCCTTTGCAGGCGTTGGCTTTGTCACGGGTGGCGGAGTCGGCGTTCTGGTCAGAAAAGCCAGTTCATCCGGCGCAGGGGTTGCAGTGGGTGCTTGTGAAGGCTGTGACGTTTCCTGGGTCGCAGCGCTCGGCTGCGGCTGAGCGCCCTGAACTGCCAACGAATATTGGTGCGTCTCAAGATCGACATATGGCCGATCCTTCCCTTCTTGGGTGGGAATCGGTGCGGTGCCAGCCGCCGGAAGCTCGCTCGCCCCGGTGGAATTCGCATTCGATTCAAAAGCGGCGTCTGTCGGCGGAGGTTCCTTCTTGGATTCGTCCGTCTCCATGAACATCGAATTTTTCGGGACCGTCGGCGCGGGCGTGGCAAGATCGACAAAAGTCAGCTCGATTGGCTTTTGCTCGGTTACGAATGCGGGCGATATCAAGCCGCTCCAGGCTGCCAGCGAATAGGCAACCGCCAAATGCAGAAAAAGCGCGGCCAGAAAGGCCAGAAGAACCTTGCGCTTCTCCGTTTTCCCTTCCGCCGCTTCCTCTGCGGAATAATCGAGGATGAATTCCGCCGTGGTCATTGAAATCAGAGGCTCAACCTTATCTCACGCCTTCTCCCCTGACAAATGAGCCACATGAACAAGTTTGTCATGTCGAGCGAAGTCGAGACATCCCGTGGAGGTGCCGATGGGTAATGCTACGGGGTTCCTCGACTTCGCTCGGAATGACGTGCCTTTTCCTCATGCGAGCGTGATGAAACAAATACTGCTGCGCGTAACCGCCATGTTCGCCGAAATATTCTTCTGTGAACGTCCGTAGTCTCGCTGCGTTCAATTTCCGGACGCGCGGAAAGTAATTTTCCCGCAGGACCCGCTCGATCCAAACATCGACTGGGAACGCGCGAAGGCGTTCGTAGGCAAAGAGCATCACACAATTAGCAACCTTCGGGCCCACTCCGGGGAGCTGGCAAAGCGCAGCGCGAAGATCGATATCAGAAAGGTCCGACATTTGTTCAAGATCCACGTCGCCCCTGGCGATCAGCCGGGCTGTGGCCAAAAGGTTTTTCGCCCGGTAACCGAGCCGGCATCTGAGCAGCTCCTTTTCTGATGCGTCTGCGATTCTCGCAATGGTCGGAAAGATATGGATAAGATGACTGTCGATCCTAAGCCTCTTACCGAAACGCGTCCGCAACGCCTTTGAGATCTGCCGGATATGCGCGACCTGTTTCATCGAGGAACAGATGAACGTTGCCAGACATTCCCATTTCGGCTGACGAATGATGCGAAGCCCGCGGCAATACTCGCGCGCCTCATCCATTGCCGGATCACGCGGAAACGAAGCGCAAATTTCCGCCAACGGATGATCGAGCGCGAAGTAATGCATGATCGTGGCATGCGCATCTTTGTCTAAACAGCGGCTGGAAACCGACGCCACTCTCACTCGCAAAATTTCTCCGGTTTGTTCTATGTAAACAGCTTGATCGCCGATCGTTCCCACGAATCCATTCTCAAATTTCTCCCAGTGAAAGACCTGCCCGGAATCGAGCGTCTTAGCGAGACCGAACTCGGGCGCGTGGATTTCCGTGAGCTTCATTTTTCGCCACAGATTAACACGGATGAAACACAGATGATTTCATTTATCCGTGTAAATCCGTGTTTATCTGTGGCTAAGTAGCCGCCGACATGGACGCACGCCTGGCAATCGACACCGTTGTTTTGCTCGCGTACTTCATCGGGATTGTCGTGCTTGGACTCTGGGCGGGGCGGCGCAATCGCAACCTGGAAGACTTCTCGTTAGGCTCGCGCTCGATTCCATGGTGGGCGGTGCTCGCATCCATCATCGCCGCTGAGACAAGCGCGGCCACCTTTCTCGGCACCCCCGCTGAGGGATTTAAGACGCGCGGCTATTTTTATGGACAGCTCGCCATAGGTACCGTCCTCGCGCGGGTCATCATCGCGTACACGTTTATCAAACCGTACTACGATTATCGCGTGCAAAGCGTTTACGAATTTTTGACTGTCCGTTTTGGCACAAAAACAAAAAATATGGCCAGCGGGGTTTTTCTATTTACGCGGGTGCTCGGGATTGGCGTGCGCCTTTATCTCGGCGGCGCCATCATGGTGGTAATCTGGCGTTATCTCTTTCCGTCGCTGCCGGTAAATCTTAACACCTACATCTGGGGAATTCTTTTTGTCACCATCATCACGGTCGTCTACACGGCCGTCGGTGGAATCAAAGCCGTGGTCTGGACCGATCTCATCCAAGCGGTGCTGATGTTCAGCTCAGTGATCTTCGCGATTTTCTTGCTGCTGCGGCACATCCCCGGCGGGTTCGAGACGGTGAAGACAAATCTCGGCGGCTGGTCAAACGTGAAACTTTTCCAAACTGGCTGGGATTCGCAATTGCCTTTTGGCCCGGCATTGAAAGCGATGTTGGAAGAGCCCTACACAGTCTTCGCTGCGTTCATTGGATCGACGCTGTTGACGATGGCGACGCATGGCACCGATCAGGACATGGTTCAGCGAATGTTGACCGCGCCCGATCATCACAAATCGCGATTGTCGCTCATTCTCAGCGGCATCATGGACCTCCCGATCGCGGGCGCTTTTCTGACCGTCGGCATTTTGCTTTCGGTTTATTATGCGGTAGTTCCCGGAACGACATTGCCCGCGGCCGACAACGAGATTTTTGGCCATTACATTATTCACGAAATGCCCGTGGTGTTTCGTGGCCTTATCATTGCCGGCGTTTTCGCGACGATGATGGGCTCCACCTCGGCCGCGCTCAACGCGCTCGCGACCAGTTTCACCAAAGATTTCTATCTGCCCTATATTCGTCCCGGCGCGACTGATCGTCAGGCCATTCGCGCTGCACGCATCGCGACCGCGATCTTCGGTGTTCTCATGATCATTGTTGCAACAATGGCGGCGAACGCTGTGCTGCAGGATGCAAAACTCACGATTATTCCGATCGCGATTGGAATTCTCGGCTACACTTACGGTGCTCTAGTCGGCGTCTTCCTTTTGGGGATGCTAACGCGCAATCGCGGACGCGACGGTGCGAACGTCGTCGCAATGATCGTTGGCATCATGTCAGTGCTTGTGCTGTGCAAAGTCTCGATTCCAGCATTCGATTTCGTTGCATTACTGCACGGCAAACCCGTCGCGGCGTCGTGGAATTTCGGTTGGTTCATGCCCGAGTGGTGGCCGAAAATTTCTTGGCCATGGTTCGTATTTGTCGGTTGCACGGTCACGCTCGGGATAGCGGTGCTTTTCCGCACGCCCGCGTCCCAGATCGCGACCGCCAAAGCGCACGTCACCGCGGCTACTTCTTCACCCCGCTAATTTGATTTCCAACTCGCACAACTACCGGTCATGGAATTCCCTGGTGGATTTGCGTCGGCACGATCGTCACTTTTTTGGTGGCGATCCTTTTCCGGACCGGCCCGCGAACACCATCCGCCGCGAGCTCAATAGCGATATTTTTGAGACATGGATTGACCGGACGGTTATCGCTGATTTAATCGAGGTCAGCAGCGATCATCTCACGTAATCCTCAAACTCCTGAAATCCTATGGCTCACGTCGTCACCGAGAAATGTAACGGATGCAAATTCACCGATTGTGTAGAAGTCTGCCCCGTCGCCTGTTTCTACGAAATGGAAAACCAGCTGGTCATTCATCCGGAGGAATGCATCGATTGTATGGCCTGCGTCGAGGTCTGCCCGGTCCACGCCATCTACGCGGATGGCGATGTTCCTCCCGAATTCGCGAAGGATACCGAGTTCAATGCGACCGAGTCTCACAAGATTAAGGACGCGGGCGGAGAGGCGATCACCGCAAAGAAGGACGCGCTGCCCGGCGCCTTAGACCGCAAGAAAGCGCTCGGTTATTGAGTCAGGGGGCTGGCTTTCGGTGCCGGAAGGCGCCAGATCGACGGGATCGATGAGCAGATCGACCAGCTTGTTTACCAGCTTTACAAGCTCACATCCGACGAAATAAAAATTGTCGAAGAGGCCGCGAAATGAAAATTCCAAACGCGGAGCGCGCATTTATCAACGTGGCGAAACTTCGTGATTATTCGCTTGATCCGCGGCATCGGGAGGGCAAGAACAAAGCACGCGTCTTTGCCGCGGCGCTCGGATTGACCAGAGAAGACGCCGAATGGCTTCGCAAAATTCTTCTCGATGGCGTTCGTGATCACGATTGCCAACCGGGGAAGCGCACGGTGTTTGGACAGAGATACATCGTGGATTTTTCCGTGACCAAAGATAAAAGGACTGCGCCGTTGCGGAGCGTTTGGAACATCCGCCCGAACGAAGACTTTCCTCGTCTCATCACCTGCTATGTGATATGAATATTCCGATGTCGCCGGTGAAGCTTTTGGATGTGGTGGCGCTCCTGGTGGATAAGCCCGCCGAAGGTTTGACCACTGGTCATGTTGGTACGGTCGTGGAACTGTTGTCGCCCGACGTTTTCGAAGTGGAATTTCTAGATCCAACCGGGCGCACTTTTGCTCTTACCGAACTTAAGCGAGATGAAATTCTGGTTCTGAAACACGAGCCGGTCGCCGCGTGAGTGAGGGAAGCGATACCCGAGTCGAACAACTCGCCGCCGCCAAGACCGGTCACGAGCAAACCGCGCTCCAGCGCCAGATCGACGCGACCGACGCGCAGATCGACCAGCTTGTTTACCAGCTCTACGAGCTCACGCCGGAGGAAATCAAAATCATCGAAGCGGCCTCGGCGCCAGCTCCGGCCCGACAAGGGGAATCTGCGAAGTGAAATACAAGCTGTCCAGCCACGCGGAGGAAGAATTGATCTTACGCAAGATTCCGTGGCATCTCGTGGACTCCCTCATGCAGAAGCCGCAGCAGGCTGTTCCTGAACGGGGGAGCAGAAAAGCATATCAGTCGCAATTCGACTTTGGCGATGGTAGAATCTTTCTGTTGCGAGCGATTGTCGATGATACGGTCGATCCGGCCATAGGGTGACGATTTATCGGACAAAGAGAATTAAGAAATATTGGAAGCCATGAAAGTAACCTACGACCAGGAAGTCGATATTCTGCGGATTCTATTCAGCAATACACCTATCGAAGAGAGTGACGAGGATAAGCCAGGCGTGATTCTCGATTACGACAAAGAGGGGAACATTGTCGGAATGGAAATCCTCGATGCTTCGAAACGAGTGGAGAATCCTCGCGCATTCGAATACGCCGTGGCCGGCTAAAGCTGGCGCGTGCTGGAGTTAAACTAACAACTCGCCGCCGCCAAAATCACGCACGAGCAAACCGCGCTCAAGCGTCCGATCGACAGCCGACGCGCAGATCGATCAGCTCATTTACCAGCTCTACGAGCTCACGCCGGAGGAAGTCAAAATCATCGAAGCGGCCTCTGCGCCCGATTATGTCGATATCATGAGTCAAGCGCATCTCGCCGTAGAGGGTTTGATGCAATCGAACCTGTCGCTGCCCAGGGCACGCCGAGCGCGTTGAACCGCGGCGCAAAGACGGCGGTTGGATCAAGATCGGCCATGCAAAGTCAGCCGCCGTAATTCAGCAGCGACCCGTTTGTCGCTCCAGTCCGGATGTTGCTCACGCAGCACTGCCGCCTTCAACCTGCGCATCGAGCGAATAAAACCAAGCGCGAGCTCGGCCCGGCGTTCCAGCGACATCGTTCGCAATGCCTTGATCTGCTCCGGATGTAAGCCGCCATCGGTAAACATGCGGGTAATTTACTGTTGTTTCTTTTCGCTCGCCAGTTTGATTCCCAAGTCGCGTAACTGGCGTGGATCGCCTTCGGCCGGCGATTGAGACATCAAGTCCATGCCGCGATTGTTTTTCGGGAACGCCATCACGTCGCGGATGGATTGTTCGCCACACACGAGCATGACCAGACGATCGAGACCGAGAGCGATGCCGCCATGCGGCGGCGCGCCCATCCGGAGTGCGCGGAGCAAATGGCCGAACAGCGTTTGCTGATCCTGCGGATTAACGCCGAGGATCTCGAACATCTTCTTCTGCAATTCCGGTTCGTGAATTCGAATGCTCCCGCCGCCGATCTCGACCCCGTTCAAGACGACGTCGTAGGCTTCGGCGCGAATGTCGGGAAATTTCTTTTCTTCCAATAAAGGAATATCTTCCACCTTCGGGCGGGTGAATGGATGATGCATTGCGTTCCATTTGTTTTCCTCCGCGCTCCATTGCAGGAGCGGGAAATCTGTGACCCAGAGGAAATCCAATTGCATGGAATCGACGACCAGCTTCTGCATTTCGGCGATGCGCAATCGCAAACGCCCCAGGACCTCGCACGCGATTTCCCATTTGTCAGCCGCGAACAAAATCAAATCGCCTTCTTCGATTTTCAGTTTCGATTGAAGCGCAGTTTTCTCGGTTCCGCTGAAAAATTTCACAATCGGCGATTTCCATTCCCCACCTTCGACTTTGATGAAGGCGAGACCTTTCGCTCCGAATGTCTTGGCAGTTTCAGTTAGCTCATCGGACTGGCCAATCGTCAACGACGCAAAATTCTTGGCATTAATCGCTTTCACCACGCCGCCGGAATCGAGCGTGCTGCGAAAAAGTTTGAAGCTGCTCGCGCGAAAATCATCGCCAATATCGACAAGTTCCATCCCAAATCGGCGATCCGGTTTGTCGCTGCCGAATCGGCCGACGGCTTCGCGATAGGTCAGGCGGTCGAATGGAAGTTTGATATCGATGTTGTCCGCCACGGCGGATTCGTCCCATGGCGAACGCACGGCCTTGAAGATTGCCGCCAGCATTCCTTCGGTCAGCGCGAAAATATCCGCCGGCTCGACAAACGACGCTTCGATGTCGATCTGGGTAAACTCCGGTTGACGATCGGCACGAAGATCTTCGTCACGAAAGCATTTCGCGATCTGGAAATATTTCTCCACGCCCGCGACCATGAGCAGTTGTTTGTATTGCTGCGGTGCCTGCGGAAGGGCATAGAATTTTCCGGGCGCCAAGCGACTCGGCACGAGGAAATCACGCGCGCCTTCCGGAGTGCTTTTGGAAAGAATCGGTGTCTCAACCTCGACATATCCCTGGCCATCGAGATAATCGCGTGTCGCTTTCGCGACTTTGTGCCGTATCCGCAGATTGCGGGCGAGATGCGGCCGGCGCAGATCGAAATAGCGATAGGTGAGCCGCAAATCTTCGTTGTGCGTCTCAGTGTCGAGTTGGAACGGCAAATCGTCCGCCCGATTCAAAATCTTGAGCTCGCTCGGAACAACTTCTATGTCGCCGGTTTCGAGATTCGAATTTTCCGTGCCCGGAACGCGCGGAGCGACGCGACCGATTACTTGGATCACGTCTTCGCTTCGAAGCGTATGCGCCTGTTTCGCAACTTCGGCGTTTTCCTCCGGGCGGAAGACAACCTGGGTTAGCCCTTCGCGATCACGCAGATCGATAAAGATCACGCCGCCATGGTCGCGGGTGACGTTCACCCATCCGGCGAGTGTGACTTGTTTGCCGATGTCGATCTTACGAAGTGAATTGCAATTGTGCGTGCGAAACATGGGTTTGTCATTCCGAGCGAAGTCGAGGAAGCCCGTGGAATGTCGTGGGGTGCTGCCGCGGGATCCTTCGACTTCGCTCAGAATGACAAGCTGGATTGCCCTTGCAAGTGCGCAAGTAACTGATCGTGCGACACGAGCTTCTCTTCCCGCGTGGCCAGTTTCTTCACCTTTACCTGTGGCCATTCATCGCCGTAAAGCAACGCAAGTTCGGCTCCTAAATCTTCAGCGGTCTGAAATTGCCGCGCCACCTTTTCGGATCCGAGCGGATAGTCGACCCGGTAACCGCGGTCGCGAAGCTGCTGAATTTGACCGAGTGCATCGGCCCGACGCGCTTCCTTTGCGATCACAACGTAAATGTCGATCTTCGATTCGGTGGCGATTGATTTTTTCATTTCGTCTCGCGCGCGCTCGGTTTCGTTGATCAACTCGCCTAGGACCACGTCGCCCATGGCAAAACCGAGAGCCGGCATTTTTACTGCGCCTTCACTGAGCAAGCCGACGAGATTGTCATAACGGCCACCGCCCGCGATGGCTCGCAGTTTTCCTGAACGATCGAACACTTCAAAAACCGTCCCGGTGTAATAAGCCAGCCCGCGCACGATCCGAACGTCGACGTCGACAAAGCCGGCCAGTCCGCGTCCGCGCAAGCCATCGACCAGCTCGTCGAGCTTTGAGCTTTTCCCGCCTTCCTTTAAGATCGCAAAAACTGAATCGGCCAGCGGCCCGAGTTTCTCTCGCGTTTTCTCCGGCGATTCGCGCTCGGACTTATCGATGATCTGAAGAATCTCATCCCACTTTTCCGGCCCGACATTTTTCGACTTGAGAAAATCGGTCCAAAACCCGCGATCGCTGAGACGAACGACGACATCGCTTTCGGTGAATCCGAACCCGCGGAGGATGTCGATGCAAAGCGCGACCAGCTCGATGTCTGCTGTTAAATCCGATGCGCCGAGAATATCGCAATTCAGTTGATAATGTTCTCGCAACCGGCCGCGTTGCTGTTTCTCGTAGCGAAAAAACTGCCCAATGGAAAACCACTTCAGCGGCTTCTTGAATCCGCGCTCGTGCGCGGCGACAACCCGGGCCAAAGTCGGCGTAAGTTCGGGGCGCATCGCCACTTCGCGCTCGCCTTTGTCGATGAAATTGAAAAGCTGATCGACAATTTCCGGGCCGCTTTTTTTGCGATAGAGGTCGGTTGGTTCCAGAACCGGGCCGTCCCATTCCACAAAACCGTAGCGCTTCGCGACCTCGCGCCACTTCGCAAAAATGTAATTTCGCCGGGCGCAGGCGTCGGGCAAAAAATCGCGAAATCCAGGCAGAGGCTGCATAGAGCTTAAT
Source organism: uncultured Verrucomicrobiae bacterium (assembly GCA_963772365.1). GTDB lineage: Bacteria > Verrucomicrobiota > Verrucomicrobiia > Chthoniobacterales > UBA10450 > CAVYXA01. The sequence continues at coordinate 161,141 of CAVYXA010000004.1, forward strand.
TGTCGCTGCTGCAAAGAATTGCGGCGACACGGCCATGTGGATGTCGAATCACGAACCAAACATAGTTGAATCAAAACAGAGGGAAAATATGAAACACACCAGATTAGCAAAAATATTGGGGGCAGGAGCAGCTTTGGCCGTCGCGATTAGCGTGGTGAATGCACAGGAGACAACCACCTCGACGACGACAACTGCGGGAGGCTCAACCACAACGGCGTCAACGACGACAACGGCCTCAGGCACAATCATGGGTTACCAGCCCAGCTCGGATTACATTACGTTCCGAACCGAGGCTAGCCCTGAGCCGGTGCGCTATTACTACAATCAAGATACGACGATTGTTGATCCGACAGGACGCAGCGTGACTTGGTCGCAAATTCGTCCGGACATGCCAGCCACAGTCTATTACGCCAACGTAGGCGATCGTACCGTGATTCGGAGAATCGTGTTAAGTCGACCCGTGACCGTAGAAAAGAAAACCACCACGACCACAACGACACATCACGAGGATTAAGATGTAGGGTACCTGCGGCGCCAACGCCGTGGCTAAAAATTCAAGGCGCTCGCGGAGTAAGGTCCGCGAGCGTTCTTGTTTAGATTTAATCTCCGTAACCGCGCGGGAATTTCTTGTGCCATCTCCACGCGCTCTCGATGATCGCGTCCAGGGATTGAAACTGCGGGCTCCAACCGAGCTCGCGCTTTATCTTTTCCGAGGAAGCAATTAAACGCGGTGGATCGCCGGCGCGCCGCGGTTTTTCGGCGATGTCGATCTTACGCCCCGTTATTTTGCGACAGCATTCGATAACTTCGCGAACGCTCGAGCCGCCACCGGTGCCGAGGTTATAGAATTCACTCTTGTCTGAACTCAGGGCAAGGATGTGCGCCTGAGCAAGATCGACAATGTGAATGTAATCACGGATGCAAGTACCATCCGGCGTCTCATAGTCGGTCCCGAAGATTTCGACCTGGGATCTTTCGCCCAGAGCAACTTTGAGAACATTGGGAATCAGATGAGTCTCAAGCCGATGATCTTCCCCGAATTTTTCCGACGCGCCCGCGGCATTGAAATATCGCAATGAGACAAATCGTAAACCGTGGATTTGGTCGTACCAGCGCAGGATTTTTTCAAACCCTAGTTTGGATTCGCCGTAAGGATTGATCGGGCGAGTTGGCATCGTTTCGTCGATTGGCACTTGATCCGGCGGACCGAAAATGGCGCACGTGGACGAAAACACGAGCCGCTTCACATTGGTCGCCACCATCGCATCAAGCAGGTTCAAGCCGTTGGCGATGTTGTTGCGGAAATACTTGGATGGATTCTGCATCGATTCGCCAACGAGAGCATTGGCGGCGAAGTGCATGACCGCCTCGGACTTGCCCCTCTTCAATGCAGCTTCAATGGATTGTCGATCTTGCAAATCCCCTTCGATGAAATCCGCCCGAGGATCGACCGCCAGCCGATGGCCTTCGCTGAGATTATCGAAGATCGCGACTTCGTGACTTTGGTTGAGCAGCAGCTCGGCGCAAACGCTGCCGATATAACCGGCGCCACCGACGACCAGAATTTTCATGCGCCCGGACAATGCGGCGCGACCCGCCCGAAATCAAAGCGAAGTGTGAGAATCGACTTGTGCAATCGTCCCAGGCTTTTTCCTCTGGAGAGCTGCGACCATTCGCCGCACGGAGCGATGCCCGGTGCGCGGTCCGAGAACCTTTAGACTTTTTTCCTCCGAGCCCCATTGCAAGATGTCGATGTCAACATTTCGCACACCCCATCGTCTCATCTCCAAGCGGCTGGTTTTGTAGAGATCGATGGTGTTAGTGCCGACCAACGCAGTTCCGTAATCGTCAATGATGTATTCGTCGTTTGTTCCAACGATTCGGAAATGCGTGCCAACCGGAAAGCGGGACCAGTCAGACGCGGCGCTCATCACATGACGCCCGGCTAGGCCTTGGCCCAGGGCATTGTGCCGTCCGCCCCGTTCGGTGTGAGTGTAAGCAGTTGTGCGGACGTGATGCATTCGGCGCAGATGCGCTGCGGCGGTTCGAGATGCCTGCGGTTGTTGCGCACAACCCGCGAGGAAGCAAACGGCAACGACTCCAATTACAAGGCCAAGACTCCCAGGAACCTGCAACATTCCCGGCCTCCATAGCAATTAATGCGGCCACTGGCAAATAATTATTGCCAGCTAGGACTCTATTGCCTGTCTGGTGCAAACCGTCCCGTTCAGGCCGGGCCCGATCCGGTCAATTGTGTGGTGCAATGAGGGCAACGGGTCGCTTTGATTGGAATACTCATGGCGCAGGCCGGGCAATCTTTCGCGACCGGAGCAGCCGTAGGGCTCGGCCGCTTCAGTCGATTCATCGCCTTGACCACAAGGAAAATACAGAAAGCGACTATCAGAAAATTGATCACCAGGGTAATGAAGTTTCCGTAATTCCAAGTCACGGCTCCCGCTTTCAGTGCTTCGTCAGGCGTATGAAACGGACCACCGCCAGACGGCGGGGCCTTGAGAATCATGAACTTATTTGAGAAATCGAGGCCGCCGGTGATCAGGCTGATCGGCGGCATCAAAATGTCTTTGACCAGTGAGTTAACAATTCCCCCAAAGGCAGCACCGATAATCACACCGACGGCGAGATCGACAGCATTTCCCTTAACAGCGAACTCTTTGAATTCCTTCCACATCCAAGATGTTTGTAGCTAGCCGATAACGATGTTGACAAGCTTTTTCGGAACGACCACCACCTTGCGGACTTGCTTGCCTTCAATCTGTTGCTGAATCTTTGGATTGACCAAGGCAGCAGCTTTCATTTCTTCCTCGCTCACTAGGATCGACATCGTCACGCGATCACGCAGTTTGCCGTTCACTTGCAGAACAATTTCCACTTCGTCTTCGACCAGTAGTTTTTCGTCAAAATCGGGCCAGGATTCTTCCGCGATGTCGCTTTTGGATCCGAGTTTTTCCCAAAGCTCGGATGAAATATGTGGCGCGAATGGGTTCAACAGAATCAGAAATGTGCGCATGGCCGGGATGGGGATCGTTTCCGAATTCACAAACGCGTTAACGAAAATCATCATCTGGGAGATCGCGGTATTGAAGGAAAGCGATTCAATGTCCTCGGTGACTTTCTTGATCGTGCGGTGCAGGATCTTCAGTTGCGCTCTAGTAGGATCGACATCTTTCAGCGACTGCGACAGTTCCCATCGACCGGCCTGGTTTTCCGTCATCATTAAGCGCCAGACCCGGGCCAGAAATCGCGCTATGCCCTCCACACCGCGCATGCTCCACGGCTTCATCTGCTCGAGAGGGCCCATAAACATTTCGTAACAGCGGAATGCATCCGCGCCGTATTCGTCGATCACATCATCGGGATCGATCACGTTTCCCCAGCGCTTCGACATTTTGCGATTGTCCTCGCCGAGAATGATCCCTTGATTCACCAAACGTTGAAACGGCTCCGGTTTGGATAAATACCCGAGATCGAAAAGTACTTTGTGCCAGAAACGGGCGTAAAGGAGATGCAAGACGGCGTGCTCGGTTCCGCCGACGTATAGATCAACGCCGCCAGCTTTCTCGCCGCCCATCCAATACTTCTCAGCCTTTTCGCCGACAAAACGTTGGTCATTGTGTGGATCGCAGAATCGCAGGTAGTACCAGCACGAGCCCGCCCATTGCGGCATCACGTTCGCTTCGCGCGTTGCTGTTTCGGAATAACGAATCCAATCTTTCGCCTTGGCCAGCGGCGGCTCACCGGTTCCGGTCGGTTTGTAATCTTCGAGAGGTGGCGGAACGATTGGCAGTTCCTCGTCGGATAACGCACGATGCTTTCCGTCCTCCCACACAATCGGAAAAGGCTCGCCCCAGTATCTCTGCCGTGAGAACAACCAGTCGCGCAGTTTGTAATTGATCGCGCGCTTGCCCAGTCCACGTTGTTCCAGCCAGGCCGTGATCTTGCGAATTGCTTCTTGTGACGGAAGCCCCTCGATAATCGGTGAATTGATAGCAACGCCATCACCGACAAATCCGATCGGATTTTCGCCACCTGGCGGCTGAACTACCTGCCGGATCGGGAGATTGAATTTACGCGCGAACTCCAAGTCTCGTTCGTCATGCGCCGGGACAGCTTGAATCGCTCCGGTGCCATAACCCATCAGAACATAATCAGCAATCCAGATCGGAATTTTTTCCCGATTGATGGGATTGATCGCGTAGCTGCCGGTGAACTCGCCAGTTTTCTCCTTTGCAAGGTCAGTACGTTCCAAATCGGACTTGGCCGCCGCCTTTTGTCGATACCCATGTACCGCCTCGCGCCGTTCGGATGTCGTAAGCTGTTCAACAAACGGATGCTCGGGTGCGATTACAAGATAGGTCGCGCCGTAAATCGTGTCGGGACGCGTCGTAAAAACATTGATGTTCAGTGTTCCCAGAATGCCCTGCGCGTCGGAGTAATTGTGCTGAAATTCAATCGTTGCCCCTTCGCTGCGGCCGATCCAATTCCGTTGAAGTAATTTGATTCCTTCGGGCCAATCCAAGCCTTCGAGCTCATTGATTAATCGCTCCGCGTAGGCGCTGATGCGTAACATCCATTGCCGCATTGGTCGTTTCGCAACTGGAAAGCCGCCGACTTCACTCCGTCCTTCTATGACCTCTTCGTTCGCTAGTACCGTACCGAGTTCTTCGCACCACCAAACGGGCACTTCATCCACGTACACAAGACGTCGATCATTAACGAGCTTTTCGATGGTTTCCGATGACCAGGCATTATATTCCTTCCAGGATTTCATGTTTTCGCGCAGTTCAGAAATCGGTCGTGCTTTCTGCAAATCGTCGTCGAACCAGGAATTATAAATCTGGAGAAAAATCCACTGCGTCCACTTGTAATAGCCAGGATCGGTGGTGTTGATCTCGCGCTGCCAATCGTAGGAAAAACCGATCCGCCTCAGCTGCGATTTGAAACGCGCCACGTTTTCGCGTGTGGTGATGGCAGGATGTTGGCCACTCTTGATCGCGTATTGCTCCGCCGGTAAACCAAACGCGTCCCAGCCCATTGGATGCAGAACATTGAAGCCGCGCATCCGTTTGTAGCGCGCAATGATATCCGTGGCGGTATAACCTTCCGGATGTCCAACGTGCAATCCCGCGCCGCTCGGATACGGAAACATGTCGAGCACGTAAAACTTCGGCTTGGCCGGATCGAAATTTTTGTCGCCGGGATTGGCTGCATAAAACGATTGTCGATCGTCCCAGATCTTCTGCCATTTCGGCTCGATCTGATCGAACGGATAAGGTTTGCGGCGCTCGCTGCTCATCGGATTATCTCTTAGGAAAGCTCGCCTCGGCGAGTCCGTCCAGTGGGCGGACAGGAAAGCAGGAAAAGAAAATGGATTTGGTGTTAGCCACGCGCAACGTGCATAAGACCCGCGAATTTCAGCGGATTCTAGGAGCTGACTTCATCATCCAGGATCTAACCGGCTATTCCGCGATTTCTGAGATCGCCGAAACCGGAAGAACTTTCGAAGAGAATGCGGCTTTGAAAGCGGCTTCCGTATCAAAAGAAATCCCCGGCTTGGTTGTTGCCGACGATTCGGGATTGGAAGTGGACGCGCTCGGCAGTGCACCGGGAATTTACTCAGCCCGATACGCTGGCAAGAACGCAACGGACAAGGAGAACATCGACAAGTTGCTTCGTGAACTGAAACGGGTCGGATCGGACAACGACATCAGGACTGCCCGATTTCATTGTGTGCTCGCTGTCGCCAGAGAAGGAAGATTGCTCGAAACTTTTGAAGGAGTTGTTGAGGGGAAGATTGTCGATGCTCCGCGTGGCAACGGTGGCTTTGGGTACGATCCTCTCTTCGCGCCGAATGGATTTAATAACACGTTCGGCGAGCTTTCAGCCTCCGAGAAAGACCAGATTAGCCACAGAGCCCGCGCTCTGGAAAAATTACGCTCTCGGTTTTCAGCTTGAACGAGCCGAAGCGATTTGCGTCGCAAAATCCCGCGCTGCGCGCAATTTTTCCATCGCGCCGCCGTTCTTAATCCCCTCGCGCGCTAGAACAATTCCGCCGTTCAAATCGCGGACGAGGCCGGCTACGACGAATCCAGCGGCAGCATTCGCGATGACCAGATCGTAGATCGGTCCGGTATTTTTTCCGGACAGGATTGCTTCGATGATTTCGGCGGTTTCGCGAGCATTCGTAGCGCGCAAATCAGCCAGTGTCGAACGGGGAACTCCCACCCAGGCAACATCCAAAACGGCCGTGGTGATCTTATCCCCGTCGAGCTCGGCGATGGTCGTTGCGCCGCAGGTTGAAACATCATCCAAGCCGCTATCGTCATCGCACAAACCGTGAACGAGCCAGGCTCGCTCGCGGTGAAGTTCTCGCAGCACTTCCGCAAAAATCGGTGGCAGACGCGGCGAAAAAACGCCGATCAATTGCCGCGGCGGCCGCGCCGGATTCAGCAGCGGCCCGAGCAGATTTAGAACTGTCGTCACGTTTTCGGCTGCGAACGGGCGGCGAAGTTCCACGATTGCGCGAAACGCTGGGAGATAGTCTGCCGCGAAAACAAATCCAAACCCCAACCGTTGCAGGGATTCTTTCAAATCACCCGGCGAAAGCTGAGTGGGGACGCCGAGCTCTGCGAGAACATGGTCTGTGCTGACGGGCGAAACGCCGCTCCGGCTGGCATGCTTGACGACGACCGCGCCACCGGCCGCCAAAATGAACATCGCCGCCGGCGCGACGTTAAAGCGATTTGCCGTGGCGCCACCGGTTCCACCGACGTCGATCATCGGTCCGCTTAAAGCTCCGGCATCGATTCCCAGATCGACAGCGTCCTTCATCAGCGCTTGAGTAAATCCGATGATTTCCTCGGCTGTTTCACCTTTTCGATGCAGCGCATCGAGAAACGCAGTTTTGGTTTTCTCGTCGATCTCACTCGAAAGTAATTGCGCCACAGCGGATTCGATTTCGCCTCGGGCAAGATCGAAACCGCTGGTTACTTTCGAAGTCAGGGAATGCATTTGTGTGCTCGATTAGAACCGACCTGTCATTCTGAGCGAAGCGAAGAATCTCTGATCATTCGTTTCCGCGACACCCGAAATGGTCAGAGATGTTTCGCTTCGCTCAACATGACAGAGGGGCGACCGCTGCTCAACCTTTTGCCCTTTCAAGGCCCTGAAATCTCACCAAGCCACTCCCGATACACGCGCGGCGAAATCTCCGATGGCTTGATCTCGCTGCGGCCACCCCAGAAAACATTCGTGTAAGAAACCGGAATACTGCTGGCTTGAAGATGTCGATCTATGGCGGCTTTGTGCTCGAGCAATAACTGTTTATCAGTGCCATGAGCCACCGCCATGATATTCACATTTTTGAATTCCGGGCCGGCTTCACGCCAGTAGCAATGCGTCAGGATGTGATGCCGTCCGACTTCACCGCCGGTCTCAATCTCGCGGCCCGTTGGAATGGCCCAGTGAAATAGAGCGTTAAACCGAGTCACGCGTACGCCGCCAGCCGACGGCTTCACGTGTTCGAGAAAGGTTGAGAATCGTCCGATGATTTTGCGTTTCGATAACTCTTCCGCGACGCGATAAAATTCATCGAGCGACACGCCGGATTCATCGGCGCGTTTCTTCCATGGCGTCGGCGCGATTTCTCCCAAAGTGAATTCTCGCTTGAGCGCGAGCAACACGTTCCATTCGTGCTCGTTAAGATCGACAGCCTGCACCGGAATCATTTTTGCCCGCTGATCGGCTTTAGATCCCGGCTCGATCGCTTTTCGGCGAACATGGCCAACACCGAGAGTGAAAATTCCCTTGGCCGGCATGACACGAAAGCGTTCCGCGCCAACTTTTTTCGCCAGCAACTCACAATGTTGCTGCAACGAAAATCCGTGCGGCACTTTTACTGTGGTCCAAAGTTTATAATCCGAGCCGGCGGTGGCGGTCTCTGTCGAACGTAACACCACATGACCGGAAAACGGATCGCGCTGGAACATCCAATCGAAGGCGCTATCGATCTTCTCCTCGGGAACTTTCCACGCCACCAGCGCGCCATCGGCCAAATTCGTGGCGAGCAAAGTTTGCCGGACACGCCGTATCGTCCCCGCGCGCAGCATGGCTGGGATCCGCGCCATTACCACATCGACGTCGACACCCGAGCGTCGGGCGATTTCTTCAAACGGTTCGCGCACGAAGCCCTCGATCTTGTCCTCAGACACAGCGAGGATCTTCGCGTTGATGGGATCGTTGTGTTCGACAGGGATCATGGATCGGGCAAGCCTACGATACAGTGTCATTCTGAGCGAAGCGAAGAATCTCCATTCATTCCTCTGCGGCTCCCAAAAGCAGAAATGTGAGATGTTTCGCTTCGCTCAACATGACAGAGCAGATGTAGAGCGTTACACCGTTAGATTGGAATGGGATTCAAAGCGATTTTTTTCGACGCTGCGGAGACGCTCTTCTCTCTCACCGGAACTGTGGGCGATCATTACGCGCTCGTGGGTCGTGAAGTCGGTCTTGATCTGGACGCACAAAAGTTGGATCGCGCTTTTTATTCAGCGTGGAGCCGAATGCGGCGGCGCGAAGCGATCGATGGCCCGCGCGAGAACGACGACAAAGATTGGTGGCGCCGGCTTGTCGATCTTGTCCTCGATGAAACTGCTCCAGAATTAAGGCGACTCGACCGTGACAATTTCTTCGAGATCGCTTACGAACATTTCGCCGAAGCCGGGGTCTGGGAATTGTATCCGGAAGTTGTCGATGTCCTGGAGAAGCTTCGACCGCGTTTTCAGCTCGCTGTCGTTTCCAATTTCGATGGACGTTTGCGCATGATCCTGGAACAACTCGGCATCTCGAAATTCTTTTCGCACGTTTTTGTCTCCAGCGAGATCGGCGCAGATAAACCCGATCCCGAGATTTTTCGGCGGGCGCTAAAATTAATCGAGATTGCTCCCAACGAAGTCCTTCATGTGGGCGACGATCCAGAGCGAGATTGGAAAGCGGCCGGTGAAGCGGGCTTGTCGATCTTCAAATTAGATCGACAAAGGAACTCGCTGCACAAATTGATAAAGACCCTGCAATTGTAGGGCAAGCGCATCGCTTGCCAGCCACATGATTTGCAGGCTGAGCGCCTGCCCTACAACTTCGAAGAGGAATTCAGGAGACCGCTATGGCGGAGCCGCGATTGCGGTGGAGCGACGGTTTAACACAGCGCGACATAGCCGAAGTATTAAGATTGCCGCCCAGAAAAATATTGATCCGTTCGAGCCAAACAGTCGGGTCGGCGACGAGTTCAGGATAATTGACTTCCAGCACTTCGAAATTGGGCGAAGCTTTCATCCCTCGTAGAATGGTCGCACGATGCTGCGAAAGCGTGGTGGCGAGTTTCTCCGGAGGCAGGTTTGCGCCGCGCACGCCTCGCCTGTCGATCATCTTCTTCTGCGAGGCCACAACTTCCTGGATTGGGCGGTTCATGAAGATGACCCGATACTGATGCTCGGTCGGCAGCGACGGAATCAGCGCCGAAACAACTTTGATTGCTTTCCCCGCCGCGGCTGGCGAGCAATTCGGGCTTCTCACCGAGCTCGCCTGATCTCCTCCCATTCAAGATAACCTTCGGGATTGTCGTGATCGGCGGCGCGCTTGTGATCGGTCATCACTTCCACTCCTCCTGCTTTCAGCATCTGCATCATGAGTGAAGTGCCCGAGCGCGGAAGACCGGACACGATGGTGAAAACGCCGGACTCGATTTTGATTTCGCGCGTCGAAGGAGGAATGCTGGCGCGCAGGTCCGCCCGTTTTCGCGCTTGTCCTTGTAGCTCTTTTAATTTCACAAATGTTTCGCGCCGTCGATCAGCTCCTTTGCTCGCTTCCGCCAAATGATACGCGGCACGCTCTTCGCCACCGGCGCGACTTTTGTAGAGCCGCGCGAGCCAGCGATGCGCGAGAAAGAAGCTCGGGCTTTGGTTGACGGCCATCTCGAGAGCTTGAATGGCGCGATCAATTAGCCGCAGCCGCACCAGTGCGCAGCCGAGATAAAAATGAGCCAGCGGCAGATGATGCTGTAGCCCCACCGCAAGAATCGCCGCGCCCGCTGCTTCGTCGAAACGCCGTTGTCGCAGCAGCGCCAGGGCGAGTCCTTGCCGCGCGTACGCGCTGTGCGGATCGATCTCCAGCGCGCGTTCGAACGCGCGTTCGGCATCAGCGTAACGGAAGCGACGAAGATGTGCATTTCCAATCGAGAGATGCAGGTCGGGCAGGCGCGGATCGGCTTCTTCTGCTTTGAGCAGCAACTTCAAGCTTTCCCCATAATTGCAGCGGTCGTAGGCAATGTTGCCGCGCGTGAGCAAAGCAAAAGGTGAATCGCCGGCTGTGGCCAATATCGGCGCGAGCGTTTCTTCCGCTTGATCGAGCAAACCGAGCCGCGCCTGACAATGGGCCAGCAACAGCGCAAAATCGGTCCGGTCCGGCGTTTCGAAATGCAATTGCTCGAGTAACTCGAGCGCCTCGGCGTAGCGCCACGACTCGAGATACACCTGAACCAGATTCCAGTTTTGTTCTCGGCGGCAAATGGCCGCGGCTCGGTCGCGATCTTTGTCCGGCGGATTGATGTAACCAAGCGCGATGAATTGTTGGAGAAGCGCTTCCGATTCCGCCGGCTCCATCTGTTTTTCCTCGGGATGCATTCCGGCGTCGCCCGGCACTTGTTCCCAGCTCGGAATGAAATCGATCGTCGGCAATTGCTCGAATGCTTCCGCCAGGACGCGGCCTTCCATGTCCTGACCGACCGGCAATCCGAAAAGATTAAGAACGGTTGGCGCGATATCGAGCAAGCTGGCGCCGTAAATCCGCTCATCCCGTTTAACTCCCGGCCCCCGCATGCAAAAAATTCCCAGCGGCCGATGCCAGACTGCCGGCCCTGCCGGTATCCGCGGTGTGCTTCGAGGTCGCAAATGATCGGAATGAAAGCCGTGATCGGAGAGGAGAATGACTGTGGCCTCGGGTCCGGCCAGTTGCAGCAATCGCCCGAGGATCAGATCGTGCAATCGGTAGGCGCTATTGACCACATCCTTGTAAAATTCGAAATCTGCTTCCGGCAGAGATTCCATCCGCGGCGGATGATAGCCCATGAAAGCGTGGGAGAAATGATCGATCGACGGATAATAAACGGCGCTGAAATCCCATGGCTCGTGTTCGAGCAAGTAAGTCGCCGCGGCATGAAGCGAAAAACATTCTGCTTGCAGCTTGGCCAGAACGGCGAGTCGTCGATCCTTATCCTGATCGATCTCCGCCGCGTGCGGCACAAACATTTGCAGCATCTCGCCGTTGATTTCATCGGGCCGGATTCGCAGTTCACCAACTGTCTCGTTCAAGCGTTCTGGAAAAATTGTGCCCGACATCAATGGCCATGGATCGCCCGGCGGCGCGGTCGGGTGCGGAAACATTTCTGAAACACAGGCGCCATTGATCGGTTCGGCCGGATGACCGCCAAACCAACCGACGACATTCGTGCGAAAACCGGATTGACCGAGAATGTTCCAAAGCGCTTTCACTTTGCGCGAATAACTGGTTACCGGCCGCACCTCGCCCGATGGCGCGACTTCGACAAAGCCCAGGATGCCGTGTTTATCCGCGCGTTTGCCCGTGGCAATGGAGTTCCACAACATCGGCGAGAGGATCGGTTGCAGCGTGGTGATGTCGCCCATCACACCTTCCTCGATGAAGCGCGAAAGCACCGGCATTTCTCCGCGCTCGATCAGCGGATTGATCACTTTCCAGTCCGCCGCGTCCCAGCCGATGAGGAGAACTTTTTTCATTTGGCTTTCAAACAGGCGGTTAAATTCCATGCGTGGTCACGGCGATTAATCCGTTTTCACCCACATGTCCGCCGGGCCGAGCGGCCATGTTTGCGGTGTCGGGATGATCCGCCGAATTAGCGCTGAACCGGATCATCTTCACGTCGCGCGCAATTAACTCCTCGACCAGGGAGTATTTAAGTGCTGCGTTAACCCAAGTATGTCGATGTTGGCGCAAAACCGCTGTCGCGTCCACAGATGCGAGAGCTTTTTGATAGGTGATCAGGATCGCACCGACAAGTTTACCCTCTATCAGTGCAACCCGAGAGATAGTTTGGGAAAAGCCGTGTTCGGTCCCGCGCAACCGTTGGGCCACGTGCTCGGATGAAAAACCCAAATTGTCCAACACTAGTCGGCAAACGTCTTCTCGAGGCGCTTCGCTTAGTGGCAGGACTTGCGCGCCATCCGGAATTTTCCCGCGCTTGCGCAGGCGCTCATAAATGGGCTGGGTGACGCGAGCACAATCGTCGATTGACGCTTCGTAAATAATAGTTGGCGGGCTAGCTTTAAATCCACACGCCAAAGCAAATTGAAACCCCGGGCTTTTCTCTTCTAGCGGAGAGCTGCGGAGCTGTTTGACACCGACTTCCCGGGCGACCCTCACGAGATTTTCGAGCAGCGCGCGGCCGATTCCAGAGCGCCGGTGCGATTCCGCGATTTGTACAATGCAGGTTGCGGTCTCTGGAAAGCGGCGGTTGGGAGTAAACCAAATCGCACCGCCGCCGACCGATTTCTTTGTCTCGCCATTCTCTGCCAGGAAAATATCCGCTTCGCTTGACCGCGGCAGAAAGGATTCTGACAAGGCGTGCCGCTCGTATTCTTCGGCCCGCCGGATGCAAAACGTCCCCGGAATCAAACCCTGATTTCCAATTTCAGGCTACCTTGCGTTGCCGATTGCGGAAGATAAGGAGACCGACTGCTCCGAGGACCAGAAGGCCTAACGTGTTTCCTTGATCAGGGATTGCCGGGACGTGGATTGCAGTGTTCGCGTCGCTTTCGTAGCTCAATACGTTAAGGACCACCGTATAATCGTTGTTCAACGTAATGTTGGCCCATCCGTAGTGAGTGCTTCCGGCGATATCAAAGCGGAGGCCAAGATAGCCACTGGAGCCTGGAGAAAAAAACGCCAAGGAGCCACCGGAAATGAAGGGGCTGCTAGGGCCAACAAAATTGCTTCCTGAGAGCGGAAGCGCCTTGGGAACAAAAAAGGTTTGTCCAACAACTGCATTGCCTCCCAAGCCACCGACGGATGCGGCATTATAAGGCGTACCAGTAATGTGATTCAGCTGGAAGTCAGCGCCCGCAAAATTGGCAAATGAAACCGCAGCCGCTGGGGAGGCTGCATTCACGTCAAAATAAAGGCTGCCACCGGACGGCGTGGTCCGGCTCAGAACCGGCAGCCCGGTGAGATTAAGCGTCATCGGCATTGCATCGACCTGTGAAATCCCAGCCGCGAGAGCGGTTCCAGCCACGACCCCATAAAGGGTCAACCGTGTTTCAGGAAGGGAAGAGAGCTTCTTCGACGGAGAGGTGGAGGCATGCATGGCCG
>CAVYXA010000005.1:0-319263 GCA_963772365.1 uncultured Verrucomicrobiae bacterium
ATAACTCCGCGCTGTTGAATTGCCTATACGGGAACTTCGCAGCCAGAAAAAGTAATGCTGCGATGGTGGTGGACGAAAACGAATCGGTTTCGACCGGGTTGAGATGGTTTGGGCGGAGTTTGTCTTCATTTCGATCTCCCTTTCTGTTTTCCGTCAGTATATGTTCATACGAACATCTATGACAAGAATTAGCCGATGACCACTTCCCCGAAGGAGAGGAAAAGGTGGGGCTAGGCGGCCCCCTCGTTACCGTCCTGTTCGCGAAAATCTGTCAAAAATTTTCGCAGGTCGCAGGAGGTCGTTTCCGGCGCTTTAGAGAAAGCCGGAGAAAAGAACGGCACCCTTCCAAACAAGTCGGAAAAAAACCGGGTGTAGAGCCTTCGTGTCGCGCGAGTTCTGGAGCAAATGCGCCGGAGCGAGCGCGGCAAGAAACCTCAAAAAAAGACACTGTTTATGAACGAAGCTCAAATTAAAGAAACTGGTAAACGAAGCCGTATCACTCCATCGCGCCCTCACGACTTACAGCGAGCGTTTGAAAGCGCTCAAGGCTCATCTCATTCGTGAAGCCCAGCGTCACAAGGAAGATTTCACCATCACTGACGGCGGCGGTTCGCGCTGGACCGCCTGCGGAACCGATGGATGTATCGCTCGCATTAACTTCCCCGCGCCCGCGCTCGTGTCGCACATCGACACTGAAGATGAAACATTCGACAAGATTCTCGCGGTTGCGGGCGAATCGCTCGACGGACTTTTCGATTCGCGACATTACTTAAAACCAATCGCAGACTTTCGCGACGAAGTAGCCGCCGCATTGCCGAGGCGCGCCGCAGCTCAATTGATCCAGCTTTGCGAAGTGAAGTGCTCACCGCGCGTAAGCTTCGAAACTGCGGAGACGAAAACCAAAGACCCGCTGAGGAGCCGAACGACATGCGCTACAAGAACAATGTCGGTCCACAGGTTCGGCGGCGCCGGTATGCTCTGGGCTGGTCGCAATCCGATCTTGCTACGAAGCTCCAGCTTGCCGGTTTCGATATCAGCCGCAGCGGTGTTTCCAAGATCGAAGCGCGCCTTTCTTACGTTGACGACAAAACGCTCCTTTATCTTGCCGAAGTGCTAAAGGTCCCGGTCCAGGAACTTTTCCCGCCGCGCACGCCTGGCAATCGAATCCACGATTTCATCGAGAAACTAGAAACGACCCGCTTCTGACTTCGATGAGTCTTTCCACCACGCGCGAAAGCAATTCGGTTTGCGAAATAAACTTGGAATGCTGCAATGTTTCGCCACAGGAAAATTTTATCCTCCTACTGTAACCCCTAATGTCCAAAAAGTGGCAAAAAACAGCTAATGCTGGCTAATGCGTAAATGACGTAACCTATTGAAAAACAAGGTGTAGCATCAAATGGCTAACGATAGCAAAACCCCATTTCTCGATTACAAATCAGCTGCTCTACCAGCTGAGCTATGCCGGCTTTTACGAGGGAAACCAGCACCTTCGAGACCGTTTGAAACGCCCATCTGCACCCCGAACTGCACCCCTTTTGATAGACAACTGGCTGATCGCGACAAACGAGCTGAAAAGGCCAGCTTCCACAGGGTCACTACTCTCGCCGCGACTTTCTCCCAGGCAAGTTGATTTGCCGAAGGTTTCGCCGCTCTACTCGCGGAGCAGCGCCTTCGCTGCACGTGGCCACGATAGTCGCGCATCTTCGCCATGAAGAATACCGACGATCACTTTGGGAACGCACGGCAGTGCAAAACCTGTTTCGTTACCGGTCCGTCCGGCACCTACTTTCGCGAGATTCAAGGTCGGCGGTAAACCGATTCGCCAGAGTCTTGAAACGAGAGTGTTCTCTGTCGCGAAACAGAGACTGCCGGATAAATCCGGGTTCCTTCACGGAAAACTCCAGCGTGAAGCCAAGCCGGAATCCGTGGGCCTTTCGCGTGTGTTGGGGGGGCTCCAGCGGTGGATCGGCTGCCGCCGTTGCGGCCGATGCCGCATTCGGTGCCTTGGGAACCGATACGGTGGGGTCCATTCGATAGCCTGCGGCGCTGAGCGGAGTGGTGAGATTGAAACCGAGTTACGGACGGGTCGCCCGCTTTGGCGTTGTCGCTCTCGCCTCGTCACTCGACCAGGTCGGTCCGTTAACGAAAACGGTGCGCGATCCAGCGCTCATGTTGTAGGCGATTGCCGGACAAGATCCGCAGGATACAACGTGCTTGAAAGTATCTGGCCGATAGTTTCACGATTGCGGCGAACCTGGCTGGGATTTGCGGAATCAGCACGCCGTGCGGTTTTGCCAGGATCGACAATGCTCGACTGCCCATCGGTCTGCAATTGCCAAGCAAGGCATTCGATGAAGGCCGCCTCTTGCAAATCGCGCACGCCTACGAGCAGAGCACCGATTGGCACAAAGCCCGAGCGCCGATCACGTAAATTAGCTTTTGGCACCGCGGTAGGCGACATTACGCGTCGGTTCCTAATCTGGCGACGCCCGGGCTGCGTATGGTGACTTTGGGCTGGTTTCTCTACTAGAACCCATTTGGGGGGCGAAAACCCGCGCTTCAGCCAAACAATTATGCTTACGAAACCCGTTGCGCACCCGAGGCAATTGTCGGTAAAATGGGCGCCTCGCTTGAAGCTTTCCACTTATCGCCTTCGCCCAGATTGCGCAGGTCTTCTTCTCCTCATATTCCCAGCAGTGCTCACCGCCCAAGTGATGACTTCTGGAGGATTGGAAGATCGCGGGTCCGCGGACATCCCTCTATCGACCGAGTCGGCCGCGCCCGCGTTGCCGCCAATCGTTACTGAGAACGCACCGCCTGTCTCACCCGAGGAGCGACGGCTGCACTACCAGTTCAGTCTCGATCTTCGGACCGCAAACGATGACAACATTCTCCTGAGCGAAAGTGGCAAGACCGGCGATTTCAGCATCCGCATCGATCCAACCATCGCCATAAGCTTCGGAGATGAAGCGGGGGCAGCGAATATCGTGCATTTTTCTTATGAGCCCGATGTCATTCTCTTTGTCGATCATTCCAAGTTCGACACCGTCCAGCACATAATCCGGTTTGATGCTCAGTCGCGCCTGGGTCACTTAAAGCTCGGTCTGAGCGAAAACGCCCAATTTCTCAACGGGACGGATGTCAATCGGGCAAGCAACACCGGAGCATTCGTTAATGCAGTAAACCTGGATGTGCGCGGCCAGACCAACCTAAACAGGTTTGATACACAGCTAACGGCCAGCTACGATCTGACCGGCAAAACGTTTCTCAGCGGCGGAGTAGCCTGGTCGGTCAGCGATTATGAGCAGTATATCAGCTCCCAGCAGATCTCGGGTAATCTCTTCGTAAACTACGCGTATGGTCCCAAGCTGGTTATCGGCGCGGGTGGCTCGATCGGCACCGAGATTGTCGATCAACCCACGCCCGACCAAACCTTCGAGCAGATCCACTTGCGCGCCTCCTATGAGTTAACGGGCAAGCTGGTCTCGCACGCATCGATGGGCATCGAGATTCGCCAGCTCGGGACCGGCCAGAGCGATTATGTCTCGCCCGTGTTTGACCTTGGGATCGATTATACCCCCTTTGATGGAACCACCTTTAGCCTGACCGGCTCACGGCACATTACAAACTCGGCCTCACTGGCCGGACAGGATTTTTCTTCCACTGAGCTCATTGCCAGCGTCCGGCAGCGGGTGTTGCAACGCTTTTTCCTCAGCCTCACCGGTGGTTACCAGAACGAGAGCTATTTTGGAACCATCGGCTCGATCAGCGCGACCCGGGAAGATAACTATTATTTTATTCAACCGGCAATCGATGTTAGAATTACCCGCTATTGGTACGGGGGCGCCTATTATCTTCACCGGAAGAATGACAGTTCAGCGAGCAATTTTGGGTTCGAGGAAACACAAGCGGGCATTCGCGCGACATTCACGTTTTGAGCCGGGATGTTATGGCCGCGTTCGTTCAACGGTGATCGCAATGAGCTTTGCCCGCCTGATGCCATTCGCTCTCTTCCTCTCCGCTCTCTGCATTTCTCCCGTCGTGATTGCTCAAAACACAGCGCGCTCCGAAAATTCAAGAAGCAACCAACTGGGATCCAGCGCGCCCTCGCCTTACCCCTTCGATTCAACGCACACATCGGCAGACTCGCAGGCTTCGTCCAGTCCGGCGACGACGACTATTGTGAGCACGATCAGCGCACCGAGCGATTATCAACTCAGCACCGACGATCAGATCGCCGTGGAAGTCTTCGGGGAGGACGATCTTCGCACCGCCGCGCGACTCAACGCCGATGGCGCAGTCAGTTTACCGTTGCTCGGTTCCGTTCAACTGGCCAGCCTTACGCTCAATCAGGCAGCCAGGAAATTGACGGAACTTTATGGCCGCGACTACCTGGTGAATCCGAAAGTGAATGTAATGCTGATCGCTTATGCCAAGCGGCGGTTCACTGTCCTTGGCCAGGTGAATCGGCCCGGCAGTTACGACATGCCCGACGGCAGCCCGAGCGGGATCGATTTACTCGAAGCAATCGCCATTGCCGGCGGTTACACGCGCATCGCCGCTCCGGAACGCATTAGCGTCAAGCGGAGCAACCAGGTTATGCGTGTCGATGCCAAGAGACTGGCCCGCCGCGGCGGGAAGGAAGGCAATTTTCTTGTCGAACCAGGTGATACCATAACAGTGGGCGAGAGCCTCTTCTGATTGTTTACCAAGGGATGACTACGGCACCACAGACTTCGCGTCCTGAGACATCTGCAACGGCTCCGCATTTTAAAGCCGCATCGCCGGCCCCGCGGCAAGAACCGCCTGTTGCCGAACAGCGGCTGGAGGCAGGCCGTGGCATCGATTTTCGGCATCTTTGGCACACCTTAACGGAGCGAATTTGGATTCTGGCGGTG
The DNA here is from genome assembly GCA_963772365.1 of uncultured Verrucomicrobiae bacterium. Classification (GTDB taxonomy): domain Bacteria; phylum Verrucomicrobiota; class Verrucomicrobiia; order Chthoniobacterales; family UBA10450; genus CAVYXA01. Next base: position 4,902 of record CAVYXA010000005.1, read on the forward strand.
TGCACAGTCGCAGGGCTGGCCCTGGCTCTCGCTTATCTGGCGCGCACCCCGAAGCTGTATCAGGGGCACGTCGTCATGGAGGTCGAGTTTGCCGAACCGACCATGATGACCAACGAGGATTCAACCAGCCGGGTGCGCTCGATGTTTCTGGCCAGCCAGGAAGCGCTGCGCACCATCGAGCAGAATTTCACCAATCGCACTCTGATGGCTCGCGTCATCCGCGCTGAAGGCCTGGCCGACGACGATGGCCGTGCCTTGTTAGGCTTGGGGAAAACCGCCCCAAGCGCCTCCAAGGCATCGCCTTCAGTGACGCCAAAGCGAAGCGCTCCCTCAACGCTGGAACAGGAGTCCGCCTTTACGCCTACCGAAGAAGCATTGGCTGGCGCCCTTTCCACGATGGTTAAGCCAGTGATCCGCCGCGGCACACGCCTCATCGATCTCTACGTGACAAACCCCGATCCAGTTATGGCTAACCGGCTCGCAGAAGCCATTGGCCGCGAATACATCCGTAATTCCATCGAGCGCCGCGCTTCCTTCACCCAGGACACGTTGCGCTTTTTGCTGGAAGAAGAGGAACGACTGAAAGCGAATTTGCAAAAAAGCGAAGCAGCCGTGGCCGATTACAAAGAGAGGACACCGGATGCGCTCCAGCTGGGCGGAGGCGCCGCTGCGACCGGCACGCAAACAGGCGCCGGAGGAGGCGGAACTCGGGGCGGGCTGGTTGAGGACAAACTTCAGGAGCTGAGTGCAAAACTGATGGGCGCCAAGACCGATCGCCTCCATCTCGAAGGGGAACTTCGCCAGGTAGAAGACGCCGGCGACGACTTGACCGCGCTTCTGGCAATTCCCAGCATCGCGAATGCGCCGGTCGTGGCCGAACACCGTCACGAACTGAGCCAGATCGAATCAAACCTGGCTACGCTGGCGCAACGTTATAAGGAAAAACATCCCAAAATGATCGCCGCGCAGGCCGCCCTTGCCGAAACTCAAAACGCATTGCGCCGCGCCGTGCTCGAACAACCTTCCGTCTTGCACAATGCTGTCGATCAAGCGCGACTCACGGAAAAGAATCTGGACCTTGCCACCCACGAGCAGGAGAAGGCGGCCCTCGCCCTCAACAAAGCCGCCATTGGCTATCAAGAGCTCGCGCGCCAGGCCGAAACCGATCGCGCCCTTTACGAGAGTGTTCTTCGGCAGATCAAGCAGGCCGACTTGAGCAAAGGGCTAAAAACAACTGCCGTCAGTGTCGTTGAACACTCGCCAGTCCCACGAACGCCGGTCAGTCCCAGCGCACAGAAATCCGTCGCGCTTGGTCTGCTGGGCGGTCTTGCTGCCGGTCTCGGAATCATTTTCGGGTTGAATGCGCTGGATCGCTCCATAAAGACAGTCGATCAAGCCGAGAGTGCGCTCGGTCTTCCGGTATTGGCCGCCATTCCTGAAGTAAAACGCGACCAAGCCTCTGCTCGGCCTGCGGACGAATCCGCCCCGCCCGCGGGTAGCGCAAGTTACCGCCTGATGGCGGAAGCGCCCGAAGGCCCCGCCGCGGAAGCTTTCCGCAATCTGCGAGCAGCATTATCGCTTCTCGGGCCCGAAGCCGAACGCAAGATTTCCTTGTTTACCAGCGCGCTGCCCACGGAGGGGAAGAGTTTTACGAGTGCCAATTACGCCCTGGCGCTTACCCAACAGGGTTATCGCGTTCTTTTGATCGACGGGGATCTGCGCCGGCCGGGTCTTCACAAGATTTTTATTCGAGCTTCTCACAGCGACAACGGCGCGACGGAGCCGGATATAAATGTAGCAGGTCTTGTTGATTACTTGATAGGCGAAATCACACTCGAAAAAACGGTCCGCCCGGTCGCCGCGCGTGACGTGGATGTTTTTGGGAGCAGGCCTGCCGGCGAGCGTACCGTCACTTCGACAGGCGGCGAGTTATATATATTGGTTGGCGGCCGCCGCGCCCCCAATCCCGCCGAATTGCTCAGCGGCAATTCGTTCCGCGAACTGATGGTTGAAGCGGCAAAATCATTCGATCGAGTGGTGATCGACAGCGCCCCGCTGTTGGCCGTGAGTGACACCCTCCTGATGGCGCCGCATGTGCAAACTGTTTGCATGGTTGTGCGCGCCGCTAAAACGGCCCGCAATGCCGTACAACGAGCCCTGGCTCTTCTCGCCGGGGCGGGCAAACGACCCGCCGGCGTTGTTCTCAATCGTCTGCCCAAGCGCCGCGGGACCGGCTATTACTACTACTACGCCTCGCACGGATACGGCGTCGGCGAAGGCTCGTATCCGGCGGATACGTCCTGCGCAATTAAGGGCGCAGGGCAGAGAAGCGGGGAGCGGGGAGCACGGGGTAGGAAGCTATTCCAGCCGTTACCGAATTAACATTCGGATGAATCCAAGCAGCATCCGGCTCTCTTGCTCCAGACCCGATACGATCTTGGCTTCATCAACCCGTTGCAGGTAGGCGTTTCTGCCCAGCAGAAACAGGATGTTGGCTACTTCAAATGTCGAGCGCCGCGCCATGTTCAGAAAGTTCGCAAGGTCGGCCTTTGAAACGCTCCCGGAACCTTCTGCGATGTTATTCGTGATGCTTAGAGTCGCCGCGCGCAGCTGCTCGGCAAAACGAAAAAGACGCCTGCGCTCAAGTTGATCCGCCAACCGAAAAACCTCGGCGCTAAGTGTTGCCGCGTGCTTCCACACCTCTAAGTCCTGAAAACGAAACTGCTTCTCTTTCATAGACGCCCAGAGATACTAACTCCAGTCTCGCTCCGCTAGTCCTTTCCCCCTGCCCCCCCGCACCCTGCTCCGAGCTCCCTGCCGTCTGCTCTCTGCTCCCTGCCCTTTGCTTCCCCGCTCCCCGCCCTCTCTGCTCTCTGCCCCCCTGCTCCGAGCTCCCCACGGGGCTACTGGCCTCGCCCAAAGAGCATCGTATACACCGTCTTCAACAGGATCATGGCGTCGAGCTTTAGCGAATAGTGCCTGATGTAATAGAGATCGTATTGAAGTTTTTCGAGCGCGTCCTGTTCGTTTTCGCCGTAGGGATAATTTACCTGGGCCCAGCCGGTGATGCCGGGTTTCACCAGGTGGCGAAAATGATAAAGCGGGATTTTCTTCTCGTACCGCTCGGCGCACTTGATCCATTCCGCGCGCGGCCCGATCAAGCTCATATCGCCGCGAAACACGTTCCATAGTTGCGGCAATTCATCAAGACGCAGCCGGCGCAGCCAGCGCCCCACGCGCGTGACCCGCGGATCGTTCTCCCGCGTATAAATGTCGTCGTCTGTTTCCGCGCCCGGCTCGCGCACAAACATCGTGCGGAACTTGTAAGCGATGAAAGAATGCCCTTCCCGTCCGATACGCACCTGCCAAAAAATCGCCGGGCGCCCGCTCTCCAGCCAGATCAGCAGCGCGATCAATCCGAACAGTGGGGCAAAAATCAAGAGCAGGGTGGCAGAGCAAATCAGGTCGAAAAGTCGTTTCAAGTAATGATACGGCGAAATCCGGGCGAGCTGAAATCCGATCTGCAACGGCCAGAAGGGATCGATTGTGTCCATGGGCACATGACGCCAATGGGTTTCGTGAAACGATTCCAAAGTGTAAACCCGGGCGCGCTGGAATTGCGTCCGGACCAGACGCTCGATCAATTTCGGTTCGAGCCGATCCATCCTCTCGGCCAGGATCACGCCGCTATAATGCCGATCGAGCTGTGCGAGTTTTTCGCCGATACCGCTCTGGATAATGGGCGAGCCTTCCCCGGCGATTGTCGATCCAGCGCGCGCCGGATTATCATCCACAAAGTCCAGTTGCTGCTGGTTCACCGACCTTTTGTAAGCTTCGTAAAATCGCGCCGCCCGCTCTCCACTCCCGATCACGAGAAATGCCCGCTGTGCCGTTGAAGCGGCAAGCCAATGACGAAGAAATCGCCGGTAAAAAAGCGAGACTGGGAGAAACACGACGAAACTCACCAACAACACGCCACGGCTCGGTTTCATCGACGCATCGAACGCCGCCGCGGAATAAAGCAAAAGCGCGCTGATCGCAGCCGCGCCTGCGATGGCGAGAACATGCTCGGTCGTGTAAGTGAGGCCGAGCATTTCCGTATTACGGTTGTAACCGCCGATGATGTAGAGCGCCTGCACAATCACCGCGACCACCACGCAATCCACCAGGACAAACTCAAAAGGATCGACAAAGAACGCATCGCGCCGCAGATGGCCCACCGTGCCATAGATCACGACCCAACAAAGAATATCGCAGACAAAATAGAGCATCGCAGTCGCCCAGTCGTGCCTCCGAATTTTGGACAGGATGTGCCAGGGCCGATGGCGCCTGGATTCAACCGGCGCCGGCCAGGGTCGTTGTTCGCCCGAAGGGCGATCAACTCCGGGGTCTAATCCGATTTCGGTTCCCGATTGCTGGGTCAACATGATGCCACGCTCGATTGTGTCGTGCGGGCGCGATTTTACGATACTTGCTGAAGTTTGTCAGCACCATTTAGTAGGCATGGCCTGCATCCGAGTTCCGGCATTGCGCGACAGCAAACATTGCCCTCAATCTTTTCTTTCGATACTCTCTTTCTCGATCAACAAACGGCTCGACAACAGGAACTCGGCGATTGTGCGTTGGGCCACGTAAAACCAGCCTGGCCAACCATCAAAAATCAGACCTCGAGCAAGGAGGAGATAGAAAAACATGGCCGGCGCAGCCGGGAAAATTCTTCGGCGCAATCGGTCCTGGAAGTTGAGTTCCTTCAACGGCGTCGAAAGCAAATGCTTTGCTTCGATCCTTGGCGTAGCCGTCTTGCGCCCGTAGCCAGTAGTTAAACGGCTTGCGATCGTCATGGTCGATCTTGCCGGTCAACTTTTCAATCGTACCACCGACAACGACGCGATGACCGTGGCCTTCATCGCGATAATGAGCCAGGCGACGCCGATAAAGAACGGTTCGGGGTGGATAGACCGTGCTCCGCAGCGGATGACCAAAAATACAGTAGCGGAACTCCACGGAATAGCCGGCGACAGCCGACGGCGGATCGAGAACGCGAAGTTCCTCGACCAATTCCGGCGTAAGCACGTAATCGGCGTCCATCGACAACACCCATTCGGTCGCGATCTCGCTTCAGCCCGAAATTACATTGGGCGGCAAAAGAATCGAAAGCGCGCGTCACGATTCGCACGTTTGCATGTGCCCCGCGAGCAATCTCGAGTGTCCCGTCGGTGCTCCCGCTGTCGATGATAACGATCTCCTTCGCCCACGACAGCGCGGCCAAAGTGCGTCCAATGTTCAGCGCTTCGTTGTAGGTAAGGACCGAACCTGTGACCTGATCTAGCATGAACAACACACTCGATTATTCTCAATCACGAGCCGCTCACAAATTCCATCCGATCGCGTAGATTCGCAGCCGGCGATTCCGACAGAATCCGAATGATTCGCCGGGCGAGCTCGCCCGGTCCCCACTTCTGCTGCGGGACGAGAATAATTCCGCTATGACTCTTACCAGCTCTCAGCCATTCCGTGTGAATCCAGGCGAATTCCGCGATGTTGCTCGTTATCAGGACGCGATTTGCCTCCGCTGCAAATCGCAGTTGTTGTTCATCGGTTTGCCGAGCCATGGCCGCTTCCGATGTCGTCAGCAGGATCACGCCACGAGAACGCAGCGCGCGGATTAGGGCGTCCGATTGAACATCCTCGTCCAGGTAGAGTTCTGGCAGACTCACACTGGATGTGGTTCGGGAGAGAGTCTTTCAGCCGTAGCATCCTCTTGACGCAATGCCGCATCAATTTCATCGGGATTAGCCAATGCATGGGTCAGCGCTGCATACACTTGCGGCAATGAGAGAGAATTCAGAAGGCCGATTATCTCTTCGGGCGAATACCCACGTCGATAGTAGCGGGCAACCCGATGAACCGGAACGCGTGTGCCTGCCAGGCATGGATGGCCGCCGCAAACGCCGGGGGTCTGCTCAATCATAGCGCCGATACTCACGCATCGAGGTTATCATCCATCTTTTGACAACGCAATCAACGACGTGATGTCGATCTTCGAAGTCGATCATTCCGACCGGTCGCCAGCCATCAACATTGTCATCCAAAGATACGGCACTCGCCCTGCGCCTCGGAACTGCAAGTTGACGAAACCTGTTTCGGTCAGGAGACGCGACAGCGTTTTGCGGCTCCAGAGTTTGATGTAGGCTTGCCCTGATTTGACGGACGGTGGGCTTAGGGTCAAAACCCGAAGGAGAGTCCACATGAAGACGCAGTTAAGTAAACCGGTTCGCAACCGGGCAAACTACACCGAAGAGTATAAGCAGCAGGCGCTGGAGCTTTGGCGCGCCAGTGGTCGCAGTGCGGCCAAAGTGGCGGCCGAGCTGGGGATTCGTCCTCCGTTGCTTTATCGCTGGGCACGCTTGGAGCGCTTGCCTCAGAGCGGCCCGAGCGCAGCAGCCAAGCCAAGGCGCAGCATGGAAGAACTGGAGCGGGAGAACCAATTCTTACGGGCCGAAAACGCCAGGCTTCTTGAGCAGAGGGACATTTTAAAAAAGTCTCTGGGCATCCTCTCCGAAGCGCCGCCGAGCGCTACGTCCAAGTCGAAGGTATGAGTGGGCAATATAAGATCGCCCGCTTGTGCGAAGCTTTGCTCGTTTCGCGCAGCGGCTTCTATGATTGGAAGCAGCGGCACCATCATCCAGGAGCGCGCCAGTTAGATAACGCTCGCCTGGTCGAGCAGATCCGGCAGGAGTTTGTCCGCAGTCGCCACACCTACGGCAGTCCACGGCTAGCGCATGCTCTGGGCTGTCCAGGAAGACGCAATCGCATTGCTCGGCTGATGCGCGCACAAAGACTTTTCGCTCGGCAGCGTTCCAAGTATCGGGTCAAAACCACCGATAGCGCTCACGGTGGCCCCATCGCACCGCACCGTCTGCGCCATCTCAAGGTACAAGCGCGCGATCAGGTCTGGGCCACTGATGCCACTGGCATCTTGACCGCTGAAGGTTGGCTTTACCTGGTCGCAGTGCTGGACCTCTTTAGCCGGCGGGTGGTGGGTTGGGCCATGAGCCCCATCCTGGATGCGCCACTGGCCATCAGCGCTCTGCGCATGGCCTTAAATCAACGTCGTCCCGCCCGCTCCCTCATCCTTCACTCCGATCGCGGCAGCCAGTTTGCCAGCGCCGCTTACCGGCAGGTCCTCTCGCAGCACCAACTCATTGCTTCCATGAGTCGCGCCGATAACTGCTACGACAATGCTTTCATCGAATCCTTCTGGAGCAGCCTCAAATACGAACTGGTCTACGACCAGCGCTTCGCTACTCGCGCACAGGCTCGCACCGCCGTCTTCGGCTACATTGAAACCTTCTACAACCGCATCAGACTGCACTCCAGCCTTGCCTACACCAGTCCGATTAATTTCGAAATCAAAAACAAAACTAACAAAAATAGACTATAGGAATTGATCCCTACCTAACTGTCCGAAAAATCAATGCAAGCCCAATGTGACCCCCGCGCCACAGTGGATTCAAATGTTGGTCCCATCGATTTAACAGGGCAATGAGCAAGTTTTTTAAATACCCGTGATACGGTGTGGAGCAGATAAATCGTCCGCCGGGTCGGAGTGCGCGATAACACCCACGCGCAAAAGCATGTGGATCATAGAGATGCTCGATCACCTCAGTGCTAATGACGATGTCGAAGGGATCGCAGCCCAGGTTTTCCAGAATCTGTTCGTCCGCAGCCAGAGATTCAAACCGGGCCTGCGGATATGTTTGGCGGGCGATTGCGATGCCATCCGCGCTGGCATCGATGCCGACAACGTCACAGCCTTTCCCCAAAAATATTCCGGCTGTATAACCGTTGCCGCAACCGACGTCGAGGATGCGCGTTTTCGGGCTCAACGGTCCGCATAGCGTCATCACGTGCGGCATGAAGCGCCGATGCATGTGCGAAGCGCCGGCATCGCGCCATCCATAGATTTCCTGCGGCTGCGAACTCATTGGGTTACCACCGTTCCCGGCCGCGGCCCGGCGCCAATGACCCAATTATAAACGTCATGCATTTGGCGGGCCACCACGGACCAACTGAATTGCTTCTGGACTAACGACAGCCCGCGTTGTCCCATTGCCTCGCGACGACCCGAGCACTGGATGAGCAAACCAAGTTTCAACGTCTTGCTTCAGTTCCCTTCTTTTTCAATCAAGAGCCTCGCCGCTCCGCCCTCTGGCTCGGTCCTCTGACTTGTAATCGCTGCCCCTCCCGGTGCATCTTTCACGAGCCTTCACATCACTGACGAACTCGTACCACGCCAGTAATCGGCACAAAACCCATCCACGATAGCCATCACGAAACCCTTGCCGAAAGATGTAATGATAGATGAACCGGAGTGTAGAGCGGAAGGGCATACGAAGGGCGCATGATTTCAACCAGCGCTTCCGCTCCAGCTGCGAGCCGAACAACTTCGCTCGTAATTGTTCCGACCCACCGCGTCGTAGCACCTTATCCCGAACCGCTGCTTCCCAGTTCGAATAGCGATTATGCTTCTCAATGAAAATTGCGACGCTGGGAAACGCGTAGTGCTCCATCGGTGAATGCAGATACCCTGCCCTTCCATTAAGCAATACATGCTCGTGCACCTCGTTGTCGCCAGACCCTGCGTCGGCGTCAATCCTTTCGTACCTGCCTTTTTGATGTCGAAATAATCTAAGATTCCAGCTCGGAAAATATCCGCAGTGATTGATCCACCCACCTAAAAACCAAAAACGCCGATTCAGGTACCATCCGTCCAGTTCCGCCGATGCAATGGCCTTCTCGATCTGCTGTTGCAATTCGGTGGTGATACGCTCGTCCGCATCGATGATAAGCACCCATTCGTTTCGCCATGGAATATTTTCCAGGGCCCAGTTCTTCTTGCGCGGGAATTTGCCGTTCCAGTGAAATTGCACGACTTGGGCGCCGAAACCGGATGCAATTTCAGTAGTCGCATCCGTGCTTCCCGAATCCACCACTACAATTTCATCAGCAAAAGAGATGCTGGCCAGGCACGCGCCTAGATTTTCGGCTTCGTTTTTAACAGGGACCAAGACAGACAATGGTGCTTTCATGAGCTGAACGGAGTTGGCCACTGGTTCGTGATCGCGAAAAATCTTACTTCGGACGCGATCGAGTTTCTATGACGCGTGCCGGATTCCCGGCAACAATCGTCCATGGATCGACATCTTTCATCGCCACTGCGCGCGCACCGACGATTGCTCCTTCTCCGACTGTTACTCCCGGGCCAATGAAGGCATCTGCACAAATCCACGCTTCAGAACCGATATCGATCGTCGCCCGAACCAGCGGAAACTCAGGCGCGGTATGATCGTGAGTCCCGGCACAAAGATGCGCGCGATGGGAGATGGTCGCGCGATCTCCAATCTGCACGGGGCCGAGATTGTAGATAAAACTGTATTCTCCAATGGCGCTTTGTTCACCAAGCTTCAAATTCCATGGCAGATAAATCTTGGCAGATGCGTAAACATGCGCTTCGCGTCCAATTCTCGCGCCAAAAAGACGCAGAAGAAAGCGACGCCAGCCAAAGCAACGGCGTGGACTAAGGCGAAAAAGCGGCGTAGCCCAAGACCACAACAAACGGCCCATCATCTCACCTGGCGAATACTTGCGCGCTTTGCGGTTTTGTTCGACGTCGAGCATCTCAGTCGAATCGCACAGTTGCCGGCGACGGGCCGCCGCCGATCACCCATTGATAGACGGCGCGCATTTGTTGACCGATGTCCGGCCACGAAAATCGATCTCGAACAAGTGCGAACCCGCGTTCGCCCTTCTCGCGCAGTCGTAAATCGTCCATTTGGAACAATCGCTGCAATCCTACGCTGATCGATTCGGCGCTCGTGCCGATTCGAATTGCTGCATTCGCCTCAAACCCCTCCGGTAGATTGCACTCCGGTGTCATGAGCACTGGTTTGGCATATGCCCACGCTTCCAGGATCGACATTGGCAAACCCTCACTCAACGATGGTAACACAAACGCATCGCACGCGCGGTAAACCTCGTCTTTCTCCGCTCCAAATTTCGGACCCATAAAAACGACCGAATCTCCAATTTCTACTTCGTCCTTTAGCCTTTCCAATTCCATTCGGTATCCGCCCTGGTCCCATCCGGCGATCGCCAAAACCCACTTTCGTGAATCTCGATTTCCGATTTCCGATTTCCGATTTTGAGCAAAAGCTCGAATGAGCGCCGCCAGATTCTTCTTCGGATGCAACCGCCCGAGATAAAGCAGCATTCGCGTTTCTACTTTCTCCTTTGTTTTTTCTTCTGGCAGATTGATTCCATTTGGAATGATGCACACGGGATTGCGTAAGCCGTACTCGCGGACGCTCCGATATTCGGCCTCGGAAAGGACGTGAATGCACGCAGCGCTGCGATGGGCAGCGTTCTCCCAAAGGGCGCCGACCAGCCGCTTTTTCCACGCCGAATTTCGCACGGCCCAAGCGTCCAACATCCCATGGACGGTATAAACTAGAGGCCGTTTTGTTCGGCGATACCAGCGATACGCGACGAGCGAATGATACGTCCACAAACCGTGCACGTGTGCGATGTCCGGTTCCGCTGCGGCCAACGCCTGTAAGTAACCGGGCGCGTAGCCCAAACTGTGCGGACCGACGCGCGGAAAAATCTTGGGCTGCAACGGCAACCAACTCGCAAGATCGACATCGGTAAATTCATCGGCTACACCGAAAACAGTGACTTCATCGTCTTCCGCGATTGCACGTGCCAAGCCGCGGGCGCTCTCCAATAACCCGCCGCTCCTTCGCGAGATCGAGTCGTGTAGAAATGCGATTTTCATGCGGAGCGTCGCATCACAGCCGCCAGCAACATGCGGTCGAAAACGCCCGGCGAGTTTCGCGGAAGGTCGAGTGCGAGTTTCGCGGCGCGAGCCAGCCCATCGCCGAATCGCTCAGGTCCGAAGTTCGAGGCGATCCGCTCGCTCGCCGTGGCGAGCCGCGCCCACTCGTCTTCCGGAAGCAATGCTATCTCGAACATTCTTTGGGTCAGATCGTCCTGGTTCGACGGGTCAAAGGTAAACCCGTTGTCCTGCACCAACTCAGGCACGCACCCGCAACGATTCGACACGATCACCGGCAACCCCGACGCAAGCGCCTCGTTGACGACGAGCCCCCATTGTTCGCTCGTGCTGGCATGAACAAATGCATTCGCGAGCGCATAATAAACTGGCAATTCATCGTATTGCTTGAAACCGGGAAGGTGGACGCGGCTCTCCAACTGGAGCTCAGAGATCAGACGACAAATGTCGGGTTTAAGCGGGCCATCGCCAAGAAGGACCATGTCCCAAGGTGACGAGCGTGCGCCCTGGTAATATCGTCCGTAAGCACGAATGAGCGTAAGCAGATTCTTTTTGGGAATAAATCGCGCCGAGGCCAGGAAGTAATTTTCCGGTAAACGAAACTGACTTCTGAGGTTTGCTCTCTGACTTCTGGCCTCTCTCGCCTTCTCGGCGAAATAAGCACTATCGACCACATCGTATCCGGTGAAGATCCGTTCCCGAGGCATGCCAAGATTGACGAGGTAATCAATATGTCGCTGACCGCCGACTAGCGCGGTTGAGTAAAGATCGACAATTCGCCGCTTGATCCATTCCCGCCAGATTACGCGCGGCTCATCATGCCGCGTGCTCTCCGACATCAGTATCGCCGGCACTCGCGCTTGAGCGCACCAGCGAAGTGCCGCGAGGGCGGCATTGTCCGACCAGCCAGGAATCGCAAGCGCATCGGGTTTGATATCATCGAGAATACGACCGACCGCATGGGATACAGTTGCGGATGGCATCACTCGCGAGTCTCCGGTGGGGAATAAGGTCACCCGCCTGTAATCGGTCGATTGTGGCAGTTGCGACCACGCGTTCTCGTCCGTCTGGCCGGCGACTTCAATCGCCGTAAGTTGAACATGGCGCGCTGCAGCCAGCAACCGCGCGAAATGATACGGGCCGAAGTGGTGAAAAATAACAGCGACTCTCACTTCGAGAGCACTTCCGCCGCGCGTGGCTCCGGCACGAACATGGATCCTGGCCTGCGTTCCCTTGCGAAAAACGCGATCGCCCCGATGAAAATAAGACTGTAGATCAGGCTTGGGATGAATGTTGCCGTCTGGTGAGTCGCTGCGCGCATGGCGGAGGTGGTTAGCTGGATATACAGAATCTGAGCGACAGTGCCTGTCGCTCGATTGGCCGCTGCCCACAATGTTTTAAAAAGATACGCGAGCGCGGCGAAGAACAGACAGCCGAAATATCCGAATTCGTTGAAGGAATCGCCGATTCCTGTAACGGTTAGCCCGACGGGCAGGCCGGCTCCAAGCTGGTCTTCCACGAAATCGCTCATGTCGCGGCGTTCACCGCCGATCATCAGCGAATCTTTGAATTCCCTTCCGAGAAATTGCGCCGGGACAAAGCGAAAGACCAGTTCATTCCAGTATCCGGCGCCAAGCTGGTAGTCGCCACTCCACTGAGTCGCGGCTATTACTGCTGTCGCATTCTTTAGCTCACTCCTGGCTTCGAGCTCGAGCGATTCCTGAAACTGCGCTGCAAAGTCGATCTCCTGTAGTGCTTGAAGCGGATCTTCCTGCGCCAACTGTCGGTTATCGGATGTGGCTGGAATACCGATGGTCGCAGCCACGACTGCGGTGACAATCACCCAACGCGGGGCTTTTTTTCCTTTGATAAAAAAAATACTCAGTCCGATCGACATGATGAAAAGAACGGTGGGTTCACGCCGCAGTAAAAAAGAGCGGCTTGGACCGGGATGATTGCCGATGCGATTGCCGCCAACCATGCGAGAAACCAGCGCTCTCTCAGCGCACAATAGAAACAGACTGCGAACCCGGGATAAACCAAGCCGCCAAAGAAGAGATAGATCGTTCCGATGCCAGTTAACTGGCCTGTGGCAATCGTACTCGTGAGTTCATCTCCCTCCAGCCTGCCGAGCTTGTAAGTGAAGTAAGAGCCGATCAGCACAAGAAGAATGCCCCCGACTAAGAAACGCGCAGGATCAACCGTGAAATTAATTTTTTTGAGAAGGCCGGGATGCGGCTGGCGCAGATAACCGAGCCAGCAGCACGCAAGGCACAAAAAGCACATTAACAGTGTTGTTTCACCATAAGCGCCACCCCAATGATGTCGATAAATGGTATAGGCTTGCGGCAGAATGAATGCGGCGAACGTCGCCGCCATGAAGTATGGGTATCCGTAAATCAAGCGCGGACGAAAGATAGTGGCCGCGATCAAGACCGCACACGTTCCGGCAAGTAATACGAAGTAAACAAACATCCGAAGAAATTTTAAAGGAGATTCGGAAGCAGAAGCGGAAGTCAGCTTAAAACGGATTCACTTTTTCAAAACAGTCAAAAAACATGTTGCGGTACTTCGGCGCGAGCACGGGCCAGCTAAAGCGTTGGCGCACGTAATCTCGGCGCCGTTCCGCGTCCGCCGGGGTATCATGTTCGTTTAATTGATTCAACAGCAGCGCTGCCAATGCTCCCGGCTGTGACAGATCCGCGACAGTTCCTTCGCTCCCCAGCACGAACCGCATCACCGGGTGATCATGCGCGATCACGAGCAGACCATGAATGAGCGCCTCCAGAAAGACGCGGCCAAATCCTTCTCGCAACGACGCGAGAACGAACAAATCAGCTGCCCGATAGTAATCGGCAACTTGCTCGTGCGGCACTGAACGCGCGGTGAAATTTTCGTCGCCGAGTTTCTCGCGAGCAAGATCGACAATTGCGCGACTCCCCTCATCCATCGTTCCCAACATGACCAGATAAGGAGCTGACTCGGTTCTGACCTCGGACCTCTGTCTTCTGACTTCCGCGACCAGCGAAGCGACTTCTCTAACCACGTAATCCATTCGCTTCTGTTTCGCTGAAATCCAGCCAACGGTTAGAATAGTTGGTCGATCACTCGGGAGATTCAGTTTGTGCCGCAGCGTGCCTTTTGTCTCGTCGCGTCGGTCGGGCTCGCTCTCCGGCACATTGATTCCGTATGGGACCACACGATGTCGTGCCGGTGCTTCCCCCGCCGCGATAGCCTCGTCATAATGGAATGGGGCAACCTGATGAACATAATCCGTGCGATCGAAGGGCGGATGACACGGCCCGCCGTTCGAGAAGAGAAGTCGGAACGGTACCCCGATCTGCTTGCGCCAGCGAAAAAGCTGAAAGCCAAGATTCGAATCACTGTAGAAAATTATATCGGGCTTGTGCTTGCGAATCTCCTGCACCATCGCGGGAAACGTTGAGAGCTGTTCGACCGTATAGCTATCCCGTCGAACCAGCTTCCCGAGTAAACACGTTACGACACCAGTCCGTCGTAAATTCCAGAGAACGTGTTCATCCAGTTTTTCCTCCCCTGCTCCCTTGTAGAGCGTAACATCCAGTCGTTCGGTCCGTGATAATGCATCAAACGCCTGTCGAAAGAATGTCTCGATGCCGCGGTCGATAATCCCGACGCCGCTGCAACAGAAGAAAATCTTTAATGGCTGCATCGACTAACGCGGTCCCATCCAGAACCAGGACATTCGCTCAGGCCGCGCCTCATTCACCGTCCAGCGCAGATATTTGTTCGGTAGCAAGCGCGTGTAAAATGTTCTGAAGGGAAAATCCGCGCTCGTGCGCTCTTCCTGCCAAATCCGCGTGATACCATGCGATCGTTGGAAACGCGCGGCAATTTTTTCGGCGATACCTCGTTCGACAAATTCGTGCAGCTCGACCAACAAGAACGCGTGTAGCAACTGCGGCACAATCGTTGGATCGAGAAGGGCAGCCTCGTAACCCTCGACATCGCAAATGACTAGTGCGTGTCGCGCATCAGATAACGAATTGGCGAGATCGGCCACCTCGCACTTTCCGCGTATATCGATCCTGGGTTGAACACCATTCAGCGTCGCCATTTTATCGAGTGATTGCCGCCGCTCAGAATCCATTTCGAACGCAATTACCCGCGTGTTTGGATTCCGCAACGCCATTCCGACAGCATAGTACCCTTCTGCTGCTCCGATCACGACGATCAACGTCAGTTCGAGCGCGCACGCCTTCTCAACGTATGGATGCAATTCGCGCTCGTAGGTGCCAAGCAGGTTCGGAAGGTGTGCGTGGCCACGGCTCCCGCGCAAATACTTCATTCCACAGAACGGTCCACCCTGGACGGTCTGATCTGTTCGCAATTGCACTAATCGCTCAAGGTACACTGAGGGTCGAAACCACTTCGGCACAATTTTGCGAATCAAGTTCGCGATCATTTGCGTTCACAAAAAACCCAGAACGTGTGAAATCGTTTTTCAAAGTCGCGCCCTTCGATGAGCTGGCCCGCCAACCCTTTGACCGTCCAATTCTGGGCAATTAAAATGCGATAAATGTCACGTTGTGGAATTCGCAGCTTGAACAGTGGATCAGGATGAATCTCGAGAAAAAGCAGTTTGGCTGCTCTCAATGTTTCCGGTGCACCTTCCAGCACGTGTTTTTCATATCCTTCCACATCAATTTTCACGACGTCAGGAACTGCATTCAGGCGATGGCAAATTGAATCCACCGTTTCCGTCTTTACTTCGACCGGTGTATCGGTCGCGATGTCCGGCGCAACCTCCAGATGATGCCAATTGAAATGCATCAGAATCTGTACCGGCTTTGCTCCCGCACGCGACTTGTTCGCAGACCAGTTGCTCAAATCCGTTTAGCCGCGCGTTTGCAATACGAATCGCGTGCGAAATAGGCGAAGGATCGATGCTGATGACACGGCTAGCCGGGTTTTTTGCCAAAAAAGCCAAAGAAAAAACGCCGTGACTCGCGCCGATGTCGAGGAACGACCGCGCACCCGGGCTTTTCGCCAGAAAGAGATCGAGTTCATCGGCCATCTGAGGTGAGCGCCAGCAAAACCACTCAAAAGGTTCACAACTCTCGGGGCGGATGCGGGAGCTTAATTCCAGGACGAAGTATGATTTCGTCCAGCGCAGCTCCTTTTTGCAATTCGGTATGGCGCCTTTTCAACTCAGTAAGCCGCTGTGGCGGCTTCCGACGGATAGCTCGAATACGCTGAATCGACCTAAATAGCCGCCAGGGTAACCGACGGCGCAAACTGCGCTTAAGCGGGTTCAAAAGAGAATGCATGCGGATCGCTAGCTTAGTTCCCCGGCAGGCGCCCGGGTCGTTTCGGGATAACTGCCGCCGAAAGACTGCACTGGAAGAGAGGCTGAACTATGGGCGAGCAGCCATACGCGCCCCTGCATTTATATCTCATATCCAAGCCTGGCAAGCTGCTCCCCACACTGGTCGCGAGCTATCTTCAGCTTTGCTTCGTCCCATATGATCCGGGTCGGCGCGCCCGTCGTCAGGATTTCGGTTGATGTCGGCCTTACCGAGAAGATTCGATTCAATCGCGATTGCCACAGCCCTCTGAGTTTTGGCGGCAGCAATGGTTCCCGCTGCCGTGCTCCAGCGCCTAAGGATCGCTCTAGCGTCGAAATTACGCCAGCAGGGTTAGCGACGATATTTTCGTACTTCAGGATCAAGGGATCGGCGCGCGATGTCCAAAGATCGACATGCTTGGCCCAGCTTCTAAAACGCTCGCGCAGCCACTCGCTGCAAGGAACTGTTGATTCGTCAGCTTGCTTTTCGGCAATCTCCCAATTCCACAATGATTGCACCACGGCTAAAGGATTCCTGAGCACATAGATAATCTTGGCGGAATTTCGTAACCATTTTCCAACGGCCGGTTGATTTTCGATCACCTCCATAAAATCGGGGCTGGTCCAATGCAGCTTTCCCACCATGTGCTCTGATCTTAGCAAAACTTTCTTTATTCTACTGTCGCTCCAGGTTCGGCGCGACGAAGTACGCAATGAATCCACTGGAAGATAAACTGTATCATTCGGCTCACAGGGCAGTTTCCAGCCGCCGAACCCTGCGAATTGTCTTCGGATCAGATCAATTGTCAGATGAGTGCCGGATCGCATATGGCTGGCAATGATGACCGGAAACTTCAACTGGCTGACTAATTGCTCGTCGATCATTTTTCCTCGGGCATTCGACAATCAGCGCTGAGCTGATTGCGCCAGCTCAGCTTGAGCGCGAGCTCTTGTTCAAGCTCGGCAATGACATCAGACCGAATTTTTTGTGGACGAGCAGATTCGGAAAAACACGGGCGAAAGTGGTCGAGGAATTGAAGCAGATAGGTATGGACGAGCCGCTGCGCGATTCGAATGTACGGCGGTTGGAGATGATTTGTTTGATGAACCAATTGTAAATCTGTTCCAAGGTTCCAATGCTTCAACCCGGGCAAATTATCTGGCGTGACAAATTTTTTCCATTCCCGCTCAGCCCAGTGATGCAGTTCCGGCCGTGACCAGTTGGCGCGGTTCTCTGGGTCGCTCATCATGATCGCGCGCAGCAGGCAACGGCGCTCCAGCTGAACTGGGTCCCGATGTGGATAATGTCGAATGGGCAGCCGTTCCCGCGCGACGTAGCCGGCGTTGAATGGGAAGGAGACCGTTTCGGGCCATTGCATCGTGCTGCGGTAACGACAAAGCCGTGGCTCACTGTAGGTGCTGATCGCGTAATACCGGCGGCGTTCTTCGATTGGTCGTTGGCGATCTTGCAGCGTTTCTTCGCCCCGATTCCACGCGTTCAACTCCGACTGCGTCAGGCGGAAGTCGTAATACTGATGATACGCTGCGGTTTCGTGATTTCGCATGTAGCCCTTCACGAACTCCGGTGGCGGAATGTGATGAAACTCGTCGGCATCGACGCGCAGGAACCAATCGCCCTCTCGCATCTGCTGGCGCGCGATCTGGAACAGGTAACCGCGCAGCCATGTTTCAGAGAAATACACTGGCTCTTTAAGCAATGGAATGACCCGCCGATCACGTAACGCAAAATCCTCAACGATCTCCCATGTGTCATCCACGCTACCTGTGTCGAACACGTAAATGCCGTCAGCCCAGGTCAAGGCGTGCTCCAGGCACTGGCCGATGATGTCCGCCTCGTCACGTACTGGCAAAAGCGCGTAAAATTTCATTCGATCGTTTTGGCCGGGGAGACTACCGGGGGCAATGACTGCCGCGACCGCCGCTCCAGCTTTAACCACTGATAATAAATTTGCCATTTAATCGGCGAGCGATGACGCAGACATGCCGGGATTCCGCGGATTGCCGACCACCACCACACTGGTTCTTGTATGGCCCAGCGAATGCCCTGACTACAGACGTATTGAAACTGCCGCCAAATTCGAAACAATCCCACCGGGATCAAGTAAGGCAGCGGACAACGCAACAAGACGCTCCACAATTCATTCCGCGCGTTCAGTTGATGTCGCCCTACGATGTTTCTGCCCTTCCCAGATACAGCGTGGTAGATGGTCATCGTAGGATCGAACCAGACATTATATCTGAGCGCGTAACATTGGAGCGCGTAATCCGGCTCTTCGTACATGTGCTCAAAGAAAACCGGGAAGCCCTTCGACCGCAGGTAAATGTCGCGGCGCATTGCCGCAGCACAATTTGCGTACACGCTAATCAAGTGCGCCGGCGACGCGGGTGTTTTCGTTAGATCGGCAAACGTGCCGTCGGTTCGTAATTCCGGAAAGGAAATCACGGCGGCACGATCATGCTCTTGAAAAAGGACTGACAATCGAGCAAAGAAATTTCGGTCAAGCGGGTAACTGTCGTCGTCAAAACTGGCGACAACCTGCGCCTTGGCAAGCCGCAACAATCGGTCTCGAGAATAGACGGAGCCACGCGGGTCATGATTCTCTATGACGGAGCATGTGGGAAATTCGCGTTGGAGTGTTTCGGCGGTCCCGTCAGTGCAACCATCGGCGCAAATGAGAATTTCATCAGGCGGCGGGTCGCTCTCCAGCAGTTTGCGAATCGTAGCGCGAACTTCATCACGACGATTGTGGGTTGTAATGATCGCTGCAACGCTCACTTCGACGCCAGGTTATCGTTTTTCAAAGGATCGTACAGCTGCTAAGAGCCGATCAGCATAACGGTCCCAGGTATAGTCTCGAGCACGCGCCCGCGCGGCCTCTGCCATGCGCTCACGCTTTTGTCGATCTTCGATGATTTCGGCCATAGCCTCAGCGAGTGCGTCTGCGTCCCGCGACGGAACGATCCTCCCCTCGATGTTGTCTCGCACGATCGCTCTCGATTCCGGCACTGTGACAACCGGAATTCCACACGCGAGTGCTTCGTAGTGCACGCCGGGGCCGCCTTCTGCAAGCGATGGCAGCACAAAGATGTCAGCCGTGGCGTATTCGCCCGCAATTTTAGTCCGCGGCACCCGCCCGAGGAAGGTCAAATATCGACACGGCGGCTGGCTTGCCACTGAGGACTCGACATCGCCCGCGACACGGAACTCGTAGGTGAAGCCTCGGCTCACCAATTTCTCCGCTGCCATGGCAAAGTAGTGAATGCCTTTGCGTAAGTCGGCGGTGCCTGCAAAAAGCACGCGACCCCGCACCGGATTATTTTTCACTTTGTAAAACTCCGGGTTCGCTCCATACGGTACAATGGCCGTGCGTTCTTGGGGAAAGCCGAAGTTGTGAACAAGGTCGTCTCGAACCGATTCCGAGGGGCAGATCGCAAAGTCCGTACGAGTCAGCAGGATATCTTCATTCCGAAATTGGCGGCTGATTGCCTCGAAATCAGGCATCTCCGTTTCCCATCCCGGAAACTTCTTCTGCTCCTCTCTGACGATGCGGATAGTGCTGAGCGGAATGTAGATCTCGGAGACCACAGTAAGCCCTTGTTCCTTCGCTGCGATTAGCAGCGGTCCGCATTCGCCAAGCATCGAATGCAGATGGGTTGCATGCCCAAAACCTTGACGTGCCATGGCATGGCCCAGCGCATTCGAAAACCGCAGCGATTGCTTGAAATTCTCAATCGGATTTCGACGTGTTAAGCGGCGCCGGATCTCGTACGTCAGCGCCAACAACGGAAATGTAATTGTCTTCTCTCGCAAGCGGGCTGGTAAGCGTCGGCCCGCAAGCCGTCGCACCGTGGTGCCGATGAAAGGCAGCGCGACACAAAAGCGCGCAAGTGAACCAATTCCGAGGTCACCCGTTATATCTGTGTACAGGCGTTCGAGCATTCCAGCATCGTTCAGAATCGCCGGTACCGCATACCCACGACGGGCACCGATTTGTGCGACAACGACTTTCATCAGGCCTTGGCTCTTACCGTCATGGCAAGCCAGATGCGTTTGTGCACTTCTAGCAAATCCTTCCAGCGCGGCAGCAGATTGTGCAACAAAGCATGATGGAAATGCCAGCGTGCGGCCAGCATCATCACGATGAGAACGACTACCTCCGATGCAACAGCACCTACGACTACTCCGAAAATACCGAATGGTCCGGCAAGCCACCAGCCGAGTGCCAGCATCGCGATCAAGCCGGCTGCGCGGGCCTCTAAGCCGATAAACGCCCGACCCTGGGCGCGCATTGCTTGCTCCAGGATGCCGGATTGCCCAGCAAATGCCGCTCTGGGGATCAAAAGAATTGCCGGCCAGATCGCCGGCCGGAAGGCGACGCCGTACAAAACTGGCAGAAGAACTGGAATCAGAACCGCGACGCCAATTCCAGCCAGCAACCAGGTCCATGCGGTGAAGCGAAACATTCGTGCTATCCGGTCGAAGCCTTCCCGATGTTTCTCCTGCGTTGACATGCCGAAACTCACAGTGCCAGCCGCGCCGGCAAGGCTGCTCACAACTGACGCCGCCGTAAGCGCGACCGTATAGAAGCCAAGTTGTTTCGTGCCTAACAGGTAAAGCAGAAGCGCCTTGTCAGCCGTCTGGGCAAGCGGGTTGAGCAGGCCGGCCAGACCGAATGGCAATGCTTCGCTTAAAACGAGCTTGGGAGATTCCATTGGCCCGGGCACCGGCGCGTGCCGCACTGCTAATGCGACGCGAGCGATCGCCACCACAGCATTCGCGATCAATAAACTGGCCACAAACCACGTGACGCTGTGAATTCGTGCGACCCATAGAACGATAATTAACCCCAGATACACGGGGTTCACGATCAGCCGGGTCCAATTCATGCGACGAAACCAGCCGGCGCCCTGGTCGATGGCAACAAGCCCAAGCGACACGTGATTAAAGATGATGAAGGGAAGAAAAATAAAAGCGCTCAATAGAACGGTTTCGTCGGCACGTGGCAACAGCCACGGGAGCGCGACGGCACAGGCTGCCGTCGCGAGCAGCCCTGTTAATGGTGTGAGCAACAGACCGGCGCGGATGACGCGCGGCAGATTCTTTGCACGTCCAGCGCGGCGGGCGAGCGCGATGCCAACGCCCAGTCCACCGATGCCCGCAAACAAGGTTGGCCAAAGTATCGCAGCGGCAAATTGTCCGCGCCCCAGGGGGCCCAATAGTCTCGCCACGAGAATGCCTTGAAGTATTGTACAAACCTGGATGACGACATTCGTGACAAAGGTTCCGGCAAATTCTCGCGATCCGATTGGGCGCAGGGCTGGTGCTGGCGGCCCAGATAAATCATTGCTTGTTTCCTCTGTGTTCACGACTGCTCGACTGAAACGATTGTGGTGCTCGGTTGAGCACTGCAGCACGGACAGCGCTTCCGTTGGGTCAGGGGTTTCCACAATCCTTGAATGGCATACTCAAATCGATGGGATATCACAGATTAAGATGTTCGCTTCAATTCAGACTCCGAGTCATCCTGAATCCTCGCGCTTACAACTGCTGGAGCGGCATCAACGATTGCCTTCACTTATTTCGCCTGACTCTGGAGGGAACAGCTTCTCGATATAGTTTGGCAATCTTTAGCATTCCCGGGTTTTCGTACCAGCCATCGAACAGCATTATCTGTCCATTGCGAAGCGCTTGTACGAGGGCGTCATGATCTTCCACGCGATCACCGGTGCGAGCGTTGAGCACACTGAAAGCAGTTTTGTAAACAGCGCGCGCTCCGGCCGGTGTCGAGGTCACATGGTATTTCCAGTAGTTGTTGTAAGGTGCGGAATAGGCGAAGTAGCGCATCGATTCGTTTTCCGGCATCAGCAGTGCGTCCGGGTAAGCATCGGCAACACTCTTGAACACGTCAGGGTTTAAGGGACGACCGACTGTTGTTGTGGAGTCGACGTAAAACAGTGTGCAGCCCCAGCGTTTTTTCGCGTAGGCAATTTTATCTTTCAGGACTTGGGCCGCGTGCTCGTCATCGGCCTGGCCTTGCACCGGTTTGCCGTCCATCATCGTGATTTGCTGTGGGCGAATGCAGACGCCGGTTTTCAAACCCGCGGCCCGAAATTTCTCGAAAAACTCATCAATAACTGACTTTCCTGAATTACTCTTGAACTCCATTTCCGGCGCCAGCGTCGGCACCAATCGCGGATCACCATAATAACAAGCGTTGCGAAATTCCTGGCCTTCCGGGTCCCACGTGATCATTCCCTGAGCGTTCGCATCCTGCAGCACTTTCACGCTATTATCCGCGAACTTCAGCAGCGCTTCGCGGAATGTCCTAGTTCCTTCTTCGGTAGAAATGTCGATCTTGCCGCCATTTACAATCCAGCGGCGTGGATTGGTTGGCGCGTTTTGGCCGGAGCTGGCCAGAAAGATTGCGCCGATGGGACGATGATCCGACCAGCGGACCTGGAACGGATACTTTTTGCGGTAGCCTGCGATGATGTCACCACCCAATTGCTGCACGGTTGCGCCGCCACGACCGAACCGAAATGAAACTTCACAGGTTTTGGTCTGGCCGGGTTTGATGTCCCGCATTTTCAGGCTGAATGGATAACGCGTTTTCTCGGTGTTGGAGCTATTCAGCACGCCAATCGTCGATTCGAGGTCGTCCGCGCAGAAGTTTAGCGCGCCGCTTCCGTAATCAACCAGAACAATCGGTACGCTGAAACGCGAATCGACAATCTGGGGATATTTATGCAGCGGGAGGAGGTCGCCTTTGAATCCGAAGCCGAACATGCCTGCTTCCAATGTGCCGCCATTCGGGACGCTGGGAAACGTCAACTGGAGCAAGCGCAACGGCTGTTCGTCGATCTCTCGGTCACTGTTATTTACCATTCGGACTCTGATTGCCAGGATGTTGCCGCCTTTTTTCCGGGTACCGGCACGAGACGCGGCCCCACGGATACCAGATTTCTATTGTGTCACCTTGTTTCGAGGCGCTGGTCGGGACCGGTGACGAGATCCCGAGCCCTAGTGCGTCCAGTGCGGCTCGGATCATAGACTTGCCTGGCTTTACCTCGCCGTCTTCTGGCGATCGCAGGAACGGCTGCCCGTTGAATGAGAGCGAATCCAAGCCGCAATCACCAACTTTGAAGCTTAGCTCCTGTCTTGGAACAGTTCTCGCAAAGCTCGATGGCGACGAGTGCGCGACGACAAGGACAATTGCACCAGCGGCGATGGCAAGACGGCTCATTGGCGTGTTTGCGGCGGCAATTCGCGTCCGTATTTCCAAATCAACCACGGCAATTCCGCCGCCCGTGCCAGGCGTGGAACAAAGACGCGCGGCTGCCGCAGCAATCTCAACAGCCAGCCGAGATACAACCGATCGGCCCATTCCGGAATAGCGACCTGGTCGCCGGTCAAAAAACCAAGCGCCGCGCCGATGCAATGGATCGAGGGACGATAAGAAAGATGGTCTCGCAAATATTGGCCAAGTTTCTCCTGCGGGCCGCTGCCAACACCAATGACAACGTGGGCCGGATGCAAACTCTCGATTTTGTCGAGCAATTGTCGATCTTCGACGCGCAGGCTGTATCGTGGCGCCACGTAGAGGTCGGCATTGGCAAATCCAAGACCTTTCGCCGCGAGCCAGCGCGCGGTCTTGTCGCGCGCATTCTCATTTGGCAAAACCCAAAGAACCCTGTGCTTGTTCTCCGCGAGCAGGCGCGCAACCAGCGCCTGAAGATATTTTAAGCCCGAAATGCGGTTCAGTTTTCGGCCGCGGGAAAATCTCCAAAGCAAAACCATTGCCCCGCTGTCGGGAATGGCCAAATCGGCCCGCGTCATCGCTTCGGAATAAAAAGGATCGCGTCGGAGTCGGGCAAAACAAGTTCCGGACGGCGCGACGAGAAAACCACCGCTTCGGGACATCAACTCAATGGCTCGATCGACATCTCCATCGAAAAAGTTGATACCGAGAATTTTTTGCATCGCCAGCAGTTCCACGGAGTCGCAGTGTAATCGCATTTTCGCGGCGCGAGAATCTGAATATGTTGTGCGCCCGTTGACCGCTCTCGCTTTCAAAGTCCAATCCCGACTCCCTCGTAGCCGCGCTGTCCATGTCGATCTTATCCTGGCGGCCCTGGTGCTCGTCGCGCTCTGGTTCATTCTGTGCCGGCACCTCAGCGGCGAATGGACGGTCAATGAGCAATATAATTACGGCTGGTTCGTTCCGTTCCTGGCGCTCTTCCTTTTCTGGCTGCGCTGGGAGGATCGGCCGCCGGTCAGAGGTCAGAGGTCAGAGGTCAGAGGCCAGAATTCAAAGAACTGGTTGGCAATCGCAATTGCGATCATCGGGCTCTTCTTGCTTTTGCCGATTCGGCTCTTTGAGATCGGCACACCGGAATGGCGGCCGCTTGGTTGGATTCACGCCGCGGTTGTGGTAACGATCACGCTCCTTACGATCGGGACGATTGGCGGCCAACCGTGGCTCCGTCATTTTGCCTTTCCGGTTGCCTTCTTTTTCGTGGCGGTTCCGTGGGTCACGCCGATTGAGGTCCCGATTATTCAAGGATTGATGCGGACCGTCGCCAGTGTCGCCGCGGAAACTGCGGCGCTTCTGGGAATCCCGGCTCAACTGGAGGGCAATCTCGTTCGTATCCCGAACGGGCTGGTCGGTGTGAACGAAGCGTGCAGCGGCGTGCGCTCGTTGCAGACGTCTCTCATGATCGGCCTGCTCTTCGGCGAGCTAAGGCGCCTGTCGATCCTGCGCCGCATTGCGCTTGTCGCGGGGGCAATCGCGATTGCGCTGGTGGCAAATTTCGGACGCGCCGTGTTTCTGGTTTGGGTAGCCGCGGCAAAAAGTATTCCCGAGATCGATCGCTGGCACGATGTCGCAGGATATACCATGGTCGGGCTGGTTTTCCTTGGCTCATGGGGATTAGCGGCATTGCTCGGCAAAGAAAAGAGAGCCGGCGAAATCGGCCATCGGCCATCGGCAATCGGCAATCCTTCTTTCACTATTCGTCCTTCACTCTTGCTCATGGCTCTTATTTGGATCGGCGCCGTGGAAATCGGCACCCATCTCTGGTATCGCGCCCACGAACGAAACCTGGTGGCCAGCACGCCTTGGGGAATTCGCTGGCCCGCGACGGCGTCAAATTTTCGCGAACTGAAGATCGGCCAGGATGTCCGGCGAATCCTGCGTTTCGACCGCGGCTCGGCTGCTTCGTGGACATCGACAGTTCCAACTCCGGCCGAAACGACGCAGCCGCGGGGCGTGCGACCGGTGACTTGTTTGCTTTATTTCTTCCGGTGGAATCCCGGTCGAAACAGCGTGCTCATTGCCAATTTGCATCGGCCCGATGTTTGTTTGCCGGCAGTCGGGTGGAAACAGGTCGCCGATAATGGCGTGAAAATTTTTCCGGTGACGCCGACGTTCAACCTGCCATTTCGGCATTTTGAGTTTCGCCACGGCGCCGAGCACAACCCCACTGCACAGGTCGCGCATGCTTTTTACTGTTTGTGGGAAGATCGCGCCACCGATCCCGCTGCCGCCGCTGCCAGGCTGCCGCAAATGGCGGATGTCCCTTCAGCCTGGACGCGCAGCGAACGCGTCCGCGCTGTGATCGAAGGCCGGCGCCACCTCGGCCAGCAAGTAATGGAATTGGTTATCGAAACCCGTGGCCCGCTCGATGTCGATCAAGCCAACGCCCAGTTCGCGCAAGCCTTGCCCGGTTTGATCGAACTGCACAGCCAAACCGCTGTGGCCAACGACGGATCCACATCGCCAAAATGATTGACTGTCCACATATTTAAGGAATCCTTAAGGCTGCATGAAACATTGGGATGTGATGGCGGTTTCGAAGGTGGGCCAGAGCACGTTGCCAAAGTGGTGGCGCGATGCTTCTGGTCTGACGCGCGGCGGTGTTGTCGAAGTCCGTCCATTGCGCGACGGCAACAACAGCATTGTTCTCACGCCCAAATCTACAAACCGGCGGGGCGTTTCGGGCGCTGAATTGCTTAAGCAGTTCTCCCGTTGTCCGCGGCCGATACGCCCGCCAGCGCGTCATCGGCTGCCTGTAAGGTGAGCGTTCTGCTGGACGCCGATCTGCTGTCGATGCTGGAGCGTAAACGCGTCCCGACCAAATTGGCTGATTGGATGAATCGGCAGGGCGATTTGGTCATCAGTGTCGTGTCATTAGCAGAGTTGGAATTCGGGTTACGGCAATCGCCCGCCGCGCATCGTTCCGCCTTGAACAACTGGTTGAGCGAAACGCGGCAAAAGTTTGCCACCGCGACGGAGCAATTGACCGAGCCAGTATTACTGCGATGGAAACAGTTGCTCGCCGATCTGAAGAAGAAAAAGCGGACCATGACATGCGAGGATTCATTAATTGCCGCGACCGCGTTGTTCCACGGGCACACTGTGGCCACACGCAATACCCGCCACTTCAAGCCCGCAGAGGTACCGCTAATCGATCCGCTGCTGTAGGCAAGACGTGGTAAATGGAAATCTTCGATTAGTTGATTCTGGATCGTGGCCACAACGGATTTCATGCTCACAGCCGAAGAGCGGCGGCTCAAGCGGCTCAAGCGGCGTCGCATTGTATTGTCGATCGTCAGCGTGGTCGTCGTACTGGTCATTGGCTACTTCGCGGGGCGATCCGCACTGAATGCCGTTAAAGCCTGGCAGGCGCGCCGGCACGCCGGAAAAGCATTTCGCTACATCGAGGCGGAACAATGGATCGACGCCCGAAATGAAGCGACCGCTGCCTATCAACTTCGCCCGACCGAGCCGCAGGCGATGCGCGCGGTGGCGCGGTTCCTTTCCCGCACCCGCCAGATCGAAGCGCTGGATTTTTGGAAACAACTCCGGACGTCTTCGGTGCCGCTGAGTCGGCAGGATTTGCGCGACGAGGCCGCGATCGCAATTTCTGCCGGCGAAACCTTGCGGGCCGAAGAAGCCGTGCGCGCGCTGTTGGCGACCAAACCGGAACCGACTGATTGGCTGCTCGCGGCCCAACTGTCGATCCATAAAGGCGTGCCCGAGGGAGCGACTGGGTTCCTCGACAAAATATTCAACGATGCGCGCGCCACCGAGCGCGAACAATTTCAAGCTGCGCTGCTCAAGCTGACTACCGCGACGGACCCTGCATTGGTGGACGCCGCATGGGCGCAGGTGGAAAAACTTTCTCGTGGTCAAAGCGCGACCGCGCTCGATGCCCTCGTGATCCTGGCCAGTCGCGCGCTGTCGGAGGTCAGAGACCAGAATTCAGAGGACAGAAATCAGAGGTCAGGGGCTGAGAAACTGAGCCGGGCCCTGGAAACGCATCCGCTGGCAAAGGCGCCGCAGAAATTGATCGCGCTCGATCTGCTCGAACATGTCGATCCTGCGCAGCGACAGGCCTTGATCGGGCGCGCCATTGCCGAATGGAAAGATGCCGAGCCTTCATCGCTGGCCGCGCTGGCGACGTGGCTCAATGGCAAGGGCGAATATCAACGCGAGCTCGACACCATCCCGCTTAGCAAAACGCTGCAAAACCGCGAGCTTTTCCTCCAGCGCCTCGACGCGCTGGCCGCACTTGACCGCTGGGAGGAAGTCAAACAACTCGTGGACAACAACCGTTTTCCACTCGACCCGTTCGTCCAAAAAATGTATCTGGCGCGATGCAACGCCAAGCTGGGCGAAAAAGTCGCTGCCGAAAACAATTGGCAGCGGGCATTGGAAGACACAGCTGGCGATCCGACCAAACTGATGACAGTGGGCGATTACGCAGAAAAGAACGGCCTGCTTGATATAGCTGCTTCCGCCTACAATAACGCAATCGCCGAGGCGCCAAAATTGCGTGCCGCCTACCAGGGCCGATTGCGAGTCGCGCAAGCCGGTGGCAACACGAAAAATATTCACGCTGTAGTCGCCGATATGCTGCGGGTGTGGCCTAACGATCCCGCAGTTCAAAATGACGAAGCCTATTTGCGATTGCTGCTGCTTGGAGGATCGGGATCTCCGGCATCGGGAGAAGAACACGAGCCTCCGGCTGAGGCCTCAACATTCAATGCTCAAGGTTCAACGCTCGATGAAATCGAGAAGCTGGGTGAAAAACTAGTGCAGAAAAATCCTGCCAGCATGCCCCATCGAACACTGCTGGCTCTGGCACGGCTGCGCCAAAATCGCCCGGCAGATGCCCTGGCGACCTATGCCAACATTCAGGTGACGCCGCGCGCGCTTACGCCCTCGGCACTCGCTGTCCACGCTGCGGTATTATCCGCCAACGGGCACGAGGAGGACGCAAGAGCGGAAGTCGGCCAGGTGCGGGTTGAAGATCTCTTGCCGGAAGAACGCGCCCTGATCGCAGGTGTCCGGAAATAGAAGACGACCGGATCTCGTGCGGCCCCGCCTGTTAGTTGGCTAGAACGCTCGATTGCCAATCTCGGCGATGGTCGTCGAGAGACTAAATCCTCTCCGAGCTTTCTGCGCTTTGGCGGCGAGAGAAGCGCTGCAAACCGAAGAGGAGGAGCACGGGAAACGCGAGCCAAATGGTCGAGATCGATTCGGGGACGCCCACGACGACGTTATCGAGCCGGAAAAAGTCATTACCATGCTGGTAACGGAATTCCAAAGTAGTCGATGACCCCGTGGCCAGCAGGCCTGAAAACTGGAACTGCGTGTAGTCAAAGGTGGTCGTCTGCGGTTCGAGGATTGTAAAGATCGATACGTTGTTCCAAAAAACCTCGAAATAATCGCTGTTATCGAGGCCGGCAGTAAAATCGTTGGCCAGCCAGAATGAGAGATGATAGGTACGATCCGGGAGAGGTGGTGAGGTTTTGATTCAGTGATCCAACGTTAGGATAGGCGCCTAAATATGCATAGTGACTTCCATCTTCGGCAAGGAGGGCGTTGTCATCGACCCCGCTAAAACCGCTCGCGTCAACGTTAGTCCAGCCGCTGAAATCGCCGGTTTCAAAGCTGTGGTTCGCCACGATATTCGCCGATTGCGATGGGGAGGTGGCGGCACAGACGAGCCCGACGATGGCGAGGATTTTTGCCGGGAGCGAGAGTTTCATGAGGGTCTCATGGGAGTTACGATGGGAACAGGATTACACCAGAGCGCATAGGCATCAGTCAAGTCATTTTTCTGCTCCCTACGAACAATTTATTCACAGCGCTAGTTTCCGCCCTGCCTAGCGTTTTGGGGGCGGCTGGGTCGATGAGGCGGCTTCTCCGCTCTTCGCCCACGCCTCGAGATGCGCCTGATAAAGTTGGGCGAGGGCAGTTGAGTGCGGATCGCGCGCGCGCGCGACGCCAAACATCCATTCGGCTTCGGGGAAGCGGCCCAACTGGTCGTAAGCAATTGCCAGATCGAGTGCGAAATTGCCATCGAGAGGTGCCAGCCGATGCGCTTGTTCGAACGCAGCCACCGCTTCGGCGGGTGGGGGCGGCGGCGACCCGCTCTGCTCGGCTTTGAAACGCAGCGCGAGCAAGGCGCGGCCGAGATAGAAAAAGATCATGGGATTTTTGCGTTCGAACCGGAGAGCCTTTCTCGCAAAGAGGATAGCGGTCGCGGGCTCCTCGTTTTCCAGAGCAATCCGCGCCCGCAAGGCAAAATACTCACCCGGGAAAAGGCGCGTCGCCTGCACCAGCAGCACAATGGCAAGCAGAGTCGTTACAATTCTCGGCGCAAAACTCGGAATAGGCCGCGCGTCAGCCGAACCGATTTTCAGGCCCGGACTGGCCACAATTCCAAACGCGAAGGCGAGGAGCACGGCATTCGCGGGAATGTGAAGATTGAAATCAACGATTGAATGGACGGCGTAGGCAGCGATTGCCCCCAGGGCTCCGAGATTGAGCGCGAGGCGATTGCTCCGAAAGAAGCTGCCCGCGTGGATCCGTCGCGGGCCGAGGATCAGGAAGGTGCGCCATCCGCGGCGCAGATGCGCATAGAGGAAGAAAAGGAATCCGGCGAAACCGACCAGGCCGTATTCGCAGAGCAGGTGAAGGTAGTCGTTGTGCACGTAGAGCGGATCGTTTTGCATGCGTGCACTGCGGAATTGGCGTCCATAAAAGCGATAGGTGCCGCTCCCGGTCCCAATGAACGGTTGCAATTTCCATTGCTCAAAGGCGGCGCGCCAAAGATCAAAGCGGGCATCATTGGCCACAGAAATCTTTTCCATTCGCGCGCGGACCTGCGCGTTCTGCGAGATCAGAGATCCGGCCGCGACCAACGCGACGACCAGCGCGACCAGCGCGCCGGCGCCAAGCCAGAGGAGGGATCTTCGCCCGGCTGGCCGCAGGGCGATGAGGCTGAGGAAAAGAAAGAGGAGGAGGCTGGCCCCCGCGCTCAGATATCCTCCGCGGCTGCCAGTCATGGCGAGGCCCACATAGCAGATCGCCGTGAGATAACCAAAAATCACCCGGGCCGACTTCGGCCAGCGACTCCAGCAGGTAATGGCGAGACCGAACACCCCGAGAATCTCGAGCAGCCCGGCGAGGTTATTCGGGTTGGTGTAGAGGCCGCTGGCCCGGTGCATCCCGGTTATGTTTTCCAGGTAAGGAAGGGGCTTGAAATTCTCGGCCACGCCGAATTGAACGAACCCGACAAAAACGTGGAGGACGGCGACGGCCAGCAGCGCCATGATGAGCGCAAGACGGCGGTCCGAGCTGGCCATGGCCGTGATCGTCAGGCCATAAACGACGAGCGCCGCCAGGACCGAATAGAGATCGGCCCGGGCGAAGTAGGGCGCTGGCGAGGTGAGCGCCCGGGTCGCGAGATAGCCGCAGAAGAGAGCGGTCGCCGCGAGACAAAGACGATCGGCCGGGGAACTGGACTGGAGAAAAAAGGCAATCAGTGCCGCGACCCCGATCAGGCCATAAGAAGGGAGACAAAGCCCGAGTTCCTTGCCCCCGATGAGCACTTGCAGGAGGGCGAGTCCAATGGCCAGGAACAGAAGGCAAAAAAAATTCCCGAGACGGGAAACCCACGGACTCGTCACAGAATTCGCTTCAGGATTCGCAGCTCAGCAAGAAGCGCCACCACGAAACCTGCGACAGGTGTTAACTTATTGGCTGGCCGGGCAGGCGCCCACCGTGTCGCCGTGGCCGATGTGCCGCTGATAATCCGGACTGCCGCACACCACCGTAATTGTGAGGGCCTTCTTATGGCAGAGGGTGCAATCGGTTGCCAACGCGCGCGGCGCCGTGGCGAACCAGACGGCAATAGCGAGGCCGACGCCGATGAGGAGGCAGGCCAGCGTCAGCACAACACGGCAACGATCAATAAAATTGTGGAGTTTTTTCACAGTGCTGAGTAATTTCTAAGGACCATCTTTTAATGAGTTCGAAACGGAATAGCAAGCATATTTTTTGGCGATCGGCGTGAAGATCACGCTGTCCGGTAGGCTGGGAGACGATGCCAAACATTATCAGGAGCGAGATCTAAAGCGTGCAATCGAAAAGACCCAATCATGAGCAAACCATCTGACCGGTAGATGAAAGTTGTAGCTTGGAGCGAGGAGGACCAGTGCTACGTCGGCCGCTGTCCCGGCCTGATGCTGGGCGGGGTGCACGGCAGCGATGAACAAGCTGTTTATGCCGAACTGTGTGAAGCGGTCGACGAGTGGATTGCGTTATGCGAAGCCGAAGGCCTACCACTTCCGGGAGCGACATCCCTTCGCGAAATCGAAGCGATGGTATGAGCCGTTGTTGCTTCGGTCTTGCCCGGACCAAATGAGACAGAAGGAATCCGGGCTGGAGAGGGTTTCTCGCTTTGACGCGCTCGGGTCCTGAATTTTAAGAGAAGGAAGGGGCTTAGTTACCTTGTTTAGAATTCTGAGTTTCAGATTTTTAACAGAAGGAAACAAAGTTAACGAAGGTTTTGGCAACCCCCTGCTTCAGAATCTTTGTTGCCTTCGTTATCTTCTGTGGAGTTTTCTCTGAAATTTTTAACTGTTTCAGAATCTTTGTGTGCTCTTCAGGCTGGAAAAGGATCTGATCAGCATGTATGCTGTCAAAGATCGGAAGCAAGCTTATGGGTAACGCCAGCACTCTCAAGAAACCAACCCTGGAGTCGCTGGCTGCGGAGATGCGCCGACTTCAGGAGCGCCTCGAGGACATTGAAGACCTTATTGAGCTCCGCAGCGCCGTGGAACGCAATGTCGGCAAACCAGGAGTGCCATGGGAAAAAGTAAAGGCTGAGCTGGATCTCGACTGACCTTCTTTGCCCGCCGTAGTCCGGCTGCTGCCGGACGAAGGCGGCTGACCGCTGACATTCTTCTGTTTAAACCCTGGCTGACAGGGCGCTTATTCTGGAATTCAGTTACTTACGACGAATTCTTATTTGCAGTTCAAGGTCAAGCTGTCGGAAATCTTTACGTATTACTCCCAATTTACCCCCGGCGCGGCTTTCGTCCCTGGTCCCTTGCCGGAGGTGGGACAGGGCGTGAACACGCCGTATAGCGGCACCACGCTCTCGGCGACCAGTTCAACTATCCACTTCGGCGACCCCACTATACCAGCCGGGGACCACTCCAGCGCCTCCAGGGGGGATCTATGCGACTGGTCCGGCAGTATGTGAGCCATTTGGAGCCGCCAACAATAACGAATTTGCCCTGATCATCACCGGCACCTTCGTGGTGGATGCAGCATTTGCGGGGATCAATCTGCCGTTCGCGCTAGCGTCCGATGATGGGTCTCTGCTTTCTATACCTGATAGCACCGGCACTTCAACGGTGCTGGACAATGGAGGATATCACGTAGCCATTACGGCCATTAGCGGAATGTCTCCCGTAGTCCTATCAAACCGGATCACGCGACTTTCAAACCTAAGTGCCTAACGAACAGTTAGGAAGGCGGTGGAACGAGGTTGGGTAGTTCGACGATCGAACTGCGGCTAGAGCAGTGATTGAACGAGCGCGAGCTCCTCGGGCAGAAGTTTATCGGACGGGATTTGTTGCGCTTCCGTTTTCGCATCTCCTGCATGATTGGTGGCCGCGAGCACGGCCGCTTGGATGGCAAGCGCTGAGGGAGTCATTGCGTTCGGCGCGATTCGGAGATCGGCGTAAACACGGAGGGCCTCTTGGTCGCGGCCTTGGCGCAAACGCGCGAGTGCGAGCAGCGTGCGATGGGGGAGGCTGGAAGGCTCGCGCCGGACGAGTTCCTCGGCGCGTTGTTCAATCGAAGCGAGGTCGCCGGTGTGGGTGGGATCGCTCTGCTCCGGCCAGAGGAGCAAACGCGTGTAGGCTTCATCGTTCTGGATCGCAGTGTCGTTAGGCCAGGACTTCATCATGTTCTCGAGAACACCGTGGATTTTTCTCGTGTCGCGTTGCGCTTGCGCGACACGGAGCAGGCCCAGGTGCGCGGCCCGTAACTTCGGCGCTGCGGTCACCGCAGAACTATAGGCGATCTCCGCAATTTCGAGAGTGCCGCTTTTCTCGGCATATTCAGCCAGGGTCATGAGTTTCTGAAGGTTGTTGCCAGCCGCTTCCAGCCCGCGCTGCCAGCTATTTTCTTCGGCAGCTTTTTCGCCCAGCTCGCCCGCGCAACGCGCCAGATACATCTGCTGAATTACCGGATCGAGAGGGAAACGTTCCGCTTCGAGCAAATCCTTGATTTCATCCCAGCGCCCGAGTGGGCCGAGCGCATCGAGGTGCTGCAAAAAAAGCTCGCGCGTCTGCAACGCTTTCTCGAGCGGGATGGCCTCGAGTTCACGTTCATATTCGCCTTTTGCGTTCAACCATGTCGCCAGCGCCACGAGCGCAGTGGGATCAGCGTCTTTCCAGTCGGCGATGGCGCGCGCGAGGCAGGCCTCTTTTTCCGTAGGGTTGTCGTGCAACTGTAAATCGAGCGCGAGCAGTTTTTGCGGCGCTCTCGCAAGCGGATGTTTTTCGAGCGCGTGAATGAGATCCAAAGTTGGCATCGTCGCCGGGCCATCTCCCGCGAGGGCGCGCCGAGCGAGTATGCTGAGTGCTTCCAGCGCCGTATCGGTTTTCCCGGTCGCCAAACTGGTGATACGCGACCAGCCATCGGCGCGCGCTTGTTTGTTAGCTTCGCTCTCGCTCTCCGCGGAAGCTTGCAACTCGAGCATGGCGGCGTGCAACTCGTCGCGCTCGGTCCCTTCTTTGCCTTCGAAGATTTTCTGAAGATAGCGCTGCGCCTCCGGCATCGCGCCTTTTTGCATCGCGGCCTGGGCGGCGACTAACCAATCCTCCGCGGTGGCGTTCCTGCCCTCGTTCGCCAGCAGAATGTTGATCGCCTCGGCGGCTCGATCCGATTCGCCGTAGATCAAGGCGATCATGGCTTCGTCTCTCAAGTCTTCGCGGGTGAGCGGAGAAACGGCGCGGAGATTTTGCCAGAAATCGAGCGCATCCTGCTGCCGCGAGCGTGAGAGGTAACGGGCGACGGCGCGAAGGGCCTCGGGTTCTGTTGGTCGAAGCTGATACGCGGCCACGGCCTCCTGGCGCGCGCCGGTCCATTCTCCTTGCTCCATGAAGGCGAAGGCGCGCGTGGCGTGGCGGCGCGCCTGGAAGGCTTTGATAGCGTCCAATGTTGGTCGGCCGGCAAAAATTCCAGCGAGAACCAGCGCGAACAGGAACACGAAAATTATAAGAATGCGGCGTCGTTTGTGACGGCGAAGACGCAACTCTTCCGCGGTTAGCATGAAGTCGTCGGAGCGCGCCATTGCCGACATAATCTCGCGAAGAAGCGCGCGCGGCAAGGCGAAATAGAGCGGCTGAAGTGGAGTTGAAGACGTTGGGTATGAAAGTTTTAGAAAATTATCGCTAAGAGGGCAGATCTTGCTTGCTCTTAAGTTCGCTCCCAGACAATACTATGGAGTCTTTGTATCGGAAATGACTTCGTCCATCCCGGTCACAGCTGGATTTCATAAAATTTACTTCGCCCAGAACGCTAACTCAGACTTAACTGATGCCGTCGATTCGGTCTCGACTGCGTCTAGTTCAAATTCCAATTGGCCATCGACATCGAGTTGAGATGTGGATTGAGATGATCTCCCCGATGGCTCTCACCAGCTTAACGGAGGAGCTGAAGCCCCCGCAGTGAAGTGTAGTCGTCGGATGACCCAGTTCGGTATTGGCCGGATCAAAACCATCTCGATAGATGGATAGGATCGACCCTGTCAGCCTGGAAACAGCGCGCAGATCTTGCGCAGTCGTCGCCGTTGACTCCAGCCTAGCACGGCAGCCGCCATGGCGCCGCCGATCCATGTGCTGGGCTCAGGAACAGCAGTGATGTCGAAAAGCGTGATAGCGTCGATAATCGCATAAGTAGGAACAGGTGAGTAAGTGAATTGAAGACTTGTATCCGAAGCGGTAAAAGTTCCGACGGCATATTGCCCAGCCGTACTGGTACCCGGTTGGTCGCCCAACAGCGTGACCGACGGGGAACCCGAAAGAACTGCACCATTAGGAGCACCGGGCTGGTGCGCCCAATATTGAACCTGATAGACGTGGCCCGCGGTCAGGCCGCTTAATGTCACCGTCGCGCTGACGTCTTTGACATACAATAGACCGCTCAATATTGTGGAATAGGTTGAGGTTGTCCCCCCTGACCCGGCTGTGGTCATAGAAGAATAAGTCACAGAGATCTTATGATAGAAATCCGTCGCGCCGGTTGTAGGGCCGCTTAACGTGGAAAATCGCACGCCGTTAACAACGGTGCCCCCAACGCCCGGAGCGGTCACAGCGGCAGCACCAACAGCACCAGCGTCAAGGAGAGTGCCGACATTCCTAACATCGGCGTTACCGTTTCCAGCCGAAATGTTCATGGCCGATCCCCAAGTAATGGTTGCACTAGGAGGCAGAGGCCGAGGCCCCTTTCGCGCGGGCGGAGGCGCCGCGCCGGGGCCGGGTCCAGCGAACGACGTGCCATTAGCATTAGAGGAGTAGGCACCTGGTCCGCCGCTGGCGGGTGACAAATGCTCGATGTTGTCGGTCTGTAGAACGTCAGATGAAACCGATCGCGTTTGGGCGGTAATGGCGCTGCTATCGGCAAACTTCAACTGGTTATTGCTCGCGGCGCTCGCGAAATCGATGATGGAAGTCGAGGAGAGCGTGGGAGCGGCGGGAGTTTGTGAGATCCCGTTCGTATCAAAGGTGCCGCCAGCCAGAGTCATCGTAGGTGGCGTCGTCGAGTTACCCGTGTTAGCCCAACCCCTTTCCGCATCGCCCCCTTCGTCCGGGACTTGGATTGGCAGGATATATTGGCTACCAGGTCCGTTGCTGGCGAGCGCGAATAGTTCGATGTTGTGGGTCGAGCGAGAATCATCCAGCCCAACCCGTCGCAGCCAGTCTGGTTGGAGTTGAAGAAGCCGGGTGGTGGCGCCGCTCTTCGCAAACTTGAGTTGATTATTGCTCGCGAAATCGAGGATTGAAGCCGAGGAGAGCGTCAAAGCGCCGAGAGCCCCGTCCAAATTTGCATCCGCATGCCTGCCAAGCGTCTGCGCTTGGGCATGGGCGGACCGGTCAGCAAAAACCGGGACGCTCGTAATGAGCGCAATTCCCGCAACGACCGACAATCGGCGAGGATATTTCAAATGTACAGGCCTTGGTTAATTCTGCCCGATTCGATCAAAACGCCCTCGTAATGTCAAACAAAAATAATACTCCAAACGCAGATAAATTGGGGGGAATTACGCTACAGCTAACTTTCAGTCGAAGAGAGGGATGACAGCAAGCACCAAATCCCAATCTTCAAGCCCCAAGGAAACTCCAATCCACAAACGCCAAAGCCGCGGCCAGCAGGCTGCGTTCGTCCCTCCACATTAGGATTTCTGCAATCCCTCGATTACGCGGCAGCCAAGGGCAATGATACTGATTACTTGCAATCGAGACGACTTCATCCCGCTGGCCAGCGCGCGAGCTCACTCTGGATTCGTTATCTTGATCCGACGGCCCTCTCGGATTTTGGAATGCGCCAAGGTTTTGCGCTTACTGGAATGACGAAGGCCTCGCGCTCGCGCCCTGACATTTCTGGCATCCTTTGTCGCCTATCAAAGCCAGGCCGTCCAATCACGTGAATTAGCTTTTAGCGCGCAGGTTACCGCAGGTTTCGGAGGATAGCGACAATCCATCGCCCAAAAAACTTCGAGGCGATGCCGAGCGACAGCACGTTGGTCGGGAATCTCAAGACAATGGCCAATTACATCGACAAAAATCAAATGGAGCGAGACGCTGCACCATCGTTAGTGATGCAAAGCAGTTAAAGAAGGCCCTCGCGCAGTAAACCTGCGTTCCATCCAGCGCGTGGAAAGCTTTGATGCGCCTGCGCCGCGAGGAGACTGTGCCCACCCAGAAGAGCCATGGCACAGATTCCGAGTTTGCCTCTCGGTGTGGGTGATCATCTGCGCCGTCCTCGCTGCGTGTCGCGCGAGTTCTGGAGCAAATGCGCCGGAGCGAGCGCGGCAAGAAACCTCAAAAAACACACTGTTCATGAACGAAGCTCAATTGAAAAAATTGTAAACGAAGCCGTAACGCTTCACCGGGACATCGCCGCTCACAGCGAACGCCTGAAAGCCGACCTCATTCGTGAGGCCCAGCGTCACAAGGAAGATTTCACCATCACTGACGGCGGCGGTTCGCGCTGGACCGCCTGCGGAACCGATGGATGTATCGCCCGCGTCAACTTCCAGCGCCCGCGCTTGTGTCGCACATCGATACTGAAGATGAAACGTTCGACAAAATTCTCGCGGTTGCGGGCGAATCGCTCGACGAGCTTTTCGATTCACGGCACTACTTAAAACCGATCGCAGACTTTCGCGACGAAGTAGCCGCCGCGTTGCCGAGACGCGCCGCAGCGCAATTGATCGAACTTTGCGAGGTGAAGTGCTCGCCGCGCGTCAGTTTCGAAACCGCGGAAACAAAAATCAAAGAGCGGTGAGAACGGGAGGCCGAAATGCGTTACAAAAACAATATCGGTCCGCAAGTCCGTCGCCGACGCTACGCTCTCGGCTGGTCGCAATCGAAGCTCGCCGCGAAATTGCAGATCGCCGGCTTCGACATCAGCCGGAGCGGAGTCTCAAAAATCGAAGCGCGCCTTTCGTACGTCGATGACAAATCGCTGTTGTATCTCGCCGACGTGTTAAGAGTCCCCGTTCAATATCTATTCCCATCTCGACCGTCTGACAAAAGTATCTACGATTTCATCGAGACGCTTGAAACGACCCGATTCTGATTTCGATGAAGTCCACGCGCGAAAGCAATCCGGTTTGCGAAACAAAGTTGGAATGCTGCATGTTTTCGCCACAGGAAAATTGTACCCCCTGATTGTACCCCTTATGTCCAAAAAGTGGCAAAAAATAGCTAATGCTGGCTAATGCGTAAATATCGTAACTGGCCGAAAATCAACCCTTAGCATCAAATGGCTAACGATAGCAAAACCCCATTTCTCGATTACAAATCAGCTGCTCTACCAACTGAGCTATGCCGGCGTGCCTGCGGACAATACTCGCTGCCGTCAGTTTCGCGAGCGGCTTTCTGGCTTTGAATTGGTTTTTGTTCAAACCGAACTGTTCACGTCCCTTCACCACGCTGGAACGTCAAGCAGCCGGCATCAAGTCATTTGGCGCCCAAGATCTTCTAAAATAGCGAGGTAAGCTTTAAGCGCTTCGCTTGGATTGTTCTTCTTCCATCCCACGGCGGAATCCATCAACACGGCCGGTGTGATATCGCGAATGGTGATGTTTTCATGGGGAACGTCTCTGATCTGTTCCGGTAGAACCGCCACACCTAGTTGGTTTCTGATTGCCTGAATCAACAAGGAGTCGCTCTCTACGGTTTCAAGGACCTTCGGTTTGAACCCCGCTTCCTCGCATGCCGAATTTAACCAGCGCGAATATCCTGGATAAACGGAGTCGGAGACGCTGATAAAAAACATTGACTCGAGGTCTTTCAGTTTCACTGAATTTTTTGAAACGAGCTGATTGTTTCTGGGCAGGAGAGCTATGCCGGGATAGGAAGCGATTACCCGAAATTCAAAAGCTCCAGCGGAGTTCAGCCCGGAGAGCCCGACAAAGGCAATATCGATCTTGTCCTCGGTCAACGCCTGGAGAAGATCTTTTGGAGGCATACCGAAAAGATTCACCGAGGTGGTGGGAAACTGCTGTTCAAACGCAGTGATGCTTGCCGGAAGCATTCGATGAAAAGGATTGGGGACGTAGCCAATTCGAATCGATCCCGATTGTTTTCCGACATCGCGAACGGATCGGATGACCTCGGTGCTGTAACCGAGAAGACGTTTGGCCCCAGCGAGGAGACACTCGCCTTCCCGAGTTAGTTTTACTCTTTTCTTTGAGCGATCGAGAAGGCGCGCCCCAATCTCTTCTTCGAGATCTTTGATTTGTCGGGTGAGCGAAGGCTGCGCGATCCGGAGTTTCTCGGCTCCCTTGGTGAAGCTGAGTTCCTCGGCAACGGCGACAAAATAGCGAAGATGGCGCAGCTCCATTGATCTGGTCGAAGATCGGTTGGACATCTCTTCTACCACAGTGATTATGAAAATGATAGGAAAAAAGTATCAGGATTTCTTATTCCGGGCTTGCAATCCCGTCGTATTTTTGCCTTGAACCACCACTGAGTTTATTCCGGGCAATTGGATTTTGGACTCATACGCCAAAAGCATGGGAAACAGCGCAAGGAAGTATTAGCTAATCCAACGTAAAATGTGGCACAATCCTCAGCTCACGCATGAGCACCGATCAAGCCCTTACTGAGGCATTGTTCCCCTCCGACCGGTTTTTCGTAACTTCCACCCTCCTTTCTCGGAGAACTTACCGGACACGCCTTTTAGAAATGAATGTCTTCGCAATAAGAGATCGATTCCCGGCCAGTAATAACTTGGCGGGTTTTTTATCCCGATTTGCACATCCTGGGTCCTCCCTGAAGAGGACCCAAAACATCTGATCCCCGGCCGCCGACCGGTTGGGTGATAACACAACCTGGCAAAGAGAAATGAAAGGTTTCGCGCGAAAAACGCGTCGATCGACCAAGGGCGGCAGCTTGCCTCGAAACGGCGGAACTGAAATGCGTACCCGAAGCGATTTGGGCTACAACGGCAGCCATAGTAACGCAAACCAAAGCGATGGCCCGGGCTACAGAAACGGGCAGGACGGCGGGAATGGCAACGGCGCAGTGATGGCTTGCGACGAGATCGCGCAGCCGGTATTTCCATTGGCGGGTCGCGTTCGATTTGTTCCGCGGCGACTTTCTGCAGGCGTGCCGCGTTGGAAGCGGATCTTCGACATTACTTGCATCGCTCTCACATGCCCAGTGTGGGCTCCGCTTATGTTGATGGTCATGGCGTTAATCCGAGTTGCATCGCCCGGCCCCATCTTTTATCGGCAGGAGCGGGTCGGCTTTGGTGGCCGGCGCTTCATGCTCTTCAAATTCCGAACCATGCACGTGGACGCAGGAACTGGAACGCATGAGGATTATGTTGCTGAATTGATCAAGAGCGGGCGGCCGATGGCTAAGCTCGATTCGGCCGGCGATTCCCGGCTCATCCCAGGCGCCGGTTTTCTTCGCGCGTGTGGTTTGGACGAGTTGCCACAGATCTTCAACATTCTAAAAGGCGATATGAGCCTAGTGGGTCCACGCCCCTGTTTACCAAGGGAGTTTGTTCATTATGAGTCGTGGCAAAAACATCGTGTGGAAGCCCTGCCCGGACTGACTGGCTTATGGCAAGTGAGTGGCAAGAACGAGACCACATTCAAGGAGATGATCGTTCTGGATCTGCAATATGTCCGCACTATGTCACTCTCGCTGGATCTCGAAATCATTTTGAAAACCATTCCCGCATTGAACAAAGAAGTTTCACGGTGCTTAGGCCGTCTTTTTCGCAGACTGGCGGTCCGAATTTCAGTTCTCGGCCAGCCGCAACTGGCCGCGAATGTCGCGGCGCCAGATCGTAAATCATAGGTCATGAAAGCCCAGACAGGGCTTGGGTTAATCGGCTGCGGATATTGGGGACCGCTCCTCATCCGCAACTTTAAAGGGCTACCGCATTGCCGTCTCAAGACGGTTTGCGACCTGAGCGATACGCGCCTCGGGCATGTTAAGAAATTGTACCCGGACGTCGAATGCATTACCGAGACCGATCAGTTGTTCGCCGATCCCGCGATCGATGCCATCGTCGTCGCCACGCCGGTTCAATATCATTACTCGTTGGCGAAAGCCGCCCTGCTCGCTGGCAAGCACGTATTCATCGAGAAGCCGATGGCTTCCTCCTCAGACCAATGTGAAGAACTAATTCAGATCGCCAAGGCCGCGGGGCTGGTTCTGATGGTCGATCATACTTTTCTGTATTCCGCCGCTGTTCGTAAAATTGCCGAGATCATCGAAGCTGGTGACATCGGCGACATTCGCTACATCAATTCCCGCCGGCTCAACCTCGGTCTGTTTCAAAAGGACATCAACGTCGCTTGGGATCTCGCTCCCCACGACATCTCAATCATTCTTTACATTTTGGGTGAGTTCCCGGTGACCGTGAATTGCCAGGGAAACGCGCATGTCACGCCCAAGGTGGAAGACGTAACCAACATGTCGCTTTCGTTCCGGCACAAACGTTTCGCCACAATTCAAAGCAGCTGGCTCGAGCCGCGCAAGGTTCGCGAAATGACCATTGTCGGCAGCCGCCGCATGATTGTTTACGACGACTTGCAGACACATGAAAAAATCAAGGTCTATGATGTG
Organism: uncultured Verrucomicrobiae bacterium; assembly: GCA_963772365.1. Classification (GTDB taxonomy): domain Bacteria; phylum Verrucomicrobiota; class Verrucomicrobiia; order Chthoniobacterales; family UBA10450; genus CAVYXA01. The sequence continues at coordinate 46,791 of CAVYXA010000005.1, forward strand.
CGGGTCGAGCGTCCGCCGCACTACGACAGCTTTGCCGAATTCCAGTACTGGTACCACTACGGTGACAGTTACATTCCGCACATTCATCAGGAGGAACCTTTGAAGCTGGTTTGTCAGCACTTCATCGATTGCATCGAGAGCGGATCGAAGCCGATCACGAGCGGACGCGAAGGCCTGGAGATGGTGCGCATTCTAGAGGCTGCCTCCGCTTCTTTAAAAGCCAATGGCGCGCCGGTCACGCTTTCGCCAATTGTCGATCGAATCGCTATCTCCGAGCCCGGCGAAAATCTCAGCATCCTTCCGTCCGCACGGGCCTGAGAGAGTCCTCATTCACTGACCTCCGACCTCTGACATGATTCCCTTTCTCGATCTTAAGGCTCATCATGCACCACTGCGCGATGAGTTCGATCGCGCGATTCGCGAAGTGATCGAAAGCGGCGCCTTTGCGGGTGGTCCGTTCGTCGAAAAATTTGAAAACGAATTTGCCGCCTATTGCGGTTGCGACCATGCGGTTGGCGTCGGCAACGGCACGGACGCTCTCTGGCTCGCGCTGATGGCTTGTGGCATCGGGGCTGGCGACGAAGTCATTACCGTGCCGAATACATTCATGGCTACGGCAGAAGCCATTACCTATTCAGGAGCCCGGCCGGTCTTTGTCGATGTAAACGAGCAGACGTACACGATGGACCCGGCCGGGCTCGAAGCGGCGTTCACGTCAAAAACCAGGGCTATTGTTCCTGTTCATCTGTTTGGACAAACGGCCGATATGGACCCGATCCTGGAATTCGCCAAAGCACATAATTTGGTAGTCATTGAAGATGCTGCGCAAGCCCACGGCGCGAAATACAAAGGACGCACCGCCGGGACGATGGGAGTGGCTGGTAGTTTCAGCTTTTACCCGGGCAAAAATCTCGGCGCGTTTGGCGAGGCGGGTACGGTTATTACAAACGATGTGGCGTTACGGGACAAAATCCGCACCCTCCGCGATCACGGGCAGATCCGGAAATATCACCATTCTCTGATCGGTTGGAATTGCCGGATGGATGGAATTCAGGCGGCGGTGTTGAGCGTGAAACTGCCACACCTCGACCGAGGGAACACGCTCCGCCGCCGTCACGCCCAACAATACAATGCCGCATTTTGTGGCATCGATGAGATCACTCCGCCCGTCGAGGAATCATATGCGAAACATGTTTATCACGTTTACGCAATTCTCGTTCAGGAGAGAGATGAGATCATGTCGATCCTGAATAAGACCGGCATTCACACTGCGATTCATTATCCGGTTCCAATTCATCTTCAGCCGGCCTATGGCCACCTCGGCTACGAGACCGGCGATCTTCCCGTTTCCGAGCGAATTGCTCACGAATTCCTTTCGCTTCCGATGTTTCCGGAATTAAGCGAAGCGCAGATCGAACAGGTCGCATCGACGGTAAAAGAAGCCGTCGCAACTGAGGCCGTAGCGTGAACCAGTTGCGCATTTTATCTGTAGGGGAAGCTGACAGCTTCCCATGTGGCCGGGTTGCAGGGAAGCTGTCAGCTTCCCCTACAGCCTCCGATGTAACGATTGTCGATCCTCTGAGTGGTGATGCATGGGATAATCTCCTGGATCATTTTCCGGAGGCGACTGCCTTTCATACGAGTGCTTGGGCCAGAGTGCTGTCCCGAACTTATGGCCATACACCTTTCTATCTTAAATTCACCCGCGCTGAGAACGTGATGGGAATACTTCCTCTGATGGAGGTTCGAAGCCCGCTTACCGGTTCGAGAGGTGTATCTCTTCCGTTTACTGATTTTTGCGGACCCCTCGTCGCCGACCACGGCGTTACGAAAATGATTGGCGAAAAGTTGAGTGAATTAGCGGCAGAACGACGCTGGAGATACATCGAGCTGCGAGGAATCGACCCGGCCATTTTTCCAAACGCGTGTCGAAGCGCAACCTTTCATGCTCACACACTTTCACTCGATCATTCGCCGACTGAATTATGGGACCGACTGGAGAGTTCCGTTCGGCGCGCTGTGCGAAAGGCCGGGCGGGAAGGCGTGACGGTTGAGTTTGCGTCGAATGGGAGCGGTATCCGCGAGTTCTATCGTTTGCACAGCCAGACTCGACGGCGTCATGGTCTGCCTCCTCAGCCGATCCGCTTTTTCATGAATATTTACGAGGAGATGATCGAAACGGGACGCGGTTTTCTGGTCCAAGCCAGAGCGTCTTCCAAAACCATTGCTGCCGCGATTTTCTTTCAATTTCGCGATCACGCGATCTACAAGTTCGGAGCATCGGACGAAACCTCTCAGAGATCTCGCCCTAACAATCTCGTGATGTGGGAAGCGATCTGTCGTTTAGTCGAACGTGGCTGCCGGACATTACATTTTGGCCGAACAGAAATGGAAAACGAGGGGCTCCGACGATTCAAACTCGGCTGGAGAACCAGCGAAAACAAAATACAATATGTTCGTCTCGGAAAAGGCTCACCGGCCAGCACAGAACCGGGGCTTCACACTACCTCTTTTCACAAGATTTTTTTCCGAATGGTTCCCCTTTCCCTGAACCAGCTCGCCGGAGCCGCGATTTATCCGCATCTCGATTAAACGAGACACACAAGAAAACTAGTTATGTCCAAAGAACCCTCAGATCTGCAAATCAGAAAATCGGAACCCGTTCTTGCCCGACCAATCCCGCGCCCGCGCGAAGGCCGTGCTGCCGAGCACCATTCGAGCTTGAATCAGGCCGATGTTCTCTATGCCCTGTTCAAACACAAAAAGAAGATCCTTTTCGCGACAATCGCCGGACTGATCGTGGCGGCATTGGTTTACGTCTTTTATCCTGCCGTCTATGAGTCAGATGCGAAACTACTAGTACGTTATCTCGTCGAGCGGAGCACCGTCGATACCGTTGAAACGGCCAGAAATCCGGGTGGTTACACCCCGGCAACCGATGCAGTCATCCGTGCTGAATCGGAAATTCTCAGCAGCTGGGATCTGGCGGTACAAACTGCGGAAGCGATCGGACCTAAGCGATTACTACCCGACTTTAAAGGAACTCCTAGCAAAGAGGACGCTGCTGCAGTGATTGCATCCGGTCTTTCACTTTCAACAACGAAAGGTAGCAACATCATCTTTGTTGCCTACAAAAATCACAATCCGGAACTGACTACCGTAGTCCTGAACGAGTTGGTTAATCGTTATTTTAACAAACACCTTGAAGTCCACCGCTCTGCCGGTGCGTTCGATTTTGTGGCTCAGCAAACCGATCAGGTCCGGGCCCGCCTGAATCAAACCGAAGACGCCCTGAAAGATGTAAAACAGAAGGCGGGAATCCTTTCGTTGCAGGACAGTACGTCGGCTCTTGTTGATGAATCCCAAAAGGTCGAGGATCAGCTACACTCTGCAGAGGCGGACATTGCCGAACATCAGGCCCAACTACGCCAGCTTCGAACATCCACTGGAGGTGTCACCGTCATGGCTGGCGAAGAGAATGCTAGTCAGGGTTCCGACTCCTCAGTCTCAGATCAAGAAAATGGAGAAGAAAAGGCGGCGGGATCCAAGCCGGCAGCTTCGCCCAAGCCCACAGTTCCTCCTGAGCTTGTCCAGAAGTACGAAGGGCTCAGTGCCGGTCTGGACAAACTGAAGAAAGAGCGGACCGACTTGTTTGCTCACTACACGACTCGAAGCGAACGGGTAAAGGCGAACCAGGCCGGAATTGATCAGACTGCAAAGCAAATGCGGCAATTGGAGAAGCAATATCCCGACGTTTCCACCAAAGCCGAGACTAGTTCGCGCGGAAGCAGAGAGCTTACTCCCGCGTCCGAAGCTACGCGGGTCGCTGGCTTGCGAGCGCGCAGAGGCGCATTGGCCGCCAGGCTTGCTGACGTGAAGAAAAGAATTCAGCAGTTAGAGGAGGTCAGCCCAGAAATTATCGATCTTGAGCGCCAAAAACAACTGCAAGAGACCAACTATAAATATTTCCAGGAGACACTGGAAAAAGCACGCGTAGATGAAGCGCTGGATCCATCCAAGATTCCCAACATCAGTGCGGTGCAACGGCCTTCTCCTCCTCGGCTCGACACCGGCAAGCGCAACAAAATTGTGATGGGCCTGGCCGTTTCCGGTCTTGGTTTGGCGATTGGGCTGGTCTTGCTCAAGGAGTTAATGTTCGACCGCAGCATTCGGCGCCCTTCAGAGATTGAAAAGTTCGTGGGCGCTGGTTCGCTCATGGCGATTCCTTATCATTACAAATTAAATGGCGCGTCCAAGGTGAAACGAAATGGGAAAGGGATGGCAATAATTCCGGCCGTGGCGTCGCAGAAAATCGCGCCATGGGATAAGGGGCATTTCATTCGCGCGTATGCCGAAGCGATTCGAGACCGGATCGGCCTCTACTTCGAGCTTCACAATCTGACGCACAAACCTAAACTGGTCGGTGTTGCCGCGATCTCCGAAGGGGGCGGAGCTTCAACTCTTGCTACAGGGCTGGCCGCCGCCTTATCTGAAACGGGCGATGGAAAAGTTCTGCTGGTAGATGTGAACCTAGGTCCGGATCAGGTCCATCCCTTCTTCCGAGGTAAGCCCGCTTACAGTTTGAATACCGCCCTCCAGCCCGATGGCCAGATTGCCGCCGCGGCGGAAAATCTTTATCTGGCCGTCGTCGGTTCGCCCAATGCTGGTCCGGCCCAACTCGGCTTGAAAAAGTTTTTCGATCTCATGCCAAACCTCAAAGCCAGCGACTTTGATTACATCATCTTTGACATGCCGCCGCTAGATCAGACTAGCCCAACGTGGGGCATGGCGCCGTTCATGGACAAGATGCTGCTCATCGTGGAAGCGGAAAAGAACAGCCGCGACACGGTCAAACGCGCTCACCGAAAACTTGTTAGCGACCGGGATAATGTGTCCCTGGTGGTAAACAAAGTCCATTCCTACGCGCCAAAGCGCCTCGAATTAGAGGCGTAATCGTCGTCGTTTTCGCTGACTTCTGCCGTCTGATCTCGGACATCTGAAGAGATGCTACGCAATAAGATCTATTACCGCGTAAAACCGTTCATACCTCCGGCGGTCCGAACCGCCGTCCGGCGGAAAGTCGTCAGACGACTCCGCAATGGCGTCGGGAACATATGGCCCATCATGCCCGGCTCGGAACGGCTGCCGCAAAGCTGGGAGGGTTGGCCGAACGGAAAGAAGTTTGCGCTGGTTCTAACTCACGATGTAGAAGGTCGCGCCGGGTTAGCTCGGTGCCGTGATCTGATGAAGCTGGAGATGGATCTCGGTTTCCGTTCTTCGTTCAATTTTGTCCCGGAAGGTGAGTACCGCGTCCCTCGAGAATTAAGAGAAGAGTTAACTCAAAATGGCTTCGAGGTGGGACTCCACGATTTGCGTCATGATGGGCGATTGTTCGAATCGAAGCGGGAATTCAGTCGGAATGCGTCGCGAATTAACCATTACGTGGCCGACTGGGGCGCGGCTGGATTCCGCTCCGGGTTCATGCTGCACAAGCTCGAGTGGCTTCATGAATTGAAGGTTAAATACGACGCCTCCACTTTCGATACCGATCCATTCGAGCCCCAGCCGGAAGGGCGTCACACGATTTTCCCGTTCTGGGTTCCGGCTCCCGAAGTCGAAATTAGCCGGGCAATCAAACATCAAACATCAAACATCAAACATTCTGGCGGCGGCTACGTCGAGCTCCCTTACACACTTCCTCAGGATTCCACACTCTTCCTATTGTTAGGCGAAACGACGATCGACATCTGGAAACGCAAACTCGATTGGATCGCGGAGAACGGGGGGATGGCCTTGCTGATCACACATCCCGATTACATGAGCTTCCGTTCGAAGCCAGACAGGACAGACGGGTATTCGGCTGCGCTCTATACTGAATTTCTCCAGTACGCCCAATCCAGATACGGCGGACAATATTGGCATCCTCTGCCAAACTCGATTGCCGAGTTTGTCGTTCAACAAAAATGCGAATTGGCGTCCGGAGATAGTGCGGAAGCAAAGCATCCGATTTCCACTGGAATCAATGGTACCAATGGCAAGCTCCCGCCTGCGTCATTGGATCGACTGCGAGGCAAGCGCGCAGCGGTGCTTCTATTCTCCTATTATCCTGCTGATCCGCGACCCCGGCGGGCTGCGGAAGCGCTGGCCAGAGAAGGACTGATTGTCGATCTAATTTGTCTTCAACAAAATTGGAGAGAGGCACGAAGAGAAATGATCAACGGAGTCAACGTTTTGCGAATTCCGGTAAAGCGCTCCCGCGGCGGTCAGTTGCGATACGTTTTCCAGTACTCCTCTTTTATTTTGCGGTGCTTTTTTCATCTCACTTTTCGCTCGTTGCTCCGACGGTATCATCTGGTTCACGTCCATAACATGCCGGACGTGCTCGTGTTCAGCGCGCTGGTTCCAAAGATGTTAGGCGCGAAGATCGTCCTGGATCTTCACGATCCTATGCCGGAATTGATGCAGTCCATCTTCGGTCTTTCGCAGGAAAGCTGGAGTGTGCGCTTCCTGAAGCGACTGGAACAATGGAGCATTCAATTTTCCGATGCGGTGATCACCGTCAATGAAGCCTGCCGCAGGATTTACAGCAGTCGCAGTTGTTCCAAGGAAAAAGTCAGCGTGGTAATGAACGCGCCGAGTGAGGAGTTGTTCCCGCTTTCGCCTCCCGCTTTCAACTCTAATGGTCGCAATGGAGATTCATCGCGGCCATTTGCCATTTTGTACCATGGTTCCCTCGTGCCGCGAAACGGGTTCGACCTCGCCGTGGAAGCACTTCGCACGGCAACGAAGAGTGTGCCTGCGGCGGAGCTTTGGGTTTGCGGTGAAAGGACCCCTTTCTTTGACCAGGTCATGGCAAATGCGGAAAAGTCGGGGATCGGCCATGCCGTTCACTACCTGGGGCCGAAAGATCGACACGAAATTGCCGATGTGATTCGCCGCTGCGATGTGGGCGTGATTCCAAATCAACGAAACATATTTACCGAGATCAACACACCCACTCGAATCTTCGAGTGTCTCACGCTGGGCCGGCCAGTAATCGCGCCGCGGGCAGCAGGGATTCAGGACTATTTTGGCGATGATGACCTGATCTTTTTTGATTTGGGGGATGCAAACGACCTGGCGCGCAAGATCGAGTTTACTTTTTCACAGCCGGAATCTGTGGCGCGCATCGTCGAGCGAGGGCAGCAGGTCTACCGCGCTCACAGTTGGACTCAGGAGAAATCAGTACTTCTGCAGACTCTCAGTAATTTGTTCTAGCGTCCGGCGATGGTTTGGTCGATCACGAGTCTGATTGATTTTCTCGAATGATCGCCGTTAGGGCGAGTGAAGACGAAAAAGATGTCGTCCGGGAATTTTTCGAGCTGTTCAAGACGCCGTGGCAGTTTTACGGGGATGGCTCGAATTATGACGTTCTGATCTGCTCGGGCGACCAGTTGCCGGAGAATGACGCGAGGCTGGTCTTGATTTATGGAAACGAACGAAACGATTTTGATCGACAAAACCGGCTCGAGTTTCTTTCTCAGCGCCCAAACGCGATTCTTTCCTTTCAGCACGATCGAATCCCAATTTATGGGAAGTGTATCGCATTTGCCGGGCAGGCCACGGAACAGCTTGTCGATGCTTCCACGCGCGAGTCGATCGCAACGGAAATCGCAACGCCGCGCCAAACCATTATCCGCATTGGTTTCAACCTGTTTGGCGAAATTCGGTCCTTACTAACCCATGGCCAACCGATTGAGCATGCTGCGGTCCCAACGCTCGATCTGCACATTGCGCTTCTTCGCCGTTTGATTCTCAGCCACTCGATAACTCTTCTTGAAATTCCTCCTCTTCCCAGCGGTTACCGTTTTGCAGCATGTCTCACTCATGATATCGATCATGCCGGAATCCGACACCACCGGTTCGATCATACCATTTTCGGATTTCTTTACCGGGCGACCATTGGATCATTAGTCGATTTTCTTAGGGGCCGAAGATCGGCGGGGCAATTAGCTGCCAATTGGAGGGCAGCTTTTTCTTTACCTTTTGTTTACCTCGGATTGCTCCGGGATTTTTGGAAACGATTCGATCGCTACACCGATCTAGAACAGCGTCTCCCTTCAACTTTTTTCGTTGTACCCGATAAGAACCGCCCGGGAAGGAATGGAACGGCATCCGCCCCGCAAAAGCGCGCTACGCGTTACGATGTCTCCGATGTCGCGGAACAGATTCAGTGCCTTGCTGCCGCAAACTGCGAAATCGGTTGCCATGGCATTGATAGTTGGTCCGATACCAGTGAGGGCGCTCAAGAATTAAAGCGGATTCAGGGCGCAACGAACAGAGCAACAATTGGTCACCGGAGCCATTGGCTTTATCAAGATAAAGATTCGCCGCGATATCTGGAAGAAGCGGGCTTCGCTTATGATTCCAGCGTCGGCTACAACGAAACGATCGGTTATCGAGCGGGCACCACTCAGGTCTTCAAGCCTCTAGCGGCAACGCGGATACTCGAACTACCCCTGCACATCATGGATACGGCGCTATTCTTTCCTGATTACATGAACCTTTCAGAAGAACAAGCCAGGCGCCGACTGCGACCAATACTGGAGAACGCCGATCGCTTCGGCGGCGTGTTAACCGTGAACTGGCATGGTCGAAGTATCGCTCCGGAAAGACTCTGGGTGGATCCCTATCTGTCTCTGTTAGGCGCGTTGAAGAGTAAAGGAGCTTGGTTCGCTACTGCCGGTGATGCGGTCTCATGGTTCCAAAAGCGTCGCTCGGCCAGGATCGACAATATTACCAGCGAAGGCGATTCCATCCGCGCGCATGTTTCCGTCGCGGAGTCGGACAGCAAACTTCCGGGATTACTGGTCAGATTGCACAAGTCACCGTCCGAACATGTCGATCAGCCACTCAATGAATCCGGAGAAGTTGTGTTCGCCGACCTCCTTGGCACGCCGTAACTTCAGCATAGGCGGCTGATTTCTGAAATGCTTACGCTTGCTCAATTTGGTTGTGGTTACTGGGGGCCGAACCTGCTACGGAATTTTTCTGCGCTGCCCGACTGCAGTGTGAAATATGTGGTCGATCAGAGTCCGGACCGCCGGCTGTTCGTGGAACGGAACTTCCCCAAGACCGTCGCAATCGAGTCGTGCGACCGCGTCTTAAAGGACTCCGATGTAGACGCCGTAGTCATCGCTACTCCGGCGGCGAGCCATTTCGTTTTGGCAAAGCAGGTGTTGGATGCCGGCAAGCATGTCTTTGTTGAAAAACCGTTAGCGACTAAGGCGAGCGAAGTGGATGAGCTCAGCCGGTACGCCGCCGATCGAAACCTCGTAGTAATGGTGGGTCACACCTTCATTTACAATTCTGCCGTCCGTTACGTGAAGCAGCTGATCGACGCAGGCGAACTGGGGGAAATCCGCTACATCTACAGCCAGCGTTTGAATCTTGGCCGGATCCGGGCGGACATTGATGCTCTTTGGAATTTTGCGCCTCACGACATCAGCATCATCCAATACTGGCTGGGAAATCCGGAGCCGCTCTCCGTTTCACGCCAGGGGATGGCTTACATGCAGGACGGAATCGACGATGTTGTTTTCCTTAATCTCGAGTATCCCGGGAAGATCATCGCTAACATTCACGTGAGTTGGCTCGATCCGCAGAAAGTCCGCAAGATGATCGTAGTCGGCTCGCGCAAAATGGTTGTTTACGACGACGTCGCTGAAAACAAGATCGCCATTTACGACAAGGGAATCGATAAAAAAGCGATCCTTGGACAAAATATGGACTTCGATCATCCGCAGCCGCTGCAATTCAACTATCGAAGTGGCGATGTGCTTTTGCCTCAGGTGGAGTTTACCGAGCCGCTCCGCGTCGAAGCCGAGCATTTTGTCGATTGCATTCTGAACAGTCGCACTCCTCTAACCGGGGCCGATCACGCCCGCACTGTCGTCTCGATCCTCGAGCGCGCCCGGCCGTTCAATCATAATGGGCAATAGGTCGGCACAACAAATCGCGAAGCGTTAAATAATGGCCCGAGAACGCAGTGTCGCTGTAGGGGAAGCTGACAGCTTCCCGCTGGGAGAGGATCTGCGGGCCGCGAACGTTCCCAAACTCCGTCATGTCGGCATTGTCGATGTTAATTTCGGAAAAAACGTCACAGTCGTACAGCCGGTGAATCTCTACGGCTGCGAAATTGGTGATGAAACGTTCATCGGACCATTTGTCGAGATTCAAAAGGGCGCCACGATCGGCAAACGCTGCCGAATCCAATCACACGCTTTCATCTGTGACATGGTGAAGGTTGGCGACGACTGCTTCATCTCCCATGGCGCGATGTTCATTAACGACCTGTTTACTACCGGCGGACCAGCCGGAAAACCCGAGCTCTGGCGCTCAACCAAAATCGGCAAACACGTCAGCATTGGAACGAACGCGACGATTCTTCCGGTGACAATCTGTGATCACGCGGTGATCGGCGCTGGCGCCGTAGTGACCAAGGACATCACCGAACCCGGCTTTTACGTTGGTAACCCTGCGCGTTTGCTGCGGCCGATTTAACGGTTCAACGATTTAACTATTTAACGATTGCTCGTTGTAGCGTGCGCTGTCTCAGCGCAAAATATCGTTTACGCGTTGCGCAACGTGTTTAACTTTACGACATGAGGGCTACAATCGAACCACCGAGTCCGATCGGTTCTGATAAACGGCTTTACACGTACAACGAGTTGGTGGCAGAAATGCCCGAATCAAGCCAGCCCACCGAATTGTGGGACGGAGAATTGATCATGTCGCCAGCGCCATCGTTTTTTCACCAAAAGATCGTCTTTCGCTCCCAGAAGGCGCTTAACGACTGGGTTGTCGCTCGTCGGTTAGGCGAGGTTGTCGGCGCGCCTATCGATATGGTCCTATCGCCACACCGGGTAGTGCAACCGGATGTCGCCTTTATCGCGAAAGAGCGGCTGAATATTATTGAGCGGGCAATCATGGGTCCGGCCGATCTTGTCCTGGAAGTGATTTCACTCGGCGGACGCAATCGCGATCGGATAGAGAAACGTGACCTCTACGAGCAATACGGAGTCAAAGAGTATTGGATTATCGATCCTGAGTCGGAAACGGTCGACGTCTTGGAGTTAGTGAACGGGCGATTCGAGCTTGGCATGCGCTGCATAAATGGCCAGAGCGCAGCCTCGCGCCTACTACCCGGGTTTGAAATTGCGCTCGGATACCTATTTGGCGGCGATTGATGCGCGTAGGTTCTGTCCACCTACATCCACCCTCCTGGCCTCAATTCTTGAATCTTCCCTCTGACTTGAACGTTGGATGTTGAGCGCTGAGCGTTCGGCGTTTTCCTCCTTTTCCAACATGAAAATAGCCTTTGTCGATCTTCATGCTCAGTATCTGAGCATTAAATCGGAAACCGATGCGGCGATTGCCGAAGTGATCGCTGAGTCGTCGTTTATTCGAGGCCCGCACGTAGACAAGTTCGAGAAGAACTGGGCCAAGACTGTCGGTGTAAAACATTGCATCTCCTGCGCCAATGGAACGGATGCGCTTTACATCGCAATGCGCGCGCTTGGGATCAAGCCCGGCGATGAAGTCATTACCAGCGCGCACTCCTGGATCGCCACCTCGGAAACGATTACCCAGGCCGGCGGACGCGTCGTCTTTTGCGATACGGAACAGGACACGTTCACTGTCGATCCTGCGGATATCGAAGCGAAGATCACGCCGAGGACGGTCGGCATCATCCCAGTCCATTTGTACGGTCAACCAGCCGATATGGGCGCGATCATGTCGATCGCGAAGAAGCACAAGCTTTGGGTGATAGAAGATTGCGCCCAGGCGCATCTCGCCCGGTACAAAGGACAATTTGTCGGAACATTCGGCGACATTGCGACCTTTTCGTTCTATCCCGGCAAAAATCTCGGCGCCTATGGCGACGCCGGATGCATCGTGACCGGCGACGATCGCCTGGCCGATTGGATGACAACTTTTGCCCGTCACGGCGGCAAAGGCGAGCACGTGATGGAAGGGATCAATAGCCGGATGGACGGCCTGCAAGGGGCAATTTTGAACGTGAAATTGCCGCACCTCGCTGCGTGGACAACAGCCCGGCAGCAAATCGCAGCGCGATATGATGAGTTCCTGAAAGATGTGACCGATGTCGTTACGCCAATCGTCGGGACGGGGCGCGAACACGTTTACCATCTCTATGTGATTCGCATAGAAAAACGGGATGCATTGCGGAAACATTTGGCCAATGCTGGCGTCAGCACGGTCCTAAATTATCCAAAGGCGCTGCCATTTTATCCGGCTTATTCCTATCTCGCTCATAAGCCGGAAGATTTCCCCGTAGCCCACGCGAATCAGTCGCGTATTCTTTCCTTGCCCATCTATCCTGAGATCTGGGACGAAATGATTTCTTACGTGGCTGACTCCATTGGCGAGTTTATGAACGCCGGCGCGAGAAAAACCACCGCTGTCTCCTGATTTCAGCGTTTCAGTTTGTCAGCTTTTAAAATTCAGTCGCTGCCCACGCTCCTTCATCGCTACCCTCGCGATTTTACCTTCTATGTCGCTCTTCCCGATCGCTCCATTCAGTTTTTCGAGCCTGTCCTCTGCCATCAGTCGTCTGTCCTCCTCTTCTGACTTCTGATCTCTGACCTCTGACCTCTGGCTATGCCTTCTCCTCTCAACGTCCTCTGCGTCATCGGAACGTCAGCGGCAACTTCTGCCACGCATGTGGTCGTTGGGCATATTGCAAAGCGACTTCAGGCATTAGGCGCCACGGTTGACGTTTTCGATCCCAGTAAAAAGGCGCTATTGCTTTTTAATCCCGAGTCCTCGTTTGGTGCGTCGGAGTTCCTGGAACTCAAGAAGCGAGTGGAGTTGGCTGACGTCTATGTACTGGCCACACCGGATTATCACGGCAGCATTTCCAGCACACTCAAAAATTTTTTGGATCATTTTTGGCAGGAGTTTACCGGCAAGCTCTTTGTTGAAGTAGTTTGTTCTCCCGAAAAAGGTCTGACTGTCATCGATCAGCTCCGGACCGTCGCTCGTCAATGCTACGCCTGGACGTTGCCCTACGGCTTATCTGCTGCTCCCACGGATGTGAAAAAGAACGAGATCGTCGGCGATGCTCTTCGTGAGCGGATCGAAATGCTCGTTCATGATCTCAAAGTTTACGGCGTCATTCTTCGCCAGCAGCGTGCGGCTGACTTGTCGGGTTTCGATCCGAGCTTCTTAACTCGATTACGCCGGCACGGATCCGCGGCCGGTTTGGCAGGTTGATTCCACCCCATGCCATCACTTAAGAAACCGATTTTCATAGTCGGCTTGCCCAGAACTGGATCAAAGCTGTTGATGAATATCATCAACAACAATGCTTTGACCAATTATCATGTTGCCAATGAAGTGCAGTTCTTCGGTCATTCTCGGCTCGGGCGGGTCCTTCAGAGACGTCGGGGCATAATGCCAATTATCGAAAGGGAACGAAGTGGTTCCGGCCGGATCAACTGGGAGCGCGCAGTCGATCGCTTGTATTCGGGCGAAGCCAAGGGCGTTCACTGGAACGGTCTCAGTGGCGGCTGGTTGAACATTCCCAAGAGCAAACTTTTGCAAAGTCTGTCGCAAACGGATGAGAGCCCGAGATCAATCTATGAAGCCATTCTAGCCACGCAGGAAAAGGAGTACAGCGGTTACGGCGACAAAAGCGGCCCGAATCTTTATTTTGTGGATGAGCTTCTGAGCTGGTTTCCTGATGGGAAGGTAATTCAAATCATCCGCGATCCGCGGGCGATCCTGACTTCCCAACACAAGCGATTGCTCTCGATGTTGGATACAAAAGCGGGGCGCCGGGTCTTGTCACGAAAGTCAAGAAACTGTGCTACAGCCCGATGATCGTCCTCTATATTCTAACGTATTGGGGATACGCCATTTGGGTGGACAATCGATTATCGCGATCGCATCCCAATAACTATCTTGGCATTCAGTTCGAGAAATTGATTGCGAAGCCGGAGGAGACGACAAGAACGATCTGTCAATTCCTCTCTATTCCGTGGGACGCCAGAATGATCGCGCCGCCGAAACGGGATTCCAGTTATATTGATCCCAGCGATATTCGAAAAAAAGTCGACCGCGGCACGGGCATGGATCAAGAGGCGACCGACCGTTGGCGTGTCCACATCCGGCCGTGGATGAAACTGGCTGCGAACATTTACGGTTCGCTCTTTTATCCTGCCGCTTTGGCGAGATTCGGTTACGTGGATCATAACGTTTCGCGCTCTGTCGTTTCCAGTAAGGAAACAATGGCGTCCGTTCCGAAAGGATGAGAACGGAAGAAGTCCATAGTCTGATCCTGGGCGCGGGGACTTCTGGTCTTGCCGCTGGACACGTCCTAGCAAAGGCCGGCCTTAATCCCGTGATCCTGGAAAAAGATTCCGCGCCTGGCGGTTTATTTCGATCCATTCAGAGGGGCGACTTCGTCGTCGATATCGGCCGCAAGGAATTATACAATCGGATTGCCAAGGTTGATGCGTTCTGGAGCGAGCTTCTGGGAGGCGATTATCGCGACTATTCCCATCGCGGCGGGATCCTCTTCAACGGACATATCATCGACATGTCCCCGGCCTTTCGCGGATTTCGCCGCGGTATGCCATGGACCATGTTGCTTGGATGCGGTCTTGATTTTCTCTGGTCGCGCGCCAGACCGAGTAAACCTGCGCCGCGAAATCTCGAAACCTACTTTTACCAAAAACGTGGACGCCGTCTTACCCAGATCGCCGCGCAAGGTTTTCAGGAAAAACTGAATGGACACAAATGGTCGGAGATCGCCCTCGCGGAAAACTATAAGAACGGCGCCGACGCCAGTTTCTTTTCAACCGTCAGTGGCCTGGTCACACGCATCACTTCTCGAAGGGAAGTGAACACCTACAAAGGGATCTGGCGGCATCCCGCCAAAGGCACTGGCCAAATTTGCGAGAAACTAGCGGAACATATCCTTAAGCTGGGAGGAGTGATTCACTACAAGGCGCAAGTCACGGCAATGGCCTGCGTTTCTGATGACGGACGGCAGAGGGCAGAGGACAGAGGACAGAGGACAGATGTCAGAACTCAGTCGTCAATCGTCAGTCATCAGTCATCCGGTCAGCGCATTGACACAGTTACCGCGCAGATCGGTGAGGAAACGATCTGTTTCAAGCCATCGCACGTTGTCTCCAGCATCCCCCCCGGATTGCTCAAGCGTTTTTTGTACACAGGTGCGGCGTCTCCGTCATCAGCCATCGGTCCTCAGTCGTCTGCTGCGAGTGCGCCAAAGCGCACTGTGATCCTCGTCTATTTGTTCCTGAACGAGGAACCACGTTTCCCACACGCCTGGCTCCAGGTAACTTGTCCGAGCACACAAATTGGCCGGATCACCAATTACGCTGCGTTCAGTCGCGACATGGTCCCACAGGGCAAAACCTGCCTTTGCTGCGAGCTGTATTGCTTCGGGCCGGACGAACTCCTCGAAATGAACGACCAGGCAATTGTCGATCTTACACTTTCCGACTGCGCGAAGTCGGGCCTGCTGGATCGGGCAAAATGCTTTGATCATCTGGTTTTGCGGCTTCCGGGCGCAGACGCATCGCAAAACCGGGACAACTGGATGAGCCCGGAGCGGATGAAGCTCCTGTCTGAGCTGGAGCAGTTCAAAAATCTGTACTACGTCAATCGCACCGAGACAGACATTGCCACCTTGGCCGGGTTGGAAGCCGCCGAATCGATTGTGTCGGGTGACCGGACACATTTCGATCGGCGGGTCGATCCCGCCGAACTGGGGATCAGGAGCGAATCCAAAGCCTTCGAATTCCAACTCCCCGTCGTGTCCGAGTGATCCGTCCTCCGTCCTCTGACTTCTGACTTGTGTCGTGTGTCGCCCATCCGTCCTCTGAACACTGACCTCTGACATCTGATCTCTGAAATAGAATGCCTCCCCAACTGGCATTAGTTATAACGCTCGTTTTCGTTGCCTGGTTATTCTGGCGTGACATTGGCGAGAAGCCAAACATCACAGGCGCGATCTGGCTGCCTACGATATGGATGTTCCTCGTCGCTTCGAAAGCTCCTTCTAAATGGCTTAGCATCCTGGGTTTTCCTGGCCTTATGGCCACTTCCACCGAAGAGGGAAGCTCGTTTGACGCTGCAACGTTGCTCGTTTTGATTGCTTTGGGCATTTGGGTTTTGGCCAAACGGCGAGTCGGTCTGACCGAGTTTGTTCGGGATAATCCGTGGCTTACCCTGTTCATCTTCTACTGTTTTCTCGCCACGTTTTGGGCGGATTTACCTTATGTTTCTTTTAAGCGCTGGATCAAAATATTGGGTCACCCTGTGATGGTTTTGGTCCTATTTACGGAGCCGAACCCGATGGAGGCGTTTACTCGGACGGTCAAACGCTGTGCTTACGTGATTCTGCCTGTCTCAATTCTTTGGATAAAATATTTTCTCCATCTCGGTCGCAAGACTGGCGAGTGGGGAGGATCGGCAAACTGCGGTGTTGCTGCAGGGGCAAATGCTCTGGCTGGTACTTGCATGCTATTAGCGCTGTTCTTCTTGTGGTATGGACTCCAATTGCTTCAGACAGATAAGACCCGATGGCGGCGCAACGAAATTCGCCTCGTTGTTTTCCTGCTTTGGATGACTGGGTATTGCTTGGTGAAGGCAGGCAGTGCAAACGCCGATTTGTCCCTTGTAATTGGGATAGGGACGATGGTCTTTATTAGTTTGCGCTCCGTTAACAAAAAGCAGATTGGCGCCTACGCTCTCGCGGCAATTATTGCGTTCGTCGTGGCACAGATGACATTTGATGTTTACGGAATCATAGTAGGGCTAACTGGACATCAGACCACGATAGAAGGACGAGGCAGGCTCTGGCAGACATTGCTGGAAAGTGACACGAATCCACTTTTCGGAGTAGGATTTGAAGCCTATTGGCTCGGTGAGCGTGCCGAAAGGATTTGGGCAATGCCGGAATTTTGGTGGCACCCAACGCAGGCCCACAATGGCTATCTTGAGTTGTATCTAAATCTCGGAATCATCGGCATCCTGATCTTCTTTGGGGTGATTGTGGCCGGCTTCCGGAAAATTCGCCGCGACCTTCTGATAGATTTTGAGTGGGGAAGATTTGAAATAGCCTCTTTCGTCGCGATTTTGCTTCACAATTGGACCGAGGCGAGCTTCAAGGGCCTGGACTTCTCATTTTTTTTCTTCTTCATCCTGGCGGTGAACTGGTCGAGGGCTGCAATGCCGTCTGGCGTGGATGTGGCATGGGAAACCGAAAATGCAGAGCTCTACGATAGCGTAAGGATGTCGCATGCTTGAACGGGCGATTGTCTTGTTGGCAGGGATTGCGATTGGATTTTGCGAGACTGCGAGCGGGGCGCCGATTAAATCAAAGAGTCCATCGCGGCCTGATGTTGCTGCAGCGATTGAGTCGGCGAATGATGGCGATACGATCGAGATTCCGGCGGGAACAGCAGACTGGGACAAAACAGTGAACGTGACCAAAGGCGTTACGATTCAAGGTGCCGGGATTGGGCAGACAATCATCCAGGATAACGTGCTCGGGACAAAGCGGGACACCTCTTCTCTCCTCAATTTGTGCACGGTAAAAAGCAAATTGTACCGGGTAACGGGAATTGAGTTCGCGCCGGCGAAGGCAATAACAGGCGATAACCGGCACGGAGGGAAAGGCATGGTTCGCATCGCGGGCGACTCCGTCAGCGTCAGGATCGATCATTGCAAGTTTGTCAGCGTAGCGAATCGAGGATGTGCTTTCTTCAATGCCGCCTTGGGTGTGATAGATCATTGCGAGTTCGTCGGGAAAGGAGTTATCGTCAATCATCAAGAGTGGGGCGGGGGTCAGTTCGGGGATCAATCCTTTGCCGATGATGCTAACTTCGGATCAGCGGATGCAGTTTACGTCGAGGACTGCAAATTCGTTCGTGCCGTCATGGATGCTCAGGGCGGGTCCCGGTACGTTTTTAGACACAATATGGTTATTGACGGAACGGTTGTGACTCACGGTTCTGAAACCAAGGGCCCGCTTCGCGGCACACGGATGTTTGAGATTTACGACAATATATTCACGTCTAATCACTACAGAACAAATGCCGTTTTTATACGTAGTGGGAGCGGTGTGATTTTCAATAATACCGTCTCGAACTACAAAAATTTCTGCATGTTGAACCATTACCGTGCCCTGCACGATCATTTCTATTGGGGGATCAGCGATGGCCGTTCGCCATGGGATGACAACTTGCCCGGGGGGCCTTTCGAAAAGGGCACCCATACGGGCGAAAACGATTCGAAAAACCTTACCGATGCGACCAAAAATTGGCAGTCAAATCAATGGGTTGGTTATTCGATACTTAACACAACGACTGGTCGCGCTTCAGTCGTGATGTCCAACAACAGCAACACCATTCTCGAATGGCCGGAAGCTGGTCATATCCCGAGTCAGGGAGGTGGTCACATGATGACGTTCAATAAGGGAGATTCTTACGAATTTTGGCGGATCAGAAATGCAATGGACATGCCCGGAATGGGGAAATCGGATCTGCTCGCGCCCCCGAAACATCCCAGGATTGGTTTTCCGCATCAGGCGATCGAAGGGATCTACGGCTGGAACAACAAAATGAACGGCGCTCCTGCCAGGATCATTTGTCCGAAATATCCATTTATCGTCGAAAGTGTGCATTATTTTAATGATAAGCAGAAGCCCGGCTACAAACCGTTCGTATATCCCCACCCGTTGACAAAGGATGTATCCAGATGAGCGCGGGGCACCGTCGTCACGGTGAAACTCGCCGGAGCGGAGCAGCTCGAAGTTCCATAATTGGCATATTCACTGCTATTTCTGCCATGGTCTATCTCGCATGCGCACTTTGGAAAGCCTCAGTTCGGGCCACTTTAATTTAGTAATTGCCCGCTTTGCCTTACGACTGACCAGCGTCGTATTTATCTTGGGAATTTTCTTCAGCTCAGCCCACATGGACGCGGGCATCGTCAGTGCGGCTAGCGCAGCTTATGCGGATGTTGCCGCCGCCATCACCGCTGCCTCAGAAGGGGACACAGTGACCATTCCTGCCGGAACCGCACAATGGGACGCGACACTGACGGTTACCAAGGCCGTAACGATACAAGGCGCCGGAGTCGGCCTAACGATTCTTCGCGACAATGCTCCCGGCAGCGGCAATGACAATTCATCCATTTTCAACCTCTCTACCGTTGCCGACAGATTCTATCGTATCACAGGAATCGAGTTTACCCAGGGAGACCGCATCGCTCCGCTCACAAAGGGATTAGTCCGGGTCGCAGGCTTTACGAGCACTTTCAGAATTGATCACTGTCGTTTTGCCACCGGCACAAATAGAGCGATTACCGTTGCCGACGCTGCGATTGGCGTGATCGACCATTGCGAATTGGTAAGGACTAGCGGACCCATCGGAGAGTCTGAAATTGTTGTAAATCATGAACAATGGGGTGGCGGCAGCTTTGGCCATCAATCCTTTGCCGATCCATCGTTTCAGGGAACGGAGAAAGCCGTTTACATCGAAGATTGCACGCTTACGGGTGCAGCCATCGATGCTCAAGGAGGTTCACGCTACGTCATTCGCCATTGTAATGCGACAAATGCGATGCTGGTGACGCATGGATCGGAGTCGGCCAGCGGCCCCGTCCGGGGAACGCGGTGGTTTGAAATATATGACAATACTGTCACTGCAGGACCCGATACGAGCACTAATGCCATTCTCATTCGGAGCGGTGGTGGAGTTATTTTCAACAATCAGGCATACGGCTGGGGGAAGTTCTGCCGTTTGGTCCGTTACGCATCGGCGCACGACAACTACTACTGGGGCATCAGTGATGGCACGTCGGCTTGGGATGACAATCAAGCTGACGGTCCATTCCAAAGCGGCACGCACACAGGAGGCAACAACTCCACCTCGATGACGGATTCGACTAAGAACTGGACACCGGACCAGTGGGTTGGCTACTCAATCCACAATACCACGAGCGGGCGTGCATCCATTGTCATCTCCAATACGTCCAACGCTGTTACTGGCTGGCCTGCTGCAACACAGGTTCCAAGCCAGGGCGGAGGAACGATGATGACGTTCAATACCGGCGACCATTACGAATTTTGGAAGATCAACAACGGAATGGACATGCCGGGCATGGGAAGATGCGATTTACTCACTCCACCCGATAACCCAACGCCCGGTTTTCCTCATCAAGTAATCGAGGGCATCTACGGCTGGAACAATACTCTCAACGGCGGTCCTGGACCAATCGTCGTAAACGAATACAAGTGCATCCGAGAAGGGGTGCACTTTTTTAATGATACTCAAAAGCCTGGTTATACTCCCTACGTCTACCCGCACCCGCTCGTAACTGGGGAGCCCCCGCCGCCGGGCGCGCCAGAACATCTAAGGGTTCAGCCGTAGTGCTGTATCGTAGATAGAGATCGGAGATCGCAGTTAGGGACTATTAACGGACTACGGACCACCGACCACTGACGACAGACTTCTGGCAGATGGAAGATTGTCCGCCTTCGTCCGGCTGCTGCCGAACTACGGCGAGGCGAGAGCTACTGCGCGATAAACAGACCGCCGCTACAGCAGCTACAGCAATATGAGACCGGAGCGCATCATTTCGCCAGACGACCGGATTCTGGTGACTGGATCGAGCGGCTTTATTGGAACAAGGGTTGTCCGGATTCTGCTCGAATATGGGTTCACCAGAGTTCGCTGCTTCGTTCGTCCCTCCAGCCATCTCGGCCGGCTCAAAAAGGTTCTCAGCGAATTCGATCTCGGAGAGAATGTTGAGATTGTTACCGGCGATCTTCTTTCCGCTGAAGATTGCCGGAAGGCGACAGAAGGAGTGTCGCTGATTTATCATCTGGCGGTTGGGATCGAGAAATCATTCGCCGGCGCGTTCATGAATTCGGTCTTGACCACTCGAAACCTGATTGAGGCGCTCCTTGAGGTTGGCAAACCGAAGAGATTCATAAACGTCAGCTCATTCGCAGTTTATTCGAACCTGCTCTTAAACCACGGAAGCGTGTTGGATGAAACCTGTGAATTGGAGGATGCCTCGCAGGATCGCTTTGACGCCTACGGATTCGGAAAGCTGAAACAGGAGCAGTTAGTCAAAGAGTACGGAACAAAGTGTAATCTACCCTATGTCATTGTTCGTCCGGGTTACGTTTTCGGACCCGGCAAAAAAGAACTCAGCGGCCGGGTCGGTATCAAAACATTTGGGCCGTTCATCCAGGTAAACGGTTCCCATAGGTTGCCGATTACCTACGTGGACAACTGCGCTGAGGCGATCGTCCTCGCGGGTCTCAAACCGGGCATCGACGGCGAAGTCTTCAACGTGGTGGATGATGAGCTTGTGACTGCCCGGAAATTTTTGAGAGCATGCAAACGAGTGAAACGCTTTCGTTCGGTCCGCGTTCCTTATTGGGTTGGGTACAGCGGATGTTTCCTTTGGGAAAAATATTCCCGATGGTCCAAAGGCCAGCTTCCTCCGGTTTTTAATCGACGGCGATGTGTCGCCGAATGGAGGAGCCAACGGTACTCCAATCAAAAGCTAAAGGACCGTGTCGGGTGGAAGCCGCGCGTGCCAATGAAGGAAGCGATGGCGCGTTTTCTGAGTCAGTTCGAGTCAGAAAACGCGCAGAGGTCAGATATCAGAGATCAGAGGTCGGGAATCGGATATCAGTCGACAGATGTCAGACTTCAGCAGCAGAACGGCAATGCAGATTAAGTCAGCGAAGGATCTAATTGTTTATCAGAAAGCGTACACGCTGGCGATGGAGATCTTTCACGTAAGCAAAAGCTTTCCTGCCGAAGAGAAGTATTCGCTCACGGATCAGATCCGCCGTTCCTCTCGGTCGGTTTGTACCAACATTCGAGAGGCATGGGCCAAGCGAAGATACGAGGCGCATTTTGTAAGCAAACTATCGGACTCCGATGGTGAAAACGCCGAGACGGATACCTGGCTGGATTTTGCGCGCGATTGTGGATACCTCCCGACACCTGATCACACCCTTTTGATAGACAAATGCAGTGAAGTTGGAGCGATGCTTGGCAGCATGATGAGCAATCCTTCGTCGTTTATCATCCGCTCGGCTTCTGACGCCTGACCTCTGACTTCTGATCTCTGATTTCTGACATCTGAGGACAATGCTACGCATTGCCATAATCGGTTGCGGCAAGATTGCCGATGACCACGTGCAGGCTATCCAGAGGATTTCGGATTGCGAAATCGTGGCTGTCTGCGATCGGGAACCGCTCATGGCGAAACAGCTTGGCGAACGCTTTGGTGTGCCGGAATGCTTTACCGATTTGAAAGAGATGCTTCGAGTGACAAAACCCGACGTTGTTCACATTACTACGCCGCCGCAAAGCCATTACTCTATTGGCAAACAATGTTTGGAAGCGGGAAGTCATGTTTATCTCGAAAAACCGTTCACGATCACAGCTGATTCAGCTGAATCTTTAATCCAACTAAGCGAAAAACTGCGCAGGAAAGTAACGGTCGGGCACAACGGGCAGTTTACGCTCGAGATGATGGAGATGCGCCGACTAGTCAACCGAGGATTTTTAGGCGGGGAGCCAGTTCATTTGGAAAGTTACTTTTATTATGACCTCGGTGATGGCAGCTCTACGACCTCGCTGTTATCTAATCCGGAGCATTGGGTGCATCAATTGCCTGGCCGACTACTTCACAATGTTATTAGCCACGGAATTGCCAAGATTGCTGAGTTTCTCGACGACGAAATTGTCGAAACAATAGCCATAGCCAATAAGAGCCCGCGGATTCAAGCAGTTACTGGAGCGGAAATGCTTGATGAATTGCGCGTTCTGATTCGGGACAAGCGTGAAACGACGGCGCTATTCTCTTTCTCGACGCAGATCAAAGGGCTCAACCAGTTGCGTCTTTATGGATCGACTGGATCTATCAGCGTAGATCATTTCGCCGGAAGCGTGGTTCGAAGTACAGAATCGATCGTATAAGAGCTACCTGACCTATGTTATTCCGCCGCTCCTTGCCGCGCGCGAACATCTCAGAAACGCGTGCATCAACATGATCAATTTTGGCCGAAGAAGGCTCTACCAGGATTTCGGAATGAAAGAGTTGATTGAGCGATTCTATAACAGTATCCGATCGAACGGCCCGCCGCCAATTCCCTATCGCGAGATTCTGCTCACCGCGCGGATCATGGATTGTATCTTCCGCCAAATCTACCCCAACCGGACGACGGAAGACGGACGACAGACGACGGAAAATGGGGAGCAAGACGGAGTACGGACGGTCGACGACCGAGTACGGACGACAGCGGACGGAGATCGGAAAGAGGTCCTCGGTCATCCGTCATCAGCCATCTGATTGCTCCGGCTGATCGCTGATCGCTGACTTCTGACCTCTGATTTCTGAAACAAGCACCATGCGCTACGTGTTGATTACTCCCGCGCACAATGAGGCGCGTTTTATTACTAAAACGCTCGACTCAATGGCTGCGCAGACCCTCTTGCCCGAGCGCTGGATCATCGTCGATGATGGTTCAACGGACAGGACCGCGGAGATCGTCGGGACTTACGTACGGCGTTATCCTTGGATAGAGTTGATTCGGCGTCACCAACGCAAGGACCGAAACTTTGCCGGCAAAGTCCATGCTTTCAACGCCGGATATTCGTCACTTGTCACTCATCACCCATCACTCTCCTTCGACGTCGTCGGGAATCTGGATGGCGACCTTTCTTTTCCGCCGGATTATCTGGAGTTCCTGATACAAAAATTCGCCGAAGATTTCAGACTCGGTGTGGCTGGCACTCCGTTCACAGAGGATGGCGGTTACGACACCGCCAGGGATAGCTTTGAAGGAGAAAATTATGTCGCCGGTGGTTGCCAGTTATTCCGGCGCGCATGTTTCGAGGAGATCGGCGGCTACGTCCCCAATGCCGCCGGTGGTTTGGATTGGATCGCAGTCACCATGGCGCGGATGAAAGGATGGAAGGTGCGCTCCTTTTCGGAAAAACGATTTCATCATTACCGAACGCTGGGGACAGCGCAGCGGAATCAGTTCTCTGCTCTATTCTCCTACGGGGAAAGGGCTTATTACCTCGGCTGGTCGCCGATCTGGCAATTCGTTCGCTGCGTTTATCGCATGACTAGAAAACCGATCTTCTTCGGTGGCCTGGCCCTGCTCTCTGGTTACTGCTGGGCTGCTGTAAAGCGAACCAAACGCCCGGTGTCATCGGAAATCATTCGCTTCCATCGCCGCGAACAAATACGAAGACTTCGCGGCATTCTCGGACGCGTGTTGCGACTCAAAAAGATCGACAATTTTCGTTTAGAGCGTTCGGCTTCCGTCTCCGATCTTCCATCTTCGATCTCCGGTCGTTAAGAATGCAGTCATCCGTCGTCAATCATCGGTCGTCTGGAGACAAAGTCTCTCGCGTCCTAAGAAACTTCGTCAATTGGCTCGATAACTACGGCGACACTTCTTGGGATCACCAAAGTTTTTTTGCGGGACCGACGGGACGCATGGCAAAATCATTGTATTATCGACATCGATTCATCGGAACTGCGGCAGTCGCTCCGATGATTTTGTGTGAAGCCATCCTGCCCTCGGCAAGGCGACTGTTCCATCATCCAATCCGGTTCCCGATCTCCGATGCGCATTACGCGATGGCTTTGCCTTTCTTTATGAAACGACTGGAGAGCTTCATTGCCTCACGAAAGCAATTCACTTTTTAGATGAACTAAAAAAGTCGCGCAGTCCTGATTTCGAAGATTACTGCTGGGGTTATCCATTCGATTGGGTCACGCGCAAAGGAACAATTAAGGCACACACACCGCTGATCACGACAACGCCGTACTGCTATGAGGCGTTTTTGCAAGTAGCGAAGCTGCTTGGTCAGAGATCAGAGATCAGAGATCAGAGATCAGATCGTGAATCTGAGGAATCAGCGTCTTCTGACTTCCGACCGCTGACATCTGGCCTCTGTGCGATGGACATCGCCGAGTCCATCGCGCGGCACGCAGCCAATGACATCAAAGACTTTCCAACGTCGGCAGCGGGCAGCAGTTGTTCTTACACGCCTTATGATGAAGGCGGAGTCATTAACGCTGCGGCGTATCGTGCTTTCCTGCTGACGAGCGCATCACAGGTTTTTTCCAATGACGATTACTGGAAGATCGGTGAGCGAAATCTGAATTTCGTTCTGGAGAACCAAAACCCCGATGGTTCCTGGTTTTATGCCGTCGATGGCGTGCGCAATTTTGTCGATCATTATCACACATGCTTTGTCATGAAGGCGCTGGCCAAGATTCACGATCTGACCGGGCATGAAGCGACTTTTACGGCACTCGAAAAGGGCGTTCAGTATTACCTCGAAAATCTGTTTGCGGAGGATGGAATGCCGAAGCCTTTTGCCAAGGCGCCGCGGCTGACCGTTTACAAACGGGAGCTCTACGACTGTGCCGAGTGCATCAATCTCTGCCTGTTGTTGCGCGACCGGTTCCCCGAGCTGGACACCACGCTGGAAACCGTCGTTCACGGAATGCTGAGCGACTGGATCAAGCCCGACGGCTCGTTCCGCTCGCGCCGGTTGCATCTTGGCTGGGACAACGTCCCGATGCATCGCTGGGGGCAGTCGCAGATGTTTCGCGCGCTCGCGCTCTATTTGCGCGAAACATCTGCGCAAGAGGACAGAAGTCAGAGGACAGGAGTCAGAGGTCAGATGTCAGCGGTCAGCGGTTCGCAGGGCGCGAACTATACGGCGGGAGGTCGTGAGAATCGATCTAGGGAAGCCGGCGACTCGGTTTTGGTGAAGACCGAGAGGTCAGAAATCGGTCGCAGCCGTCGGCCATCAGTCGTCTGAGTTAGATGCGCGTCATGAAGATCTTGTACGCTAATCAGGTGTCGGAAAACGTAAAGCGTCTGAGCGCGCTGGCGGAGTGCCTTGGAATCGAGACGGAACTCATAAACATTGGAGGAAATGGATCGTTCCTGACGCTGTTTGGGAATGGCTCACAAAAAAGAGGGATCGCTTTGGATGTAGCGAGCCTGAAGCACCGCACGAGTGGCGACGAACTGCGAAAGACGCTCGTTTCCGGTAGCGTGGCCAGTCTGCTCATTCTTGTGACGGACAACGACGAAGCAACCAATCGCTTCATCCGAGATCTAACGGCCGGAGAAATATCCGGTGTCGATCCGCAACGTTCGGTTGGAAAAGTATCATTCCCAGCATCTGGACAAGCGCTAAACCATGATTTGTCTTCGCAGATATATCCGAGACAAAGTAAGGATGCGATTACGTTGAGGATTGCGCCTCCTTCAACTGCCGAGGTTGTAATGGAACTGAACGGTGCGGCCGGCTTTGCGCATTTCCGCCATGGTCGCGCCGAGTTTTTTATTTGGAGCACGACAGAAGTATTCGACATGAATCGCCGACTAGCAGCCGAGCTGGAGTTTGAACTCGCTTCCGATGAATATATTCCGGGTATCATCTTTCTCAGATCTGCATTCGGACAGCGGTGCTGGCATAACCCCGTTTCCGGCGCGGGAATCGTCATCGACGATCCGTTGCTCAAGGAAAATTACGGCTTTATCGACTTTCGAAAACTTTTGGAGTCTGCCCGGAAACATCAATATCACGTCACCCTGGCTTTTATTCCCTGGAACTATTGGCGTAGCCGTCGCAAGACAACCCAGTTATTTCGGGATTATTCAGATTGCTTCGATATTTGTGCTCATGGGTGCGATCACACTGACAGCGAATTCAGACACGGAAGTTACGACGAACTGCTGAGCCGAAATTTCATCGCCAGCAACCGAATGGCTACGCACGCTCTGCGCACCGGCATGGAGTCGGCAGCCCCTCATGGTATGTCCGAAGGAGCAATATTCGACCAAAGCGATGCAGGCTTTTGCCGATAGCAGGCAATTCATTGCGCTGATTTGCACTGCCTGCATGCCGCGCGACTTGGATCGGCCCGCACTAACAGGTTCCGATCTACTCCTTCCAGCGCAGGATTCCTTCTCAGGGTTCCCGGTTTTCAAGCGGCATTACTCGAATGGGATGCAGACAGGTGTTTTCGCGATGGCGTTGTTCCTAGGGAAGCCAGCAATTCTGGTCGAGCATCATCAGTTTTTCCGCGGGGGACCGGCCGGTGCGGAGGAGTTCGCCAGACTGATCCGTGAGATGCAGCCGGGGTTGCGATGGAGGTCGCTTCAACAAACGGTGATGCGCACACATGCCCGACGCCAAATTTCCCATGACCGGTGGGCGATCCGATTTTTTACCGATCAGTTTCTTTTGGAACCGGTTCCGGAAAGCGGAATTCAATACGAGTTTATTCGAAGAGTTCCGGAGCCGACGCGTGTCGAATGCGTGCGTGTGGCAGGCAAGGAGATTCCATTCCGCAAACGGGATGGATTCCTCACATTCGAAACGGAATTGCGAGAGCCGGAGACCGTCCTTGTCGAGGTTAAAGTCACTCCCGCCAGACCAAGCAAATCGGCCTCAAACGGCGTCAAGCACCATACTCGGGTGGCACTTCGGCGCGGTCTGTGCGAAATGAGGGATAATCTGGTCGCGCGAAATCGATTTGCCGTTAACGCGGGTCGACGTCTGATGAAGACTTTCGGGCAGAAAGCGCGTCAATGATCAGAGGTCTGAGGCCAGCGGTCAGAAATCACAGATTCGCCGCGGCGAATCCATCTATTGGCGGATCAGAAGTCAGATCACGTTGTAACGTTGTAACCATTTAACGATTCACTTTCGCGAAGCATGTGCGGCATAACAGGCCAGTTTAACTTTATCCGGCGCGAACCGGTCGAACCGGACACGATCCGGCGCATGACTGCGACGATCGTTCACCGCGGACCGGACGATGAAGGGTATTACATTGCCGGGGGCATCGGGCTGGGCGTTCGCCGATTGTCTATCATCGATATTGCGGGCGGGCATCAGCCGATGTCCGACGCGGAAGAGACTGTCTGGGTCGCGTTCAATGGTGAGATTTACAATTTCAAAGAACTTCGCATCGAACTCGAACAGCATGGTCACCAATTCCGCACCAAGTCCGATACGGAGGTGATCATTCACGGTTATAAACAATGGGGAACGGAGATCTTGAATCATCTCAATGGGATGTTCGGACTCGCCATTTGGGACGTGAAAAAACAGAGACTCGTCGTGGCGCGCGATGCCATGGGCATCAAGCTAATCTATTATAGGATCGACAATGGACGGCTGACCTTTGGGTCCGAAATCCGGCCGCTTCTTGCCGCAGACGATTCCAAGCCGGATGTCGATCCGGTCGCGCTGAATCTCTTTCTTCGTTTTCGTTATACGCCATCGCCGTTAACCATTTACCAGGGCATTCGAAAACTCGCGCCCGGCACGATGCTGGTTTGCGAAGATGGCAAGTGTGAAGAGAAACGCTGGTATAACTTTGTCCGAACTCCGTTTCCGGAACACAAGGGCGAACAAGAAAGACGCGAAGAACTGCTGGAGTTGTATCGCGCGGCGGTCCGGCGACATTTGTTGAGCGATGTCCCAGTTGGGATTCTTCTCAGCGGTGGGCTCGACTCGGGATTGCTCCTGGCGCTGATGAACGAGCAGGGCGGTCCCTGGCCGGCTTATACGATCGGCTACGGCGAAACATTCGATGACGACGAGCTGGTCGATGCAGCCGAAACGGCGAGGGCATTGGGTGCGCGGCATGTCACGGTAAAACTCGATCGAGGCGAGTTTGAAAGATCGCTGCCTAAAATCGTGGAATGCCTCGAGGAACCGATTGCTGCTTCTTCCATTGTGCCGATGTATTTTATCTGTGAGCGGGCACGACAGGATGTAAAGGTCGCCTTGATCGGCCAGGGACCCGACGAACTATTCGGCGGCTACAAACGTCACCTCGGTGTGTCACTATGGCGATTGGTGGCGGCTTCTACCGAAGAGTGTCCGGTCCGCTTTTGGGTATGCGGTAAACGGGCTGCCCCGCAACGAGACTCTCAAACGCGGCGTCGCTTCGCTGGGGACAAACGATCGGTTGAAACGATACCAGGATGTATTCGCGCTGGCGCCGGCCGAGACGATCGACGGTTTGTTTCAGGATGGCCTATTTCGAAATGGCCGCAGCCATGGTTTGGCCGATTACTGGAGCGACCTCGTACCCCAAATGGTCCATACCGATGAGCTGGGCGGATTTCAGCTGCTCGAGATCCGGTCGTCGCTTCCAGACGAGCTGCTCATGTATGCGGACAAGCTATCAATGGCCCACAGCTTGGAGGCGCGTGTGCCGTATCTCGACCGGACCGTGGTGGAATACGTCCAGAGATTAAACGCCGATCTCAAGATTCGGAACGGCAGCCGGAAATGGCTCCACCGGCAGGTCTGCGCGAAATATTTGCCGCGCCGGATTCTCAAGGGAAAGAAGCGTGGCTTCGCCGTAAACGTGGTGGACGATTGGTTTCGCTCATCGCTGAATGGGAAATTCCAGGAATCGCTGCTCGACGAAGGTTCGCTCATGTTCGGCCTGCTCAAGTCCGGAGCGATACGGGAACTGGTGAACGACCATCAATCCGGGCGTCAGGACAATCACAAGGTGCTGTTCAGCCTGGTGATGTTCGAGCAGTGGCTGCGCAGCAAAACATCACTTGCTGGCAAAAATCAGTAGGACGGATGAAATCTGCAATCAACAAGGCGTTTCTTTTTGCTTCCTATGGTTTCCCGCGGGCAATCCTTGCGAGGACCATTCATTTCCCCTTACTGGCACCGTTTTATCATCTGGTTAGTGATGATCACCCGCCACACATTAAGTATTTATTTCGTTATCGGACGATTGCCGAATTCAAAAGGGACATAGAGTTTTTCTTACAAGATTACCACCCGATCAGTCTTGATGAAATCCTTCTACACATTAGAACGGGAAAAGCTCTG
Organism: uncultured Verrucomicrobiae bacterium; assembly: GCA_963772365.1. Classification (GTDB taxonomy): domain Bacteria; phylum Verrucomicrobiota; class Verrucomicrobiia; order Chthoniobacterales; family UBA10450; genus CAVYXA01. Next base: position 76,778 of record CAVYXA010000005.1, read on the forward strand.
TCCCGAAAAAGCTTCTTTCTCTCTTTCGACGATGGACTACGCGAGATTCACGAAGTAATTGCACCGATTCTGAAGGAAAAAGGAATTCCGGCGACTTTCTTCGTGACAACCGCAACGCTCGACAACGCCGACATGATCTACAGGCACAAAGCGAGCCTGATCGTTGATCAACTGATGAGAGTACAACAACAAAACATCGCAGAAGTGAAAAGAGTCCTGGGGAAAAGAGGAATCTACAATGACGATCTTGCGGCTGCAGTCCTTGGCGTAAAGTACAGGGACCGTGAAGTGCTCGATGACGTAGCACAATGCATCGAATTAGACCTTAGAGAATACCTGGCTCGACGACGGCCCTACGCAAGCACTGGCGAAATCAAAAAGTTGATCTCAGAAGGGTTTACCATTGGTGCACACAGCGTTGATCACCCGTTTTATCCAGAATTGCCCGTTGATGATCAATTGCGACAGACCAACGAAAGTCTCGAGATTGTCACCCGGCTATTTGGGCTTTCCTACAGAGCTTTCGCTTTTCCCTTCGGGGATAATGGAGTTCCAAAGCGATTTTTTAATCAAGTCCTGGCAGAAAACGCAGCCGATGTCCTGTTCGGTAGCAGCAGCTCATTTTGGAACGACGAATATTATCCGTTCGCTGTTCAGAGGCTCGGTATGGAGAGCGGATTTCATAGAGCGGCGGATAATCTGCGCGTCGCTGAGATCAAGTTCGGACTAAGAGTGATGATTGGCAGGTCGAACGTTAGAAGATCGAGTGGTAGAAATTAAGCAATACACACTGGCCGATTTGAGCGAGCTGGTGCACTCGAACAGTTTTTGGAATGGAGATTTGATTCCAATTACAAAGCATCGCGCATTGTCCCAAGTCAAAAACCCACGCGCCCACCCGGAAGACGTTGTTTTGCTTGTCGCCCGAGACGGGGACACAATTTGTGGATTTACCGGTGTGTTGCCTGACCTCATTTTCTTGCCGGAAGAAACGCTCAGAGTAGGATGGCTTACGGCATGGTGGAGGAAACCCGGTTCACGATATGCAGGGATAGGGTCGAAGCTTCTGATGAGGGCGTTAGAGCTTTATCAGGGAGCAATTTGCGTGGAACCGCCTTCAGAGTCTGCCAGGAAGGTCCTGGAGAGGTCAGGACAATTCGTAACCCTGCAGGAGAACACGGAGGTGCGAGCGATCATAAGAGTGAATACGCGCTCTATTCTTTCTCGAAAGATTCCTGCATTGAAGAAATTCGGATTGTTTCTTGGACTGCCCGATAGTCTGGCGAACATTTTTTGCCGAGCGAGATTGCGATTTTGGACGGCGCGGCATGGAATCTCCGGAGCGCTGCGGGTCGAGTATATTACTGCAGTCGACCCTGAAACAGCCGATTTCGTAAACAAGCTCCGGGACCATGATTTGCACAGAATGGGTGCGCCCGAGTTAAACTGGATTGCCCAGAGTCCGTGGATTTTAACGGCGCCTTTGAAGGAGGGAACGGTAAAGAACTACTATTTTTCAGCGACCGCTAAAGAATCACTTTGTTTGATGATAAAGATTCTCGAATCTAAGGGCTCTCTGATTGGTTTTGCGATCCTGACGTTAATCAATGGGCACTTAAGAGTCCCATACTGTTACATGCAGCCCGAGCATGCCGATGAAGTATTTCGAGTCATCGGCGAACATGCGGTCGCCCTGCGAGCCGAAAGTCTCACCCTTGGTCGATCGGAATTAAAAGCGAGTATGCGTCGCCTGAGGTTTCCATGTCTCCTAAGGAGCCAGAGGCTGCGCCGGTGGACGATTGGGAATCTGTACGCTGGCAAGGTCACACGCTGTGCTCAAATTCAGGATGGAGCCGGAGACTGCGCATTTTTTTAGAGTTCTGAAACCGGCTTTCGGCGGGTTAGCGGAGCCAGCGGATCTGTGTTGGAAACGGTCGGAAGCACTGAATAATAAGCCGTAGGGCTTTTGTGAATCGGTGAGTGACGTGTCTAATAACTCTGCAAATGTCAGAATTTTTGAGGAGACAATCCGCTTCAGGGGCGTCCCTGTGCGGCGAACCGCTGTGTTGGTTGATCATCAAACATTCATCATTTCGGGAAAGTTTCTGAGAACGGCAAGCTTGAAAAGAGAGTGGCAGGAGGATGTGAGCGACCCGAGAACGGTCATTCAAGCACTAACGAGTGACCTTGCGAGACCCGATCTGCTGAAGTTCTGGCAGAGGGTTCCCGACATTGCTGCCAAGTTTGGCTACTACAAGGAATGGCGGCAAATTGCCGCGATCCCGATCACCAGTTACAAGCAATGGTTTGAAAAACAAATCAGTCCCAAGGCGCGAAACAAAATTCGAAAGTCGCAGAAACTTGGGGTCGTTGTCAGACAGGTCGATCTTAATGACGACTTTGTTAGCGGCGTCATGGCAATCTACAACCAATCTCCGATCCGGCGCGGGAAGCCGTTCTGGCATTACGGAAAAGATTTCGAGACGGTAAAGAGCGAATTATCGGCTGATTTGGACAGCTCTGTTCTTATCGGTGCCTATTACAAGGAAGAGCTAATCGGTTTCATTAAGTTTATGATCACCGACAGATACGCGATGACGCTGTTGATTCTGGATAAGATATCGCATCGCGACAAAGCGCCAATGAACGCGATGATCGCAAAGATCGTGGAGATTTGCGCCGACGAGAAGATTCCATATTTCACCTATACAGTGTGGCGGCGGGGCGAGCATGGTCAGTTTCAAGAAAGTGTTGGATTCAAAAAAATCCCAGTGCCCGAATACTTCGTTCCTTTGACAGCAAAGGGGAAATTAGCTTTGTGGCTCGGGTTACATAAAGGACTCAAGGGAGCGCTCCCAGAAAAAATAATGGTTTGGCTGTTAACAATGAGAGCGAAATGGTACGCAATGAAGTATTCTAAAAAACACCGTACCCGATTGAACGCTGGGCACAAATCCATGGCGGTATCCTCGACCTAGCCTCGTTTTCGGTTCCTCGTGATTTAGCGCGTACGGACTACGTACTGAAACTGATGAAAAGCCCAATATTTATTGTGGGGCCGCACCGAAGCGGGAGCACGCTTTGGCATAATCTCATTGCGATGTGTCCAGGCGTCATGAGATTGGGCGATCCGCGGTTTCTCGCGCGGCGGGGACAACTCGATTTCAGATTCTTTCTTAACACACAGGCTCGTAACCTGGCGACGATCGAAGAGAGCGAAACTCTGGTCGAGCTCTGTTTCTCGAAAAAGCGCATCCCAGGTCTGGAAGGCGCTTTCTGGAGATTTGAAGGCATTCCCGCGGTGGACGATCCCGAATTGCGAAAGGAAGTTGCTCGCCGGATTTTTGAATCGGATCGGAGCTCGGGAACGATCGCGCGGATTTTGATTGAAGAGATCACGAGGTTTAGCGGATGTGAGCGGGCCTGCATCAAGTTTCCTGTCGATGTTGCGCATATCTCGGAGCTGATGGAATGGTTTCCGGAGGGGAAGGTTGTTCATATCACGCGGGATCCCCGAGCCTTGGCGATGTCGAAGAGCAACGATCCGTCCGGAACGGCGATTAAACTGGTGAAACATCCGCGGTTTGCCTGGCTGATAAGAAAGGCGAGCATCTGGGCGACAATTGTTCAGTATCGCCTCAGTGCGCAAGTGCATCAGCAGTTTCAGGGGCGAACGAATTACCAGTTGTTTCGATATGAAGATTTATTGGCCGATCCGGAACAGATTTTGCGTGAGCTTTGCGAATTCATCGACACCGATTTTCAGGAAGAGATGCTTGAACCGCAAATGGGCCGCCATGAACATCAGCCGTCGAGCCTGACTGGCAAACGGCAGAAAGCGTTCGACCCAGCCGCAGCGGACCGATGGAGAAATGTGATTCCGCGAATAGATTACTGGCTGATCACCTGCTTTACGCACGGCAGCATGAAAACATTGGGATACGGAGACAGACGTCAGAAGTCACAAGTCAGAAATCAGCACTCGAAACACGACAATAGCTCGGACGTAGTTGAGTATTTCGCTGACCGCTGACCACTGATCGCTGTCTTCTGTCCTCCGTCGTCGGTCCTCTGTTTTGTTTTGGAATCTAATTTGGAGAGGTGGCTGAGTGGTTTAAGGCAGCAGCTCGAAAGAGCTGCTATACGGCAGCGGCCGTATCGGAGGTTCGAATCCTTCCCCTCTCCGCTCTTCCAAAACTGAAATACTGAAAACTGAAACGCTGAAAATTCCAGCATGTCCGCCTTTCCCGCTTTTGTGTTCTCTGACTTCAGTTTTTCCTTTTATCAGAGTTTCAGATTTTTAGCGTAACTTATGCCTGGCATAGTTGGAATCGTTAGCCGCCGGCCGGCAGGCCAATGCGAGTCCCTGGTTTACTCAATGGCGGCTACGATGCAGCATGAGAGCTTTTACAAATCGGGAGCCCATTCTGCTCCGGAGCTGGGAATCTACGCGGCTTGGGTTGCGCATGAGAACTCGTTTGCCGCGAGTCAGGCCTTCTTCAACGAGCAACAGGATGTCGCGCTCCTCTTTTCGGGCGAATGCTTCGCGGATCCGGAAATTGTGTCCAACCTCCGGGAAAAAGGCCATAACATCACGACAACGAGGGACTGGTTAGTTCATCTCTACGAAGATGAAGGGGACAGATTTTTTGAAAAATTGAACGGCCTCTTTAGCGGATTGTTGATTGATAAACGACAGCGAAAAACATTTCTCTTCAACGACCGGTACGGACTGGAACGCATCTATTTTCACGAACGGGATAACGATCTCTATTTTGCCAGCGAGGCGAAGGCTTTGTTGCGAGTTCTGCCCGAGCTAAGGGGATTTGATCGGGAGGGTGTCGCGCAGTTCGTCGCTTTCGGGTGTACGCTGCAAACACGAACGTTATTTCGGGGCGTTGAAATGCTCCCAGGAGCGTCGTGCTGGGCATTTGAAAACGGAACGTGCCGGAAACGAACTTATTTCTCTCCGAAGCAATGGGAGGAGCAAAGCTTCCTTTCGCCCGATGAATTTGAAACCCAGTTTCAAGAGACATTTGCAGAGATATTGCCCAAGTACTTCGAATCGGAATCAAAAATCGGTATCTCGCTAACCGCCGGTTTGGATTCCCGAATGATTATGGCGTGTCTTCCAGGAACAAAACAGCCGCCTGTTTGTTATACATTCTCCGGCCAACATCGGGATACGTTAGATGCCCGTCTGGCGGCCCAGGTTGCGAAAGCCTGTGGCCTGGAACACAAAACTTTTCCCGTTCGTCCCGATTTTTTCTCCGACTTCAGATCTCTTGTCGATCAAACCGTTTACCTCAGCGACGGCTATCTGGGAGTTCTCGGCGCACATGAGATTTACTTTAACGGGCGGGCGCGCCAGTTGGCGCCCGTGCGAATCACCGGAAATTTCGGAAGCGAGATCCTTCGAAACGTTTCGACGTTCAAGTCGCGTCGGCTTTCACCTGAACTGATCAATCCGGATGTTCTTCGAGATACAGGTGACGTAGCGTCTGCTCTCGATCGAAACCGATGTAACCCGGTCAGTTTTGCGGCATTCCGGGAAATACCGTGGAAAAGATTTGGAATCCTGAAGGCGGGAAGTTCTCAATGTGCTTTTCGAACTCCTTATCTTGATAATCGACTTGTAGGCCTGGCCTATCGAGCCCCTGAAAGCCTCCGCAACTCCCCGTATCCGGCGCTGCGTCTTGTGGAGAAGAACCATCGGGGTCTTACTCAAATTCCGACAGACATGGGGTTCACTATATATAATCGGAAGGCTCCTCTGTTTCGAAATGCGTTTTTCAAGGCGACCTTCAAACTGGATTATCTCTACAATGATGGTCTGCCTCACTTTCTATCTTCGCTAGACCCATTTTTTAGGGGAGTGCATTTGAGGTCAGGTCTTTTGGGCCTTCACAAATTCCTTCATTACCGAACATGGTTTCAGCATGAGCTTGCGAACTATATTGTTGAAAGTTTGGAAGGCGCGCGAACAAACGCGGACTGTTTCTGGAATCCTCGTTTTCTTGAACACGTTGGGATAGGCCATACGCGCGGCCGAAAGAACTACCTCCAGGAGATCGACATCGTGCTGACCTTGCAAGCTGTCGAGCGACTGCTTTTTACAGATCTGCCTCGCTCCATTAATCCAGTTCCGACTTCCATCCGATCGGTTGAACTGGCAACAGCACATTAGCGGTCGTATGTTTATTGCGTCTGACTTTGTCGTAGTTCACTTGTCGAAAACTGGCGGCACATTCGTAGAACGAACGCTGCGCGAGATGTTTTGTTCTAGCGCACTGGGCCGCAAGATCCACCGGCTAAAGACAAGATATGGCGTGCCGATCCCTTTTTATCCTTATCGATACGACGAACAATGCGATCAACACGCTCTCTGTAATGACATTCCCGAATCGCAGCGTGGCAAGACGATTATGTCATGCATTCGTAATCCATTCGATCTGTACGTGTCGGAATATACCTTTGGATGGTGGAAGAAACATCCGGGAAAATGGTTTCACGATCTCCCCGCGTTCGAGAAGCTTTATCCTGATTGGCGTAGCTTTAGTTTTGGAGAGTTCTTCTCAATATCCTGCCGCCATGCATCGTGGGTTCAACGGACTTTGGCGGAGTATCCTAAAGCCAATCGGCTAGGCTGGTTTTCACATAAATTCGTCTACTACTACTGTCGCGATTACGACTATGTTTTCCAAGCGGTCGAGGATCCCGATCTTTTCTTCAATCGGGTCAAAGAAACCATGTATCCGGTTCACTTCATCCATACAGAACAACTAAACCGCGAGCTCTACGCATTTCTTCTGGCCAAGGGTTACGCCGAGGAGCGAATCGCTTCTATTCCGACAAAAGAGAAAATCAACACGAGTCGAAAAGATTACAATTGGCGGAAGTGGTATGACGAGGAATTGCGGCGTGGGATTGAAGAGAAAGATGCATTGATCTTTCGATTGTTTCCCGAGTTTCAGTTTTAGGGTTCGGCGAACGGTTCGTGGTTGTCAGCAAATGAGATCGGTCAACGGATTGAAATCAGAGGCGGTTTCGCAATGATGAAATCCAAGAGATTCTCAGAGAAGAGATTTCTGATCATCGGAGGCACAAGCAGGGCCGGAACAACCGCTGTATTCAATTATCTCGCCGGTCACCCGGAAATGTGCGCCTCGATCGCCAAAGAGACGCGGTTCTTTCTGGATCGCGGTTACCCGCTCCGCTCGGAGAAGCGATATGCAAGAGACGGGGCGGAAGCGTACCTCTCGTTCTTTGAAAACAAAGCAGAGCGAAACGGAGGACGCTGGTGTTTGGAAGCTACCCCGGACTACCTTTACTCTCAGGGTACCGCTAATTTAATTCATGAAACCCTGCCGAACGTTTCCTTCATTTTTATCTTACGCGATCCGGTTTCAAGACTGATTTCTTTTTATCGGTTTGGTCGGCAGCTGAATGAAATCCCTTCCCGGATGAGCTTTGATCAGTACGTCGAACTGCAAAAAAATGACTCCTGCAAGTCGCTCTTGGATAAGTATCGGCACCCTGCCTTTTGCGCCCTGCCGCATGGCCGTTACTCGGTCTATTTGAAGCCATATCTCGAGTTGTTTGGGAGATCGGCGATCCACATAGAATTTTACGAGGATCTGAAACGCAATCCGACCAGCTTCGTGCAATCGATTTGCCGGTGGGCCGGGATAAACGAGAGCTATTTCCATCATCGACCTCTCGAAGTCGCGAACAAGAGCATGAACGTGCGGAGCCAGCGTTTGAATCGCACATACTTTGAAGTGAAACGAAGAGCTCTGATTTTTAAGCGCCGTAATCCGCGGTTGTGGTCGATTCTCCATGCGGCGTTGCATCGAGCAGACGTCGGCTACAGGAAGATGAACATCAAGAAGCCGAACGAGGTCACAATGTCTCTTTCGACGAAGGAGCTACTGTCAAACTATTACCGGGAGGAGCCTGCACAGCTTTCGGAGCTTTTGGGTATTGAAATCCCATGGTTGGAAAAGATGCCAGCCGATTCAGCGGACAGGCGGGCAGCTTCCTGAACAGAGCACCAAAGAAATGAGCGCCGTAGTCGAGACCGCCGAGCCTGTGCTGACCAAAATCAGCCGGCAAAGCATCATCGTGTTTCTGACCAGAGCCGTGGCGGTGCTGCTGGGAATCGGCTCAACTTTTCTTCTGGCCAGGATTCTGGGACCCTCTGGATTTGGAAAGTTTCGGCTTGGATCTGTCGTAGTCCAACTGGTGACGGGATTCTGTATTCTTGGATTGGACAGAGCCTTGCTTCGATATCTCCCGGCTCTAGAGACTCGCGCCGAAAGCGGTAGAGGTCTCTTGATTCGGGCCGGCAGCATTGTGTTCGTTATATCGGTGGCTTTGTCGATCCTCTTGTTCGCCAACGCTTACCTTGTCGCAACGCTTGTATTTCACTCCCGCGAAATGGCCGGCGTCATCCGTTTCTTTTCGTTGCAGATTCCGGTCCTCGCGGCTTTCCGGTTCTTTTCGGGTGCAGTTACCGCATCAAAACGTTTCGATTACGCATCGAAGATCACCAATATTCTTTCCCCCACGATTTTTGTAGTACCGCTGATCCTCCTGTTTGTAGTGCATCCAAGTATTTACGGGACAATCAGTGCACGTATCGTGGGACAGTTTGTGGCGGTTGCATGTCTCGCCCTGTTTCTTCTCCGGCGTTATCCGAATGTGACTCAAAACGGACCGGCCGCCCCAGGTACGTTCAAAAGCTATGTCATGCTTTCGGTTCCGCTTTTTATGATCGGGCTCGGATATCAGTTGTTGCATCAGATGGATACGCTAATGCTCGGATATTTTTCCAGCCAGAAGGATGTCGGCATTTATTCTGTGGCTTTGAAAATATCTGCTTTTGTTCTCATCGGGATCGAAATCATGTTGCCGATTGTCTCCCCCTTGTTTTCGCAATTTTGTGAGACCCGTGACCGCCAGTCGATGGAGGGACTGTTTAATACGAGCACGAAGTGGCTGTCCTACGCGGGACTGGTGATATTCACCTGCATCGCTATTTTCCGCGAGGAGGTGTTGCACGTTTTCGGAAAGGGATTCGTCGGCGGCTCGACTGTTTTGCTGATACTTTCTGCCGGGCAATTGGTGAATGCGGCGACCGGCCCAACGGGAGCGCTGCTGACTATGACTGGTAAACAAAAGTGGGAGCTTGCCAATACAGGGGTAATGGTCGGGATAAATTTCCTGCTGAACCTCCTGTTGATCCCGAGAATGGGAATGACCGGCGCAGCAATCGCGACGGCCACTAGCATTGCGCTTATCAATAGCGCGAAACTTATTCAAGTTTATCTGCTATTCGGAATACGCGCGTATGACTGGAGATTTTTAAAAGGGCTGATTGCGGTTGGAACCGCAGCGGCAGTCGCTTACGCGTTTCGGCTCTGGTTGGAGAATTTCGGGTGCGGTCCTTACACGGTAATGCCGGTGGGTGGAATGGCATTCCTGATTACGGCTGGGACTGCATTCTGGCTGCTGGGACTGGACCAGGAAGATAAGCTGGCCCTGGTGGCTCTGCGCAGGCGGTAGAGGTTTTCAAGTCATTTGAGACCCAGTTGAGAAGCCTTGTAACAATCGAAAAGGAAGTTCGCGCGCTTGTAAAAGAAGCCGGCGGAACGATCATGCCGTTCTACAGAAACGGTGTGGCGGTAACGTTAAAGAAGGATTCATCGCCACTGACTGAAGCAGATCGCGCGTCGCATGATTTCCTGGTGCGAGCCCTTGCAGCGCTTACGCCTGATGTGCCGATCGTTTCAGAAGAATCGGACGAGAGAACCCATGAATCGCTTGCAGGGGACGATTTGTTCTGGCTGGTCGATCCGCTCGACGGCACCAAAGAGTTCGTCAAAGGAACGGACGAGTTCACCGTGAATGTCGCGCTCATCGAATCCGGACAGCCAATATTTGGTGTTGTCCATGCGCCGGCACTTGATCTCACTTATTACGGAGGGCAAACGCTCGGCGCCTGGCTTCAGAATGGTGAAGAAGATCCAATTTCGATCTCGACCCGACGAATAGATGGCGATGGGTTAGCCATTGTTGCCAGCAAAGACCACGCTGGACCGATGGTTCAGGCAATGCTGGCGCGCATGAGTAACCTGCAACTTCGATCGATGGGAAGTTCGCTCAAGTTCTGCCTCGTGGCCGAAGCCGAAGCGGACCTGTATCTGCGCGACCTGCCGACAATGGAATGGGACACGGCGGCTGCACAGTGTGTCGTCGAAAGTGCCGGCGGCGGCGTTTATTCGCTGGATGGCGCGCCATTGCGGTACGGCAAACCTGGATTGAAAAATCCGGCGATTATGACGGTAGGGGACGTCGAGTTCGATTGGCAATCGCTGATCTCTTAATGGTAGGAATGGACCGCCGGGCCGTCCGATTGTGACAAAGTCACAGGTCTCTGATTTAACGTTGTAACGAGGTAACAATTCAACCCTCCTCTAATGAATATCTTGATCCTTAAACGGGGCGCGACGGGCGACGTGGTAAGGACGACGCCATTACTGGCCCGGCTAGAAGGAAATTTCACCTGGATCACGGAAGCGAATAATGCCGTTCTGCTTAAAGGACTGGGGAAACATCTGCGTTGTTTCGCTTGGGAAGATCGGGAAAAAGCGCTGGATAGATCCTACGATCTGGCAATCAACCTCGAGGATACTGTCGATGTAGCTCAATTTCTGAAACAGCTAAAATGCAGCGATCTCTTTGGCGCTTACCTTGGCCCCAACAACTCCTTGCGATACACCAAAAATTCGCAGTGTTGGTTCGATCTCAGCATCATCAGTACTCTGGGAAAGCTGAAAGCTGACAAGCTGAAATTCGGAAATCGAAAGACGTATCAACAGTTGATTTTTAAGGGTATTGGCTTCGAGTTTGCCGGCGAAACCTATTTGCTGCCGGATGCCATTGAGACCGGTCTGACTGGCGATATAGCTATCGCCGCGGAAGCCGGGATGGTGTGGCCGATGAAGAAGTGGGCGCATTATCTCGAACTGAAACGAGCTTTGGAAGCGGAGGGTTTTAGGGTGAATGTGTTGCCGAAGAGAGGATCTCTTCTGGAACATTTGGCCGATGTCCGCAATCATCAATGCCTCGTTAGCGGTGACAGTCTCCCGATGCATTTCGCGCTCGGGACAGGAACCCGCTGCGTAACGTTGTTCACCTGCACGAGCCCATGGGAGATCTACGATTACGGTGTTCAGGCAAAAATCGTTTCACCTTTGCTGGAAGAATTCTTTTATAAGCGCGGCTATGACGAGCGGGCGACGACATCGATCAGCGTTGATCAAGTGTTCGAGGCCGTGATGCAGCAACTGGCAGCTTCAAAGGTCAGATCCGCCAAAGGACGGATTCGCCGTGGCGAAGGTCAGAAATCAGAAGTCAGCGCGATTGAAAGCGCGGAGCGCGATGCTGCTCGTGACAAGGCAATAGTATGATTGTCTCGGAGATTAGCGATCAGAAGTTCGCCCCGGCGAATCCGTCCACGGGCGGATCAGATATCGCGGTCGACTGTTCCGCCCGCGGTCCTCAGTCCTCCGTCCTCAGTCATCCGACTCTGCATGTCGCTTTGCTGAGCGGTGGCGGAGACAAGCCTTACGCGCTGGGGATGGCCGAAGGGCTAACCTCAGCCGATGTGTTTGTTGATCTTGTTGGCAGTAATGATCACTCGGCGCCAGGACTGTTGGGCATTCCTCGTTTGAACTTTCTTAATCTCCGAGGTGATCAGTCGACGGAGGCAAACTGGTTGGCAAAGATTTCGAGAGTATCGAAATATTATATTCGACTGATTCGGTACGCTGCGACGGCAGAACCCAAAGTGTTTCACATCTTGTGGAACAACAAGTTTGAATTTTTCGATCGGACGCTCTTGTTGATCTATTACAAATTGCTGGGCAAGAAGATCGTTTTTACGGCCCATAATGTAAACGCAGGCAAACGCGATTTGAATGATTCGTGGCTTAACAGATTGTCGCTGCGAATTCACTATCGCCTGTGCGATCACATTTTCGTTCACACCGACAGTATGAAACGGGAACTCACGATGGATTTCGGAGTCCCGCAACGCAAGGTGAGCGTCATCCCGTTTGGAATTAACAACACGGTTCCGAACACAAACTTATCAAGAGGAGAGGCAAGACAACATCTTGGCCTGACAGATGGCGATCGGGCGCTGTTGTTCTTCGGCAACATCGCGCCTTACAAGGGGCTGGAATATCTGATCGCGGCATTCACAAAACTCTCAGAGAGGGACACTAGTTACCGATTGATTGTCGCGGGAAGACTCAAAGGGGACGAGAGTTACCGGCACCGCATTCAGCGAGTGCTGAAAAATTGTGGTGTGCGCGACCGAATCGTTGAACGGATGGAATACGTGCCCGATGAGGAGACAGAATTGTATTTCAAAGCGGCCGACGTCCTAATTCTGCCCTACACCCGCGTATTTCAGAGTGGCGTGCTCTTTTTGGGATATAGTTTTGGTCTTCCCGCGATTGTCGCCGACGTGGGCGAACTGAGACAAGACATCATCGAAGGCGAGACGGGATTTGTATTTGAACCGCGGAACTCATCCGACCTCATGGCCAGGATCGACAGGTACTTTAGGAGCGACTTATTTCACGATGCGGAAAAGACACGATCAAGGATCAAGGCCTACGCCAACAAGCGCTACGCGTGGAGCAAAGTTGCCGCAATCACCAAGGAAGTTTACACGAATCTTTTGCAGTCGAGACCTGGCGCGCTGGCTTAAGATGACAATCGAAGTCGATCCTCAACAGACGCAACAAGTGGCGCCAGTTTCGAGCGGCGGAGAGCATCGCGCGTTCGGTGGTCTTTTGGTTCGCAAAGAGTCGTGGCGACTGTCCGGTTTGGGAAGATTGATTGTGGCAATTGCGGCTGCGGGATTGGTCACTTGGATTTTTTTGGGAATTTTTCCCTTTCTCGCGATCACGGCCAGGGTGGATACCGACACGCTCGTGGTGGAGGGGTGGGTGCATAAGGCTGCCATTCGCATGGCCGTGCAGGAGTTCAAAAGTGGTTCCTATCAACATCTGTTTACGACCGGCGGTCCCGTGGTTGGAAATGGAGGTTACGTCAACGACTACCAAACAGCCGCCAGCGTCGGAGCCGATCTGCTAAAAAAGTTTGGAGTTCCAGCTGAGTCCGTCCAGATGGTTCCGTCGCGTGAAATGGATCGGGACCGAACCTATAGCTCTGCCGTTGCACTGCGAAACTGGTTTCGGGATCACGACATCCGGGTTCGTAGTTTTGACATTCTTACGGAGGATCTGCATGCTCGGCGGACGCGCCTTCTTTTTCAGGAAGCGTTCGGCGACACCGTGAAGGTTGGCATTATTTCTATTCCGAACCCCGATTACGATCAGAAGCACTGGTGGCGTTATAGTGAAGGAGTGGAGAGCGCCCTGGGCGAGACGGTGGCGTATCTGTATGCGAAGTTTTTCTTTTGGCCGGCGAGTCCAAAGGACGAGACCACGGGACAACGCGACAACAAGACCATGAGACAACGGCAAGACGAGACCAGGGACAGCCTGTCTACAAGATAACAGACCAAAACGAAATGAGAGACTACACCAAGATTAAAGCCTGGCAGCTTTCCGACGATCTGACAGTTGCGGTCTATAATATCACACGATCTTTTCCAAAGGAGGAAGTGTACAGTCTGACCAACCAATTGCGCCGGGCTTCGTATTCCGTGCCGGCAAACATTGCCGAGGGAGCATCGCGCGAAAGCAAAAAGGATTATCTTCATTTCCTTTATATTGCCCGCGGGTCTTTATCCGAAGCGCAATATTTCATTCACCTGTCTCGGCGACTTGAGTATCTCTCAGAAGAAGGTGCAACGGAACTGGACGCGCAAACCAAGGTGGCTTTCGGGTGCTTACACGGCTTGATTCAAGCCGTAGAAAAAGAAACAGGTAAGGTCGGAAAAGCTATCGCCGCTATTACCAGCCTGATGGTTATCGGCTTCGCTCGGTTTTCGACGGGTCAGTAGTCCGTCGTCAGTTGTCGGTAGTCGTCTAGTTTTGCTATGAAAATTGCCATCATCGGCCTGGGTTATGTTGGGCTTCCTTTATCGATTCAGTTCGCGCGGTCGTGCACGACTGTCATCGGCATTGATGTCGATCCTCAAAAGATCGAGCTGCTCAACAAAGGCCAAAGCTATATCAAGCATGTATTGGCGGATGGAATTCGGGAGATCGTAGATGGCGGGAAGTTTGTTGCCACGACAGATTTCAGCCGGATCAGAGAGGTCGAGTCGGTGATTATTTGTGTGCCAACACCGCTCAACAAGAATCGCGAACCGGATCTGTCTTTTGTCCTAGGTACTGGGCGCGCAATCGCGCCTTATCTCAAATCGGCGAAGGCCGATTTAGAGATGGGAAATGGAAGATCGAAGATCGGAGAAGCAGGGAGTCGAGCACCTTACCCCCACCCTCTCCCCGATCGAGGCGGAGAGGGAGAAGCTATGGCCAGCCCAAGCTCCGAACTTCCAACTGCGAACTCCCAGCCTTTGAAAAAGCTGATAGTGCTTGAGTCAACAACATATCCGGGAACAACGGAAGATGAGCTGCGTGCCGTGCTGGAAGAAGGATCCGGGCTAAGAGCGGGCGTTGATTTTCACCTCGCGTTTTCGCCAGAGCGGGAGGATCCGGCGAATAAGCTAAGCAAAGTCAAAAAAATTCCGAAGGTCGTCGGGGGATATACGCCGCTCTGTCTGGAACGCGCCGTGGCTTTATACAAGAGGGCCATCGATACCGTTGTGCCTGTTTCTTCCTGTCGGGCCGCGGAAGCGACCAAGCTTCTGGAAAACATTTTTCGCAGCGTGAATATTGCCCTCGTCAACGAGCTGAAGGTCGTTTACGAGGCAATGGGAATCGATATATGGGAAGTGATCGAAGCGGCCAAGACCAAGCCGTTTGGCTTTATGCCGTTTTATCCCGGGCCGGGGCTGGGCGGACATTGCATCCCGATCGATCCGTTCTATCTCACCTGGAAAGCTCGTGAGTACGGCCAGCACACGCGGTTCATTGAATTGGCCGGCGAGATCAACACCCATATGCCTGAGCACGTTGTGCATCGCGTTTCCGATGCGCTCAACTGTCAACAAAAAACAATTAACGGCTCAAATGTCCTGATCCTCGGTCTTGCCTACAAACCAAATGTCGATGATGAGCGAGAATCACCGAGCTACACCCTCATGCGACTGCTGGCCAAGGGCGGTGCTACGGTTGAATATCACGATCCGTATGTGCCTGTTATCAAGCCGACGCGTGAGCACCCGCAGTTTGCAGGCAAGAAATCGATCGAATGGTCAAGATCGACAATTAATGATTTCGATCTCGTCCTTGTCGCGACCAATCATTCTTGTGTAAACTACAAAGAGCTGGGGGACTGGGCCCGTTGCATTGTCGATACCCGGAATGCGATGTCGGGGGTCGACGTCGCGAAAGGGAAAGTGTGGAAAGCGTGATGTCAAAAAGCTGAAACGCTGACATGCTGAAAAGCTGAAAGGCAGCCTCCTTCGCCCATGCTACGGCGAGCCAGGGAAAACCTGAGAAGCTGAAAAGTTAAGATGAAGCTGGTAGATCGAAGATCGTAGTTTTGTTCCAAATGCGTCGGAAAGTTTTACGGATTTTTTTGTGCGAGTTTAATGCGATACTTCGATTTCGTCGCGCAAGCTACTGAACCACTGTAGCTTATAATCTTGAGATTTCGACCAAGTACAGTTCCTGCTAACGGGTCGAATTCTATGAAGAACCTCTCCTTCGCTTTGGTAATTGCTATCGGAATTTTGGGGCAGATTCATGCAGCTACGATCTGGGAAAATCCGATTACCGGAATGAATCCAAACACTTCGAACCCGTACACAACGGGAGATGTAGTCGCCTCAAATCTCACAGTCTCAGGTATCGGAAGAGGCACGGGGATAACGGGAGTCAATTCCAATAATCGCTACAACGCCAGCAGCTGGAATACCGCTACGCTTGATACGACGGCTTACTTTTACTTCATCCTTACCCCGGACAGTGGTTTTCAGATTAATTTCACAAGCTTCACCTACACTGGCCAAGTTAGTTCCACAGGTCCATCCAGCTTTGCTTTTCGATCGAGTCTTGACGGCTTTTCCTCAGATATCGGTTCCCCGAACTCGACAGGGACGACGATTTCGTTATCAGCATCACAATTCCAAGGGCTGACTACGCCCATCGAGTTTCGCTTCTACGGATTTGGCGCAACGAGTAGTGGTGGCACTTTTAGTATCAATGATTTTCATTTCGATGGCGTAGTAGATGCGGTGCCCGGCGTCCCGGAAGCTTTCTCGACGCTGCCGTGGATGTCATGCGGGTTCGTTCTATTTGTACTCGCACGACAGCGCAAATCCTGGCTTCCGAAGAGCCGCTGACAAGCAAGAGTAACATTCGAAGACAAATCTTGGTCGTTCCGTAATTCTGCGTTGCGGCTTTCCCGTTTAGAGATTCAGAGTGTTTCTGACCTGTATCCATCAGATTCGGGTAGCAGCTGGACGTAAACCTACGGTTTCTCATTGTCAGCTTTCTAAGTAGATCCTGCCGTTGGCGGTAGTTCTCTGGTCGTTCATATGGACTCTTCTTCAGCAAAGGCGGGAAATCTTTCGGCGAGGGCGCCGCAAGATGCACGCGATGCGCCCGCACACGAGCCGTCAGGCAGTCCGCTCCCCGATACTAAATCTCGCGCTCATCTGATCGGCTTTGGAATCTGCGTGGCGGTTCTGATCGCGGCTTTCATCAGGCCGCTGATCGGGCTGGCCGTTTATGCTGCCCACAGCAATCTGAATTCGCACATTTTGTTGGTCCCGTTTGTGACTGCTTATCTATTACACATTCGTCGCGATCCGCTTTCGACGAGATTTAAATCCTCACCGCTTTGGGCGATCGCCCCGCTGATCGTCGCGCTGCTGAGCTTAAGCGCTGCATTTGTCTGGGACACCGAACTGAGTCGAAATGATCACTTCACGTTGCTGGCTCTCTCGTTTCTTGGATTCCTGGTTGCAGCCGGATTTTTATTCCTGGGACGCGCCTGGATGTGGTCGGCCGCGTTCTCAGTGTTCTTTCTCATTTTCATGATACCGATGCCGGATGCCATGGCGAACGCATTGGAGACGGCATCGAAGTTCGCCTCGGCCGATGCGGCCAGTTTCTTCTTTAATCTGACTGGCACACCGGTTCTGCGAGATGGTTTGGTTTTCCAGTTGCCGAATATCGCGATTCAAGTCGCCCAGGAATGCAGCGGTATTCGATCGAGCTGGGTGCTGTTCATCACCAGTTTGCTGGCGGCAAATCTTTTTCTACAAAGCCCATGGCGGCGCGCGGCACTAGTGGTGTTCGTTATTCCGCTCGGGATTATCCGGAATGGTTTTCGCGTCTTCGTGATCGGCACGTTGTGCATCCGATACGGGCCGCAGATGATCCACAGTATTATTCATCGCCGCGGCGGGCCGTTCTTCTTCGCGCTTTCGCTGATTCCGCTGTTTCTGTTGCTCTGGTGGCTACGGCGGGGCGATGACGGAGCACGGATGAAGGCGGAAGACAGATAACGGTGGGCGAAAGATGGCGAGATTACAGAGGACCGAGGATAGATGACGGCACAGCGAGACTACAGTCCGGCGTCGGAAAGGCGAAGGATCGAAAAAGCTCCCTTATCCAACAGTTGTGCGGCGCTGATGAATAAATTTCCGATGGAAGAGAAAGAGCCCACCCAAGCCCAGTGTCAGCAAGGCGACAGTCGTTCCGCTGTCTGGAACAGGAACAAGAATCAACTGGTCCTGTACGTATCCAGTCAAGTTAGGATTTATCCACAAGTTGAGAACACCGACACCAAAGCCACGGTGAACGTTATCGGCCATCGCGTGTGCTGCAGTGCCAAATCTAGTCACGACTGCCACCTCGAATTTATTACTGGGGTCGTAACTAAGGCCGGCCTCTCCCTCGAGCCACCACATGGCGTTTTGCAGCAGCCCAGCATCCGCGTTGGTATACAAATAACTCGTCAAACCATCGAACGATGTGTTTCGAGCGAAGTTAGAATAAAGCCAGGCAGTACCTCTCGAGAGGGGGTCGCTCGGACCGCCGCTTCCTCCCAAAAGCGCTGCATCGCTAATAGCATACGTATATGTAGAACCGGGATTAAAATGCTCATTGTATTCCACGCAGAATGTTTCGAAGCCCACGCCATGCCCCGTGTTAGCGATCGCCGACGCCCCGTAGCCCATCGAAGCGGGATTCAGAGTTGTAGAATACGCGTTGAATTCTCCTCCCAGACCAGAGTGATGGACCCCATAATCTAGAATCAGCGTGTTCGCGGAAACCTTTGGAAGAAATAAGGATATCGACGCAAAGGCGATCACGGCGACAGAAAGGAGCTTCGCGGAGTAAGTCAGAGTTTTCATAGTTTCAAAAATAGATTGTAAGTGCCGAGGAATACAGCAAGCATCGCGCCACGAATCGTTCTGCCGCTTCTTAACTAGATGCAGGTAGCTAATGTTGTGCGGCTTATAAATAAATCATCGTCTTTTTCAACAGACGGCAACTTTGTCGAAATCGTAAAACATTCCGACGATTTCGCGCCAGGAGGTGGTTTGCCACTTTGAGCACGCTGCCCGTCGAGCATTCAGAAATGGGATCGACGCTCGAGTGGCAGGCGCGATGCTGAGTTTTATTTCGGGACACCGCAGCGAGTTTGAAAACAAATAGGCTGACGTTTCGCAGAGAGGTCTTTACAATAGCTGAAATGAAGTCGCATCTTCTTATCCTAACGATGGCTGCCGTTTTGATTGGCTGCCAGAGCATCAATCACTCCGTTATCACGGAAAAGCAGACGGCAGCTTCTGCGCCCGTGAAATTGAGGCCTGGCGACGTGATTAAACTGACATTTGCCGGCGCACCGGAATTGAACCAATCGCAGAAAATCAGGGGAGATGGGAAAATCAATCTTCCGCTTGTCGGCGAGGTAACCGCGTCGGGCAAGACGGTTCCAGGATTTCAGGCTGAACTCGTCGGGTTATATAAATCGCAGCTCAAAGACAGCGAGGTCTTAGTGACACTGGAAAGCGGCGTCACGAATGTTGTGGTTTCCGGCTATGTGAGCAAGCCGGGCCGGCAGGTGTTCGACCGCCCGACGACCGTGTTCCAAGCGATCATGCAGGCTGGCGGCCCGAACCAGTATGGAAATTTGGGCAAGGTCCGTCTGATCCGAACAGTTAGCGGCAGGCAGCATGCAGAAACACTGAATCTCAAGATCGCAATGAGCGGACAAACGACCGAAGCGGTCTATGTCAAGGACGGCGACGTAATTTACGTGCCCCAGAAGCTGTTCTAGAGAAATCAGGCTAAGAACCCTAGGCTGGGCGGAAACAAAGTTTACGATTGCCGCCGCAGCAACTGCTCTGATAAATGCGATTGTCATCTAAAGCCCACACAAGCCACGCATCATCTACATCGTGGAAGAAACAGGTATAAATAATCCGAGACTCTTCACTCACACTGACATGAAGCGCTGCTTATAAGATGATCGGTACAACTACAATTCGTTCAATTGCCTTTGTCGCGGCCATGAGCTGTTTCTTCGTGTCCAAGATCCGGGCGCAGGAAGTTATCACGGAAGAGGAAGGAGAGGAGCAAACGGCATCGGTTCAAGAAGACGAAGAAGAGGTATCGGACATGGGCATGATCACGGCTGTCCCATTTCATTTTGAGCTGGGCGTCCATGGAGGGTATGACGATAACGCGAGACTAAGCAGATCCGGCGGCGGATCGGTCCTTACGAAAGAAGAAGTAAAGATTTCGTATGACCTTCCGAATGAACGCCCGCATCTCCACATCGATTCGGGAGCTAATTTCACCTACTATCCCGAACTCGGCAGAGGACGGCACGATACTCTCAATGCATTCCTAAATTCGAGTCTGGTCTATCCGTATTCTCCGCGACTTAAGCTGGCAGTGAACTTTAATGGCGCTTATCGCACCGAACCGGACTTCAGCTCCGATGTGGGTGTAGAGAATCGCCTTTCCAATTTCCTTCAGATCAGTGTTGGCGGCTCAGGCAGTTACAATTGGACGCCGACCTTTTCTACTGTGACCAGCGAAAATTTCAGGGTGGTCCGATATGACAGTTCTATGCTTGCCTTCTTTTTGGATCGAAATGAGAACACAATTGGTCAGGAATTCCGCCTGGCCGTCGTCCCCGAAAGCACTGTTCTGGCCCTGACCTACCGATTCCAAACAGTAGATTACGAAACATTTTTCCCGCGTGATTCCACTACGAATTATCTGCTGGCCGGTTTCGATAAGAACTTTAATCCGTACCTGAAAGCCACATTCCGCGGAGGTGCAACTGTGCGTTCATTCAATAACAGCGGCGCCGCTGCACGCGTCGATCCACATTTTGAGACATCCGTAAGCTATGACGGAGCGCACAATTCGATCCTAAGCTGGACGACCAGTTACGGTGTTGAACAGCCGAATTCTCGGATAGCGCTTACTCGCACAACCTTTCGTACCGGCTTGGAATTGGCCTACGACGTGACTGCACGTATACGCGCGACAACTCACATTTTCTATCATATCGACCAAAACGAAGCATTTTTTCCAAACCCCGACTTCTCGTCGGATGCATTCGAGATCTCTTTCGGCCTCCGCTACGCCTTTAGCGGCCGGTTATCGGCAGTGCTCGATTATCGGCACTCGGAGTTCAGCTCGGATGGCCCGATGCGCAATTCTTCGCACAATCGCTATTCCGGGGGCGTGACTTTCAGCTATTAAACAAAACAAATGTCGGCCGGGTGTTAACGATGGCCTAAAGATTTACGGCGCCACGAGCGTCCAGCCTGCCGCGACGGTTGGGCCATAAGCAGAGCCCGCGCTGGCAGTACCATGCAGATACCAGATGGCAGTTCTTCGTGTGCTGGGACGATAAAGCAGAAAATCCGGCTTATTGTCGCGATTGAAATCAGCGACTCCCTTCAGGATGTAACCGCTGGCGACCGTCGGGCCATAGGCGCTGCTTACAAAATGGCCGTTTGATAAATACCAGATCGCAGATTTTCGGGTGGATGCTTGGAACAGGACGTAGTCGGGATTGGTGTCGCCATTGAAATCCGTCACAGCGACTAACGACCAGCCAGAGGCAAGAGTTGGCCCGATTATTTCGCGATTGAAATTGTTTCCAACCAGACACCAGATTCTGGTTTGGCGGGTACTGGAGTTGTACAGGATCAAGTCGGGGTATCGATCGCCATCCATATCGGTGGCGGCTACCGGTTGCCAGCCAATCAGCGCAGTCGGTCCGTAGGCTCCACGCAGATAACTGGCGCCGGAGAGATACCAGATGGCTGTTTGTCGCGTGGTTGGATTGAACAGCGCGTAATCGAGATTCCCGTCCCGGTCGAAATCAGCAATAGCTGCGATTGTCCATCCTGCGGGTACGGTCGGTCCATACGCGCTGGACAAATAGGTGTTGTCATTCAAGTACCAAATGGCGCTTCGACGCGTGCTGAGATTACAGAGCAGATAATCCGGCTTACCATCGTGGTTAAAATCTGGTGCTCCTTGCGGCATCGGGCCCGGCACCGAATAGGAAACTTCGGTCGAGTAACCGCTTTCCATGCCCGCGCTGTTGTAAGCTGTGACCACGAAGTAGTATGTGGTCCCGGGATTTCTGCTGTGAACAATGAGGGATGTGGTATTTCCGGCCTCGAACGTCTCTGTATACGACCCCGAGTGTGTCCCCGCGTAAAGTCGATAGCCGGCGATGTCGGGTTCGACGTTCGCGTCCCAAGCCAGAGAGACGTTTGCGCCCTGGGATGTCTGAGAGAGAAAGGTGGCAATTAGAGCGAAAAGGGTGATAGATAGAAGTCGGCAACGCATCTATTGATATTATGAGAATTATAAGCAGCAGCCGTGCCGATTCGGGGCGATTTTCAAAAGCGCGAGCCCAAAGCGAATCCGTTGGAAAGAGGGGCGAACGGTGATCCGTAATGCCGTAACAAAATGAACTGGAACATCTTGCTGGCATTTATTGCCGCTGGATTTAGCGCCGGGTTGGCTTTGCTCGCAACGGTGCGCAGCCGCCGCCCCATTACTCGCTGGTCTTTCAGCGCTGGCATGCTGCTGTTCAGCCTCGAGGCTTTGCTGGCAGCGCTCAGTTTCGAAGCTGCTTCTCAGGAGAATGCAGCGTTCTGGCAAAATCTTAGTCTGCTCGTGAAGATGTTTCTCCCAGGAGTATGGTTTCTTTTTAGTCTCACCTATTCGAGAGCCAACTATCGCGAATTTCTTGGCCGGTCGCGGCTGTTGCTTGCCGCCCTGTTCCTGCTGCCCCTTCTCTGGCTCGTCACGTCGCGTTTCCCGCTCCTCCAAATCGTAACTTATAAGGAACCGCTCGAAGGCTGGGGCTTGCATTTCAGTCAAACAGCGAAAATTCTCAACGGGCTTTTCCTGATCTCGATGATCCTGATTTTGACGAACCTGGAACGGACGTTTCGCGCGGCCGTTGGAACCATGCGATGGCGAATTAAGTTCCTGGTGATTGGACTTGCGATTATTTTTGGTGCCCGAATTTACAGTGGCACACAGTCTCTCCTGTTCTCGGGTACAGTTTGGGCGAGCTTAATGTCAAGACTATTGCCCTCGTAATCGGATGCTGCCTGATCGCTGCAGGTTATTTCAGAAGCGGTTTTGCCGAGATCGATCTTTATCCGTCGCGCGCCGTCCTTCACACTTCGGTAACGGCGTTGTTGGCCGGAGCCTACCTGTTCGTTGTGGGAGTACTGGCCCAAATCGTTGCTCGGTTTGGTGGCGCAGCGACATTTCCGATCGCAGCGTTTTTGGTCCTCGTCGGAATTGCAGCGCTGGCGCTGCTACTGCTTTCCGAGCGGCTTCGACAAAGCTCGCAGTTATTTGTTAGCCGCCACTTCAAAAGACCGCAGCATGATTTCCGACAAATCTGGACTCGATTTGCTCGGGCTTCATCCGCCCCGCTTGATCCAGAGAGTCTCAGCGCGACCGTGGCCCGGCTCATCTCGGAAATTTTCGGGGCGCTCTCGGTCTCGGTTTGGCTGGTAAATCCGCAACAGGATCGGCTTGTGCGTGCAGGATCGACATCGGATGCGGAACCAAAGGGTGATGCTGATCTGCCTGACTGGATCGACGCGGAACAAAAGGCGCTGATTGAGCTGGGCAAAAATCCGCGCCCGTTTCAACCAGCCAGGACGAACAGCGTCTGGCCAAAATCTCTGATGCCGGTTACCCGCGGCCGATTCCGGACCGGTGGCGATCCAGTTGTTGTTCCGCTGGTAACCGGAGATCAAACGCTGGGGATCATAGTGCTGGCCGACCGAGTCCGCGGCCAAATCTATACGCCGGAAGAAATGGATCTGCTCAAGTGCATTGGCGATCAGGTCGGGGCGAATCTTTTGAACCTGCGCCTCACTCGCGAAATCGTGGAACGAAAAGAAGTCGAAGCATTCCAGTCCATTGCCGCCTTCTTTGTTCACGATTTGAAGAATGCCGCGTCCACGCTCGGGCTTATGTTGCAGAACCTGCCGATTCATTTCGATGATCCTGCCTTTCGCCAGGATGCCTTGCGCGGAATTGAAAGCGCGGCCGGCCGGATGAACCAGCTAATCGAACGAATGAATAGTTTTCGTTCCGAATTGCGGCTCGATCTTGTCGATCTCGATCTAAATTCTTTGATTCAGGAAACACTTGGAAACTTGAACGGCAGTATTCGCGGTGAGGTTGTCACCAATCTCGCTGCGCTACCATCGATATCGGCAGATCCAGCTCAGCTTCAAAGCGTGATCACAAATCTCGTCCTAAACGCAAATGATGCCCTCGTGCCTGACGGGCGGATAGTCGTGGAAACGGCTCGCCAGGAACCATGGGTCAGATTCTCGATTTCGGACAATGGTTGCGGCATGAGCGAAGAATTCGTGAAGACTTCCCTGTTTCGACCGTTTCGGACGAGTAAGAAAAAAGGGCTCGGTATTGGTATGTTTCAGGCAAGAATCATTGTCGAAGCGCATCGCGGGAAAATCCAGGTCGAGAGCGCTGTCGGCGCGGGAACCACGTTTCGAGTGCTCTTGCCGATAACAGCCAAAACCTGAAATGCTGAAAATCTGAAAAGCTGAAATCAAATATGCGGCTTAACTTGGAATTTCGGCGAGGTGCAAAACGGTACTCTTCTGCCATCATTCAGTATTTAACTTAATGAAGTCAACCTTACTGATCGTTGACGACGACCCGGAGATTCGGACCCAAATGAAATGGGCCCTCGGGAACGATTATGAAATTGTAGCCGCGGAGGGCCGCGACGGCGCGGTTAGCGCTTTCAAGACATCCCGTCCGGTAGCTGTCCTGCTGGATCTTGGCTTACCACCGCATCCGAACGATCCGACGGAAGGAATGGCCACGCTGCATGAAATACTTACCATCGACAGCCAGGCAAAAGTGATCGTCGTCTCCGGACAAGGCAAGAAGCAAAACGCGATCGAAGCGGTCGGCGCCGGCGCTTACGATTTCCTGTGTAAACCAATCGATGTCGAGGAATTGAAGCTGATTCTGCGGCGGTGCATTTACGTGGCAAACCTGGAAGCCGAGTACCGCGACATGCAGCGGAAAACGGCTCCAGATGAATTCGAAAACATGCTCGGCGCCAGCCCGGAAATTCAGGGCGTGTTCGCGTTCATTCGAAAAGTGGCAACGACAACGGCTCCTGTCCTTTTGTTAGGCGAAAGCGGTACCGGCAAAGAGATGGCGGCAATGGCGATTCATCATCGAAGCACGCGCAAGGACGGCCCGTTCATCGCCATCAATTGTAACGCGATTCCCGAAAATCTCCTGGAGAGCGAGCTGTTCGGCCACGAGAAAGGCTCGTTTACCGGCGCTCACACCCAAAGAAAAGGCCTGATCGAAAATGCTGCCGGCGGAACCCTTTTCCTGGACGAGATCGGCGAGTTGCCACCGAGTATTCAAGTAAAGCTGCTGCGGTTCTTGCAGGAACAACGGTTTCAGCGGGTCGGCGGTCGGCAGGAGATCCAGATCGATACCCGGGTGATCGTGGCCACAAACGCCGATCTAAAGGAATCAGTAGCAAAAGGAAAATTCCGGGAGGACCTCTATTTCCGTATCGCTGTCGTGGTACTCAAGTTGCCGCCCTTGCGCGAGCGCGGCGAGGATGTCGATCTTCTGGCCCGGTCATTCCTGCAACAATTTGCGGTGCAATGCGAAAAGAACGCGATGACATTTTCGCCGGATGCGCTCAAGGCAATTCGTCGCCACGCCTGGCCGGGAAACGTGCGAGAGCTTCAAAACCGGGTGAAACGCGCGGTCATTATGGCGGACGGGAAACGCATTTCCGCGGCGGATTTGGAATTAGTGGGTAATTCAGAACTGATTCGACCGGCCACACTTCGTGAAGTGCGGGAAAGCGTCGAGCGAGAGCTGGTCACACAAACTCTAAAAAAACATTCGGGCCGAATTACCCAGGCCGCCGCCGATCTGGGCATAAGCCGTCCAACTTTGTACGAGCTGATGGAGAAACTCGGCATCGGCAAGGCGGAGAACCCTTCCGAAGCGGCAGAACAAACAGTTCCCTGATGGCGGGTGGCTCTGAATCCGTGGCATGCGCTCGGTTTTGTGCTTCAATATCAACCCGTCGCTTCGCTAAACCCCCTTCCAGGTTACTTATGATATTAATCCACAAAAACACTCACAGATTGCTTCTACTTTTGCTGCCGGTCCTCTTTTTCTCGGGTTGTTCTCCTGCCGCAAAGAAGGCGCGAATTCTCGACCGGGCCGATCGCTATTTCAAAGCTGGTGAATACGACAAGGCGAAAATCGAATACATGAACCTGCTCCGGGTGGATCATCAGAATATCAGGGCTTTCCGGCAACTCGGCTTCATCTGGTCGGAAGAAGGTGCGCCGCTCCGGGCCGTTCCATTTTTGCTGAAGGTGCGCGAACTGGCGCCGCAAGATGTGGCTGCGCGATCAAAATTGATGGCTGAAATGGTCGCCATCGGAGATCGACGCGAAGCGAGAAAAGAGGCATCGTCGATCCTTGAGCGCGACCCCTCCAATGCCGACGCCATTATTGTCCTGGCTGATGCTAGCCAGACCAAGGAAGATATTGCGGCAGCTGAGGAACAGGTAAGCAAATTCCCCGATAAAAATACGGCTGCGTTTCATCTCGCTCAGGCAACTCTGACGGCGAAAAAAGGCGATCTTGGCGCCGCTTCCGATGAAGTCCAACAGGCGATCGCTGCCGATCCGAAATCAGCACGGGCTCATTTGATAATGGCTTATTTGTATTTGCTGCGAAAGAACCCCACGCATGCCGGGCCAGAACTGAAAGCGGCTGCTGAACTTTCTCCTCTGAGATCTGAGGAACAGATCAAAGTACGCCGAGTATCAGGTGGCGAATGGCGCCCGGGACGATGCAAAAGCACTACTGCAAAAAATAACAAAGAGTGCTCCCGATTACCTTCCGGCCTGGCGCGCTCTCGCGTCGGTCGCTCTCCTGGAAAAGAAATACGATGAAGCGCTCTCGGCGTTGGAAAATATTTTCAGTCGCGATCCCGATAATGCGGATGGTCGACTTTTGCAGGCTCAGGTCTGGCTCGCCAAAGGTGAGCCGAGCAAGGCAGTTAGTGCCCTGGAGAAGGTCGATCGCACTTATCCCAACAATCCTCTGATCAAGCTTCATCTCGCCCGGGCATACGTAGCCAACAAAGACGCGGAAAAAGCCAGGGTGGCGCTCGAGCAAGCGATCTCGAGCAAGCCCGATTTTACCGAGGCTGTATTGTCCCTGGCCGAGCTGAATCTGCGATCCGGGAAAGCGCAGGCTGCTGTAGGGCCACTGGAAGAGTTGCGCAAAAGGCGACCAGATCTGCCGCAAGTCCGCATCCTGCTGGCCAGCGCCTATCAATTGCTCGGCCGTCTTGACGATGCCGCTTCGATTTTCCGCGAACAAGCTGAACAGAATCCGCAGGCTCCGGATGCTCACTTCTTCCTCGGGGTCATTTTGCGTCAGCAGAAAAAGGATTCCCATGCGCGCAAGGAATTTGAAAAAGCGCTGGAGCTAAAACCGGATAACTGGCTGGCAATCGATAATCTGACCGAGATGGATATTGTCGACAAGCAATACGATCTAGCGATTGAGCGGGCTCAGCGTTATGTCGAAAAGAAACCTGATCTCGCGCCGGGTCATTACCTGTTGGGGAAAATCTACGCCGCCCGGCAGGATTGGCCCAAGGCCGAAGCGGAATTGAAAAAGACGCTCGATCTCGATCCAAACTTCGGGCTTGCCTACAATGGACTGGTATCGATCTACGTTGCCCAAAAGAAGCTTCCCCAGGCGATTTCCGAAGTCGAAGGGGTACTGAAACAGCAGCCCGACAATGGGCGCGCTCTATTGACGCTCGCTCTTCTGCAAGAGCAGATGAAAGATTATTCCAAAGCCCGCGATGCTTACGAGAAAGTTCTCAAGGTTAGCCCCGACACTGTCGTAGCGCTGAACAATCTCTCTTATCTGTACGCAGAACGGTTTCACCAGCTCGATCGCGCGTACGAGCTGGCCCAGAAAGCCCATAATCTTCAGTCGGATAACGCTTCGATTAACGATTCGCTCGGCTGGATTCTGTATGAGCGCGGCGATTATCAGCAGGCTCTGCCACTGCTGCAAGAAAGCGTTGGTAAACTACCGGATAATCCCGAAGTGCAATATCATCTCGGTATGACGGCTTCCATGATGGGCCAGGCCGAGATCGCGCGAGTGGCCTTGAAAAAGGCCGCGGATTCCACTGTCGATTTTCCCGGTAAACAAGAGGCTCAACAGCGCCTCGCGGCGCTCAGTCATTCCACTGGGAGCACGACATCCGAGTCGTCTTCAAATGTCGTCGCCCTGACTCGGCACGCGGAGGACCTTGAGAAAAATGGCGAACCTGCCAAGGCTGCTGAGGCCTATGAGGAGGCTTTAAAGCTCAATCCGAAGTTGCCTGATGTCCCCTTGAAACTGGCACAGCTTTATGCCGGTCCTTTGCACAACCGCGAAAGGGCCCTTGAATTCGCCAAGAACGCTCGAGCCTTGGCTCCGAACGACACTAAAAGCGCTGCGGTTCTGGGGCGACTTGCATTGCAATCCGGCAATTACAGTTGGGCTTACAGCCTTCTCCGGGAAACCGTTAGGCGAGGGAGCACTGATCCTGCGGTCCTTCACGATTTCGCGATGGCGACTTATGCGCTCGGCAACGTTCCCGACGCGCGCCGCACCATGAATCGCTTGTTAGAAGCGAACCCAGATCCCAATCTGGCAAACGAAGCAAAAATGTTTCTTGAGATGACGGCACTTGAGCAACCCTCGCCCGAAACCATGGCGGCCAAGCCAGAGATCGACAATGCACTGAATCGAGAGCCGGATTACGTCCCAGCATTGATGGCGCGTGCCGCAATTCAGCTTCAACAGAACGATCATAAAGCGGCAACCGACAACTACCAAAAGGTGCTGCAGAAATATTCCGATTTCGCCCCGGCTCAAAAACGGTTGGCCGCGCTTTACGCTGAGACTCCTGAGACGCTTACCAAGGCTTACGATCTAGCGATGAAAGCGCGCAAAGTCCTCCCTAATGATACCGACCTGGCGCTGACCTTCGGCGAGATCAGTTATCAGCGAAAGGAATTTCCCTATGCGATCCAGTTATTCCAGCAAGCCGCTGCGAAGCAGTCGCTACCGGCCAAAGATCTTTTTTATCTGGGCATGGCTCAATTACAAACACGCCAGGCCGCAAATGGCCGCGAGACGCTGGATCGCGCGTTGAAGGCTGGCCTGTCGGGTTCACTAGCCGACGAAGCAAAGAAACGCCTCGCTGAACAGCCGCAGCGGTAGGACGGTGGCAAACAGGTTGCATGTTGAAGCGCAGCCCGGCTTGGACGTGATCCTTGGCCGACCGGTAAATATGGTTTACAATCGCGTTAAGATGAAGGCGACGCTCGAGATCCCCGAGCCTCTTTTCCGAAAAGCGAAATCTATTGCCGCGCGGCAGGGACGGACCCTTAAGCAGTTCGTGAACGAGGCGTTATCGGAGAAACTCGCACGGGCAGACGGCGCGATTAACCGGCAAAAGCCGTGGATGGGATTGGCAGGCAGTTTAAAGCATCTTCAAGCTGAGAATCGCCGAATCGAACGCGTTATCGAGGCGGAGTTCGAAACCATCGAGTCCGAAGACCAACAGTGATTCTTGACACCAACGCGCTCTCGGCCTTTGCCGAAGGCGTTCCGCTAGTAGTGCAACAGGTCGGCGCAACCGATGATCTGCACGTTCCGGTAATTGTGCTGGGCGAGTACGTTTTCGTATCGCGACCTCGCGACGGCGGCGCGAATATGAAGAATGGCTGGCCCGCGGCCCGGCAGCACGACCTTCCAATTCTGAGCCGGGACAGTGACTTCGATGCTGTCCCACATCCCACCCGTCTTTCCTGGTAGCATTCAGCGTTTCAGTTTTTCCCTTGGCCCGCCTGCCTGCTCGCGAAAGCCTTCGGAGTAGCCTCGCGCGAAGGAAGCAGCCTTTCAGATTTTTCTCGAGTTTTCGTCGGATATCTTTACGGAAATCTAATTAGGTAGCACAATACGCATATTTTCAATTACTTGATTCTCAATGGTTTACGACCTGATTGAAAGGCATGGCATCAGGTATGCTTACGTTATAGGCTGCTAGACCCTCAACCTTAACAAGAAAGAAAAATAGTATGAAAAAAAGCATCTTAGCACTCCTTGCGGTTGGCCTTTTATGTGGCCTCACCTCCCAACAGCTTCAAGCGACCCCATTGCCTCCGGGTGGCGCCGTCGCGCCGGCGATTGGCTTCGTCGATCCCATGGCGACTGCAGTTTGCTCGATGGTTGGAGCATTCGCTTCCGGCGACATTCAGGGTACGGTCGAGTCATGGGTATTTTCAGGTGACACATTTAATCCCTTTGGCGGCCTTACGTTCGTCTATCGAATCAACAGTGCTCCGACAAGTACGGACACGATTAGCTCCTTGGGCATTTCTGGTTTTGCGGGTCTTCTCGCGGATGTGGTCCAAGATCCCGCCGGCGGCGCGTTCGCCTCAGCAATAGCTGACCGCTCCCTCGACGGTAACACGATCGGGTGGAACTTTTTGGGGGGTGGCAGAATTCCGGCTGGCGCAAGCAGCTTCTATCTGATCGTTAGAACTGATGGGACGACTTACCACACGGGAACAGCGGGGGTTTCTGATGGGACAGGTGCAACTGCATCTCCTGTCTGCCTGCCGGGTGCCGTCCCAGACGGTGGCTCGGCGGTTGCGCTTCTCGGCATCGGCTTAGCGGGGATTGAAGGATTACGGAGAAGGCTCCAGGCGCGTAAAGCCTAACTAGCAGGACGTTCCAGTTCCTCAGTCGAGGATTTTTTACCGGGCGGGGCCCTAAGACCCCGCCCGTTTTTTTATGCAAAAACAAGTGGAAGATGAAAACGGAGCAGTGCATCCAAAGATCCTCGTGAACTCGATGATCCATAGTTACCGAGCGAAAGCGCGACACCGCAATGTTTTTCCCTGTCCTAAAGAATCCCCGGACCTTGGCCTCGCCGTTTTCCTAGCCGCATCCTGGACAGGCTTGATCAATTCTCGTT
This sequence comes from uncultured Verrucomicrobiae bacterium, assembly GCA_963772365.1. Classification (GTDB taxonomy): domain Bacteria; phylum Verrucomicrobiota; class Verrucomicrobiia; order Chthoniobacterales; family UBA10450; genus CAVYXA01. Next base: position 107,510 of record CAVYXA010000005.1, read on the forward strand.
AATTCGTCGGAATGTCTTACGAACATTTCACAAGCCACAAACAGTTGGAATTTTTTAAGTTGCATCAGGTGAAGTGTTTAAGGTTGGAACTAAATTGGTGGCATCAGGCTTGCTAAGAAGTATTCGACCAAAGAATGGCAACAGGAGCAAAAATGAAGAATCTTACCAAAATAACGCTCACGATATTCGCAATCGCAACAATAGCAGCGGAGGTCAAAGCGACACCACTACTGCCGGGCACGGCTGCTCTTCCGGCTGTAAGTTCAATTGCAGTCGGCGCGACGCTAGTCGCCTCCTCGTCTGTAGGGTTCGTCAACGGTTCGGTCGATGGAGTTTTTAATTCCTACGTGTTCAATGAACACCTTGGGGGAGGAGCACTGACCTTTGTTTATGAGGTCCAAAACAACGGAGCAGGCACGGCAGCCTTTTCACGCTTCGCTATGGCAAATTTCGCTGGATATTCAGTAGATGTTTATCAGTCCAGCACCATTCCCGGTAGCGGTGTGATCGGAGGGACGCTGATGACTACGGCCGACCGGTCCTCATTTGCGGACGACGGTGGTGATGTAGTCGGTGCAAATTTCCTTCCGAAACTTCCGAACGGCTCAAATAGCTACTGGTTGATCGTACGCACGAATGCTACAGGATTCGTTTTGGACACGGCAGGCGTCATTGATGGAAGGACCGTCAACCCTGCGGCCTATTTGCCGACTGGTCCAGCGGCAGTTCCCGACGGCGGCTCCGCAGTAGCACTGTTAGGGATCAGTTTGGCAGGAATCGAAGGTGTACGCAGAATCATTCGGGCGCGTAAGGCATAAGCGCCATAAGCGCGTTTGCCGAAAAGGCTGCAATTACTGATTTGAATTGACCGGGCAGGTGCCAAGACCCGCCCTGTTTCTTTTTCTGCTCCTGATTTAGTATCGAGCAGAGCAATTGAACCTTTCGCGTTTTCGATCGGTGGATGGCAGAACCGACGCGATCTTTCACCCGGATCGCGAGTGGATCGACAATCGCGTGCTAACAACGATTGTTCTTATCCACGGATTGAACCTGGGAACCAAACCATTCCAAGAATCACGCAATAACACCCAATCCAGCTTCAGTTTTCGATAGCGGTTGGAAGCGCAACCTTTTTCGGGTAGGCGTGTTCGCGTTCGAGATTTTGCGCAGGCGCCTCAACTCTGGGCGCACGTAATAAAGAATTTTCAGCTGCACGCCTAAAGCGGTGCATTTGGCCGGGCGGGAGTAATCCCGCCCATTTTGCGTACGTGCGAATTCTTTTGCTTTGCGACGATCCTGACGCCGTGTCGGTTTTGTCGGAAACGTTTACGGTTTCTGACGTTCAAATCGATGCAAGGCGAGAAATCATATTACATAACCTATTCCAATTAAAGAAGTTATAAACTTACAGTCAGCGCTAGCATCTAAGTTGCTATGCCAATTAGCGTTGGAAAGAGACAAAACCCACACCGCTGTTATTCAAAACTGAAACCAGAATTCATGAGCCAGCTTTACAGCTTGAAAAACAATGGATTGCCGTTAGGCTCTGCGGGCTTCCTCCCATTCTTCATGACTCATTCCCGCGACGAGCTCGCTAAATCGGAAACGCCACGTTGGTTTTGTCTGCGAACAGCGCCCAAGCATGAGCACATTGCTTCGATAACGTTGCGTCGGCACGTGGAGGTCCCCTGCTTTTCTCCACGGGTCCGATTTAAGAAGGCGACCCGGCGCGGTGCGGTTTGGTTCGTTGAAGCTATGTTCCCCGGCTACGTCTTCGCGGAATTCATTTATCCGCTGCTCCATCGGCGAGTTGAACACGCATCCGGCATCCAAGGCATTGTCCATTTCGGCGATCAGATCGCGACTGTCGATGCTGACGTGATCCAGGTGCTGCGCGAAAAAGCGGGAGAAGAAGAAGTTGTAACTGTTAATTCGGAGATCAAGCCGGGAGAATCAGTTCGCATCACCGAAGGACCGTTTCAGGGACTGGAAGCCGTGGTCACCCGCGTGATGCCAGCCAAAGAACGGGTGCGCGTGCTGCTGGAGTTTCTCGGTCGATCGGTCGAGACCGAAGTGGCTGCTCCGAAAGTTCTACCTGCAAATCGCGGGCGTTTTTCAACGCTGTAGCACGCCATCCGGTGTGATAATCAGATTGTTGGCTTCGGCTTCCAGTTATTGATTTGACACTTCTGTCAAAAAACTGAACAGCCAAAACGCCTTGGATGGTCGGCTAAACGTTGAATCTCCACTAGAGATTGCGCGTACGAAAGGTGGGCATGTGTTTTGCTCCCGAAAGAGGCATGTTTTTAGCGGCCGCACTCCTTGCATTTGGTTGCGGATCGTCGCTTCTGATCTGGTATCAGTTGCGAAAGGCACCTGAAGGCTATGAAGACGAAACCGGTTTTCATGCTGCTGCCAGACGAGCGCGCGGAAGTAGCGTGGTATCGAGGAAAAAGCAATCTGCGCCGGGACACGGCAATTCGCCAGCGCATATCAAAGCCTGACCGAAGATAACGCATTTCCTTCTGGACCGTTCGCGTTGCGACGTCGCTCGGAATTTAAGGTGGAACGTGATCTCCGAGCGCGTTGATAATAAACGCGGCTCCCGCCGTCAAACTTCCGATTTCATCATCGGGAATCTCCGCCGGGCGACTCTGTAATTGGATTCTTGATTTTTGGTATCGACGATGCTCATAATGGATTTCCGATGGTCAGGGCGAATTGTCGGGAGCGATTCACGGCTGCGGACTTCGATTTTATCGTTCGCACTCTCGCCCGTTCGCAAACCGATCACGTATCGCTTGTCGATCTTCTGAGCGATGCGGAAACGCGCGATTCGGTGCTCGATCATCCGCGCCTGGTCAGCGCGATCCTATCGAACCCCGGACAACTCCGCATCTCTTCGCAATTTTATTTTTACGTGCTCGCCCGGCACGTCTTGCAGCAGGCCGGCATCACCGATCGCAAGCTCTGCGATTACGTGGGTTCGTTGCTCGAGACGTTTTCCCGGGCCAGCCGTTTGACTGCGACTGACGACGCCGAGAACCGCGGCCGTCAATACGTTTCCGATCTGCTGATCGCGCTGAAGCGAGCGACATCCGAGCAGGCCTTTCTGCTTCGGGCACACGCCGGAAATTATTCGCTATTCATTAGCGGTATCTTTCATGAGAACACGCACCGCCGCAGTTTGCGCGGCGCACCCGATCTCGAGTTTTACGAGCAAATCGGGCGAACCAATTATCAGCTGGTTTCTTCCCATCAGACTGCGCGCCGCTGTGAATTGGACGACGTTTTCGAAGGTCTGGCGGATCGTTTCCGCGAGGTTCGCCTCGCACTGAACGAGCTTTCCGATCGGCTTCTCAACCTCGACGAATCTCCCACCGGTTCTCTTTTTCTGTGAACGAAACACTTTTTAGCCAGATCCAGCGATTGTTCGAGCGGACTTACGCCCAGGTTGGAATCAATCTGGAAGACTGCCTGATCGACCGGCAGCGTTGCGCGCAATTGTCGATGCTCGCCGGCAAAGCAGCCCGGGAATTGAACGATCTAGCCCGCACGTTCTTGCGTACTGCTGACGACCGGCTTTACGTCGGCATTTATTATTCACGCTGGTTGATCGAGCAACTCGAACGCCACGATCCGCGCTACGGCCTGAGCAATCGCAATATTCGGTCGCTGATTAGTTTTGTGGAAGAAATCAATCACGCGCTTCACGCGGCGTTGCAATTCAAGAACGGTGCTCGCGAAATCGGCTCCGAGGAGTTTGCCCGCAATCTCGAGCTGCAGGCGCAGGTGGACACGTATCTGGTGCTGTTACTCTTTGTCGCTTTTTTCCGAAAAACTCAGAGAGTATCGAAAACAGATCGACGCTGGCTGCGATTTCATCTGTTTGCCAGAACTTGTCCGAATGCGTTTCGCGACGCCAATCTGCGCGGCCGTTACCTGGAAACGACTACGCTGGCATCGAGCTATACGGAATACCTCGATACACTTAATGGTCTCCGGCGCCTAGAGGAAATCCGCGTGTTTCGCTCCCTGGATTACGACGAGAAGAAAGCACGGATTCTGGCCCTGCCGTTGCAATGATTATCTTCCGAGGGTGGTCTCAAGGAGCTCCCTCAAACTCGAAAATCGGTAGCGACCTTGTCGCGCAATAATGTAGCCGCTTCGTTTTCCTCCGGGTTGGCGGAGCGAGATCCAAATAAGGTTCGCGCGACTGCAATCGAGGGCTCATGTTTCTTCATTCGACCATGGGCAAAATCGATCTGCTTCCACGCTCCTGGCGATCTCGAAGCAAAAAGGAAAACCGGACCGGACCGCCGCCCGTGCCGCTCTATGGGATGTGGGACCGCCTGGCTGGATTCGCCGCGGAAATCCGGTCGAGTCCTTTCATGGCCGAGATGATGCACCGCCGCGAGCAGTTCGGGAAAATCGGAACGATGGCCGCGCTCGATTGTGCGACGCTCTACGCGCTGACTCGGTTCCAGCGTCCGGAGATCGTAATCGAGTCTGGCGGCTTTATTGGTTTGTCCGCTGCATTTATTCTGAAAGCTCTGGCCGATGAAAAACTCGCGGGTGCGCGTGTCTACAGCATCGAAGCGAGCGATGACTGTGCTCACTGGGCTTTGATTCCCGACGAACTCCGGCCGCAGCTCGTTCCGCTGCGCGCAAAAGTGGAAAACCTGGTGCGTGGTAATCAACTGCCGTCAAAGATCGACATGTTTTTGCATGACAGTTCGCACCGCTACCGGCACATGCATTGGGAATTTAAAGAGTTTTGGCGGCGTCTTCGGGACGGCGGCATGCTTGCCTCACACGATGTGAATATCACCAGTGCGTTCGCCGAGTTCGTGGCCAAGACATACGCCCACAATAGGTATACCGAGATGATCGATTACGAACGGACGCTCCATCAGGAGTGGGGTCGCTGGGGATACATCGGATTCATCGTTAAGAAGATGTGAACGGTCGCGAATCGCAAAGCTGCTTTTCAATCTGCCGGTCCAGTCGAATTTTGTTTGCGCAAATCGCGGTCTCATCTAAATACGGATCGTGTTCACGCTCACCATGCTCGGCAGCGGTAGCGCGGGAAATAGTGCATTGCTGGCGACAGGTCACGGCAAGATCCTGATCGATGGAGGGCTGAGCGCGCGTCAGATTGTTGTCAGGCTTGAACAATGTGGTGTTCAACCCGAGCAACTCGATGGCGTGCTGCTTACACATGAGCACGGCGACCATGTCTGCGGCTTGGAAGTTCTTTGCCGGAAATTCCAGGTGCCGATTTACTGCAATGCACTTACCGCAGAATCTCTCCGAGACAATGAAACGTGGAACGAATATCGGAACTGGCGCATTTTTCGCACCGGCTCGGAATTTTCGATCTGCGACGTCGTGATCCAGACTTTCCCGGTTCCGCATGATGCGGTCGAACCTGTCGGCTTCGCGTTTCACGCCGGAAATCGGTCATTAGGCTTTATTACCGATCTCGGTTATGCCACCAAGCTGTTGATCGAGCGTTTGCGAGAAGTGTATAGCCTCGTCATCGAGACCAACCACGACGAAAAACTTTTACAGAAGGATATCCATCGACCCTGGCCGGTGAAACAGCGAATCCTCTCCCGTCATGGTCATCTCTCAAATACCGCAGCGGCGAATGTGATTGAAGAGTTGCTGCCCGGAAAATTGGAGCGCGTCGTCCTCGGACATCTGAGCCGCCATTGCAACACGCCGGCGCTCGCTCTTGGAGCGATCGAGTCGCTGCTGACGCGCAATGGCAGGTCCGACATCGCGGTGCATTGTGCGACGCAAACCGAAATGAGTCCGCGGTTTGTTATTGGTGAAACCGAAGCCGGAGCATTTCAGCGCACATTCGACGACGCGCTTCTTCACTGTAGCGGCGCTCTATGAGCGTCAAAATCGGCTTCACCCGAAAAAATGCAGGGCGGGGATGTATTCGAATTGATGCACATGCTAATGGAATATCGTCATCAGCCGATTCACGCCGAGCTGGACAAGATTCGCAAAAAGTACTCGATGCTTCACCTCGATGCGCTGCTGTTGATCTATCACTTCGCACGCGTCTGTTCGGGGCAAATTCTCGAGATCGGTTCGTTTCTCGGCGGAGCCACCATCGCAGCCGCCTATGGCGTCCGTGATTCGGGCCTGACAAAAACACTGATCTCGATTGAACAAGGCGGTAGTTTGCAGCATCGCCGCTTGCGGAGCCGGAATATCTGGCGGGATTTGGAGCGGAATCTTGCCCGGGAGCGCGTGCGGGACATTGTCACTTTGCTTAAAGGCCGTTCATCTGACCAAACCGTCGTGACCGCCGTTCATCAAGCGCTCGGCCCGGATCAGATTGGCCTTTTCATCCTCGATTCAGACGCAGGTAAACGGCGCGATATTGATTGTTACTGCGGCAAATTGGCGCCGGACTGCTGGATGGTGATCGATGATTATTATTCGCCGGCACCGGATAACAAGATCGCGATGACCCGCAGAGACGTGGACTCGTTGGTCACGTCCGGTCATTTGGCGCAGCTTGGATTTTACGGTTGGAGCACCTGGGTAGGCCGCTGGCAGGGACAAAGTCAGGTTTCCTCCGGGCCGACAACTAAATGAATCACGCCAGCCGGATCGGAGACAAAGAATCCGTTAAAATCTTCCCGCAAATGCTCGACCTCATCCCGTCTGGCGACGCCGTGCACTTTAAGAAATGCCGCCGCCGACTCTGTGTCGTTCGTTTCCAGCTCCAGCCAAATGTCCGGATGACTCAGATTTGGCACCCGGTCGATCCAAAGTCGGTTCGGCCCAAATTGAAAGATGCAGCCATCGCTCTCTTCTTCCAGCAAAGGCAGGCCGAGCGTGTCGCGATAAAATGCGATCGTCTGCTCGTAAGTGTGGCTTGGACATTTAATCGCAATATTTGCGCCGCCGGAAAACTGTGGCCCTTCGAGTTTAGCAACCATATGTCGATCTTAGCAGCGCAGCGCTAAATGCGCTAAAGATGCGGCAGGATTTTTTGGGCGACCTCCTTTGCCTTTTCCAAGGAACCGGCGTCGTTCGAGTAACCGCTCAAACCGACGGTGAGGATCGATTTGCCTTTGACTACGTACAACATCAGCGCATCAGACGGCAGCGCGCTGGCAACTCCTTCACTGGCAAAAGCTTTATCGCCCAAGCCTGAAACCGGTTTCAGCCCCGGAGTATTTTTCATCATTCCATTCAGTTCCTGCTCTGTTTCATGACGCTCGGATGCCTGATAGAGACGCAGCAGAAGCGTTTTGCCCGGAGGGATGCTGTAGTAATTGCACTTGGAATAATAACCTTCACTGCCTTGAATGTTAACGGGCGTTGGATATTGCACCTTTGCGCCCAGAATCGACTCGACGGTTGCTTTGTCCACGATCTTTGAGACGTCGATCTTGATTTCCGGTACGGCAGAACAATTCATTGCCGCAATCAGAATAACGCCGATGCTGGTGACGAAATTCCGGATCGATAATTTCATCCCGCGCCAAATCCCTCACCACCAGGCTCGGTCATTGCGATCGGATCAAGTGCGCGATCCAGTTCTGCCTCGGGTAAAATCTTCTTCTCACGGCAGATTTCGCGGACGGTCCTGCCAGTCTTCGCACTTTCCTTGGCGATCTCGGCAGCGCGATCGTACCCGATTTTCGGAGCCAAACTCGTGACCATGGCCATCGATAGTTCAACGAGGTCCTGACACCGCTTTTTGTTAGCGATGATGCCCGTGACACATTTCTCCCGGAAGGCGTCGCAAACGTTCGATAGCAGACGGATCGATTCGAGAAGGTTATGCGCCATCACCGGCATCATCACGTTCAGTTCGAAATTTCCGTTTGCTCCGGCCCAGGTGATAGCGGTGTCGTTGCCAATGACCTCCGCGCATACCATCATCATCGATTCGCACAACACCGGATTGACTTTCCCCGGCATGATGGAGCTGCCCGGCTGCGTAGCCGGCAATTGAATTTCTCCGATCCCGCACCGTGGACCGCTTCCGAGCCAGCGAATATCGTTAGCGATCTTGAACAGACTGACCGCGATTGTCTTTAAATGCCCGCTCGCTTCGACCACGGCATCTTTCCCGCCCTGAGCCTCGAAATGGTTCTTCGCTTCGTAAAATTGAATGGTTGTCCGCTGTTCGAGATGCCGCATGATTTTCGCTGGAAGATCGACATGTCGGTTCAGACCGGTTCCGACTGCCGTCCCACCCAGGGCCAGTTCGCGCAAAACCTCCAGCGCTTTTTCAGCTCGCAGTTTTCCATGGGCTATCTGCTGAGCGTAACCGGAGAATTCCTGGCCCAAGCGGATCGGCGTGGCATCCATTAAATGCGTGCGCCCGATCTTGATAATGTCCCGAAATTCTCCCGCCTTGCTTTCGAGCGCGTGCTGCAATTTCTCGAGGGCCGGCACGAGATGATTCTTCAATTGCTCGGCCGCGCTGATGTGAATCGCCGATGGAATCACATCGTTGCTCGATTGACCCATGTTGACGTGATCGTTCGGATGAACAACCTCGCGGGAGCCGATTGGTTTACCGGCAAGCTGGGCGCAGCGATTCGCGATCACTTCGTTCGCGTTCGTGTTCGTGCTCGTTCCGGAGCCGGTTTGGAAAATGTCGAGCGGGAAGTGCGCGTCGAGTTTTCCATCGACAACTTCTTCGGCGGCCTGGACGATCAATGCCGCGCGTTCGGCATCGAGCAATCCCAGGTCGTGGTTCGATTGCGCCGCGGCCCATTTGATTAGACCGAGCGCTCGAATAAACGGCCGGGGGAATCGATACCCGCTGATCGGGAAATTCAGAACCGCCCGTTGGGTGGACGCACCATAGAGCGCCGTTGCCGGGACGGACATCTCGCCCATCGAATCTTTTTCCATCCGCGTTGGCTCAGCCATTTGCCGATCGCTTCGCGGGAAAACGGTTCCATTCGGGTTCGGAACTGCGGCTGCCATTCAGCGTATCCGCCTTTTGGAAAACTGTGATGAACATCGGTGGAATATTTTGAAGACAATATTCCGATTCCGAATGCTCGAATAACGTGGCGTGCTGTTTCAACTCATTGGTGACCTGGTAAATGATAAAACGGCCTCCCGGCGCCAGGGCATCATGCGTTTTTTGCAGAAGGGCGCGTTTTTTGTCGATCTTCAGGATGCTAAAGGGAATGCCGGAGAGAATGTAATCGCAATGGGCGAAGCCGAGCCGGTGGAGTTCCTGCGGCAAAGAAGCGGCGTCGGCATGAATGACATGAACGCGTGGATCGCCCGCGAACTGTTGTTCGAGGTTGCGCGCAAACGCGGGATCGAGCTCGAATAAAAGCAGGTGCGAGTCCCGGCCCATCCGGCGGGCAATCTCGCGGGAGTGAACTCCTTCCCCGGGGCCGTATTCGGCAATCACCCGGGGCTGGCTGAAATCCATTTTGCTGGCCACACGTTCGACCAGAGCTTTCGAGCTGGGTACGATTGAGGCGATTTGGAACGGACGTTTCAGAAATCGCTTGAAGAACAGCGCGCTCATCGCGGCGGAACAGTCCACCGGCGTTTCCTCATTGTCCAGACGAAGTATAACGGCAATCGTCTCATGTTCATCAAATCGTGGCATATGCCCTCGGCTGAGGCATAAATTGCATGGCCGGCCATGTCCTAACAAAAGATTGACATCTTTTCTAAAATTTATAATGCTTTTATTTGCGAAATGTCTTGCCCATTCTCCCCTAAATTGATGATTTCCTAACATGCATAACCTGCTTACGGTTAAGGAAACGGCCAAATACCTTCGTATCCCGTTGCCCACCGTTTACTATCTTGTTCAGCGGGGACAGCTGCCGGCAATCCAAATTGGCGGCCGTTGGCGCATCAAGAAGAGTTCCCTCGACAAAGATATCCTCAAAGAGGACAAATCCGGTCAACCAACCGTGCTCGTTGTCGATGACGACGAGAGTCTGCAGAATCTTTTCCGAATTTTTCTCAAGAAAATTGGGTTCAGCCGGGTCGTGGTCGGCACGGTCAAGGAAGCTTTGGTGGCATTGGACAAGCAGAAGTTCGATCTGATTTTTCTCGATCTAAAATTACCCGATGGACCGGCCGATGATGTCTATGATTCGGCGAAGAAGTCGCAGCCACATTGTCCGATCATCATCATTACCGGCTATCCGGACAGCGAGATGCTGGATCGGATTCTGGCCCGCGGTCCGGTCACGGTTCTAAAAAAGCCGCTCAAGGTCGAGCAACTGAAAGAAACGGTCCGCATCCTTGGACACAAGGAAGCAGTCAAGCTTGCGGCCTAGTTTTCCGCATTCGCGGGGACCAAGATCGACGTCGCAACGCGCTAGATTTTTGGAGCGAAAAGTAATTTCGTGTGGCGATCGATAGTCGCGCCTTGAGCCAGGAAAAAATCGCCCAGTTCCGAAGTGTAGGCCAGGCTGTCGTGCTGCGGGTTCAGATCCAGATAAATCCGGCCGCCGGGTAACAGATGACGTCTGGCGTCCTGTAAAAAGTAGTCCCACTCTTCGATGCCCCAGGGGATGAATTGAGTCGGGCCTGTGAATGTGACCGAAAATGAGACGGAGAACGCCGTAATCCAATCGGTACTGAGCGCCAGTGTCAGGCAGAGGCTTAAACTTTTCGATTCGATGAACGATTCGCTGGAGCCCTAACAATTCAAACATTTCGCGAAAAAGCGGACATTTGTCGATATCCAATCCCATGCCGGTGTGCCCCAGCACGCGCGCAACGAAAAGGAAAAAACCGGCGCCGGACCCGAGATCGAGGATTCGTTGCGACGGCAGCCGGTCGAGTCCGAGATCTTGAACGCGGCGAATATTCAGCTTCAAAAACCGCTCCGCCTCCACGTACTTAGGCCAGTCGCGGCTGCCAGAAACGCCATACGTTTGTTGAAGTCGCGTTAATTCCTTCTGATCAATCCGGGACATGAACCGGCTGACCGGCAATGGGTGTATCGCACGACGGATGGCGCGTTTCGCGCTGAGCGCCGCTGCCGGGTCAGTGAATTTTCGGAGTTTCTGCAAAAGTCTCATGTCTCACAAGTGTACGGCCCATGCTGATAATGGATGAGCGGCCAAGAATTCGCTTCAAACGCGGACAAAAACGAAAATGATCTCATAATGCACGAACAACTATGGGAACTATTCGCCATTGACGGAAACGCTCAAGCTCCTGTCTTGTTTTCCCGCTTCAAGAGATGAACATCGACGGCGCACCAACGGATGAGTAGCGACCCGCCACTTGCTTGCCACGCCCTGGCATTGGCGTAGGCTGGTCCCTGTTTTACTGCGCGGTTAGCTCAGTGGTAGAGCACTACCTTGACACGGTAGGGGTCAGAGGTTCGAAACCTCTACCGCGCACCATCTTTCCCCTCTATGCGCCAACGATTTACGCATTTCTGTCCGCGAGCTTAGGACCCGATTGTAACACTTTACTGTAACACTTTTGTAACGCTGAGCCTCGACGATGTCTAGGAGGCGGCGTTATGCACTCAGCGCACTGCTGGTCAAAGGCAAGGCGGTCGATGATTTCGCAGTCACGGAATCACCGTGACACGGAAAAGAGAACTGCTTTCCGCGTGAACCGATAACGACCTCTGCTCCGCGCAGAGCGAGCACAGTCAGAGGTGGAGCGCAGCAGAGCGAGCAATACCTTGACGGTGCAGAGTGAGCGGTACAATCGAAAGCCGGTTGAAGCTGATCAGCAAAAAGATCAATTAAACGCTGATTAAAATTCAGATACGTCGACCGCGGTTGATCGCGCACCGATGCGGCTACGCAGCAGCGGCATCATGACTCCGGGAACCAGCCCGCGAAGTCTCCGGGCGCACGCAGGCACGCGCACGGAGAAAGCTCGGAGTCTTCGCGTTGGCGGACTGCGTTTAGATGTTTGCATCTGTGTTTTGTCTGCGCGGCCTGATTGTACACAGCGCGCGAGTCGCGTTAAGGTCGAGGTTGATTTGTTTGCTCATGTAGAACTGGTTTGATCAGCGGTTGTGACCATCCGCGATTCGCAGATTGCGAACGCGCGATGGTTCAGATGGCCTCTCGGCATCTGTGGTTGCAACTGAGTTTGAAGATCGCGGGTGCGTTGGCGGCGGCTTGCCGGTCATCGCGACGTTCGTTCGCGAAACGGAGGCAGGTTGCTCGCAGTTCATGTTCAGAACGGGAGTGCGTCCGAGAGAGAATGGTTGATGTTGTCGTGCTGACCCTGAATTGTGGTTCACCTTCGCGAGAACCTGCGCGATCATTGCGGTGCTCACCGCTACGCCAACGGTTGCGAGTAGTTCGCGGATAAGGCCGAGCGATGCGTGCTTTTGCCGCAGCTCGATGATGCCGCCTTTCATCGGGATCAAGTTTGCGTGACGTAGCTGTCGCGGCGGCGTGAATGCGCGCGCGACCTCGTTGAAACGCTGCGTGTGCGTTGCGATGTCTGCGGGTCCGCCCACATGTTTGGGCGCGGGTTAGCGACAGGCCGGAAATTCCTTAGCTTGGCTAAGGGGTAGGGCGTCCCTTCTAAAAACTCGGGGTGCATATACCCTTGGGTTGTCTCAGTTGAGGTGCCGAAATCGTCCGTGGGGCGAGCGGGCGTGAGCGCTCGCTCATTGGTGTTGTTTTCGTAATCGCGGTTGTCATTCCGCGCTTTGGACATCGCACGCGGCGTACCGCCGTTGTCCTCACCGAGAGCAGAGGACGGATTGTTGTTCTTCCTTGGCTTTAATCGCTGGCGCGTCATTCCCTACATCGCGGGAACTCGTGTTGCGCGCTTATTTTGGCGTTCGCGCACGCGCTTCTACAGGACCTACCAGCAGCAATAGCCAATCACCGCGGGTTGGAGACTCAACTCCACTGCCTAATAGTCACATGGCGGGTTCGAGCCCCGTAGGCCGCGAGGTGGGGGACAATCAGCGCCCGAATTCGACGAAATAAAATCGACTCGGTTTGTGTTTGAACAACAGCCAGCCCGCGATTGCACCGACGAATGTTGCGTCGATCACGGCGCGCAATCCGAGTTTCCACGGCACCGCATGGATGATTGCGCAGGTAACTCCATAAATAATGATCAGCGGCCAGATGAGCATGAATGTAATTCGCGCGCTGCGCCGATGGTGTTTCAACGCGAACGCCGTTGCACCCATCAAGAGCGCGACCATCGCGACGAGCGGTGCTGCGATTCTCAGCCACGCTCCTCGGTTTACCGCCGTCCCGCCAATAGTGTAGCCGCCGATGAAGCGGCCGAGATCGAGCAACACAGCGATGAATCCGATCAGGGCGCCGACGGCGTAAATTGCACAAAACCACATCAAAATCATTAGGCGTGCCGAAGAACGCCGCGCCTAACGAAACGGCGATGAAAGAGTGATCGTGTCGCGTGACGAATTTGTCCAAAGCCAGACAACGCAGCGAATTCAAGTATCTTGTCGCATGGTCTGGATAGATTAAACTCATCGTCAGAAAAGGTTTAAGTTATGTTGCGAAGCGTTAAGCAGCTTTACGGGAAAAAACTCGGCACATCTGGCGGCGAGATCGGCCATGTGAAGGACTTCTATTTTAATGATCAACAATGGGTTATCCGATATGTTGTCGCGGACACGGGCTCATGGCTATCGGGGCGTTTAATTCTGATCTCTCCTCATGCTTTCGAAAACCTGTATCAAGACGGCGACTGCCTGCTCGTGAATCTGACTCGGCAACAGATTGAAAACAGCCCTTCAATTGAGTCGCACAAGCCAGTCTCGCGACAATACGAAGAGGAGTATTATCGTTACTATGGATGGCCGTTCTACTGGGCCGGAGGCGAAATGTGGGGAGTGAGTGGTCTTCCTGTGGCTCCGCCGCCGCAGCTTGCGCCGAGTAAGAAAGCAAGCCGGGGTGGCCGCGCTCACAATGGCGACGATCCTCATCTGCGAAGCACACAGGCTCTGAGCGGTTACCACATTCAAACCAGCGAAGGAGCGATCGGCCACGTCATCGACTTTATGATGGACGACAAGAGTTGGGCGATTCGTCACCTGGTCGTCGAAACTGGCCATTGGTATTCCGGCAAGGAAATCGTGATTTCACCGAAGCATATCGACCGGATCAGTTACGAGGAATCCAAGGTGTTTGTGAACGTGACCAAGGATGCCATCAAACATGCGAAGGAATACCACATGCCTCGCACGTGACTATCACGATACGCGGAATTTTAACCGATGCCCAAGAGAAGGTCTAACAAGGTAATCACTCAACAAACAATGCAGGAAAGAAAACAGCATAAACAAGAGCAACTCGATCGTGGCGTCTACCCGTCGCACAGCGCTGCTGAGGCAGCGATCAAAGAACTTCCGTAATCCAGTTTTGGATCGCACATGCAAGCACTAACCTATCTGGGCCCGGGTAAGCGAGCCCTGGAGACACGGCCGAAGCCGCTCATCCAGGCGGCGACAGACGCCATTGTCCGTGTGACTGCGACAACTATTTGTGGAACCGACCTCCACATCCTCAAAGGCGATGTGCCTACCGTTACCGCCGGCCGAATTTTGGGACACGAAGGGGTCGGCATCATCGAAGAAGTGGGAGGAAGTGTGTCCAATTTCAAGGTTGGGGCGCATGTACTTATCTCCTGCATTACATCCTGTGGAAGATGTACGAACTGCAAGAAAGGGATGTACTCACATTGCGAGAACGGCGGAGGATGGATTCTAGGCAATCTCATTGATGGGACGCAGGCGGAGTATGTTCGAATCCCCTACGCAGATAACAGTTTGTACCCAATTCCCGCCGGAGCTGATGAGGAAGCGCTGGTAATGTTGAGCGACATCTTGCCGACTGGTTTTGAGTGCGGCGTGTTGAATGGCACCGTCAAACCGGGTGATACGGTGGCGATTGTTGGGGCGGGCCCGATAGGTATGGCGGCACTTCTGACCGCGCAATTCTATTCTCCCGCAGAAATCATCATGATCGACGGAGATAAGAATCGGCTAGACGTCTCTACCAAGTTCGGAGCAACCAAAATCGTAAACCGTATCGGCGACAAGGCCGTCGAGGAAGTGATGGCGCTGACGGGGAACAGAGGCGTAGACGTGGCCATCGAAGCCGTCGGCTTAACGGGAAGTTTCGATACATGCCAGAAGATCGTGGCCGCCGGCGGCCATATTGCCAACATCGGTGTCCACGGGAAACCTGTGCAACTAAACCTGGATAAGCTTTGGTCGCACAATATCACCCTAACGACGCGCCTGGTTGATACCGTGACCACGCCAATGCTTTTAAAGACGGTGGTTTCGCGGAAGCTTCAACCGGAACAACTCATTACGCATCACTTCACCTTGAATGACGTGATGAAGGCCTACGATACCTTCGCAGATGCGGTTAACCAACGCGCGCTGAAGGTTATAATCACGAACGACTAGGGTGCCGCCAGCTTTACATTCGCGCAATTGACGTCAAACAGGAAAGACAAATGAAGACACAAGTAGGTATCTGGATCGACCACCGAGAAGCAAATATGGTGTTCCTGTCCCAAGACGGGGAAGCGACACGGCAAATCAAATCGAATGTCGAAAAGCAGCTTCGACGCTCAGGCGATTCCCCGTCTGACGAACGCTTTGAAACGCAGAGGGTGCCTGCGTCTGATCGGCGCGAAAAAGGATATGCGGGTCATCTCGCCAATTATTATGAGGAGATACTATCCGCTGTTCGTGGGGCAGATTCTGTTCTTATCTTTGGTCCGGGGGAGGCGAAAGGGGAACTACGAAAACATTTCCAGAAGCACAATCTCTCCACACGTATAGTGGGTTTTGAGACGGCTGACAAGATGACGAAGCGACAAATTACGCAGAAAGTGCGAAGCTTCTATATGGTCTCGCCCGCTGTTCACTGAATGGTAATCAACCTCGAATCGGGGCAAAAGCCGCCATCTAGCATTATGAACAAAAATCCTCTGAACAAAGGCAGTTTAACCGAGAACGCTCGCGGTATTGGCACGGTAACTCCGGAGATGGTCGAGGCGCGTGCGCGTGAATTAGCGGCCATCGCAGGTCGTGTTCCGCCGCAACCGTCCGAGGTTGATTATGAACAGGCCAAACGTGAACTAACCGGCGGCTCGGAAATGGATGCGGAAGAGATGGCTCTGGAATCCATCGCCGAGTCGGAACGCTGGGATCCCGTCTCCGGCTCCAGTGGGCACCAGACGCAAGACTCGTTAGGCGAAGACGAAGACAGCGAAGGCCGAAGCGAGAGTGCGCAACTGGTGGAAGAAGGAATCAAAGAAGCGGAGCACGATCAGATGCTCCAAGCCGCTCGGGCAGCTCAGAAAAGGGACCAAGGCGAACCGTAATTTCTACCACGAGTGGCACCCAGCATGGCAAACAGCCAGTATTGAAGGTTGTGTCCTAATTAGGACACAACCGTATTGAAAACTGAATGGCAGATCGAAATCGTCCGCCCTCAGATGTCTCCTTCAAAATGGTTTCTACGAAATCGGTGATCCGGCGTCGGATAACGAAACGGTCAAGAGAGATTACGACGTTGTTTTTGGATATCGGCGGTGTCCTGCTCACGGACGGGTGGCAACACGAATCACGGAAACGCGCGGCGGAGGCGTTCCATCTGGATCTCAGCGAAATGGAGGAGCGGCATCACCTGACCTTCGATACCTACGAGGAGGGAAAGCTCAATTTGGAAGAATATCTGGGCCGGGTGGTCTTCTACAAAAAACGGCCGTTCACGCAGGCGCAGTTTCGGCGTTTCATGTTCGCGCAGTCGAAGCCTCACCCCGAGATGATCGAGTTGGTCCGCCGGCTCAAAGCCAGGCATCGATTGAAGATCATCGTAGTGAGCAACGAAGCACGGGAGTTAAATGCCTACCGCATTCGAAAGTTCCGGCTGGACCGCTTTGTCGATCTTTTATTTCCTCCTGCTTCGTCCACCTCCGCAAGCCCGACGCGGAATCTTCCGGCTGGCACTGGACATCGCCCAGGCGCCGGCGGCGGTACGTATATATCGGAAGACCCCGATGTTCGTTCAGATCGCGGAAGTTGGGGATTCGAAGCGTTCTCCACAAGGATTACAAATCCACTCGCGCGCGACTGGCGGCGTTGGGATTGAAAACAGTCAGATGATCGCGCTGATTGCCATGGCCGCCGCCGAGAGCCATTCCAAAGCGGTCATCCTGGCGATCTTCGCCATCACTTACCTTGGCATCGCGATCGGACGCGTGCCGGGTCTGAAACTCAATCGCGTGGGCATCGTTCTGCTGGGGGCGATTGCCATGATGATCTTCGGCGGCGTCGCCACGGGCGAAGTCATCTCTTACGTCAACTGGCCGACGATTCTTTTGCTGTTCGGTTTTTTTGTCATCTCGGCGCAACTCCGTTTGTCCGGCTTTTATGACCAGGTGGCCAACGGCATTTCCGCGCGGCTTGGTCATCCCGCGCGGTTTCTGCTGGTGTTGATGGCGGTGACCGGCGGGTTGTCGGCGTTCCTGAACCACGACATCGTTTGCTTCGTCTTTACGCCCATCGTCGGCACGGCGCTGCTTCGCAAACAAATCAATCCCGTTCCGTTTCTGATCGCCCTGGCGATCGCCAGCAACATCGGCGCGGCGGCCACCTTGATCGGCAATCCGCAGGACATGATGATTGGCGCGGTCGCCCACCTTGACTTTGGCCGCTACATGCTTTGGAGTTGTGTCCGGTCCTTTTCGCCTTGGGCGGCGCTTACGGAATCATCTGGATGTTGTCGCGCAGAAACCTTCGAATCCGCGTCTGCCGGTTCGCGAAGGAACCCGCCCGCGCGGCTTATCCCTTCAATCGCGCGCACACCATCAAGGGCCTGGTCATTCTGGCCGTGGTGGTCGGATTGTTTTTCACGCCGTTGCCCAAGGAAATCATCGCCCTGGCCGCCGCCGGCATTCACCTGGCCAGCCCGAAGTTCCGCACCGAGGAATTGCTGGGCCTGGTGGAGTGGCCGATTCTCGTGCTCTTCATGGGATTGTTCGTCGTCACCGGCGCGTTTCAATCCACCGGTTACGGCGACCAGGCCGTGCAATGGCTGGCGCACAGCGGCTTCAACCTCAACGCGCCCGCACAATCTGGCGCTGGCGACCGCCGCCTTATCCAACCTGATCAACAACTCGGCGGCGGTGATGTTGCTGCTCAAAGTCGTCAACCTGTCCCAGCCGACCGCGGCTTACGTCCTCGCGCTGGCCAACAGCTTTGGCGGCAGCCTGATCATCGTCGGCAGCGTTTCCAACATCATCGTCGTCCAACAAGCGCGCGACCTGGGCATCAGCATTTCCTTTCGCGACTTTGCCCGCCTGGGCGTTCCGGTGACGCTGGCCGCGCTGGCTGGATTGATCGGTTGGGCGGCGTTGACGACTTGAGAAGAGCTATGACACGAGGGAGGACAAGATCAGCAACAACAAAGAAAACGACGGCCGTACCCGCGATTGAATCAGGAGGGCATGTGCTGACGGTGAACGGCGGTTCTTCGAGCATCAAGTTCGCGCTCTACCAAGTTGGCGAACCGCTGAAGCGAGGGCTGCACGGAAAGGTTGACCGCATCGGCTTGAGCGGGACAAACTTGACGTTTCACGACGCGAATGGAAAGCCACAGGCCAGTCGCAAACTTACTGCCGCTGATCACAAAACGGCGACGAATTTCCTGATTGATTGGTTCGAAGAGCAAAATGATTTTGCATCTGTCCGGGCTGTCGGACATCGGGTGGTTCTTGGCCTGCAACACACCGTGCCGGAATTGATCACGCCGGAATTGCTGGATGAGCTGCACCGCATCAGTCCCTGCGATCCGGACCATCTGCCTCGCGAGATCCAGCTAATCGAAGCGTTCCGCCAGCGTCATCCGAAACTGCCGCAGTTGGCCTGTTTCGACACAGCGTTTCACACCACCATGCCGAGGGTGGCGAAGTTGCTTCCGATTCCGCGTCGCTACGAGGCGAAAGGAATTCAACGCTACGGGTTCCACGGTTTGTCTTACGCCTATCTGATGGAAGAACTCGTGCGCCTCGGCGACCCGGCGGCAACGAATGGCCGCGTGATTCTCGCGCATCTTGGCAATGGCGCGAGTCTGGCCGCCGTGCGCGACGGCCAGAGCATCGACACCAGCATGGGCTTCACGCCGACGTCCGGGTTGGTGATGAGCACCCGCTCGGGCGATCTTGATCCGGGACTTGTTAGTTATCTGGCGCGCACCGAGAAAATGACCGCACCACAATTTGACCGGATGGTAAACCACGATTCCGGGCTGCTCGGTGTTTCGGAAACCAGCTCCGACATGCGAGATTTACTTGATCACGAAGCGAAGGACGTGCGCGCAGCGGAAGCCGTGGCGCTATTCTGTTATCAGGCGAAAAAATGGATCGGCGCTTATGCTGCCGCATTGGGCGGATTGGACACTCTCGTCTTCGCCGGCGGCATCGGCGAAAATGCGCCACTTGTTCGCGCACGCATTTGTGAAGAACTGAATTTCCTCGGCCTTGAATTGAATGAGGCGCGCAATGCCGAGGCTGCGGGGGTGATTTCCACGGACGCCAGCCGGGTTGCAGTTCGCGTCATTCGCACGGACGAAGAACTCATGATTGCAAGGTCGGTCAGCTACGTCCTCCGCCTCGGCGCACAGAAAAAAGATAAACCATGAATACCAACACACTCACGCCGGAACTGCTGCACAAAATGGACGCCTATTGGCGGGCCGCGAACTATCTTTCGGTCGGCCAGATTTATCTCTACGACAATCCGCTTCTGAAAGAGCCGCTAAAACTGTCGCACGTGAAGCCGCTGGTGGTTGGTCACTGGGGCACGACGCCGGGCCAGAACTTCATCTATGTGCATTTGAACCGAGTCATTAAGAAGTATGACCTAAACATGTTCTACATCGCGGGCCCCGGTCACGGCGGCCCGGCCATTGTGGGCAATGTTTACCTCGAAGGTACCTGGAGTGAAGTTTATCCGAACATCACCCAGGACGAAGCGGGACTGAAGAAGCTGTTCAAGCAATTCTCGTTTCCCGGCGGAATTTCCAGTCATGTGGCGCCTACGACACCGGGGTCAATTCACGAAGGCGGCGAGCTGGGTTATTCGCTCAGTCATGCTTTCGGGGCCGCATTTGACAATCCAGACCTGATCGTCGCCTGCGTCGTCGGCGATGGTGAAGCGGAAACCGGCCCGTTGGCGACCGCATGGCAGTCCAACAAGTTGCTAAATCCAATTACCGACGGAGCGGTGCTGCCGATCCTGCATCTCAACGGTTACAAAATCAGCAACCCGACCGTTCTGGCCCGTATCGAGCATGAGGAGTTGGAACAATTTTTCCGCGGCTGCGGCTGGACACCTTACTTCGTAGAAGGTGATGAGCCGGAGAAGATGCATCAACTCATGGCCGCCACGTTGGAAGAGGTCATCGAGGACATCCGGCAAATCCGAACGAATGCGCGGGACAAGAATGACACCACTCGTGCGCGGTGGCCCATGATCGTCCTTAAGTCACCCAAAGGCTGGACCGGACCGAAAGTCGTCGATGGCCTGCAAGTCGAAGGCACCTTTCGGGCGCACCAGGTACCGATCCTAGTAGACGCTGAGCATCCCAATCACGTCGCGCTGCTCGAAAGCTGGATGAAGAGCTACAAAGCCGAAGAGCTATTCGATAAAAATGGCCGACTCATCCCGGAACTAGCAGAGCTGGCGCCGAAAGGCGACCGACGAATGGGAGCCAACCCGCACGCGAACGGCGGCATTTTACTTCACGATCTGCGAATGCCGGACTTCTGCGACCACGCAGTGCATGTGCCCTCACCTGGCGCCGTCGATGGCCAGGATACGATGGTGCTTGGTAAGTTTCTGCGTGACGTGGCCAGGCTAAATCAAGATCAGCGCAATTTTCGCGTCTTTGGTCCCGATGAGACACTCTCGAATCTTTTGGGCGCGGTTTTCGAAGTCACCAACCGGCAATGGGACGCACGAGAGGCGAAAAATGATGAGTTCCTCGCGCCTGCCGGACGCGTGCTCGACTCAATGCTGAGTGAGCATCAGTGCGAGGGTTGGCTGGAAGGGTATCTGCTGACCGGCCGTCATGGGTTGTTCAACAGTTACGAAGCTTTCATTCGCATCGTCGACTCGATGTTCAGCCAGCACGCCAAATGGTTGAAGGTCACATCGGAGCTGCCCTGGCGCCGGAAGATCGCGTCGCTGAACTATCTCCTCGCCTCCCACGTCTGGCAGCAGGACCACAACGGCTTTACGCACCAGGACCCCGGTTTCCTTGACCACGTCATCAACAAGAAGGCCGATATTGTGCGCGTTTATCTTCCGCCCGATGCCAACTGTCTGCTGTCGGTGTTTGATCATTGCCTGCGCAGTCGGCACTACGTGAACGTGGTGGTCGCGGGAAAACACGCGCTGCCCCAATGGTTGACCATGGATGCCGCCGTCGTGCATTGCACCGAAGGCATCGGCATCTGGCAATGGGCCAGCAACGACCAAGGCACCGAGCCGGACGTGGTAATGGCCTGTTGCGGAGATACGCCCACGCTGGAGATTCTTGCCGCTGTTTCCATCCTTCGCGAGCATCTGCCCGCTTTGAAAATCCGGGTGATCAATGTCGTTGACCTGATGAAGCTGCAGTCTGCAAGCGAGCATCCGCACGGACTGAGCGAAACGGATTACGACTCACTCTTCACTAAAGACAAGCACATCATCTTTGGCTTCCATGGATACCCCTGGCTGGTCCACCGGCTAACTTACCGCCGGACCAACCGCAACCTGCACGTCCGCGGTTACAAAGAAGAGGGAACGATCACGACGGCCTTTGACATGAGAGTGCAGAACGACCTGGACCGGTTCCACTTGGTGCAAGACGTAGTCGATCGCGTACCGCAGTTGGGCTCCAAAGGGGCTTATCTGAAGCAAATGGTGCAGGACAAACTTATCGAGCACAAGCATTACATTGATAAACATGGCGAGGACATGCCGGAAATTCGGAATTGGAAGTGGGGCGCTGGAAACGAAGGCAAAGCGGCGTAAAACCCATGCACCGGTCAAAGGAATAATTATGAAACACAAAATGAAAGCGGCAGTGGTTATGCAGTTTGGAAAGCCTCTGGGGCTTCAGGAATGGGACATCCCGACTGATGGCGATTACAAAGCCGTGATGGAAATATAAAACAAATGAAAGGAATCCAGAATGCCCATTCAACTCAAAGAAGAAAACGGCGGGAAGATTCTCGTCGTTCACGTCAGCGGAAAACTGGCCAAGGCGGACTACGCGCACTTTGTTCCCGAGTTCGAGCGGCTTGTTCGACTGCATGGAAAGCTGCGCCTGCTGTTCGATATGACCGATTTCCACGGTTGGGATGCCGGCGCGGCGTGGGAGGATTTCAAGCTCGGCATCAAACATTTCGCCGACATCGAACGGCTCGCGATGATCGGGGATAAGAAGTGGCAGCATGGCATGGCGATATTCTGCAAACCGTTCACGAAAGCGACCATCCGATACTTCGATCACGCCGACGCCACTGAGGCGCGAAAGTGGTTGGACGAAGCGTAGCCACACCGGCCGAGACCGACACAAATGGATGCGCAACAGCTTAAAGACACCGCGAAGGCGCTGGTCGCCGACGATAAGGGACTACTGGCGATGGATGAAAGTAATCCAACCTGCAACAGACGATTTGCCAAATTAGGCATCCCGCAAACGGTGGAGGCCCGGCGCGCTTATCGGGAATTGATTGTAACTAGTCCCGGTCTCGGTGAGTGCATCAGCGGCGCGATTCTTTACGACGAAACAATTCGCCAACAGAAGAAAGATGGCACTCCCTTTATTAAGATCATCACCGATGCGGGAATTATTCCCGGCATCAAAGTGGACACAGGTGCCAAGGAGCTGGCGGGTCATCCCGGAGAGAAAATAACCGAAGGTCTGGACGGATTGCGCGAACGCTTGACAGAATACTTGCAAATGGGCGCGCGGTTTGCCAAGTGGCGCGCGGTCATTGCCATCGACAATAAAATTCCCAGCGGGAGTTGTATTGAGGCGAACGCGCAAGCGTTAGCTCGTTATGCCGCATTGTGCCAGGAAGCCGGATTGGTTCCAATCGTAGAGCCGGAAGTGCTCATGGACGGCAATCATACTTTGGAGCGGTGCCGCGAGGTCACGGAGGAAGTACTGCGAACGGTTTTCAACCAGCTGAATTCTCAGCGCGTGATGCTGGAAGGCATAATTCTCAAACCCAACATGGTGCTGCCGGGATTGACCTCACCGAAGCAGAAATCGGTGGACGACGTGGCCGACGCCACGGTGACGTGTCTCCTGCGAGCCGTTCCCGCTGCCGTTCCGGCAATTGCATTCTTGTCGGGTGGCCAATCCGGTGAACTGGCCTCGGCCCGTTTGAATGCCATGAATGTTCGATTCAAATCGCGACTGCCTTGGGCGCTGGCGTTTTCGTTTGCTCGCGCCATCCAGCAACCGGCTTTGGAAATATGGTCGGGCCAGGACGCCAACGTGAAAGCGGCCCAGCAAGCCCTGCTTCATCGCGCCAGGTGCAACTGGGCTGCTCGTGGCGGCGAATACACTGCCGCGATGGACAAGGCATGAGCAGGACAACAAGTATCCCGCAACTCACAAAACCTGCAGCGAAATCACCGCGCGTTGGCCGGACTTCGTTGTGGATCAAGAAGTTCAGCGAAATCAGAATCGAAGATATTCCGCAGGTCGGTTTACATGAAAGAAAGCGCGGGCACAGGTCATCATGTGCTCGTTCCAGTTGGAAGAGATGATTCTCAAGCCCGCGGTTCCGTTCCCATTACCACGCGCACCTCGTGAGGCGCACCGTCGTTATGCAAAGTCACGATCTTGTCGGCGATGGCCTTTCCATCCACTTCTACGAGGACGACCCCGCGGGAGCAGTGGTCGGGATTCTCGACCGCGATGCGATAAAGGGTGTTTTGGTAACGGTAACGCAATCGAAAGTCGGGCCAATCTTTCGGGATGACCGGGTTGATCGTGAGCTTGTCACCGCGGCGTTGGAAGCCCAGAACTTCCTCGAGCCAGACCCGATACGTCCAAGCCGCCGCGCCTGTGTACCAAGTCCAGCCGCCGCGTCCGACATGGTCGGCTAACGAGTAAACGTCGCCCGCCATGATGTAAGGTTCGACCTTGTACCGTTCGCGATCCTCGTCTTCCCGGGCACGCTCGACCGGATTCAGCATTCGCAAAAGTCGCACCGCCTTGTCGCCATCTCCCCTGCGGGCAAAAGCCATGGGAACCCAGGTGGCGGCATGAGTGTATTGCCCGCCGTTTTCTCGCACACCGGGTGGGTAACCCTTGATGTATCCAACATCGGCGGTGGTCTTGTCGAAGGGCGGAGTGAAGAGCAAGATCAGGTCGTCGGCTTCACGGATGAGATTTTCCTCGAGCGATCGCAGGGCGACCTCGACGCGGCCGGGGTCGCCGGCACCGGAAATCGCGGCCCAAGTTTGCGGGAGCGAATCGATGCGGGCTTCGAGATTTTCGCTCGATCCGAGAGGCGCGCCGTCATCGAAGTATGCGCGGCGATACCACGCTCCGTCCCACGCCTGAGCGTCGACTGCTTTTGCCAACTCGGCAGAGCGGGCGCGGCAGGCCTGCGCTTCCTCGCCCAGTTCGCGCAGGATGAGCAGTTCCGCGAAATCGTCGAGCACACAAATCTCAAACCAGGCGAGCCAGACGCTCTCGCCTTTGCCGCGCAGTCCTACGCGGTTGAGACCGTCGTTCCAATCGCCACTTCCGATCAGCGGCAATCCGTGCGGGCCAGCGGTGGCAGTGCGAGCGAGGGCGCGCCGGCAATGTTCGAGCAGCGAGTCTTGTGTATGAGAGATGGTCGGAACCGAAAGGCTCTCCGTTTCCTTCGGCTCAAGCTCTTTGCCTTCGAGAAATGGTATTGTTTCATCGAGAATGGCGACATCACCCGTGGTGCGGACGTAATGCGCCGTGACGAAGGGAAGCCAGAGAAGATCGTCACTGATCCGGGTCCGCACGCCAGCACCTGAATCGGGATGCCACCAATGCTGGACGTCGCCTTCCACGAATTGTCGCGCGGCCGCGCGCAGGATCTGGTTACGTGCGATGTCGGGTGCGGCGTGCACGAGGGCCATGACATCTTGTAACTGGTCACGGAAGCCGTAAGCGCCGCTCGATTGATAAAGAGCCGTGCGGCCCCAGAGGCGACAACTGAGCGTCTGATAAACCAGCCAGCGGTTGAGCAGAAAAGTTGTCGAAAGTTCCGGCGTCTCCACTTCGATCGTGCTCAGGAGACGCTCCCACCAACGCTTGGTTTCCTGAAATGCGGCTTCGACGTTCACGGGATCACGGAATCGCTTCACAAGTGCGCGCGCTTTTTCCTCGTCGTCCGTCTGCCCGAGAAGAAAAGTTATCTCGGCGCTCTGTCCGGGTTCGATCTCGACCACGACCTCCACGGCGGCGCAAGGGTCGAGGCCGGCGCCAACGTCGCCAGTCAATCGTTCGTGCTCCATCGCGGCGGGATCGCGCAGCGAGCGGTTACGCCCGATGAACACGGCGCGATCACCGGTGAACGAAGCGGGTGTTGGCGTCGAAGTGGCGAAAGTGATGCAGTCGCAAAATTCCGGGTTGTAGGAGTTGCGGGCGAACAGGCTCTGGCTTTGCAAATCCCATTTCGTGACCACATGCATGCCGGTTTCCTCGGGATCGGATCCGAGAACGAGCGTGGCGTAGGAGGTGACGGTCAGCTTGCGCCGGCGCGACGATCTGTTGCGCAGGCGCAGCCGCTGGAGGCGCACCGGCTGGCCGTCGGCGTCATCGACAGGCACGAAGATGAGCAGCCGTTGTTCGATCGCGTGGCTGTTGTGTTCAAAGGTTGTGTAACCCTGGCCATGCCGCGCGCGATAAGCGTCCTTCTCCCGAATCGGTTGCGGCGTGGGCGACCAAACGACGCCCATGTCATCGTCTCTTATATATATAGCGGTGCCGGGCGGATCGGAGATCGGGTCGTTGAACCACGGGGTGAGGCGATCGGTCTGGCTGTTGCGGCCCCAGACACATTCGGCGCCCGACTCGGAAACAAACGCGCCGAATTTCGGATTGGCCATGATGTTGATCCAGGGAAGCGGCGTTTGGCGGCCGGGACCGAGATAGATGACAAATTCCTTTCCGTCCTCGGTAAAGCCGCCAAGGCCGTTAAAGTATTTCAGCTCCATGAAGGCCAGCGGTGCGGAGGGCTCTTCCTGGAATTTCCGGGCGGGCATTAGGTGCTGCGGTTTCACGATGACAGGTGTGGTTGCGGCAAGTTGCTGGCGGAGCGTGCCGCGGGCTGCGACCAGGACCATCCGCGCAGCAGCCTGAAGCACGATCAGCTCTTCCTTCGAAATCTTCGTCGCCGAGCGAAGATAAACGCCACCGGGCAGATCCACCCCGGTCAGGTGCACCTGCGCTTCGGTGAGCTGGCGCAGGCGAGTAGTCAACGGTTCGTCATAACTCGGCGGTTCCTCGCTCACGAGAACGAGATCGACCTTCAAGCCACGCAGGTTCCAAAAGGTATGCGCAGTCAACATTTCGCGCACAACTTCGATGTCGCGGAGGTGACCGATCATGATGACGACAATCGGCAGGTCGCCGGAAATGCCCAGCCGCCAGAGCGCACGCTGACCCTCGGCGCGACGACCGAGACGCGCGGGCGGTGGTCGCAGTTGGGCCTGCGGAAAGACAATGAGCGCCGCCAGTTGTTGAAAAGTTTGTACATCGCCTGGCCGGACGTGGAGCCGGCGCATCTCGAGTTGGGAATGGGTCCACGCGGTTTCGAATGCGCGCGCGCAAGTGTGAAACTCCGAGTAGCGCTCGACCAGTGCGACAACCGCTTCGCGCGACTCCGCCACTACCGTTACGAGCGCAAATTGAAATCGCTCATCAGGCAGAATTGCGACGCGCCGGCGCAGGCTAAAGATCGGATCGAGGACGGCGCCGACACTGTTCGTTAGGGTGGTGGTAATCGCTTCGGGATTTGCCGGCGTCCGCCCTCGGCCAAGGAATTGGGCGCGGTCGGTTTCGAACTCGGTCGAGTCGATAAAAGAGGAGGACTCGGAGACCATGAGGTGCGCGGCCCACATCGGCTGATCGTCGGGAGCGCGGAGGCGACGCCGGGCGACCAGCGCCTGGCAATGCGGCAGCCATTCGGTTTCGATGAAGAGTTTGTTGAAAGCAGGGTGCGCGCGATCGGTCCGGTGCGGCGCAAGCGCGAGCTCGAGGTAACTGGTCAGCTCCAGCCGGCACAATTTGCGTGATGTATTTACCAGGGTCACCCGCCGGACTTCCGCGTCGTCTTCCGCGGAGACCGCAATTTCCGTGATCGTCTCGCACGGTCCGCTCCTGCGCCGGAACTCCGCTTTGTCCGGCGTGAAACTCCAGGTGTGACGGCGCTCGGGAGTTCGGAGCGGTTGATGGGTATTGCTCCAGGTCGTTCCACTTTCCAAATCCCGGATATAACAAGCCGGACCCGAGACGTCGCAGGTCGCATCGGCGTGCCAGCGGGTCACGTCCAGATCCAGCCAGCGTAGATTGCCTCCGCCGGAGTTCGTTACCGTGACCGAGCAGGTTCCATTGGAGAGCAAGTGGATGCGCGGCGAGGAGATGTCCGGTGTTTGCGCCACGACTGCGGGGCCGGCGCTTGGAATTGGCCGGGACAGGGGTCGCTCTTCGTGCACCTCACCGGTGGTGGGCAAAATTTGTTCCGGAATGTGCTCGTGCAGGAGCGGCTCGGTGGCGCGAATGCGCAAGTCGGAATGGAACCGCCTCCGCATCGCATTGTCATTTAAAGCGTTGTCATAGGCGAGGAGCGACATCCCCTGGTGATGCACCATATAACAATGGATGATGATCCCGGCCGCGCCCCCGGGTTCGGTCCGTCGCGAATAGTCGATCGCTTCGTAGTAGCCGTAATCGCCGAGCAGCGCAGAGTCGCCCAAAGTGGCGAGCCACCGCAAATTCTTCGTGGCGGCCACCGGTTCCACGGCGAGAGCAAGCGCTGCCGCATACGGCGCAACGACCAGGTCGCGTTCCTGTCCGCGCTGCAAGGCCAGCGCCGGCACGCCGAACGCGCGGTATTGATAGACGTTGTACCGGTCGAGCGCGCTGAAGGCGGATTCCGAGATGCCCCACGGCACGCTGCTTTGCCTGGCATATTCAATCTGACAGCGCACGGCGTCGTGACAGGCGCGATCGAGCAGCGAATTTTCGTGCGTCTGGTTGAACAAGAGCGGCATCAAATATTCAAACATTGTCCCGCTCCAGGAAAGAAGCGGCAGCCGTCCGTAGGCCGAGCCGAAGGGGCGGCTTAAAGCCCACCAATGTTCCATCGGCACTTCGCCGCGCGCGATGGCCAGGAAACTCGTTAGGCGCGCCTCGCTCGCGAGCAGATCGTAAAACGAGTTGTCGAGCCGGCGCTCCGCCACCTGGTAGCCAATGGCAAAAATCCGCCGTTCCTCATCATAGAGAAATCGCAGCCCCATCCCGCCTTCCAATTGCTGGCTCTGGGCGATCAATTCGTCCAACTGCGCAAGCTGTTCGGAGGCGCTCCGGCGTGAATGCTCCACCTCGGTGACGAGAAGATCGAGCCACTCGCTCACCGCGGGAGGAATCTCCGGTTGGTCGCGTCGTCCGTGGAAAGCAAGCAGGGGCACGAGCCCCGGGATGCCTTCGGTGGCGATATTGCGCAGCGAAAAGGTGGACGCGAGCGCCTCGCGCCGGGATTCGTGCGTCGCTTCCCCTAACGACATCAACTGGGGCGGCGGCGCCATCAGGATTTCCACCGGTCGAAGATATTTATCGATGACGCCGTTCCAGGCCGCGACCTGCTTCGAGATTTGTTGCGCCCAATAAGTGCGCGGATCGGTTTCCTGCTCGCCGAAGTGCAGCAGAATATCCTGCGCCGGCTCTCGAGCCGCCCGGACGCGCTCGAGGATTTCCTCAAGATTCGCCGGCTGGCCTGTCGTCAGTTCCGCCAAGCGAAGGAAGGCTGGAGGACATTCCGTTTCCTTCGTTGGAGCGGCGAATTGCCGGAGCACGCCCAGCGTGTCGGCTATTCCACGCAACGCGCTCGCATCCAGAAGAGGACGCGCGGCGAGTTCATCGCAGCTGCTTTCAAAAGTCCACAGGCTCGCGAGCAAATTGCCGCTATCCACGGTGGACACATAGCGTGGATGCAACGGCTCAAGCGTCTTCAGGTCGTACCAATTAAAGAGATGACCTTCGAACCGCTCGAGCCGGCCCACGGTTTCGAGCGTGCCGAGATTGCGCGCCACCAGGTCGTCGATCGTGATGTAACCAAAATCATTCGCCGCCACCGTCGCCAGCATCCAGAGCCCGATGTTCGTCGGTGAAGTGCGCAGGAAAATTTCCCGCTTTGGCGTTTCCTGCACATTGTCCGGCGGCAGCCAGGCGGTTTGCGGCCCGACAAACTCATCAAAATATCTCCAGGTGCGTCGCGCGGTCGTGCGCAGGAATCGGCGGTCGTCTGCCGTTAGGATTCCGCCGCGCCAGCTCTTCGCGGGACGATCAATCAGCATCACCGCCACCGGAAAGAGCGCCGACAAAAGAAGGAACGGAGCCACGGCCACCATCGCCGTTGGCCCCCGCCAGGCCGCGCCGGCAAAAAGGAGAACGCAGGCAGCCGGGATCCAGAGTCGGTTGAGGACAAACCGACGCTGCTGATTTTTTACGCGTTGGCGGGCATCTTGCGCTGTCTCCCATTCCAGCAGCAGCCGATGTGTTCTGATCCGCCGGTAGGCGACGCGAGCGATGGCATCGAGGGCCATGCGCGCGTAATCCGCCAGAAAAATCACCGCGAACACCGAGCGCAGCAGGCGATCGCGCGGTTCGCGCCAGAATCTCGTCCCGGGCGGCGGCGGGTGGAACAGAAGATTGAGGAGAGAATTCAGGACCGCCCACAACATGAGGCCCGCGATGAGCCCGCTCCACAACAGCGGCGCAGGCGTGAAAAGCCAGCCCGCCAGGAGAAGGGCCACGGTCGCCGGCGGCACCAGACTACGGCGCAGATTGTCGAAGATCTTCCACCGGTTGAAAGCCGACAGCGGGTTTGGTTCAACCTTGCCGCCGACCACAGGCACGCGCGGCTTCAGCCAATCAATGATTTGCCAGTCGCCGCGAATCCAGCGGTGCTGCCGATTCCACCATTCGATGTAACTGCTCGGAAAAACATCCAGCAGCTCGATGTCGGTCGCCAGCCCTACCCGGATGTAACTGCCTTCCAACAGATCGTGACTGAGCAAATGCGCCGTCGGAAATCGTCCGGACAAGAGGCGATGAAACGTTTGCAAGTCGTAGATGCCTTTGCCGTGATAACTGCCTTCGCCCACCAAATCCTGGTAAACATCGGAGACGGCGTGCGTGTAAGGATCGATCCCGCGCGGATCGGCAAAGATGCGCGAGAACCACGTCGCCCGCGCGCTCGGCAGCGATGCACTGACGCCCGGTTGAATGATCGTGTAGCCGCGAATCACCCGACGGCTATCCGGCGAAAGACGCGCCTGATTCAGCGGATGCGCCAAGGTTTCGACCAATCTTCGGGCGGTGTCGCGCAACAGTTGGGTATCGGCATCCAGCGTGATAACAAATCGGATGCCCTCGAGCTGGGCGCGATCGCCCGCGCAGAGGAATCCTTCCAGCTCGGGCGCGGATTCGCCGATGAGGAATCGATTGAGCTGCTCAAGCTTGCCGCGCTTGCGTTCCCAGCCGATCCAGCGTTGCTCGCTCTCGCTCCAGGTGCGTCCGCGATGAAAAAGAAAGAAGCGCCCCGCTCCGTGTCGGCGATTCAATTCCTCAATCCCGCGGGCCACGATGTCGATATACTCTGCGTCCTCTGGCATGCTCTCCCGCAGTGCGTCAGCAAAATCCGTCACGAGCGAAAAGCGCAGATTCGCATCCGTATTTCCGAGGTAACGAATTTCGAGGCGATTGAGTTCGTTCTGGATTGCGGCCGGAGTGGTCAGCAATGTCGGCACCACCACGAGCGTCCGGCAATCATCGGGGATGCCTGTTTTTTTGAAGGACATTTTGGGCAAAACCTGCGGCGGGAGGAGCGAGGTAACGAAATAATTCACGGCCAGCACCGCCACCTCACTTGCGGGCACGAGCAGCAAAACTCCCAGCAGCCCGAGTGTCAGTCCGTGAGTCGATTGAGCGACGAAAAGGAGAGGCGCTGCCACCAGCGCAACCGTGAACAGAAAAGTGGTTCCGAAATATGCTCCCGCCGCGTGCGCGCGAAGCCATCGACGAGAGCGTTCGGCCAACCGAACTCGCGCGCCTGTCGCCCGCTCGAGCGCTGGCCGCCCCGCATCGATCAAATAATAACCAACGTGCCGTGCGACTTCGTCCTCCGCGGCCTTCGCGAGCAAGAGCGCCTGGTCGATGGTTTTTTGTTCCGAACAATTTGACCATCGGGCGATTTCCTCCACCGCGCTCCGGCATCGATCGCGCGTCTCAAAATTTTGGCGGGCATAAACGCCGGCGGGATCGGCCGCCAACTCGCTTTCCGCCCAGCTGGTCGATTCGAAAAGTTCCCGCCACTGGATTTGCGCAAGGCGGCGGCAACTATTGATCACATTGGCGAGCGCTGTCTGTTGCACCGCCTGGCGGCGATGTTCCTGCTGAATGACTTCGAGCAACGGCGCGCGAAGAGCGCGCTCCAGCCAGCCGCTCACCATCGGGAGCGCTGCCTCCTCGTCGTAGAGATGCGCCACCAATTCGCTCGCAAAATGCGGCGCCGGCTCGGGATGATGTTCCACGAGTTCTTTCATCATCTCGAGCAATTGCGGAGAACCATGCCGGACCGCTGTAATCAGTCGATTCGCCCAAAAGTCTGCCTGCTCGCTCTGGCTTTGCTGTTGCTCGACCTGGATCGCGAGCGCGCGCAGACCTTCCAGCAACTGCAATCGCAGCATCAGTGGGAGGGCCCAGAGTTCTCCGATGTCCAGCGGCGCGATCGCCTGGAAAGCGACCAGAAATTTCCGGATGACCTCCGCCTCCAACGCGCCGCCGCTCTCGGCCACCATTTCCGAAGCCACCTGGTAAACCCTCGGCAAACCCGCCTCGGGTCCGCTGCCGATGAGAGGCAGCTTCCCATAATACGTTTGCGGGAGACTCTCCCGCAGATCGATGATCTGTTCCCGAATCAAATAGGCGTTATCGAGCAGCCACTCCGCCGAAAGCGTGAAGGCGTGATGCACCTCGGCCGACATCGTGAGACTCGCGTTCGTCCATTCCAGCGCCTGCTCGATCTCGCTCAACCGGCGCAGAAAGGATGGCCCGCGCGGCTTTGCTTCGCGGTCGACCGGGATTGTGTCGGCAAGGCGCGCCGCATTTTCTGCGAGCCGCTGACCCGACGGCAGTTCATGACCGAGCGGTCGCGTGGTTGATCCAAATGGGAAAGGCGGCGGCGAATGAAATGCAAACGTGACGGGCGCCTCTGCTTCCACGTCCCGCAAAATCGTGACCACGCTTGCTGTTTCGCTGGCTTTGACTTCAGCCAGCACCACCGTTTCACCTGGCAGGATCGTGCTTGTGCAACGGGCGAGGCTCGCATCGTCAACGTGCCGCTCACGCAATCGAACAAGGAGCCACCCGGCCAAAGCGCCAACCAGCATTAACGCAGTCAAGAGCAACGCAAGCTCGACTCTCCGGTAGAGGGCAACCATTCCGCGTTCCCACAAAATGATGGCGCCAACGGCCACGCTGAGGGCTGAAGCGGCGATCGCTGCGCCAATCGCCGACATGCCATGCTCCTCCACGCGCACACGACCCGCGGATGAAGAGTAGATTGCGGCTGCACGGTGAAACCCGGCCCCATGGAGATTTTTGCGCACGGTCCGCGCGGTCTTCGTGTCTTGGAAGATGCCGACCACCAAAACGCGGTCGCCTTGCCTCCGCCGAAATCTCATGTCAAACCTTATGGTATAAATAGCCTTCCGACCATCGACGTGATTATTGAGGTCTGACCGCGACAGGCTATCTGCGGACATGGAATAGTGTGGCACCCTCCAGGGATTGCGATCGCTAACGCGCGATCTCGCGTTCGAAGATCTTTTGACTGGAGCTTTGGGAAAAACGGTTCGGCCGTCCTAGTTACCCGAAATGTTGCTGAGGCACTTCGGATTATCTGCAGCCGAATCCGAGACCTGGATTTAGCGGCTGTTATCGGTAGTTCGGCGTCCGCTTTGGCGATTCGGATGCGGATGGCTCGTCCAGAGCGCAGGCGGGCGTGCTAATAATTTTACGGCTGGCCACGACGCGAATCTAAAATCATCGTCGCACTATGTCGATGTGGACAACTTTGGCGATGTTTGCCGGGGCCGTGGGCATAATGTGCTGGGCAAGTGTCCTGCTCACCGCGGCTTTGGGACGCATCGGCGCTTTGCTGCGCTTCTCGGAAGGTTTGCTCGGCATTGTCACAGCGCTTGGAGCCGATGCGCCGGAGATTTGCACCGCGTTCGCGGCGCTCTCATTCAAGCAGCACGACATCGGCCTTGGCGTCGTGCTGGGTTCGAACATCTTCAATCTCGCCGGCTTACTTGGCTTGAGCGCGCTGGTTGCCGGCAGAGTGCAAATTGGCCGGCAGGGGCTCTGGTTCACCGGCGGCACGAGTCTGGTAGTGAGCGCGATACTCGTCGCGTTAGTGCTGCGATGGATTCCGGCCTGGTCGAGCATGGCGTTATTGGCCCTCGTCCTGGCTCCGTACGTGGCGCTCACAGCGATGCACCCGGCGCAGATCGCGCGGCTCAAACTTCCCTCTTTGTCGAAGAAGTTCCTGGAAGTAGCCGTCGGCCACGTTCACCGCGACTCATCCAGGCGAAAGAAGACTCGGCGCGCCGCCTGGTACGATCCCATGTGGGTCGTCATAACAGTAGGGCTGATCGTCGGTTCGAGCATGGGCGCAGTGCGTTCGGTTGTGTCACTCGGCGCACGATGGGGAGTGAGCCAGGCTGTGATCGGCACGCTCATCCTGGCAGCGTTGACATCGATCCCGAACGTCATCGCCGCGGTGCAGCTCGCTCGCGACGGCCGTGGCGCGGCGGTGGTCAGCGAATCTCTGAACAGCAACACGCTGAACGTTATTGCCGGCATCGCCTTGCCGGCCCTGCTGATAGGCTTCACGGCGCCTTCGCCACAAATTGTCTTCGCCGCGCTGTGGTTGGTCGGAATGAAGGTGGTCGCGCTCATCGCGGCAAGCCGTCGGCATGGATTGCTTCGCGGCGGCGGCGCTCTGCTGGTCGCCCTTTACGCAATTTTCGCTGTTATTGTCTTCCTGTGGAAATGAACGCATCTGGCGCGGCGACTGGTTCAGCACAACCGTTCGATCCGGTCCACAAACGCACGGAAGCCGATAGGCAGGCTCCGGACGGCAAAACGTTCAAAAGTCAGCAAGGGCGCGCCACAAGTTTTTCTGGCGCTGGTCACGGACCGCAACGCGGTGCAAGCGAGCGTCGACAAAGCCGCAAAATGGTTTCTTGTTAATGATTGGATAAAGCTACACACATATCGCATTCTAGACTACCGCCCTCCCGGCTTTCCGGCAGAACGTCCTGCGAAATCCCAGCAAATCCAAAACGCATGAATTACCGCAAGGAATTCCGGGTAAAGCCCGGGGAGAAAATCCGGCTAAAAAACTTCGGCTGGCAGTTTGCAGTGAAGGACGAGATTCGCAATTTGTGCCAAGAAAACGAGTGACATTTTGCGACATTGATCACTATGAAACCGTATCAGTTTTGGAGGGCCCAAATTGAACGCTGAAAAAAAATCGATTGCCGAAAGAGAATCTTCCCATATCAAATCGTTCCGCGAAATTGGAATCGACGACGTTTGGTTAGTCGGCGGCAAGACAGCCTCGTTAGGCGAAATGTTCCGCGAACTTTCGGCGAAAGGCGTGACAGTGCCGGATGGATTCGCGATCACCGCCGGCGCGTATCGCGATTTCTTGGGCATAGCCGGGCTCGACCGAAAAATCGACGACCTACTGCGCGGGCTTAATACCCAAAACCTGGAGGCGCTACGCGACCGTGGATTAAAAATTCGCGAAGCGATTCTGGCCACGCCTTTCCCGGACGCTCTCAGCAACGAAATTCTGGGAGCTTACGATCGTTTGCGCCAAACCGGCAACGCGGACGCGGGCGTTGCGGTCAGGAGCAGCGCCACAGCGGAGGATTTACCGGATGCCAGTTTTGCCGGCCAGCAGGAAACGTATCTGAACGTCCGCGGCCATCACGCCTTGATCGACGCCTGTCGCCGCTGTTTTGCTTCGCTCTTTACTGATCGCGCGATTTCCTATCGGGCCGACAAGGGGTTTAGCCACCGCAAGATCGCGCTTTCCATCGCGGTGCAACGAATGGTGCGCTCGGATCTCGGCGCGTCCGGCGTAATGTTTACCATCGACACCGAAACCGGCTTTCGCGACGCCGTATTGATCAACGCCGCTTACGGCCTCGGCGAAAACGTCGTTCAGGGATCGGTCACCCCGGACGAGTATTATGTTTTCAAACCGACCCTGAAAAACGGTTTCCGGCCCATTCTGCAGAAGACAATCGGCAGCAAGGAATTTAAGCTCATTTACGATGTCGGCGGTGGAAAGATGGTGAAGAATGTCCCGGTGCCGCCGGACGATCGGAACCGATTTGCGATTTCGGACGACGACATTCTAACACTGGCCCGCTGGGCGTGCGTGATCGAGGAACATTACAGCATGGTCAAAGGAAGGCCCACGCCCATGGATACAGAATGGGCCAAAGATGGGCGAAGTGGAGAGCTGTTCATTGTCCAGGCGCGGCCTGAAACCGTCGAATCGCGCCGCGACCGCGATGTGCTCGAAACCTATGAACTCAAGAAACGTGGACGGGTTCTGGTTAGCGGCCGCAGTGTCGGGTCGAAAATCGCCACCGGGCCGGTGCGCGTCATCAAAAGCGCCCAGTACCTCGGCGAATTTCAGGAGGGCGAAGTTCTTGTGACCGACAAGACCGACCCCGATTGGGAGCCAATCATGAAAAAAGCGGCTGGCGATCGTGACAAATCGCGGTGGGCGAACCTGTCATGCTGCGATCGTGAGCCGCGAGCTGGGAGTCGCGGCCATTGTCGGCACAGAACACGGAACGGAATTGCTGCGAAATGGCCAGGCCGTCACCGTCTCATGCGCCGAAGGCGACATCGGTTTCGTTTACGAAGGCAAGTTGCCGTTCGAAGTGGAGCGGACCAACCTGAAAGGCCTGCCTCGGCCACGCACCAAAGTGATGATGAATGTGGCCAACCCGGAAGATGTATTCGCACTTTCGTTTATTCCCAATGATGGCGTTGGTCTGGCGCGCGAAGAGTTCATCATCAGCAACTACATCAAGGTGCACCCGCTCGCTTTGCTCGATTACGCGAAGATCGACGACGCGGAAGTGAAAGGGAAGATCGACAAGCTGACTTTCGGCTACGACGACAAGGTGCAGTTCTTCGTCGATAAACTGGCGCAGGGCGTCGCCATGATCGCGGCGGCGTTTTATCCGAAAGACGTGATTCTGCGCCTGAGCGATTTTAAAACAAATGAATACGCCAACCTGATCGGCGGCCGCAAATACGAACCGGTTGAGGAAAATCCGATGCTCGGCTTTCGAGGGGCTTCGCGTTATTACAACCCGCGCTATCAAGCCGGTTTTGCGCTCGAATGCCGCGCTATGAAAAAAGTCCGCGACGAGATGGGCCTGAAAAATCTGAAGTTAATGGTTCCGTTCTGCCGCACAGTCGAAGAAGGCCGCAAAGTAATCGCGGAGATGGCCAAGCACGGGCTGAAACGCGACGAAGATAACTTGGAGATTTATGTCATGTGCGAGATCCCGAGCAACGTGATCCTGGCCGATGAATTCGCGGAGATTTTCGATGGATTCTCGATCGGTTCAAACGATCTCACGCAACTCATCCTCGGCGTAGATCGTGATTCCGAAATCGTGGCGCCGATTTTTGATGAAAGAAATCGAGCGGTGAAAAAGATGATTGCGCAAGTGATCGCAACGGCGCGCGCCAAAAATCGCAAGATCGGCATCTGCGGCCAGGCGCCGAGCGATTATCCGGAGTTCGCGCAATTTCTGGTGGGGCAAAAGATCGACAGCATCTCATTGAATTCCGATACTATTATCCAAACCACACGCGCGATCCTGGAAACCGAGAAGACGCCCTGATTTAGAACGTTCGTCTTGAAATGGTCAGCCTCTTTGCCCGATCCTGATTGAAGCTAAGAGCGAGAGCTGGGCAGCATCGGGCGCGGGCTGCTCGAAAGCCATCAGTCATTTGGTCGCGCCTTTCCGGTGAGCTCGAATCGTGCGACGATTCATTGGTTTTGAACGAAGCAAAAAGTGAACAGCGGTCGCTGAATCGAGGGACGATTGTCTCGGTGCGCGGCAGTGTCGTGGATGCACGGTTCGATGAGCATTTGCCGGCGATCTATTCGGTGCTGCGCGCGGGAGCGGAAAACGAGATCGTCATCGAAGTGCTGGCTCAGCGCGATGCGCGTCACGTGCGGGGGATTGCGCTGACACCCACCGAGGGTCTCGCTCGCGGCATGGTGGTGAAGGACACGGGCGCGCCGTTGAAAGCGCCGGTGGGCAAAGGGGTTCTCTCGCGAATGTTCGACGTGTTTGGCAACACCATCGATCGAGGGGCAGCGTTGTCCGATGTGCAATGGCGTTCGGTGCATCGGGATCCGCCGCCGCTGGCGAGACGCTCCACCAGCTCCGAAATCTTTGAAACGGGCATCAAGGTCATCGATGTACTCATGCCGCTTGAGCGCGGTGGAAAAGCGGGGCTTTTCGGCGGGGCGGGCGTCGGTAAGACGGTCCTGCTCACGGAAATGATTCACAACGAGATCGGGCATCAGAAAGGGGTGAGCATTTTTTGCGGCATCGGCGAACGCTGCCGTGAAGGCGAGGAGCTCTACCGCGATATGAAGGACGCCGGCGTGTTGCCGAACATGGTGATGG
Source organism: uncultured Verrucomicrobiae bacterium (assembly GCA_963772365.1). Classification (GTDB taxonomy): domain Bacteria; phylum Verrucomicrobiota; class Verrucomicrobiia; order Chthoniobacterales; family UBA10450; genus CAVYXA01. The sequence continues at coordinate 145,560 of CAVYXA010000005.1, forward strand.
TCTTCGGCCAGATGAACGAGCCACCGGGTAGTCGGTTCCGCGTGGGCCTCGCCGCGCTCACGATGGCAGAGTATTTCCGCGACGACGAGCACCGCGATGTGTTGCTGCTCGTCGATAACATTTTCCGCTTCATCCAGGCCGGCATGGAGGTGTCCGGCTTGATGGGCCAGATGCCGTCACGGCTCGGTTATCAGCCCACGATGGGTACCGAACTGTCGAGATTGGAAGAACGCATCGCTAACACCGATACCGGCGCCATCACCTCCATCCAGGCGGTGTACGTGCCAGCGGACGATTTCACCGATCCGGCGGCGGTCCACACGTTCTCGCATCTCTCCGCTTCGATCGTGCTCTCGCGCAAGCGAGCAAGCGAAGGGCTTTTCCCAGCCATCGACCCTTTGCAATCCAGTTCCAAGATGGCTACGCCGGGCATCGTCGGCGAACGGCATTACAAATTGGCGCAGGAAATCCGGCGGACGCTCGCGCAATATGCGGAACTCAAGGACATTATTGCCATGCTCGGCCTGGAGCAGCTTTCACCGGAGAACCGCAACGTGGTCGCCCGCGCCCGCCGGTTGGAGCGCTTTCTCACGCAACCCTTTTTCACGACCGAGCAGTTTACCGGATTGAAAGGCAAACTCGTTAGCCTGAAGGACGCGCTGGACGGTTGTGAGCGAATCCTGCGCGATGAATTCAAAGACTACCCCGAGAGCGCGTTCTACATGATCGGGGCGATTGGCGAGGCGAAGGATAAAGCAAAATCGAGCAAGGCCGGTCCCAAGGACTCGTCCGCGCCTGAGTCAAAAACCGAACCCCAAAGCGACGCAAAGCCAACCGCTGACTCCGATTCTAAAGGTAAATCCGCAACTCCGCCGAAACCCGGAGCGAAACCTCAACCCAAGGTCGAGCCAGCTGCCGATACACATGACTCTTAAGGTTCTCCTGCCCTTCCAAATCTTCGCCGAGAAAACGGGCGTGTCGCGCATCGTCGCGGAGACGCGCGTGGGTTCGTTTGGAATCCTGCCCCATCGACTCGATTGCGTCGCGGCGCTCACGCCCGGGATTCTGATCTACGAAACCGAAGCGGACGGGGAACTTTACGTGGCAGTGGACGAAGGGGTGCTGGTCAAGACCGGCCCGGACGTGCTCGTGTCCGTGCGGCGCGCCCTGGGCGGAACCGATCTCGGCCAATTGCGTGATGCAGTGGAGAAAGAGTTTCTGGCTTTGGACGAGCGTGAGCAAAACGTGCGCTCGGTCATGGCAAAATTGGAAACTGGATTTCTGCGTCGCTTCGCGATCTTCCAACATGAGTGACGAGCCAGAGGAAACCTCGAAGAACGAGCCGACCTTCGCCGCGGAGATCGGCGCGAAGGCGGCGCGCAAGCTCAAGGCGCGTAAATCCACGCAGGGCGTCTGGTTCGGTCTGGGCATGATGGGCCTGATCGGCTGGTCGGTAGCGGTGCCGACATTGCTCGGTGCCGCACTTGGTATCTGGTTGGATAAACATCATCCTGGCAAGCATCCCTGGACACTGGCCCTGCTGATGGCCGGACTCGTGATCGGTTGTTTGAATGCGTGGCATTGGGTCGCCAAGGAAGAGAAGGCGATGCAGGACGAACAGGAGGGTAACGATGAGTGAAACTCTGAGACTAGTGCTGGCCGGGGCGGCGGGCATGGCACTCGGTGCGGTTTTCTTCGGCGGCCTTTGGTGGACGGTGCGCAAAGGTCTTTCATCCCCACGGTCGGCGCTTTGGTTCTTCGGCAGCCTGGTGCTGCGAATGAGCATTGCCCTGGTTGGATTTTATTTTGTCGGGCGCGGACATTGGGAACGGTTGCTGGCGTGTCTGGTCGGATTTGTTGTCGCGCGTTTCATCGTGATGCTGCTGACCCGTCCGCCGATCGAACATCACAGCTCTCGAACATCGGAGGCTCGTCATGCGCCTTAGTCCCGACCAGATGATTTTCTGGCAACACGGATTTGTGAAACTCAACGCCACCATTGTGTTCACGTGGGGACTGATGCTCGTGCTGGCCGTCGGTTCGAAACTGATTACGCGCAAACTGTCCCTGGATCTAAAACGTTCCCGCTGGCAGAACCTTTTGGAAATCGTTGTCAGCGCGATCGAGAAACAAATCAAAGACGTCGGCCTCAGCCGTCCGGAGAAGTATCTCGGCTTTCTGGGCACGCTGTTCTTGTTCATCGCGCTCTCCAATTTCTGTACTATTTTTCCCGGCTACGAGCCGCCGACGAGTTCGCTTTCGACCACGACGGCACTGGCGCTGTCCGTATTTTTAGCCGTGCCGCTGTTCGGCATCGAGGAGCAGGGACTGGGCGGCTACGTTAAGTCCTACGCGCAGCCAACGCTTCTCATGTTGCCGTTCAACATCATCAGCGAACTCTCGCGCACGCTGGCCCTGGCCGTCCGTCTGTTCGGCAACATGATGAGCGGGGTGATGATCATTGGCATTCTGCTCACTATCACGCCCTTCATCTTCCCGATCGTCATGACGGTGCTCGGTCTGCTCACCGGCATGGTGCAGGCCTACATTTTCTTCATCCTGGCCGCGGTTTACATCGCAGCCGCCACGCGCGTGCGCAAAGCCAAGCCTGAGCCAGCGCCCCAAACTTGAAACATCAACCACGAAACAAACAAAGGACATAACATGGATAACATGACCCTCATTGCAGTTGCCTCAATCGTCACTGCCGGCCTGACGATCGCTCTCGGGAGTGTCGGACCTGCCCTCGGCGAAGGGCGTGCCGTTGCCACGGCGTTGAGTTCGCTGGCGCAGCAGCCCGATGCCGCAACCACCATCACACGCACCTTGTTTGTGGGCCTGGCCATGATCGAGTCCATCGCGATCTACTGCTTCGTGGTCTCGATGATCCTCATTTTCGCCAATCCGTTCTGGAACCACGCCATCGCCCAAACCGCTGGAAAGTAACCCATGCTCATTGACTGGTTCACCGTCGGCGCGCAGGCGCTCAACTTCCTCATCCTAGTGTGGTTGATGAAGCGCTTTCTTTACAAGCCCATCCTCCACGCCATCGACGCGCGGGAGAAGCGGATCGCCGCAGAACTCGCGGACGCCGATGGGAAAAAGGCCGAGGCGCAAAAGGAGCGCGACGAGTTCCAGCACAAGAACGAGGAGTTCGACCAGCAGCGCGCCGCCCTTTTGAGCAAAGCAACGGACGAGGCGAAAGCCGAACGTCAGCGGCTTCTCGACGAAGCGCGGAAAGCGGCCGACGCCTTAAGCGCGAAGCGAGGAGAAACGCTGAGGACCGATGCGCGCAACCTAAGTCAGGCCGTCAGTCGCCGAACGCAGGAGGAAGTGTTCGCCATCGCGCGAAAGGCGCTGACAGATCTCGCCACAACGAGTCTGGAAGAGCGGATGGGCGAAGTGTTCACTCGACGGCTGCGCGAGATGGATGGCAAGGCGAAAGCCAGCCTCGCCGGGGCCCTTAAGACGGCGTCCGAACCCGCGCTCGTGCGCAGTGCGTTTGACCTGCCGGCAGAACAGCGCGCGGCGATACAAAATGCGCTCAACGAAACCTTCTCGAGCGAAATAAAACTCCGGTTCGAGACCGCGCCAGACCTCGTCAGCGGGATCGAACTCACCACCAATGGACAAAAAGTAGCTTGGAGCATCGCGGATTATCTGGCGTCCCTGGAAAAGGGCGTCGGCGAACTTCTGAAAGAGAAGGACAAACCTGAAGCGAAAGCCGATTCAAAGCCCGAAGGTAAAGCTGAGCCAAAACCGGAGGCTAAACCCAAGCCCAAAGCCTGAAGCCAAAACCGAACCTGGGCATCACAAAATCACAACACTTTCCCCTCCGAGTAACGGAGACGGAAAACCAGAAAGAAAAAACAATGAAAACAAGAGTAATTCAATTCACGCTGTCTCTCGCCCTAGTCGCGGGGCTCGGCTTGTCCGTTGCAGTGGCCGCCGAGGAGTCTCAGGCTGCGCTCAAAGCGCAAGCGAAGATCACTCAGGAAGAGGCCGCAAAGACCGCTCTCGCCAAAGTTCCAAACGGAAAGATTAAAGCAGCCGAACTCGAAAAAGAGCACGGCAAGCTCATTTGGTCGTTCGACATTGCCATGCCGAAATCCACAAACATCACCGAGGTTCAGGTGGACGCAAAGACCGGTAAGATCGTTTCCACTCAGGTCGAGACGCCGATAGACCAAGCAAAGCGGCCGCCGACAAGAAAGCGAAGAAGTAGCGAGTTATAGCCACTGGTGATTACTACACGAGCGGCTTTCAATTCAATTAGGACCTACCTGTGCGTAAACAAGCCGGTAAAACCGATTGGAACAACAATGAGTCGAGCCGAGCATTCAATTAACTCAGACATCCGAAGCAAGGTTCCGGCTGTTACCTTGGCCTTCTGGCTCATCAAAATTTGTGCGACCAAATAAAGAGCCAATGAGCGCTGCGCCTGAGAGTTTGCAGAGCGTCTTCGATCGTACGTTCGCTGGAATCGATCAGGCGTGGGGAGCCTTCACACCGAAATTGACGCCGCGCGAAGTAGGCACGATCAGCAGCGTCTCCACGGGGATCGCCCGGGTTTCCGGTCTTCCCGGCGCGGGCTTCGAGGAGCTGCTTAAATTTCCCGGGGCTGTGTTCGGCATCGCGTTCAATGTGGATGAGGACGAAATCGGCGTCGTGCTGCTCGGCGAATACTGGCATCTACACGCAGGCGATGAAGTCGAGCGCACGGGTCGGGTCATGGACGTGGCCGTGGGCGAGGGCTTACTTGGACGTGTGATTGATCCGCTCGGTCGACCACTCGATGGCAGGGGGCCCGTGACCGCCAGCGATCGCTTGCCCATCGAACGCCCCGCTACAGCGATCATGGATCGCGCGCCCGTCACTGTGCCACTTCAGACCGGACTCAAAGTCATCGATGCGCTCATTCCCATTGGGCACGGCCAGCGCGAGCTGATTTTGGGTGACCGCCGAACGGGCAAGACGGCCATTGCAATCGACACTATCCTCAACCAGCGCGGCCGGAATGTCGTGTGTGTCTATTGTGCCATCGGCCAGCGCGCTTCCGCCGTCGCGAAGGCCGTGGCCGGCTTGCGGGAGAAGGGCGCGATGGATTACACCGTCGTGGTCGTGACCGAAGGCAACGACCCGCCCGGTCTGGCTTACATCGCTCCTTACGCCGCGACCAGCATCGCGGAGCATTTCATGGAAGCGGGCCGCGACGTGCTCATCGTTTATGACGACCTCACCCATCACGCGCGCGCCTATCGCGAGCTTTCTTTGCTACTGCGTCGGCCACCCGGTCGCGAAGCTTTCCCCGGAGACATCTTCTACATCCACTCGCGGCTGCTCGAACGCGCCACGCACTTGCGTAAGGGACTCGGCGGCGGCTCGCTCACCGCGCTGCCGATTATCGAAACCGAAGCGCAAAACATTTCTGCCTACATTCCGACCAATCTGATCTCCATCACCGATGGACAGATTTATCTCTCGCCGTCGCTATTCGAATTGGGCGTGTTGCCCGCGGTCGATGTCGGAAAATCTGTTTCACGCGTCGGCGGCAAGGCGCAGCGGGCGGCCTACCGCGCGGTGGCAGGCGACCTGAAGCTTGCCTACGCACAATTTGAGGAACGCGAAGTCTTTTCCCGATTCGGCGCCCGGCTGGATGAAGAAGCCCGCAAGATCATCGACCATGGACAGCGCATCCGCGCCTGTCTCGAGCAATCGGAATTCGCGCCGGTATCTGTGCCTGAGCAAATCGCCGTGCTGCTGGCGTTGACCATGGACCTGTTCGACGACGTGCCGCTTGAGCGGATGAAGGAGGCCGAGCAGGCATTGCGCGAGGCCGCCGCGAAAATTCCGGCGGACGTAGCCGAGAGATTGGATACCGCCGATAAGTTGAGCGATGACGATCGCAAAACGATCCTCGAAATTGCCCGCCAGGCGCTCGCCCGTTTCCATCCCAAACCGAAAGGAAAAGCCGAAGCCAAAGTTGGACCTGAACCTCAGCCCAAGCCGAAGGCCCAAACGGAGGTCAAACCAAAGCCCAAGGCGGTGGGCAAGGAGAAGACATGAGCAATACCACGGAGAGTCTGCGCCGAAAGATCGACAGCGCCGGCGATCTGCAATCCGTTGTCCGCACGATGAAAGCTTTGGCCGCTTCGAGCATCGGCCAGTACGAAAAATCGGTTCAATCGTTAGGCGACTACAATCGCACCGTGGAGTTGGGATTGGGCGTCTGTTTCCGCGCTGCCGGTTCAGCGGCGTTGATCACTGGAGAGACAAAACGCACGAATGCAACGGCGATCGGTGCCGTTGTGTTTGGCTCCGACCAGGGATTGGTAGGCCAGTTTAATGATGTCGTGACCGATCAGGCGGCCAAGACTCTGGGAGCTTTTACCGACAAACCGCAGATCTGGGCCGTCGGCGAGCGCGTTCATGCCCGGTTGCAGGACGCAGGGCTCCCTCCGGCCGGCCTCTTGGCCGTGCCAAATTCCGTCAAGGCCATCACCCCGCTCGTCGGCCAGATCCTCGTGGAAAGCGAGGCGCGCCGCGGGCAGGGCGAGGTCGGCGAACTCCACCTCTTCTACAACCGCCTCATCTCCGGAGCGGCCTATGAGCCCGTTAACCAGCGACTGCTGCCGCTGGACGAAGCCTGGCGACGCAAGCTGGCGGAACTTCCCTGGCCGACCAAGAACCTGCCCGAAGTCATGGGCGGCAGCACCGCGACATTGCGGGCACTCATCCGCGAATATCTTTTCGTCTCGCTTTTCCGGGCGTGCGCCGAATCCCTCGCGAGCGAGAACGCGAGTCGCTTGGCGGCGATGCAGCGCGCCGACAAGAATATCGACGAGCTACTGGAGGACCTTAACGGGACATTCCACCGTTTGCGCCAGACCGGCATCGACGAGGAACTATTCGACGTTATCTCCGGCTTTGAAGCGTTGTCGAACGGAGGGAAATCCAAGGAGCGAGGATTCACGGACAAGAGGAATTGAACCATGAACTATCGAAAAGAATTTTTCGTCAGGCTTGGGAGCCATCTCCAGCTCAAGGATTTCAATCCGTCATTCGCCGACAAGCGCGAAGATAAAAAATCGGCACGTTCGAAGATCAAGAAGCTGCAAAAGCAGATGGACGAGTTGCAGTTTCAACTCTACGCGGAACAGAAACGTTCACTGCTCATTTGCCTGCAGGCTCCCGATGCGGGTGGAAAGGACGGGGTTGTTAGGCACGTCATCGGCTCGATGAATCCGCAGGGTTGCCGCGTCGTTAGTTTCAAACAACCGTCGGCCGAGGAACGTGCGCACGATTTTTTGTGGCGCGTTGAATACCAGACTCCGAAGCGTGGCGAGGTCGTGATTTTCAACCGCTCGCATTACGAAGATGTGCTCATCGTGCGAGTGCATCATTTGGTTGCCAGAAGGATCTGGTCGAAGCGCTACGAGGAGATCAACAACTTCGAGCGACGCCTCGGCGCGGACGGCACGCACATTCTGAAATTCTTTCTGCATATCAGCAAGGAAGAGCAACTGCGCCGTTTCGAGAAGCGGCTCGATGATCCATTGCGGCGATGGAAAATCAGCGAAGATTACTCGGAAAGAGAATATTGGGGCGATTACGCGGCCGCCTACGAGGACGCGCTCAGCAAATGCAGCACCGACGACGCGCCATGGTTTGTGATTCCTTCCGATCACAAATGGTTCCGCGATTTGGCGATCTCGCGGATTATTGTTGAGACGATGGAAAACCTCGGGATCGAGGTTCCGGAACCGACCGTGAACATTGCCGACATCCGCAGAAAATATCACGAGGCGGTTGAAGAGGTGGAAAAAAGCGGAAAGTGAACTTGCGATCGCAGGCCCATTTGAAGTGAGAAGCAAGAACGTAAGTCCCGATGCGGGAAAACCGGCCGACCAATTCCACCTGGTCGATGTGCCGCGGCTTATCACCGCTTATTACACCGACGTGCCGGACCCGGCGGTGCCGGCGCAGCGCGTGGCGTTTGGGACCTCAGGACATCGCGGCTCGTCATTCAAGCGGGCTTTCAACGAATGGCACATCCTTGCGATCACGCAGGCGATTTGCCAGTATCGCGCGCAGCACAACATCAGCGGCCCGCTCTTTCTCGGCATCGATACGCATGCACTTTCGATCCCGGCCTGCGCCACTGCGCTCGAAGTGCTAGCAGCAAATGGAGTCGAGGTGATGCTTGCCGAAGGAGACGAATATACTCCAACCCCGGTTATTTCCCACGCGATTCTGACTTACAACCGCGGGCGGAAAACCGGCTTGGCCGACGGGATTGTCATCACGCCATCGCACAACCCGCCGCATGATGGCGGTTTCAAATATAACCCGCCTAACGGAGGGCCGGCGGACAACGCCGTGACCGATTGGATCGAGGCGCAGGCAAATGCGCTGCTGGAAGCTCGCCCCAAAGGAGTGAAGAGAATTCCCCAGGAACAGGCGTTGCGCGCCTCGACGACGCATCGACACGACTACCTCAATGTCTACATCAACGATCTTGGCAATGTCATCGACCTGGATGTTGTTCGCGGCGCAAACCTGCGGCTCGGGGTCGATCCGCTCGGCGGCGCCGGCGTCCATTATTGGGCACGAATCGCCGAGCGCCACGGCTTGAACCTGACCGTCGTGAACGCCGCGGTCGATCCCACCTTTCGTTTCATGACGGTGGATTGGGATGGACAGATTCGGATGGATCCATCCTCGCCTTATGCGATGGAGCGGCTTATCGGGATGAAGGATCACTTCGATCTCTCGTTCGCCTGTGATACCGACCACGATCGGCACGGAATTGTCACGAAAAGCGTTGGGCTTCTTCCGCCCAATCACTTTCTTGCGGTAGCTATTTCCCAGCTCTTTCAAAACCGTCCTAACTGGCATCCTGAAGCGGCCGTTGGAAAAACCGTAGTGAGCAGCGCGATGATCGATCGCGTCACGGCAAAGCTAGGCCGAAGGCTCTTCGAGGTGCCGGTCGGCTTTAAATGGTTCGTCGATGGCTTGCTCGATGGATCGCTCGGTTTTGGCGGAGAAGAAAGCGCCGGAGCGACGTTTGTCCGTCTGGATGGCAGCGTTTGGACCACGGACAAGGATGGATTCGTTCCTTGTTTGCTCGCTGCGGAAATCACCGCGCGGACGGGCCGCGATCCCGGCGAACTCTACCGCGAACTCACGCACGAGTTCGGTGAACTTATCTACGACCGGGTCGAGGCGCCAGCCACTCCGGAGCAAAAAGAACTGTTATCAAAACTCTCACCGCAGCAGGTGAAACTCAGCGAGCTGGCAGGCGAGAAGATCCAGACTGTCCTAACTCGCGCACCCGGCAATAGCGCGCTCATCGGCGGACTAAAGGTGATAGCTGAGAGTGGATGGTTCGCGGCGCGTCCGTCAGGAACGGAAGACATCTACAAGATCTATGCGGAGAGCTTCCGCGGAGCTGATCATCTCCGCCGCATTCTGGAGGAAGCCCAAACAATCGTTAGCGAGGCTTTGGCCGTGCCGCCGGTACCAAAACGCGACCAAACCCGCTCGTTGTCCGACCGGCCTCAGATGACTGTCGCGCAAGCTGTAGAGGTTTGGCGCAACGAGGGAGATCCGAACTAGTGCACGCAAAGAATTTCTCCGAAACAGATCCCCTCGCGGTCAACGGCTCGACCCAGGAGAAATCACCTTCTTGGATTTTCCGTTTCGAGTATAGGAAAACCGCAAATAACAAAAAGGTACCGGACCCCGTAGGCTCCGGTTCCTTTTCGACATCTCCTGGAAGTTCAGGAAGCGAAATTACCATGTCGCTCTCTCTGCGGCGCAGAACGACGCCGACTGCGGTTATTCTGAGGCGAAATTCTCAAGCCCGGTCGACCATATGAAATACTCACAGTTAAGGCGCGGTCTTTCACCGGAGGAAGCAGCCGCATATGTGGGCAGCAAAGAACTGTTGCGCCAATTTGAACTGGCGAAATGGCTAAAGCCGTTTATTCGTGGCAATCGGCTCACGAGGTTTGATATTCGAGATTTGGACGGTTGCATTGATCGCCTTAAAGCGGGCGAACTGCTTCCAAACGCAAATGCGGCGTGATCAGATCCGAAATGCCTTCATGATTTCGCGATCATCAGGTCGTAATTTCGCGTAATGCCGCTGCACGACGCGAACGTCGTCGCCAAGCCAGGTCGCAATTCTGTAAATGTCGATGCCCTTGCTCGCGCAGATAGAAGCAAACGAGTGGCGCATTACATGTGGACTGATCCAAGGTACGCCCTGCGCTTTCATGTAGTCGGAAAACGCGCGTCGAAAATCGAATCGGTAGCGATGACTGCCCTGCACGACACCCGGCTGCAAGACGTACGGGGAACGCAAGCCCCAGTGTTTGAGAAAGTCCGCAAATTGATCCGTTAGCGGTACGGTGCGCGCATCGCGGTCCTTGGGCCGAAAAGTTGCGGTTGCGCGAATCTCTACCGTTCGCGCTGAGAGATTAAACCACTCGGGGACAGCTTCGATGATTTCCAGCTTTCGCATCCCAGTGTGGAAGCCGCAGAACAGTACGTACCGCAGATCATCGTTAGGCGCATTTTCTATCAGTCGTTGCGCGAGATCAAAATCGGCAAAGAGAGTCCTGCCCTTTCGATCAATCCGATCGAGCTGCACCTCGATTACAGGATTGCGTCGGCATAGATTTTCCTTCGCGCACCAATTGAAGAATGACCGCAGCGTGAACATGTAACTCTCTGCCGTGCTAGGAGCCACGCGCTTCTTCGCAGCATTGTAGAAAGCTTTGCAGTGATAGCCCGTGACGCTTAGCGGCGGAATGTCGTTCACGGCGTCGGCAAACATTTTCAGACACGAACGTTTACTCTCCGCGCTCATTTTGCTATAGCGATTCGTCTCATACTTGTGTTTCAGGAACCGATCGATCTCGGCGGTAAAAGATTGCGCCGGTTGCAGATCGGGACTTTCGCTGATTTCCCGCGCACGTTGCAGGGCCGCAACGTAGTCTCCCGTTTCGAGTGAAATGAAGCTCCGACGACCGTTCACCTGCTTGGCGAACCAATAGGTGCCGCCGCGCAAGTAGACGCCCTTAACTCTGCCTTTGAGCACGCCGACATGCTCGCTTTTGAAAGAGATTCAGCGGCTCCAGCCAAGGAGCATTTCTTCGGTCTCGTCCAGCGTTCACGTCGTTACGCCGATTCTATGCTGCAACATTTACCTCAATTGCCTATCTTTGCAGACAGCTTAAATTTCAGCTTTAACAGACTCGTGAAGCGACATGCATTAATCCAGGTTGTCACACTTTCAGCCGTGACATTTTCGTCGCATTGTTGTTGAAAAACGTGACTCGTGCAAAGTACCCTACCGTAAATTACCGTGTTTTACTGTCACATTTTCCTGTCACATTTCGCGATTTTACATGGATTTGCATGGCCTCATATGGAGTTGTCCACGAAGGAAAAGTTTTTTTCAAGAGGCTCCGGGCACGTTGACACGGTAGGGGTCAGAGGTTCGAAACCTCTACCGCGCACCAGCTCATTCTCTGTTCATGCCTGATTCATCCGATGTTTTGAAAAGGTCGATTAGTGCGGCGACCAAGACATTTGAATCACTCCTGAACTTGGACGAACCGCTCCAAAAAGCGGCCGATCTAATTGAAAGATCTCTGCGAAGTGGCCGCAAGTTGCTCGTTTGCGGCAACGGCGGCAGCGCGGCGGATGCGGCTCATTTCGCCACCGAATTTGTTGTCCGTTTCATCAATGATCGTCCGGCTTATCCGGCAATTTGTCTCGCCGGCGATGGTGGATTGCTCACTGCCGCCGGGAATGATTATGGATTCGACGAAATCTTTGCTCGCCAGGTCGCAGCGTTAGGAGTTGAAAACGATCTGCTCATTTGCCTCAGCACGTCGGGGAATTCCAAGAATGTGAAGCGGGCGCTGGAGGAAGCGAAATCGCGCAAACTGAGAACGATCTGTTTTCTGGGCCGCGACGGTGGATCGACTGTCGGAATGTCCGATGTCGATCTTCTCGTCGCTAGTGATTCCACTGCGCGAATCCAGGAGGCTCACACGTTTTTGCTACACGTTCTGTGCGAGACTGTCGAAGCTCGTCTGGCCTGATTGCGGCCCGACTGGAAGAGAACAATCGCCTTCATCTTTAACTGGCGTATTCTAGACCAGTGCGATCGCAGATTTGTCTGTCCTTCATCGGGATTCTAGCGCTGGTCGCAACGAGCGTTTTAGCCGGCGAGGATTCCGGTTCGATCAATCCGAAGGAAGGCTGGAACCTCCTTGCCCGGGTTCGAAACATCGCCATCTACAGCCGCCCGCATCCGGGATCTTCCATCAAAGAATTTGCCGGCGTCGGCATGATCGAAGCTTCCACGCGCACTGTTCGCGCCGTCCTCGATGATTTTGATAATTATCCGAATTTCATGCCGTTCACGACCGAGTGCCATTTGGTTAAGCGCGAGGGGGAATCGGTCATTGGTTATCAGCGGATTTCACCAGGCATTATCGCCGATCGTGATTATACACTGCGGGTTTGGAATCAATCGTGGCCAACTTCAAACGGGCTCGTTTTTTTGAGCCAATGGACTTCTGCCAATGAGCTTGGACCGCCCGAAACAGAGGGTGTCGTGCGGGTTAAAATCTGCAACGGTCACTGGTTACTCGAACCAGACGGAAAAGATAAAACTCGCGCGACCTATTCGGTTTTTACCGACATTGGCGGAGTCATTCCGGCATTTCTAGCCAACCATGTCAGCAAGACGGGAATCGTGCGCGTGTTTCAAGCGGTCCGGACGCAGGCGAAAAATCCAAAATACATAGATGCAGATTGAAAGCGGCAGATGACCCGATACAAAGCGGCGTGCAACAGCCGCCACCAGCCTCTGCTTCAACAAAGAAACTGCCGGTTAGCGCGGTTTTATTCGGCATTTTAGCCGGAATCGTCGGAGCTGCTGCCGGGCTCGCGATTGGGCTTGCGTTCGGCTCAATGCTGGCGTCGGCCCTGCATGTCTCGCCCATGGAAGGTGGCGCGGGCTATTTTGTTGTCAGCATCGCGTTACTCGTTTGCGTGATTGCGACGCCCATGTCGATCCTGCTGGTTCTCTACTGGGGAGGAGTGAGGAGGATTTGGCTCCTGGTTGGTTTATTTGTTGTTTGTGTTGGGATGATTGCAGTTGGCGGGAGTGGTTTTGGAGTCTGGTACATGGCGCAGCCGCATATTCCCAATACCAACGGTCCAACGCCTCTGCTGGAATTCGAAGTAAGACCGCCCGATGGGCAATCCCTCGAGATGCTGACCAATGTCGAGGCCGAATTGGGCACCGATCGCAACACTATGCCTGCTTCCTGGCACGACCAGCCTGGTGAAGATCCGCGCGCAAAAGCGGGTTATGTAGAAATCTATTTCCGAACATCGCAGCGCTTGTTCATTTTGAAATTTCCAGGAAATGACGATCGGATCTACAAACTCCGGCTGCCGGCTAATCCGATGAAGGCGAAATATCGGGCGTGGTCGGCTTGGCAGAAGCCGGACTTCGTCGCCAAAGGCAATGATCAACCATCTCGGGCCTCTGGCGGAGCCGATTACGAAATCCGCTACAAAATTGATTATCAGGATCGATAAATCATCACCGCGCGTTTTACGTCGGACTCTGCGCGCGTAGGTTTCTGCATGTCTGTGTCCGAGGAAACGATACGGGAAGCGCTAAAATCGGTGAAATATCCCGGGTTTAGTCGGGACATCATTTCCTTCGGCCTGCTCAAGGGCGTTAACATCGACAATGGCGATGTAAGAGTACAACTCGCGCTGGCTACGAATGATCCGAGCGTGCCGGCAACCATCAAGAATGACGCGGAAAAGGTTTTGCGCGGAATCAACGGTGTTCGGGATGCAAAAGTTTTGATCGACATCCATGCGCCGCCTGCCGGCGCGGGCGCATCGGGAATGGTCACGACGCGGATCCCGGGAATTCGGCACGTTATCGCTGTGGCGAGCGGCAAAGGCGGGGTCGGCAAATCAACTATCGCAGCGAATCTTGCAGTTGCTTTGCATGAAACGGAGTCACGGGTCGGGCTCTGCGATTGCGACATCTACGGTCCGAGCATTTCGCTCATGTTCGGTACGCGGGAACGACCAATGGCCACAGAGGAAAATAAGATTGTCCCGATCGAGCAATATGGACTCCGGTTGATGTCGATGGGCTTTCTTCTGGACGATACATCCCCTGCGATTTTACGCGGGCCGATGGTCACTCGTTACACGCAGCAGTTTTTACGACAGGTGGAATGGGGTGAACTGGATTATCTGGTGCTCGATCTGCCACCGGGAACGGGCGATATCCAACTTACCATCGTGCAAACCGTCGCTCTCTCCGGCGCGATTATTGTCACCACGCCCCAGGAGGTCGCCCTCATCGACGCTCGAAAAGCTGCCACCATGTTCGAGAAAGTGAATGTCCCAGTCCTCGGTCTCATCGAAAACATGAGCTATTTCGTCTGCCCGAGTGACGGCAAACGCTACGATATTTTCGGCAGCGGCGGCGGGGAACGCGAAGCCAAACGCTTGCGGGTCCCGTTGCTCGGCCAAATCCCGATCGATATCGCCACTCGCGAAGCGGGTGATCGCGGAATGCCGATTGTTGGCGAAGATCGACAATCGCCTGTCAGTGCGGAATTCCTGAAGATTGCAAAACGAATTCGGGAAATGATCGACTAGGGTGGAACGCGTTGTCCTCAACGCCTTGGTGAACCTATGCGGCGGAGCCGCCTCACTAGCGCCTGCGGCGATTGTTTATCATCGCCTTCGGGGAAGCCGATCCACCATTTTCCAAAAAAATCTTGCCGGGTGAAACGCGATCTCCGAGCGCGTTGCTACACCCTGCTTCGCCGAAAGCGACAAATCGATCAGACATCCATTTAAATAGGTATGCCCGATGCTTCGTCATATACTGACAAGCTGGTTTTTGTTGACCGGTTATCAGTTTTATGGAAAAAAATCCATCGATGCCCCAGATCAAGGAGGATAAGGCCGAGCTGGTTAAGAACTCCGTCCTGTACAAGGAGTTCCTGGCCGAACGCGAGGAGATCCTGAAACACAAATGGATCGAGAGCGAAAAAGCCGGGAAAGACATCGGCTTTGAAAAAGCTCTGCTCGATTGGATCGTGAAACATCGCTCCAATTGGCGAGATCGAAGAATGAAGGAGGCGCGCACCGAATCCCGATAGAGATCGGGCCTAATTTTTTGTTCCTTTAACGGCGATCCCGTGAGGTCGCCAAGGAGCGCAATGAAAAACCAACCAGAAAAACTTACCGGCGGCCCGATGATGGACGGCGCCGCCATCGAACGCGGCCTGCGGCGTGTCGCGCACGAAATCATCGAGCGCAATCCGGATTTGCGATCGGTCGTGCTGGCCGGGATACCTTCGCGTGGTGTCGAGATCGCGCGTCGCATCGCCGAATTCATTCACGGAATCGAGAAGATTGAGGTCGACTCCGGCATCATCGATGTCGCGATGCATCGCGACGATGTCGGGACGCGCGCCGAACTGCCGGTAGTGCACGAATCCAAACTGCCGGTGCCGCTGGAGGGACGGACAGTAATCATTGTCGATGATGTTCTCTTTACCGGACGCACCGTGCGCGCCGCCATGGATGCGATCAGTTCGTTCGGACGCCCAGCGCGCATTCAATTGGCCGTTTTGATCGACCGCGGTCATCGCGAACTCCCGATCCGGCCCGATTACGTCGGTAAGAATTTGCCGACACGTCCCAATGAAAAAATCCATGTTCGGTTTCAGCAGACCGACAACGAACCCGATGCAGTTTTTCTAGTGCGAACATGAACCCGCGCTGGACACGAAAAGATCTGCTCGGCCTGCGCGAACTTTCGGCCGAGGAAATCAATTTCATTCTGGAAACAGCCGATGCTTTCAAACAGGTCGGGACTCGCGAGATCAAAAAAGTCCCCGCTTTGCGCGGCAAGACGCTGGTCAATTTCTTTGTCGAACCCAGCACGCGCACGCGCATTTCGTTCGAGCTGGCCGCGCTACGCTTGAGCGCGGATGTCATCAACATTTCTGCCGCCACCTCAAGTCTTACTAAAGGCGAATCGCTCAAAGACACTGCGCGAAATCTCGAAGCGCTCCTCACCGACATCATTGTCTTGCGCCACAGCTCCGCAGGTGCGCCGCAATTTCTGGCAAGTCGCTTGAAAGCCAGCGTGATCAATGCCGGCGACGGCGCCCATGAGCATCCGACTCAAGCGCTGCTCGATCTTTACACCATCCGCGAGAAACGCGGAACCATCGCCGGACTGCACGTTCTAATCATCGGCGACATTCTCTTTAGCCGCGTCGCTCGCTCGAATATTTTCGGTCTCACTAAATTGGGCGCCCGCGTGACGCTGGTCGGGCCGACCACGATTGTCCCGCGTGAATTTGAAAAACTCGGGGTCGCGATTTCGCACAACATCGACAAGGTTCTGCCCAACGCTGACGTGGTGAATCTTTTGCGGATCCAGCATGAGCGTCAGCGCAAGGAATATTTCCCGGGGATTGGCGAGTATCGGACCCTGTTCGGACTGACCAAGGAACGAGCCAAGCTTCTGAAACCGGATTGCCTGATCATGCATCCGGGCCCGATCAATCGCGGTGTCGAGATCGACAGCGACATCGCCGATGGCCCACAAAGTGTAATCCTCGATCAGGTCACCAACGGCCTCGCTGTTCGCATGGCTGTTCTCTATTTGTGCGGAGGTATCGCGACATGACAGATTTCCAAGTCAGCGATCTGGGTAGCGCACTCATTCTGAGTGCTGGTGATCGCATCCTGCGATCACGAACTTTTCCCGAAAATCAACAAGCGCGTTTCGCGACTACAGCGACTACATTTAACAAAAGCTCTTCGCCGCAAAATGCGGCGACCAGCATGCTGCAAGCGTGCGCTCCCCTGCCATGAACGCGACCGTTCTCCGCAACGGACGTATCATTGATCCCACGAACCAGCGTGATGAAGTTGGCGATGTTGGGATCGTCGATGGCCGAATTGTCGATCAATCCGAAGTCCGACGCACGAAAACCGAAACTGAAGAGATTGATGCCAGCGGATTGATCGTCGCGCCAGGGCTCATCGACATGCACGTGCATCTGCGCGAGCCGGGATTTTCTCACAAGGAAACGATCGAATCTGGTGCGCGTGCGGCAGCTGCGGGCGGATTCACCACGATCGTATGTATGCCGAATACGTCGCCTGCCGCGGATAATCCAAGCACGATCGCCTGGATCAGAGATCGTGCGGCTCAAACTGCTTGCGTCAACGTGGTACCCACCGGCGCGATTTCTAAAAATATTGCCGGCGAAGAACTGGCGCCGATTGGATCCCTTGGCCGGGCCGGTGTGGTCGCAATCACTGACGATGGTCATTGCATTCAAAGCAATGAAGTGATGGGACGCGCGGTGGAATATGCGCGCATGGTTGGTCTGCCGGTCCTCGATCATTGCCAAGATTACAACCTGGTCGGCAATGGTGTCGTAAATGAGGGCTTCTGGAGCACGCTCCTCGGGTTACCCGGCTGGCCGGCGGCCGGGGAGGAATCCATCGTGACTCGCAACGTCCTGCTCGCGGCAAATTACGATCATCACATTCATTGTCAGCACATCAGCGCGGCCGGAAGCGTACGCTTGATCCGCGAAGCGCGAGCGCGCGGCGTTAAAGTCAGCGGCGAAGTTTGCCCGCATCACATTGCATTAACGGATGAAGCGATTCAGAATTTCGATACGAACTTTAAGATGAATCCGCCTCTGCGAACACAAGCGGATGTCGATGCAATTCTGGACGGAATCGCCGATGGGACGCTATCGATCCTGTGTTCCGATCACGCGCCCCATGCCGGGTTTGAAAAGGAAGTAGAGTTCGATCAGGCGCCGTTTGGAATCATCGGGCTCGAGACTGAACTCGCATTATTTATCGATCTGCTCGTCCACAAACATCGCAAGATCGACATCGTCCGCCTGATCGAGATATACACGGTTGAACCGGCCAAATTATTGAAACTTGATGCCGGCACTTTGTCGGTCGGGGCGCGAGCCGATGTTACGCTGATTAATCCGGATCTGGAATGGACCGTTAGCATCGACAATTTTCAATCTCTTTCGCGCAACTCGCCTTTCGATGGCTGGAAACTCAAAGGCCGCGCCGTGCGGACAATCGTGGGCGGAAAGACGGTGTGGCAGTTGCGTTAATTAGCGCACCTACCTTCAGGCGACGTATCCGCCGTGGATGTAGCTCTCGAGATGCTCGATCGCCGCGCTCTGACAGGAAATGATGTGTTTGACCAGGTCGCCGATTGAAATGACACCGACGACGGTATCACCGTCCACCACCGGCAAATGCCGGATGCGTTTGTCCGTCATCAGCCGCAGGCATTGGTCAACCCCTTCGCAAGGATGAGTCGTAGACACATCGGTAGACATGATCTCAGCGACTTTCGTTTGGCGCGATCGTTTCCCGCGCAGGAAAACCTTGCGGGTGTAGTCGCGTTCCGAGATGATTCCCACCAGTTTCTTTCCCTCCATCACCAGTAATGCTCCGACATTTTTTCCGTCCATCATTTCGATTGCCTCGAAGACGGTGGAATCAGGCGAGATAGAAAAAACGTTACCGTCTTTCTGGTTCAGAATGGCACCGATATGTCCGCTCACGTCCATATCAAATTGGATAGCGTCAGAGAATACGTCCGAAGCATTGAGGGACGCAATCCAATTCTCGCGTCGGCTAATCTTGGGAGAACAGTGCTTCCGGAGGCAATCCCTTGAGCGGCAGTGCAGATTTTAACAGGTCAAGCAGACTTCCTCGCACCACGCTTTAGTGCGCTCGCGAATCTGGTCTCGAATCTTCCGTGTGCCTTCCAGTCTCCGCGCCCGGGTTCCACTCAGCGCTGCCGGATCCGCAAAGTTCCAGTGTAAACGCATGGTTACGCCGGGAAATATCGGACAACGCTCCGCGTTGCTCTCGTCACATACGGTAATCACATAGGAAAAAAGTTCGCCCGATTTGAAGAGATCGAAAACCGATTGGGTCCGGTTTTTGGAAATGTCGATTCCAACTTCGGCCATGGCTTCAATAGCCAGGGGGTTAAGCGTTCCCGGTTCAAGGCCGGCGCTGTGTACTTCAAACTTGTCGCCACAGATCTGGTTCAGGAACGCCTCCGCCATTTGGCTGCGTGCGCTGTTCTGGACACAGATAAACAACACTTTTTTTTCATGAGGTGATTAGTCTCGGGGAACAGGCAATTTTTGTCGGTGGTTCGCCATCAACGGACGTCGAAAATGGGTTGTAATGTACAAGCTCAACACGGCCGTCATAGTGCTCTACCAGAGTCGAGCAACTTTCCACCCAATCGCCACAATTGTAATAAATGACCTCGCCAAAGCGTCGAATGGCAGCGTTGTGAATATGACCGCAAAGAACGGCATCTACCGAAAATTGCCGGGCGTAACGGATGATTTCCTCCTCGAAGCGACCAATAAAACTTACCGCGTCTTTCACCCGCTTTTTTGCATAAGCGCTGAGCGACCAGTAACCGAGACCAAAGCGTCTCCGGACAAGATTGATGAACGGGTTTAGCGAAAGCAAAAACTGATAGCCAATGTCGCCGAGAAATGCGAGCCACTTTGCGTTCTGGACGACAGTATCGAGCTCGTGGCCGTGAATAATCAGGATGCGCTCGCCTATTGCAGTCTCGTGAATCGTATTAGCGCTTATCTCGATATTGCCGTAGCTGCCTATGAAATCCGCAACCAGCTCGTCGTGATTTCCTGGAATGTAAACCACGCGCGTGCCTTTTCTGGCCTTGCGCAGGATTTTTTGAATTACATCGTTGTGCTGCTGTGGCCAGTAACGTCCGCGCCGCATCGACCAGATATCGATTAAATCGCCAACGACATACAGGTTGTCGAAATCGTAATCGCGGAGGAATTGGAGCAGCGCCATGGCATTGCTCGTTCGCGTGCCGAGATGAATGTCGGATATCCAGGCGGTTCGAACGCGTTTTGCCGGCCCGACTGGATCTGGCGGCGCTTCGAATGAAAAACGGGGCTCGACACTTAGGATCGACATGTTACCGAAGGAATTGTTGAATAGAAAGCCCGCCGAGGACGCGCTCCCCGGCGGGCTTTCGTTGACCTAACCCGTTAAGCTCTAGTAATCCGATCAGAATTTGAACTGGTTGAGAATTAGTGGTGCCTAGAATTTCACGCTCAGATCGGCTTGGAATAACTGGTATTTATCCAGCGGATTGATGCCGATATCGCCCGCTCCACCGGTGCCAAGGGCTTCATCCACCCGCCACGCATAGGCGTAAGTGAGTTTGAATGTGATCGCATCGGCGAGGTTGTAAGCGGCCGAGGCGACCAGCCCTTCCATATTGACGCGAGCGTCGAACAGATCTGAGTCCACCAGGTTGGGATCGAGAGCGTATTGCTCGGTGTGCTGCCACCAACCTTTCAGTTCCCAGTCATTTTTTTTCTTCAACTGACCGACGCCCACGCCTCCCAGATAGGCATAACGCTGATCTCCCTTGTCCGGATGGAAAGCCGCGGTGGCGCGATCGTCGCCGTCGAAATTCACCGCAAAATCCCCAAAAACACGCATCGGCAATTTACCAAGCTTCCATCCGAATTCGCCCGGCACATCAAAGACCAAAAGGCTGTTTACCCCGGTTTGGTTGAATCCCGGATCACCCACGTAATGGGTATAGAACGTATCACCGGTTCCGGTGTAATTATAAATGGTAGGCGCAAGCTGGAAGTAAAACTTCTTCGGAAAATCAAACTTCGCTCCCACCTGCCAGCCGAGCAGGAACGCATCGGTATTCGGCACTCCGGACGGCCGCGGCCCGATCGGGTTTTCCGGATTTGAGTCGTCGTAAACGAATTGCCCGAAATTGGCGAAGACGTCGATCTTAAGCATCGGTTCGGCCGGAGCAGGAGCAACGACACCCTTTCCATCCTTGCTATACGATTCCATCGGCACGGCCTCGCCGCCGATTGCGAAGGTGTGCTTCCATTGTTCCGCCAGACCTTCGGGGTTAATGTCGTCATCCCAAACCAGGTCAGTAAAGACAAACGGGATCGGCATTCGCCCGGCGGTCAGAGTGATGTCGCGAAATCCCTTGTAGCCGAGGTAGGCCTGACCAACGCTGATTCGATCGCTATCCTTCGAAAAAGGTCCGTTCACCCCGGAATCATCGCCAAAGGTGATGTTCGTCGAACGTGGGCTGGTGCTCGTCTCCAGACGCAATCCAAAGAACCAGTCGTCCGTCAATTTGCCTCTCAGCCCAAGGCGGACGCGATAGCGTTCACGCTTGCGCTCCAGCCAATCACTTGGATTGAAGAAATCATCCGATGGCAGCCTGCCGCCACGATATTCGTAACGAACGCGAGCATCGCCATAAAGTTCCAGCTCGGTCAGCGGGGTTGAGAGTTTCCATTTCTCGGCACTGGTCTTTTCAACGGGAACGCTTTTTTCCACGTATGTTTTTCCGTCATACGTCGTTTGCGTTTTCATCGGCCCTTCGGCGGGAGCGGCCGGGCCTGATACCGCGTGCTTTCTTAAGCTATGGACTTCCGCTTCCAATTCGGCGTTCCGTTTTTGCAATTGATCGACCGCGCGCTCGAGCTTTTCGAGGCGCTCGGAATCGGATGGTGTCTCACCGTGTAATGGTTGCAGAGCCAGTAAGGCAATGGCGGCGAAAACGCCGCTTTTTAATACAAAGCATTTGTTCATGGATCTGATTCTTTCTTCTTGGGTTGAGGTGATTAGGCTGATGCAATTGCCAGCTCGGGACGCCGTGCTCCCACGTCCCAAGCCAGTATGCGGGCGGAGCCTAGAATGCGATTGTTACAGTTTGATGACGCTCAGGTGACGATTCCGAAAATTTTTCCGGATGCCCGGCATCCAGAAAACTGAGACTATTCGAATCGTTAGGGCTGCGTGCCTGTCGGCGAAGCGGTCGCCGTTTCTGCTGGTGATTGCGAAGACTGTGGATTGCTCGCCGAAGGAGAAACTGCGGGAGCAGCAGGCGAAGGAGAAATGGACGGCGCGCCTTGAGTTTTTTCCAGCTCACGTCGAAGCGCTCTTTGCCCGACGCTTTTGTGAGCATACAGAATCGACAAGGCAAAGGTCAGCACGAAAAAGATCCCAGCCAGCCAGGCCGTGATTTTCGTGAGCACATTCGTCGTTTGCGCACCGAAGATGTTTTCCGTCACCGCTCCGCCAAATGCCGCCCCCAGGCCTTCGCTTTTCGGCCGCTGCATCAGGACCACAAGCACCAGGAGAAGGGAAACGAGAACAAAAATGGCGAGCAATAAATTCGTCAGAATCGACATCGGGACGGGCAATATGCCAAGTAAATGACGAATGTCGAATAACGAATGCCGGAAGAGACAGCCGCTGGTTCCAGCTGATCATTTGCCACTAAACTCTTCTCATTTTCACCTGATTCCAAATCGCGTCCAGCTCGGCAAGATCGACATCGCCCAGCCGTTTGCCTCGTGCTTGAAGCTCATCCTCGAGGCGGTTGAAGCGGGCGACGAACTTGTCCGTAGCTTTTTGGAGCGCGGCCTCGGCATCGATGTTGCATTTGCGGGAAAGATTCGTCACGGCGAACAGCAGATCGCCAATCTCGTCTTCCATTGCTTCCCGGATCTGTGAGTCAATGGCTGCTCGGGTCTCCTTCATTTCTTCCTCAACCTTTGCCTGCACGTCGCGAATTTCTTTCCAATCAAAATTCACCCGGGCGACTTTCTTTTGCGCTTTTTCTGCACGGACCAGCGCCGGCAATGCATCGGGAAGACTCGACAGATAATGCGTGTCGCTCTTTTTCTCCGAGCGCTTGATCGCTTCCCATTGCTTGATCACGGCGCTGCTGCCGCGCACATCGCTGGTCCCAAACACGTGCGGATGCCGGCGGATCAGTTTCTCCGTTACTTCCTCAATGACATTGTCGATGTTGAATTTTCCCTTTTCGCGGGCGATCTCCGCATTCATAACGACGAGGAGAAGCAAATCGCCGAGCTCTTCTCGAAAATTTGCCGTGTCCTTTTTGCGAACAGCACCGGCTACCTCGTAAGCCTCCTCTATTAACGCCGGCAACAAAGATTCATGCGTCTGTTCCCGATCCCAGGGACAACCGCCCGGCGCGCGCAGCTTCGTCACGATCTCGCAGAGCTTCTCAAATGCAGTCATTCGGACAGAATCCCGTTGCACTGACCATCGAAGTTAAATCCGCCACAGCGAACGGTGGGTGCCGAATTCGGAAATCTCACCGGACGTTCTCTTGCTTACGTAAATGGTAATGCCAATGACGACGGCGAATGTTGCGACGAACACAAAAGCCACCAGCCAGGATGGGATGTGACCAACGCTCAGCGCGTGGTAGAAATCGGGTAACCCCTCCATTGCATGCGGAGCATGCAGAAAAATCTTCGTGATCCAGGCGATCAAAATCAGGATGAAAATGAAAACGTAATTTCTTTTCAACCGGCGCCCGATCGCTTCCAATTTGGTGATTTTAAAACTGGGAAGAATCAGATCTTCGCACACCAATTTCTTCCATTCGCCCTGAAGCATGTCGCGGTTTTCCATTATCATCGGCACCAGGAAATGAGCTTCCAGCATCCGGACCCGGGCCCGGAATGCATCGTAGAATCGGTATCGGCGCGCTTCGATCCAGAGCATTACCCAGACAATGGCAAGATTGAAAAAGAAGATGATGTGAGGCACTTCGGGAGCGGAAAACGCAATGGTAATGATGGCTGTGCTGCTGGTAATGGCCCAATTGGTGGTGATGTCGAGCCGTTGCCGCCAGACCATGATGCGCCCCAATTCACCGCGATAGAAATGTGACATGGCATTGACATATCCCGGGTCGTAAACGCTGCGTTGCCAGGAGACGGTCGCTTCGTTCGTCAGATGATCGGGAGTATTTTCAGCTGCCACGGTTCTCCGCTAATTGAATACCTACCTTTGCCCTGATAATGCAATAAATCTCATCGTTCGAAATCAGCGCCCCGGCATCATTTCCAGTAGGACGCCTTTGAAATATTCAGTTTCCGGAATTGTTGGCAGCACCGGATGATCCTGTGCCTGTTCGAACCGGCGCAGCCGGCGAGCGGAACGCCGCGCATCGACAAGCGCATCGGCAATCGTTTGCGAAAAAGCCGCATCACTCACGTGATGCGAGCAGGAAAACGTCGCCAGCAATCCGTCCTTCGATAACAGCTTGAAAGCGCGCATGTGCAATTCGCGATAGCCTCGCAACGCATCTCGTAAACCGCCTTTCGTTTTGGTGAACGATGGCGGATCCAGCACGATCAAATCGTATTGCGTGTCCGATTTAGCCGCTGCCCGAAGAAACTGAAACACATCCTGCTCGATCCATTGAACGCCGAGTCCATTCCGCTGCGCATTTGCTTTCGCAGCAGCGATATTCTCGGCGCTCTCCTCCACACCAGTCACTTCTGCAGCTCCGGCGCGCGCGCAGGTTAAGGCGAAAGCGCCCTGATTCGTAAAACAATCAAGCACGCGGCGATCACGGGCGTATCCGGCCACAACAGAATAGTTCTCCTTCTGATCGAGGTAGAATCCCGTCTTTTGTCCGTGGAGAAGATCCACATCGAATTTTACTCCAGCGATTTCGATTTCGGTTTTCGCGGCATCCCCGTGCATCATGCCGTTGCGCAGCTCAAGTCCTTCCATCCGGCGCACTGCGACATCATTTCGCTCGATAACGCAGAAGGGTTGTAGGGCAGGCGCCTCGCCTGCCAGATGTTCGCCCCCGGCAACCGGAGCGGTTGCCTTACAAAAAACATGTTCCAGCGCTTGCACAATCAAATCTCGCCGCAGATCCATCGCCAGCGTGACCGTCTGTAAAACGAAATGATCGCCATACCGATCGAGAATCAATCCCGGTAATCCATCACTCTCGCTCCAAACCACCCGCCGCAATTTTGGATCTACGGCGCGCCGGTCGCGATATTCATTGGCCTGCGCGATCCGGCGTTTGAAGAAGTCGAGATCGAGATCCTGTTTCCGCCGCGAGAATCTCCGGGCCACGATTTGCGACTTCGAATTGTAAATCGCGCTGCCGATCAAATGATCCCGGCCGTCCCGGAGCGAAATCACATCGCCATCAGCCGGTTTTCCGAACAGCTTCAGGACCTCGCTGGAAAAAACCCAGTCGTGTCCATGCAAAATTCGCGCCCGCGGTTTGACGACCAGTCCAGCCATGACGAACAATCCTAGATGCAAACCACTCCACAATCGATTGTCGATCTTCCCGGAATCAAAAAGCTGCGCAGCGGCAAGGTCAGAGAAGTATTTGATCTTGGCGATACACTCCTATTCGTGGTGACCGATCGGTTGTCGGCGTTCGATGTCGTTTTGCCCGACCCGATTCCGCACAAAGGCGCGGTCTTGAATCAGCTCTCAGCTTTCTGGTTTAGAAGATTCGCCGACAAGATCGGGAAGCCCGAGAGGGGCGGCGATCCGGGAGGCGAGCTGCTCAACCACTTCGTCACCGCAGATTTCGAGAAGTTTCCGAACGAGCTGAAAAAATTTCGCGATCAACTTGCGGGCCGTTCGATGATCGTGAAGAAAACAAAGCCGCTCACGGTCGAGTGCGTGGTGCGCGGTTATCTGGCCGGTTCCGGATGGAAGGAATATCAAAAATCGCAGAGCGTATGTGGAATCAAATTGCCGGCCGGATTGCAGCTCGCCTCCCAGTTGCCCGAGCCGATCTTTACGCCGTCAACCAAAGCCGAACAAGGCCATGACGAAAACATCGACATGGCTACATGCGCGAAAATGCTGGGCAACGAAATGGCGGAACGCGTCAGGAGCTTGAGTCTGGAAATTTATTCAAAAGGACGTGACCACGCCGCCGCGCGCGGAATCATCGTGGCCGACACGAAGTTTGAGTTCGGGACTGTCGATGGGAAACTTCTATTGATCGATGAATGTCTCACCCCGGATTCGTCGCGGTTCTGGCCGGCCGATCAATACGTTGTCGGTCAAAGCCCGCCCAGTTTCGATAAACAATTCGTGCGCGATTATCTCGAGACGTTGGATTGGGACAAGACGCCGCCTGCGCCCAGATTGCCGGCTGATGTGATTGAGAAGACCTCGGCCAAATACATCGAGGCATTTGAGCGGATCACGGGCGAGAAGCTCCTATAGCGCTTCTAAGAAACTGTCATCCCGAGCGAAGTCGAGGGATCCCGTTGTCGAACCCAACGGCCATGCCACGGGATTCTTCGACCCCGAATATCTTTGGGGCTCAGAATGACAGCGGGCGGCTCAACCGCCCAGCAATTCCGCCACCAGCGATTTCTCTTCCCTCAGCTCGGCGATCGATTTGTCGATCTTGTTCCGGCTGAAATCGTTGAGCGGGAGTTTCTGGACGATCTCCCATTTGCCGCCCTCAACTCGAACCGGAAATGATGAGATCAGGTCTTTTTCCACGTTGTAACTGCCATCCGAGCAAACCGCGACGCTGTGCCAATTGTTTGATTCCGTGTCGTTAGTCAAAAAACGAACCGTATCGACAATGGCATTCGCGGCCGAGGCGGCTGAGGAAAGGCCACGCGCTTTGATGATCGCGGCGCCACGTTGTTGCACTGTGGCGATGAAGTCATTTTTCAGCCAGTTCTCATCGCCAATCACTTCGTTGGCCGGGCGATTGTCGATCTTCGCGTTGTAAAAATCGGGATACTGCGTTGAAGAATGGTTGCCCCAGATTGTCATGTTCGTGACGCGGTTGATCTCGACGCCAGCTTTATGTGCAAGTTGGGCCCGCGCGCGGTTCTCATCCAGCCGGGTCATCGCGAACCACCGGTCGCGCGGAATTTCCTTCGCGTTGTTCATCGCGATCAGACAATTGGTATTGCACGGATTCCCGATCACCAGCACGCGGACATTGGCAGCGGCGTTTTTCTCAATCGCTTCCCCTTGGCCGATAAAAATTTTCCCGTTAATGCCGAGCAGATCTTTGCGTTCCATTCCGGCCTTGCGCGGAACGCTTCCGACCAGCAACGCCCAGTTTACATCGCGGAATCCTTCATCGAGATCGGCCGTGGGCACGATCGATTGCACCAGTGGAAACGCACAATCGCGCAATTCCATCACCACGCCTTCCAGCGCGTTCAGAACAGCCGGAATCTCGATCAGATGCAGGGCCACCGGCTGATCCCTGCCGAACATTTCGCCGGAGGCGATTCGAAACAAAAGCGCGTATCCAATCTGCCCGGCCGCGCCGGTGACAGCGACTTTAATCGGTGATTTCATGATTCAATTAGCCACAGATGAACACCAGCCTTCGTCTGAAACTACGGCTTGGCAAGTGGATGAAACACGGATTTCCAGAACAGAATTCTCATCCGTGAATATCCGTGTTAATCCGTGGCTAAGTTCTTTCGCTCTTCTCCAGCAATTCCCGAATCAATTTCATTCGCTTTCGTTCTTTCGGACTGCGCGCGATCTGCGCGATCGTACGGTTCATTCGACGGCTCCAATTTCCACTCGCCGCCGTTCCAGGAATGTTGAATCGATATTTGCGCGCCAGCAGATCTGTAATCATGACCACCGCGATCCACGATTCGCTCTGGAAAAGCGCCTTCATGATCGCCGAATAAAAATCGTTCTCGTAGCTGATCGGTTCTTCCCGTGCCGAAACCCCGGCGAATTCGGCAATCTTGTTCAACGCGTCTCGCGCCTGGTCCGAAGTCGATGTGGTCCGCTCGACCGCTTCTTCCCACAACTTTCGCAACGGTTTGTGATCGTGCGTGGCATACGTCGCAACGGAAAGCCGGTCGTACTCCGAACCGGGAGTAACACGTCCGCCATAGACTTCCCATTGCGGGATCTTGAAACCGGCGATGCCGAGAGAGCGCAAACTTGGTCGCACATAATCGGGCACCGTCCCCAGATCTTCGCCGATCACCCGCTCATTGCCGGATTCCTCAAGAACGACGCGCAAGTATTTCTCTCCCTCCTGCCGGTTTGCTTCGCACTCCCGCGGATTCGAATCGTCTCGCGGAACAAAATGGGGCGCGCGGCCGCCGGTGCGTTCGAGCATGTCATTCCACTCCAGATCTAAAAATTCCTTGTTCCGCGATGGTCGCCACGGGAACGCATAGATCCGATAAAATCCAAGCACATGATCGATCCGGAAAAGATGAAAGATACGCCGGACGCCACGCACGCGCAGACGCCACCAATCGAAGTTGCGCGACCGCATCACATCCCAGCGATAGAGTGGGATCCCCCAGTTTTGTCCCCATTTTTGGGTAAACTCGTCGTCCTTGAAATATTGTTCCGGTGGCGCGCCTCCCGACCAGTCGAGCGCAAATTCGTCAGGCCGGGCAAAAACATCCGCGCTGTAATAACTGACCCCGAATGGGATGTCGCCCATCAAGGCCACTCCGCGTTCGTCGGCAAAATTTTTGATGTCGCGCCATTGCTCGTGCGCGATCCATTGCACGTATCGAAACAAATTCTGTCGTTGTTCGAATCTTCGTCGTCGATCTTTCGGCAAACCGCGAAACCAGTCGTGTGCGGCAGCCGTGGTAGAAGTGTTCCATTGGTCCCAATTTTCTCGTTCGCCGTTCTCCTCCATCAGGGTGCGAAATAACGCATAGCCATCGAGCCAGTCGGTCTCCTCGCGGCAAAAGTCGCGGAACGCCGATTGTCGATCCTCGCCCGCTCCATCGCAAAACCGAGTAAAGGCTTTCTCCAGCAA
Organism: uncultured Verrucomicrobiae bacterium; assembly: GCA_963772365.1. Lineage (GTDB taxonomy): Bacteria > Verrucomicrobiota > Verrucomicrobiia > Chthoniobacterales > UBA10450 > CAVYXA01. The sequence goes on from CAVYXA010000005.1 coordinate 174,364, forward strand.
GCGCCGCTTCAATTTCTTGACCGGCGCATATTTTACCGGGCAGCGCCGCAGTTTCGTTAGATCGACATCAGCGATAGCCGCCGAGAAATCCTCCGAAGTCAATTCCTTCGGGCTGCCCGGCGCGAGGTGAATCGTCGTCGGCTCGATCGCCATTGCACTGATCGCGTTGTAAGGACTATCATCGCCGCCGATTTCGTTAATCGGCAACAGTTGGATCAACTTGAATCCGCTCTCCGAGACCCAATCAATCAGTTGCCGCAACGTTTCCACGTCGCCAATCCCGAGATCGTCTTCCCGCCGCAGAGCGAATAATGGCGCCAGGACTCCCGCGATTTTTTTCTCCGGAGAAAGATTCATTCCTTAGCCACGGATGAACACGGACGAAACACGGATTAAAAGATCAGGCGTTTGTACTCAACTTTGAGTCGGCCGAAGTTGATTAGCAGACCAACCTTGAGCCCGGTTGCTTTTAGCTCGTTCAGCAATTGCGCCTCGTCCCGCTTGTCGTACTGCGGATTTACTTTGATTTCGACAGCAACGGAATCGACGACTATCAAGTCGGCATCATAATCTCCAACGACGACGCCTTTGTATTGGACTTGAATGCGTTTTTCAATTTCTGCAGCGACACCGCGATTGATCAATTCCACTTGCAATGCTCGCTGGTAGACTCGTTCCAGAAATCCATATCCAAGTTGCTGGTGAACTTCGAATGCAGCTCCGATGATCGCTTCGGTAGTAGCCCGGTGTAGCAGTTTGTCCGGGTGTTCGTCCTGGATTTCTAACATTCCGTTATCCGTGTTTCATCCGTGTTCATCCGTGGCAAAAATCAAGATCGGCTTACCTGCCAATCTTCGACGAGATTGTTTGGAATTTCTTTGAGGAACCGGGATGGCCTTTGGAAGACGTCGCCATAGCCGGCATTCAATCGCATGTGCGGATACGTGAGATACAGCTCGTCTTTCGCGCGGGTGATTGCCACATAGAACAACCGCCGCTCTTCTTCGAGCGCTTCACGAGTATCGAGCGAACGGCTGCTGGGAAACATTCCGTCGGTGAGCCAAATGACGAATACCGAATGGAATTCCAATCCTTTGGCCTGATGGACCGTGGAAAGATTCACCGCTTCTTTCTCCGCGGTCTGGTTCGGCGCAGCCTCAGCATCGACATTGCTGATGAGCGCGAGCTGGGCCAGAAATTCGTTTACATTCTTGAACTGACGCGAGAAAGCCGCCAGCTGGTTCAAATCTTCCTTGCGCAGCTCGTAATTGGTGAAGTTCACTTTCGCATAGTCATCGTAGATCGCTTCGACAACAGAGGTGATCATTTCCGAGGGAGGAATCGGCTGACCGCCCGGCGCGATCTCATTCAGGGTGTGCGCCAGTTGCGTCCAGGATTTCTTCGATTTCGCCGGCACATTCATCGCCAGAAATTCCTGTCCGAAGTTCTGGCCAGAATCGCGTATTCCGCTCTCCCATGTATTCCATAAATTCTCGGCGGTTCGATTTCCGATTCCGGGGAGCAACTTGACCATTCGCTTAAACGCAACTTCATCCCGAGGATTCGCCACGAATCGAATGAACGCCGTTACATCCTTGATGTGGGCCTGCTCGAAAAATCGGATCCCACTTGTGATCTGATAGGGAATGCCACGGCGGGAAAGCTCGAGCTGCAACTCGAGCGCGTGATAATGCGCCCGATATAACACCGCGATCTCGTTAAGATCGACATTCTCATCGCGCAACTCGAGAATCCGTTGAGCCACGAATTGCGCCTGCTCACTCCCGTCGTTTAAGGCAACGACCGCAGGCTTGACCTCACTTGATTCCCGCGTCGGTGAAAGATTTTTCCGGAACTGCTCGACATTCGCAGCAATCGCCGCGTTTGCGACCTCCAGCACCTCTGGCACGCTCCGGTAATTCATCTCAATCTTGAACACCTGTGCGCCCGGATAGCGTTTCGGAAATTCGAGAATGTTCTTAAAGTTCGCGCCTCGCCAGGAATAGATCGACTGCGCGTCGTCGCCGACAACCATTACGTTGCGATGTTCCGCTGCGAGCGTGTCGATGAAGTCGGCCTGGATCTTGTTCGTGTCCTGATATTCATCAACGAGGATGAATTGAAATTGCCGCCGATAAATCTCCGTGATCCGCTCGTGCTGTTTTAACATCGACAATGTCTTCTCCAGCAGGTCGTCGAAATCGACCGAGTTAGTGGCCTTTTTCTTCTTCTCGTAACGCGCCTGGATATCTTTGATCTTGTCCAGTAGCGGGAGGAAATACGGAAATTTCTCGGCGAGCAATTCCTCGATTGGCGTTTCCGTGTTTACGACGAAGCTGAAAATTTCGGCCAGCACATCGCCTTTCGGGAACCGGATTTCCCTGGGATCAATTCCAGCGCTGGCCACTACAGTGTTGATCAAATCTTTTTGATCTTCACGGTCCATGATGGTGAAGCCGCTGGAATAACCGAGCGCGCTGCCATGACGTCGCAGCATGCGATTCCCGATCGAGTGGAACGTCCCGCCCCAGATTCCACTCGCATCAAAGGGCAGCAGATTCGCCACGCGATCGAGCATTTGGCGCGCGGCCTTGTTCGTAAAAGTGAGCAGCAAAATATTTCGCGGATCGATTCCGTTCTCGAGGAGATACGCCACGCGATATGTCAGCGTCCGTGTTTTGCCCGATCCCGCGCCAGCGATGACGAGCAGTGGCCCTGGCGGCGCGGTCACGGCCGCGTGCTGTTGCTCATTCAATTCCGCCGCATAATCGATATGGATCCCGCCGTCGCGGGATGCTGGTGCGTGTTGGAGCGTGTATTGGCGAGACATTTGGCGGTTCTGCAACGAACCGCAGCAACCGGTTCGACGCAACTCAACGGACCGCGACGCGAGACGAAGCCGCCCGTCCGTGATCGTCGAGAGCGGTGATCTCATAATCGCCAGTGCCCGGCTTCCATAAACACACGTCACCGCACGCCGCCGTTCCGATCAAAGTTTTGCCCGCAAACCAGTAAATTTCGCGAACATCGCCGTCCGTTTTCGCTTTTAACGGAATGCTTTTCGAGGATGTGAGTACAATTCGTTGTCCCTCGGCCGGCGAAATGATTCGCGGAGGAGTTCCATCGCGAGCCGCGAGTTCAACTGACGAGCCGGGCAGAAATGGCGGCGGCAATTTCCGAGGCAATCCGGCGCTGGCAAAGAGCGTCATAAATTCGCTGGACCAGAATTCGTAGATTTCATGGCGCAAAACGTGTCTGCCGTCATCAACCGGCAGGCGCAATCCGGTGGCTACATCGACGAGCACTTCGCGATGAACATCGCAGGTTTTAATCGGCGAAACTCCGGGAATGAACCAGCCCTCGACGCGCTGCGTGCAGAACGGCCCGGGCAAATCGCCCGAGACAGCGCAAAATTCCACGCGTTTCAGATTTGCACCGGCCAGCGGCAAATGCGGTTCGTTAGGCTGTGGCCAGGTCGCGCGCAGACTATCGATGATCCGGAACAGCAGCGGAGCGGCTGCGCTTCGCCCGATGAAGTTTGGATTGGCGCGGCCATCGAAGTTCCCGATCCAAACAGCAAGCACATAATGATCGAAGATCGCCACCGACCAGGCATCGCGAAAACCGTGCGATGTTCCAGTTTTCCAAAAGACCGGCGCCATTCGTGTCGAATCCGCGCAGGCCATTTCCGGTCTGGGCTGATCCAGCATTTCAATGGTAAGAAAAACAGCTTCGGGTGAAATGAGGCGCGACGCGTTCGCGGCAATCGGATCGCTGCGAACGCGGCGGAGTGGACGAAGTTCTCCTTCATTCGCCAAAGCGGCGTAGAGTCGAACCAGGTTCTCCATCGAAATTTCTGCCCCGCCAAGCGGAAGCGTTAGGCCATAGGTCGATTCCGAACCTGCCAACGGAACACCGGCGCGGCGGAGAAATTCGTAGAAGGTCGGGTGCGACAGTTTCGAGGCCAGTTCGATTGCGGGGAGATTTCGGCTGCGGGCGAGCGCGTCGGTTGCGCGAATCGGGCCGAGAAACTCGCGATCGAAATTCTCCGGATTATAATCGCCGAAACTTCGCGGCGCATCGGCCAGGATCGACAACGGATGAATCAAACCTTGATCGATCGCGAGCGCGTAAACAAACGGCTTTAGTGCCGAGCCCGGCGAGCGCGGACTGCGTGTTCCGTCGACCTGTCCCTGAATTGCCGCGTTGAAAAAATCGGCGGAACCGATTTGCGCGAGCACATCCATCGTGCGGGAGTCGATCAGCAATGCCGCAGCGTTCTGCATTCCGCGATTTCGATTCATCCGAATGTAACCGGCGACACGGCGCTCGATCAGTTGCTGTCGATCCAAATCGAGCGTGGTTACGATCGCTCGCTCGTTTCTGCGTGTTATCAGAACTTGCTGAACAAAATGTGGCGCTAAAAATTCAGGCTCTGTCTCTGCTCGCGGCCGGAACAAAATTGCCGCATCGCTGTTATGTCGGGTGCGCCGGGAGAGAACGGCATTCAGCGCGTGATTCTCGCGATCGACCAGCAGCGCGCGTCGCGAAGGACTTTGCGGAATCATGCTCAAAGCGATCGATTCAGGCCGGCTTAAACGCGCGGCAGGCTTCACGAAGTAGAATTCGCTCGCCGCGGCTGCGCCTTCGATGTTTCGCCCATACGGCGCGAGATTCAGATACGCTTCGAGAATTTCGTCTTTCGAGTAATGACGTTCGATTTCCAGAGCCAGCAGGATTTGATTTAACTTTCCAGCGAATGTTCGCGTGTGCAGATGAAAACGGAGACGCGCCAGTTGCATCGTGATTGTCGATGCTCCCATGCGCGGAGCGCCACGCAACAAACCAACTGTGGAGCGAAATAAGGCGACCGGATTCACGCCCGGATGACGCCAAAAATATTTATCTTCGTATCGCAGCGTCGCACCGATCAGTTCCGGGGAGATGTCACGCAGCGGTGTAAGGATTCGAAATTTCTGGTCGGAAGTGAGCGTGACTCTGAGCAATTTGCCATTTCGATCGCGAACAGATTGCGAGAACGAAACACCGTCGAGCAACTGTGGCTTTGGCAATGCGAGCCAGAATGCAACAGCTAATACGGCGAGAAATAAGAGCGACCGCAGCGTCTTCTTCAATCGCATGTTCATTCCGTCACGCTGATCCGTCCGCCGACGCCCACTCCTTTGATATTGCGTTCGTACATCGAGCCCGCGAAAACCGGTGGAACGACAAACTCGCCGCGATTATCGGGCTTGATCTGATAATTGATCTCAAGCACTCGCTTGGACACGGTCGCGAAAAAAACGGCGCGATCTTCGCGAAGATCGACGTAATCGACGCCCGCGATGGAGGAAATGCCCGGCTGCAACGATGTTGTTACGACTTCAAATCCGCCTGGCAGAAGATCGATGATGGCGACATTGCTGATCCATTCGCGATTCACGCTCCGCACATGCAAGCGAACGTGAACCGGTTCGCCCAATTTCGTGCGCGTCACTGGCTTATCGTTTTTGTCGAGCAGCTCGCGATAAACTTCCAAGCCTTCCGTCACCGCCTTTTGCGGAACAGATCGATCGAACCCGGCTTCGATCACCTGGAAAAACGTACCCAGCGGATTCGTTGCTCCTGCGCTTTTGAAACGCAGCGCAGTCGCTTTTTCTGAAAATGCGGAGCGCAGCATCATCTTCGCGCCGGTGGCCAAAGTCGTCTCACGTTTGTCCGTACGGACGTCGGCGATGGTGAGCGTCGGCAGATTTTGCGCGACAACATGCGAATATGTTTTTAACGCCTGCACCGCATATGCCGCCGAAAGCGTGTTGAAATCGCCTTCGCCGATCGGTTGCAGAATTTGTTCGAATTGCTGCGCTGAAAGTCTTTTCAGGCGCGACGGAAATTCACGCCCGAGCACGGCGACATATTGCGAGTTGGTCCCGAGAGGCTGGCAGAAATCATCGTAATCACGCGCGGCACGATTGTCGATCTTGAACTGGTCGATCAGACTCTCGGCATCGCTATCCTTGTGCAAGAGCTTGAGCGCTCCGGCGAGATAGACACCGGTGAGATCGTTCTCCCAGTTGTCTTCGTGATTCTTGTCGAGGTAATCGCGGAGATTGAGAATGTAATTTGTGGTGATGACCCCTTCGCGCGTGAGCACGTAAATCGCATAGGCAATCGTGCGCGCTTCCGCCAGATCCGATGGTTCGCTCGCGACCATTTTCCGGAGATAACGCAAACCGCTGGCGAACATCTCTGGAGGCGGCGGAAAACCGGCGACCTTTGCTTCGCTCAGAAAATGCATCCCGTAAGCGGAAACAAAGCTGATCTTTTCGCCGGTCTCCGGAGCCCAATAACCAAATGCGCCTTGATCGTTTTGTCTGCGCTGGAGCACTCCAAATGTGCGCTCGACCTGCTTGTTAATTTCCGCGCGGCTCAGTCCGAAATCGGCTTCGTCGGCCAGCAGCAGCCGGCAAAATGCGCCGCTAACGAGCTGCTCGGTACAACCGTGCGGGAAATTTTTTAGGTAAGCGTCGAGTCCGCGGGCCAGGCCAAGCGGCAGCGCGGAAGCAGTCGCGTCGCGTTTCGCAAACTCGGAATAAATCTGGCGCGTAATCGGAATTTCCGTGCTGCCCTTCTTAAGGTTTCCGCTACGGACGTCGGTCACGAATGGCGTAGCTGGCCGAATGCTGAGTGTCGCGCGTCGATGCGTTTCGATCCCGTTTCGGCTCGCAGTGAGGTTGATCTCGCCCGAGCCGAGAACATCATTTACGCGAAATCGAAACGTTGCGCTTTGCTCCCGTCCTTCTGCAATTTTCATTTTCTGGCTGGCATTGCCGAGGATCGACAAGTGCGGAGAAGTTTCCGCGCGTAGCGCGATCTCGGCATCCGCGCCTGAACCTTCGACGTTGTTCGCCACCGTCACGCCAACTTCAAATTCATCCCCCGGCGCCGCTAAAACCGGGGCGCTCGGCGTTATGACGAACGGCCCCCGAATCAACGTTTCGCGATCCGCTGATCCCGTCGTTTCGTTCGAAACGGCGACGGCCATTATTTTTAAGGCGCCGTCAAAGAAATCAGGCACGTCATAGACGACTTCGCGTCGCGTTGTGTCGGCATCGACAATTCCAGACCAAAACACCACCGGCTTTTCGGTGACGCGCTTGAATGGATTCAGCTTTTGGACTTCACCGCCGTCACCGCCGAAAGCCGAGAGCGATCGCAACAGGGAAAATTCGGGAATGATAAGATCGACAATCTGCGCAGTCTCGACTCCGAGCGCGCATTTGCGGAAGAAGTAGGCGAGCGGATCGGGCGTTTTGTAATTCGTGACCTGTAAAATTCCCTGATCGACCGCGAAGATGACGATTTTGCCCGGCCGATCTGTCTTGTAGCCGATCCGTAGCGGCTCGCCCGGTTTTGATTTGGCAGCGGTATCGATGTCGATCTTGAGGCGGCGCTTCTCAACATTTGCCGTAAACGGAACAACGCCATAGCTCAGCGGGCTCACAAAAATCTCCTTCGAATCGAGCGCCCGGACAAAAGCCACATTGACATAACCACTTCCTTCGAAATCAGCTGGCAGCCGAATGTGCTGAACGCTGCTGGCGCTGCTCGTCTCGAACCAGGCAAACGCATAAACTTTTTCGCGCTCGATTGTGATGAGTCCACTCCCGGCGTAGGGCGCCGTCACGCTCACTGCAATCTCGTCACCGGCCCGGTATTCTTTTTGATCTAGCTTGATTTCGAGCTCAGCGTTTTTCTCGAGCGCATGGGCGACGCCTTGGCCGACGACGGAGAAATGAACGTTCGCAAGCGCGCGATTGTGATCGTCGCGCAGGTCTAGGATGTAATTGCCCGGCTCATGGGTCGGCAGCGTATAATGCAAACCAGTCGCAGGAATCACGATCTTTTCCGTGGACGTCGGGCGTTCGCGCAGGACCGATTCGTAAACGTAATTTCCGTTCTCCTGTTTCTTGAGAACAGAAACGTACTCCTGGGCGATAACGTTGACCGTGACATTTTCGACGGCGATCCGATTGAGCTGCGCGTCGACGGCAATCAAATCCACCGCCCGCGGTTTGCTCATGTCGATGTAACGGAGATCGCCGCCGGTCTTGCAGCCGACGACATACGGCAGCGCCGAGACGAGCGCGCTAACATAGCTGGTCACGCTGCGGCCGCCTTCGCTTTCGAATCCCTCGGCGATAAAGCGGACCGAATAGGTCGCGTCAGCAAATCGTTCCAGTTTCAAATCGAACCCAGTGCTTCCCTGTTCGTTCGTCTTGGTTTCGCCAAGATCGACAGTTTGCTCTTCGCGATATTTCTTTTCGTCCAGCAATGGATCGAAAAATGTGTAGTCGCGAAATTCCGGAAACGAAAACGCGGCCGGGGCGAGCTCGATTTTTCCGGTGACACGGCGATCGGTTGCCGGTGTTCCGTAAAGGTTGGCCAAAAGAACCGACGCATGAACGTTATCCGGGCTGATCCAGCCGCGTGGGGCGCTTTTGGAAAGGCGCGCCTCGATCTTCATCCGATCGGGCAGAAACTCTTTTACGTTTGCAGTTGTCGATCCCAACAAGGTCGCACGCCTGTTGTTCTTGATGAGATAAACATTGATCGTGTAAAGGCCGGTGGGGGACTCGTTAGCCGTGAGATAACTTAGCTCGACAAAACCGCTGTCGGGCAGCGTGATCTTTTTGGTTTGGACGCGCAGATCGCGTGCATCGACAACCTCGGTTTCAACTGGCAGATCTTTCAGGTTTCCATGCCAATTGCGCTGTTTCACCACCGCGCCGATGTGGATCTCGTCGCCCGGCCGATAAACGCCGCGCTCAGTGAAAACAAACGCGTCCAAACCGTCAGGGCCGATGTTCTCCGCGCCGTCGATATCGAATCGCGAAAAATTCAGGACGCGATCGTCGGTCGCAAATGGTAGGAAGGAGACGTCATCGCCGTAGCGCGCGACAAATGCGACCGGTGCTTTTTCCCGCTCAGATTTTTCCACCGATGGAAAAGAGCAATGTCCACCGGTGTCCGTTTGAGCCGACTGAATGGGGACACCATTCTTGCCCAGGATCTCAACGGTAGCGCCACCGATCGGCTTTCCGGTTTTGATCGAGATTAGGAAAACGTCGCTGCTGCCGCCGTTGTTTTTCTTACTCAGGATTCCGATATCGGTGATGAGGAGAAATCGACTGTCTCTCACCGATTGAATCGTTTTTTTTGTGACCGGGTCCCAACCACGTGCAGTCAGGAAAAATAAACCACGCTCACTTCCGCCGTCCGCCGGCTTGGTCAAGTAGGCCGAGAAATTGAATGCGGAATAATTCGCTTTCCATTTGTCTGGGGCCGCGATCGGCTGCTGTTCCAGACCGATTCGTGAAATGTTTTCCTGGTTAAACAAACCGGGATCGCGAAATTCCGGCTCTTCAAATTTTCCTTCGGTCTGACTGACGAGATGATTGATCTGGGTCGTGGCTACGCGGGCGATTTCGTATTCGATCGCCGTCAGGCCGCGCGAGCGGATCGACAATTTTCGTTCGCCATTCAATGCCAGCAATCCACCCTGGCCTTCGATTTGAACCTCGCGCGGCAGCTCTGGAACATCGACAACTGCGTTGTGATCTTCCACCAGCGGGTAATCGCCGAGCGCGCGCACTCCTTTTGCGATCCGGATGTAAAGCTCGCCATCAGTTTCCACCCGCACCCGAAATGCGTGTTGTCGATCCTGCGCTTTCTCCGACGGAATTGCGGTGATCTCAATTGATTTGGCTTGATCGAGGACTTGATCGGGAACATCTGATGCGCTCTTCCATTTCGAATTTTCGCTCACAGATTCCTCGTTAGATTCCTCCGATTCCTGCGAGTCAGTGTCGGCCGATTCGTCTTGGTCAGCAGCTTCCTCTGCTCGTTTTGGCAGCAGCCAAACTTTTACGGCTTTTGCCAGATCGCGCGTGGCAATGTCTGCCGTTGTTGTGACAATGAGGACTTGTTCCGGCTCGCCATTCTTGTTTCGAACGATTATGCCGGAAACGGAATCGATCTGGAACGCCGTGGCGATGGACGGGATTCGCACTTTCTCCTCGACATCCTCATTTGTTTGCGCACCGCCTTGAGTTGTGCGAACGCCTTTGCTCAGCACGAGCTTCATGAAATCCTCCCGCTCTGGCAGTGTGACTGGCGAACTGCGCAGGTAGGCCAGCCGGTTATGCAGTCCGTAGTTAATATTGAAATGGGGCGCGCTCTCCGATGGTGGAAACACATTTGAGCCACCGATCATTTCCAATTGAATGTGTCGATCCAACTCGCCGGGCTCGACTGCATGGGTGAGCTCCAGCGTCGCGGTTACTTCCCGCCGGGTTGGGTTGGTCGGGTCCTGATAGAGTTCGAGCTGTTTTATCGCGATCGTGAACGGCGGCGTCTGCGCCTCATATTCCAGCCGCTCCATCCGTATCTGGTTCGGAAAAAATTTCTTGTCGAAAATGATCCGGAATTTTTTGTCAGCAGGCCAATCCTGATTGGGTTTAAAGAAGAGATGTTTGTCACCCGCCCACATCCACTTGCCAGCCGTCGGCGGATCGAGCCGCACTCCTCGGAGATCGGTCTTTTTCAGATCTTCCAGACGCGCCACGGAGTCGCTGAATCGGATATCGAGCGTGGGAAATGTTAACTCTTTGTCCAACTTCGTTACCGGAATCGGTTCGACAGTTACCGTGACGTAACGCGGTTTTGGCCGATGCTCGTACCAATTCAAAGTCCAGGCTGCCCCGGAAAGGAACAGAAGAACGAGGACGACTACCGCAGCGACCATGCGCGGATGTCGCTCCAATGCCGCGCGGACACGATTGATCCAGTCGGGCGGACGCCACGCGATATTGCCGAAGATGTGAGCCGGAAGTTGCCGACAGAACACGAAAAAGTTTTTCATTTTGGTATAGATTCGTCAGTTCACTCAAAATCTTTCAAAAAATCGATACTATTTGTCTCTCGCACCGGAACCCGATAAGTAGGATCGGGATGAAAACCGGCGGCCTGCTCGCTACCCGGCGAAGTCTGATCGATCGATTGGCCAACTGGGACGATCAACGGCGCTGGCAGGAATTTTTCGATACCTATTGGAAATTGATTTACGGCGCAGCGCGTCGATCGGGTCTGACTGACGCCGAATCACAGGATGTGGTCCAGGAAACGATTATCACCGTTGCGCGACAGATTGAGAAACTGCATTACGATCCGGCGATTGGTTCGTTTAAAGGCTGGCTTTTGCAGATCACGCGGTGGCGGATCGGGGACCAGCTTCGCAAACGGGATCGCGCGATAAAACTGCAGGCGAATGATGATCAGCGAACGGCAACGATTGAGCGGCTGCCCGATCCGAACATTGTCGATCTTGAGACATTTTGGGAACGCGAATGGCAGGAGAATCTGTTGGCAGCAGCTATCACGCGCGTGAAAAAGAAAGTCGATCCGAAACAGTTTCAGATTTTCGATTGCTATGTGCGCAAGGAATGGCCCGCGCAAGAAGTGGCGCGGAAATTACGGGTCAGCGTCGGCCAGGTTTATTTGGCGCGACACCGCGTCGGCGCGCTTTTGAAAAGGGAAATCAGGACGCTGAAAAAGACTGGCTGATAGCAAAGACGAAGTTTCGTAGCGTTGCCACTCCGCCCGCCGTTGTGTAAAATCGCTTTTATCGCTAACGAGGTTTCCGCGAAAATTCCAATCATCCCCGATCACGAAGTGCTACGCGTGATTGGGCGAGGCGCGTATGGAGAAATCTGGCTGGCGCGCAGTCTCACCGGCACGCTTCGCGCCGTAAAAGTGGTGTATCGCAGCACATTTGAAAGCGAACCCGCTTTTCGGCGCGAATTTGAAGGAATGTGCGCCTTCGAGCCGATCTCGCGGGCTCATGCTGGCTTTGTCGATATTCTTCATGTCGGCCGGACCCGCGATTATCTCTACTACATCATGGAATTGGCGGATGATCACCTGACTGGCCGCAAGATCGACATTGCCGATTACATTCCCCGCACTTTGAAGAGTGATCTCGACCGGCAGAAGCATTTCTCCGCTGCAGAATCGATTAAGCTCGGCTTGTCGTTAACTGAGGCGGTCGACGCTTTGCATGCGCGCGGACTCAATCATCGCGATATCAAGCCGTCGAACATCATCTTTGTCGATGGCGTTCCGAAATTGGCCGACATCGGATTAGTCGCTGCAACAGGGCAGCGTTCGTTCGTTGGCACCGAAGGATACGTACCTCCGGAAGGGCCGGGGACGCCAGCGGCAGACATTTTCAGTTTGGGCAAGGTTCTCTACGAAACCTGCACTGGCAAAGATCGGCTCGATTTCCCGGAGCTGGATTCGCGCTTGAGCGATCGCGGCGACAAGGAGCAACTGCTGCAATTGAACGACGTCTTGATGACGGCGTGCGCGAACGAACCGGGGCGCCGTTATCCATCCGCCAAAGCAATGCACGACGATCTGGCAGTGCTCAGGCGGGGAGAACCGCTGCCTCGAAAAAGATCGCGCACCAAGTTTATAGCCGTCGCGGCTGCGGCTGCTCTGTTGATGTTGTTTGGGGTGGCGGTTTTGTATCGCGCGTTCCACGCGCAAAATCCGAACCAAGTCGATCTTCGCGTCGTGATAAACACGGAGCCAGGTAACGCGCTGGTCTTATTGGGCGATCATGCGAAACGGAGCCCGGCCACGTTCGAAAATGTGGAACCGCGAAACTACAAGCTTCGGATCATGCTGTCGTACTACGATCCAGTGGAAACGATCGTCGATGCTGAAAAATCAACGTCTCTGCCGGTTTTTCATTTGGTTCGCAGCAAGGGCGGCCTCGAAGTTCGATCCCAGCCAGCGGGAGCGACGGTTTCGATCCGAAGCAATGACGGCCAGGTATCGCGCAGCGGAATCGCACCGGCAAATTTTTCGGATTTGCCGGCAGGCAAATACATAGTGAGTGCGGCGCGCGGGGATTGGGAATTGCGCGATGAAATCGAGGTCCAGCGCAGTCAAACTACAGAGAAGAATTTTGTATTCGCTAATGGAAGCGTAAAGATCACGAGCGCACCCAGCGGCGCGACCGTGATGCGGGGCGATCGCGAGCTTGGGCAGACGCCGTTGGTGATCGACGAGGTCAAACCCGGTCGCGTAGTTTACGATCTGCGATTGGCCGGCTACAAATCTGCATCGGTCGAAGGACGAGTCGAACCGCAGCAACAGGCGTTCCTAGCCGCGCGACTGGAAAGAAATTTGAGCCCGGAACCTGGACAGCCCTGGACGAACTCACTTGGAATGAAATTCGTCCCACTCGGCCAAATTCGGATGTCTGTCTGGGAAACGCGGGTTCAGGATTATGAAACATTTTGCCAAGCCACCGGCAGGCATTACGAACCTCCAGATTTCGAACAAGGTCCGACCCATCCGGTTGTAAAAGTGAATTGGTTTGACGCGATGGCATTTTGTAAATGGTTAACCGAAAAAGAACGCGACGAAGGTTTGCTGGAAGATCGACAGATGTACCGGCTCCCGACCGATTTGGAATGGAGCGCCGCAGTGGGCCTACCGAATGAGAGCGGCGGGACGCCGGAGGCGCGAGATGGCAAGATTCGTAACGTATTCCCATGGGGAAAACAATGGCCGCCGCCGCCTAGCGCGGGGAATTATTCCGTTGGAACAGGACAACGCAGCGGTACCAGCAGGCCGGTGGGAAGTTTCAGCCCCAATGCGCTTGGGATCTACGATCTAGGCGGAAACGTGTGGGAATGGTGCATTGAAAGTTATAAAGGGAGCAGCGGCACAACGGGACGCGACTGGGGCGTCTTGCGCGGCGGTTCGTGGGCCACGAGCAATCGGCTGGAATTGCAATCGTCTTATCGCAATGTGGTCGATCGCAACGAGCGCGACGTGATTTACGGATTTCGTTGCGTTCTGGCCGCCGAAGGTAAGATCGACAATCAATAAGGCCACGTGAAGATACAAATCGCAGCGCAGGACCCGTCTATTCGCGACCAGGTCGGAATTGATAAGCTGAAAGCGAGCCTGAAAAACCATTTCGGTTATTCCGAGTTTCGGCCGTTGCAGGAGGACATTATTCGCGATGCGCTAGCCGGGCGGGATGTTTTTGTGTTGATGCCGACGGGCGGTGGCAAGTCGCTTTGTTTCCAGTTGCCAGCGTTGATGCGCGATGGGCTGACGATTGTCGTGTCGCCGCTGATTTCGTTGATGAAAGATCAAGTCGATGCGCTGCAAACGAGCGGGATTGCTGCCACATTCCTGAACTCGACGCTGGATCGACAAGAAGCGACTGCGCGATGGCGTGCGCTGCATCGAGGCGAGTACCGGATGCTCTATGTCGCACCGGAGCGATTGATGCTCGATACGTTTCTGGAGCGGGCCTTGAATTGGAATATCGCGCAATTCGCCATCGACGAGGCGCATTGCATCAGCGAGTGGGGCCACGATTTTCGGCCGGAATATCGCGAGCTCAAAAAATTGCACCGACATTTTCCCGATGTGCCGGTGATGGCATTGACAGCCACGGCAACCGAACGGGTCCGGGCCGATATCATCAAGCAACTGCAACTGCGCGAACCGCAATGTTACGTGGCCAGTTTCAACCGGGCTAACTTGTCCTATCGGGTCATTCCCAAATCGGCGCCTTACGAGCAGGTTCTCTCGTTCATACGCGCGCGGCCAAACGAAAGTGCGATTGTTTATTGCGCGAGCAGAAAAGGCGCCGAATCGCTGGCGCGGAATCTCAATGAAGATGGTGTGAGCACAAAGCCGTATCATGCCGGGCTCACCACAGTTGAACGTACCAAGCATCAGGAGCTTTTCCTGCGCGACGACGTGCGCGTGATCACGGCCACGATCGCGTTCGGCATGGGTATCAACAAACCGAATGTGCGTTTTGTTGTTCATTACGATCTGCCGAAAAATCTGGAGAGCTATTATCAGGAGACGGGCCGGGCCGGGCGGGATGGATTACCGAGCGAATGCGTTTTGCTCTTCAGCGCGGCCGACGTGGTGAAGCAAACGCGCTTTATCGAGGAGAAGAGCGAGAGCGAAGCGCGCATCGCACGGGAACAGCTTCGACAAATGGTGCATTATGCCGAGACGCGGGAATGCCGCCGGTCCGTGCTTTTGCGCTATTTCGGCGAGGATTACGGGAAGCCATCATGCGACGGATGCGATAATTGTTTAGCACCGCGGGAGACTTTCGACGGGACGATTCCGGCGCAGAAATTTCTCTCGTGCGTGCATCGGGTATGCGCGAAGAGCGGTTTTGGTTTTGGATTGAATCATGTTGTCGATGTTCTCCGCGGAGCGGACACAGAAATGATTCGGCAACGAGAACACAATAAGGTTTCCACTTACGGCATCGGAGGTGATTTGAAGCGGGAAGCATGGCAGGCAATTGGGCGTGAACTGTTGCGGCTCGGGTTAATTGAGTGCGCGCCCGGCAAGTTCGCGACGTTAACGTTGAGCCAAGCCGGACACGCGGCATTACGCGACCGGACGCAGATTACACTGACCAAGCCTGTCGATGTCGCATCGAAACGGGCTCGTGGAAGCGCGGGCTCAATTGAATGCGACGAAGCACTGCTCGAAAGATTACGCGCTTTGCGCCGAAAGCTTGCCGACGATCGCGATGTGCCGGCCTACCTAATTTTCTCCGACGCCTCGCTGCGGGAAATGGCCAGAAGTTATCCCACTACGAGCAGCGAATTCCGGCGGGTTCCCGGGGTAGGCGAGCAAAAATTGAGAGATTTTGCCGCGCCGTTTCTTGCTGAGATCGCTCATTACTTGCGAAGGAATCCGAGGCGCGATTTCAGTCGAGTGCCGGCCAGCGGGAAGCGCGGCATGCGATGATGTCAGCGCTTTTTCTTTCGGCTTCGGGTTGGTTTACCTTTGCGCTTCGTCTTGGCCATTTTGCGGAGTTCCTTTTTGTCCATCGATTTGTACATCGATTTTGAAGCGCCCCGAAGTGACGACTTGGATTTCTTCCCGCGCTTGGCGGCGAGCGCCGCACCGGCGGCCATTTGTTGTTTCTTGGATTTTGCAGGCATACCCCTGAATCGGATCGGATAGACAATTTGGTTTGCCTGCGATTTCGGCGGAATCGTCGCCGGGGATCTGCCGTTGCTAGCTGATATGAAAGCGGCGCATCAGGTCCTCGCGCGCTTCCATTGCGATCTCTGGATTTAGGCGGCTGAGAATTTTCTCGCGCCTGTCCGGATCCATGGCAGCGAGATCGCGTACCAACCTGTCGCGTGTTTTCCATTTGGCATAACGACTCCAGCCCACACCGATCGCCAGTAGCGCAGAGATCGTCCAGACAGCAATGTCAGTTCCAGTGACCGCCATTGTTGAAAGTTTCACTCACGTTGCTGGTCCTTCAACTCCTTCAGAAGGCACGCAAATAATCGATCGGGCACGAATTCTCGTACAACTATGAGTACTTACGGGAAAAATGGCGGCAGTAATCAACGGCTTGAAGGGAAAGTGGCGATCATCACGGGGGCCGGCACTGGGATCGGTGAAGCGATTGCACATAAGTTTGCCAAAGAAGGCGCAGCCGTGATGGTTTGTGGATTAAAGAGCGATCCGGTGGAGGATGTCGCGGAAGCGATCCGCAAGAATGGAGGCGAAGCGGTTGCTTTTGGAGGCGATATTTCCGAAGAAGAAACAGCAAAGGAGTGCGTCGATCTTGCGATTCAGAAATTGAAACGGCTCGATGTGCTCGTAAATAATGCCGGCGTGTTCCTCGATAACGCAATGACCGAAGATTATCCGATCGAGGATTTTGATCTCACAGTGCGAATGAATATCCGTTCCGCCTTCATGATGACGCGGTTCGCCTTGCCTCATTTGCAAAAGACGCAGGGCAACATCGTTTCGGCCGGTTCGGAATCGGGCATGATCGGTCTTGCTCAAAACACAACTTACGGCGGAACGAAGGGATGGATGCATGCATTCATGCGCGGCGTGGCGGTTGAACAGGCCCAAAACGGAGTGCGGGCGAATTGTGTTTGCCCGGGACCGATCGATACCGCATGGACCCACAAGGAAACCGGACCGATGGACAAGCAAATGGAAAAGAGCCTGGTGCAGGCGACTCCATTAGCCCGTCGTGGCACGCCGGAGGAAGTGGCCAACATTTACGCTTTTCTCGCTTCCGATGAGGCGAGCTATGTGACCGGCGCGCTCTGGACTGTCGATGGTGGAACCACCGTCGCCAAGGGTCCGGTAGGCGATCTCGTTCCGGAATCGCGGCGCAAGGAACCGAAAGGCAAGCTCCGGCTTGAACATTCCCTGGACGGTCTGCGCAACAAAGAAACCCATCGGATAAAGCCGACCAAGAAAGAAGCTGCCTGACAGCGCGGGCGAAACATTAATGGCCGGACGGCTGCGAAATAGCGTCCGGATGATATTTTCGCCAGTAGCGGATTGATGCGGCGACTGCCATGTAACTCGGGTCGGCGGCTTCGTAACCTTGTACATCACTCTCGCTCGCGCCGGCTGCACGCAGTTCCGAATGTTCGAGTTTGGCGAATGTCGATCCTAGTTTCGCTTCGTCATCGCCGTCGCGGATTCTCTGGCGGAACCATTCCGACCAGCGAATGACCCGCTCGTCGACAGCATCGAGATGGTCATTGATCGATCCAGGAATTTTTCCAAAATGCGGCAGATACAGGTGCGCAGCATTCAGGGCGCGGATTTTCCGGATCGAGTCGCGCCACGATTCAACATGCAACTCAGGTGGAACAAACGGCGGAATCGGCGGGCCATTGCCGATGCGGACTCCCGCAATATCCCCGCCGAACACGACATCCTCCCAATGATAAACATGATGATGACTGGCATGGCCGGGAGTTGCGATGGCGCGAATTTCGAAAGGCGCGATGTGCACGGTATCGTTGTCCTCCAGAATCTTTACGCATTCGGCTGGAACTGGCGCAATTTTTCCCCAAAGTCGGTCCATCTCGTCACCAAAAATGCGCGTGGCCGATTCAATTAGCTTTCCCGGATCGATTAAGTGCGGCGCCCCTCGCGGATGAACGTAAATTGTCGATCCTAGCTCGGCGAAGCGCCATGCCGCCCCGGCGTGATCGAAATGGATGTGACTAACAAAGACGTGACGAACGTCCTCGGGTGCAAAACCAATCTTGCCAAGATCGACAGCGACATTGTCAAAAGTCGATTCCGGGCCGGAATCGAAAAGAGCAATCCCGTCATTTATCTCCAGCGCAGTCGCGGCGATGATGCCGGGGTGGCCGAGCTGGCGGGTATCTAGGACGTGAATTTTCAAACGGTAAGGGTTTCGTTCCCCAGCAACGATGTACGCCGCCTTGGAAATGCGCAAACCCCGTGGGCTCTTGGCGTTCGCCTACGGTCAATCCATTCGCCTCAACTGTGCAGACGTCTCATCAGGCGGTCTGTGAAGCGCGCCTGCCCAGAGTGAGTGCTGCGATAATGCCAACGATCAGGAAACCGATAATTTGTATAAACATGTAGGCGGCGGTGTATCGCTTCGGGAAACCGTACCAATTGCAATACGAAACATTGGTAGCGATCGCGGCCAAAACGCCGGCCCAAAAAACGAAAGCAACGCGGCCAAAAAAACTCTCGATTCGCGTCTGAGCCAGGAGAAAAACGACGATGAGTGCTTCGATAAGTTCCGTGACGAACTCGATACCGAGTAATTTGCCGAATACGAAGTGCCGGGTCGGATGATAAAGCAAAAGCCCCGACGGACCGGTGCCGGCTTTACCCATGGCGAGTTTCATTGCCTCCTGCTTTTCCTGACGTGAGGCATTTGGGCCAGCTTTGTATCCGGGAAAAGCGTAAAGGCCTTGGGCGTCGCCGAGATTCGTCTTCATGGCGTCGAGCATTGGCGCTTCGGCGTCAGTTCGGAACTGACGGATCCCGATCTCGCCCAGAGGCAGCAAATCGTGAGCAATGAAACTCCAGATGAACATGCCAATGGCGCTCAAAATACCAGCCAGAATGATGCGTGTTGTCATAAGTACCTCCGATTCAAAGGGCAGGAATTATGAACAGGAAAGGCTACCCGGGGGAAGCTAAAAATGATGATCCGGAACCGGACCTATTTCCTAAAATCAAGCGCGCCTTTCCTGAGGGCGTAAATGTATCCCACCGTCAGGATCGAGATGAAGCTCAGCATGCTCCAGAAAATCAGAGTCCCGTGCTTGATCGCGTCGCGATAGACGACGGCCCACGGATACATGAAAACAATTTCGAGGTCGAACAGGATAAAAAGCATCGCCACCAAATAAAACTTCACGCTGAAGCGCGGTTGCGCTTCACCCTGCGGGATCATGCCGCATTCGTAAGCAGTATCTTTGGCCCGGCTCCGTTTCCCGCTCTTGCCGACCAGCACACTGACAAGTAACGCGCTTCCCGCAAAGCCGATCGCTACCAGGATCTGCAACAGAATCGGCAGATACTCGTGGAGCATAGCGGTTTTCCTTAAAACCGGTCAGGACGGCGTTCCGTCAACTACTATTTCGCCCCTGCCGGGACATGCCCGTTTTGGGGCGCAATCGCAGCTGCCAGGGCTGAAGGAAGACCTTTATATTTCTTGCCATTCTTTTTGACCGCTCCACGTGCTACGAGGTTTTGCAATTTTTCGTAAGCGCGCAGGCGCAGCATTTCCTCACCGCCGCTGGCGGCATTTCGTGCCCTCAGGTTTTCGTGGACGATGTCGAAGAGTTGCTTGAACTCGAAGGAGGCGCGCCTGGAAAGCACCGCCACAAGTTCCTCGGTAACAAGGTCCGGGACGCGACGGGAAAACGCATTTTTCTTAAGAATAGCCATAGGGGCAGAAGAATAACACATTTTGGCCGGTTAGCAGCACTTTTCTTTTGTCAGTTGCCAGTAGGCGAAGAGGGTCGAAATGACCCTGTCTCCGCTCTGGGAGCGTCTGTGTTTACGGCGTTACGGTAGGGCTCGGAGAAGGCGTCGGAGTGGGTAAACTCCTGTTGGTCGTCCCAAGATATTTAGCAGCGCCTTTCGCCTCATTTGCGACCGCAATGCTAGCGATGGCTAAGCCGAGCGTTGCCTGACCTAATGTCACCGGGCCGGCCGACTCGGTGACGTAACCATCATGATCATATCTTTGGGAGGAAACGATCGGGCTAAGGTGTCTTGTGACGACTTCCGTTTCCGGAAACTTGGCAAGATCGACATACTCATTGACATCGCGCATAAATGCCGCAGCCATCAATAACAACGGACGAAATGTCGTATCCAGCCGCGTATATAGCAGTTGAGTATCGAGGTAGGCGAAAAAATTGGTGGGCGTGGGAACGGAACGAGCGGTCGTTTTGTATCTGTCTTGCTTTGCCAGTTGCGACGTCGAATCGCGGCTGCGTTTGATCGCATCCTCGACCGAAGTTGAATCAAGGCCGAGAATGAAAAGCCGGTCCGACAAAGCAATCGTCGGCTGAATGGCTATGAGCGTAGCGGGAGATTGCATCGAAAAATAGCGCACGCCTTCTTTTTCAGTTCGGTTCCAGGATGAATCTTCATCTACGCGCAGAAGGGCGTCGACGATTTTGGTGGCCTTCTTCGGATCGAGCACCGGCAATGTAATCAGGAGCGACGGAAAACGGGTATTCTCTGGCCAATCTGCTAATGCTCCCAGCTCGAGACCGAATGCCATTTTCCAATCCTGAGCCGTAATGCCATTTTGGGCGAAAGTTTGAAATAGCTTTTGCAGCCGATCGCCGAGACCTGGCGCCTGGCTGAGGATGTCGATCTTTTCGCCCAGGTTAAGCAGGCTCGCGAGATACAAAAACGTGTTAGTGGTTCCCAGCGCCAAAGACGATTCAGTCAGCGCAGGCATCTGCTGGACCTTGGGCAGTCCCAGAAAGAGCGTGTCGTGAATCTTGCCGCCGTCGAAACGAATCGCGCCGCAAACGCTCCGAATTTGCTCGATCAGCGTGCGCTGGGCCGGACTAACTGGGGAACCGACAACCGCTCGAAGCTCTTGTAATTGCCGGGCGAATGTTTTGGGTTGTAGATAAAAAACTGCCGAATACGTCGAGGGCATATGCGCCATGGCTGCGCGATACGCCTCGCTAGCTTCCAGCGTCGTTTCCCGGTCGCGCTTTCGTTGATCGACTCGATCCAGTAAAGTTTTCAGTTCTGCAAGATCGTTACCGGTGAAAAACCACTGGCCATCAAAAGCCGAGAGTAACGTGAAAGCCTCCACTTTGAGACTGTCGATCCTGTGCCGCTCGTACTGGATTGTTTCTCGGTTCGCGACGGAACTATTCGCCAGAAGCTTGCCCCGCCACTTTTCGATAAATGTTTCTGCGGTCTTGTGACTTTCGCGAAAATGAAATCCGGCAGCGAAAGTGAGATTGCTTTGGTCAACGCGGGTCAAGGCGAAAAAGAGATCTCTCGCGCCAAGTTGGCCGAGTTCCTGAAAAGCCTCGGAAGCATCGTTTTTTCTAGGAAGTTGCGAGAGCGGTTTGCGCAAGAAATCCTGCACAGCAGGCTCGCGATACAGTTGGCAAAGATCGGATTGATGCCAACGGTCGCGGGTCCGATTAAAGTCCTGTACGTGAAACAGAAAAACAGTCTGGCGGGGCAGGATCCCGCTCACCGCCGCGGCCGGAACTATTTGGCTGAGTCGGAATAGGTACCAGGCGACAGCTCCCACGACGACGATCGCTGCCACTCCCCACAAAATTCGTTTCATGAGTCAGGGATGCTAGATGCTGGCTGGTCAATGGCAAACCAGAACCCCTATGCGCGCGGATGAAATCGATGGTGAACAGCTTTCAGGCGCTGTTGATCGACATGAGTGTAAACCTGGGTCGTGGAAATATCGGCATGCCCCAGCATTTCCTGGATGATTCGCAGATCCGCGCCATTGCCGAGCAGATGCGTGGCGAAACTGTGCCGAAGCAAATGCGGATAGATGTTTTTTTCCAAACCCGACCGGCTAGCGTATTTCTTAACGATTTGCCAAATCCGGACAGTAGTGAGTTTTGCGCCTCGCTCGGACAGAAAAATTTGTGTACCACTTCGGCGCTTTACCAGTTTCGGGCGTTCAGTGGACAGATAAGCCGCAACGGCTTCCGCGGCTTTTCGACCTACGGGAACCAGGCGCGTCTTGTTTCCTTTTCCGGTCACGCGCAGAATTCGCTCTTCCGAATCAAAATTTTCCAGCCTGGCGTTCGACAGCTCCGAAATGCGCAATCCGCTGGCGTAAAGCAGTTCGACCATGGCCCGGTCGCGTAGACCGAGAGTTGTTTTGGTATCGATGCTTTCAATCAACTGCTCCACCTGCAATTCATTCAAAGTCTCCGGCAAATAACGCTCGATTCGGGGAAGGGCGACCGCTTCGGTGGGGTCGCGTTCCACATCTCCTTTGCCGAGTAGAAAGCGAAAGAAAATCTTGAGCGCGACGACAATCAATTTTATGGAAGCCGCGGAAAGTCCTCCGCGCTTCCGATCGGCAAGATATTCGCTGACGAGCGGCAAAGTCACGGCTCGAGCATTGTCGATCTTCTTTTTCGACCGACACCAGCGCGCGAATTCGCTCAATGACCGTTGGGTCGAAAGCTGATAATTTTCGGAGAGACCGCGTTCGACGGCGAGATAGCGAATAAACGTATCGATCGCCTGCTCCACGGAGTGCACCATGCCGCATCGAGCATTGTCGATCAACAAATTGGCCCGGAAATTGTCTGATCTGCAGAGTTATTGACAACTCAACGTTAAATGTCGGATGCTTTAAACCGGGATGAGTCTGGATCTAAACACGATTCTGAGGGATTGGCCGCACGAGAACGGGAAAATTAAGGTGCGCAAAATTGTTGGGCTGGATGGCCGCGAGAAGTTGCAATTGCGGATTGATCTCGGAGTTTTGCAAATGGAGTTGATCGGGCGTCCGGACGGAGTTCGACCGCACGGATGTGAATCGCTCCTGGAATATCATCAAACGCGTGCGGAACAGGCGTTGAAACGCGGAGAAAATTATCAACTCACGATGGAGCAATGCGCGGAACTGCAACAGGAAGGGATCCAATATTACCATCGATATCTGAGTCTGTTCCAGATCAACGATTTCCCCAGTGTTGTGCGCGACACGCAACGAAACCTCGATCTGTTCGATTTCGTGGCGGAACATACAGACCGCGAAGAGCTAAGCTGGAACCTGCAACAATTCCGGCCTTATGTGCTGATGATGAACACGCGCGCCAAAGCTTCCATTCTGCTCGCTCAAGGGAAATTTCCGGAAGCAATGCGTGAGATCCAAGCCGGACGCGATACGATTGCGGGTTTTTTCGAGCAATCGAATTTCCCCGAGCTGGTCTCGAAAAGTTCTGAGATCGCGTTTCTGGACGAATGGCTGGAGGAAGTCAGGGCCAAACGCCCGCTCTCGAAGCTGGAGATCATGGAGCGCGAAATGGAGACGGCCATAGCCAAGGAACTCTACGAGCGCGCCGCTGAGCTGCGCGACGCCATCCGGCTCCTGAAAAAGGCCTGATTTTCGAGCCAGTCCACCGCTCGTTCCTCCAAGTCCTGTCGACTTGGTTATTTTGTGCTTGCTATTTGTTAACGGCGGTCGCAAACCGGAACCGATCTATGATCAGTGCCAATTCGGCCTAGGAGGCTACTACTATGAACCGATTTCTAATCGCGATTTTAGCTTTGGTTGGGATCAGTATCGTACCTGTCCGCTTTTACTCTAATCAGGGTATCTAAGCCACAAACGGGACCGACCATATCGAAGGACTCCCCGGTTACTATCAAACTTACCTGCGATGACCAAAAGCTCGTCAAAATTAAGAATGGTGGTGATCCAAAAACAATTGCGAGCTTCGAATCTCTTTTGGACAAGGTCCAAACTTCTAACGGCACCAACGATGACTCGTCGGTGACAATAAAATATTACGACGGAACCCAATGGTTGCAGGTAGATGGACCCCCGTTTGCCGGGAAGACACCTGTGCCGATCCAACAACCTGCTAGTATGCACGTCACCCAACGATTAACTTTCAACAACCTGGCCGATATGCAGGCGGTGCTGGACCAGATCGAAGGTCCTCCACCCTCCTGCCCATAAATAGTACAGGAAATTGCGACATCGGACCTTCGCAATTTTAAACGGGCATTCTCGGTGCGCTTTTATAAGTCTTGGTTCGTTCTCCATTTTCTCTTTGTCGCTATGATCTGTTGCCGTGAGGCATTTTGGGTAATTGCGCATACATCGACAATTGTTCCGAACTATTTGGTCAGGCTCGTAGACGAAGCTGAACCGGTTGTAGCTGCGGCGGTCGGGCAGAGAATGAACTATTCGAATCCGATTCGCCGCGGCCTTTTCACGTATTTCCACTTCGCGGGAATCGATCACGGCTATGGCTATTTTGCGCCGAATATCCCCGGCAGCTATAAGCTTGTGTTCGAGCTTCGTTATGCTGGCGGCCGGACAGAATACGAGCTGCCTTGCCTGAAAAGCTACCAGGGTGATTTAACTCTTTCCACGTTGCTGGATACAGTTGGTCGGTCAGAATCCGAGCGGCTGCGCGCCTATCTGATTCGCGGTCTCGTCCGTTCGATTTGGCAGAAGCATCCGGATGCGAATTCGATCCGGGCTATTCTTGGTGTGAGCACCTTGCCCACGATGGAGCAATTCCGAAACGGCCAGCGAGCGTCCTACCAGTTTTTGCATGCGTATGACTTCAATCGCTCCCAGATATCCGCAGCCGCTAATTAGTGAGTCGTTAACCAGAATTTGGTGCGGCCTGACGAATTTTCTCTTTTCACCAAGCACAGACTCCTGGCTAACGGTTTTAAGAGTTGGTTTGGGACTCCAAGTTGTCCTCTACACGCTATTATTCTCCGGGAGTTGGCTAGCTGGCATCGACCAAGGCTTCGTCGGCCGAGCATTCTCTGAGGCTCTTCTGTCGAGAGAAAGCCCTTTCATTCCACACATCGGCTGGTTGGTCATGATGGGAGAGCAATGCGGGCTTTGCGAACATACTGTGCTTTCCATGACGTTGTGGTTCTTGCTTGCTGCCGGATGGGGTTTGTTGCTCGGCGTTTTCAGTCGGCCGTGCGCTGTTCTTGCGTGGTTTCTGCACCTTTGCGCTGCCAATAGTGCAGACCTCATTTCGTACGGAGTGGACAGTTTCATGACGATTGGGCTGTTCTATCTGATGCTGGCTCCGCTGCCGGATCGCTTCGCCTTCGAGCATCGCTGGCGAGCTCGGCACAAACAAGATCGACAACTTCCGGGGTTTTGGCGCCGGGTCTTGCAGGTGCATCTCTGCTTCATCTATTTCTTTAGCGGCTTGTCCAAAGCTCTGGGGAGCGGCTGGTGGAACGGTGAGAGCCTGTGGCGTGCCCTAACGAGACCTCCGTTTAATCTCGTCCCGGCCGAAATCTTGATTCACGGGAACTACTTGTTCCCCGTGGCCAGCATTTCGGTGCTCCTTTTGGAGGTGGGTTATCCGCTGGCGATTTGGTGGAGGAGGACGCGCACGACGTGGCTTCTTTGTATTATTGCACTTCACATCGGCATTGGTCTGGCGATGGGAATGTATTTGTTCTCGCTTGTCATGATTATTTTGAATGTGGCTGCGTTTGGTTCCGGGTTCCTGGACAAGAAGGAATTCGCCCGACCCGAAACAGCGCACAGCGTCGGACCAGCAAATTTTCGACAAGCCTGTTTGGGCTCGACCAACACGACGAATTAGCCGTAGATTCTGATCTACTGCCCGAGATTGAGCGCGCACGATATCTCTGCTGACAGCAAACCCGATCTCCCACTCGAGATCGCACACTTGTTGTTAATCGACCTCGTCGGTTATTCAAAATTACTCCTGAACGAACAAGTCGATCACTTGCGCAAATTGACTCGGATAGTTCGCGAGACTCGCTGTTTCCGCGAGGCCGAGGAAAGCGGGAAACTGGTTCGGCTGCCTACAGGCGATGGAATGGCGCTGCTATTCTATCGCAATCCCGAAGAGCCGGTGCTCTGTGCGCTGGAGATTAGCCAAGGGCTAAAAGCCTGCCCCAATATTCACGTCCGAATGGGGATTCACAGCGGTCCGATCACAACCATTCAGGATGTTAACGAAAAACTGAACATCGCCGGCGGCGGTATCAATGTCGCGCAGCGAGTGATGGATTGCGGAGACGCGGGCCACATTCTGGTCTCAAAACATGTAGCCGAAGATTTGGCCGAATATCGACACTGGCAGCCGTATCTAAAGGATCTGGGAGAATGCGAAACGAAGCATGGCTTGCGATTGCATATCTTTAATCTTTGCAAGGATGATCTCGGCAATCCGGCTATTCCCGAAAAACTTCGTGGTCGAAAAGGCCACTTAGCGACAGAAAGGCGCGCGGTTTTTCCGGCTGCCTGGCAAAAATGGGCCTTGTCGATCCTTCTGGCGGCGGGCATCGCAGCGGCCACCTTGTCGATCTTCTTCCATCGCGGTCCTCTACCGCAGTTCTCCGATAAGAGCATCGCAGTTTTGCCCTTTCAAGACCTGAGTGATGAGAAGGAGAACGCATTTTTTGCCGAAGGCATGCAGGAAGAAATCCTGACCGCGCTGGCTCGTGTGGCTGACCTGAAAGTCATCAGCCGCACTTCGGTGATGCAATTTCCAGCCGATGCGAAACGCAATCTGCGCGAGATCGCACGGTCTCTTGGTGTCGCCAATATTCTGGAAGGGAGCGTGCAGCGACTGGGGGAACGGGTGAAAGTCTATGCGCAGCTGGTCGATGCCCGCACCGATACGCAGCTTTGGGCAAATAAATACGAGCGGCCACTCAAAGATGTATTCGCCATTCAAAGTGAAGTCGCGGAAAACATCGTTTCCGAGCTCAAGAGTAAACTGTCGCCGCCTGAAAAAGCTGCGATTGAGCGGCCGCCGACGAGCGATCTTTTGGCCTACGATCTTTACACGCGTGCCAAGACCATCATTCTGGAGGTGATAACCGTTGAACTAAGTTCTGAAAGACTGGCCGACGCAGTCGGTCTCCTTGAGAAAGCCGTAAAACGAGACCCGGCATTTCTCCTCGCTTATTATCAATTGGCCAATGCTCATGACGAGTTCTATCACCTAGGATACGACCATACGGCTGGCCGACTTGCGCTGGCGGAGACAGCTATTGAATCAATGGAGCGATTGCGGCCTGGGGCGGGTGAGACACATCTCGCTCGGGCTCGGCATCTGTACTGGGGATACATGGATTACGATCGAGCGCGAGCAGAGCTTCAGCTTGCGCGAGCGAAACTGCCAAATGATCCCTCGGTGTTCCTGTTCACCGGTTATATCGATCGTCGCCAGGGCCGCTGGCAGGAATCAACCATGAACATGGAGCGTGCATTGGAACTCGACCCCCGAAATCTTCTCGTTCTTCAGCAAATGTCGCTGACCTACGAAAGCCTTCGCCGCTATGCCGATCAAGCCGAGATCCTGGATCGCGCGGTCCAAATTGCTCCCGGGCAGCTGGGTCTGAGGATTCAGCGGGCCTCTGTCGATCTAAACTGGCGAGCGGATTCAAAGCCGCTCCACGCGGCAATCGATGCGATCCTGGCCGCAAAGTCCGAATCGATTTCCGAGATAGGCGATCAATGGCTTTACCTGGCGCTTTGTGAGCGGGACAAAACCGCGGCACAGCGCGCATTGAATGTCATGTTGCCCGATGGATGCAATCGCGATGGCATCCCGTTTCCCGTCGCTTGGTGCGAGGCGATGGCCGCCCGCACTAGCGGTGACGCTGAAGCAGCGCGCAACGCTTTTCTCCGGGCTCGAATTGATGTGGATCAAATCGCGCGGAACGAACCGAAGTTCGCAAAAGCAATCTGTGCTCTCGGTCTGATCGACGCCGCGCTGGGGTACAACGAGGAGGCTGTGAAAGAGGGGCAACGCGCGACCGAGCTTCTGCCGGTTTCGAAGGATGTTGTCGATGGCTCGCTATTGGTTCAGTACCTCGCCATTATTTACGCGTGGACAGGCGATAAAGATGCGGCTCTGGATCAGCTCACTCTGGTGGCAACGCTGCCCGGCTATTTAAGTTATGGACACTTACGCTTGCATCCGTTCTGGGATCCGTTACGCGGCGATCGGCGATTTGAAAAAATTGTTGAATCGCTCGCGCCCAAGTAATCAATGTAGAGCGAAACCCCGGGGATGCGGGGTGAACAGAAGACGCGCGAGCGCGATCAAAATGAGTGCGCTTACGATGATTCCTGCGGCAACGACGATGGCGAGCAGCCCGAGCACAAAGATTACGAATATCCAATCGCTTTTTCTTCTCCGTTGGGGCTCGGCACTATAGCGCCTGAGCAGCTCGTAATTGCGGGCATTCGATTTGAACCAAAACGAAAAGGCATCCCCGATCCCGGGTATGATCCCGACCAGTTCGTTGATCAAAATATTTGCCGCCATTCGGGCGAGCAAAATTTTCGGTTGCCCGGAGCGCGCCGCATAAATCAACGCCAGCCCTGAAACAATAGCTGACGCGGTATCACCTACTCCGGGCAATAGCCCGATGATTGGGTCGAGCCCAAATCGAAATTTTGTCCCCGGCAAACGGAGCAAGTTATCCATAATGAGCGCGAGCCATTTGAAAATAGGATCGACAGATGAGCGTTCTTCCTTTTCCTCCGGCGGAAGAACTTCCCACTCTGGTTCGCTTTCCTTCATGGTTTGTGAGCCGTGACAATCAAAGTCCGGCCGAGCAGAACATCGCGAGAGTTGATCGATCGAACCAGCCACTCGTTCTGCGCATCAATGGTGCGATATTTTCCCGATTCGCGCATTCTGGCTCGGGCAGCCGCGAGGCGAATCGGCAACAGTAAAATCGCGTAGGCTAAAAACGACCGCCGCTGATAACGATCCACTCTCAGTTTCAGATCGACAAAACCATTCTCGAGAAGAGCATGGGCAAGATAAAACCAGCTCACCGGGTTGATGTGGCCGCGCGGGCTGTGAACATCGCGGCTCCCGATCGAAAGCGGACCGAAGAGTGAGGCGAAACCAAACGCGAGGTAACGAGTCCGGGACCGCAGGTTCAAAATATTTGGCGTGGTAATCACGGCCAGACCGCCCGGCTTCAACACGCGATAAATTTCCCGAATCGTTTGGCGATAATTCTCCAGATGCTCGATCGTTTCCGCGCACGTGACCAGGGTGAAGCGGTTATCCTCGAACGGTAGCGGCTCGGAATTAAGATCGACAATTTCGACCGGCTGACTGCGCACCCGCATGAGCCGGTCGGTATAATCGCAGGCAAATGCGCGTAAGGCGTAGCGCTGGCGAACAAAGCTCAGCAGTTCTCCGGCACCGCTTCCGACATCGAGGTAATCGCCAGCGAATTTGCGCGGTGCTGCTTTTTCAATCGCCTTTAAGATAGCGCGCTGAATCGTAGGCGTGCTCAGCTCGGCAGGTTTTTCGCCTTTGCGCCGTCGCCCCGATAATTTTTTAACAATTCTGCGCAGCCGCATGAACAACTGTACACCCTCGACTTAAAGCTCGGCGAGGATGATTAGGCCGAGACGGCACATAGTCCATCTGCTGTCGGTTTATAGATTTCGCAAGATCGACATGTAATTTTTCGGAATTTTGGCCGGCAAATCTCGGAGAACATCGGTGAGGATGAAAATTTCCCGCCCGGTCACTGTCTCGACGTTTTCGCGGATCGCAGAGACAGCCTGGCAGCTCGCTAACTCCAGGGTTTTTCGGGCTGGCCAGGACCGGCGGGATATTCGGCTGTCGCCGTAGCGCATAACTAACACGCAGACGATGACAACGGTAATTCTCCTCACAATCAGCTTCATCGTAATCGGGTTGTCTGCGGGAATCGTTCTGAAGATGCAGCCGGACAATCATGGCGCGATTTGTGGGGCCTGCGGTTGGCACGTCCCTGAACGTTCGTCGCGCGAACTCATGCGCACTCACACGAAATGCCCCCGATGCGCCGGAATGAAATGGATTTAGCGGTTGCGCCATTTTTTCTGGGGCAGTGGCAACGGCCTACCGAGATCGAAAGGAAGGATTGACTTAGTTGTTACGTTTTCGGTATAAGCGGTGTTCTACGCGCAACCCTAATCCAGCCATGAAAAAGAAATTCCTTATCGCAATTCTCTGCGGCGCGACAGCGACAACCCCGCTCTTCGCCCAACAGCACATGCAATCATTGTCGTTCAGTGGTCCATCGACAATCGATATCACCACAACAAATATGTTCACGGTTTCGGTGGATTTAACCTTTAGCGGATACAGCGCCTACGGTTATTCCTATTGGTTGGAAGTGCAATCGGCCTTGGCGCCGTTTCTCACTATTACTGGCACGACTCATTACCCGCCATTTCCCGGCGGCCCGGACCCGGTCCCCATAGCTTTCAATTTACCCGACGGTTCCGGGTACACCGGCGAGGCGCCTGGCCTTGGCGGGGGGACCAACCCGCCGGATTCGGTACGCCCGGCACGTACCACGTCATGGATCTCACCTTCATGCTGGCTCCGGGAACTCCTCTGGGTATGTACGACCTTCGCACGACTACAACTTCCCCACGAGCTTCGGAAGTGACCGACACGGATTTCATGGATAACAACCTCCCAGCGGCTCATTTCTCCATCAACATCGTGCCGGAGCCGAGCACGCTTGCTCTGCTCGGGATTGGAGCGATCGGCTCAGGAATGTGGATCTTTCGTCGCCGAACAGGTCAAAACGGTTAAACGAAGCTGAACGGCTTCTTCTGTAGCGGCGCTCTGTGAGCGTCGCAAAGTTCCCACCCAAGAATGGCGACGGTCACAGACCGCCGCTACATCATCCGGCTTAGCCCGGGATTTCCTTGAGCATCTGCTTGTTGGTCGGGAATTTTTTCACGAACATCAACAACCGCTGGATCGCTTCCTCGGGTTTGTGTCCGGCCAGGCCGCGGCGGATGAGATTGATTTTCTCTAACTCCCACGGTTCGAGCAGCAGTTCTTCCCGGCGGGTTCCGGAAAGAAAGATGTCGATGGCCGGGTAGATGCGTTGATCGCTGATTTTGCGGTCCAGCACCATTTCCATATTTCCCGTGCCTTTGAATTCCTGGAAGATCAGCTCGTCCATTCGGCTGCCGGTTTCGATAAGTGCGGTCGCCACAATCGTTAGCGAGCCCGCTTCTTCGGTATTGCGCGCAGCGGCGAAAATTTTCCTCGGGATTTCCATGGCACGAGCATCGATACCGCCGCTCATAGTGCGGCCCCCGCCGGACATCGCATTGTTGAAGGCGCGGGCCGTGCGGGTGATCGAGTCGAGCAGGATGAAAACATGCTCGCCAGCTTCGACCAGCCGTTTCGCGCGCTCAATCGCAAGCTGCGAGATTCTCGTGTGACTCTTGATATCGGCATCATTCGAGCTGGCCATCAATTCTGCCGTCGGATGCGACCGACGAAAATCGGTGACTTCTTCGGGCCGTTCATCGACGAGGAGAATGATCAATTTCATCTCGGGATGATTCTTCGCGACTGCCTCAGCGATGTGATGGAGGAGCGTTGTCTTGCCAGTGCGCGGTGGCGCGACGATCAACCCGCGCTGGCCCATGCCGAGCGGCGTCATCAAATCCATGATCCGCGTTGTGTAACGGTCGGGAACCGTTTCCAGTTTGATTCGCTTGTTCGGATTAATCGTGGTCAGCTCCTCAAACGGCTTCAACCCCTGATATTTCGCGGGCTCTTCGCTATTGATCTTGAGCAGCTTGGTCAATTGCGGGCCGCGATTGCCTCGGCGGGTTTCGCCGTAGATCCACATGCCGTCGCGCAGAGAAAATCTACGCACAATCTCCGGGGTAACGAAAATGTCCTGGGCAGCCTGGACGAAGTTGCGCTTGGGATCGCGCAGAAAACCAAAGCCTTTACCCGAGATCTCGATGATGCCTTCGCCGAATTCCGGCTCCGCCGAAGTTTGATCGCCGTTTTCGACCGCGCCTTCGGATTGTCGATCCAAAGTGTCAACACCCGCTTCGGGTGAAGAATTAGAATTCTCGTTGAATCGATCCCGGTCGCGATAGCGCCGACGGGAAAAACGACGGCGCGGTCGATGATGACGTTGTTCCGGCGCGGCGGCGGCTTCGGTTTCCACCGGTGCAGGTTGATTTTCGTTCTCTTCGTTCATAAGCAAACAGGGTGCGCACTCGCCATTCGAGCGCTTCCAAAAGATTTTTCAGCGGAGTTCTTTTCAGGCCGGCAATCAGGCCAGTAATTCGTCGGGAATTTCTAGATTTGAATAGACGTTTTGCACGTCATCATCGTCTTCGAGCGCATCGCACAACCGGAGCACCTGCCGCGCCACGTCCTCGTCGGCAACCGGAACAGTCGTATCGGGAATGAAAGTAAACTTTTGCCCATCGGTATTTACGCCCGCATTTTTGAGCGCCTCAGCTACAGAGTAGAGCCGATCGTGCGAAGTAATAATAAGATACTGATCCTCGTCGGTTGTCAACTCTTCTGCGCCGGCCTCGAGGACTAATTCCAGGAGCCGGTCCTCGTCGATGCTCGGTCGCGGAATGGTGATTTGTCCTTTCTTGTGAAACATGAACGAAACGCTTCCGCTGGTGGCGAGATTGCCATTGTTCTTAGTAAAGATGCTTCGGATTTCGGCGGCGGTGCGGTTCTTATTATCGGTTGCGACCTCGACGATCACGGCGATGCCACCGGGACCATAGCCCTCATACACGATCTCCTCGAATTGTTGCGCATCTTTGCCCTCGCCAGTGCCCCGCTTGATCGCGCGATCGACATTATCATTCGGCATGCTTTGATCGCGCGCCGCCTGGATCGCGCTACGCAGACGCGGATTGCCATTGGGATCGCCTCCGCCGGTTTTCGCGGCGATGGTGATCTCTTTCGACAACTTGCTGAAGATCTTGCCGCGCTTGGCGTCAATGGCGCCCTTAAACCGCTTGACCTTCGACCACTTGCTATGTCCCGCCATGGTGGGGAGTTCCTAATCTCTGCGATGAATTGACTGACTAAAAGCTGCAAATCCTGAACAGCGCCTCGCCGAGAGAGTGGCTGGCGAGAAGAATTACTGCGCAGTATTGAAATCGCGAAACGAACCCGTGTCAATATAGCGAACCGAGAATCAATGTTCGGGGATCCATTCCCCTCGCACGGGCGCTTGGGGGACGGGACGAATGATTCTGCGGCGCGGAGGAAAAATTGAGGAGCGTCTTCCGGGTAACAAATTAAGTGCGGCGAGCGTTTCCAAGTCGAGTCGGCCGGTCACTGGCAGCCGGATTTTTGCCTGATAGGCCCGCAATGAAAACTCGGTGCCCGGCCCGAAGATTCCGTCGATCTCGCCGCGGTAAAGATCGCGGTGGGCCAGGATGCTTTGCGCCGAAGCGACTACATTGCTTTGAATCTCAGGCGGCGCCATTTCGTAGGGAGTTCCGGCAAATAACCCGCCGCCCGATGGAACAATCGCAGATGGTCCAGATGGATACTGTTGTCGATCTTGCGGTCTGGCGACCAAAGCCTGCGGAGGAGGTGCTTCCGTTGGCTTTTCATCGTTCTCGTTTTGCTGTGAAGTCTCGTCCGATGTTTGGGGCCGCGGCAAAGGAGAACTTGTAACTATGGGTTGGGAGGAGCGAGGCGCTTTGGCTACCAAGGCCTGCAAAGTCTCTTTGTCCAGATCACCGGAGACATGTAACCCATTTCGAATCTGGTAGCGCCGGATGGCGGCAGTCGTGTCTGTGTCCTTTTGGCCAGTGATTTCGCCGTAATAAAAACCCTGATCTTTCAGCGCCTGCTGCGCCCTGGCGATGGTATCATCCGCTCGCAGCAACGCGATCGATCCAAGAAAAATCGCCAGACCAATCCTCAGTTTCATGTCGATCTTGCTAAGACGTCGCCAACATTGGCTTATTCAGCGCGCCGGCTCGGTCGGGATGGAGGATGGCTGCTTCGTAACCGGCAGACTTACCGCAAGTGTGGTTTGCTGTTCCTCAATGGCATCGCGATATCGCAAAATTCCATCCGTGATCGCAACAGCGAGCATTTCCCGATAATCGGCATTTCCTAGCTTTGTAAGGTCGTCGTCGTTACTGAGAAATCCGGCTTCGACCAATACAGCCGGCTGAGTCACGTTCCTGATTACGAAAAATTGCTGCGGTTTTGCGCCACGATCCATCGAATGCGTCTGCGTCACCAGCGATTGCTGAATGAATCCGGCTAGACTCTGGCTTTTGAAATTAGGGGAACCGGACAAACCACGGCCCAGGAAAGGAATCCAGGAAATCAATGTCGGCAGCGGCGCACTTTGATGTTCGGCATAATAGGTTTCCACTCCGCTCGTAAGCGGCCGTTCCCCTTCGTTAAAATGAATGCTGACAAAAATGGAGTCGGGCACGCGATTGGTGATCCGAGCGCGATCCACCAGGGAAACAAAATTGTCATCGTTGCGCGTCATCAGAGTAGCGATGCCCTGCGCTTCCAACAATCGATTGACCCGTTGAGCTACGTCGAGCGTCAGGTTTTTCTCGACAACATTCCCGCGCACTGCACCCGAATCATCGCCGCCGTGACCGGGATCCAGAACAACGGTGCTGAACGAGCCGCGGCCGCTGGAAGATCTGGTTGTCGAAGTTAAACCCCGCGAACGTGGCATCGAAACTAACCAGGTGAAACAAGCCACCATCAGCAACAGACCCGCCAAGGCGGCTGTCTTTTGCAGCACGCGTCCGATTACAAATCGCCGCACCATTTTTCCCCCCTAAGAATTTAGTGATGAGCGTACATCTTTGTCCGATAAATTGCGATACCGAATCGCGGAACCGTTGTTTCGCTCGAGCACGGCTGCTTCGATGCCTTTGCCGGAAAGCTGTTCCTGTCGATGTTGCGCAATGGCCTTTGCATCGGGCAATTCCTTCGGCCCATCTTTTTGCAAAGCCATGTGTCCCACGCTCCAGGCATCGAGCGCAGATTCGATGGAGGCTTCAAAAGCGCCGCCCGGAGTGTGTTTTTCTTTCAGGAACGATTCCATCAATGCAGCCGACTCACGATTCCCGCTCAACACCGCAAAGTCCTGACGCGCTTCCGCGATTGTGGCGGCATTCGTGGCGATTGAGCCGTCGTAATCGACTCGCAAAAATAAATCGTCCTCAGGTCGCGCTCCAATTCGGCAAAGAGCAGTCGCGCGAGATACGGCGCGCCATAGACCTGCTCAAACGCGTTCTTCATCGCCGGGCTGAGCGAATAATGCGACAAGCCGCCGAAGCGAGACATCGGCTGCCGATCGAGTGAAACCTTCCGTGCTGGCCAGCTCGATCGCTGCCATTCGCAACCGCTCGATATCGCCCGGATGCCCGATCGCCCCCATCGCGATCCGATCGTAAATTTCGAAAATTTTCTGCCGTCGAACCGCCCGAGCGTCAGGAACAAAATCCCGTCGCGATAACTCACCGCCGCGATCGGACTTCCCGTCGCGAATTGGTCTCGATGTATTCGCGTCGATTCGCGATCGCCTCGACCCAGCGATACGGTTCTTCGATCATGGCACTGTTTTTCGAAAGACTGCCGCCGATTTTTTCATCCGGCAGCGTGATGATTCCTTCGCTCGACACAATTTTGACATCGGAAAAATCTTGCCGCTCCGATCGACCCCGCCGGTGGCCGTGTCGGATTCGGCCGCCGTATCGAGCGCGCGCAACGCGAGCACGATCGCCTCGTCTTCGCTTCAATTTGCTGCAACGGCTTTTTCCCCACTTGTTTTCGTAGTAGAGAATCCTGCGCACGGCCGGCGATCCCGAGCCGGTCGCCGCGAAATCGGCCACCTCGAATTGCGCGCCCATAGCGTCGTAGAAATAGAGCCGCGCCTTCCGGCTGGGCATTGGCATCGTAGGTCGCGAAAATCGGCACGACGATCCCGACGCCCTGCATAAGCGAAGCCGAAATTATCGCGCAGCAATTTCGACAGCGCGCGCACTTTTCCATCCACGACTCATCTCCTGGAACTGGCTGCGCCGGAAAAATTGAAACGAATGCTCGAGCACGCGCGCCATCTCCCACGCGGTCGCCGGCACGCCCGCGATCGCCATGATCGAATGGCGATCGATTTCGAGCACTTTATCCGCGCGATCGTAAACCACCGTATTGCCCGCGGTCGCGCGGCGATCGCCGGCCACCAGCACGCCGCCAGCGAACTTAAACGCGAGAATCGTCGTCGCTTCTGTTGGCGTAAATCCGCCGCGATTGACCGATCCGTTAGGATCGACAACTGCTGCCGCATCCATCAAACCTTTGCGTCGGAGCAGCGCAGGGAAATCCTCGCCTGTGCCAGAGAAAGTCTGCTCCGGCGTGACGGAAAACGGTTCCATCCTTATTGACCGGTGCGCTGGCGATAGCGCTTGGATTGATTAGGATCGACCTTGCGCATTTTTTTCAAAAGCTCTTTCGTATCCGGCCGCGATATATCCGGCGAACGCGGCCCACCTTCATCCCCCTGCTTCGGCTCCCACGGCGCCGGCTCCATTGGCTTTTGAATGCGATCTGGCATGTCAAAAAATTAAAGCCAATTGTTCGAAAGGCAAGCTGTGCACCCGAGTGCACCGGCGCTTGCCAGAGAAAGATGCCAATGGCAACATTTGGCGGATGAAGCTTGGCGCGTTATTGGCTACTGCTTTCTTTGGTGGTGCAGCCCTGCTAGGGGGTCAAACATTTGCTCCGAGTCCCGGTAAACAATCCTCTGAAGCGATGCAGCTTCAATTGTTAACGAAAAAAATCGACGAGCAAAACGCCAAGATCGACATCCTTTCTCAACAAATTCTCAAGCTCGAACAACAGCTCTCACATACTCGTCCCGGGATGATGATCGGCGAGGCTGAGCCATCTCAATCAAAGTCTGCCTCCACACCAATACCGCGCCCAGCGGGCACAACGACACACACGGTGCAGCGGGGCGAGACACTCACTTCCATCAGCAAAATGTACGGAGTTAGTATCACGGAGCTGCAAACGTTTAATCACATCGAGGACCCGCTGAAATTGCGAGCTGGCCAAACGATTTTTATCCCGCCGTCGCCGACGCCCGCGCCATCGCCCGGCCATTAATTCTTTACATCGACAATCGCTCGTCGGACGTAAACAGTCATCCTGAGCGGGGTGAAGGGACCTCGCCCATAAAGCTTCGGTCGCCTACATCGGAAGCGTGATCTCATCATCCTGTGTGAGCTCCCTCACTTCGTTCGGGATGACCGCATTAGATGCGCCATCGGACGGACTCGCCGCGGCTAGCAGACTCTGCTGGCACAACCGCGCATATTTTCCTCCGAGCGAGATCAACTCCTCATGTTTGCCGCGCTCGATGATCCGGCCGTGATCGAGCACCAGGATTTGATCGGCATGAACGATGGTCGAGAGCCGGTGAGCAATCACGATCGACGTCCGGTTCGCCATCAAATGCTCGAGCGCTTCCTGGATCAGGCGCTCCGTGGCCGTGTCCACGCTCGCCGTAGCTTCGTCGAGAATTAGTATGGGCGGATCTTTCAACAGCGCGCGCGCAATCGAGAGCCGCTGCTTTTCGCCGACGCTTAATTTTACTCCGCGCTCGCCCACGATGCTTTCGAGACCATCCGGCAAACGCTCGATGAATTGCCGGGCATTAGCCGCATCGACAGCGCGCCAGAGTTCTTCGTCCGTCGCGCCCGGTTTTCCCATGAGCAGATTTTCCCGAATACTGCCATTGAACAGGAAACTCTCCTGCGTCACCACTCCGATCGCTTCCCGCAATTCCCACAGCGCATAATCACGAATTGGCTTTCCGTCGACGCGAATTTCGCCGGTCGTGAATTCGTAAAACCGGACCAGCAGATTCACCAGCGTCGATTTTCCCGCGCCGGTCGCGCCCACCAGCGCCGTTGTCGATCCTGGCGGCGAATGGAAGGAAATGTTGCGCAGCGCGGGCAAACCGTCCGTATAACTGAAGCTTACGTTTTCATAGCAAATATCGCCAGCGATGCGACTTAGTTCGCACGAAGTGCTTTGGACTGCGGTGAATCTTCGCACCGCTTTTACAGCGCTGGTCTGCGCACTCTCTTTGTAAAGCGACGCGGGGACGCCCGCCACGGCGGGCAGGCTGTGCGTACTCCAAAGCTGACGCGAAAAAGAAGGAGCGACGATGTTGGCTTTTTCCTCGAAACCGGGCTCGACCGGTTCGTCGAGAATTTCGAATACGCGCTCGCCCGCCGCGCGCCCGGCTTGAATAAGCTGGTTCAGCTGATGCAACCGGCTCACCGGATCGTATAGGAACGCCGCCAGCATCAGGAAAGCGACAAGATCGCCCAGCTGCATTGCACCATTGAGAACAGCGTATCCGCCGAAGCCGAGCACGAGCAACGCCCCGATCGCTTCAAACAACGACATCGAGGGCGAGTAGATCGCCCAGACTCGCATCACGACCAGGGTGGCCTGCCGCAATTGATCGCTCACCCGATTGAATCGCGCATGTTCCTCGCGTTCGCGCACGAAGCTTTTGATCTGACGAACGCCGGACAGATTATCGTGCAACAACGCATTCATCGCCGATGCGGCCCGGCGTTGTAATCGATAACGGCGATGGGCCGTAAGGGTGTAACTGAGTGCGCCAGCGATCAGCAATGGAAACGGCACGAGCGCGAGCAATGCCAGTTTGGCGTTGAGATAAAACATCACGCTGATGACGATCACGATTTGCAGAACGGCCACGCTGCCCTGTTCGATTCCATCGATCAATACTCGTTCGACCGAGTTCACGTCCTCGATCACTCGCGTCATCAGATCGCCCGTAGCGCGATTGTCGAACCACCGGAGCGGGAGCAGTTGAATGTGGGAATAGAGATCGCTGCGTAGATCAAAAATGACCCGCTGCTCGAAAGTGTTATTGAGAATGATTCGCAGCGAATTGAACGCATGCTGCAAAACAAATGCACCGGCCGCGATGAAGATCAGCGGCAGTAGTTTATCGGGCCGATGGGCGCGGATCACATCATCGACAATCCATTTTGTCACGCCCGGGAAAACGATCACCATCAGCGTGCTGACGATCGCGCAGGTCAATGTCCCCGCTGCTATCCACGGGCAACGTTTCAAATATCGAAAAACGCGCCAGACCGTTTTCATGTGAGGGAAAGCTACCATAAGCGCGGACACTCCGCATTGCTGT
The DNA here is from genome assembly GCA_963772365.1 of uncultured Verrucomicrobiae bacterium. Taxonomy (GTDB): domain Bacteria; phylum Verrucomicrobiota; class Verrucomicrobiia; order Chthoniobacterales; family UBA10450; genus CAVYXA01. The sequence continues at coordinate 213,553 of CAVYXA010000005.1, forward strand.
AGCGTGCGCTGTCTCAGCGCATCACGTCCCGAGAGGTAGCTGCAGCGTGCTTTCAGCGATTAGGGAAGTCCGGTGCCGATCTTGGATTTCAGGAGCGCAATGTCTGCGGAATCGATGAAGCCATTGGCAGTTACATCCGAACGGAAATTTGTCTGATTCAATTGCTGACCGATCCGCGCCTTTGTTTGGCTGATGTCGGAAGCGTTCACTGTGCCGTTGCCGGTGGCGTCGCCAATGAGGATCGACATGGGGACCACGATATCGGTCGCACCATTCACGCCGTAGAGCGTGACATTTATGGTCTGGGCATTGGTCACATTGGTCAGTGGAATCGTTACGATATTTCCTGCAATAGTGACGTTTCCGCCGTTGTTGATGCCGTCGCTTCCGATTGTGCCCATTCCTGCTGTGACGGCTGCTTGTGGACTTCCAGTGACTGATACGTTGGCGTTAAAGGCGAGAACAATGTTGTAATCGCTCGTCGGCCCACCAGCGCGGCATTCAATTCCAGGCGTCCCATTCAATGGAAGAGGGATATCGAATGTGCCGGCAAAGCCATGTGTCTTTCGTGAAGCGACGTTCTGGAGAATAGGATCTGAAGGTTGCGCACAGTACACTCCCCCGGTGTTGAGGACGTCGATGTCATTTACTCCGCCCCAGACAATCATTTGATTGCCAGTCCAGACTGCCGTCGAATGAGTCTGCGCATCCGGTGCGCTTACTGTCGTAGTTGGCATCCAACTATCTGTGCTCGGAGTATATCTGCCACCAGTGTTGAAGATTGTCACCGTATCGTTGCCCCCCCATACAATCATCTCGCGGCCAGTCCAGACCCCCGTGTGACCGGCGCGCGGAGAGGGCGCGTTGTTGATGCTAGTAGCGACCCAGCCACCGTTTACAGGATCGTACCTCCCGCCCGTGTTTGTTGCATTGAAGTTCTCATCGACACCACCCCAGACGATCATTTCGCTGCCGGTCCAGACTGCCGTGTGGGCGGTTCGGCCGAGTGGAACATTCGCGAGATCTGTGGGCGCCCAATTATCGGTGCGAGGATCATAGCTCCCGCCAGTATGGAGATAGTTGGTGCGATCGCTTCCACCCCAGACGATCATCTTATCCCCGGTCCAGAGCGCATTATGGAAAAACCGTGCGGCGGGTGCATTGATCGTGCTGGTAGCCGCCCAGGTGTCGCTGGTGGGGCTATATCTACCGCCCGTGTTAAAAGTGCAGTTCCCACCACATCCGTGCCCGCCCCACACTATCATTTCGCTCCCAGTCCAGACCGCAGTGTGAGCATTGCGTCCAGTAGGCACGTTGACGGTGCTTGTAGCTATCCAACTGTCGCTGGCCGGATTATACCTCCCGCCTGTGTTCACATACACGTTATTGCTACCCCCGCCCCAAACAATCAACTCGGTGCCCGTCCACACCGCCGTATGAATCCATCGGGGGCTGGGAGCATTGGCAGTGCTTGTCGCCATCCAACTGCCAGTAGCTGGGTCGTATCTCGCCCCGGTGTTTAAATGACCAGATACAGTGTTGTCTCCACCCCAAATGATCATTTCGCTGCCGGTCCACACTGCGGTGTGTCCCTGGCGCGCATCCGGTGCATTCGCAGTTGTTGTAGGGGTCCAACTGTCGTTGACACACTCTAGAGGAGAGATTTCAGGCAGCTTGTACGCATATTCGTAGGCGGCCGCCCCCGGACTCGCCGTATCCGTTGCTTCTAAAACCGCACGGCTCAGTGAGCCGTCGCCACCTACTGCGGGATGGCCCAAGGCGCTGAGGAGTCGGCCCGCCAAAGTCGGCCTCGCCAGGCATTCAGCGATGACGAACGGATCATTGTCCAGCGCCGCAAAAATCTCGCGCAACATACCCGGGCGTTTCGTCTCACGGGCCATTCGCTCGATCTCGTCTTGAAGTTCGATCGTGGTTATTGGCCATCCACGTCGATCCCACACAGCCTGAGATTTACGCAGATAATCGCTGACCTTATTTTCGATTTGGCCGCGCGAGACTACCTCATCTAATGGCCGCTTCGGCCCTGGATTATCTTTCGGCCAAATCCGGTGACGCCAATAGATTTCTTCTATCGCATACTGGTACGCTACACGTCCCGCGACCGTGAGCATTCTATGGGAAGGGATACCCGCCTTGGCGGGTGACGTCGCTCCCAACAGAAACGGAACGCCCACGCAAAGAAGGCAAACGGCTATAGCGTTCCCGTCAAAATGGACGCGTTGTGACCGGTTTCTAAATGTCTTCATCGCCTTTACCCGTAAAGCGACTTTCCCATTCGATGATATCCGCGCTAAGGATTCATGTCATAGATACGATCAAGATAAACGTATCCGTTAGCGGAATCGTAAGTGACCTGTGGATGCCAGCCCTGACCTGTTGGATACGTAATTGATTCGCTGCGAAAGGTAGTTTCGCTCAGGCCTTGATCTGCGTGCAAGAGAGTGTATCGGTTGGGCGCCGAGCTAAAGTCGCCTGTCATTGTTACCATCAACCGGCCCTCCAACAGTGCTTGCCTCGTGACTTCGACATTATCCGCGCCGCTTGGTGAAACATTGCATACCGTAGTGGCAGTGGGGTCGAGTTGGAGCTTACTGTCGATCGTAAGTGTGCCTCCTTTCGGCTCGATCGTCCCCTTGACGAAGGTTAGGGGGATAAAGCTGCCGTCACTCGTGCCTTGAAGAGTTCCGTTGCCAGTCACCGTGCCTGAAGGCCCCACCCAAATCCAGAGGGCAGCACTCCCCACTCGATAAACCGTCACGACAGCCCCGTTGGTAATGCTTAACAGCGCCGGCCCCCCGTCCGCAGGTGGTTGAAATGTCCCGCTAATATTAAGCAGGCCCTTGACCGACCAAGTAGAGGGTGTGCCGTCCGTTGGGCTTACGCCATCCACCCTTACTGTTCCATGGGAGTGTGCCACGACCCACCGGGATATTCGGCGACGAATGACGTTCCGCTGGTGACCTTTCCCCCATTGGTGATAGTCAGGGTACCTTTGCCGTACATGCCGACAAAAATATTTTCTATATCGGGTTGGTCAGGGTCGCCAATGGTGACGGCTCCGCCATTCGTACCATCCACCGACAAGCTGCCGGAATCCGGCGTATCTGCGCCAAGCGTCAACCGCTGAGCAGAAGCGTTTGCATTATTATTTATCTGTGCGGTACCACGGTTATTAATACAGGCTAGAGATGTATACGTGGGGCAACCGTTAGACCAATTGTTGACGCAATCAAACCAATCACCTATGCCAGCGGTCCAACTTGTGGAGCAGGTTTGCGCCAGTACAGGCGAGCACGCAAACGCGAATATTAGAAGCAGGCAGATTAGAACTGATTGTGATTTGAGATTTGTTTTCATGATTTCTCCTTGAGGGGTTAAGGTTTTCTTCGATTTTCCTTTTAACGCAAAAAAAAAAATGAGTCAAGCTTTTATTTGTGCGTTTTTTGATGGATGGCGACTTGGCAGTTGCGGCATTGATTGCGCAGTTATTTCCTCGACGCGTTTGACTCGCGCGGCGCATTCTGGGAAAAACGGCAATAACCAGCGAAGAAAGGAAACGACTTATGAAAATCGGCGAGATAGCACCAGATTTCGAAGCAGAAACAACGCAGGGCCGGATACGATTTCACGATTGGCTTGGCGATTCGTGGGCCGTCCTGTTTTCGCATCCGAAGGATTTCACTCCGGTTTGCACGACCGAACTGGGTTACATGGCCAGGATCAAACCCGAGTTCGACAAGCGAAAGGTGAAGGTGATCGGGCTATCGGTCGATTCGACGGGCGATCACGAAGGTTGGGCAAAAGACATCAAAGAAACTCAGGGTCACGCGCCAAATTATCCCATCATCGGCGATGCCGATTTCAAGGTGTCGAAGTTATACGGAATGTTGCCGGCCGGTGTGGAAGGTGATCCGAAGAAGCGAACGCCGGCTGACAACGCGACTGTGCGCAATGTCTACGTGGTTGGCCCCGACAAGAAGATCAAACTAGTCCTGGTTTATCCGATGACGACCGGTCGGAATTTCGATGAAGTGCTGCGCGTAATCGATTCGCTGCAGCTGACCGCGAAACATCAAGTGGCGACGCCGGTCAATTGGAAACCGGGCGATGATGTGATCATCTCCGGATCGGTTTCTGACGAGGAAGCCAAGAAACGTTACCCGGAAGGTTGGAAAGCGCCGCGGCCGTACATTCGTATCGTCCCACAACCGCAGTAATCGTGCATTGGTGGAACGCGACCTTTGGGGCGCGTTGGTGATATAATTGCGGCGTGCGGCCAGGCTTGCGCCTGCGGCGTTTGGGTCTTTAGCATCGGTCCGAGCCGGACTGGCACATTCGGAGAAGCCGATCCACCTTTTCGCCTCACGAGTCAGTGATCGGTCTGTCGCTTGTAGACGATGTCTTCCTTATTGAAGAGCTGGGGGTCCTTCAGGTGTGCGCGTATGATTTTCTGTAGATCGGATGTCGTGCGCAGCGAATCAGGAACCACGTCTTTGTTGATCGCACGCACCCGGACGCGGTCCGGTTCCTCAAATCGATAATCGATGAAGGCAAACTTGCGCGCATAGGTTCCGCCTGAATCCAGATTTTGCACGCTTAGAAAATTCAGACCGCCGAAATCAGAGTGAAAGACACGGTAAACTTGCGTGCCGTCGATGAGAACGAAATTCGAGTCGTCGAATTTTCGGATTTGGATCTGGCTCGGTTTTTCCTCGACCGAAACCCAGTCGCCGATGAGCCGTTCGTCGATCTTGCGCGTTGGTGATTCAGTGAGCGGCGCTTCGTAGATGCAGGACGCAAGCAGTAAGCAGAGGAACAGCGGAAAGATGCGCATGGGTCAAACGTGATCGCCGCGATGTTTATGCCGGTTCTTGAAGGTTAACTCTGCGATGCCGGACTTGTCGAGTTTGCCAAGGCCTCCGGCAACCATTGCATCGTATTGTTCTTTCGTCGCACGCGCGAGCGGCAGGTCGAGGCCAAGGTCTTTTGCCAGCTGCAACGCGATGCCGCTGTCCTTCGCGGCATGCGCGGCGGAAAAGAAGCAACTGTGTTCCCGGTTTTGCATGTCCTCTCCATCGGTTTCGAGTACTCGTGAATTGGCGCCGGTTTGAGAAAAAACTTCGCGTAACATTTTCAAATCGAGCCCGAGCGCGTCGCCGAGCCCCAGTCCTTCGGCCAGACCGGCGGTGTTGATGTTCATCACCATATTGACCAACGCTTTGACCTTTGCCGCTTCACCGGCTTTGCCGATGAATCGAATTGTCGATCCTAATTCCTTCAGAATCGGCTCCGCTGTGCGAAACGCTTCCTCGCGTCCACTGCACATCAGGTAAAGTTTGCCTTCGCGCGCCTGCGTAATGCTCGATGCCATACACGCTTCCAGAGTTTGCGCACCGGCCTTTTCGGCGAGTTTCTCAACATCGACATGGACCTGCGGTGTGATTGTCGCGCAGTTGATGAATAATTTTCCGCGCGCGTTGATCAACAGGTTGTCACCAGACCGCGAAAATATTTCGCGCATCGCATTATCATCGGAGACGACAGTGATGATCACATCTGATTCCGCGGTTACTTCCGACAAATCCTGCGCGGCTGCGCAACCAAGTTCTGCCGCGCGATCGGTCGCCGCTTTCCGATTCGAATCGTAAACCGCGGTGACATGAACCTGTCGATCCTTCAATCGACGGGCCATGTTTGCGCCCATTCGGCCAATACCTACAAAGCCAATGTTCATGAGATTCTAAGCCACAGATGAACACGGATGAAACACGGATGTAAAGGCCTCACTGCTGATCTGTGAAAATCCGTGCTAATCCGTGGCCTAAACTTTTCCAGCAAAGAACGGATTGTGCGCTTTTTCCTCTCCGATCGTCGTCATAGGCCCGTGCCCTGGGCAAATGATTGTTTCATCCCGCAGGGTGAGAATTTTATCGAGATTATTTCGAACTGCGTCGGCGTAGGAAATATTTCCACCTCCCATTGAGCCGGCGAAAATTGAATCGCCGGCGATTGCGACCGGCCGCGCGAGTCCGTTCGCGACGAATGTCATTCCGCCGGGCGAATGTCCCCAGGTCGAGCGTGCTTCGATGTCGATCTTTCCCAGGTGAAAATGTTTACCTTCCTCGATCGATTCCGCCCCGGGCACGGATTCTTTCTGAGGTGCAAACACATGAGCGCCGGTTTCTTCGCGTAACCGTGGCAGATCTGCCACGTGATCGGGATGCGCGTGAGTTAGCAGAATCATTTGCACGTGGAGCTTGTGAGCTTTCACAAAGCGGAGCATTTCCCGGCAATCTGCGCCGGTATCGAATGCGGCGGCATTCCTGGTTTCTGGGTCCCAAACGAGATATGCGTTGACGAGCATTCCATCATAATCGGTGCTGAATTGGGCAAGCCCGTCGAGCTTGTCGATCTTCTTCGGCTTCCACCTTTCTCTGGCAAGATCGACAAGCGCATCCGGATTGAGATCGAGCGCGGAGGCGACTGCGCGAATGGTCTCGTCGTCAAATTTGCCCTCGCGGAGCTGGCGAGCTTTTTCCTGCGTGACGCCTGCTTTTTCGGCAAGCTCGCTGTCGGAAATCCGCAGGCCGCGCTGCGCTTTGCCAATCACATCGCCAAAATTATCTTCGAGTGGAACGCTCATTCCCCAGTTTGGATTCGGTTTTCGCTTCAAACCTATCTCAAAACGTCATTCTGAGCGAAGCGAAGAATGGAGCGAATGGGATGAGCGACATGGACTGTAAGGCCGCAAGGGTAGCGGCGAGTGAGTCGGGAGACGAACGAGTTCAATCTCTGATCATTTTCTGTAGAGAAAAAGAATGAGATGTTTCCCAGCCTTCGCATAAAGCTACGGCGAGGCAAGTGCTGCGCTCAACATGACAAGCTATTTGTGAGACCGATTCCAGGCTATTGGCGGAACGTCACTGTTTCTATCTCGATACAAGGACATGCAATCGGATCTGATTTACTACCGCGGCGGCAAGAACCGGCGGATCATTCGCGAGATTTCTTCCGACTGACGGCGCTTATCATCGGCTCTGGTTCGTCTTGGGGTCGACTTGTGGGTAGTGGATTCTTTCTCGGAATCATCTTCGGGTGAAGGCGAAGCATCAGCCAAAGCGGAGCTAGGGTCGGTTTGCACGATCGCGCCGCGTTCGCGATAGATATTTTTCTTGTCGGTACCGTCAAAAGTGACAATGCACCATGGTCAATTCACTTTTCGGTCCCGCGCCTACGCCAAAGACTGTGTTGCCGCCGAAGCGACAGTTATCCAGCGTCACTGAACCGCGCCACGATGATTTGCCACGGTAACCGCTCAGCACGCCGCGGGAATTGTTCTGCACATCGCAATCGGAGGCGGTCAGCTCGCCGTTAAGGTAGGCATAAAGTCCGTGATCGCGATTTGAGAGCACTTTTGTCTTGGTGACTTTGAGGTGTGAGTTTGGGTCGATCACTACCAGACCGTCGTTATTGTCGTGAATCTCCGAATCTCCAACTTCAGCAGAGGCGCCGGCACAAACCCCGAGCGCGGTAGTGTTGCGGAAAAATTGCGAATGTTTGATTTCCGCCATGCCCCCGGGCTGGGTGCGATCGCCTACCACGAGACCGAGTCCCTGGGAACCGGAGATTTCCGAATCTTCGAGCGTCAGCTTTGCGCCCAAAAGCACGCTCATCCCGTACGGGGCCGAATTCGCGACCACAGTGTGACGTATGACTGCAAAGGACGACTGACCGACGACAGAAATCGGCAGCGATCCCGCGGCGATCTGGTTAGGCTGTCGAAGGCCGTTCTGATTGAAGTTGCACTTTTCCATCTCCAGATGGCCGCCATTGGTAATCAAAACGCCAGACCGATTCGATTCGAAAGAGTCGTTCGTCAGTCTGGCGTGTCCCGATGTGCGCACGATCAACAATCCGACTACGCCTCGCGACGAAGCACCGTTTTCCTTGAAGGAAGTGTTTGTCAGAGTAAGCGACGCATTGTTTTCGACTACGATGCCAACCTCGTTATTCGTGAAATGACAATCGTCTCCGGTCAGTTGTGTCTTCTCTCCGGCCATCGAGATGATCGCGCCTTCGCTATCGTTGATCGCGCTGTTTTCAAACGCGCACGAATGCAACTCGGCGCTCGCTCCGCTCAGCGCGGTCAATCCGATTTTCGAATTCGCGAATGAAGACTGAGTGAAATTCCCTTTGGCGTTCTGCTGCAAACCCACCGCTGCTCCTTTTGCCGAGGTAAAACTGGAGCCGACCGCCTTAATGGATGCGTTTCCCGTAGCCATTACGCCTAGGTTGGTATTCGATTGCACTTTGCACGTGTCCATTGTCAGATCGGCACCGTCCGCGACGACGACGGCCGGCAAATCGCCGATACCATTGCAGAGTAGCTGTATATTTGTTAGAGAAACATCCTTCGACATCACCACGGCGCACGATTTTCCTTCGCCCTGAATCATCACCAGGCCGCCGATGGTCGATTCTCCGACCAGATGAACCGGCTTCTTCAAAATTAAATTGCCCGGATACAGTCCGGGCGGAATCTTAATTGTCGTCCCCGCCGGCGCATTGGCGATCTTCTCGGCGAGATCGCTGATTCCCTGCCCACCGCCGGGACGCGTGGTATCATTGCCGATCTCTGCGCCGTTGCCCGAGCGTGGCGGAATCACGACGATGGTGGTGCCATTTTGTGTTCGCACAGAAGTGGTCGCACTTGGCGGTGGCTGCGGATTCTGTTTCGTCACACCGGTTTTTTTGGAACCGGAATGCCTAACGGCAAATGCGACGAGCGCGAGCACAACGATCGCAGCGATCGGGATCCCGATAGTGCGCGGGTTCAGCGAAATCGGAATCGAAATTGGCGCCGCCGGCTTTTCCAGATCTGGAGGAAGCGGTGGAGGCTCCGCGGGTTTCTCGACTGGCGGGGCAGTTACAATATTTACCGCCCCGCAATCCGGACAGTTTGCATGCTTCGTCGGATCGTAAACGCGACCACAAGTGCAACGAATGCGTTTCACGTTCATGGCGTCGGTGAAGGCGAAAGCCGCCGATTTCTTAGTTCGATCGCTTTCCGTCTTCTTTCCTCGATCGCACTTTGCGCGCTAGGGGAAGCGCTTGTGTTTGGTGCGGGCGATTGCCGCTGCAATCGCTCTCTCCGCAGCCTTTCCATCTCGTCCCGACCCTGATCCGCCGACGCGCCAGGTGTAGGCTGTTTGCCCGCGCGTTCTTTTCGCAATCGCTCCATTTCATTCCGCACATCGTCTCCCGGAAAAACCGGCGCAGTCGTGGTCACGGATGGGGATGGCGCAGGCGTAGGGATTTTCACATTCTTCATTAACGCCGTCCACTCGGCTTCGCGTTCGGCTGGAGTCGCTTCCTTGAAGGCAAGCTTATTGTCAGTATCGACCACAACGGTTCCAAGGAACGACCAATATCGCTCCGGGGTCAGCGTTACTGCAGGCAGGACGAAATTCGTGCTTTTTCCGAAATCGCCGAAGACTGAGGTCCGTATTTCCGTTGCCGCTCTCGTTGTCGCGTCGCTGGCCAGTTTCACGTACACTTTGAAGTGCGTATCCGCGGGCGTGTCGGTTGTCATCCACACTGTGACCCCCCGACCCGGAACATACGCCATTTCATCGTTCGACCAATTACTGAAGTTACGCGCTTTCGCGGGATCAAGAGGCCCGTTAACGCCCTTTCCTGTCTTCTCCGAAATCATGTCGTCCTGCAGGTATAGATCGATGTCCTGTGACATATTATTTCCAGTCGTGACGACGAGAAACGGTTTCTTCTGCTTTAGCCTTTGGTCTTTCTTGTCGATCGCGGCCTGCAAATCGTCGTTCTTCTTTTTCAATTCCTCATTTTCCGCGGCGTACGAATTCACCTGCCCTTGAAGTTGCTTCACCTGCGCTTCGAGTTCCTGAAGCTTTTTCTTTAGTTCTTCGACCTGGTTTGGATCCGAAAGATCGCCGTCTTGCAATCGATTGATGTCCTTGAACAAATCGTCAGTCGCCTGCTGTTGCTCTCGCAGACCGCCGCTGCCGGGTGGTTTGTAATACGGCAGCGAGACAATCATCATAAAACAGAACGCGCCGAGCGCTCCGCACAAAATGTCGATGAGCGACATGTTGAAGATGTTTATCTCGCGCGGTCGAACTTTCATTACCTGTATCAGCTGCCGACATAGAGCCTGTTGATGAGATTCCGCAGCGTATAGTCGCCCGCTTTGTTCACGGCTGATTCTTCTTCCTGCTGCACCAGATGAAGCAGAAAAACGAGAATCGCGCTCTCGACCAGCGCGACCATGGTGCAATCGAAACCGACGCCCAGGGTCTTGGCGACCACCTTAAGGTCGAGAGTCGTCCCCGGGTCCCCCGCGGCCGAGAGCGACGCGCCTAGCGAGTAAACAGTGCCGATGAAACCAAGCGTCGGCACAACCCACGCGATAAAACGCACCAGACCGTAACGCAGATCGACCCGATGACTCATCAACTCCAGATGCTGATTCATCACTCCGGCCGCCTGTTCCACTGACGAGCTGGACTGGAATTGGAGGACCGCGATGTTGATGAGCGAGGGAAGAAATCCATTTTCATGATCGAACGCACCGGCTACGCGCCGCCGAATTGGCCCGAGATCCTGCGAAACGAGGACGGTCTGATCGTCCTCCGGCAAAAAATGCTGGCCCAGAAAGCCGTTCTCTCGCGTGGCAATGCGCCACCTCACAAAGATTTCGCCCAGCCCGATGAAAAACATGATGTGCATCAAATTTTGGATCGTGAACGGATAAAGGAAATGTTGCGACGGCTTGTCCAGCACGAGAACCGCTGCGCGTCCGGAAAGAATCAGGCTGAGCAGCCCGATGAAGATCAGGCTGGCAACTGCCGCCAGAATGAGTGCGCTGGAGCGCTTTGGCTTTTCCCAGAGCGAACTCAATCCCGGACCGATCGTGGCCGAGGCCGTACTAAGATCGACAGGACGGGCATGATTCATGATCGCGCGCCGTCCGTAGAGTCATTGATCTGGCTTGGGATTCTCACATCGTGGTCGCAACTCCCCGCTGGTTGCGAACATGATAGGCTAATAAAAATTCAGCTCGGCAGGCAAGTGATTCCTCAATCAGGCGCTGTGTTTTACCAACGCGTTCCACCTTTACCACGAGCCGAGCGTTTTCCAAGCCGTGTCAGGCCACTCCCGCGCCCGGCTTATATCGGCTCTGCAAGATCGCGTCGTGAATGTCGGGCACGTGAATTTTGCGCGCGTCGAAAGTGACGACCACGCGCTCCTCCTCACGATCGACAGTCACATCCTGAACGCCATTGAGCTTCATCAGGATCGGGCGCAACCGACGCATGCACGTCTCGCAATCTTCGCCTTCGGTGGCGATCTCGATCTTCTCCAGAATGGCGTGATCGGCGCGCTCGCTGAAAAACGGATCGGCCGGTTCGTGTTCGTTTGGTCGAGCAGGATCCATATCAAACTTATCTTTCGTGTGACGCTGGCTGAGCGGTTGTGTTGAGGGCAATTGGTTTCAAAACCCGCCAGACATTCTCCGCCAGCACCCGCTGGCCGTCCGCATTTGGATGGATGTGGTCCGGCAGATTCAACAAGGCGTTCCCTCCAACGTCTTTGAGCAGATACGGCACGAGAGCGGCGTGATTCTTTTCGGCAAGGTCAGGATACATTCGTCCGAACGCGCCGACGTAATCGTTGGCGGTGTAATTGGGAAGCTCCATCCCGCAAATCACAATGTGTACGTTCGGGTTACGCGCCTTCACCTTGTCGACGATCTCCTGAAGATTGTCTTCAATTTCGTCGATGGGGCGGCCGAGAAAAAAATCGTTGATACCCAATTCCAAAATAAAGATGTCGATCCTGTGTTTGAGATGGGGCGGTAAACGCAGCAACCCATCCGCGCTCGTCCCACCACTGGCGCTGGCGTTCGTCACTTCGTAATTCAAACCGGCAGCGCGCAGCTTGTCTGTAAGCAAGGCCGGATACGCCTGGCTCCGATCGAGACCAAAGCCAGCCGATAAACTGTCGCCGAAAATTAGGATACGCTTTGGGGCTCGCGCCGCGCTGAGCGCCAAAGTGGTTAAAAAGATAACGGAAGCGACTTTCGTGACACGCACATCATTCAATCGACACGCAATTTCACGTTGGACGTTGCCCGCTGAGCGTTTAACCTTTTTTCCCTTTAACCCTTCAACGAATAGATTATGGCAAACTTCGGCATCAACGGCTTCGGCCGCATCGGGCGCAACGTGTTGCGCGCCATGTCACAGAAACAAGTCGAGCGCGTCAGCGCCATCAACGATCTCACTGATACACATACTCTCGCGCATTTGCTTAAGTGGGATTCGGTCCACGGCAAGTTCGACGGCGAGATTGGCTACGATGACGAGAACATCGTCGTGCGCGGTCACAAGATCCGGATTTTCAAGGAACGCGACCCGGCGAATCTTCCCTGGAAGAAACTCGATGTCGATGTTGTGCTGGAATCGACCGGCTTTTTCACCGCGCGCGACAAGGCCGAGCTGCACATCAGCAAAGGCGGCGCGAAACGGGTCTTAATCAGCGCACCGGCGAAAAATCCCGACGCCACGATTTGTATCGGAATCAATGACGACGTTTACGATCCGGCCAAGCACACCATTGTTTCAAACGCGAGCTGCACGACGAATTGTCTCGCGCCGTTGGCCAAAGTAATGCACGAAAAATTTGGCGTGGCTCACGGATTCATGAGCACGATCCACAGCTACACCAATGACCAGCGAATTCTCGATCTTCCACATGATGACTTGCGGCGTGCCCGGGCGGCTGCCATCAGCATTATCCCATCAAGCACCGGCGCGGCCAAAGCGATCGGCGAAGTGATCCCCGCGCTGAAAGGGAAACTAAATGGCGGCGCGTTTCGTGTGCCGACACCGGATGGTTCCGTCACGGACTTCAGTGCGCTCCTAGAGAAAGATGTCACCGTCGAAGCGATCAATGCTGCGTTCAAAGAAGCTGCAGCGGACAAGAAATACAAAGGCGTTCTCGAATTCAGCGACGAACCGCTGGTCTCGCAGGATATCGTGGGCAACCCGCACTCGTGCATCTTCGACAGCAAACTCACCATCACGCTCGGCAACCGGTTCGCCAAAATCGTCGGCTGGTACGATAACGAATGGGGCTACAGCAATCGGTGCGTCGAGATGTTGGAAATGCTGGCGAAGTAGCAATCTTGATCATGCTCGTGCTCATGATCATGATCGAAGAATGAAGACATATTTCGATCACGAGAAGCTGGATGTTTATCAGGAGGCAATCGCCTTCTGCCGCTGGGTGGGTGAGTTCATCGGCGGCATCAATGCTAGGCTTGCGGCAAAAGACCAGCTCGATCGCGCTTCCACAAGCATTCCGCTTAATATCGCCGAAGGAAACGGCAAGCTTTCTAATGCTGATCGAGCACGATTTCTGGAAATAGGACGCGGCTCCGCTCTGGAGTGTGCCGCTTGTCTGGATGTCGTCGTCGCGCGCAGACTCGCTCAGCCCGATGATATTGTTGCCGCGAAAGAGCAGCTCGTCCGTATTGTAAATATGTTGATGGGGCTGTTGAAACGCTTTTCAGGCCGCGCCGAATTCTTGCGTGAAGATGAAGCACTTTATCACATCGATCATGATCAGGATCATGAGCATGATCATGATGGGACGAGATGAGTAAACTCACCCTTCGCGATCTCAACGTGCGCGGGAAACGCGTGCTGGTGCGGGTTGATTTCAATGTTCCCACCGATGTTCACGGAGGGAAGTTTCGAATCACCGATGACACCAGAATTCGGGAGAGCTTGCCCACGATCAATTATCTTCGCGAGCACAAGGCCAAGACGATTTTGATGTCGCATTTTGGTCGGCCTAAAGGGAAACCGGTCGATAAATTTTCGCTGCGTTCAATAGGCGATCATTTGCATTCGCTCATTCATCATCCGGTGATTTTCAGCCACGACACGATCGGGAACGTGCCGAAGACAATCATCGAGTCGATGCAGGAAGGCGATGTCGCTTTGCTGGAAAATGTGCGGTTCCAGCCGGAGGAAGAAGCCAACGATCCGAAGTTTGCCGAAGCCCTGGCCAATTTGGGGGATCTTTATGTGAATGATGCTTTTGGTACGGCGCATCGCGCTCATGCTTCGACGGCTGGCATTACGAAGTTCGTGAAGCAATCGGCGATGGGCCTGTTGATGGAAAAGGAGCTGAAATATCTGCGGGAAGAATTGACCAAACCAAAAAAACCATTCCTCGTGATCATGGGCGGCTCGAAAGTTTCCGATAAAATAGGTGTGCTCAAAGCCCTCATGGAAAAAGCTGACACCATCCTGATCGGGGGCGCGATGGCGAACACGTTTTTCAAAGCGCAGGGGATTCCGATCGGTGAAAGCCGGGTCGAGTCTGACAAAGTCAATCTCGCGAATGAAATTGTCGATCTTGCCAAAGAACGCGAAGTGAAATTTGTGTTGCCCGTCGATGTCGTCGAAGCGGAAGAAGTTCAATCGGGTGCGTCCATGACGAACACGAGCCGGCTTTCGCCGGAACATGGCGTCCGCGACGGCTGGCACGCGGTCGATATCGGCACGGCGACAATCGCGTTGTATCAGGAAGAGATAGCCAAGGCGGAAACGATTTTGTGGAACGGTCCGCTGGGCGTTTTTGAAATTCCCGAATTCGCGGAAGGCACCATAGCAATCGCAGAAGCTCTCGCGCAATGCGGTGCTACCACGATCATCGGTGGTGGTGATTCAGTCACAGCAGTAAAGCAAGCAGGCTTGGCCGACAAAATGACGTTTATTTCGACCGGCGGCGGTGCGTCGCTTGAATTATTGGAAGGCAAGGAACTGCCTGGAGTCGCAGCATTATCGGATAAATCTTAGGGCTTTCATGAGAAAGAAAATCATCGCGGCGAATTGGAAAATGAACAAAACGCAGGCCGAGGCCGAGCGTTTCATCGAGAGCTTCCTGATCGAGATCGGCGACAATCGTGATGCCGAGATCGTGATCATTCCGCCGTTCACGGCGATCGCGAAGGTGAATGAGGCGTTAGGCAAAGCGCAACACATCAAGGTAGGCGCGCAAAACATGCACTGGGAACCCCACGGCGCATTCACCGGCGAGATCTCCGCTTCCATGCTGCGCGATTTGTTCGTGCGCTATGTCGTGCTCGGCCATAGCGAACGGCGGACCTTGTTTGGCGAAACCGATAAAATCGTAAACCGGAAAGCGCGAGCCGCACACGACTCGGCATTGCGCCCGATTGTGTGTGTCGGGGAAACACTTGAGCAGCGCGACAAGGGAAATGTGGATAAGATATTGTCGATCCAGCTCCGCGGAAGTCTGGCTGGTCTCGAGGCGAAACAATTACAGGAGACTGTGATTGCGTATGAGCCGGTCTGGGCGATCGGCACCGGTCGCAACGCTACGCCGGGTGAGGCTCAAGATGCACATGCCTTTATCCGACAGGTGATAGGCGAGATGTCCGATGGCGCGACGGCCGACAGAATTCGGGTCCAGTACGGCGGAAGTGTGAAACCCGAAAATGCGCGCGAGCTGATGTCGCAACCGGACATCGATGGCGCGCTAGTTGGAGGGGCCAGTCTCGAACCGCGCAGCTTTGCCGAGATTGTAAAGGTAGCGAGCGAGCAATAGCGGATTCAACGGGCTGTTTTGTGGCCGACTTGCTCGTTGGTCTTGCAATCTGTCCAATCCTATAAATCCTGTCTGGAGATCTCTTCCTCTTCCTCTCCCTCTTAATCTTGATCCGAACATTAATCTCTATGCCGTTCCATCACGAAAAGCTGACCGTCTATCGACGAGCGTTAGAATTCGCGACTTGGTCGCAAATTCTCATCGACTCATTAACTAAAACGACCTCGACCCGCGATCACTTGGAGCGTGCCGGCGACAGCATTGCGTTGAATATCGCCGAGGGAAACGGCAAATTCTCACAGACAGATCGGGCCCGTTTTTTCCAGATCGCACACGGCTCGGCTCTTGAGTCCGCAGGATGCCTTGATCTTCTGGTCGCGCGAGGCTGTTGTGAAGGCGATGCAATCGTGAAAGGCAAAGCGCTGCTGGAAGAAATCGTAAAGATGCTTTTTAAGATGCTTGATCAACTGGGCTGCAGGATCGCGAAAGATGCGCCCGGCTACGGGGAGGCAGCAGACGAAGAGGAAGCGGAAGAGGAAGATTGATCATGGCAATCACCGTTCCACGACCGAAGCTGAATTGGCGTGAGCGCCTTTATCTTCCGGCAATTTTTGCCGGCCTGGTGATCACCTTCAAACATTTCGTGAACATGCTGCTCGGTCGCACCAAGGTGACCATGCAATATCCGGAAGAGAAATGGGATTCGAATTTGCCCGATCACTATCGCGGTGCGCCCGCTCTGGTGAGAGATGCCGATGGTCGGGTGCGCTGCGTCGCGTGTCAGCTTTGTGAATTCATCTGCCCACCGCGTGCGATCAAGATTGTCCCAGGCGAAATTCCATCGACCGATCGGTTTGCCAAAGTCGAGAAACATCCCGAGGAATTCGATATCGACATGATCCGCTGCATCTTTTGCGGGATGTGCGAGGAGGTTTGTCCCGAGCAGGCGATTTTTTTACGAAAAGATTACGCCATCACCGGTTTCACTCGCGAAGAGATGGTGTATCGAAAAGACAAGCTGATCGAGATCGGCGGAGTGATGCATGGCGTCGTTTTGAAATGGAATGAAAAGAAGTGAGGCCACAGCTTGACACAGATGTTCGCCGATTTTTCAGATTTCGATCTTACATCTGTGTTTGATCTGTGTTCATCTGTGGCTTGAAAAATGTCTGCATTTCTTTTCTGGATATTCGCGATCATGATGCTGGTGTTCGGCGCGGCCGTGATCATCGTGCGCAATCCAGTGGCCAGCGCGCTGAATCTGGTGATGTCGTTCCTCGGGCTGGCAGCGCTTTTCATTTTGCTCGATGCTTACTTCATCGGCATCATCCAGGTCCTCGTTTATGCCGGAGCGGTGATGGTGCTGTTCCTTTTCATCATCATGCTTTTGAACCTGCGGGCCGAGGAAGCGCGACGAATCAACTGGCCGACCGGTATGGGGGCGATCGCGGTCGGTCAGCTTCTGATGTTCCAGATTTTTTTTGTCGTCGCGCATTTTAAAGCCGCCGCGCAACCATTTCCGCCGTTACCAACATCGACAATCGATGACGTCCGAAACGTCGGCGCCTTGTTGTTCGCCAATTACAATCTGCCATTTCAGATCATTGGCGTGCTGGTGCTCGTCGCCACAATTGGCGTAGTTCTTCTGAGCAAGCGCGAAACGAAATAAGATGAAACTTTTAGCCCGCGAATCACGCGAATGCGCGCGAATGAGAGAGATGCAAAAGCCCACTCTCAAGCTCAGCTCATATCTATTTCTTCGCGTCTATTCGCGTGATTCGCGGGCCGAAAGAATAGCATGATTACACTCGGACAATACCTGATCGCCAGCGGAATTTTGTTCGCAATCGGATTTGCCGGAGTGATCCTGCGTCGAAATCTCATTGTCATTTTGATGTCGCTCGAATTGATGTTGAATGCGGCCAATCTCTCGCTGGTGGCGTTCTCCCGATTTCGTGTCGATCCAACTGGTATGCCGAATTACAACGCGCAGGTCTTCGTTTTTTTCATCATCACCGTGGCGGCGGCTGAAGTCGCCGTTGGCCTTGCCATCATCGTAGCTCTCTATCGCCTCCGCCAGACCACCGATGTAAAAGACATCAGCAGTTTGAAATTTTGAGCCCGCGAATCACGCGAATCAAAGCGAATTATGACGGAAATCATTCATAGGAAAGAAAGTTACGCGATTATCGGGGCCTGCTTTGAGGTCTACAATGATAAGGGCTGTGGGTTTCTCGAACCGGTTTATCAGGAATGTCTCGGCATCGAATTTGAATACCAGCGGGTACCAGCGATTCCTAAACCGTTCCTCACCCTCAATTACCGTGGACGTATTTTGACACAAACTTACGTGCCGGATTTCGTTTGCTTCGAAAAAATTATCGTTGAACTGAAAGCGGTATCGGCCCTAATCGACGAGCACCGGGCTCAGCTCCTGAATTACCTGCACGCCACCGGCTTCGAGCTAGGCCTATTAGTGAATTTTGGCCATTACCCGAAACTTGAACATGAACGCATTGCAAAGACTCGGTACATACCACCAAAATCCGACTTTTCAGATGTGTCTTTGTAAATTCGCGTTAATTCGCGTGATTCGCGGGTCAATCCAATGAATTCAATCTTGCCATGGATCATTCTGCTCGCGCCGCTGGTATCCGCGGTGATGATCACCGTCTTTACACTTCGCTCGAGAAAATTGAGCAGTTTCATCTCGGTCGCGGCTGTGTTCGTGAGTTTTGTCTGCAGTTGTTTGCTGTTCGTTCGAGGAAATCTTCCCGCTGTCGAGCTGAACTGGATCGACATTAGCGGCGGCCTGAGTGTTCCGCTCGGATTCCTATTAGATCAATTGAGCAAAACAATGCTCGTTCTGGTGTCGGGCGTTGGTTTGATCATTCACATTTATTCGCTCGGCTACATGCGCGGCGATGATGGCAAATCCCGCTATTTCGCCGGTCTGTCGCTCTTCATGTTCGCGATGCTCGGGATCGTCCTTTCGAACAATTTCGTCATGCTCTTTATTTTTTGGGAGCTGGTCGGCTTTACCTCCTATTTGTTGATTGGGCATTGGTTTGAGCGGAACGCAGCTGCGGACGCCGCGAAGAAGGCTTTCATCACGACCCGAATCGGCGACTTCGGATTCATGCTGGGCATCCTCATGATTTGGATGCCGACGGGCTCCGTGGTTTTTTCCGAACTGGCCGAGCGGATGTCGATCCTGACAGATCATCCCGCCTATGTGACTGCTGCCGCGCTTTTGATCTTTTGCGGTGCAGTTGGGAAATCGGCCCAATTTCCGCTGCACGTGTGGTTGCCCGACGCCATGGAAGGTCCGACACCGGTTTCGGCGTTGATCCACGCCGCGACGATGGTGGCAGCGGGAGTTTACATGCTGGCGCGCGTCGGGTTCATCATTCAAACCTCGCCAGCGGCTCTCGCGGTTATCGCATGGATTGGCACCATCACCGCGCTCATGGCCGCGTTGATGGCGACGCAGCAGGACGATATCAAACGCATCCTGGCCTATTCTACTCTCTCGCAACTTGGTTACATGGTGATGGCAATCGGGCTGACCTCGAGCAGCGCGGCCATGTTTCACCTTTTTACCCACGCATTTTTCAAAGCGCTGCTCTTTCTCGGCGCCGGTTCGATCATCGTTGCGCTGCATCACGAACAAGACATTTGGGAAATGGGCGGCCTTGCGCGGAATTTGAAGTTAACGTTCGTCACCTTTTTGATCGGCGGACTTGCCCTCATGGGTTGCCCACCGTTCAGCGGATTTTTCAGTAAGGATGCAATCCTGGCGCTGGCCTACGAAAAAAACATGCCGATCTTCGTGCTCGGCCTCGGCACGGCGTTTCTGACTGCCTTTTACGCGACGCGGATGTTGGTGGTCGTGTTCTTTGGCCATCCGCGCGGGCATGCTGCGCGGGTGAGCCGGGAGTCACCGCTTGTCATGACCCTTCCCCTGATTGCGCTCGCCGGGCTCGTGATTCTGAGCAGCATCGAATCTTTCAATCAACGATTTCTTCCGCTCCCGACCGAAAGCGGGGCGTCTCGAAATGTCCTGCTATTAGCCACCGGTGCATTGGTTTTCGGTGCAGGCCTGGCGATCTTGTTTTATCGTGGGCGCGCCACCGAGGCGGTGCACGTCAATCTTCTCCGGCGCCGTTTTTACATCGACGACTTTTATCAGTGGTTGATTCACTGGACGCAGGACCTGCTCGCGCGCGTTTCAGCTTTTTTTGATCGCTGGATTATCGACGCCCTAGCCGTGCGCGGCACCAGTGGCGGAACATGGGGAATCGGTGCCGTGCTTCGGCTCATTCAGGTCGGTAATCTCCAAGCCTATGCGTTCCTGCTCGGTCTCGGCGTCATTGCCCTGATCTATTTCGCGCTGTCGGGGTAAATACGTAAGCCATGCTTTTGTTCATTATCTTCTGCCCGTTTGTGGCCGCCATTTTGATCATGGCTCGCGCGCCGGCGCGAAAGACAGCCCTGGCGGCTTCGGCGCTCACATTGATCGCCACATTATTCCTTTTTGTGACGTTCAACAGATCGGCACCAGGTTTTGAGCACGTGACTTCATTCACAATCCTGTCCGATTGGCATTTGCGGTTCACCACGGGCATCGACGGCCTGAACGTGATCATGATATTGCTCGCGGCCATTGTCACTGTAGCGGCTGTCTCCTTCACAAGTAAGATCGACAAGTTTGAGAACCAATTCTACGCCTGCCTTCTGTTCATATCAGGCGGGGTGATTGGCGCATTTGCATCGCTCGATCTCTTTTTCTTTTACGCCTTTCACGAGATCGCACTGATTCCCACTTTTTTACTGATCGGGATTTGGGGCAGCGGCAATCGCGTGGCAGCCGCGTGGAAGATCACGATCTATCTTGCGGTCGGAAGTTTCATTCTGCTCTTGGGATTGATCCTGCTTTACCAAAGTGTTCCAGCGGCAACCCGCAGCTTCGACATTCGCGAACTACAGGCCGCGATCGCCACGATGCAACTTCCGGCTAACGCGCAGCATCACGTCTATCTGCTACTTCTGACCGGTTTCGGCGTTCTCGTGTCGTTGTTTCCATTTCACAGCTGGGCGCCGGAAGCGTACGCCTCTGCGCCTCCGCCTGCCGCGATGTTGCACGCGGGCGTGCTGAAAAAATTCGGTCTCTACGGTTTGTTGCGGATCGCTCTTCCGCTGCTGCCAGAAGGCGCGCGACACTGGAACCAGGTGCTGATCATCTTCCTTCTCGGCAACATTATTTACATAGGCCTCGTTACGATCGCTCAGAAACGGCTCGATTGGATGCTCGGCTACTCCAGTGTCATGCACATGGGTTATATTTTTCTAGGAATTGCCGCCGCCAACACGGTGAGTACGACCGGCGCGGCAACTTTGATCTTCGCTCACGGACTTTCCATCGCGCTGCTTTTTGCCATCGCGGGAGAAATCCGGAAACGGACCGGCACACTCGTCCTCGATGATCTGGGTGGACTTGGCAAAGTGATGCCGCTCGCCGGGCTGGCGTTTGGTTTGGGTGCATTCGCTGCGATCGGTCTTCCCGGCTTTGCCAATTTTTCAGGCGAAATCATGATCTTCTTTGGGGCGTTTCGAAAAGGCTGGGAGATAGGCCGTTTTCATGTATTTCAAATCGCCACTGTGCTCGCGATTTGGGGTGTCGTAATTTCAGCGATTTACATGCTGCGCGCCTACCGCAAAGCATTCATGGGAACGCCGGAGGATGGGCGAAAGGCATTTGTTGATCTTAGGTCCGGGCTGCGCTGGGCGGTTGCCCTTCTGGTCGTTGCTTCACTCTGGATTGGATTTCACCCGCAATCATTCGTCAGGGTTCTCACTCCCACTTTCAACGCATATTTCGCCGCGAACCGATGATCGCGATTACGGCGCCAATGCTGGAGATCTTCGTGCTCGTATTGGGCATGGGCATGCTGATGTTGGAAGCGTTCACTACGAAGATCGACAAACGTTTTCTGGCCTACGCTGGAATTGCTGGTCTCGCGATTGTGTTGATCATCAGTTTCTTTTTGGCTCCGGCTCCTTCGCCGGAGCACGCGACCGGGTTTTGGAATTTTTACACGGCCGACGCGTTGTCGATCTTCTTTAAACGTTTCGCGCTACTCACCACAATTCTGGTGTTGATCATGATGATTGATTACGCGCCGGTGGTTCACGAGTCGTTTCCAGGCCCGGGCCAGTCAGGTCTGGGCGAATTTTTTGCCGTCCCGATCTTCACCTGCGCCGGGCTCATGTATCTTGTCTCGGCAATCGACTTCATTTTCATCTTCGTCGCGCTCGAGCTCGTGACGATTTCCTTTTACGTGCTGGTCAGTTTCACGAGAAAGAATCCGGTGACGCTGGAGGCTGGGGTGAAATATCTTGTCCTGAGCGCGCTTTCGACAGCCTTTCTTGTTTATGGAATCACCTGGCTGTTTGGCGTAACCGGCCAAACGAATTTGCATCGCATTTCGGTGGCGCTCAGCAACGGTTCCGTCGAGCGCGAACCTGCGCTGTTTGGAATGGTGCTCGTGTTGGTTGCTGTCGGTTTCAAGATTGCCGCGGTTCCATTTCAGATCTGGGTGCCGGATGTTTATCAGGGCGCGCCGACACCGGTAACTGCATTTCTCTCAGTCGGATCAAAGGCCGCCGGGTTCGTCGTTTTGCTTCGTGTATTGCAGCCGTTCCTAATGTTGCCGCAAATCCATCGCCTGATCGTTTTGATTGCGCTGCTCACGTTGATCTACGGCAATCTCTCTGCGCTGCCGCAACGCAATTTAAAGCGATTGCTGGCATATTCGAGCATTGCTCATGCTGGCTATCTGCTAATGGGGGTGGCCTCGTTCGACGGCCGGGCAGTGTCGTTCTACTTGGTGGCTTATATGACGATGACGCTATTGAGTTTTGCCGTTTTGATCATTGTCGCCCAACAAACCGGCGAAGAGATCGCCGATTTCGATGGATTAGCCGCGCGTTCGCCATTCCTCGCTTTTGCGATGTTGATAGGAATGATTTCGCTGGCGGGTGTTCCTTTCACCGGCGGATTTCTCGGAAAATTTTTCATCTTCTATGCAGCGCTCGCGCAGGGGCAGATTGCGCTTGTTGTTGTCGGTGTCATCGCCGTGGGCTGCGGATTTTATTATTATTTGAAAGTAATCCGCGCGATGTATTGGCAGCCGGCGGCGAAGATCGACAAAATTTCCGTGAGCAATCTTTCTCGGGTCGCCATCATCGGCTTGATTATCGCAACGATTTGGCTGGGTGTATTCCCGCAGCCAATTCTGGACGCGTTAAGGCGCTGAAGAGTTAAAAAGTTAAAAGGTTACAACGTTACAAAGGAGATTTCCCTTTTTAGCTTTGTAGCCTTTTAACGAATCACTTGGCGACGCTAGTCGCTCAATTCGACGTTCCAATACGCGAGATCGACAAAGTGTCTCCAGCTTTCGTGCTGCGGTGCTTGGAATGTAATCTGCACGAACGGCCGCCACTTCGGCCGCTTTGGTTTGCGGATTAAAGTCATTTGCACTTCGCGCGCGAGCCGATTGCCCTTGCGAGTATTACAGGGAATACAGGAGCAGACTACGTTCTCCCAATTCGTCGTTCCGCCGCGGTCGCGCGGAATGACATGATCGAGATTCAAATCGTTGCGATCAAAAATCTGGCCGCAGTACTGACAGGTGTTCTTGTCGCGCTCGAACACATTATGCCGGGTAAACTTCACTTCCTTCTTCGGCAACCGATCGAAAAACAACAGCACAATCACCCGCGGGATCCGGATCTTGAACGAAATCGTCGTGACCAGCTCGTGGTCCGGGGCATTCGCAGAAAAATCGCGCCAGCTCTCGAAGTCATGGGTAAGAAAATTGTCCGTTTCGTCCGAGGAAACGACATGTGCGTGCCCCGCATAAACCAGAGAAAAAGCGCGTCGGGCAGAACAGATATTGACCGCCTGCCAGAGACGGTTCAGCACCAAAACCTGACTGTTTAACGAGGATTGCAAATATCGCCCTCCAGCCGCTTTGTTCCCGCCAACCGCGAGCAATTCGCGGAAATCGGCGCGAAACTATCACCCGCGTTTTTCCTTGTCAACGAAGCCAAAACGGACAAGGCCAGATTATTATCCTGGCGCGATGCTAGTTCAGACAACAAACGAACCAGCGCATAAGAATATGGGAGGACAAGGTTCAACCGGGAATGTGATCGCCGCACTATGCAGTTTCTTCATCCCCGGTCTCGGGCAATTACTGCAAGGCCGGTTGCTTATGGCCGGGATTCAGTTTTGCCTCGCTGCAGTGCTCTGGTTTGTCTTGCTCGGTTGGGTGATCCACATCTGGTCAATCCTCGACGCGGCGCTGTTCAAGCCGCGGGGTTAAACCGCTAGTGGCGGTTACCGAGCTTTTTCTGTGTGCCAAATCCCGTCGCAGGAGAAACCGACCCAATTTGCGATTTGATAATAGCCGTATCCGACACGTTGATCGTACCGTTGGCAGTCACGTCCGATCGAAAATTGTTCGCGTTTACCTCCTGGCCGATGCGCATGTTCGTCTGGCTGACGTCGTATTCAATTACGAATCCATTTGCGTCGATGTCCCCCAGCAGAATGCGCATTGGAATGTCGACATCATTTGTAGTACCGGCGTCATGCACTCCCGCTAATCTCACCACGATTTCCTGCGCGTTCGCTACGCCAGTCAGATTTATTGTCATCTCTGAACCTGTCAGTATGGCATCGGTCACATTTCCGATGCCGCTGATTACGCTTGCAGAATTGGCCGTGACGGATGATGCGAAGTTCAAGACGATTTGATGATCGCCATTCGCGCCACCGGTTCGACACTCGATTCCTGGAGTACCGGTGAGCGGAAGATCGACATCGAACGTACCGGCTTGACCGTGGATCTTGCGCGAGATGGTTGAGAGCGGGGAAAGAATCCCTGCGGTACTCAAAGGCACCTTTGTCCGCGGCACCGCTGCGTAAGAAATAACGCTGATCGCGCATCGGCGCGTTCGGATCACCGGAGTCAATCGCAGGACTCTGCGACAGTAAAGCGATCGTCTGCGTCGGCCCGCCGTTGTCCTGCAACCCAGCCGGATCAAGCATCGGATCGGTGTTGATTTGGTCTCCTGTGAAATTCAAAAACCCGCCGCCATCATCGCTACTTAGATTGTAGCCGCTTGAACTAATTGTTCCGTTCGAGTTGTATAAGTTTTCGCCGGACGTCCCATTGTTCAGAATTGTATTGCGCACGGACAATGTCGGATAAGCATTGGTTCCAAATACGAAAATCCCGCCGCCATGGATCGGGGCTGAGTTTTCGCTCAAACTGCAATTCGCTACTGTCAGTGTGGAGTTTGTGGTGGCAAAGGATCGACAATAGATGGCGCCGCCGCCGTCCACATCAGGATCTACTAGCCCGTTATTGTACGTAGCATTGCGAAAAAACGAGCTATTGCTAATCACCGTCGGTAAGAACGTTGATGGGGTGACAAAAATACCTGCCCCATCAAGCGCCGAGTTATCGTTGAACGTGCTGTTTGTTACGGTTAAGCCGGCCAACCCATGCACATATCCGCAGCATTCGGCGCTGTAGATCGCACCACCAAGGTTTGCCGAATTATTTGCAAAAGTCGTATCGAAAGCGTTCACGACAGCATGTGCAACTGGATCGGTAATGCCGTTGCGGTAGCTGTAGTTGTAAACGGCACCTCCATCGCCAGAGGCTGAATTATTGGTGAGATTGCAGTTTCTCAATGTCAGCACGGAGTCGTATTCATCGGAGGCAACGTTATTGGCTACTGCTCCCCCGTCGGACATTGATGTGTTTCTATCAAATCTCGAATTCACGATTGACATCGTGCCACCAACACCATTCGCCACAGCTCCACCAACACCGCTATTTTCGATGAAATCGCAATCAGTCAGCGCTGCATAGTAATGCGTATTATTGATGGCTCCGCCAAGACCAGCGGAATTATTGTGGAAAGTGCAGCCGACGATTGTCAGGTCTGCGGCGCGGCTGTCGATCGCGCCACCACTGCTACCGTAACCACCCGCGATATTGCTGCTGAAATTGCTATCCGTGCCCATTACTGTCCCGAAGGTCGAATAAATGCCGCCGCCATGTTTGGCCTGGTTATTGGCGATCACACAGTCATTGAGTCGCAGGACGCCATCTGAATTATAAATGGCTCCGCCGAACGACTCCGCGTCAAGAGGTAACCCGCCGTTAGCCACGGTCAGTTCAAACAACGAGACCCGAGTAGAATAATCGAGATATAAGATGCGAAACAGCCGCACCTCATTGCCCGAAGCGCGTTGAATCGTCGCGCCATTCCCGCGAATTGTAAGCGCATGGTAATCGTCGCCGAGAATTCGCGGCAAACCGTTCTCCTCATCATCTACGGCGACCAGAGTGTAGGTTCCGTTCTTTGCGAGTTCGATTGTGTCGTCTTCGGCGTTTGTGTTGCTCACGTTGATAGCATTTTTGAGCGCATCCACGTCTCCATCTGGGATGATGAAAACGGCACCGCTGCTTGCGCGAACGAAGAGAATTGCAGCGATGGCTAGAGAAAGAACTAGCGGCTTCACGATCTTGAGTTTCGGGTTCCAAATCTACCAGATTGCCTGCTGATTCCACAAAAACATTTTGTTCGTAATGAACCGGCGGCAGTCAAATTTCTAGGCGCGCTTGCCTTCGGTGGAAAAGCAGCTTAGAAAAAGCGTCCGTGATTGAGTATATCCAGAAGGGCGGGTTGCTGATGTGGCCGATTCTGGTCTGCAGCATCATTTCCATTGCTGTGTTTGCAGAGCGGCTTTTCTATTTGCACCGCGCGACCATTCATGTCGGCGAGTTTTTGAAAGGATTGTCGAACCTGATTCAGCGGCGGAACTTTGCCGAAGCATTGCATGAATCGGCTGGCACGCCCGGGCCGGTGGCGAGAGTGATTCACGCAGCGATCATTCGGCACGATTCGCCGCGGGCGGAATTACGCGATATCGTGCAGGAAGCTGGCCAACTTGAAGTTCCGAAATTGGAACGGTTCCTCGGAGTGCTGGCGACGATTGCTTTTCTGGCGCCTTTGCTTGGATTGCTCGGGACAGTTGCCGGCATGATCGACGCCTTCGGAACAATCACGTCCAGCGGCGGCTATGTAACGGTGACCGAACTTTCGCGCGGCATTTATAAGAGCTTGTTGACAACTGCCGCCGGTCTCGTCGTGGCAACACCAACCCTGGTTGCCTATAGTTATCTCTCCTCGCGAGTGACATCGATGATGCACGATATGGAGCGCGCCGGGATCGAGATCGTCCACATGCTGACGGAAAGCAAACCGCTGGGCGGAATCATCAGTTTTCAGCACCCGAGCGAAAAAGCCGCGCGCGAACGTGAAGCGCGGCAGGATCGTTAGAGCGACATCACACCAACGCGCGCATGAAGCTTAGTCGGACGAAGGAATATCACTTCGGCTGGCTTGTGGTGTTACCGCTGCTGGACATCGTCTTTCTGCTCGTTTTTTTTGTGCTGCTCAGCTCCCATTTCATTCTGCAGCCGGGCATTTCGGTCTCAATGCCGTTCTCGCGATTTAGCCTCGGTCCGCAGGTAGATCAGCAAATCATCAGCATCACCGGCGGTTCGGCACCTGTGATTTATTTCCGCGACCAAAAAGTAAAGCTCGAGCAACTCGGGCCGATGCTGGACAGCGCAAAACGCCAGGGACGATCGATCGTTATTAAGGCCGACCGGTTTACTCCTTATCAAGTTGTGATGGAAGTGACGAACACGGCATTGGAACACGGAATCACTTCTGTTTCCCTGGCTGCGACTCCGGCCACATCGCGATGAATGTTGCACTTTTTCGGATGATCTGCTCGAAGGGAAAGCTGGCAGCTTCCCCTGCACCGCCTCTTTGGCAATGAACGCGATAGCTTCGGCAGATCCAACGCTTTTATTTGAATGGGAAACTCCGCGCCGCGGGTAGCTGCTCTCGCGTTTTTTGTAATCGCATCTCTTCTCGGCCATGCTGTTTGTTTCTATCTCTTCCAGATCATCTATCCGCCTACGGTTGCACTTCTCCCGCCGCCGGCCCGGGTAACCTTAATCACCTCGGATTCCGAGGAAGGTCGTACTCTCTTGCGCTGGATCGAAGCAGAGGATCCCGCGCTTGCTTTTACGACGTTGCGCTCTCCTGAAAACAAACTGCGCTCATTGCCGAAGATTGCTCATATCCCGTCCTACACGACCAATGAGCTAATCCTGAAACAACCGCCGCCTTTGACTGTCGATCGTCGCCCCCCGAGTTCTCAACCCCCGGGACGAGTTCCCAGTCTGGAGCGGCCGGTTCTGCCGAATCCAGAGAAGATCCCGACTAGCGTATCCTTTTCCGAGGAATTCACTTCGTTAGGCACTCCGGCTTTTGTCGCGCCAAAGTTTGCCGCATCATCCAACGAGCCGCCGCAAAATGTCCCGTTCAGGGTTGCGGTTTCGCCCGCTGGCGAAATTCGATATTGTTTCCCGCTTGGCTCCTCCGGCGATTCGGCCCTGGATCAACAAGCGCACGATTTTATCATGCTCACGCGTTTCCCCGGGGCCGACAAATCGCAAACGCGAGATGAGAAGCTGACTTGGGGCGTCGCCACGGTGAACTGGGGCAACGATGTCGCGCTGCCAGGCCAAACCGGTTCCGTTAAAACAAAATCTCCCAATTAGGTGCCGTGATCCGAGTCAGTCTCACCGCGCTGGTCACGATTTATTTGCTGCTTTTTCTTGCGGCGGTATTTCTCTTCTGGATAGTGGGAGAATGGAATCGC
This sequence comes from uncultured Verrucomicrobiae bacterium, assembly GCA_963772365.1. GTDB lineage: Bacteria > Verrucomicrobiota > Verrucomicrobiia > Chthoniobacterales > UBA10450 > CAVYXA01. The sequence goes on from CAVYXA010000005.1 coordinate 242,078, forward strand.
CGCCGGCGCGAGCGACGAGCATTACGCTACAGGCTGCGCTGTGTGATTTGTGCGTTCGAATTTGAAGATCGAACCGACGCATTGCTTCCGCGGTGTCCGCGCTGCGGGAGTTTAAACGAGCGATTCAAACTGGAACGAATTTAAGTATGGGAATGTGGATAGGCCGGAACCGAAAAGCCCGCGTCACCTACGGGTTCGACGAGGTCGCGCTCGTGCCTGGCCGTGTGACAATTAACCCTAACGAGGTGGACACGACTTTTCGTTTGCCGCGAAAGAATGCCGAACCGCTCGGGTTGAAAATTCCGGTCCTGGCGAGTGCCATGGATGGAGTTGTCGATGTTCGGTTCGCGGTGGCCATGAGCAAGCTCGGTGGTCTGGCTGTGTTGAATCTCGAAGGAATACAAACCCGCTACAAAAATCCGCAGGAAGTTCTGCAAAAAGTAGTCGAGGCGGACAAATCGGAAGTCACTTCGCTCCTGCAGAAAATTTATCAGGAACCGATTCAAGAAAATCTCATTGCGGCGCGGGTCCGACAAATTAAAGATGGCGGAGCAGTAGCGGCGGTGAGTTCCATCCCGCAGCGGGCGGCGGAATTTGGTCAGATTGCGCAAGAGGCCGGCGCGGATGTTTTCGTCGTCCAAAGCACTGTTTCCACTGTGCGCCACATTTCATCGGAGTACAAATCGCTCGACTTGGAAAAATTTTGCCGGGAAATGCGCATTCCGGTCATTGTCGGGAACACGGTCGGCTATGATGTGACGTTTGAAATCATGGAATGCGGCCCGGCCGCGGTGCTGATCGGTGTGGGACCCGGCGCGGCGTGCACTTCCCGCGGCGTGCTCGGACTCGGTGTCCCGCAGGTCACTGCTACGGTAGATTGCGCGGCGGCGCGCGACGCTTATTTCAAGAAGACCGCGCGTTATGTTCCGATCATCACCGATGGCGGAATGAGCCGGGGCGGCGATGTCTGCAAAGCGCTGGCTTGCGGCTCGGATGCAGTAATGATCGGCAGCGCCTTTGCCAGAGCGCAAGAAGCACCCGGATGCGGCTATCATTGGGGAATGGCCACGCCGCATGCCAATCTGCCGCGTGGGACACGCATCAAAGTCGGAACTACCGGCCCATTAAAACAGATTCTTTTCGGACCGGCAGAAGTTGATGATGGCAGCCAAAATCTCGTCGGCGCGATTACGACCTGCATGGGAAATGTAGGCGCGCGAAATCTGGCTGAGTTCCAGCAAACCGAAGTCATCATCGCGCCTTCGATCCGGACCGAAGGCAAGCTTTTCCAGACCGTGCAAAGCGTTGGGATGGGGACAAGCTGAAGCCCATTTAGCGATTTTAGCGATCTGAAGATTTAGAGATTCGCTCTTGATCTCGCCTTAAATCGCTAAACCATTAAATCGCCTGATCTTTAAATCACCAAATCGCTAAACTGCTAAATGAACAACGATCGCAGAGTCGTCATTACCGGAATGGGCGTGATTACGCCAGTCGGCAATGATTTGGAGACGTTTTGGTCGAACTTAAAGAATGGGATCAGCGGCATTCGCCGGATCGAAGCGTTCGATACGACAGCGTACGATTGCCGGATTGGCGGCGAAGTGCGCGGATTTGATCCAAAACCATTTTTCAAGAATCCAAAAGATGTCCGGCGCACTGATCGATTCGCGCAGTTCGGATTGGCGGCGGCCAAAAAGGCACTGGAGGACGGCGGTCTTGATGTGGAAAAAACAAGACGCGACCGCTTTGGCGTGATTGTCAGCAGCGGCATCGGCGGTCTGCGGACATTACAGGATCAGTACGCGATCTTGTTAGCGAAAGGTCCGTCCCGAACTTCGCCGTTCACCATTCCGATGCTGATCAGCAACATGGCGAGCGGAATGATCTCGATGGAATTCGGTCTGCAAGGTCCAAATCTTTGCATCGTCACGGCCTGTGCTACGTCCGCTAACGCAATCGGCGAGTCGTGGCGCATGATTAAATTCGGAGACGCTGACCTGTTTCTCGCGGGGGGTTCCGAGGCTTCCATCGTGCCCATCGGCCTGGCCGGATTTTCCGCAATGAAAGCGCTCAGCACTCGCAATGACGAGCCGGAGCGCGCCTCGCGTCCGTTCGATCGCGATCGAGATGGATTCGTTATGGGCGAAGGCGCAGGCGTGGTGATTGTCGAAGAACTGGAACATGCCAAGGCACGTGGAGCGAAGATCTATTGTGAGCTGGCCGGCTATGGATTAAGCGCAGATGCCTACCACATGACTGCCCCGCCGCCCGATGGGGAAGGGGCGGCAAGGGCGATGCGACTGGCATTGGAGCATGCGCGAATAGCGCCTGAGCAGGTCGATTATATTAACGCACATGCCACCTCCACGGACATTGGCGACGTTTGCGAAACCCGCGCGATCAAAACAGTCTTCGGCGACCATGCGCACAAGGTTTCAATTAGCGCAACGAAATCGATGACAGGTCATTTGTTAGGCGGCGCCGGTGCCGTGGAAATGGCTGCGTGCGCCCTCAGCATTCGTGATTCGGTGGTCCCGCCGACGATTAATCTCGAGCATCCCGACGAATTGTGTGACCTCAACTATACGCCAATGGTCGCCCGGGAAAAAAGGGTCCGCGTTGTGTTAAATAATGCGTTTGGTTTTGGCGGGCACAATGCCACTCTGGTGGCAAAAGCTTTCGAAGGCTGATTTCCAGAGCATCAATCTGCGTCGGATTCCAACTTCAAGAAGCTGCTCGGTTTCAAAAAAAGATTGACTTTTTACCGCGGCTACAAATAACCTGCCAGTCCGTGCCGCCTTTCATGCGGCTTGCCGAGACTTCTGGCGAAAAAGGCATTTTTGCCGCGTCCCGCAAGAGCAGAAAGGGCCGAGCATCGACAACTAAATCCGCAGTTAACTACATCCCATGAAAAGAAAATCCACGTCCCAATCCGCATTTTTTAATGCACGCATCTTGGTCGGCTCACTTCTTTGCCTAACCGGCATCTTTGTGGCGATCGGCGTGTATTCCGCTCAACCCAGAACCCAGACACGCGGTCCAGCGCCAGCTGTTGCTGCCGCGCCAGATGTCGTCCAAATGATCGGCCCGGTTCGTCTGAACCAGGACCTGCGCTATTTGCCGTTCGTTGCGCCGAAGCCGGAATTTGAAGAGCAAGCCCTGACCCGGTACCCGCATGGACGCGGGACAGGAGCTCGCACCCAGGAGTACCCACACGTCCAGGCATTGATCGACAACGCTCTGCGTCCGGAACCGAACATGCCGGCGCCGTTGCTCACATTTGACGGCATTGCGAGGGTAAACAGCGGATGTAATTGCGCCCCGCCTGATACCAACGGCGACGTTGGCCCTAACCATTACATTCAGGCTGTGAACGTTGCGTTTAAAATTTTCGACAAGAGCGGCAACACCCTGGCGGGCCCAACGACATATAATTCATTCTTTGCGAGTCTGACGGGCACCCCGTGCGCGAACGCGAATGATGGAGATCCGTTTGTCTTCTACGATCATCAGGCCAATCGTTGGGTGATTAGCGACTTTGCGTTTCCGTCGTTCCCGGGCAGTTCATTCTACCAGTGTATTGGTGTGTCGCAGACTGGCGACCCTGTTGCAGGGGGCTGGTATCTTTATGCCATTCAGATCGATCCCGCTAATCCCAATCTATTAGGTGATTATCCGAAGTTCGCTATGTGGAACGACGGCGGCACGCAGAACGCCTATTTCTTCACCGTCAATTTATTTGCCAACCCCACCACGTTTAACGGCGTGCGCGCGTTTGCGCTCAACCGGACATCGATGCTTACGGGCGGCCCCGCCAATGCCATCGCTTTTACGATTCCTTTGGCCAGCTTAGGCGATACCTATAGCCTGGTCGCGGCGAATTTCCGCACTGGGAACGCACCGCCCGCGGGAAGAGACGAAATGCTTCTGGCCGTCGATAGTCCGGGCACTGAAAACGTCAGTTTGACTCAGGTCAAAGGTTGGAAGTTCCATGTCGATTTTGCTATTCCCGGAAATTCGACACTCGGCGTGGGCGCGAACCATACTCCGAATGCGGTGATCAGCGTCAACCCGTTCGTGGACGCGTTCACCAATGCAGCTGGGTTTGCGATTGTGCCACAGACGGGAACGGCCACGAAGTTGGACACGCTTGGCGACAAGATCATGACCCCGCTCGTTTATCAGAATATCGGCGGAACCGAATCGCTCTGGGCGGATCAGACGATCCTGCCGAATTTCCCGAACGGTCCAACCGCCGTTCGCTGGTATCAGTTCATTGTCACCGGCGGCACTTTTCCTGCCAGCGCTGCGCAGCAGCAAGATTGGACCAATGGCAACGACGGGGTATGGCGTTTCATGCCGAGCATAGCTGCGGATCAAAGCGGCAACGTGGCGATCGGGTACTCTGCCTCCAGCAGTACCCTGAATCCAGGGATGCGATATGCCGGGCGGCTAGCTGGCGATCCAGCCAACAATCTCGGCCAGGGCGAAGCGACCATGTTTACCGGAGCCGGGAGCCAGACTTCCCCGACTCGCTGGGGCGATTACAGCATGACGACTGTCGATTCATCTGATGGGATCAGTTTCTGGCACACTAACGAATACTATGCCACGAACAGCAGCTTCAATTGGTCCACGCGCGTGGGCAAATTCCAATTCCCAGCGGGCGGGCCGTGCAATCTGGCGTGGCAGGCTGCGGCCAACATGCCGCTCGATTTCTATGGTGGTTCCACAGCATCGAACGGCACATACGCATACGTGGCCGGTGGCTATTCCTTCAGCAGCGGTCAGAGCTTGAACTCGCTCTATCGTTATGACCCGGGTGCGAACACGTGGACAGCGCTCCCATCATATGCCGGCGCCGGGTTTATTGAGGGTTTGGCCGTCTATTATCCGACGACGAATAGAATTTATGTCTTCGGCGGTGAAGACGCGGTCAGCGGTACTAACTATAATAACACCCGTATCTTCGACATCGCGTCAGGTACGTGGCTCGCCGACGGCGCACCGATGCCGGATGTACACAGCTTCATGGCTGGCGGCTATATTCCTGCCGATGGCAAGATCTACGTCTTGAGCGGTTACAACACCGGCGACGTCACTAGTGCCCAGCCAAACACATGGCGATACGACCCGGTGGCGAACACCTGGACCGATCTCACCGGCACAGTGGCATATCCGCATCCAGCGGGTGGCATGGCCTTCGGCGTGATTAATAATCATATTTATACAGCCGGTGGGCGCGACGCTGCTAATACGGTTATCAATCTTACCTACGACTTCAACCCCACTGCACTTACTTACACGCAAAAGGCGAACGAGCCCGGCACGAACAACAACGTGCCTGGAAGTGGCGTGGCGATGAACTTGTTATTCGCATTTGGCGGTGGCAATCCATTTGTCGCGCCGGGAGCGCCTTCGACAAACGCTGCATTTGGCAGACCGGAAGTGAAGGCCGGGAAGATCGAGATTCCTTCGACGACCAACAGTACAGTTGGCCTATAATCCAACGGCGGATGCCTGGCTTCCCGGGCCCAACATGACATCCATCCGGTCATTCCCAGGCGGCACGAACATCGGTAACAAGCTACTCGCGGCTGGCGGCTACAACGGATCGACCACAGTAGCGAGCGCTGAGACGCTCAACGTTACCTGCACGCCCACTCCGACTCCGACACCGTGTCCCGGCTACACCGTCACACAGATCGGTGGAAGTATCGTGCCCGGAACGACTGACACGGGCAATCACGGTGATGACCAGACGACGGTTGTTGCTCTGCCATTCAGCTACACGCTTTACGATCAGTCGTTCAACAGCATCACAGTCTCCTCGAACGGAAATGCTCAGTTTACGACTGCGGACGCGGCGTTTTCAAACGTGTGCTTACCTTGGGGCAGCCATGACTACACGGTCTTCCCATATTGGGATGACCAGCGCACGGATACGGCAGGCTCGGGCATCTTCACGTCGGTATCGGGAACTGCACCCAATCGTATTTTCAACATCGAATGGCGCGCGACTTACTTCAGCGGTGCCGGCAGTGCCAACTACGAGCTACGGCTGTATGAGGGGCAGACTCGCTTCGACGTGATCTACGGTACTGTGGATCAGGGGACGGCCAGCGCGACAGGCGGAGTACAAGAAGGATGACGTGAGCTATACACAATACTTCTGCAACGGCACAGGCGGTATGTCGACCGGTGGCCAAAGCTATACGCTACCACCATGCGCCCCAACAGTAAGTAGCGCCGTTTCGCGCAAAACACACACTGGCGTAGGGCCGTTTGACATCAACCTGCCGCTGACCGGCAACCCCGGGATTGAAGATCGGTGTATGGCGTGCGGCGTGGGCGCCAGTAACGACTACACAATCGTGGTCACCTTCACCGGCAACGTTGCCGTGACCGGCAGTCCGCAGGCTGAAGTGATATCGGGGACGGGCTGTGTGGGTAGCGGTGGTACTTGCATGGTTGGCAATAATGTCACCGTGAGCGGGGCGGTAGTAACCATCCCGTTGACCAATGTTACGGACAACCAGACGATCATGGTGCGGCTCAATGGAGTAAACTCGGCCGCGGACGTACCTGCCGCGGATGTCGTCATTCCGATGAGAATACGTGTGGGTGACACGACTGGGGACGGCAACGTTAACTCCTCTGATATCGCGCAGACCAAGAGCCGTATCAGTGGGTCGGTTAATGCGACGACGTTCCGCTCCGATGTGAATGCCAACGGCGCGATCAACTCGAGCGATGTCAGCGTCATCAAATCGCACTAAGTCAGAGTGAAGTTTGGGTGTGCCCCGGCGGGAACTACCGCCGGGGCACATTGCTTTTGTCGATGTGCCCATCGACAGATGGACCTGCAAGTGCCGAGTCGCGCAGTCTCATCAACGTGATATGATGTTGCGTGACCAATGAGAAAATCAGGATGTTTTGCGCGGCATCGATGATGATCTTACTTGGTGGCATGTCCGCGCTTGCCTCTTCGCAATCGGAGTCGCCCAGTTTGGTGGGTACTTGGAAAATCGAGATGACCTTTTCAGAAACTGGCGGCGCAGGTCTTCCACTTCCGAAGACACTGCGCTTTCAAGCGCAAGAAAATGGAACAGGTTCTTTCCAAGTACTCGATCCCAAAGCGCATTTCTGGGGAGCGGACAAATTATCAGAAGCAAAATGGAGCCGAGGCGAAGGAGATGTCATGACGTTTTCCGGCGCAATTGAATTTCCGCTGGGCAATGTCGGGCGCGAAGCGGGAAACTTCTTGTTTAAGGGAAAATTTCAAACGCCGGACGTGATTACGGGTGACGCGGAATTCTCTCCGCTCGTCGGAGATCGTCCGTCGAGACACGGCACGTTCAAAGCGGTTCGCGCCGGCGCGAAGTGACTTGGGGCACACCGCTCGTACTCCAAATCTCTGCAACTGCGCGGCAAAATAGTAACGAAACTGTTACCGCGCGGCGTCGTTTGCACTCTCATTTGGTTCTCTTGTCGGTTGCCTCGACCTACGCGACAAAGAATTTTTGGGGAGCCGAATCGACACGATGGAAAAAGCGCCAGGGAAATATCATCAAAACAGAAAAATTTGATTGACGCATGCGGGGCGTTTCATCTAGAACAATGCGTCTCACTCAAACTCTATCCACATCATAACCAATCATGAAAAGAAAATCCGCCTCGCAATTTGCGTTTTTTAATCTGCGTGTCCTCATTGGACTATGCATTATCTTCGTCGCCGCCTTCGTGGCGCTGGCCAGTCTTGGGGTCTTCTCCGCAACCGCCGGCAACATAGTCCAAGCGCTGGGCAAGCATAAGATCATTACCCAATCCGATAACCCGCTTGTGCCCATCGGGTTTGACTGCGCCACCATCCATCAGAAGGGAATCGACAAGCAGGAAAACTTTCGGGCTGGAGCCATCATGATGGCTTGCGGTGAATCGCCGAATGTCGGAACCACTGCTACTTCGACCCTGGGTCCGGTCGGCCGTTTTATAGAAAAAATATTGAGACCGATTGCGCCGTCTCCTCAGGCCTATGGCGCAGCTGATGTCGATGTTGTCACTGGCACCGAGACGTCTCCCCACGTCATTCAGTCGGAATCATATACTGCCGCGAACCCGGATAATCCTAATCAGGTAGTCGTCGCCTACAATGACTCACGCTGCGCCGCGAGCAGCAACTTCTCCGCCCTGTCGGTTTCTACTGACGGCGGCACCACCTTTACCCGCGTTACGAACGGCAGCGGTTGCAGCCCCTTTGCCGGTACCTCTGGTGATCCTGTCGCTCTTTACAACAAGCCGAGCGGCACCTGGTTCACAATTTGGATCGACGGCGCCTGCGGCGGCGGCGGTATGGGCGGGTACAAGTCCAGCACCCCAGACAATCCAAATGGCTGGACCCATTTCTGCGCGCACAGCGGCAGTGGGGATGACCGAGAGTCTGGCTGGGCTGACAATAACCCGTCTTCTCCATTCTATGGGCGGATGTACATGTCCTGGAATGATTTCAACATCGGCAGCGGTGCTCTAGAGGTCACCTATTCCAGTGATAACGGTGCCACATGGCACAGCCCGATCGTAGTGAGCAACACGGCCACGTTCATCCGCGATACTCAGATTACCGGCGACCTGTCAGGCAATGGTACCATTTACATCGCAGGTATGGATGAAGGCGGCGGTGGATTCCCCCATAACGACATCAACAAAATGTACAAATCGACGGACGGTGGTAATACCTGGACGAATACCTACACCGGCCCCGCATTCCCGGGACCGGGCGTGACAGCTTCGGGCTATTTCGCCTGCATGTTTAATGATAGCGGTGCATTTTGGCGGCATGAAGGCTGGGGTGAGCCTGCCGCGTTCAATAACGTCGTTTCGTTGGTCTATTCCCAACACGGAACCGGCGCTGATGCGGGCGATGTTTATTACATTCGTTCGTCGGATGGCGGCGTGACCTTCGGCGCGCCATTTAAGTTGAACAGCGATTCAACGACCCGCCCGCAATGGCAGGCTAACATTTCGGTGAGCCCGAGTGGCACGCTCCTGGCAACTTGGTATGACGGTCGCGAGTTCGCGAGCTGCCTTAAAGGCAACGCCGCGACTCCGTGTTACAGAATGTGGTCGCGTAAATCCAACGACAATGGATTGACCTGGCAGCCTGATATGGCGTTATCGGACGCATCTAGTCCCGAACCTGGACAATCCGATGGTAATATTCAGCCGACCTATGCCGGCGATTACGACTACGGCTCGGCGATCACCCTTAAACATACGACCTCCTGGACAGACGGGCGCGTGGCGATCGGGGGCGCATCTCAGCAGGACGTCTTCACCGATAGAGAATTGGTTGGTTTTGCGGTGACTACGAGTGTTCCCGCGTGCGACAGTCTCGTCAACACTCAGCTGACTGACTTTGATATCAATCTGAGCGATGCGGTTGATCCTGCGACCGTTCAGGCGAGCGATTTCACGGTGAACGGAATTCCAGCGAACTCGTTTACGTTGATGAACGGCAACACGCTGATCCGGTTCCACTTCAACAGCTCGCCGGTAGTTTTGGGTTCCAACGCGATGCATATTGCCGCGGGTGCGTTTCTCCGCATTTCTGACGGCATGCCGAACTTCGAGTTCTCGTGCTCGTTCTGTTATGCCGCGACAGCGCTACAGATCACTTCGACGAACCCGCCTGTTGGTGGCACCTTCACACCGCCGGCCCCGGGAAATTACACGTTTGACGTGAACTTCAATCAGGCCGTTGATCCAGCATCAGTGCAAACGACTGATCTGATGGTAAGCGGCAACAGTGGTCCGAGCGTGACGGCTGTCAGCTTGATCAACGGAAACATGACCGTTCGGTTCACGTTGCACATGAACTTCGGCGGGACGCTCGACGCGAGCATTGGAGCTGGGTCGATCACTGCGAATGGATGCAATGCTAATGCGGCCTTCTCCGGCACTTATAACGTCGCGGGTTGCCCGCCTCAGGATCACTACACGATCAGCCAAATCGGCGGCAGTATCGTCCCGGGCACAACCGACATCGGCAATCACATTGACGATGGGGTGACGACCGTTGCACTGCCGTTCGCATACACATTGTATGGGCAGGTATATAACGCGGTGAACCTGTCATCGAACGGGAATGCCCAATTCACAACCACAGACTCGGCGTTCTCAAACGTGTGCTTGCCGTGGGCCAGCCACAACTACGCGATCTTCCCATACTGGGATGACCTGCGCACGGATACCGCTGGATCCGGCATCTTCACGTCGGTGTCGGGTAGTGCACCAAATCGTATCTTCAATATCGAATGGCGAGCCACCTACTTCAGCGGTGGCGGCAGCACTAATCACGAGTTGCGGCTCTATGAAGGCCAGGCTCGCTTCGATGTGATTTACGGCACAGTGTCGCAGGGCAACGCCAGCGCCACAGCGGGCGTGCAGAAAGACACTGTCTTTGATCAGTACTTCTGCAACGGCTCGGGTGCGGCGGCCACTGGCGGGCAAAGCTACATCCTGCAAAGCTGCGAGGCGACCACTGTGCTAGGTGCCGTTTCGCGTAAGACGCATACCGGTGCGGGCGACTTCGACATTAACCTGCCGCTGACCGGCACACCGGGAATCGAATGCCGCAAGAACTCGGCGACGAATGATTACACGATGGTCGTGACCTTCGCCGGCAACGTGGCTGTCACCGGTAGTCCACAGGCGCAAGTGACATCGGGCACGGGCTGTGTGGGTAGTGGTGGTACTTGCATGGGTGGCAATAATGTCACCGTTAGCGGCGCAATCGTGACGATTCCTCTGACGAATATTGCCGATGATCAAACGATCATGGTCCAACTCAATGGGGTGAACGCGGCTGCAGATCAGCCTGCGGTGAACGTCGTGATTCCGATGACCATCATTGTGGCTGATACGAACGGCAGCGGCAACGTCAGCTCGGCAGACATCGCCCAAACCAAGGGCCGCATCGGCCAAGCGGTCACCAGCGCAAACTTCCGCTCGGACGTGAATGCGAGCGGCGGGATCAACTCGACCGACGTAACAATCATCAAACAGAACCTGCCTTAACCGGGCAGGAACAAAGAAGAAAGTATTGCGTGCGCCCCGGCCAGTCGCCGGGGCGCACTGCTTTTGTCGATCTTGCCTATCAGCGATCCGTTGCAGAATGGGCTGGTCCCCTGTCGAATCGACAACGATGACCAACTGGCTTATCTGCCCCTATTCAGAATCGACAGAAAGCACTCTTGTGCGCGCCGGGGCAAAGCTGTGATCGCCAGATCCTTGCGCGCCAAAAAGATTGACATTTTCGCATGCCCACCGGGCGGACCTACCGCCGGGGCACATTGCTTTCTGTCGATCCTATGGATCCACAAAGGCGGGAGTCGTAAGGATATCGGCGGCCGTAAACTGGGGAACTCTCACATTTTCGTGCAGCGTCTTCATGAGCGCGCCGACTTTTTGCGCAGTTTGTCCAGAATAAAAGCGAACCAACCCCAGCGTGGTCCGTGAGCTAAAAACGGTAATCATGATTGTCTCGTCATCGACAGAGTTCATGAACATATGATTGCCGTTGCCTTGATGAAAAAGTGCAGTGAACTCAACCTCGCCGATTCGGCGAGCCAGCTCGCGAGTGGCCGCAAAAGCGCCGGCAGCCAGCGCTGCCATTATCGTGACATCGGTCGCGTTTACATCTCCGAACTGCGAGATCACATTTCCACCACGATCGATCACGATCGTTAGTCGCGCTTCGGCTTTCTGCAAAAAATCGCCCAGCAGACTGTCCAGCGTGGCGACGTCTTCGATGGTCAGGACGGGAATTGAGTTCATGCCGGAGTGCGTTCTTGTTTGGTAACCGAAGGCGGCTCCATCGGGATGGCCACCGCGGGCGGCGGCGTGTTCGGCAGCTCGTTTTGCTTGCTGAATTTGTGAAGGAGAATTTGCGAAACAGCGTTGAGCGCTGCGAAAACGTTCTGACCGGTGCTCGAGATCACTTCGAAGCTTTGTAAACGCTTTTTCCGATTATTGAGCGTGTACTCAAGATAGTTAACCGGCGCGATATTCGGCAGATCGCGCTTGTTGTACTCCAATACCAATGGCACGTCGTCGATCGACACGTTTTGAAGCGCGAGATTGTCGGCCAGATTCTTGAAGCTCTCGACGTTCTCCTCCATTTTTTCCCATTGCGAATCGGCCACGAATACAATCCCATCGGTGCTGCGCAAAACGAGTTGACGGGTGGCGTTGTAGATGACCTGACCGGGGACAGTGTAGAGTTGGAACTTCGTAACGAACCCTTTGATCACTACAGCGTTTAGCGGCAGAAAATCGAAGAACAGAGTCCGATCGGCTGCAGTGGCCAGAGAGACGAGTTCGCCACGATTTTTTGGACTGATCCGTTGATGGATATAGCCGAGATTCGTTGTCTTGCCGCACAAGGCTGGGCCGTAATAAACGATCTTAAACTGGATCTCGCGGCTGGCGTAATTAATGATCGACATGAGAAAGCTCCGCTTGCGCATAGGTCTGTGAAAGTTCCTGCGTTAATTGGGAAAGTTGGGCGCGTGTTTCGCGGGTGAGATCTTCGCCATTCAAATGAAGCGCAGTAAGGCAGATGTTGCCGTGCCGGAAAAACGTGAGGGCCTGATCTGCGCAATGCAGCGTCATGGCCATAAGTTGACCGAGGTTGCTGTCACTTACGTAAATGTCGATCCTCCCCAAGAGCGAGCCGACGACTGCGCTGATACCTTCGGTGGCAAGCTCGGCCCCGATATCGCCGGCCAGTCCTAATCCATCGGCAAAATTGATCGTGCATCCGGCAACTCCGGGCAGCTCTCTTGCTTTGGCGGCAGCTTTTTTTGCATTCAGTTGTGCCGACTCGGATTGGCCTTCATCGGCATTGGCCTGAATCGGCCGCGGCGGACTGGTCTTCAATTTTTTTTCCGCTTTGGGCGTTGGCGCCTCAGGACTCTTCGTTTCGATCACGCTTTTTTGCTTGGAAGGTTTCTCTTGTGCCGTGATTGCCGTTTCTTCTACTGCCTTGGCCATGGCATTGAAGCGTTTGGCGTCTTCATCGGCTTGGATCGAAAATGGCGTACTAAATTTCTCTTTGAGCAGCAGCTCTTCCTGGTCGTCGCGCATTCGCAGGGCCGTTGACGGCAAACGTTTTACGATCTCCTGCAACGGTAAGGCCACGGCAGTCTCGTTAGGATCGATGAGAAAAAGATCGCGATGAAGCTCTGGAATGGCGCGTTGAAAAACCTTTGGGGGAATCATCACTCGCCCGCTCGCCAGCTGCGGCTCGATCAATTTCAGCGGAAACGCAATCCGGACATCTTCCGGCACAAGCATGGGGCTGCCGTTCAATTGAAATGCGGGCACCTGACTCAGAACCATCTGAAGCGGGAGGACGATCTTTGGTTCGTCCTCACTTGCGCTCTTTGAACTTTGTTTACTGAAGACAGGCTCGGGGATCTCCAATGGTTCGACAGAGTCTGGCAGTTCTTTCGGTTCGACGCCTGGGACCAGAGTAAGCTTCGGGCGAATATCGTGGCTGGGAGCATTGAATTTGAATGGAGCGCGTGCAGGCGATGGGGGTACACCCGGAGACGGGCTGGAAGTGCTGACTTCGGACTCGATTTTCTCTGATTCTACTTCTGTCTCTTTGCCGGTCTGCACCTCCGCAGTAACTGGAGGCAATTCTGTTCCTTTGGGACTTGTCGATGCTGAAATATCGGGAATAGTTGGAACGGGCGCTCCGCTTGAGGCTGGAACTCTCTCAGAGGCGGAGGCACCCGTTCCGTTCGGTGGAAGGTGGAATGGAATTTTTTTCCGGGCTGGAGTTCGCCTAACCTGATTTTCAGTTCCTTTCCTCGAAGAGGCTGGCGGCGCGGCAGATTCGATAGTCGAACTCAGCATCTCCAAATCGCGCAATGGTATCTTTGGCCGGGGTGCGGCTACGACTTGGCGACTGGTTCCGGCTCGGCATCGGCAATGGTCTTGGCTGTAGCCGGTTCTATCTTGACCGGAGGGAGCTGCGACGTTCGCAGGGCTTCCATCTCTGTTCCGAACCGTTTCGTGTCTTCTAATGTGACTTTTAGAAAAGGAGTCTCCAGTTGCGGCACATCGGCATCATGTTCCTGGTCGGGCCGAACCTGTAGCCGGTTGAATTCCTCAAGCACTTTGCCGAAGGGCAATGGTATTGGGGTGTGATCGTCCGGCTGAATGGCAGTTGAGAAAATTTCCGGGGCCTGTTGATAGATACTGGTCAAAGAAACAGTTGGCTTTCCGTTCGCCATTCCTCTCTCGAGATCCGACGCCTTAAGGATAATGGCCCGATTCGAGTCGAAGGCATCAGCAGGTTTTATCGATTCGTTGGGCAGGCCGTCGATGATTTCTGAGAGCTGCAAAGAGATTGTGCGTTCCGCGACCGGATCGGCGGTGATCACTTTTATCGGCTGGGTTTTTGGCGTCGGATCATTAGGAACAGCCAACGATGGCATTGCCACAGATTTGCTAACTGAGCCGGCTGCAGCCTGAAAAGGATCGACCTGCGCGCGCGCGCGTGCCGCGTTTGGCATTACCGTTTTGCTCAGACGTTGGTCGTTTGGTTTTTGAACAGGGATAACGGGAGCGGAGGGCGGCGGGGCTTTGGCTGCGACCAGGTCCAGCAATCGCGTCTTTGCTTTTGCGATAAGATCGACAATCGGAATGGTCATCGCTTAATGGTCCTCCGCCGTTACTCGCCAGACTTCTTCCAGCGTTGTGATTCCATCGAGGGCCTTTTCAATACCCACCATCCGCAGCGTTTTCATTCCTTCGGTCATCGCCTGATTTTTGATCACCGCTGCCGATGCGCGCTTGATGACGAGCCGCCGGATTGTCTCGGTCACTGGTAAAGCTTCAATGATCGCTACGCGACCCAGATACCCGCGTCCTTTGCAACGATCACATCCGGTCCCATGATAGAAAACCGTGCCTTCTCGATCCTGCAGACCGAGTTTTTCGAGAAATTCCGGCTCGGGAATAACTTCGTCCTGGCAATTGCTGCAAATCCGTCGAATCAGACGTTGAGCGCAGGCCATCAGGATCGAGCTGGAGATCAGGAATGGCTCGATTCCCATATCGTCCAGACGAGTGATGGCGCCGGCCGCATCGTTCGTATGCAGCGTGCTTAATACCTGGTGCCCGGTAAGTGCCGCCTTTACTGCGATATCGGCTGTCTCGTTGTCACGAATCTCGCCGACCATCACAATGTCGGGGTCCTGCCGGAGGATCGAGCGTAAGGCAGAGGAAAAATCGAGCCCGATATCGCTACGCACCGCCACCTGGTTTACTCCCATCAGCTCGTACTCAATCGGATCTTCGACAGTAACGATGTTGTATTCGGGATTATTTAATTCATGCAGGACGGAATACAGCGTCGTGGTTTTTCCGGAGCCAGTCGGACCCGTCACCAGAATCATGCCGTGTGGCGCATCGATTGCCTTGCGGAATTTATCCAGAGTATCTTGATCCATGCCAAGTTGATCAATCCCCCCGGTCAGAGAACTCTTATCGAG
The DNA here is from genome assembly GCA_963772365.1 of uncultured Verrucomicrobiae bacterium. Classification (GTDB taxonomy): domain Bacteria; phylum Verrucomicrobiota; class Verrucomicrobiia; order Chthoniobacterales; family UBA10450; genus CAVYXA01. The sequence continues at coordinate 257,647 of CAVYXA010000005.1, forward strand.
AATACGAATAACAATTTTCTCACCGTGAGCGGTGGGCAGAATGGAAATACGCAAGTCAACGTCCTTACCCATCACGCGAATGCGGAACCGGCCGTCTTGGGGAAGCCGACGCTCAGCAATGTTGAGTCCTGCGAGAATCTTGATGCGTGAAGTGATCGCTAATTGCAACGCTTTCGGCGGCGATTCTGCTGCCACCAGTTCGCCATCGATGCGGTAGCGTAACTTGAGCGATGTATGAAAAGGCTCGATGTGAATATCCGAAGCCTTTTCCTTCACCGCCTGGGCCAAAATCAGATTGACGATTTTGATGACCGGCGCGTCTTCGCTGTCGGATGCCAGACGATCGAGGTCTATCTCTTCGCGTTTCGCAGCCTGGACCTCGACATCGCTGGCCTGAACCGCTTCCTCAGAGACCTGTTTGAGCACCTGGCTCATGTTCGCGCCGCCGTGAATGCCACTCAGCGTTTCCACGACCGCTTTTTCCGTGGCGATCATGGGGACGATTTCGAGCTGGACCCGCCGCTTTAAGTCATCGACGGCCAGGACGTTGGTCGGATCGGCCATGGCTACGAACAGCTTTCCGTTCAATCGGGCAATCGGTACGAGCTTATTGGCCTTGGCCATGTCGCGCGGCACGAGCGCCATGATTTCTTCCGGGACACGTACCTTGGTCAAATTTATTGCTGGCGTGTTCAGGCATCGACCCATGCTGAAGGCCATGTCCTGTTCGGTGACGAATTGCCGTTGGGTCAAAATCTTCAGCAGCCGTCCACCTTCGGTCTTCTGAATGTCCACCGCTTCCCGTAACTGGTTAGGCAGAAGCAAACCGTCCTCGATCAGGACGTCGGCAATGCGTTCTCCGAAGGATTTGCTTTTCATGATACTCGCGCGTCGAGCCGGTAAATGGATTGCAATGCCTTCGCGAGCGCTGTGGGACGGGCCAGATACCACGCGACGCTATAATCGACCGATTGCTGGACAGCATCACGCCCGGCGGCATCAAACGGATTGCAACAGGCCACCATCATTGTGCGACTGACCAGATCGAATGGAACGAATCGGCGGCCAAGGGTCAGATTTTCCGGCAACATCGGTGCGATCTGCCGGTCCACATCATAGTACTCTAATGGAACGTAGGCGAATTTGGTCCGATCAATCAAAGCGGAGAGGACCTTGTCCACTTTATCTACGTTCGTTTTGCAGAGATGCTCCAACAGAGAGGCGGCAACAGCCTGGCCGCTCAGAGCTTTGTTGACCTGTTCTACTTCGGCCAGCGCAGGCTTTACCTCTTCTTCGGGAAACAGTTGCTGAACGATCAGGAATTTGGCCAGTTGGTCCGTCCCGCGTTCATGTAGATTGGTTACCTTGCCGACATGTGCGCCCCTAATGTCGATCAATGCACCCTGATGGGTTTCATCGGTTCCATTGCCGCCCTCGCCTTTCACAATGGCCGCGCCTGTGGCTTGCAAGCGCGTCTCGATTTCTCCCAGCATCGCCAGAATGTCCGGAGCATTTGGTTCCTTGACCAAAACGACCTCGCATTCCTGCATCGCCAGCGTATAGGAACCCGCATTGAAATATGCTTCGGCCAATCGCCGCGATGTCCGCAAAGAATCCGCGTCTCTACCGAGTTTGCGATAGGCTTCCTTCAGAATTTCCAGCGATTGATAGTCGTCGGGCTGTGTTTGAGTGATGGTCTCAAACATCTCGATCGTCTGGACGATCTGGCTATGTTCTTGTTCGGACAGGGTGTGTTCCAGCACGCCGCGCTGTAAAAGCTAGAAATATGCCCCTGCATGCCAGTCGACCCGAAATTCGCTCCCAAACTGCGATTTCTAATTTCCAGCGGGCACTAAATCGGCCCTCCGAAAGCGACGCTTTATTCCTCGACGATCTCGTCCGGTAGTTCGTTTGACGATGTCGATCTTCGCGGGAAATGCGCTGCCAGCACATTTCCGATTCCCACGATTGCGTTGATAAGGGCGTCCGTGAATTTCTCGGCTTTGAACCCGTCGCGCATATTGTCCGCGACCTCCCGCCAGAAAGGTTCGCCGCATTTCTCGTGAATTGCCCGGTCGCCTACAACTGCAAACTTACGCGCCCGCGGCACAACGAAAACTAGTACTGCGTTGCGCTCTCGTGTCTTGTGCATACCGAGGCGGTGAAACCGCTGCTCGGCCACCGGCAGAGGATCGACATCCAATTTACCCCGCTGAACGAACACCCGAATCTGGCCGGAACTTTTTGATTCGGCCTCCCGAATTGCCGCAACAATTCGGTCATGCTCGAGCTTACTCAAAAATTCCTTCGTTCGCATTTCGTCACCATCCTGAGCCCGCTCCGCCTCCGCCGAAACTACCGCCGCCCCCACTAAACCCGCTAAAACCACCACCACCGCCCCCGGATGACCAACCGCCGCGACCCATCGGCACGAAGATAGGTCCACCTCTGCGGGAAGAATAACCATAGCCGCCGAAGCGACGCATGATTCTCGAAACGAAAATCAGCACAAATACGAACGCGACAAAAAAGATTAGGCCGCCCGATCCTTTGGCGTTTCCACGGCGTTCTTGAACTGTTTTGCCGCTTCCCTTGTACTCGCCTCGAATTGCTTTCAGAATTGAATCAATTCCTGCACCTAGCCCAGCTTCATAGTTGCCCGCCCGAAACTCCGGTTTGATTCGGTATTCGGTAATGTCGAAAGCGGTGATGTCCGGTAGTGCACCTTCCAAACCGTAGCCGACTTGGATGAACATTTTTCGGTCCTGAATGAAAATGAAGAGCACAACGCCATTGCGCCGCGCTTTCTGGCCAACTCCCCATGTCTGGGCCACGCGTCGCGTGTAATCTGCGATATCGGAATCGCTCTGCATTTTCGGATAAATCGCGACCACGACCTGAGTAGACGTCTCTCGCTCAAACTGGGCGAGTCGTTCGTTAAAACGCAGCGCCGCAGATTGGCTTACGACCCCCGCGTAGTCGTTGAAATAACGTTCCGGCTTCGGCGGGATGACTTGCGTCGCCTGAACAGTAATCGCACAGAACGCGAGCGCGCTGAAGAGAGCTACATCGCGCACCCGAGGTGCAATCGCACTCACGGCGTCGCAGTTGCGGCCGGCGCGGGCGAGCCAAAATTGAAATTCACAGCAGGCGCTTTCTCAGCTCCAGGCTGGGCTGCGAAAAATGGCCGCTGCGAAAAGCCAAACATTCCCGCGATCATGTTCGTCGGGAAGGTGCGCACGGCCACATTATAATTCTGAACCGCGCGGTTGAAGTTGTTTCGCTCCACGGAAATCCGATTCTCCTGTACCTTCCAGCTGCGCCTGCAATTCTTCAAAATTTCGAGTGGCTCGCAATTGCGGATAATTCTCCGCCACTACCAAAAGCCGGGACAAAGCATTCGTCAGTTGGCCCTGAGCTGCTTGAAACTGTTGCAATTGCGCCGCATCCGTTGGTGCCTTGTTTGGATCGAGCTGAACACGGCCGACACTGGCACGGGCGTTGGTCACTTCCGTTAAGGTCGATTTTTCAAAATTAGCCGCACCCGCCACCGTGCTAACCAGATTTGGAATCAGGTCTGCACGCCGTTGATAAACAGTCTGGACCTGGGCCCATTGCGTATCGACAGCCTGCTGTAGACCGACGAGCCGATTATAAGTGCCCCAGAAAAAAAGGGCGATGATGAGCCCCACAACAAGCAAGATCACGATCAGTCCACCACATCCGATGGCAAATTTATTCATAAGATCGACAACGGTTCAGGAAAGATTCGGCGAAGTCAATGGGAACGAGGCCTACCCAGCACTAGTCGGAGAAAGTGCGCATCAGAAAACTTGGCGTTTTGTCCCTGGCGCACGATGATTGCCTGCATCGACGGAATGACAAAAAGCCGCTGATAACCCGAGCCGACCCCAACGACCATGTCCGGCGGGGAAATCCTGCTGAAACAGGTGCCGATCCAATGTGCACGCTCCCACGGCAGATCGAGCTCCTTTTCCATGTCGATCTCGCGCGCATGCGGAGCTTGCCGATTCAACCAAAAGGTCAGGCCATAAGAGGGATTTGCGCTCGACCCGGCAAACGCCTCGCGTAACAACGATTCCGGAAGAATTTGTTTCCCATGATAAGTCCCATGCCCAAGGATCAGCTCACCTAATCGGGCCCATTCCCGCGCACTTAGTTCGAACCCACTGGCCAGCAGAGGAACGCCTTTCGCATCCTTTTTCAAATCGAGCCGGCCCAGATCCAATGGACCGGTGACATTCTGTTCGAGATAGGATGAAAGTGTGCGTCCGTTCAATCGTCGGCGAAGTACTTCCGCCAGAATCTGGAAATGACTCGGTCCATAGATGAAACGAGCGCCTGGCGTCGCCAGCGTCGGCAGCCGTATCGCAAGCGCATCACGATCATGAATCGAGCCCCGGTGAAGAAACGAAGCCGCCTCGATTCCATCGGTCTGGTTCAGCAACTGCCGAATCGTGATTTGCGATTTGAGCGGGTCGTCTTTCCAATTTGTGATCGTATTGGCGACACGATCATCCAACCGAATCAGGCCATCCCGCACGGCGCAGAGCGCCGCGATTCCCCAAAAGTTTTTCGTTCCGCTGAAAATCGGCCAGCGCCCGTTTCGCGTTCCGCCATTGGTGTAGCGCTCGAAAATCACGCGCCCCTTTTGCATCACCAGAAACGAAATGCCGCGCGTCTTTTCAACGTATTTTGCCGCTCGCGCGCAACTGGCTGTGCGGATTTCGCCCAGCGCCGTAGTCGATGTTACAAGTGTGATCGCGATAAAAAATCGAAAGAGCACGTTTCACAGATACTCACTGCTATCGAACACACAATCGCGCTTCCGTCCTTGGCGGAGCCTGCAGTAGTGGAGTAAATTTTAGCTTCGGTGACTCCGCTCGAGGAACGTATCGGTTACAAATTTCGCAATCCGCTTTTACTAGCGGAGGCGCTTACTCATCCGAGCCTCGGCCACGAAACCCAGCGTTATCATTTCGATAATCAGCGCCTGGAATTTCTCGGTGATGCGGTGCTCCAACTCGTGGTCACGGAGTATCTCTTTCAACACTTCAGCGCGGAAGCGGAAGGTCGTCTCACCAAACTGCGTTCGCGCCTCGTTTCGCGCAATACACTAAAGGAGCATGCCGCTGCCCTCGACCTGGGAAGTCATCTCCTCCTGGGCCGTGGCGAAGAAGCCAGTGGCGGCCGGAAACGAGCATCGACATTGGCCGATGCATTCGAAGCATTGATCGGCGCGATTTATCTGGATAGCGACCTGGAAACGGCAAAGAAATTCATCCTCGACCAGGCTCGCGCAGACCTCGAGCAAATCGCGGAAGAACCCGTCGATATCAATCCCAAAGGGCATTTACAGGAATTACTACAAAGCATCTCGCCGCGCAGTCCGGAGTATCAAGTCGTTTCCCAAAGCGGGCCCGAGCATGAAAAGACGTTCGTCGTCAAAGTCGTGTGGGAGGGAATCGAGTTGGGTCAGGGCAGCGGAAGGAGTAAGAAACAAGCGGAGACTGCGGCGGCGATCGAGGCGATGGATTTGAGACGCTGGGAGAAAAGATAACGCGGCAGCGGATACCCTTTGTCCGGCACGCCAGGGACTTTGCTGATTCAGAGGTGTTTCAGTGCTTGAAGCGTTTTACCCGAACGAGATTCCCAGCGAAAATGGCGCGCGATTGCTAATGTCACAAATTTTTTTGCACGGGCGATTGCTTGCTCGAGGGTAAAGTCCGACGCGAGGCCAGCTGTAATTGCGGCGGAATATGTGCAGCCTGTTCCGTGCGTGGCCACGCCTGGGATGAATGGTCTGGCAAATTCGATCAATTTGCCATGGGTATAGAGCACATCGATCGCCCGTTTTCCCGGAAAATGGCCGCCTTTAAGCAGGATCGACACCCGATATTTTCTGGCCAGGTCTTGCGCAGCCTTTTTCATCGATTCTCGATCTTCAATTTTCCTGCCGAGCAATCGTGCCGCTTCATCGAGGTTTGGAGTGATCAGCGTTGCTCGAGGAAACAATTTCTTCTCATAAATCTTTATCGCTGCCGGCCGAAGAAGCGGGTCGCCGCTGGTGGCAATCATCACTGGATCGATCACCAGCGGAATATGTGGAAGATCGACAATCGCTTCAGCCACGGCCTGGACAATTTCTGCTGAGCACAGCAATCCGGTCTTGATGGCCGCGATCGGGAAACTTTTTGCCAACACTCGGATCTGGTCACGAACAAGTTCGGCCTTCACCGACCCGATCCGCGAGACTTTCCCGGGGATTTCCGCGACTACGCAGGTAATAGCAGTCAGGCCATACACGCCCAGCGCGGTGAATGTTTTCAGATCGGCTTGAATACCAGCGCCGGCGCTACTGTCCGATCCGGCGATGGTGAGTGCGACAGGCGGGATATTGTGAGTCCCACGAGACGAATGGGACATATGCGATAATGGTCGAGCTAGGCGCCGTCGTTACCGATGGCTTCGACGGGACATCCTTCCATGGCTTCCTTGCAAAGCGCTTCTTCCTCTGGGCTTTCCGGCTGCTTGTAAACGAAAGAATGCCCGCCATCGTCGTTGCGTTTGAAATTCGCAGGGGCAGTCTCGCGGCATAAATCGCAATCGATGCATTGATCATCGACGTAGAACTTCCCCGCTACATTTTCGGCGTATTTATTTGCAGCATCAGCCATCGTGAAATTGGCTAAAAATTGGAGTGTGAAGCTTAGGAGAAAAAGCCTGCGGCGCAATCAATTTCGGCGTTGACGAGTTTCAACGCAACCGGCAGAGAGAACCTGAACGAATCAACTCCGAGCACGTCATGAAGAAGGAAGCCGTCAAAACCATTCGCGCCTTTGCCGTTGAACTCGTGGTTTACGCTGTCTTTGTCGTTGTCTATTTCTTTCTGGTTCTCCACTTGTTGGGCGGCTGGCTTCACCGAATCGAAGCTGCCCATCGGAATACGTATGCAGTCGTTGCCATTCTGCTCATTATCGGTCAGGCGGTGGCGCTGGAGATTATCACTACATTCTTGCTACGATTGCTGCGCGGTCGCTCGGAATAAGCCATGTTTTTCCCAATCTCCGGCGCACACATCAGTCCGACCTATTTGATCGTGGTCGGATTCATCATCGGAATTTTGGGCGGCTTCTTTGGCGTGGGCGGAAGCTTTATCGCGGGACCGGCTCTGCGTCTGGCGGGATTGGATTGGAATTACGCGATCGGAACCGACCTTGCACACATTGTCGGGAAATCGGTGGTCGCGGCGAAACGGCATCGCGCCTTAGGGAATGTCGATCTAAAGCTGGGCTTGATTATGGCCATCGGGACCATCGCGGGAGCCGAAGGTGGGGCACAGTTGATTCAATTATTAAAGCGCGCTGGCAACATCAACTTGGTCGTGAGCATCGTTTCAATCGTCGTTTACGTGAGCATTTCGGCATTCATGGTCTGGGAGAGCAAAAAGACCCTGAAATCACAAGAGGGTAAACGCGCCAAGGCCCGGCAAGATCATTCCGCTATTAAACACATGAGCGATGCCGTGCAGCGTTTGAAAATCTCTCCGATGATTTCGCTTCCTGCTTCGGGCATTAAATCAATTTCGCTCTGGGTCATTTTGGTTGTTTCATTCATCGGCGGCTTGTTCAGCGGATTTCTCGGTGGAGGTGCAGGTTATATCCGGATGCCATCGATGGTTTATGTTCTCGGGATTCCTACGCATTTAGCTGTAGGCACGGATCTTTTTGAGATCGTGATCTCGGCCAGCTACGGGACATTCAGTCACGCGATCAAAGGTAATGTGGACATTCTAATTGCCCTTGTGATGCACACCGGGGCGGCGATTGGCGCGCAAATGGGAGCGATCGCTACTCAATATTTTGCCGGTCCTAAAATCCGACTGGCCTTTGTACCGCTGCCCTTATTTGGCGCGGCCATTGTCATTTACACTTTGATGAGCGGCCACAAATTGTAATCACCCATGAACATCTTGATATGCAGCGATGGAGGTTCCGCCGCCCAAGGCGCCATCCGGCTCGGCGAATCGCTGGCTGCATCACTTAATGCGCAAGTCACGCTTCTCGGCATCGCTGAAAATCCGGATGAGGAAATCCCGCTACGCAAAAAACTTGAGAAAGAGGAACAAGTATTGCGCGGTCAAGGGATAGGAGTTCACCTCGTCGTTGAATCGGGCGAGCCGGTCCATCAGATTGTCGATCAAACAACGAAGGCGAAGTTCGATCTAGTGATGGTGGGCGCGCGCTGGATCGGAATGGATGGGCAATACTGGCGCTCGGCGAAGATGTATGACGTGATCAAATCGATTACTCCGCCGGTTCTTGTTGCAATGGGGGAACCAGGCAGGTTGAGCAGGTTTCTGCTTTGTACCGGCGGTAAGGAATTCATCGAGCAGGCTGTGCAACTCACAGGGAAACTTGCCGCTGCTGTGCGCGCTTCGGTCACACTCCTTCATGTCATGGCCGAGCCGCCCGCCATGTACGCCGATCTTGTCAATCTGGAGGAGGATGTCGATCAACTCCTCGCTTCAAAATCAGAACTCGGAATCAATTTGCACCAGCAGAAGAAAGAACTCGAGCGTCTCGGCGTGTCTGCGGAGGTGCGTCTCCGGCACGGCATCGTAACGGATCAGATCTTTGAAGAAGCGCGAGCTGGCGAATATGATCTGATAGTAACGGGAACGTCCCACGTGCGCGGTCTTCTCGGCCATTACATTATGGGCGATCTGACTCGTACGATTCTCAATCGGGCCAATTGCAGCGTGCTGGTGGCGCGCGCGGGAAAAATCAGAAGCGGCCGCAGTTTCGGCGCCGCGCTGAAACGCCTCTTCACCGGCGAAAGCAAATAGCGCGGCGCTCAATGGGCGACGGGTTGCAGCAGCAATCACAGGCGCTATTCTGCGAAGCATGACCACTGAACCCCTCTCGCTGCATCGACAATTCCTTAGCGTAATTTTCCCTCTGCTTTTCCTCGCTTTGGTAGGAGTGACTGGATGCCAAAAAAAAGGGGGCGGCAGCGCTAGCACAATGGGTGATTACGTCAACGGAACACCATTGCCCGAGCGTCGAGAAGGCACGTCGTTTTACGGAGGGAATGTGGAACGAGGACAACTTCAGGCGATTTATTTCGATTTCGATAGCCAGGTAGTGCGCGCTTCAGAAACAGGAAAGATTCAGGCGGTTGCCGATTTCATGAAGCAAAATTCGTCAGATATCATCATCGCGGGATTTACCGATGAGCGCGGGACGGAGGAATACAATCGTGCCTTGGGCGACCGCCGGGCTGGCGCTGTGCGCGAAGCCCTGATTTCGCAAGGTGTGGATGGCAGCCGAATTCAAACCGTGAGCTTCGGATTGGAAATGCCGGCCGACCCCGGACACAACGAAGCCGCCTGGGCAAAAAATCGGCGAGTCGAAATTGGAGTGATTCGTTAGGTTGCAAATCTACCGCACGTCGCCGCGGAGGCTCTTGTATCAAGCTTCTGCTGGTGTAACTTCCTGGCTCGCGCGCCGACGTAGCTCAGCTGGTAGAGCAACGGTTTCGTAAACCGTAGGTCACGGGTTCGAATCCCGTCGTCGGCTTACTTCTACGATGTCGATCCTGCGCAGGTAGAATCAACTCAATGGAAGGGTGGCTGAGTCCGGTTTAAGGCACTCGACTCGAAATCGAGCGTGGGGAAACCCACCGTGGGTTCGAATCCCACCCCTTCCGCGGTTTCACCGCGGCAACGGCTGCTCCATGTTTGCTAATGCGTAGGCTGCGACTGCCACAACGGCAGAATTTTCCGCCAGTTCTCGCGGTACAACTTTGTCCAGGGTGTCCGCAGCGCTGTGGTGATAGTTAAAATAGAAACGACTGTCTTGAATCGGACTGAATGCCGGTACTCCGGCTTTTTCCATCGGCTCGATATCGGCGCCACAATGTTCGACCAATTGGAGCATCCGAGCTCCGGATTTTCGTAGAATCTCCGCCACGGGTGCTAGCATCGTCTTGATTTTGGCGTTGCCTTTAATGTTCAAGCCGATCGGGTGGCCGGCGCCAAGATCCGTTTCTATCGCCGCGAAATGGTTTTGCCACTCCTTCTCGTGATCCTTCGCGTAAGTTTTCGAACCAGCCAATCCGTTTTCTTCGTTCATCCACGCAATCACACGAATCGTGCGCTTCGGTTTCAGATGCAGTTTGTGAATCAGGTTAGCGGTTTCCATTGATACCGCTACGCCTGCAGCATCGTCGATGGCGCCCGTTCCCAAATCCCAGGAATCTAAATGTCCCGAGACGACCACAATTTGTTCGGGATGTTCGCTGCCTTTGATATCGCCGATTACATTTGCGCTTTCCACATCAGGTAACGTCTCGGGCGTCAGAATCAGTTTCATTTTGACAGATGCTTGCCGGACAAGATCGACAATCAAATCCGCATCTTCTGCGGTCACGGCGGCGGCTGGAATTTTCGGCGCATCATCCGCATATTTGGTCTGGCCAGTGTGTGGCAGCCGATAATCCGCGCCACCGACAGAACGGATCAAACAAGCCACCGCGCCTTTCCGCGCTGCCGCACTTGGACCATCGCTGCGGTAAACCACCGCGTCGCCATACGCCTCGCCGCCGCGGCCTTCGGCGGCCATTTGTTTGTCGAACGGGTAATTAAACAGCACGATCTTGCCGGCGGTCTGCTCGCGGGGGAGCGCTTTGAGCTCGTTAAAGTTGTTTACGGCAATTACTTCGGCTGTGATTCCGTCGGCTGGCGTTGCGACGCTTCCGCCGAGGGCGCATAGGACAATTTTTTGAGTGGTGTTCGCAGCCATGCCCGGAAACTGCGTCAAAGCAGCGGTCTCTTCTCCGCGGGTCCAATGCGGCACGGCCACTTTTTCAAGGTGGACATCGCAGCCAATCGCCTTCAACTCACCCGCCACATACTCGACCGCGCGTGCCGCTTGCGCCGACCCGCTCAAGCGAGGGCCGATATTGTTCGTCAAATGCGCGACGTGCCGATACGCGTAATCGCTGTCCGAGGCGGCTTCATGCAGTCGCTTTAGCTCGGATAACGTTTCGAAAGAAAACGAGGCCTGTGTGGCACTCGGAGACGGCGACTGAGTCACTTTTGACTCCACCGCCGGCTTCTGAGCTTCCGTTTGGAACACGGCCAGTACGAGAGCAAAAGCGACGAATCCACCGAAAAATCGACCTTGCCTCATGCGCAAAGAATTACACGTAAATTCAACTGGTCCAAAAGCCAAACGCATCCGAGGCGATCCGGGGAGTGCAAAGGTGTCACGAACAGCTGGCGAAACTCCGCGCAAAAAGAAGAACCCCGGAATCTGAATAAATCGGCGAGAAGAATTGTTTGAGAAATATCTTGTCTTTTTTCAGCCAATTTGCCAAGCTCGGGGACAAATCGAATTCAAATTTATGAGCGTTTCTCACCGTCTTCTTGCCTTGCTGTTCGGAGCTCTTTTGGCAATGACCGCTTTTTCCGAGGCGAATGCAGCTCTGATTGATGGCTCCGCTTCCTTTTTCGGCAGTGCATCGGCCTCGGGACCGAGTGGCGGTGGTTCGACAACTGTCTTTTTCAATTCCGGTTGGGTTTTCCTGAGCGGCACTGGAACGTATTCCGGTATTCCACAAACGCCTGCTACTTTTGCGTCTTCATTCAGCTTCACCGGTGATGGCACAGGCGTGGTTTTGAGCGCACCAGTCAGCCCTCTCTGGGCCTTCTCGTTCAGCGGGAACAATTATTCCTTCAATCTTCAGAGTCTCAGCAACGGACATACTGAAAGCGGTGCAATGTCCTTTACGGGTGCGGGAACCCTGTTCGCCACTGGATTTGACCCAACACCTGCAACCTTCAGCTTGAGCGGAACCGGAACGAATTTCTCTTACACGCTCTCGTTCGTAACGAACACTGCTGTTCCAGAACCGAGTTCAATCGCGCTTGCTGGTTTCGGTCTCGCTCTGTGTGGGGCCGTCGCTCGCTTTCGCTCCCGCAAGCGGAACGTTCGATAGTCTCGAGTCTTTCCCGGTAGATTCGACGGACGCGAAGGACATTTCTGTAAATCTCTTCTTGCGAAGCCTGCGGAATGATGTTCATTCCAAGCTCCGTCGCGAGTTTTTGAAAATCTGCCGTTGGTCCCTGGGTCTTCGTCGCTTGACGTAAGACCGCACTCGCCAGGGGAAACCCGGCGTGAAAGGAACTTCGATTTAAGAATTTCGATCCAACCGGCCGCATCCAGCCTTCGGTATTGATCGAATATCGACAATCGAAAATAAATTATGCCAGTTCGTTACGGTCGCTTTGAGATGCCGAAAACCCTCGTCAAAGACGAGGAGACAGCCACAGATACATACGCAAAATTTACCGCTGAGCCATTCGAGGCCGGTTACGGACACACGGTCGGCAATTCACTCCGGCGCGTGTTGCTGTCATCGCTGGAAGGCGCAGCCATTACCGCGGTCAAAATCACCGGGGCTCAGCACGAGTTCGCCACTTTGCCGGGGGTCGTCGAGGATGTCACCGACATCGTTTTGAACCTTAAAAAGGTGAAATTTAAAGCTGACGATCACGAGACTCGAAAAATCTCTCTGAACGTAAACAAGGAAGGTGAGGTGACTGCCGGAGAAATTCAGACTGTGCAGGGTTATGAAGTCCTCAATCCCAAGCAGCTAATTTGTACGCTCGACAAAAAGCATAAATTCGACGCCGAGCTGGAAGTCCGAGTTGGACGCGGCTTTGCCACCGGCGAGGAAAACAAGCGCGCCGATCAGCCGATCGGTCTCATTCCCATCGATTCAATTTTTTCGCCAGTTACTCGCGTGAAGTACGCGGTGGAAAACACTCGAGTCGGGCAACGTACCGATTATGACAAGCTGATTCTCGAAGTCTGGACTGATGGACGATTGACTCCGGATGACGCGCTGCTTCAGGCTTCGGCGATTCTGCGCCACCACCTCGACGTTTTCGTAAATTACAACGAAGAGGTGATCGAATTCGATCAGACGCCGGCTGGAGTGAGCGAAGAAAACATGAAGCTTAAGAAGCTGCTCAACATGAGCGTCAACGAGATCGAGCTGAGTGTCCGGGCGGCGAATTGTTTGAACAACGCCAACATCACAACCGTAGGCCAGCTTGCCCAGAAAACCGAGGGTGAAATGCTCAAGTATCGGAATTTCGGGAAAAAATCGCTCAACGAAATCAAAGACAAATTGCAGCAGCTCGGCTTGAATTTAGGCATGAAGTTTGAGCCAGGACTAATCGATCTGCCGACTGGTTTGCCGCCCGTTGAGGCGAGCGGGAATGGTGCTTCTAACAATCAGTAAACGAGGAAACTGTTCCGCTATCTATGAGACATCAGAAGAGAACGATTAAGCTGGGTCGTACCGCCGAGCATCGCAAGGCGCTCCTGGCAAACCAGGTTTGCAGTCTCATCGAGCATCAGCGGATAAAAACGACACTGGCCAAGGCCAAGGCTGTACAGTCCATTGGCGGAGAAAATGGTAACTCTTGGTAAAAGCGGATCGCTCCATGCCCGCCGAACCGCGCTCGCCACGCTACGGCATAAAGATGTGGTCAGAAAGTTATTCGAAGATATCGCCCAAAGATCGACTGAACGAAATGGGGGTTATACCCGCATTATCAGACTCGGTCGACGCAAGAGCGACTCGGCGCCGATGGCGTTCATCGAATGGGTCGATGTGGCCGCAGTCAGGGAAGAAAAACCTGCTGAGGAAAAGGCAGCGACGAAGCGGAAAGAAAAATCGAAGTCCGAGCCGAACCCTGAAGCAAAACAGGAAGAGGTTAAACTGGAAACAGCGAAGGAAGAAAAACCGGTCGAGCCAACTCCCGAAATTTCTTTCGAAGAGCCGAAGCCTAAGAAACGACGTTGGTTTGGTCGGAAATCGAGCGAAGAAAAATAGCTCCTACCGCAAAGGAACCAAACGCCAGGTCAGTTTTCCCTCGGGAATTTCGAGCCAGGCCACGCTTGGGGCGGCGCCGCGATTTGGCCGGGTGACGCATCCGGGATTCAAGAACACGACGTCCCCCCGTTTTTCATTTCGCGGCACATGAGTGTGGCCGTGCAAAAGAACATCGACATCGTCTGGCGGGCGTTCCGGCGGGATATGTTGGAGGCGGAATTTTTTTCTGCCGCGGGTAAGATCGACAACTAAGGGCCAGTCGAAGTTGGTGTCACAATTGCCGCGAACCACTGTTACGGTCGGACCAATGGATCGCAGTTCGTCCAAAATCCATTCCGCGCAGACGTCGCCCAGGTGCCAGATCTCATTCGCCTCCGCAGCCAAATCCAGAATTTTTTTGGGCAGCTTGTTATGCGTATCAGCGAGAACGAAAATCTTCATCCAGCGCTCCATTTCTCTTGGAATGCCAAGCAGGAAAAACGTCTTAACTCTTTGCGCGTTGTTGTTCTCACCGTAATCTCAGTTCGTGTCATTTAACAATTTCGAACTTTCAGCGGACGTCGTGCGGGGCGTGCAGGCCATGGGATTCACCGAGCCGACGCCGATTCAGCTTCGCGCCTTCCCAATTATCCTGGCGGGGAAAGATCTCATTGGCACCGCCCAGACTGGGACGGGAAAGACTGCTGCATTTGCTTTGCCGATTCTGACGTTACTGGCACATCATGGAAAATTTCGCTGCCTCGTTCTGGAACCGACCCGCGAGCTGGCAGCGCAGGTGGAAACAGCCTTCCGTGATTATGGCCGGTTTACCGATCTGCGTGTCTCAGTTGTGCACGGCGGCGTTGGCTACGGAAAGCAGCGGGAAGAACTCAAGCGTGGTGTCGATGTTCTGGCGGCTACGCCCGGGCGATTGCTCGATCATCTTGAGCAAGGAACGCTTCATTTTCGCGACATAAACATTCTTGTGCTGGATGAGGTGGATCGGATGCTCGATATGGGATTTCTGCCGGACGTGCGCCGGATCGTGGACAAAATGTCAACGGACCGTCAAACATTGCTTTTCTCAGCGACATTGCCGCCGGAAATCGAACGCTTAGCCGCGTGGGTGCTGCGCGATCCGGAAGTAGTGGAGATCGGAGCGCGCCGTTCGCCGGCCGAGACCGTCACACATGCTGTCTATCCGGTAGCGGCAGAACAGAAGTTCGATTTGCTCATGGCTCTGCTCGAGCGAACAAACTTCGACAGCGTGCTAATTTTCTGCCGGACCAAACAGAACGCCGATCGCGTTGCGCATCAATTGAAAGAGGGACGACATTCCGTCGCCGTTTTGCATTCTAATCGGACGCAACGGGAACGGATCGAAGCGCTGGAAGGTTTCAAGAGCGGCAAATACGAAGTGATGGTGGCGACCGATATCGCCTCGCGCGGGCTGGATATCGCCGGAGTAAGTCATGTGATCAATTACGATGTGCCCGAGCACCCGGAGGATTACGTGCACCGAATCGGTCGGACCGGCCGGGCTCAAAATGTTGGCGACGCGTTCACGTTAATGAACGGCGAAGAAGTTGCCGCCTTGCAGGCGATCGAACATTTCATCGGCCAAAAAATTCCGCGCCTGAAGTTGGAAAACTTTCCTTATCTTTACACGGTTCTCTTTGAGCCTGAATCGGCTAAATCAGCCAGGCGCGGCATCGGCGGAGGAAGAACTCATCGCGGCTACTCGTTTGGCCGGAGACGCAGATGAATTCGAATCGAGAGCTTGCGTTAGAGTTTGCTCGCGACATCGGCTAGTATCCGTTCATGGCTGAAGTAACAATCGAGACAATCAAGAATGGTCCTTACATTGTGAAGGGCGAAGTGGAATTGATCGACGCAGACGGCAATAAATTTCCGGTGGAAAAGCGGATGGCGCTGTGCCGGTGTGGCGCCTCCACTGAAAAACCGTTTTGTGACGGAACACACTCCAAAATTGGTTTTCAAGCGGCGGAGCGAGCCGTTCCGGAATCGGCCGAGAGCTAGAGGATCGTGTGAGCGTTCTTGGTTCAATTGGCAACACGCCAATCTAGAGCTGCGCAAAATCGTGCTGGCAAAATCCGCGCGCGTGTTGGTGAAACTTGAATCGGCAAATCCGATTGGCAGCATGAAGCCTTACGCATCGCGGAGCAGCTTGAATCGAACTCAACCGTTGCGACCTTGATTGTGGATTCCGGCCTGCGTTATCTCAGCACGGAATTGTATGGACCAATTCAAAATTGATTGGCGAAAATGCCGAATAAAGTATTGAACAAAGCCCGATCCCATACGCTCTGAAATCCTTATGAAAACAAACCGTTTATTTTTTCTGTTTGCAGCAATCACTGCGATTTCATCGCCTCTTTTGTTAGGGGTAGGACCACAGACTGCCCAGACTGCCAAGAAGCCGGTCACGAACGAGTATCATGGAGTCAAGATCGAAGATGACTATCAATGGCTCGAGAACGACAACGACCCCAAGGTCAAGACCTGGTCGAATGCGCAAAACAAGCGCGCCCGCGCTTATCTGGATAAGCTGCCGGGCCGGGAGAAGATCGAGAAGCAATTAACTGAATGGTATGACAAGACTTCTCCGAGTTATTTCGGGATCGTGTCCCGGCCAGGGAAATTATTTGCCCTGAAATTCCAGCCGCCCAAGCAACAGCCTTTGCTGATCACCCTCGGCTCGGCGGAAGACCTGAAATCGGAAAAGACGGTTCTCGATCCGAACGTGCTCGACAAGAAAGGCTCTACCACAATCGATTGGTTTGTACCGTCGCTTGATGGAAAATATGTGGCCGTTTCTCTTTCTAAAGGCGGTAGCGAAGAAGGTACACTGCACATTTACGAAACTGCGACAGGGAAAGCCCTGCCGGATACCATTTCCCGTGTGCAATATCCCACGGCCGGCGGAAGCGCCGCGTGGAATGCCGATGACACAGGCCTTTACTACACACGTTTCCCGCGCAAAGGCGAGCGTCCCGATGCCGATCTGAATTTCTATCAGCAAATTAATTTTCATAAACTCGGCACACTGGACAGCAAGGATGCTTACGCGATCGGAAAAGAGTTTCCGCGGATTGCCGAGATCCAGCTCGCAGCTTCGCGCGATGGGAAATACATTCTCGCGACGGTGGCAAATGGTGATGGCGGAGATTTTGCCCATTATTTACTCGGGCCGGATGGAACCTGGAAGCAGGTCACACAGTTCAGCGATCAGGTTAAGCTGGCGAGACTCGGTCGCGATAATTTCATTTACCTGCTTTCGCGTGCGGATGCTCCGCGTGGGAAAATTTTGCGGCTGCCGCTCGAAACGCCGGAGCTGACGAAAGCGACGATGATCGTTCCAGCCGGTGAAGCTGTGATTCAGCAAATCGAGCCGACTGCAGACGCACTTTACGTTATCGATCTTTTAGGCGGACCATCACAGATCCGGCGGCTCGATCTCGATGGTAAAAATGAAAATGTGATTCCGATTCCCAAGATTTCGGCAGTGTCGGAGATGGAATCTTTGGAAGATAATTCGTTGCTTTTCCGTGACACCAGCTACACCGAACCGCCAGCGTGGTATCATTTGGCTCCGGGTAAAACGGAGCCGGTGAAGACGGCTCTGGTCAATACGTCGCCGGTTTCCTTCGATGACATCGAAGTCTCACGCGAGTTTGCCACGTCGAAGGATGGGACAAAGATCCCTTTGAATGTCGTTCGGAAAAAAGGGACCAAGCTCAACGGCAGCAATCCGACACTACTTTACGGCTACGGCGGTTATGGCATCAGCATGCAACCGAATTTCGATTTCACCCGTCGACTCTGGTTTGATCGCGGCGGAGTATACGTAGTGGCGAATATTCGTGGTGGCGGTGAATTCGGTGAAGAATGGCACAAGGCCGGCAATCTCACCAAAAAACAAAACGTTTTTGATGACTTCGCCTCTGCGGCCGAGTATTTGATCAAGGAAAAATGGACGCGCTCGGACAAGCTAGCCATGCTCGGTGGAAGTAATGGCGGACTGCTCATGGGAGCAATGATCGCGCAGCATCCGGATTTGATGCACGTGGTTGTCTCGTACGTTGGAATTTATGACATGCTGCGGGTCGAGCTTGCGCCCAATGGCGAATTCAACGTGACCGAGTTCGGCACCGTAAAAAATCCCGACCAATTCAAGGCTCTTTACACCTACTCGCCATATCACCACGTCACGGACGGAACGAACTATCCCTCAATCCTGATGATGACGGGTGCGAACGATGGACGGGTTGCGCCCTATCACTCTCGCAAAATGGTGGCGCGCCTCGATGCAGCCAACAAATCGAGTAATCCCATCCTGCTCCGAACCAGCTCGAGTTCCGGACACGGAATCGGGACGGCGCTGAGCGAGCGAATCAAACAGCTGTCCGATATGTATTCCTTTCTATTCGCCCAGCTCGGGATGGCGAAAACAGAATAGGATCTATTTAGCCGGAGGCTTAAGTTTCTCAGCAAGACCGTGGATCGCGATTTGTTTCTTAATATCGCTGATTATGCCCCCGCGGCACGGCGGAAGTTACGGAAAGACGTCTTCGATTACTACGATGGCGGCGCGCTGGATGAAATCACGCTTCGCGCGAATGCCGCCGGTTGGGAAAAACTGAAGCTGTTTTATCACGTCCTGGCTAGCGTCGGTGCGCGCGACATGCACACGACCGTTCTCGGTCAACGCATCTCGATGCCGATCGGCGTCGCACCGACGGCATTTCACAAACTGGCTTGCCTAGATGGAGAGATTGCGACGGCTCGTGCAGCCAAAGCGGCTGAAACTGTCTGCGTTCTCAGCTCGTTATCGAACACGGCAATGGAAGCGGTGTTTGCCGAGGCGGGAAGCCCGCGATGGTTCCAGCTTTATGTTTATAAAGATCGCGAGATCACGCTCGATCTCATCAAACGCGCGGAAGCGGCCGGCGCCGAAGCGATCGTCTTGACTGTCGATGCTCCGGGGTTGGGCACAAGAGAGCGAGATTCCCGCAACAATTTCTCACTGCCGCCGGATCTCATTCTTGAAAACCTCGCTGCGTCGGGCAAAGGAAAGTTTCCCGAAGTTGCAGGATCGGCGCTTGCTGCCTACGTGAGAACAAACTTCAAAGCGGACCTCGGCTTTAACGATCTTGATTGGCTCTGTCATGTCACTCGTTTGCCGGTTGTAGTGAAGGGTGTTTGCCGCGGCGATGATGCAAGGCGCATAGCGGAACATGGAGCGAAGGCAATCGTCGTTTCCAACCATGGTGGTCGCCAGCTCGACACCGCGCCTGCAACATGCGAGACGCTGCCGCACGTTGTCGATGCTGCGGGGGATCTCTGCGAGATCTATGTCGATGGTGGAATCCAGCGCGGAAGCGACGTCCTCAAAGCTATTGCGCTCGGAGCGCGCGCCGTTTTTGTCGGTCGTGCGATCCTCTGGGGATTATGCGCTGACGGAGAAAAAGGCGCATTGCGCGTATTGGAAATTCTCCGCCGCGAGCTCGACGAAGCGATGTTGCTTTGCGGTTGTTCAAACCTTGGCGACATCAACCGTTCGCTGCTGAGCTCTTAACTTATCTAAATCCCGCGGAGTTTACGCTTGAGTCTGGCTAACCGAGGTCTCGCTCAGTTTCTTGAAATGGAGCTGATTGACCCGCCGACCGTCCGTTTGTGAAACGGTAACGGTGTAATTGTCGATCTTAACCTGCTCGCCTTGTCGGGGAAGATGACCAAGTAAATGGGTAACGTAGCCGCCAATGGTGCTGACATCGGCGCTTTCCAGGTCGAGACCAGTGGCGTCGTTCAACTCGTATAGTCCTAACGCGCCAGCAACGGCAAACTCGTTCTCATTGATCGTCCGGAACTCTTCCTTTTCCATATCGAACTCGTCCTGGATATCGCCGACCAGTTCCTCAAGCACGTTTTCCAATGTGACCATGCCAACCGTGCCGCCGAATTCATCCACCACCATCGCCAGATGAGCGTGCTTGCCCAGGAACAATTTGAGCAATTTTTCCAGCGGCATCATCTCGGGCACCGGGATCAGTTCACGTTTAATTCTTAATAGATCCGGCTGCGGGTCTCGCACCATCGGCAGGAGTTCCTTTATGTGAATAAGACCAACCGTGTTATCGAGATTTTCGCGGCAAAGCGGAAACCGGGTGTGCCGAGAGGTGATCGCCTTTTTCAAATTCGTTTCGAAGCCCTCCTCGAGATCGAGATAAACGATCTCGCCTCGTGGTGTCATGATATCGCGCACCACGCGGTCACGCAGATCGAGCACATTGAAAACCAGCTCGCGTCCGAGCGAGGAAACTTCTTTCGATTGCTCACTTTGCTGCAGAATTAGGCGCAGTTCTTCCTCGCTGTGCGCCAACTCGGTCGCGTCGACGGGCTGGAGCCGAAGCACTTTCTGCAGCAGAAAATTGGACGATTTGTGCAGAAGCCAGATAACCGGGCTGAAGACGGATGTAGAATGCGCCCAGCGGACGCATCAATCGCATGGAAACAGGCAGCGGATTTGCGATTGCGATGTATTTGGGAGCGAGTTCTCCAAAGACAATGTGCAGGAAATGTGATGCCAGCGAAAGCCAATGCAACTGAAACAGACGTGACGAACGCATGCGAGGTAATTTCGATCATTGCAAATGCCGGTTCCAAAATCGACGCCAGACACTGCTCTCCCACCCAGCCCAAACCCAGACTAGCCAGCGTCACACCGAGCTGGGTGGCGGAGAGGTAACTATCGAGATGGGAGCGAACATGTTTAACGAAACGGGCCCGCAGGTCTCCTTCCTCCATCAAGCGCGTCCAGCTGGCTCGTGCGAACTTTGACGATCGCGAATTCGCATGCCACAAAGAAAGCGTTCAGCCCCACCAGCGCAGCGATTGCCAGCAGTTTTCCGATCAAGACCATTGGCGGATCCCAATTTCGTTGAATCGCGTCACCGAACGGCGTCGCGGCCAAAAGCAATAGGAAAGCGATGTTCATTCAGCGGACGCCGGTGCGGCATCCGAAAATCCCAGGCCAAACTTTACCAGCTGGATTTGGTTACGCCAGGGATGAGCCCTTGCGAAGCGAGCTCGCGAAAAGTGAGCCGCGAGATTTTGAAGCGGCGGATAAAAGCCCGCCGGCGGCCAGTCACTTCGCATCGATTCACCACCCGTGTAGGGCTGGCGTCCCGCGGCAATTGCGCGAGGCCGGCGTAATCCTTTTTCGCTTTCAGCTCTGCGCGCAAAGCGGCGTATTTCTTGACTGTCGCCGCGTTTGCGTTCGTTGCGATTAATCCAGGAGGTTTTGGCCATAGTGGAACGCCGAATGTAGCGGCGAAAGCCGAAATTTGCAACCCTGTCATTCCCTCAGGTGCGAAGTCCCCTTCCGTCCGGGACGCTCGCCCGGGAAATGATGGCTTCTCCGCGCCGAGCCATTTAGCAGTATCGCTCGGTTAGCTTACCGGAATGACCATCGAGACTCTCCGCCAGGTGCCGCTGTTTGAATCGTTGGATGACGAAACTGCCAGCGAGCTGTGCGATCTGCTAGAGACGCGCGACTGCGATGCGCACAAGATCCTGTTCCGGGCCGGGAGATGAAGGCAACGCCATGTATCTGATCGAGCACGGAAGGGTGCGAATCACCGTTCAGGCCCCGATGGTCGGGAATTAACCTTAACCGAGCTTGGACCGGGGCGATTTCTTTGGGGAGATGGCGGTGCTCGACGGGAAACCCCGATCGGCCAACGCCACGACCATCGAGCACTCGCGCCTGGCCATTCTTTCCCGAGAGCATTTGCTTTCCTTTGTTCAACGCAATCCACGCGTTCGTTCTCGAAATGATTACCGCAATGGCAAATCGTCTGCGCCGCACGGACGAACTGTTGCGTCATACCGCCACGCGTAATGTCAATGTGGAGGAAGCCGCGCATTTGACCCTGGCCGATCGAGCGGCGGATCTCATCGCCGAGTTTGGCGGTAGTTGGAAATTCATCATCTCGGCGGTGATATTTTTCAATTTCTGGGTCGCTGCTCAACAGCTGGATCCTGGTAACTTGGGAAACGGGGCTTTCGATACTTATCCCTTTCTCCTGCTTAGCACCGGACTCAACATGATCGCTGCCCTGCAGGCGCCGATCATCATGATGTCGCAAAACCGGCAGTCCCACAAAGATCGGCTGCGTGCCGATCTCGATTATCAGGTCAATTTGAAGAACGAACTGCGCTCACGGAAATTTTAAGACGCTTGAAAAGACTTGAGGACGATTATCTCGGATTCAAGAGAGGAGAAGGAGACGGTTTCCCTGCAACGACAATCGCAGAAACCGGCGGCATAAGAGCGCTATAGGGAAGCTGACAGCTTCCGCACAAAGTCTATTGCCGGGCTAGGCGTCGAAACAAAAACACGCCGAGAACGACAAAGAGCACGTTTGGAAACCAAACCAGCAATTCCGGATGCACTTTTGGAATGGACCGCAGAGTATCCCCGAGGATCACAAACAGAAAGTAAGTGATCGCCACGATCAATCCCATGGCGAAACCGATCGACGTCTCCCGCCGATGCGCCGTCACGCCCAGGGGCACGCCGATGATCGTGAAGGCGAGACAGGCGAATGGAAATGAGAAGCGCTTGTTGATTTCGGTGCGGCTGGCGCTGCGTTCGCGTTTGCTCCCCGTCTTCAGCTGCTCGAGCAATTGTTCAATCGACAAGGCGGAGCGGCTGGGCCGCTTTTTCTGGCGTTCATAAAGTTCCTCCAGGCTGATCGGCAGGGTTCCTTCCTTCATACTGATGCCGTCGCGGATTTTCCGAAGGTCTAACGGCGCGTTTTCGTCCCGCTGTTGATAACGTGCATTGTAGAGATGCATGAGGATGCGCTGGTTTTTCAGGTCAGCTTCCAACCGGCCGGTGCGGGCGTACGTGACTCGCATCGGAAGGGCATCATCGTTCATCTCGAACACAATGATATTTTCCAGCTCGTTCCCGTCCTTTTTTCCGACGTAAATTTTTCGCCCCGGGAACTGATCGATTACCTGATCGCTGCCGAAAAGAGCCATCGGATTGCGAGTAGCCAAATCGTAAATGGTGCTCCGCAGTTTCTCCTGAGCCGCCGGAGCGGCCTCTACATTGAGCCAGAGACAGATTCCGGTGCAAATCAAACCAATCGCGGCCAGCGGAAAACAAATTCGAGTGATGCTCACGCCATTGCAGCGCAATGCCACCAGCTCGTTGTCCGCCGAAAGTCTCCCGAACACGAGCAGGATCGCAGTCAGTAGTCCCCACGGAATGGTAAAGATCAGCGAGAACGGCAGAATATAAGCGACAAAGCTGAGCAGATATTCCACCGGAACATCGTGATTCACCAATAACGGCAGCAGTTTGCGAAAAATGTTGCCCACAACAAGCACAAGACTGAGCACGGCAATAGCGAAGAGCACGTTGACGACTAATTCGCGACTGATGAACCGGTCGATCAGCTTCATTTCTATACTGTTCTCCGTCGCGGTTTGAGTTGGAGAAGACCGCTATTCTTCGCCGTCGTAATAATCCACAGGCTCGGAGCGAATGAGTCGGCGTTCGGGAGAGTAAACGATCCATTTTTTACTGTCCGGCTGGTAACAGGACTCGTTGATCGGGTTGTCGGCCACTACATACAAAACAAGGTCCCGATCCGATTGTGCTGGATTGCTAATCTGATGAGGTTCTCCCGGCTTAAAAAGAAACGCATCGCCGCTGTCGATCTCGGTCGTGCCATCCTGATGGCGGACAACTCCTTTTCCCGAGATCACATGATAGAACTCCCATTGCGCGCCATGGGAATGATACGTGTAAGGGCTTTTCCCGGGCGGGATCCGGAGGATCTCGACGTCAAACGGGTGCCGTTCCACGAGATCGGTCGAAGATGGTTTTCTTCCCAGCGCTTCGGAAACTTCCTTGCCAAAGCCAGCAAATTTTCCTTTCGGGGAAGTCCAGGAGATCTCAGTGATATTGTTGGTGTTTACCTTCAGCATCAGTCCCGCGTTCACCGGATGCCACTGTCACACTGCCAGTTTACATCGGTCATTTTGCCGGCCACCACATCCACTTCAAACGGACCAAATTTGCCAATGCTGTGTTTCGTGCCCGCCAGCGAGATCGTGTAATGGCCGGGCGGTAGCGAGACTTGAAATCGGCCATCGGCGTCGGTGGTAAACGTAGTGACTTCTCCCTGCTGGTTGTTCACGGCCCAGGTCGTGTTCGGTAGCGGCTTCAAATCTGCTTCGCCGACATGGCTCGGCCCGGGCTGGGCAGGCGTGACGGAAATTGTTCCTTTTATTCCAGCGCCGGAGTCGGTTGCGGCTGGAGTATCAGCATTTGAAAAACTTGGGATAGCCATTGCGATGAACATCAAGATCGACGGGAATAAATGCGTCGGCTTCATGAATGGCAATCGCTCAATCGCGCGCCGATTGCAACCCAATGGCCGAGACGATCCAGGCGACGATACAAATAATTGTGAGCGTTCCGATAAATTTGCTCTGCTTCACAACAGTCAGTTTTGCGCGATAACGTTACATCCTGAATGGACGAAACCGATGTCTGAGAGCTCAAAATCTGCCAGGAGTCGCGTCAGTGCTGGTTTACTGATGTTCCGTCGTAAGATCGACAATCTCGAAGTGTTGCTGGTTCATCCGGGCGGTCCCTTCTGGACGAATAAGGACGAAGGCGCATGGAGCATTCCCAAGGGCGAAGCTGGCCCCGATGAAGATCTGTTGCAGCGCGCTCAAATCGAATTCGAAGAAGAGCTCGGGTTTCGAGCGAAGGGGAATTGGATTCCGCTTGGTTCAATCAAGCAGCGAGGCGGCAAGACCGTTCATGCGTGGGCAGTGGAAGCCGATTTGCCTGAGTCATTCGAGCTGAAATCAAATTCCTTTGAACTCGAATGGCCGCCCCGCTCTGGAACATTCAAGAATTTTCCCGAAATTGATCGCGCGGAATTTTTCCCGGAAGAAATTGCCCGCCGCAAAATTAATCCCGCTCAGATTGCCTTCCTCGAACGGCTTGGCGCCATCCTTTAGTTCAAAGCGCTGTCATTCTGATCCCGCAGCCGCTGGAGAAGAATCTCACATCATTGCTCAGTTAGGTTTTGCGAATGCACGGAGATGTTTCGCTTCGCTCAACATGACAACTGTATTAACGAGATGGTCTCTACTTCTTTACTCCGCGTTTCGTCGTGAGATAAACCGCAAAACTCCCAAGCCAATGCCCGCCCTCATAATGTTCGCCGGTAACGGCGGAGAAACCGGCGCGGCGATGCGCCTCGGCGGCTGTTTGTAGCGCGGGCAGACGAGGATCGTCTTTTGGCAGGCCGGAGATGATTCCCTCAAGCATCCATGCACGACTGAGATTCAGCCCATCGAGATGGGCCAGCTTCGGGTCGCTCGGATCTGTCGATGCTACGACGGAAAGCCAGTCGGACTTGGATGTCGATCCTACGACCGGAATTTGCGGGAGAAATTCCTTTAACCAACCAGCGAACTCCGTTTTTGTTAAAATGCGACGCATCACATCGGCTTCGCCCAGGCACGGCGAAAGGAAATCTTCGCCCGAAGGTTCGTAGTTCAGCGGACAATTCTTGTCGGCTAGAAAAAACCTTTTCGCCGAATCAATTGCCAGCTTGGCGAACGATTGATCTCCTTTGCCGCGCGCATAATCGAGAATCAATCCAAGTGCGAACGCGGTCTGATCGTGTTCGCCGATTCGCACCGGCTCCGATAATTTCGGCAACCATGCGCTCAATCGTTCCACCGCCGCGTCTTCCAGTGGTTTGAGATTGGCCAGCATTTCGCCCGCGTCGGGGTCGTCCCATTCGCGAAGTTCGGCGCACAATTGCAATAACCAGGCCAGCCCATATGGGCGCTCAAAACTCGCGCGGCCCTGACCGCGAATATAGTCCGCTTCCTTTTTTAAATTCTCCGCAGTGAGACTTTCCTTTAGCGCTTCACGAGCTGCCTTTGCAAATGAAGCATTGGGAAAGGTTCGCAAAAGCCGGGCGAGCAGCCAATGCCCGTGCACTGACGAATGCCAATCGAAGCAGCCGTAGAACGCCGGAGTGAGTTTGCGCGGCGGCGCGACATCCGCGTCGCTGTTGAGGACATGTGCGATCTTATTCGGATACTCCTTGTGGACGCAGGCAAGCGCGAGATTCGCAAAGCGCTCCGCCGCTTTGGCATCAAAGGCTGGTGATTCTGTTTCGGCGGCAAGCTCAATCAGTGGGACGAAGGCGAGTACAATGCCGAGATATTTTATCATTCCCAATCAATGTCTATTTCGCGCCACCCACGAGTTTTTCCGCCGCAGCGACATCACCCTCCAGCTTTTTCTCGCCGTCCTTCGCCTGTTGATCGAGTTGCCGAAACACTTCATAATGCGCCGCTGTCGGTCGGACGTAAGACAAATCGATATCCGCGGCGAGGTAGGCGAGATGGTCCCGTAATCTCGTGGGATGAAGCAGGTCGCCCTCGCTCGATTTCATCGCCATCTGAGCGACACTGTCGATGTCTCGATTGAGAGTGGCTACAGTGTTGGCTGCTTGCGCATCGGTCACGCTCTTGGCGGCGACGGCCTTCTCCAGTTTCTCGCGGGTAGCCAGCGCTGCGTTAACAGCTTTATCGAGCGTGTCGAGGTCGGCATGAATCTTTAGATCCAAATCCAAACGGGCCTGCAGATCCTGTTGTGTCGCATGAAGGCGCGGGTCGAGAGCGATCGTGAGCTTTTGTTGCATTTTTTGGCCGTCGTAATTGAGCGTGACCGTGTAGGTGCCGGGTACAACTACAGGACCTTCCACGGAATCCTCCAGTCCGCCGGCAGCGATGGGAGCGTGGTAACCGGTAATCTCTGTCGCGTAGGGATAGCGCAAGTCCCACTGGAGATGGTTCATTCCCGGCTCGACCGCGGCTAGCTTTGCTTCCTTTTCCTGGATCTTCAGGTCGGTGCTGATCTCAGTCTTGGCTTCTTCAGCGGCGTTCTCGAGATGCCGGCTCGCCTGCGGCTCGCTTGCCTTTGCTTTTTCTTTTTTCTCTTCTTCGGTGGCGAGATGCAGTGGGATGCTGCGAACCACTTTTCCGTGGGCATCGCTGAACTCCAGCGTCGCCGACGTTTTCCCGTCGTAGTTCTGGGGCATGTGGAAGAAAACGGTCGCGCCAAACGGCGGATTGTAACCGGCATTCGGTGGACGTCTCCAAGCCGGATCCGGCAGGCCATAGGCATGCGTGAGCCAGGCTTGTTCTGGAGCGAACAGGAAACTGCCATCGGATTGGACGCTCGGATTTTTCGTCAATTGCTCGAGAAACGTGAGATTACCGAGCACCCAAAATGCACGCCCATGCGTGGCCGCCGCGATCTCGCCCTGCCGCGTGTTTACCTGGAGATCGCGCACTTGAGCGACAGGAAGATTTAGCGTGAGCGGCTGCCAGTGGTCTCCTCCGTCCAGACTGAAATAGACCGTGCTGCGAGTACCGACGAACAAGAGCTTCGACTCGTTAGGGTCCTGCCGGAGATCGAAGACAAACTCATCATCGGGCAAGCCATTCGTGATCGCGGTCCAATGCTGTCCCAAGTCCGTCGTCTTGAAAATGTACGGCTTAAAGTCGTCCAGCATGTAACGGCGGGCCGTCAGAAACGCTGTGTTCTTGTCGGTGTGCGATGGCTCAATGCAACTGATCCAGGCGTGGTCTGGGAGTCCCGGCGGCGTTATCTTCTTCCAGTTCTTTCCGCCATCGGTGCTGACGTGCGCCAGGCCGTCGTCGGATCCGGTCCAAAGTAGATTGCCGTCAAGCGGAGAAATCGCGAGGGCCGAGACCAAAGGATAAATTTCGGCGCCGGACTGATCGAGATCGATCGGTCCGCCACTTGGTTTTTGTTTTTCAGGCTCGTTCCGGGTGAGATCGGGAGAAATTTGTTTCCACGTCGCGCCGTAGTCGTCGCTTCTGAATATGTACTGTGCCGCAGTAAACAGTTGCTTCGGGCTCGCCGGCGAAAACAGAATGGGATGCGTCCAGCCAAATCGATTCTTCAGCTCCCCGGATGATGAGCCTTCGTTATAATGCGGCCACGGACTCACGCTGCGATACTCGTCAGTGCGCTGATCGTGCTTCACGAAAATGCTGTAATAGCCGCTCCCGTAGGTAATGTCCGGATCGCGCGGTTGCGGCACGGTGTAAGTGCTTTCGCCGTATGCGACTTCGTGCCAGGAGGAGAGCGGGATCAACCCTCCCGCATACGCGCTCGGTCCTTCGAACGAACCTTCATCCTGTTGTGCCCCATAAATGTGATACGGAAACTGATCGTCGATGTTGACGTGGTAAAACTGGCCGGTCGGCTGGTTGTGCTCGGTGCTCCATGTTTTGCCGCCGTCGATCGAAACCGTGGCGCCGCCGTCATTCCCTTCGAGCAAGATGTTTGTATCGTCCGGATTGATCCAGATCACGTGATTGTCGCCGTGCGGCGTTTTCAATTTAGTAAACGTCTTCGCGCCATCATGGGAAACAAACAAAGCATCCACCTCCGGCGCATATACGGTGTTCGGGTCCTTGGGATCGGCGAAGATCGTCATGTAATAAAAAGCGCGTTGCCGCAGTTTCATGTCGTCGTTCACACGTTTCCACGTCCCGCCTCCGTCCTCGGAACGGAAAACCCCGCCTTCTTTTGCCTGAATGATCGCGTAAACTATGTCCGGTTTGCTGGCGGCGATCGAGACTCCCATGCGGCCGAGGGTTCCTTCTGGTAAACCCGGATTATGCGAGATGTTAGTCCAATGCGCGCCGCCATCGGTCGTCTTGTAAATGGCGCTCCCCGGGCCCCCGCTGGTTAGTCCCCACGGTTTCCGCTCGGCCTCCCACATTGTTGCATACAGCAGATCCGAATGATTCGGATCCATCACCAGGCAAATGGCGCCGGTCTTGTCGTCCACGAACAACACTTTGTTCCACGACCTGCCGCCATCAGTGGATTTGAAAATGCCGCGGTTCGGATCAGGCGCGAACACATGGCCCATTGACGCGACGTAAACAATATTCGGGTCCTTGGGATCGACCAAAATTGCGCTGATTGAATGCGCGTCGCGCAAACCGATAGGCTGCCACGTTTTGCCGGCGTCCGTTGACTTTAAAAGCCCATCGCCAGGAATCACATTCGCGCGGATGTCGGCCTCGCCCGTGCCGACATAAAGAATATCCGGATTGGATGATGCCACTGCCACCGCGCCGATACTCGAGCTTGGTCCCGGCAACTTGCCGTCGGTGATGTTTTCCCATTCGACACCATCGTCCGTGCTGCGCCAAACGCCGCCGCCCACCGTACCGGCATAAAAAAGATTGTTGTTACCAGGGACGCCGGTCACCGTCACCACTCGACCGCCGATATAGGGGCCGACGCAACGCCATTTGAGTTTCGACATCAGTGCCTGGGCTGCTAATGGCTTCGCTGGCTGAGCTGTGACAACTGCGCCGAGGAGCGCCGCGATGGCAAAAATAAAAAGCGCACGAATGTTTACCAAGCCTAAAACATTTTCCATAGTTCAATTCTCCGGTGAATTTCTAAGTCTCTACCTTTCTCTAAATATACGCATATGAGACGGTGCGAAAGTGCGACCAATTCGTCGGTGAGACGCGATCTCCCGGCGTGTTGGCACCACAATTGGCAGCCTGTGGCTGGGTAGATTTGCCATCGTCTTCGGAGAAGCCGATCCACCACGACTGTCTTCGGAGAACGCTCGCGGTAGCATCCGCCTTATGATTTTGCCGGTGGAAACGCTCCCAAATTCTGTTACTGTTTTCTTCCCGTGAGTGAACGTTCTTCTACCGTTGCAGGAAGCTCCGACCGAGCCGATCTCCGCCCCGAAAATATCCAGGACGCCGTGATCCGCCTGGCCGGCAATTCCCAGGATGGAATTCAAACTGCCGGCGCGTTTTTAGCCCGTCTCGCCGGCCGCAGCGATCAGGATGTCATGACGTACATGACAATCCCAGCCACGATTTCGGGCGGACCGTCGATCTTCCAGGTCCGGATTGGTTCCGGCGAAGTGTTATCTGCCGGTGATGAAGCCGATTTCCTGGTCGCATTTTATCAGCACAGCTATCAGGACCACGTCAATTTCCTCAAGGAAGGCGGCGTCCTTCTTTACGACTCCGATAACGTCCAGCCGAACCTCGACGATAAACGTTACGTTTACGTCGGAGTGCCGATTACCGGCCTGACAGTGGAAGCGCTCGGCGGCACGGCCAGGGACAAGGGAAAAAACATTTTCGTGCTCGGATTGATCTGCAAAATATTCAGTCTCGATGTCGAGAAACTTGAGCGGCTCATCACCGAGAAATTTTCCGGCAAAGACAAGAGCATCGCGAACACGGCGCTGATGGCGTTCCATGCCGGATATGCTTACCCGGTCGGCAAAGTCCTGACTCATCAATACCAGTTTGAGAGGATCGAGAAATCTGGCGGTCGCGCCCAGATCACCATGGATGGCAATCAGGCGCTCGCTTATGGCCTCATCGCCGGCGGCGTTCGTTTCGGCGCTGGTTATCCGATCACGCCTTGGTCGTCGGTTATGGAAGTTTTGCGAAGCGAGCTGCCAAAATACGGTGGTATTTTCGTTCAGGCGGAGGACGAGCTGGCATCGGTTTCTATCGCGCTCGGCATGTCGTTTTCGGGATGGCTGGCGGTGACCGGCAGCGCCGGGCCGGGCATCTCGCTCAAAGCCGAGGCGATCGGTTGGGCATCGATGGCGGAGATCCCGCTCGTCATTTGCAACATTCAGCGCGGTGGTCCGAGCACCGGTTTGCCGACAAATGTCGAGCAGAGCGATCTGCACCAGGCGATTTTCGGCAGTCACGGAGACAGCCCACGCGTGGTACTCGCGGCGCGGAGCGTGGAAGATTGTTTTTACATCGCTATCGAAGCTGCGCGAATCGCGAGAAAGTATTCCACGCCGGTGTTCATTTTGAGCGATAGCTCGCTGGCCACGCGGATCGAAGCGTTCGACGAACCGGAATTGTCGAAGCTAATGATCGATCCCAAACCCGATCTCACCCCGCGGCAGACACACAAACCGTATCCGATCGACCAAATCACTCAACATCTCGCGCCCGGCACGCGCATTCTCGATGGGAAATATCCGCTCGTCGGCGGGCTCGAGCACGACGAGATGGGTCATCCCACCGGCAGCCCGAAATTGCACATGGCCATGACCGCCAAGCGTCGCAACAAATTGCGCAAACTGGCCGAGGAACTTCCAACGCCCGAAGTTTATGGCGATCAGAAAGGCGACACCTTACTGGTCGGTTGGGGATCCACTTACGGACCGGTTCATGATGCGGTGAAACAAGCGCGGGAGCACGGCGAGAAATGTGGCGCGCTTCATTTGCGGCATCTGCATCCGTTGCCGAATGGGTTGGAAAAAATCTGGCCGAACTTCAAACGGATCGTGACCGTCGAGATGAATGATCAAGGCCTGTACGGTTACGGTCAGCTCGCTACCCTTCTTCGCGCCCGCTATTGCGAACCGAAGATCACCAGCTTCACTAAGACCGATGGACTCACCTTCCGCGTCAAAGAAATTTTGGAAGGCGTGTTCAAAGGAAAATCATTCGCCGCCCGGCATATCCCGCGCGAGGGCGCAGCGGTAGTCCACCACGATACCGCGCCCGAGGCTGTGAAGACGCTGAAAGAAGTCGTGCCGCAGGGAGCGGGATAAGGATGTTTGATGTAAGATTTTTGATATTTGATTGAGCGCCTCAACTTTTTAACAATTCAGCGATTTAACCATTTAACGATTCGATGAGTGACGAACAAAAACCAAACGGCGACGGCGCGACGGCAGTCGCCGCACCACTGCGAGAAAAACTAACTAAGAAAGCGATCACGGCCGATCATCCGACCTGGTGTCCCGGCTGCGGCGATTTCGCCGTGCTGGCGTCATTCTACAAAGTTCTCGAGAAACGCCAGCTCGATCACGAGAAAATTGTCACTCTTGCCGGCATCGGTTGTTCATCGCGGTTTCCCTATTTCGTCAATGGTTACGGCGCCCACTTTATCCATGGCCGCGGTGTCCCGATCGCCAGTGGGATCAGTTTGGCCCGACCCGATCTGCACGTGTTCCTGTTTGGCGGTGATGGCGACGGCTTCTCGATTGGCGGCAATCATGTCGATCACGGCGGACGCAAAAACATCAACATGACCTATTTCATCATGGACAACTTTGTCTATGGCCTGACCAAGAAACAGACTTCGCCCACGTCGCCTATAGGGTTCAAGTCCAAGACCGATCCCACCGGCGCCATCGATCATCCGGTGAATCCGATGAAAAAACTGATCGCCGGCGGAGCCACCTTCATCGCCCGGACCCATGCCGCGCAGGTCAATCACATGATCCAAATGATGGAGCGCGCGATGGACCATCAAGGGTTCAGCGTGATCGAATGTCTGAGTGAATGCGTCGAATTTTATCCGGGCGCATTCGACCCGGGCAACCCGCGCAAAGGCGGAAGCTTCGAGTTGATCCAGGAAAAGAAATGGGACGGCACGCCTGAAGATGAGTTAAGACACGATGTCACCGACGAACTCGCAGCCTACAAGCTCGCGCAGCTCCCGTTCCCTGGCGTCTTCGGCGTTTTCTACGAATCCGATCGTCCGACCAAAAACGCGCTCGAGAAAAAATGGATCGAGAACACACGCGAACGGTTGGGCAACGCGACCGATGTCGAAATCTTACAAAAGACCTTCGACAAAATTAAATGATCGGATAGCGCGTGCTTCTCGCCTGCTATCGCCAGTCCGGTCGCAGACTCGTGGTGGCGAGCTCGGACTTTGCGCGCCTCGCGCAAACAAACTTTTGTGCCTGTAGTTATGAGATCGGCCGATAAAGAACAATTGCGGCGGCTGCTCCAGGAAAGGTCCGTCTGCCAGGGCGAGTTCACGCTTGCCTCCGGGGTCAGGAGCGATTTTTACGTGGACGCGCGCCTGACGACGTTTGATCCGCAGGGCGCGTGTCTCATCGGCCAGATAGGATGGAAGCTCATTACAGAAACAGCTTCAAAATTAAAGCAGAACGTTAATGCCATCGGTGGCCTAACGATGGGGGCCGATCCGATTGCACTCAGCATTGGCATCGCCGCCCGGCAGCACGATCCATCCATTCCTCTGCGGGTTTTTACTGTGCGCAAGACTGTGAAAGAACACGGCCGACAAAGGCGTATCGAGGGCAATTTTTCAGAGGGCGATTCCGTCGTAATTGTCGATGATGTGATTACGACCGGCGGTTCGACCCTGCAGGCCATCGACGCCGTTGAAGCGGCCGGAGGAAAAATAGCGTTCGTGATGGTTCTTGTAGATCGACAGGAGGGTGGCCGGGAAAATATCGAGCAGCGCGGTCATCCGGTGGTGTCGATTTTCACTCGTGAGGATCTCATCGGGAAAGATGCCGACCGACCATCGCGCATCTCGATTGCCTGACCCGCTGTAGCGGCGGTCTATGACCGTCGATCTCGTAATCCTCAGACGGCGCGCTCTCTTTTTAAACTCCGGGAATCACGGTCGCCTCCGCCATTTCAACGGCGGGCACTTCGGCCTTATCGGTAATCAGCCGGCGCAAGAATGGAATCAGCACCACCAGGGCGATGCCGACCGCGAGACTACCCGCGCCGAGCTCGGCGAAAAGTTTCGCGTACCCGGCATTGGTCGCGGCCGCTGTGGTGCCAGTCGGTTCGGGGATCATGCCCGAGAAATCTCCCGCGAAGAGCGACGCGAGCCCGGTCACGAGCATCCAACTGCCCATCATGATTCCCTGGTATTGTCTCGGCGCGAGTTTGCCAATCATCGCGTATCCGATGGGAGAGATGAGCAGCTCACCAATGCTTTGGAGCACGTAGCTCGCGAACAGCCACACGAACGCGCTCTTGCCATCGACGCCGGCCAGCTTGATCCCTATCGGGAGAATGAGAAAGGCGACCGCCATTAACAGCAGCGACGCCGCGAACTGTTTCGGGATGTCGATCCTCCACCCACGCGCGCGGAGGCGAACGAAGAGCGCTGCGAATATCGGCCCGCCGACTACGATGCAGACAGTGTTGATGTTCTGAATCCATTGCGGCTGGATCGTCACCGGCCCAACGATCAAGTTCACGTTGTGGACCGCGAACAGCATCAGGCCGTTCGGCGCCATCTGATAGAGCGACCAGAACATCAGCGAGCCCAGGGTCAGAATCAGGTAGGCCGTCATGTTCCGCTTTTCCCGGCGATCCGAGTGGCGGACAGTGAGATAAATCAGCGTGAGCGCGACCGCGGCGCAGATTCCTTTGATCAGCAATTCGGTGCTGCCGGGTCGCTGGAGCATAAACCACACGACGGGAACCAGGCCGAAGAGAATTGCAATGCCGCCGAGCGAGCGCACCTGGAACTGTTTCGGGGTCGTGTCGAGCAACGGCGTATTGCGATCGGTCAACGTCTTCCAATTGAACAGGGCGATGATGATGGCGACGAAATTGCCTAACGTGGCGAAAATGAACAGGCTCGAGTAACTTTCAGTGGCCTGGAAATGGCCGGCCACGGTGAACCCGACGAAGAACCCGACGTTCATGCCGGCGTAGTTCCAGAGAAAAGCGCTTTCGCGGCGGGGATCTTCGGGGGTGAATCGCTGGGTCAACATCATGTTGATGCAGGTGACATTGAGACCGCTGCCGGTAAGGAACAGGGCAAGACCGACGTAGAACAGTGCGAGCGTACCGGTCGCGATACAGGCGCACCCGATCACCTGCAACGCCATGCCCCCCACGAACAGGTTCCGGTTCGACAGGAAACGTCCGCCCAGGTAACCCCCGAAGAGGTGCAGGCCATAGTTGAAAGCGCCAAATACGCCCATCAACGTAGTGGCTATTTTCACCGGGAGCTGCAAATGCTTCGTCGCGTAGAGAACCAGGGTCGAGTAAAGAACGGCGAACCCAAGCGTCGCGAAGATCTGAATAAAGAACAGCACAGCCGTTCCCGGAACTGCGGAGAACCGGTGTTTGAGCGAATTCATCCCGTCGCCATTTGGACTGCGACCCCGAACAATGTCAAGGCAGCTCTGGGTAGCGCATGCGCGTCGCGTGCTGGTTTCGGCGTCTCGCCGAGACGAACTTTCCTTCCCAACCAATTATTGCTGGGCCAGCAATTCCAAGAATTCACGTGGCGAGAGGATTCGGGTGCCATGAAATTTTTTGAGCACCAATAAATCGTCGTCGCCGGTGACGATGATGTCGGCCTTGCCGGCAAGAGCGGTTGCCAGCACGACCTCGTCCTCTTTGTCGCGGCAAACACGTCTGGCAAGCGGCTGCGGCTCGACAAATTCACAGAGATCGGTGTATGCGGCCAAGGCAGCTCGCGTCGCCGGGCCAATCTTATGCCGACGGGCGAGAAGCAATTCGAGTTCCTGCTTTAAAGGGCCCGACCAGATCGTGATACAATCGCTGAATGCCTCATCCAGCACTTCCTCACAGAAACCTTTAGCCGCAAGCGCCCAATACAGCACCTTGGTGCCAAAGACGACTCTCACGAGACGATCTTAAACACATCTTCATCTGTGTAGATGCCTTTGGCGCGTGCTTGAGGAACAAGCTCCCGTCGAGCAGCTCGAAGCGAACGCCGGAAAATATCGGCCTTGATAGCGCGACGAACGTACTCGCTGCTGGTCACACCTTCAGCCTTGGCCATCTTTTCCAGACCACGCCGCAACTCTTTCGGCAAACTGATGGTGAGCGTCTCTCTCATGTGTAAGACAGTTTAGCACAGCGACGATCATCAATGAAAAGTGGCAAAATCTGATTCTGAAACCATGATGGAAACACCGATGCAACCCGATCCTCGCGATTACGAAATCCGCATCTGGTATTCGGCGGAGAAGGGCGATGAATGGAGCGACTGGGCTGAGCGACATACAAGGTAAAGCTGCGAGGGAAGCAGCGAGCGAGTGTGGGCAACGAGCGAGTTTCAATGCTTCATCGCCCAAGTGGTCGAATGGCCCGGCATCATGGCGCACGGCGAGACGCGCGAAGAAGCCGCGCGCCAAATTCAGCTTGCCTTGGAAGGCGCGCTCAAAATCGCAGCCGAACAAGGCGTCAAACCCCCAGCGCCCGCGCTGGCCCACGCCTCCTGATCTCTGCTCAATCCCTGCTTGCCACGCCGGCTCGTCACGCCATAGCAAAGCGTCGCAGAAGCTGCCCGTAGGCCGGTCAAGATTTGCTGACTGACCCCCAATTCCCGACCTGACCCCCAATTCCCGACCAGATTTGCTGACTGACCCCCAATTCCCGACCGGATCGGTCTATCTTTTCCAGCTCTTCCGCCGCTAAACTACCTGGCGCGGTTGAGGCGGACTCCGACTGCGCCCAAGGCGAGCAGGCTAAGACCTGCCAAGGCGAGGGTTGACCCGGTTTCCGGAACCGCCGGGCTCGTCCCACCCACGTGCACGCTTTCGCCCATGCTGCCGTATTCGCCGCCCAGGTAGGTGATCGCTCCACCAGGGCCACCGAGGTTGAGCGAGAACCAGCCGACGTTGCCATTAAAACTGAATCCGACAAACGCTGTGCCAGTCGCAGCAGCACTAAAACCATTACCTGCAGCAATAAAGGGTGCACCCATAAAAGTGCCGGCGTTCAAAGTCGAGCTGGCATTAACAAGTTGCACTCCCGTCAAAGAACCTTGCACCAGCGTTTTGCCAAAGAAGTCGTTAAATTGCGAGAAATTGGCACCAACTTGATCGATCAAAATTGGAACTATAAAGTAACCAGGTCCAGGATTGTACGAATTTATGTTTGGTGTAAATGTCAGGTCGATGATGTCTGCCTGTAACTCGGGCGCGGCATACATGGAGGCCATGGCCGCACCAAATGCGGCAGCGACTGCGGTGGGCATTTTGCGCTTCTTCATGGGGCGGTTTAAGTTTCGTGGGCAATGCCTGTCAAGCTTTTTTTAAACAATCTCTAAGAATTTCTACAAATACGACCCCACGGTTATATTCTGCCTGGCTCGTCAGAGCGTGGCGGACACCGCCTTTCCCGGTAGAGCAATGGGTCTACCGCGGCGGCCATGGCACGAACGTCCAGGTTCATACCGAAGAATTCGGTCAGTTGCCTCGCCGTTTCCCCGGGTTTGGCAATCATCTCCCGATATCGAATCCGCAGCAGCGGATGTTTGAACAAGGCCAGCAGATTGAGCGCGAAACCGGCAGATCGGGAATAGGCCTCCGCCAATGCCCGTGGCTCGATATCACCGCCTTTTTTCTCAAGCCGCCGGAGCATGGCGGTTTGCGAGGGAATGATCTCCTCCATGTCCCTTTCCATGTACACGACCTGGTAATTGCCCTGCTGCGGCAGGTAAGGGATGAGCGGCGCCACCACCTTCACAACCTTGCCCTGGCACTCGAGAATCCACCTGTTTCTTCGGGCCAGTTGTTTGACCAGTTCTGATTCAAAATAGCCTTTGGGGTTGCTCTCGTCCGCCGGCCGATTTTCATCCGTAAAGAGGTCAAAACCGGCCGCCGCCAGCATTTGCATCATGAGCGATGTCCCGGAGCGGGGAAGCCCGGAAACCAGGATGATGGGTTTTCCATCGCCCCCCGACGATTCGTCATCCTGCGGGGGTTGGCTCAGCCGCGGTTGGGCAAGGCAAACCACGAACTCGTCTTCCTGGCGGGATTGGTGAAAAATTTTCGGCAGATGATCGCGGATCGTCGCTTCATCGAGGTCCGGCAACTTAATCGGCGCGGCAGTTGCGAATGCTTGCTTATTT
The DNA here is from genome assembly GCA_963772365.1 of uncultured Verrucomicrobiae bacterium. Classification (GTDB taxonomy): domain Bacteria; phylum Verrucomicrobiota; class Verrucomicrobiia; order Chthoniobacterales; family UBA10450; genus CAVYXA01. The sequence continues at coordinate 295,373 of CAVYXA010000005.1, forward strand.
TCTTGGGCGAGCTCTTGCGCCCTCGCCTTGTGTTGCCGGGCAAGGTGTTCGTTCCGATGCCATCGGGAATAGATTTGCGCGAGCAATCGATGCGCCTCGACGAAATTCGGATTCTGGCCGATGGCGGTGTGGAGCGAAGCGATGGCGCCTTCGTAATCGCCGCATCGACCGCGCGCCCGAGCCAGGAAGTAATGCGCGACGGGAAAATGAAAGCTCAAGCCGACCGCCGCCCGGCCAAACTCGAGAGCCTGCCGTTTTTTTCCCAGTCTCAGGCAGGTGCGACACAGCCCCATCAGGCAATTGGAATGAAACTCATCAAATTCCAAACCTCTCGCGAAGGCGCGTTCGGCGTCTTTATAACGGCGCAATCCCAGATAAACATTGCCCACCTGGTATTGGAATCCTGGATCGGATGATTCGGTCAGCTCCGCCAGCTCCAGCAACTTGAGAGCTTTTGCAAAATCGCCTTCAGCGCTGGCGATGGTGGCGGCAAGAAAATCGAGGGTCTGCGGATTGCCGCGGGCGATCGCCCGCACCTGGTGGATGGCATGAATCTCCGCCTCATCAAAGAGGAGGGGCTGGCCTTGTGCCGTAACTCGCGCGAGTCTTGTCCGGTTTCCTCCCTCCGCGCTGTTTTTGTCGTCGATCTTCTTCATTTCATCCCAGTTTTTCTTGCGTTCCTGGGTGACGGCGGCCACCTCCTCCATGCGTTTCCGCGCTTCCCTGGAGGCGGCTCGCCAGTGGATCCTCAGGTGTTGGACCAGCCTTTTCAGATCGTTCGTGCGGTCTGTGGCCCGGAGACAATTCGCCAACTGGACGCCGAATCGGAATTCCAAAGGGAACTGCTGATACAGTTTTTCGAGCAGTGGGATCGCCTCGCCATGCCTGCCGGCATCCATCCACGCCCGAGCCAGGTTGTAGTCCAACTCCCTCACCACTTTGCCGATCGCCAGGTCGGAATCTTCGCCGGGGGGCTCGATGTAACCAAGCGCCACCAGTTGATCGAGAGCGGCTTTTGATTCCACCGGATCAATCACCATGTCCTTCGGATGCCGGCCGTCATTTCCCTCAATTTCCTCCCAGCTTGGCACCGTCTCCACCCGCGGTGTGGTTTCGAAAATCTCGATCAGCGGTTGACCATCCATGTCGTCGCCCACCGGCAGACCAAAGAGGGTCAAGAGCGTGGGGGTAACGTCGAGCAGATTGGCGCCATGGATCAGGTGATCTTTTTTAATCCCAGCGCCATGAACGACAAAAATCCCGTAGTCGCGGTGTTCAATCGCGGGACCAGCCGGTTCGGAAGGGAGCGCTTTGGGACGCAAATGGTCCGGATGAAAACCGTGGTCGGAGATTAATACCACCGTACAGTCCTCCCCGGCCAGTTCCAGCAATCGGGCCAGCATCATGTCGTGATAGATGTAGGCCGTCGAAACGACATGCTGGAAGATACGAAAATCAAAGTCGGAAACGTTCGCCTGTCGCGGCGGACGAAATTTCATGAACCCGTGACTGAAATGGTCGAGGGCATCGTAATAAATCGCGGCAAAATCCCATTCTTCGGTCTCCAGTAACTGCGTCGCCGCCGCGTGTGTCATCGTGCACTCGGCCACCATTTTCATCAGGCTCGAGACGCGTGCATCCTTCTCCTGGTCAATTTCCGCCCCCTCCGGAATGAAAGGCAGAATCTGTTCCGGTTTCAATTCCATGGGGTGGACTCGAAATTCGGCCAGCGGTTCCGCCAGACTTTTCGGATGCACGGTATTGGGCCGCAAACGCCAGACATCCGTCGGCTTGTCGGGCGCCTTGTTGAACCAATCGGAAACCATCACACCATTGATCGGCTCGGCGGGATGGCTGGGCCACCATCCCACCACAATCGACCGCTTATTCTGCAGAGTGAGAATGTTCCAGATGGCTTTGCATTTTCTGGAGACATTGGTGATGGGCTGAATCCGTTTGCCGTCGGGAGCCGGTTCCACGAAGCCGTAAATGCCGTGCTTGAATGGCCGTTTGCCGGTCGCAATCGAAGTCCAGAGCATGGGCGACAGAACCGGTGTCAGCGTGCGCATTTTCCCCATCACGCCGTTTTCCACCAGGCGCTTCACCGTCGGCATTCGGTCCTGGTCGATGAGTTCAGTAATGATCTTCCAGTCGGCTGCGTCCCAGCCCACGAGCAGCACCTTCTTTGAGATCAACATTGGGGACGACCGTTCGGACTGGTTATAAAATCGCACGTTCCGTCCCAACTGCGATGGGTGCCCTGCAACTGCAGACCCCCGGAAACACAGGCGAGACCCACATCAAAACACCAACGGGAGCTTGCCAAGGATGCAGCCCATGTTCAAGCAGGGGAATCGGGCAAAGCCGCGATCGAGCGTTAACCATTCACAACCAAGCTCAATCGCCAGTGCCGCGTGGAAAGCGTCCGGCACAAGATTGCCACGCGCGTCACCTCGGCGGCAGAGACCCACGAAAATTCTCCAGTGACCCAGCTCCCGGCCCGAGAAGATGCACCTCCTCGCGCGAACGAAAATCATCCACGAATTCAAGAGCCTGAGGCAAAGGCGTTGGTTTCCTGAAAACTCTTGGATGCGTGATAACGCGTAGACAGCCGCTCAAGACCAGCTCCGACACCGCGACTCCTGCGGGGTCACGCAGCGCCGATTCCAGCCAGGACTTGATTTCCAGATGATGCTCCGCGTCTTCGCGATGGGCTGTGACCAGAACATTTACGTCCAATAAAATCATCGCGACTCCATTGCATCCAGGAGCGCTGATGACGAGCTGATGTCGATCCCCGGTTGAACGCCGGAGCCTTTGAACGTCTTCAGCGGCCGGAGCGAGCTTGATCGATCCTTTTTGCGACCCTTGGCGAAAGCCGCCCGCAGCGCATCCTCGATCACTTCCCGGAGCGAACTCCGGCGTTCGTAAGCAATCTTCTTCGCCTTCTGCAAAAGCGAATTCTCAATGGAGATCGTCGTCCTCATATGCATCAAAGCATGTCGATTTGACATCATGATGTCAATCCGGATTGGCCGGTCGTCAGTCGTCCACTGCGTCAATGATCTCCTTCGCTCGACGGCTTGTGCCGCCGAAGCGCTGCGAAGCAGGGATCAGTGTTTCAGTTTTTCAGCTTCTTGTCGCGCCGCCTGCTCGCGAAAACATTCGGAGTAGCCTTGCGCGAAGGTGGATCAGAATTACGCGGCCATAGCTCAATGATGTCGATCTTGCCTTGTTCGCCAACGGACGAATCCGCCGTGGCGGGCCACGCCGAAATTAGACCTGCTGTGAGGGGGCGCGTCAGTTCGTCAGCGGAGGCTTGTCAAGATTTGTTGCCTGACCCCCAATTCTGCCCCTGCTGTGAGGGGGCGCGTCAGTTCGTCAGCGGAGGCTTGTCAAGATTTGTTGCCTGACCCCCAATTCTGCCCCAATTCTGCCCAATTCTGCCCACGAGATCGATACTGTCGATCTTAATTTGAAACTCTTTGCCCATACATGGGCATAATTACGTGGCTAGGTTCACTCCGAACGACAAGCCTTTTCTTTCATTGAGATCAGCGGATCTCTGAAATCCCGAGGCTCTTTAGATAGTTGAACGTGGAATCATAGAAGGCTGGCGATCGCGTCTGATCGTCGCTGGCGCCGGGCGGAACAAATACGACCATGCCTTGCCTCGCTCGTGTGAGAAGAACTCGGTACGCATTGCGTAGATAAACACGATTGTCAGGATTCGCGATGTTGCACCACCGATCACCGCGAAAGTCGTGGTAATTCCAACTTGAACCGTTGAATCGAAAATCGCCGCACCACGCGACGCATACCCAATCGAGTTCTAATCCTTGCACCTGAAATTCTGTCGCCGCATCTTCGAGATACCAACTCGATCGCGTGTCATGCCTCTCGTTCAGGAAATAATGAACCGGATCAACTGATACGCGAATGTCGATCGCGTGCGGCTTGAGCCGCATCGCTTTTGATGAAGCGACTAATCCATACCGCTCAGTTCCTCGTGCCCGTTCGTGAATCCATTGCTTCGCCGCATTTAGATCGCGCGTGATCGCAATCGGATACCGTTCTGCCAGCTCGGTGAACGCTTTCTTAGCTTCCGCTTTTTGACAGTCGAGGAGGGCTTTGACGAAAGCTGAAACATTCTCGGCCCGAAACGATCGCATCGAGACTGCTAGATGCAGGGAATCATCAAATTGCGCACGGGGACGCTCGCGCACAATCTCTGGCGCACGCCCAGCTGCGTATTCGCTGTCAGTTAATCGTGACGAAATGAACATCTCCCATTCAGGAAACCGGCGATTCACGGCATCGAGCCAAGCATCAATTCCGGCTTCGCCTGTATTGATCTCCTGACCGCCGCCAACCAGACACACGATCACGGCCCAATCTTTGTGTCGATCCATGTAAGAAATCAGGAACTCAGGCTCGGAATCAGCGAAGTTCGCGACGCGTTTCTTTCGCCGCATGAAATTGGCGGTTTGTCTCAAATTCCAAGCGCGCTGCGCTTCATCGAAGATCACGACGTGCTCAATCGGTGGCTTGTTCTCTTCGAGGTCAATTAATCCCGCGTCGCGAAAGTGGTGAACGTTCTGAATGAACGCTTTGACGCTCTCGCTAACTTTTCCTTTGCGAACTTTTTCTCCTCGTTGCTTCCTTCGCGCGACTTCATCGCGCGTTAACGCTTCACGGAGCACTGCTACCAGCGGACCGTTTCCAGAAAGGAAAACAGCATGGGTTGGCTCGTCCTCTTCGCGCCGTGTGGCCAGATTCAAACCAACCAAAGTTTTTCCCGCACCGGGAACTCCAGTTACGAAGCAAATCCGTTTGCGACCCTTCGCTTGCGCTTCATCCACGAGTTCTTCGATACGACCCGATGTGACGTGCAGATTCTGCGCCCCAGCATCGAAGCGCGCTATTGCTTCGACTGAGTGCTGCGCATACAGCGCACGCGCAGCTTCGATGATCGTCGGCGTCGGATGATATGAAGCGCGCGCCCACGCGTCTGCATCAACAGCAGTACCAGCGATTTTGTTCAACGCAGCATCGAGGACACTCCGAGAGCTTTTGGAATCGACAACGATTGGTCGGTACAGTTTGTCAGCGTCAGACAGCAATTCGAACGCCGGGCATTCCGTCGCTTCTGTTGCGACTAGAATCGGAACAATCGAAGCATCGTGACTCGCCTCGTGAAAATTTTTCAGGTCGAGCCCGTAATCCCAAACCTGATCGATTGCGGATCGATCAAATGTCTTTTCACCGACTTTGAATTCGATCGCGAACACCACCGCTCCGATCACTAGAACGACATCAATTCGTCGTCCCATCCGCGGAATGTTGAACTCGAAGAAAATTGATCCAGCCAAATCTCTGACGCGCGATTGAAGAAAGTCTATCTGGCCTGACCACGCATCTCGCTGAGTCGGCAGCAGCGCAAAATCACAGTTGAATGCTAGTTGACCCAGTACGCTCTCAACCGAGGCGTCGGCAAATTCAGAAATCGAGCTGCCGTACCAGTATCGTAGCGATGCGGCTTTGCGACTGAGGGTCTCGATTGCTACTTCCACTTCATCATTATGCCGAAGCGACGCGAGAAAGTGAAGTCACCGCAAGATCGACAATCAGGTTCATTCGGCTAGACACCGATCTCCACGCACGAGTGGCGCGTATGGTAGCTCAGTTGAAATCGATCGCCGCGCGAAAGAACCTTCCGTTCTCTCTTCACGATCCTCTCGGCGTCGTTAACGGCTGACTCCGAAAATTCTTCGCGAGCAGGTCGACTTCTTTCAGGTTCGGTCCGCCAGGACGCTGCGGTTCGTCGTGGCCTTCACGTGAGCATGCCCGTGACTTCATCAAGCGCGTCCGCGTATGGCGCGCCCTCGCGCGACGACATTCAGGCGTTTGGCGCGGGTGCCAAACTTTACGGCGGGAGTTACCGAGACTTCGAGTGTGACTAGGGAAGCCGGGCGCGTGATTGGGGAAATCAAGAAGACGGAATATTTCTTCCCGACGCCAAAGTTCATCCCCTTCTGGAGCGCCGCCTTCTCCTCCGTAACGAGATCGTGATACGAGATTTGAAACTCGTTCGTTGCCCAACTTCCTCGCCGCTACCCTCGCGGCTTTACTTTGTATATCGCTGATCCCATCAACTCCATTCCCAGATTGTGCTTTGCGCAGCCAGCCTTCGTCGGGCTACGGAGAGCCACGGAGCAATCGAACATTCGCCGCTGTGAGATTGCTGAAAAACCGACATCTCGGCAACTTGCCGAGATCAACAGGCCAGCGGCCTATGCTCCCCGGTTTCAAAAACGGAATGTCGGAATCGAAGTGCAAATTCTTCGTTGAACCGCATTGCACGCACTGACCGCTACCCGCGCGGCATTACATTCGAGATTGCCGGTCCCAGCAGCCCCATTTCTTTGTTCAGCCGTGAATTTTTCTCGCTTTGAAACGCGGAGTTAACGATTCTGGCGAACGTGAGCATCCTTTTGGCAGCTCTTGTGATCGCCGGGCTTGGTGCCGTTGGCGGGTTGGTGAACTGCGCGATCGCAGGTGAGTTTGCTCTCCCACATATCGATCGAGAGGCCAAAGTTTGGCGGCCGGGATGGATAGGGAACGTCGTCGTTGGCGCAGTCGCTGCTCCAGTAATCTGGGGTATTTATGGTCCCCTTGCAGGTCATGCGATTACCGGGACGGACAAAATAGATCTGACTTTGGCGCAAGTGTTCGTGTCGGTGGTGATTGGGTTGGGAGGCGGCCGTATTTTAACACTGGAAGCGCAGAAACAGGCTGAACGCGTCGCAAAAAATAATGTCACAAAACTAGTAGAAGAGAGTATAGTGGAAAGCGAGGATCAAGGATGAGTGAGAACACGATCACAACGAAGCGCGACTTAAAGGAGACACTGGAACGGATTCGGTCTGCCAATTCGTACGAATCTGCTCAACTCGCCTACTCCATTCGAAAGAATGCAGGTAACGGAAAGTTTATTATAAAAAGAGAGCGGGCCGACTCTGCAGTTAAAACCGCTCGGTAATATTTCGTCCCCCGACGAACTTTTCGTCGTTGGCGGCTGATCCCATCTCTTCGCCGTCTGGGCCGCCCTTCCGCGGCGGTTCATCGTGACCTTTCCGGCAGCTGCCGGATCAACATCCCCGTCACTTCATCAAGCGCGTCTGCGTATGGCGCGTTCTCGTGCAACGACAACCTTCACCTTCTGGCAGTCGCCTTCGCCGCAAGTTTTTTGTTCCATTCGGAACGCAGCGCTTTCATTTCGGCTTTGAGAATGGTCATGCGCGAGGCGACGCCTTTGTATTTCTTCGTCGTGCCGTTGACCGTCCGATCGACCGCGCCCTGGTGAACGAGGCCCTGGAGCTTTTCGTAAACGCGCAACCGCAGCATTTCTTCGCCGCCGCTGGCTGCGTTTCGTTCCCGAAGATTAAGCAGGATGATGTCGAACAGTGGTTTGAATTCAAACGAGGCCCTGGACGACAGCACGCTCACCAACTCCTCGGTTACGTTGTCGGGCAGCCGACGTGAAAAAGACGCTCCATGTACCTTAGACATCGGGGACTATAGCCGAAAACCGAGAAATAGCGATTCCGACGTTTTAGCCGTCGAAGACCTGGATCCGCCACGACGCTATTAGGATGTTGGTGCGTCGCGCTGACAGAGCTTTAGACATCATCCGATAATCCCGGCATCAGCGCCTTGTTCCGTTAGCAAACACGGTCCTCTACAAATCCGTCGACCCGACGCATACTAAAGCAGAGTGCTTGATCCTTCTGCCGACGAAATAGACGACTGGGCTCGTTCGGTTGTCGAACTGATCGCCGATTATCATGGCAGCATTCGTGATCGTCCGGTTTATCGCAAGATGTCGTCGCGAGAAATCCGGGACCAGTTGGACGCAGCGCTGCCGATCAAACCGGTTGCTTTCGATGATCTCTTAAAGGTTTTTCGCGAAACGGTGCTGCCGTTCAGCCGGCAGAACGCACACCCGCGCATGTTTGGTTATGTGCAATCACCCGGGACTGCTCTCGCCGCATTTGCCGATCTGCTCGCATCCACTCTCAACGCAAATCTCACCGTCTGGCGGTCCGCGCCGGCCCCGGTAGAACTCGAGCGCCTGACGATCGATTGGATCCGGCAAATTCTTGGATTCAATGCCGAAGCGGGCGGGTTGTTTGTCAGCGGCGGATCGATGGCCAATTTCGCCGCGATCGCCGCGGCGCGGGAGGCAAGAAGTGCTGCTTCGGGTCGGTTACGCATCTATGCGTCGAGCGAGACCCATTTTTCCATCGACAAGGCAGCAGCGCTTTTGGGAATCGGGCGGGAGAATGTGCGTCACGTAGCTGTCGATGAGCGCTTCAGAATTCGAGTGGACGATCTCGCCGCAAAGATCAGTGCTGATCTGCACAAGGGTTACGTTCCGTTCTGTGTGGTTGGGAATGCCGGCACGGTGAACACTGGCGCAGTCGATCCGTTAGGCGAAATTCGAGAGGTCGCGAATCGATTCAAGCTGTGGATGCATGTGGACGGAAGCTACGGGGCTTTCGCCATTCTCGCGGAATCGGCGAAACGATTGTTTGCGGGCATAGAGCTGGCGGATTCGGTCGCGCTCGATCCGCACAAGTGGCTTTATCTGCCGGTGGATGTTGGCTGCGTGATTTATCGCGACCCGGCAGCTGCGCGCGCCGCTTTCGCGCACGAGGCCGAATACACCCGCATTATTGGGCAGGAGGCAGACGAGGTGTTCGCGTTTTGGGATTACGGCCCGGAATTGTCTCGCCGTTTCCGGGCGCTCAAGGTGTGGATGTTGTTGAAAGGAGTCGGTCTCGATGCGCTAGGTGCAGCGATTGAAAGCAATCTGGCCTGCGCACGTCATCTCGAGTCGTTAGTCAACGCCAGCGATGACTTCGAGATGATTGCGCCAGTCGAGTTGTCGATCTTCTGTTTTCGTCACGTGCCGGCGCAAATGAAAGGCGCATCGCCGGAAACGATCGACGCCTTCAACGAGCGTCTGCTGATCGCGCTGCAACGCGACGGCAGCTCCTATTTGTCGAATGCGACACTTAACGGTCGATTCGCCCTGCGCGGTTGTGTGCTGAACTATCGGACGACTTTACGCGACATGGAGATCCTGCTCGACGATTTGCGACGCGTCGCACGTTCTTGAGGGCGGAGGAATTTGTGTTTGCTATCTCGAAGCACCGGGCATTAGCATCCGCGCCAATCAAGCGTGGTTATGCGAAAGCCCCTGTGCAGGTATTACCATCCGTTGGCCGGTTGCATTCCCGCGCGCAAATGAGGTGCTCTTATGTCTAGTCTTCTCCGTGGCGCATTGACCTTTCTCGTATTGATCGTGGCCTTATTCCTGATCGGGCTGCTGGTTTGGCTTTTCCGTTGCAATTGCAATTGCCGGGATCATTTCCGGCCGCCGCCGTGCAATCCTCGGGGACCAAAGCAAGGCGAGACAAGTTATGCGCCGCTCAACCCGGCATCGGCGGAGCCGCAGCATCCGCGCGGCCATTATCCGCCGATCCCTCCACCGAAGAACCGCGAATATAATGAGGACCATCCGCGGATCGTCCCGACAGGCCCACAGCGGGGGACGATGGCTCCTTCGGTCCAGGGCTCGAAGCTACTCCCGATCCAAAAGAACAAACCGGCGGGTGGCGCGGGCGATCCGGTAGTGCTGACGCAATACAATCCGCAGGGGACGAGCGCGAATGTTTCTGGCACGCCGCCTGACCCCAACGCGGCCCGCAACGGCAACGTCATCATGCTTTCCTACAACACGCGCGTCATGCTTTCGACCAATGGCGGCACGAGTTATACGGAGCTTGATCCGACGGCGATTTTTCCTTCCGGCCCGACAAAAGACTCCGCCGGTAACTTGCTCGATAACGGTCTCTGTTGCGATCAGATCATTCGCTATGTCCCGCGAATCGACCGGTTCGTCTGGCTGATGCAATTTTGTGGCACTGGAACCGGAGGATGTCTTACGGGAATTAACAAGGTCCGGATTGCAGCCGCGAGCACTCAGGATGTGATCAACGGGGCTGGCGCGACCGGATGGACTTACTGGGACCTTGCCTCCGCCACTTTCAATCTTGGGTCAACGACGATGGATTACCCCGACCTCTGCGTGGGCGATAACTTCCTCTACTTCAGCGCCGACGCGGTCAGCCAGGGTTTGCTAGTCGTGCGCATCCCGTTGACTGAGATTCGTGACAGCCAGACGATCAACATGGGTTACACTTCTCCCTCGGACGGGACGAACACAGACGGCTCAACGGCCTACGGATCGCATATTTCGCAGAACACCGGAGACACGCTTTTCTGGGCTGGAAGTCCGAAGAACACTCAGCTTCGGGTATTCTCGATGGCGGAAGGCTCCAATCAGTATTCGTCGCGCGACATCGACATCGATAGCTGGCCAAATGGAACGATCACCCTGAACGCGCCCGACGGCGTCGATAACTTTTCCTTTGGCTGGCCGGGAAACGCGATCACGGGCGCGACGCGGCGGACGAACACGGAAGTTTGGTTTGCCTGGAACGCATCGAGTAATTCCAACTTCAAGAACGCCCATGTGGAAGTGGTGGAAATCAACACCTCCAATTTCACCAAGGTAACGCAATGGCAGATTTGGAATGATAGCTACGCTTTTGTCGATCCCTATCTCTCTACCAACGCGAACAGCGAAGTGGGCATCTCTCTCGCCTGGGGTGCGGCCGGCACTAACTACATGAGTCATGCCGTAGGAATATTGGGTGATTTCGTTGTCTGGTATCCGGAACTGAGCACCGCATCGCCTACTGCTTCGCAGGTCCGCCTCGGCGATTATTTCAGCGTCTCGCGTAACCCGGGTAACCCGCTGTTATACGATGCGAGCGGGTACGCCGTTTTGAAACAGGCGGCGCCGGCTACCGGCTGGTATTTCGATCCGTACTATATCCAGTTCGGGCGTGACTCGGTGGCGAACGGCGGGACTCCCGGGATCCACTGATCGCGCGCCGCGGATCAGTGGAAGTTCAACACAAGAGGTGTCGATACCGGCACCCGACACGCGCTCGCCATTGCAACCCCACGGCGTTGCAACATCTTGGCTGGTGATTCAGGGATTCTCGGTTGGGCTGACGATTCCCGATTTGTGGCAACAGGAAGCGGTCCGGGCGTTGCAACAGGGGAAAGATGTGGTCGTGCAGGCGCCGACCGGTTCCGGTAAGACTTACATCTTCGAGCTACTTTATTTGAACCTGAAAGACCAGGCAGTATTTACTGTCCCGACTCGTGCACTGGCTAACGATAAGATGGCGGAATGGCGCGCTCGGGGCTGGGACGTGGGCATTGCCACCGGCGATGTGGCGCTGAACCTGGATGCGCGAGTTATTGTCGCCACGCTCGAGACGCAACGCGGCCGGTTCCTGCGCGGGGAAGGTCCGGGCTTGCTGGTGATGGATGAATTTCAAATGCTCGGCGATCCGATGCGGGGCGTTCATTACGAGCTGGCGGTTGCTCTCGCTCCAAAACATACCCAGTTGTTGTTTCTCAGTGGCAGCGTGGTGAATCCGCAAGACGTCGTCGCCTGGTTGCAACGGATCGGGCGCGATTCCGTTTTGATCGAACATCGAGAACGACCAGTCCCGTTAGAAGAAGCGGACCTGTTCGGATTGCCTGATTCGCAGTTTGTGCAGTCGCGTAATTTTTGGGCGCGAATGGTCGGACGCGCCGTTCGAGCGGAGCTTTCACCGGTTCTGATCTTTGCACCGCGTCGGGCTGCCGCGGAACAGATCGCCAAAGCCATTGCATCAGCGGTGCCGGTGCGCGAGCCGTTGCGACTCACTCCGGCGCATGAAGCGGCTGCCGGAAGGGAATTGACCAAGCTGTTGCGCAGTCGCGTGGCTTATCATCATAGCGGATTGAGCTATGCAGCCCGGGCTGGCGTCGTGGAAGCGCTGGCGAAATCCGGGCAGCTCAACGTGGTCGTCGCGACGATGGGTCTGGCCGCGGGTATTAATTTTTCCATGCGCTCGGTGATCGTGACCGATCGGCGTTATTTCGCCAATAATTTCGAGCGACAGGTCGAAGCGGATGAGCTTCTGCAAATGTTCGGGCGCGCCGGCCGGCGCGGGCTGGATGAAATCGGTTACGCGCTTTACACCAACGATCTTCCCCGGCTGAGCGATGCGCGGCCGCGGCAACTTAAGCGGGCGTCGCAGGTCGATTGGCCGAGTCTGATTAGTGTGATGCATACGGCTGCCGAACGCAGCGGGAAATCTGAGGTCGGAAGTCAGACGTCAGCGGTCCGCGGTCGGACGTCGGAGGAAAATGCGTTCCGCGCAGCGGTAGAACTGACGCGCTCGTTGTTTAGTGTTCAGCAGGTGCCGTTAGGCGTGGAACATTCGCTGGAAACCGGCCCGCGCCCCTGCGGTTTTTGGGTAACGGACGAGCGCGCGAGATTTGTCAGGCGCGGTGTAACGGAAATGTTGAACTCGCGCGAAGAATGGGAGCCAGAGCCGTCGGCGGAAAATGTGACCCTGGGCGTCGCATTCGTCCGCGAGAATGATCGGTGGCGACGCGCCTTGCTCCGGCCGCGCATGCTCGACGGAATCGGCACCGGAAATCTCTGCCGGCTGCCGAATCCCAATCGTTATGGAAGAGAACTGCCGGTGGCGACAACTCTGCCGTCTTGCGATCTTGCGCTGGTGAAGTGGTTGAAGAAAGCGATCGGCAGGCGCGTTGTGACAAAGAGCGAGTTTGAAACTGAAATCGCAGCGCGGCTGCCTGAATTCGTTAAGCCAGGAGTGATTGTCGCTCTTGTCACGCGTGGCCGCACCATCACGATCCGGATTGATTATTCAAATGTGCCGATCGCAGCGCACATTGATGCGTCAGGCAGAGCGCTGGTGAATCCACCGAAGCGCGAAAATCTGCCAGAGGTTTGCCGCGGCTGCGACCAGCTCGAGCACGATAAAACAGTACCCATCGTGAATTCACCGGCCTACGCCTGGCGTCATCTGGGTTTAGTCGAACCTGATGGCACGCCAACGACGCGCGGGATGATCTTCTCTTTTTTTCATGGAGGCGAGGGACTCGCCATCGCCGCGGCATTGGAAGACGAAACGTATCCGATAGGCGATCTGGTGTTCGATATCGCAAATATTCGCGCCGGCCCGCGTTTTTCTGGAGAAGATGCGCCGATGGGCGGGCGGCTCGGGATTTTGTGTCAGCGTCTATATGGCCGGGCCGATTATCCGGGTTATCTGACGATGGGTGTGCCGGTGCAATACGGCGCCGGCGCATCGGAAGTGGTGCGCGAAGTGGTGGCCGATCCCCGATCGAAATACAAACTCATTGGCGACATGCTTCGTCACGGCGATATCGAACGCGCGCTGGTGGAATGGCGGAGTCTGTTGCATCGCATCGTCACTGCACCGCCTTATCCTTTACCGCGCTGGAACGAATTGAAGAAAGCTGCGGGCGAGCTCATAGAAAAAACTGTATCGCCGACTATTGTCGATCTTGGGGGTTTGCTTCCGGTTCAGCAACGCCGCATTTCATGAAGGGAACCGATCCCGATATCAGAAAGTGTTGACCCGGCAAATTTTATAGCGGGCGAAAAGTTTGTCTTGACATACTTCGGTCAACTCTGGCAGCATCGCGACCGTAATTGTTGGAATTCCACCAAGACTTGAACTTGAAAAAACTGAAAACAATGAAAATTAAAAAGAATTATTTAGGTCTGTCTGCCATTCTGGCCGCCGCTCTGTTCACCACGATTTCTGCGAGAGCAGATGTCCTTTACAGTACATTGGGGCCAAATGACGAGTTCGATGCGGCAAATGGTTACTTTGTAGATGGCTCCAATTTTTTTAACCAGGTGATTGCCAGTCCGTTTACTGTCAGCAGTGCGGCAATGTTGGATGATGCCATGCTGGGATTAAACAATTTCGCGGGCTCTAACAGTCCGGTCAATGTGTTCGTGGAGTCTGATGCCGGTGGGATGCCGGGAATCATCCTGGCCACGCTCACGCAATCAGGGGTGATTCCGCCATTTAATTCCGAGACATTGACTCTATTCACGCCCACAGGCAGCTTACTGCTGGCGCCGGGCACCTACTGGCTGGTGGCGCAGGAAACCGATCCGGCTACGGAACAAACGTGGGATTTCTCTTTCGGCGATACCCAAAATGGCATCGCATTTAATCAAACGGGAAGCGCGACTGGTCCCTGGACCACATTCACAGGTACCGATGTGGCCTTCCGGGTCGACGGAACCGCCGTTCCGGAACCGAGCTCGTTTGCGCTTCTCGGCGCTGGCCTTTTGGGCGTGGTGGCGTTCGCTCGGCATCGGCGCGCGCGCAGCTAGGTCGTTCTTCTCTGGGGCTGACGCGAAGCTGCGTCCACCCTCATTAAGCGGGGCGGGTGCCACGTAGTGGCTAGGCAGTCGGCTTACAATGCAGGCGGCCTGCGTCCCGCAGAGTCCATAGTTATTTTTCGGATTCACATGGAGCCACGCGGTTGTAGCATCGACAATCGCTATGCCACCGGGTGAAGCTCTTGATGTCGCGGCGCAGGTGGCAGTGACCCTTGCTGGATTTGCTGGGATCGTGGTGGTGTTTCGGCCACAAGCGATTCACGAATGGTCGGCGATAGACCGGTTGCGTCTGCGATTGCTGCTGGCCAACTCGGCATTGCCGCTGGTTAGCGCACTGTTCGGAATTCTGCTGCTCACAGTTAATCCGCCGCCAGTCGCAATCTGGCGTTGGTGCAGTGGGTTTGCTCTCTTCGTAAGTTTGCCGTTCATCATTTCGAATTCCGGTATTGCTCGCCGGATTTCTGCGCAAGAAATCGCTGGCTTTCACAAAACGATTTACTATTCACTCGCGGCGTTCGGCACGGGCGCGCTGGTGCTTCAAATCATCAACGTTTTTTGGTGGAACCGGTTCTGGCTATTCTTTGCGTCAATATTTGCTTATCTGGTCGCAGGCATCGTGCAGTTTGTTCGATTTCTTCTCTTGCCGCACAGATCGCAGCGATGAGCGATGGCAAGTGATATCTAGAAACGAAAAGGGGCAAAGCCTTCGGCAGGCGACATGGGCGCACCGAGGTTTTGGGACTCACCACGGAATCACTTTTCGATCGCGCACGAACTTTGCAGTCAGTGATTGGGGCGCCTCGGCGGCTAGCCACACAATGCCGGATGCGCCCTCCGCCACGGACCGGTCGGCGTTCGAACCGCCCATGTCAGTGCGGACCCAGCCTGGACAAACGGAGTTGACCGCAAATTTCGGCAGTGCCGCGGCCAGCTGCGAGGTCACGCCGTTGAGCGCCGTCTTCGAAATGCAATAAGCCGGCGCCCAACCCTCAGCGCCGTCAGACAATTGGCCGCCGCCGCTGGAGACATTCACGATTCGCGGGGCGTCGCTCTTTCTTAGAAACGGGACAAATGCTTGTGACACCAACAGCGCGCCGAGCGCATTGGTTCGCAATGTATTCTCGAAAATGTCGGGCGTGATCGACAGGATATCTTTGCCGTCATCGAGCAGAATTCCTGCATTGTTCACCAATGCGTCCAGTCGATCGCTCTGTTTTCCAAATTCTTTCGCCGCGCTTGCGATGCTGTCGATGTTGCTGATGTCGATCTTGAGGAACGTGACACCCGCGCCGGTGCGATGTTCGACACGAGATTCCTCCTTCGCTTCGCGATCAAGCTTTTCTGCGGCCGCACGACCGGCGTCCTCATTACGTGCGCCGAGAAAGACGCGAAAACCTTCACGCGCGAGTTGCCTTGCGACCTCAAAGCCGATTCCCTTGTTGGCGCCGGTCACGAACGCGACTCGTTGTTTGGTATTCATCTCAGAAATATCGCTCAGGAATTCAGGAAAGCGCGATCAGAAAGATATCTCCGGGCAATCGAGCACGCCTTCGCTCTTCGCAGGAACCTGCTACTATCACGCTCCGCCCCGATCAAATTTTTCACGTAAGGCGGAACTTTCTTATCCTATTTGGACAAGCTGGTACGGAACTCGCGATAAGGAAGGAGATGTTGCATGGAATAGGGAAGATTCGACTGCCTCCGGTCAGCCGTCGGGCTGGGGAGTCGCTTCGGGAAAAACGCGATAATCTTGTGGGCGATTATGGTCTGCTGATTGTCGGATTGCCGGCACTGTGCTGGTTTGTCTACGCGATTGAACAGGTTCATCAAGCATCCCAAGCCGCTCCAGAGGCGAAGATTTGGTTTTCCCTGGCCATTGTGTGCACGGGCATTGCAGTTATCGCGTTTTGGCGATTGATGGCGTTCGTGCGCCGGATAAACCGTGGCGAGCGCGGAGAACTTCATGTTGCTGATGTTTTGGAAAAATTACGGGCCGACGGCTATACACCGATCCACGATATTGTGGGCAAAAATTTTAACGTCGATCATGTTCTGGTCGGGCCTGGCGGTGTGTTTGCGATTGAGACGAAGTTTCGTTCCGGCAAAGGCGAGATCATTTTTCGAGATGGAGAAGGGTTGTTTGTCGGTGGCCGCGTGGAAGAAAAGGATTGCTTGAAGCAAGCACGCGGAAACGCAGCGACGATCAGCCGGTTGATCCAACACAACTGCGGGAAACAAGTGTGGGTTTGGCCGCTCCTGGTTTTCGTCGGCGATTGGCGAGTGAAGGATGACTGGTGCAACACCGATGCGCGGGTGTTCACGCCAGATCGCTTAACGCGTTACATTCGTGATCAGCAGCCCCGGCTCAAACGCAGTGAGATCGAGCTGATTGCGTCCCAGCTGGAACGCTGCGCGGACCAGGAACATATTTGGCGAACAGCCAATCACCAGACTCGGAAATCGCGCCTCATAGCTTCGACGGTGGAAGGCAGAGGTCAGAGAGCGGAAATCAGAAGTTAATAGCCGGGCGGCGGATATCCGTAGGGCGGTGGAGGAACATAGCCTGGAGGCGGACCGGGCGGGGCATAGTAAACGCGGCGATGAATGATGGCTGGCGTGCGCAGATAACGCGGCGACCTGGCTACAATTTCGCCGGATGGCAGACGAAATAGCATTCTGCCTTCCCGAGTCCGCCCGACAAAATAGGCGTGTGTCCAGTGTCCATGTCGATGCGAATTAGTTTCATCGTGCTTTTTCGAAAACTTTGTCCCGGAACGCGTCTTTATCTTCGGGTGGGAGGCCGCGGCATCTTTCGGTGAGGTAACTGGTACTTCATCAGAATCGTGATCCTCATCTGCTGCGGATGGTGGTTCCGGTTCACGATGATGATCGGTTGCCGCCCTTGTTTCAGCTTTGGCCATCAACGGCGGTGATGGCGTTGTCCGCGGCTTCTTGGCGGCATCAGTTGAGTTGTTAGTCTCATCCTCAGGAGTCGCCGAGTGAGTTGTGGCGCGGCGAGCATCGACAACCGCTGGTGGAGTTGGTGAAGCAGTATCCGATGAGGAATCCGGTTTCGATGGATCGACGCTGACCAAACAGGTGGGGATGTTGGTGCAGGCCCCGGAGGCCCCGAAGACGTTGCCAAAGTAGTTGCAGGTTTCCTCTCTTTGCTCGCGAGCGGCAAGCCACTCGGCGAAGGCTGAGCAACTGCTGAAGATTCCTTCGCCGAACGAATTTTCGCTGACGAATGAATCTGGGCCGGCGGCGCGACATTTGTCGATTCAGCGACGGGGACGCCGATCGGAACGCCGACTTCTTCAACAGAGCGCCGGTGATGAAAGACGCGGGGGTAGACAACTACGCCGATCGCGGCGACGGCGATGAGGAGCGCTGCGACAACTAATCCCCCGCGCAGAACTTGCGCGATCGGAGATGGAGATCGCATGATTTTTTTCTGCACGTCAGCAGCGAGCGGTAATCCGAGCTTGCGGGCCATGGCCATATCCCGTTCCAATGCGACTGGATCGACGGGGCGATAATCGGGATTTTCGGCCAGCATCGTGCTCAGTAATGATCGCAGCGGCTTGGGCATTGATTTGAGTTGCGGCAACCGCCGGGGCCCGCGGCGCTTCAGATTTGCCGGATCATTCCTTGGCAACGGAACAGCGCCGGTGAGCAGAAAGCAGAGTGTCGCACCCAAAGAGTACATTTCGGAGCGAAAATCGATTGGGCGATCGAGCACCTGCTCCGGGCTGGCGAACTGCGGCACCACTGCGGGCGCCAGGTCGCGTGCTTCAGTGCTTTCGTGATGAAGCTCCAGGGCCGCGAGACCGAAATTCAACAGCTTAATGAAGGGCCATCCCCCGCTGGGCGATTCCCCGTTCAAAATGATAATGTTCGAGGGCTGAATCGCGCGATGGGTGAGACCATGAAAAGCGGCTGCCGCAGTCGCCCTTACTACCTGTAATCCGATGCGGAGTGCTGCATCCGGCGGCAGTGGACCATGAGCCACCACCCACGCATCGGCGGTTTCGCCGATCAAGCGTTCGGTCACAAACGCGAAATAGCCGTTCTGAATCCCGGCGGCAAACACGCGAGCGACGTTGACGTGGTCGATCTGGCAAACCGCTTTTGCGCGTGCTTGAAATTCCTCGGGCAGCGTCTGGTCGATGGATGAAAGCGGCACCAGTTGAAGCAAGACCGGCTCGTTCGATTGCTCATCGACAGCTTTGTAAACAATCGCAGCGCCGGTTCGCCCTATTTCCTCCGGTTTATCCTCCGCGTCGCGGCGGATTTTGTATCGTTCGAAAAAAACTTCGCTTTCCATATCGCCCCTCCTGCAAGGAAATACCCCGGCGCCGCGTATTTTCTCTTTAAATAGGAATCGGAATCCGGATTCGGCGCGCGCCTATTCCAGCCTCAAGTCTTGGTGGCGCGCTACCCCGCTTGGATTCGAACCAAGAATAACGCCTCCAAAGGGCGCTGTGTTACCGTTACACCACGGGGTAATGATGAGTCCGAATAGCTTTGTCGCGTTTGGCGCAAAGCGCAACGATTCGAACCAAGAATAACCCCGAAAGCTTTCGGGGCTGAGCATCGGCGACGAACTTTAGGAAACCAAAGTATTAGACAAGCACTGGGACGCTGTTTTGATCGACGTTAAAACGTGAGTATTTCACATTGGCCAGAATCGACCGGATGTGAGTCACGATTTCATCAGGCGCGACCGGTTTGCGCAAGAACCCAGCCAGACCAGCTGCCATGAGCCCTTGCAATCGTTCCTGTTGAATGAATCCGGTGCACATCACGACCGGCATATCGGGCCGGAGCTCGCGGAGCCGTCGAAATGTTTCTTCTCCATCCATGAAGGGCATCGTCAAATCCAGAAGCACCAGATCGTATTGAAAAGGATGCGGCCGGAAGTGATCGAGGCACTCGAATCCCGATTGCGCAGTGGTGACTTGATAACCAGCCTCGGTGAGAATCCGGCTAACGAGACCCAGGGTAACCTGTTCATCGTCCACTACAATGATCCAAGGTTTCTTTGTCTTGGAAGAAAAATTTGGGTGCTGTTTTCCAGACGTCATGAATTCCGGATTGATGATCTCTTTCGCTGCCGCACCACCTGCGCGTGTAGCCAAATCAGCTGCCAGTTTCTCGGCCCGCTCGATGGTAGCCCGCAATGTTGCAAAATGCTGATCCCGGTGCTGTTCACTTTCACCGCCGCGCTCGACTAACGCGCTGGTATTCGAAATGATCTGAAGCAAATTGTTCAGTTCGCTCGTCGCGGTCGCCATCGGGTCGGCCATGGCATCCCGCGCCGGAGTCTCGCTCTTGCTATCCATAATAACTTGAAGTCCCTACTGTGTACCGCTAATAAAGCAGGCTGGATGCCGTTTTTGAGACATCAGTCAAAATGGCGCAGTGCTGGAGGGGGGAGCCCACTCGCCAACTGGCTGAACCGCGTTATCTTTAATGTTCCCAATGAAGAATCAGCTTACCATCGACAATCTGCACGTGGAGATCGCCGGCCAGGAAATCGTTCGCGGCTTGAGCCTGACCGGTCCCCTCCGCGGGGAGGTGCATGCCATCAGGGACCGAATGACTCAGGCAAAAGCACCCTAGCCAAGGTGCTGGCCGGTCATCCCGATTACCATGTAAAAAAAGGCGAAGTTTTCATGGACGGCGAAAACATCCTCGCACTCGAACCGGATGAGCGCGCACAGTTTTAGATCAACGCCTGAGCGTGGCGGAAAAAATTGATCTCAAATTGTCCTGGCTTGATCTTGGCGCGACTTTTTGGTTGAAATCGCAGTGTGTCCCCTGCTGAGGATGAAGTGACTTCAGCGGCCGCGTTCGGTCGGGCCGCTGCCGGAGAACACGCCGGGGCCGCATTTACGACCACGCATTGGAGCGTGGTGTTGACCGCGCAAGGTGAATCGCCAGCGGCACAACAAGCGCTCGAAAAACTTTGCCGCACGTACTGGCGACCCATCTATAGCTTCTTGCGGCGACAGAGTATTCGGCCAGAGGAGGCGGAGGATCTCACCCAGGGGTTTTTTGTGCAGCTATTGGAGCGCAAGAGTCTCGATGCCGTTCGCAAGGAAAAAGGACGACTTCGTTCTTATCTGCTCGGGGCAATGAAATATTTTCTGGCCGACGAACAGCGTCGCGCGATGGCGATCAAGCGGGGGAAAGGACAGCGGCTCATCCCATTGGAAGAACTGCGTTCTGAAAACCGTGTCGAGATGGAACCAGCAGATCCAGTGACTGCTGAAATGATCTACGAACGCCGGTGGGCCTTGACGGTTCTGGAACAGGTGCTCGACCGATTAAAGAATGAATACCGGACGGCAGGTAATGCCGCGTTGTTTGATTCGTTGAAGCAATTGCTGCCGGATGAACCGGGCTCGCCGTCACAGGCGGAGATCGCCGCGCAATTAGGCATGACCGAAAATGCCCTCCGGCAGGCGTTTTACCGATTTCGGCAACGCTATCAATCGTTATTGCGAGAGGAAATTGCCCACACGGTTGCGACACCTGGCGATATCGAAGATGAGCTGCGCCATCTCATCGCCGTGGTCGAGGCGTAACGCATGGGAGAATCTTACGGAGTACAAACGGAGAGTACGCGGGAGACTCCGACCATGCCTAGGGTAATCAGAATTTGCCGAAAGTGCGGCGCGAAAATCTTTTCTGACGCCCCTGAAGGGCTTTGCGCCAGATGCGTGCTGAAGATCGCGCTACAGATGCCTCCGGAGGGATCTGTAGTCGGGGTCGCTGACCCCGGCGGCATGGACAAACCCTCACGCGGCGATGCAACAGCTGCGCCCGATGGGAAAAAAGCAACGCGGGCTGCCGAGCTGCTGGGAGAGTTGGGTGATTACGAATTGCTGGAAGAGATTGGTCGCGGCGGGCAGGGCGTGGTATTTCGCGCGCGCCAGAAAAGTCTCAACCGCACCGTCGCTTTAAAAGTTATCAGCCTTGGTCAGTGGGCGAGCAAAGCGCACTTGAAACGCTTTCGCCTCGAAGCGGAAGCGGCAGCTCGCCTGGAGCATCCCGGTATCGTTCCCATCCATGAAGTTGGCGAGCGCGATGGCCAGTGCTACTTCAGCATGAAGTTTATAGAAGGCGGCCAGCTTGACGAAGTAACCAAGTCCGCCACGGCCGATTCGTCCTGTGGCGAACGCACGCCGATGTCGATCCGGCAGGCGGTCGAATTAATCGCGAAAGTAACTCGCACCGTGCATTACGCGCATGAACACGGGATTCTGCATCGCGACATCAAGCCGGGAAACATTTTGCTGGATCAAAAAGGCGAACCGCACCTGACAGATTTTGGTCTCGCGCGCTTGGTCGAGACGGAAAGCACGGTCACGCGCACGCTGGAAGTTTTGGGCACGCCCAGTTACATGGCGCCAGAGCAAGCAGTGGGAAACAACGCGGCTGTCGCTAAGGCCACAGATGTCTATGGAATTGGCGCGGTTCTTTATCAATTGCTGACAGGTCAGCCGCCCTTTGCCGGAGGTACAACGTACGAGACGATCAAATTGCTGCTGGATACTGAGCCGCGGCAACCGCGCCTTTTAAATCCAAAAGTAGATCGCGATCTCTCAACAATCTGCCTCAAGTGTCTCGAGAAAGATCCAAACCGCCGCTACTCCTCCGCTCTCGCGCTGGCTGAAGATCTCGAACGTTGGCTAAAGCATCAACCGATTCAGGCGCGCCACACTGGAATTTTCGCTCGGGCGAAGAAATGGGTGCAACGCAATCCAAGCAGCGCGCTACTTGCAGCGTCTCTGGTTGCTCTGGCGGCGGCCGCTGGCTGGATAGTTTGGAAGAGTGAATGGCTCCGGCAACCGCTAACAACTGGAATCGCCGTTCTGCCGTTTGAAAATCTCAGCGAGCAAAAAGAACAGGCGGCGTTCGCCGACGGTGTGCAAGACGACATTTTGACCAAGCTGGCAAAGATTGCTGATCTCAAGGTGATCAGCCGCACGAGCGTGATGCGATACCGTGGCAAGCAGAACGTGCGCGAAATAGGCGATGCGCTCCGCGTTTCCCACGTGCTGGAGGGAACAGTGAGGCGTTCTGCCGGGAAAGTGCATATCAACGCCCAGTTGGTGGACGCTCGCACCGATACCCACCTCTGGGCCGAGCAATACAATCGCGACTTGAGTGATGTGTTCGCCATCGAATCGGAAGTCGCGCAATCAATCGCAAATCGACTTAGATCCAAAATTTCAGCTCGCGAAAAAGCGGCCATGCAAGAGTGGCCTACCAAAGACCTTGCCGCCTACGATCTTTATGTTCGCGCAACGGCTTTGATCGAAAAGGCTACATACGAGGGAGGTGAAGAGCAAACGAAGGATGACTTCCAAGCGGTGGACTTGCTCAATCAGGCAGTCGCCCGTGACCCAAGTTTTCTTCTTGCATATTGCCGGTTGGCTGAGGCGCACAATGAGCTCTACTTCCGGGGCGATGATCGCACGCCCAACCGACTCGCCTTGGCAAAGGCAGCAATTGATGCCGCTTGTCGCCTAAAACCAGATTCAGGCGAAGCGCACTTTGCCCTGGCTGACCATCTTTACCACGGCTACTTCGATTACGACCGAGCCCGCGACGAGCTGGCCATTGCCCTCCGCACCTTGCCCAACAACGCACAAATTTTTGGCTTGAGTGCCGCCATTGATCGAAGACAGGGCCGTTGGCACGATGCCGCGCGTAATCACGAGCGCGCAATGGAGCTGGACCCGCGAAACGTGGCGACTCTCATTGCTGCCGCAGTGACTTACAGGTCTTTGCGGGACTATAGACAGGCTCTGGCGATTTTCGATCGTATCATTGCTCTGGAACCACAGGATATTCTTTACCGGCTTCGGCGCGCCCGGGTCGAGATGTGGGAGCGAGCCGATCTTCGACCGATGCAGGATGTTCTGGGAAAGAACTTCACCGATAACCCTGCATTGTTGAGAACCCACCCGTCGGATTGCTTTTTTGTCGCTTTATGGGCGCGCGACCCTGTTGCGGCTGATAACGTACTCGCAGCGACTGCAGCGATGACCGACGATACTTTTGGAGCAAGAATAGGATTTGTCGGTTTTACCCGCGCTTACGCGAAAGGTCTGGTTGCTCGGATGAAAGGAGACAAGGACGGTGCACGCGCCGCCTTTAACACCGCGCGCATAGAACAGGAGAAAGTTGTCCGCGCACAGCCCGATTATTGGACGCAGAGCGCTGAACTTTGCCTCCTCGGCCTGATTGATGCCGCACTTGGGCGAAAACAAGAAGCCCTCAGCGAGGGTCGCCGGGCGGCGGCGGAGCTTCTACCGCTAACAAAAAATGCGCTCGACGGCGCGGACATCCTTTATTTTAATGCTGTGATCTGTGCGCAGGTTGGCGAGCGCGACCTAGCTATTGAACAGCTTAAAACACTCGCGAAAATCCCGGCTGGCGCGTCTTACGGTGAGCTTCGCCTCGATCCCTTTTGGGACCCGCT
>CAVYXA010000006.1:0-125053 GCA_963772365.1 uncultured Verrucomicrobiae bacterium
GTTGTTGTTTCAAATTCGCTAACAAATGTCAATCAATTTTACGTCGCTCCAGGAGATTCGCCTCGTGATTTTGGCGAAGGTTTGAAATTGTAGGGAAAGCGCGTCGCTTGCCGGACCCATGAGACGGCAAGCGACGCGCCTGCCCTACAACCTTGCGGAGAATTTGGGTCGGCCGGGACTCGAACCCGGAACCAACCCCGAAAGCGTTCGGGGCTGCTCTCTGAAATCAAACAGCGGACTGCAAGGCCAATACCGCGAGACCGGGATTCTTCTTTCGTTTCAACGCCAGCTCGAACTTTCTCGCTTCGGCCATTGACGAGAATTCCTTCGAAGCGACTAGCTCAATTGCTCCACCCAGTCGACGGGTCGTATAGTTACTACCGCGCCGATGTTCTTCGATTCGACGAGCCAAGTTGTCGGTAGACCCGATGTAATGCCGGCCGGATTCGCCGCGTAACATATACACCCAAGCCATAAGCGAAAATTGGGTCGGCCGGGACTCGAACCCGGAACCAACGCCTTAAAAGGGCGCTGCTCTACCGATTGAGCTACCGACCCGTGATTTCGATTTAGCGCATTTCTCGGTCAGAACCAACCCCGAAAGCTTTCGGGGCTGCTCTACCGAATTGAGCTACCGACCCCCCGGTGGAGGTGTCACTTTCTGATGCTTGCATGATTTTTCAATATACAATGAGCGCCAGCGCAAGGTGATCTCACACGAACATAAATGCATTTTTGTCGAGGTGCCCAAGACTGGGTCGACCAGTATTCGCGCGATCCTGGGAAAGGCCTGGCGGCCGCATCTGAATCTGTGGCAGATCAAATTCCAGATGGAGAATTATTGGACCCGCTATGGCGGCAGGAAGAATCGGATCATGGAAGTAATTTATCTTATTTTACCAAAGGAACGTCGCCGCATAATCGGGCAAAAGCAGTTCGAGACCTATTTCAAATTCGGCCTTGTTCGAAACCCGTGGGACCGTGTGGTCTCGCTATACGAACGCAATGAAGCCTTGCAACTCCGGAATCAAATGAGCTTCGAACAGTTCGTGGATTGGATCCAATACAGCAGCGCCACCTGCATTCATTCATCACCGCACCGCTATCAACTGGATTGGTTTGTCGATCCTAATGGGAATCTGCTGGCCGATTTTATCGGCAAATTTGAAAGGCTTGAAGAAGACTGGGCCTTTGTGGCACGAAAGCTCGGAGTCAGCGAGACATTGCCGCATCGCCGGGAAAATCCACGGGAACGGCATTACACGGAATATTACAATCCCCGGACACGGGACGTGATTGCCAAGAAGTTCAAGATCGACATCGATCGATTTGAATATGAGTTCGGCCGATAAGATTCAGGCGATCGTCCTCAGCTTCGATCGACATCGCGCAATTACCGATCACATGATCCTGCAATACGAACGGCTCTGGCCGGATCATCCATTTATTTTCATTGTTCCCTATCAGAAGCTCCAGCGATCCGACAGTGACCGTGTAAGATACGTGAAGGCGCCCGGCGGAAAACCGTCAGATATTCCGTTTACAGTCCTGAAGCTGATTGCAGATCTCGACGATGAAGAGCTGGTTTATTGGTGCTCTGACGACAAGTATCCGATTCAACTCATCTCCGACAAAATCGCGCGCCTGCTGAATTACATCCAGAACTCGCCAGATATTGCGGGGCTAATGTTTTGCCGTTGCCGGGCGACGCTGGACGAGCCTGAATTGACGCTTTATCCGGGCGAACGAATCACACCGGATGGCGACGTTCTGCTGGAACGCAGGGCGTGGTATCAGTTTTGGATCCATCAGTTCGTGCGTGTAAAAGTGCTTCGTCATTATTTTTCCGAACTGCCGGATCGACCTTGCCGAGCGCGAAAGCACTCGACGAATTTCGGGAAGAGATCGTAAAGCTCCCTGACCACCGATTATTTGTGACCAAGGAAAACCTCGCAGTGTTCGGCGAAAGCACGCAGCGCGGGATTATCACTCGAAATTGTTACGACAGCATCCGGCAAAGCGAACATTGCGTTGCCGGAGTGGTTTCGTCATCCCAATCGCGAACGGGTGACGCTGGGGAAATCTGTAGGATTCCGATCTACAAGCTTTGTAGCGGCGGTCTATGACCGTCGCAAACTCCAGCGGCATGGATGGCGACGCTCACAGAGCGCGGCTACACCGGAACGTCGTAAAGGCGAGTATCCAGTCTAACCAACGTGTAACCGAAACGTTCGATCTCGGCGGCGAACTTTTCTTTCACAATCTCGATTAGCTGATCGTCGTAATATTTGGAGTAATGCTGGCGGTCGGAGCGATTGTATTGCGGCAGAGGCGCTGGCGGAATGTCGATCTTGGCGCAAACAATACGGAAATCTTCCGGCAAATTCTCGAACCGCATGATGTAATCCACATTGCCGAACGGGTCGGTTTCGTCTTTCTCCAAACGCAGATAATCCGCGAGCGATATCGCTTTCGAAACCATTTTTATGAATTCCTTCGCGGTCCCAAGCTCTGTCGTCCGGCGAGTCGGCCGAAAATAATAGGAGATCATTCGGTCCCATGGATTCCGAACACAAGTGAACTTGAAGAGCTGTCGAAATTGTTCTTCCCCCAGTGCTGCTCGATATTCGGCGAGCGTGGAGTGTTTTTTGAGATTGTACTTCGGATTGCGCAGTCCGAAGCGTTCTACGCCATCCTGCTCGCGCCGCAGCGCCACGATTTCATCTTCGGAATAATCGCGCAGAATAGTCTGGATCGAGTTGCCGCCGGTGCGCGGCACATGAACGAAAAGAAAACGCTTTTGAAATGAGATCATGTGGCAGGCCCGTTCAAGAGCCTATTCTCATGTCATGTTGAGCGAAGCGAAACATCTTTAATTATCGCTCTGGGACAGTGAATCTAAATGATCGGAGATTCTTCGCTTCGCTCAGAATGACAGTGACTGGATTGAGACGCTTCAAATCCTAAGCCTGTCCTGAGTTTTTTCCTGCCAACGGTTAATTTCATCGCTACAGCGCGATACTACAGGCGCGTATTGTCGATCCTCGTAAAGATTTCGCGTTTCAAAAGGATCAGTCGTTCAAATTGTACAACTCGTTTAAGTCCTTATCCCGCAAGGCAAAGCTTCCAGCCATCGCTCGAAATCTCGGTGCGCGTCGATTCATCAATTGCACGCTTAATGACACGACGTGGCGCAAGCGACGTTCCTTTCTTCACCTTGGTTCGGTTCGGCGCCCATTCGATAAAGATGCTTTCCGGCGGAGAATCTTCTCCGCGGATCAAGGGCAGCAAACTTTTGCCCTGACAGGAACTCGGTTGCGGTTTCCCGAGCAGGCTTAGCAAGGTGGGAATGAAATCGATCTGGCTTACCCGACGCGAGATCAATCTGCTTTGCCGTTGGTCGGGCAATCGAATCAGCCACGGGACGCGCACCGCTTCTTCAAACATCACTTCTTTCCCGAACAAATGATGCGCCCCCAGCATGTCGCCGTGATCGCTTGTATGCACTACGATCGTGTTGTCAGCGATGCCTGCGCGCGCGAGGCACGACAGGATTGCGCCGATGCTTCTATCGACAAGCGTTACCAATCCAAGGTAGCGCTGCTTCATTCCGCGATATTCTTCCAGGGTGATCCCAAAAAAGAATTGTGCAGGTAAACGTTTCCGGTCCCGGAGCGCTTCGGCCTGCTGCCATTCCCGCATCAGACGATAGCGAAGCGGGATGTCGCTCTGTTCCGGCAGCGTAGCCGTTGGATCGAGATCGACTTCGCTGAGCGAATGTTCGTCATTAAATGGCCCGTTGTAGGGAGAGTGCGGTTCCTCAAACGCGACAACGAGAATGAACGGATCGCGCTTGTGGTTTTCGATAAATTCGCAGGCGTGTTTCTCGATGAATTCGGGCTTGGATAATTCGAGCGGCATATTGCTTACTGCGACAGTCGAAAACGAGCCGTCCGCTTCATCTGGGGTCATGCCCTTCGACAGCAAGAATTTGTGATAATCGGTCCCGGGTCGATCGCGAACGGAGAGCCAATTCTCAAATCCGCGTTGCGGCGTTGTCTCATTCCCCAGATGCCATTTACCGAAATAAGCAGTGCGATAATCACTATCGCCGACGAGCTCGGGCAGAACCCGAAACGGAATTCCGAGTTTGAGGCTGTTCCGGGTGCAACCAGTCGTATGCGGCCATAATCCGGTCATCAGGGCCGATCGGGAAGGAACGCAGACCGGGTGCGTGACATAGGCGCGCTCAAAGACGACCGATTCAGTTGCCAGTTTCGTAAGGTTCGGCGAATGAACATTTGTGCCGCCGAAACTGGCGATGGTGTCAGCACGCTGCTGGTCCGGCAGAAAAATGAGGAGATTTGGTTTTTGTTGTTTGCCTGTTGTCATTCTGAGCGCAGCGAAGAATCTCCGATCATTTGTTCGGCCGGCGACAAGCCAACAATCGGAGATGTTTCGCTTCGCTCAACATGACAGAAACGAAAATACGCGGCCAGAGGGAAGCTGGCAGCTTCCTTTAGATTCAACCGCATGCAGGATGAAAGATAAATCTTTGCTGCGGCTGCGAAACATCAGATTTGTTTGCCAATAGCTATGAGATGGATTGGAGTCTTGGTTTTTTCCCTTGGATTGGTGACCGTCGATCGATCGCGCGCGGCGGATTTTGATCTGGCGGCAAGCGCGATCAACGAACTGGCTGTCGATCTTCATCGCCAACTTGCTACAAATGATGACAATCTCTGCGTTTCGCCCTATTCCATTCAAAACGCGCTGGCCATGGCTTCCGCCGGAGCCGACGGGGATACGCGTAGCGAGATGTCCCGCGTCTTGCATCTGCCGGATGAGGGCAATGCTATTCATGCTTCGTTCGCTTCGCTTCATCGTGCTCTTAGTGAAATCGCCGCAAAGACCACTCAAAGTGCGAAACAATCCGGTGGACCGAGAGAACCGATTATACTGGCGGTGGCCAACCGTTTATTTGCCCAGAGCGGTTACGATTTTCGTGATTCATTCCGTGCCCTGGTCAGGAAATTCTACGACGCACCATTGGAGCCGGTCGATTTCAAGAAAAATCCGGAGCGCGAGCGGCAACGCATCAATGAATGGGTTGCCAAACAAACGCGGGATCGGATTCGCAATTTAATCCCGGCGGGCGGCGTCACGGAAGCGACACGCCTGGTTCTGACCAACGCGATTTATCTCAAAGCGCCCTGGGCTTCGCAATTTTCCGAGGGAGCAACCAAGCCCCGACCATTTCGTGTGCGCGGCAAAACCGTTGTCGATGTTCCGATGATGAATGAACGCAAGAATCTTGGGTACGCGAAGCATGACGGATTTACCGTGGTCGGCGTGCCCTACACTGGTGGCGAACTTCAGTTTGTCGTCATTCTCCCTGACAAAAACGACGGGTTGCACGCACTCGAACAGCAGGTGAACGCCGGAATGCTGGCCCAATGCGCGAAGCTTGAGGACCACGATGTCGATCTGTCGATGCCGAAATTCAAATTCGAGCCGCCAACCATCGCACTTGCCGCGACATTGAAAGCGCTGGGTATGCATTCCGCATTCGATGAACCGGCGGGCAGCGCCAATTTCGGGCGGATCGCTCCGCGAAAACCGAATGGCTACCTCTACCTTTCCCAGGTTTTTCACAAAACGTTTATCTCCGTGGATGAAAAAGGGACCGAAGCGGCTGCCGCCACAGCAGCAGCAATGGTGGCTGGCGCGCAGCGCCAGGACCCCCGCCGCCGCCACCGATCATTGTGAAAGTGGACCACCCGTTTCTTTACGCAGTTCAGCATGTTCCCAGCGGCACGTGCTTATTTCTTGGAGGTGTGACCGATCCGCGAGGAACGAGCGCTTCAGAAAAGTAAAAATCGATGAATTAAGTTGGCGGCTGTCACAGACGTCCTACAATGATCGCATGAGTCTCTCTCCCAACGATCAAAAGGGTATCAGTGTGATCCTGCTGTACATGGCTCTTCTCTTCTTTTTGATCGGAATGGCAGCGCGGATGAAGTCCGAGTTTCATTATCGTCAGGAAATCTCCGCTACCAGCCTCACCACGGCGGGAGTTCTTGTCGCCTTGGCTGTGATTATCTTTCTATTCGCTAGAAGAAAGAAACAGCAATAGGCCCGGCTTTCGCAAAGACCGTGGAGTTTAGCAAAAAAAATCGGCGGCAACCGGGTTGCGATTCGCCGCCGATTCTTCGATGACTGTCGATCTTATTCGTCCATTGCGTCATGCATCTTTTTTCGAGCATCACGCATTTCCTGATGGGCCGTCTTCAGATCGTCGAGCTTCTTTTGCTGTTCAGGAGTAAGCAGCGGTCGAATCTTGGACATGGTGTCGTCCATGACGGCATGCGTCTTCTGCATTGCCTCCTGATGGATCGCAGTGATCTGGGGTTTGGCCTGATCGATGATCGGCTGGACCTTGGCCTGTTGATCGGCCGTCAGGTCGAGCGTTTGGGTCAAGTGCTCGAGACCAAACGTGCCTCGGTGTCCATGCCAGCCACCGCCACGATGACCGGGATTTGCCTGCACCAGGGCAAGACCGCCCAGCGCGATGGCTGCAGCGGCGGCAAGTGTAAGTAGGTTTCGTTTCATAGTTTGGTTTGTTTGTTTTTCTTTGAGCTCCGAACCATTTCGGGCTCGTTATAGCTGATGACCGCGCGGCGGAGTTGTGGGTTACAAAAAAATGTAACCGCAACGCGTTCAGGCCGGTCTTGGTCAATAGTGTGGATGCGCTCTCGAATACATGGAAAATTCTGATGCCAGCGCGCTGGTGGAAGCCGCGTTGCGGCATGATGACGAAGCGGCTCGCGAGCTGGTTCGCCAGTTATATCCACTTGTGGCGAAAATGGTCCGCTCCCATCGGCCACGACGAACTTCTGAGGAGGATCTTTGCCAGATGATTTTTATTCGAATGTTCCAAAAACTGGACCAGTTTTCCGGGAAAGTGCCGCTCGAGCATTGGGTTTCGCGGATTGCGGTTAACACCTGCCTCAATCAAATCGAGGCCGAAAAAGTCCGCCCGGAATTGCGCCACGCCGATCTGACGGAGGAAGAACAGGCCGTCGTCGAAAATTTAAGTGCATCCCAAAACGAACTGGGACCCGACCGGAAGCTGGCTTCGCGGCAACTCGTCGAGCATTTAATGGATCTCTTGAAACCGGCGGAGCGATTGGTCATCGATTTGCTTTACTTGCAGGGACGTTCTGTTGAAGAAATTCGAAACCTTACCGGCTTGAGTACCTCATTGATCAAAGTGCGGGCGTTTCGGGCACGGCGGAAGATGAAGGCGCAATTTGAAAAAATTTCGGCGAAATAACGTTTATGAAGGAACCTCTGGATCGACTCTTTCGGTCGGCGGCAAAAGCGCGCGATGAAGCTCCGGTCTCGGCGCCATTTGGCTTCGACACGCGCGTAGTTGCTTTGTGGAGGTCCGGGCAACCGAATGGCGACAAAGGCCTTGGCCGTTTGCTACGAAGTGTTCTGGCAGTCTCTATCGCCGTGATCGTGCTGTCTTCATCGGCAATCGTTTACGAAATCAGTCAGGAACGCGAAAACAGCGAATCATTCAGTAATGCATTTGCCATCGCGGATTCCGCGATTCAATCCGAAGTTCCGTAAATGAACCGCGCGTTGCACTGGAAATTGATAGCCGGGTTCCTCCTGGTGTTTATCGCTGGCGGCACCACAGGAGCATTCTTTGGTGCTGCTCATGCGCGTCATGAATTTTTCGAGCCGCCTCGGCGCGGATTAATTAGCGAGCGAATGCGGGAACATTTGCGCAGAGATCTGGATTTAACGCCCGAGCAAGTCGCGAAGATCTCGCCGATCATCGACAAAACAGCCGCTGAGCTGGAGAAAATCAGACAGGACACAGGTCAGCGCGTGCGCGAACTTATAACCAAATCGCATCAGGAAATCGCCGCCAATCTCACGGAGCCGCAGCGGGCCAGGTTGAAACAAATCGAAGCGCACTACCGCCACTGGCACCATCATCACCGGCATGGGCGCAGGCGATGGCATTCGCCGCCACCGCCTGACCGACCGGATGCAACTCCGTAGCGGCAATTGTTCTGCGCGATTCCGGACCTGACCCCGCTACAGCACTTTCTTCCCCGCGGCGATTCCAGCGATCAAAAAGATCAGGAACAACACCACGAAAAGAAAGAACAGAAACTTCGCGATGCCAGCAGCCGCAGCCGCAATACCGCCAAAACCAAAGATCGCAGCCACGATTGCAATCACTAAAAAAACAACAGCCCAATATAACATTTTGATTTACCTCCTTGTAATTCAATTCGTATCTGAGAT
This sequence comes from uncultured Verrucomicrobiae bacterium, assembly GCA_963772365.1. Lineage (GTDB taxonomy): Bacteria > Verrucomicrobiota > Verrucomicrobiia > Chthoniobacterales > UBA10450 > CAVYXA01. The sequence continues at coordinate 8,329 of CAVYXA010000006.1, forward strand.
TGAAGCCGCGCGTGGCAATTGCTACAGAATCCCGGCGATCTCCCGCAGTAATCCCGGCCCTCGATAAACGAGGCCTGTGTAAATCTGTATAAGCTGCGCGCCGGCTTGGAATTTTTCGCGGGCGGATTCCGCGTCAAAAATTCCACCGCAGGCGATGATGGGGATTGTCGATCTTGCGGCGATCATACGCACCAGTTCGGTTGATTTCGCACGTAACGGCGGCCCGCTCAATCCGCCGGTTTGATCGCGATCCTTCGGGATTGTCGAATGATCGAGGGTGGTGTTCGTGGCGATGATCGCCGCGACTTTATTCTGTTCGCAAGTTGTGATGACTTCTTCGACCTGTTCGCGAGTAAGATCGGGCGAGATTTTCACGACAATTGGCTTCGACGCCCGATTTTCCCGATCGATTTCGCGCAACAAGATCGACAAGGATTCCTCTTCCTGGAGCGTGCGCAACCCCGGCGTATTCGGCGAACTCACATTGAGCACGATGTAATTGGCAAAATTTTTCAAGCGCCGAAACGAATGGAGATAATCCGCCGGTGCTTGATCGATGGGCGTTAACTTCGACTTCCCAATGTTGATGCCGACCGGGACCCGCGGCCAGCCCCCGCTTTCGCGCAATTTGCGTAAGCGATTTGCGACAATGTCCGCCCCGTCATTATTGAACCCCAGTCGATTGATCAATGCTTGCTGCCCCGGATAACGAAATATCCGCGGACGCGGATTTCCCGTCTGTTGCCTGGCCGTTACTGTGCCGATCTCGATGAACCCAAATCCGAGCGCCGCCCAGGCGGATAAAGCTACGCCATTCTTGTCGAAACCGGCGGCCAAGCCTATCGGGTTGGGGAAAGTAAGGCCGAAGAGCGTTTTCGGTTTCGGTTTAGGTTGAAGTAACTTCAGGGTGCGCAGGAGAATACCGACATCCGAAGCGGCGCGCAGGAAACGTAACGCAAAATCGTGTGCGCTCTCGGCATCGGACAGAAAAAGCAGCGGACGCACAAAGCGTTCGTACGCATTTTTCATTTGCCGATGCAGAACTGGCCAAAAACGGAATCAAGAATCTCCTCAACGTCCACTATTCCGAGAATTTCTCCAATCGCACGCAGCGCCTCGTTAAGATCGACAGCAAAGTATTCTGCAGAGACGCCATCGCACATCGCGGTGCGCGCTCGGTCACATGCCTCCAAAACGCGTCGTAGGCAATCCCGATGTCGCAGATTAATCGCAACGGCACTTTCCGGTCTCAAATTTTGTCCCGAAATGCGGGCCAGAATTTCCTTTTCCAGCTCGGGAATTCCTTCGCCGGTTACACAGGAGATACGTAGAGCCGGAACATCTTCCCAATCGCTGTGTTCGGGCAAGTCGCTCTTGTTTAGAATAACGATTTCATTCGACTGGCCGACACGATCATTAAAATGCGGAGGCTTTGGCTGGCTTCGATCTGCGATATGAAGAAGCAAATCGGCCGTTTGCAGCGATTTCTCCGTGCGAGCAATTCCTTCCCGCTCGACGCTTTCTAATGCTGTTCGCAGACCAGCTGTATCGAGCAAGCGAACGGGAACGCCGCGAAGGTTGATCGTTTCCTCAATCGTGTCGCGTGTCGTTCCATGGGATTCACTAACGATGACGCGCTCGTAACCAAGCAATCGGTTGAGCAAACTTGATTTGCCGGCATTCGTGGCGCCGTAGATCACCACACGAACACCTTCTCGCAGGATTCGGCCCTGATCGGCAGTGGCCAGAAGATCCGAGGTTTTTTCTCGAATTGAATCGATTCGGGCCAACAAATTTTCACCCTGGTCGGGCGTGATTACTTCCTCTGGAAAATCGATCGATGCTTCAACATTGCCGAGAAGTGCGATTAGCTCACCGCGAATCTTATTGGTCTTTTCACCGAGCCGGCCCTCCAGTTGTTCGGTCGCCGAGCGCAAAGCCAGATCGGTCCTGGCGCGGATCAAATCAATGACGGCTTCGGCTTGAGTCAGATCCATCTTGCCGTTGAGAAACGCGCGCTCAGTGAATTCGCCGGGACGCGCCGGACGAGCACCAGCGCGCAAACAAGCTTCCAGAACCTTCGCTGTGACCAATGTTCCCCCGTGACAACTAATCTCGACTAAATCTTCGCCTGTGTAACTGGAGGGCGTACGATGAATCGAGATCACAGCTTGGTCGATCAATCGCCCAGATTCATCGACGATTTCGCCCAGATGCTGCACGTGAGAATCGAATTTGGCCGGCGACTCTTTCCCTCGAAAAATCTTTTCAGCTACTGCCACTGCGTTCGCACCTGAGATGCGGACAAGCGCAATCGCTCCCTCGCCCGGAGGCGTGGAAATAGCAACCATTGTTTCCCCGGGAATGATTTGTCGATCCTGCGCTTTCTCTAGCGAGCCGGCGGCAGAACTTCTCTCAGCGCTGCGATGCATTTCTTGTTCTGTTCCATTGTTCCCACGGAAATGCGAACCCATTCCGATAATCCGTAACCTTTGAGCGGTCGGACGATGACCTTCTTTGCCAGCAGCTTTTTAAAAACGGTGGGCCCGTCACCGACGTTCACCATGACAAAATTGGCGACGGCCGGAACAAAGCGCAGCTTCATGGCGGCAAATTCCTTCTCGAGATAAGCGCGTCCTTCATCAACGACCCGCTTGGTCTTGCGTTGGTGATCGACATCGTCAAGCGCAGCCAGTGCGCCGATCTGACCGATCCCCGTCACGTTGAATGGTTGCCGCGTTTTTTGCAGAACCGCGATCAATTCGGCCGAAGCCACGCCGTAACCGATTCGCAAGTTCGCCAGGCCATGAATTTTTGAAAATGTGCGCAGGACGACGACGTTCTGCCTGCTGCGCACGTACTGAAGAACATCGGGCGGATTATCGAGAAACTCGAAATAAGCTTCGTCGAACACGATGATGATATTTCCCGGGACGCGCGAGATGAAGTTGTTGATCTTCTCCTGAGAAATGAGCGGTCCGGTCGGATTATTCGGATTGGCAATAAAGATGAGCTTGGTTTTCGCGGTGATGGAATCGAGCATCGCGTCGAGATCGGGTTGAAAATCGGGCGTTGGCGTTTCGATCGTGCGCGCATCGAAAAGGCTGGCCACGAGTTTGTAGCAAATGAAGGCGTATTGCACGGTCACTACGTCATCGCCCGGCTTCAGAAAAGCGTGGCCGAGAAATTCGATGATCTCGTTAGAGCCATTGCCGAGAATGATGTTCTCTGATGCAACTCCGAGCTTTCTTGCCAGCGCCTTTCGTAAATAATAACCGTTGCCGTCGGGATAAAGATGCGCGGAGTCGAGCGCACGTCTGATCGCTTCCAAAGCTTTCGGGGATGGCCCCAACGGATTTTCGTTCGACGCGAGTTTGACAATGTGGTCAGGATCGGCATTCAGTTCGCGCGCCGTCTCTTCGATCGGCTTGCCCGGTTCATAAACGATCAGATTGCGCAACTGCGGGTTCGCCTGGTCCCAGATCGAGGACATGGAGTAATGGAGTAGCGGAGTATTGAAGCAATGACAATCGTAACAATGGCTCTAGCCGTTCTATTTGCCAGCCGAGCGCCGCATCCGCTACACTAGTGGAATGGCAAATGCCGAGATGGTTTATCTCGATAACAACGCGACCACGGAGCTGGATCCAGCGGTCATCGAGGAGATGCTGCCGTTTCTAACGAAAAATTACGCTAATCCGTCGAGCGGGTATCAATTTGCCGCAGTAGCGCGCAAGGCGATCGACGCGGCGCGGGAGCGAGTCGCGGCATTGCTAGGCTGTGAGCCGGGCGAGATTGTCTTCACGAGCTGCGGGACCGAATCGAATAACGCGGCGATCAATGCGGCTGTGCAATTCGAGCCTCGCGGCAAACATGTTGTCACCAGCGCAATCGAGCACAGTGCCGTTCTCCGGCATTGCGAAGATCTGGCCAGGCGCGGATGTAACGTTACTTTTCTCGGGGTTGATCGAGACGGAAATATCGATGTTGCCGAGCTGGAGAAAGCGATCCGGCCGGAAACCGCCATCGTTTCATTGATGTGGGCAAATAACGAGACGGGCGTCTTGTTTTCGGTGGAAAAAATCGCCGAGATTTGCCGACAGAAGCGCGTGCTTTTTCATACCGATGCCGTGCAGGCTGCGGGGAAAGTCCCGATTCGACTCCGAGACATGTCGATCAATTTTCTTTCGATCTCAGCCCACAAATTTCATGGGCCAAAAGGAGTCGGTGCGCTTTATGTCAACCGAGCCACGCGATTTCGTCCTTCCATCATTGGCGGAAGCCAGGAAAACGGGCGCCGGGCCGGGACCGAGAATGTAGCCTCGATCGTCGGTTTGGGAAAAGCGGCCGAGTGCGCGTTGGAATCTTTATCGGACGAAGACACCAGGGTCCGAGCAATGCGCGACAAATTTGAAGGAGCGATCTTGGAAAATATTTCCGAAGTGTCGGTGAATGGCGCCGGCTCGATGCGATTGCCAAACACGTCGAATCTCTCATTCGCCGGAATTGAATCGCACGCAGCCTTGATCCTGCTGGACCGACATCGCATCTGCTGTTCCGCCGGATCGGCCTGCAAAACGGGGTCGAGCGATGGCTCGCATGTCCTGCGGGCCATGCACATGGAAGATCGCGCGCAGCGCAGCCTCCGTTTTTCCTTCGGTAGGTTCAATACCGAAGAGGAGATCGATCAAGCAATTGAAACAGTACCAAAGGTAATCGCCAAATTGCGCGGCCTTTCTGCAACAGTGCCGACGGCAACCACCATTGCCTGACCTCTGCTAAGGGATCAGTGATTCGTGCTGGCTGTCTTTGGCCCGTGCGTAAGATCGACGAGATCAGCCAGGATATTCAGTGCTTCGTCCCGCTCCGGATCGACGGCGGGCTCTTTCGTGCCGTCATCGCCGCCTATCAAATCCGAATCGTCATCGTCGGCAGCCTCCGGTGAGACCTTCTCGGTTACCCCATTCTTTTTGGCCTCAGCCAGTTTCCCCGGATACATGATGAGCTGCAGGTTTGGCTTATCGACGGTGTCGAGCGTCACGCGATAAATGCTGGGCTCGACGTCATGACGCGCCAGACGCTCCTTAGCGCGGGCTTCTTTGCGCGCCTTATCATCCTGCAGCTCTTTGCGACGAACATCCTCGTTCAGTGAGATGCGGTTATCGGCCAGTTTTTTCCGCAATCGATCCAAATCTTCCATCACATAATGGAAGTCCGGATTGCTGGCCACGCGTTCCGCCGATCGCCCTTTTAATTGGTCGATAAAAAGCGAATGCGTGTCGGACCACTTTGTGTATTTCACCTTCGAGACCTCATCATATGGCAATGCGTTCTTAAGAGCGCTCTCGCCAACTACCTCCGGCAGGTCGGTCAAGCTGGGCAGTACGATGTCAGATGTCACTCCGTGAAGCTGAGTAGAACCACCGGCGACCCGATAGAATTTTTGGATCGTGAGCTTGAGCGCGCCATCGTCCTGGGATCGGCTTCCCAGCAGGGAAGTAAACCGGCCGATCTCGAGAATCGTCTGCACCGTGCCTTTTCCGAACGTGCTCCCATCGCCAACGATGACGGCCCGGCCATAATCCTGAAGAGCAGCCGCAAAGATTTCGCTGGCCGAGGCGCTTTGGCGGCTGGTCAAAACGACCATGGGGCCCGAATACGCGGTGTCCGGGTCGGGATCGCTCGACACGACGATGTTGCCGTTTGGATTTTTCGTCTGGACGACCGGTCCTGATTTCAAGAACAAACCGGTGAGGGAGATCGCCTCCTCGAGAGAACCGCCGCCATTGCGGCGAAGATCGACAATCAACCCGGCGATATTTTCTTTTTTCAACCGCTTGAGCAGCGCCTGGACGTCCTTGGTCGTGCTCTTTTTGTGGCCCTCCATGTCCGCGTAAAACGATGGCAAAGTCAGCCATCCAAGTTTTACCGGGCTTCCGTTTTCATCCTTTCGAATGATGATGTCGGCGCGCGCCTCCTGGTCCTTCAGTTTAATTTCATCGCGCACGATCTCGACGTTTTTGCGCTTCGAAGGATCGGCGGCATCTGCCGGGATCACCAGCAGCCGGACCCGTGTGCCCTTTTTGCCCCGAATCATCTCAACGACCTTGTCCAACCGCATTTCGCGAACATCGACAAAGTCAGCCGAACCTTGGGCCACGGCGGTGATACGATCTCCGACTTTGAGGTGGCCATCTTTTTGCGCCGGCCCGCCGGGAACGAGGCTCTCGATCTTGGCATAACCATCCTCCGAGCGAAGCATCGCGCCGATTCCAACGAGCGAAAGACCCATATTGATGCTGAAATTCTTGAGGTCGGCCTTGCTCAGATATTCCGAATGCGGGTCGTAGGTTTGCGCCAAAGCATCGAGAAAAATCTTCAATTGCTCGGTCTTGTCCTGCTCGTGAACATTTCGATCAATCCGATCGTAACGGCGCGCGATCAGTTGCGGCCCCGGCTCGATCGGGTGCTCGCTCAAGCGCTCCTGAAGCAATTCGTTCTCAATTCGCCCGCGCCAGAGCTGATCGGCTTCAGCCTCATCCTTTGGCCATGGCGCCTTTTGCCGGCTGACTTCGATGGTGGCCATGGTGTTGAAATCCATTGGCTGCTTGAGCAGCTCTTTCACTTTAACCACCCGATCGTCCACTCGTTTGGTGTAAAGATCGTAAATCGCGTAGGCCGGCTTGAGATTGCCCAACACAACGTCGTCACCGAGCGATTTGCCATATTTCGCCGTCAGAGCATCGACATCTTTTTGAGTGAAAAAGAGATGACTGTAATCGAGCAGTTCCAGATAGCTTTGCAGAAATTTCTGAGAAACATCGGCGTTCAGGGGCTGGCGGGTGTAATGGCCTTCCTCCAAAAGCCGTCCGACCGAAATCGCAATTTGGTCAGCATCCGCTTTGGCCAGGACGGGCTTGGGATTTACCGCACAGACAAAAACGACGGCCGAAGCCGTCAACAGTGCGCCGAAACGTTTCATTCTAGGAAAAAAAGAGCCTGCTATGATCGCAGAGTTCCGAGGGAAAGCAAACATAAGAGATGTAGTTAATGAGCAAAGTTGAGACAATCGCGCAGCGTGAACATTCAAAGTTCGAAGAAAGTACTAAGTTCAGATGCATTTCCCTGTGAAATGAAGGTCGTGAGGCAGTTTGCGAGGGCCATAGACCGCCGCTACAGAAGATAACATCCTCGAACTGATGAAGTATAAGAGCTTTTGCGGTGGCATCTTCGAAACCAATTGCTATTTCATCGAGGCGCCGGAGGGCTGGATTTTGTTCGACGCGCCGGAGGGTGCCTGCGCCTGGGTCGAATCGTTGGATGTCGATCTTAAACTCCTGCTGCTTACTCACGGGCATTTTGATCACACTCCCGACGTGGCGAAGGTAAAACGCCGGTTCGGTTGCCCCATTGGCTGCCATCGCGAGACAGCACCGATGATCTCCGATCCGGAGTTTTTTCGAAGATTCGGATTCCAACTCGAAGTGGAACCAACAGAACCCGATTTTTTTATCGAGGAAACAACGGCCCGGAAATTTCTCGGCTGGGAATTACAGGTCCTCGAGGTACCGGGTCACTGTCCGGGCAGCCTCTGTTTCTTTTCGCGAAAGGATCAGCTGTTGATTGGTGGCGACGTTCTCTTCGCCGGAAGCATAGGGCGAGGCGATTTGCCAGGTGGCGATCTCGATGTTTTGATCGACGGGATTAGAAAGAAACTTTTGCCTTTAGGAGACGATGTGACGGTTCTGCCTGGGCATGGCTCGGAAACCACAATTGGCCGGGAGCGACTAACAAATCCGTTCTTGTGACTTCACCCTATCGCCACGGGTAAAAATCGCGCGGCTTTACATGGAGCGCCAATTCAATTTGGTGCAGATCGTGACGGGCATGTTGAACGTCGCGCCGGAGCTGGCGGCGATTATAGTGTCCTTGCCGGTATTGAGAATTGATCTCGTCGATGTTGCGCGACGTCGCCAGAAAATCGCGCCGGATCTCCCGGCTGCTCTTGTGGTTTCGGAATTCCCAACGCACGTGCCCCCGCATCCGGTTGAGTTGATGAATGGCGTCTTCCAAATGATCTGACCACGGCCAGGTAATGCCGAGGCGAATATCGCTGTCCGACTCGGTTGCGGGCGCGGAGTGCGACGCGAGATTGATGCTCAACACAATCGCTGCAATCCAAAAGAACCTCTTCATGCAAATTTCCGGCTAACAGCTTTGGACGAAATTGCCAAGCCGAGATTCAAAAGCGAGTGGAAAATTCGGAACGGATCACGAAAGATTTCCCAGGAGTTCCTCGAGCGGATGAAGATTGTCGATCTTCGCCACGATGCCGCGCAGCGATTGCAGCGCCTTGGGAACATGTGTGAGAAAGCTTTCGTGCCCTTTCACAAGGCCCAAAAATCCGTAAGCGCCGAGTGCCTGCATAAGTCGCTGCATCGCGCATTGCTGGAGCTTGTCCTCGAATTCACCGTTTACCACGATCCCGCTCTTGATTTGCTCCTCGCGATAATATTGGAGCAATTCCTGCCGCTCCACTTCGCTAAGATCGACATAAGGATCGTACAGCAGGGAGGCGAGATCGTATTCGGCAAGGCCCGGTCGCATTCCCTGAAAATCAATCAGATACGCCAGACCATTCCGAATGATGATGTTTTGCGATTGAAAATCGCGGTGGATGAGCACGCGCGGAAAACGGGCGAGACGTTGTGCAATCTGCTGAAGCGCTGGTAACGCGTTCAGGGCTGTGATCCGGGCCGCGTCTAGCTTGAAGTATCGGCCCAGACAATTCTTGAAAAAGTAATTCTGTTCCCAGCGATAAAGGGCAGCATTGAATTCGGCTGGCAGATTCTTCCGCATTCCATCCGGAATTGTCAGCCGATGAAGCTTTGCCACTTGATCGAGCGCTGATTCGTAAAAGGCGCGGCGGACGAGCCAGCTCTCATCTCGATATCCGAAGAGATCATTCTCGCCGAGATCTTCAATCCAGATCAATCCTTCGGCTGGATCGTGAAAATAGATTTTCGGAGCCCGAATCTCGTGCTCGGCCAAAAATTGAGCGATTCGCACATAATGACGGTTTTCTTCCCGCTCGAGACTGTATTTAACGAGAATGATCGACTGCTCCGGCGAAGAACGAATCCGATAAAACTTGCGGTCTGATCCGCCCTTCTCAATCGGCGCGATCTCGATTCGATCGACATCCAACCGCGGGAAATGCATTCGCGTCTGGTGGAGAAGGAGATCGTCGATTCCCATGGGATCAGATATCGATGTTACGATGACTGCCGCGGACTTTTTGGTTGGCGCCGACAATACAACGCACGAGCTCGCTTCCGGAAGCAATTTGTGCACCGGGCCATAAGATTGTGTCCTCCAAGACTGCTCCGGCGCCTACGTGGCAATCTTTTGCCACAATCGAACAACCACGAATCTCAGCCGTAGCATCGACAATCGCACTTCGATGAATTGCGACCGGCCACTCCTGTTCGTTCACAAAGTGTGGATGCCATTCGCCGCGCGAGATGACGCGGTGGACGCCCAGATACTCCGCCCGCGAACCTATGTTGAACCAACCCCCTTTCTCGAGCACCACGCCGCCGATTTTGCCACCCTCCGAAATCCACTTGGTCAGAATCGGAATGAAAGAGATTTTCTGTGAAGATGGAATTCGGCGGAAGATCGACGCATTCCAAACGGCAACGTTGGCGAAATCGTAATCCCCAGGAACCCCGTAGCGCTCCCCGATGTCAACGATTCGATTTTCCCGCAAGGCAACTTGCGCACCAAAATCAGTCCGCCGTAATGCGACTGTCACATCGTTCTCAAAATCGATATGTTGTTTGATCAGCGGCTCGAGCGGCAGATCCGTCAAAATGTCCCCGCTGTAAGTGATGAACGGCTCGGGCCCGAATCGCGCTTCAACGTTCTTAATGCCACCGCCGGTTTCCAGAAGCACCGGCTCGTTAACGAATTCGATGCGACGATCGCGATAGCTATTTTCAGGAAAGGTATTGGCGAACGCGTCTGGCAGAAGATGTGTATTTACGATGAATTTTTCGATCCCGTTCTCAATCAAATGATCGAAAGGGAAAGTGATAAGCGGCTTTTGAAAGATTGGGATAAGGGGCTTGGGCAGCTTATCGGTGAGCGGACGGAGGCGAGTGCCGAGGCCGGCGCCGAGGACGAATGATTGGGTGATTGAGCGGCGGGAACTCAAGGTGAATGAGGCCAAGTATATTGCACCAGCCTGCAACCGCCGCCAGTTGTCATTGTCGATCTCGGAAGGTCTTCCATTCGCGCCTTGATCGAATGCTGGAAGTCTCCGCTTCAGCAATGGCACTTTCCAGTTCTCGCAACGCTTGAAGGACGCGAGTCGGGTACTTGCTAATCCAGCGCTCAGAAATTTGCACAAGCGGCGCGGGATTAAGGTAATGTAGTTTCTGACGGCCGCGCCAAAGATGAACCACAAGATTGGCGCGCTGAAGAAGTGTTAGGTGTTTGGATACGCCTTGCCGTGTCATTTGAAGATGCCGAGAAAGCTGCCTCAGCGTTTGGCCATTGTTATTGTGCAATTGATCCAGTAATGCGCGGCGGCCAGCGTCGGCTAAAGCTTTGAACACGAGATCCATTGCGCACAAATGCAACCGTTTGGTTGCATGTCAAATACGAACTCATCCCGGGCGGGCATTCGAAGCTGGCGGAGGCGATCCACGTGATCTCAGGGATAAGCCCGTTTCGCCCGGCGGATACGATTCCCGCCAGCCCACTCATCCGCGATCATCGGTTCGCTTTTCCGTCTCAAGTAGAGTGTGCGCGTCCCGAAATCGATGATTCCATGATTGAGGTTCAAAATCTCTGCGCCTAGCAGCCCCGCCACGGGAGGAGAGCCGCGTAGCAGGCCGCCATGAATTAGCCCCGCCAGATCAACCACGCCCACGTCGCGATTATTCAGATCGACGGAACCGATTGAGAGTTTCCGAATGTAGGCCATCCGGATACCTCGTTGCTTTAGATTTACTGCAGCCGATTGAAATGGCGTTTCACGCGTCGGGATCCTCATTCGTTTAACGAAAGACCGGTGAAGCAGCGTGGCAAATGAACCGGTATCCACCATGAGCCTGGCGGCTCTTCCATTAACGGATCCGCGCACGTATAAATTAAATCCCTCACTTACCTGGATCGGGACGGCTTGAAACCCGCGATGATCGAGTCCGGGTAGACTCCCGGCCACATCGGGATTGGTTTTTAGAAACAGGCGCCGACGATGACAGTCGATTACGGCGTTGGTCGGGAAAAGAATGTCGGCGCCGATAATGCCATCGATCTCCTGTTCCTCGGCCGCGCGCATCGATTTCGCCGAAGGGCCCAAATCGATGAGCACGACGGGTTCATCTACCAGCTCCAGACTGCCCAGCCGGAGCCTTTTCACAATTCCGACGCTGTTGAAGACGCCATTGATCTGAAGGCGAGATGGCAGGCCGGGACTATTGGCGATGCCGGCCACTCGAAAATGATCACGCCGATGCACTGCAATAGCGCTCACCGGGGCTCCACTATCCACCCCCAGCCACGCGCTTCTGCCGTTAATATATGCGCGCACGAGAAGATGATTTTGCCGCGAGCGGACCAATCGCAGGGCGTCGAATTTCGACGGCGCGACCTGAGGGGAATTCCGTCCGTGGGTTCGCGCGTCAGATACTGGCGCAGGAATGGCCAGGAGCAGGAATAGGATCGACAATATTCCCCGCGCGACGCAACGCCCCTTTGTTGAAATCACGGGCGCAAGAATAGCATATTCGGCCAAAAACTGAAAAGCCTTTTGCACGGCAAAAAGAGCGGGCAACGGGAATCGAACCCGCATGGCCAGCTTGGAAGGCTGGAACTTTACCATTAAGCTATGCCCGCCGGGAAAGGAGCGAATAATCTGCTCCAGGAAATTCAAAAACCAAGCGTTTTTGAGAGCGCACGGGCGCAATACTCGACCGGCAACGACGTCGCCGGGAAGATCACGAAGCGAATTGACTCAGTTATTTCCGACGCTTCCGGCGCAGGATGCGAACCAACGGCAATGCGCCGAGCGCGAGCAAAGTCATGGTGCTCGCCTCAGGAACTTGATGGAACGATTGTGCGACTTCGGAGATGGTCACAAACCCGCCATTGGTCACACCAAAGGCGATATCTTTCGTGACGCGTAGAAATGGGAGAGCCGGGTCGACGTCGAGGTTATCTCCCGGTTCTCCAAATGGATCACTGAGGTCCTTGACGTCCAAATGACTATTCGCAACCACATTGCCAGCCTGGTTTCGAGCGACTTCGTCCACAGAAAGGAATGTGCCGTCACCGTTTGCACTGCCTGCATAGTACTGGTCGATCATCGATATGAGGCCGGCGGTCGAGGTCACGGTATAGTTCAACAGCAAATCCGCCGTAGCCGTGCCGCCGCTTATGATACTCATGTTTCCGGCATAGGTCAGGTAATAGACTCCGCCTTGAATCGAAGCCGTGACCTGAATTTGCGACGGATCGAAATCTGTCAATCCACTCGCCGAGAAACTGAAACCACCAAAAATTTTGTCGCCAATAGTGAGCGTCCCGCCGGTTGTGGCCAGGTGAAGCAAATTGTCTGATGATTGCGCAAAAGCGGGCAATGCCAATGTCGCCAGCGCAGCCGCGACAGCCAAATTGATAAAAGTCTTTTTCACTGATCCTCCTGGTTGTGATGTTGAACCAGCATCGTTATGCGCAGGATGGTGGTCAGCCGTCAAGAAAAAAACTGACATTTTTTCAGTTTTTTTGCCAACCGCGCCGGGCTGCTTGCGCTTGCTTTTCGTTTTCCTCGGGCGTAACAGAAATACGCTGCACCATGCGCGTTTTCTATATTTTATTGCTGTTTACAGCGGCTATGATCGCTTCCGCCTGGGCCGATCTGACTTTGGTTCAGAACGTTCAGGGAACCGGTTCCCCTAGCGAGGTAACAATCAAAATCAAAGGCGACAAAGTTCGCATCGATGCTTCGCCCAATGTGACCACCATCTTTAATAGCGGCAGTGGAGAGCTGATCAACCTGATGAAGGAAGAAAAGCGAGTCGTGCGAATTCCGGCGGACAAACTGAAGGCGGCAGCCGAAATGATCAGCAAATTCAGCTCACGGAAAAAGGTCGCGGAAAAGCCGAAGCTGACAGCCACTGGCCGGAAGGAAACAATCAATGGATATGAGACCCAGGAATACGTTTACGACGGGCCCGATTTCAAAGCTGTTTACTGGATCGCGACTGACTACCCGAATGGCGCGGAGATTCTCAAGCAGTTACAAGCCATAAAAACAGATGCTTGGAACGTCACTGGCATGAATTGGCCGGACTATCACGATTTCCCCGGGCTTCCGCTCAGGACTCATTTCACATCGAAAAATGCCGCCGCTGCCGGCGCCGATATTACGAGCACCATCGTCTCTGTAAACCAGGATCCCGTGAGCGACTCCGAATTCACCGTTCCCTCGGATTTCAAGGAAGTGAAGGTCCCGGACATCTTTGGCGGGAAAGAATCTGAGCCGCCGGTTTCACCGACTCCGTGAGAACTCGCGATGGGCGAAGCGACTGTGTTGCTGCTTGCTTCGACCTCACCCCGCCGCGCAGAATTACTCGTTCAGGCTGGTTTTGAATTTGAAGTCGTTTCGCCTGCGGCCAGGGAACGCGCCGATGTCGATCTTACGCTGCGCGAAGTGACATTGCTCAATGCGATCCGGAAAGGAATGCCGATCGCGCGTTCACATCCCGATCAGGTCGTACTCGCAGCCGACACTCTGGTAGCGCTGCACGATGAGGTAATCGGTAAGCCTGTCGATCTCAAGAATGCCGCCCGCATCCTTCGACGCCTAAGCGGACAAACTCACGAAGTTTGTTCGGCTGTACTGAATATATCATCGTAGAACCGGACGTTCGACAGTGTTTCAGGAAATTTCCCACGTGCGCTTTTTCCGACTGAACGACGAATGGATCGAGAACTATTTCAGAAAAGTAAATCCGCTCGACAAGGCGGGTGCTTACGCCGCGCAACGAGAAGGCGCGGACATCATCGACAAGATTGAAGGCTCCTATTCGAATGTAGTCGGTTTGCCCATGGAAAAGACCGTTGCCGCGCTGGCTGCGTTCGGCATTCGACCGAAGAGTCGCTGAGAAAAAACCGGCCGACTATTTGCGAGATCATTGAAGTATTTCCTCGGGCTACAAAAATACCCTTGCAACAATTTGGCGGGATTTGTTACACGGTAATATCTTTATGCAATTGTCCGCGAACGCTCGCGCGCGAGGGGCACGCGAGCGAAAATGGCGGGTCGTGGTAGTCGGTGACACGTGTGTCAGCGAACAAGGAATGGCCACGATTCTTGGACGCGATAAAAGATATCAGATCTGCGGCAGTGCACATGGTTTCTATGATGCGGGCGAACTAATCCGAAAACATTGCCCGGATATTCTCTTGATCGAGCCGTTCCTGGAAGATCGTGACGGCATTCGCTGGATTAACGATCTGGCGACTGAATTTTCCCGCACGCGGATTCTAATTGTGTCACGGCAACCGGAACACACCTATGCCGAGCGCGCACTCCACGCCGGCGCAGCCGGCTATTGGATGAAAAACGGATCGGCAGAGGAACTGTTGCGCGCGGTCCAGGCGGTGGCAGCGGGTGAAATTTATGTGAGTCCGTTGATCACTGCGCGGGCCGTACAGAAGTTCGCCCGACGGGATCACGCCCCGGAGGGGCTAGAGCTCCTCAGTGATCGGGAGCTGTCGATCTTCTCGTTAATCGCCGGCGGGCAAGGAGTCGGCCGGATTGCGAACCAGCTCGGCATTAGCCGCAAGACGGTCGAGAGTCATTGTGAGCATATCAAACTGAAACTCGGCTATGCCAGTGCCGAAGAACTGCGGCGCGGCGCCCGCGGATTATTGGGGAACTCAGAATAATTGACTGGGGATCCCTGATGATGGATTTGGGGAATGGAATGTCAGAGTGGCACGGGCTTTGCCCCGCGTTCGTTAGTCGAAGATTGAACATCTGCCTCGCCCTCCTCGATAAACGCTTCAGAGATTTTTTAGTTCCGAAGCAGGGTTCTCCCTGATAGCACAATCGGGGATTCTGTAGGTGCAAAATTCCGTGCTTTTCCGCGATATACGGCGATCGGCAAAGTTCCCTACTCTTTCGGAACTTAGAGAAAACTAACTAACCCTGAAAGAAAGATGAATATTCCAAAGTTTTTTAGCTCCCGCATCGGCAAAGATCGACGCACCGCGCTCCTTCTGTGTGAGGATTCAATCAAGAGCAAGCAATCTCTTAAGCACAGTAGACTTCGGTGGCCTCGCCTCGTCGCGATGATCGCTGCAGCGTCGGCTAGCGTGACGTTGTGCGTATTTGCCACGAGCAATCCACCTACTGCGAAACCATCCAAGAATGTAACAGGAACGGGTGCGCCATCCGTGACTCCGTACGTCGACATTGCGTCGGCGGGTCCGCTTGCCCATGTCTGGATCGGTAACGAGCTAAGCTGCCAGGTTCAACACATGATGGATGGAAATACACACGAGTTCTACCCCCCTAACACGATTCCGGGTGATTGCGGCACTTTCATCGCCATGGCCGGGACGCTTTATGCACCGGATTTCAACAACCATGGACTCACGTACACGCAAAATCTCGGGGCGCGCACGGTGTTCACGCCTATCAGCCAAACCCCCGTAACCGGCTCTGGCACGACTGCCGATCCGTACAAAGTTGTTACGGGTTGTTGGTGTCCCCGCCACGGGACTTGAAATCGAGCAGACCGATAAGTACGTCGTCGGCGAAGAGCATTACACAAGCGACGTCAAGATCATCAATCAGGGTGGCTCCATGGCTTGCGGCATCCTCTATCGCGCTGCGGACGCGTTCCTCGGAGAATCCGATTCCGGCTACGGCTTCACCAACGTCTTCGGGACGCGCAATGCCGTGGGTTGCTCCTTCAATCCAAACAATATGCCGCCCGACAGAATCGAAGAATGGATTCCGTCAACCGGCGGGAACAATTTCTACGAGGCCTTCTACAGCCAAGTTTGGAGTCAGATCGGCACCAAAACGCCTTTCCCCGATACGTGCCGCTGCGCGGACAACATTGATAACGGTGCCGGCATCAGTTGGAACTTCTGCGTTGCAGCTGGTGAATCCGTCACGTACTCGCATGTGACAACGTTTTCGCCTCTTGGCTTGGAAGGGCTCGTTACTTCGAAGACTGCTGATAGCCCGACGTCGCACATCGGAGCGCAAAACGGATACACAATCACCATCACGAATCCGAACCCGAATCCCGTCACGCTGAATTCGATTACGGATACCCTCCCTGCGGGGTTTAGCTACGTCCTAGGTTCGACCTCGGGGGTGACCACCAATGATCCGGCCGCCAACGGACAGATGCTTAGTTGGAGCGGCCCGTTTATTGTCGCGGCGAACAGCTCGGTCTCCCTTCACTTTGCGGTCATCGTTGCGAGCATTTCTGGCGATTACTTTAACGAGGCGGGCGGCGACGCCGCTGGCGGCTACACCGTGATCGGCACGGGCCCAACCGCTCAAATCACCGCGCTGGGTGAAGTGTTTTCAGCGGAGCAATGTTGTGGCGAGAAACCGCATTTCAATGATCCCGAGTACGCGACCTATACCGGCCGGGTTGCAGTGACGACCAGTTTTGCCGTCGACGACACAGATGACGAGCACGGTTGGGTGCTGGCCATCTTTGACCTAAAAGACCAAGAAAACGGTTGCTGCAATTATAACTACGTGCCTCCGTTCTATCACGGCCCAACCGGCATGCATTGGACGCGGTCACACATGGGGAGCCAGCAACTGGGAAGCATTTTCGGGGTCACACTGGACGAAACAGGCAACATCTACACCACAGCCAGCACAGCCTACAGTGTCGACGTCTTTCCGAATGGCGGAACCGGGGGAGAGATATACAAGATCGACGGAATCACCGGGTTGGTTAGCACCTTCCACACGCTGCCCAATACTGGACACGCAGGGCTAGGGAATATTACTTACGATTGCGTGCACGAAAGGTTCTATGTTAGCGATATCGATAATGGTCTCATCTACGAGCTCGATCAAAACGGTAACGAACTAAGCTCCTGGGACCATGGACACAATCTTCCGACAGCACACCCACCGGAGCCGAGAATTGACGATGATTCCTTACCATTTACGCCGCTGGGGCGCAGAGTATGGGGGCTGCAGGCGCAGAACGGGCGGCTTTATTACGGTATTTGGTGGGAAGATTTAGGGCGCCCTAGTCCGACACACGCCAACGAAATCTGGTCCATCGCCCTAGACGCGAATGGCGGCTTTGTGACTGGGACGGATCAACTGGAAATCACCATGCCTGTGATCACAGTGAATGGCCAAGTTCAGAATTATTCCAATCCTGTTTCCGATATCAGCTTTGGCCCCGCGGGGACGATGCTGCTAACAGAGCGCAGCATGAGCGATGATTCTAACCCTGGGGCTCATCAATCGCGCGCCGTTGAATGCGCTCTTAGCGGCGGGGTCTGGACCTGCGACCCCGCGAAATTTAGGATTAGTACTTTGTATCCTCCTGGAAGCTGCGCCGGCGGTGGCGATTACGATTTTAGCGCTGGCGGCAGGGTGTGGGTATCGGGCGATGCGTTGCACCTTGGCAACCCGGATTCCATCTATGGGCTGCAGGGGCTGCCCAGTGCTGGTGGCAGCATAGTGGAGAGCATTTTGATTGACCTCAATCGCGACCTGACTTCTCTTGACAAGACGCGAATTGGCGATGTCGAAGTTCCCTGCCCTGATTGTGAAATAAACGGCACGGTCGTTACGCCGTCCACGATCGGGGGTCCTTATACCTACCAGTTCACTATCACGAATCATTCGAATCAGGCAGCCAGTACGATTGTGCTCCTTCCGATAAGTGGTGTGACTTCAATCGATCCCCCCGGATTCCACTTCGACCAGCCACTCCTGCCTGGCCAGATGAGCCGAATGTACACTGTCACCTTGAATGGCGTTCAGCCTGGTGTCCAAGCCTGCTTCAATATCGCTTTGGTCGCTACGAACGGCAGCACGTGTTGCTCGCAACAGTTATGCGTTCCGATACCGAGCTGTTTCGAGGTCCTGGAGCAGCATGTCGATTGTCTGCCGAACAATATGGCAAGGCTGACGATGACAATCAAAAACCTTGAGACTTACACGCTCTACTATGCGGAAGTTATTCCGTGGGATCCCAGCAAGACGGCGACGCCTTTCACTCTGAACCCTCCGGTGCCGCCTCTCGGAACGACGACGATACAGACGATCATCTCACCGGTCGCGCCGGGCGAGACCGTTCTCTACACTTTGACAGTCCACTATTCCGATCTGGAGACCTGTTGTTCCAGAGACCTTACTTTCACGGCCAATTGCGCGCAGGCTGGGCCGGGGTTGCTGAGTGCTGTGTCGCGAATGACTCATGGCGCAGGGGGGGACTTCGATATTCCTTTGCCCCTGGACGGAACGCCAGGCATTGAGGATCGGGGGAGCGCCCCCGGAAGCCTGACTCTGGTCTTCACTTTCGACGAAGATGTAGCCGGCGGCGACGCGATGGTCATGGAAGGAGCGGCTACTGTTAATGGACCGCCTACTTTTAGCGACAATCAGATGTTCGTAAACCTTACCGGCGTTGCCGATGCCCAGACGATCAAGCTCCAGCTCGATGTGATGGACATTAATGGCCACATGCATAGTCCCCAGACTGTACGCGTATCCATCCTTTACGGTGACGTTACCGGCAACGGGGTTGTAAATGCGAGTGACGTTGCGCTGACAAAATCACACCTTGGTGAACCGGTTAATTCAACAAACTTCCGCTCGGACGTGAACAAGAACGGCAGCATTAACGCCAGCGACGTGTCGTTCGTGAAATCGCACGTCGGTGATGGGCTACCGTAGACTTCTAGTTTGTAACGCAATTCGCCAAGAACTATTTGCTGTAGCGGCGCTCTATGAGCGTCGCTATCCTTAATGCGAGGTGAGTTTGCTACCGGTCACAGACCGGCGCTGCAGAGTCACTTTCGCGCCAGCAACTGCCGCAGAACGAAGGGGAGAATGCCTCCGTGTTTGTAATAATCGATCTCGATCGGTGTATCGATCCGGAGCTTCACCGGCACCGATCGTTTTTCCCTGCCCGCCGTAGCCTTGGCGGAGGAGGGTCCATCTTTGCCTTTGATCTCGAGCGTGAGTTGTTGTCCTGGTTGGATCGAGTCGGATAAGCCTGTGATCGAGAAGATCTCCGATCCGTCGAGCCCGAGAGATTGCGGATTGGTTCCCTCGGCGAATTGCAATGGCAACACGCCCATCCCGACGAGGTTCGATCGATGAATCCGTTCGTAACTAGCGGCGATCACTGCTTTGACGCCAAGAAGACGCGTTCCCTTCGCTGCCCAATCGCGCGATGAGCCTGTTCCGTATTCGTGACCAGCGAGAATGACCAGAGGAATCTTTTCCTCCTGATATTTCATCGCGGCGTCGAAGATCGACATCTGGTCGCCTGTAGTGGCCGCTGTCTCAGCGGCAGACGCAGATTTGCCGCCGGGGACGGCGGCCTCTACAGGAAAATATTTCGTACTCCACCCTCGGTGCCGGGCACCATCAGGTTTTTGATACGTACGTTTGCGAACGTGCCGCGTGTCATGACCAGATCATTTCCCCGGCGCGAGCCATAGCTGTTGAACTCCTGCGGTTGAATCCCGTGCGAAATCAAGTACCGCCGCGCTCCGCCTTTATCGCCGAGGGCTCACCGGTTCAAATTCTACGTCGCCAGCAATTGACGTAGCATGTCCTGACGGTTATTGGCGGACGAGAACAGGCGGATTTGTCATGATTTGATAGATTTGATTTTGTGCACAATGTGCACAATACTCTAAGATATGACCACGGCATACGTATCCGGGCGCGTGCCCGCTCGATTCGAGCGGCTCGTCGCGAGGCAGGCGCGCGGCGCTAAGACTTCAAAGAGCGATCTGGTTGCGCGCTATGTCATTGAAAAGAGCCTTGAGACCGAGTTTCCCGGTATTTCCTTTCGCGATTCGCTTGCTGGTCGGGAGGCATATGTCTCCGGCCGTCGCGTCGCGATATGGGAAGTGGTCACTGTTTATCAGGACACGAACTCTGTGCAAAAAACGGCACAGCATTTCGGCTGGCCATCGGTTGTGGTGAAGCGTGCCCTCGCTTACGCGAAAGCGTTTCCAGAGGAAGTGGAGCGAGCTCGCGAGGAAGAAACGAATGCCCGACCGGTTGTTGGCTGACGAGAACACGTCCCATCGATTTGTCTCGGCCTGCCGGCGCCTTGCCCCAAAGTTCCCCATCGATCACATCGCGGACTGGCAAGGAGGCTCATGGCTTGGCTTGGATGACGCCTCGTTGCTGATTTCATGCGCCGAGGCCAGGCTGATCCTGGTCGCATTTGATCGCGCGACGCTCGCATGGCACGCCGGGCAGTTGCTCCGTAGCGGCCATGATCACGGTGGGCTCATTCTCTTTCGCCGTACCGTTCGCAGCAACGATTACGGTCAGCAGGCACGTTTGCTCACGCGGTTCTGGCTGCACGAGGCGACCGCTTGGGACTGGTTGAATCGCATCGTCTATTTACCCAAGCCGCCGTAAAGCTCATTCCGGTGGCCGTGTCGCCCGGGTGATCTATCGAGCCAGCAACTGCCGTAACACGAACGGCAAAATCCCGCCGTGCTTGTAGTAATCGATCTCGATCGGCGTATCGATGCGTAATTTCACCGGCACCGATTTCTTTTGGCCAGCGTTACTTTCGATCTCCAGCGTTACTTCCTGACCCGGTTGGATTTTGTCGGATAAGCCGGTGATCGAGAAACGTTTCCGAGCCGTCGAGTCCAAGCGATTGAGGATTGGTTCCCTCAGCGAACTGCAATGGCAACACGCCCATTCCAACGAGGTTCGATCGATGAATCCGCTCGAAACTCGCCGCGACACAGCTTTCACACCCAACAGGCGCGTGCCTTTCGCAGCCCAATCGCGCGATGAACCGGTTCCGTATTCATGACCGGCGAGAATGACCAGAGGAGGTTTTCGTTTCTTGTATTTCATCGCTGCATCGAAGATCGACATCTGCTCGCCCTGTTGAAGGGGCCGCTGTCTCAGCGGCAGACGCAGATTTGCCGGCGGAGGGCACGGCGGCCTCTACAGGAAAATATTTCGTAACGCCACCTTCGGTTCCGGGCACCATCAGATTCTTGATCCGGACATTGGCGAATGTGCCGCGTGTCATTACCAGATCGTTCCCCCGGCGCGAACCGTAGCTGTTAAAATCCTGCGGCTGAACTCCGCGCGAAATCAAATATTGCCCCGCCGGCGATGTCGCTTTGATCGCGCCCGCCGGCGAAATGTGATCGGTCGTGACCGAGTCGCCGAAAATCCCCAGCGCTCTCGCGCCGATGATATTGTCGATCTTGCCAACTTCCATCGAGAAATCTTTGAAGAACGGCGGCTCGTGAATGTAATCGCTCTTTTCGTCCCACTGATAAACTTCGCCGGTGCTCGACGGGATTTCGTTCCATTTCGGGTTTTGCTCGGCGAAATCGCGATAGAGCTTCCGGAAAATTTCCGGCTTAAGCGCGGATTGCATGGCTTCGCGGATTTCTTTCAAGTTCGGCCAGAGATCGCGGAGGAATGTATCCTTTCCATCCTTGTCCTTTCCGATCGGCTCTTTGGTGAGATCGATATCGACGCGTCCCGCTAATGCGAACGCGACCACAAGCGGGGGCGACATGAGAAAGTTCGCTTTGATATTTTGATGCACGCGCGCTTCGAAGTTGCGATTGCCAGAAAGCACGGAGGCCGCAATGAGATCGTTCTTATTGATCGCCTCTTCGATTCGCGGATGCAGCGGCCCGGAATTACCGATGCAAGTCGTGCAGCCATAACCGACCAAATTGAACCCGAGCTGATCGAGATATTTTTGCAGCCCAGTTTTGTTCAAATAATCGGAAACCACGCGCGAGCCGGGCGCGAGGGAAGTTTTCACCGCCGGATCGACATGCAGTCCGCGCTCCACTGCTTTTTTCGCGAGCAGTCCGGCTGCGAGCATCACGCTCGGATTACTGGTATTTGTACAACTCGTAATGGCGGCGATCAGCACGCTGCCGTGGCCGATTCGGCTTTGACCATGATGAAAGGGATCGGCAGCCGCGGTTTCGATTTCGCTTGCCGTATCCGGCGTCGGTCGGTTGGAAATCATTTCCAGCTTGTTCCGTGCTTCGCCCGTGTCGATATCCTCCAATCGCGTATCCGTTGAAGGCATGTCGCCGTCTTGCGGCGCCTGCCATTCAACTGGACCGGATATTTCGCGCTAAGATCGACATCGGCCTTTCCGTAACCGCCGTCTTTCACCGATTTTTTCATCAAGTCGCGAAAGGCGGTCCCGAGCTCGGGCAGGTTGATCCGATCCTGCGGTCGCTTCGGTCCGGCTACGCCCGGCTGCACATCGCCGAGGTTTAATTCCAGATCGACGCTGTAATCGATTTCGCCTTTGCGCGGCATCCCGAACATTTTCTGAGCGCGGAAATAATTCTCGAACCCCGCGCATTGTTCATCGGATCGTCCGGTCGCTCGCAAGTACGCGACTGATTCTTTATCGACAGGGAAAAATCCCATCGTCGCGCCGTATTCAGGCGACATGTTTCCGATGGTTGCCCGATCGGGAACTGGAAGGGATGCCGCACCTTCGCCGTAGAACTCGACAAACTTGCCGACCACTTTTTGCGCTCGCAGCATTTGAGTGATGTGCAGGACGAGATCGGTCGCGGTCACGCCTTCGCGCAATTGCCCGCTCAAGTGCACGCCAACGACTTCCGGTGTCAAAAAATAAACCGGCTGGCCTAACATGCCCGCTTCCGCTTCGATGCCTCCTACGCCCCAACCGACCACGCCGAGCCCGTTGATCATCGTCGTATGCGAGTCGGTCCCCACGAGCGTGTCGGGGTAGAAGATGTTTGATGTTTGGTCTTTGATGTTTGATGTGGTTGAGAGAACACCTTTCGCCAGGTACTCGAGGTTTACCTGGTGCACGATGCCGATGCCGGGCGGAATGAGTTGAAAGGTGCTGAAGGCCTGTTGACCCCATTTCAAAAATTGATAGCGCTCCCGATTGCGTTTGAATTCCATTTCCAGATTCAATTGCAACGCGCGCGCCGAGCCAAAGAAATCGACTTGCACGGAGTGATCGACAATGAGATCGACCGGCACCAGCGGCTCAATGATTTTTGGATCGCCCCCGACACGTTTTACTGCGCTACGCATCGCCGCAAGATCGACAACCAGCGGCACGCCAGTGAAATCTTGGAGCACGATCCGCGCAACCACGAAAGGGATTTCTTCGTTAGCCGGCTTCTTGGCATTCCAGTTCGCCAGCGTCTCGACATCTTTGCGCCGAATTCTTTTCCCATCGCAGTTTCGCAACACCGATTCGAGCACGATCCGAATGCTGACCGGCAACCGCGAAATTTTACCGATTCCTTGTTCCTCGAGCGCCGGCAATGAATGCAGAAACCCTTCGCGGCCGTTTCCGGCATCGAATTTCTTCAGAGTATTGAATTCGTCCGTCATTCTGAGCGTAGCGAAGCGGAGTCGAAGAATCCCGTGGCAATGCCTAGGGTCGTGCAACGGGAGGTCTCGACTTCGCTCGACATGACAGTAGTTAGTTCAATTCCGCCAGCTTCGCTTTGATTTTGTCGAAATTCGGCAACTGCGTCGGATCATCGCTGCTCTCGGCGTATTGGATCACGCCTTTTTTATCGACGATGAACGCGGAGCGTTTGGCCACGCCACTCATGCCGAGATTTTTTTGCGGAAGAAATGCATCGTAGGCGACGCCGTAATCACGAGCGACTTTGTGTTCGTAATCGCTCAGCAGCGGCACGGTGATATTTTCTTTTTTTGCCCAGGCTTCTTGCGCAAACGGGTTATCGCCGCTGATCCCATACACCGCGGCGTTGAGACCGATGTAAGCGTCGAAGTTCTGGCTGACGTCGCACATTTCGGTCGTGCAGACGCCGGTGAACGCCATCGGGAAAAAAAGCAGCACGGTATTTTTGCTGACGAAATTCTCGCTCAGCTTGATCTGCTTTGGGCCCTCCGGGGTTTTGGTAGGCAATGAGAAATCTGGCGCTTTGGTTCCAACTGCAAGTGGCATGATTGATCCTCCGGGTTGAGTTTAACGGGGGGAATTCACTATAGGATCGACAGCTTCTCGGTCAAAAGGTTTGCGTCGAATTTAGCCCAGGTTAACACGGATTTTCACAGACAATTTTGAAGGAACATCTGTGTTTCATCTGTGTTCATCCGTGGCTTACGATGCCTTTTCAATGGAACTCTTCTGGTGGCTCGTCACGATCGTGTTTTTCGCCGTGGGCCTGATCGGCACCGTGCTGCCATTTTTGCCCGGCACGACCATTATTCTAGCTGCCGCAATCGTGCATCGCATCATGATAGGTCCTACAAAGAGCGTAAGCTGGGCAGTGATCGCTGTCCTGGTCCTGCTCACACTAGCGAGTTATGTGATCGATTTTCTCGCCGGCTATTTCGGAGCAAAATATTTTGGAGCCAGCGGTTGGGGAAAATTTGGCGCCATCGCCGGCGCAATCATCGGAATCTTTTTCGGTTTGATTGGGTTGTTTGTCGGCCCGGTGATCGGCGCCATTGCCGGTGAATTCATTGCCGGTAAGAAAATGATCGACGCGGGACGCGCCGGCTGGGGCAGTTTACTGGGGAATCTCGCCGGCATGGTGAGCAAACTGCTCATCGGTCTTGCAATGATCGTAATTTTTTTCCTGACGGTACCGGCGCCCTTTTAGTTCAGGTGTGACAGAGCAATCAAACAAAGAACACGAGTTGGAGCCTATTCGAGGCTTGATCGAGAGACGGCAGATGTATCAAGCCGTGCTCGCGCGTGTGGCGTTGATTGGCGGGACATTGTCGATCCTAACCGCTGCCCTGATTTATCTAAACAACGAGGTCAAGCGATTCCTGGATCGCCCAATCCAGGCGCGTAATTTTGCTTTTGCCTGGATCGATGTGCTGCTGCTCACGGCGATTGCCGCAGTGTTCTTCCTGGTGCGCGGATCGCGCACCAATGGCGACGGAATGGCTGCGGCCCGGCAGCGGCTTACTTTGCGAACAATTGCACCGTTCTGCCTGATTCCGGCTACGTTCACAGCATGGTTTTTCGCTACCGGGTACCTCGGCGCAGCCGAGCTTGATCTGGTCACGATTTGGATTTGTTCGTACGGATTAATGCTGCTCTCGACGTCATTTTTTGCGCCGCGTTCAGTCGAACTTCTCGGCTGGGCATCACTTCTGAGCGGTCTGGCCATTCCGTTAATGGCAGACAAGATCGACAACTGGGCTGGCAGCGTTCCAACAATCCTTATGGGAACTGTCTTCGGCATTTACCACCTCGTGTTTGCCGCGTTGAACTGGGCGCGGAAATCGGTGTCCGCGCAGCAGTAACGGCGAAATCGCTGATGGATTGGTTTGCGAACTGCTCCAAAAAAGGAGTGCGCACATTCATTATTGTTCTGATCATTGCCGGGCTCGGTTATTTGTTTCTGGTTCAGAAACAGCATCAAGCGTCACCGGAGGCCAAACCACCGGGGATCGAGTCGAACACGACGCCGGAACTGCTGACGCCGGCGCCCAGAGGTCAGGCGTCGAAATACAACTTCATGAAACGCGCTCTTGACCGCGCTGCGGACGTTAGAGATCAGGCGCGCGCCCGGACCCAGGATGCACAGAATCCTTGAAGCCAGTCGGACTTTCGGATTGTCGATCCTGTGATAGATTATTCGCCGATGGCAGATGATCGCCGGTGAATCGCAAGGTTCGCTGGAGGAAAGTCCGAACACCATACGGCAGCATGCCGCGTAGAATACGCGGGCGCCGCGGTTGAAAAATCGCGGCGACGGAAAGTGTCACAGAAAACAGACCGCCGGTTCTTTGAAACAGGAGACTGTAGGGGAAGCTGACAGCTTCCCTTCAAAAGCAGGCAAGGGTGAAAAGGCGAGGTAAGAGCTCACCGCTCGCGGAGTAATTCGCGAGGCACGAAAAACCCCCTGCGGTGCAAGACAAAACAGAGGAAGGACAGCCGGTCCGAGAAAGATCCTCGGGTATCGTCGCATCACGATGACTGTAGCGGCGGTCTATGACCGTCGACGGTGGTTATCGGGCGGCTCGCAAAAGCGAGTTGAGATAAATGATCATCCTCCCGAAGAAATTCGGGACGACAGAATTCGGCTTATCGCCATCGATAATATGAAGGGCGCTTTCGGAAACGAAGGCGCCCTTCGCTTTTTTGGTGTGGGAATGTCATGAGTATTGCTCTGATAGCTGCTCTGCGGTATTTTACGCGTGTCATGCCTGCGACATTGGATGCTCCGAAGATTGCGGATCGATTGGAAAAGGCGCTTCGCGTGCAATCGGAGATCGATAAGCTACGCCGTAAGCTAGCGACACCGTTTGCAGGTGTGCCCAAAAATCTGCTCACTCGCAATCGCTATGGCCTGAACGCAGCCGAAATGGGCCAGATCGCGCGAAATCTACATGCCAGAGCGAAAGAAAAGATCGCGTCCCGACGGAGTAAAGAGTTCCGCGGGTCGATCGAAGAAATCTTATAGCGTTCGGCTCGACGAGGATCTTTTGGCGGAACTCCGTCAGTGGCCAAAAACGGACCGTAAGCGCGTTGGAGAGATCATTCGGCGTGTGGAAGAAAATTCGGTCGACCTCATCTGCACTCGGGAGTGGGTATTCGCGACCTTTCACCCGGCCGCAAGCAGCTTCACGTCTACGAATGTCGCGTTAGCCGGCCATTGCGGCTGATATTCACACTGGAGCCGCAGTCACTTCTTTATTTTCATATGATCGGGACGCACGACGAAGTGCAGAAATTCCTAAGATCATTTCGCTAGCCGACTTAACACATTCTCAAACGGAATCGTTTTTTCGTGGCGGCGACCGGCGATCACGCCCAAATCGTGCAGGTCTTCCAGCAGCTCTTCGTATTCTTCGATTGGAAGAATAACCGCTTTTTTTTTGCCATTTTTCACGACGTATTCCGCCGCCGATTCGCGCTCTCTCATCTCAAGCACGTTAGCGCCGGGCTTTCGCCGCGCCAACTCTCCACTCGTTCACGGAATTCGGGTTATCGCCATCTAAATATGAAGGTATCAAGGACGCTTTCGGAAAGGCGCCCTTCGCTTTATCTTAAGACTTCGTGATCAATGACCTCGAATTTGTAATTAGACGTTTGTTTGTTCGGAAAGATTACAAGATTTAGACCATTGCATCTAGCCGACGGGACCAGCATGCCGTCATGACCAAGCCACTCGACCGCGCCCCCAATTCGTTGGCAACTGGCATGGTCCATTGAAACGAATGTGTTTTTGTCGATAGAAAATTGCTGAAGGACGCTCCACGCAGACAGATCAAGAACACAGCTCAAAGAAACTGCAATCCTGTAGATTTTTCGTTCGGACGAGGGCCGCAATGGTTGCAAACTTATCTGATAGTCCGCTTCTGCAATCGCAACGATGCGTTCAAGGCTTGTGTAGATCGCAGAAACGCCTTCGGGGTTCCACCGCGCTCCATTGACGTTTTCCTTTTCAGGCGATGTTCGGCCAAAGCGATGACGATAGACCGTGCCTTCCCAATTTATCGGGTCGAAGGACTCTAACAGCCTGACGGTTTCTCGATCGACAACCACACTTACACGTAGGCCCCATCTTTCAATTGAGCGATAATTCGGAGAACAGCACTAATGTCGCCGCGCTGAATAGCGTCTACTGGTCTCGCGCCATTAAGCATTTTGTGCGGCGAGAAAAGCCAGAGGTGCGCCTCCTGTGGTTTATACAATTCTGCCAATTCACCGATGAGCCACCCAAGACTTAGAAGGCTGTCGCGAAGTCTCGGCTGAGGTTCGGCTTTGCCGACACGCCAACGCGAAATTGTTTCGGGAGTCGTGTTAAGCAACTGCGCCACTTCACGCGCACTCATGCCAGAAGAGGTTTCAATGTGTTCTATTTTCTTAGCGAGAGCGTTCATACATTCATCCTATGCGGTTGCGCGAACCCTGACGATTCGCCTCTCTAAGGGCTGGGAAACGCTTGGTTGTTCATTACGACTCATCTCGCCAAGAGTTGCGCGCCAGCCATCAAGTCTGCGTCTATTTCTTTCCAACTTTGTTTTGATTATTTCGGACAAACCGGAATGGACAGTCGCACGTCCCATATTGTCCGTAGCGGGTCGAAGAATTTGGTCAAGATAGCCAGATGAATTCGTAACCACAAGCCTTGAATTGGAAGTCCAGCTAAAGATGCCTTCAAACTGTTCTTTGGGGGATCTCTCGGAAAATCTGTGTCGAAGTAGCTAAAGGGTAAAAAATCACAGTTTCGGCACCGCCATTTGAGTCAAGATGACGACGCAAACTCAGCGTCAATCGTCGATCGATCTCAAGCCAGGGATCTTTGAAGCCGGTTTCTAAGAAATGGGTCGGAGCTAAAACCGCATTGACTCGATTCTCGGCGACGAAAGTCGCAATTTTTTCGGTGATCGCTTCAATATTCTTAGAAGTGAAATCTTGGACAACGTTGGGTCGCGCACCCGCCCAAACCAGATTTGAACGCTTGAATGTCGACCATCGTGGAGTTGCCAGTTCCAGCATCATTGGATCTAAAACGGATGTACAAATTACGATTCCAGAGTTCGGACCGAAGGCCTTCTTGAAAGCCGAAGTGCGTCGGCTCAAAAACTGCGCCGACCGCGCCGGAATGACCTTCCGACAACAATTGGTCTAAAACCTTGTGATCGCTCCGACCAGGTCGGAAAAACAAACCGAACTGCTCACCGGCGTCCTCAAGTAATTGCAAAGGAGGGTAGATTGATGGTGGCATAGAAGTTATCGTTGATGTTTATGCCGACATTATCATTGACAAATACATTGTCAAATCTTTTCCCACTGGGATTAAATAGAGTCATCGAGCCAGGCGAGCAAATGCGCAACCGTTTCTTCGGTTTCGTCGCCCATATTGGAGAGGCGGAAGGTTTTGCCGCGGATGGGGCCGTAGCCGGGATCGATGACGAGATGATGTTTTTCGCGGAGGCGCTGGACCATCGACAAGATGTCGATGCCACGATTGTTTTTGACGCAGGTGAGCGTTTTTGAGCGAAAACCTTCCTCGGCAAAAAAATCGAAGCCGCTACGCTTCACCCAATCATGGACGAGCCTGTTTGTCCCGGCGTGTCGCGCGTAGCGCGCGTCCAGTCCTTCCTCGAAGATTTCCTCGAGTTTCGATTGCAAGGCGAATATATGACCAATGCTCGGCGTGGTTGGCGTCATCCATCCGGCCTGTTGTTTTTTGAATTCAAGAAAATCGAAGTAATAACCGCGATCTTTTTGTTTGCCGGCGCGCGCGAATGCTTTCTCGGAAACACTAAACAGCGAAAAACCGGGCGGCAGCGCGAGCGCTTTTTGCGAGCCGGTGAGCATCACGTCGATGCCAAGCGCGTCCATCTCGATCTTCATTGCCGAAAAGGACGAGACGGTGTCGAGGATCAATGCGACGTCGGGATATTTGGCGAGCGTGCAGCAAATTTCGGGTAACGGATTCATAACTCCGGTCGAAGTCTCGCTGTGGATCAATGTGACGGCGTCGAACTTTCCAGTGGCCAATTTTGCATCGACATCTTTGTGATCGATGTGTTTGCCCCATTCGACTTGAAGCGGCTCGGTGTTCTTGCCGCAACGTTTCGCGACATCGAACCATTTATCGGAGAATGCGCCGCACATGCAGCAGAGCACGCCACGATCGACCAGATTGCGGATCGACGCTTCCATCACGCCCCAGGCCGATGAAGTGGAAAGAAAGACCGGCTGTTTCGTTCCGAAGAGCATTTGCAGTTTCGGATGGATGTCGCGATAGAGATTTTTGAATGGCTCGCCGCGATGACCAATCATCGGGCGCGAGAATGCCGCCATTGTCTTTTGTGAAACTTCGACCGGACCTGGAATGAAGAGCTTGTCGTGCGGGAGCATGAACAAAATCATCGAGCATCGAACATCGAACGTCCAACGCCGAACCGGACAAGTTGCCTTGGCTGATTGCGCGATGTAGGCGTTATCCGTGAAATCGTTCTTACTTTTTTGCGCGATCGTTTGCGTCGGGCAAGTCGTCGCGGAAGAGAAGGGCCCTAATTATTTGGTGTTCGTCAGCAATGAACACTCCGGCGATTTAAGCGTGATTGATGGATCAACAGATGCCGTCATTGCAGCATTTCCAGTCGGCAAACGGCCGCGCGGGATTCACGCGACACCCGACGGAAAACGCGTGTTTGTTACGTTGAGCGGATCGCCTCGAATGGCGCCCGGCGTGGATACCGAACGCGCACCGGCCGACAAAACCGCGGACGGACTGGGCGTGATCGATCCGGTCGCGCGCAAGTTAATCGATCGCTGGCACGTCGGATCCGATCCGGAGCAATTCGCGATCAGCAGAGATGGAAAGTTTGCATTCATCGCAAACGAAGACGACGCGACCGCGTCGATTGTCGATCTTAGCTCGGGTCAGTCGCGCGGGAGGGTGAAAGTCTCGGAGGAACCGGAAGGCGTCGGTGTGAATCCGCAGAATGGCGAGGTCTACGTCACGTGCGAGGCGAAAGGCGAAGTCTTCGCGATTGTCCCGGACGAACAGCGAGTGATTGCAAAGATCGACACCGGGGGGCGGCCGAGATCAGTCGCGTTTTTACCGGATGGTTCGCGAGCCTACGCGGCGTGCGAGAATGGAGGCTACGTCGCGGTCATTGATGCGGGGACCCACAAGGTGATTTCGAAAATCCAATTGCCACAAGGTTCGCTCCCGATGGGCACGGCGATCTCTTCCGATGGAAAGCACCTTTGTGTCTCAACAGGTCGCGGCAACACGGTCGCGATCATCGACACAGCAACGAATTCCGTTTCCTCGATAATTCCAGTCGGCAAACGGGTTTGGGGCATCGCGCTGAGCCCTGATGGTTCGAAACTCTACACCGCCAATGGCGCATCGGACGATGTTTCCGTTGTCGATCTAAAACTGCGCAAGGAGTTGCAACGTATCAAAGTCGGCGGAGGGCCGTGGGGCATCGCGGTTGTGACCCCTCAACAGTGATCCGGCTTGAGATTGCAATGCCGGTTCACGCATCAGCTTTGATGAAGCTGATATCGCCACTGCGTTCAACGCGGGCCACTGCAATCTTGGAGAGGTCCTCAGTTTTGGCGCTCAAGCGCATGTCTTCTTCCAGATCGTGTTTGGAGATGTGATGCCGTCTCATGGCATTCCAATTGATCTCGCCGTTTCTGACGAGTACGTGCGGCTCGCCTTTGATTAGAATTCCAAAGGCGTGAGACCGGCAGGCCACGGAAGCAAAAAGCCGATGAAGAAATACCAATACAAATCCGCCACCGATCGTTGGAAAGAAAGGTGCGCTGCCATTGATGGCTCGGGCCAGAACCGAAGAAAGGACGACAATCAGAACGGCGTCGAAAATCGTCTTCTGCGCGAGTGACCGTTTGCTTCCCAACCGAATCATGAGCAGAGCTGCATTCAAAACGATGATGCCGCGCAGCGAAATTTGAAGGAAGGTCAGCTTGTGCGGCTCCACTCCGATGCCGATTAGCGTTTCAGTAAAAGTCCAGAATGAGTTCATGGTTGCAATTCTATTGAGCGGATAACGTATGGCGAGGTGATTGAATTGGCGCTCCCCGCAACCAGCAATTGGTAAATCCAATCCACCGGCGGCATGCGTTTCAGTTACTGAGAGGATTGGAGATTTTATGGCCCGCGGAAGTAAGAAGAAATACAGTTCCAAACAAAAACGGCGAGCTCACAAGATCGAGAAGGGTTACAAAAAACGCGGCGTCAGCAGCAAGGAAGCGGAGCGTCGCGCTTGGGCCACCGTAAACAAATCGAGCGGCGGTGGGAAGAAGAGCGGTAGCGGCCGCGGCAAGAAACGGAGCAAAAAGAGTTCACGCAAAGATGGCCGCAAAGGTGGGAAAAAGAAGAAACGTTAGGCGAACGTTGTCGATCCAGAATAACGGCAGGTTCAACTAAGTTTGGGAAAGGGGCCGCAAAGGGGAGCGCGCCCCGCTTTTTTTTGCGAGAAATTGCGTGTCCGCTACCAGATTGGGGTCGGCGTTGCAACTCGGGTCGAAACTTGCGCGCAAAAGCTCCTCGTGGCATAAGAGCAAACTCGCCCGACGAAGATTGATCGGGCTCAACACCGACAAACCGAATCATGCCGACAGCTTCACCTCCTTCCACCGATGTCGCGCTCGAGACGAGCGTCTTTTGGTTCCGCTACCGAAGGGAGATCATCGCCCTCGTTATTCTTGGCTTGCTCGCCCTGCTCGGATATACCGGTTATCGCCTCTACATCGCACATCGTGACTCAGAAGCCGCAGCACTCCTTGCTGGCGCTAAAAGAATTCCGGACTATCAGCAAGTCATTGATCGCTATCCTGGGACTCCGGCAAGCGCCGACGCGTATCTTTTGCTGGCTGACACGCAGCGCGCAGACAAAAAGTTCGCCGATGCGAATGCCACGCTCCAGGCGTTTATTAGCAAAAATCCAAACCACGAGCTCGTCACATCGGCGCGAATGGCGATGGCGGCCAATCTGGAAGCGATGGGCAAAACGGATGAAGCGCTGGCCATGTATCAGCAAATTGCCTCGAGCTACCCGAAAAGTTTCAATGCGCCTTTGGCGCTCATGTCGCGAGTCCACCTGTTCAAGGCAACGGGGAAAAATGACGAGGCGCGTCAGACTTGCGAACAGATCATGACCCAGTATCGCGACAGTTTTTGGGCGAGAGAAGCGGCCCAGCAACTTCGCTCGCTGCAGCTAAAGATGCCCGTGGCGTCAGAGCAAAAATCCGCGACCGGTCCGGCGAATCAACCACCATCATTGCTGGCGCGTCCGCCCCTAGCGCAACCTCAATCAGCGCCGACAGCGAAGCCGAAGTGATTTAGAGACCATCGCGGGCTTCCGGCTTGGTTCTTCCGACGCGATGAACCTGCGCTTTAACGCAGAGAAATTATCGTTTCGAGAATTGGAAACGTTTCCGCGCGCCGGGTTGCCCGGATTTCTTCCGTTCTTTCATTCGCGGATCGCGACGAAGCAGGCCTTCGGATTTTAACGTGCCGCGCAGGTTAGGATCGATCTGAAGCAGGGCGCGGGCAATCGCGAGTCTCGCCGCACCGGCCTGACCGCCGGCGCCGCCGCCGCTGGCGTTGATCGAGAGATCGTAAGAGTTCACGACTTTTGCGCTCTGGAGTGGCTGCAACACGGTGTTTTGCAGTGGCGCCGTCGGGAAATAATCTTCAAAGGCGCGGCCGTTGATGTCGATCTTACCGCTCCCGGACGTCATGCGGATCCTTGCGATGGAAGTTTTGCGACGACCGGTGGCGATAAATTCTTCGGATCGAGCCATAAAGTAGAAGGTGTTAAGAAACTGAGGCTGAAGCTGGTTTCTGTGCGCTGTGCGGGTGGGATTCGCCCCGGTAAACCTTTAGTTTACGATATACCGCGCGACCGAGCCGATTGTGCGGAATCATTCCGCGCACGGCCCGTTCGACCAGCAGTTCAGGATGTCTAGCACGCCGGGCCCGGACGTTTTCAGATTTATGTCCGCCCACGTATCCGGAAAAACTCATGTAGGTCTTTTGCTCTTCCTTCTTGCCCGTAACGCGCACCTTATCAGCGTTAATTACAATGACGAAATCGCCAGTATCGACGTGCGGGGTGAAGATTGGTTTGTTTTTCCCGCGCAATAAATTCGCCGCCTTGGCCGCAACTCGGCCCAGCACCTGGTCCTTCGCGTCAATGAGCCACCACTGACGCTCGACGTCTTTAGCTTTGGCGGAGTAGGTCTTCATTTCGGTCTGAAAAAGGGGACGGAAACTACCGGGCAGAGGCGGCGCTGTCAACTCACTGAGGCATAAACGTGCCCGGTTGTTATCGGATAAAGATGGCACCCGAGGTGCTTCTAGAAATTATAATGCGCCGCCGCTTGGTCCTTTCTCTGGTTCCGTTCGTCTGTCTCCATTTCGCCGCAGCAGATGACGATTTGTCTGCTCCGGAATCGCTCGTCTCCGGCAGCGCTATCGTTCACGAAATAAATCTGGCGCGTCAGAATCCCGCAGTTTACGCCAGCTACCTCGAAGAATTGCGCTCTCGTTGCGATGGCAAATTCCTCCGCCAGCCAGGACACGTGAGAATTTGCACGAAAGAAGGCGTCCACGGCTTAAATGAAGCGATTCGGTTCCTTCGTTCGATAAAGCCATTACCGCCGTTGATCGTGTCGCCCGGCATGTGCAAGAGCGCGGCTGATCATTGCGCCGATCAAACGGGAGGCCGACTTGGCCATGCCGGGAGCGACGGGAGTAACCCCGGACGGCGAATGAGTCGTTATGGTTTCTGGGACTCGGCCTGGGCCGAAAACATTTGGTACGGAAAAACCACGCCACGCGACATTGTCATCCAGTTGATTGTCGATGATGGCCTGTCGGGCCGTAAACATCGTAAGAACATTTTTAATTCGACCTTTAACTATGCCGGTGCCGCCTACGGCCCGCACGCGATCTACGGTAGCGTGTGTAACATCGACTTCGCTGCGAATTACATTGAGCGCGATTCAGCCGTGATTGCGCGCGGCTATTAACTGCAAGCCAGTTACACCTTCAGAATTGTTAAGATCGCAACGGGCTGTCGATCTTGCGCTGTCGCCAAATCGGGAGCAAACATAGTCCTTCCCCATGATCGAAGGACAAACTGCGCAGAGAGGCAAAGAAAAATTTCCCGATCCCGCCATTGACGGACGCATGTGCGAGTTGTGCGGCGGCCGGACCTTTTCGATGTTGCACAGCTGGGAAGCGGATAATCGCTGGAATCCAGCGGGTACGCCGATTGCCGTTTGGAAATGCGCATGCGGCTTTACTTTTCTGCATCCTGTACCGTCGATCGACCAACTGCCGGATGAAGGGGATTGGTGGTCGGGAAAACGAAAGAGATTTAGCCGAAAGCGGCGCCTGAAGGCCGCCTGGAATCAGCTTCGCAGGAAACTGTTTGGCGGCCCGAAGGAACGTTTCCTTTGGTACATGCGCAAGGTTGTGCCATCCGGCCGGTTTCTCGATGCTGGTTTTGGCAAAGGAGAAATGCTGCTATTGGCCAGCCGCTTCTATGATTCTGTCGGGATCGATCCTTCGCCGAGCGCCGTCGCATGGGGAAAAGGCAAAGGTCTGAATGTGGTCCAAGGAACACTTGAGAACTACCAGTGTGAGCCCAATTCGTTCGACTCAATCTTGCTCGATTCCGTAATCGAACATGTTGAACATCCCGGCGCACTTCTCCAAAGAGCGCACCAGCTGCTGCGCGATGGCGGCGTCGTGATCATCGTCACGCCGAAGTTAAACGGCCCTGCGCATCGGTTGCATGGAGCGGATTGGAACGGGTTCCGGCATGGCTATCATACATTTCTGTTTACGGGGAAAACTTTGGGCGAGCTTATGCGCAAATCCGGCTTTCAGGTTTTGCGCTGGCCCAGGAGAAACCGGATTCTTGATGACATCCTTGTTTTGTGGGGCCGAAAGACAACTTAGAAAGCGAAACAGTCAGAGAACAGGAGTTCACAACCCCACAAGGTCACGGCTTTTTCTAATTTGGTCGTTTGCCCTGATTGGTTGCTACTAAGGACAACGCGCTGACAATCTGCTATCTCTTGGCCATGCCGAATGGACAAAACCTGATGAGCAGCTTCGAGTTTATCGCGGCGCTCATGTCGATCATCATCGGCCTCGGCGTAACGAATCTCCTGGCCGGCGCTGGCCGAACATTCTATCGCCGCAGACAAAATCCGATCGATGAAGTCCACATTGTCTTTACGGCAGCGACGCTGCTTCTCCTCGTCTTGCAATGGTGGGTCACATTCAAATGGAATACGCAGGTCAATTGGAGCTTCGACGAGTTTTTGGTCCTGATTGTTTGGACAATTTCACTGTACATGTTGACGGTTTTTCTCTATCCGCCCGATCTTTCGCAGGAAGAGGAAGGGTCAGATCGGTTTCATCGGAACCGCACCGGATACTACTCGAGCTTCATCGTGATGTGTTTGCTCGACATCACCCAAACAGCCATCCGCGGCGAACTTTTCCAGCCGATCTGGTATTTGCCTTATGTTTCTCAATATGCGCTGCTGGCTGGAGTAGGATTAATTGCCCGACGGCGCGGGTATAATCGTTTTTTTGCCTGGTATTTGCTCATCACACTGTTGATCTGGTCGCTCGTAGTGCGGCGATATCTGGTGAGCGATTCGATCAGCGGCTAGGTTGCGCGCCGACGAGAATAGCGATCACGTTTTCCATTCCGCTAACGACAAGCGCGAATCGGCTGTAATCGAGTTTGTCCGGTGTATCTGTTGCGCTGTGATAGTGTGGGTAACGAAATGGCGCTGTATCGGTAATCATTATTCCCGGATAACCATGTTCCCAAAACGACCACTGGTCGGACCACGCCACACCGGGAATAAATGCCGGCAAAGCCACGCCTTGCGATGGGATCTTTGCCTGCGCCCGAAAGATCGACATGGCACGTCGCAGCAGCGCGCGTGAATGCATATTGGCAACAAAGCCAATGAAATTGCCGACCTTGGGATAAAGCAACCCGAGGCCGGGAGCTGGATAAGTTTGGGAATGCGGTACATCGGAAAAATAGCCGATCGTTTCCAGACTGATCATTGCGCCGATGCGCTCGCCACGCGCTTTGCATCGGCTCGCGTATACGAAGCTGCCCATTTGCGGTGTTTGAAAGAACGGCGGCTCTTCATTCACAAAGGCGACGAAACGCAGCGTGGCCGATGTCGATGTTCTGGCGAAGCGTCGGGCTAAAGCGAGAAGTGCGGCCACACCGCTCCCGTTGTCATTCGCGCCAGGCGATCCCAAGACCGAATCGTAGTGTGCACCGACGATTACGATTTCTGGTCCGGCGCCGGGAATCTCGCTGTCGATGTTGTGACAAGTGCGCCCATGCAAATCGTAACTGATCCGCTGCGGCTTCAATCCAGCCCGCGAAAAGGAACTCTCGATAAAATCGGCTGCCGCGCTGAGTTGCGCGTAATGCCAGACGTTTCGCTCGCCGACCTTCCCGGCGATTGTTTGAACATCCGCTTCCAATTCCGCGCGGAGATTCAGATCATCCACCTTATCAGCCAATCTTCTTGCGGAACAAAAGTGCGCAGAAAGAAAAGAGAACGATCGACATCGCGATCAGAACGACGAGGTGCGGCCAGTATTCGAAAAAATGCGCGCCGCGCAGAATGATGGCTCGGGCCAGGGAAATAAAATACGTGGCCGGAAGAATCGCGCCCAAGGCATAAAAAATCCAGGGCATCGTTTCGCGTGGAAAAACAAAGCCAGAAAAGAAAACACTGGGCAACATGTAAGTCATGGACATCTGGAGCGCTTGCATCTGGTTTTTGGCTTTGATTGCCACGAGCAGGCCGAGGCTGAGCAAAGCGAAGACATAAACGAATGTAGCAACCAGCATTGCCAAAACGCTCCCATTGATCGGCACCGCAAACATGAACCTCATGATGAGGAAGAGAATCACCGCCATGGTCATGCCAATGCAAAGATACGGCACGATTTTGCCGAGCATCAGGCCCCAACGGCTGAGAGGACTAACGAGCAGAGTTTCGAGGGTGCCTTTTTCACGCTCTCGCACAACAGCCATGGCCGTTGCAAAAGTGGTGCCGATTTGCAATACGATCCCGATCACGCCCGGGATGTAGAAGTTTGGGCTGCGCATCGTGGGGTTGTAAAGCATCTGCGGACGGATATCGATCGGGACATCGCGACGGCCAGTCTCGCGCAAAAGTGTTTCGACGGATTGGCGAAGACCCACGGCGAGCGCGGTGTTGAGCGCTTGCAAAGCCGTCGTGGAATTGGAGCCATCGATCAATAGTTGCACTTGGGCCGGTTGTCCGGCGCGCAAGTGCTCGGTGAATTTGGGCGGGATATCCAACCCCGCATAAGCGCGCCCGCTGCGAATTACGCTCGCCATTTCGTCGATGCTTTGCACGGCCCCGACCACCCGGAAGGTTTCCGTGTTCACGAATCGGTCGATGAATTGCCGGCTTGCTACGCTGCGGTCCTCATTCAAAATTACCATCGACATATTTTTGACGTCGGTGTCGAGTGCGTAGCCGAACGCGATCATTTCGACCAGCGGCGGAAAAAACATGAAGAACAGGGTCATCGGGTCGCGCCAGACGACGATGAATTCCTTGAACAGAATGGCACTGAGACCGCGAAAAGGTTTATGTTTCATTTTTTTTCCGCTGCGGCCCATCTCTAGCTGATACTTGAAACTTCGTAGGTTGCATTTTGCGCGCAACCTTAACCTGGCATGAAATGGAGGATAAGATTTCGATGAAAAGTATTTGGCTTTTTAGCCAGAAGCGGGCATTTCTACTACGATGCAAAGTGGGCGAGTCCTGGTTCAACAGCCCGACGAGCGATTAGCTGGTGCGATTGTTAGTGCGCTGCATGAGGCTGCGCCGGAGGCGGGCGTCACCATCGGTGGCAGCCTGGAAGAGGCCCAGCAGCTCGTCGCCGATAACCATCCAGATCTTTTTGTTCTCGATCTCGATGCCGCGCCCGGTCTCGGCCAGGATTTTCTTTACGATTTGCGAACCAGTCATCCGAATGCCCGTGCCATCATTCTCACCGGGGCACATCTCCCGACTCAGCAAGACCAGGTTGCAGGGCTGGGCGCCATTCATTTTTTAGAAAAGCCTTTTCCGCGCGAGGATTTTGTGGAGCTGGTTGAAGCGCTGCTTCGGCCCGCTGCCGGAGAAACTGGCGAAAAATTCCGCGGCACATTAAGCGATCTTCACATCGCAGACATCATCCAGTTGAAATGCATGAGCGGAGCAAACACCGCGCTGGAATTCACCAGTCCGGCCGGAGAGAAAGCGCGTGTTTTTTTTGAAAATGGCCAGGTCCGTCATGCAACGGCGCCGGGCAAAGAAGGATTGGCCGCTTTTAACGACATCGTGACGTGGAAAGGCGGAACGATTTCAGAAGTCGCAGATCGCGGATCCGTGCCGCATACAATTCGTCAGAACTGGCAATTCTTACTAATGGAAGCCGTGCGAGAGTCTGACGAAAAGGCTGCTTCCGAAGCAAAGACGTTTCGGCCGAAAGCGACTTCCACGCGCAGAGTGCTTGTAATCGACGACAGCCTGATGTTGTTGCGTTTTGTGGAAGAGATCCTCACGGAGGCCCATTATAAGGTCGTGACCGCACCGACGGGCACGGAGGGATTGCAAGCCAGCAAAGACGATCCTCCGGATTTGGTTCTGCTCGATTACGTTCTTCCCGATATGAAAGGGGATGAGGTCAGTCGCAAATTGCTCGAAGATCCGGCGACCGCCGATATCCCGGTAATCTACATGTCCGGTTTCGGTGCCGATCTGCGGCCGGATCGCATCGCTAATGCAAACGTCATTGCCTTCTTGAATAAACCGTTCACTTCGGATTTGCTTATTAAAACTCTCGAGAGTCATATGCCGAAATCAACTGGCGAACCCGAGCCATCGAAACCTGAAAACACACCAGAGCCGGAGCAGGTTGTCGATCAGACTGAAGAGGCGCCTGAAACTGAAGAAGCGCCTATTTTCCAGGAACCAGCCGAGCCCGAAGTGCAGCAAACCGCCGCACCGGCGGAGGAATGGTGGAGCCCACCATCTGGCGCGCCAGACTGGTCACAGCCGGAGACGCAACCGACGCCCGCATCACCCGCAGCCGAGAAGATCGATCTGCCCGATGAATCCGCAACGGGACAGGCCTTTTTTTGCGGCGACACGCATTTCTTTTCGTTGCATTGGGCGCTGCAAACAATTGCCAAAGAAAATCTCACCGGTTCTCTCCGCATGTTTTGGGAGAACGCTCCGGTTGAACTTTTTGCCCAGAATGGACACATCCTTTTCGTTACCACTCGCGATCCGGAGCTTTACTGTCCGGAAGCGCCTGTGACGCTGGTGAATGTGGACACTGAAAGAGTGGCTGCGGCGCGCAACCAACAAATGCAAACCGGTTGTCCACTTTTCCTGACACTGGCGCGTGAGGAATTGATCCTGCGCGATCCGGCGATTCAACTGGTTCAACATTACGGCCAGAAGCTGTTTGCGCGGCTTTGGACCGCGGAACGAGTGCGTCTCATGTTTGAGCAAAGTGCCGAGCTTCCGGAATTCACCCGTGAGGTTTCGCCCGAGCCGGATATCGATCATTGGGCGCTTGGTTGTTTGCGATTTATTCAATTTCAGGATCTCGGATCGATCCTCAATTATGATCCGGCGTCGATTCCCGCGTACACAAGGGACGGATTCGAACGGGTCCAAAACCTGAAACTTACCGTGGCGGAGGCGCAATTTGCTTCGCAGTTCAACGGCGTCCGCTCTATTGCCCAGATTGCCAAAAATCTGCGGCTCGATTTGAAATTCGCCAGGCTGACGCTCTTCCGTTTTCTGGCCCTCGAAATTGTGGAATGCTGGCCGCCGAGCACCGGACCCAAGCCGGAGAGCAAGAGTATCTTTCAGCGGTTCACGCACACGATCGGCATCGGCGAGTAGCAAATTCTGCCAAAGCCGCGGTCGCCCATGAGCCGGAAAGTTCTCGTCGTCGATATCGGCGGGACGAATGTGAAGCTGCACATATCACCTCGCGACCAGCGAAAATTTCCCTCCGGTCCAGAAATGACGCCCAAGGAGATGCTCAGAAATTTCAAAAAAGCCGTCGAGGACTGGCGGTTTGAAGCGATATCGATCGGTTTTCCCGCGCCGATTCGCCAGGGCCGGATTCTCAGAGACCCAAAACACTTGGGCAAAGGTTGGAGCAGGTTCGACATTCGCAATGCATTCGGGAAGCCGACGCAGGTAATCAATGATGCGGCCATGCAGGCGCTCGGCAGTTATCGCGGGAAACGCATGCTTTTTCTCGGGCTGGGCACTGGTCTCGGCTCAGCTCTGGTTTGGGAAAAAACATTGTTCCCGCTTGAGCTCGGCGATTTACCCTACCGGCACGGCGACATCATTGAGGAATGGCTCGGCCAGCCGGGTCTCGATAGGATGGGGCGAAAGAAATGGATGCGCGAAGTCGAGCACGCGATCCTGCAGTTAAAAAAGGCGTTCATCGCCGATCATGTTGTGGTCGGTGGCGGCAATGCCCGTTTTTTCAAGCGGTTGCCCGCAGGGTTCGAGCGCGGTGATAATCGGAATGCCTATCGTGGCGGCCTGCGACTGTGGGAGATCGACAAGGAAACCGGACGCAAGAAATGGAACGTGATTTGATTTCTGGCGCGCGGAAATGCCAGGGAGGGGACTCGAACCCCTAAGGATTGCTCCACCAGATCCTAAGTCTGGCGCGTCTGCCAATTTCGCCACCCTGGCGGCAACGGCGCTACTTTAACACAAGTCTCGTTGCTTGCGTCGCGAACGCGATCAATTCTACGGCGAATGCCGAAAGCTGTGGGCAGAGGCTTTGACCTCGGCAGTTCGAGAATCGACAATGATGAGATGAATTCGATCCGGCTCATGGCGATCACCTTCGCGGCTAATATCGCTGCCTCGTTCGCGGTGCAGCCGGGGTCAGCGCCAGCGGCTACAACTTTTGAAAGCGGTGACACGCAAGCAACTTTAATCGAGCTTTTCACGTCGGAAGGTTGCAGCAGTTGCCCGCCGGCAGATGCGCGGTTGAGTAAATTCAAAAGCGATCCGGAGCTTTGGAAACGGATCGTCCCGGTCGCGTTTCATGTCGATTACTGGAACCGCTTGGGATGGACTGATCCCTTTTCGCGTCCGGCGTTTACGGACCGCCAGCGACGCTATGCCGCAGTCTGGCGAATCGATTCCGTGTACACGCCGAACTTTGTCGTGAACGGTCGGCAATGGAAAAACTGGTACAACGGTAATGCTCCACCAGCGACGAGCGAGAAAGTCGGGAAGCTTCGAATTGTGCTGAATGGCAATCAGGCAATCACGGGCAGTTTCGAGAGTGATCAACCGGGCCCGCTCCAATTGGAAGTCGCTCGTCTTGGCGCAAATCTCGAATCGGACGTGAAACGCGGTGAAAATAGCGGACGCAAACTGCGTCACGACTTCGTTGTGCTCGATCTGGTGAAGATCGACATGGTGAAAAGCGGCGATCATTGGACGGCGACCGG
Source organism: uncultured Verrucomicrobiae bacterium (assembly GCA_963772365.1). GTDB lineage: Bacteria > Verrucomicrobiota > Verrucomicrobiia > Chthoniobacterales > UBA10450 > CAVYXA01. Next base: position 50,681 of record CAVYXA010000006.1, read on the forward strand.
GTCGCTGCTGGGCACATCGGCACAACCAAGCGCCATCGCCGCCTGGGTAAAATCGGCCGATGGCGCTCCGCCCATCCAGGCGACCGGCGGTTGGCTATCGCAAGATTGACGTTTACTCTGCCCGATTAACCGGACGCTCAGCTACTCTTTGCCGGATTACGGTTTGGAAAAGGCGGGATCGGCGGCAGCTCGTACTTTTTAGTCTTTAGCTCTTCCTGGAGCTCTTGGATCGCTCGATCGAGCTGTTGATCTTCTCCGTGAAATTCTTTGGCCGGGTCGTTGTCTACATAGATGTCGGGATCGACGCCGTGACTCTCGATGATCCAGCCTTTGCCATCCTTTGAATAAGGCGCGAACTCCGGCTTGAAAAGTTGTCCTCCATCGATCAACGGAAGCGGATCACGAATGCCGATCACGCCGCCCCAGGTGCGCTTGCCAATCAGCTTGCCCAATCCCAGCGTCTTGAAGCGGTATGGAAAGATATCGCCATCCGACGCCGAGAACTCGTTCATCAATGTAACCATTGGCCCGAGGAAAGTCTGCGGCGGATTGGTTTGCGGCACGCCGTTGCGAAACATCTCGACCATGACGAGCGCGCGGCGGAGGCGCTCGATTACAAGAGGCGAGACAAAGCCGCCCCCATTGCCACGAACATCGACAATGAGCGCCTTCTTTCGAATCTGCGGGAAGTAGCGTTTCGTGAATTCATTCAGCCCGGGCTGACCCATATCAGGAATATGGACATATCCAGCTTCGCCGTTCGTTTTCTTGCTGACGTACTCGATGTTGTGCTGGACCCAGGCGAGATAATAAAGCGGCGACTCATCCGCCGTCGGCACAACCGTGATGTCGCGTGCGCCTTGATCGTTAGGTTTGGAATTGGTCCGGAGGATGACTTGTTTGTCGGCTGTGCCAATGAGCGCGTCGTAGATATTGGGCAAAGTCGATACAGGTGTGCCATTAACAGCGAGAATATAATCGCCTGGCTTGACGTTTAGACCGATGGCAGTCAGCGGCGAGCGCGTTTCTTTATCCCAATTCTCACCCGGCAAAATGCGATCGACGCGATAGGCGCGACTGGCCGGATCGCGCGAGAGTTCCGCACCGAGGAGTCCAAGTTTGACCCGAGGTGTCTCCGGGCGCTCGCCGCCGGAAACGTAAGCGTGGCCATTATTCAATTCGCCAATCAGCTCACCGATGATGTAAGTGAGATCGTTGCGGTGATTCACATACGGTAGAAGAGCCGCGTATTTGTCGCGCATGGCCTTCCAATCGATGCCGTTCATGGTTGGCGAATAGAAAAAGTCGCGCATCTGGCGCCAGGCTTCGTAGTAGATTTGTTTCCACTCGGCGCGGCGATCGGCGATTTCGTCGAGATCTTTCAGTTCCAGTTTGTGATCTTTTGTCTCGAGTTTTTCTTTCGGCAGATCGATGATCGCATAGTCCTTGTCGATCTTCACCAGCATCTTCTTGCCGTCGAAGCTGATTTGGTAGGCATTCACATCGCCAAGCACCGTCTCCTTGCGATCTTCGAGGCTGTAAAAACAAAGACGCCATTTCTGTTTATCCGGGTCCTGATTCTCCTCGTCTTCGCCGGCAGTATCGCCAACTGTTCTCCGCAGATAGAAAACGCGATCATCGACCAGGCGCAGGTCTTTGTAGTTCGCCGGTGTGATGTCGAGGCCAACGATCCGGTTTTGAATGCCGTCCAAGTCCACCTTTACTGTGATCGGTTTCTTCTCCTTCTCGCCCTTCTTCTCCTCTTCTTTGTCGCTCTTCTCTTTTTCTTTCTTTTCCGCTTTGCCGACTTCGTCGCTGCGCGGGCCGAGCGGCGATTCGGTTTCCTTCGAGAGCGTCACGAGGTAAACGCGCTGCATGTCGAGGTAAATATTCTCAAATTCCTCTTCGCCGAAGGTCGGCTTGAAATCGCGACTCGATGAGAGCATCAAATATTTGCCGTCATTGCTGAAGGAAACACGGCCTGAGGCATACCATTCGTCCGTCACCGGCACTGCTTTTTTGCTGGCTACCGAATAGAGATAAACCTTGGGCTGTTCATTTTCCTCCGGTTGTCCCCAGGCGATCCAGTGACTGTCAGGCGACCAATCGTACGACTCGATTTCGCCATTCTTGTCCTGGGCCACTTCGGTAACGGCTTTGCTTGTCACATCGGCATATCGCAAGCGCTGCCTGCGATCGCTCCAGAGCAGCTTCTTGCTATCGGGCGACCAGACCGGTTGGTAATAATAGGTGTCAGCTGCCTTCGTTATCTGTTGCGGCTCGCCTTTCCCGTCCTGGGATCGAACATACAATTCGTTTTCGCCGCTCTCGTCGGAATTGTAGGCAATCCATTTGCCGTCAGGCGACCAAACGGCGTCACGCTCGTGCGCATTGGAAGTTTTCGTTAAAGCACGAGCGTTGCCGTGCTTGGCCGGTACTGAGAAGAGATCGCCCCGCGCCACGACAATGACGCGCTCGCCATCGGGCGAGAGATTCACCGATTCGACGTGCTTCGAAGCATCGAGATACTGCGCGCGGCCGGAAGCGAAATCTTCCCTGATGTCGATCGGCAACGGCGTGGCTTGTCCAGTCGCCAGATCGTACCGCCAGATGTAACCGGCTTGTTCAAACATGATGGCGTCCTTGCCAATCGTAGGAAACTTGATATCGAAGTCCTTAAACTGCGTCAGCTGTTTGGTTTCCTTGGTGTTGCGATCGATCGAGAAAAGATTCATGCGGACGTCTCGATCGGAGAGGAAATAGACTTTGTTGTCCGGTCCCCACATTGGACAAATATCTTGCGCGTCGGGATTGTTCGTAAGGTTTTCGGTTTGCTCCGTCTTGAAATCGTAGATCCAGACGTCGTCTACCATTCCGCCGCGGTAATGTTTCCAGGTGCGAAACTCGCGAAACACGCGATTGAAAGCCATCTGGGAGTCATCGGGCGAAAAGGAAACAAAACCGCCGCGCGGGACCGGCAATTGTTTAGGCAAATCCGCATCCATCGCGACGGTCTCGAGATCGCCGATGAAGGAGTTGAACGAGGTGCGGCGGGAACGAAAGACGACCAGAGGCTTGGTATTCTCCCAGCCCATGACGATATTGTTAGGGCCCATTCGATCCGAAATATCATCGCGGCTCAGAGTCGCCGTTGTGGTTAGCCGCTTCGGCTGACCGCCTTCAGCCGGCATGACGTAAACTTCAGTATTACCATCGTATTGCGAAGTAAAGGCGATCTGTTTTCCGTCCGGGGAAAAATGGGGAAACGAACTGAACCCGGGACCGCTCGTCAGCCGCCGAGCTGTTCCTCCGTTCTTATCAACCGTATAAACTTGTCCGGAGTAGCAGAAGACGATCTGATCACCGTTTGTCGTTGGGAAACGCAACAGCCGCGTGGTGTCGGGTAACTTTTGTGCCGAAGAAATTCGGACCGAGCTAAGGTCCAGGGCGACCGTACAGACGAGAAAAAAGAGATGAACAATTTTCATGGACAAAGGTTGAGCTCAGGAAGCTGGCGTTGAAAAAGTGGGATGCAACTCCCATTTCGAAGGACGCCGCCGACCAACGGTTTTGTCTATAGCGGAGTTTTTCGCGCACGATGCCACGGCGCCTTCAGTTTCCAGACGAGCAGCATGTTTTTCTTGCGCAATCTGCAGTCATCCTGAATCAGAGTGAGCTGGAGCGTATCGTGTACTCGAGCGAATCGGTAGATGCCTTTGCCATCACAGCCTTTCGGCCTTAGGCCGCTGGTAATTTTTAAGATCAGCTTGTCTCCGATAAGATCGTATTTTCCCCCGACATCCCGCCTTCCGTTCTGCGTAAGATCGACATCAAATGTGCCATTCGGTTTGATCGTCCAGACGGCTCCGAGCGAATTTCTCCATGTCCCAACAAGGACATTCTCCCGGTTTTCGGGAAAAAACAGGCCACAGCTGGAAAAAAGTAACATGGCAATGGCCATGACGGCACCGCGAAAGAACCACCGCATTTTCACCTGCCTAAACTGAAAAGTTTCCAAGGGCCGGTCAAGAGCGGAGCACACTGGAAAGCTAATCAAACATCAACCGGTGCTCGCGCTAGCCGGGCCCGGCCCATTCGCGTCGGACACAGATCTGCATCTTGTCTGTGGTGCGGCGGTGCTCAATGCGGCAACTCCATTGGCATCAGTCATCGACGACATTGATGCGAGCCGGGTTAGCTCAACGATTTATATCGCCGGCTTCCAGCATTCGGACGCGCTTGTCGATGTATGGCAATCGGATTGTGAGAATAAGGCCTTTGCCTTGGTTGCTTTCGATGGCGAGTTCGCCGCCGTGTTCGCGCACGATCCGCCGCACAATCAATAGACCTAAGCCGGTGCCCGAAGCTTTCGTTGTGAAATAAGGCTCAAAGACCCGGCTGAGATTTTCGGGCGACATCCCGCCGCCAGTATCTGTGAAAGTGACGAGGACGTGGGTTTCATCCCGATCGGTCCGAATCCGCAAGACACCGTGGCGTTTCATCGCTTCGAAACTGTTCTTGATTACATTAAAAAACGCCTGCTTCATCTGGTCGCGATCGATTTGAAGCCACGGCAAATCCGAGCGCAGTTCCTGTTCGACCACGATTTCGCGGTCTTTGATCTCAGGAGCAAAAAAACGAACTGCTTCTTCGACAATTGTATTCACATTTTCCGCCTGGAATTGCGGTTTGGACGGACGAATCGCGCGCAGGAATTGCGTCACGATCGAATCCAGCCGGCTGACTTCGGATCGCGCGATAGCAATTGATTCCTGAAGCTCCGGCTGCGTTGCACTGTCGAGTTTACGGGCCTGTCGTTCCATTAATTGCAAATGAATGTCCAGCGAGTTGAGGGGATTCCCAATTTCGTGGGCCACGCCTGCAGCGAGCAGGGTCAATGCATTCAATCGTTCGGATTCGAGCGTCTGTTGCGCCGATCGTCGGCCTTCTGTGATGTCGCGCAAGATCATCGCGTGACCGACCTGATCGCCTGCGATGTCGATACTGTCGGCCGTTTCACGCCGCTCAATGACCAGCGGCACGACGTAGAAGTTGATAAAGCGATTGGCAGGATAAAAAATCTCCGTGTCGCGACTCATGGCTGCGCCGCTCTTGGTGAGAGACGACCAATCCAGACCGCGCACCCGTTCATCCAGCCGTTTCCCGATCGCGTCCTCGGCATTTAGACCGAAAATCTCACAGGCGGCATGGTTGAGATAATTGATCCGACCCTTTGAATCCGTCACAATGATTCCCTCCTGAATGGCATTGAAGATTGTCTCCAGGAATCCTTTCTCCTGGGCCAGACGGATCAGGTAATTCTGGACTTCCTCGGGGCCGACACGGCCGAGGCGTTCGATTAATTTCTCGAGAAAACCAGCCTTCATTGCTTGTGTTCCCTTTAACTTCGCTTGCGGCGAAGCTTGTCAACCAGTCTATCGAGTTCCGACGAATTCGTTGGTTGTCGCGAAATTCCTGCTAGAATCTCCATCGGAGGATCGAATATGAACAAAATATTCTTATCAGCGATTGTCAGTGTGATTACATTGCCATTGATGCAGGCCGCCGAGATGCAAAAACAACCGGAAGCGGGACAACCGGCGCCCGATTTTCAATTGACGGCCGGCGATGGGTCTCACGTGAGTTTGAAAGATTATCGGGGGAAATGGGTGGTGCTCTATTTTTATCCAAAGGATTTCACCAGCGGTTGCACGCTTGAGGCCAGGAATTTTCAGCGCGACCTGTCGAAGTACGAACAAACCGGCGCGGCCATTCTCGGCGTAAGCGTGGATACGGCAGAATCGCACAAGGATTTCTGCGCAAAGGAAGGATTGAATTTCAAACTGCTGGCCGATCCCGATGCTCAGGTTTCAACCGAGTATGGATCGGTGATGGATTACAAGGGCAGCAAGCTGGCCGCGCGGAATACATTCCTGATCAATCCGGATGGAAAGATCGCGAAAGTTTATACCGGCGTGAAACCAGCCGAACATAGCGAGCAGGTTTTGAAAGATCTGGCTGCTCTCAAGAAAAGCTGAGCGATCGTCTAAGATTTCACGCCAAAGCGAGATTCGGATCGATTTCGTCAGTCACCTTGGATCTGAATCCGGCCCTTAAACGCAACAGCGCTGCAAACGCAATCATCGCGGCATTGTCAGTGCACAGCCACGAGGCGGCAGCTTTGAATTCAAGCCCGAGCCGGGCGCATTCTTCCTCCAATCTATTCCGTAGATTCTGATTGCAGCTGACTCCACCGCTGACAGTCACAAGGTCGACATGGTATTTCCGCGCGGCTGCAATTGTTTTGCGCACGAGCACATCTACCACAGCCGCTTGGAACGATGCGCAAACATCATTCAAAACATTGTTTCGAGCGAAGTCGATTTTCGGTAACAAATAACGGACCGCCGTCTTTAAACCGCTGAAGCTGAAATTCTCCGAGTCAGGCATGCTTCGCGGTAAATCAAAACGCGCGGGGTCACCGTTGCGGGCATGCCGTTCGATCTCCGGACCACCGGGATAGCCGAGCCCGAGCAGTTTCGCGACTTTGTCGAATGCCTCGCCGGCGGCATCATCCACAGTTCGGCCGATCAAACGATAATTGCTCAGCCCACGCACGAGGATCGACATGGTATGTCCACCACTTACGATCAGAGAAACGTGCAGTGGAATGTGCTCCAGAGTTTTTGGGACATCACAATCACCGGCGTTTCGCGTCCGCCTCTCCCTCACGGGGGGAGGTGCACTCGCCGAGGCGAGGCGGTGAGGCCTATCTTCCACAAAAAAAGGTGAAAGCAAATGACCTTCGAGATGGTTGATCGCGAGAAACGGTTTCCCAAAGCCGACCGCGAGACCTTTCGCGATCGAGGCGCCGATCATCAATGAGCTGGCCAGCCCGGGTCCGCTTGTGGCGGCGAAAGCATCGATATTCGCGATGTCGATCTTAGCCGCCTGCGTTGCGCGTTCCAGTAACCGAGGCGCATGAACAAGATGATTCCGCGAAGCAATTTCCGGCACGATGCCACCGTATTTTTCGTGGGTGTGAATTTGTGAAGCCACTTCGCTAGCCAGCAACTCGCGTTCACGTAGGATTGCTACGGCTGTTTCGTCGCACGATGTTTCTATAGCCAGTATCGTCACAATGAAATTGTAGGGCAGACGCGTCGTCTGCCAATCGAAGCCTTCCGAAACGGTTGCGGTAGCACGCAACCTTCGCGGATTACTTCTTTACTGGCTCAGTGATTGGATTGGTTTGCTGGGCGTAAATCATAACGCCCTTGAGAGCATCGATAGCGCGCATCATCTGCGGATCCTTTGATCGAATGAAATTCTTGTCCTGCTCTGGATTCGCATTTCCGACGGCTCGGAAAGTCGCAAGCGCCCGGGCCTGTTCTGCCGTCATCGGCACTCGAATGTTCGGCGTCACTCCCTTGCCATGAATGACCTGTTTGCTCGGCGTATAGTATTTCGCCGTTGTGATCCGCAATGCGGATCCATCCGGCAGCTGAAGAACATTCTGGACCGATCCTTTGCCGAAAGTCGTCTCTCCCACAAGTACCGCCCGGTTCAAATCCTTTAGGGCACCGGCCACAATCTCCGCCCCACTGGCGCTGCCTTCATTAATCAAAACAGCCAATGGAAATCGCGGTCGCCGCCGTGTAGTGCTCGACGTGGCGTACTCACGTTGCTGGGACGCAACACGTCCCTGGGTGGAAACGACGTTTGTGTTTGGAGGCAGAAATTCTCCGCATACATCCACGGCGCTGTTCAATAACCCGCCGGGATTATTTCGAAGATCGAGAATCAACGCCTGCATTCCTTGTTTCTGCAAATTGTCCAGAGCCTTCGACAGTTCGTCCGCGGTCGGCTCGTTGAATTGGATCAGGCGGACGTACCCGATCTTAAATGGACCGGTTAAATCGGAATCCAGCACTTGTGCCGCTTTGACGCTTTGCACCTTAATCTCCGTCCGTTCGAGAGTGTATTCTTTGATCTCTTTGGTGGATGGTCGAAGCAGCGTAAGACTTACCTTCCGTCCGGGCGGTCCCCGTAGAACAGTGACCACGTCTTGCAGCTCCATTTTTTCGGTGGAGTTGCCGGCTATTTTGAGGATCTGATCGCCCGAGACGATGCCAGCCTTCGCGGCGGGCGTATCCTCCATTGCACTAACCACGGTGGGCAGTCCGTTCTTCATCGTCACCTCGATGCCCAGACCGTTGAACCGGCTGCGGGTATCATCCTGCATGTCCCGGAAATCGTTCGGATCCATGAACTGGCTATGGGGATCGAGCGAGGAAAGCATTCCTTTCATCGCAGCTGCAATGAGATCGTGATAGTCGGTCTTGCTGCCATCGACGTAATCCTGCCGGATTACTTGAAGCGCCTTTGCGAAAATCGAGATTTGCGAGTAACCGTTGTCTTCTTCCTCGCCTGCCGCCATGGCGTTTGTCAAACCGCCAGGCATGACAAGGAAAGAAGAGAGGCCAATTAACGCGATCAGAAGGTTCCGTCTCATGTTATGAAGAAATCGCCCTTATCATCGCGCATGCGGAAATCTTTCGCAACGCGGCTGGCCGATCTCGCTCATTCGCGCAACCGAGATAGAGTCCCCGACCTGTGACATGAAATTTTCTTTGCGCCTCATTTTCCTGCTTCCGGTTTTTCTGTCGGCCACGGCCGGGATGGCGGTGCAAACGGCTGACGACGACTATGAAAATGTCGCTGAGGAGTACATCAAAGGTTATTTTGCCGCGCGACCGCTCGAAGGCACCGCTCTCGGTCTGCACGAATACGACGGAAAAATCACCGATTATGACCGGCTCGCTCTCGATGCGGAACTGTCGCGGCTCCATCGGTTCGACGATCGCTTGAGCAGGTTCGATCTCGACAAGTTGAGCGCTCGGCACGCCATCGACCTGCGCATTCTTCAAGCGGCCATCCGAGGGGAACTCTTCCGAAGGGAGGCGATGTCGATCTACGAGCGGAACCCGATGGTCTATGCCCGGGCGGCCAATTTGAATGTTTTTATCAAAAGGAGCTTTGCGCCGCTCGAAGATCGGGTCCGCAGCATCATCGCAATTGAGCTGCAGGTTCCCAACATCATCATTGCCGCCAAGACGAATTTGGACGAGGTCCTTCCGAAGCCCTACGTCGAACTGGCCATTCAAATCGCAAAAGGCAATGCGGATTTTCTAAGGAAAGATCTGGTTGCGGCAGTGGTGGACGTGAAAGACGAACGCATCAGAAGCGATTTTCAGGAATCGAACCGCAAAGCTGCCGCCGCGCTGGGGGATTATGCCGACTGGTTGCAGCGGGAGCGGTTGCCCAAAGCCACTCCCGAATTCGCCATCGGCGAAGAGAAATACGCGCGGATGCTAAAAGAAGCCGAACTGGTCGATCTTCCGCCTGACAAAATTCTGGACCTTGGCTTGGAGGCGCTGAAGGCGGAGCAGAAACGGTTTGCGGATTCGGCCAAAATTGTCGATCCAACCAAGGCTGCTCCCGAGGTATTCAAGGAGATTCAAAAGGAGCATCCAACGGCCGATAACCTGATCCCGAGCATCGCAAAGAATCTCGATCAAATCCGCAAATTTGTAGTCAGCCAAAAGCTGGTCACGATCCCATCGGATGTGCGGCCCAAGGTGAAGGAGACTCCGAAATTCGCCCGGGCTACGTCATTCGCTTCCATGGATTCGCCGGGACCGTTCGAACGACGCGCCACCGAGGCGTATTACTACATAACGCCAGTGGAGAATGATTGGTCCGACAAGCAGAAAGAGCAGTGGCTCACTGCATTTAATGATTACACTTCGGACGTCGTCTCGATCCACGAAGTGTACCCTGGCCATTACGTGCAATTCTTGCATCTGAATGTTTCGGCGACCACAAAGGTGGAGAAGATCTTTGGCAGTTACGCATTCATCGAGGGCTGGGCGCATTACTGCGAGCAAATGATACTCGATGAAGGATTTCCGAGAGCGTCGGGAGCGACGCCTAGCGCTGAGGAGGCAAAGCGCGCTGCCAAGTATCGCATGGCCCAATCGTCTGAAGCGTTACTGCGTCTTTGCCGCTTATGCGCGTCGATTCAAATGCACGCGAAGAACATGTCGATCGACGAAGCGACAAAATTCTTTCGGAAAAACTGCTACTACGAGGAGAAACCGGCCCGAGCCGAAGCCATGCGAGGAACATTTGACCCTGGCTACCTCAATTACTCGTTGGGTAAACTGGAAATCCTCAAATTACGAGAGGATTACAAAGCGCAGCAGGGAAACGAATTCTCGTTGCAGAAGTTTCATAACGAACTGCTCAATCACGGCATGCCACCCATTCGCTTGCTCCGAGAGATAATGCTCAAGGACAAAACGAAATGGGACGAGGTGCTGTGAGCCGCGCTTATTTCCGATCAGTCCAAATCAGGACGACTTGTATTTGACTGAGCAGCCGTAGGGTCGTGTGGTCGGCTTGCTGATAGGTTTGCCGGCCAACGATTCATCGAGAGCGGCCTTAACGTAATTAGTCGACGTGGGTATGTCGGCCGGGTTTGGCGTGGCCTTGCTATCAATCGCGCCTTCGTAAACGATTTTTCCTTCCGGATTGATGATGACCATGTCAGGCGTGTTTTTAGCCCCATAAGCGCGGCCGACTTTGCCTTCGGGATCGAGCAGAAACGCCGTCTGATGCGCATTCCAGCCAGTCACGATTTTTTCGGCTTGCTCCGCAGTCAGGTTACCCTGGGTTCCGGGGGCGTTGGAATCGACGGTGAGCCAGACAACTCCTTTGGTGGTAAATTCCTTTTGCAGGTTTTGCATGTTGCCGCTGCCGTAATGTTTCTTCACAAACGGGCATTCCGGATTGAACCATTCCAGCACGACGTATTTGCCCTTGTAATCAGCAAGCGAATGCTTCTGACCTTTGGCGTCAGACAATGTGAAAGCGGGCGCCGTGCTTCCGACTGGAGGAGCATCGGCAGCTAGGAGAGTTGTGGCGATGAGTGAACTTGCAGTGATGAGGATCGATTTGGTTTTCATGGTTTGTTTACTATTGAACGAATGGCAACGCTCGGGGAAATGGTTTCGAGTTTCTCTAAAATCATATGTTTAGTCAGCAACTCTGGAAAAACAATTGGTTCAGCCGACGAAGCCGGATAAAGCACATAAAGTGGGACACCTGGGCGGCCGAATCGTTGCAATAATTTTGTGATCGCAGGGTCGCCGTTAGTCCAGTCGGCGACCAGCTTCGTCACTCCGTGGCGGGAAAACGCTTCGCGGACTTCGGCGCTATTGAGCACCGTTTTCTCATTGAACTTGCAAGTGATGCACCAGGCGGCAGTAAAATCGACAAACACCGGGTGACCTTGCGCCAGCTCGGCCGCGACGCGGGATTCGATGTTGCCGGCGGCGGATCCTGATCTTGCAACTGATACCGATCGGAATTTTTCTCCGATAAAATAGGCGCCGCTACCGAGTACGAGCACGAGCATGAGCACAAAGACAAAGATCCGGTTTCCAATGGATGCTGTCGGCACGAGAAACACACCTTTCATCCAGCATGCGATGCCGAGCACGAGCAGAAAACTGGCGGCCCAGATCAATGCTTCATAGCCGCGTTGTGCGCCGATCACATAAAGGAGAAAGAGAAGCGTCGCGAGCAAAAGAAAGCCCATGAGTTGTTTCACACGTTCCATCCACGCGCCGGGTTTGGGTAGAAATCGTAGCCAGGCCGGATGCGCACTTAGTGCGAGATAGGGGAGACTCATTCCTGCAGCGATCGCGACAAACATCGCAAAGATGATCAGAGGCGATTGGGTGAAGGCGAAACCGAGAGCCGTGCCGAGAAAGGGGGCAGTGCAAGGCGTCGCTAAAACTGTCGCGAACACGCCGTGAAAAAACGAGCCAGCATCACCTTCCCGCGCCACTGATCCGACCAAACGCGTCGCGGTTTCTGGCGGATTAATTTCAAACACGCCCAATAGGTTGAGCGCAAAGACCGTGACCAGCGCGCTTAGAGCCAACACAAAGTACGGATTGGTGAATTGCAACGCCCACGTGATCTGATGTCCGGCGGCTTTCAGCGCAATCAACAGCACTGCGAGCCCGATAAACCAGGCAAAAATTCCTGCAACAAACAGGGCCCCATTCCGGAAAATGTGACGTCGATGTTGGCCGGCTTGCTTGACGAACCCAAAAATCTTGAGCGAAATCACGGGCAAGACGCATGGCATCAAATTCAAAATGATCCCGCCCAGGAACCCGAAGAAAAGGTAAGTGGCAAGGCCGCGGGACGCTGTCGAAATGCCTGTCCCAGCGGCGCGAAAATTTTCCTCGGCAGCCGGTTGTTTGGTTGAGACAACCGCCGCTGCGCCTCCTTGGAAGTACCAGCCTGTGCGATTTGGATCGGTCGCGCTCGCGCCAGCCACAATCAAACCGTGCAACTCAGTCGGCGGTTTGTTCTCGAACGGAATCTTAAACGTGACTTGATCATCTGTGCGCGATTCGATGCTTGCGTGGCCCACCACCGTGTTTTCCAGCGGCAACGGATAAAGATCGACGAACGAATAGCCGGCGAGCCCACTGTGCTGGAAACCAAATGAGATCGCGGAAGCGGCGCGGTCCCAATTCTCGATCTTACCCGTGGTCTGCGGCAGCAATTTGCGATATCGCGAAAATAGCTCGGTGTTCGCCGGCTGAGTCGACGCGGCAGTCGGTAATTTCAACTCGAGTTTTGCGCTGCCAGGAACACAGATTTTTTCGCAGACGAGCCAGTCAGCGTCGGCCGCAAGTCTGACGGTGGAATCGGAAATCGCAGCTGGCGGCGTGATTTCTTGGATGAGTAGAACTTCATCGCTGTAGCCGTAGGTGACGATGTCGCCCGGATCTTTGAGCTTGAGCGGAATAGGCCATTGAATGTCGCCGATTTTCCAGCCTGGCGGTAATTTCCATTTGATCTCGGTCGGCAATCCTGCGTCGCCGGAAAACTTCCAATAGGTGTGCCAGCCCGGCGCCATGCGCAGCAGAAGACCGACGCTGAATGGTTTCCCAGGAACGACGCCGTTTGTATCCGACAGCAACGTCGCGTTAACCAGTTTCTTGCCCTCATAGGTTTGACCGCTCGTCAACAGGGTCGCTCCGAGGACCGACAACAGAAATATGCCGATAAAAAGAACGAATCGGCTAGTTTTCATTCCAGTAATTAACATCAAGCCAGAGTTGCAGCAATTGCGCCCGGCACGCCGCATTGACTAAAGAAGAGCGAGACTATGCAAAATCCCGCGTGAAGAGTGGCTAAAGCTTGGGACTGCCTACGGCGTGTTCTTTCGAAGCGTTTCTAACTTCGCTCGAATTGCCGATTTAAAATCCGCGAGGGACATCCCAGTTCCTGAAGTGGTGGGTTGTTCAGCCCGTCCGATCTGTGCCAGATCGACAACCGGCTTCCCGTCGTTTGTTCGGATGACTTCCTGCCCCGCCTGATCATGTTGCACACGAAAACGGCCATGCATGATGCCGACCAGCGGAATGAATTGGCTACCGTTATTTTGCACGAAAACAACGTCTTGACCGCCAACGGCGAACTTGGGAGCATCGGCCACTTCCATCGTTTTGCCATCGACAGTTCCACCCAGCATCCGGATGGCGTACGATTGGCCCGGTATCCCCTTAACTGCGTCTTCCACCCTGAAAGTTACATACGTCACGATAGTTCGTTGGGCGCCTTCACCGATCCATTGCGATTTGACGTTGGTAACTCGGCCTTGAAAGATGACGTCCGCCTCGTTAACGAGCTCGTCAAAACTCGGCGGAATCACGGTTGTCGCGCGATTGGCAATCAATGCCGGAAACAACAAAGCGATGCACAGGAGAGTTCTTTTCATGAGGACTGGTAAATTGTCGATGGTACTAAATAATCGCGATCAGTAGTTTCCTGGTTTTCCGTTCCATGGTGCAATCTGCCGACCTGACATCTTGCAGCCGTTTCTCTCGCAACGGAAAATCGCTCAGCTTGCGCAACGAAACAGTCACCACCCCGAAAAGGAAGCGTTACTGCGGAAGGAAAACGCCAAACCGGAAAGATCTCTGTCAAAAACAAACCTGTTAGTCGAGCTGCGGCGGGATCGACAACGCCATGGCGTGCCAAGGTCCAGCCGGATACCACCGTTGGACCCCACGCGCTACCGATAAAGACACGGTTGTTCAGATACCAGATCGCTGTCCCTCGGGTGCTTGGATTGTAGAGCAGGTAATCAGGTTTATCGTCGCCATTAAAATCGGCCACTCCTTTCAGCAGGTAACCGCTGGCGATCGTACAACCATATGCGCTGCGAAGATAGGTTACCCCCGACAAATACCAGATCGCGGTCTGTCTGGTGCTGCTGTTAACCAGCAGGTAATCTGGATTACCGTCTTGATCGAAGTCGGCCACGTTCACAAGGCTCCACCCGGCTACGGCGGTTGGGCCCCACGCGCTACCGATAAAGACATTGTTGTTCAAGTACCAGATCGCTGTCCATCGGGTGCTGGAGTTGTACAGGATATAATCTGGATGATTGTCGTGATTGATATCGCTCACGGCCGCCAATACGTAGCCGCTGGGCAGAGTTGGCCCGTAGGCAGTGCTGATGACCGCACTGTTTTCCAAGTACCAGATCGCCGTACGACGGGTGGCGGGATTAAAGAGCAGATAATCTGGCCAGCCGTCGCCATTGAAATCGGCCACATTGATGATGTTCCAGCCGTAGGGAACATCGGTTCCATACGCACTTCCCGCATACGCACTGTTGTTCAGATACCAGATCGCGCTCTGACGCGTGCTGCCGTTGTAAAGGAGCAAATCCGGATGACCGTCCCGATTAAAATCTGCAAGCGCTAGAGAGGTTGAAATCGGCATTGGCAGCGGCGTCGGCCCCGGCGTAGCTGTCGGAGTCGGCAATGGCGCCCCGTACAAAAAATTGCGCACCCGAAATGTCGTCGCTGGCCAGTGTCTCGCGATTACTAGTTTCGGAATTCATGATTGCATCGACGTGCTGTCCGTGGTCGTCGGGATGATCGAGACCGATCGCGTGCCCAAGTTCATGCAGCAAAATTCGCCGGATGTCGCCGATTGCATATCCGCCATTGCCGTAACGCAGCGGCCCACGATAGGAATCAAACTGTTGATGCTCATTAAAAAGAACATCGGCCTCGGTCATCGTCGATCCCGAGTACAGATCTCGGTCACGGCCAGAGTATGGGGCCCGAAACTTTGACCAAAAACTGTGCTGGCGAAAACAACCGAGTTGATTCCGTCTCCCGATGATACGCCAGTAGTCGGGCTCCTTGAAGTCAACTGGGCCCGCTGAATCACTCGGTTCCACATGCCCAAAGCGGGCGCAGCAGCCGTGTCCCAGGATGTGTTGCCATCAATGAGCACCCTTCCAGCACTACCGAGACCGAGCTCGAAAATGACGGTCGAGCTATTCGGCCAGTGGGGCCCTTCCAAGGCGTAGGAGAGAAGAGAGAGCGGAATGAGCGAGAGCGCTCCGGCAATCATCGTGCTGGCCAGCATTATGAGAGCTCTTTTGTGAGTCATGATCGCAAAAATGGGGTTGCTTGCATGCCGGGGAAGGAGTGCGTGAAAAACATAAAGCACGAACCGTACTGGGCTGTTTCTTTGCCACGCTTTTCCCAAAAAAACTACCGCCGCAATTCAAGCACGGGTCGCCCTGCTCCGCAAACATCTTTCAAGGCGTTTTCGTACGATATCTCTCAAACCGTTTGGATTTGAAGCTACGGAACGATGAAAATTTTGTCAGTCCATGGATCTTTCACTCTGCTGCCCGGTGTATAGCCGCTGACATCGACATATCGCTTCTTGGGATCGAACGGACTGATGACGTAGCCGGGTTTGTCCGGGACTCGCGTCGCCGTGGGAAATTGTCCCTGGGGATGCGATTTCGCTGCTTGATCGTCGGACGTTTTTGGCTGGCTCTTCGTTCCGGTTGCTTCGACATACGAACGTGTCGGCACTGGTGTTGTCGGCGCTCGGGACACACTTGTTGCCGCGAGCCGGCGCTGTTTGGGATGAGATGATATTTTTGCTGGGCTCGGCAAAGGAGTTGCCGCCGCTAACGGTGTGGTGATGCGCGTCGTTCGCGTCACAGTGGTCGTGGTGTGCGTCACGACTCGTGTTCCCGGTGCAGGGCGATCGGTATGTTGCCGAATCATCCTCACCGGGGCGGTTACTGCGTGATAAGAAGTGGAAGCGACTCCGCGCATGATTCCGCACCCTTCCATCGTCGTAATGATGAAAATGGACGCAATTCCAAGTATGAAATGACCGAAGCTCCGTTTCATTCGGCTGCTCCTTATACAACGTCCTCCCGCACAAGCAACTCACATAATACCCTGTTTTTCCGTCATTATGAGCTTAGCCAATGAGCGCTGTGAGGTCTGTCACAAACTCGGAAATTTCCTCGTCAGTCGTCGCCCAGGAGCACATCAGCCGATAGATGTTTGGCTCCCCGAATTTATAAAAATGCCAGCCGCGCGTTTGAAGATTCTGCGCAAGTTTCTCTGGCAGCCGCAGGAAAACGGAATTCGCATCAACTGGGAACACGCTGCCGATCTTCGCTTGAGATCGCAACTCCCCAGCCAATCTACGAGCAGCCTCGTTCGCACGACGCGCGTTCCGCAGCCAAAGATTATCATTGAGCAGAGCGACCCATGGCGCAGCCAGGAAACGCATTTTCGATCCCAGTTGGCCACCTTGTTTCAGCCTGTAATCAAACTCGCGGGAAAGCTCGTTATAAAAAAAAATGACAAGCTCGCCGGAAGCCAATCCATTTTTCGTGCCGCCAAAACAGAGAACATCTACACCACTCTGCCAGCTGATCTCTTTTGGCGTACAGCCCAGCGAAGCGACCGCATTGGAAAAACGTGCCCCGTCCATGTGAAGCAGAAGCGATCGGCTGGATGCGAACTCGTGCAGCGTGCGAATTTCTTCGGGAGTGTAGACGGTGCCCAGCTCGGTCGCCTGGGTGATACTGAGGACACGCGGCTTCGGTGCGTGCAGTTCGGGTTGGCTCGTGATTGCCGCCTCAGCTGCGCCGATGTCGATCTTGCCATTCGCACCGCCTGTCAATAAGAGCTTCGATCCGGAAAAAAATTCCGGTGCACCGCACTCGTCTGTTTGGATATGTGCGCGTTCGTGGCACACAATGCTCTGAAATGGCTGGCAAAGATGGGCCAGGCTGAGCGCGTTGGCGGCTGTTCCATTGAAAGCGAGAAAGACCTGGCACTCCGTTTCGAAAATATCACGAACACGCCGCCTCAACTGTTTTGTCCATTCGTCCTCGCCGTACGAAGGCGCTTCTCCGATGTTCGCTTCCTGAAGAGCAGCCAATGCTTCCGGACAGAACGGGGCTGTATTATCGCTGGCAAATTGATGGTGCGGCGCAGCTAAGCTCATCACCCTGTTTGCTACGCGCTGTTCCGTCCCGGTGCAATCCGAAACAAATTTGCCTAACGGACCCGAGCCCTGGGCCTGCGAGGTCCGCCAGGCAAATAACCTCAGTTACTTATCCACTCTTCTCGCCCGAATCACGCGAAGGAGAATTGTGTCACGCTCTTTCCGTGTGTTCCTAAGGTTCATTCTGGATTCGAATCCCAACCAGCGGTTGAGCCTATGTCGGAACAAAAAAATGCGAGACTGCGAACAGGCGCATCATGGCGGGTCAAACCATATGGGCGCCGTCGGGTTCGTCGATCCTCGAGCGCACGATGCCACTGCGCCCAGAGCGCCGCAGGGCCTCGTTATCCTCGCGACTCGACCGAATGTGGCTAACTTCGGCAATGCGCAGAGTCGGATATTGACTATCGATCTTTCGTTCGATCCACCCTTCGTGGGCCATCACTTCCAGGGTTTGGAGAAGTCCTGCCCGGAGAAAATCGGCGTTCTCCTGATCGTTTGGAGAGACGCGCGCGATTTTCTTCTCGATCGCCGCGACCATATCCGCAAGCGCCGAAGCCTGACGCAGCACCTCAATTACGATCGCGAAGTTACCTGCAACCGGCAGGCGGCGACCGTCACGAACATAGCACGGAACTGCATGAATCCGTCCGTGACTTAGAAGTCCGACGCGCTCGGTTCTTGCGCCGCGCAGATCGAGTTTAAACACGTTGTAGCCGTCCACGAGCCAGGATGCTTTGCGTTTTTTGGGATCGAATAGCTCGATCACTTTTTTGGTTGAAGCGGGATCGAACGTGCCGGCCATCGCGATCGTGTCCGATTCAGTAGCGAATCCGCCCAAGCCCAGCCATGTCCAGGCGTTTTCCGGATCGAGATTGAGACCAGCGTCACGGGCGATTCGGGCACAATGATCTTTTAGATCCGTAAAGCAGCTGTTAGCTGCGTACCAGTATTGGGCGAATTGAATATGCTGACGGATAGTGCCGCGCTGGCGCTGATCGTAACGTTGGCGTAACCAAGTAGGGTTGTGTTCGCCGCGGCGAAGTTCAAGAATTGTATAAGCGGCGTCGCGAGCGGATTCATGCGCCAGCGTCATCCCGGCCGAGAGAATTGGATCCGCGAAACCGGCCGCTTCACCGCACAGGAACCAGTTTTCACCCACCGCGCGGTCAGCCAGGTGCGACCAGTCACGGCAAGTAGTGAGGCGGCCTTCGGCTCGAGCATGGCGCAGCAGGTTCCAAATCTGGGGCTGACGCTGAAGAGACTGATGATACAGCTCTTCGCTCGTTAGGCCAGTCTCCTTGTAATATTCGGCTGGCCAGACGACGCCGATACTCGTTCGGTCAGCTCCAATCGGGATAAACCAAATCCAGCCATAGGGAAGACTGCGCACCTGAATACGCGTGGCGCCGCCTTCCACTTCCACTGCCCAGTCGGCGCCCCGCCAGTAATCCCAGATCGCGATATTGCGCAATTCCAGATTTGGATCGATCCCGATTCCCAGCGCGCGGCGGAACAGGGCCATTGTTCCCGAGCCATCGATGTAATACTGCGCGGTTACGATTTCCCCGCTGCTAAGCTTCAGCCCTTCGATCCGGTCGCCGTTTACCAGCACTTCATCAACTCGGACGCCTTGCCGCACTTCGGCTCCACGCGATTGCGCATGGTCCAGGAGGATCTTGTCATATCGCGAGCGGTCGACTTGGAACGCTGTCGATCTTCGCTGGCCCTCGAATTTTGCCGGCCGCGGTTCGGGCTGCCATTTTTCGATAGGATAAAAATTCAAATCCCAGCGATCACAGTCGCGACCCCAGGTATAAGAAGCTCCGATCTTGATCGGAAAATTAGCGGCTTCGACCGCATCCCAAACTTCCATTTCCTCGAGAATCAAACAGATCGGCAGAAGCATGCTTTCGCCGATGTGATCTCGCGGGAAAACTTCCTTTTCCAAAAGGAGAACGCGCAGGTCAGGCGAATACTTTTTCAGCAGTATCGCGGCGGTGCTGCCGGCCGGGCCACCGCCGACGATTGCAACATCATATCCACCATCACTCGAATGCATAACAAATCCGCTAAAGCGTGACCATGTTTCCGGCCGTCACGCTTGCGCGCTTTCCTCGTCGATCCTCGACCGCATGATGCTGCTACGGCCTACCCGCCGCAGGGCCTCGTTAGCGTCGCGGCTCAGGCGGATCTGCTGGACCTCGTTACCGACCCGCAAAGCTGGACGGCTGCCGTTACATTTTCGCTCGACCCAACCGTCCTGGGCCATCACTTCCAAGACCTGAAGATGTTGCGATCGCAGGAATTCACGGTTCTTCGGATCGGTGGCAGGAATATCGCCCAGAGTTTTGTCGATCAGACTCATCATTGTAGCAAAATCGGAGGTCTGCCGAAGCACTTCGATCATGCGCGCATAGAATCCGGCTACTGGCAGACGTCTACCATTGCGGACGTAGCAGGGAACCGCGTGGATACGTCCGTGGCTGAGGATGCCAACGCGCTCTGTTTCGGCCCCACGTAAATCGAGTTTGAACACATTCTGCCTGTCGATCAGCCAAGTTGCCTTGCGTTGTTGGGTATCGAACAGTTCCAACAGTTTTTTGGCCGAAGCCGGATCGAGAGTGGCGGCCGATGCGATCATTTCCGATTCGCTGGTAAATCCACCCTGGCTCAGCCAGACCCAGGCTTGTTGCGGCTCGAGATTCAGACCAGCGTCGCGGGCGATATTCGCACAATGCTCCTTGAGTTCCGTGAAACAACTATTGGCCGCGTACCAGTACCTGGGCGAACTGAATGTGCTGCCGGATCGCGGAGCGCTGTTTTTGGCCGAAGCGTTGGCGAAGCCAGTCCACTTCATGCTCGCCGCGTCGGTATTCCAAGATCGTATAAGCGGCGTCTCGGGCTGACTGGTGAGCCAGGGTCATTCCGGCTGAAAGAATCGGATCTGCAAACCCAGCTGCCTCTCCGCAGAGAAACCAGTTCTCGCCAATCACACGATCCGCCAGGTGCGACCAATCGCGGCAGGTAGTAACCTGGCTCTCCGGTTTCGCATGGCGTAACAATTTCCAAATATCAGGCTGTCGCTGGAGCGACTTATGGTACAACTCCTCGGCGCTGAGGCCCGCATCTTTGTAATATTCAGCCGGGCAGACGAGCCCGACGCTGGTTCGGTTCGAACCGAGAGGAATGAACCAAATCCAGCCGTAAGGCAAACTGCGAATCTGGATGCGCGTTACGCCGCTGCCGATCTCCACAGCCCACTCGGCATCGGACCAGTAGTCCCAGACTGCGATGTTGCGTAACTCCAGCTTTGCATCGATCCCGATATTCAAAGCGCGTCGGAACAGCGCCACCGTGCCGGACGCGTCGATGTAATACTGTGCGACGACAGTCTCGCCGCTATTTAACTTCAGTCCCTCGATGCTGTCTCCACTAACGAGTACCTCGTCAACGCGCACGCCTTGTTTCACCTCGGCTCCGCTGGCCCGGGCGTGCTCAAGAAGGATTTTGTCGTACTTTGAACGATCCACCTGAAAGGCGGTTTGGCGGCGTTGCCCTTCAAACTTTGCCGGGCGCGGTTCGTCGCGCCATTTTTCAACCGGGTAAAAATCGAAGTCCCAACGATCATTGTTGCGACCCCACGTGTAAGAGGCGCCGATTTTGATGGGAAAGTCCGCTTCCTCGACCGCATCCCATACTTCCATTTCATCCAGGATCGGGCAGATCGGCGGCAGCATGCTCTCGCCGATGTGGTCGCGCGGAAAGGTTTCCTTTTCCAACACCAAGACGCGCAATTCTGGTGCGTATTTTTTCAAGAGCGTAGCAGCGGTGCTGCCGGCCGGTCCGCCACCGACGATCGCGACATCGTAGTTCCCGTTATCCGATGCCATGGTGGGTTCCGAGCATACGCCAAATCGGTAAGACGTTAAATTGCTAAGTTGTCCGGCTAATCCGCGACTGGCTGTGGAGTTTTCATTTCCATAAGGCGCGAAGCCTCCGCGCGATGTCGATCCGCCAGGTCGGAGCGGCCGATTCGGCCATACACCCGCGAAAGATATCGATGTGCCAGAATGAAACCCGGGCGCATCCGAAGGGACATCTCAAAGGCTTGGACGGCGCGTTCGAACCAACCCATTCGGGAAAGCAAGGCGCCGAGTTGAAAATGCGCTTCGGGAAATTCATGGCGCAAACCCACAGCCAGCAAAGCGTGATCAATTCCCTGCTCGACAAAGTTTTGCCGTGGCAGCGCGACGCTCAACCCGTAGTGCGCATCGGGCAGATCAGGATCGACATCCAGTGCCCGCTTAAAGGCACGCCCGGCTTCGGGCCATTTGCGCTGACGCAGATAAAGCCTGCCGAGATAGGTCTGTGTGATTGGGTCGTTAGGGGCGAGTCGTTCTGCTTCATGAAAAGCTTCGGCGCACGTTTTCATGTCTCCGCGTATCCAAGCCAGCACTCCGCGCATGGCGATGATTTGCGGCGCATCCGGCTGGATCCGTTCCAACGCGTCGAGCGCTCGGGCTACGTCCTTTGGCTTTTGAGCAGTCAGCGAAGCCTGGCCAAAAGCCATCCAATAACGCGGCTGCGGCTCGTCGGGCTTTCGTGAGATCAGTTTCGCCAGCATCTCCCTACCTTCGTTTACGCGTCCTGTCTCACACAGACTGACCGCAACATTGAAATCACTTTCCGCTTCGGCCAGCTCAATTAGGCGGAGTGTGTCGTTGCTCGGCGCGTTAATGTAACCAAGCGCGATGAACTGTTGCAGCAAGGCTTGTGCAGCTGCTGGATCTTCGTGCTCACTGGAAATTGGAAGACGTCCATCGTTGCCGATTAGCTTTTCCCACGACGGAGTTCGCTGAATTGCCAGCGGCTGCTCAAAGGCGCTCACCAATGGTTTGCCTTCCATGTCTTCGCCAATGGGCAACCCCAGCAACGTGAGCACAGTGGGCGCAACATCGAGCAACGTTGCACCCTCAACTCTTTCGTCAGCGCGAATCCCGGGACCGCGCACCACTAAGATCCCCTGCGCCCGATGCCAGCTCGCTGGCTCCACTGGTCCGCGCGGCCGTCGCGGACCGCTTTCAAAGCCGTGATCGGAGACCAGCATGACGTGTGTCTCCGGTCCGGCAAGTTCGACCAATCGGCCTAACATAAGATCGTGAAACCGATAAATCCCAGTCATCACCTCATGATAGAATTCAAAATCGCGCTCTGAAATCTCCGGCAAACGCGGAGGATGGAACGGCATGAATTCGTGCCCGACCTGATCGATGCATTCATAATAGACCGCACCGAAATCCCATTTTTGTTTCTCCAGCAATTCCGTGGCGATAGCGTGAACGCTGATCACTTCGGCAAGATGCTGAGAAAGAAAAAGGAGCCGGCGTCGGACGATTGGATCGCTTTGATCCAATTCTGGGGCGCGTGGGATCAACTGTTGAATCGGCGCGGCTTCGATCTCCATCGGATGGACGCGAAGGTCTCCAAGACTTTCAGCAAGAGCGCCCGGTTCAGCACTGCCTTCAGGAATCGGCCATTTGTCTGGAGTAGAGTTAGGGGGCGGGAGGCAAAACAGATTCGACACCATTGCACCGCGGATCGGCTCGGCCGGATGAGTGGCTTGCCAGGCGCAGACCACACTAGGGCGCTCCGATTGCGAAACAATGTTCCAGAGCGCCTTACACCGGCGAGTGCGAGTGCCAACCGGTCGCACGCCGGAGCGATCTGGTGACGGCTCAACGAACCACTTCACGCCATGGTCATAAATGCGTTTGCCTGTCGCAATGGTGGTCCACAGCACGGGCGAAAGCATCGGCGACAGCGATGCGAGATTGCCCATCACGCCGCCTTCGATCAATCCTCGAAGATTCGGCATCAGCCCACTATCCAGTAGCGGATGGATGATTTGCCAGTCGGCCGCGTCCCAGCCAATGAGAAGGACGCGTGGTAATTTGGACGGCGAATTCATCGTGAAAAACTGTCGATCTTAGCGGCGGTCCAAGATCGTCGCAAATTTCATAACTAAACCATCGGTGCGGATTGCCTAATTACTGTTGTAGTCGGCGCGCAACTCCCAGGAAACGGCAGATCGAGTCGAGCACAATCCATTCCGACTTACTCGCGATTACTTTTTTCCATTCCACCTGGCACCGTGATCCTATGGCTTCTTATTCTGAATTTCTGAGAGCGCCTGTCGGGCTGGCTCATAGTCGGGTGCGATTTTCTGAACCTGACGCAATTCGTTGACCGCGGCATCGATATCGCCGCGACCGGCGAGCGCAAGCGCGAGGTTGGTCCGGGCAACAATGCGCTTTGGGTCATTTCGCGTGATCGGCGCCAATTGATCAATAGCTTCGTTCCAACGGCGAAGGTTCACCAATGCTGTACCGTAGTTGATATGCGCAGCCGTGTTCCCGGGTTCCAGCGTAACGGCGCGCTCGAAATATTCCGCGGCGTCTTGGTAATCGTGAGCCATCAACTCGATCGATCCCATACTGTTGTAGGCTTCCGACGAAGCCGGGTTTACTCGCACGGCTCGTTTCAATTCCGCCATTGCTTCTGCATAGCGCCCTTTTTGGATGAGAACATTCGCGATGTTTTCATGAACTTTAATTTTCGCATAGGCCGGTCGCTCCGCCGCCGCTTGTCGATAAAGCTCAAGCGAGCCATTCAAATCTCCTTCCTTTTCTAAAACGTTTCCGAGATCCTGCTCCGCCAGGAAATTGCCGGTCGTGACCTGGACAGCATGAGCAAATAACGCATGACTGTTCCGCCAATAAGAGGCCTGAACGGCTGTCATCGCGGTGAGCAGAACGATCACAATGCCGGCGAGAACTGCAATCCCTCGCGGGAAACGCTCGAGGCCACTCCGCGGAATACTCCAGACCAATGCAATGAATATTCCAATCGAGGAAAAATACATGTATCGATCAGCAATCGATTGCCATCCGACATGGACCAATCCAATTACCGGGACCAAACTGCCCACAAACCATAACCAGCCAATCAGCAGCCACGGACGCGATCGTCGATACATCATTGCTACTGCCGTGACGGCTCCGAGAAAAATTCCGCTTAGGACTACTTGAAGTATTGGCCAGTGAATTGGGTGAGGATAAAAAAATGCAAGATTTACGGGCGCGAATAATTTGCCGATGTAACGGGTGTAGGCGACGACGGCATTCTCGATCCGCGCTGGAAACGGGAAAGTTGTGTATCCGCTAGTGCTCCAGATTGTGCGTTGTGAGAGTGCGCCGAAAATGGCGAAGGCAACGGATAGAAACAACCAGGGGAGTTTTTCGAGAACAAGTCCTCCAAGAATGGCTCTATGAGCTCTGGTTGCTGATCGCTGATCTCCTAGTCTCCCCAGTGGCCATACGTCCATCAGTATAAAAATAAACGGCAAGACGATGACGGTTGATTTTGTCATTAGGCCGAGAATGAACAGGGCCGTCACCAGCAAATAGCGCGAGAACGAGCGCTGGCGCGAATAGCCGACATAAGTCCAGAGCGCCAGCAGTGCGAAAAATGTGCTGAGGAGATCCGTGCGGTCGGAGATCCAGGCTACCGATTCCGCGTGGAGCGGATGGATGGCAAAAAGCGCAGCCACAAGCGCGCTTCGCCAGATGGTCCCGGTGGCGCGCAGGAGGATTGCAGACAACAGCGCAGTGTTGGCCACATGGAAGAGCACATTGGTAAAGTGATGACCGCCGGCGTGCATTGCCCAAATTTGGATATCGAGCATGTGCGACAGCCAAGTCAGGGGGTGCCAGTATCCGCATTGGAATGTGGTAAATGCCCAGATAACTCCGGACCAACTTAGCCCAGCCTGTAAATGCGCATTCTGAACCACGTTGCTGGGGTCGTCCCAATTCACGAATTCGAATCGGAGCGTTTGCAAGTAGGGTAGTACGGCAAGAAGCGCCAGCAATCCCGCTGCGAGAATCGTCCGTTGGCTTCTTGCCCCAGTCATCGCTCGCCGTGGACTGTCGATCCTACGACAGGCGGCGGCAACCCCCATCGATGGAACTCGAGCTACGTATGAGCCCTCCTGATTCATGACTGTTTCGCGTCAAAGGCCAACATCAGTTGTCATTGAATACCCGTGTACAGCAGAAGCCCGCGCGAACTTACATTCGCGCGGGCTCTTAGAGAAACAAACAACCCCGTTATTACGCGGATTTGCGCTTGCGCCAGGCGCGCACGCCCATTGCGCCAAGGCCCATCACACTGAGAAGCGCCAGGGTTGACGGCTCTGGAATGATGCAAGCCTGAACGGGATTACCCATATCATCATAGGCGTAATCCACGATCATCCGCGGCTGCCCAGCATAGGTTGAGGAGAGTGAGACTCGTGCCCACCCGTAGTCGTATGCCTGAGTGGATTCGTTGAAGAACCGGAAGCCGAAACAGTTGTTACTGCTGTTGAGAACAAAAGCAGTGGGCCCACTGGTTTCTACAGAACTATCAGTTCGGCCATAGTTCCAGGAACCATCGATTATCGTTCCGACCGGAAGGTTATCGACTAAACCAGCCGCGCCTCCGGTAAAGTTGTCGAGCACCCCATCGCTAGGGCTGGCAGAATTATTTCCCCAGATTTCGAAGCCCGAACTGCTCCAAGGATTGAGATCCCAACCGGGCACACTGGACGGACTGGTCGCGAATACGCCAGTAACTACGTTCAGGTAGACACCGGAAGTCGTGCTTGGGATGTTGATGTTGACGATGCCGCTATAAACGAGGCTGGCGTTAGCGACAGCGGGAGCGGCAAGGGTTGCGCCGGCAAGCGCCGCATATGCAGCGAGGCGGCCATCAATATGTGAGGTTAATTTTTGATTTCGTGGGCTCATATTGTTTCTCCTATTATGGTTGGGCATCCGTTTTGATAAGTTTTGGGGAAAAGGTCAAGATTATTTTTGTTTTTTTACTGGACCAACGCGTTCAAAAGCGCGCTTGGATTTAGCGAGCGCGTCGACGAGCAACACTGATTAGGCCCAAAACGCCCAATCCAAGCAACGCGATCGTAGATGGTTCCGGAACCACATCATAATAGACAGTCCCATTCCATACACGCGGCGAGAAAACCGGGAGCGTAAACGGCACGTTGGTGGCAGATCCCAGCGAAAGCGACAGGTCCGCATTAGAATAGTTTTGATTCGATCCAGTGCCATTGGTGTAGTAGTGGCTAAATGAGGGATCGGCTACCAGCGCGATTCCATTAATGCCTGGGTTTAGAATGAACGAGTTTGATAAGGTCACATGGGTTGGCAGGTCGAGGCCCGCTCCCGTTCCACTACCGGTGGCCACCATACTCCAAAGCGCACTTGTTTCGTTTCCTTGCGAGGTCATTCCGGTAAGGACCCACACTTGAACGTTGCTAAATGCAGATGTGGATGAGGTGTTGAGATCAAATGACGTTATGGAAAGCGGATTCGCCCCAATGGTAGCATCGAAATAAACAGCGCCACCCGGGCTACCATTGTTATTTGAACCGTACAACGTTGTTAAGGAGTTGGCTTTTGCAGACGCCATCGCCAGCAGCGAGATGGTTCCAAGAGTGAGAATCAGGGTTAATTTTTTCAGGTTCATATCTTCTCCTTTTCCGAGGTTTCGCGTCCGTTTTGATAAATTCCATCCAAAATGTCAAGCCTTACTTTTGCTCCTCTTTTTCGTTCCGTTAACCGAGCTAATCCGCTTTGCTTGGCGCGCTGCATCGCATTAATCTTCGCTCGTGGATTCGCTTCAAGCCGACATCGAGCGCCGCGGCCGACGCATTTTCGAGTTGGTGGATCGACATCCCGAATCGCTTTTTAGCAAGGCGGGTTTCTATCAGCGGCTCATGGCGTTTTCGATGCGCGATGAAAAATTCAAGGTGCAGTTGTTTCGCTTTGTCGACGTGCTCGCTTCGCTCCGGCGCTCGAGCGATATCATTGAGCATCTCGACGAGTACTTCGCTCCAGCCCGGTTGGGACGTAACGGTCTCGGACCGCTGATTCAAACCGGTACCCGCGCGGCCAAAATCCTTCCCTGGGTAAGCGCAAAAGTCCTGAGCTGGAATGTCTCCGGTATGGCGCGGCAATTCATCGCCGGGAAAAATCCCGAGGATGTCATCAAAACGCTGCGCAAAACGGCGCGATCAAAAAATCGGATTCACTGTCGATCTTCTGGGCGAAGCGGTATTGAGCGAAAAAGAAGCCAATGAATATGCGGCACGTTGTGTCGATCTTCTTGAAGTTCTCGCCCGTGAAACCCGCGGTTGGAACGATCCACTGGGTCAAAACAGCGAACTCTTCCCGGTGGTAAATCTTTCCGTAAAAATATCCGCGCTCTATTCGCAAATGAATCCGGCCGATCCGGCCGATGCAATCGCGCATCTCGCATTGAAATTGCGCCCGATCCTGAGTCGAGCCCGCGAGCTCGGCGCGTTTGTTAACTTCGACATGGAGAGCTTTTCTCACAAACAGGTCACGCTCGACTTTTTCAAAACGCTGCTCACTGAGAAGGAATTCAAAGATTGGCCAAACGCGGGAATCGTGATCCAGGCTTACTTGCGTGACTCCGAACGCGATCTTGTCGATCTAATTCGTTGGGGCCGCGACCGCGGAACTCGCTTCGCCGTTCGGCTCGTCAAAGGCGCGTATTGGGACTACGAAAAGATTAAATCGGAACAGGACGGCTGGGAACCGCCCGTGTTTCTCCAAAAACCGGAGAGCGACGCCAATTTTGAACGGCTCTCCTGGATTATGCTCGAGAACGAATCGATTGTGACGTCGGCGTTCGGTTCGCACAACGTCCGTAGCATTGCCCACGCGATGGCCGCAGCGGATGAGCTCGGAATTGATCGCAGCCGGTTCGAGTTTCAATTGCTCTATGGCATGGGCGGCCCGATCAAACGCGCCCTGGTCGAGCTAGGCTATCGCGTTCGTGAATATTGTCCCGTTGGCGAGTTGCTTCCAGGCATGTCCTATTTCGTTCGACGCCTGCTTGAGAACACTTCCAACGAAGGATTCCTTCGGGCAAAGTTCGCAGAAAACATTTCCGAACAACAACTCCTCCGCGACCCGAATGCGATTTTGCGCAACAACGGAGATGGATCGCGTCCCTTTTCGAATTCCACTACCTCTATGAAAACAGCCACACAAGATCGACATCGAACGGACAATATCTCCCGGGGAACTCCGCCGGGCGATACATACGAAAACGCGCCCCTGACCAATTTCGCGCTGCCCGAGAACCAGGAGAAAATGCGGGCAGCATTGCACGATATGCGCGAAAAACTCGGGCGAAAGGTTTCCCTCACGATCAATGGCGAGAAGGTCTGGTCCGACCATACGATCAAATCAGTTAATCCGAGCGACCCCGATCAGATCGTCGGACACGCAGCTGAAGCCGGAATCCCGGAAGCGGAGCGCGCCGTTGCGGCTGCGCGTGCGGCGTTCAAAAAATGGAGTCGCACACCATTTGAAGAGCGCGCCCAATTGCTCGAACGCGTGGGCGAAATTCTCGAGCGGCGCCGGTTCGAGCTTTCCGCGCTCGAAGTCTTTGAAGTGGGCAAGCCATGGATCGAAGCCGACGGCGATATTCGCGAGGCGATCGATTTCTGTCTCTTCTATGCGCAACAGATGCGATTGATCGGCCGCCCGCGTCTGACTCAACGCGTGCCCGGCGAAGTGAGTTACCAGCATTACTGGCCGCGTGGCGTCGCGCTCGTGATCGCGCCGTGGAATTTTCCGATGGCGATTCTTTGCGGGATGGTGAGCGCGGCGATCGTCACGGGAAACACCGTGATAATGAAACCATCCGAACAATCGGTTATCATCGGCGCGATGCTGATGGAAATTTACGAAGAAGCCGGAGTGCCGCCTGGCGTTTTAAATTTCATTAACGGCAAAGGCTCAGTCGTCGGTGCACACATGGTCGATCATAAAGATGTCGATCTTATTGCCTTTACCGGCTCGCGCGAAGTTGGTCTGCGAATTTGGGAGAGCGCCGGCAAAACCCGGGAAGGCCAGCGGGAGCTCAAGCATGTCATTTGTGAGATGGGCGGCAAAAACGCGATGATTGTCGATGCCGATGCAGATCTTGACGAAGCCATTACGGATTCGATCTATTCGGCATTCGGTTTTCAGGGACAAAAATGTTCCGCTTTGTCGCGATTGATCGTTCTGGAAGAAAACTACGATCGCTTCATCGAGCGATTACTAGGCGCAGCCGGAAGTTTGCGCCTCGGCAATCCGGAGGAACCGGGCATCCTCGTCGGTCCGGTTATCGATGAAGCCGCCTACCGGCGCATCCTGGAGTACATCGAGATCGGCAAAAGCGAAGCGACTCTAGCCTATCAAATGAAGAATACGCCGCCAAAAGGCTACTTCATTCCGCCGACGATCTTCACCGACGTCAAGCCGAGCATGCGGATCGCTCGGGAAGAGATCTTCGGCCCCGTTCTGAGCGTGATCAAAGTGCGCGATCTTGACGAAGCCATCGAGGTCGCGAACGGCACCGATTACGCGTTAACCGGCGGCTTTTTCTCGCGCAGCCCGGCGAATATCGAGCGGATCAAAGCGCAGCTCGAGGCCGGCAATATCTATATTAATAGAAGCTGCACCGGCGCCGTTGTTGGACGGCATCCCTTTGGTGGATTCAAAATGAGCGGCGGCGGCACCAAAGCTGGCGGCCCTGATTACTTGTTGCAGTTTGTCGTCCCGCGCGTGGTCTGCGAAAACATCGTGCGCCACGGCTTCGCTCCTGAAGAAACGCCGCAATTCCGCGACGAGTTTTTCTGGCCGATTCGCTGATGTTTCCTACGAGGCCTTGGTTGCGCTGACGATGATCGCTTTGGCGGGGAAGTTCATTCTACCGCCGGGAAAGAATTGGTTTGCTGCCGCGAGAACATCTCGCTTAACCGCGGCGTGCTTGCTCTTGTCGATCTTCGCCAGTTTTTCGCGAACGCTGTCGGACATTTCCGACCGGATGGTCCAGAATTCATCGAGCGAGATGGGCGCGGCGATATGGAATTCTAAAATGCGTTCACGAACGTTTGCCGCGCCTGCTTGATCCAAAATCCGGGCGAGCAGACCGGGCTCGGCGAAACGGAACGCCCCTGGCGCGTCAGGGTCGTCGGGCGGCGACTCGACGTAGTCTGACAACACATCCGTAACGATTTGGAAAAACGGATTCGATTCGCTGTTGTGCCAGACGGCCAACGTGATCTTCCCGCCGGATTTGGTTACGCGTAGCATCTCGCGCAAACCGGCCACCGGGTCTGGAAAAAACATGACGCCGAAACGGCAGATCGCCGCATCGAAAGAATCGACTTCAAACGGCAAAGCGTCGGCCGGGCATTGATGGAATTTCATGTTTGTGAATCCTCGGCGCGCGGCAGCCCGCTGACAGGCCGCGACCATTTCCGGCACGATGTCGGTGCATGTGACTGAACCGTGCTGGCCAACAATTTCCGCCAGAGTCAACCCCGGTTCACCCGAGCCGCAGGCGATGTCGAGCACGTTCATGTCTCGACTGACCGCGGCGTCTGCGATCAGCGTGTGCGTCACTGGATCGAACATCAGACGAATCGTTTGCCGATGCTTTTCCCAAAACGGCGCGGATTCGCGCCAAGCTTCTACGATTTCGTTCTGCTGTTCGCGATCCATTGTTTCCGCTGCCAGATCGGCTGAACGAGAACCGATGCGCGCCGTTCTACTGCTGAGTCGATTTCGCCGGCGTCGGTTTGGGCGAAAACTTTGGCATGTTGCGGCGGACGCCGAATAGGTCCTGCACATCGAAGAACGCGATGTAAACCATGAACCCGATGATGATAACGGCGCAGGCGGTTTGTATGGCCTCGAGCACTCGCATGTTCACGGGACGCCGCCGCACGGCTTCGATAAGGGCAAGCAGGATGTGGCCGCCGTCGAGTACCGGAATTGGAAGCAGATTCAGCAGCGCCAGATTGACATTGAGCACGACGCTGAACCAAAGCGCCATGCGCCACCCTTCCTTGCTGGAAAGCATTTTGTAGTAAACCTGCATCATCATGACCGGCCCGCTCATGTGCTGAAGGCGCACGTCCGATTTCGGAGAAGCGATCGCGCCGACGGTGTTAAAGATCGACAACATCGAGGCGCGGATCTGCTCGATTGGCCCCGGATGTTTCACCATCATGTTGCCGTATTGATCGAGCGTAACGCCGAAGTCTTCACCCCAGATGATTCCGATCCGCGCTGCAGTGTCGCCTTGCGGAACCTCAGGTGTGACTTTCACCTCGCGTTTCGCGCCGTCGCGCAGGATCGACATCGTCATCGCCTGGTTACCGTGTTGTTTGATGTAATTGGAAATGGCCAGCGTGCTGCGGGCGTTTCTTCCGTCCACGGCTAAAACGACGTCACCCGGTTTCAAACCGGCGGCAGCGGCAGGACTATCTTGAAAAACCGTGTCGATCTTCGGATTCCCCGGCTCGAACGGCAGCTGAATCCTCTTTCCATTCCGATCGATCGTAAGAGAGAGACGCTCATTGGGATGGGCCCGAATGTAGTCCGCGATCCCGAGCATTTCATAAACAGGGTGGCCGTTGATCGCCAGTATCTTATCGTTAGACCGCAAGTCCGCGTTCGCCGCCGGACTGCCTCGGTCGACTTTCGCAATGACCGGCGTTTCCGCCGGCACGATGCCAATTTCGCGAAAGCCTTTGCGCATCCATGGTTTCGTCTCGGGAACAATGGGACGCGCTTCCACGGTTTTGGTTTCAGCGTGACCATTCACCATTCGCTCGAATGTGATCGGAATCGTCGCGCCTTCGCTTCGGACGATTCGCCATTGAATACTTTCCTCGCTCATCCCGCCAAAGCGGGTCACACGGTGATTATCGACAGATAAGATTCGGTCACCAGCCATCAATCCAGCTTTCTCAGCGGGAGAATCAGGCAGAACGTACCCAATTGTCGTGGTAGCTTCCGATTCCCCAACGGGACGGCCTACCGTCCAAATAATCACTGCAAAAACTACCGCCAACAAAAAGCTGAACAGCGGCCCGGCAAACGCGACGATGATCTTGTCTAGCGCGGAGATCTTCGGCAATCGCGCTCGATCGACATCGGCTTTGCCCTCGATGATGTCCATCGGCGCCAGCTGTGGCAGAGCCACAAACCCGCCAAACGGCAGCGAGCCGAGCGAGTATTGCACGCCATTGATCGTCTTTTTCCAAATCGGTTTGCCGAACCAGACCCCGAATTTCTCTATGTAAAGTCCGCGCCAGCGCGCGGCGAGGAAATGGCCCAGCTCATGAACAACGATGAGCACGTTAAACAGAACCAGGACTTCAAGGACAATGAAGGCAACACGCGCGATGTGAAGAAGCATGGGAATCGTAATTAGTGATCCGTCCGTGAAGCCAGCGCCGATTTAACGATTTAAGGATTTAACGAATCTCGTTGCCTCAGCGCGCGCCCATTGATCGGCCCGCAATATGCCATCGAGATCGGGATGCGCAACGGCCGTATGTCGATCCATGACCTGCTGGACGGTCTGCCAGATTTGCGGGAACCGCACTTGTCGATCCAAAAACGCCGCCACCGCAATTTCGTTGGCTGCGTTCATCACCGCGGGCATTGTCCCGCCTGTCTCTCCGGCGCGCCGGGCCAGATCCAGCGCGGGGAAATCATTGTAACGCGGCGTGAAAAATTCGAGCTTCGACAGTTTGGAGAAATCGAGCGGTGGCAATGTATTGGGAACTCGATCGGGCCAGGTGACCGCATACTGAATCGGGAAACACATGTCCGAATAACTCAGTTGGGCGAGAGTCGACCCATCCGCGAACTCGACCATCGAATGGACAATGCTCTGCGGATGAATGACCACTTCGACGCGCTTCATTTCTACCCCGAACAGCCAGTGAGCCTCGATCATCTCCAGGCCTTTATTAAATAGAGTGGCCGAATCGATCGTGATCTTCGGCCCCATATTCCAAGTAGGGTGCTTCAGCGCTTGTTCGACCGTAACATCGACAAGTTCCTGCGATGGTGTGTTGCGAAAGGGCCCGCCGGAAGCGGTGAGGATAATCCGGCGAACGTCGTCTTGAACCCTTCCTTCCAGGCATTGAAAAATCGCGTTGTGCTCCGAATCGACCGGCAAAACGTGGACTCTCTTGTCACGTGCTTCTCGCATCACAATTTCGCCGGCCATGACTAAAATTTCCTTGCTTGCGACGGCGAGATCTTTTCCGGCTTCAATCGCTGCCAGCGCGGGCCGCAATCCGCCGGTGCCAACGATTGCGATCAGGACCATGTCCGCGTTCGTTAAGCTGGCGATCTCTCGCAAGCCGTTTTCACCGGTGAAGATTT
Organism: uncultured Verrucomicrobiae bacterium; assembly: GCA_963772365.1. GTDB lineage: Bacteria > Verrucomicrobiota > Verrucomicrobiia > Chthoniobacterales > UBA10450 > CAVYXA01. Next base: position 84,460 of record CAVYXA010000006.1, read on the forward strand.
TCGGCTTGTACTCAAGATCGCTTCGCAGGATGTCGATCTTTGTTTCATCCACCAGACAAACTGCCTCGGCACGGGTCTGATTTGCGGCGGCAGCCAGCTTCTTCGCATTAGAGTTCGCCGCCAGACCTGCGATTTGCATTCGGTCCGGAATATCGCGCGCGACTTTCAGTGCACTCTCGCCGATCGATCCCGTCGCACCCAAGACGATCACCCGTTTACGTTTCATTTTCTGACAGAATGAACAGAATAAACAAAATAGTCTAAAGAGACACCTGTTCTTGTTTTGGAATGCGGAACTTTTTCTTAAATCCAAGGCGTTCAGCTCCGAAATTCAAGAGCAACCTCTGATCGATCCGAGTGGCGATGAGGTAGTTTACAAGTTGAACTTCGTGTGCTTTCGCGAGCGATTGGATGGCTTTAAGTTCGACAATCAGCGAGTCGTTCACCAACAAATCAGCTGCAAAGGCGCCGACAAGCTGGCAGTCATAATGCACACTGATTGGTCTTTCCACTTCGGCCTTGAATCCGCCTTTTCGTAACTCCCAAATCAAAGCGTTCTGGTAAACCGACTCGAGAAACCCTGCTCCGAGAGCCGAATGCACCTTCATCGCTGCCCCGATGACTTGTCCGCACAGATCGTAGTTCTTTCTGATCTCCTCCATTCTGACCATTCTGTTAATTCTGTCAGAAAGTCTTCACGGCACATGCAAGATCAGCCGCATGTAGAAAAACAAAACCGGCGCGGTGAAGAGCAGACTGTCGATCAAATCGAGGGCACCGCCGATTCCGGGTAGCATGTTTCCCGAATCTTTTACGCCGGTGCTGCGCTTGATCAACGATTCGGCCAGATCACCGACAACCGCTGCAAAACCGAGCAGCAACCCGAGAATCGTTGCGTGCGTCCAAGTCAGCATCGACAAGTGATCAGGCATTAGTTTGAACAATCCCAAACTGCACAAGAGCGCGAAAGCCAGACCGCCGAAAAATCCTTCCCAGGTTTTCTTGGCGCTGATCTGTGGCGTCATCTGATGACGCCCAATGACGCTTCCGGTCAGATACGCGCCCATATCACTGAATTTCGTGACCGCGATGAGATACAGACAATAAAATTGTCCCGTCACAATACCCACCTCGGAGCGCGGCGTGAGGTAAACAATCTTGGTCGTAAAATTGAAAAGCCAAAGCACATACAGCAGACCGAACAATGTGTAAGCCATCGTCTTGAGTGGTTCATCGTGACGGAGACGGGCGAACATTTGCCGGGCAAACATGGTGAGCAGAAAAAAGAGCAGCACCGCGATTTCAAAATCGTAGGAATGCTCCGGACCGCCCGGCTGGGAGAAGTAATAAAAACTCCCCGCCAACATCACCGCACCGCAGATCATAGCGGTGATCTTGAAATTCGGCAGATGATCGTGATCGAGCATCCGGTAGAATTCCCAAAGCGCGATCAGCCCGAACGCGCTAATCAACAGCCAGAATAAGACCTCATAGCCTGAAAACGCGATAAAGAGCGCGATCGCCCAAAGAGAGACCGTCGATAAAAACCGCAACACGAAAACCGCTCGGCGCGGCTTCGTTATCGGCTCGGATTGCTCAAGGGTCACAGACATGGTCGTCCATCATCCTGACCGGAGACAATTTTGTCCACAGATTACGCAGATTTTCCTGCTTGGAATTCCAAATCACGAATCTGCGTGAATCTCGGAAATCTGCGGATATTCTGCGCTCATGCAGAAAACGATGAAAGCCATCGTGAAATCAAAGGCCGAGCCTGGACTTTGGCTCGACGATGTGCCGGTGCCGGAAGTGAAAGGCGACGATGTCCTGATTCGGGTTCGCAAAACATCCATCTGCGGAACCGACGTACACATTTACAACTGGGATGAGTGGGCCCAGAAAACGATTCCGGTACCGATGACGATTGGCCATGAGTTTGTTGGCGTTGTCGATCTTGTTGGCGATCATGTCAAAGGTTTTGCCAAGGGCGATCTGGTCGTGGGCGAAGGCCACATCACCTGCGGTCATTGTCGGAATTGCCTTGCTGGCCGGCGCCATCTTTGTCCAAACACACAGGGCGTGGGAGTGAACCGGCCCGGTGCATTTGCCGAATTTGTCGCCATCCCGCAGGACAACTGCTGGCATGCCGATCCGTCAATCTCGCTCGATGTTCTTTCCTGTTTCGATCCGTTAGGCAATGCAGTGCATACGGCGCTTACTTTCGATCTCGTTGGTGAAGATGTGCTCATCACCGGCGCCGGGCCGATCGGCTGTATGGCCATCCCGATCTGCAAACACGCCGGGGCGCGTCACGTCATGATCACCGATGTGAATTCGTATCGGCTCGACCTCGCCCGGAAAATGGGCGCGACGGTCGCCCTGGACGTGCGCGCCGAGAAAGTCGCCGATGCCATGCACAAGCTCGGAATGAAAGAAGGTTTCGATGTCGCGCTGGAGATGTCGGGCAATCCCAAAGCGTTTGCCGATATTTTGCCGAACATGTTTCACGGAGGGAAAATCGCACTGCTGGGGATCATGCCCGGAAGCGCTGCTATCGATTGGAACACTGTCGTGTTCAATCAACTGACCTTGCAGGGAATTTACGGTCGCGAGATGTATGAAACCTGGTACAAAATGACCGCGCTGATCCAGAGCGGAGTTGATATTTCGCCAGTGATCACTCATCGCTTCCCCTCCACCCAATTCAAAGAAGCGATTGAGCTGATGAAATCCGGTAACTCCGGCAAGATCGTGCTGGATTGGAGCGAACGTTAGTCACGACGCAATGAACGCGAAGGATGTAACAGCGATTATTCGCGAAAAGGCTTCCGAAGCCGCACGAGCGGGCGCCACGCAAGTTCCACTTTCAAACCTTCGGCTACTAATCGACCAGATTGATCGAAATACGTCAGCCGACCCCGCGAAAACACCTTTCGGCCTACTTTTCAATGCAAATCATGAAACTGCGCTCGCCAAGTATCGGGTTCGCACGGACTTCGCCTTGGAGCACTTCAAGTCCGTAATAGCGGTCGGTCAAACAGCGCTAAAATCGATGTTTCTAATAAATGGTGGTGCTGCAGTCGCGGTTCTTGCGTTCGCAGGCCACTTAGCAACGTCGTGTGAAACCGCAGTCGTCCAAACATTGGCTTTTCCGCTCGCTTGTTTTGTTACTGGTTTGCTGTTCGTCACGGTTGCCTCCGGGTTGACGTATCTTGCACAACGCGCCTATGCGAGAAGGCTACGCGGACGAGGTAATCGGCTAAACGCGGCAATCATTACTGCGGGCGCGCTCTCTGTCGTTGCCTTCGCAGTTGGATCTTGCCTTGCGTACCTAGCGCTTGCGAAGTTTTCGTAGATCGGGACTAAGGTTGATCTAAAAAATTACGAGCACGCGGTTTGCTTTCGTCGCGGCCTCCCACCTATTGCTTTACGAGTTTCGCAACAGGCAAGCCAGTGGCAATTGTCCCGTTTTGGTCACCGATCGCCCGTAGTTGCCTCTGCACCTCTTGAATAGCGTTCACTAGATCGCGTGTGAAGAGTACTACGTCGACCTCTACTTCTCGCCCGCCTATGTTCAGTTTCACGCGGGCAGTTGCATGTTCGGATTGCTCCATTGCTGGCACGGGAAGATTTTCAGCAGTAATCGTGCTCATGATCGTTGAGTTAAGCTAGCGCTGTTTTTGGCAATTTCCTCAATCGGGCGATGAATTCCATCGGCGATTCCCAAAAGTAGATCGACGTCGAAGAATCGCTTAAAAACGTTAAGACGATTGCTGTCGATACAAAGAAATCCGACAACCCGATCTTTTGCCGTTTCGCGAAGCGAACAAATCGGAGCCACTATTGTACTGCGGTAGGGAAGGGGCCATCGGATGTATCGAATTATCGAACGTTCTTCACTGAAAGAATCGTGACCATATCGTTTGAAACTCGTATTCCGATATCCATAGTGGAACGGAAGACGGTTCCCGAGAAAGTATCGCTGTCCGCCGTGATGAAATCGTTCCAAGATCATTACAAAGTCGGAGTTTTCTTCCACCCAATGAATGATTTTCGGATCTCCGATCGGCCTTGAGTGAAGGCTCTCTGTATCCCGGAATGCAGTGTCTGCAGCCAGCCGCTTTGTTCCGTGCCCATCTGTGCGCCAACTAAGCACTTTAATGCAACATGCGCACTTTGCTCCAGTGATCGTCGTGTAGGCTTTGGCGATATGATCACAAAATATATTCAAATCCGCTGAGACCTGTGAAAGGTTCAGATTTCGCGAATCTAAACCATGAACGAAACTAAAGGCCAGGTTGATTGAGGACAAGGCCGACCCATACTTCGCTGCCCTGCTTAGCGTCGCTTTGTTATAGAGCGATTCCACAAAGAACCACGCGGCAAAACAAGAAATTACAACCAAACCGATCTTGGCTTCGGCATTTGCGAATTTCCACAAGTTTGCAATCAGCGTGAAAATCGCAATTAAGCCTGCGACAAGCCCAATTGCCGAAATAATGTAGTCACGAAGTATCCTGTACACTCTGAGGGAAACCCGAGATTATTGATTCGAATGAATTTTAGGTTGCCCTAAAGTGTTCAACTCATCGCCAGAAAAGGTCAAGACAAATGGCATGCACTAAAAAAACGCCAATGTTTGCGGGTGAGACACCTGCCTCTACACTTCCGGCGTGAATGACAAAGGGGGCTGGCAAACAATTTCGAGCGAGGAGCATTTTGCCAATCCTCATCTCAGAGTTGTGACCAATCAGGTAAAAACACCGAGGCGTTCCAAGGCGCGAACCTGGACTGTTGTGCATCGTAAAGCGGCTGTAATCGTCGCGCCCATGACCAGGGACGGAAAAATTTTGCTGATCCAACAAGAGCGCGTTCCGATTCGCGATTGCATTTGGGAAATGCCCGCCGGTCAGCTCGACAATGACGAGACGAACGACGACGAGATCAAAAAGGTGGCCCTTCGCGAATTGCGGGAGGAGACCGGTTATGAATTGGCTGAAGGCGGCGAGATTGTCGATCTCGGCCGTTATTTCTCTTCGCCGGGGTTCACGGATGAATTTGGCTATCTTTTTCTGGCGCGTCCGGTGGAACGCTCCAGCTGGGGCGGCGCCCAGGAGGAGACGGAATCGATTCTCGACTGCCGCGCCTTCACCATTCCGGAAATTCGGCGGATGATCTCGGATAACGAGATTCGCGATGCCAATACTCTCGGAATGTGCGCCCGGCTGGCGGCGCGCGGTTACATCTCGCTTGCGCCGCGCTGATTGCAATGGTTCTTCGCGACATCTTTAAATTCCGCGAGTTGCCCGAGAGCGAAACGTCCAAGCCGTTCCTGGAACATCTGGAAGACTTGCGTTGGACCATCGTGAAGATGGCCATCACGATGGTGGTCGCGATGGTTATTTGCTTCGCCTTTCGCGCTTTTCTTGTCCGGATCATGCAAGCACCTCTGCAGGAAGTGGGATCGCAAGTTGGCACGCTCAAGGCCCTCGGCATCACAGATTCGATCGTGATCTCGTTTCATCTCGCGTTTTATGCCGGGATCGTTCTCTCGTTCCCACTTCTTCTCTATTTCGTGGCGGAATTTATTTTGCCGGCGCTCACGATTGTGGAGAAACGTTTTTTGCTTCCCGCGATTTTCGTAAGCTTCGCGCTTTTTCTGACGGGCGTTGTAATCTGTTATTTCTGGCTCTTGCCCAAAACGATTCTCTTTTTCTTTCGTGACACGCAATCGCTCGGGTGGGCGCCGACCTGGACGGTGCAGCAATATTATTCGTTTGTGACGCGATTTACTCTGGGATTTGGTCTGGCCTTCGAGCTGCCGGTGATCGTTTTGGCTTTAGTGAAATTCAGGTTGCTCACCTATAGATTCATGGCCCGCACTCGGCCGTATGCGATTGTTCTCATCTTTATTGCGGCAACCATCATTACGCCTACTCCAGATATCCTGACCCTGATTGCAATGAGTCTGCCAATGTGTCTTCTCTATGAGAGTTGCATCTGGATTGCCTGGTTTATGGAGCGACGAAGATCGACATCAGCCCATTTGGACTCTTCCGGCCCCGTTTCATGAGCGATCAAAGCTACCGGATTATTTTTGACCTGTTCGCGTTTGTGCTCGGCGCGGCCATCGGTTCGTTCCTGAACGTCTGCATCTATCGATTACCGCTCGAACTCTCGATCAATAAACCGCGCCGATCGTTTTGCCCCAACTGCAAGCAACCGATCCCATGGCATCAGAATTTACCTTTGATCAGTTGGCCACTACTCCGCGGTCGCTGCACTTATTGCGGCGTTCGGATCGCCTTTCGTTATTTTGCCGTCGAGCTTCTCACGGCCCTGCTGTTTCTGGCCATCTGGAAAGCTTTTCCCTGGCAAATCGCGATCGCCTATTGGGTCTTTGTTTCGCTGATTGTGATCGGCACGTTCGTCGATGTTGAGCATTTCATCATTCCTGATCAGATCACGATCGGCGGAACTGTGGCAGGAATCTGCGCCAGCCTGGCAGTGCCAGCTTTGATGAATACCGATTCGCGTGTGGCTGCGTTGGTCCGATCGGTTCTCGCCGCCGCGCTCGGTTATGTGATTCTCCTGCTCGTTCTGGAAGCCGGCAAAATCGCTTTTGGGAAGAAACGGGTCCAGCTCGATGCGCCGACCCCGTTTACCTGGAAGCGTCAGGGCGATGATGCCGAATTCGTCGTCGGCAGTGAACAAAGTCTGTGGAGCGATTATTTCGCGCGGGAAACAGATCGATTACTGCTCTATTGCGACGAAGCGAGGATCGACAATCAAACTTTTGGCAGCACGACGCTGGAATTCCACTACGACCGCGTCGCAGCGGAAGGAGAGAAATTGGTTCTCGACAATGTGAAGGAAATCACCGGCGTCGTCCGGGAGCTTCAGATCCCGCGCGAAGCGATGGGGCGCGGGGATTTGAAATTTCTCGCTGCAATAGGCGCATTCCTCGGATGGCGTGCCGTCTTGTTCAGCGTCTTTGCCGGGTCGTTGCTGGGCTCGTTAGTCGGCCTTTTTACTCTCCTGGTGGGAAAGCGAGTCTGGTCGGCCAAGTTGCCGTTCGGCCCATATCTTTCATTCGGCGCTCTTGTCTGGATGTTTTTTGGAAATGATTTTGTCCGGTGGTATCTCCGATTATTGAATCCCTGAGGGTCATTATTTTGCGAGAACAGCCGGAAGTCCGTCACGCGATGGGTGAGTTTCCGCGGCAGAATGCATTGAGATCTGCCGGCGCGGTTTTAGCATCAGCCAAAGATTGATCAGCTCACATTTCCACCAGCGCCGGAGACCTTTGGCGAATTGCTTGCAGACGCGCAGCTCGGGGACGAATCCCGGAAAATATTCCGACCAACCCGAGTTCCGGCGTCCGAAATATCCGGCAAGCCACCGCCGATTCGCCAGCGCGGCGAGGCGACGGTTATAAAAACTCATGATTTTCGACGCAATCCAGCCTCCCCAACCTGTGAACGGCAGATGGAGAAATGCGCAGTTTGGGTCGCGATAGGCCGATGTCACCAGGCCCAAATAATATGCGCTCACATCGAGCAGCAGCGCTGCCGACATCAAATCCGCGTCGCCCATATAATAATACTTGTCCTTGTAGAGACTCTCGAACCAGCGGCGATACGTCACCGGGAATTGCTCGTTGTAATGGCGAAGCCGGTCTGCAATATCTTCGCCATTCAAATCTTTCACCAGAAAATCGGCGACGTAAAAGGAAGTGTAGGAACATAAATCCAGTCCCGGACTGTAAAGAGGATCGATAAATCCGGTCGCGTCCCCGACCGCCGCCCAACCCTTGCCGCAAACCGTTTCGCTGTGATATGGCAACATCGAAAGCGCGCGGATATCGCCTTCGATCGGGCGTGCTTCCCCAAAAAATTCCCGACCGACCGGGTGACCGATGATATGCGCCTGCAACCGCTCGCTCAGTTTTGCGCCTTCCGGCAGTTTGAACAAGCGGCTATCATAAACGATTCCCGCGCTCACATCGCCGCCTTGCAGCGGAATGATCCAGACCCACCAACCGCGACCGAACAAATGATTGGTAGCCCACTCCCGACTCGCGATGCAGCGCTTCGCATATCGGGGAAAACGTTCGCTCGTTTCGTAGCCATCCCATTGTTTCACGCCAGTGAAGCGGGCCCAGACTGCATTGATCGGATGCTCGGTGTTGGGACGGAAATAACCTAGCTTGCGCGAGATTATCGCAGCCCGGCCGGTGGCATCGACGATCCAGCGTGAAGTTACAGTGCGTTCGGCATCATCGACAACGGCAGTCACGTTTTGGCCTTTCGCGCCATTCAATTCAAACGCGGTTACTTTCGCAGCTCGCCACACTTCGCATCCGGCTTGGGCAGCTAGGTCCAGCAAATGGGAATCGAGCTTGGCCCGATCAATCTGGAAGCCCGGCATGCGGCTGTGATAAAACGCGCCGATCTCCGTGCAATCCTCGAAAGATTGTTCCGGCCCGTTGGAAAACCAGAGGCGCAATCCCTGTTTCACCAATTGGTGGTGACCGAGATAATGCGTTAGACCGAGAATTCGCGTAAGATAACCACTGCTCACTTCCGTGGTGGATTCGCCCACTTTTCGGTCGAACTGCGTCGTCTTTTCAATGATCAGCACGCGCGCCTCCGGGCTTTTACGCTTCAGATTGAGAGCCGTCGCCGCGCCGGAAAACGCCCCACCGATGATCACAACATCATAGTTCATCGCCGCAGCTAACAGGATGGACTCGGGAGGCGCTAAAGGCAATCAGTTCCCAGCTCCCGCCGGCGCGATCAGTTTCAAATAAACATCCTCGAGCCGCCGGACTTGCACGAGGAGATCGAATTTTTCGCGGACAGATTCCGCTCCGTTTCGAGCCAATTGCGCGAGAAATTGTCGATCTTGCGCTGCGGTTAGCAGCGCGCGAGAAAGGGCATCGACATCACGCTCCGGCACCAGAACGCCGCTTTCGCCATCTGCGATTGCTTCGGGAATTCCTCCATGCATCGTAGCAAACACCGGGAGACCAGTTGCCATCACTTCCAGCATCGAGTTCGGCACTCCTTCCTGATTGCCATCTGCGCCGGTCTGGCTCGGCTGCAGAAAAATGTGCGACTGATAATAGATCTCGCGCAGTCGCTCTTGAGAAACAAAACCGGTGAAGGTAACGCGATTGTCGATCTTCAGGTCGCGCGCGAGTTTTTGCAGCTCACCGAGCATCGGACCTTCTCCCGCGATGGTGAGCGTCGAGCCGGGATACTGCTGAGAAAAGTTCGCGAAGGCGCGCAAGGTCACCGGCAAACCTTTCTTCTCAATCAAACGGCAGGCCTGGAGCAATCGCCATTCGGTCGCCACGGCGACGAAACTTCGTTCGCGAAATGGAAATTGATCGAGCGGGATACCTGCCCGCTGAATTGCGATCTTCGTTTCATCACAACCAAGATCGACAACCGCCCTGCGCAAAGACTCCGAACGGACTAGAATCATCTTTGCCAATTCGAGCATTTGCCTGGTGGCTTCTCGATAGGCGGGCCTGTGCATATCGACCAAACCATCCGCGCCGTGAAAGGAGACGATCGTCGGTTTCGTCCAGGCGCGAATCAGCGGAAGCAAATGAACAGCGATGTGGCCAAAATAAATGTGAAGCGCTTGCGCCTCGGTTTTGGTCAGGATTCGCAACAACGCATTCAGTTCCATTTGCGAAATTTGCCAGGGCATGTCGCGCAGTTTCCGGAACCAGAAACGCCGGAATTCGTGCGTGGGCGGTTTCGGCACGATATAAACTGGCTGAAAAGGAAAAAGTTCTGCGTTTTCGCGTTTTTGCGCGATAACCACAGGCTGGACACGCTCCAGACCGGTGATCTGCCGATAGATGTGCAACATCTCCGGCTTCAAGAACGTCACGCAATAGGAGGCGACAACCGGGCGGAAATCCGACGCAAAGTTCAAGCTTTTCCTGTAGCGGCGGTCTGTGACCGTCGCAACCTACCCTCTGAATAATAGCGACGCTCATAGAGCGCCGCTCCAGAAACCTCAAAACACAAACTCGAACAGCTTGATCAGCCTCCATCTTCCCGTGAGCGGGTCGTATGCGATGCTGTCCTGGGAGCTGCCGTATCGGGCCGGCGCTTTCGGATTGAGCATCTGCAATGGATTGCCTCCACGCTGGAAGGCGCGAGGCAGCACTCCGCGGGCTTCACCTTTTCGCAACGGAGGTGGTTTCAAAGCCCCCGTCTGCGGCCCGCGCGCCGGTTTCATCGGTGCGGTGAATTGTTTAGATGATTGGGCGCTCACGGCGGCCATCGTCGCGATCAAAAACGCCAGAGTCAGATATTTTTTCATGATTTTCCCTCCTCTAAAGGCGTGCAATTTCTTGCCGGTTAAAACGCCCCGGCACAGTATTATACCTGCATGGACTACCTTGAGAAGGCCAAACGTGTGCTGGAGATAGAAATCTTCGAGCTCCAGCGATTGCGCGATCGGCTTGGCGAAGACCTCTCGCGTGCGGTGGAATTGATAAAGGAAACTGTCGATGCGCGAGGCAAGGTCATCGTGGTTGGCGTAGGGAAGTCGGGACATATTGGAAGCAAAATTGCGTCCACACTCACCAGCACTGGGTCGCCGGCGGTAGTGCTTGATTCTTCCGACGCTTTGCATGGAGACCTCGGAATGGTTTCGGATGGCGACGTCGTTCTGGCCCTGAGCGCGAGCGGGGAGACTGAGGAATTGCTGCGGGTCCTGCCGGCGATCGCGCGGTTTCAGGTGAAAATTATTGCGTTATGCGGCAATCCGAAATCGACGCTCGCCCAAAGCGCGCACATTTGTCTCGATGTAAACATCGAGCAGGAAGCCTGTCCGCTGAATCTCGCTCCGACATCGAGCACCACAGCAATGCTCGCTCTGGGCGATGCGCTTGCCATGGTTTTGCTCGAAGCACGCGGATTCAAAAAAGAAGACTTTGCCAAATTTCATCCCGGCGGAGTGATTGGCCGCAGTCTTCTTACCCGTGTGCGTGATGTGATGCGTCCTCGCGAAGCAATGGCCGTGGTCTCACCCAATTCGACCATTCGCGAAGTGCTTAGCGCCATGACCACTGTGCGTGCCGGCGCGGCAGTCGTTGCTGGAGAAGATCGACAATTGCTCGGCATCTTTACGCATGGCGATTTCGTTCGCCATTTTCAATCTGACTCAAAAATCGGCGAACGTTTGGTGGCCGATCTCATGACATTCAACCCCGTTACCGTGCATCAGGATAAATTGGCGGTCGAAGTTCTGAATCTGCTCGAACGCCATCGCATCGACGACCTAGTAGTGGTAGATGATAACAACGTGCCGGTTGGCATCGTCGATTCACAGGATCTCACGCGCTTGAAAGTATTGTAGGGCGACCGCTCCGGTTGCCGAGAAGGCAGGCGATGCGCCCGCCCTACAATTTGGCTCCGTCATTCCGAGCGAAGTCGCCTGCCAGGCCGTAGCTTTATGCGAAGGCTGGAGGAATCCCGTTGCGCCACCCAGGGTAATATCTCGAGATCCTTCGACTTCGCTCACGATGACGGTGGGTTGCGAAAACCTCACATCCATGTAATTTCCGCGCTCCCTTTCATCCTTCCATTTTCATCCCTCATCCTTTCTTCCCATGCCCGCCGCCAACGATCTCCGGAAAGGAATGGCCATCAAATACAATGGCAACACCGCCATTGTCCTGGAGGTGCATCATCGCACGCCGGGAAATCTGCGCGCGTTTGTCCAGGCGATCATTCGTTACATCAACACGGGTAAAAGCGCCGATGTCCGTTTCGGGTCAACGGACAAAGTGGAGGTGGTCGATATTGAGCGAAAACAACTCGAGTTCAGTTATCAGGATCACAACGGCTACCATTTCATGGACCCGGAGACGTACGATACGATTGACCTCCAGGATAATTTGATTGGTGACGCCAAAGATTATTTAGTGGAAAATCTCGGCGTTCAGGTTCTCTACGCCGAGGGCAAGCCGGTCCAGATCGAGTTGCCCGCATCGGTGAGCTTGAAAGTCGTCGAATCAGCCGAAGGTCTGCGCGGCGACACCGCCAGCAACGTGACCAAGCCGGCAAAACTGGAAACTGGCAAAACGATCAATGTCCCGCTCTTCATCAAGGAAGGCGAAGCGATTAAGATCGACACCCGCACCGGAGCGTATATGGGGCGAGCCTAGTCGACCCGCTTCATTCGGATCGTCGGTAGAAGTTCGGGTAGCGCGCGCGTCCCGCGTGCTGGCGGAAGCCTCTGGCGTTCGCGAACTTTTTTCTTTCGGTTTCGCATTTTCCTCGCGCGAAAGCCCAACGAAGTTCGTTTCGGCGCGACGCCGAAACCATCACGCGAGACGCGTGCGCTACCCAATCCTGAAGAAATTTTCAATCATTGGCATGCCAGGTTCCCGGTTTGGAATGAGAAACACAAGTTCCGAAATGTTTCGTGCTTCCAAACCCTCGCGCGATCTGGCTAATTTGCCGCTCGGATCTCCTCCTTTGATGAAGCGAAAGCGTGTTCGTGGCGGACAAAAATTATCCAGCAGAATCAAGGTCGCTCCTTATGTTGTCCCCACGCGCATGGTGCCGACGCGCTGGGTCAAATTTGTTGTTGGCATTTTCCTGCTACCCGTCTGTGTTGTCCTGAGCCAGACCTTTTTTACCGCGTTCGCCCGGGCGACAGTCGAGCAACAGCTCTGGGCCGGTGAAGAATTTTGGTTCTTTTCGTTGGGCGCACTGCTGTGGTTAATCGCGTTCTTCGGTTTGCCGCGTCCTGTCGTTCTTTACGTTTTCGGACACGAACTGACCCACGCGCTCTGGGTCTGGCTGATGGGCGGTCGGATCAGTCAATTTCGAGTGAACCGGGCCGGCGGGCATGTCGTCACCGATAAAACCAATTTCTGGATCGCGCTCGCGCCCTATTTCTTCCCGCTTTACAGCATTCTCACGATCGCGATTTACGGCGGTTGCACTCTTTTTCTCAACATGCAGCCGTACGTGCGGTTTCTTTATGCGCTAATCGGTGTCACCTGGGCATTCCATTTCACGTTCACTTGCTGGATGATTCCAAAAAACCAAACCGATCTGAAAGCACACGGCACGTTTTTCTCACTGGTCGTGATTTATCTGATGAATCTCTTGCTGCTGTCGGTGATGCTCATTCTGGCGTCACCCCAAACGACATTCGCTGATTTCGGCGCCGGCCTGCTCGACAACGCCAGCAATTTTTCCCAAAGAATCGTCGATCTTACCGAACGCCTTCTCTACAGCGGAGGCCGATAAAGGAAATTGCAAGGTAGGCCAGTCAAACTTTTCGCCGACACAGCAAGGAAAGAAATCTTATGAACACTGCTAAAACAAAGAAAGAGTTGTCACCCAAAGAACGCGAGGAATTGCTCAAAACCTTGAAAGCCCGCTTTGAAAAAAACACGAAGCGCCACGAAAGCCTCGAATGGCCTAAGATAAAATCAAAGCTGGAAGCTAATGCCGAAAAACTGTGGTCCCTCAACGAAATGGAAAGAACCGGCGGTGAACCGGACGTCGTTGGCCGCGATCAAAAAACCGGCGAATACATCTTTTTCGATTGTTCACCAGAAAGTCCGAAAGGCCGCACCAGTGTTTGCTACGACCGTGAAGCGCTCGATTCCAGGAAAGAGCATAAACCGAAAACTAGCGCCATGGATATGGCAGCGGCCATGGGCATTGAGCTTCTGACGGAAGAACAATATCTACAGCTGCAAAAGCTTGGAGAGTTCGACACAAAGACATCGAGCTGGGTTAAAGCACCTGCTGATTATAGAAAACGCGGTGGAGGCCTCTTTGGTGATTGCCGCTACGGCCGCGTGTTTGTGTATCACAACGGTCCGCAGTCTTACTATAGCGCCAGAGGCTTTCGCGGATGCTTAATGGTCTAACCGTGGCTAAATGTTCGTGATCACTCCAAACGGCAGCATCGACATGACGTCCGTCAGCAGCAATTTTCGATTTTCGATTTTCGGTTTTCGATTTGTGAAGAGGTCAACGGCATCGAACGTTTCGGATAATTCGATTGTCGTGCCCCGCCAAGCCTCGCCGATTGGCGGAAATCCGACTCGTGAGGACAGGCGAGGCGCGATGACGATCATCCATCGATGCTCTAACTTCCGCGCAAAGCTGACGCAGCAGTTCCGCGAATGTACCGGTCGCCCGGATCGGCAGATATTCGCCATACTGAAAGAGATCGACATTTTTTCGCCGAAACTGCAGCACGCGCTGAATCAAGAACATTTTGATTCGGCCGTCCGGCCAATTTTCCATGAGTTCCTCCGGTTTCGCTTTGTTCAACGATTCGAGCATTGCTCGACGGCGTTGATAATCGACCGGCCGCCGGTTATCGGGATCGACCAGGCTGTGATTCCAGATTTCGGTGCCTTGATAAATATCGGGGACGCCAGGTGACGCGAGTTTGAGCAGCGTTTGCGTGAGTGAATTGATTGCGCCAGCCCGCGCAATCTCTCTCGCCATCGGCAAGAAAAGCGGCAGAAATTTGTTGCGAGGCGTTGCTTCCAGAATTCTGGCGACGAAATCATGCATGGCGGCATCCCAAGATTCGTTAGGCTGAATCCAGCTCGTGTTCAGTTTGGCTTCATGAATCGCTTTGGCCATGTAAGTCTGAATCCGTTCGATGTAATCCGCCGTCGCGGCGGGTTCCGGCTCGCCCGACATTTGAAGCGGCCAGGTCCCGAGCAAAGTTTGATAGAGCAGATATTCTTCATTTGCATCGGGCGCTTCCGTTTCGTCGACATTCCGTTTCCAGCGGCGATTGACCGAGCGCCACCGCTGCAAGGATCGACGCCATAGATCAGACATCTCCGAAATCGCCGCGATGCGGGCTCGGACATCTTCGCTGCGTTTTGAGTCGTGCGTAGAAGTGGTCAGCAACGTGGCGGGCCAGTTGCGTTGTCGATCCAAATTGCGTTCATGGAACCCATTGATGCTGAGCCCGAACTGTTGCGGCTCACCGCCGACTTCATTGAGCGCTACGAGCCGGTTGAAAATGTAAAACACGGTGTCCTCCACTCCCTTGGCCATCACTGGTCCGGTGGTTTGTTGAAACTTGAGGACGAAATGAGTGTGAGCTTCGCGCGCGGCGTCATCGAGATTCTCAGGAAAACGAAAGAGCAGGATGTCGCGCAGAAAATTGAAAATGGATTCTTCCATCGCAGGGTTGCGCCGTTTGGCAGCGGCGATAGCCCGTTCAATCACTTGTCGATCCTGTTCGCTCACCGGCTGACCGGGCGCGACATACGTCCGGTAAACTGGAAAGCAGGCGATGGTTTCCCGCACCGCGCGGGTCAATGCCTCCCAGGTAAAATCGCGAAACCATCGATTTTGTTCGGAAAGTCGGTCGACCATGTTGCCGAGAACATCGACATCGTTGGCCAGCGCCAGTTTCATCACCAGCAACTTCTTGGCGTAAGCGAGATGGGCGAAATGCATCGAGTGACCGATGAACCGGTGAAACGTTTTCGTGATCGCGGTTTCGGCAGAGGAATCGATAAGTAACTGCGCCACTTGATTGGCAAAGTCATAGCCGGTCGTTCCGTGGACGGGCCATTCTTCCCGCAGCCGCTCGGCGCCAGTGAGAATCTTTTCGAGCACCATGTAAATCGTTCGTCCATTCTTCGGCATTCGCATGGCGAGCGCCTGAGCACAGCGCCGCTGAAGTTTTTCAAAATATTCCTGCGGCAAATAGAGTCCGTCCGGATGATCGATCCGCAGACCAGTGACCGCTTTTGATCGAACCAATTCGAGAACCAATTGGTGAGTCGCTTCAAAAACTTCCGGTACTTCCATTCGAATCGCGGCCAAATCGTTGACGTCAAAAAAGCGCCGGTAATTGATTTCCTCCGCAGCCACACGCCAGAACGCGAGTCGATAGGCTTGAGCATTGAGCAATTCGTCCAGAACATCGAAACTGCGGGGATCGCCGGGCCTGCCGTTGACCTGAAGCAATGCGTTGTGGATCGCCTTTTGTACCCGAGAAGCCTCGGCGCAACGGCGTTCCAGTCTCCGCTTGATGATCTCCTTTTCCCGCGCACGTTCGGCAATTCGCTCGGGGTCGCGCTCGGTGCGCTTCGGCAGATATTCTAGCGCGGTCAGGATACTTTGGAGTTCGGCGTAGAATTCTTCGCCTTTGTATTCGGCCAGATTTTGCAGCGCAATTTCCAGAATGTATCGATAAGTGCCGGGGGCAATCGGCAGTCTTCGCTCGTTATGCATTAGATAGAAAGTTCCCTCCTCGAAGTGGACCTGGAGCTCACCTCGTTCGAGCACGCGCCCGTATTGATCGGTCAGAATGGGAAGAAGAACTTTATCGTGCAGGTCGGTTTTCACCGGTTGCCAGTTGATGTCGAAGTAAGAGGCGTACATCGAGCTAGGGCCGTTCTCGAGGACATCCATCCACCATTGATTGAGCGGTTCGGAAATGCCCATATGATTCGGCACGAAATCGAGCAGTTGTCCCATCGAATGGGCGTGCAGCTCTGATACCCAGGCATCGTATTCCTCCAGCGACCCGATCGCCGAATTCAGCTTGTTGTGATCGGTGATGTCGTAGCCGTGCATCGAATTCGGGTGCGCCTGGAAATAGGGCGAGGCATACGCATCACTCACCCCGAGCGCGTGCAGATACGGCACGATCTCCCGCGCTTGAGCGAAGGTGAACTTCCGGTTGAATTGCAACCGGTAGGTGCACGTTGGAATGCGGGCGTATCTCATCGTCACATCGCAACTTCCCGTCATTCCGAGCGAAGTCGAGGAATCCCGTTGCAAAGGCTTTACGGTAATATTCCGGGATCCCTCGACTTCGCTGCGCTCCGCTCGGGATGACGTTTTACATTTTCTCCGGTGCTTTAATCCCGAGAAGATCAAGTCCGCGCTGCAATACGCGCCCGGTCAGTTTACAAAGCGCCAAGCGCGAGCCGCGAGCCGGTTCCTCCGATTTCAGAACCGGGCAGGCTTCGTAAAACGTGTGAAACGCGTTGGCCAGTTCGAACAGATAATTCGCGAGGATGTTTGGTCGAAAATCGTTCAGCACTTGTGGAACAACTTCGGCAAACTGACAGAGACGCTTCGCCAGATTTGTCTCGGCTGTTTCTGTCAGATGCAGTGGTATTGGCTTCCAGCCGATCTCTTCATCGGCAGGATGCCGATGCCACGTCTCGCCCGCTTTGCGAAAGATGGAGCGAATCCGCACATAGGCATTTTGCAAATAGGGTGCCGTGTTTCCGTGGAGGGAAAGCATCTTGTCCCACGAAAAAATGTAATCGGTCATCCGATATTGGGAGAGTTCGGCATACTTGACCGCGCCGATCCCGATTTTCTGCGCGATGTCGATCTTGTCCGCTTCGCTTAAGTCCGGATTTTTTTCTTCGACAATTTTTTGGGCGCGATTGCAGGCTTCATCCAGAACATCGCGCAGCGGCACGTTCTCGCCGGAACGCGTTTTCATTAGTTTGCGGTCTTCGCCGAGGATGCTGCCAAACGTGATGTGCCGAAAATCCGCCGTGTAACCTTCGCGCCGTGCGATTGCGAAAATTTGTTTGAAATGCAAACTCTGCGGCGCGCCGACTACATACCAGACTGTGTCAGCTTTTAAATCGTTGATCCGATAATCGATCGTAGCCAAATCGGTAGTGGCATAATTGAATCCGCCGTCCCGCTTTCGAATGATGCACGGCTTGTCGGCCAACTCGGATATGTCTTGGAAGAAAACAACTACCGCGCCCTCGCTGATCTCGGCAATTTCCGCCTTCAGCAGTCGATTTACAACAGCGGGCAGCCGATCATTGTAAAAACTTTCGCCATGCTGGAAGTCGTAGTGGACGTCGAGCAGCGCATAAGTCCGCTCAAAATCTTTCATCGAAAGTTCGACGCAACGTTTCCAGATCCCGAAATTCTTCTCGTCGCCCGCCTGAAGCTTTACCAATTCCTGCCGGCACGCCTGGCGCACTGCCGGATCGCTCGCCGATTTTTCGTTGGTCTCCTTGTAAACGCGGACCAGTTCAGCGATCGGATCGCGCTCGAGCGCTTGTCGATCCAGCAGATTTTTCCAGCCATAGATCACCATCCCAAACTGCGTGCCCCAATCGCCGATGTGATTGTCGCGAATGACTTCGTGGCCGAGAAAATTCGCAATCCGAGCCAAGGCTTCGCCGAGCACCAGACTGCGAATGTGGCCAACATGCATCGGCTTGGCCACGTTAGGCGAACCGAAATCGATGACGATTCGTTTCAAGGACGTCGATCTTGCCACGCCCAATCGCTCGTCGATCGATAGTTCGGCCGCTTGTTTCGCGATCGCCTCGGGACGCAATGTGAAATTGATGAAACCAGCGCCAGCGACTGTTGGCGTTTCGCTGATGTTTGCGACGTCAAGATGGTCGAGAATTTTCGATGCAATCTGTCTCGGGTTTTCACCGCGTTGCTTTGCCAAAACCATGGCGGCATTGGTTTGGTAATCGCCAAAGCGCGGGTCTGCGGCTTGCGTCAACTCGCCGGCATTTGGAAATCCCGATTTTGCCAGCGCGTCGCTTAGTCGCTTGGCCAGGCTTCTCTGAAACGTCTCCATCGCTGAATTCACTGAACTGTAGCGGCGGTCTATGACCGCCGATCGAGAATTCATGCGACGCTCATAGAGCGCCGCTACAGCTATTTCTCCGAGCCTGCGCGGAAGATCGACAAGATTTGTTCCGCGGAATCGGCCTTGGCCAGATCATCGCGGACGCTGCGATCGTTAAGGAATTTCGCAATGGAAGCGAGCGTGCGCAGATGCGTCTGAAACTGATTTTTCGGGACAATGAAAAGGACAACGAACTTTACGGGCGCGTTGTCGAGCGCATCGAACTCGATACCGCTTGTCGATCTTCCAAACGCAGCCACCACTTCCTCGAGGCGGTCGGACGAACAATGCGGAATGGCAATACCGAATCCTATACCGGTGCTCATCGTTTCCTCGCGCTGTTTCAGGGCAGCCAGAATCGGATCGCGATCCGGAGCCTTGATCTTGCTGAGGCTCACCAGCAGATCGATCAGCTCGACAATCGCCGGCCAACGCTCGATAGCCTTCATCTCCGGGATGATTTGGTCGGCGGAAAGTAAGTTGGCCAGGGCCATGAGAATCCCTTCGGTGCGGGAGGGGAAGCTTAGCGGGAGCGCCTGGGTTGACAAGCGTGTTTTGAACTGCGGGCAAGAAGCCAGAGCGCTATCATTTGTCTGACGGGTTGCAAACTTTGTAATCTAATCGACGCGAGAGCAGCCAGCGGACGCCAAACATGTCGATGGTGGCGCGCAGCGCGCGGCTGCCCAGTCCATATTTGCTTTGCCCGAACCGACGTGGGCGATGATTGACTGGCACTTCCACCAGCCGATAACCAGCGCCTTTCACTAATGCGGGAATGAAGCGGTGCATTCCCTTGAACGGAACGAGCGCGCCGATGCATTCGCGACGCATTGCTTTCAACGTGCAACCGGTATCGCGCACGCCATCTTTGGCGAAACGGCTGCGCACGGCGTTCGCGATGCGACTCGTTAGACGCTTCGCGACTGTGTCTTTGCGGCGGACGCGATAACCGCAAACCAGATCAGCGCCGCGCTGAATCTCCGCGATGAGCTTTGGAATGTCTGCCGGATCATTTTGCAAGTCGCCGTCGATTAGGACCGCGGTCGCGCCGCGGGCGGTCTGTAGTCCGGCGTATAAGGCAGCGCTTTGTCCGGTGTTCTTTTCAAAGCGAATCAGCCGAATGTCGGCGCGGGCTCGATTCGCTCGACCGTGTGATCACTCGAACCATCATCAACAAAAATGATTTCGTGATCGACATCTTTGAGGGCCGCCCGTAATTCGGTTTGCAGGATCGAGACGTTCTCTTCCTCGTTGAAAACGGGCACGATTACGGAGATTGCCGGGGAATTTCTGGATTGGGTCGTAGTCATCTCAAAAGAGCCCACGCGTTGTAGAGTCCGCTGTCCTCAGCGGAAACCGCATCGGGTCTCCACAGTACGATGCGCTGAGGACAGCGCACGCTACGGCCAAGGAGATCGTTGATCGATTCAAGATGATGTCTCACAATGGCAGTGTCCGATAGCTTCGGCAGAGAAAGACTTTCCACGTGCGCATCGGTTCTCCGTAGCGGCGCACTTCAATCGTGCCCGCCAGTTCCGTCGATTGAAAAGCGGCCCGAATATTGTGCGGCGGATGTTCGTTATCGCCCTGACGGATAAACAACGCGCTTCGTCCAACGAAAAGGTTCACGCCGTTCTCTTCGGTATAAACTTCGCGTTCCGGCAACAGCGTCCCGGGTTTTATTTCGACGAATTCATCATAGCGCGGCCAAAACGAAAATTGATTCACCAGGTCTTGCGTTTCCGGGATGTAAACCGGCGGGTGCCCCGGTTGGGCCGGACGTTTGTCGCGAAGATAAAATGAAATTTCCGAGGCCCGATCGCGGGCATCGGCGATGAGAAACAATTTCTCGCCCAGCTTTGTCTCCAAATCCTGCCGCATCTGTTCGATGGCGCGCGTGGCGGATTTCCAACCGCGCATCCGATCGCTCGGATCGCGACGCCAGGGCTGGATGCCCGCGCTACGCAACAGATCCGTATCGAGCGCCAAGGATACTCATGAGCAGCCCCAGCAATAAAGCTATGCCGCCGCAAATCCGCCATACCAGATGCGTTTCCAGCCGTTCTCGCCAGAAATAAATCGCCAGCAATCCGAATCCGAACATCGCGAGCGCGTCCCAATTCG
Organism: uncultured Verrucomicrobiae bacterium; assembly: GCA_963772365.1. GTDB lineage: Bacteria > Verrucomicrobiota > Verrucomicrobiia > Chthoniobacterales > UBA10450 > CAVYXA01. The sequence continues at coordinate 105,259 of CAVYXA010000006.1, forward strand.
GCGCCGCTGCCTGGTTTAAGGAAAGGACGAAATAGAAAAAGAACACTGGCAAACCGAACCAAAAAAGGAAAAGCACTTTGAATTGCTGATTGATCCGGCGCCAGCTTGCGATCACACCCCAGGCGAGAGCGAGACAAAGGAGTGGCGAGTAGGCCAGAAAATGTTCGCCCAAAAATTTCAGCAGCTCGACGGGGTGAATACCGAAACCCGTTTCGATTCCACCACGCGAACGCAGATGAGCAAGAGTGATCCAGGCGTGTTGCGCGTTCCAGACAATCGGCGGCACGGTGCAAAGAGCGAAGATACCGACCAAAAGATAAAATCCAGGCCGGATAAATTCCTGCCGAAGGCGGGGTGCCAGCACAAGCACCAGGATCACCGAAACCAATTCTAATGCGTTGGTGTACTTGCATAGAAATCCCAGCCCGATCAACAAACCGGTGATCGGCCAGAACCAGGAAAAGCGCGGGCTTTGTTCGAGCGCGAGCCAGAACGTGAACATCGCCGCGAGCCAGAAAAAGATCGACAATGGGTCGATCGTGATAAGGAAAGAACCGATGTTGAAAATCGGAGTTACATTGAGTGCGATTACGGCCCACATTCCTGCGGTGCTGGTGAACAAACGCCGGGCAAAATAAAATAAAATCAAACTCGTTCCCGCCGCGAGGATCGGACTGAAAAAACGGACACCGAATTCATTCGAGCCGAAGATTGCCGTGCTGGCGCGAATGGCGAAAGCGACGCCAGGTCCTTTGCTGAAATAAGCCGGTGCCAGCCGCTGCGACCACATCCAGTAATGAGCCTCGTCAAATTCCAGGTCGCTGGTCCAGAGCATCGACAATCGAATCACGGTCAATGCTAGAATGAAGAGCCAGACGGCCCGCGTGGTATCGATCCTCATCTCGCGCTTTGTGTCCTCCTCTAGGTTTTTAGCCATCTTGCATGCTTCAGCCTGTCATGTTGAGCGAAGCGAAACATCTCCGACTATTGCTCTTGGCCACCCGTAGTTTCAAATGATTGGAGATTCTTCGCTGCGCTCAGAATGACAAAGGCTGGATGTAACGCTTAACTCATACTACCATTGCGGCAGCGGCCGGAGGTGAGGGGATCGTCTCGGAGTCGATCATCTCAAATCGCGTATCAAGCTGGGATGACGCGCAAAGAATTGGGGCATGAGCTTTTTTGCAGTGATCCGCCAGATGAGTTCGAGAAACGCGAGAATAATCAGGGTTTCGCCCGTAGCTAGAAAGAAGGTGGCGGTCACATCGCTCGGCCAATGTGCTCCCAGATAAATCCGCGAATAACCTATCGCCGCGGCAACAAGCCAATAAAGCGAGCCGCGTCTGCGATAAAAAAGTGTCAGACAGATAGCGGCCACGGTGTTGTTGGCGACATGACCGGAGGGAAACGATGGACCGGAGCGATTGCGATCGGTCATATCGGAGAACCGAACCGTCGGTTTTTTAAACAGCGTTAGAAATTTCGGAGTCGCCCTTTGCAATTCAACCAGCCGAACGCTTTCCACCTGTTTGGGACGATGTCGATCGATGGCAGATTTCAATCTACTGGTAACCTGAGTAACAATGAGCAACGTCAAAAGGATGCAAAAGGCGCAGGCCCTGGATTTGAAGCCGCCAAAGAGCACTGCGCCCAGCGCGAGAATGATAAGCAACGGCTGCCAGAGCGTGCTGTCGCTCAGCGCGGCCATGAACAAGTCGAGGGCGGGATTCGTCCATTTCTGGTTAATGAGATAAAACAGATTTTGGTCCACGTTAGCCGTTGACGATAAATGATTGGTTACATCGACAAAACGTTAAACAAACAGTCATCCCGGGCGAAGTCGAGGGATGCCGATGCCTCACCTTTAGCTTGCATCACGGGATTCCTCGACTGCGCTCGGAATGACGGGGCGTTAATGCTCCATCTAATCCGCATATGACAGTCATGCGTTTTTTCCTAATGCTTGCCCTTTTTGCTGCGACCGCAATCCATGCCCACGGTGCTGCTTCCGCGCAGGAAATTCTCTCGATGGTCAGAATGCAGGAATCGCAACAGCGAATGGACTTGGAAGGGCAACTTCGACAGGAAGAAAAGGTGATCCCGTTTCGCCTTACTCAAACCGGGCCACTCATTCGCTATTCGTTCACGAACCCTGACGAAGTTGTACAACTGAGGCTCGGCGAAAAAGGCGCGCGCCTCGACGAGATCTTCGATACCCGGACAGAAAAATTCGCGGATTCGAAGCTGGACAAGAAGATACGTGGCACCGATGTGACCTACGGAGACTTGGCCCTGAAATTTCTTTACTGGCCCGATGGCGTTTTGCTGGGCGAAGAAACGCTCCGCGGGCGGAGATGCTGGAAGCTACGATTGAGCGCACCTTCTCGCGATTCGCAATACTCGAACGTTTTACTCTGGGTTGATGAAGGAAGTGGTGCCCTGATGCGACTCGAAGGTTATGATCCGAAAGGGCGGCTGGTGAAACGATTCGAAGTTGTGTCCGGACAAAAAATCGATGGCCGCTGGTTTCTGAAACAGATGCGCATCGAAGCGTTGAAGCCCGGGACGAACGACGTGCAGAGCCGCACGTATCTGGAGATCAAGAAGTAAGCGCTTTGCGCATTGCTTCGAGCGGCGCTTCTCTTCCGAACCAAATTTCGAAGGAGAGCGCGCCCTGATGTAATAACATCGACAAGCCATTTGCTCCGCGCGCGCCGGCCTCGATGGCAGCCGAAACAAGTGGCATTTGTTCGCTCGTGTAAATCGTGTCGTAAATCATCAGATGCGGCGCCAGCAGACGGGCCGGAATTGGCGATGGATCGGAGCGATTCAGTCCAACCGGCGTTGCGTTAACGATCAGATCGACATTGGCAATTTGAAATCGAAACGCGCTTTCTTCCCACGGGATTGCCTGAAGCCGCGCCACCGGGCCTAAGACTCGCGGTGCGGCAAAGAAATCATGCAATTCGTCCGTCAGCTTTTTCGCTTTTTCGAAAGTGCGGTTGGCAACGACGAGGCGTTCGCAATCTTCCCTGGCACATTGCATGGCAATGGCGCGCGCCGCTCCGCCTGCACCAAGCACCATCACGCGAAGATCGCGAAGATCGACAAAGAATTCGTCCCGAATTGCGCGGGAAAAACCGCGATCGTCCGTGTTGAATCCGTGAAGCTTGCCGTTGTCGATCTTCACGGAATTCACGGCTCCGATTTTTTTAGCGTTTTCATCCAAGTGATCCATAGAACCGAGGGCCGCGACCTTGTGGGGAACAGTCAAATTGATGCCCAGAAAATCGAGTCCGCGCAGAAATAGCAACGCCGATCTCAATTCGTTCGGCCGAATGTGAAAGCGCGCATATTGCATCTCGATCGCGCATGCTTGCAGAGCGGCGTTTTGCATTTGCGGCGAGAGAGAATGAGCCACAGGATCTCCGAACACGCCGAGGCGAATCGGAGGATCGACATCTTTCGTAACTTTTTTCCAGTGTTCGAGATCGGCCAGAGTGTAGCGATCGGTGGTTTGCTTTGATTCTTTCACAGCACGCCTGGTCTCAAATCGAAATTTGCTTTTCCGGCTAGGAACGTGCGTATGACCTCCAATTCCGGTGACAACACAACCAAATCCGCGTCTGCCCCGACGGCGATCCGCCCCTTGGTTTTCAACCCGATCGCATTCGCAGGATTCAGGCTCGCCATTGCGACGGCTTCGTGCAGTGGAACATCGACATCGTGAACCATTGTTCGAATCAGATCGATCATGCGCGAAGCGCTGCCGGCCAAAGCTGATCGATCGGCCAGCAAACAAACGCCATTTTCCACTATGCAGTCGATTCCATAAAGGGAGAAGGGCGATCCATCTGGCAAGCCGGCGCCTGCGGTCGCATCTGTCACGAGTGAAATTCCCGAAGCACCCTTCGCCCGGTAAAGCATCTTCATCAGCGTGGCTGAAACGTGGTGACCGTCCGCGATCAGTTCGCAATTTATCTGGGGCTCACCCAGAGCGAATTCGAGCAAACCGGCGACACGATAAATGCCGCGGCGACGCGCGCTCGACATGCAATTGAAGGTGTGGGTGACGCTGCGCATGCCACGATCGAACGCCGCGCGTGCTTCTTCGTCCCACGCGTCGCTGTGGCCGCCGCTGACGCTGATGCCATTTGCGTGAAACCGTTGGATCGCGCCTAGGGCTCCCGGCAATTCCGGCGCGAGTGTGATCCGTCTGACCACGTCGCTGCATTCGAGCAATCGGGCAACAGCGTCAGCCGTTGGATTCTGGATGAATTCTTCTCGTTGAGCGCCGCGTTTTATTCTTGAGACGAACGGACCTTCAACGTGAACGCCTGCAAACTGATTGTTGCTGCCGCACGATTTACGCAGAGTTTTGAGAACACCGATAATTGCATCGAGCGGCGCGCTCGCGGTCGTAAGCAGAAGCGAGGTCGTGCCGCCGCTGGCGTGATAATCACAGATGGCCTGAAACGATTCGATCGATCCTTCCATCGTGTCACGCCCCATACCCCCGTGGACGTGAAGATCGACAAAGCCCGGCGCGAGATAATTCCCTGCAAGATCGACAATTTCTTCATCCTTTGCGCCGGTTCTTTCGCCAACTGCCGTGATTTTTCCTTCCCTAACGGCAAGCTCGAGCCCGTCCCGAATTCCATCAGGAAAGATCAATCGCGCATTGGTGAAGATCATCGGCAGCCTGAAAAAGACTATGTCATTCTGAGCGAAGCGAAGGATCTCTCGCTATTTCTCCTACGCTCGTTGTAAAGAAATGATTAGAGATGTTTCGCTTCGCTCAACATGACAAGAGTCTGGAAGAACAGATCAAAACCGCGTGGCCACGATGAGATGGCTTTGTTTATAATTCCAACGGTAGCCGTAGTTGAAGAGAGCGGCGGTGGATTACTGGCTTGGAAAAGTTCTTTCAAGTTTCGGCTGGTAGTATTGTTTAAAGATGTCGATCGGCCCAACGTAATTGCCAAAAACTCGAATGCTCCATTTGTCGCGATTGAAGTCGCTTAGTGGAATTCCGGCATCATCCTGCACGATCATCCTGCTGTGATTGAGAACGAAATCGCGGACCCGGGAAAAATCGCTGCCAAACATCAGATACGAGGAGGATTTCAGCAGACTCGCGCCCATCCGTGTTGGTCGCAGAATTTCATAAAGCCGGGATTCGACGCGATGCCGCCATCGGAGATATCGGTCGTAAAATAGAATAGAGCGTTTGGTGTTGCCTGGAGCGACTGTCGGTATAGTTGATGCGGACACCGGGCGTTCCGCCGCGGCCCGGCGGGGCTTCGCGAAACGCGCCGCTCGTATCGAGCGAGCCGAAGTTCACTTCCTCGATGTTCTTGCCGGCCCGGGCGAGGAAGACATAAATGATCGGCAGCGTTCCATTGAGCTGTTGTTGCTTCGAAATCGATCTTCATCTCTTTGGTGATAAAAAAGCTGTAGCGAAGCGAGGAATTCATCGCGTTCTCCAGATTGTAGAAGGCTCCTCGCAGGTCCTGGATTCGCAACGGATCGGGCGGCGGCCCCATCGATTCCTTGCCGCAAAGGATGTAAACCGAGGCTTTGGGAAAGAATTGATCGACATAAAGAAAATCGGGCCCGCTAAACATGTAGTACGCCACAGGGATCGGCTGGAGCGACTCTGGCAAATAAGTCCGCCTGCCAGATATGCAATTTATTGAGTTGCCGGGTGTTCAGCTTGGCAAACGCTTTCTCAAAAAAGGCCGAGTGCTCCTGCCAGGCCGGATCATCCATTAGTGGCGCAAGCGGCGAGTCTTTCCGAACCGGTATTCCGGCTAGAAATCGTGCCGTATCGTTAGGCGGCGGAGGCGGGGCTGTTGAACGGGGCGCGGGCGGAGCTGCGTGGCGGCTGATTACTGGTGTTGCGGGCTCGGCCGAGCTGGCCAGGATCGACAGGGCGAGCCGCAAATAAGAAGGCAAAGAAAAGTTTTCATGGACCCCTTTTTCGATGCCGCGTCCCGGCAAAACAGTAAAGTAGCAACTCCGCGACCATCGTGCCTATGCCCGGACAATGATTCAATTGGGTTAGACTGCAAGAGATAGATCATCATCCAAATAGTGATGCCGGCAAAAATTAGCGGTGGCAATGGATAGGCCCAAACCCGGTAAGGGCGCGGGAGATCGGGATGTGTCCAACGCAAAACGATGACGCCGAGCACCGTCAGGAGCGCGCAGAGCAACAGATTGTATTGAATATAAATTACGATGGCCTGAAAGTTTTTGAGAAAAAAAAATTCACCAAGCCAGCTGAAGCAGGGCGGCATTAGTCGGCACTCCGTGGAGATTTTTGCGGGCCAGCAAACGCAGACCGGAATGGTCTTCGCCCATCGACATGGTAACGCGCGGGCCGAGCCATGTCATCGAGCTGATCGCCGAGACCAGACCAAGACAAATGATCCCGCCAACTACGCGTCCGCCGTTCTCGCCGAAAATGTGTTTGCCCGCAATGAGAGCCACTTCGAGCTGGCCGCTCATTTCGTTCCGCGGCGCGGCCAGGAGAAAAGTCGGCGTTCAATGCCGTATAGATTGCAACGACCACGAGCGTGCCGAAAAACAGCGAGCGCGGCACATTTTTCTCCGGCTGCCGGATTTCGCCTGTGATATAGCTGGAAGCATTCCAACCGGAGTAGGAATACATGACGTAAACCAGCGCGACGGCGAATGGGCCGGCGAAGATCGACACTGCATCGCCCGCTTGCGGCAAAAACGTAATCGGCTGTTTCGGTTCCACGACGAAATCCGGCAACAATGAGCGCCACGATCAAAAGCAATTTCACGATCGTCCAGAGATTTTGAAACTGCGCTGCCTGCGCGCAGATTCGAAAAATGAAACAGGGCCACGATCCAGACGACAGCGATGGAAAACAGCATCGGCGAGCCGGCGTTGAAAACGCCCTGAAAATATTTGCCGAAAGCAATGGCAGCGAGCGCGATCGGCGCAGCCAAAACCAACGGTCGCGGAGATGATTCCTGCCATGAACCCAAGAGCCGGATGATAAATGCGGGAGAGAAAATGATATTCGCCGCCGGAGCGTGGAAGCGCGGCGCTCAGCTCGCCATAGCACAGTGCGCCACATAATGCCGCGATGCCGCCCACGATCCAAAGCATCAGCAGCGCAAACCCGAGCGGATATCGGCCAGTTGAAACCCGAGGCTCGTGAAAACGCCGGTGCCGATGATGTTGGCAATAACAATACCGCAGGCGGTGAGAAACCGATGTGCGGCCACGGCTCGACACGGATGAAACACGGATCCGGAGGGGTCACAGTTTGGATCGACAATGGCGAAATTCGTGAGAATCTCGTTTGGCGATCTGGGTTAAAACTTAATGGTCTAACTGATGCAGCGATCTGACGAGACTTCGACTCACCAAGATTTCCCGTTGTCACAGACCGCCTTCGGCATCAGTCTGGACGTTGCCATGAACTCACATCGAATTTCTCGATGGAAACGGCCACTCAGCTCGCAGTGTTTCTCAGTAATCGTCCCGGCGCGCTGGCCCGCGTGTGCGACTCGCTGGGCGATGCTGGGATCAACATTCACGCGCTCACGATCTCCGATTCGGTCGATCATTCGGTTGTGCGAATGGTGGTGAGCGATCCGACGAAGGCACTCATGCTTTTGGGCGAGCGCGGGCGTGCTGGCGATGGAAAATGAAGTTCTATTGATCGACACGGCTAACAGCCGGGAGTGCTGGCAAGAATCGCCGACCGCCTGGCCAGAGTTGAAGATCAACATCGAATACGCCTACACCGCCACGGCCGAGAGGTCACCGCGAAGGCCTCATCGTCCTGCGGCCATCCGATGTCGAGCAAGCGCGCCAGGCGCTGAAGGAACTTTAGCAATATCCCGATTGATTTCTCGGCGCATTCTTGGAACAAGATGCGGAGGCAGACCGAAATTGTCCTAACGAGTGAGCAGTTTTGATTTTATCTGATCGGGCAACGGGGAGGCGCTGATCCACGCTCTTGCGCTGCCGGGGTCATTCTTGAGCCAGCTGCCAACGATCGTTTCCAGTTGGCTATCGCGAACCGATTCGTTACCGATGGAGACTGCCCACTGCGCCGCCGTTTGCGGATCACTTCCCGCAATACGGCTAACAAAACTGCTTACCGCCATATCTCGCGACGTCCCGGATGGTAAACTGCCGAGCCACGTCGCCGCTGCTGCCGGATCGGTTTGCGACCAGCGATTGATCAAAGTTTGAAACGCCTGCTCGCGAGCCCGGCCCTCAGGAAGTGCTTGCGCCCAACGTCCCGCGTCTTGTGGACTCTGTGCGCTCCACTGCGACATGATCGATCCCGCCGCTTCCGCCCTCGCCTCCTCGGATGAAATTTGCGCTATCAATCCCGCCGCTCTTGTCGGATCGCTTTTCGCCATGGCTTCAATGATCCCGGGGAGCGCGATATCGCGCGTGCTGTTGTTCAAATTCTGCGTCCATTGCAGGGCCCCATTCGGATCAACACTTGCCCATTGGCGGGTAATTCTCTGGAGCAGATCGTTGCTCTGCTCACCACTGGATTGTTGCAATACGAAATCGGCAGCAGCTCGCGGTTCGCTGGCAGCCCAGACAGAAACGATCGTGTTGAGCGCATTTTGCCGAGCCGGACTCTGCGGAAGCTTTTGTACCCAGGAAATGGCGCTTTGTGCATCCGTGAGCGCCATTCGCGCAGCGATCGCCTGAATCGATTCATCCTGCGTCTTCCCCGGCGGCAGAGTTTGCACATATTCAGCCGCCGCGTTGGGATCCGACTGGGCCCACACTTGTATAATTGCGCGCATGGCGTTCGCTCCGGATTCGGTAGGCAAACCCTGTGCCCAGGCTAGCGCGGCATGCGGATCGGAGCTTGCCCATTCCCGACCAATACTGGCAATCGCCTGATCGCGCATCGGCCCGCTACGCAATGTGTCGACACTCGCGGCAGCGCTTAGTGGATCTTTTCTCGCCCAATTGGCGAACACACTCATCAAGACTGAGTCCCGGCTTTGCCCGGGCGGGAGATTGTTTGCCCATGCAAAAGCTCCTTCCGGATCCTGAGATGCCCATGCATACCCAATCGCCTGAAAGGCGCGGTCTCGACTCATGCCAGCTGGCATTTGCGCCGCTGCTTCCGCCGCGGCGGCTGGATCATTTGACGCCCAACGACTGAAGATTGGAAAGTAAAGACTTTCCCGGCTTTGGCTTGGTGGAAGAGACTGCAACAGGGTCAGGGCGGATTGCGGATTTTGCTCTGCCATTTCTGCGACCAGACTTTGCATCACCTGGTCGCGTTCTGGACCGGGCGGTAACTGCATGACCCAATTCGTCGCGCCGGCCATGTCGTATTGGGCCCAGCCACTCACTGCGTTCATTAGCTCAGAATTACGATAGATCTTACCAGACTTGTTCTGGGCGTATTCAACCGCGGCCCGCGGGTCGAACTCTGCCCAGCGCCCGATCAACAACGGAAGCACTGTGTTTTTTTCCTGCGGTTTTGAGAGAGATTCAGCGAACGCGACGACATCGCGCACATTGTTTGCGTCGACCAGGTCAATCCATTTGGCGAGCTCGACATAAGTGCGCCGGTTTCCCCAACTCGACAATGCATGCTGCAAACCTGCGATGATCTCCTGGCTAGACGTGGTCTTGCTCGTCGATGAAACGGCTGCCGCTTTCGATGTTGCGCGCTGCGAGGCGATCGGTGTCGCTACTGGGATTGGTTCATGCGATTTGGGATGAACTTCCGCTTTCACCACCGGCCTGGACTGCGGCAGCAAATAATGCCCAAACGCAATGCCAATCACGAATGCAGCCAGCCCAACAATGATTACCCAGACAAACTGTTTCATTTTCAGATCACTTTGACCGGGCAATCCGGCAACGCGCTCAAAAATGCGCGACCGTAAGGTTTGGTAATGATGCGATTGTCGAGGATCACGATGATCCCGCTATCGCTTTTTGTCCGAATCAATCGTCCCACGCCCTGCCGCAGCTTCAGGATCGCCTCCGGCAGGGAGTATTCAATGAACGGATCGCCGCCGCGCACCTCGATAAGTTCCAGCTTCGCCTCGATCAGTGGATGGTCCGGCACCGCAAAAGGCAGGCGAGTGATAATCACATTAGACAACGCTTCGCCCGGCACATCGACGCCCATCCAGAAACTGTCGGTGCCAAAGAGGACACTCCGCGGCACCGTCTTGAATTGCTCCAGCAATAGGCCGCGCGGCGTGCCTTCGCCTTGGACGAGCAGTTTGAATCTTTTCTCTGAAAAGAAATCGCGCATTTGCCCGGACACCTGCTGCATCCCGCGATAACTGGTGAATAGAACAAACGCGCGCCCTTCGGTTTCCTCTACAAAATGCGCAATCCAGTGCTCGAGCGCTTCTTCATAAGTGACGTCGCGCGGGTCCGGCATTTTTTTCACGATGAAGATTTTCATCTGTTTTCGAAAATCGAACGGACTGCCGAGAAGCATCGCCTGCGCTTCATCGGCCCCGATTCGATTTCGAAAATAACCAAGGTTCGACTGCCCGACCGCCAGGGTCGCGCTGGTCATGATGCAGGAACAATTTTCCCGAAAGAGCATCCGGCGCAGCACAGGCGCGATGTCGATGGGGGCGGCGTTGAGGGTGAGAAACTGCGCTGTCTTTCCGGTCCGCTCGACCCAGTAAACGTGTTCGCGGGCGCTTTGCTCCAGAAAAACTGAAATGCCGACCCGGGCATCGCGAATGCGCCGGCCGTATTCCTGCAACTCCGCTTTCAGGAATTCGTCATTGGCGCGTTTCACCACATCGGCGATGCGCGCCTGCAACGCCGTTAAGCGGCCTGTGATCGTATCGGGAACAAGATCGACATCGCGAATGCGAAACTCGCGGCCTTTGCGAAAATCTGATTTCGATTCAACCGCCGCGAAGAATTTTTCAGCATCATCGACAAGCTCGGCCGCGAGCCGCACGCCTTCGGCGTCGCGCAAAACTGTGAACAACCCTTTTTTCGTCCGGGCATTGTAGAGCCGCTGGATTGTCGATCTTAATCCGTATTGGGAAATCCCGATCCCGATTTGGCGCGTGGCGACTTGCTCGACCGTGTGGGCCTCATCCAGGATTAGGAAATCATTTGGAAACAGAAAACCGCTCTCGCGATCTTCCTGTTCGTCCGGACCGCCCAGAAGCATGAACAACAACGTGTGATTGATGACAAGCACGTCCGCCGCGAGCAAACGTTTCCGGGCTTGTTGATAGAAACAGCGCGGATCCTGTCCGCACGTTTTCGTCGTGCAGATGTGCGGCTCGCTGCAAACTTGTGCCCAGACTTTCGGATCGGGTTCGACGGCTAGATCGCTCAACGTTCCGTCGCGAGTGGTTCCGGCCCATTCCGCCAGCCGGTTCAGTTCGTTTTGTTCCGGACCGGTAAACAGTTCGTTCGCCTGCTGAATCGCGCGTTGCAACCGGCGCGGACAAATATAATTTTGGCGTCCTTTCACCAGGGCAGCATCGAACTCGACAGGCAAAATCTTTTTCAATATCGGGATGTCTTTGTTCAGGAGTTGTTCCTGAAGATTGATGGTGTGCGTGGAAATGATCGCTTTCTTCTTTTGCTCGATGGCAAAAAGAACCGCCGGCACCAGATAAGCGAGCGATTTCCCCACTCCCGTGCCCGCTTCCACCACCAGATGTCGATCTTCCTGCAAGGCCCGGGCCACCGCCACCGCCATCTCTTGCTGCTGCGGCCGATATTCAAAATTCTTCGCCTTGGACAACGGTCCGTCCTCGGAGAAAAACCCACGAATACGTTCCACAAACTCGCTCTCCAACATGTCTTTGAGCGCGATCATGATGACCGTTAACGCTGCCCGAGATTATCCCGATTGTCCAAGCGTCAAATAACTTCGCCTCCCTGTCATCCTGAGCGCAGTCGAAGGATCTCAAATCATTTCTTGCGAAGACCCGCGACGAAAGCTCCAAGCACTGGCTCCGGAGAAATCTCAATCACCCAACCTACAATAGCTCTACTATCGCAAAGATTGGAGATTGAATGTTGGAGTTTTTTTGGATGTTGAAGCTTGGAATTCGGAGCTTCGCGGTTACAGATGCGCCTCGGCTTTGTGTTGGCCCACCCGATTATGACCGGCGATTATATCAGCACGACGCCGGGCGAGTTCCGCCAATTCCTCAACCGTTTGACGTAATTCTGGAACCGAGAAAAGCTCATCGAGCAAATAAGCAGTCATCCATTTGCGCTCCTCCGGGCTGCGCCGGTCGATGATGTTTTTCAACTCTGCCGTGCTCATCGTGCTATGATGCTACACCCAGTCCGGCGAAGCAACCGGCCGGTACTCGAAATTCTTCGCCTTGGACAGCGGTCTGTTCTCGGCAAAAAACGTCCGGATCCGTTCCACAAACTCGGTCTCCAACATGTCTTTGAGCGCGATCATGATGAGAGTTAACGCTGCCCGAGAATGACACGCTTGTCCAAATCGCGGACGCAGAAAATAAACTGCTGCCCGCGAATTACGCGGATGACGCGAATAATTGGAACATAGATTTTCAATCTGTGAGCCCAGCCGGAGTTTGTAATCCGCTGAATCAGCAAACGTCGGCGCTGATTCATGGCGTGAGAGAATGCGGACTGCCGAACGTTTGGTTGCCTCCGTCGAGCGGTTCTGATAAACAATATCCGATGCCTTCGTCTTACCGAGCATTCCTCCCAAGCAGAGCCCGAAATAGGCGAAACATGTTTTCGTCGAACCTTAGTTAGGTCCTTACCATGGGCTGGCTACTCTTCTGGTTCATCCCCAAAAATCTTTTCCCGGCGATTCCCCCGCGCCATCACGTGATAGAAAGCACCGGGAGACTCGATTCCAATACTGCGCCCCACTCGCCTCCCTACTACCCTAACTCTATCCTGTCAAGAATTGATGCCTGACCCCTATTCCTATTCCCTATTCCTATTCCCGCTGCTTGATGTCGATGCTGACGGTAAGATATGCGGGATCACGGTTGAGCATGCGCAGAGGAGAGTGGAGGACATTCCACACGTCTCCTTCGAACAAGTCGCCGTCTAACAAGGCCTGCTGGTCCGAGGGTCACTCCGAGGTCGTAAACTTTTGACATTCGCGGCCAGCATCACATGGCGCCAAATCTTTTTCCTGAAATGCAGGACGGTGATCTTGTGTATCGTGGACCGATTCAAACACACTAGGAATTGATAGCGTATGAGCGAAGACCCAATTGCCAAATTCAAAGAAGCGCAACGACAAGGCTGGAAACATTTCGCGCCGCTGGAGGCGCTGACCACGCCCGCAGCGGCGCGTTTGGTGAAATTCGCGAAGGTCCGGGCCGGACAGGATGTGCTCGATGTCGCTTGCGGCACGGGCGTGGTCGCGATCACCGCCGCGCGGATCGGCGCACGCGTACGTGCGATCGATCTGACCCCGGAGTTGCTCGAGCGAGCGCGCGACAATGCGCGCTTCGCCAAAGCGGAAATCGATTTCAAGCAAGGCGACGCAGAGGCGTTACCGTTCGATGATGACGTCTTCGACGTGGTGCTGAGTCAATTCGGCCACATGTTCGCGCCGCGGCCGGATGTTGCCATTGCCGAAATGCTGCGGGTGCTGAAGCCTAGCGGCACGATCGCGTTTGCAACCTGGCCGCCGGAATTGTTGATCGGCAGCACTTTTAGATTGGTCGCGACTTATATGCCGCCACCGCCGCCGGGGGTGCCGCCGCCGCCGCAATGGGGCGATGTCGCGATCGTGCGGGAGCGGCTCGGCTCCGCGGTGAAAGATGTCGTGTTCGACCGCGCCTGCATGCTGGTTCCGGCGTTGAGCGTGCCAGGTTATCGCGACCACATCGAGCGCACCGCTGGTCCAATGTTGAAACTGGTCGAGTCGTTAAGCGCGTCCGACCCGTCGCGGCTGGCGCAGTTTCGCCGCGAATACGACGCGTTGGTCGCACCCTATTTCGAGGATAACATCGTCCGGCAGGATTATCTGCTCACGCGGGCGAGGAAAGGATGACGGAGGAGGGATGAAGGGTGAGGAATGGGGCAACACGCCTAACCTTTTTAGCTTCGCGTAACAGGAACGCTCTACTATGCTACGACCCAAACCGTTTCGTCCTTTTGAAACGGGAATTCTATGGGTATTGGCTGTGGTGCTCGTCGGGGCTGCGATTGTTGGTGTGGCTTTGGCTATATATCTCCGGGAGTGGCGGCTTCTGTTTGCCAGCGCAGGCATCGGCGGTCTCGCTGCCGTTTATATTTGTGCTGTCCGGCGTGGCAGGCCGCTGTGAGCAAGGATGAAGGATAAGGGATGAAATCAGCGAGCTCTCCAAACGAAATGATATTCCTTGAGCAGGACGATAGTGTTGCTCGGTTCACTCTAAAGGCGAATGATTTGAGATCCTTCTCCGGCGGCTTCCGGATCAGGATGACAAGGTGAAGGCCCGTCAGCCACGGAAATGCGTTGCAATCGCGAATCGAAATTCGAAATTCGAAGATCCAATGAGGCTGCTGGATCGTTATGTCGTTCGAAATTTTCTGCAGGTTTACTTTTACTGCATTGCCGGCTTCATCTCGATCTGGCTCATCTTCGATATCAGCGACAACATCTCGACTTTCCTTGATGAAAATGTCGGCCTTCGAGTTGCCGTGAATTATTATCTGACCCAGCTGCCGGAAGTTCTGATTATTTTGCTGCCAGTGGCTCTTCTGCTCGCGTTGCTCTTTTCGCTGGGGCGGATGTCGCGGGCGAACGAAGTCGTATCGATGCTCACCGCCGGCGTGAGCTTGCCCCGGGTCCTGCTGCCGCTGATCGTGATCGGGTTTCTAACCGCAGGAGGAACGCTGGCGTTGAATTATTCGCTCGCGCCGCACGCCGAGCTCGCGCGCAAAACATTGATCGATGAAGCTCGATCCAAGCCCGAAAGCATTGTTCACGGCCAGATCTTTCGTAACCGCTCGGATGCGCGAACATGGTTCATTCAAAATTTTCGGACCGGCGAGAACACGTTCAATAACGTGCAGGTCCTTCAACAGGACGCGCACAATAACATCACCACGAATTATGTCGCTGCCCGCGCCATCTATCGGCCGGCAACAAAGATCTGGGAATTAGAAGGAGTGAAAATCGTCCACTATGATCGCACGGGGAATATTGTTTCCGAGGAGATTGAACCCTCGTTGAAAATCAGCCACTGGAGCGAGACGCCGTTTCGTCTCGATAGCGCTAATGCCCGAGCGGAATATCTCGGCGTTCCCGAATTGCGCGAATATCTGACGATGAACGCTGATTTTCCTTCCACTTTGCTCGCTCCGTTTCGGACGCATCTGGAATACCGGTTTGCATTGCCTTGGACATGCCTTGTAGTGGTTTGCATCGCGGCACCGCTTGGGATCGGTTACTCGCGGCGAGGCATTCTATCAAGCGTGGCCGCAGCGGTCATTCTGGTGTTCGCCATGAATTTCCTCACCCATTTTTTTCTCGCGCTCGGCGAAGGCGATCGCATCTCGCCATGGATCGCCAGCCTGGACGCCCAATCTCACCTTCGCCGCGATCGGTCTTTATTTGCTTTATCTGCGCGCTTCCAATCGTGAGGCGCCCGGCTTTCATCTTTTTGCGACGCGGCGTATCGTTACCCGATGAATTCCTTGGAACATAGGGCTCTGGCCTGTGTGGCCAGCGGGGATTTTCCCCGCTGCCCTTGCCCCTTCAGCGGAGTGAAACTCCGCTGGGCGCACAGACTACAAGTCTATGTTCCGACGCGTCGCGCACGGTATAGTGCCCGATGAATCCATTGCCGAACGAATGGGCCATAACGCATCGGGCGGATGCCTGCGCTGTCACGCATCGGCCTTTTGAACCGGGCGAATATTTTTACACCCTCCTGTTTCACGATGCCGGCGGTTACCGCCGCGAGGATTTGTCAGAGGAAGCGTGGCGGAATCGGAACGACAACATTCAACCGTTCTCCTTTTGGAAAACGCGCTACGAACCATTGCCAGAACCGACCGAGCCATTGCCCAAGGAAAATGCCGAACAACTCTTCCGTCGGCTCATCGCTGCCGAAAATTCGTCGGCTAATGCCTGTTATGTGCTGGCGGCGATGCTCGAACGCAAACGCGTGCTAAAACAGATCAAGGCGGAACAAACGGATAAAGGCCGGGTATTGATATACGAACAGGGCGCGACCGGCGACGTGTTCATCGTGCCGGACCCGGGCTTGCGTCTCGACGAACTGGAACACGTGCAAAACGAAGTCGCGCAATTGCTCCGCAGCGCCGCGTAACGACTTTGGGCTGTAGCGTGCGCTGTCCTCAGCGCATTCAGGCTCAGATGCCCAGGTGACTGCGTCGAAGAATGCGACAAGGGCGATCCTGTGAGAGAATATGGCCGTGAATCCCTGTTTGCCTTGGTTTGATAACGACGCTCATAGAGCGCCGCGACAGCAGCGTGTCTTCCCGCTTTTTCTCGCGCCCATGGCCGGGGTGTCGGACAAGATTTTTCGTCAACTTTGCAAGGAATATGGCGCGGATATTCTGACCACCGAGTTTGTTTCGGCGGAGGGAATTTTTCGACGCAATCAACGCACGCGTGAATATCTCGAGTTCGATGAGATTGAGCGGCCGATCGGTGTCCAGCTTTTCGGCGCGGACGCCAATCACATGGCCGAAGCGGCGCGACAGGTGGTCGATTGGGTCCGGCCTGATTTCGTTGATCTCAATTTCGGTTGCCCGGTCAATAAAGTCGTTTGCAAAAACGGCGGCTCGGCTTTGTTGAAAGATTGCCCGACGTTGGCGCGGGTGGCGGATTCAGTCGTTCGGGCAATAACGCCAGTTCCGGTGACGGCGAAGATTCGAATCGGCTGGGATGCGAACTCAATCAACGCCGTGGCCGTCGCCAAGATTCTTGCTGATAACGGAATCATGGCAATCACCGTGCATGGTCGCACGCGCGCACAAGGTTACTCAGGCGAGGCTGACTGGAATGCGATTGGGCAGGTTGCCGACGCGGTTTCGATTCCGGTGATTGGCAATGGCGATCTCTTTAGTCCCGGCGTGATTGCGAAGCGCCGACGCGAAACTGGAATCGCCGGGGCAATGATCGGGCGCGCGGCGATGAGCGCGCCGTGGATTTTTCGGCAAACGAAACATTATCTGTCTACAGGCGAGGTTATCGACCAGCCCGAATTATCCGAACGATGGGGGTTGATTTTGCGGCACTGCAAACTGGCGGTAATCGAATGGGGCGATGAAGAACTGGCAATTCGATCGATGCGATCGCGTTTGATGGCTTACTCGAAGTCGATGCCGGAAGCGAAACGATTGCGGGAAAAATTCGCGCACGTCTCATCCTTTACGGAAATTAAAAAAATCTCGGAGGAAAATATTTTGAATCAAGAAAGCAGGAAGGCAGGAAACGATCTGGAACTTCCTGCTTTCCTGGTTTCCTGATTTATCTTTCTTTTTCATTGGAATGACAACGGAAACATCGGCAACTAATTACAAGATCGGCAACGAACGCTTGATCCGCGTCACCGAGATAGCGGCGCAGAAGCTGGCCGCATTATTGGAAGAAAAGGGCAAACCTGATGGCGCGCTGCGGCTGGCGGTGGTCGGGGGTGGTTGCTCTGGATTGCAATACACGATGGATCTGGTCGATGGCCCGAAGGAACGCGACATCATGGTTCCCACTTCGAATGTGAAATTGGTTGTCGATCCTAAGAGCGCGCTCTTCGTCAGCGGCTCGGTGCTCGATTACAGCGAGGATTTACAGAAGGGTGGATTCAAGGTCACCAATCCCAATGCCGTGGCCCATTGTTCCTGCGGCGAGAGTTTTGCGGTTTAGTGTACGACGGTTCGGGCGCCCGCGAAGCGTGGCTCCGGTAACACGGCAGAGTGTTGCAGCCTGCGCTCTCCTGAGCGCAGTCCTCCCTGACACCACAAACAGAATCCGCTGAGGACAGCGGACGCTACAGTTTCCGCGGACAATTGGTTCGCAGATTTTCAACTTTCGCTTTTCTTCCGCCACGCGGCGTAAACGGGCAAACCCGTCAGGACAATCGCGATCCCGATTCCAGAAGTTGCCGGCGCCAGCCAGGCAAGATCGATAATCAAAACTCCGGCCAGCAGCATCGACACGATCGGCACGATCGGATAACCCCAGGTGCGATACGGCCGCTCGGCAGAGGGAGATTTTTTCCGGAGAACAATGACTGCCGCGACGAGCAAGAAATAAAACAGCAGGTCGGCCGAAACGATGTACTCGAGCAGTTGAGTATAGACATTTCCGTAACTGACTGCCCCGGTCGCTCGCATTTGTTACCTGCGTGCGCGGCAGAGTCAGAAACACTGTCCAAATTCCCTGCGCCACAAGCGCTGCCGCTGGCACATGCTGCGCATTCGTCGTGGCAACTCGCCGGAAGAACAAGCGGTCGCGCGCCATCGCGTAATAGACGCGGGCTCCGGCGAGGATCAGGCCATTGTTGCAACCGAAAGTCGAAATCATGATGGCCGCCGCCATGCACATCGCGCCCGGATTGCCAAAGACGGCTCTCATGCACCGCCACTGCGACTCGATTTTGCGGCGCATGTTGGATTCCGGAAAATGGCAGAACGGCGACGTAAGCGAGATTGGCCAGCACATACAAAACCACCACGATCCCGCAGCCCGCGAGCAACGCGCGGGCAAGATTGCGGCCGGGATCGCGCACTTCGCTGCCGATAAACGTCACATTGGTCCATGCGGTTTGGGCAAAGAGCGGGCCGACCATTGCCTTGCCAAACAACAGCGCCAGCGCCAATCCGCCGGCAACCGAAACCAGGCTGAGCGATCTGCGGGCTCCAGCCGTTGGCCCAGGAATTCCACCACGATGCGGAACGCGCGGCGCTGCTCGCACTCCAGCCCAGCGATAATCCAATCACCACGACGCCCGCCAATGCCGCCGTCTTTGCAAACGTGAATGTGTTTTGGACAATCTTGCCGATCTCGAGCCCGCGCGTGTTCGTCCAGGTGAGCAATACGATCAGCGCGATGGCAACGGTTTGTTCGGTGGATAAACTGATCGCGTAATGACTGCCTAACGAGATCGGCTGGACCAAATAATTCTCCGGCCCGACTGCTGAAATGAAAACGCCGAGGAATTTTGCAAACGCAATCGCCACCGCTGCGATCGTTCCCGTCTGGATGACGAGAAACAAAGTCCAGCCAAAAAGAAAACCGACCGCCGGTCCGTAGGCTTCGCGCAAGAAAAACGTAAACGCCGCCGGCGCGCGGCATCATCGTCGCCAACTCCGAACAACAAAGCGCGCCCGTAATTGTCATCAGTCCGGCCACCGCCCAGGCCAGAAGCAACCAGCCGGGCGCGCCGATCAATCGCGCCGATTCCGCCGAGGTGATGAAAATGCCCGAACCGATCATCGAGCCCATCACGATCATGGTCGCGTCGAGCGGCCCCAGCGCTCGGATGAGAGTGGTGGATTGCGCTTTATCTGTGTCATGTTGAGCGAAGCGAAACATCTCAGATCATTTATTTGGCCGCCGGGCCCTCGCGAGAATGTTACGAGATCCTTCACTCCGCTCAGGATGACGGCTCGTTTCGCGAGCCAGTTTTGAAGTCACGAGCTTTTCGGCGAAAGTTTCGCGTGGGAAAATCGATCCGAGCCGAGCTTCTGATAATCGCCAAAGAAGCCGAGCCGATTGCGCGTAAATTGCGCCAGATCGAGACCGGTTCGGCCCGACCGATTGCGTTTTCACATGTGGTCGAATCGGCCCAGGCA